>NZ_JAFEVL010000048.1 GCF_016901135.1 Martinezella lusitana | reverse complement strand
TGTCGCTCGGCACCCGTCAGGATCTCAACCTTGGCCATTCATACCCTGTTACGTCACAAATGAATCATCTGTGTCGTAACTTGAGCTAATTCCGCACCTAACCAAAACCGGCTCACCGGACGCTCACGCTACACCTGACCTTGTGCATTAATTGCACGCACTATGCCTTTCGAGAAGGTCCACCGCTTTGGATTGCCACCCCGACGATTTCCGATGGATTGGGTGCGCCCGGAAGATGGCCCGTGTATTCCAGAATTATCGCCCCGATGGCCTGCTTTATTAGAACAAACAGCTTGTGCATCTGATCATGAGACAATGACACTCGTTCCCCGGCAATCACCAATTCCTTCATTTTCTTTAGTTTTTCGTGGTCAGGGGCGGAGATAATACCCTTGTTATGGATGATGCTATTCCGGATAAGTCGCAGATCACCCAATGCATCAACCGCCACCTTTCCCGGCTCGACACCTCTAATTCGGGCAATTTGGGGCCGAACCTGTTCATCCCAGAACGCGAACATGAATGCGATAATTGACCAACAGATTTGCTGCTCGTTGAAACCCCGTTCGGCATTGACCGAGATAAAGTCGTTGGCCCGGATAATTCTATGGTGAATGACATCAGGCATCGTGGGGTCTTCGATGCTGGCGTACATCATCACAGGTTGGCCGTTTTCGATCCGCTGACCTGTTCGGCGTTGCACCCGTGCAACCTGCCTATGAATGCGGACTTGATTACCCTCAAACCCCGACAGGCAATCCATATAGACGCCCACCTGATTGTTGACGAAATCAATGAACCCGCGAAGAACGTCCAGCTCCGCAGTAGCTTTCTCGAAATCGAACGTCATGCCAAATGGCTGTCCCATGGCAGCTCAAATTTCTGAACGTATTTATGATCGCGAGGGTGCTTTTCCGCCAACGTCTTAATCACTTGTTCAAGAGCTTGTTCCGAAAGGACCATCCGCGCTTCGCTGAACGCTTGGCTGTCATCTCTTTCGAAATGATTTTTCGTGTTTTGAATGTGGACGCGGTTTCGCAGTTTGCGAAGTTCGTCCAGCTTGTCATAGAAATCCGTGTCCTTCAGTTCGAAAAAGTCATTCTTCTTTGCGCTGGCGATGTATTTTTCAAATTCGTCAATCTGCTTTCCCCGGATCGCGTCGAGCATTTTTTGTGGAAGCCCGACGCCTTCACGTGTGAACGACTTAATCCGCAGATGGAAATCGTAAAGTGTGGCCTCAATAATCGAAATGTTCAGGAGCGTTATTGGTTTCTGGAGGTAACGCTTTTGAGCGGGGTTTCCTTGCGCTCGAAAGGCGTAGAGAGTTTTTAGAACGCGCAAATTGAAGACTATGTTGTCGCCAAGCTTGAAATCGCCAATGAACTTACTTTCGTAGATTACCAAATCCCCCTCCAAATCCATGTCCTACGAGTGACAGCTGTTAGTTCGTGCGCGAAAAGTGGCGGCCTACTGCACCCGAGACGAGGTCTTCAGCGCCCCCTAGCGCGCTATCCGATTGTCTGCTGCGATGCTAGGGAGCGAATGCGATCGCAAAGTCTAAAAGGTCGTGCAAGTGACATTATTGCCAAATCTGTTGCAATTCGTTGTTCTCATTGCCGGCACGGCGGGCGTGGACGTGTGTATTCTTGTCCTCTGAATGGGAAGGATGGCATACGCCCATCGGATTTTCCGCATTGGTAGCTCATTCGGTACCACGTGACCGGGCCGGGGATGATATCGGCAACCAGACCCCCAGCGTTGCTGGAACTATCAAGAACTTGGTAAGGACCATGACAAGCCTGTGCAGCGGTTTTCAAGCAGCCGTTCGGTGATCCGTTGCACTTTGCTTGGTGCATCATTTGTCCGCTCGGGGTTGGAACATCTTCGCCAGACGAAGAAACGCACGACGCAAGAGAAGTTGCGACGATCACCGCACTTAATATTTTCCGCATTAGTGATCCCCAATCCCGAACGGGCAGGCGCCCAATGTCACGGCAGCACATTTGCGAGCTTTTCGTCAAGTACCGGTTGTGGCGGCTACAAGCTGTGACGTCTCAAGTATCTCTCTCGAAAATCCTCTTGGGCGCCAGGAAATATAAATCGAGTTGAGAAAATGCGCCCAAAGTAGGTGACATGTGTGGGTGACCAAGAAAGCCGTGACGCCTACCAACATTTGATCTGACGGCGACATCAATTCGATAGTTGTCCAGGATTTGCACGCACCGCTACGGCAATTCCCGACTGGGTGTCAAAATCGCACTCATAGGTTACGATCGTCCAGGCTGTGAAGGCGTTTTGCATTTTCATCTTGTCGCCAGCGTAAGTAATCATCTCACCGTTAGGAGCGATGACCGCCCTCGGAAATTTGGGAGAGGTGAAGCTGTCGGTCCACTCGAAATTATTCTTTGCAAGACGTTCAATTCGCGGGGAGCAAGCATTCGTCGCGGCATGCTGGAATTTGTTGGTCCAGCAGTTAAAGTCAGCCTTGCAGGCGGCATCTGAGTTACGCTGTTGATCGGCCTGCGTTCGCTTTGCGTCGGCTTCTTTCTGCCGCTCTTCTGCCGACCACTTAGACAAAAAATCAACCCGTCGTTCGTTCCATATTTTTGCGTCCGCGATGCCGGCTTTTTCGGCGTTGGCTTTGTCTTCTAAGTTCCTAAAGCCAGCTTTCTGCGCATCCTCGTTTAGCTGAACACCTCCAATGATCATTGCGGGAATTGTAACGATTGCGGCAAGCAAGCCGGTTCGGAAGGCGAATTTTCTGGTGCGCTTAAATGGCAACAGAACCACCATCCCAATGCAGTAAATCATCCCGACCGTGGCTAACGCGAATGCCATATTTCACCTCTGTAAGAGCTCGTATGCTTGTCGTGTTGAATGCAGTCATTCCTTACCGTTCAGCTCGGAGAAGGGCTGCCAAGTGCCCTCACACATGCCCTGGACCACAGTGCCGGATGGAACCATCACACCGTTTTTGAACGCCGTCCGGTAGATGTCTTGGCCCATATACGCGCCGTATTGGTTCTTGGCGAAGAAGCGTACGCATGCGCCGGGGAGCTTCTCAAAACCTGCTGAAATAGGGGTCGGCGCTATGATCTCGGCTTCCTTGATCGAAAATGGGTCATTCAATTTGGTGCGCAGGCGCTCAATGATCTGCGCACGATAGTTGGCCGGCAGGCTCTGAGCTGATTTTCCCGTGTTCTGCGACGCGGAAGAGGTGGTGCAGCCGGCTAGCGCAGCCAGGCTGATAACCACGGCAATCTGTGATTTCATGATCTAGGCCCCCTGGGGCCTCGGAATTCATATGCGTGCCCCCACGTAAGGGAAATATCGCAATCCTGTGGCGATCGCCAGTGGGTTTATTGCCTCCAGACCTTTTGATTGCGCGCATGAACGCACGTGCCATCGTTGCCTGGAACCTCCGGCGGATTAGAGTCGAGAAGGGGCTTTCGCAAGAGAAGCTCGCCGCTGATGCTGGCGTTGATCGAGCCTATCTTGCCAAGATGGAGCGCCAAGCAGTTGGTGCTGGTGTCGACGTATTGGACAAGCTAGCTGATGCGCTCGCGATAAATGTCGCCGATCTCTTCGAAATCCCTGCTGAAGGGGCGACGCCGCCCCCGATTTTGAGGAGCGGCCGGAAACAGTCTTAAGGGGCTTTGCGTGGCGAGCTTCGGCGAATTGATGAGGCTGCAGGTTTCGGATATGCAGTCGGCCGCTCTTTTGGTGCAACCAGTTGCAAAAAATCTTTTGTTGTCAAACACTTATATGGATGGACGTATCGGAGTCTTGGGGTCTGCTGGTGTACGAAAGGAGTCGGCGCGATCGGTGGCAAGTGCTCGCATGATGTCCACTATCGGTGCAGGGGTCAGGACGGTCACGAGGTTGTCGTCAGCACACTCAGCGGCCTCACCATAGCCGGCATGCGACCAAGGGCAAAGCCTGCCGTCCTGCCACAACAGCGCAGCTCTGGGCGCGCCCGGCAGCGTCACGAACGTTCGATCTGGCAGATCGCCGAGACGAGCCGTGAAGGTCGCCTTACATCTTCCTCTCCGCTGGTGTCCATTCGCCGCGCCTTGTAAACTCCTCCGGCTGCACCATTACTCCCCTGGTGCGTGCCTGAAAAACCTCCGCCTGTACTTTCTCGGAGAAGCAAAACACCTGAAAGCTCTCGTCCCAACAGCGTCCATGGTAGGTGCGAAGATGTGCTGCTATTTCGTCTGCTAATGCATTCAGCGGCCCCGCCTGGCGGAACGTGAAGTCCTCTGTTCGGACGATAACCTGATGCGGTAGATGGAGATTTGCCCACTTTCGGGTTTGCTCCCAGCGACGCTTAGGCATCGGAGGCTCCTAGAGTTTTATGTCTTTCCATATCGGCTTGCGAATAATCCTGATCTGAACAAGCCGGCGACCGTTCGTCGTAACAGCGAATGTTCACATGGCACACGAATTCATGGAGGGCCACGGCATCGGTGTCGGTGATGGTCATAACGTCTGCCTTCGGCTTCGGCTCGTCGCCGTACGGGTCAGCATCGTCTTCCAAATAGATCAAGTCATCCATTGTGGTTCTCCTTCAGGTTCACTCCCTCGTAGGCGCCGATCCCCTTGAGCACGCTTCTGGCATTGCTGATGCGCCGCTGAAAAGCATCCGATTTGGCGATAGCACCGTTTGTCTGCCGCTGGTCAAAGACATCCTCGCCAAGGAAGATAACGAGATCCCGGAAGACCTCTGCATCGTGGGGCGTGATTGTGTACTCGGCCGTTTGCATGGCGCACGTCTCCGTTCCGCCGATCGACGGCGGTCCTCTTTGTCAAATTGTCGGTAAACCTAGACCGTGGTCGGTCTCGTTTGTTCTATAAATGTTCTCATTTTAAGAAAGAGTCAAGCACGTTGACCGAGCAGAAATCTCATAAGAAAAGCTCTGCCTCGGGGGAGTGAGGCAGAGCTTCAAGGGGCCCGTTAACAGGACCTCCCTGTGCAAACCTCGGATTTGGGGGACGCGCGTGTTCGCACAACCTAGTTGTATGATCGGCTGCTTACATACACCTTAAAGCCCGCAAACCTGGTTCAGGACTGTATGTGGATGGCGAAGGCGTTTAACCTGCCCGTAGGTCAAGTTTCCTGCAGCCCGACTCGGAAATGTTGGTAGTTTTGAAGTTCAAAGGGTGGACCGCGCTTATATCGGACAGACGGAAGGCTCTGCCTCTTCGGAGCGACGCAGAGATTAGAGCCATTCCGCGACGCCCTTTAAGGCTGAATTGGGGGGGCAACATTTATTGCCCCAGCAAAAATAGGAGCACCATTTCCTATTGATATAAATGCTTCCATGTCGCCGGGCTTTTCTACAGCAATTTGAAATGGTCCAAGACTCAGTGCCAAGGGCAGCCACTCGGCGCCTATGGTTACGTCGCCACTAGTTTTCAATTCCGTCCCGTACTTTGGACGTAGCGTGAACGTAAAGTCGTGTTTTCCACGTTCAAGTCCCACAATCTGTACCCAAACCATTAAATGAATTATAGCGGGGAAGCTGCCCGGATATGCTAATCCGTTAGGATAGACACCTATAAAAATTTGCTTCCCGTTTTTTTCGGTGCGGATGTCATCGCAGAAAACTACGCTAGCTCGCATGTTCAAGCACATTCTGTTCTTGGATGGCTGAAGTCTGTTCGAGGTGATGACTCGACGACTGTTCCGCAACGAAGAACGAGTTCGCGGTTCCGGTAAAATCATCGATATTGAAAACCTGTGCCGTCTGGACGACAGCAGGCATTACTATATTAATCTCAACCTTGCTGCCGATCGCCCAAGCGATATCGGAGAGCGTACGAAGCGTTATATTTCGAAATCCGCTCAGACATTTGGTAAGGAGTGCGCGGTCGACATCAAGTTTGGCCGCGATATCCGATTGGTTAACACCAGTTCTCTCGCGGTAGGTGTTAACAGCATTCCGCAAATTTGCCGCCACATCGGCAATAAGGCTTATGCTAGCTTCCTCACGGGGATCGAGATCAAATTGAAAAGACATATTCTTTACTCGCTCCTGCCACGTACTTTGGTGGATCAAGGTCAATTAAATCGCGCGCTCTTTCTGCTTCGCCTCGATATCCTCCATCCAGGTCAAATGTATGCACTCGTTCCATACTGTCTACTCTAGCGGCGATGAATATCCCTTTGTCGACAAACCACCCATAGAACCGCACGTCCGGGCACTTAAGCTCGTAGATATCGTGGTTTTGTGGATGCATTAAACGAAAATCGTACTCATCATCCAGCTCGTGCCCCAAAAGAAAGGATCGAAATAGTGACCAAACCTGACTCCTCGGCCCTTCATCGTCTGGATCCAAAGCTTTGAGCGTCGGAAGTACTTCATCGAGCCACGCTTTTACCTCTGGGAAAACGAAAAGCTGACGAAATTTCGGTGCTCCGTTCAAATGAGGATTTACACGAATTAGAGCCCGCGTCTCCTCTAATGCCTCTATTGTTGCCATATAAGTCAACATACGCAAGTTAACAAGCCGTTACCGCGTTCACAATAGAAAGTTTTGCGCGAATGTCGATGGAGAGAATTCGCCTAAGGGTTTACAGAGAAATCCTGCCGCCATTTTCAATCCACGCGAGCGTTCGCTATCATCGGGCTATGCGGGAAAAATACGTCCTCCACCAAGATGAAGACGGCACCTTCGCGATCCTCGACGCCAAGTCGTACGAGGTCGTTGAGCGGTCTGGCATGGCGCTGCAAAATATGGAGTGGCACTGGGTGGAAACTCTTATTCCCATCCTGGAAGCGCTAGACCGGCACAAAGAGCTCCCGAACTAACAGAGCGTCCAGACGCCAAGCTCAATTGAAGAGCGAGAGCATCTTAGTGTCCATCCCAGCTGCTTCACGTCGGCCAGAAGAACCTCAAGGCTTTCGATTTGCAGGAGGCAGAGCATACGGTTGTCAGCAAGGGCGGCGAGGCAGGCCGCTACTTCTCCATCAGACAATCCAGCTGCGGCGGCTCGATCGGCCAACTCGGCAAAGGCATGGCTCAATGCCGCTTGGCATTCCAGATCTCGGTCGGGGTGATCTTCGCCTACGGCCGGCGGCCTTATATTGCTAATGGCTAAAGTATCAGAGCGAAGGCCGAGAAGGTCAATAGGCGGAACGGGGAGAAACTAACCTTGCAACGAACCACCTCAAGGATGATCCGACAGGAAAAGTGGTTTGTGAGCCAATACAACTTTAGGGTTGCGGTTTGTTAACTCGATGCCAAGCGCAAGAATGTTGATGCAATCTACCATCAAACGTACGAATTATTGTTCGGGTCACCTAGTTGCTTCGAAGCGACTCGTGCCGCACGTTAATATGGCGGGTCGGAAAGGGATCCGTAAGTGACAAATCGTAACTCAAGGAGATTAATGCATGGAATTCGATGAACTACTGGCAGACTTGGTTGGTAGTCTAGTAGCTCATTTTATCAGGTGGGCCATCTTAGCCCATTTCTGGAAAGATGGCCCCCATTAAGTCTGATAAACTACAAATAGACGATTGACTCGTCGGGAAAAGGGCCGCGTGCCAGCGCGGCCTTTTCTTTTTTGCATTAGTTTTCTCGCACCAGATCACAGGGTCGTCAACTTCAAATGCACAGCATTTTTTCCATGACGGTTCCACGCTTATTCTGCCTCTAATTCTCCAACCGGATTGACGCGATTTCGTCGAGGGCGGGAAATATTACCGTATCCCGGCAATATCCGCAAAATTCACCAGTTCTTGGTGATGTCTCAGTTGTTGTGCCCGTTTAGATTGCATGGTGGACGGACTTGGGCTTATGGCGTGGAGCATGGTCATCGGCCGATCATCGTCTTGATGACAGATGGCGAGAATGGAGTGCCTTTGGCGCTGAGATGACCGCGCTGCGCTAACTCTGCTGCTATTTCGCGATAAGATCGACGTTCGCCTTTTCGGTCCTTTCGATGCAGACGGCGCGCTACTTCGATGACATCGGGCTTCAGTTCTGCGTGTGATTTGCGGCCTTCAACTTTCAAGCCGCTCTTGCGCTTGTTGTCGCGAGCCTTCTTCAGCTTCGTGACAAGGCGGGCCTTTTCCAACCGCGCGAACGCGCCTGCGATCTGACGCATGGCAACTTTCATGGGATCATCAGTATTGGTGAGGTCTTCGCCGGTTGCGGTTAGAACGGTGACGCCGCGACCAATCAAGGCGAGGATGCCAAGTTCTTGGGTCAGAAGCTCACGGGCGAAGCGCGTGGCGTCTTCCACGATCACGGTGCGCACGCCATTGCTTTCGATGCGATCCAGAAGGGCGGCAAAGCCGGGACGGCTTTCGATAGCGTCCCCGCCGGAAACGGCAGCATCGTAATATTCGTCAACGATGGCAATGCCTGCCCGCTTGGCGAATGAGTTGATAGCCTCGCGTTGCCGTCTGTCACTATCCTTGTCTGCGCCGACGTTCGTAGCCGACGACGTTCGAAGGTACGCAACGGCCTTCATTTTGTCTGAAATTTTCCCCATGCCTTGCCCCTGTTGTTCTAAATTCTCAAGAATTCAGAACATTAATGTGCGACATGCGCAAGTGTTTGTCAATAAAATCAATAGCTTATTGCAACGCGTTGCACTGAGATGCGCTCCTATCTGGCCTATGATCATTGGCATATAGAGATCGAGCACAGGTCAATGACTAACCGTGCAATTGCGGTACTGTGCGCGATAAAGTGGCGATAAGCCGAGCGCCCACCTCTCGCCATTCTCAGCATCGCCTCAAACTATTCAGCAATTTCACTGCATGAGCAGCTTCGGATCGTCATTCGCGTTCGAACCGGCCCACGTCAGGCAACTAAGCAAACAGTACCGCGCCAAAACCTCGGCGAGTTGGCGCGTGGATGTCCAGTCATGTCCAAATTGCTCATTTGTGCCGTGAACGGTGCGGCTGCGCCCCTTCCCATAAACCTCTTCCACAGCTTGCTTCATCGTCTGACCGTTCGACCTGAACTTGTCATCTGGGTTAACCCCTAAGCGGGCCTTTATCAATTTCAGGATACCTCCTGACTCTCTTCCAGAGGCAAGCGCGTCGAGGGTGGCGGCAAAATTGACGATAGCCATGAGATCAACCTGCTCCCGGCAGCCTTCGTGGAACCAAAGCAATGCTTGAGCAAGTGCATTCATAAGTTTAGGGCGACCGACTTTGCCGGTTGGACTGATATAGAACTCGATGAGCTCACCCATCACTTCGAACTCTCGGTGATGTTCTGTCAGAATTACCTTCCACTCTTCGTCTGTAATTGGCGGGCCATGCGGTCTACCTATCATGGTGCCGCCCGCCAATCTGATTTTGCCAGGAACAAATAATAGCGATCGCTGTGTTCTGACACTGCGATCGATAAGCAAGTTGAACCCGTCCAGAGCAGTAGATGGCATTTGCCACCAAAGAGCGATGAACGTTAAGGCTAATCGCGCGGCAGTTTGCGCTTTGAGTTTGCCTGCCTGGGAGGCTAGGCCATTGGTCGTAACTGAACACACAAATTTGCAGCCGCCGATGGCGTCTAGAATGTCGGTCTCGCGCATTCCACCAATGACGGATTTTCGTCTGCGAAGCTGGTGCCCCAGCCATTTTTTTCTTACCCGCCGCCCCGTGACCAGCGACACACTGCCGTCCTCCACTTTCCGTTCAAGCCATTCGAAGCGGGGTTCGATACGCACAGGCCCTACGGCAAACGGGGCAACGTCCTTGCGAAAAAATGTGCAGCCAAATGCGTATTCTTGAATTCCGTCAGTTTGATAGTCGCTAAGGCTATTTCGAACTTCTGATAAAACGATGTCAGCGCTCTTGTCGGGATCATCCGCTAAGTCGATCCCCGTGAGAGCTGGACCGAATGACGTGCGCACCATTTGCCTCCACTCGTCGTCGGTATGCGACAGAGCCAAAGGCGGGTCATTTTGCTTCAGTACACGCGCGATCTCTGCAATGAGTCCTTCCATCTTCTGCGACAGCACTAGGTAGATACCGTCACCCGCCGAAATGAAGCCCGACATAACTTTTTTCCCACCTATTTTCTCGGGGGAAGCGTTAGGCGTTTGCATTTTCTCTAATTCATCGATCAACGACTTAATCAAATCACGAAGTTTAGCCATATCGAAGCCCTCCTTCATGTGCCATCACCACGAAAAGTCTTCGATAGCAATAGGACTACAGAGTACTTCGTTTTGGTTCGAGCGAGATGGATCAGGTGGCTCTCTGGCCGTGCTGTGGGTTCGTTATGCGCGCTTCGGCCTTTCGGTTATGGCCGGCGGCCAGAGCGGTGACCTCATCCGCAAAGAAGAGTGGCGTATAGCGTCCCGGTGTGTCGAAGGCTACGCGATAGCCGATGGGTGAGTGCAGGGTGCGACTGATCCAGCGTTTCAGCTTCCAAGTCCGGCCGATGCTGCCGTCGGCGCTGTGCAAGTCTCCCCTGTTCCCCATCAAGGTGCCACGTGCTGACACGGCCTCTAATTCTCCAAACGGAGTGACGCGATTTCGATGCGGGCGGGAAATATTGCCGTACCCCTGCAACTTTGCGCAACTTTCACCAAACATAGGTTTATTCTCGCTCATTATACTATCGTAGATTGTAGATATGGGCGTCGAGTGGGAGGTTGCTGTCGCCCAGGCGGGACGCTGCAACGGATGGCTGTTAAGCCGCCGGCCTTGTAATCTTCGCGATTTTGGCGATGGTCGTACGAGACGCGCCGGTCGCGTCTTGGATTTGGGTATATCGAAAATAGACTAGGCTTTTGGCCTGTGCCGGGGCGGTCTCGCTTGGCCGGCGCTATCGTCGTTGGCGGCGCTCAATAATGAACTCAGCAACAACGAGGGCACCGATGCCAGCAAGATCGGCGAGGAGTTGCGCGGCGTCGGCGTCCAAGGTTTGCGCATCCCCCAGGCGAACGATGTTGGAGGCGCGGCGCATGGACACCTCGTGAGCGAGCCGTGTTGCGATAGCGAGGGCGCGATCGGCGGCGACGTCGGCGGCGACGTGAAGCTCGTCGGGGTCGGCGGAAATGGAGCGGTCGGGGTTGACCAGTCCCACGATGAGATTGGCGACGGCCGGGATGCGGAGAGCATCGCCAAGTGTTAAGTTCGCCAGCCGATCATTGTCGGGCGCCACAGCTTCGCGAAGGATTTCGGCGAGGGCGTTGTCGGCGTCTGCCTGCGTCATGTGGCTCGTCACGGCGATAATCCTCAATTGCGGGCGGGCCTGGCGCGGGAGATGTTGGCAGCGTACTGCTTGGCCAGCGCATTCGCGCCGACGATGGCTAGGTCTATCAGCAGCCAGGCGTTGGGCTCGTCCAGAGCGTCGTTCAGAGCGTCAGCTTTGGCACAAATCGCGTTCCTTGCAGGCAGCGACAGCTCGTCACACAGCGCGGCGAGATCGAAATCCGGATCACGGAAAATGTCGCGGACGCTCGCGCCAAGGGAGGGCGTTAGCGACGCGAGGAAGGCGTTGATGGCAGCTTCGCGAGACAAGCGATTTTGCATGGTCGATACCCTTGAAGAGGAAAAGGACGGCTGCCGGTGGCGGGCCGGGAGTTACGAGCTAGACGCGCGCCGCCGAATGCCGTGTCATGGGGCGGCGACGGCTGGTTTCAGGAGGCCGGTGCCGTCGCCGCGTTACCCGCCGGTCATCAGCGGCGGGATTGGGAAATGGTCAGGGCAGTCGGGGAATAAAGCCTCTATTTCCGGAGCCATCGTCTCTGAAGACGATCAAGCCGGCACGCTCCAGTTCCGCACGCGCCTCAAGGGCGTCCTTTTCGCGGATGTTGAGTGCCTGGGCGATGGCGAACGCACTCAGATCGAACAGGCGCGCGCCCTTGTAAGCTTCATCGGCCCTAAGCACGAGCGAGAGCAGGTCGGTGGCGTCGGGCGACAATGCGGTCTTGAGGGTCTTTACACGTGGATGGGTATTCTTCGGCTCTGCTTTCTTGACGGCTTCGACCTTCGGCGGGGCGGCGGGGACCGTGCGGTGCTGCGCTATGCCGCCGGATACGGTCGGCGCGACTTGAACGCGGCCGGCTCCGGCATTGATGCGTGCCATCTCGGCGTCGACGGCCTTGGCGCGGGCGACGCGCTGCGCATGGTCGCGCTGGTCGCGGGTGATGGTTTCATCGGCCGTCTTGGCGGCGGCGGTATGCGGGATGAGTGGTGCGGCCATTGGCTTTCCTTTCTGCTTTTAATGCAAACTTGCGTCTGGTGCAACGCGTTGCAAAATTCAGTTCTTGGTGGGGCGCTGGCGCTGCCGAACGGTCGGCACGGATGCCGCTGGCGCTGCCAAGGCGGCGTCAACCGCACGCCGAATAAAGGCCGATCGGCTTGGACACGTCTTGTCACCGTCGAGCCGCATGCGCGCGATGCGCTGGTCAATCTCGTCAACCTGATCGAACGTCAACGAAACGCCAATGGTTTGAACGTTGCTCACGTGAAAATCTCCAATAGTTTTGTCAAATAATCAGTGTTTCTAGCGTTAAGTCAAGTATAAATATGATGGAACTCACTGATGTACTTGACATACACTTTGATATTATTTGGTGTTATCTTGTTTGTCAGTAATATACGTGATATTGCTGCAACTTGTCGCAACGGTTCATCTAATCGTCGGCGTATGATGGCAGATAATCGACTGCGCGGTGGGGGTCGTTGCAGGGCTTGGACTTTCGCAGTGCGCGCAGAGATGCGAAATTGCTGCGGGCGTCTGCCGGGTTTTCCTGGGCGTAGACGCGCATCGCGGCGGCAAGAGGTGGGCCGAACTTGAAGTAAGCCTGCACTTCCAGGTCGTCGGCCGCTTGGCGCCAGAGATCGGCAAGGCGGTCGAGGTCGATGCCATCGCGGTGGAAGATGTAACCCCGCCTCGCCCATATGGATCGGCTAAGCTCGTCCAAGCGCCTGCCGGCGATCCAAACGAAAAAATGAGCTTTGGAGAAATGATGGGCGTCAGGGTCGACCTTCTGACGTTGCGCGACAAATCTCTGGTAGCTGGACTCCCACATGGAGGAAGTGACGCCTACCGGCCAGCCGTCCGCGCCGATGGGTGGTTCGGGCAAGATCGGGATGCCTGCGCAGTAGGGACCGTGTGCAGGCGGTGCCGGAGTTACGAGGTGATCGGGATCGGCAGCGGCCGGGGCTTCGGGTCGAGGCCGGAGCTTGGGCACGATTTTGTATTTGCGGACGCTGGAGCCGGCAAAAAGTTCATCATCGCCCTCGCCGTCAAGGTAATGACCGGCCTTGCGGCCACGTTGCCAGCGCTTCTTCAGGGCCTCGTAATCCAAGCGGGTAGCGTCCGCCCATTCTGCGAGCGTGCGCGTCTCCCCGCGCCATGTGAGGACGGCGTTTGACGACCGTGCATTGGCCTGTTTTTTGGGCGTCGCCCACACGATGTTGCCCGGCTCGTAGTTCGGATTGTTGTTGTCGATACGGTGAACCGAATGTCCAGGGCTGGGGGCAGGACCTAGCTCTAGAAGAAAGGCCCGGAAGTCCTGCAACGCCGGGGCCAGGAACGTTTTTGAAGTTTTCCGTTTCGTGCGGTCTTTGATCGTTTTGTGAGCCTTAGCGGTCTTCGGGAAGATTTTGCGGAGAGCTGCATCCGTCTTGCCTTCGATGAAGGCCGGAAGGTGTTCCCGGCTGATGCGAGGATCGGTCACTTCCGGGAGCTTCTTGGAAGTGACGTCGGGGACGTGAGTGTGACGCAGTGATACGGAATGGTGGATCGGGGACGTGGACAGGCTTACGACGTTGAAATTACTATCGTTTTTTCTCTTGCGAGTTGTCCCCGATGAAGCCTTAGGGGACAATTCCGATGTCCCCGACGGTGCGCTATGTAAGTCGTTGGAATTACTTGAATTTTTACCGTCTGTCGCTTCATTCGGCGAAGACGCGTTTTCGACCTGAGGGGCAGGTTTTCTGCGTCTGCTCTTCCGCGCGTCGGCGAGCGATATAACGACGGAGTCTGGGGCGCGGCGGCGCTTCGAAGTCATGTCAGATTGCCTTCACTGTTTCCGATCCAGGCCGGGCCGAGCAGCCGGAGGGCGGAAACGGGGAAGGGAACCCACGAACCTCAGGTGATCGGCCCGGCAGCACGGTAGCGAGCCGCGCCTTCTGGCTCGCCCAAGATGGTGATCGCCGCGTGGGCTGTCAACGCCACGATCGAAAAAATCCTTTCGTTACATACACTTAGACATGTGCTCATGTCTGAGTCTTGGTGCAGGCGTCATACATGGCAGGGGCGGTTGGCCGGCATATGTCGGCGGCGCTGGCTGGCAGGGGCAGGAGATGCCAGGAGAGGATCACGAGGGAGGTCGAAAAGACCTTGCCAAATGCCGCACTAGACTGCTACACAAAACGTCCACAGGCAGGGGTCTTATGTATTGATTTTACTGGTTTTTTCTTGAATTTTGGAGCGTCCCTCCGGGCCCACCATTTTTGCCTCCGCACGGCCGACGTCGCGCCCCTTCTTGCGCAAATCCGCCCGGAGTCGACGAATGTCTTTTATTATCAGTCTCTTGGCTCGTCGAGCGAAGGACGTCGGGCGGTGATTTCGCGATTTCCAACGACTGTTAACCGGTGATGCCGGGGTTCGAGTCGCGCCGGAAAAGCCGGATTTTCGGGCTGCAATTGGGACTCGACGGCGCTGGAAATTCGGCGTGGCATCATTTCTGGCAACACGGACGCTCGGTGAATCTTCACAGGCAAAAAAAATCTCAGTGAAGCGCACGACGAGGAAAGGGCAGCAGGTAGCGGTATGCTGCGCTTTGTGCGACGCAATAACTTTTTTACTTTACAAAAATGAATAAATTTGTGAATTAAAGACCCAACTGAATTTCAGATGGGGCCATGATATTGTCCAGCTTACGCTTCGCCACTCGTCTCAACTCGTTCGCATCGAACCCTCAGGCGGAATGGCCGGAGCTAAAGGGTAAGCCCTCGATGCTCCAGATGGCTCAGCGCGCTGCAAAGGTCGATGGGCTGACCGATCTCGACCTGAACTATCCCGATCATGTCGGCGAAAAGCCTTCTGAACTCGCTGCCAAGCTTCAGGACATGGGCTTGGCAATCAACGGCTTCGCTATGCGTTACTACGCAAACCCGGCCTTCAAGCTCGGCGCCTTCACGCATCCGGACGAGCAGGTCCGGCGCGAGGCGATCGATCTGACCAAGGCTGGCATTGACGCGGCGCGCGAAGCAGGGTCGAACCTGATGACGATTTGGCTTGGGCAGGACGGGTTCGACTATGCCTTCCAGGGCGACTACGATCGCATGTGGCAACACGAAATAGACGGAATCCGTGAAGTTTGCGCCCATGACCCTGACTGCCTGATCAGCATCGAGTACAAGCCGAACGAGCCGCGTTCCTATAGCCTGATGCCCGACTGTGCGACCACGCTTCTCGCCATCAAGGAAGCGGGCGCCCCAAATCTTGGCGTGACGCTCGATTTCGCCCACGTTCTCTATGCAGACGAGCAGCCCGCATACGCCGCCTCGATGATCGCGCGTCACAGCCGTCTTCTCGGCGTCCATCTCAACGACGGCTATGCGAAGCGGGACGACGGTCTGATGGTCGGCGCCGTCCATTCAATCCAAACGATCGAGCTTCTGCGCCAGATCCGCCGTGACGGATACGACGGCGCGATCTACTTCGACACGTTCCCAGACATGACCGGCCTCGATCCGGTCCACGAATGCGAGGTCAACATCAACACGGTCAAGCGCATGCTGAACGTTGTGGATCGCCTCGAGCAGGACAATCGCCTATCCGGTGCGATTGACCGACAGGATGCAGTCTCCGCCCAGGCAATCATCCAGGAAGCGATGCTTGGCTGAGTCGTAATGCCGGGCCGGATGGCCGATCACCACCACTCACCTTGAAACATTCGGGAGGAACCGATGAACCGATTCTTTACTTCAGCAATTGCAGCAGGCCTTGCCGCCACGCTCTGGGCAACTGCCAGCTTCGCTCAGGACCTTGCGCCGTTGAACTCCGACACGGAGAAGGACCGTGTCGACTGGTCGCAGCTCGAGACCAAGTTCGGTGCTCTGCCCAAGCTTCCCGATGGCACCAAGGCTGGGGGCGTATCCAAGACGCTCACCAACGAATACTGGCGTTCGCTCGGTGAAGGCTATAAGAAGTTCGCCGACAAGAACAATATTGTGGTTGCCTACCAGGCAGCCCAGAGCGAAGGTGACCAGCTCGGCCAGTTGACGATTGCCGAAGGCATGGTCACGCAGGGTTACAACGTTCTGCTCGTGTCGCCGCAGACCGACGCGAACCTGCAGCCAGTGATGGAGCAGGCCAAGGACGCGAACATCCCGGTCGTCAACGTCAACGATGCGGTCATCCCGCAGGCTGAGCACTACGTCGGCAACGTCCAGCGGGATAACGGCGTGCGCGTTGCCAAGTGGTTCATCCAGAACCGCCCGGAGGGCGGCAAGGTTGCCATCATTGAGGGTCAGGCTGGCGTTTATGCCGCGGTGCAGCGCACCGCTGGTTTCAAGTCGGCGATTTCCCAAAGTGGCAAGTTTGAGGTTGTCGCTAGCGTTCCGGGCAATTGGGATCGCCAGCAGTCCTACGACGCCGCCACGAACATCCTGCAGCAGCATCCGGATCTGATCGGCTTCTACTGCAACAACGATGGCATGGCGCTCGGCGTCGTCGAGGCCGTCAAGTCGGCCAACCTCCTCGGCAAGGTCGCGGTCTTCGGAACCGACGGCATCTCCGACGCATATGCCTCCATCAAGGCGGGCGAACTCACCGGTACCGTTGACAGCTTCCCTGTGCTGACTGGCGAGGTCGCGATGGAAGCGGCACTCCGTCTTGTCGGCGGCCAGAAGCTGCCCCGCGTTATCGCGACGCCGCAGGCTCTGATCACCAAGGAAAACTTCGCCAACTATCAGGGCGACGAAGCCAAGGTTCGCGAAGTCCTGTTGAAGGACGCGGCTGCAGCGCAGTAATCGCAACACGAGCCGGCTACCGGCCGGCTCGCTCACCAGCGAGTGAACCGAAATGGCATCGACATCACGATTGAAGTTCGAGGGCATCAGCAAGGAGTTTCCGAGCGTCAAGGCGCTTTCGGATGTTTCCTTCGAGATCATGCCGGGCGAAATACACGCCCTGCTCGGCGAGAACGGTGCCGGAAAGTCGACGCTCCTGCGCATTCTGTCGGGCGTCTTCCGTCCGACTAGCGGCGAAGTCTACGTCGACGGTCAAGCGGCGCAGTTCAAGCGACCTGTTGCGGCAAGGGCTGCCGGGATCGCCATGATCCACCAGGAACTGCAGCAGGTGCCCAATCTGACGGTCGCCCAGAACATGTTTCTCGGCCAGCCTCTTAAGACTGCCGGAGGCGTTCTGGTCAACCGACGCGAACAGGAGCGGCGCGCCCGAGAGGCGCTTGCGATGATCGATCCGTCGATAGATCCATCGCTGCCGATCAGGAATCTCAAGGTCGCCCAACGGCAGATCGTCGAGATCGCCCGCGCACTTCTGTTCAACGCGAAGATCATTGCAATGGACGAGCCGACGTCGAGTCTGACGCCCGCCGAGTTCGATAGCCTCGCAGTCATCATCGAGAAGCTTGCCGCTTCGGGTGTCGCGATCATCTATGTCTCGCACAAGATGGACGAAGTTTTCCGCATCTGCCACCGCGGTACCGTCATGCGCGATGGCGCTGTTGTCGGTGCGGTGGATATCAAGACGACGCCCGAAAAGGACGTGATCGCAATGATGGTCGGCCGCGAGCTCATGCATGAGGAGCATCGGTCATATGTGGCCGCTCAGGTGCGGCTTGAGGTCCGTGACCTTTCTTCCGCCGCCACGCACGTGAAGGACGTATCCTTCGATGTGCGGCGCGGTGAGGTTCTTGGTATCGCTGGCCTCGTCGGCTCGGGACGCACCGAACTGCTGCGGCTTCTGGCAGGTGTCGATCCGATCGCCGCCGGGACCGTGAAGCTCGACGGAACTGACCTTAAACTGACCAGTCCGCGCTCGGCGATCGCCGCCGGAATCGGCCTGCTTCCCGAAGAGCGCAAGCGGGAGGGGATCATCCCGATCCGTCCAGTCTCGACCAACATGGCATTGCCTTCGCTGGGAAAATTCTCCCGCGGCGGACTCATCCGGCATGGAGAGGTGAAGCGAACCGCCAACGACCTGCTCAAGCGGGTCAATCTGCGGCCTTTCCAGATCAATCGCCCGATCAAGCTGTTTTCGGGCGGCAATCAACAAAAGGCGATCATTGCCCGCTGGCTGGCTGCCGGATCCGAAGTTCTGCTCTTTGACGAACCGACCCGCGGGATCGATGTCGGGGCGAAATCGGAGATCTATCATCTCATTGAACAACTGGCCTCCGAGGGAAGGGCGATCATCGTCGTCTCTTCGGAATTGCCAGAGGTCATGCGCGTGTCGGATCGTGTCGTCGTGATGCGAAACGGCCGGATCGCCGCCCAGCTCGGGCGCGATGAACTTTCCGAACAGGCCATCGTCGCCCATGCAGTCGGCGAAGCTGGTCTCACAGCGCGAGACCCCGCGTAGGAGCACTCACATGTCTAATATTGCAACGGCCGCACCGCATCGTTCGTCCAAGCTGTTTTCATCCTTTTCAGTCAGGGACGCGGGTACGCTCATCGGTTTGATCCTCATCATGGCGGTCTTCGCCGCCTTGGTTCCAGGCTTCATGTCGGAGCGCAATCTCATCAATATTCTGCAGCAATCGAGCATCAATGCCTGCCTGGCACTGGGAATGACGCTGGTCATTATCTCAGGCGGCATCGATCTCTCCGTCGGTCCGACGGCGGCAATCGCTGCGGTGATCAGCGCCTCGCTCATGGTTGCTGGCGTTCCCGTGCCGCTCGCCATCGCCGCAGCCATTGGGATCGGCGTCGTCTGCGGCTTGGTGAATGGTTTCCTTGTCGCCTTCGTCGGTCTCCAGCCCTTCATCGTGACGCTGGGTACGCTTAGCACCTACCGTGCGATCGCATTGATCTACACCGGCGGCAATCCTGTGCTCGGGATACCGCAGGGTTTCCGGACCATTTTCAACGGATCGATAGCTGGCATTCCGAACTCTGTCATCATCGTGGCGGTGGTCGCGTTTCTGGCCTGGATCCTCTTGAAGAAAACGCCGATCGGCGAGTACCTGCTGGCCGTTGGTGGCAACGAGGAAGCATCCTACGTCTCTGGCGTACCGATCGCGCTTACCAAGATCACCGCATACGTCATCTCGGGCGCACTTGCAGCCTTAGCCTCGATGATCCTGATTGGCCGGCTCGGTGCTGCAGAGCCGATCCTCGGCAATCTTTGGGAACTCGATGCAATCGCTGCGGCGGCCATCGGCGGCGCATCGCTGATGGGAGGCAAGGGAAGTGTCGTTGGCACACTGCTGGGCGCGATCATTCTCGGTGCCATGCGCAACGGTTTGACGTTGATGAACGTCCAGGCTTTCTATCAATTGCTCGCAACCGGCCTTATCATTCTTGTCGCGATGATGATCGATCGCTTGACAAGGGGACGTGGATGAATCTGGAGACCGATCCCAAGGCAGTCGGGCCGCGGATAAGAATGATGATGCCGCTTCTGACACCGTTGGAAGCGCGCGTCGTCGAGACAGTATTCGCTCTGCGAAGCTTCGATGACGACACGTCGCTCAAGGAGATCGCGACTGAGGCAGGTGTGTCAGAGGCCATGGTGGTCAAGATCGCCAAGAAGCTGGGATTCGCGGGCTATCGCGAGTTCCGCAACGCGGTGGCCCAGTACAATCGTCTTCCAACTGCCGAGATGCATCAGGAACTGTCCGTCGAGGACACATCTCAGGAGATCATCCAGAAGGTCTTCCGGACTTCGATTCATGCGCTGGAAGAGACGCTTTCGATCATGGACGTGGAAGCGTTCGACAGAGCAGCGGATCTCATCCATGGAGCGCGGAACCGCGACTTCTATGGGGTCGGGGGATCGGCCCAGATCGCCAGGGACGTGTCCCATAAGTTCCTGAGGATAGGCGTACGTTCGCAGGTTCACGACGACTCGCACATGATGCTGATGTCGGCTTCGCTACTGGGCGAGGGCGATATCGCGATCGGCTTCTCTCACTCCGGGAACACAGTTGCAATCATCGAGGCGATACAGCTCGCCCGCAAGAACGGCGCCCGCGCGATAGCAATCACCAATTATGGCAGCTCGCCACTGGCCCAGCATTCGGACGTTGTACTCTGCTCCACTGCCCAGGGGTCGCCGCTGATGGGGGAGAACGCCGCAGCACGGATCGCCCAGCTCAACATCCTCGATGCCGTGTTCGTAGCTGTCGCGCAGCGCGACTACCGCGCAGCCGAGAAGAACCTTTCGAAGACCATGGCCGCAGTCGCGTCCAAACGGAAAGACAAGTTCCTATGACATCGAACAATACTGCCGTCGTCGTGTTCGGCAGCCTGCATTACGACATCATCGTGAAGGGCTCGCACCGCCCCCGCAAGGGCGAGACCGTCGCGGGGTCGGCGTGGTATCCGAAGTGTGGTGGGAAGGGTGGCAACCAGGCGGTGTCGGCAGCCAAGCACGGCGTGAAGACGGCGATGATCGGAGCCGTAGCGGATGACGAGTTCGGGCACGCACTCGTCAGGAATCTCGCTGATCACAACGTCGATCACCGCTTCGTTCGGACACTGAAGGGTGCCGCCTCCGGAATGAGCGTCGCAATCTTCGACAGCGAGGGTGACTACGGTGCCGTATTCGTGTCTGGTACCAACCTTGAACTGGGCGACTCCGACGTGAGCGAGGCTTCCGGGATATTTGGACCACGCTCCGTGCTTGTGCTGCAGAACGAGGTTGCCGACGAGGCTAATGTGGCGGCCGCTTGCGCGGTCAAGCAGGCTGGTGGCACGGTTCTCCTGAATGCCGCGCCCGCGCGCTCGCCATCGGCCGCGCTAACTGCACTTGTCGATATTGTCGTGGTGAACGCCGTCGAGGCGGAGGCATTGGCTTCGATTCCAAGCGTGGATTCCCTGGACACGGCATTGGAGGCCGCGCGAATCCTGGCCAGACAATATCCTGTGGCTGTTGTGACAGCCGGCGGCGAAGGAGTCGCCTTCGTTGAGCGGGGAGGGAGCGAGAAGGCTG
Source organism: Martinezella lusitana (assembly GCF_016901135.1). Classification (GTDB taxonomy): domain Bacteria; phylum Pseudomonadota; class Alphaproteobacteria; order Rhizobiales; family Rhizobiaceae; genus Rhizobium; species Rhizobium lusitanum_D. The sequence goes on along the minus strand of NZ_JAFEVL010000048.1, from coordinate 812,361 downwards.
TCGCTGCAGTGAAGGTGAAGCTCGTCAGCACCCATGGCGCGGGCGATGAATTCATCGGAGTGCTGGCGGCACAGATCGCCAGCGGGGCGACGCTCGAGACTGCCGTCGCCGCAGCAAACGAAGCAGCGGCAATCCTGGTAAGCACTCCGCGGAACTGAAGCGAGCGCCAGACGCGCGGTTCCTACTGATCGGACAGCTAAGGAGCGGCCGCTTCAGGAACTCTCGCGGGGGCCTTACTGTCGTTCGCGATCAGTCGGACAGCCGCTCGCAAGCGAACCTACTTACGTCCATTGTGAGAAGTCGCGATATGGACCTGTGGACTGCCCGGCGACGTCGATCCGACCACGCGCATATGCCGGAAGTGGATAATGGCTGCGAAAGACTAGGTGCGCAGCCATCATGGTTGTCGAAGATCAATCCTGGAACTTAACGCTCCGCGTCAGCTTGGCGATCTCGGCGATGGTTTCTTCCCCCGTCTTGCGGTCGCGCTGCCAGATGTTGCGGCCGACGATGACTCCGCGAGCGCCGCCGCGGATGGTCTGCGCTACGGCATCGATAGTCTCAGACGGCGGGCCTGACAGAGGGCCGCCAGCAATGACGAGCGGGACCTTCAACTCTTCAGACAGGCGCTTCGTGCGCTCCTCGCCGGGGAAGGCGATCTTGATGATGTGAGCGCCCAGATCGTAAGCGATGCGAGCGACCTTCTCCTCCTGGACGACGACTTCTTCCGTACGGGGCGCACCCATGATGACGGGCTCGAGAACGAGAGGAATGTCCCAGCGGTCGCAGGACGCCACAACCTTTCCGACGCGGGCGCATATCTGCACTCGCTCGTAGCGTGACATATTCCAGGGAAAGAGCATCTTGACGGCGTCGACGCCCATGCGGACGGCTTCCTCGACGGTAGTGATCAGATCGTGCGAGCCGCCGCCGTCCAGATCACGAAATTCGTTATATGTGTCGATGGTGAGGACGCGCGTGAGATGCGGGTGCGCGGCGAAGAACTTTTCGGTCTGCTTGACTTGTCCTGGTGTCATCATGAACCCGGTCACGTCGTTGTTGGCCCATGCTGCAAATGGCGCCGATGGCGTTTCGAGGCCTTCGATCCGGTCAAAGATGAGACCATGATCCACAGGCATAATGATTGCCGCCCGGTCACTCGGCAGCGTTCGGCGAAGACGATATTCCATCGACATGGGATTGTTTCCTATCTACTCGACGGCTTGGCCGTCTTGATTAGAGCTCCTCTTCGTCTTGTCTGTTCTGTACGGACAAGACGGACGATACGTATCTACTCTCCGTTGCTTTGGGGTGTCAAGACGAAAGCTGGCGCTAATGGTCGGACGGCTGATCGCACGCTGAGCGCGTTCAAATCCGCGCATGAGGTGACAGCCGCTCCAAATCTAATCAGGGGAGTCGGTTCGACGTCCGAGTCGGTATCTGGCCGTAAGGGCAGTGCGCTATTCTGGGTCGTTACTGCTCTGCGTGGTCTCGGTCTGTGCTTCGGCATCAACTGAGATGGTCACAACGTCACTCCGCACGAAGGAGCGATAGAAGTCGAAAACTCGTCCGGCTTCGGATCGTGATGTGGACTGGACGAAGAGCACCGGGGCGCCTCTTGCCAGCCCAAGATGCTTCGCGCTGTCCGCTGGCGCGCCAATCGCCGCAACCTCGCGCCTTGCTGCGAATATGGAAAAGCCTGCCTTTGCCAGAGTCTGGTTCAACGACGCAGTCCCTTCGAGCACGGGCTTTCCAACGAGCGACGCTCCCACATCCGCGGGGAGAAAATTCGTGGAATGCATCGCTGCCTTTCCGTCAATATGGCGGATGCGCTCGATTATGAACCCGTTCTCGCCCCTGTTGACGCCAAGGGCTTCCGAAGCAAAATCAGGCAAGGGTTCAAACCCGGCGCGCAGTACAGAGGTCTCGATTACGCGATCCGGAGAGTGAGCGCCCGTCTCGAGGAATCCCTGGGTTACCTGCAACTTCCACTGATTTTCGGCCGGATCCGAGACGAATGCTCCCCGGCGGGGAACGAGCCGGATCAATCGCTGCTGCTCAAGTGCCCGAAGAGTTTCCCGAACGGTTGACCGTGCAAGATCGAAAGATCGACATAGCTCCGTCTCGCCTGGGACGCGGTCTCCAACCTTATATTTCCCGGTCTTGATCTGGTCCTCGAGTATCCGGGCGAGCTGGAGGTAATATGGCTCCGCAGACGCGCGATCTATGTTTTGCATGGCAACTCTCTTAAATGTCCGAACGAAACGTACACCAAAATTGGGGCCGTCGTCTATCCGGGCAATGGCTTGGACTGCAAATCCTAAGCCCACGGAAAGTTGAACCGACGCGATGGATGCGGATCTGCACCAAAAATACGCGCTGAAACATCAGGGTAAATTGCTGAAAGAAATCGTAGATACGTTCGGATTGAGCATTTGATGCAGTGAATAGGCCCCCTGGGTCGGCTCTTTCCCAACATATGTCTTTGACAATGCAGTTGACGTACTGTTGGAATTTTTGTACGTACAGAACATACAGCAGAATTGCTCCGGTGGAGGGAGTGCCTCGCTGTCGGTAGGGCGCAAGGTCCCCACCACGTAAGCTTCCGACAATCATGTCGGATTTTTTGGGAGAGGAAGTCTCTATGTCTATGACTATGTGGCGCCCGGCGTTGTCCGGTGCGCGTGTGAGCACACTTGCGCTTTCGATCGCACTTGGTGTGTTTGTTGCCCAGCCAGGCCATGCTGAAGAAGTGACGCTGACGGTCGCCTTGGCCGCTAACCCGCAGATGGAAACGGCAGCAAAGCTCATCGATAACTTCTATGCCAAATACCCGGATATCAAGGTCAAGTTCCAGACGCTTCCGGAGAACCAGTTGCGGCCGACTGTCCTGAAGGACGTCGCCACGAAGTCTGGCCAGTTCGACGTCGTCATGATCGGCGCCTATGAGGTCCCGCTTTGGGCCGAAAAGGGCTGGATCACGAACCTCAGCAAGGAATACGTTGCCAAGGATACGGAATGGAAAGCCGACGACCTTCTGACGCCGATCCGCGATCTTGTCTCCTTCAAGGGCGACATGTTCGCAACGCCCTTCTATGGATCCTCGTCCTTCATGTTCTACCGTAAGGACCTATTCGACAAGGCTGGCTTGAAAATGCCCGAACAGCCGACTTGGGATCAGGTCGCCGAATATGCGGCAAAGCTCGATGACAAGTCTAAGAACGTTTCGGGCATTTGCCTTCGCGGCATTCCCGGTTGGGGTCAGAGCCTTGCTCCGCTGACAACCGTGATCAACACCTTCGGCGGACGTTGGTTCAACGAGAAGTGGGAGCCGCAGCTCAGCTCCGAAAAAAGCAAAGAAGCGATCAACTTCTACGTCAAGCTTCTAAAGGAATACGGCCAGCCCGACGCTGCGAAGGACGGTTGGCAGGAATGCCTGCAGCTCTTCACACAAGGCAAGACTGCCATGTGGTACGACGACACCGTCTTCGCGGGTCCGGTCATCGACCAGGCCAACGCCGAAGTTAAGGGCAACGTCGGCTTCGCGCTCGCGCCGATCAAGGAAAAGCCCGGCTCCGGCTGGCTGTGGGCGTGGGGCCTTTCGATCCCGACGACTAGCAAGCATCAGGACGCTGCCTGGAAGTTGATCTCCTGGCTGACCAGCGAGGAATACATCAAGCTGGCTGGTGAAAAGGCAGGTTGGGGCACCGTTCCTCCAGGCTCGCGTCAGTCCACCTACAAGCTGCCGGAATATGAAAAGGCAACGAAGGACTATGCTGACCTGACGCTCAAGTCGATCAGCGCAGCGAACCCGCTGAAGCCGACCGTCGATCCAGTTCCCTACACCGGCGTCCAGTACGTCACGATCCCCGAGTTCGAGCAGATTGGTGACTTTACGTCTCAGCAGCTTGCCGGCGCGATCAGCGGCCAGATGAGTGCCGACGACGCGATCGCGACCAGCGAAGCGAAGATCAAGGAGATCATGGAGGATGCGGGCTACATCAAGTAACTGAGCCCTGGCGGGCCGTCCTCCTCCCAGCGGCCCGCCAAAACTTTGCATCTTTCATGCGGATAAAAATCATGACCTCGATTTCGCTCTCAAGCGGCTCCCGGACGACACGCGCCCGCCGCGGTTTCGCAAAAGGCTGGTGGCAGCGGCTCCCGCTGCTTCCTGCGCTGATCTTCGTGATTTTGGTCACGCAGCTTCCCTTCCTGATCACCCTCTACTACAGCCTGCAGCGCTGGAATTTGGTTTCGACCACGGCGCCTCGGTTCGTCTGGTTCCGTAATTTTGTCAACGCGGCAAGCGACGCCGTTTTCATTCAAGCTGTGCTGAACACGGCAATCATCACGTTCTCGATTGTCGTGGCGTCCGTCGTCATCGGCGGACTACTCGCTGCGGGCCTGAACAGAGAGTTTCGAGGCCGGACGGTCGCCCGCACGTTGGCAATCACGCCGTTCTTCATCATGCCTGTTGCCGCCGCACTATTCTGGAAGACGGGCATCTATGATCCGACCTTCGGCATTCTCGGATGGGTCACTGACGAAATAGGTATCGGTCGTATCAATTGGATCAGCCAGTATCCAAAGCTGACGATCATTATCCTGACGACATGGCAGTGGTCCGCCTTCGCCCTTTTGATTCTGCTTGCCGGAATGCAGTCCTTTCCGACCGAGGTCGCCGAGGCCGCTGAAGTGGATGGAGCTGGCCGCCTGTACGTTTTCCGTCGCCTGATGCTGCCGCATCTGCGACCCTTCATCGAACTGACTGGCCTCTTGGTTGCCATGTATGTGCTGGAAAACTTCGCTGCGATCGCCATCCTGACGAACGGCGGGCCGGCCTATGCGACAACGAACCTCTCCTACTACGTCTACCTCGAGGCATTCAGTGCATTCGATCTCGGAAGGGCGTCCGCCTTCGGCATGATTTCATTGGCGCTTGCCATGGCGCTCACCATTCCGATGCTGCGCGTTGTCTCCGGCATCTTCAAGGAGGGAGGACGAGCATGAGACGTCGCCGCCAGAGCTTTCTCGATCTAGGTCTGACAGTTCTGACCTGGGCCGGAACGCTGGTCATGTTCGCACCGATCGCATGGATGATCCTGACAAGCTTCAAGACAGAACAGGATGCTGTCAGCTACCCGCCAAAGCTGTTTTTCACGCCGACGCTCGATCACTATCGCCGCATCTTCGAAAACGATTTCGTGTCTTTCGCGACGACCTCGGTTCTCGTCACAGTTATCTCGACCGCGATCGTGATCCTGCTTGCGGTTCCGGCGGCTTTCGCCCTGACGGTGCGCCCGGTGCCGAAGTGGCGAGACGTGCTGTTCTTCTTCATCTCGACGAAGATGATGCCGATCGCGGCCGGCATTGTGCCGATCTATCTCGTCGCCCGCACATTCGATCTGCTGAACACCTCGACAGTTCTCATCATCCTCTATGTCTCGATGAACCTGCCGCTGGCGATCTGGATGATCCGGTCGTTCATGGTCGAAATTCCACGCGAGGTCTTCGACGCTGTTGAGGTCGACGGAGCAGGGCGCGTGCGCGAAATGGTCCAGATCATCGTTCCATTGATCAGGCCCGGCCTTGCGTCTACGGCGCTGCTATGCGCGATCTTCGCCTGGAACGAATTTTTCCTTGCTGTGAACTTGACCACGACGGTGAGCACGCTTCCCGTCTTCCTGCAGAAATTCCTCAGTTTCGGCCAGCTCTATACCGCGCAGGTGGCGGCAGTCGCGACATTGATCAACGTCCCTGTGGTCGTCGCCGGCTGGCTGGCGCAGAAGAGCCTGACACGCGGCCTAACATTCGGAGCAGTGAAATGAATTTTGACAATCTGTTCGGCGGCGCGCCAAGCGGTAAGATGAAAGCCGTCAGGATAACCCAGGATCATCAAATCAGTGTCATCGAGACGACCGTTCCGATGGTCGCGGACGACGAGGTCCTGGTCAAGCCGACCTGCTGCGGCATCTGCGGCACGGACCTCCATATCCTCAAGCACGGTTTCGTTGGCACGAACTATCCAGTCATCCCCGGTCACGAGTTCGCAGGTCATATCGTTGCTGTTGGAAGGAACGTCAGAAATCTCAAAGCGGGCGACTTCGTCGCAGTCGATCCCAACGTCGTCTGCGGAGAGTGCCGCTGGTGCCAGTCACGCAGACCCAATCTCTGTATCCGCCTGACTCCGATCGGCGTCGGCCGTGCAGGAGCCGCCGCGGAATATGTCACCGTACCCAACCGCAACGCATTTAAGGTGAACGAGTCCATCGGCTCGGACGTCGCCGCTCTCATTGAACCACTTGCTTGCGCTCTTCACGCGGTCGACTCCTCCCAGGGGATCAGGGATCGCCAGGTGCTGATCCTCGGCGGAGGAACGATGGGTCTGCTGATCGCGATCGCGGCGAAGCATTCCGGAGCAGGGAAAGTGACACTGGCTGACCCGGCGAGCGCTAAACTCGACATCGCCCGAAACGTAGGGGTGGATGCGGCGGTGCAGCCCTCCGAGCTTGGTGAAGAGCGCTTCGATGTCGTATTCGAGGCGGCTGGCGTGCATGCTGCATTGAAGCAGGGTCTTCAGCTCGTCGAGAAGACGGGTGCCTACGTGCAGGTTGGCGTTCATGACGAACATGCGGAAGCGACCTTTGTGCCCTTCAAACTCTATGAACAGGAATTCCGGTTTATCGGATCGAATTCCTGCGCCGACAAGTTCGGAGCCGCGGTCGAGCTCATGCCGGACATCCGCAAGAAAGCCAAGCTGCTCATCGGCGTGAGCTTTCCGGTGTGGCGTTTCGATGATGCGGTTCAGAGCATGCAGGCTGGCAAATCGATCAAGACCCAGCTCGTGTTTTCATGAGCTGGCGACCTGATCAGGAGGCCGTGAAATGCTAGTGTGCGGGGTCGATATTGGAACGACCAATCTGAAGGTCTCCATAGTTGATGAGTCGGGCGTTTCTCGATGGACACGGGGCGTTCCGACGCCTCGGTCTTCGACTTTCGCGGGAGCGGGGGTCGATGCCGCCGTCCTGGTGAGGGAAATTGAAGATCTCATCGTTGAAGGTTGGACCTCCGCGGGCAGGGGTGTGCCGCTTTCCGCCATCGCGACCACCGGCGTGGGCGAGGACGGTGTCTGTGTCGATGAAGCGCTGAAGCCCCTTGATGTCGCGATTCCGTGGTACGACAGATGCGCGGTCGCCGAGGCTGTCGAGATCCGCGAAAGCAGCGTTGCAACGACGCGTGCCGGGATCGAGATGGAACATACGCGGACGGGCGCGAAGTGGCTCTGGCTGCGCCGAAACCGTCCTTCAGTGCTCGATGCGAGTAGTGCATGGATCACGTTGACGGATTATCCGTCGGCGTACTGGACGGGTCGGCCTTTTATCAGCGAGACCCTGGCATCCCGAACGGGCTGCTACGACGTCGGACGACGCGAATGGATCGGCGCGCTTCTGGAGTTCTGTAGCGCCCCTCGATTGCCCGAGGTACTGAGGGCAGGAGAGGCCGTTGGCTGCGTTCGTCGAGGGCGCCTGACACAGTCGGGGGCCGCCACGGAAAGCACGTTGGTTGTCGCTGGAGGGCATGATCATCCTGTCGCCGCAGCAATGATCCAGCGCCTCGACTCCGCTGCGCGCGTGGATTCGATCGGCACCGCCAACGTCGTCTATGGCGAGTCTGCCAGCTTTCCGCTCGATCGGTTCGACGACTACCTTGCGTTCATGGTGCCCGTTCAAGCGAAGCTTGGCGTTGCATGCCTTGGTGTCTTCGAGTTCTCCTCGAGCGTCCAGGTATTGCAGACACAAGGCGTCGATATCAGAGCCTTTCTGGCGCTTCCGAGAATTCCGGGCGAGCCCAAGTTCTTCGCATCTGCCGCGGATCTACCGATTGCCGCCGACCCGCGAGAAGTTCTGGAAATGGCCGCGATCACGGCAAGGCGGATGTTTGACCACATGCGGTGGGCGGGCGTCCGCGACACTGAAATATATGCGACGGGAGGTTGGAGCCGTTCGAGCAGTCTGCTCGAACTTCGGGCAAGCGTATACGGCCGTCCGATCCGGGTGCTGAGCGAACAGGAGCCCGCCGTCGTCGGCGCCGCTCTGCTGGCTGCCGAAGGTCTGGGTAAGAGGGTTGATTTCACCGTAAGTGTCACCACCCGGACGATCGAGCCGAACCCCGGTTGGGCCGATTTCTACGAACAGAAGTATCGGGCGTGTTTCGACGCTCCACACGGTCAGCCGGACAGGAATTGAGGCCGACCGCTTCACGAACACAGGGAGGAATTCATGGCCGTAATCGCGATTGAGAATTTGAACAAGTCTTTCGGCGCATTCAACGCCGTCGACAATCTGAATCTCAAGACTGAAGATGGCGAGTTCGTGGTTCTTGTCGGTCCCTCCGGCTGCGGCAAGACCACGACCATGCGAATGATTGCGGGACTGGAGGGCTCTACCTCGGGTTCGATCAGCATCGACGGAGAAGACGTCACCGAACACACGCCGTCCGAACGGGACGTCGCCATGGTCTTCCAGAACTATGCACTTTATCCTCATCTGACCGTCTACGAGAACATGGCCTTCTGCCTCAAGGTGAGGAAGTGGTCGAAGGACAAGATCGACGCACAGGTCAGGAAGACGGCGAGGGCGCTCGATATCGAAGCTCTGCTCGAACGCAAGCCTTCGGCCCTCTCAGGCGGCCAGCGGCAGCGCGTGGCGCTCGGCCGCGCCATCGTCCGCGAGCCCCGCGTGTTCCTGATGGACGAGCCCTTGTCGAACCTCGACGCAAAACTTCGTATTGAGATGCGCGCCGAAATCGTGAAGCTCTGCCGTCGCTTGAAGATCACAACCTTCTACGTCACTCACGATCAGCTCGAGGCTCTCACGATGGGCCATCGGATCGTCGTGATGCGGGGTGGCGTAGCGCAGCAGATCGACACGCCGCAGATCATCTATGACACCCCCATCAACCGTTTCGTGGCCGGATTCATCGGCAGCCCACCGATGAATTTCATCGATGTCACCATCGAGAATGTCGCGCTGGTCGGTCCGGGAGTTCGGCTTCTTCCCCAGGGAGCGGTTGGCGAAGCACTGCGCTCTCGCAAGGGAAGGGTAATCGCTGGCGTCCGTCCCGAACATCTGGCACCTCATATTGGCGGAGCAGGGAGTGGCTCCGGGATCATCCAGGGGCGGATCGAGCTGATCGAGCCACTGGGCTCGCAGGTTATGATCCAGGTGTCCGTCGGCGCTGCGCTCGTATCCGCTCAATTCGAACGCGGTCCGGAGGTCGAGGTTGGCAAGGATATCGTGCTCGTGCATCGTCCGAACAGTATCCATGCGTTCGATAGCGCCAGCGAGCGTTCCGTACTCGCACCCGCCAATTGAGCAAGACCGGAGGAAACGAAGATGAAGAAGCTGATCAACGATCCGTCTACCGTCGTGCGAGAGATGCTTGAAGGCGTCGTTACGCTGAGTCCCGCCACCGTTCTGCTTGCCGACGAGAACGTCGTGATCCGCTCGGGCCTTCCTGACGCTGACAAGCGCAAGGTAGCTGTCCTTTCCGGAGGAGGGAGTGGCCATGAACCCGCCCATGCAGGATATGTCGGCAAAGGCATGCTCACCGTTGCCGTCGCAGGTGACGTGTTCACGTCTCCGAGCACTGATGCTGTTCTTGCTGGCATCCGGGTGGCTGCGGGTCCGGCCGGAGCACTCGTCATCGTAAAGAACTACACAGGGGATCGTCTGAACTTCGGGCTAGCCGCGGAACTTGCCCGAGCCGAGGGAATCCCGGTCGAGATCGTGGTCGTCGCCGACGACGTTGCTCTCAAGGATACGGTTCCCGCCGACCGTCGCCGAGGTATCGCCGGCACGGTTTTGGTTCACAAGCTCGCGGGCGCTGCCGCGGAGCAGGGGCTTCCCTTGAAGGAGGTCGCCCGGATCGCGCGCGCCGCCGCTGACAAGCTCTCCTCGATGGGCGTCTCGCTCGGCTCTTGCACGCTCCCGGCGGTAGGCAAGCCGGGATTCGTCCTTGGGGAGAAGGAAATCGAGGTCGGCCTCGGCATCCATGGCGAGCAGGGGGTTCGGCGGATGCCGATCGCGTCGGCGGAAGAGCTTACCAAGCTCGTGATCGACACAATCGAATCTGACGGCAGGCTAAAGAGCGGTGACCGCGTCGCACTTCTGGTCAATGGACTTGGATCTACGCCGCCCATGGAACTTGCGATCGTCGCTCGTTCCGCGGTCGCCCTCCTTGAGGCGAAGGGTGTTGTGGTCGAGAGAGCATGGGCCGGCACCTTCCTTTCCGCTTTGGATATGCCCGGCTTCTCCTTGTCTGTCATCCATGTCGACGCGGACGCATTGGCACTGATCGATGCGCCCACCGATGCTGGAGCATGGCCGCGCGGCGGGACCCTGAATCGCAACCGAGTCCTTCCGTCGACGAAGGTCGAGCAGGGCGCGTCTGGCGAAACCAAGACGACAGCGGCCGGTGTGCGTTTGCGCCAGGCCGCAGAAGTGGTCGCACAGGCGTTGATCGCTGCCGAACCGCAGCTCACGGATCTCGACAGCATCACTGGTGACGGCGACCTCGGCGCGAGCATGGTCCGTGGGGGCGAAGCAGTTCTGGCGCTTCCGAAAGAAAGCTTCGACGACGTGTCCGAAGGACTGATGGCCATGGGCAATGCCATGCGGAAGGCGATCGGCGGCAGTTCGGGTCCCTTCTATGCCACTGGTCTGATGCGTGCAGCGCGTCACCTTGCTGGCATCGACGAGCCGACGGCGGAGCAGATGGCGGAGGCATTCGTTGCTGCAGTCACGGCAGTTTCCGATCTGGGCGGAGCGAAGCCGGGCGACCGCACGATGATCGATGCACTTTATCCGGCTGCTCAGACGTTCCGGGACAAGGTCAATGCCGGCACCTCGGCCGCGGAAGCATGGCGATCTGCAGTTGCGGCAGGTGTCGCAGGCGCGGAGGCGACGCAGTCCATGAAACCACGGCTCGGCCGTGCAAGCTATCTCGGCGAGCGTGCCGTCGGCCATCCCGACGGCGGAGCTGTCGCCGTCGGGATCTGGCTCGAAGCGATCAAGGTTGAATAGCGCAGGCGAGCAGGGAGACTCTGTGTTCGCTCCTACGTCGCCCGGCGGCTAAACACGGCAGTCCTTCGGAGATTGTACCATGGTGAAGAGTTCCCGGAGGTCGCTCGAGCCCCATCTCGGATGTCTATGGGCAATCGCAAGCAGCGTCGAGCGCAGGCCGCTAGAAACCGAAGGCGAGATGACTGTCACTTCCCCGTCGCAACGCTTCACTCGCATGACTCCGAGAGCTATCGCTGATACCTATGGGGCATGGCTCACTGGCTCCATATCTACGCAGACGGCTCCTTCGATGCCGCCTCCCGCTCCGGAGGATGGGCGTTCATCGTCTATGAAGGCGACCGCCAGGTGCACGTCGCCTCCGGTAAGGCGGTCGGCACCTCGAACAACATGTTCGAAGTCCTCGCCGTCCTGAAGGCCATCTCGTGGATTGCCGCCGAAGCCCCGGCATGGTCGGTCAAGCTCTGGACGGACGCCGCCCACGTCGTAGAAGGCTGCCGTCGATGGAGGGCCATCTGGCGCACCAACGGCTGGAAGCGAATCACTCCGAATCCGCACGCGCGACGCCGGCCGATCCCTGACATGGAAATCTGGCAGCAGCTCGACGCCCTTCTGGAGCGGCATCCGCATTTGGTCGTGGAATGGTGCAAAGGACATTCCGGGGCTGGTGGCAACGAACTTGCCGACATCCTGGCGCGCAATGCCGCACGCTCGGCGGTGACTTAGCCGGCGGCCCTCAGTCGCAGTGCTTCGATGCCTTAAGCGTCTTCCCCCTGTCCACCAGTGGCCCCATCCGCTTCTGCTGCCCGGCGGGGTACTCGAGCGTAAAGTTCCCCATGGCGTCATCGCAGAGCGCAATCTGCCGCATGTAGATGTCCGGTCGCCCTTGGTTCCTGAAAGGCTCGCCCATGACGGGCCGCGCTTCTCGAAGCTAAATTTCCAGCCGTCCTCGGTCTCGAACTTCTTCCGAAGGTCGCTCTCCTGGCTGAAGCCGCCTTCCGTCAGATAGTATTGCGGTGCCGAGCCAATCGGCACCGCAATACGCCGCCCTATGTATCAGCCATCGAAATGTCCTGAAAAAGCGGTTTTTGCCGATTTTACCGAAACAGCTACATCGACGCCTTTAATCACCGCTGCGCCCGCAGCTCTGAGAGTGACAACCGGGTGTAATGTCGAAGCAATTGGAGACTTAAGGGGTGCTGCGGTTCCGGCATCCAGGTCGACAACCCAGAGACCTTCTTCTCCTGCTATTCCTAAAATAACAACGCGTGCCATGCAGCTTTTCCTTTTGCTAGGGTTGCTGGTTAAAATCCTGCCTTCTTTAAACCTTCTCGATACATATCCTTGTGCCATTGCTCTTTCACGGGCAGGAAGGATAGCCACCTATCAACATCGAAGTCAGGATTGGTTTCGCGAGTTCTGCGCACAAAGAAGCGCGCTTTCTCTCTATCGCCGAGCATCGCCCAGCTCGCTGCGGACAGTCTGTCCGCCAAGCTGCTGTCGACCATCCTTTCGATGTACTCAACTGTTTTGTCGAACTGGCCAAGCGCGTAGCTGGCTCCGGCGGCGGTCCAAAGATACGAATCCGGGCTCAAAGGATTGAGCTCCATGGCGTGAGAGATTTTTTCAAGCGCAAGCTGCGGCCGCGAACAATGAGTGAGCGTATCGGCGTGATCGGCAATGACATCGGCGTAGTGCGGGCTCAGCGTCTCTGCCAATTCCAGCGCCTCGACGCTCTCGTCGATGGACCCCTGCAATAGCTTGGCGACGCCGAGCTCGCGATAGCCGTCGGCAAGATCCTCGCGAATCGTGATGGCTTGGGTGGCATAGGTCTCGGCCGATTTCAGCAGCTCGATATCGCCGCGTGCCGTCAGCAGCCATTCCTTGGAATAGGTGCGGGCGATGGAGCTCAGCGCCGGTGCGAAATCGGCGCTTTCGCGCAAGGCGGTCTTCATCTCTTTCCGGGCACGCCGCATGTTCGGCAGGGTCAAGCGATGAAGATACTGCTGCGCGACAAGATATTGGTGATAGGCAGCGGGGCTCTGCTCGAAATAGGCGCGCGTCATCTCATGCTGTTCGACCTGCCCAGCGACTTCCAGAATGATGTGCCGGGAGATGTCGCGTTTGTTGCGGGCCAGATCCAGCTTGCCGAAGCTGAAGCGTTCGGCCCAGACGACCTCGCTGTTCGACAGATAGATGAGCTGCGTAAACAACGAAATGTCATCGCCGAGGCCGCTCAGCCGGGTATCGAGGACATAGTTGATGTCGTATCGCTGCAGGAGCTCGAATTGGTTCTCGCTTTGCCTGCTGATTTGCATGGCGGAGTAGGGGGCGATCACCCGCAGGCTGTTCAAGGCGCAGAAGCCAAGGGTGATATCCTCGACCAACGAGGTGGCCACCATCGCAGCGCCGGGGTCGGGACTGTGGTTGATTGGCGGCAGCAGGGCCAGACGCGGCAGGTGCAAGATGGGCCGTGTCGTCGCATCATGGTCCGACAATGCGCCCGATTCGGACTGGAGGACGGGCGCTGGGGTCTGGCCTCGCGGCTGCATCGACAATTTTGCCGGCCACGATGAAATGAGCTCCTTGCGTCGTTCGAATATGCGTTTGAGCTGCTCCAGCCCACCTTCGGCGTCGAACGCCTTCATCAATATGCGGTGCGTGCTCTCGTCCTGCGGTTCGGCTTCGAATAGAAGGAGTGCGGCTTCCTTGATGAGCGCGATGCCGTCGGGCGTCGCGGGAGCCGTGGCGGCGACATCAAGCGTTTCCTTCAACATGGCGAGATGTCGCCTGCTTTCGCCTGCCCGCCAATCAATGAAAACCCTGCTTTGACAGTTGGCCTTCCCAAGAAATCTTGCGCGCAGGCCTTTTGCAAGGAAAGCAAGGTTATCCAATGGGTTCCTGGGCGTGTTGGCACGCGCGGAAATAATGTCACTGGTTATAGAGTCGCGGGCGAGATGGACCTCCGTCTCGTCAAAGGTCAGGAATGCAGTCTTCAGGTCCGACTGCCGGCTCTTGATGCGGGAAATAAGCTTTCGCAGATTCGTCAGTGAATTGGCGACATCATCCTCGCCCCAGAGGAGCCGCGCCATGCTTGGCCTGCTGGCGGAACTGTTTTCGCTCGCAAGTAGATAGGCAAGTATCAGCAATGCTTTTTCCGGAAACGCGACCGCCTGACCCTCCCTATCGAGAAGAACGATTTCTCCGAATGTTCTGAGTGAGAATCCCATCGCGTTTTCTATATCGCTTTAAACGTGTAATAGCCGCCGAGGTGCCGTGTTCCAGTAATTGTAGGCAGATTGATGCCGGTACGACAACGAAACTGGTCCTATATTTCTGCTGCAACGCGTGATTAATTGCAACTCGAGCCTTCACAATTCTGTGTTTTAGTGAAGGTTGTTGCTCCAAATCCCGAAAATGGCAGTTCTGGATGGGGCGGTGCTTGCTTCCAGACTTGAAATTTCCACCGTACGTGGCTCCGGGAGATCGGTATGCGCGCCGAGAAGAGGATTTTGGGTTCACGATGAAAGTCATCTTTGCCGGACCGACCTTCCATGGGGCGACTCTGTTGCCGCTGGCAGGCTATGAGCTGCGCCCGCCAGCCAGGCAAGGCGACTTTTTCCAGGCCGTGGACGACGGTGCCAACGTCATCGGATTGATTGACGGGGTCTATGAGCATGTGCCGGCGATCTGGCACAAGGAAATCCTGTTCGGCCTTGCTCAGGGAGTGCAGGTCTTCGGCGCCGCGAGCATGGGCGCGTTGAGAGCGGCCGAATGCGCAGCCTTCGGCATGGTCGGCATCGGCAGGATTTATGACGATTACGTCAGCGGCGCCCTGGAGGACGATGCCGAAGTGGCCCAGTCCCATGCGCCCGCGGAACTCGGCTTTCTTCCCTTGAGCGAGCCACTCGTCAATGTCCGGGCAACGATCGCGCATTGCTTGTGGCTGGAGTACATAACCGAGGCAGAGCACGATCGTCTTCTGGAGACGGCGAAGGCGATCTTCTTCAAGGATCGTACCTATAAGTTGCTGGTTCAGTCCTGTATTTCGGATGGCAAGCGTGCCTCCGCGGTGCTGACAGCCCTGCGGGCAAATTCCGTCAATCAGAAGCTGCTGGACGCCCAGCTGCTTGTCGATGCCGTCGTCAAGGCATCGGATCAGCGCCTTGCTCCCACGCTCGACTGGACCTTCGAGGCGACAAGTTTCTGGAATGCGGCATTTCCTTCTTCCCGATAAGGTTGAAGCCCGACTTCAGGACGCTTCCTAACTGCTTTCGTGGGCACAGTTTTTTATCATTGGCAACAGAGCTTACGGGCTACGAAATCCCGAGGGTTATACCTTGGTGTAATGGCGCTGCACCATCGCCTGATTGATCCCTCCCGGTGGTTGTGACAAGACGTTCCTGCCTGCGCAACACAATGCGAAGGCTGACGAAACAACTGATCAAGAGACAAATGGACAGCTACCCTAGTCGCTGTCCGGCTGCGGTTTCGAGCCGCATCCGGACGGTCATCGCAACAACCTGGACCGCTACCGGCATCCGCCGGGCGGGCATCGGTCGGGCATAGCCTGTCCGGCTCGCCATCCGGATCCGTCGATAAGCGGACCGACGAGGTGAGCCATGAACAACATCATTCTTTTCCGCGGACGGACGTCCGCATCCAAATTTTCCGCCTTGCAGATCCTGCCCGCTATGAACGGCGCGCCGAGGTCTGATCGGGCGGTGATCGCTCAGCGCCCACGCATGATTGCCGTCTGGCACACCAATCCTCGCAGCGGGAAATTGGAGTGCTTCTGGACGACCGAGCGCGGAGCTGCCCCCGACGAGGACGGCAGTCGTCGAGCGGCATAGGCCCGCTTTCCCGAATTCTTGCTTTAACGCGCATGTCCCAGGCCCCGCGAATGTGGTGCCACCGACATGCGTCATTCGCGACCTCTTGTTTTCAAGGGATTACACATGGTCTTCCTTCCCAATGATCGGCGGGAGCGCAGCGCCGTTGCCGCGCTCGCCGGCGCCCGCATACTGCCGAACGGCTACGACCTTGCTGCGTTCGCTTTTATTGTCGCAGTCGCGTTTCTTGCGCTTCACGGCGTCGCCGAAATGCGGGCGCCGCTGTCGGGGCTTGCCACCGCGTCGCTCACGCTCGACCCCGCCTATCTGCCTGAATATGCGTTACGCACGACATTGCGCATGCTGGCCGCGATCGTCGCCTCGCTCGTTTTTACCTTCGTCGTCGCCACGCTTGCCGCGAAGAGCCGCCGCGCCGAAACGATCATCATTCCGGCCCTCGACATATTGCAGTCGGTTCCGGTGCTCGGCTTCCTGACCTTCACCGTCACATTCTTCATGGGATTGTTTCCCGGAAGCCAGCTCGGTGCGGAGTGCGCGTCAATCTTTGCGATCTTCACCAGCCAGGCATGGAACATGGCCTTTTCCTTCTATCAGTCGCTGCGGACGGTGCCGCGCGACCTCGATGAAGTTAGCCGTGGATTCGGTCTCTCCACCTGGCAACGCTTTTGGCGGCTGGAGGCACCGTTCGCGGCGCCCGGTCTTATATGGAACACGATGATGTCGATGTCCGGCGGCTGGTTCTTCGTGGTTGCTTCGGAGGCGATTACCGTCGGCAATACCACCGTGCAGCTTCCCGGACTTGGCTCCTGGCTCGCACTTGCCATCGACAAGCAGGATTTTGCCGCCGTCGGCTGGGCCGTTCTTGCCATGGGGATCGTGATCCTGCTCTACGATCAGCTGCTCTTCCGGCCGATCGTCGCCTGGGCAGACAAATTCCGCTTCGAGCAGACGGCGGGGCAGGAGAAGCCACGGTCCTGGGTCTATTCGTTGGTCCGCCGCACGCGTCTTCTGAAGCACGTAACCGCACCCTTTGCCGCCATCTGGGGCCGCCTGATGCTCATCCGACTGCGGCCCAGGTCGACAATGGTTGGCCGCAGGCAAGGCAGACGGCGCCCGATTACGCAGGTCATCGATTATGGCTGGCTCGCCCTGATCGCTGTCGTCGGTGCCTGGAGTGTCTGGAGCGCCGTATCCTATCTCAGTCAGACGCTGTCGTGGAACGACGTCGGGATCGCTTTTGCCGGCGGCTTCGTCACCCTGATCCGCGTGGTTGTCTTGATAGCCGTGGCTAGTGTGATCTGGGTTCCGCTTGGCGTCTGGATCGGTCTTCGGCCGGCTGTTGCAGAGCGTGTTCAACCCGTGGCTCAGTTCCTGGCCGCATTTCCGGCGAACGTGCTCTTTCCTGTTGCTGTGATCGCAATCGTTGCAACGGGTGCCAACCCCGACATCTGGCTGTCGCCGCTCATGGTGCTGGGCACGCAATGGTACATCCTCTTCAACGTGATCGCCGGGGCAAGCGCCTTCCCCACCGATCTCCGGGAGGCTTCCTCGGTCTACAGGCTGCGCTCATGGACCTGGTGGCGGCGCGCGATACTGCCAGGAATATTTCCTTACTACGTCACCGGAGCGCTGACGGCCTCGGGCGGCTCGTGGAATGCGAGCATCGTCGCTGAACTGGCAAGCTGGGGGAACACGAAGCTCGAAGCTTTCGGGCTTGGTTCATACATCGCGAAGGCGACGGAAGCGGGCGACTTTCCGCGGGTAATCCTCGGCATCGTCGTCATGTCGGTCTTCGTCACCCTCTTCAACAGAACACTCTGGCGGCCGCTCTACGTCTTCGCTGAACGCCGCCTGCGTCTCGACTAATCACATATCGGAGAACCGAACATGGAAAACGCTGTCATCTCCAAGAAGGCCGACATCGCAAAGAGCTCGCCGCTGGTGCTGGCCAAACAGGTCTGCCAGACCTACGACAAGGGGGCTTCGGGCTCGCTGGTCGTGCTTGAAAATGTCGATCTTCAGCTCTATCCCAATGAAATTGTCGGGCTGCTTGGCCGTTCCGGCTCGGGCAAGTCGACGCTGCTGCGCGCCATCGCCGGCCTCATCCGCCCAAGCAAGGGTGAGATCACCTTCGAAGGCATGCCGGTGACCGGTCCCAATTCCGGTGTTGCCGTTGTCTTCCAGAGCTTCGCCCTGTTTCCCTGGTTGACCGTGTTGCAGAATGTCGAGCTTGGCCTGGAAGCCCAAGGGGTTGCATCATCGGAGCGCCGCAAGCGTGCGCTGGCGGCCATCGACCTGATCGGTCTCGATGGCTTCGAAAGCGCCTATCCCAAGGAGCTGTCTGGAGGCATGCGTCAGCGTGTCGGTCTTGCCCGGGCGCTTGTCGTTCGTCCGAAGGTGCTGCTGATGGATGAGCCGTTCTCCGCACTCGACGTGTTGACCGCGGAAACGCTTCGCACCGACCTTCTCGACCTGTGGTGCGAGGGCCGGATGCCGATCGAGTCGGTCCTGATGGTGACCCACAACATCGAGGAAGCGGTGTTGATGTGCGACCGCATTCTGATCTTCGGATCGAACCCCGGCCGTGTCATCGCTGAAATCCGGGTGGAGTTGCCGCAGCCGCGCAATCGTCTCGATCCCGCATTTCGTATGCTGGTCGAGGACATCTATGCCCGGATGACGGCAAAAACCGGTGCGCCGACGCGTGACGGCTTGTTCCCGGGTACGGGCATCGCCATGGCGCTGCCGCGCGTGTCGACCAACCTGATGTCCGGCCTGATCGAGACGGTGGCGGCCGAGCCCTATCGTGGGCAGGCCGACTTGCCGCCGCTGGCGACACACCTGCATCTCGGCATCGATGATCTCTTTCCGGTGGCGGAAACCCTGCAGCTTCTGCGTTTCGCAGATCTTGAAGGAGGCGACATCAAGTTGACGGCGCCGGGTCTGCGTTTTTCCGACAGCGATATCGACGAGCGCAAGCGGCTCTTCGAGCAGCATCTGGCAACCTATGTGCCGCTTGCCGCTCATATCCGCCGCGTTCTGGATGAGCGGCCGACACATCGCGCGCCGGCGCGGCGCTTTCGTGACGAGCTCGAAGATTACATGTCGGAGGATTATGCCGATATCACTCTCAAAGCCGTGACGAACTGGGCGCGCTATGCCGAATACTTCGCCTATGACGAAAATGCTGATCTCTTCACGCTGGAGAACCCAAGTTGATACACGCAATCGGGTTGGATCCTGAAGGGTCGCTGCCGATAAGGCAGCGGCCAACCAAGAAACATTTTCGAATTTGATAAGCACCCGAGGCACGGCATAACGCACAGGGTTCCGATCGGATCGTCGATCCCTGTGCTCCCGCGACTTGCTTGGTTGCGGGACGGATTGTCATGCCCAGGGACAACGAAGAACTTGGTCGCCTGCTCGAGGCTCTCAGCAGGCAGAACCAAAACAAACCCAGCAACAGGAAGCACCAATCTCCTAAAGTGCGAGGGTATTTCGGCAAGCGAGCGCGCTTGAAAGACTATGCCGGACTGGCAGGCATGCTGGCGCTTCTTTGGGGCGCGCATTGGCTCATGAGATGGACTATCCATCTGTTCTTTCAGGGGTTTTTGTCCGCAAATCTTGCACGCATGCTGCTTCGCGCCACAGCTCGTCTGAACAGAGCAAGCCTCGCCATCCTCAGGCGCCGGCACCGCCGCCGTTTTTGCAACCACTATGCCGGGAACGACAATCATGACCGTCGTACATGATCAAATGACGCTCAATCTGGGCACGGCGAAGACCGCGGTTGTTTTCGGACTTTGGGTCAGGCAGTTTGCCACTCCTGCACGCAATGTGCCGGAAACGCTGATGCGGGGGCGAAAGGCATGAGGCGCGAGTTTCTGAAGTATCTTCTCGAAATGCCATTCCTCTGGCTCGGCATCGCGATCCTTGCCGGTCTTATCTTTATTGGCGACACGGTCACCGATTTGGAGATCGCGTTTGCCGTTCTGTACGTCTCGGTGATCCTGCTATCGGTTTATTCCGAGCGAACGGGAGCGATCGCGTTCGTGGGTGTTGCATGTGCCGTCCTTACGGTCGTGAGTTACTTCCTGACGCGTCACGGGGCCTCGCAGGCGGGTCTGATCAATAGCACGCTCAGCCTGCTCGCCATCGGGGCGACGACCTATCTGGCGATCAGGATCGAGAGGCTTGATGCAAGAGCGAGGCTAGCGCAATCCGAGCTTGCGCGAATGTCGCGCCTCATGATCGTGGGCGAACTCGGCACAGCCATCGCGCACGAGGTCAGTCAACCGATTACGGCGATAGCGGCCAACGGCAACGCCGCGCTCCGATGGCTTTCGGCAACGCCCGCAGATCAGGATGAGGCGAGGCGCGCGATCGAGCGGATCGTCATGGATGCCGGGCGGGCAGGCGATGTCATCGGCCGCGTTCGCGGACTTGTGGCGCGGTCGGTTCCGTCGCGCGATATGATCGACCTGAGCGAGGCGATTGTGGACGTATTGGAACTCGTTCGCAGCGAGATCCGGAAGAGCCAGATACTTCTTCGCACTGAGCTTGCGAGCGATCTGCCGTTGGTCGCCGGCGATCGTGTACAGTTCCAGCAGGTCATCCTCAATCTTATTATGAATGCAACCGAGGCTCTGACTGAAGTCGATGCAGAGGCGCGTGAACTGCTTGTCAGTGCCGCCGCCGATGAAAGCAAGATCACAGTCAGTGTGCGTGATTCTGGTATCGGCGTGCCGTCGGCGACGCTCGACAGGATATTCGACGCTTTCTATACGACCAAGCCGAACGGCATGGGAATGGGGTTGGCGATCAGTCGGTCGATCATCGAGGCACATGGTGGTACCGTCTATGCGGCGCCGAATTTCCCGCATGGAACCGTTTTCGGCTTCACCTTGCCGTTGGATGCGAAGGCGAGAGGGTAGGGCATGGAAGAGCAGCGATCAGCCGTTTATGTGATCGACGACGATGCGTCCGTGCGAGACGGGCTCGACAGCCTCCTACGCTCGGTCGGCTACGATACGCGTGGCTTTGCCTCGCCGCGTGATTTCCTTTCGCACCCTCGTTCGGTCGGCCCGGCCTGCATTGTCCTCGATGTCCGGATGCCGGATGCGAGTGGCCTCGATTTTCAGGACGAGCTCGCGAAGACAGGCTATCTGACGCCCATCATCTTCCTCACCGGACACGGCGATGTGCCGATGTCCGTCAGGGCGATGAAGGCTGGCGCGGTGGAGTTTCTCCTGAAGCCGTTCCGCGAGCAGGATCTTCTCGACGCCATCCGGCAGGCTCTCGAAATCGATCGGGCACGACTTCGGAAGGAAGCCGCAGCCGTCGATCTTCAGGAACGCCTTTCGACGCTCACATCACGTGAACGCGAGGTCATGGCGCTTGTAGCGCGCGGCCTTCTGAACAAGCAGATCGCCGCTGAGATCGGCCTGAGCGAGGTCACCGTGAAGGTCCATCGTGGTCAGGCCATGCGCAAGATGCGGGCCGACTCCGTGGCCGATCTCATTCGAATGGCCGATAGTCTCGGATTGACCGAAGCCAGTGTCGACCGCCGGGGTAATGGTGTGGCACCCTGGCAGCGTTAGTCTCGGTCTCTTCGCTAAACCGATGGGGCGGTGACGGTGCCTTGATGAAATATCATCTGCCACCTGCCATCGATGCGCTGCCAGATCGAACTGCGCAGGACATGCCGCGGCGGTTCACCATCTTTTGGTGGCCGAACGGCCCGATATGTCACCAGGACTGCATCGGGTGAAATCGATCGAAAAGCATAATCGCAGGCGGTGACCAATGCAGAAGGTTTATCCGCCTTCTCCTCCGCCATCCACGCGATGAGTTCGTCTCTATTGTCATAGATCGTTCCCAAACTGCCGAATTCGAGGAACCCTTCCGCCAGAAGTTCCGCCACTGCTTCCGGCGACTGGCGGATTTCCGGACGATGCAGTTTCTCCTCGAGCATGCGAATTTCTTCACGCTCGCGCAGCGGAACTTCCGTGGCCATAGCAGCCTCCGTTTCGGGTTGATTTCGGTGTGAAAGCGCCGACTTCAATGTGCATCAGGCCAGCGACTCCAGGATTCCTTCCCGCTCGACCTTGTAGACGTGATCATAATCGGTTTCCCTGGATTGCTCCAATTCACTGGCGAAAAGCTCGGCGGCATGACGGCCGGCATGTGTCTTTTCGTCTTCTATGACCGCAGCTATCCGTCGAAACAGTTCGGACTCGAAATTGCTTGTGCCGTTCAGCACGTTTGGCCTTGCCAGTCTCGCCCCGCCATCCAAGCGGATTGCGGAGACGTAAAACTCATCCTCGTAATCAGCGCCCGCCGATGTCAACTCGGCGCGCCCATAGAGCAGCAATCCGGTTTCCCAGCGATCGCAGAGGCGAATGCTCAGCTCATCGAACGAGTATTCGCAGGAGAACATATCGGTGTGCATTGTCATTCTGCTGCCTTCGCAATTGGCGTGGAGGGCACACGTCCTATTTTGCTGTTGTCTATCGTCACGGTATCCGCCAGATCCGTCGCAGTAGTGTTGGGCTTAGTGGGCATTAACGGCACTTTCCTTTCAGCATGCTTCCGGCTTCCACATCCATGGCCTGTCCGGTTTCGCTGACTTCGTGCAAGGTTTTAACGCTTGCGCGGGCTCATTCCTTTCAGTGCCAATCGGCTCTTACTGAGAAATTGCCATTCAACACGATATATGTCAACATTATTTATGTTTATTTAGATCAAGAATGACACTAAAAGTGTTTGAGGCCTATGACAGCCGACATATCCAGCAAAAGTCACAGGTTTGGTGAGGTGTGCGGAAGGAGGAAAGGTAGGCTTGCTACTTCCGGGCAATATGTCCGCAGATGCGGCCGATGATCGTCAGTCGTTCCAGTTCGACAGTGAATGTTTCCAGCGCCGGATTGTCCGAAATGATTTTCACCTGGCTCGGATGCGTGAAGGGCACGCGCTGGAGACGCTTGATCTGCGGTTCGGAATAGCCGTCGCTGATGGCGTAGACGGTATCGGTCGTCATCTGGTTCTGGGAGAGATCGACGATGACACGATCTCCCGGCATATATGTAGACTGCATGGAGTCGCCGATCACCTCCATGATGATAGTATGGTTTGGCGAAGCTTTCGCCTCGTTGCGCAAATACCCCGCGGGAATCAGCCATTCCGCAACGATCTTATGGCCGGCGACATTCCCGGAGCCGACGGGCAGGTTGATGACTTCGCCGACAATGCCGCTGCCGGCGCCCAGCTTGACATCCACTTCCGGCGTTGCGCCTGCGATCTGCGGCTGCCAATGCTCACGGCTGTAGCTGAGCTCATCGTTATCTTCAGCGAATCCCTCGTTGTATTGCTCGTCGGGATCGAAGGAGGTGACCATGTTCGGCACCGAGCGGGCCACTTTGCGCGGCCCTTCGCCGGTCAGGAGATAGGCTGCCGTCGTGCCGAATTTCTTGGCATAGCGGTTAGCGATCTCGGCGTTGAATTCGTTCTGGCCGTTTTCATGCGCCCGGTAGGTGGAAAGGCTTACGCCGAGCGCTTCTGCCGCCTTTGTGGCTGATGGATAATTTGCGGCTTCGCGCGCGGTCTTCAGTCGTTCGCCCATGGATTTTTGCATCAGGTGACACTCGCAAAATTATTAACATAAATCATGTTGACATCGACATTATTATCAACATAATTTGTGTTTATCAAGAGGCCTACGGTGCAAATCACCGCGGGCCGGCACACTGGCTTAACCAGCGTGCGATGGAAAGGTGTGTTTAGGGGTGATGGCATGATCGCGAGCAGGAGGGGCAGAAAATCATATTGGCAGGCGGGATATTTTCACCGCTTCTGGGGTTGTCCCGGCTGTCATCGGGCTTTGTCGATCGCGGAGATCATCGAACTGCATCGCGAAAACTGCGACGCAGCCGTGGAGCCGGCAGAGATGGGCGATGCCGAGCCTGCAACATCAGCGCCGAATCCGGAGGAGATGCCATGAGCGAAATGTTGCAAGGCTTCCTGGCATGTATCGGCGCCGCGTTCTTCTTCGCCAGTACGCTAGCGGCAATGAAATCCATCTTCCGGAGATCAGAATATCCAGGCGATCGGGATGACGCTTGCGGTGCACCCGAGGGTGACCAGATCCATTTCCAGATGACCGGCGACAAAGATGCCGGCGCGGCAAAGCCGACACGCCTCGCGAAACCGAGCTGAAAATCAGCATCCGCACGAAAAATCAAACCACAGAACCCAACTCACAGACCTGGTCTTGCCGGCCAGAGGAGGTTGCTATGAATGAATTTCAAATCGGAACTGAAGCGGTTGCCGGCGGTCATCTCGGCTGGATCCGCAAGGTTCATCGCGCGACGAACGAGATCCTCAAGGATCGAAGCGGCGAACCGATTGTCTTTGCGACGCAGGATGCAGCAAAGGCCGCCGCCGGCGAGGCAATGGTTGCCTATCTCAACACGCCCATGCTGCGCAATGGTGCGAGGGTGGAGGCAATTTCCAAAGCGGAAGCTTTCTTCAAGGCCAAGACAGCCGGCGCTGCGGCTGTGGCCGGGAACATGGCATGACGGATATGCGCCGTGGAACAAGCATACACTTTCTTGCGAAAGGAGCTGCAGGATCGATGACCAAAGGAAAGCTTGATCTTCTTCTCGATGGCCTCGGCATCAAGCTCGTTCCGGTCCATCGACGCCGCGCGCCGGCCCAGAGCCATGCCCGCGGTACGATGCAGGAAATTCGAGGGCGATATGGCGACGGGCATCTGGTCTTCGTTCTGCGCTGCATCCGTCAAACCGGAAATAATCGCGACGAGCTTTGGTCGGATACGATCAGAGCAGTCTCCGATGTTCTTATGCAGCGCCAGGATTGGGCGCTGCAGCGTCCGGGCGATCTGCTTGATGCCTTCGACGACATCACACTTGCTTCGCTGCGCTTGCATGCCGTGGCGAGGCGGCCTTGGCCGGTTCGCGCGACGCTGCGAACCCTAATCTATTGGGAATTGGAGAGACGACTTGATGCACCTGCCCGCCTCGCAGTTTGACGATCTGTCCCATCATGCGGCCGAGATCGCCGATTTGAGCCTGATCGTTCGTGCTCGCTTCATCGAGGCGGCCGATACGATGGTTCACCTCGATGTCCGCGGCGTTCGCCCGGACAGAATGCGCACGCTCTGGCCGGATGTCCTGCCCGAGTCGATGGATCATGCCGATCTCCGCATCCGTTATCGCCCGAGTGCTGCCGCCATCAGCCGGGCCGAGGAGGTGTTGCAGGATTGGCTGCGGATCCACGTCAAGGATGAGGAGCGCCGCATCCTGCTTTCGCGCTGGTCCATTTGCCTTGCAGCACCTCATGTCGCCGGATCTTTCCGGGATTTCTGTGCCCGAACGGGGCGTGTGCGGCGCACGGCGGAGCGGCGCATTCAGAGCGAATTTCAAAATGTCGCCGGCGCGATTCTCGCCACTTCGCCGATATTGCAGGAGCCTGACTGGTCGCGCATATCGCCGATGATGCCGAATTCGGCCGGTGGTTCCGAGCGGGTTAAACCGCCGATGACCAAACATGCAACGCACTGGTTGCCGGATGACGCCCGGCCGGTGTTCGATGCGGCAAGTCCTGAGCTTGCAGAGCTTGCCAAGCGGCTTGAGCGCGGAAACCGCCGGCGTGCCAAGATGAAAGTCTAGATCGCGGCGGTATTTCCGGTCCGAATCCGTATTTGCCGCTGTGGTCGACCTTGATCGTTTTCACCCTATGGTGACATGCTGCTTTCGAATGCAAAGACGCCGCTTAGCCGCGGGCTTGCGGCGTCCTCGCCAAAATCCGGCACGGCATATTCCGTCAGAAGCCGAAGTCGCGATGCCGGCAGATAAGCGCGCCATGGATCGCCGATCAGAACCGCAGTCCCTTGTGCCAGGCAGCGATCCAGAAATGCCGTGACGCGTTTTGCAAGGGCCGCTTCGTAGAAGAGATCACCGACACAGACGACATCGACGGCGGGAGGTTCGCCTCTTGTCAAATCGGCGAGGACGGGCTGGACAGCCGCGTCATTCAGAGCCGCATTGAGCCCGACGGCTGCGATGGCATAGGGATCGATATCAGCGGCATGCACGTCTGCCGCTCCGGCCTTCGCGGCTGCTATGCCCACAATTCCTGAACCAGCACCAAGATCGAGTACGCGGCGACCGGCGACGGCTTCTGGCCTATCAAGAAGATAGCGGGCCAATACCAACCCCCCACCCCAGTAATGTGCCCAATAGGGGGAGCCGAATTGCAGATCCTGCTCCGCAAGGCGCCGCAAACCACTACGCGGTCCTGCTTTGTGCAGCCGAATCTCCGGAATGCCGGGAACGGGCAGAATCGGAAGATTGGCGGTGATGAACTGCCGCGCCCAGTCGAGGCCTTCGGCGCTTTTCAACTTATGGCTCAATGTGTCCTCTTGCTTGCATCTCTCGGGTACTATCATGAGATAGTCGCCGGAGAAAATATTGATCAATTCGTCGGACTGCGGAGTGCGATATTCTCAAGGGATTTCAAATAATTATCCGTCGTCTTCATCAAGATTCGCCAATCCTTGCAGAGCCGTTATCTTTCAAGGGTGTCGCCAACAGCACCGAATTGGGGTATTCATTTTGGCATGATGAGAACAGTTGCAGCGACGCACTGTTGACCGCAAGCGATGTTTTGAACCGCTTGTTTTCTTTCTAGGTTCCATCGGAAATTTCAAGCATGTCTAATGCCGACAAGCCGGTTGTGCAGCGCAAGCCGCGCGCGCGCCGACGCAAGGCCGTTCCGGCCGGCGATACGCCGCTCGATTATATGCTGAAGGTGATGCGCGACGATGAGGCGGATCAGAAGCGGCGCGATGAAATGGCGAAGATAGCAGCGTCTTACGTTCATCAGAAGCCAAGCGAGCGCCTGGGAACCGGGGCCAAGGGAGGCCGGGCTTTCACCATCGACTTAACCAATGCCACGGATGAGCAGCTTGCAACACTCGAATCCCTCTTCGGTCCGCTTGCCGGATCCGGCGACGATGATGGCGGCGATCCAAGAGGAGAAGGCAAAGCGGACAGCTGAGCGCGAGCGGGCCGAGCGTAACAGGCAGATCGCCACGGATGCCGAGCGGATACGCGCCAACTGCCAATCGCTGGCTGGCTTCGTTCGAGAAGCCTGGCATGTCGTCGAGCCATCTGCAGACTATGTCCATGGCTGGCACATCGAGGCGATCTGCCGGCATCTCGAAGCCGTGACCTCGGGTGAGATCACACGGCTGCTGATCAACGTGCCGCCGGGCACAATGAAATCGCTTCTCTGCGGCGTCTTCTGGCCGGCATGGGAATGGGGCCCAAAAAACAGGCCGCAACTGCGTTATCTTGGCGCGTCCTATTCGGAACATTATGCCAAGCGCGACAACAGGCGCATGCGCGACCTCGTCACTTCGGAATGGTATCAGGCGCTCTGGGGTGACCGAGTCAAGCTGACGAGAACCGGCGAGATGGCCTTTGCCAATACACGCACGGGATCGCGCCAAGGTGTGCCGTTCTCAAGGTTGACCGGCGGTCGCGGCGACCGCGTCATCATCGATGATCCTCATTCGGTTGATGGTGCGGAATCCGAAGCGGAGCGTCTGTCGACGGTTCGTACATTTCGCGAATCCGTGCCGACGCGGTTCAACGACCCTCAGCGTTCGGCGATTGTGGTGGTGATGCAGCGATTGCATGAGGCGGATGTGTCCGGCACCATTCTGGCGCTTGGGCTCGGTTACGAGCACCTGATGCTGCCCATGGAGTTCGAGCCGGAGCGCTGTTGTCGCACATCGATCGGGTTTGTCGATCCGAGGACGGAAGAGGGCGAACTGCTCTTTCCGCAGCGCTTTCCGCGTGCGGTGGTGGAACGTGACAAGATACCGCTCGGATCCTATGCGGTTGCCGGTCAGTTTCAGCAGCGACCTTCACCGCGCTCGGGGGGCCTGTTTCAACGCGGTGATTTCGAAATCGTCGAGGCGGTGCCTGCCGGCGCGAAACGCTGCCGCGCCTGGGATTTCGCGGCCTCAAAGGAGCGTCCCGGCCGCCAGCCGGACTGGACCGTCGGTCTGCGCATGGCATGGGCTGACGGCGTCTTCTACGTCGAGACTATCGCCCGCGGACGATGGTCGGCCGCGGAGGTGGAACGCAATCTGAAGAATATGGCGTCGCAGGACGGGCCAACGGTGATGATCCGCATACCGCAAGATCCGGGTGCTGCCGGCAAGGCGGACGCGGAAACGAAGATCAAGCTGCTGGCCGGCTTTCCGATCAGAGTTTTGTCCGCGACCGGTGACAAGGCGACGCGCGCCAAGCCGGCATCGGCTCAGGTGGAAGCAGGGAACGTCAAGCTGTTGCGCGCTGACTGGAACGAAGCATTTCTGGACGAGATCTGTGCCTTTCCGAACGGGCAGTTTGATGATCAGGTCGATGCTTTTGCCGATGCTCTGAACGAGCTCGCGCTGAGCTCTTCCTTCAGCTTCACGAATTTCTAGGCTCGCTGGCGCGGGTCATTTCATCACATTGATATCAAAGGACAATCCATGGGGCAGATATTCTCGATGGTTCGTGACGGACTGGTGAGCCTTGCATCCCGCATGGGCACGGAAAGAGACAAGGCGGCTTCGGTCTTCTACGCGCAGCCGATCCTGACAGACGAGCAGATTATCGCCGCCTATCGAGGCTCCTGGCTGCCGCGAAAGATCATTGATATCCCGGCACTGGATAGCTGCCGGAAGTGGCGAAACTGGCAGGCCGCGGGCGACCAGATCGGATTGATCGACGCGGAGGAGCGCCGGCTCAATCTGCGCGGCAAAGTGCTGGAAGCGTCCACGAAAGCGCGCCTCTTCGGTGGCGCTGCCTTGTTCATCGGTGCCGATGATTCCGATCCGGCACTGCCGCTCGACATGGAGGCAGTTGGAAAAGGCGGCCTCAAGCACCTGACCGTGCTGACACGCCGCCAGCTCGCAGCCGGGGACATGGATAGCGATCCGGCTTCCGAATGGTATGGCAAACCGAAATTCTACACGCTGACCGGCGCGAACGGGACCCAGGTTACTATCCATCCATCGCGACTGGTCACCTTCAAGGGTGCCATGACGCCGAATGAAGAGTTCGGCGGGATGGGCAATCATGCCTGGGGCGAAAGCGTGCTTGCCGCGACATTCGACGCGATCAAGAATGCGGATAGCACGGCGGCCAATATCGCCAGCCTCGTCTTCGAGGCGAAGATCGATATCATTAGGGTACCGCAGTTCTCAGCCAACATCGGCAATCAGGCCTATGAAGACGCCGTGTTGCGTCGCTATACGCTCGCCAACGCGATCAAGGGTGTCAACGGGACGCTGATCCTCGATGCCGAGGAGGAATATGATAGCAAGAGCGCACCGCTCTCCGGTCTCACCGACATCCTGATGGCGTTCATGCAGATCGTCTCAGGCGCGGCCGACATTCCGGTGACGCGATTGCTTGGTCAATCACCGGCCGGCCTGAATGCCACCGGCGCAGCCGACATGAAGAACTATCATGACCGGATCCAGGCGATCCAGGAGCTCGACTATACGCCCGCAATGGCGCGGCTCGACGAGTGCCTCATTCGCTCTGCCACCGGTGCTCGCGATCCCGCCATCTATTCCAGCTGGGCGCCCTTGGAGCAGATGAGCGAGAAGGAGCGGGCCGATATCTTCAAAACGAAGGCGGATGCGGCACGCGCCTTGTTCGGGTCTGCTGCCGGCCAAGAGATCATCGCACGACAGGCTCTCTCCGAAGCGTTGGTGAACGCTTTCGTCGAGGACGGATCGCTGCCTGGATTGGAGGCGGCCATGAAGGCATCCGACCAATCGGAACATGCCGATGAGCCCAAGCCGATTTCCGACCCGATCGAAGGACCCAGCGCCGCATCGGTACAGCCGGCAACACTTCCGGCTTCGTCATAGCCAGCAACTCCTTACCCTAAACCCCAGTCGGCTCCGACCAGGAGAAATCCCAACATGAACTTCACTGACACTGTCACCGTCGCGGGAACGCGGCGGACCGGGGACGGCTATCTTGTCGCCGACGCCCGGATCGCCCGTACGGGCATTCAAAGCTATAGCGGCGCCGAGATCGGCCGGCCCGAGATGCACACCGTGCGGATCTATCGGCCGGGCACGGAAGTCTTTTCCGAAGACACGCTGAAAAGCGCCGCTCACCGGCCGGTGACAAACGAGCATCCGCCGGAAATGGTCACGTCGGAGAAAACAATGACGATGCACGAATTTCTGGATGCGTTGGGCATCAAAGCCGGGGTCGTCATTGCTGGCCTTTCCGGCGGCATCTTGCGTGGTCTTTCCAGGCGTCGATATACAATGCGGGAGATTGTTGCATCGCCGATCTGTGGAGCGTTGGCGGCAGCGTATCTAACGGAGCCGGTGCTCTTTTACCTGCGTGCCATCAATTGGCCTCTGCCGCAAAAGGATGTCGCCGCCATGAATGCGACGGCTTTTGTCGTCGGCGTATGCGCCATGTGGATTGCCGACTTGATCTTCGATGCCATTTCCCGATGGGTGAAAGGCGGTCATGGGGTGCCGTGACCCATGCTTTGTATTTCGAATGCTTCTTCTGCGTGGGATCGGGTTGTCCGTGAAGGCAATGTGATCGATCTCCGGATTTCGATTGATATCCGGTCCGTTCAATCTATTTCTTACCTGCTCTCAAGAGAGTTTGAGGAATCAAGGAGGGGAATGAAATGAGCTTCGCGATCGACCTAGCAGATCGTTTTGCCGTATCCACGTGGTCCCTGCACCGTGCGCTCGGCGGCATTTATCCATACAGGCCCGCTGGTGTCGAAATACCGACCCGCCAGCCGGCTTATGGGGAGGGGGTCGTCGAATTGATTGATTTGCCGCGGCAATGCGCTGAGCACAATATCTTTCGGCTCGAGATTTGCTCTTTCCATTTGCCAAGCCGTCTGCCGAGCTACCTTGCCGACTTGCGGAGTGCCGCCGAAGAAGCGGATGTTAAAGTGCAAACGCTGTTGATCGAGGATGGTGATCTCAGCGATCCCGAGACGGCTCAACGCGACGCCAAATGGATGGCCGGTTGGATCGACACCGCAGTGGCTCTCGGGGCCGAGAACATGCGCGTGATTGCCGGCAAGGCTCAGCCAAGCGATGCGGCTTTACATCGAGCGGAAATACATCTTCGCCAATTGGCTGAGGAGACCGCCGACGCGGGTGTACGTCTCGTTATAGAAAACTGGTTCGATCTGCTGCCCGGCCCGGTGGAACTCAATCGCGTTCTTGATGCGTTGAATGGCAAACTCGGTCTCAACGGGGATTTCGGCAATTGGGAGCGCGCTGGCAAATATGAAGACCTGGCGAAGATCATGGGGCGTGCCGAATTGTGCCATGCCAAGGGTCGTTATTCAGCTGTCGGTCTTGACGTGGAGGATTACGCACGTTGCGTTGAACTTTCCAGCGCTGCCGGTTACCGAGGCCCTTTCACACTGATCTATGACTCGCAATACTATGAAAATGAATGGGTTGGGATTCTCGAAGAACGCGATTGCATTGCAGGTGTCCTGCAAAAGGCCACAGCAGCATAAAGACGTGTTTACCGGAACTAAAATTCAGTCGCTTGGGAGCGGTCTGAGGCGTTTGTTTTTGCGAGCTACGTCAACCGTTCCCAATGCAGCATCGGGATTGCACAGCGTCGATCTCAATGAAACTCATGGTCATGGAGCGCGCCAAGAAGCCGGTCCTGCGTTTGATAGCCGGCGTCGTAAAGATTTATGGCCACGTTGGCCGCGGACAGGCCTTCTTGGCTTTGTAACTTGATGCTGCGTTCGGCGCACCAAGCAAAAAGCGCGTTTGCAAGGACATCGATGTCGTCGGCATAGAGTGGCGCATTGACCATCATAGACATTCGCTAAACCATTGTTGAAAGCTTGAACCGGATGGATGTAGCGCACACTGCTTTGATTTCTGAAATTTGCAATCGCCTTCGCCGGTCGACGTTAACGTCAGCCTGATATGATACACGTGCCTGTCTCTTAACGCGACATAGCGTCTTTGCGGCACATTATTGCGGACTTTGATGCGATGCAGACTGAGCCGGGTGCACGGCAAGTTTGCTTCTTGAATCATGGGGCGCGACAAGAAGGAAGGCGCCAAGCGCAAGCGCTAGCGCCACCATGATGGACAAAACTAATCTCGGCCCTGAAGGCATCATTGATGGGTTGGATACGACGCCTTGACCGCGGCCTCGATCAGCTCCTCTGCGTAAGAAAGCGCAGATGCTATGTCTTCGCCGTCCAACTTCAATTCCGTGCATTTGCGATGCATGGCTCTGCGAATTTGTACCAAAAGCACAGCGTCGATATCGACCTCGCCTTCATCGAAGACATGCGTCAGGGCGGATTGAGCAACGATTTCAAGAACCGCAACACGGCCCTCTATCTCACCTAGGGATGGAATTGCATTTCTCTTCACGTGATGCTTGCAATCGCGGTGGGTGGTAAGCATTTCGGTGGCCTCCTCTATAAGAGGACATAACCAACAAGAAGCAAAAAGGTTCAGGCGAGTTCATTAAAAAACTCGTAAGATCCTCGTAGCGTTCCCCTCGCAATCGTTATTGACATCAACTCGCATCCGCCTGCCTGTCATTTCATCGGGCAAAGGTTGGGATCCGACAATACATCGGCACAGCGGGGCGACCGGCGAAAATCATCATAGTAGAGGGTCCATACCATTGTATCTGCGGCGCGATAGGGGCCGAATTTGAAATATTGATTCTTTCCAAGCCCTTGGTCTGCATGTCCAATGTGTCCCGTGACCGTGACAATCCATTTATCGTTGGCGAATATTTCGATATGCCCTGAGCCATCGGGGCCAGGCTTGCTGTAAATGGCGAAGTCTATCCAGCCGGAACCTGGTGTCGGTAGTTTGTTGCCACGGTCTATTACTTTAATAGCGTTGGTGCAGCCGGTAAATTCCTTACCGTCTTCATTGCTCCAGTTGCCATCTGTGGCGACCAGTGCACGCATTTGATTGGTGTTCGGACGAAACCAGACCGGTGTCTCGTTATCGCTGCAAGCTTTGCCGTTGCTCTCGAGCTCGTCCTTCTTGGCCGTTGGGGCGACATAGTTCGTTTCCACAGTGGCGAAGAGCTTGCCGTTGTTGAGCCGCAACGCCAGGAAGGGACTGAAATCACCTTGGGCTTTCGGGCCGATCTCTCGCTTCCATTGCGCTATGAGATAGCGATGGTCGCCTGAGGGAATAGGATCGGCGAACTTGACGGCAAAGCCGTACCAGACGCCCTGATTATATGGAACGCGATATTTGGTGCGTTCCCAGATTTCCGCTCTCTCGCTGCAGTTTGCCTTGCCCGGCGGGCATAATGGTTTGACGCTGAGCTTCAATGCCCCGGTGCCCGAGCGTTTGACTTCCGATTGAAACTCGACCGTGCCCGCCTTCTGCTCGGAGTTGTCGCGATAATAAAGATGACCGGATGGTGCGAAGTCGCTGCCGTCGAAGCCATCGCGCAGCACCAATTGAGCCGGGTCGTCGGCCAAGGCTGGTGTCACAGCGCATGTGCAGGCCAGGATAGCGGGCAGCGCGTATTTTGCATTCATGCTGGGATATTCCTCTGGCGAGACATTCATGGAGCATTATCAATGACCTGTTCGCTTCTTGCAGGCAAGCGAGGGCAATGCGGTTTCACGATGCGTTGATAGCGACCACGGCAGATCCAGAGGCGTTCTCCGCATTCATTATTTCTAATGTATAGGCCGATTGTCCAACTTTAACCGCCTGTTAGACGCTTTGCGGTTCATATCGCCGCAAATTGGGCTTTGGTTGCGGTTATCAGTGCCCCGGACATGACGGTTCGTCGCCGCAACCTCATCGACGTTTTGATGTCGGGCATGAGAGAAACCGACTGAAGATCGCTGTTGGGGATCGCCCGTGGCAAACGGAGAAGCAGGGGTGGCCGGGGACGCGACCGAGCCACGACGAAAAATCGTCATTCTGACGTCGCATGCGTTTTTGCGCGGCTATCGCAAGGCGTCGATCCACTTCGTTGCATCCCGCTGGGCCGAGCAGGGACATGAAGTCCATTTTCTCACCATAGGCCATAGTTGGCTGACCCTGCTCAAGGATCGCCCGCGCTTCCGAGCCTTGTCGGGAAGCCAAGCGAATCGATTTCAGACTATCGGCGTCAATCTGAGGGCGGGCGCGTATCTCCCGCCACTACATGCATTCAGTTCGAACAACCGCTTTCTGAATGCGGCAAATGCGATGCTCTTTCGGCTCTATGGCAGCTACCTGCCGCGCTTTGCCCGTCATGTCATAGCCACTGCCCATCTGGTGCTGATCGAAAGCGGCTCCGCACTTGCTTTCTTTGACCGGATCAAGCGGCTCAATCCGAAGGCGCGAACTCTGTATTTTTGTCGCGACCTGCTGAAAAGCATAGGCGCAGCACCTGTGCTGCAAGATATTCAAGCTGCCGCGATTAGTCGCTTCGACGCGATTTGCGTTCCTTCGGAAAGGCTCGGGGCGCTGCTTCCCCGGGGCGGCCGTGTACGAGTCATTCCTCAGGGTGTCGATGCCGCCGTGTTCGATCGCGAGCAGCCGTCGCCGTATCAAGCTGGTAGCCGCAATGCTGTTTCGATCGGTAACATGCTCTTTGACCAGCCATCTGTCGCCGCCATGGCTGCGGCCGCCCCGGATGTGAATTTCCATGTCTTTGGTGCGCAATGGAGCGGTTGGGCGCAGCCGAATATCACCATCTACGGTGAGAGGGATTTCGAGAGCATCGTACCATACTTGCAGCACGCCGATTTTGGCATCGCTCCCTATCGCCTGACAGCAGATGAGATTTACCTGGCGGAATCGAGCTTGAAACTCTCACAATACAGCTACTGCGGTCTACCGATCCTGCTGCCCGATCTCGTTCCTTTTAGCCGAGCAAACGGTATTGCCTATCGCCTTGACGGCGAAACCGCGTGGCGAGAGAAGGTCGACGCGGCGCTGGCTATGCGGCGTTCTCCGACTTTTCGCGATGGGATAACGACCTGGGACGAGGTTGCCCAGCAGACATTGGCTGCCGCTTTTGAAACGCCGTAATCAGTTCAGCCCGGTGCGAGGAAGTTGAACAGGCTATTGACGAGCGGACGTGATGCTTGGGGCAATTTTCCGCCGGCAGTATCCATCAGTATCCTCACGTCTTCGGGCGTAATCAAGCGCAGGAAGCGGATTGCCAGCACGTAGGTGACGGCCCCAGCGGGAATAGCTGTCGCAACGGCGGCTGTTCCGTCGAAATTGTAAATGCCGAGCCCTGCGGCGGCCGCGCAAAGAAGGGCAGCCAGTATCGTTTTTGTCAACGCAGCAATGGGAACGGCAACTCGGACATATTTCCAGGCAGTCCAGCCGA
This sequence comes from Martinezella lusitana, assembly GCF_016901135.1. GTDB lineage: Bacteria > Pseudomonadota > Alphaproteobacteria > Rhizobiales > Rhizobiaceae > Rhizobium > Rhizobium lusitanum_D. The sequence continues at coordinate 776,991 of NZ_JAFEVL010000048.1, read as the reverse complement.
GTAGTGCAAAAGTCAATGTCACGATCGTCGCGCGAGCAAGCGCGGCGCCCTCGAGACCCATCAGTGGTACGAGAACGGTCAAGAGCAGTATCGTCAATATGCCGCTTACGATCTGCACGCGCAGCAAAAGAGCGCTACGCCCGGATGCGCCGATCATACCCCAGGGGATGACAGACAGGCCGGCAAGCCAAACAAAAGCGAGCAGGGTTGCTGCTACTGGAATTGCGGGCTTGAAAGCATCGCCAAAGATCAGCGGCAAAAGATCGGGCATGATGGTTGCGCCGCCAAAGCTGATCGGCAGCATGATCAGAGCGACTATGCGAATGACGCGACTATATGCGGCTTGAAGCATCGCGCGATCATCCTTGGCGTGGGCATCGGTAAAGCTGACGATCAAGGCAGGCGATATCTGGAGCATGACCTGTTCGATGAGACCGGCCAGACCGAGACCAGCCGCAAAATAGCCAATGCTAGTGGGGGAGAGGATGAGGCCGAGAAACAGAAACTCGATGCGCGACAGGACCAGAATTTCGATAAGGTCGCTCAACCATATATAGCGACCATACCGATGCATTTCCGGCGTGAGTGCTTCACGAGAAGGCCTGATATCGCGATCTATATAGCCGCGCAATTTCAACGCCTGCGGCAGGTAGCGCGCGATGTATCCGATCAGGGCACCGGTTGGGCCAAGCAACCAGGCTCCGATGAAAACAAGCGGAATCTGCAGTATTCCGCCAAGAACGGTGCTACGAGCAGTCTGGCCGAAGCGATTTCTTCCGCGAGCGACTGCTGTGGAGAAGACGTGAAATGCGTAGCTCAAGAACAGCAGCCCGGTGACGATCCAGAACCAGGCGTGTCGCGCGTCGCGTTGAATGTAGGTGATTGCGGCAAAGGCCAGTATTGCCACGCTCACCATGCTGACTGAAATCATGAAACTGCGTAGCGCCGTGCGCACCAGCGCTTTCCAGGTTTCCCCACTGCCAGAGAGGCTGCCGGCATTGCGCAGCAACGTCTGCGGCAGGCCCATATCCGCCAATGCTGCAGCGGAGGTTGCAACCCATAACGCGTAAGCGACTTTGCCGGACCCTGCCGGGCCGAGCAGGCGCGCAGCTATGACGCTGCTCGCAAAGCCAGCAGCCAGCGAAATCGACGTTGCCGCCAGACTGATCAGCGAGCTTCTAAGAAGATTAGACATAGTCGCACTCATGACAATCCATCTTGAAGGCCGTCGCATAACCTTGTGTTAAAGGCCGGCTGATAATTTTCACTTGCGTTCTAGTTGAAATTCGAGATGGCCGCCATGACAGATAGAGCCGCCGACCAAGATGGATTTCTCATTCCGGGATATCTGCAGAAGGGATTGCGCGAGCGGGCGCATAACCTGCTATGGCGGCTCATGTCGCCGCTGCCCGACAGGTCTTATTGTGCACTGAAATATCGTGTCATTCGCGGCAAGTTTCCTAATTTGAGGTCGCCTCAGAGTTTCACCGACAAGATCCAGGCCCGAAAATTATACGATCGTAATCCACTCTTCCCGCGCTTCGTCGACAAGGCCGATGCCAAAGTGCTGATTGCGGAGAGGGTTGGTAGCCAATACGTCATTCCGACACTCTGGGTCGGCACGGATTTGGCTGCCGTTGATTGGCCCCAGATTCCCTTGCCCGCCGTTGTCAAACCGACTCACGCGAGCGGGGTGGGGCGATTTCTTTACGGAGAGGCCGATGTGGATCGGCTCCTGGCGGACAATCCCTCCGCCGAGTGGCTGGCGATCGATCACGCTTTCTATAACAGGGAGTGGGCCTATCGGCAGGTCGAACGCCGTATTCTCATCGAAAGCATGTTGCTCGTCGAGGGGCGTGTTCCCTGGGACTACCGGCTTTTCACCTTCAATGGAAAGGTCTCGCATATCGAGATCGATATTCGCGAGAATGGCCAGGGCTATTCCTGCAACTATACCCCCGATTGGGAGAAGCTACCGTTCTACGACCGGGATTATCTTGGCCTTTATCCGGGCGACGTGGTACGGCCGCCGCGGCTCGATGAGATGATCCATGTCGCGGAAACGGTCGCTCATGATATCGATTTTGTTCGCGTCGATCTCTATGCGTCGGCGGAGTGGGTTCGCGTGGGCGAATTGACTTTTTATCCGGGTGGGGGCTTCGAAGCGTTCGAGCCGGAAGAGCATGATCTCCTGCTCGGTCAGAAGTGGCAGCTTGGTTTTGAAATACCGAAGAGATAGGTGGACAAATCACTCTCTGCGCGTTTGATAGGCCGATCCATTTTTAGGGAAGGTTTTCCATGACGATCGACCAGGACCTCACTCGTATCGCGCTGCAGGAGGAGACGCTGCGTTTCGACGCCTTCGACCTCTCGACCGCCTGGGTGCTCGGCAAGCTGCTGCATGACCTTGCCAGCGAACGCAATCTGGGCGTTGCCATCGATATCACGCTGCATTCAATGCCGGTTTTCTACATCGCCTTGCCCGGTTCAACGCCCGACAATTCCAATTGGATACGCCGCAAGCGCAATATGGTGCTGCGGTATTTCCGCAGCAGCTATGCCAGTACCTTGCGGCTTCAACAGCAGGGGAAGACGATCGAGGATAACGGGCTTTCGGGCGCCGATTATGCCGCATCCGGTGGCAGCTTTCCCATTTTCGTCAACGGCACGGGCTGCATCGGTGCCGTCACGGTTTCAGGTCTTCCGCAGCGTGAAGACCACAATCTCGTGGTCGAGGCTCTGGCGCTGACGCTCGGCCACGAACTTCACAATCTCAGCCTCTTGTAGAAGACTATGGCGGCGCCGAGCTCGAGACGGGGCGCCGCCGGCAATCTCAGATTTTGCCGCCAGCCTCGGCGATGACCTTGGTCAAGCTGCCCGTCGCGGGAAAGAGGGGAATCAGGCTGGCCTGCAATGCGTGGTAGATGTCGCCCTTACCGGGGAATAGCGTGTGGGCCGGAACGAGATCTTCCGTCAATTCCTCATGCCAGCCGCCATTGGCGTGGTCTATGAAGGAGCGGCCTATGACGCTCCAAATCTTGCGGTAGCTCTCTTCGTGAAAATCGCTCGGAACGTGCTCGTTCAGATAATGGGCGGCGCCGGCGCCCTCGCACGCGGGCCACCAAAGCTTATTGCGTTTGGCGGGAACGTCTTCCCAGTCGAGGGTATAGAAGAAGCCGCTCTTCTCGTTGTCCCATCCCAGGGACATGGATTGGGAGAACAGGCCCTTGGCTGCTTCCGGCATCCAGTCGTGCCGCTTTTCTCCCAGCGACCAGAGCTGCAGGATGAGCCGCGCCCATTCCAGCCAATGCCCGGGCGTCGTGCCCGATGGGCGGAACATCTCATTGCCGCGATAATTCTTGTCGAGCACCCAATCGGCATTGAAGTGTTCCGCGACTCGCCAGCCAACCGAACTAGCCGAGCGACGAATGACGAGATCGGCGATGCTTTCGGCCTTTTCAAGGTAGGTCTTGTCGCCGGTGACCTCGAAAGCTGCCATCAACGCTTCCGTTAGATGCATATTGGAGTTTTGGCCGCGATAGCTGCCGCCGTCGATCGGCGACCAATCCTGGTTGAATTCCTCGGCAATAGCACCGTGCTTTTCCTCCCAGAACTTCGTATTCAGAATTTCGGTAACGTCGGCGAGCATGCCGTCGGCCAGCGGATGGCCGATCGTCTTGGCGGAGGAAGCAGCGAGCAGCACGAATGCATGGCCATAGCCCTGCTTACTTGAATCGACCGGACCATCATTATTGAGCGACCAGACATAACCGCCGTGCTTCGTATCGCGATGGTGGTTCCAGAGGTAGTTCATTCCGTGGTCGACAATCTCATTCGCGCCGGGGCGACCGAGCAGCGATCCGATCGAGAAGCAATGCACCATACGGGCCGTCGAATGAATGCCGCGCGTGGGATTGGTCGCCTCCAGAGGCTTGCCGACGTCGTCCATGTCGTAAAAGCCGCCATTGGGATTGACGGCGCGATACTGGAAGAAGTCAAAAAGTGCGCTTGCTTGCTCGAGCAGCCAACGCCGGTGATAGGCGCGCGTGCTCCAGTTTCCGAGCGTCGCCGGTTCAACCTGTATGTTCATGCCATCCTCCTTGGATTCTTTTCCACAAGCCCTATAGCGCCGCCCAAAAGCACTGTCATGGCGTAATGGGATGAAACTGTGTCGTCAGCTCCACCTTGTCCATGGGCCGGGACGGCAATTCGTCTTGTTTGTATTTTTCGGAAAGGGAGCAAACTATAGAAGCGGCATGCTTGTGCTGCGCTCAACTAAAGCATAGATATGTTGACATAAAGATATCTTTATGTGATCTGATTGTTGAGGCGCAATCAGGCCAGAGGAATTCGCTTATGTTTGACAATCTTTTTGGTTCCGAGACAGCGAAGCGCGATGGTAGCGAGATATTCGATGCCTTGCGAAAGGCGGCGAGCGAGCGAATCCTCGTGCTTGATGGCGCCATGGGCACGCAGATCCAGGGCCTCGGTTTCGACGAGGATCAGTTTCGCGGTCACCGTTTCATAGGCTGCGCCTGTCATCAAAAAGGCAATAATGACCTCCTCATTCTGACCCAGCCTGATGCGATCGAAGAAATTCACTATCGTTATGCCAAGGCGGGCGCCGATATCCTGGAGACCAACACCTTCTCGTCCACGAGCATTGCGCAAGCGGACTACCAGATGGAAGGCGCGGTGTACGACCTCAACAAGGAGGGCGCCGCGATCGTCCGCCGTGCGGCGATCCGCGCGGAGCGAGAAGATGGCAAGCGCCGTTTTGTTGCCGGTGCCATCGGCCCGACCAACCGCACTGCGTCGATTTCCCCCGATGTCAACAATCCCGGTTATCGCGCCGTCAGTTTCGACGATCTGCGTCTGGCCTATGGTGAGCAGATCGACGGATTGATCGACGGTGGCGCCGACATCATCCTGATCGAGACGATCTTCGACACGCTGAACGCCAAGGCGGCGATTTTCGCCTGCGAGGAACGGTTTGACGCCAAAGGCATCCGCCTGCCTGTCATGATATCCGGAACGATCACCGATCTTTCCGGCCGCACGCTCTCCGGCCAGACCCCGTCGGCTTTCTGGAATTCCGTGCGTCATGCCAGCCCCTTCACCGTCGGCCTCAACTGTGCACTCGGGGCCAATGCCATGCGCCCGCATTTGCAGGAGCTTTCGGCTGCTGCCGATACCTTCATCTGCGCTTATCCCAATGCCGGTCTGCCGAATGAGTTCGGCCAATATGACGAAACGCCTGATATGATGGCGGCTCAAGTCGAGGAGTTCGCGCGCGAGGGCCTTGTCAACATCGTCGGCGGCTGCTGCGGCTCCACGCCCGAGCACATTGCTGCGATCGCTGAGGCGGTGTCGAAATATCCGCCGCGCCAGCTTGCCGAGCACCGCCCCTTTATGTCGCTCTCCGGTCTGGAGCCGTTTGAGCTGACCAAGGACATTCCCTTCGTCAACGTCGGCGAGCGCACCAACGTCACCGGCTCCGCGAAATTCCGTAAGCTGATCACCAATGCCGACTATACGGCAGCACTTGCCGTTGCCCGCGATCAGGTCGAGAACGGCGCGCAGGTCATCGACATCAACATGGACGAGGGCCTGATCGATTCCGAAAGGGCGATGGTCGAGTTCCTGAACCTGATCGCCGCCGAGCCGGATATTGCCCGCGTTCCCGTGATGATCGATAGCTCGAAATTCTCGATCATCGAGGCTGGCCTGAAATGCGTGCAAGGCAAGCCGATCGTCAACTCGATCTCGCTGAAGGAAGGCGAGGAGAATTTCCTCAAGCAGGCGCGATTGATGCGCATGTACGGCGCCGCCGTTGTGGTGATGGCGTTCGATGAACAGGGCCAGGCCGACAGCTATGAACGCAAGGTCGAGATCTGCTCGCGTGCCTACAAGCTGCTGACGGAAACGGCAGGCTTACAGCCAGAAGATATCATCTTCGATCCGAATATTTTCGCCGTTGCAACTGGCATCGAGGAACACAACAACTACGGTGTCGACTTCATCGAGGCGACGCGAACGATCCGCCAAATCATGCCGCTGGTGCACATCTCCGGTGGTGTGTCGAACCTGTCTTTCTCCTTCCGCGGCAACGAGCCGGTCCGCGAGGCAATGCATGCCGTGTTCCTCTACCACGCCATTCAAGCGGGTATGGACATGGGCATCGTCAATGCCGGTCAGCTCGCGGTCTATGACAATATCGATCCCGAATTGCGGGAGGCCTGTGAAGATGTCGTCCTCAATCGCCGGTTGGATAGTACGGAACGGCTGCTTGAGGTTGCAGAGCGCTTTCGTGGAACCGGCGGCAGGGAGGCCAAGGTACAGGATCTCTCCTGGCGTGAATGGCCCGTCGCAAAACGGTTGGAGCATGCGCTGGTCAACGGGATTACCGACTATATCGAGGCGGATACCGAGGAAGCGCGTCAGACGGTCGCGCGGCCGCTGCATGTCATCGAAGGCCCTCTGATGGCCGGCATGAACGTCGTCGGTGATCTTTTCGGTGCGGGCAAGATGTTCCTGCCGCAAGTGGTGAAGTCCGCCCGCGTCATGAAACAGGCTGTTGCCGTGCTGCTGCCCTACATGGAGGCGGAGAAGCTGGCCAATGGTGGCAGCGGCGAACGCCAGGCCGCAGGCAAGGTGCTGATGGCGACGGTCAAGGGCGACGTGCATGATATCGGCAAGAACATCGTTGGCGTCGTGCTCGCGTGCAACAACTACGAAATCATCGATCTCGGCGTCATGGTGCCTGCGACGAAGATTCTCGAAACGGCCATCGCCCAGAAGGTGGATATCATCGGTCTTTCCGGCCTTATCACGCCTTCCCTGGACGAAATGGTGCATGTCGCTTCGGAAATGGAGCGGCAGGGTTTTGATATTCCGCTACTGATCGGCGGTGCGACCACCAGCCGTGTGCATACGGCGGTAAAGATCCATCCGCGCTACGAGAAGGGGCAGACGGTCTATGTCACCGACGCCAGCCGTGCTGTCGGCGTCGTCTCGGCGCTGCTGTCGCCGGATGCCAAGCAGGGCTATGTCGACACCATCAGGGCAGAATATGCCAAGGTCGCGGCCGCTCATGCCCGTAGCGAGGCGGAGAAGGTGCGCCTACCGATTGCGAGAGCTCGCGAGAACGCCTGTAAGGTCGATTGGGCGAGTTATAAGTCCGTCAAGCCGCAGTTCTTTGGGACAAAGGTGTTCGAAAACTACGATCTGGCGGAGCTGGCCAAATACATCGACTGGACACCTTTCTTCCAGACATGGGAGCTGAAGGGCCGTTTTCCGGCGATCCTCGAAGACGAAAAGCAGGGTGAGGCGGCACGGCAGCTTTACGCCGATGCTCAGGCGATGCTGGAAAAGATCATCGGGGAAAACTGGTTTCGCCCTCGCGCCGTCATCGGCTTCTGGCCGGCCGGTACAGTTGGTGACGATATCAGGCTGTTCACGGATGAGAGCCGTGATCGCGAGCTTGCCACTTTCTACACGCTGCGTCAGCAGCTGTCGAAGCGCGACGGCCGCCCGAATGTCGCTCTTTCGGACTTCGTTGCGCCGATTTCGAGCGGTGTGGCCGACTATGTCGGCGGCTTCGTCGTCACGGCCGGTATCGAGGAAGTCGCTATTGCCGAGCGCTTCGAACGCGCCAATGACGATTATTCGTCGATCCTCGTGAAGGCGCTTGCCGACCGTTTTGCCGAAGCCTTCGCCGAACGGATGCACGAACGGGTGCGACGCGAGTTCTGGGGCTACGCCACAGACGAGAATTTTTCCAGCGACGAGCTTCTTTCCGAAGCTTACGCCGGTATTCGCCCGGCGCCCGGCTATCCGGCACAGCCCGACCATACCGAAAAGGAAACGCTGTTCCGGCTGCTCGATGCCGAAGCGGCAGCGGGTGTCAGGCTCACGGAAAGCTATGCGATGTGGCCCGGCTCCTCCGTCTCAGGCATTTATATCGGACATCCCGACTCTTACTATTTCGGCGTTGCTAAGATAGAGCGCGATCAGGTCGAGGACTATGCGAGCCGCAAGGATATGTCCGTTGCAGAGGTGGAACGCTGGCTTGGCCCGGTGCTGAACTATGTGCCGGCGAAGGCCGACACAGCGGTCGATGATGCGGCGTGATCACGAGTCGTTTCAACGCCTTGGAGCGTTTCGCTCATAGACTGATTCCGTATGCCGTTATCGCCGCAATTTGATTCATTTTGCGGCGATATCCATTTGATTATGAAAGTAAATCTTCGATCGATACCGAATGAATCTAGGTCGCGCTGATCGTTAGCTCTGCGACGAAATCATACGCATCTCCGCGATAAAGCGACCTGGTGAATTCCACGGCTCGGCCCGAGCCGAGATAGGAAATGCGTTCGATCGAAAGGCCGGCGGCTCCGACGGGAACGCCAAGCAGCCCCGCATCGGACTCTTTCATATTGGTTGCCGATATGCGCTGTACGGCGCGCACGGGGCGGACCTGCCGCTTTTCAAGTTCCGCATAGAGCGATGTCGTCACGACCGATGGATCAGGCAGAAATTCGCCGGATACGCTGGCATGCTCGATTGCCAGCGGTTGATCGTCGGCGATGCGCAAGCGGCTAAGCCGGGAAACCTTGGTATCGGCGGCAAGGCCGAGGATCATCATTTCATCGGGAGACGGCGTATGTATGCCTTTGTGCAGCCATTCGGAACGTGCGGTCATGCCGCGCCGGGCCATGTCCTCGGTGAAGGAGGTGAGCTGAGATAGCCGTTGTTCCACCTTGGATACGGGCTTTGTCACAAAGGTGCCCGACCCGTGGCGGCGCACGAGAATACCTTCGGCGACAAGCTCGTCGATCGCCTTGCGCACGGTAACGCGGCTGACGGCGGCAAATTCGGCGATATCGCGCTCGGGCGGAAGCGCATCGCCCTGCTTCAACCTTCCGACCTTCACGGCCTCTTCGAGCGTGCGTCGCAGCTTGACGTAGAGCGGGCCGGGGCCGCCGCCTGACAGGCGTTCTGGCGAGAAGATGGCGCTCAAATCCTCGGTCATGCCCTGTTTTCCTCTCCATCCCGTAGCAGTTTTGCCGCCAATTCCACCGCTCCACGCAGCACGTCGCCCTTGGGTTCGGCCAGAAGCGCTTTGTGGCGCGCATCGAGCCAGGGACGATAGGCCGGGGCAAGGCCGCCGAGGAGGCAGATCGAAGGGCATTCAGGCCAAAGCAGGGCATCCAGGCTTTCGGTTATGGCCTTCGCGGCTGTCTTGACGATATCGATGGCGATTGCATCATTCATCCCAGCATAGTCGAATACGACCGGCGCATAGCGCGCGAAATCCTTTGGCTTGGATGCATGCGCAAATTCGACGACGCGCTCCGGATCATTGCCATATTCGGCCATGATCGCATCCGTGAGCCGTGAGGTCGTCGTCACCCGGTCATGCGCCAGAAGGGCGCGTTCAAGCAGATCACGGCCAAGGCGGGCGCCGCTCGCCTGATCACCGATGACAAAGCCCCATCCGCCGATGCCCCAACTCCTGCCGTCGCGGCGAGCGTTGTAGACGGAGCCGGTGCCGAAGGCGCCGATGATCCCATCGGCATCACCGAGCGCGCCCTGAAGCGCGATCGTCGCGTCGGTGACCACGCGAGAGCTCGCGAAGGGAAGGGCGCCTTCAACCCGTTTTCCGTAATTGCCGACATTAGCACCGGCCGTGCCGATAACAGCAGGCAACTTGTAAACCTGTTCAGGATTGAGACCTGCGCTCGTCAATGCCAGTCGGGCCGACGCGACGATATTGATCAGCGAGTTTTCCAGATCGGAGAGAATGTTTGCGGCCCCAGCTTTGCCAGTGCCGAGAACTTGGCCCGTCCCGTCTATTACGGCGGCACGGCAGCTCGTTCCTCCACCGTCGATGCCTATTGCAAACTGCCCCATCATGCCTCCGGATACCGCCCGTTCCCCATCTTCGTATACAATACCAAAAAAATACCATTTACCAATAGGCAACGCCTCCATTTTTGCGTCCCTCTATCATATTGAAATATATTATTAAATTTTTTTTGCCCGCTCTTTTTGTATCCGAAGGTTAAATTCGGCTGGACAATTGGTATTTTTTTGGCCTTAATTCTCACCAAGGGAACAATGCGAACAGACATCGGCGGAACCGGCAGAACAACAACAGCCGGCAGGCGAAGCGGAAGGCTGAACCTCCATCGTTGTCCCAGGCCGTTTGGATCAGGAGGGTCCGTCCTTCGGCGTTTGTCATGAATTTCCCGCGTGGTGTTTGCAGCGTCTCTGTCCGGTTGGCGGCAGACGGCAATTGATCGGGCCGATCAGGCGAGGTGCCTCTGAAGCCCTTTGTATGGGGGGTCGGCAGCACTGGCGGTCCCTATGGAGCGCTGACCGTTTCTTCAGACAGGCCAGCGGATTTTCAGATCGAAAACAGCGCCTTGCTACAGGCGTCGAAAACAGGAGAGGGAAATGAAAAATAATGTTCTGAAAGGCTTGCTTCTTGCATCCAGCCTGCTGACCTCGGTCAGCTTCGCACATGCGGCTGATGTAACGCTGACGGTTGAAAGCTGGCGTAACGACGACCTGCAGATTTGGCAGGACAAGATCATCCCGGCTTTCGAAGCGAAGAACCCCGGCATCAAGATCGTTTTCTCGCCGACGGCTCCGACCGAGTACAACGCATCGCTGAACGCCAAGCTCGATGCCGGCTCGGCGGGTGACATCATCACCTGCCGTCCGTTCGACGCCTCGCTCGACCTCTTCAACAAGAAGCATCTTGCCGATCTGACGAGCCTGAAGGGCATGGAGAACTTCTCGGCAGTCGCCAAGGCCGCATGGTCCACCGATGACGGCAAGTCGACCTTCTGCGTGCCGATGGCCTCGGTCATCCATGGCTTCATCTACAACAAAGACGCCTTCGACAAGCTCGGCCTGAAGGTGCCGGCGACGCGCGACGAGTTCTTCGCTCTTCTCGACAAGATCAAGGCTGACGGCACTTATATTCCGATGGCCATGGGCACCAAGGACCTGTGGGAAGCCGCAACCATGGGCTATCAGAATATCGGCCCGAACTACTGGAAGGGTGAGGACGGCCGCGAGGCTCTTATCGCCGGCAAGGAAAAGCTGACGGACGCTCCGTGGGTCGATCCCTACAAGGAACTTGCCAAGTGGAAGCCTTATCTCGGCGATGGTTTCGAGGCTCAGGGCTACGCTGACAGCCAGAACCTCTTCACGCTCGGCAAGGCTGCGATCTATCCGGCCGGCTCCTGGGAAATCGCGCTTTTCAACACCCAGGCGCAGTTCAAGATGGGTGCTTTCCCGCCGCCGGTCGCAAAGGCTGGTGACACCGCCTATATCTCGGACCATCCGGATATCGGCGTCGGCCTGAATACGAAGAGCGCGCACCAGGAAGAAGCCAAGAAGTTCCTGAGCTGGGTCGCTTCCGACGAGTTCGCCACCATCTACGCCAATTCGCTGCCGGGCTTCTTCAGCCTGAATTCGCATCCGGTGAAGATGAGCGATCCGCTTGCTCAGGAATTCGTCTCCTGGCGCAACGATCACAAGTCGACCGTTCGCTCCACGTATCAGATCCTGTCGCGCGGCACGCCGAACCTGGAAAACGAAACCTGGACGGAATCCGCAAACGTGATCAATGCTACGGATACGCCGGATCAGGCTGCTGCAAAGCTGCAGAAGGGCCTCGACAGCTGGTACAAGCCTGGCAAGTAATCATTGCGCAAAGTGGGCGAGGGGCCTTCGGGCTCCTCTCCCTTTTTCTTTATCATGGATAATTGGATTGGCGATCGTCTCGCCATTGCATCGCGACACGCCCGACGTCGTTTCGATCTGGCTGCAGAGCCGGGACAGCGGGTGGATTTGAACCTTAGAGCTGCCGCTTCGCCAGGCAGCCAACAAAAACAGGCAGAAAGCCATGAGCGACGCCGCGATATCAGACGCCCTTGAGGTCATGCCGGTCAGGCGCGCGAAGCGCTGGCATATCCTCGTTTTCCTTTTTCCGGCTTTCGTCGTCTATACGGCGGTCATGATCCTGCCTCTGATCGAGACGCTGCGGCTGTCGCTTTACAACGTCGTCGACAATCAACCGGTTTTCGTTGGCCTAAACAATTTCAAGGTATTGTTCGGCGACGAACGTTGGTCGCATGATTTCTGGAATGCGCTGCGTAACAACCTGGTCTTCTTTGCCATCCATATGTGCGTGCAGAATCCGATCGGCGTCGCGCTCGCTGCGCTCCTGTCTCTGCCGAAGCTGCGTTTCGTTGCTTTCTATCGCACCGCCATTTTCCTGCCGACGCTGCTTTCTTTTGTCGTTGTCGGCTTCATCTGGAAACTGATCCTGTCACCTCTCTGGGGTGTGGCGCCTGAGTTGCTGAGCATGATCGGCCTTAAGTCGTTCTTCGCGCCTTGGCTCGGCAGGCCGAGCACGGCGCTGATCACCGTCGCGCTCATCTCGGTCTGGCAGTATGTCGGCATCCCGATGATGCTGATCTATGCCGCCCTGCTCAACATTCCCGAAGAGGTCATCGAGGCGGCCGAATGCGATGGTATCACCGGCTGGAGCCAGTTCTGGAAGATCAAGCTGCCGCTGGTGTTGCCGGCAATCGGCATCATCTCGATCCTGACCTTCGTCGGCAATTTCAATGCGTTCGATCTGGTTTACACCGTGCAGGGCGCGCTGGCCGGGCCGGATGGCTCGACCGATATTCTCGGCACGCTGCTCTATCGCGTCTTCTTCGGCTTCCAGCTTCAGCTCGGAGACCGCTCCATGGGGGCGACGATCGCGACTGTCATGTTCCTGATCATCCTGACTGGTGTCTCGTTCTATCTTTTCATCGTCCAGCGGCGCATTCGCCGCTACCAGTTCTGAAGAGAGGCGACCATGTCCAAGGCCCGCACTTCCCTTGTCCGCACCGGCTTCGTGCATCTAGCGTTGATCGCCTATACGCTTGTCGCCCTTTTCCCGGTGTTCCTGACCATCATCAATTCGTTCAAGGATCGCGCATCGATCTTCCGTGCGCCGCTAAGCCTCCCGACACCATCCTCGTTCAGCATGATCGGTTATAATACCGTCCTCAAGCAGGGCGATTTCCTGACCTATTTCCAGAACAGCTTCGTGGTGACGATCGTCTCGATCATCTTCACCCTGTTGTTCGGCGCGATGGCTGCCTTCGCGCTGTCGGAATATCGCTTTCGCGGCAATACGTTCATGGGTCTCTATCTGGCGATCGGTATCATGATCCCGATCCGGCTCGGGACCGTCGCCATCCTGCAAGGCATGGTTGCCGCCGGCCTCGTCAACACGCTGACGGCGCTGATCCTCGTTTATACGGCGCAAGGCCTGCCGCTCGCGGTTTTCATTCTCTCGGAATTCATGCGGACCGTCTCCGATGACCTGAAGAATGCCGGTCGCATCGATGGTCTCAGCGAATACGCCATTTTCTTCCGCTTGGTATTACCGCTGGTTCGCCCGGCCATGGCGACGGTCGCCGTCTTCACGATGATCCCGATCTGGAACGACCTCTGGTTCCCGCTGATCCTGGCCCCGAGCGAAGCGACGAAAACCGTGACGCTCGGGTCACAGATCTTCATCGGTCAGTTCGTCACAAACTGGAACGCCGTGCTGGCGGCGCTGACGCTTGCCATCCTGCCGATCCTCATACTCTACGTCATCTTTTCGCGCCAACTCATTCGTGGCATTACCTCCGGAGCAGTTAAGTGAGCGTATCCGAAAAGCCGATCCGTGTTCTTGTTGCCGGCCTTGGCAATATGGGCCGCAGCCATGCGCTCGCCTATCACAACAATCCCGGGTTCGAGATCATCGGCCTCGTCAATCGCTCCAAGCCAGAGCTTGCGGACGAGCTGCGGGGTTACACGATCCATCCGGATTTCGAGACGGCGTTGCAGGAATTGAAGCCGGATCTCTGCTCGATCAATACCTATTCCGACAGCCATGCCGATTATGCGGTTGCGGCCTTCGAAGCGGGTTGCCATGTTTTCGTCGAAAAGCCACTCGCAACGACGGTCGAAGATGCCGAGCGCGTCGTCGCAGCGGCGAAGAAGGCGGGCAAGAAGCTGGTCATCGGCTATATCTTGCGTCAGCATCCATCATGGATGCGGTTGATTGCCGAGGCCCGCAAGCTTGGTGGCCCCTATGTCTTCCGCATGAACCTCAATCAGCAGTCGAGCGGCCCGACCTGGGAGACGCACAAGGCGCTGATGCGCACGACTTCACCCATCGTCGATTGTGGCGTGCACTATGTCGACGTCATGTGCCAGATCACCGATGCCAAGCCTGTCGAGGTGCGCGGCATGGGCCTTCGTCTGTCGAGCGAGATCAAGCCGGATATGTATAATTACGGCCATCTGCAGGTGATCTTCGAGGATGGTTCTGTCGGCTGGTATGAGGCCGGCTGGGGACCGATGATTTCCGAAACAGCGTTCTTTGTGAAAGATGTGATGTCGCCGAATGGCGCGGTGTCGATCGTCATGGATCCGAACGCCAAGTCAGACGACATCGACACGCACACCAAGACCTCCGTCATCCGTCTGCACAATGCCGAGACCGGGCCGAATGGCCAGTTCATCCGACCAGATCAGGATCTGCACATGGACGGCGAGCCCGGCCATCAGGAGCTCTGCGATCTCGAGCAGGCCTTCATGCTGAAGGCCATCCGCGAAGACATAAACCTCGACCGCCACATGGCAGACGCCGTTCAATCGCTGCGCATCTGCCTCGCCGCCGACGAGAGCGTGCGTACCGGCAAGCCCGTTTATTTGTAAGGATAAGAGACTGTGGGATCGCTTCAACTGAAATCCATCCACAAGGCCTATGGCACGCATGATGTGCTGAAGGGCATCGATCTCGAGGTGAAGGACGGCGAGTTCGTCATCTTCGTAGGTCCTTCGGGCTGCGGCAAGTCGACCCTTCTGCGCAGCATCGCCGGCCTCGAAGACGTGACTGCGGGTGCCGTCCTGATCAACGGCGAGGACGTGACGACAGCGCCGCCCGCCAAGCGCGGCATCGCCATGGTCTTCCAGTCCTATGCGCTCTATCCGCACCTGACGGTGAAGGACAATATGGGACTGGGCCTGAAGCAGGCCGGCACTGCGAAGGACGAGATCGAAAGCCGCGTCGGGAAGGCCTCCGGCATGCTGTCGCTCGAGCCTTATCTCGCGCGTCGGCCAGCCGAACTTTCCGGCGGCCAACGCCAGCGCGTCGCCATCGGCCGCGCCATCGTGCGCGAACCGGAGCTTTTTCTCTTCGATGAGCCGTTGTCGAACCTCGATGCGGCCTTGCGCGTACAGACGCGCCTGGAGATCGCCCGTCTGCACCGTAGCCTCAAGGCGACGATGATCTATGTCACCCACGACCAGGTCGAGGCGATGACCCTTGCCGACAAGATCGTTGTGCTCAATGCCGGCGCGATCGAGCAGATCGGCTCGCCGATGGAACTCTATAATCGCCCGGCCAACGTCTTCGTCGCCGGCTTCATCGGTTCACCACAGATGAATTTCGTTGCGGCCGAGAAACTGGGGCAAAGCGGCGCAAAAACCGTTGGTATTCGCCCGGAGCACATTACGCTGTCGCGCGATCAGGGCACCTGGTCGGCCAAGGTCATCCATGTCGAGCACCTCGGTGCTGATACGATCATCTATCTCGAATCCGACATGACAGGCCTTTTGACCGTACGCCTCTTCGGTGAGCACCAGTACGAGCCGGACGAGATGGTTTATGCGACGCCGGACACGAGCCACATGCATCGTTTCGATGCGAACGACAAAGCGATCCGGGCGTAATCTGCTGCAATCGAGGCGAAGCAGGACGCTTCGTCTCGGACGTCTCTTGCCCAGTGAGTGTGGTGGAAGATCATTCGCCTCAGGGGTTCGAGGGGCTGCCTACGGTCAGCGCGGCCTGCTCGATGATTTCGGCGATACGCTCGGAAAGCGCGGGATCGGAAACGGCGCGCGCAAGCGTGACGCCGCCGCTGAGCATAGCGAGCAGAAGGATCGCCTGATCCTCCTGCGTTGTTTTGGTTAAGCTCATTTCCTTGCTCTCCGGCAGGCCGGTCGCGACATCCGCGATGAGCTTTCTCAGCTCCGCAGTATAGGCTTTGCGCGTTTCGTCGTCCGCACGCATGACATCGGGCGAGAGGCTTGGCAGGGTGCAGCTATCGCCGAGATCGCAGGTGCGCTTGTAGCCGAGATAGTAGCTGGCGAAGGCCTTCACCCAGTCTTTCGGCTGGCTTTCCTTGAGTGCCGCGATCCCTTGACGCAGCTCCTCCAATCCCTCCACGACAGCTGTACGAAACGCTTCGCCCTTGGACCTGAAGTGCCCGTAGAAGGCGCCGTTGGTGACGCCGGCCGCTTTCGTCAGGGCATCGATGCCCGCCCCGCCATAACCCTCCTTTCGAAATACTTGCCCGGCGGCCGCGATGACCCGCGTTCGGGTCTCCTGCTTGTGTTCGGCGCTATAGCGCATTGCTACCTCCATTGAGAGTGATCTCTCTTTATTGATTGCATAGAGAGCGATCGGCATGTATTGATAAAGAGTGATCGGTATATATCAATTGCCGCCGCAGGTCCAACAAGGAGATGTCACATGCCTATTACGCTTACAGTCCCCGAAGGGTTGCTTTCGCCTGAAGCGCAAGCGCAGGCTTTTGCCGGCTTGACCGACGCGGTCCTCGATGTTGCCGACTTGACCGGAAATGTCTTCATGACGGCCAATGTCATCGGAACGATCAATGTGCTTCCGGCCGAACATGTACTGGCGGCTGGAAAGCCCGTCGCGGCGGCCTTCATCGAGCTCAAGCTGCCCGAGATCGCGCTTGCGACGCTGGAAGCCAAGCGAGCCTTCATCGAGAGGGCGACCGATATCGTCGAGGAGGCGGCCGAAGGGCGGATCAAGCGTGAGCACATCTGGTCGAACATAGTCTACGCGCCGGACGGAGCCTGGGGCATTGCAGGGCATAGCTACAGCAATGCCAATCTGGTCGGCGCCATTCAAAATGCCGCAGTGTCCTAGGTGATCCCTCGGCTCAACGCCGCCTGAAGCGACAGAATTCATAGGGATGTCGGACCGGTGCGTGCTGAGCCATCGTGGTCCGACAGCAAGAGGAGGCAGGACATGCAACTCGCCAATTATCTGTTCTTCACGATCCATTGTGAGGAGGCGCTCGCCTTCTATACCGCCTGCGGGCTTGGCCGCGTTACGCTGTTGATCCGCCACGGTGCCGATGGGATGCCACTTGCTGTAGATGCGGTGCGGGGCAGGGTGATGCACGCGCGTTTCGAAGGGCCGGGCGTGCTGTTCTTTGCATCCGACAATCACGATGCCGAGCCGATGCGCGGCTCCGCCCATATGCTTGTCATGGATGATCGCGACAGCACCGACAGGATTTTTTCTCTGCTGGCTAAAGGTGGCACGGTGACGACGCCGCTCGCCGTCCAGCCATGGGGCAGCTATTACGGCAAGCTCACGGATCGGTTCGGCGTTCAGTGGATGGTGGACTGCGCGCGATCGTGATCTCGAATGGTACGGGTTTGAATCTAATAGTCCGGTCGTCCGGACGAATTCATGCGGTTGTCACGAAGCTACGCTATCACGGGCTCAGTCCACTCCAACAGCGAGCGCACCATGACAAACGCAGCGTCCATTTATGCAACGTGGCATACAGAGCCGCAGGGCGATACCGCGATGGCGGAATCGCATAGTCCTTACTGGCGGCATTTCATCGAAACGGTCCCGGAGCGAGATTTCTCGTCGAAAACCGTCTTGGATTTCGGCTGCAATCGCGGCGGCTTCCTGCGGCTGCTTTATGCCCTGCGGCCTTTCCGCAGCGGTGTCGGTATCGATATTGCTTCGGAGTCGGTGGCAGCAGCTGTTGCTGCGGTGGGCAACATGCCGCTGCAGTTTCATGTGACGACCGATCTGTCGCCTTTTGCCGATAGTTTCGATGTGGCCTTCAGCTATGAGGTCGTCTACCTGCTGCCGGAGCTGCGACAGCATGCCGAACAGATGTTCCAGGTCATGCGCAATGGCGGCGTCTACTACGCCGTTACCGGATGCCACAATGAAATGCCGCTCTGGCCAAAATGGCGCGAGCTGATCGGCGGCAACAGCAATGCACCGGTGCAGGATCGCTCGCCGCAGGATTATATCGACGCCTTCGTGGCGGCCGGCTTTGATGTTTCCGTCAGGCGCTTCGGTTATGACGGCTTCGTGCGGGCGACGAAGGATCGGAAATATTATCCGAGCATTCTCGATGCGCTGAGCTATCCGGCCGAATACAAGCTGCTGTTCCGGCTCCAAAAGCGCTGATGATATGGAGACGATCGATCGCAAGGGCGGCAGCGCCCTCTGGCATCAGATCGGCGAGATCCTGGCGGCTGATATTGCTGCCGGGATCTTTGCCCCCGGGGCGAGATTGCCGACCGAGCCTGAATTGATGGAGCGTTTCGGCGTCAGCCGTTTCACCGTTCGCCAAGCTCTTGGGCATCTGGAGCAGCGCGGGCTGGTGCGCGCCGAACAGGGCCGGGGAACTTTCGTGCACAGGGGTGCGCTCGACTACACGCTCTCGAAACGAACCCGCTTTTCCAAGAACCTGATCGAGCAGGGCTTCGAGCCCGGTGGCGAACTGCTGGTTCATGAAGTCCTGCCGGCGACGGAACGTGTTGCCGCGCAATTGAAGCTTGCGGTGGGTGCGCCTGTCATCCATCGATGTGGCGTCATGACGGCCGATGGCGTTCCCGTCGAACTGGGTGACACGTATTATCCAGCGGAGCGCTTTCCGGATTTCGACAAGGTCCGCCTGCAATATCCGACGATCACGGCGGCGCTCGCTAGCTATGGCATCTCCGACTATGAACGGTTGTCGACCGAGATCGAGGCGCGCATGCCGACGGCCGAGGAAGCGCGGCTGTTGCGACAGCCCAAATCGGCGCCGCTGCTCGTTACCCGCAAGGTGGATGTCGATACCGATGGCGTGCCCATAGCCTACGCGGAATCGATTTGGCCGGCGGAGCGCATCACCTTCAATGTCGAATTGCGGTAGCAGGCCTAGCGATGCGAGAGGATGTTGACGACCTTGCCGAACGGGTCGCGGACGTAGAAACGACGAACGCCCCAGGGCTCATCCGTCAGGTCGTACAGGATGCCGAAGCCCATTGATGTGGCGCGCAGGTAGAGCTCGTCGACATCATCAACTTCGATTGAGAGATCGGGGACAATCGTTCCCGAACCGCCTTCGCTGGCAACGCTGATCTGCGGAACCGTTGCGGCTTCGGAAGCGAAGGTGAGGATCCAGCCGTGATCCATGACGATGTCGAGGCCGAGCAGCTCACCGTAGAACAGGCGAGCGCTGGCGGGATCGGCGGCGGGCAAATTGGGGATTATGCGTAGAACGGTCACTGATTCTCTCCCTTGAGAAATGGAGGCGGGCTTGCGCCGCGCCCCCACGATGCTCCCGCTTAGACCGTTACCGACGGCAGCAGCTTGGCGCGCTCGGTCAGTATATGTCGGCAGGCGCTCGCCACTTCGCGGCCCTTAATGATGAAATGCTCCTTGAAGAACTGGATATGGGCTTCCGATTCCTGGAAGTGATGCGGCGTCAGAACTGCAGAGAGGACCGGCACGCCAGTGTCGAGCTGCACACGCATCATTGCATCGAGAACGGTATTGGCAACGAATTCATGGCGATAAATGCCGCCGTCGACAACGAAAGCAGTGGCGATGATCGCGGAATAGCGGCCGTTACGGGCGAGCGTCTGCGCATGAAGCGGAATTTCGAGCGCGCCCGGCACGTCGAAGATGTCGATGGGCGATGCTCCTTCTGTCGTCTGCCATTCGGCAATGAAGGAATCAACCGAGCGATCGACGATATCGGCGTGCCAGCGAGCCCGAATGATCGCGATGCGGCTCGGCTGGGAGGAGATAGAAATGGTCATGAATTGTGCCTTTCAAGGGTTGGTATCAAATATCCCTTGGGCGAACACGCATGCACGCAACACTCCTCTCGTCGAGGAGGGGGCGACCTGCTTGCTCTCTTCCATCCGGACTATACCGTCGGCTCCGGCATCGCACCGGATCTGCTGACCCTTCCGGGGAACCGGAAGGCGCTCGCGGGCTCGGGGAAACTCCCATACCGCCGGTGGGGAATTGCACCCCGCCCTGAGAACGCGTGGACTATAAATGTATTCCAGCAAGGAAATCAAAGAAAAACGCCGGGCTTTTGGCCCGGCGTTGGCGAATAGTTTTCCAAAACTTCCCCGCTACGTAGGGATGTTTTCAGTCTTGAATGACTAGCAAGTCGGAAGAGGCGAAACGCAACGTGACTTTCTCGCCGACGCTCGGGGGCAGCATGCCGGGGCTGTTGAACATATCGAAGGAAATCGTGTTGCCGCCGACATTCATGCGCGTGCGGATGACCGAACCGAGGAAGTGCGCCGAGGAGACCTCACCGGTCAGCGCGGTGTCGCCCTTGGCCGACTCGGCCAACGAGCCTGCTTCCGGACGCAGCGCCAGCGATACGGTGTCGCCCGGCTTGTAAGCGGTGACCGACTGCTTCAGCGTCACGCCCTGATCGCCGATCGTGATGCGGTTGCTGTCCGGATCGACGACTTTGCCTTCGATCAGGTTCAGCGTGCCGACGAAGGAGGCTACGAAGCGGGTGGCCGGTGTGTTGTAGATTTCGAAGGGCGTGCCGATCTGGTCGGCACGGCCGGCATTCATGACGACGATGCGGTCGGAGATCGACAGGGCCTCTTCCTGATCATGCGTTACGAAGACGGTGGTGATGCCGAGCTGCCGCTGGATGGCGCGGATTTCCTCGCGCAGCGATACGCGAATCTTGGCGTCGAGCGCTGAGAGCGGTTCGTCGAGCAGCAGGACCTGCGGCTTGACGGCGATAGCGCGGGCGAGCGCCACGCGTTGCTGCTGGCCGCCGGACATCTGGTAGGGGTAGCGGTCGGCAAGGTGATCGAGCTTGATCAGGCCGAGCATTTCCTTGACGCGGCTGTCGATCTCAGGCTTGGCCATGCCGGCGACTTTGAGGCCGAAGGCGACGTTGTCATACACGGTCATGTTCGGGAAAAGCGCATAGGCCTGGAACACCATGCCGATATTGCGCTGGTTTGGCTTCAGCGGGCGCTGGTCCTTGCCGTTGATCGTCAAGGAGCCGGCGGTCGGGCTTTCAAAACCGGCGATCATGCGCAGGACTGTCGTCTTGCCACAGCCCGACGGTCCAAGGAAGGAGATGAATTCTCCCTTCTCGATGTGCATGGTGAAGTCGTGAACGACGTGAATTTCGCCGAAGGATTTTTTGAGATGAGTGAGTTCGAGAAAAGCCATGGTGGAGAGCCTTACGCCTTAATCGGAGCGGATTTTGAGAAACGGGAGACCAGCTGGAGAAAGCCCATGCTGAGCCAGGTCACGGCGAGTGCAATGATCGCCAGCGCCGACGACTGATAGGCCTGATTGGCGCCGACGAGCTGCATGTAGGGGCCGAATGCCGGACGATTGAGCAGCGATGCCATGGTGAATTCACCCATGACAATCGCAAGCGTGATGAAAGCGCCGGAAAGCACGCCGCTCATGACATTCGGGAAGATGCACTTGAACATGATGGTCGTCCAGCTCGCGCCCAGGCTTTCGGCGGCTTCGGTCAGAGTGCCGATGTCGATCGTGCGCATTGCCGTATCGACCGAACGGTACATGTAGGGCAGGGACAGCACAATGTACGAACAGACGAGTAGGATATTCGTTGTTTGATTATAGCCCGTCATCGGCAGGATCGACGACGAGTTATAGAGGCGCAGATAGCCGAAGACGATGACGATCGCCGGGATGACCAGCGGCATCAAGGTGACGAATTCCACGAGTGGACGTATTTGCGGCAGGCGCAGGCGAACCCAATAGGCCGTCGGCACCACAAGCAGCATGCCGAAAATGATGGTCAGCACAGCCATCAGCATGGAATAGCCGAAGGCATAAAGGAAGTGCGGATCGGAAAAGACTGAAGTGTAGGCATCAAAACTGTAGGCGTTGCGACGCATGCGCAACGAGAACTCCAGCGTGCCGATAAGCGGTACGATGAAATAGAAGGCGCCGATGGCGACCGCGATCCAGGCAAAGAACTTTTGCAGCTTCATTTTTGCCACCGTTCAGCGCGCATGCGCATAAAAATATAGATGACGTTCGAGATGCCGGTGATGACGATCATGCCGAGTGCCATCGCATATCCGAGATTGGCATTGTGTAACACATCGCCGCGGATTTGCGCATAAAGCTGGATCGGCACGATATTGAGCGAGCTGCCGGTCAATGCAATTGCGGTCGCGATGGCGCCGAACGCGTTGGCAAACAACAGCAGCGTCGTGCCGAGCAGACTTGGCCAGAGGATGGGCAGCGCCACCATCAGCCAATATTGTCCGTTGGTGGCACCGAGAATGGAGGCAGCTTCGCGCCATTCCTTCTTCATGCCATCAAGGGCTGGCGTGATGATCAGCACCATCAGCGGGATCTGGAAATACATGTATGTGATGGTGAGGCCAATGAAGCTGTAGAGATTGAAGCCGGTCGAGTACAAATTGAAGCCGAGCCACTCCACCATCAACACTGTGATGAAGCCGAGACGACCGATCGTGGCGATGAATGCAAAGGCCAGCGGTACACCGGCGAAATTGGAAGCCACGCCCGAAAAGGTGAGAAATGCGTGGCGGACCCAGGTCGGAAGGCCACCCATGACCAACGCCCAGGCGAGATAGAAACCGATCAGCGCGCCGCCGAGCGCGGAAACAACCGACACTTTGATGCTGATCCAGTAGGAGTTCATGATGGACGGCGTGAACAGGCCGACGATGTTCTGGAGAGTGAGGCTTCCATCGGGTGTCAGAAAGGCGCCGGCGACCAGATAGATCGTCGGGAAAATCAGAAACAGCAGCGCGAAGATCAGGAAGGGCGCAATGCCCAGCCAATCGATGACTGCGCGCTTGCTGATCAGGGGAGCGGAACTGATCGTTGATGTTGTCACTGTGCTCATGAGGGGGCCAATCCGTAGCGTTTGAATACGGAAGACCTCCCCGCCCAGGCGGGGAGGTCATGTCTTGTCTGATTACTGTACGTTCGAACCGACGACAGAATCCCACTTGGTGGTGATGGCGGCCTTGCCGGCATCCTGCTCTTCGAGCGTCGGGAAGACAGCCTTTTCGTAGGCGGCAGCCGGCGGCAGCTTGTCGAGAAGTTCCTGCGGAACCTTCTTGTTCTTCGCCAGATCATTGAAGCGGATCGGGTGGCAATAGCCCTTCAGCCAGCCAATCTGGCCTTCGTCGGAATAGAGGAACTCCATCCAGAGCTTGGCAGCATTCGGATGCGGAGCGAAAGCCGAGATCGCCTGGACGTATACGCCTGCGATGACGCCCGTAGCCGGAACGGTGACGTCGACCGGCGGGTTGCCGTTCAGGCTGTCGCGCCATGCAAGACCGTTATAGTCCCATGCAACGACGATCGGGGTTGCGCCCTGAGCCAGCGATGCGGACTTGCCGATGACCGGAACGAAGTTGCCAGCCTTGTTGAGCTTGGCGAAGTAATCCAGGCCGGCTTGACCAGCCTTGGTGGCATCCTTCTCGCCGGCGGCGAGGCCAGCTGCGTAAACGGCCTGGACAGCCTGGTTCGAGGTGCGCGGGTCGCCGGCGAGCGAAACGGTGTTCGCATATTCCGACTTCTGCAGGTCGGCCCAATCCTTCGGCGGGTTCTTCACGACGTCCTTGTTGGTGACGAAGGAGAGAACGCCGTAGTAGTCGCCGTACCAGAAGCCTTCGGCATCCTTGGCGCTGTCCGGAATGGAATCCCAGGTGGAAACCTTGTAGGACTGCAGCAGGCCTTCCTTCTTGGCGGTCGGGCCGAAGGAGAGACCGACGTCGATCACGTCGGGAGCCTGCGGGCCGGTGTTGCCCTTGTTGGCGCGGATTGCTTCGACTTCATCGCCCGAACCGGCATCCGGATTCAGTTCGTTGACTTCGATGCCGTACTTTGCCTTGAAAGCAGCGATCAGGTCGCCATAACCGCACCAGTTGTGGGGCAGGGCGATGGTGGTCAGCGTGCCTTCCTTCTTGGCGGCAGCGATGAGATCGGCGCTCGGTTCTGCGGCTGCGATAGCCGTCGACGCGACGAGCATCGCGGTGGAGATTGTTAGAAGACGATGAATATTCGAAATCACTGCATTTCCTCCTTTGGGTTATCAGTGTCTGGCGTTGCTGTTAATGACGTTACATGAAGGTTGTGTGACGGCATCAAAGCGTTGTGTTTGCTAAGAACGCGAAGGGTTTTGCTTTTAACGGTCAAGTATGACAGTCGCTGCATTTCCAACCGCCTCGCGCTACGCAATTTTTTGCTTCCGTTCCCCTCTAACTTAGCTTGCGGAACAGTTTAGTTTCTTCGAAAAGACCCTCGAGCGTTTTCATGCGCTCGCTCGTCTCGTCCCATGTCGAACTTTGCACGGCCTCGATCAGAGCTTCGACGATGAAGAGGGTCACCACGGAAGAATCCCAGGCCGACGGCGCTTCTATCTGCACGCGAAACGTGTGTCTGGCGTGTTTGGCGGCCGGTGTCGCCCATTGGTCGGTAAAGACGATGATCTCGGCGCCGCGGCGGCGTGCGGCAGCTGCCAGATTGACCATTTCCTGCTCGTAGCGGCGGATGTCGAAGATCACGAGCAGATCGCCCGGATTCATGTTCAGGACATATTGCGGCCAGGCGCTGGAATTTGACGAGAGCAAGGTCGTGTTGGGGCGAATGACCTGCATATGGGTGAAGAGATATTCGGCAAGAGCGCCGGTGATGCGGCCGCCGACGAAATAGAGCCCGCGTTTGCGTTCAGACAGCAGGGCGGCGACGCTATCGAATGTCGCGGCATCGATGTCGGACAAAGTCTGGCGCAGATTGCTCATGATCGCATCGGCGAAACGATTGAGAATATGCGTGCCAGGCGCATTGGATGCCCAGCGATCATGCTTTGTCAGCGGGTTGGAGATGGTTGCCTCGACCTCCTGGTGGAGATGAGACTGAAAGTCGGGATAGCCCTTGTAGCCGAGTTTTTGCACCATGCGTGCGACGGTTGGCGTCGAGACACGCGCATTTTCGGCGACTGTCGTGATGCTGCCCAGCCCCGAAACGGGATAGTTGTCGAGCAGGCTCGTGGCAAGTTGCTTTTCGGCACGCGTCAGCGTGTCGAAACGGGCATTGATCACGTCAGAAACTGTCTTCGACGCATTGCTCACTCGATTTTTGCTCCCCGGGACGGTCTTATGCCGATCTCCTGCAAGGATATAACAACGCTGTCACATTTCGAGTCAATGTCACAAATGAAGAAATAATTTCAGTTTCCAGTTGACAGCCGTCAAAAGCTGAAGAATTCTTTTCTTTATAAAGATTTTATTACGCGGCGATGAGGCCCCCCAATGCTCGCGCAGCAAGGCATTTTGACGAAAGCGGACGGCGATTGTGTTGCGGTCGAAAGACCGGATGGAAGCAGCCCGGTGTTCATCATTTGCGAACATGCCTCGCGCGCCTTGCCCGAGAGGTTCGGCGATCTCGGGCTTTCCATCGAGGCGCTTTCCAGCCACATCGCCTGGGATCCGGGCGCACTCGCGGTTGCAAGAAAGATGTCCGCGAGCCTCGATGCGACCTTGGTCTATCAACGCTTCTCACGGCTGATCTACGACTGCAACCGCCCGCCGGAAAGCGCTGGTGCCATGCCGGAAACCAGCGAAATCTATACTATTCCCGGCAATCAACATCTCGATGAGATGGATCGCCAGGCGCGTACGGAAGGTCTCTATATACCGTTTCACGATCGAATTCGCTCGATGCTCAAGAAGAGGGCGGCACGCGGACAAGAAAACGTGATCGTGACGATCCACAGCTTTACGCCGGTCTATAATGGGCGGCAGAGGGCGGTTGAGCTTGGCATCCTGCATGACGAAGACAGTTGGCTGGCGGATCGCATGCTGGATGCGGCGGCTCAGGCGCCGCTCTTTCAGACGGAGCGCAACCAGCCTTACGGTCCGGAAGATGGCGTCACCCATACGCTGAAACTGCATGGGATCGCCAACGGCTTACATAATGTAATGATCGAGGTCCGCAACGACCTCATCGGAGACGACGTCGGCCAAGGGGTCATGGCCGACTATCTGACCGGGCTCATCCAGAACAGCCTGGAAGCCTGACTACAGAGAGAAAAAAGACCCCGGGGAGCAGTTCAACTGCGATCGAGCCGCACGGCAAAAGGCCGGCGGCTCATGTGACACATGGTTCTCCGCAATCCCGCGGATGACTTGGCTTTAGGGGGAATGACATGCCTGATTACACAGAGTTAGACAAGAAGCAGGATGTTCATATCCTGCACTCCATGGGCTACGCCCAGGAGTTGGAACGGCGCATGAGTTCGTTCTCCAATTTCGCCATTTCCTTCTCCATTATCTGCATTCTGTCCGGCGGCATCAACTCGCTCGCACAGGCGACATCGGGCGCGGGCGGTGCCGCGATCGGTATCGGTTGGCCACTTGGCTGCTTGATTTCTGGCGTTTTCGCGCTCTCGATGGCGCAGATTTCCTCGGCCTATCCCACGGCCGGCGGGCTTTATCACTGGGGCTCGATCCTCGGCAACCGGTTCACCGGCTGGCTGACGGCGTGGCTCAATCTTCTCGGCCTGATCACCGTGCTTGGCGCAATCAACGTCGGCACCTGGGGCTTCTTCAGCGGCTCCATCGCCGGATGGTTCGGCATTTCCGTCGATACCACGACTTCGGCGGGGTTTGCCAATCAGATCATTTTCGTCGCCGTCATCACCGGCCTGCAGGCGTTGATCAATCACTTCGGCATCAAGCTCACGGCGAAACTGACGGATATGTCCGGCTACCTGATCTTCGCCGCCGCGATTGCGCTGACCATCGTTTGCCTCATCGGGGTGAAGAGCTGGGACATCAGCCGCATCTGGACCTTCACCAACTACTCTGGCACGCCGGAAGGTGACGCCTCGGTTTGGCCGAAGACCGACAATGTCTGGTACATCTTCGCGCTTGGTCTGCTGCTGCCGATCTACACGATCACCGGTTATGACGCCTCGGCGCATACGTCCGAAGAGACCGTCAAGGCGTCCAGTTCCGTGCCACGCGGCATGGTCTCCTCCGTCTGGTGGTCGTCCTTCTTCGGCTATATCATGCTGCTTGCCTTCCTCCTGGCGATCCCGGACATGAACGAGGCGTCGAAGCAGGGCTGGAACGTTTTCTTCTGGACGATCAACAGCATTACCAATCCTGTCGTCGCCAACATCCTCTATGTTGCGATTTTCATCTCGCAGCTCTTGTGCGGCCTTGCGACGGTGACATCGGCATCGCGTATGATCTATGCCTTCTCGCGTGACGGCGGCCTGCCATTCTCGAAAGCGCTCGCCAGCGTCAGCCCGAAGTTTAGGACACCTTCCGTCGCCATCTGGACGGCCGCGGTTCTTTCCGTGCTGTTCGTCTGGGGTGCTTCGCTCGTCACAATCGCTGGCTCTTCGGCCTACACCATCGTCGTGTCGTGCACGGTCATCTTCCTTTTCCTCTCCTTCGCCGTGCCGATCGTACTCGGCATCAAGGCGATCGGAACTGCGAAATGGCCGAAAATGGGGCCGTGGAACATGGGGATCGGCCTTTATAGGGTGGTCTCGGTTCTTGTGATCCTTGCCATGGCGATCATCTTCATCATCGGTGTGCAGCCGCCGAACGAATGGGCGCTTTATATCACCATCGGCTTCCTGGTCTTGACCGCTATCGTTTGGTTCGCCTTCGAGAAGCGTCGCTTCCAGGGGCCGCCGATCGGTGACATGATCGCCAAGCGTCAAGGCGATATCGCGGCTGCCGAACGGGCCGTCGGCGAGGTATGATCCTCATCCATCATTAATCCGGCGGGGCCGCTGTCGCGGCCCCATCCAATTTGACGAACGGCTCCGGGGTAATACGCTTCACAGCGCGGCCGGCCGATCTCTCTTCTATCTTTCAGGCGGATCAATCATGAGCACTAGCTATACGTTCGACGACCTCAAAAAGGATGTGGCCGAAGGGCGCATCGACACGGTTCTGGCATGCCAGGTGGACATGCAGGGCCGCCTGATGGGGAAGCGCTTCCAGGCCGAGTTCTTCGTCGAAAGCGCCTGGAAGGAAACGCATAGCTGCAACTATCTGCAGGCGACCGATATCGAGATGGAAACCGTCTCCGGCTACAAGTCGACGAGCTGGGAAAAGGGCTATGGCGACTATACGATGAAGCCCGATATGGCGACGTTGCGCCGCATTCCCTGGCTAGAAGGCACGGCGCTGGTGCTCTGCGACGTGCTCGACCATCACACTCACGAGGAGGTGGCGCATTCGCCGCGTGCGATCCTCAAGAAGCAGATCAAGCGCCTCGAGGCGATGGGCATGAAGGCCTACATGGCCTCGGAACTTGAATTCTTCCTGTTCGACCAAACTTACGACAGTGCCCGCGAGTCCGGTTATCGGAACCTCAATCTCGTCAGCGGCTACAATGAGGACTACCACATCTTCCAGACTACCAAGGAAGAGGATGTGATGCGGGCGATCCGTAAGGGCCTGCAGGGCGCGGAAATCCCCGTGGAAAATTCCAAGGGTGAGGCCTCGGCAGGGCAAGAGGAAATCAACGTGCGTTACGCCGACGCGCTGACCATGGCCGACCGCCATGCGATCATCAAGAACGGCTGCAAGGAGATCGCCTGGGCGAAGGGCAAGGCCATCACCTTCCTGGCGAAATGGAACTACAACGCTGCCGGCAGCTCGTCGCATATCCATCAGTCGCTGTGGAGCGCCGATGGCAAGACGCCCCTATTCTTCGACAAGGGCGAAGAGCACGGCATGACGCCGTTGATGAAGCACTATGTCGCCGGTCTTTTGAGCCATGCCAGCGAGATCACCTATTTCCTCGCGCCCTATATCAATTCCTATAAGCGCTTCGTTGCCGGCACCTTCGCGCCGACCAAGGCGATCTGGAGCACCGACAACCGCACGGCCGGTTATCGCCTGTGCGGCGCCGAGACCAAGGGCATCCGCATCGAATGCCGCGTCGGCGGCTCTGACCTCAATCCCTATCTCGCCTTTGCGGCGCTCATTGCTGCAGGCATCGACGGCATCGAGAACAAGCTGGAACTGGAAGCGCCTTTCGTGGGAGACGCCTATGGCGCCCGCGAGGTTCGTGAAATTCCGCGTACGTTGCGCGATGCTGCCGTGGCGCTGACGAGTTCGAAGATGTTGCGCGCCGCCTTCGGTGATGACGTGATCGATCACTACACCCGCGCTGCCGAATGGGAGCAGGAGGAGTACGATCGTCGCATCACGGATTGGGAAGTGGCGCGCGGATTCGAAAGGGCGTAAGGCTCTTTCGATCTGACTCCGACCCGATTTTCATTTTATAGTCGGGCAGGGGCGCTAGGATGATCTGCGCACCCGCCGCTTCGCCTTTGAGCGATGGCGCGGGAGGCAAGTTGCGGAACATCCGGCAATCAAATTGTTGACGATGAAAACAGGAATTCGATCATGAGCATGATCACATGCGTCTCCCCGGTGAACGGAGAGGTTTATGCCGAGCGTCCAGCCTTGTCGCTGGATGCTGCCAAGGAAGTAGTGGCCCGCGCCCGCAAGGCGCAGAAGGATTGGGCCCGCCGCCCGCTGGAGGATCGTGTCCAGCTCGTGCTGAAGGGTGCTGCCCGGCTCAATGAGATGGCCGATGTGGTCGTGCCGGAGCTTGCCTGGCAGATGGGCCGCCCGATCAAGTATGGTGGCGAATATCGCGGTTTCAACGAGCGCTCCAACTATGTTGCGTCGATCGCCGCCGATGCGCTTGCGCCGCTGGTGGTCGAGGACAGCGCGAATTTCGCGCGGCGCATCGAGCGCGAGCCGCACGGCGTCGTCTTCGTCATCGCGCCCTGGAACTACCCTTATATGACGGCGATCAACACGATCGCGCCGGCGCTGATGGCTGGCAATACCGTCATTCTGAAGCATGCCAGCCAGACGCTTCTGGTCGGCGAGCGGTTGGTTCAGGCCTTCGTCGAGGTTGGCGTTCCTGCCGATGTTTTCCAGAACGTTTTCCTCGACCATGAAACAACGTCGGCGCTGATTGCCGCCGGCAGCTTTAATTTCGTCAACTTCACCGGCTCCGTCGAAGGTGGACGCTCCATCGAGCGCGCCGCGGCCGGCACCTTTACCAGCCTCGGGCTTGAGCTCGGCGGCAAGGATCCGGGCTACGTCATGGAGGACGCCGATCTCGACGCCGCCGTGGATACGCTGATGGACGGCGCCACCTACAATTCCGGTCAGTGCTGCTGCGGTATCGAGCGCATCTATGTGCATGAATCGCTCTACGATGCCTTTGTCGAAAAGTCGGTTGCCTGGGTGTCGAACTACAAGCTTGGCAACCCCCTCGATCCGGAAACCTCGCTCGGGCCGATGGCGCACAAGCGCTTCGCTAAGGTGGTACGCGAGCAGATCGCCGATGCGGTCGCCAATGGCGCCAAGCCACTGGTCGATCCCAAGCTGTTCCCGGCCGATGACGGCGGCGCCTATCTCGCGCCGCAGATCCTCGTCAACGTCGATCATTCGATGGCCTTCATGCGTGAAGAAACCTTCGGCCCGGCCGTGGGCATCATGAAGGTGAAAAGCGATGCCGAAGCCCTGGAGCTGATGAACGACAGCCCCTACGGCCTGACCGCCTCGCTCTGGACCAAGGATGTCGAGCGCGCATCGCGCATCGGCCGCGATATCGAGACCGGCACCGTCTTCATGAATCGCGCCGACTATCTCGATCCGGCACTTTGCTGGACTGGCGTCAAGGAAACCGGCCGTGGCGGTTCGCTTTCGATTATCGGCTTCCACAATTTGACGCGTCCAAAATCCTATCACCTGAAGAAAGTAACAGCATGAGCACTATCTCAGCCAATTGGAGCTATCCGAACGCCTTCAAGCTCGGCCGCGGCCGGATCAAGGAACTGGCGGACGCCTGCAAGAGCCTGGGCATGAAGAAGCCGCTCCTGGTCACCGATCGGGGACTTGCTTCCATGGCTATCACCAAGACGGCGCTGGACATACTGGAAGATGCGGGTCTCGGACGCGCCATTTTCGCCGATGTCGATCCGAACCCGAACGAGAAGAATCTCGAAGCCGGCGTGAAGGCATTCAAGGATGGCGGTCATGACGGCGTCGTCGCCTTCGGCGGCGGCTCCGGTCTCGACCTCGGCAAGTGCGTCGCCTTCATGGCTGGTCAGACGCGGCCGGTCTGGGATTTCGAAGATATCGGCGACTGGTGGACCCGCGCCAGCCTCGAGGGCATTGCTCCGATAGTCGCTGTGCCAACCACGGCAGGCACGGGTTCGGAAGTCGGCCGCGCCAGCGTCATCACCAACTCCGCGACGCATGTGAAGAAGATCATCTTCCATCCGAAGTTCCTGCCAGGCGTTGTCATCGCCGATCCGGAATTGACTGTAGGCATGCCGAAGGTCATCACCGCCGGCACCGGCATGGATGCGTTTGCTCATTGCCTGGAAGCTTATTCGTCGCCCTTCTATCACCCGATGTCGGCCGGCATCGCGCTGGAAGGCATGCGGCTGGTCAAGGAATTCCTGCCGCGCGCCTATAAGGAAGGAACAGACCTCGAAGCCCGCGCCAATATGATGAGTGCTGCGGCCATGGGGGCCGTCGCTTTCCAGAAGGGGCTCGGCGCCATTCATGCGCTGTCGCATCCGATCGGCGCCGTCTACAACACGCATCACGGCATGACCAATGCCGTCGTGATGCCGGCGGTCCTGCGCTTCAACCGGAAAACCATTGAGGACAAGATTGCGCGTGCCGCAGCCTACCTCGGTATTTCCGGTGGTTTTGATGGCTTCTACGACTACGTGCTGCAATTGCGGGCCGAACTTGGCGTCCCCGAAAGCCTTTCGGCCATGGGCATCGCGCCGGATCGGATCGACGAACTCTCGGCGATGGCAATCGAAGATCCAAGCGCCGGCGGCAACCCGGTGCCGATGACGCTGGAAAACACCAAGGCACTTTTCCGCGATTGCTTCTAGAACACCATCGACGCGTTGCGCTTGCATTGCGGCGCATCGGTTATCGAAATAAAAAAAGCCGCCGGAATGTCACCGGCGGCTTTTTCGTTAGTGTCATCAGCAATCAATCGACGAATTCGACAACCACGCCGGGCTTGACCATCTTGGCGAGCTCGGTTGCGTCCCAGTTGGTGAGGCGCACGCAGCCATGGCTCTGCGACTTGCCGATTCTCGAGGGATCCGGCGTGCCGTGGATGCCGTAGGTCGGCTTCGACAATGCCATCCAGACAACGCCGACAGGACCGTTCGGGCCGGGCGGAATGTCGAGGATCTTGTCGTTGGCGCCCTGCTTGAAATTGATCTTCGGATTATACGTGTAGCCCGGGTTGAAGGCGACGCGCTCGACCGTGACCGTGCCCGAAGGCGACGGTGTGTCGGTCGAGCCGATGCTGGCCGGATAGGCCGCAATCAGCGTGCCGTTGGCGTCATAGGCGAAAACCTGCTTGCGGCCCTTGTCTGCCAGGATCTTTGCAACCGTACCAGTCTTGGCCGGACCGGTGTTGACCACTTTAATCGTGTTGCCCGGCACGGTGAAGTCGACGCCGGGATTGAGTTCTTTCAGATAGCCTTCATCCATATGGAAGCGTTCTGCCAGCATTTCTGTCGTCGACGTATAGCCGAGCGAAGGCATCTGGGCCTTGGCTGCGTAATCCTCGGGGATCGATGCAACATAGGGGCCGGCGGCATCGGCGGCCGTGATCGTGTAGTTGATGATCGGCATACCGCCGGACATGCGCAACTGCTCGAGGATCGCGTCGGTGTTGTTCGGATCGAGCGTTTGCCCGGTCATCTGCTGATAGGCATAAACAGCCTTTGTGACGTTCCCGCCCATGCGGCCATCGATCGCGCCCGGCGAGATGCCTTGGCGAGAAAGGAAGACCTCAAGCGCGGTGATCTCCACCTTCGACTTGCCCTTGAGGGTAATGACCGGATCGGCCGGAGGCTTGCGGACGATATCCGGTGTCCCCTGCTGCGGGTCTATCGATGCATAGTCGTTGTCGCTCGGGTTGGTCTGACCTTGCCCGGTCTGCGCCTTAGTGCCCGGCACCGGTTGGTTGTCGAGCGGCGCGCGCTGGACGTCGCCGTCGCGCGGAATGCCGCCGGTAACGACGTTGCGGTCCTGCTGATCAGAACCATCGTAATTTCCGTAGCCATCGCTGCGATATTGACGATAGTCGCGATAGCCATCACCGTTGGAGGAAAGTTGCGTGTCGCCGTAGCGGTTGCCGGCGCCATATCCGTTATCGCCATAGGCGTCACGAGCCGGTGCGCGCGGATAATAGGTGCTGGCCCGCATCTCCGTGGCAACCACGTTGCCATAGCTGTCTATGAGAACCCGCCGGCCGCGTCCGTCGCGCGCCATGACGTACCCGCCCGCGCCTTGATCTGGGTACTGATCCAGAATCCGGCCATCCGGGGTCACGAGAACGGTATTGTTGTTTCCGCTGCGATAGTATTGTGCCTGCGCGTCGGTGAGCGCAAGCATGGACACGGTGGCAGTCATTGCCAGGCAAAGGTTGAATTTCACGAACCCGTTCACGTCTGTCGAATCCTCGGATGGTAGTTCGGCTGACACACACATGGCAATTTTGACGCCAGTATGGAGATTTAGTTTATCATGCTGAATAAAATATAAAAAATTACGTGATCAAGGCTTCAGGTTAATATTCGGTAAGACAAATCACCGTTTATTCTCGCCGCGCTCCATCATGGGACGATGCTTGCGGGAGCGGTGATCAGGGAGGATTTTAGAAAATGATGGATTTTTCCGCGGCCAAAGGGCCAAAACTGACGCTCGACGAAAGCTCCGTGCTGGATATTGGCGCCTGCATCGTGGAGGGGAGCAATCTTGCGCCCGGACGCGCCATTCCCGATGACGGCGATCCGCGCATCGATCATTCCCTGGAGGGCTTCCTCTTCACCTGCGGGCCGGATCACATTCGCCATCCTGAGCCGATGCCTGATAGTTTCGAAGGAAGGCGTTATCCGCTGCATGGTTCGCTCTCTTCTCATCCGGCCAGGATTCTCTCGACCAAATTCGAGAACGGCAATGCCGAATGCCGCGCGGATATCGATGTCGTCACCGCCGAAGGCCGCACGGCAAGGCTGGAACGTCATTGGCGGATCGACGGTGCCACCGGCGAGGTTTCGCTTGCCGATCGTCTCGTCAATACGAGTACCGAGGCGATGCCGGTCTTCCTCATGTATCATATGAACATCGGCGGCAAATGGTTCGATAGCGGTACGCGCCTGTCGGGCCAGATGCTGGAGAATGGTGGCTTTCCTTGGGCCTTCGGCGAGGAACCCGGCGACATTTTCTGTGTGCCGGCGCTGGAGAAAGGCGAGAACTGGGCGGAGATCAGCCTGGGTCCGATTGCGGCGATCGGCGGCAAGACCTTGAGGGTTCGGTTCGGCACGGATACACTGCCTTTCCTGCAAGTTTGGCGCAATCAGCGTGCGCCGGCGCATGTTCTCGGCATTGAGCCGGTTTCGCATCGCTGGGTCTCGCGCGCGGAGCTGGAAGAGGCGGGTGAATTCAATATTCTTGAGCCCGGCGAAGCCCGCAATTTCATGCTCAACTTTGCCTTTGTTTGAGGGTGTCGAGCGGTTGACGCTCGCCGTGGGGCGGCGTAGATCAAGGCCCTCGGTTTTAGAGAGGACATGAACCATGGATATCCGCCCGATCGATGATGAATACTCGGTGTCCGGCCAGATCACCGTAGAGGATCTCGACCAGATCAAGGCCATGGGTTTCAAGTCGATCGTCTGCCATCGCCCGGACGATGAAAGCCCGGACCAGACGCCGTTCTCAGCCATTGAAGCTCGCGCCAAGGAACTTGGCCTCGAGATAACCCATGTGCCTGTCGGTCCCATGGGCGTCACGGAAGAGGCTGTGCAGGGTATGGTCGATGCGCTGGACGAGTTTCCGCGGCCGATGCTCGGCTATTGCCGCTCCGGCGCACGCTCGACGGCGATCTATCAGAAGACGCATCATATTCGCGGCTGAACAGGCGCATTCCCAATCTCGAGATTGAAGGGCAGGCCACCGGCCATGCCTTTCCCTTACCTATCGAAGAACAACATCAGGAGAAAACCATGAGCATCAAGCGTATCGACGTTGGCGCCCGCATGAGCGGCGCTGTCATCCACGGCAACACCGTCTATCTCGCCGGCCAGGTTGGCGAAGGCGAAAGCGTCACCGATCAGTGCAAGTCGGCGCTGGCCGAAGTTGACCGTCTGCTCGCAGCAGCCGGCTCCAACAAGTCGAAGGTCCTGCAGACGCTCATCTATCTCTCCGACATCTCCTACTTCGCAGAAATGAATGCAGCCTGGGAAGCCTGGGTCGATCCGGCCAACACGCCGGCTCGTGCGACCAGCGAAGCCAAGCTCGCGGCGCCGAAGTACAAGGTCGAATTCATCGTGACGGCCGCGCTCTAAGTCAACCCAGCGTGTTTTGGAAGGCCGGTGGGCTCGCGCTCACCGGCCTTTCGTTTGGGCGATTTCGGTCAGGGTGCGCGAGGGCGTGATCGCTTCCGGATCGAGCACAATCTCGATGATCGCCGGTTTGCCGCTGGCGCGGGCCCGCTCGAATGCCGGGCCGAACTCTTCCGTTGCCTTCACCGTCTCGCCATGGCCGCCATAGGCGCGGGCGAGGGCGGCGAAATCCGGGTTCCTGAGCGCCGTGGCGCTGACGCGACCGGGATATTCCCGCTCCTGATGCATGCGGATGGTGCCATACATGCCGTTGTTGATGACCAGCGCGATCAGCGGCAAATCATATTGGACGGCAGTCGCGAATTCCTGGCCATGCATCATGAAGCAGCCGTCGCCGGCGAAGCAGATCACCTCGCGCTCCGGAAACAGCTGCTTGGCGGCGACCGCTGCCGGCAAGCCGTAACCCATTGATCCCGAGGCGGGGGCTGCCTGGGTGTTGAAGCGGCGGAAGCGATGGAAGCGATGCAGCCAGGTCGCATAATTGCCGGCGCCGTTGGTGAAGATCGCGTCGCATGCAGTGTTGGTTTCTATCCAATCCATGATGCGGCCCATGTGAACCGCACCGGGGCTTCTCTCCGGCGTTTTCGACCAGGTCAGATAGGCGGCATGCATGCGCTCGGTGCGTTCTCCCCAAGGTGCTTCGCCCGGTGTGTCCAGATCGGAGAGAGCGGCGACGAAATCCGCGGGGCTGGCACAGATCGCCAGATCCGGGCGATAGACACGCCCGAGTTCAGACGGGTCGGGGTAGACATGAACGAGCTGTTGGCGCGGGTAGGGGATATCGACCAGCGTGTAGCCAGAGGACGGCATTTCGGAGAGGCGCCCGCCCAGAAGGATGAGCAGATCCGCCTCCTTGATCTCTTTCGCCAGAGCCGGATTGATACCGATCCCGACATCGCCGGCGTAGCTCGGATGCAGATGGTCGAAAAGCATCTGGCGACGGAAGGAGCAGCCGACCGGCAAGCTGAAACGCTCCGCGAATTGCCGGATGCCGGCAACCGCCTCCTCGTTCCAACGTGTGCCGCCGAGAATGACCATCGGGCGCTCTGCAACCATGAGGCGCCGGTGGAGGTCAGCGAGTTGGCAACGGCCGGGATGTGCGGCGACAGACGTATATGGCTTGGCTTCCGGTGCTTCGACCTCGTCGCACAGCATGTCCTCGGGCAGGGTCAGCACGACGGGGCCGGGACGACCCGAAGTCGCGACTGCGAAGGCGCGTGTGACGAATTCCGGGATGCGGGCAGCGTCGTCGATTTCTCCGACCCATTTCGCGAATTCGGTGAAGGCGCGGCGGAATTCCACTTCCTGGAAGGCCTCGCGCTCGCGGGCATCGCGCTGAACCTGGCCGATGAAGAGGATCATCGGGATAGAATCCTGCCGGGCGATATGCAGGCCGGCGGAGGCATTGGTCGCGCCAGGTCCGCGGGTGACCATGCAGATGCCCGGCTCTCCCGTCAGCCGGCCCCAGGCATCCGCCATCATCGCAGCTCCACCCTCCTGACGGCAGACGAGCACCTTGATGTCGCTGTCATGCAGCGCATCGAGCACGGCAAGAAAGCTCTCGCCCGGCACGCAGGAAATACGCTCTACGCCATTGGCCTTCAAAGCTTCGACGATGAGTTGGCCGCCCGTTCGCTTCATATCTTCGCCTTTCCCTCCAGTTCGGCCAATTCGGCCAGAACCTCCTCCTGATGTTCGCCGAGGCGCGGGCTCGGCCGCGTGTAGGTCAAGGGCGTCTCCGAAAGGACGATCGGCGTCCGCACGCTTGGGATCATCGTGCCGACGCTGTCCTCGAGATCGATCCGCAAGCCACGCGCCTTGATCTGCGGATCGGCGAACATATCCTCGATCGTGTTGATGGCGCCGGCCGGCACGGCGTTGTCCTCGCAGGCCTTCAGCAGATCCGCCTTGTTCCAGGTCAGCGTCCTTGCCGATATAAATGCCCGGACCTCGTTGCGGTGGGTGACGCGGGCCTTGTTGGTCGCATAGCGCTCGTCGTCGGCGTGCTCATCGATGCCGAGAATTGCGCATAGGCGGCGGAATTGCCCATCATTGCCCACGGCAAGGATAAGGTAGCCGTCGGCGGTGGGAACGACCTCATAGGGCGAGATATTGGGATGGGCATTGCCGAGGCGCACGGGCGGTTTGCCCGATATCAGATAGTTCATGTTCTGATTGGCGAGCACGGCGGACTGCACGTCGAGCAGCGCCATGTCGACGAGCTGGCCTTCACCGGTCTTGAGCGCATGGATCAGTGCTGCCTCGATCGCCGAGACCGCGTAGATCCCGGTGAAGATATCGGCGATCGCAACGCCTGCTTTCACAGGTTGGCCGTCGGGCTCGCCGGTGATCGACATGAAGCCGGATATGCCCTGTACGATGTAGTCATAGCCTGCAAGGCCGGCATAAGGCCCTGTCTGTCCGAAGCCCGTGATAGAGCAATAGACGATTCTCGGATTGATGCTTTTCAGGCTCTCATAGTCCAGGCCGTATTTGACCAGGCCGCCGAGCTTGAAATTCTCGATGACGACGTCGGCCGTCTTCACCAGCCGGCGCACGAGCTCTTGACCTTCTTCGTTCTTGAGGTCGGCGACGATGGAGCGCTTGCCGCGATTGGCCGAATGATAATAGGCGGCCGAGA
Source organism: Martinezella lusitana (assembly GCF_016901135.1). GTDB lineage: Bacteria > Pseudomonadota > Alphaproteobacteria > Rhizobiales > Rhizobiaceae > Rhizobium > Rhizobium lusitanum_D. The sequence continues at coordinate 738,693 of NZ_JAFEVL010000048.1, read as the reverse complement.
GATTTTCGCCATCCTTGCCCTCGACGAAGGGCGGGCCCCATTGGCGCGTGTCGTCGCCGCCGTCGGGATTTTCCACCTTGATGACGTCGGCGCCGAGATCAGCGAGCATCTGCCCTGCCCAGGGGCCGGCAAGCACACGAGCAAGCTCGATCACACGAATACCGGACAGCGGAGGTTTCTTGGTTTTCTGGTCTGTCATGTCGATCCGCTCTCTCGCTTAAGGCGTGAATGCTGTTGCAGATGTATCGGATACCGGCTTGGAAGCAAAGCGCCGCTCGCGCCAGAGAATGTAGAGCCCGGAGCCGATGATGATGAGGATGCCGAGCCATTTGATCGCATCCGGAAAGTTGTCGAAGACCAGCCAGCCGAAGATCGTCGCCGAGACGATCTCGAAATATTGCAGGGGCGCAAGCGTTGAGGCTGGCACGGCACGATAGGCGTGCACGGTGAGGATGCCGGCGGCGGCTGCGCTGGCGCCGACGCCAAGCAGAAAGAGCATGGCAATCAGGTCCGGCAGGACGGGATCGAGGATGGCAGAGCCGGTCGCATGGCCAATCGCAAGCAGGATCAGGCTGAAGCCGATGCCCCATATGCCGGTTTGGAACTGCATCGACCATGCATCCTCGCTATGGGAGACGACACGCGTGATCATCACGTAGACGGCGATGCAGAGTGCGGTGACGACGGGCAAAAGCGCCACGAAGCCGACCTCTTCGAAGCTCGGCTGGATGATCAGCATCGCGCCGAAAAAACCGACGGCGCAGGCCGTGTAGCGCCGCCAGCCGATGGTTTCCTTGAGGAAAATGCTGCTGAGAATGGTCAGCATCATCGGCTCGACGAAAAAGATGGCGATGGCATCGGCGACTTCCATGACTTGCAGCGTCGTCACGAACGAGACCATGGACAGCGTCAGCACACCGGCGCGGATGGCATGCACGCCGCTGCGACGCCATGTCCATACGCCCCATTGTCCCCGCATGGCCATCATCGGCAGCGCAAAGAGCGACTGAAAGATGAAACGCGCGGCGGTGACTTCAGCCGGCGGAATGGTGGCTGCCGCGAGCTTGGAGAATATGTCGATGATCGGCGAGAGGACGACGGAGAGGAACATCATCAACAAGCCGAAGGTCAGCTCCGACTGCGGCAATCGGAGCGAGGAGCCGCTGCTGGCGTTCATTGAAGAGTTCCTTTGAAAATCAGTTCCTTGCCGTCACCTTCTCACACCAGTCGGCAAAGTCGGAAATGGCTTGCGCGGCGCCGATTTCGTTCAGCGTCTCGTGCCGCATATCCGGATGGATCGCGGTTGTAATATGAGAGAAGCCCGCGCTTTTCAAATGGTTTGACAGCCAGGAAATCGCTTTTCCCTTGTCCGTCGCCGGATCCTTGCCGCCTCCCGTCAGATGGATCGGCATGTCACGCCGTAGCCGGTCGAGATAGGTTTTCTGTGGGGCGCGAAAACTGAGCTCGAATATGTCAAGCCAGAGCGAGACGGATGCATCGAAGCCGCAGAGCGGATCGGCGATGTATTTGTCCACCTGCTCGGGAACGCGTGAAAGCCAGTCGAACTCGGTGCGGCGGTTTGGGATGGATTTGCCCCAGGTACCGAAGGTCAGTTTCGGCAACGGCCCGCTGGGGACGTCCGATCCTTTGAACATGCGCTCCGTCTTCAGGATGAGCTGGGCGGCGCGGCCGGCGAGGCCCGGATTGAAGTTGGAGTTCCAGACCGTGACGGCATCGAATTTGTCCGGATGTGTGACGACCGCGTTGAGGCTGATCAATCCTCCCATGGAGTGACCGAAGAGAATGATGGGCAGGTCGGGATGGGCTGTCGCGGCAAGCTCGCGCATGGCCAGCACATCAGAAATGACCTGCCCGACGCCGTTTCTTCGTGCAAAGCGCCCGATTGGAGCGTCGGCAGCAATGGTTTCGCCGTGGCCGCGATGATCATGGGCATAGACATGAAAGCCGTGCGCGGCCATGGTTTCCGCGAAAGCTGCGTAGCGGCGTGAATGCTCGGCAAGGCCATGAGATATCAGGAGGATGCCGCGTGCATCGCCTTTTGCCGGCGAATGACGATAGGCAATCGTCGCGCCCGTCGGGCTTTCCAGGCGTTGCGTTTCGACGAACATGCATGGTTCCTCCCCATTTGGACGAAAGGTCATCATTCGGTTGATTGCAATGGACAACGATCGAAGCCCACAGAAATAAATCTTCCCAAGCCATGTGATTCAGGGTTGCATCTACGCAACCAAACTGCTTATTTGTTCCTATAATGTTCTAATTGGAGGCATGAAATGAAGCATTTGCTTCGGATATTTGCGGTTGTGCTCCTTTCGGTCGGGGCGATCGCCAGCGCGGCGGCGCAGGAGCAGAGCAGAGGGCGGACGCGCTTTATCCTGGCGGCGAGCTGGGAACCGGCATTTTGCGCGACGAACCAGAAGAAGGCGGAATGCCGGAACCAATCGTCGAGCAATTACGATGCCACGAATTTCTCACTGCATGGCCTCTGGCCGATGCGGCAGGAATATTGCGACGTTTCGGACGATTTGAAACAGGCCGACCGCAGCAGCGATTGGAAGGATCTGCCGGCAGTGCAGCTGTCGCAGGATGTCAAGGCAAAGCTCGACAAGGTCATGCCGGGCACCCAGTCCGGCCTCGAACGCCATGAGTGGATCAAGCACGGCACATGCACGAAGCTTAGCGCCGATCAGTTTTTCTCGACCGCGGCCGGTTTGATCGCCGAACTCAATGCATCGGCCGTGCGCGATCTTTTCGCTGAGAATATCGGCAAGGAGCTGGATGCCGAAACCATCATGGCCGCCTTCGACCAGAGCTTCGGCGAGGGCGCCAATGCGCGCATCAAGATGAGCTGCCGCCGGGTCGGCAATATCAGGATGATCTCGGAATTGACGATCGGCCTCTCCGAAGATGCGATCGATCCGCAGCAGGGCGGCGAGCCACGGCTTGGTAAACTGATCCAGGGTGCCGGCAGCACGTCGTTCGGCTGCGATCGCGGCGTGGTGGATGCGGCCGGTTTCTGAGGAAATACGGGCTTTATGACGCGGATAATGCCCTCGGACAAGGTTTCGCCGTTGCCCGAGGGCGGGGTTTCGCCTACATAGCGGCACAATTCACAATGTTGTCCGCCCGTGGAGTAACCCAAGCTATGGCACGTCAGTTCATTTATCATATGGCCGGTCTGAATAAGACCTATGGCGCCAAGAAAATTCTCGAGAATATCCATCTCTCCTTCTACCCCGACGCCAAGATCGGTATTCTCGGTCCGAACGGTGCGGGTAAGTCGACTGTGCTGCGCATCATGGCCGGTCTCGACAAGGAATATACCGGCGAGGCCTGGCTCGCCGACGGTGCCACCATCGGCTATTTGGCGCAGGAGCCGCAGCTCGATCCGGCGAAGACGGCGCTCGAAAACGTCATGGAAGGCGTTGCGGCGAAGACTGACGTCCTCAATCGTTACAACGAACTGATGATGAACTATTCCGACGAGACGGCGGAAGAGGGCGCTAAGCTACAGGACATCATCGACAGCCAGAATCTCTGGGACCTGGAAAGCCAGGTTGAGATGGCAATGGACGCGTTGCGCTGCCCGCCTGGCGATGCCGACGTCACCAAACTTTCCGGCGGCGAACGCCGTCGTGTGGCGTTGTGCAAGCTGCTGCTGTCGCAGCCGGACGTGCTGCTGCTCGACGAACCGACCAACCATCTTGACGCCGAAACCATCGCCTGGCTGGAAAAGCATCTGCGTGCCTATCCGGGCGCCGTGCTGATGATTACCCACGATCGCTACTTCCTGGATAACGTCACCGGCTGGATCCTCGAACTCGACCGCGGTCGCGGCATTCCCTACGAAGGCAATTACTCCTCGTACTTGCTGGCGAAGGCGAAGCGCATGCAGCAGGAAGGTCGCGAAGAGGCCGGTCGCCAGAAGGCGATCGCACGCGAACAGGAATGGATTGCTTCCAGCCCGAAAGCTCGCCAGTCGAAGTCCAAGGCCCGTATCCGCGCCTATGACGAGTTGGTCGATGCCGCCGAGAACCAGCGTCCCGGCGATGCGCAGATCATCATTCCGGTCGGTGAGCGTCTCGGCCAGGTCGTCATCGAAATGGAAGGCATCAACAAGGGTTATGGTGACCGGATGTTGATCGAAGGTCTGTCGCTGAAGCTGCCGCCGGGTGGTATCGTCGGCGTCATCGGTCCGAACGGCGCCGGCAAGACCACGCTCTTCCGCATGATCACCGGCCAGGAAACGCCGGATAGCGGCAGCATCCGCATCGGCGACAGCGTTCATCTCGGCTATGTCGACCAGAGCCGTGATGCACTTGATGGCGGCAAGACCGTCTGGGAAGAGATCTCCGGCGGCGCCGAAGTCATCAAGCTCGGCAAGTATGAAATGAATTCGCGCGCTTATTGCGCGACTTTCAATTTCAAGGGTGGCGATCAGCAGCAGAAGGTCGGCAACCTCTCCGGCGGTCAGCGCAACCGCGTGCACCTTGCCAAGATGCTGAAGGCCGGCGGCAATGTGCTGCTGCTCGACGAACCGACCAACGACCTCGACACGGAAACACTCGGCGCACTGGAAATCGCGCTTGAAAACTTTGCCGGTTGCGCCGTCATCATCAGCCACGATCGCATGTTCCTCGACCGTCTGGCGACCCACATCCTCGCTTTCGAAGGCGACAGCCATGTCGAATGGTTCGAAGGCAACTTCGAGGATTACGAGCAGGACAAGATGCGCCGCCTCGGCGTCGACAGCATCAATCCGAGCCGCGTCACCTATAAGCGCCTGACACGATAAGCTTCTGCTTTGCTCTTCGAAAACCCCGGCTCGACCGGGGTTTTTGTTTATCCTGCGGCGGCATCCGGTGTTCCGTTTTCGGCAGAAACTAACAGATTTCCGACGTCAAACCGCGTCGGCGGCCGTTTGGCTCTTGCAGAATGCGCCCAAATCACATAAAGATATCTTTATATCTTGATTGGGTGTGGAATGACTGATGTTGTGAAGCTCGGCTTGGATGAGGTTGTGGACGTGCTGAAGGCCGTCGGCGAGCCGACGCGGCTGCGGCTACTGGCACTCCTTGCCGCCGGCGATCTGACCGTCACCGATCTTACCGAAATTCTTGGCCAATCACAGCCCCGCATTTCACGGCATCTGAAACTGCTTGGAGAAGCGGGCCTGATCGACCGCTATCAGGAAGGCGCCTGGGCCTATTTCCGCCTGAAGCAGGACGGCAAGGCCGTGATGATGGCACGGACGCTTCTGCGCCATACGGCCGAGAAGGATTCCGTGCTGTTGCGCGACGGGGAGCGTCTTGCTTCCGTGAAGCGCATTCGCGCCGAGCGCGCGCAGGCCTACTTCAGCCGGAATGCCGCCGAGTGGGATGAGTTGCGCCGTCTGCATGTCGCCGATGAGGATGTCGACAAGGCGCTGATCGAATTGATCGGCCCGCAGCCGATCGATTCCTTTCTCGATCTCGGTACCGGCACGGGCCGGATGCTGCAGCTGTTGGCGGGTCACTATCGCCGCGCCATCGGCATCGATGCCAGCCGCGACATGCTGGCCGTAGCCCGCGCCAATCTCGACCGTTCCAACATCATGGCCGCGTCGGTACGTCAGGGCGATATTTTCAACCTGCCGCTCGAGCAGCAGGATTTCGATCTGATTACCATTCACCAGGTATTGCATTTCCTTGATCAGCCGCAGATCGCGGTTGCGGAAGCGGCGCGAATGCTGCGGCCCGGCGGCCGTCTTGCCATCATCGATCTCGCGCCGCACGGGCTGGAATATCTGCGCGATGAACATGCGCATCTGCGTCTCGGTTTCTCGCATCAGACCATATCAGATTGGCTGAAATTGGCCGGGCTCGATGTCGAGCAGGTACAGGACCTTCATTCGGGGAGGGAAAGCGGTCAGGCGTTGACAGTCACGATCTGGCTGGCGCGCGACCCGCGGTTGCTGATGGCAGCCGAGCAGGACCGCCAATCGTCCCCCATTCTTGCCGGGAGAGTTTGACATGTCTTCTAAATCCGAAAATGGCCAGGGCGGTATCCGCATTTCCTTCGAGTTCTTCCCGCCAAAGTCGGAAGAGGCCGAACAGCAGCTATGGAATACGGTTTCCGAACTGAGCGAATGGGAGCCGGAATTCGTTTCGGTGACATATGGGGCGGGTGGATCGACCAAGGCGCCGACGCTCTCGGCCGTGCGAAAGATGATCCATGAGACGCCGTTCACGACTGCTTCGCATCTGACCTGCGTCGGTGCGACGCGCGAGGATACGCATCGGGTGATCGACGAATTTCTCGCGACCGGCGTTCGCCGTTTCGTCGCCCTGCGCGGCGACCCGCCGGGCGGCGTCGGTTCCGCCTACCAGCCGCATCCGGGTGGCTATGCCAATGCCGCCGAGCTGGTGGCCGCGCTGCGCGAGCGCGGGGATTTCGATATTTCCGTATCGGCCTATCCGGAAAAGCATCCGGAGAGCCGCGATACCATAGCCGACATCGATATGCTGAAGCGCAAGGCTGACAACGGAGCAGACCGCGCCCTGACGCAGTTCTTCTTCGATAATGATGCTTTCGAGCGCTATCATGATCGCGTTCGCGCAACCGGCATCAAGATACCGGTCGTGCCGGGCATCATGCCGATCCAGAATCTGACGCAACTGAAGCGCTTTGCTGGCGCCTGTGGTACCAGTATTCCGTCCTGGCTCGATGAACGTTTCGACGGTCTCGACGAAAATACCGATGAGCGCGCCAAGGTCGCGGCCGATGTCGCTGCCGAACAGATCCAGGATCTGATGCGTCGCGGCATTCACGAATTTCATCTCTATACGATGAACCGCTCGCCTCTCGTTTCCGCCGTCCTCGAGCGGCTGGGCCTCCAGCGCAAGATGAATGCTCGGGCAGGCGCTGCCGCCTAAGATATGTTCCAGGCAACACATGAAAAAGCGCATGTCCCTCCCGGGCATGCGCTTTTTTAATAGAATAGTCGTTTTGTTAGCTTTTCGGAGTTCGGTCGCCTGCGGTGTTCGCCTTGCCGTTAGATGAAAAGCATCGTTACGACGAAAACGAAGGCCGCACCGACCACTAGGACGTTGATGGATCGCGTCAATCCCATGTCTTCCTCCTCAGTCAGCCGTTAAATTTTATGTCGAAAATGTGTCGCTTGGAAAGGAAATTCGATGCTGCGGCGCGGTATGCGGCTCGGGTGTCGATTCAGCATCTTGCCGTAGCGATCTGAATTTATGGGGTAAATTCTATTTTGCGTCATAGGGGCCGGCTGTGAATAAACGTAAGGGCACCAGGTGCTCGCGACCGTGGATGACGTATTTCCCCGGTGGAAGCTGTGATGAGGATCAAATTGTTCCGGTTCGTGTGCCGCGCCTCATCCATGCGTAGAACCGGCCATCGAGGATAAGCAGGCCCGCACCAATCAGCAGCATGCCGGCGATTTCGGGGCCGCCTAGCCGTTCGCCCAGGAAGAGAAAGCCGAGCAGCATGGCGCTTGGCGGCACCAGCAGGGTGACAAGCGAAGCGTTCGTCGCGCCGGCAAGCGCCATGATCCGAAAATAGAGGATGTAGGCGAAGGCAGTCGACAGCAGGGCGAGGCCCAGAATGGCTGCTATCGCGGCGGCCGGCGGCGTCGCGAGAGTCCAAGGCTGGTCAACGGTCAGGGCAACCGGCAACATGATGAGCGAGGAGCCCGTCAGCTGGCCAGTCGCGACAACGGTCGGCGCTATGCCTTTGAAGCGTTTGGCGTAGATCGCCGCAAAGCCATAGGAGATTGCCGCGATGATCGGCAGCAGCAGCGCCCAGAAGGGCACCGAGGCACTGTTCGTCACGCTTGGGGCAAGCAGGACTGCCGTGCCGACAAGCCCGATGAGGCAACCTGCGAGCTTGGCTGGGGTTAGGCGTTCATCGGTCGTCAGCTGATTGCCGATCAGGACCGTCCAGATCGGCGTGGTCGCGTTGAGGATCGAGGCAAGCCCGGCACCCATCTGTGTCTGGCCGAAGAAGATCAACGCATGCGGCACCGCATTGTTGATGAGGCCGAGTAGCAGGAATTGCCGCCAGTGGCTGCGCAACAGCGGATAGATACTGAACCGGCCGGCGATGTAGAGATGCAGCGCCACGGCCGCCAGCGACAGACGCAGAAGGACGAGCGTAAGCGGTGGGACATGGTGAACGGCGATACGGGCGAAGAAGAACGAACCGCCCCAGATCAGCCCGAGCAATAGCAGCAGGCCCCAGGTGAGTGCACTCATTCGGTTTTCGCTGTCCATCGCCGTTCCTCCCGTTTCGGCTCATGTAAGCCGGGAGAAAGCGGAGCTCCACCCGTTTCTTGCGACATCGGGCAGAATGGGTTCCTCTGAGCGGTTCGGGGAGAGAGGAGCTCAAATAAAAAAGGCAGCTTGCGGCCGCCTTTTCGATAGAGAGGCAGGAAAACTCAGAGTGCGCCAAGCAATGCCGAAGTCGCCCAGCCATCGGCCGGCATGCCCAGGCGGAACTGCTCCTTCTGGATGGCGATGCGGGTGCCGGAGCCAAGAATGCCGTCGATCTTGCCGACATCGTAGCCACGCGCCACGAGCTTGGTCTGAAGCGATTTCATATCGACATCGTTCAGGCCTGCTTCCGGCGTGCCCTTGTTGTAGGGCGGAGCGCCCGCGAAACGGGTGGCGAAATAGGCGGCCGATGTCGTGTAGATGAACGACTGGTTCCATCCGAGATAGGCGTTGTAGTTCGGATAGGTCAGGAAAGCCGGGCCCTTGCGGCCCTGCGGCAGGATGAGGGCGGCCGGCAACGAGCCGAAACTTGTGTTGCCGTCGCGCGGCTGGACGCCGAGCTTGAACCAGTCGGCGGCGGTGAGCGTGCCGCCGATGCCGGATTTCTCCCAGGGCAGATTATCGGGCACCGTCACCTCCTGCAGCCAGGGCTGGCCGCGCTGGAAGCCGAGATGCTGGAGGAATCTTGCCGTCGTCAGAATGACGTCGGGCGCGCTTGTCTTCAAATTGACATGACCGTCGCCGTCCCCATCGGTGCCGTAAGCGATGATATCGGGCGGCAACATCTGTGTCTGACCGATTTCGCCGGCCCATGCGCCCGTCGTGGTCGCCGGGTCGACATCGCCACGTTGCACCAATTCGATCAGCGCGATCAGGCGCGGGCGGAAGAAGTCCGGCCGGCGGCAGTCATGTGCGAGGGTGACAAGCGCGTTGCGGGTGTTGAAATTGCCCTGAACGGCGCCGAAGTCGGTCTCCATGGCCCAGAAGGCGGTGATGACCCCGGGGGCGACGCCGTAGTCATTTTCAGCCTTGGCAAAAACGTCGGCATACTGCTTCATCTTCTGGCGGCCGATATCGAGGCGACCCTGGCTGACGGTGCGCTGCGAGAATTCGAGGAAGGTCTGGCGGAATACGCCCTGGCTGCGGTCCATGGCGAGAACCTTGGGGTCGATCTGCGCGCCGGCCAGCGTCTTGTCGGCAGAGGCGGCATCCGCGCCGGCTGCAATCGCTTCGGCCTTCACACCAGCCAGGAAGGGTGCAAGATCACCGCCGCAAGCCACCTTGGGAGCGCTAGCGCCATCCGTGCTCGGTGCGGCGGCTGGGGCCGCGCCCTGAGCCATCGCCGCGCCGGTCATGGCTGAGGCGAAGATCAACGCGAGTGCGCTGCGTCGAATGGTGTGACGGTCCATGGGCGATCCTCTCTAGTGATAGAATAGGGTCGCTTTCACAGAAGATTGTGACATAAGCAAGAGAGAAATAGCGTCTGTCTCAAGAATTTCCTTGCTTCTGTACTGCCGCGACCCAGTTGTGCCAATTTTGCTCGGAACCGGCGAAAACATTGATATCCGTCGGCCCCTTGATGCCAGGGATGATCCCGGTGGACGTATACTGCCAAAAGGCCCAGCTGCGATCCGCGTAAATCTCCTTGGGATGCTTCGCGACCGAGCGGACCCAGAACTGATAGTCCTTGAAGTAACCGACAAGATTTTCGCGATGGAAGTCGACCGACGTATAGATGATCGGTCGCTTGCCGTAGTAGGCTTCCAGGCGATCCATGAAGCGCTTGATTTCCGTCCGCACCGTTTCCGGGGCCGGTCTGGTGCGGCAGGTAGGCGAGCCGGGATTCCATTCGACGTCGACAACAGGCGGGAGCGCCATGGCATCCTTCGGCACGTTGCGGATGAACCAATCGGCCTGATCGTCTGCGGTCGAGCAGAAATAATAGAAATGATAGGGCGCGTGCAGTAGTCCTGCGGCGCTCGCTTCCTGCCAGTATTCGGTAAAGCGTGGATCGATCCGGTCTGTGCCTTCGGTCGCTTTGATGAAGGCAAAGGCGACGCCCGAGCTCTTGACGGCTTGCCAGTTGATGTCGCCCTGCCATTTGGAAATATCGATGCCGTGGATGGGATGGCGCTGTGGATGGTCGCGGCCAAAATCCTGCGGCTTCGTATCGCTGAACCTGGTCTTGGGAAGCGAGGCCGTCGAGAAGGCATCATAGCCCATCGTGCAGCCATTCAAAAAAAGGGCAAGCGGCAGTAAGCACAACAGAAGCCGGCGCATGAGTATCCCGTTATGACGCGAGTGATCTGGCTGCCCCAAGGGTTGGCTTCCGTATTGTGGTCCCCGAAAATCCAAAAGAGCGGCAGGCCAAGCTGCTGTCAGCCGGCCTTGCCACTTTATTCACCATATCAACGTAAAAATTGCGTTATCTTCAAGCAAATTCTTATGCTTGGCGCGCCATGTCGCCGGATTTCGCCCGAATTCCGCCGCTGCTTATGCGGCTTGCTTGGCGACGACGGCTCTCCAGGCGTAGCCACGACCGATCTTTTCGGTCTTGAGCGTCATGCCGCGCGCCTTGGCTTTCTCTTCCAGCACCGTCAGAAGATCGGCGCGGGGGGTGACGTGGAATTTCTTCAACCAGCCTTTGAGAAGGGTCCGGAACCAGCCCGGCAGACCTTCCTGCTGGCCAAAATCGACGACGTGCAGTTCGCCACCAGGGGCGACGGCACCAAGCGATGCATCGATCGCGCTCGTCCAATCCGGGATCATCGACAACGCGTAGGAAACCATCACGCGGTCGAATCCATCAGTGCCGAAATCGGTGGGTGAAAATGTGGTGGCGTCTGCAACGCGAAAATCCGGCATCTGCTTCAGGCCGCGAAAATTGCTGCGCGCCGAAATCAGCATCTCCTGCGAGATATCAAGGCCATAAAGCTTCGCGGAAGGGAAATGCCGGTAGGCCAGCAGCATGTTACGGCCCGTACCGCAGCCCACTTCCAGTAGTGAGCCACCCAAGGGCACGTTGAGCTGCTCAATCGTGCGGTCGCGCCCGAAGAGATAGTATTTGCGGGTCAGGTCGTAGATATGCCGCTGATAACGGTACATGCCGTCCATCAGGTTTGCATGATTGTTCGAGCTGGTTTCCGTGCCCGTATCCGCCTGGCTCACGCTTTTTTCCCGTAGATGTGGAAGCCGCCATAGATCGCCGAACGATCGCGCGCGTTGAGCTCCTGCGAACGCTCTTCGAAATAGACCCATTGATCACGGATGGCCGGTGATAGGCGGCCCTCGATGATGCTCTTTTCCGCAGCCGTGCGGAAAATCACGCGAGCGCCTTCGCGCGCCGTGCGGGTGATTTCCGCCCAGAGGCCGTTTAGCTGCTCATCGGTCATCCAATCCTGCGCGTCGAGCAAGACGTAACGGTCGCGGGAGGCTGCGGGCTTGGAGGCCAGGAGTTCGGTGAAGTTGGCGTGATGCACGTCGACGCGGTCGGCATTGGCGCGGATTGCGGCATAATGCTCCGGTCTGAGGTAGGTCGGCAGGGGACCCTGATGCTGGCCGGCGTAGCGGCGCGCGAACGCCTGCCATGCAAAATAGTTGTCGCGCATCGGGAAGTGGCATGCCAGCTTTTCCAGGCGGTGCTTCAGCACGGCCGAGATCGAATCGTCACCGGCAAGGCTCGCAAGCTCGTCATATTGCTGGGGCGGAATGCCGAGACCGAAGAGCGAGCTCTTGCGACCGAGCAGCCAGCGAACCGCCGGCCTGTCGAAGATCGGGGCGATCTCGTTTTCGAAGAACTGGCGCTGCTCGCGGAGGGTACGGGCTTCCGTCATCCCGGCAAGGCGCACGCCGTGCAGGCGCGCCAGCACGTGGGCGGCACCGATGAAGCGGCCGAGGAGACCGGTCTTGTAAATGTTGCGATTGAAGACCGTGACGCGGCGGCGACCATACATGTCGCGGCCACCCCAATAGGAAGCGGTGGCTTCGTCCAGCCGCGGCGCGATGAACTGGTCGTAGGCCTGGCTGTTGGCGGCAACGCCTGGCGTGCCGAAGAAACGCACCAGATCCGCATGGCCGGGTAGCAGCCGGAAGGCGGCGAGCTTCAGCTTGTTCAAAGCAATGTGGTGGCGGTTGAGATCGACGACATCGATCGAGGAAGGGCTCTGCGACAGGTAGGCGAGCATATTGCAGCCGCCCGAGCCAATGGTGACGATGCGGTGATGTGGCTGGAGCTCCATCGCCTCCATGTCGACATCCGGATCCTCCCAGATCTGCGGATAGACAAGACCGGAAAACAGCATGCCGAACAGGCGCTCCGAAAGGCCGGCCTTGGACAGCGCCTTATGTTGCAGCAGAGCGTCCTTGAGTTTCCGGTTCTTTTGGAGACCGGCATCCGGGGCGAATTCCGTCATCTGAGTCTTGTCACCAATTTGTCAGGGTTCAGCGCGTTTAACCCGGCAATGCTACAGTCTGATGACGCGGGCTGTTGGCAGATTCGCTCGAGATATGGCCTTGCACATATTTGCGTGGCCGCAGCGACGATAGCTCTTTCATCTTGCTGCGTTTCCTGCTTGTCTCCGCCTACCTTTTGGAGGGTATGTGAAATGCGTTTGATATCGAGAGTGATCGGAGCATTTGTTGTTTTGCTGCTGATCATTGTCGCAGGCGGAGCCGTCTGGCTCTCTGTTTACCCGCCGGAATTGCTCAGGGTCGGCGATGGCTATGCGGCCAAGATGGTGTGTTCCAACACATTTGTCGCCAAACGGGATCCGGATCAGGTGTTGGCGGATGACGTGCAGGCACCGGGCAATCCGGCATTGAAGCTTATCCATGTTTCGGTCGACCGCGACGAGGGCGTCGTCAGAGCGCGCTTCCTTGGAATGTTTGCGCCCAATTATGCACTCTATCGCGGTGCGCTTGGCTGCACGACGGTGCCCGATGGTGATCTCCAGGCAGCGCGCAGCGCGGTCTTCCTGAACAAGCTGAAGGCGCCGAAGAGCGATGCGCTCTGGCCCGACGGCAATACGGTCACGCTTGGTTCGGGTGAGCAAGACGCCAAGTTTGCTAAGCTGGTGGCAAACCCCGATCTTGCCGGGCCAGCAATGCGCGCGGTTGTCGTCGTCAAGGACGGGCACATCGTAGCCGAGGCCTATGGCGACGGCTTCAGCGAGGCAACGCCCCTGATTGGCTGGTCCATGACGAAAACAGTCAATGCCGCCATCATCGGCCGCCTCATGTTGGCCGGCCGCATGTCTTTCGACGACCAAAATCTCCTGCCGCAATGGAGCGGCGACGCGCGCAAGAATATCAAGCTCAGCGATCTTCTGGCCATGGAAAGCGGCCTTGCCTTCAACGAGGCCTATGGCAACGTATCGGACGTGACCCGCATGCTTTATCTTGAGCCGGACACGACCAGCATCGTGGCCAATGCGCGCGAGGTGGCCGCGCCTGGAGAACGCTTCAGCTATTCCAGCGGTACGGCAACGCTACTCTCAAGGTTGTGGATGAATCGGCTTCCGAACCTGAGTGCGGCCATATCCTATCCGCGTGAGGCGCTTTTCGGGCCGCTTGGCATGCACAGTGCGGTGTTCGAGGCAGATGAGCGCGGCACCTATGTCGGCAGCTCCTATCTCTACGCGAGCGCTCGCGATTGGGCGCGTTTCGGGCAATTCCTGCTCCAGGATGGCGTCTGGAAAGGACAGCGCCTGCTGCCGGAGGGCTTTGTCGGGGCCATGCGCACGCCGACGACGGCTTCAGAAGGGGTCTATTCGCAAGTTCAGGCCTGGCTTGCCGGCCCCGGCGGCTCGAACGCGCAATTCGGCCTGCCCGCGGATACGTTCTGGATGAGCGGTCACGATGGCCAGACTGTTGCCATCGTTCCTTCGGCCAATCTCGTTGTGGTGCGTATGGGATTGACGCCGGCCTGGGCGGATTACAGACCGCAAATTCTGCTCAAGCGGATCATGGATGCAACAAAGCCGGCCACGAACTAGGCCGGCTTTCCACGCTCCTACGCAAAATCAGTAGTTGCCGTTGGCGACGTCGGTCAGGCCCTTGCGCTTGGCATCGTAATAATAGCCACGCGCATAAAGCTGAACTGCATTGGCTTCCTTGTTTTCGGCCTTGCTGTCCGCCGTCATCCAAGCGCCGCGCAGATATTTGGCGGCGTATTTGATGTTTGTCTCGGCATCGAGCAAGCCGGACGCCGGCCCTTCGTAGCCCATCGACTTGGCCGTGTTGTATTTGATCTGCATCAGGCCGAAGTAGCCCGCTCTGTTATAGGCCTTCGGATTGTAGCGGCTTTCACGGTGAACGACGCGGTGGATCAGCGATTCCGGGATCTCGTAGATCTTCGCGTACTTCTGAATGAGCCTCGAAACGTAGCTCTTTTCAGCAGCAGGAACATCGGAATCATAGTTCGGAGTGGTTAGCACCGCCGTAACGACCGTAGGGCCGGTGGTGTCGAAGTTGAAATCGTAATGCATGCGGTTATCCGCATAGCGGGGGAGGCCCATCTGCGCCGGCGAAACGAATGCGACTTCCGTCGCGGTTCCGGAATCGGGGCGCGGCATGGGCACCGGGGCCTGAATGGCGGCGACGTCCGAGGTCATCGGAATGGTTGCCGCTGAATCAGCGACCGAGCTCGAGACCGGCATGAGCGCTGCGTCGCCAGGGCGCGCCGGATTGGGCATCGGGATTGCGACCACGGAGGGTACGAGCGGCACGTCCGATGCGGCGTAGGCAGCCGCGGTCGAGGTTCCGGTTGCAGGCAAGCCTGTGGCCGCCGCAATGGCCGCCGTTCCCTGGCTTGGTGCGTTCGTGGTTGCCGCCGGAGCGCCGAAACGAGCCTGAGCTGCGTCGATCTGCTGCTGATTGACCGCACCCGCCGTTACACGGCCGGATTTTGCCAAGGCTGCCTGCTGCGGTTCATTTGATACGGGAACCGCCGAAGATGCAGGAGCGGCTGAAGCCATCGCAACGCCACCCGTGGACGAGGCAACACCAGTTGCGGTCGGGGTCGTATTCGGATGCGGCACGTTGGTGTGTGCCGACGGGAGTTCTGCCTGAGACGCCTGCTGCTGAGTGCTTGCGCACCCCGCAAGGGCGCCGCACATCATTGCCGACAAGGCAACGCTGCGCTTCAGGCCGGGAAATCCGATCGCTGCCATTCTGTCACTTTCGAAAAAACCAAACCTATTTGCGATGCAAATCGGCCACAGGACCGCACAATTCGGTCACAGGATCGATAAAATTATGAATCCCCATTAACCTATCCGTGATCGCGCCGCAACCCTGGACGGCGTCAAGCGGCCATCCGGCGGTATCCGGCGGTCACTGCACCCGCGGCAATCAACAGGGTTCCGCCTGTGCGGTTGACGGCGCGTTGCACGCTTGCCTTGCGGATAAACCCGCGCGCCATGTCGGCGACGAAGACGTAAAGCAGCGAATTCAATGCAGCGAGAGTGAGGAAAGTTGCCTCCAAAATAAGCGTTTGCTCAAGGAATGGCTTCGACATGTCGAGAAACTGCGGCACGAAAGCGATGAAGAAAACGATGCTCTTCGGATTGAGGGCCGTTACAACATAGGCGTGTAGCATGATCTTTAACGGCTTCTCCTCCGGGAGATTGTCGTTATCGCCCATCGGACCGGTCACGATCGGGGCTCGCCAGAGCTTGATTCCGAGGAAGACGAGATAGGCCGCGCCGATCAGCTTAAGAATCGTGAACAGCGATGCGGATGCAGCAAGAATGGCGCCAAGGCCCGCGAGCGAGGCGGTCATTGCCGTGAAATCGCCAAGCGTCACGCCTGTCACGGTCGCCAGCGCCGTTTTGCGGCCGTGACCGAGCGCATAAGAGATGACAAGGAGAATGGTCGGCCCCGGTATGGCCAGCATGATGCAGGACGTGGCGGCGAAAGCGAGCCAGGTTTCGATGGACATGGAATCCTCCTCTATTCCTTTTTCGCCGCCAGCAAAGACATCGGATTTGCGATCCGTCAATCCGCGTGATCATCGATCAGGCCGATTGATCCCGATCAATCAGGCTAGCGTGTATTTCTGCTCGATGTGGTCCATCACTTCGGCGAACCACGGCTGCGAGAGATCGAATGCCTTGCCGCCCTTGATTCGGGGGAATTCGATGACGCGCAGCTTGCCGCCCTGGCCTTCGTCGTGGCCGGTGACGCCGGATACCTTGTTGAGGGCGTTTTCCACCGCGAGATCGACCATGCCCTGGATAAGGCGAAGATCTTCGCCGTTTGCCGGCGCGGAGCGGGCGAAATAGCCCGATTTCTGTACCAGCGAGCGCTCGGCGCCGATGATCGAGGCAAACTGCTTCTGGAACCAGCCGCCGACATTGATGGTGTCGATCTTCACATGGCCGAAGGCATCGCGCTTGATGCTTTCGCCTGCCGCTTCGCGCTCGGCGACGATGGCGTCGAGGGCCGCACCTTCCGATACGAACAGCGTCACCTGGCCAGTCTTTTCCATGATGGCGCGAAGGCGCTCGCCTTCGGCTTCGATGTCGAAGGCCATTTCCGGCAGATAAAGGCCGTCGATGCTCTTCATCTCGGCATTCATCATGAAGCCGTCGACATATTCGTTGGCGCTCGTCTTCTGTATATAGGCGCGGGCCGTGGCCGCCGTCAGCCAGCCGCAGTGGCGTCCCATGACTTCGTGGATGACGAGGGTACGCGGTGCGGCGGTCTGTTCGTTGCTGACATTGTCGAAGAAATCCGCGCCGACCTCGGCTGCCGTCCAGGCGCCGAGAGACTGGCGGATCGGCACGACATCGTTGTCGACCGTTTTCGGCAGGCCGACGACTGTCAGGTCGTAGCCATTGGCCCCGAGATAGGCGGCAAGATCGGCCGCCGTGGTGTTGGTATCGTCGCCGCCGATCGTGTGAAGAATGGTGATGCCATCGGAGGCGAGACGCTCGGCTGCGACGCGCAGCGGGTTTTCGCCTTCCTTGACCAGGCCGCGCTTGACGCAGTCGGCGGCATTGGTGAGCTTTACGCGGCTGTTGCCGATCGGAGAGCCGCCGTAGCGATGCAACAGGTGCGCACGCTCGCGCATGGCCGGCGTCACCCCAATGCTGTCAGCCAGCAGAACTCCCTGGTAGCCAGAACGATAGGCGATGATGTCGAGATCAGGCGCCACGTCGGTATAGCGCTGGATCAGCCCGCCAACGGCGGAGGAAAGACAGGGCGCCAATCCACCGGCGGTGAGCATTGCGACTTTCTGTTTGGCCATGGAGATCCTCCTTGCAGTCAAGCTGCTTCATTTCAATGGTTACGGTGGGAATGGATGCGACAGGCGTGCATGGCTGTAAAGTAAAGAATTTAAGAAACGCGCGCTTTGTCTGCTCGCGAGCGCACGGTCGGACGCAGCTTGGAACACGCCATCATTACCAAATTGTGAAAAGTGTTTTCCGCCTTGCGACGAATGGACTGCTTGCAAAGGCAGGCAATATTTGGTCAAGGTATTCTACTGTTTATGAGAGCCGTCGGGACCATTATGTCGTTTTGGGAAAAATTGCTGAATGCTATTGGTAGCACCGCTGGCAATGCCCTGTCGGCGGTGGTCGAGGCTATTCGCACCGTGTTCGAGGGTGATCCGGAAACCCGCCGAAAGGTGGCGGTTTCCGTCGCGATAATCGCCCTTTCCGCCAAGATGGCGAAGGCCGACGGTGTGGTGACGGAAAAGGAGGTCAATGCGTTTCGCGAGATCTTCGAGTTTCCGCAGGATCAGGCCAAGAACGTCGCGCGTCTCTACAATCTGGCACGGCAGGACGTGGCGGGCTACGAAGCCTATGCGGAGCGGCTCTCGTCGCTTTGCGTGACTTGCACCAAGAATTGCCCTGTTTTGGAAGACGTGCTCGACGGCCTGTTTCACATTGCCAAGGCTGACGGGCTGATCCACGAAAAGGAAATGGCCTTCCTGCAGCATGTCGCCCAGATATTCCATATGAGCGAGGAACGGTTCGACCAGATCATGGCACGCCATGTGAGCGCCGGCGGCCGCGACCCCTACAAGATACTCGGCGTATCGCGCCACGATGATTTCCCGACGATCCGCCGCCGGTATCACGGCCTTGTCTATGAGAACCATCCTGACCGTCTCGTCTCGCGCGGCGTGCCGGAGGAGTTCCACCTCATCGCCAACGAGCGTATGGCCGCTCTGAACGCCGCTTACGCTGAAATCGAGAAAGAACGCCGCGCCGCATGAATGCCTTTCCGGCCGATTTTGCTCGCGCCATGGTGCAGCCTTCGCCGAATCACGGCGAGCGGCGGGACGGGCGCAAACCGGACATGATCCTTCTGCACTACACCGGCATGGGCACGGCCGAGGGCGCGCTGGATTGGCTCTGTCGTCCAGAGAGCCAGGTATCCAGCCATTATTTCGTCTTCGAGGACGGGCGCGTCGTTCAGCTCGTGCCGGAGGAGCGCCGTGCCTGGCACGCGGGGAAGAGTACCTGGCATAACGAGGCCGATATCAATTCACTGTCGATCGGTATTGAAATAGCCAACGCCGGCCATCCCGGCGGGCTGCCGGATTTCCCCGATGCGCAGATCGAAGCGGTCATCGAACTGTGTCGCGATTGCGGCCATCGCTGGGCAATCGCACCCGAGCGGGTGCTCGGACACTCCGATGTGGCCCCCGTGCGCAAGGTCGATCCGGGTGAGAAATTCCCCTGGGCCCGGCTCGCCGCTGAAGGCGTCGGGCACTGGGTTGAGCCGGCTGCGATTACCGGCGGCCGATTTTTCCAGAAGGGGGATGTGGGCCAGCCGATCGAAGCATTGCAGTCCATGCTCTCGCTCTACGGCTATAAAACTGAAATCACTGGTGAATTCTCGGAAAAGCTGAAGGGAGATGTCGAGGCTTTTCAGCGCCATTTCCGACCGGAGCGCGTGGACGGCATCGCCGATTTTTCCACGATCGATACGCTCCATCGTCTTCTGTCTGCGCTGCCTCGCTTTTCATAGAAAGGTGAGGGGTGCCGGCCATCTTTATAGCCGGCTATCAGTGCGAAAAAGCGTAACCCCCTGCTGCGCCACATCATTTCCCTATTATCTCCTCATTGCACTGGTCTAACGACGCTCGCTGAACGGCGGTCGCGCAGTTTGGTTTTGTGTGTCGCGTGGCCGTAGACGACTAATGGGGACTGTGCACTCCGGCGGCTCTTTTTGCCTCCAGCCGGACGTGACGGCTTGAGGCTGCCCGCGGTCCCGCGCCTGGAGACAAAAGACTAAATGAAAAATTTAATTGTTGCGGCTGCAGCATGCGTGGGCGTGCTGTTGGCGGGATATGATTGCGCCTTTGCAGGCCAGCGTGATGTAAAACAACGAACGATTCCGCTCAAGATCGTCAGCCGCACCACCGGCTTTCCGATGCCCAATGTTCCCGCCGAACTACGTGACGTAGAAAATTCCTTCGTGCGGCAGAATGGCTACTCCGCGCTGATTGCCAAATATGCCAAGCAGAATGGTGTGGCGGTTGAACTGGCGACCGCGGTCATCCAGATCGAAAGCAATTTCAATCCGAAAACGCATGGGAGCGCCGGAGAAATCGGCCTGATGCAGATCAAGCCGGCGACGGCCCGGCTGATGGGGTATGCCGGCCGGGCCAAGGGGCTTTACGATCCCGAAACGAACATCAAGTTCGGCATGAAATACCTTGCCATGGCGCAGAATCTCGGCGGTGGGCAGACCTGCAATACCATTCTCAAATACAATGCCGGCCATGGCGCGACGCGCATGAACCCGGTCTCGAAGCGTTATTGCGGCAAGGTGCTGGCACTTCTGGACTGACATTCGTCCATGAGCATTGTGGGTGGGGCTGAATCGCTTTCCATGCTATCGAATCTGCAATCACTTGCGAGGGCATAGCATGGCAGCGGATTTCAGGTTCATCGTCGTCGGTCGGGGAATGATGGGGGCTGCCGCTGCCCGTCATCTCGTCGGACAAACGGATGGCATTGCCGTCATCGGGCCGGATGAACCCGAGGACCGCGCCAGCCATCAGGGTGTGTTCGGCAGTCACTACGACGAGGGGCGCATTACCCGCACGATCGACCGCGACACCGATTGGGCTCGCCTCGCCAACCGTTCGATCAGCCGCTATGCGGAAATCGAACGGGATAGCGGTATCCAGTTCTATGCGCCTGTCGGCTGCCTGGTCGCAGGCCCAAAGCGGGGCGGCAACAATGGTTATGTCGGCGATGTCGTGGACGCAGCGGAGCGGCTGGGTGTTCAGACCGAAATATTTGATGATGCAGGCCTCGAGGCCACATTCCCCTTCTTCTCCTTTGCAGCGGGAAGCGAGGGCGTCTACGAGCCGCGCGGCGCCGGCCACATCAGCCCGCGGCGACTGGTGAAGGCCCAGTCGTTTCTGGCAGAAAAGGCGGGAGCGCGGGTCATCAAGCAGACCGCACTGTCGATCCGTGATGAGGGCGGCCTAGCAGTTGTTACGACCGCCGAAGGTGAGACGTTCAGCGCCGAGAAGATCCTGTTGGCCGCAGGCGGATTCTCCATTGCCGAGAATCTGTTGCCGCGACCGGTTGAGATGAAGGTTTATGGCCGCACCGTCACCTTTTTCGAGGTTAGCGAGGCCGAAGCCGAGGCTCTTTCCGGCATGCCGTCACTGATATCGGTCGCGCTTGATGACGTGGACAGCATCTATATGCTGCCGCCGATCCGCTACCCGGACGGCAAATACTACATCAAGATCGGCGGCGATCCGGACGATCTTCAATTCGAGAGCGAACCGGAACTCCGGGCCTGGTTCCGCACCGCCGGCCGCGACAAGGCGCGCGAACATCTGGTGCGGAGATTCCACGACCTCGTTCCCGGCGTGGCCCGCCCGCCGGCCTTCGCCAATTCCTGCGCCGTCTCCTATTCTCCATCAGGCTATCCGATGATCGGCTACACCTCTTCGCCGCGCGTCGCGGTTCTGACCGGCGGCTGCGGCACGGCTGCTAAGAGCTCGGACGAGATCGGCCGGCTGGGAGCGGAACTGCTGCTCGCGGGTCGAATCAAGGATGAAGGCTACAGCACGGATTTCTCTGCGCATTTCCGCAGCTAGCATCGGACGGAAACCGGGCTGCATATTTAGGTGGCAATTGCCTGAAGTCTCGGTTAATGAGCCAGTGCCAGTTGGCTGGGCAGCCGCGCTTCATCAATGCCGAAAGGCGATGAGGTGAGGAAAGTCCGGGCTCCACGGAAACACGGTGCCGGATAACGTCCGGCGAGGGCAACCTCAGGGAAAGTGCCACAGAAAGCAAACCGCCCGGTCTCAGGATCGGGTAAGGGTGAAAGGGTGGGGTAAGAGCCCACCGCGTCTCTGGAAACAGCGACGGCACGGAAAACCCCACCGGGAGCAAAACCGAATAGGGATGACGCGGAGCGCGCAAGCGCTCCAGCCTGTTTCCGGGCCGGTCATCCGGGTGGGTTGCAAGAGGCGTCGCGCAAGCGCCGTCCCAGATGAATGGCTGCCACGTTCCGGCCTCGGCCGGAGCCATACAGAACCCGGCTTACAGGCCAACTGGCAAATCATCGCCCCTTTTTCGGATGGGCCTTTTCGCTCCCCGCAAATAATTTCGAGGGCCGCCGAACGCCTCGGTTTCCCGGGGTTTCCGGTCACCGCGGGCGAGAGTTTTCGCTTGTGAAAACATCCGTTTCGGAGCATCGGCTGAAGGCAATCCTAACCTTTCGTTAAACTTAACGGCTTATGAATATTCAGGGTGTGGCCGCGCCTGATGCAGCTTCATCCCATTGACGCCCATATGGTCCCATGGTATCCCAAAACAACACTGCAAACGGGCAAATCAGAGCCCAATCATCGCAAAGCCGTGATTGCCCCCGTCAGGGAGGTGTCGAAGGGGCATTGGCTCTTTCGGCTTGCGAAGCTGTGTCCGATTTTGGCTGTGTCCGTGAGCGCGTGATTGCTTGTGGATCATGGGGGACGGGTGTTTCGCGTCATGAACCGCTTCCTGTCGAATGCGACCAACCGGATCGATGTCAAGGGGCGGGTTTCCGTGCCGGCGGCATTCCGTTCCGTGCTGGCCGAGCGCAATATCCAGGAGCTGTATTGTTTCCAGGATTTTGTGTTTCCGGCGATCAGTGTCGGCGGCCTCGATCTGCTCGATCGATTCGAGCGGCAGATTGCGGCGGACGATCCTTTTTCGCCGGCGGCGAACCAGATGTCGCTCCTGATCCATGGGGGCGGGGTCTTTATGAAGCTCGATGCCGAGGGGCGGCTGATGATCACGGATTTCATCCGCGACTTCACCGGCATCACTGGCGAAGTGACTTTCGTCGGGCGAGCGGATCATTTTCAATTGTGGCGACCGGAGGCTTTCGCGGCCTTGCAGGCGCAAGCACGAGAGGAGCGCAGGCTGGCGGGCAGGCGCTCGGAATAGAACGGGGAAACGGAATGGTGGCGAATTCAGGCGGAGGTTTGACTGATGCCGGTGGCGGACCAGTTCGCCACATTCCGGTTCTTCTTTCCGAGGTGATCGAGGCGCTGGCGCCCGCACCCGGCAAGATTATTCTCGATGGAACATTCGGGGCCGGCGGTTACACCTCGGCCATTCTCGCAGCCGGTGCCGATGTGATCGCGCTCGATCGCGATCCGACGGCGATTGCGGCGGG
Organism: Martinezella lusitana; assembly: GCF_016901135.1. Classification (GTDB taxonomy): domain Bacteria; phylum Pseudomonadota; class Alphaproteobacteria; order Rhizobiales; family Rhizobiaceae; genus Rhizobium; species Rhizobium lusitanum_D. Next base: position 715,747 of record NZ_JAFEVL010000048.1, on the reverse strand, counting down.
ACAGGCGATTGTTGAAGCCCATGCGGGGCGTCTCAAGCTCATTCAGTCGCAATTTTCCCAGCTTGTCGATCACGCGCCCGAGGGTGGGCTTGACGGTGTCGTGCTCGATATCGGCGTTTCCTCCATGCAGATCGACGAGGCCGAACGCGGCTTTTCTTTCGGCAAGAACGGTCCGCTCGACATGCGCATGTCGGCAAGCGGCGTATCGGCCGCCGATGTCGTCAATCGCGCCAAGCTGGCGGACCTCATTCGTATCTTTGTCTTTCTGGGTGAGGAAAAACAGGCGCCGCGTATCGCTCATGCGATCGAGAAGCGGCGTGCGGAGGCTCCTTTTGTCACCACGCGTGATCTGGCCGGCCTGATCGAGATCGTGACGCCGCGAAAGGCCAAGGACAAGATTCATCCCGCTACCCGCGTTTTCCAGGCGCTGCGCATCTTCGTCAACGACGAGCTTGGCGAGCTGGCTCAGGCGCTGTTCGCCGCCGAGCGCGCGCTCAAGCCGGGCGGTCGGCTTGTGGTCGTGACCTTCCATTCCCTGGAAGACCGAATCGTCAAGAAATTCTTCGCCGATCGGTCCGGTCGTGCTGCCGGATCGCGCCACCTGCCGATCGTGCATGAGCGGCCTGCAACCTTCGAGCCTATCGGCAAATCGATGGTGTCGGCCAGCGATGCGGAGGCGGAGGCCAATCCAAGGGCTCGCTCGGCCAAGCTGCGCGCCGGTCTTCGCACCTTGGCGGCCGCCGAGGCCGCCGATCTTTCTATCTTCGATCTGCCCAATCTCGCCAGTCTCGGAAAGCTCGGAGGTTGATATGCTGAAGACTTTTGACATCGTGCTGATTGGCGTCATGACAGCAATGGCCAGCGTAACCTATACGATCAAGCACAGAGCCGAGCTGAAGCTGGAAGAGGTTCACCGTCTCGAGTCCGAGATCAAACTCGAGAAGGATACGATTGAACTCCTCAAGGCGGACTGGGCGCTGGTCTCGCAGCCGAACCGTCTCGAGCGTCTCGTCAACAACTACAGCAACGAGCTTCAGCTGCAGCCGACCCTCTCGACGGCCATCGTCCAGCCGAACGAGTTGCCGATGTTGCGCTCGCAGGTTCCTCCGCCAATAGTAGCGGATGCGAAAGACAGCACGAAGAGCGGCAAGGCAACCGGCTCCAAGAGCAATGTCGCTTCGGCCTCGAAGAACGGCGACACGACCGATGCCGAGATCAGGAAGGCGATCGCCGACGTGGCGGCCGCTCCGGCGCCGCGGCCCAAGTCACCTGCTTTGGCCAAGCGTAAAAAGCCAGATATCGACAATATAGCAACGGGATCGGTGGACGAATAATGTCTTTTCTTTCTCGCATCATGGTCTTGAAGAGCAAGGCGCACTTCTCCACCGACGGGAACAACCGTCCGAGCGATAGCTTTTCCCGTTCGACCTTCGAAGGGGCTCGCAAGCGCAAATCCAACCAGGCCAAGAGCCGTGTCGTTCTACTGGTGGCAAGCTTTATCGCCGTCTATTGCGTGATCGGCGGTCGTCTTGCCCAGTTCGCCATGACACCGCCGGACACCACGTCGAGCATCCTGCCGCCGGATCGCCTGATGGCCTCACGCCCGGATATCGTCGATCGCAACGGCGCCTTGCTTGCCACCGACATCCGTACCGTCTCGCTATTTGCCGAGCCGAACAAGATCATCGATCCTGATGAGGCCGTCGAAGAATTGCGCACGGTCCTGCCGGATCTGGATACCAAGGGTACATACAAGAAGCTCGCCGCCAAGACCTCGCATTTTGCGTGGCTGCGCCGCCAGCTCACGCCAAAGCAACAGAGCCAGATTCTGGCACTCGGCATTCCCGGCATCGGCTTCCGCCCCGAGAAGCGCCGCTTCTATCCGGGCGGCTCGACCGCTGCCCATATCCTCGGCTACGTCAACATCGACAACCGCGGCGTTGCCGGCATGGAGAAATATATTGACGACCAGGGTCTTGCCGACCTTGCCGCCGCCGGTATGACCAACGATCAGCCTCTGCAGCCGGTGAAGCTTTCGATCGACCTGCGTGTGCAAGGCATCGTCCGTGATGCGATCGTCAACGCGGTCAAGAATTTTCAGGCGAAGGGCGCGGGCGCTGCGGTGATCGACATCCACACGGGCGAGGTGTTGGGCATGGCCTCGGCTCCCGACTTCGATCCGAACTATCCGAACGAAGGCGCCACCGAGGGGTGGCTCAATCGCATGACGAACGGCACGTTCGAAATGGGATCGACCTTCAAGACCTTCACCATGGCCATGGCGCTCGATTCCGGCAAAGTCTCGCTGCGAGATGCCTTCGATGCGACGAACCCGATCCGGATCGGCGGCTTTACCATTCACGACTTCCATGGCCAGCACCGCGTGCTGACCGTTCCGGAAATCTTCCAGTATTCCTCCAACATCGGCACGGCGAAGATCGCGGATCTGATCGGGATCGACGCGCACAAGGAATTCCTGACCCGCTTGGGTCTGCTCAACAGGATGGACACCGAGTTGCCGGAAGTGAAGGCGCCGAGCCAGCCTCGCGTCTGGAAGAAGATCAATTCGATCACCATTTCCTTCGGCCACGGTGTCTCGACCACGCCATTGCAGACAGCCGTTGCCGCGGCAGCCCTCGTCAACGGAGGCAAGCTGATCGAGCCGACCTTCCTGCCGCGCACGCGTGATCAGGCCGATGCCATTGCCAAGATGGTGGTCAAGAAGAGCACCAGTGACGATGTCCGTTTCCTGCTCGAGTTTAACGGAACCAGGGGCTCCGGTCGTAACGCTCGCGTTCCCGGCTATAACGTTGGCAGCAAGACCGGCACAGCCGATAAGGTTGTTAACGGTCGCTACTCTCATACGTTGAATTTCAACAGCTTCCTGGCGGCCTTCCCCATCGACAATCCGCAATACATGGTCATGACCTTCATCGATGAGCCGAAGAGTGGTGAGCGAGGTGGCGGCACGATCTCGGCCTTTACGGCATTGCCGATCGCTCGCGACATCATCGCCAGGGCGGCGCCTATCCTCGGGGTACAACCCAGCTTCGGAAAAGATAACTCGGCCTTGCTGGCGTCTTATTAAGCGTGAAAGAATACACGGGTCGATTCGCGAGAGGGCGGACCGATCAAAAACGAAAAGTATATTCGATGAACTTGCGAGATATCGCCGGAAATGCGTTTCCGGAACTCAGCGGACAAGTCGGCGGGACACTTGGCGATCTTGAGATAACAGGCCTTTCCGCCGATAGCCGCAAGGTTGTACCAGGCATGGCTTTCGTAGCTGTCGCCGGCACAAAGGCGGATGGAACGAGTTTCATTGCCGATGCCGTTTCGCGTGGCGCGTCCGTCGTTGTCGCGGGCCATGGCGCCGCTGTCGCCGGCGTACCGCTGCTGACCGTTTCCGAGCCGCGCCGCTTTCTTTCCGTCGCTGCTTCGCGTTTTTACGGTAAGCAGCCTGGGACAATGGTCGCCGTCACGGGCACCGCCGGCAAGACCTCGGTCGCTTCCTTTACCCGTCAGATCTGGATACACGCCGGCCATCCGGCAGCCATGATCGGCACCACCGGTGTCGTTTCGCCGACGCGCAACGATTACGGCTCGCTGACGACACCGGATCCGGTGTCGCTGCACCAGTTGCTCACCGAGCTTGCCGACGAGGGTGTAACGCATGCGGCCATGGAGGCGTCCAGCCATGGCCTCGATCAGTTCCGTCTCGACGGCGTCAGGCTTGCCGCCGCCGCCTTCACCAATCTCGGCCGCGATCACATGGATTACCATCCGACGGTCGAAGACTATATGGCTGCCAAGATGCGGCTGTTCAGGGGCCTGCTTCCGAAGGGTTCGCCGGCCGTGATCTTTGCCGACGATGCATGGTCGGCCCAGGCAATATCCGCCGCACGCGATGCCGGACAGGATGTGCGCACGGTCGGGCGCAAGGGTGATTTCCTGACCTTGAAGCGCGTCGAACATTTCCGTCACAAGCAGATCGCCGAAGTTCATTTCGGCGACGATATTTTCGAGATTCATATCCCGCTGGCCGGTGATTTCCAGGTCGCCAATGCATTGGTAGCTGCCGGCCTTGCCATCTCCACCGGCGTTGCCGCACCCGTCGCCATGGCGGCGCTGGAGAAGCTCGTCGGCGCATCGGGCCGTCTTGAACTCGTCGGCCATACGCATGACGGCGCGCTCGCTTATGTCGATTATGCTCACAAGCCCGATGCGTTGGAAAACGTCCTGAATTCGGTGCGCCCGTTCACGACAGGCCGCGTCATCGTCGTCTTCGGTTGCGGCGGCGACCGTGATCGCGGCAAGCGGCCGATCATGGGCGAAATCGCCTGCCGTCTCGCCGATATCGTTATCGTCACCGACGACAATCCGCGTTCGGAAGATCCGGCGGCGATTCGTGCGGAGATCATGGCGGCCGCCGGCTGCGCCAGCGAGATCGGCGATCGCGCCGAAGCCATCCGCAAGGCGGCCGGCATGCTGAAATCCGGTGACACGTTGATCGTCGCCGGCAAAGGGCACGAGGAAGGTCAGACGATCGGCAGCGTCACGCTGCCCTTTTCCGATCACGCCGAACTGCGAAAAGCACTGGAGGATTTGAAACCTTGAACTGGCTTTGGACAACTGAGGATATGATTGCCGCAATCTCGGGCCGCTTCGTCGGAGCGCTGCCCGAAGGCATTACGGGCATTTCCATCGACAGTCGTTCCATCAAGCCGGGCGAGGCCTTTTTCGCCATCAAGGGCGATCGCGTCGATGGTCACGACTTTGCCAACCAGGCCATGGCGAACGGTGCGGCATTCATCGTGATCAGCGAGGCGCGTCTGCCAGCAATGGGCAGGCTGACCGTGCCGAAGGTCGTCGTGGATGACGTATTGGCGGCGCTCGCCCGGCTGGGTGTCGCCGCCCGCCAGCGGACGCAGGCCAAGATCATTGCCGTTACCGGCTCGGTCGGTAAGACTACAACGAAGGAAATGCTGCGTCGCGCGCTCGCTCCATCGGGCAAGGTGCATGCTTCCGTCGCCTCCTTCAACAATCATTGGGGCGTACCGCTTACCTTGGCGCGCATGCCCGAGGACACCGATTTCGGCGTCTTTGAAATCGGCATGAACCATCCCGAGGAGATCAGGCCGCTCGTCAAGATGGTGCAGCCGGATGTCGCGATCATCACCACGATCGCACCGGCGCATCTCGGCAATTTCACCAGCATCACGGAAATAGCCGCCGCGAAGGCGGAGATTTTCGACGGTGTCGTGCCGGGCGGTCATGCCATCCTCAATCACGACAACGATCAGTTCGAGATGCTGGAACAGGCTGCTGTAGCAGCCGGTATCGAACATGTGCACAGCTTCGGCCAGCATGCCAAGGCCGATGTGCGTCTCGCCGAATTCAATGCCTCTGAGGAGAATTCGACGCTATGGCTGACGATCGGCGGTGAGACCATGGAAGTGGCGATCGGCGCGCCGGGCCGTCACATCGCGGAAAACGCGCTCGCCGTGCTCGGCGCCGTCATGCTCGTCGAGGCCGATCTCGACAAGGCTGTCGAAGCGCTGGCGGACCTGCGGCCGGAAAAGGGCAGGGGACAACGCCACAAGCGCGCGATCGGCAGCGGCTACTTCACGCTGATCGATGAAAGCTACAATGCCAATCCGGCATCCATGCGCGCGGCTATCGCGCTGCTGGCGACGACATCGCCGAATGCGGATGTCGGCAGTCGGACGGGCAGGCGCATCGCCGTCCTCGGCGATATGTTGGAAATGGGGGATTATGCCCAGCGAGTGCATGCAAACCTTGCCGGACCGCTCTTGGCGGCCGGTATCGAGCATGTCTGGCTGGCAGGTCCGGAGATGGCGGCTTTAAGGGATGAGCTGCCGGAAAGTGTTCATGTCGAATATCGTGAGACGACGGAGGAACTCTCGGAATTCGCGCTCAATTCTGTCGCCCCTGGCGACGTCTTGATGGTGAAATCATCGTTGGGCATGGGGTTTGGAAAGATCGTGGCGGGCTTGCTTGACAAGTTTCCCGCATTTTCCGACACGGGCACCCAAGCCCATCGGGGGCTTTAGAAAGGGCTCTTATGCTGATCTGGCTAGCCGAACTGTCGGACCACGTTCATTTTTTCAGTACACACTTCAGATTTCTCAATCTGTTCAGATACATCACGTTCCGTACCGGTGGCGCCCTCTTTACCTCAGCGTTTATCGTTTTCCTTTTCGGACCGCGAATCATCTCCTCCCTGCGCGTGCGTCAGGGCAAGGGGCAGCCGATTCGCGCCGATGGTCCTCAGACGCACTTCAAGAAGGCCGGCACGCCTACGATGGGCGGCCTGATGATCCTTGCCGGTATCGTCGTGTCGTCTCTGCTTTGGGCTGACCTCGCCAATGTCTATGTGGTCGCCACGCTGCTTGTTACGCTCGGGTTCGGCGCGATCGGCTTCTATGACGATTATCTCAAGGTGACGAAGCAGAGCGACAAGGGTTTCTCCGGTCGCGCGCGCCTAGGCATAGAATTCGTCATTGCCGGCATCGCCGTGTACTTCATGATGACCACGGCACTCTCTTCCGGTCCCGCCGGCTCGACCTTCGGTTCGTCGGTCGCCTTCCCCTTCTTCAAGAGCCTGCTGCTCAATCTGGGCATGTTTTTCGTGTTTTTCGGCGCTTTCGTCATCGTTGCCGCCGGTAATGCCGTGAACCTGACCGACGGCCTTGACGGGCTTGCCATCGTGCCGGTCATGATCGCGGCAGCCTCCTTCGGCGTCATCGCTTATCTCGCCGGCAACTTCGTCTTTGCTGACTACCTCGCGATCAATTTCGTGCCGGGTACGGGCGAACTGGCGGTGGTTCTCGGCGCAGTCATCGGCGCCGGCCTAGGGTTCCTGTGGTTCAATGCACCGCCGGCTGCGATCTTCATGGGCGATACCGGCTCGCTGGCGCTGGGCGGCATGATCGGCTCGGTTGCCGTCGCCACCAAGCATGAGATCGTCATGGCGATCATCGGCGGTCTTTTCGTCGTCGAGGCGCTTTCCGTCATCATCCAGGTCGGCTTCTTCAAGATGACCAGGCGCCGCGTCTTCCTGATGGCGCCGATCCACCACCACTTCGAAAAGAAGGGCTGGACGGAGAGCCAGGTCGTGGTTCGCTTCTGGATCGTTGCGGTCATTCTGGCGATGGTCGGCCTCTCGACCCTGAAGCTGCGGTGAGGCATCGATGATCCCTGTCACCACGCTGAAAGAAAAAAAGGTCGCCCTGTTCGGCCTTGGCGGCTCGGGCTTTGCGACGGCGCGTGCGCTCGTCGCCGGTGGTGCCGAGGTCACGGCCTGGGACGACAACCCGGACAGCGTGGCCGCAGCGGCTGCGGAAGGAATAGCGGTCGCCGATCTCAGGACGATCGACTGGAACGGGCTATCGGTCTTCGTCCTGTCGCCCGGCGTGCCGCTGACACATCCCAAGCCGCACTGGACTGTTGATCTTGCGCATGCCGCAGGCGTTGAGATCATCGGCGATGTCGAGCTGTTCGTTCGCGAGCGCCGGGCGCAAGCGCCGGATTGCCCGTTCATCGCGATCACCGGAACCAACGGCAAATCGACGACGACGGCGCTGATCGCCCATATCCTGCAGTCGAGCGGTCGCGACACGCAGCTTGGCGGCAATATCGGCACGGCGATCCTGACGCTCGATCCGCCGAAGGCCGGGCGCTACTACGTCGTCGAATGCTCGTCGTACCAGATCGATCTCGCGCCGACGCTCAATCCCTCGGCCGGCATTCTGCTGAACCTGACGCCCGACCATCTCGATCGGCACGGCACGATGCAGCATTATGCCGATATCAAGGAACGGCTCGTCGCAGGCAGCGGCATGGCCGTCGTCGGCGTCGATGACAGTCATTCTTCATTGATCGCCGATCGTATCGAGCGGGCCGGCGGCAAGGTGACCCGGATTTCACGCCGACACGTGCTTGCTGACGGCCTTTATGCCGAAGGCAGCCGCATCATGCAGGTGTCTGTCGGTGCGACGACCGAGATTGCCGATCTCAATGGAATCCAGACATTGCGCGGCGGCCATAACGCGCAGAATGCCGCTGCGGCGATTGCCGCCTGCCTGGCGGTCGGCGTTTCTCCCGATGAGATCCGCGCTGGGCTGAAATCCTTTCCCGGCCTCAAGCACCGCATGCAGCCGGTCGGACGGCGCGGCCGGGTCGTGTTCGTCAACGACTCCAAGGCGACCAATGCGGATGCCGCGGCACCTGCGCTTTCGAGCTACGAGAATATCTATTGGATCGCCGGTGGCCTGCCGAAAGAAGGCGGTATAACGAGCCTGGCACCGCTCTTTCCGCGTATTGCGAAAGCCTATCTGATCGGAGAGGCGGCGCCTGCCTTTGCGGCGACGCTCGGCGAACAGGTGCCCTACGAGATATCAGGCACGCTGGAACGCGCTGTCGCGCATGCGGCTGCCGATGCCGACAGGGATGAACATGGGTCTGCGGCGGTGATGCTGTCACCGGCCTGCGCAAGCTTCGATCAGTATAAGAATTTCGAGGTCAGGGGTGACGCCTTCGTCAGTCATGTGGCTGCGATCGATGGTGTCACCATGCTGATCGGTTCAGCAACTGGAGGCAAATGATATGGTAAGCCGCGTTGAACGTGGGGCCTTGGCCGAATGGTTCTGGACCATCGACCGAGTGTTCCTTGCCCTTTTCATTCTGTTGATCGGTATCGGCTTCATGCTTTCCTTCGCGGCCTCGCCGGCGGTGGCGGAGCGTATCGGGCTTGAACCCTTCCACTTCGTCAAGCGCCACGCCCTGTTCCTCGTTCCGGCGATCGCTGCGATGATCGGCATTTCCTTCATGACGCCGCGACAGGTGCGGCGCACGGCGGTCATCCTGCTGGTCATCTCGCTGGCGATGATGCTTTTTGCCCTGTTCTTCGGCATCGAGGTCAAGGGCTCTCGACGCTGGGTCAATATCGCGGCGCTGTCGATTCAGCCTTCGGAATTCATGAAGCCCGCTTTCGTCGTCGTCTGCGCCTGGCTGTTTGCCGAGCATGCGCGCCAGCCGGAAATTCCGGGCAATCTCTTCGCTATCATTCTCTTCGGCATTGTCGCTGCGCTGCTCGTCGCGCAGCCGGACCTTGGTCAGACGATCCTGACGACGGCCGTCTGGGGCGGCATGTTCTTCATGGCCGGCATGCCCTGGCTCTGGATTTCGGTGCTCGGCGGCCTTGGCGCCGGCGGGTTCGTCGCGGCCTATTATGTCTTTCCCCACGTGGCGCTCCGCGTCGATAAATTCATGACCGGCGAGGGCGATACGTTCCAGGTCGATACCGCCAAGGAAGCGATTGTTCACGGCAACTGGTTCGGTGTCGGCCCGGGCGAGGGCATCGTCAAGCGCATCATTCCGGACGCCCATACCGACTTCATCTTCTCGGTAGCGGCCGAGGAGTTCGGTGTCATCTTCTGCATGGTGCTCGTCTGCATCTTCGCGTTCCTGGTCCTGCGGGGGCTGTCCCACGCCTATAAGGAGAAGAACGACTTCAACCGCTTCGCCGTTGCCGGCCTGGTGCTGCAGATCGGTATCCAGTCGATCATCAACATCGGTGTGAACCTGCAGCTGCTACCGGCCAAGGGCATGACCCTGCCGCTGATTTCCTATGGTGGTTCATCGATGACGGCGATCTGCGTGACCGCAGGCTTCATTCTGGCGTTGACGCGTCACCGCCCGGAAAAGCGTGCGCAGGATCGCAGCCTGTTCCGCGTGACGCATGGATTGCCGGCGGAGTGATTGATTTGAACTTGCCTGTGCTCCATCCCCGACATCTCCTGCCTCCTGCTCATTCTCCGGTCGCTTTTCCAGAGGCGGCCGTCTATGAGGGAGGCTCGGCCCGCGTTGATGACGCGGTCGAGGCGGCTTCCTATATTAGGGATATGCCCCGAGTAGTGGGGTATTCGCGGGAGCGAAGATTATGAGTAAAGGTACTATCCTTCTTGCCGCCGGCGGAACCGGCGGCCACGTGTTTCCGGCCGAGGCGCTGGCCTATAAGCTGAAGGAGCGCGACTATTCCGTGCACCTCGTCACCGACAGCCGCGCCGAACGCTATGCCGGCAAGTTTCCGGCCGATGAGATCCATGTCGTGCCGTCGGCGACGATCGGCTCCAAGAATCCCTTGAAGGTCGCCGGCGCCCTATGGACGCTGTGGACGGGCATGCGCGTGGCGCGCAAGCTGATCAATAGAATCAAGCCGCTCTGCGTCGTCGGCTTCGGCGGCTACCCGACCGTTCCGCCGCTGCTCGCTGCCACCCGCATGGGCGTGCCGTCGATGATCCATGAACAGAATGCGGTCATGGGGCGTGCCAACAAGATGCTTGCGACGCGGGTGCGCGCGATCGCCGGCGGCTTCCTGGCAGAAGATGGCGGCGCCTTTTCGGAAAAGACAGTGACGACCGGCAACCCGGTGCGCCCGGCCGTCATCGAGGCTGCCAAGCGGCCCTATGTGCCTTCTGTTCCGGATGATCCTTTCAACCTGGTCGTCTTCGGCGGCAGCCAGGGCGCTCAGTACTTCTCGAAGGCGGTGCCAACAGCCATCAGCCTGCTGGAAGAGCCGCTGCGCAAGCGCCTGCGGATTACACAGCAGGTTCGTCCCGAGGATATGGAAACGGTCAACAGCTGCACCAGAAGGCTGGAGATGGGCGCGGATATAGCGCCGTTCTTCACCGACATGGCCGAGCGTATCGGTGCGGCGCATCTGGTTCTCTGCCGCTCCGGGGCTTCGACGGTATCCGAGCTCGCCGTCATCGGCCGCCCGGCGATCCTCGTGCCCTATCCGCATGCGCTGGATCATGATCAGGCCGCCAATGCGGCAGCGCTTGCGGCAACCGGCGGCGTCAAGGTCATCGCGCAATCGGAACTGACGCCGGAGAAGCTTTCGACTATTCTGCGCGGTTCGATGACGATGCCGGAAAAGCTCGCAAAGATGGCGGCTGCCGCCAAACAGGCAGGCAAGCCGGATGCGGCCAACTTGCTCGCCGACATGGTCGAGGCTATTGCGGCGGGACGTTCAATTCAGCAATTCAAGGGGGCAGGCGCATGAAGCTGCCGAAGGCAATCGGCCTTGTACATTTTATCGGTATCGGCGGTATCGGCATGAGCGGAATTGCCGAGGTGTTGCATAACCTCGGTCATCGCGTGCAGGGGTCCGATCAATCGGAAAGCGCCAACGTGCAGCGGCTGCGCGACAAGGGCATACCGGTTCATATCGGTCACAAGGCGGAAAACCTCGGCGATGCGGAAGTCGTTGTTGTTTCCACCGCCATCAAGAAGAGCAATCCGGAACTCATCGCGGCGCGCGAAAAGCTGTTGCCGGTGGTGCGTCGTGCCGAGATGCTGGCCGAGCTGATGCGTTTCCGCAATTCCATCGCCATCGGCGGCACGCATGGCAAGACCACGACCACCTCGCTGGTGGCAACGCTGCTCGAAGCCGGCGGGCTTGACCCGACCGTGATCAACGGCGGCATCATCAATGCCTACGGTACCAATGCGCGCATGGGCGCGGGCGAATGGATGGTAGTCGAGGCCGACGAATCGGACGGCACCTTCCTGAAATTGCCGGCCGACGTCGCTGTGGTTACCAATATCGATCCGGAGCATCTTGACCATTACGGCAATTTCGACGCCGTGCGCGCCGCCTTCCGGCAGTTTGTCGAGAACGTGCCATTCTACGGCTTCGGCGTCATGTGCATCGACCATCCGGAAGTCCAGTCCCTGGTCGGTCGCATCGAAGACCGCAAGATCATCACCTACGGCGAGAACCCACAGGCCGATGTGCGCTTCGCGAATGTCCGCATCGATGGCACGCGGTCGCTGTTCGACGTCGAAATCCGCAGGCGCCGCACGGGCAAGGTGATCCACATCAAGGATCTCATGATGCCGATGCCCGGCCGCCACAACATTTCCAATGCGACGGCAGCGGTCGCCGTTGCCAACCGCCTCGGCATCTCCAGCGAGGCCATCGCCAAGGGTCTGGCGTCCTTCGGCGGCGTCAAGCGCCGCTTTACGCTGACCGGCGAATGGAACGGGATCAAGGTCTTCGACGATTACGGCCACCACCCCGTCGAAATCAAGGCGGTTCTGAAGGCCGCGCGCGAAGCCTGCAACGGGCGTATCATCGCCGTCCACCAGCCGCACCGCTATACGCGCCTGTCGAGCCTCTTCGAAGAGTTCGCCGCCTGCTTTAATGATGCCGACAGTATCTTTCTGGCACCCGTCTATGCCGCAGGCGAGGATCCGATCGAAGGAGCGGATTCACAGACGCTGGTTTCGCGCATCAAGGCTGGCGGCCATCGCGATGCGCGCTATCTGCCATCGCAGGAAGATCTTGCCGCCATGGTTGCGGAGATTGCGCGACCGGGTGATTTTGTGGTTTTGTTGGGGGCTGGCAGCATCACGTATTGGGCAGCATCATTGCCAAAGGAATTGGAAGGCCTCTCGGGTAAGTCCGCATGAAACAGGTAAATGGGGAAAAGCTTCTGGCGTCGCTCGGCGCCGGTGTAAAGGACATCAGGGGTCGGCTGACGCCGGATGCGCCGATGGATCGTGTGACGTGGTTCCGCGCCGGCGGGTTGGCGGAGCTGATGTTCCAGCCGCACGACACGGACGATCTCATCGCTTTCCTGAAGATCCTGCCGGAAGAGGTGCCGCTGACGGTGGTCGGCGTGGGTTCGAATATATTGGTGCGCGATGGCGGTATCCCGGGCATTGTGCTCAGGCTTTCGGCCAAGGGCTTCGGCTCGGTCGAGCTCGACGGCAATAACCGCATCCTGGCGGGCGCCACATGCCCGGACAAGCACGTCGCGGCCATGGCAATGGACAACGGCATTGGCGGTTTCCATTTCTACTACGGCATTCCAGGCACTATCGGCGGCGCGACGCGGATGAATGCCGGCGCCAACGGCGCCGAGACACGCGAACGCGTCATCGAGGTGCACGCGGTCGACCGCAAGGGCGAGAAGCATGTGCTTGGCAATGCCGAGATGGGCTATAGCTATCGACATTCCGACGCTTCGGAAGATCTGATCTTCACCCATGTTCTGTTCGAGGGCTATCCCGAGGACAAGGTCAAGATCCGCGCAGAGATGGATGCCGTGCGGGCGCATCGCGAAACCGTGCAGCCGATTCGGGAGAAGACCGGCGGGTCGACCTTCAAGAATCCGGATGGTCTTTCCGCCTGGAAATTGATCGATGAGGCCGGTTGCCGCGGTCTCGTCATCGGCGGCGCGCAGATGTCGTCGCTGCACTGCAATTTCATGATCAACATGGAGCAGGCAACCGGTTACGATCTCGAATATCTGGGCGAGCAGGTTCGCCGCGAAGTTTTCGAGAAATCCGGCGTCAAACTGGAATGGGAAATCAAGCGCCTCGGCGGCTTCATGCCCGGCCGGGAAGTTCGTCCGTTCCAGGGCGTCACGACGGAGTAGGGCGGCTTCACCCGGTCAGCGGTTCATAAAGTGATTCAACAAAAAGGCCGGGTTTTCACCCGGCCTTTTCAATTGGTTACGGCAATGTCCTCAGATTTCGTCGTTGCCCGACAGGATGATGCCGATCAGCGAGAACGCCGCCGCAGCCGTCAGGTAGTAGCCGACATAGATGAGGCCGTAGTTCGTCGCGAGCCAGGTGGCGATATAGGGTGCGAGCGATGCACCGACGATGCCGCCGAGATTGAAGGTCATCGACGCACCGGTGTAGCGCACGGCGGTCGGGAAGGGGGCAGCCAACGCCGCTCCGATCGGACCGTAGGTGAAGCCCATCAGCGCCAGGCCGATGATCGAGCAGGCGAAGGCGCCCGCAAGGCCGGCGGTCAGCAGCGATGAATAGAATAGGCCGAAGATCAGGATGCCGATGGTCGTGAGCACCAGAACCAGACGGCGCGAATAGCGGTCCGAGAGCAGGCCGGAGATCGGAATCATCAAGCCGAAGAAGACGACACCAACAAGCTGAACGACGAGGAACTGGCCCTGCGAATAGCCGAGACCTGCCGGCAGCGGCCCAGTCCCCACCGGTCTGGTGCCCCAGCTCAGCGTAAACGCTGTCATCAGATAGAACAGCACGAAGGTTGCGACCGCGATGATGGTGCCGAGAATCAGGCTGCGTAGGTGCGAGCGGAAAATGACGGCGATCGGAACGGAAACGCGCTCTTCCTTTTCGATGGCGCGGCGGAATTCCGGCGTTTCGGTGATCTTCAGGCGGACATAGAGGCCGACTGCGACCAGTACGAGGCTGATCAGGAAGGGAATACGCCAGCCGTAGCTCAGGAAGTCGGCGTCCGTCATGCTTTCGCGCAGGATCAGGAAGAGGCCTGCCGAGAGGATGAAGCCGATGGGGGCGCCGAGCTGTGGGAACATGGCATACCAGCTGCGCTTGCCTTCCGGCGCATTCTCGGTTGCGAGCAACACCGCGCCGCCCCATTCGCCACCGAGACCAAGGCCCTGGCCAAGGCGGCAAAGTGCCAGCAGGAGCGGAGCCGCAACGCCGATGGATTCGTAGGTCGGCAGCAGCCCGATCACCACCGTCGAGAGGCCCATGGTCATCAATGCTGCGACGAGCGTCGCCTTTCGGCCGATCCGGTCACCGAAGTGGCCGAAGATCATCGCGCCGATCGGACGTGCGAAAAAGGCGATGGAGAAGGTCGCGAAGGACTGGAGCGTTGCCGAGGTTGGATCGCTCGCAGGGAAAAACAGCTTCGGGAAGACGATGACCGCCGCCGTCGCATAAACATAGAAATCGAAAAATTCGATCGTTGTGCCGATGAGGCTCGCGATCAGAACACGTGCCGGGGAATTCGCAACAGCGTTGTTCGATGACGAGGGGGTCGGCGATAAGGGAGATATCGCGTCAGTCATGATCCCACCAATTTAGATGCTGCTAAGGTTACCTTAGCGGGTAAAATGTGTCCTTAGCGTAATTTTTGTTCGACGCAAACGCTAAATGAACAAGAAATCACCGGTTGCATGCTATCGTTTAGCCGTAATGGTTGATTCGCGAGCAATTGAGCGAATGTTTGCCACTGAGTGGGCGTGTCTCCGGCGAGTCCTTCCCGGAATCTTTTTCTTAAATGGCTGACTTTCGCTTCAGTTGAGGGCAGAGGAGAAGGGTTCATGCAGAAAAAGCTCATTGCTGAGTTTCTTGGGACGTTCTGGCTCGTATTCGGCGGCTGCGGCAGCGCAATCTTCGCAGCGGCATTTCCGAGCCTCGGTATCGGTTTTCTAGGTGTTGCTTTTGCGTTTGGTTTGACGGTGCTGACCATGGCCTATGCGGTCGGCGGTATCTCCGGCGGCCATTTCAATCCAGCCGTTTCGGTTGGTTTGACGGTTGCTGGTCGCTTTCCCGGCGGGCAGCTCATTCCTTATATTGTCGTGCAAGTTGTCGGTGCGGTCGTGGCGGCCGCCGTGCTGTACCTGATCGCGAGCGGCAAGGCCGATTTCCAGCTCGGCGGCTTTGCGGCAAATGGTTACGGAGAACATTCGCCGGGTGGTTACTCCCTGCTATCGGCTTTGGTGGCCGAGATCGTGTTGACCTTGTTCTTCCTGGTCGTGATTCTCGGTTCGACGAGCAGCAAGGTGCCGGCCGGCTTCGCGCCGATCGCCATCGGCCTTTCGCTGACGCTGATCCACCTCATTTCGATCCCGATCACCAATACCTCGGTCAATCCGGCCCGTTCGACAGGTCAGGCCCTGTTCGTCGGCGGTTGGGCGTTGCAGCAGCTTTGGCTGTTTTGGGTGGCGCCGATCGTGGGTGGCGCTTTAGGGGGGCTCGTCTGGAAATTGGTCGACGACAGCGAATGAGATCAGCCTCGGTTTAAGACTTTCAGGCCCGCATCGGACCCCTCGATGCGGGCCTCTTTGTTTAAAAAAACCTAAATGTCGACATTCAAATGTAGCAACTCTCTGATTCCAATGGCAGAATTCTTTAAGTCGATTTGATTCGAGAAAACCGGCCATCGGTAGAGCGACCGAAAGTTAACGAAAGTAAACGCTTCATTAACCTTAATGTCGTTCTAATCGGACCATGGAAAGCGGGGCGAGAATCGCTGTAGGCGAGGTCGAGCGGACGCAGAGAAGAGACTGTAAACCCTGGGGGTATTGATGGGTGGCAAGCATGTGGCTGTCCTTTTGGGCGGATTTTCCTCGGAAAGGCCCGTCAGCCTTTCCTCGGGAAAGGCATGTGCTGATGCCCTAGAGACCGAAGGGTTTCAGGTTACCCGAATTGACGTGGAGCGCGACGTTGCCAGCCGTCTGGTCGAGCTGAAGCCCGACGTGGTCTTTAATGCCCTGCATGGTCCGTTCGGCGAGGACGGCACTATCCAGGGCATTCTTGAATATTTGCAGATCCCCTATACGCATTCCGGCGTGCTTGCTTCCGCTCTCGCGATGGACAAGTCCCGCGCAAAGACGGTTGCCGCGGCGGCCGGCATTCCCGTTGCCAGTTCGATCGTCATGGATCGTTTCGGCATTGCCGGCGAGCATCCGATGAAGCCGCCCTATGTCGTCAAGCCAGTGCGCGAAGGGTCGAGCTTTGGTGTCGTCATCGTCAAGGAGGATCAGGCGCATCCGCCGCAGATCATCACGTCTTCGGAGTGGCGCTATGGCGATGAAGTGCTGGTCGAGCGTTATATTCACGGTCGCGAGCTGACCTGTGGGGTGATGGGCGACAAGGTTCTCGGCGTCACTGAGATCGTGCCGCTTGGCCACAGTTTCTATGATTATGACGCCAAGTACGCCCAGGGTGGATCAAAACATGTGCTTCCGGCGGAAATTTCACCAAATCTTTACCAAAACATACAAACATTATCGTTAAGGGCGCATGAAGCTATCGGCTGCCGTGGCGTCAGTCGGTCTGACTTCCGTTTTGACGATCGCTTTTCCGAAGAGGATGAACTTGTTTGGCTGGAGATCAATACCCAGCCGGGCATGACGCCTACCTCATTGGTGCCCGAAATGGCCGCTCACGCCGGCTACGCTTTTGGTGAATTTCTCCGGTGGATGGTGGAGGACGCGTCTTGTTTGCGCTGACGGTCAAAAATATGAGGCGGTCCCGTCATCGCGTCCCGCTCGCCATCGACGACGTCGAGGATACGTTCGTGCTGCCGCGCCCGATGCGCCGGGCGGTGCGCTTCCTGGTCAGTCTCGGCTCGGGCCGCGTCAACATTCCGGCTCATACGGGCACGGTTTCCACCCTTGTGCTCTTGGCTGCGACGGGTCTCTACGGCATGTCGATCGGCGGGCATAGCCAGGCGGTCGCCGAGGCGACGACGTCGGCTGCCGGTTTCGCCATCGAGGACGTGAAGGTTTCCGGCAACGACGAAACCTCGGAAATCGAGATCCTGCAATTGCTCGGTTTGGATGGCACGACGTCGCTGGTCGCTCTCGATGCGGATGCGGCTCGGCAGAAGATCACCAATCTGCCCTGGGTGCAGAGCGTCGAGGTCCGCAAGGTCTATCCTAGGACTGTCGAGGTGAAGCTGACGGAGCGCAAGGCCTATGCCATCTGGCAGCATGGCTCCGAGCTTTCGCTGATCCAGAAGGACGGTAGCGTGATCGCACCACTGCGCGACAACAAGTTCGCAAAGCTGCCGCTCTTCGTCGGCCGCGATGCTGAAACGGCAGCCGCTTCCATCGATGACGAATTCGCCAAGTGGCAGGATATCCGCGACCATGTGAGGGCTTTCGTGCGCGTCGCCGGTCGCCGGTGGGATCTTTATCTCGACAACGGCGTGATCATCAAATTGCCGGAAGACAATATCGATGGCGCGCTCGCACGGCTGACCAAGCTCGACAAGGATCAGAACCTTCTGCAGCGCGACATCGCCGCCGTTGATCTCCGTCTCGGCGATCGTACCGCCATTGAATTGACCCCGGACGCAGCGGTTCGCCGTGAAGCTGCCGTTGATGCTAGAAACAAGGCTTTGAAGAAAGCAGGGCAGGATACATGAGCTTGTTCGGTTCGTCCCATTTTGGCCTGCCTCGGTTGAAGCCGCTGTCCTCGAAGCGGTCGCATATCGTATCGGTCCTCGACATCGGCTCGACGAAGGTCGTCTGCATGATCGGTCGGCTGACGCCGCGCGAGGAGAGCCAGGTTCTCCCGAACCGCACGCATAATATCGAGATCATCGGCATCGGCCATCAGCGTTCCCGCGGCATCAAGACCGGCGTGATCGCCGATCTCGATGCGCTGGAAAGCGTGGTCCGGCTCTCTGTCGATGCGGCCGAGCGCATGGCCGGCCTTACCGTCGATAGCCTGATCGTCAATGTTTCCGCCGGACGCCTCGGCAGCGATATCTATACCGCAACGATCGATCTGGGCGGTCAGGAGGTCGAAGCCAACGATCTCAAGAAGGTGTTGGCCGCAGCCTGCCAGCAGTCGATCCGCCAGGAGCGTGCCGTCCTGCATTCGCTGGCGACCGGTTATTCCCTTGATGGCGAGCGCGGCATTCGCGATCCGCTGGCGATGTTCGGCGATGTGCTGGGTGTCGACATGCATGTCGTGACGGCGGAGCGCGCGGCGCTCCGCAATCTCGAGCTCTGCATCAATCGCGCGCATCTGTCGGTCGAGGGCATGGTGGCGACCCCTTATGCCAGCGGCCTTGCCGCTCTCGTCGATGACGAAGTCGAGCTCGGTTGCGCCGCCATCGACATGGGTGGCGGCACGACGACGATCTCGGTCTTTGCCGAAGGCAAGCTGGTGCATACCGATGCCGTCAGCCTTGGCGGTCATCATGTGACCACCGATCTTGCCCGAGGCCTTTCGACCCGCATCGAGGATGCCGAGCGGCTGAAGGTTGTGCACGCTTCGGCGCTGGCGAACTCCTCGGACGAGCGCGAACTGATTTCCATTCCGCCGATCGGCGAGGATGAGCGCGATCAGCCGACACAGGTGCCCAAGGCTCTGGTGTCGCGCATCGTCAAGGCCCGCATCGAGGAAACCCTCGAACTGATCCGCGATCGCATTCAGCGCTCGGGCTTCAGCCCGATCGTCGGCAAGCGCGTCGTCCTGACTGGCGGTGCCAGCCAGTTGACCGGCCTGCCCGATGTGGCGCGCCGTGTTCTTGCCCGCAATGTCCGCATCGGCCGCCCCATGGGCGTATCCGGCCTGCCGACCGCGGCCAAGGGGCCGGCGTTTTCGACGGCAGTGGGCCTGATGATCTATCCGCAGGTTGCGGACATGGAGACACATGCGCCGAGCAGCGGCTTGCTCTCGTCGCTTGGGGGTAACAACAGCCGGATCGGCCGCGTCGGCCAATGGCTGAAAGAGAGTTTTTGAATGCCTGATCCCGGCAAGTCTTTCCGGGGTAGGCGTCAGGCAAGTGAAATCGAGTGAATTGGCCGGCGTGGCGATGCGGCCATAGAGAGAAGGAACGGGTACAATGACTATCAAGCTGCATAAGCCAGACATCACCGAGCTTAAGCCGCGTATCACCGTGTTCGGTGTCGGCGGCGGCGGCGGCAATGCCGTCAACAACATGATCACGGCAGGCTTGCAGGGCGTCGATTTCGTCGTCGCCAACACCGACGCGCAGGCGCTGACGATGACGAAGGCCGAGCGGATCATCCAGCTCGGCGTCAACGTCACAGAAGGCCTCGGCGCCGGTTCGCAGCCGGAAGTCGGCCGCGCAGCTGCCGAGGAATGCATCGATGAGATCATCGATCACCTCAACGGTACGCACATGTGCTTCGTCACCGCCGGCATGGGCGGCGGCACGGGCACGGGTGCAGCGCCTGTTGTCGCGCAGGCCGCCCGCAACAAGGGCATCCTGACCGTCGGCGTCGTCACCAAGCCGTTCCACTTCGAAGGCGGCCGCCGCATGCGTCTCGCCGAAATGGGCATCCAGGAACTGCAGAAGTCGGTCGACACGCTGATCGTCATCCCGAACCAGAATCTGTTCCGCATCGCCAACGACAAGACGACTTTCGCCGACGCGTTCTCGATGGCCGACCAGGTTCTTTATTCGGGCGTTGCCTGCATCACCGACCTGATGGTGAAGGAAGGTCTCATCAACCTCGACTTCGCCGACGTCCGCTCGGTCATGCGCGAAATGGGCCGCGCCATGATGGGTACCGGCGAGGCTTCCGGCCAGGGCCGCGCGATGCAGGCTGCAGAAGCCGCCATCGCCAACCCACTGCTCGACGAAACCTCGATGAAGGGCGCACAGGGCCTGCTGATCTCGATCACCGGTGGTCGCGACCTCACCCTGTTCGAAGTCGATGAGGCTGCGACCCGCATCCGCGAAGAAGTCGATCCGGACGCCAACATCATCCTCGGCGCCACCTTCGACGAATCGCTCGAGGGCATCATCCGCGTCTCCGTCGTTGCAACGGGTATTGACCGTGCGATGAACGAAGCGGCCGACAGGGGCATGGAATTCCGCCCGGTCGCGAAGCCGGCTATCCGTCCTTCCGCGGCCGCCGCCCCGGCAGCGGCCGCAGCTCAGCCTGCCCATGTCGCGCAGGCCCACACCGCACAGGCTGCCGCACCCGCTCCTCGCGCCATCGACCCGGTTGCCCAGACCATTCGCGCTGCCGAAGCCGACCTGGAACGCGAACTGGAAATCCAGATGGGTCGTCAGCCCCATGTTCAGCAGCAGCCGGTCATGCCGCAGGCTTCAGCGCCTGAGGAGAACTTCCGTCCGCAGAGCCGCATCTTTGCGGCAGCGCCGGAAGCTCAGCCCGTCCGTCAGGCTCCGGTTCAGCCGCAGCCGGCGCCGGTCATGCAGCAGCAGCCGATCATCCGTCAGGCTCCCGAGCAGGTCCGCATGCCGAAGGTGGAAGACTTCCCGCCGGTGGTTAAGGCCGAAATGGAACATCGTGCCCAGCCGGTCGCCGCTCAGGCTGCCGAGGAGCGCGGTCCCATGGGCCTGCTGAAGCGAATCACCAATTCGCTTGGTCGTCGCGAAGAAGATCCTGCTTTCGACGATATGATGGCTCCGGCCGCCGCCGCTCCGCAGCAGCGTCGTGCACCGTCGCCGGAAGCGAGCCTCTACGCACCGCGTCGCGGCCAGCTCGACGATCAGGGCCGTCAGGTTCCAGCAGCACGCATGACGAGCCATGAAGACGATCAGCTCGAAATTCCGGCCTTCCTGCGCCGTCAGTCGAACTGAGCCAATATTGGGCGGCCTTTTAATAGGTTGCTAACCATCTTTGAGAAAACCGGGGCCGAAAGGTCCCGGTTTTCCTTATTTTAGGCTCGTTGTCGTATCTGAAATTATCCTGCAAATTCAAGCAACTGCTTTCGTAACAAAGCGAAAGAAACAGTGATTTGGAATGCGATGCCTCGGCGCGTATGTAGTTACCAAGCAAGCCTGCGGAATCACATTCAATGATGAACGTATGTGGCGCCTGCAGCATGATTAACAGACTGAACCGGCAATAAGGTAAGCGTCCGAAGATGACCGCCCGGCCTGGATCAGATAGACGAAGGCAGAACTTATATGGCAATCGGATTGCTGGGTTTTCAGACCACCATTGCAAACCCCGTGACACTTTCGGGTATAGGCGTTCATTCTGGCGCCGATGTGTCGATCACTTTCTATCCAGCCGAGGCTGGTACCGGCATTGTTTTCCAGCGTCTGCATGACAATGGCGACGTGACGGAACTGCGCGCCGTTTCCTCGCAGGTTGGCAATACGGATCTCTGCACCGTTCTCGGCTTCTCGCCGTCGCGCTCCGTCGCGACTGTGGAGCATGTCATGGCGGCTATCTACGCTGTTGGTCTCGACAATGTCGTCATCGAAGTTACGGGCGCTGAAATGCCGATCATGGACGGCAGTTCCTTTCCGTTCATCGAGGCCATCGAGCAGGTCGGTATCGTTTCGCTTGGCGTCAAGCGTCGTTACATCCGGGTTACCAAGCCGGTGCGTATCGAGGCTGGCGGCTCCTGGTGCGAATTCCGTCCGTATGACGGCACGCGGTTCGAGGTCGAGATCGATTTTGAATGCCCGCTGATCGGCCGGCAGAAGTGGGAAGGCGACTTGACCGCCGAGACCTTCAAGACCGAACTGTCGCGCGCTCGCACTTTCGGTTTCATGCGCGATGTCGAACGCCTCTGGGCTTCGGGTCACGCGCTGGGTTCGTCGTTGGAAAATTCCGTTGTCATCTCCGACGACAATACGGTCATCAACGTTGAGGGTCTGCGTTACGCCAAGGACGAATTCGTTCGTCACAAGGCACTCGATGCCGTTGGCGATCTGGCGATGGCAGGTGCGCAGTTCATCGGTCATTACCGTTCCTATCGCGGCGGCCATCGTATGAATGCGAATGCTCTGAAGGCATTGCTCAGCGATCCCAGCGCCTACGATGTCGTCGAGACATCGGCGCCGCGTCAGCGTGCTCACAGCCGCGATTTCGTTCCGGTCAACGCGCCGGAATTCGCGCCCTGGTCGGCGTGATCTTCAGACGTTCAGACAGCAAACGACGCCGCTCCGATGAGGAGCGGCTCTTTTTTTGGGCGGGAGATTCGCGAGGTTTGCCTTCGGTCGGTGCAGGACATCGAAGCCAGGGAGACCGGCGAAAGAATTCCCAGTCAAAACAGTGATTAAGCCTGCTGATATGCGGTCTTCGCCACAAAAATGCGTTAATGCATCATCATTGCGTTGCCCTGATGGTGTTTTTGCGGCTAGAAACGCCAGCGAGAGAACGCCGTTTCCGCAACGACGGCTAGTGGGACAAGTCATCCGATGGGTTTTGCAAGGTCTGAAAGCATGAAGATTACAACACGGGCTTTGCTCGTATCGCTTCTCCTGGCCGGTACCGGTGCGGTGGTGACGGGTTGTAATACGAAAAAGGATATCGACATCACCAAGCTCGGTGTCGAGACCGACCCGCCGGAATTGCTCTATAATCAGGGCCTTGCCAACATCAAGGCAGGCAATATGACGGAGGCCGGTAAAAAGTTCGATGCCATCAACCAGCAGCAGCCATTCTCGGAATGGGCGCGCAAGGCGATGGTGATGAGCACTTTCGTGAAGTACCGCACAGGTCGCTATGACGATGCCGTGCAGACAGGCAATAGCTATCTCAAGCAATATCCCGGCTCCGAGGATGCTGACTATGTCCAGTACCTGGTCGGTTCGTCCTACGCCAAGCAGATTGTCAACGTGACGCAGGATCAGCGTGCGGCGCAGCAGACGATCGAGGCGATGACCAAGCTCGTCAACAACTATCCGAAATCGCAATATGTCAGCGATGCGCAGGAGAAGATTCGCTTTGCCCGCGACCAGCTCGCCGGCAAGGAAATGCAGATCGGGCGCTACTATCTCGAGCGCAAGGATTATCTTGCCGCGATCGCCCGCTTCCGCGTGGTCATCGAGCAGTATCCGACCACGAATCAGATCGAGGAAGCTCTGGCGCGCCTGGTCGAAGCCTATTACGCCATGGGCATCGTTCCGGAGGCGCAGACGGCAGCCGCTGTTCTCGGCCACAATTATCCGGATAGCCGCTGGTATGCCGACTCATATAAGCTGCTGAAGAGCGGCGGTGTCGAGCCGAGCGAAAACACAGGTTCTTGGATTTCCAGAGCAGGCAAGAAACTTCTTCTTGGCACGTCAGATTGAGTACAGATGCTGATCCAGCTTTCGATCCGCGATATCGTCCTGATCGAGCGGTTGGATCTTGCCTTCGAGTCCGGGCTCTCGGTTTTGACCGGCGAAACGGGCGCGGGCAAATCCATACTGCTTGATAGTCTGTCGCTGGCCCTAGGCGGGCGCGGCGATGGCGATCTTGTGCGTCATGGAGAGGATCGCGGCCAGGTGACCGCGGTCTTCGATGTCGGTACGCAGCATGCGGCCCGCAAGCTGCTGCGCGACAATGGTATCGATGACGACGGCGACCTGATCTTCCGCCGCATCCAGTCTGCAGACGGCCGCACCAAGGCCTTCGTCAATGATCAGGCGCTGAGCGTTCAGCTCATGCGTCAGGTGGGTCAGCTTCTCGTCGAAATTCATGGGCAGCACGACGACCGCGCGCTTGTCGACACGAATGCGCATCGCATGCTGCTCGACGCCTTTGCCGGCCTTGCCGAGGAAGCGCAAGCGGTTGGCAGGCTCCATAAGGTCTGGCGCGATACCGAGCGGATATTGCGAAAGCACAGGGAGCAGGTGGAAAAGGCCGCGCGCGAGGCGGACTATCTGCGCGCTTCCGTCGAGGAGCTGGAGAAGCTATCGCCACAGGATGGCGAGGAGGACGATCTGGCCGAACGCCGCTCGCGGATGATGAAGGCCGAACGCATCGCCGGTGACATTGCCGAAGCTTCGGAGTTCCTCAACGGCAATGCGTCTCCCGTGCCGCACATTGCCTCGCTGGTGCGCCGGCTGGAGCGCAAGAGCCATGAGGCGCCGGGCCTGCTGGAAGACACCGTGGCGTTGCTCGATGCGGCGCTGGACCAGCTTTCCAACGCGCAGATGGAAGTGGAGACAGCACTCCGCAAGACGGAATACGATCCGCGGGAACTGGAGCGGGTCGAGGAGCGTCTATTTGCGCTCCGCGGAGCCTCGCGCAAATATTCGGTGCCGGTGACCGAGCTTCCGGCACTGGCCGTTCGGATGATTTCCGATCTTGCTGATGTCGATGCCGGGGAGGAAAGACTGTCGCGTCTGGGCGGCGAGCTTGCCGTTGCCAAGGCGGAATATGATGCGGCCGCCCGCAGCCTCTCTGATAAGCGCCACCATGCAGGTGAAGCACTTGCCGAAGCCGTCATGGCCGAGTTGCCGGCGCTGAAGCTTGAACGGGCGCGGTTCATGGTGGAAATCACCAGCGATTCGGAAGCCGCGACGGCTGATGGCATAGACGTTGTCGAATTCCATGTGCAGACCAACCCGGGCACGCGGCCGGGCCCGATCACCAAGGTCGCCTCCGGCGGCGAGCTCTCGCGTTTCCTTTTGGCGTTGAAGGTGGCGCTGGCCGATCGCGGTTCCGCGCCGACCCTTGTTTTCGACGAAATCGATACCGGCGTCGGTGGTGCGGTGGCGGATGCCATCGGCCAGCGGCTGAAGCGCCTGTCCGATCGCGTGCAGGTGCTTTCCGTCACCCATGCGCCGCAGGTCGCGGCACGCGCTGCAACTCATCTCCTGATCTCCAAAGGCCCCGTTGCGGATGGCTCGGAAAAGATCTCCACACGGGTCGCCACCATGGCGCCGAAGGATCGCACCGAGGAAATCGCCCGCATGCTTGCAGGCGCATCGGTGACCGAAGAGGCGAGGGCGGCTGCAAAGCGGCTGCTGGCAGGCAACGGCTGATATTCGTCAAATGCCTGTTACCGGGCTTTGCTAGACATCGCGTTTCTATTTGGAAGGGTTGTTGCGTGGGTCTTTGGGGCAGCATTGTCGCCGTCATTTTTGTGGCACTTTCCATTCAGGCGACAGCTGCGCCTGTGCAGCAACAACCGAAAGCGGTTCCCGTCTTTTCTCAAACCGGACCCGATGCCGAAGATTATGGCGAGAAGCTCGGCTATCCTGTCGGTCTGCCGTTCAAAAACCAGCCGAACATGGTCGGCAATTACACGCACGCGGATCGGCTTTCGCCGACCCACACGGTAGCGGCCGCCGAACAACCATCAACGCTGTTGCGAGCTCCGTCCGAGCTTTCGACCAACTTCAAATTTGGTACCGAAACCACTTCGTTGAAGGAGTATCTCGACACTAATCCGACCACTGGATTGCTGATTGCGCACAACGATGTGATTCTATTCGAACATTACCAATATGGCCGTACCGATCACGACCGCTTTCTGTCCCAATCCATGGCAAAAACTTTGACCGGCATGCTTGTTGGAATTGCGATTTCAGAGGGCGCCATTCATTCGATTGACGATACGGTGCAGACCTATGTGCCTGAGTTGAAGGGCACGGAAATGGGCGTCACGCCGATCCGTGCGCTGCTCCATATGGCTTCCGGCATTGCCTTTACTGAGAACTTTGGCACTCCCCAAGATGCAGACCGGCTCCGCAATTCATTGCTTGGCCCAGAACAGCTCAATCCGATTGCCGCAGTCACGAGATTTAACAAGCGGGTTGCTGCTCCCAACACCGTTTGGCACTACAGTAACCTGGATACCGAGGGGCTGAGCCTGGTCCTTACCCACGCCACTCATATGACGATGGCCGAATATCTCCAATCCCGGATATGGCAGCCGATGGGCGCGGAGGCGAGCGCGAATTGGCAGGTCGACAGCACTGGTCAGGAAGTCGGTTACTGCTGCTTTAGCGCGACGCTTCGCGATTATGCTCGCTTTGGCATGCTGCTCGCCCATGATGGTGCTTGGAACGGCCGGCAGATCATACCACGTCAGTGGCTGCTGGATGCTACAGAGCCCGCTGCGCAAGGCTCATTCCTCGCAGTCACTCAAGAGGCTCATCCCTGGGGCTACGGCTATCAAACCTGGCTAATGCCCGGTCCAAACCGGACATTTTTCATGGACGGTCTGGAGGGCCAGCGCATCCTCGTCGACCCCACAACGCATCTGGTGCTTGTACACACCGCCGTGCGCACGAAGATGCACGGAATAGGGAATGCTGAGCTGGTCGAACTTTGGTCCAGCATACTGAAGCAGTTTGCGAGCAATTGAGCGGCCTTGTGGCTCAGATGACAAAGCGATCCTGGTGACCGTTTGTGGCGCCAAATTGCTTTGGACGCCATCGTCCCGGTTGTCCGCGTTTGCCATCGAATTCCAGAATTTTTCTCTTTGTATTTGGGCGTCCCGAGTGGAAAACCGCTTCGCACTTTTCCTGGAAGTGCTCTAAAACATCTCCGAAATCGGGGAGTGTTGATTCATGAGCACCGAACAGAAGCCCGTCGAAGATTTGACCGAAGAGGAAGCGGCCGCAGCGCTCGCCTATCTGGCTGCGGAGATTGCGCGCAACGATGCGCTTTATCACAGCAAGGATGCGCCGGAGATCTCGGATGCGGACTATGATGCGCTGAAGCGGCGCAACGATGCCATCGAGGCGCGGTTTCCGGAGCTCGTTCGCGCCGATAGCCCATCGCGGCGGGTGGGTGCAGCACCCTCGGAGACCTTCACTCCCGTCGTGCATGCGAGGCCGATGCTGTCGCTCGACAACACCTTCTCGCAGGAGGACGTGGCGGATTTCGTCGCCAGCGTTTACCGGTTCCTCGGCCGTTTGCCCGACAACTCGATCGCCTTTACCGCCGAGCCGAAGATTGACGGCCTTTCGATGTCCATTCGCTATGAGAATGGCCGGATGGTCAGTGCCGCCACACGCGGCGACGGCACGACTGGCGAGAATGTCACCGCCAATATCAGAACCATCAAAGAAATTCCCCAGACGCTGCCAGCGGGCGCGCCGGCGGTCGTCGAGGTGCGTGGCGAGGTCTATATGGCCAAGAGCGATTTCCTGGCGCTCAACGCCCAGATGGAGGCGGAAGGCAAGCAGACCTACGTCAATCCGCGGAATACCGCGGCAGGTTCACTGCGCCAGCTCGATGCGAAGGTGACGGCCAGTCGTAAGCTGAAATTCTTCGCCTATGCCTGGGGTGAGATGTCCGACATGCCGGCAGACACCCAATACGGCATGGTGCAGACCTTCAAGACATGGGGTTTCCCGGTCAATCCGCTGATGGAGCGGCTGAATTCCGTCACCGACATTCTCGGCCACTATCAGGAGATCGGTCTGCAGCGGCCCGATCTCGACTATGATATCGACGGCGTGGTCTACAAGGTCGACAGCCTGGAGCTGCAGGCGCGTCTCGGTTTCCGGTCGCGCTCGCCGCGCTGGGCGACAGCGCATAAGTTTCCTGCGGAGCAGGCGTTCACGCATTTGATCGATATCGATATCCAGGTCGGCCGTACCGGCGCGCTGACGCCGGTCGCGCGGCTGGAGCCGATCACTGTCGGCGGCGTCGTCGTGACCAATGCAACGCTGCACAATGCCGATTACATCAGGGGCATCGGCAACAAGGGCGAGCCGATCCGCGATGGCCGCGACATCCGCGTCGGTGACATGGTGATCGTGCAGCGGGCAGGCGATGTCATTCCACAGATCGTCGACGTCGTTCTGGAAAAGCGCGAAGCGTCAAGCGTGCCTTACGAATTCCCTAGGGTATGCCCGGTCTGCGGCAGCCATGCCGTGCGAGATATCAACGAGAAGACCGGCAAGGTCGATGCCGTGACCCGCTGCACCGGCGGCTTCATCTGCCGTGCGCAGGCGACCGAGCATCTCAAGCATTTCGTCTCGCGTAATGCCTACGACATCGAAGGATTGGGTTCGAAGCAGATCGACTTCTTCTTCGCGAGCGATGACCCGGCGCTGCAGATCAAGACTGCGCCTGACATCTTCACACTGGAAAAGCGTCAGCAATCATCGCTTGCCAAGCTGGAGAATATCGACGGTTTCGGCAAGGTCAGCGTCGGCAAGCTTTACGCCGCGATCAACGAGAGGCGCCAGATTGCGCTGCATCGCTTCATCTTCGCGCTCGGCATCCGCCATGTCGGCGAGACGACGGCGAAGCTGCTTGCGCGCTCCTATGGCACCTATGAAGCCTTCGAGATGGCAATGAAGGAAGCCGCGCCGCTTGCGGGCGATGCGTGGACCGACCTCAACAATATTGAAGGCATCGGCGAAGTAGTGGCGCGCGCGATCGTCGAATTCTACAAGGAGCCTCGCAATACCGAGGTGATCGCAAGCTTGCTCAAGGAGGTGCAGCCTCAGGAGGCCGAGCAGCCGGTGACGTCAGGCAGCCCCGTCGCCGGCAAGACCGTTGTCTTCACCGGATCGCTGGAAAAGTTCACCCGCGACGAGGCGAAAGCCAAGGCCGAAAGCCTGGGAGCAAAGGTTTCCGGCTCGGTTTCGAAGAAGACCGATATCGTGGTGGCAGGGCCGGGCGCAGGCTCGAAGCTCGAGAAGGCGCGGGAATTCGACGTCGAGGTCATGACCGAGGATGAGTGGCTCGACCTTATCGGCGGATAGTGGATGGCGGCGGAAGTGCAATCCGCCGCCAATGATTTCTTAGAGTCTCAGCCGCGCCATGGTGAAAGCGTCGACATATTCGCCATTGCGGAATGCGAAGGCTTTAAGCCGCCCCTCGGTTTCGAATCCGAACTTCTCATAGAGCCGGATCGCCGGGGCGTTGTCGACATAGACAGTCAACTCCACGCGCTTGATCGCCAGCCAGTTGTCGGCGGCATCGATGAGGGCTGCGAGGAGTGCGGAGCCGACGCCGCGGCCTGTAAAATCGTCATGCACGCCCATGCCGATCTGGCCGATGTGAATCCGCCGGCCGGAAAGACGGCGCAAACCGGCATTGCCGATGATCTGTCCGTCAAACACAGCGACGAGGTTGATCGCACCAGGTGCAGGCTTATCCAGCCATTGCTGCGTCTCCTCGATGCTTTGAAAGGGCAGGCGCAGGGTGCCGGCGCGAAAGCCGGGGAGGTTGGCGATCGATGTGATCGCTTCGGCATCGGACGGACGCGCTGCACGAATCTCGGCGGGCCTGATTTTGCCGGATCGTCGTTCGCCTGGTTCTTCCTGTTCGGAATTCATGGGCTCTCCTTGATGTAAGGGAGGAGAGCAAGGACCATTTCAACCCTGCTCGCCTCGGCAGGGTTGAGATGGATCGCGGTCAGCTCAGCGCAACACAGCTTCCACTCGCCCTGCAAGGGGAGAGATGGTGATAAGATGCATCGTGGTGGCGCGGTTTGCGATCATGAGGCGGATGATCCGATGCGAAAGCGTCATTGTCAATCGACTCCCACCATTTCTGCGATCCCTGACCACGACAGCGCGTTCTCTCAAAGATTGCTTGACAGGCAACCATTTGGTTGCCTATAAGATCACAAGAGGCAACCAAATGGTTCCATGTCGATATGAATGATGACGCAGTCTTCAAAGCTTTGGCCGATACAAGCAGGCGGCAGTTGCTGGACCGGCTCCATGGGCGCAATGGCCAGACCTTGAGCGCGCTTTGCGAAGACCTGCAGATGACCCGCCAAGCGGTGGCAAAGCACCTCGCCATTCTGGAGGAAGCCAATCTGGTGTCCTCCGAAAAGCAGGGTCGGGAGAAGCTGCACTTCATCAATCCTCTGCCGATCAACGAGATCGCCGAGCGCTGGATCAACAAATTCGAGCATCGGCAGTTGAGCACGCTTTCGGCATTGAAGAAGGCGCTCGAAGGCGACGGCGGCCAATAGCCCCAACAAGCACGACTATTGAAACAAGGAGAAATGGCATGACTGGAAGCAAGTTCGTCTACGTCACCTTCATCCGCACTACGCCGGAGAAACTCTGGTCGGCGCTTACCACGCCCGAATTCATCAGGCAGTATTGGTTCGACATGACGCATGAGACCGACTGGAAGGTCGGCTCGCCGTGGAAGATGCTTTTTCCCGATGGCCGTATCGCCGATATGGGCGAAATCGCGGAGTTCGAACCGCTGCGACGTCTTGCCATCAGATGGCGCAACGAATTCAGGCCGGAACTGAAAGCCGAGGGTTGGTCGCGCTGCGTGATGGAGCTGGAGCCCGCAGACAACGCCGTGAAGTTGACCGTTACCCATACGATTGAATTCGAGAATTCCAAGTTCATCGAGGCAGTCTCCGGTGGCTGGCCGAAGATATTGTCCAACCTCAAGTCTCTGCTCGAGACGGGAGGGGTCGCGATCGAAAGCAAGTGAGGCTAGCGCGCTCCATAAGCTTCGAGGCGCCGTCGCCCCGGTGATGGCGCCTCGCGATTGGCGGCCTTCTCTTGCATAGCTCATCGGCAATCTTACCTTAGCGATGCCGCGCTAGCTCTGCGGCTGATGTTGGAGGATGATCGATGAGTTCACCGAAATTCTGTGCCGCCATTGCTGCCTCTTTCCTGGCTTTGGCTCCCGTTTCCGCCTCTGCCGAAGTCGTCGGCAAGGTGGGGGTGGATTGGACAGGCAATGATATTCTGGTCGATGCCGTGCCTGATCCGGGGGTCTCCGGCGTCACCTGCCACGTCACCTATTTCGACCGCAGCGTCATAGACCGGCTGCGCAAGGGCAACTGGTTCGAAGATCCTTCCAACAACTCCATCGCCTGCCGCCAGACCGGCCCGATCGAGATCGGCGATATCAATCTGTCTCAGAGTGGCGAAGAGGTGTTTCGCGCCGGATTGTCGCTTATCTGGAAGAAGCTGGTCGTGACCCGAATCTACGACAAGAAGAACGATACCTTGGTCTATCTCATCCATTCGCGGCAGTTGACGGACGGCTCGGCCAAGATGGCGATTTCGACAATACCGCTGTTCGGTCAGAATGTTAGCTGGAAGAACGGGAAACCCAAATAACCCTATCAAAATACCACATTGACAACCGCTAGAGGGTTACTACCAAAAAAAGTCATACTCTTTGGTTGTTGAATTCCTTCTAGTTGCTTTCGGATTGCACCTTTTTGATGCAATTTTGCAGACGGACAGTGAAGCGCTGCTTCCGTCTGTTCACGGCCTGCATGGCTGGCGCACTGGCTACACCCCTGCCAACGCCAGTTGAACAAAAACGATCGCCCTGGAGCCTTGGCTCCAGGGCGATTCTCTTTTGCGGCAATGTGTTGAGATCAGGCTGCTTGGGCCAGTTGATCGGCGATGATGGTATCGAGGTTGAGGAAGCAGACCATGCTCTTCTCCAGCGCTACGATACCGCGGCAGAAGGCGCGCTGTGTTTCCGGGATGATCTCCGGCGCCGGCTGCAGATCTTCGCTCTTGATGGTCATCATGTCGGAGACCTGTTCGACCAGGAGGCCAACGAGCTTGCCGGCGATATCCGTAACGATGATCGCCGAGCGCTCGGACGGCTCCGTCATTTTCATACCGAGACGGCAGGCCATGTCGATGACCGGGATGACAGCACCGCGCAGGTTGATGAGGCCGAGCACGTAAGGCGGCGTATGCGGCATGGGCGTTACCGGCGCCCATCCGCGGATTTCGCGGATGGCCATGATATCGATGCAAAATTCCTGATCGCCGAGATGGAAGGAGACGATTTCCAGGTAGGCGCCCGATTGTTTGATGGCGTTCGTCATGATTGAGGACTTCCCGTTTGGCGTCGGCGGCACGCGACGCTAGCGATTGAAAAAAGAGGGATCGGCTGGAGCAGCTTGGGCAGCGGCAGCATCCGGTGGCTTCGGCTGATAACGCCTGGCTGATCCGGCGGGCGTCATGCCCTTCTGAAAGAAATCGGTCTGCCGCGCTTTCCTTGCGGCCGGCGAAGTCGAGTCTTACTTTTGTGGTTGATGTTGGCGCGGACAGGTTAGGATTGGTTTAACACAGAGGCGGATTTCGCCTCGGTCTGCCCGAAAGGGCAAGGCAAGGAAGAGCCGGAGGACGCTTGAGACTTCGAGGCTCCCCGCTGCGACGATTTCGGCATCTTCAAAACGTCTTGTTGAATTGCGTCCTCCACGACGAGCCGCTACACCGGCTGGAAGGCCGTCCTCCGCCATTTTTCAGGCGGGCTCGACGGTGGGGGCCCATCAAGGAATTGCAGTCATGAAAAGCGTGCGAATTGGTGTCTGGGTGGCCGTGTTGATCGTGGCCGGGATATTGGGCTGGCTGAGCTTTGGAAACGGCAGGGCGCCCGAGGCGGCCGTAGCGGGACCCTATGGCGTGCCTTTCACGCTGGTCTCGCAGAGCGGCCAGCCGATCAGCGATCAGGCGTTTCGCAGCAAGCCCTCGGCCGTGTTCTTCGGCTATACGCATTGCCCGGATGTCTGCCCGACGACCCTGTTCGAACTGGACGGTTGGCTGCAGAAGGTCGATCCCGATGGCACCAAGCTCAATGCCTATTTCGTGACTGTAGATCCCGCGCGCGATACGCCTGAAATCATGAACCAGTATGTTTCCAACGTATCCAAGCGCATTACCGGCATTTCAGGCGATCCCTCCAAGGTGATGGACATGGTCAAGGGGTTCCGTGTCTATGCCAAGAAGGTGCCGGTAGACGAGAAGCAGCCGAACGGCGATTATACGATGGATCATACCGCCTCGGTTTTCCTGCTGGATTCGGCCGGGAGTTTTGCCGGAACCATTGCCTACCAGGAGGATCCCGACGTGGCGGTGAAGAAACTGGAGAACCTGATCAAGAAGGGATAGGGGCCAAGATGGGCGACGAGGTAGGCGGCCAAAAGAAATCCAGATCCATCCTGATTGCGGGGGCGGGGCCTGTCGGCCTAACCGCCGCGCTTGAGCTTGCCCGGCGCGGCTTTGCGCCGCGTATCATCGATGACGGCACGGACCCGACGCCTGTCGAGGAGAGCCGCGCTCTTGGTGTCAACGCACGCACGCTGACGCTGCTTTCCGCCTGCGGCGTCGGTGAACGCATCATCGCCGCTGCTCAACCCATCGAACAGTTTCGCGTTCGCTCTGGTGGGAAAACTCTCATCGAGCTGGATACCCGACAGGTGAAAGGCCGCTTCAGCGCCATTCATGCTCTGGCGCAGGGCCGCACCGAGCGCTTGCTGATCGAGGCGCTTTCGGCCCATGGCATTACGCCGGAGTGGCAAACGGCTGTTGTCGCAGGCGAGGTAACCGATTTGCAGAAGCCGGAGGTTACGCTCCGGCATGCCGACGGCGCGATGGAAACGGTTCGGCCGGATATCCTCGTCGGTGCCGATGGTGCGCATTCTGGTGTGCGCAAGGCGTTGGGTGCCGGTTTCCCCGGCGAAGCGCTGGAGGCCTATTTCTATATTGCGGATTTCCGCTACGACGGGCCGGTCGATACGCATGTCGCCGAGATCTCGCTCTTCGATCCGGGCATGATCGGGCGCCTGCCTGTCGCTGCCGATGTCATACGCTATATCTCGACGCTCGAGGGTTTCGAAAGCCGTATCGTTCATCCGGCCAAGGTTGCCGAGAAGACCTGGACCTCGCAGTTCCGCATTCACTTTCGCCATGTCGAGCCGATGGCGAAGGGCAATGTGTTTCTGGCCGGTGATGCTGCCCACATCCATTCGCCAGCCGGCGCGCGCGGCATGAACCTTGGCATCGAAGATGCCTGCTGGCTTGCCTGGCTCATTGCGGAAGGGCGAGAACAGGAGTATTCGGCGCTGAGAATTCCCGCCGTGAAGCAGGTGTTGAAGCAGACCCATGGCCTGACGCGACTGATCACTATGACAAATCCGCTGGCCATTGCGGCGCGCAATCTGTTGGCACCGCTACTCTTGCGATTCGGCCCGGCCCGGCTGGCCCTGCTTCAGAGTGTAGCCGGTTACGATACGCCAAAGCCACCTTGGATCGATTGGGCCGAGTAAGAACGAGAAAGAGCGACGAGTTGAGTGAAATCCGCCTTTATGTGACGACGACCGAGAAAAAGGCAGAGCAGATCCTCGATCTGATGACGCCGGTGTTCGAAGACGAAGAGTTGCCAATCGCTACCAGCGAGATCGATGAGAAGAGGGACATCTGGGAAACCTCGATCTATCTCTACGCGGATGATGAAGACGAGGTGCGCGCTCGCTTTGCGGCCTTGCTGAAGCCGACCTTTCCCGAGCTTACCGTCAAAAAGGAAGTGATTCCGGATATCGACTGGATTGCCAAGTCGCTGGAGGGGTTGAAGCCGGTCCGCGCCGGGCGCTTTCTGGTGCACGGTTCCCACGACCGTGACAAGATTGGTTCGAGCGATATCGCCATCGAGATCGATGCCGGCCAGGCCTTCGGCACCGGCCATCACGGCACCACGGCAGGCTGCCTGGAGACCATCGAAAAGGTTCTTGCCAGCCGGCAGGTCCGCAACGCCCTCGATCTCGGCACCGGCAGCGGCGTGCTGGCGATCGGGGTGCGCAAGCTGCGCAATATTCCGGTTCTCGCCACCGACATCGATCCGGTCGCCGTGCGCGTCGCGCGCGAAAATGTCCGCCGCAACGGCATTGCGTCCGGCATCGCGCTGGAGACCGCGCCGGGCTTTCATTCCACGGCCTTTTCGCGTCATGGACCGTTCGATCTGATCATCGCCAATATTCTTGCGCGCCCGCTGATCAAGATGGCGCCGCAACTTGTGGCACATCTGGCGCCGGGCGGCTCGGTTGTTCTTTCCGGCATTCTCGCCGAGCAGCGCTGGAAGGTTCTGGCGGCTTATAATGGTGCGAAGCTGCGCCATGTGCGCACCATCTGGCGCAACGGCTGGGTCACCATCCATCTCGACCGGCCTTGAGCCGGTCGCTTTTCCGCAGTCCTGTCTCGGACGAGAGGAAATAAAAAAGGCGGTGCCGAAGCACCGCCTTGGATCGGCCTAAACCGATCTTGCCCGCGAGCGTGTGGAGGAGTGCTCAAGCAGGCTCTAGCGTTCTGATCATGATCCGGGGAGGGAGGAGGAGTACCGGACCGCGACCGAATTAGAACGCGTAGCTCATGAACTCTTAGTGGCGATCGCCACGGCTTGTGCCGATTGCCCTGGACGTTTCGACTTCAAGCTGACGAAGCGAGCCGACGGAGTGGCGTACGGTGCGACGCTCGCCAGCCAGCGCCGGGCTAACATATGCAGAGCGGGAGATAGGCATTGTTTTCAGTCCTTTTCGGTTGGGTTCGTTGTGAACCCCGTTTGATGCGCTGGATATAGCGACTCGCCCGCTTGCGTGGCAGGGGGTGCGCCTCATGGGAGCCATGCGTGTTATGCATATTGCATGCCGTGAAGATGTCATAATTGACCAGCGATGCTCATGAAATGGGCGGATTCGTTAACGGCGGCGAGGGCAACTCTGGCGGCACGGCAGGCTTGAATTGCCACATCACGGACAGTTTTCACGCTCCCCTGAAAATCACGTCGCACTTCCAGCAATCATGCTCTAACATACTGGCACTACTCAATTTCACGGATTCCCCACCAGTCTCGGATTAAGCCATGTTCCAGTCTTTCGACGTCACTTCCACCCCGCAATTCGGCCGCGAACGCGTCACTGGCTTGCGTGCCGCTTTCGGCGATCTCGGCATTGACGGCTTCCTCGTGCCGCGGGCCGATGAGTATCAAGGCGAGTACGTGCCCAGATGCTCAGAGCGCCTGGCATGGCTCACAGGCTTCACTGGATCGGCAGGTGTTGCGCTTGTGACACACAGCCAGGCCGTGGTTTTCGTGGACGGTCGTTATGTGACGCAGCTCGCCGAGCAGGTGGATCGCACGGTCTTTACCGGCGGCGACCTGGTGAAAGAGCCGCCGCATGTCTGGCTGCCGCGCAATGCAAAGAAGGGATTCCGGCTCGGCATCGATCCGTGGCTGCATACGGGCGCCGAAGTCCGCCGGCTGGAGAAGGCGCTGGGCGAAATAGACGGCAAGTTGGTCTTCTTGCCGCATAACCCGCTCGACAGGCTCTGGAGCGACCGGCCTGCCGAGCCGCTCGGCGGCGTCATCATTCAGGATATTGGCCAGGCCGGCATATTGGCGAGAGACAAGCTTGCGACGATCGCAGCCAGCCTGAGGGAAAAGAATCTCAAGGCGGCCCTGATCACCGATCCGTCCTCGGTTGCCTGGATTTTCAACATTCGCGGCAGCGACGTGCCGCACACACCGCATCCGCTGGCACGCGCCATCATCTATGCCGAGGGCGAGGCCGAGCTCTTCCTCGACAAGTGCAAGACCAAGGTCGAGGCCGAGGCCTACCTGGCGCAGATCTGCAAGCAGCTGCCGCCGTCCGATCTTGTCAAGCGGCTGGCTCTCGCGGCTGCAAATGGTGGGCGCATCCTGGTCGATCCGGACCTCGCCTCCTATGCACTGACCGATATCATCCGTCGCGAGGGTGGCGAGGTCGTCGAGGGCAATGATCCCGCCAAGCTCCCGCGCGCCTGCAAGAATGCCGCCGAGATCAACGGATCCGCCGCAGCTCATCTGCAGGACGGGGCGGCCATGGTGGAATTCCTCTACTGGCTGGAGACCACCAAGCCGGGCACCGTGACGGAAATTACCGCCGCCGAACGGCTGGAAGCCTGCCGCGCCCGCGTCGGCGAAAGCATGCAGAACCCGCTGAAGGACATTTCCTTCGATACGATCTCGGGCGCCGGCGAGCATGCGGCGATCATGCATTATCGCGTCACGACGGCGAGCGACCGGTTGATCCAGGCCGGTGAGCTGTTCCTGATCGATTCGGGCGCCCAATATATCAACGGCACCACGGATATCACCCGCACGGTCGGCGTCGGCTCCGTCCCCGAAGAGCAGAAGCGTCTTTTCACGCTGGTTCTGAAGGGAATGATCGCCATCAGCACTTCGCGCTTCCCGAAGGGCACGCGCGGCTGCGATCTCGACCCGCTGGCACGCATCGCGCTCTGGAAGGCCGGCGTCGATTTTGCCCACGGCACCGGCCATGGCGTCGGCTCCTATCTCTCGGTGCATGAAGGCCCGCAGCGCATCTCGCGGCTATCGACGCAGGAGCTGTTGCCCGGCATGATTCTCTCGAACGAGCCCGGCTACTACCGCCCCGGCCATTTCGGCATCCGCATCGAAAACCTGATCTATATCCGCGATCCGGAGGAGATCGAAGGCGGTGATATGCCGATGCTGGGCTTCGAAACGCTGACCTTCTGCCCAATCGACCGCAGCCTGGTCCTCGTGGAACTGCTGACGCACGAGGAGCTGCATTGGCTGAACGAGTATCACGCCAGGACCCGTGAAGCGCTGATGCCGCTGATCCATGATGCGGATATTCGGGTCTGGCTGGAGAATGCGACGCTCGAACTCAACCATTAATGCGCACTATGCCATCCCGCTTCCGAGTGAAGGCGGGATGGCCTTGCGGCGTCTTACGCGCCGATGAAATGCCGCCAAGTCATTACAACGATCCATCCCGCGACCAGCATGAAGGTCGAGGAATAGCGCAAGCCCACGAGAAGGGCGGCGAACATCGCCACCTTGATATCCCAGCCGCCGATGAAGAAGGCGGGTGCGACGAGGGTCGTCAACACCGCCGCAGGCACTGCATTCAGCGCCGCCTCGACACGCGGCGGGATGCGGGTCATCTTGACAATGAGGATGTAGCCGCCGATGCGCGTGAGGAAGGTCACCACGGCGGCGGCCAGGATCAGCAGGACCATATGCGGATTGAAATCGAGCATGGTCAGGCCTCGTGGTTTTCGTGGACGAGGTCGGGTTTACGATTTGCCTTCACCGGCGGCAGAATAGCAGCGAGGGCGACGCCGGCGAGCGCTCCGATGCTGACATGCCAGGGCGAGCCGACATAGCGATAGGCGACGGCCGAAGCGGCGGCGCTGGCCACCACGACGGGCAAGAAGTTGTCGCGCTTGCGGAAACCGATGACGATGCCGAGGAAATAGATCGGCAGCAGGATATCGAGGCCGATGGATTTCGGATCGCCGATCAGACTGCCGAGCAAACCGCCGGCAAGGCTCAGCAGCACCCAGGGAACATAGACCATTGCAGCAAAGCCGAAATACCAGGCGAAGGTCACGGCTTTGCCGCTTTCGTGCCGCTTCACCGTTTCGGCAAATTGTGGATCGACCAGCAGGAAGAAGGTGAAGAATTTTTCGACCGCGGAGAAGTGCCTGATATAGCGGGCAATCGCCGCCGAATAGAGCACATGGCGAAAGTTCACAGCCAGGATCGATAGCACGATGAGCCAAGCCTGGACGTTGTGGCCGAAGAGATCCAGCCCCACCATCTGGCTGGCGCCGGCATAAACAGTGCCGCTCATCAGGGTCAATTCGCCGAGCGACATGCCCTGGTCGCGCGCCAAAGCGCCAAACAAGGCACCGAAGGGCGCTGCTGCAAGGCCGACGGGAATACCACCCTTCAACCCGTCAAAAAACTCCGCGCGACTCATAGTCCGCTCTGTCCTTCGTGGAAAACCCGGCGCGTAATCCCGGATAGTGGATTTACAGCCCCAGGCGCTGATCACAAATATGATCGCACTCCTTGCGTGTCCGCTCCCGCGCGCTGTTCAATGGCGGAGCTGTAAGCTGTGTGCAAAGAGCCGGCAATTCAATTTACTTGATGGATCAATTGATTCCCTTGATCCATCTTGTTGGGCTTGTTCGCAAAATGGGAGGCGCGGAGTATGAAGAAGATCACTTTTGAGAAGGAAGAGAAGGCAGCCATGATCGCGCGCCTTCAGCGCTATTTCGCCGACGAGCTCGACCAGATGCTCGGCACGCTGCCCGCCGAATTCCTGCTCGATTTCTTCACCGCCGAGATTGGCCACCACTACTACAATCAGGGTCTGCGGGATGCGCACGCAGCACTGATGAGCAAGATGGAAGATTTCGGCGAGGCGATCTACCTGTTGGAGAAGGAGCCGGCCAAGAGCTGAACCCGGCTCTATTTCTTCGGCTGGAAGGTGTGCTCCGGCCCGGGAAACGTCCGTGCCTTTACTTCTTCCGCATAGGTTTCCGCCGCCTTTGAAATGATGGGGGCCAGTTCCGCGAAATGCTTCACGAAGCGTGGCTTGAAATCGTTGAACAAGCCGAGCATGTCGTCGGAGACGAGGATCTGGCCGTCGCAGGCGGGGGATGCGCCGATGCCGATGGTGGGGATGCTGATCGAGGCGGTGATCTCGCGGGCAAGCGGCTCGACGGTGCCCTCGACGACCACGGCGAAGGCGCCGGCATCGGCAACCGCCTTGGCGTCGCGCCGGATCTTGTCGGCTTCCTTGTCGGAGCGGCCGAGCGAGCGGTAGCCGCCCGTGGTGTTCACCTGCTGCGGCATCAGCCCGATATGCCCGAAGACGGGGATGCCGCGGGCCGTGAGGAAAGCGATCGTATCAGCCATTTCCTCGCCACCTTCCAGCTTCACGCCGTCGCAGCCGGTCTCTTTGAGGATTCGTGCGGCATTGCGAAAGGCCTGCTCTTTCGATTCCTGATAGGAGCCGAAGGGCAGGTCGACGATGACGCAGGCATGCTTGACGCCGCGCATGACGCCCTGGCCGTGAGCAATCATCATGTCCAGCGTGACGCCGACTGTTGTCTCCATGCCGTAGAGCACCATGCCGAGGGAATCGCCGACCAGTAGCAGGTCGCAATGCGGATCGAGCAGGCGGGCGATCGGCGTCGTATAGGCCGTCAGGCTGACGATCGGGCGCGTGCCCTTCGTCGCTTCGATGGCGGCGGGCGTCATGCGTTTGGTCTGTCCGACAGTGCTCATCTCAGGCGGCCTTTTCGCTGGCGGCCTGCTTGCGGCCGATCACGCGGTTGTCGAGCAGGCGGGTGGCGCCGATGCGCACGAACAGGGCGACGAGCACGGGTTGGCCCTGCAGTTTCGTCAGATGCGCCAGCGTATCGGGATGACGAACCGCGGCGACTTCGGCGGTTGCGAGCGGCTCCTTTTCGATGAAGGCGCGCAAGGCCTCCTCGAATGCGGTGGGATCGTCGGCGCCGAGATTGTAAAGCCTTTCGGCTTCCGCCAATGCCTTCGGGACGATGACGGCGGCGGCACGCTCTTCTTGCGAGAGGTAGACGTTGCGCGAGGACAAGGCCAGTCCGTCCGCATCGCGGACGGTCGGCACCGGCACGACCCGAACCGGCTGCGCCAGATCCTCGACCATGCGGCGGATGATCGCCACCTGCTGATAATCCTTTTCGCCGAAATAGGCGCTGTCGGGCTGGACGATATTGAAAAGCTTGGTGACGACAGTGGCGACACCGGCGAAGTGACCGGGGCGAACCGCACCTTCCAGCTCCGCGCCGAGATTCGGCACATCGACGAGCGTTTCTATCGGCCGGGGATACATATCGGTCACATCAGGCGCAAAGAGAAAATCGACGCCGCCGTTCCGCAGCATGGCGCTATCGCGCTCAAGATCGCGCGGATATTTCGCCAGATCCTCATTGGCGCCAAACTGCAGCGGATTGACGAAGATCGAGGTGACGACGATATCGTTTTCCGCCCTGGCACGGGATACCAGCTCCAAATGGCCGGCATGCAGGTAGCCCATGGTCGGCACCAGGCCGATGCTCTTGCCGGCTCTGCGATGCACGACAAGCCGTTCGCGCAAGGCGGCTATCGTATTGACGATCTCCATAGTGGCACTCCTCCGCAGGCCGCGCTGTCCCCCACCGCCCGTTTCCATCCCTTGAATTTGGCGGCTCTTCTAACGTGTGCAGTGCAAAAAGGCAATTCAATGCCAATCGGCCCCTGTGGCTCCGGAGCGTGTCTCCGGCAACCCGTGCCCTGGTGGCCGTTAGGGTTCGATCGTCTGCGGCTTTACGCTAGCTATCCGATCCTTCTTTACAGAGGACCGAAGCCAGAGGTGAAGGAGAAGGGCGGTTCTAAAGCCTTTCGCCCGGCAATTTGCTCGCTTGCTTGATCCAGTCTGAAAGACTGCTGTCGTCGATCAGGTCATCCTCGTGGATATCGAGATAGCGAACCTCTTTCTGCTTCGACTGGCCCGGCGGTACCGGATCGAGCGATGCGCCGCGGAAGAACGTCACTTTCACATATCGCTCGTAGCAATGGAAACCGAGGAACCAGCCCTGGCCTTCGACGCCGTATAACGGCGTGTTCCATTTGACCGCTTTTCTCACGTTGGGAACGGTGCGTTCGATGACGTCGTCGATGGCGCGTCCGATGCGCTGTTTCCAACCGGGCATCGCTGCAATATAGGCCTGGACAGGCACATTGCCTTCGCCTTTGGGTATTTGCGGGTTGCCGCCTGCAAGTAATTTAGGCTCCGTCAAAACGGCGTCTCTGCTCTTTGGTGATGACGGCTGTTCTTTAGCACGGGGCGAGCTAAATGTCTGCTTGCGGCTCAGAGTTGCCGCTGCAGACGCGTCGCCGTCGATGGCACTTGCCGCCTCATTCCGGAATTATCCCTTCGAGCTTAGCGCTTTTCTCAATCTTTTGCTGTTAGCTGCCCACATGGCGAAGATCGTGGCATTGGCGGCATATTTCTATCAGGCGGCGGTGGCTTTCGGGCTGCTGATCGCGGTCGCGCATCTGCTGGCTCCTGCTGATTACGCTGCCTATTCGCTCTTCATCTCGATCAGCCAGTTTGCGGCGATCTTCTGTTTCGAATGGATCCGTTTTGCCTGCAGCCGTTTCTATCCTGGGCAGACACCCGGCAGCGAGGCATTGGAGCGCAAGGCGCTGACCGTCGAATTCTCGTCATGCGCGGC
Source organism: Martinezella lusitana (assembly GCF_016901135.1). GTDB lineage: Bacteria > Pseudomonadota > Alphaproteobacteria > Rhizobiales > Rhizobiaceae > Rhizobium > Rhizobium lusitanum_D. The sequence goes on along the minus strand of NZ_JAFEVL010000048.1, from coordinate 673,689 downwards.
GTTCTGCCTGATCGCGGCGTACGCCTCGATATTCTTCTCCGTGCCCGGCGAGGTCGCCGTGCTCGGTGGTCTGGTCGCGATCTTTCAGGGCGGCAGCGATCTACATCTCACCATGCTGCGCTTCCGCAAGGAGTTTCGCGCCTTCTCGCGCCTGCAGGGTTCGCGCGCCACCATTCTGGCGGTCGGCACGCTCGCCGGTGCGGCCATCGCCCCGAACTTCACCTGCACGGTCGCCGGCCTGCTGGCCGGCTATGTCGCCTACGGTATCTGGGCTGCGTTCCTCACGCGCAACAGTCTGCGCGAGGCGGCGCATTTCGAGCCGCCGCTGGTCCGCAAGCACTTCGTCTATGGCAGCGTCGCGGCCAGCGCGTCGGTTATCGGCATTCTGGCGCCATTGGCGTTGAAGTCGATCCTGACGACGGCGCTGGGAGCAGGAGGCGCTGCCGGCGCGCTGTTGGCGCTCGACCTGCTGCAACGGCCCTTCGTGCTGATCGTTTCGGCCTTGCAGGCCATCCAGTATCCCGATGTGGTTGCCACCTATGACCGCGAGGGCGCAACACCGGCTTTCAGAAAGCAGCTCGGCGACTATTATTCGCTGCTGACCGGCTTTACCCTGATGACGGCGGCCGGCATCTTCGCGCTCTTGCAGCCCATCGGGCAGTTCGTCATTTCCGCCGGCCTGCGCAACGAGTTTCTCGTGGCGGCGCCCTTCGTGACCGGCCTTGCAGTGTGCCGCGCCCTGACACTCAACATGCTGCCGACGCCGGCGCATCTGCAGCATCGGCTACTGGCGATTTTCCTGCTCGCTGCGATCGACTGCGTGCTGTTGAGTGCCGGGACGCTGGCGGGCGGCTATCTCGGCTCCTTCGGCGATGCGGCCCTGATGGCCGGCGGCATGATCGGGGCGATGATTGCGATGGCGGTCGGCGTGAAGGTGCTGATATCGCTGCCCTTCGATTTTGTCTGGCAGCCGGTCTTGCTCTCCGCCGTCGGCCTGGCCGTGCCGGTGCTTGCGACTGCGGGCTTCACCTATTCGCTCTGGATATCGGTCTCAGCGGGCGTGATCGGTGGTGCGCTCTTCTGCCTGCTCGGACTTTACAGCTATTTTGTCACGATGTTCCGGCCGAGAGCCCGGTCCTAGAGCAGTTTCAGGAAAAGTGCGTAGCGGTTTTCCTGGAAATGCTCTTCGCGCTCAAAGATCTTCCAGCATCGAGAGCACACGGTCGGCGCTGTGGTCCCAGGAGAAGCGGGCGACGTTTTCTCGGCCGCGTCGACGCAGGTTCTCGCGCAGGGCGCTGTCCTCGGCAATCCTTCGCATGGCGGCAATAAGCTCGTCCTGCTTGGTCGGATCGAAATAGAGCGCGGCGTCGCCGGAGGCTTCACGCACGGCGGGAATATCGGCCGCGAGCACCGGGCAGCCCTGCGTCATGGCCTCCAGAGGAGGGATGCCGAAGCCTTCATAGAGGCTCGGAAAGACAAAGGCGGTGGCGTGACGCTCCAGTGCGGCGATCTCTGCATCGCTGAGCCGCCCGGGAAAGAGCAGGCGATCGCTCGACTGCGGACCATCCGATTTGAACACGGTCGGCGCAGTGCCGCCGACAACCACGAGCTTCTGGCTTTCGTCGCCGAGCGCCTCGAAGGCGCGCATGGCAAAATCGAGATTCTTGTTCGGCTTCATCGTGCCGACAAGCAGGAAGAAACCGTTGGTCTGCAGCCCGAGGCGTTGGACGATGGTCTCATCCGGCTCGATCGCGGCGAAATGATCGACAGCGTTGTAGACGACATCGATCCCGCCGGAGGGGACGCGGAAGACGGAGGCAAGCTCTTGACGTGAAAACTCCGAGACCGTGCCGATCTTGGCGGTGCGGGTTAGTACCGTGCCGAGTGCGCTATGCAGCAGGCGGTAGCTGCGCTTGAAGGATTTGGGGTGCCGGAAGATCGTTACGTCGTGGATGACGACGGCCTGGCGGCGGTGCAGGAGAGGGCCGCTGCCGCCGAAGCCGATCAGCCGGCCGCCGCGCGAACGCGCAAGCAGCGCCGTCTGCTCCCAGACATGGCCGGGGCCGGAGCCGAAGGAATCGATCACTATGGCGGAAAGCCCAAGGTCGACAGGGGTGTGGCGCGGGACGGCCAGCCGCCAGCTTGCACCCTTCAATGCGGCGGGTACGTTGCCGGCGGAGATCTTGCGGTCGAGCGCCAGCGTGAGTTCGCGCGCAAAGCGCTGTACGCCGGACAGAGGCTGGCCGAGAAAACGCCCGTTGATGATGATCGACTGCACGCGAAAAATCCCGATATCTCATTGATCGGGAACAGCTTGCATCATTTTCCTTAGAGAAGGTTTAGCCGGGCCGTCGCGATTTTAGGCAAGCGCATCCTGGCTGCCGATAATAGTGACGCCACGCGTGCGCATTTCGTCGATCGCCGCCTTTACGCCGGCCGGATCGATACCGCGGCTCGCATCCTCGATGAAGCGGACGGTGACACCCGGCAGCATCTCGACCGCGTCGAGCGCGGAGAACTTCACGCAGTAATCCGTCGCCAGCCCGCAGAGATCGAGCGCAGTCACCCCTTCGGCGCGCAGATATGCGGCAAGGCCGGTGAGCGCTGCCTGATCGTTGTCGCGAAAGGCGGAATAGCTGTCGACGGCCGGATTCTGCCCCTTCTGCTGGACGAAATCGATGCCGGAGGCGTTGAGATCGGGGTGGAACATGGCGTCCTCGGTATTCTGAACGCAGTGGTCTGGCCACATCATCTGCGGCTTGCCCGAAAGCATGCCCATCTCGAAAGGCTTCTTTCCGGGATGGGCGGAGGCGAAGCTGCCGTGACCGGCTGGATGCCAGTCCTGCGATGCCACAATCAGGTCGTATCTGCCGCTGTCGATGAGCGCGTTGGCAACAGGCACCACCTGATCGCCATCCGGCACCGGAAGATTGCCGTCGGGGCAGAAGCCGTTCTGGATGTCGATGAGCAGCAGTGCTTTCATGAGGCCTGTCCTTCCGTCTCTGTTGCACTGCACGATGCCAAGTGACGGGCTTCGGATCAAGCCTTTTGCGCCCCGCCGGCGGACCGGACGAGGCGCAATGGTTTGCAAGGGCTTATGCGGGCTTGTGGCCCTTGAGGCCGTAGAAGGCGATATAGATGTAGCAGATGATCGGCATCAGGAAGGCGAGATGGATGCCGATGGTGTCGGCAAGTCCGCCCTGGATCATCGGCAGGATGGCGCCGCCGACAATGGCGAGGCACAGGATGCCCGAGCCCTGGCTGGTGTATTTACCGAGACCATGCAGCGCCAGGCTGAAGATCGTCGGAAACATGATCGAGTTGAAGAGGCCGATCGCCAGCACTGACCACATGGCGACATGGCCGGTCGTGAGCACGGTCACCAGAAGCAGGATGGCGACGATAATGGCATTGAAGGCCAGCGCCTTGCCGTCGTCGACATGGCGCATGACCAGCGAGCCGATGAATCGGCCGATCATCGCGCCGCCCCAGAAATAGGAGACGTAGTGAGCGGCTTCGGACTCGGAGAAATGGGCGATATCAGGCTGGCTCAGGAAATTAACAAGGAAGCTGCCGATGCTGACTTCGGCGCCGACATAGAGGAAGATGCCGACAGCGCCGAGGACGAGGTGGCGATACTGCCAGGCCGAACCGCCGCCGCGCATGGGCTCGACCGTTTCCTCATCTTCGACCTGCGGCAGCTTCAGCGCCGCGAAAATGGCGGCAAGCAGAAGGAAAGCCGCTGCAAGCATGAGGTAGGGGAGTTTCACCGCTCCGGCCTCTGTAAGCCTGATGGCATCGAGCTGCTCCGGCGTTGCATTGGCGACGGCAACGGTCGCGGCCGAGAGGATCAGCATGGCGCCAAACCAAGGGGCAAGCGTGGTGCCGAGCGAATTGAACGCCTGGGTGAGATTGAGGCGGCTTGCGGCGGTATCCGGCGGGCCAAGCACGGTGACATAAGGATTGGCCGCGACCTGCAGGATGGTGACGCCGGTGGCGAGCACGAAGAGGGCGCCGAGGAATAGGACATAGACGCGGTAGCTTGCGGCCGGGATGAACAGGGCGCAGCCGATCGCGGCGATGACGAGGCCGACGACGATGCCCCATTTATAGCTGATGCGCTTCACAAGCGCTCCTGCCGGCAGCGATACGATGAAGTACGCGCCGAAGAAGCAGAGTTGGATCAGCATCGATTGCGTATAGTTGAGCTGAAAGACGCTTTTCAGGTGCGGCACCAGAATGTCGTTCAGGCAGGTGATGAAACCCCACATGAAAAAGAGTGAGGTGAGTGCGATAAGCGCGAATTGGTAATTGCCCTGGCCTTGATGTGCGGATGCACCGGCGCTCGTGGGCGCAGAGCGTGTTGCTATGCCAGCCACTTTTTTATCCTCGATTTTTGTTTTTGCCAGACGAGGGTGGGGCCCTGTAGGTGTGCCGGACGGCAGGCTGGCAACGGCTTGCCGAGACATCGCGGGAGGCGCGCTGACTCGAAGCCGCTTGACTCGATATAAGGGATTGGTCCGAGATTGGTAGCGTGCTAGCGATGCGGATTTTGCAATGCAGCAATGCGGCTATCAGGATAGGGTGTTGAGGAGGGGAGGCGGGCTGGTTGATGCAGATGTCACCACAGTTCGAAATATAGATCACGCCAATCTGGATTCATTTTCTCGATCAACTCGATTTTCCACTGGCGATACCAGCGCTTCAGAGATTTTTCCCGCTGTATGGCTGAAACGATGCCGGCGTGGTCTTCATACCAGACCGATCGCGTGCACCCATACTTCCATGCGAATCCGGGTGTCAGACCCTCGCGATGCTCGTAGATGCGGCGTTCAAGATCGGAGGTGACGCCGATGTACAAAGTGCCCCGCTTATTGGTGATGATGTAGGTATATCCACCCATGCGTGTACGATGCTAACGGAGATCTTGGTCGTCCGGAGCCAAAGGTGGCCGGGACGGCGTCTGCGTTTGCCACCGTGGCATACCCCCACATTCCGTCATCCTCGGGCTTGACCCGAGGATCCAAACACAGGCCTTGTTGTTTGTGGACATGTTATTGGCAAGCTGACAGCCTTCTGTCTTTCGCCGCCACCTGTGATGCGCCCGTGGTTCTAGTGGGCACAATGCGTCCGATCAGAACGCTTGTGCGTAGATCCTCGGGTCAAGCCCGAGGATGACGGAGGGGCGGGGAGATGAGGAGCCCTACAGTGAGTCCAAGGCTTCGCTTTGTATTGGCGTAGGCCTTCGCACTAGTGTGCGCCTCTGGTCCCAAACCAGATGATCTAGGTGATCACACCCGCTCGACGAACCCATCCAGCACGCGCTTCTGCCCGGCGCGATCGAATTCGATCGTTAGTTTGTTGCCCTCTATCTCCGCGATATTGCCGTTGCCGAACTTGATGTGGAAGACGCGGTCGCCGATGGCGAATTTTGAGGGTTCGGAGGAGGTGGATTTGGCCACCAGCTCGCCGTCGATTGTGCGCACCTTCGGGCCGCTTTCGCCGTAGCCGATGCGTTCGACGGCGTGGCCGGAGCGGCTGCCCCAGTTGTCGCGGGTGGCGTCGTTGCGGTTCGCCTGGGCGCGTTTCCAGCCGGGGGTGGAATAGGAATTGGCGAAGGGCTCGGCCTTGTCGAAGCGCGACTGGCCATAGCCGCCGCGGCCGTAACCGCCGTAGGATTGCTCCACTTCGGCGACCTCGACATGGGTGACCGGCAGCTCGTCTAGGAAGCGGGAAGGGATGGTCGATTGCCATAGGCCGTGGATACGGCGGTTGGAGACGAACCAGATATGGCAGCGATGCTTGGCGCGGGTGAGGCCGACATAGGCGAGGCGGCGTTCTTCCTCGAGGCCCGCCCGGCCGCTCTCGTCGAGCGAGCGCTGATGCGGAAACAGGCCTTCCTCCCAGCCGGGCAGGAAGACGGTGTCGAATTCCAGGCCCTTGGCCGAGTGCAGCGTCATGATCGAGACGGCGTCGAGATTTTCGTTCTGCTCGACATCCATGACGAGGGCGACGTGTTCGAGGAAGCCGCGCATGGATTCGAAGCTGTCCATCGAGCGGATGAGTTCCTTCAGGTTTTCAAGTCGTCCGGGCGCTTCTGCCGATTTGTCGTTCTTCCACATGTCCGTGTAGCCGGACTCTTCGAGAATCTGCTCGGCAAGTTCAGTGTGCGGCGTATTTTCGAGCAGGCCCTGCCAGCGGCGGAAGGATTGCACGACGTCGAACAGCGCCTTGCGCGGCTTCGGCTTCATCTCGTCGGTCTCGACGATGTCGGCTGATGCCGCCAGCATCGGGATGTTGCGGACGCGGGCATAATCATGCAGCGCGCGCACGGTGGTGTCGCCGAGGCCGCGCTTCGGCGTGTTGACGATGCGCTCGAAGGCGAGATCGTCGGCCGGCTGGCAGACGAGGCGGAAATAGGCCATGGCGTCGCGGATTTCGAGGCGCTCGTAGAAGCGAGGGCCGCCGACGACGCGGTAGTTCAGGCCGAGCGTGACGAAACGGTCTTCGAATTCGCGCATCTGGAAGGAGGCGCGCACCAGGATCGCCATGTCGTTCAGCTTGTGTTTGTTGCGCTGAAGCTGCTCGATCTCCTCGCCGATGGCGCGGGCTTCCTCCTCGGAATCCCAGGAAGCATGCACCTGCACCTTGATGTCGTCGGGATCGGAACGGTCGGTGAACAGCGTCTTGCCGAGCCGGCCTTCATTGTGGGCGATCAGATGCGCGGCAGCCCCGAGGATATGTTCGGTGGAGCGGTAGTTGCGCTCGAGCTTGATCACCTTGGCGCCGGGAAAGTCCTTTTCGAAGCGCAGGATATTGTCCACTTCCGCGCCGCGCCAGCCATAGATCGACTGGTCGTCGTCGCCGACGCAGCAGACGTTCTGCAACTCGCCCTTTGGTCGCTGCGCCAAAAGGCGAAGCCACATATATTGCGCCGTGTTGGTATCCTGATACTCGTCGACGAGGATGTAGCGGAATCGCTGGTGATAATCCTTCAATATATCAGGATTCTGCCGGAACATATTGATCGGATGCAGTAAAAGGTCGCCGAAGTCGCAGGCGTTCAGCGTCTTCAGGCGGTTCTGATAGGCGGCATAGAGTTCGCGGCCCTTGCCGTTGGCAAAGGCGCGGGCGTCGCCCTCGGGAATCTCGGCGGGGCCAAGACCCTTGTTCTTCCAGGTGTCGATCATGCCGGCGAATTGCTTGGCCGGCCAGCGCTTGTCGTCGATGCCTTCCGCCTGGATCAGCTGCTTGATCAGGCGGATGACGTCGTCGGTGTCGAGAATGGTGAAGCTGGAGGTAAGGCCGATCAGTTCGGCATGACGGCGCAGCAGCTTGACGCCGATCGAGTGGAAGGTGCCGAGCCAGGGCATGCCCTCGACAGCGCCGCCGACGAGCAGGGCGACACGTTCCTTCATCTCGCGCGCCGCCTTGTTGGTGAAGGTGACGGCGAGGATCTGGCTGGGGAAGGCGCGATTGGTGGAGAGGATATGGGCGATGCGGGTCGTGAGCACGCGCGTCTTGCCGGTGCCAGCGCCGGCAAGCACCAGAACGGGTCCATCAAGCGTTTCCACCGCTTCCGTCTGCTCCGGATTGAGGCCTGCCAGATAGTCCGGCCGGCGGTGGCTGTCGCGCGCCGCCATGGCGCGGGCCGCAATGCCGCCGCCAATGCTGCTTGCATCCGGCGCAGAACGGCGCGGTGCCAGGTGCTCCGGCTCCTCGTCAAAGAAGGGAATGTCGTCATGTCCGATGGTCATACGGCCCAATGTAATGATTCTACCCCGAAAGGCAAAAGAAACGGGCTGAAAACAGAACAAAAAGTGCACATTCACAGGCAAAAAAAGGGAATGAGAAGGCCATTTCCCTCTCTGAACAGAGACCTGAGAGCGCAAATAAAACGCCTCGTTGTCGGCGCCAAGATTACAACTTTGTCATAATCTGTGGCAAAGCTTGCCGCATATGCTCAAAAAAACGATATTGCAGCAAATCGGGCACAATCGTGCGTTATATCGCTACCAACCCGAACTTGGCCTCAGTAAGTGCGCTTGACGAGATGAGGCCATTAAAGAACCGACGACGCGATTTCATCGCCTCTGACACAACGAGCCGGAGACGTGCATGACCGCCTGGAAGCAGCTTTCCCTGTGTTTTTTCTTGCTGGTGGCAGGTATCGCCGCCGCCGTGGCCTTCGTGCCGGGCGTAGCCGGCCTGTTGCGGGGAGCTGGCGCTCCCGAAGCCGTGGTGGCGGTTGTTGCGCCGGGCAAGAGCGACAATGGCGAGAAGCAGGCTAGTGCTGCAAACGGCGGCGCGCGGCGCGGCCAGAATGTGCCGCTCGTCGTCACGGAGCGGGTGGTCGGCGGCATCGTCAATGACCGCCTCAGCGCGATCGGCACCGGCGATGCCATCCGTTCGGTCGTCGTCATGCCGCAGGCGGCGGGCACGATCAGGGAAATCCTCATCAAGTCCGGCGACCGGGTAAAGCAGGGGCAGGTGCTGGCGCGTCTCGACGATGACGAACAGATTATCGCTCGCGGCCAGGCGGAAGTGGCGCTGAGGAGTGCCTCCGAAAAATCCCAGCTCTATCGCAATATCAAGTCCAGCGTGTCGCGCATGGATGTCTTCGATGCCGAGATCGTCGAGCAGGGCGCCAAGCTGGCGCTGCAATCGGCGGAACTCGCTCTGAAGCGCCGCGATGTCGTTGCGCCGATAGACGGCATCGTCGGCATCGTGCCGGTCGTGGTCGGCGACAATGTGACGACGACGACCAGCATCGTGACGCTGGACGATCGCTCCGAGATCCTGGTGGACTATTGGGTGCCGGAGCGCTTCGCCAATACGGTCAAGGTCGATCAGCCGGTGGAAGCGACATCGGTCGCGCTGCCGGGGCGCGCCTTTGCCGGCGCGGTCGAGGCGGTGGACAATCGTATCGATGGCGCCAGCCGGACCCTGCGCGTGCGCGCCCGCATCGACAATGCTTCCGATGAGCTGCGGGCCGGCATGTCCTTCAATGTCGGCATGCGCTTCTCCGGCGAAACCTATCCCTCCGTCGATCCGCTTGCCGTGCAGTGGGATGGAGAGGGCGCGCATGTATGGCGCGTTACCGACGGCAAATCCTCGAAGGTGCGTATTAGCATCGTACAGCGCAATCTGGATGCCGTGCTGGTCAGGGGCGATCTTCGCGATGGCGATCTCATCGTCATCGAAGGATTGCAGCGAGTGACTGAAGGCGGCGACGTTCGCTTTGCGCGCGATGTCGCCCAGGCCACCGAGGTCATCACGCAATGACGGAGCATGGCGATGACATGAACCAAGGTGGCGCGGGTTCGGGCAAGCAGTCCTTCACCGCGCTTTTCGTGCGCCGGCCGATCCTGGCGCTGGTCTTCAATACGCTGCTGGTCGTTGCCGGCCTTGCCGCCTATTTCGGCGTCGAGGTGCGCGAGCTGCCGGACGTTGACCGTCCGGTCGTCACCGTGAGAACCATGTTCGACGGCGCGTCGCCACAGACAATCGATCAAGAGCTGACCAAGGTCATCGAAGGTGCGGTCGCCCGCGTCAGCGGCCTGAAGTCGGTTTCCTCCAGCTCGTCCTTCGGGCAGAGCAGGGTGACGCTGGAGTTCTCCGACGCCACGGATCTTTCCGTCGCCGCCAACGATGTCCGGGACGCCATCGGCCGCATCACCGAGCAATTGCCCGATCAGGCCGATGCGCCGCAGATCGTCAAGGCGGATTCGGATTCGCAGCCGATCATGCGCCTTGCCGTAACCTCCAGTACTCTGACGATGGACGACCTGACGCAGCTCGTCGACAAGGAGATTACCGACCGGCTGGCTTCGGTAGAGGGCGTTGCCGATGTCGAACTCTACGGCGATCAGGAGAAGGTCTTCCGTATCGATGTCGATCAGGCAGCGCTTGCCGGGCGAGGGCTGACGATCGGCGATCTGACGACGGCGCTTGCGACCGCCGCACTCGACGTGCCGGCGGGATCGCTGAAAAGCGCGCGTCAGGATATCGTCGTGCGCGCGACGGCAGCGCTGCAGACGCCGGAGGATTTTGCGCGGCTGATGGTCAAGGACCGTGTGCGGCTTTCCGATGTCGCCACCGTGACGCTCGGCCCGCGCGACGGGACAACTGCGCTGCGCTCCAACGGCGTGCAGGGGATTGGCCTCGGCATTATCCGTCAGGCGCAATCGAATACGCTCAATATCTCGGAAGGCGTGAAGACTGTCGTCGCGCAGCTTTCGAAGTCGCTGCCCGAGGGAACGCGCATCGCCATCACCAGCGACGATGCCGTGTTCATTCAGGGGGCGATCCACGAGGTCGTGCTGGCACTCGTTCTTTCGGCGCTGATCGTCACCGTCGTCATCTATCTCTTCCTGAGAGACTGGCGGGCAACGCTGATCCCGGTCGTCACCATGCCGGTGGCGCTGACGGGCACGCTCGCCGCGCTCTACATGGTCGGTTTCTCGGTCAATATCCTGACGCTGCTGGCGATCGTGCTTGCCACCGGCCTCGTGGTCGACGACGCCATCGTCGTGCTGGAAAACATCGTCCGTCGCAGGGCCGAGAAAATCGGGCCGCGGGCCGCCGCCGTGCTCGGCACGCGCGAAGTGTTCTTCGCCGTTATCGCGACGACGGCCACGCTTGCCGCGGTGTTCATTCCGCTGTCGTTCCTGCCGGGGCAGGTGGGCGGCCTGTTCCGCGAATTCGGCTTCGTACTGGCCTTCTCCGTCGGCCTGTCGTCGATCGTGGCATTGACGCTTTGCCCCATGCTCGCGTCGCGCATGCTGACCAAGGAGATGCGCGAGGATCATGGCATGCTCGGCCGTTTCGGCGAGCTGTTTGCCGCCGTCTATCGTCGGACGCTACGGGCCTGTCTCAATGCACCGCTTGTGGTCATCGTCTTCTGCGCCCTGTTCTCGGCCGCTGCCGTCCTTGCCTTCCTGAATGTTAAAAGTGAACTGACGCCAAACGAAGACCGAGCCATGGTCATGCTTCGACTGACGACGCCGCAGGGCGCCGGCCTCGATTATACGAAGGATCAGTTGCAGCGCGTCGAAGAGCGGCTGCAGCCGCTGATGGATAGCGGCGATATCCGCAATATCTATGCGATATCAGGCATGAACGGCCAGGAGAATAGCGGTTTTATGGTGCTGACGCTGGCGCCCTGGAGCGAGCGCCATCGCACGCAGCAGGATATCGTTTCCGATATCAACCGCGCCACGGCAAATGTGCCTGCTCTTCGAGGGAACGTCATTCAGGCGAACAGCCTGCGCATTCGCGGCGCCGGCAGCGGCGTGCAGATGGCTCTCGTTGGCAATAATCACGAGGCGCTGACTGAAGCGGCACTGAAACTGGTGCAGGCGCTCGATGCAACGGGGCAGTTCGACACGCCGCGTCTCAACAACGAACCGACCCAGGCCCAGGTCTCCGTTGCCATCGATCGCGAGCGTGCGTCCGATCTTGGGGTTGATATCACAGGTCTTTCGGTGGCGCTGCAGTCGCTGCTCGAGGGGCGTTCCGTGGTCGATGTTTTCGTCGCCGGCGACTCCTATCCGGTGCTGCTCACCTCGACGATGCGCCCGATCGACGATCCCACAGATCTTGAGAACGTCTATTTGAAGACCGGCGACGGCAAGATCGTGCCGATGTCGGTTATTGCCACATTGAAGGAAAATGCCGTCGCGCCGCAGCTGACCCGTGAGCAGCAGCTGGCCTCGGTTGCGATCACCGCCGGCCTCAAGAACGGCATGTCGCTCGGACAGGCCGTCGAAGAGGTGACGAGGATCGCGACGCCGCTGTTGCCGCCCGGAGCGCGGTTAATGCCGCTGGCGGAAGCGGCAACGCTGGAGGAGAATTCCAGCGGAATGGCGCTCACTTTCGGCTTTGCCATCATCATCATCTTCCTGGTGCTTGCCGCGCAGTTCGAAAGCGTGCTGTCGTCGCTGATCATCATGTCCACGGTGCCGCTTGGCCTTGCCTGTGCCGTCTTTGCGCTTGTCATCACCGGTTCGAGCCTCAACATCTATAGCCAGATCGGGCTGGTGCTTCTTGTCGGCGTGATGGCGAAGAACGGCATATTGATCGTGGAGTTCGCCAACCAGCTTCGCGACAAGGGCGAGGGCGTGCGTGAAGCAATCGAAAAAGCCTGCGCGCTCCGCCTGCGCCCCGTCATGATGACCATGATTGCGACCATCCTCGGCGGCGTGCCGCTGGTGTTTGCCGAAGGTGCCGGCGCGGAAGCGCGCATAGCGCTCGGCTGGGTGATCGTCGGCGGACTTGGTTTCGCCACCTTGGTCACGCTCTACATCACGCCCGTCGCCTATCTCCTTATTGCCCGCTTCGCTAAGCCGCAGACGCATGAAGAACAACGCCTGCACGAGGAAATGTCGGACGCGGTGCTGCGCGCGAAGCTGGCTAATCTGCGGGCTGCGGAATGAAAGTCGAGCACGGGTGAGTTGCGCCCGTTGCAGCTTGTGCGCTTATTTATGGTAAATTATGCGTTCCGATTAGCGTTTTTTTAAGCATGTTTGCTAATGATAGTGACCTGTAACCGTCGGAGTTCAGGCATTGTTTTAGCCGGGCTCCCCGTTCGCCGATACGTTCGGCCCGCGCGCATGAGCGCCCGCGGCAAGGTTTCAATGTCTCCTTGTATTCGTTGCGTATTTTTGCGTCCGGAGTTCATGTGCCGTGAGTATTTTTTCGACCTCCATCAGGGTCAATCCCTCTGTCACCACAGCGCTTGAAGTGCTGAGAGACACCAAGACCAAACTGACTGCTGCAGAGCGGCAGATGTCGTCCGGCCTGCGCGTGCAGTCGGTGAAAGACGACGCCACATACTGGAAAATCTCGACTTTGACACGCACCGATGTCGGCGCCATTTCGGCGGTGCAGGATGCGCTTGGTCTTGCCGCATCCACGGTCAGCACCGCCTCCACGGGCGTCAGCAGCGCGGTCGACATCGTGACGCAGATCCGAACGAAGCTTGTCAGCGCCTTTGAGACGAGCGTCGACAAGACGAAGCTCAATGACGAGATTACCGAGCTCAAGCAGCAGCTTCGCAATGTCGCGGAGTCGGCAAGCTTCAACGGCGTCAACTGGATCGTATTACAGGACGGCGAAGACCCGACCGAGCCGCACCAGGTGCCGGGCTCTCTCATTCGCCACACCAATGGAAGCATTTCGATCGGCATGCTGAACTACGAGGGCGTAACGTCGACGGGCGGTACCATCGTCTCGACGGATGCACGATACCTGGTCGACGATCAGTCGAGTGGCACCGGCGGCTATGGCGTGCTGACCTCGACGGCCTTTGCGACCGAAGCCGGGGCGGCGAAGAACTATGTGCTCATCGACAGCAAGAATGGCGACACCAGCGGCCAGGTGGAAGTTTCGCTCGATGCCAATACGACGAAGGGCGCCATCGTCGATATGGTCAATACCGTGACGGCGATGCTGCAGCAGCTCAGCACGATCGGCTCGGCCTTCGGCTCCCTGGAGGCACGCGTCAATCTTCAGAGCCAGTTCGCCGGCAATCTCAGCGATTCGCTGACCAGCGGTGTCGGCAAGCTTGTGGATGCCGATATGGAACAGCAGTCGAGCAAGGTATTAGCGCTGCAGACGCAGCAGCAGCTCGGGCTGCAATCGCTTTCGATCGCCAATGCGAGCTACAATACGGTGCTGCAGCTCTTCCAGAATCTCTGATCGTCCGGCCCACGTCGCAGGTAAGGTGAAACGGGGTCGATGTCGGCCCCGCAGATCGCGGGCGGCGGTTGGTTTCCGAAAATGCCATGCCTTTGCGCTATGCACAGGGGACAAAGGTCCAGATAAGATTTCTCTTCATCATATTGCCGCAATGCTTCATATCTGCTGCGGCCATCGAACCGGAGAGCGACGATTCTATGATCAAGAAAATTGCCATTCTTGCCCTAGCGGCAGGTTTTTTGAACGCGTGCACCACGACCGACCCCTATACGGGCGAGCAGAAAGTATCGAATACGGCGGGCGGTGCTGCGCTCGGTGCCGGTGTCGGTGCTGTCGCTGGTCTTCTCATCGGTCATTCGCCGGCTTCGCGCCGCAATGCCGCGCTGATCGGCGCCGGCGTCGGTGCGCTCGCAGGTGCCGGCATCGGCAACTATATGGACCAACAGGAATCCGAGCTGCGCGCGCAGCTGCAGGGTACCGGCGTTTCGGTTACCCGTGCCGGCGACCGCATCATTCTGAACATGCCGTCGGCGATCACTTTCGACATCGACCAGGACGCCATCAAGCCGGAGTTCTTCCCGACGCTCAATTCCGTCGCAATCGTTCTGCGTAAGTTCAACCGCACCCTGATCGACGTCAACGGCCACACGGATTCGACCGGCAGCCTGCAGCATAACCAGGATCTGTCCGAACGCCGCGCCGGCTCGGTTGCCTCCTATCTTGGCAGCCAGGGCATCGACCAGCGCCGCATGTCCGCTATCGGCTTCGGTCCCACGCAGCCGGTTGCGTCCAACGCAAACGAATCTGGCCGCGCCCAGAATCGCCGCGTCGAGATCCAGATCGCGCCGATCACCCAGAACGGCTGAGTCTCTTCAACAAATGCGGCCGGGTCTCAGGATCCGGCCGTTTCCCTATGCCGCCCGATCACGCATGCATGCTTGCGCCCTTGGTGATCTTGTCGACGATCTTCTTCTCCGCGCGTAGGGCGATGCCGACGACCTTGGCGTCTTCGGGGGCGAATTCGGAGAAGACGGCGCGATTGGCAGCATCATGGCCGGTCGCGAACATTTCCTCGATGAAGAGCGAGGAGGTGACGCCGCGTTCCAGTGAGCGGCGATGGATGGCGGCGATATCTTTCTCATCGGCTGACAGGACGATGATCGGCTGGACGGACAATGCGTTGTAGACGTTGCCGGCACGATCGCGATAGGGTTCGCCGATGATTTCCGGACTTTGTCCGGCAATGCCGCTTGTCAGGAACGCGGTCACATTCAGTTTTTGCCAGGATTGAAGATCGCTTCGCAGAACGATCGCGATTTTGGTATCGAACATCGGTGGTCACTTTCATGCAGTCGGGAAATGAGACGTTAAGCGACGGTGTAGCTGGACAGATCTTCGAGGGTCTTGAACGTTTGTGCGTGGCACCCGACGCCAACCGCATCCTGTCCGCGCCCGCCTATCCAGGTATCGAGCGCATTCAGGCGCAGTTTCGCGGCGATGCCTTCGAACTGCATCGCCACGACACCCATGCGCTGGGTGTCACCATGCGCGGCGTTCAGACCTTCCGTTATCGCGGCGAGCAGCGCTACAGCCTGCCGGGGCGGGTGATCGTCCTTCATCCCGACGAATTGCATGATGGCGGGGCGGCGACCGATGACGGCCTCGTCTATCGCATGCTCTATCTGGAGCCTTCCTTGCTGTTTCAGTGCCTGGAGGCAGCTCGTATCGGGCTGCCCTTCGTCGACGAGCCTGTCATTGAGGATAGCCGCCTTGCCGGCCTGCTGCTGGCGGCACTCGGCGAGCTCGATCGCGAGCTGGACGAGCTCTTCGTCGACGATTTCGTTTCCCGGCTTGCCGATGGCCTCGTCCAGCATGCGCGCCTGCCGCAAAGGCCATTGGGCAGCATCGCCTGGGGGCAGGCGAAAGCGGCGCGGGAGTATCTGGAAGCGCATGTCACGCGCGACGTGCGTTCACAGGAGCTCGAGCGCATCACCGGCCTTGATCGCTTTGCGCTCGCGCGGCATTTCCGCGCCGCCTTTGCCACGAGTCCGCACCGCTTCCTGCTGATGCGGCGGCTGCAGCAGGCGAAAGTGATGATCGGCAAGGGCGAGTCGATCGCCGAGGTCGCCGCCGCGACCGGTTTTGCCGATCAGAGTCATTTGACGCGGCATTTCAAGAAAGCCTTCGGCATCGCACCGGGCGCATGGGGCGGTATGGTGCGAGGAGCCGGACAGCGAGGCTGACCGGCTTTCAGTGAAGGCCGAGGAACTGCTTGAGCTCCGGCGTCTGCGGATTGGCGAAGACTTCGCCCGGCGGCCCGATTTCATGCACCCGGCCCTGATGCATGAAGACGACGCGGGAGCAGACGTCGCGGGCGAACTTCATCTCATGCGTCACCATCAGCAGCGTCATGCCTTCGCCTGCCAGCTCGCGCACGACGGCCAGAACCTCGGCCACAAGCTCCGGGTCGAGGGCTGACGTGATCTCATCACAGAGAAGCGCGATCGGCTGCATGGCGAGCGCCCTGGCAATGGCGACGCGCTGCTGCTGGCCGCCGGAAAGTTCGTCCGGAAAGGCGTCGAACTTATGCCCGAGGCCGACGCGATCGAGCATGCGGCGTGCCGTGGCCTCGGCTTCGGCCTTGGCGATCTTCTTGACGACCATCTGCGACAGCATGACGTTGCGTCCCGCACTCAGATGCGGAAAGAGGTTGAACTGCTGAAAGATCATCCCGACCTTCAGCCGCAGGGCTTTCAGATGCAGGTCATCGGGCAGAAGCTGCGCGCCGGCGACGGAGATCGAGCCGTCGTTGATCGTCTCCAACCCGTTGATGCAGCGCAGCAGCGTCGATTTGCCCGAGCCGCTCTTGCCGATGATGGCGATCACTTCGCCCGGCTCGACATCGAGGTTGATGCCTTTCAGGACCTCGTTGGTGCCAAAGCTCTTGCGGACTTCAGTGACCTCGATGAGCGACATTGAGCTTCCTCTCCAGGATCTGGCTGCTTCTCGACAGCGGCCAGCACAGGGCAAAATAGATGAGCGCGACGAAGCCATAGACGGTGAATGGCTGGAAGGTCGCATTGGTGATGATGGTGCCGGCCTTCGACAGCTCGACGAAGCCGATGATCGAGGTCAGCGCCGTGCCCTTGACGACCTGCACGGAGAAGCCAACCGTCGGCGGCACGGCGATGCGCAGCGCCTGTGGCAGGATGACGTAGCGCATCTGCTGGATGTAACCCATGCCGAGGCTGGCGGAGGCTTCCCATTGTCCCTTCGCGACCGCCTCGACGCAGCCGCGCCAGATCTCGGTGAGAAAGGCGGCCGACCAGAGGGTCAGCGCAGCACCGGCGGCCAGCCATGCCGGCACGTCGATGCCGAAGAGCCCGAGGCCGAAGAAGGCGAGGAAGAGCTGCATCAGCAGCGGTGTGCCCTGAAACAGCTCAACGAAGTATTTAACGGCGATGCGGCCGGCCTTGCGCTTGCCGATGCGCAGGAACAGCAGGATGGCACCGACGATGGCGCCGCCGGCAAAGGAGACGAGCGACAGAAGTATCGTCCAGCGCGTGGCCAGCAAGAGGCCGCGAAGAATATCCCATGTGGTGAACTGGATCATCGGCGGACCCTGCGTGGAAAGATCAATGCGCCGACGCCGGAGAGCGTCTGCCGGAGCAGGACTGCCAGCACCAGATAGATCGCCGTGGACACGAAATAGGCTTCGAAGGCGCGGAACGAGCGCGACTGGATGAAGTTTGCCGCGAAGGTCAGATCCTCTGCCGCGATCTGCGAGACGACCGATGAGCCGAGCATGACGATGACGACCTGCGACGATAGTGCAGGCCAGATACGTTGCAGGGAAGGAACGAGGACGACATGCCAGAAGGTCTCGAACGGCGTCATGGCGAGGCTCGCACCGGCCTCGAACTGGCCGCGCGGTGTTGCCTGTATGCCGGCGCGGATGATCTCGCAGCTATAGGCGCCGAGATTGATGACCATGGCGAGATTGGCCGCGGTCATCTCGTTCATCTGGACGCCGATGCCGGGCAGGCCGAAGAAGATGAAGAAGAGCTGGATCAGGAACGGCGTGTTGCGGATCAGCTCGACATAGGTTGCAACGATGGGCTTGAGCCAGCGTGGGCCGAGCGCGCGCGCCCAGGCGCAGGCGATGCCGAGGATGATGCCGAGCACGGCGCCGATCAGAGTCAGCTCCAGGGTGACAAGGATGCCCTTGATCAGGACTGGGTAATATTCGGCGAGCCAGCCGAAGTCGAAATGATAGCGCATGGGAAGATACCTCGCTCGGACGGACCGCGCCGCCAGCTAACGGTGCGGTTCGTCGTGCGTTGATCAGAAGCCGGCGGGAAGATCGGCACCGAGCCACTTCTGCGATATCTTGTTCAACGTCCCATCGGTCTTGGCGGCGGCGATGATCTCATCGACCTTCTTCTGTAGGGCCGGCTCGCTCTTGTTGAAGCCGATGTAGCAGGGGGAGTTGGTGATGAGGAATTTCATCTCGGGCTTTTTCGGCGGGTTCTTGGCGAGAATTGCCGCCGCGACGACGTTGCCCGTCGCGATCAACTGCACCTGGCCGGAGAGGAAGGCGGAGATGGTGCCGTTATTGTCTTCGTAGCGCTTGATCGTCGCGTCCTGCGGCGCGACCTTGGTCAGCGCCAGATCCTCGATCGCGCCACGAGTGACGCCGATGGTCTTGCCGGAAAGATCCTCCGGCTTGGCGGCGGCGGTGTCGGCAGGGCCGAATATCCCGTTGAAGAAGGGCGCATAGGCATCCGAGAAATCGATGACGGCCTGGCGTTCGGCATTCTTGCCGAGGCTCGAAATCACCAGATCGACCTTGTTCGTCTGCAGGTAGGGAATGCGGTTGGCACTGGTGACCGGCACGAGTTCTGTCTTTACGCCAAGTTTTTCGCCGATCAGGTTGGCCATGTCGATGTCATAGCCCATCGGCGCCATATCCGTGCCGACGCTGCCGAAAGGCGGAAAGTCCTGCGGAACGGCGACGCGGAGCGTGCCGCGCGATGCTATGTCGCTCAAGGCATCCGCCCGGGCTGCGTGCGGGGCGGAAAACGATCCCGTCGCGAGTATCGCGATGCCGAGTGCCATGAGCAATTGTCTGCGCTTCATCGAATGTCCTTCCAATCGAGCTATGTGAAAGCTGGAAGGCAAAAGGCAAGACCCATGCCAGTCGCTGGCATGACGTTCATGTCGGACCGCCGCGGGTATCCTCGCGAGAGGGTTTCATCTTCGATGGATAGTTTGCCAGCGCTTGCCTAAAAAATGCGCATTTTAAGGTCGCGGCGTTTCTTTGCGCGCGTCTATCCAGGGCGCTCCAAACGGGCACTCATGCAAAAGGCGCAAGGGGCGATGTGGCGCGAGAACGGTGGATCATTTTCATGGCTGGACACCGCCACATCTATGTCCCATAGAACCGACAAAAGGTTAACGTCCTTTGACGCTCGCGATGGGAGATTCGGAAGATGGTGCTGGCTGACGCTAAGGCGGGAAAACGCAACGAGGCGGGGATATCAGCCGTTCTCGGCATTCTGAAGCAGGCATTCGGAGAGCGCTTCCAGACCGGCGAAAGCTTCCGCGCCCAGCATGCCCATACGACCACCTATATTCCCGCGCAGCTTCCCGACGGCGTGATTTTCGCCGAAACGCGCGAGGACGTGCAGGCTGTCGTCAAGGCTTGCGCCGAGCATAAGGTGCCTGTCATCCCCTTCGGCACGGGCTCTTCGCTGGAAGGGCAGGTAAATGCACCGCAGGGCGGAATTTGCATCGATTTCAGCCGGATGAACCGGGTTCTTGAAGTGAATGCCGAGGATCTGGATTGCACCGTCGAGCCCGGTGTGACGCGCGAAGAGCTCAACACCTATCTTCGTGACACCGGCCTGTTCTTCCCGATCGACCCCGGCGCCAATGCCTCGATCGGCGGCATGGCGTCCACCCGCGCCTCGGGCACGAATGCGGTCCGCTACGGCACGATGAAGGACAACGTGCTGGCATTGACCGTCGTTACCGCCAATGGCGAAGAAATTCGCACCGCCCGCCGCGCCAAGAAATCGTCCGCCGGCTATGATCTGACCCGGCTCTTCGTCGGCGCGGAAGGAACGCTTGGCGTGCTGACGTCGGTGACGCTGCGCCTGCAGGGAATTCCCCAGAAGATCGCCGGCGGCGCCTGCGCCTTTCCCGATATCCAGTCGGCATGCGATGCCGTCATCATGACGATCCAGATGGGCATTCCCGTTGCGCGTATCGAGTTGCTCGATGCCATGCAGCTGCGGGCCTGCAACCGCTATTCCGGCCTGACCTTTGACGAGAAGCCCACGCTTTTCCTCGAGTTTCACGGCACCGACGAGACCGTTGCGCTGCAATCGGCACAATTCGCCGAGAT
Organism: Martinezella lusitana; assembly: GCF_016901135.1. Classification (GTDB taxonomy): domain Bacteria; phylum Pseudomonadota; class Alphaproteobacteria; order Rhizobiales; family Rhizobiaceae; genus Rhizobium; species Rhizobium lusitanum_D. Next base: position 653,579 of record NZ_JAFEVL010000048.1, on the reverse strand, counting down.
CGCAGCCGAATGCGGCGGCGGCGAATTCCTTTGGACTGTTAATGCGGAGGAGCGCAACAAGCTCTGGAAGGCGCGGCATGATGCCTATTGGGCAGCGCGCGCGCTTGCGCCCGACCTGGCGGCGCTGTCGACCGACGTCTGCGTGCCGATATCGCGGCTGGCCGAGTGTGTCGCGGAGACCCAGGCCGATATCGAGGCGAATGGATTGTTGGCGCCGATCGTCGGCCATGCCGGCGACGGCAATTTCCACGTGCTTGTCCTGTTCGACGACAAGACCCCGGAAGGCATCGCAACGGTCGAGAACTTTGTTGCCCGCCTCAATGCGCGTGCGCTGGCCATGGACGGAACGTGCACAGGCGAGCATGGCGTGGGGCAGGGCAAAATGTCGTTCCTCGAACAGGAGCTCGGCGATGCCGTCGATTTGATGCGACAGATCAAGGAAGCGCTCGATCCCGATGCCATTTTCAACCCCGGTAAGATATTCCACGCCCATTGAAAGGTGGAGCATTCCCATGATCTTGGCTTGCTACCCGCGTGAATGGAGCTAGGTTTGAGCCACCCTTTTCCGACCTTTGTCATGGAAGGCGGCCAGGATGCGCTGGATCACGCGGCATCGTTCGGGAAAAATGATGCGATTTTGCAATGGCATCGGATAGAAACGTGCGTATCCGGGGCAATGTGGTGTATGTGCTCCGATAGGTTACGGTTCATCGCTTATTTGGAATGAAGATTGGAGACGGTGCGCATTGTTAGGTAGGGTCCTGGTTTTTCTGGGTGGATTGCTCGTAGTAGTGCTGTTCATGGCGCTGCTCGCTCCGCTCTTCATAGACTGGACCGATTTTCGTAAGAATTTCGAGGATCAGGCGAGCCGTATCATCGGCAAGAAGGTGACCGTCCACGGCACCGTCGATGCTCGCCTTCTGCCCTTTCCATCCGTGACGCTGCATGATGTTCGCGTTGGCCAGGAGACCGACGGAACGCCATTGGTGCAGGTCGACGAATTCTCCATGGATGCCGAGCTGGCGCCCTTCCTTTCCGGCGAAGCCCTGATCTTCGATATGCGCGTGTCGAAGCCGAAGGTGCGCCTGCGGTTGCTGAAGGATGGCACATTGGACTGGATGCGCGGCAGCCAGCCCGAAATTCCCGCCAAATCGGTGGTGCTTGAAAGCGTCCATGTCGAAGAGGGGGACATCCTGTTTGTCGACGAGCAATTGGGCCGCACCCGGCATATTACCGGTTTCAATGCTGAAATGTCGGCGAAATCGCTGGCAGGGCCATGGCGGATCGAAGGCGATGCGGCGCTCGATGGCGAGCATGGCAACTTCAGTGTTTCCAGCAGCCAGCCTGATGACAACGGCGTTTTGCGCGTTCGTACCCGGCTGATGCCTGACCGGCATCCGCTCAATGTCGATCTCGATGGCGAGTTGAAGCTGGTCAACAGCAGACCGGACTACATGGGTTCGTTCAACGCCGGGGTTGATGACAAACGTTCCGGCAATTCTGGCGACCAGCAAGTCCAGCCTCGCATCAAGGGGCGTTTCGAGCTGACCAACGATCGTATCCGCGTTCCGGAGTATCGCCTGGAAGTCGGCGCTGCCGACGATCCCTACGTGGTGACAGGCGAGGCGACGCTGGATACCGGGACCAAGCCGGAGTTTCTGCTGACTGCCGATGGCCAGCAGATCGACGTCAATCGCCTGGGTAACAGCAAAGGCCCCAATGGCAAGACCAACCGGAACCCGGCCGTTTCGGCGCGCCAACGTTTGAACAGCCTGATCGCGACCGCGGCGGAAATTCCGGTGCCGCAAGTGCCCGGTAAGGCGACCTTCCGGTTGCCCGCGATCGTTGCCGGCGACACGACCATCCGTGACGTGCAGCTCGATCTCGAGCCGGCCGGAACGGGCTGGAAGATCGATCATGCGATCGGCACGCTGCCTGGGCGCACGCAGGTCGAGGCTCGCGGCAATCTGATGCTGCAGGGCGAGCCGAATTTCATCGGCAATCTCGTCGTCGCCTCCAGCCAGCCCTCTGGCCTGGCCTCCTGGCTGGTGGGATCCGTGGATCCGTCTATCCGCCAACTGCGCCAGGCCGGCTTCTCCGCTGACGTCAGCTTGCGGCATGAGGAGCAGCGCTTCGAGAATCTGGAGATCGCCATCGGGTCGGCTACGCTCAAGGGCCGCCTCGATCGCCAGGCGCCGAACGACAAGGATGCGCCAAAGCTTGCCGTCGATCTTACCGGCGATGCGTTCGATCTCGATGCGCTGAGAGCGTTGACCGGTCTGTTCACCGGTCAGGACGCCGGCGAATCCCTTTTCGATCACCGGATCACCGCCCATCTGCAGGCTGCGAAATTCGTCGCCTTCGGCGTGCCGGCCGACGATGTCGATACGTCGTTCTCTATCGCGGATGGCGCGCTGACGCTTGACAAGCTTGCGGTACGCGATGTCGCCGGCGCGGAGATCACCGCGACGGGCCGCGCCGACGGTTCGCCGTCGAGCTACAAGGGATCGGGCGAAATCACCTTCAAGGCGGCCGATCCCGGCCCCTTCTTCGAGATGCTGCGCCAGCATCTGCCCCATCATCCTGTCATGGATCGTCTGGTGCGCAATGCCGCCTGGTATGGAAATACCGCGCTTCGCGGCGCGGTGACGCTCGGCGGCGATCAGGACAATGCATTGACAGTGACGCTCGCCGGCGTTTCGAACGGCAGCCGCGTCAATTTCGATTACCGCATGTCCGATCTGGCGGCGTTCGCAGGCAAGGGCACGACGACGCTGGAAGGAACACTCGAAAATTCCGTGACGTCTATCCTCTTCGGCCAGGCTGGTCTCGATCCGCTGCCGGTCGAAGCCGATGCCAATGGCCGCATGACGTTGAAAGTGTCCGCCAGCGGCACCGATCCGGCCGATGCGGCGCTGACTTTCGCGACCGACAAGACCTCGTTCACCGCGAACGGCAAGGTCGATGTGCGCCCCGACAGCTTCCTCAACGGCAACGTCGCACTGTCGCTCGATAGCGCCGATCTCGATCCCTATTTCGTCATGAACGGCATCGGCATCCCGCAGATGGGCACCGGCTTGCCGGTCAAGTTCCAGGCCAACGCCGCTGTCAGCCCCGACAAGATCGTATTCTCCGATATGAAGGGACTGTTTGCCGACAACAATGTGTCGGGCGCGCTCACCTTCGACAGAAAAGCGCCGAACATAAAGGCGACCGGGGAATTGGCGCTCGACAAGGCGGATCTCGGCTGGCTGGCCGAGGCGATTTATGGTCCGATCACGGACGTCAAAACCGGCAACCTGACCAAGGACAAGCTCGGATTGCCGGCTTTCAGCGGGCTCGATATCGGCATCAAGCTTTCGGCGAAGCAGGTATGGCCGGGCATATTCGGTCCCATTTCGAATTTCACCGGCAATGTCGCCTACAAGGGCGAGGAATTGCGGCTGAACGATCTGTCCGGCGGCTGGAACGGCGGCACGCTGAATGGCAGCCTGATGCTCGCCAATTCCGACGGCATCGGACTGATGCAAACGAAGCTCAGCCTCGCCAATGGCGATCTTGCCGCGGTCGCCTGGCAACGTGACGGTGCGCCACTTGCCAGCGGCCGCTTCGGCCTGGCCATGAATGTCGAAGCCAGCGGCAAGAGCATGGGCGACCTTGCGGCCAATGCCAGTGGTTCGGGCGAGGTCAAGCTCGGGGAGACTCATGTGCGTGGCCTCAATCTGTCCGTCCTGCCGCCCTTGCTGTCGGCGACGGATCAGATCCAGGGCGATATCACGGCCGACAAGGTGTTGCCGATCGTGCAGACGCTGCTCAACAATGGCGAAGCCGTGCTGCCGGCCACGAGCATACCGTTCAATGTCTCCACCGGCGTCGTGCGTGCTACGAACATCGTTGCCGGCAACGATGTGGCGAAGCTCTCCGGCAATGCCGAAATCAGCTTGCCGGATGAGCGAATGCGCGGCTCTCTTGGCATCGACTTCAATGCTGCAAGCGAGGCGCAGAGTGGCGCCGAGCCGGCTTTGCGCCTCGATTTCGCCGGCCCGCTGGCAACGCCCGGCCGGACGATGGACGTGAGCGACGTCACCAGCTTCCTGTCGCTGCGCGCTTTCGAGCGCGAGCGCCGGCGCGTCGAGCGCCTTCAGGCCAATGTACTCGAAAAGCAGCGGCTCCGGCGCGAGGTCTCGCTTTACAAATACGTGGCCGTTGCGCGCGAAGCCCAACGGCAGCGCGACGCCGCCATCGAGCAGCAGCGGCGGGCCGAAGAAATCCGGCTGCGCGATTTGATGAGGCAAGCAGCGGCGCAGAAGCAAGCGGAAGAGGAGGCTAAGGCCAAGGCAGCCGCCGAAGCTCGTGCCAAAGCCGAGGTCCAGCAATTGCCAGCGCTCAACGGCCAGTCGCCGCAGCCGACAGCGCCGTTGAACTTCAACGGATTGCCCGGTGTTGCCCAATAGCGCATGGCTTTGTGCGGCATGGGCAGCAATGGTTTCAACCGGATGCCGTAATCGGGAGCAGCGACGCTAATTGCGTTCCTTCAGCCACTTGAGAACATAGAGACGCAGCGCGGAGGAGAGATTGCTCTCTGCGTCGCGTCCATCGTCGATTTCGGAAATCAGCGCTGCGAGCGAAGTGCCGTGCACATTGGCAATTGCCTTCAGTTCTGTCCAGAAGGCATCCTCAAGGGAAAAGCTCGTGCGATGGCCATGCAGCGTCGCGGAATGTTTACGGATCATCGGCGGGTCGATCAAAAAAAATCGGAAACGGTGGGATATTTCTAACGTGATTCAAAATGCACGAGTAAGCAACTGATTTCGGAAGTTTTTTAATTCTGGCGCAGCAATCAGTCGTCTGTTTCAGGCATCTCCCTACGACCGGCCTCGTGTTCTTTTGTGGCCTTGTCGTTGAGCGCCTTCGTCAGGTTCTTTTCAGCCTTGGGACGGCCGAACGTGATGCGGTTCTGTTCTGCCTGCTTTTCTTTCTCGGAACGAACCTGTTTCTTGCGGAACTGGCGCAGATTGACGATTTCGGCGTTCATCGATCTTTTCCCGTTGCCGATGTGGAAAGGGGAAGCGGACGCTTCCCCAACATGCTCACTGCTTCTTGCGGAATGCGTCGAGAGAGACGACGGAACCTGGCTTCTTTTCCTCGCCGTCCTTGGCCGTTGCCGGCTCTTCGGCATGTTCGGCCGGCACCGGATAGGCGGTGATCTCGCTGGAGGTGATGTCCTCTTCGTCGGCCAACGGCACGTCGAACTCCAGTTCGAAGTTGACGGAAGGATCGTAGAAGCCGCGGACCGCGTTGAAGGGGATGACCAGCTTTTCGGGGACGTCGGAGAAAGACAGGCCGATCTCGAACTGGCTCTCCGTAACTTTCATATCCCAGAACTGATGCTGGATGACGATAGTCATCTGCTCTGGATACTTCGACTTCAGGTGCTGCGAAATGCGCACACCGGGAGCGCCCGTCAGGAAGGTGATGAAGAAATGATGATCACCGGGCAAACGGCCGGAGGCGCCGACCTCGGTCAACACCTTGCGTATAACTCCACGCAGGGCGTCCTGTGCCAAAATGTCGTAGCGGATGTGATCCTGCGCCATGCTTTCCTGTCTTTCGTTGGCCCATGCTTTTTCTAAGGCTTATGCCACGCCGAACGTCGACGGGAAAGCCCCGTGCGCGAGTCATCGCCTCGTCACATATAATATAGCACTGGAGGATAAGGTGAAGGCTTCTGTTGCCAGGTGCCTTCGAACCCCGCCCAAGAGTGCGACCCCTTAGGACTTTATTTGAAGTGTCACACCGCGATTAAGCAGCGAGACGAGCTTCCGCATAGTTGTCATTTGCAACTACAATTTTAGCCCGATAACGGCGGTACAATGCCGAGCAAAAAGTCGATCTTTACACCCTTGTCGATCCTGTTTCGCCCCCATCAAAAGCCGGTCTGACGCCAGTTTGGCCGGCCGGTTTTTGGTGGAGGCGCCGGGTACCGCCCCCGGGTCCAATAGGTTTATTACACCGCTCATTTATCGCCATAGCCGGCCCGAAGACCGGCATGGGTGATATAATGTTTTCCGCGGGCGAAGGGAAGGGCAATTGTCATAAATGCTTTGCCGAAACATCGGTTTGCGGCAGGAAGACAGAGATTCGGTGGGATTATTGTCAGCCGCGGTTGGTTTCACACGAGCTTGTCACTAGAATTGCGAAAAAGGAATCGGCCGGGCGCGCGGCGGCGAACTGCCGCTGGCGGCACTCGAGCTGCCCGGAAAACTTCAAGAGCGATTTCGGAGCTGAAGATGGTTCGTCACCCGGAGTATCAATATCTCGACCTGATGGCGCACCTGCTCGAGAACGGTGATCGCCGGATCGATAGAACGGGCGTCGGCACCCTGAGCGGCCTCGGAGCGATGATGCGCTTCGATCTCTCGAAGGGGCAGTTCCCGGTCTTCACGACCAAGCGCGTCTACTGGAAGCTCGCCGTCAAGGAAATGCTCTGGTTCCTGACTGGCGATACGAACATCCGCAATCTCCTCAAGGAAAACGTGCGGATCTGGACCGATTGGCCGTTGGCGAAATATCGCAAGGCTACCGGCGAGAACATCGATCAGATCGCTTTCGAGGCGCGGGTTCTGGCTGACGAGGCTTTTGCGCTCGAATGGGGCGATCTTGGCCCGGTCTATGGCAAGCAATGGCGGCAATGGCGCGATGCCGAGGGCCGGGTGCACGATCAGCTCGCATCGGTCATCCACGACCTGAAGACCAATCCCAGCAGCCGCCGGATGATCTTCCATGCATGGAATGTCGGTGAGTTGGCCGACATGGCGCTGCATCCCTGCCACATGGTCTATCAGTTCCATGTGTCGAACATATCCGGAGCTGAAGGCCGGCGTCCGCGCCTTAGTCTCATGGTCTTCCAGCGCTCCTGCGATCTGTTCCTGGGGAACCCGTTCAATATCTCCCAGCAGGCGGCTTTGTTGGCCATGGTTGCGCAGCAGGTAGACATGGATCTGGGAGAGCTGGTCTGGTCGGGCGGCGACGTGCACCTCTATCTCAACCATCTGGATGCGATCCGCGAGCAGTTGAGCCGCGATCCCAGGCCGTTCCCGACCCTGCGCTTGCTGCGCCGGCCTGACAGCATAGACGGCTACCGCATCGAGGATTTCGAAGTCGTGGGCTACGAGCCGCACGCGGCCATCGCGGCCGAGGTCGCCGTTTAAGCGGCGTTTCGCCCGGCAACGAGCGCTGCTCCGGCGAGGATGAACGTTGCGACCGCGATCGGCATGGTATCCGGCACTTTCAGGCTGAGGGTGGGGTATCGGGATCAGTGCGCCGATCGAGCAGCAGTTGCAGGAACGCCAGATCGAGCCATCGTCCGAATTTCGTGCCGACTTCCGGGAGAAGGCCGACCTGCTTAAAGCCGAGCTTCTCATGGAGCCTGATCGAAGCAACGTTGCCGGCCTCGATGCCGGCGATTATCGCGTGCTTTCCGATGATCTTGGCTCGCTCGATCAGCTCGACCATCAACGCCCTGCCGATACCGCTTCGATATTGATCATTGCGGACATAGACGGAATGCTCGACCGTGTGCCGATAGCCGTCGAACGCCCGCCAGTCACCGAATGAGGCATATCCGACGACTTCGCCGCGATCGTCGATGGCGACCAGCACCGGATAGCCCAGCCTGTGTCGATCCTGCAGCCATCGCTTTCGATTGTCCGTGTCGACCTGTGTTTCGTTCCAGATCGCGGCTGTGTTGACGACGGCGTCGTTGTAGATCGCGGTTATTCCCGCGACATCTTCGTCATTGGCATCGCGAATTTGCATCGATTGCTCCGTGAAGCTATCCACTCAATTGGATTCTGGTGTGATTGATCGTTTCACTCTGTCATACGCCGATTTCCGAGCTTGTCCACTATGTTGTCATAAAAACCAGTAAGCTGATAACCGGACGACCCATGGCACGAAGCAGTTTGCACATATTATATCAATATATCAATTATTTAGTCATAGAGATGGTGTGGATTTCCAGATTGCTATCCTCAGGGTAGTCTACTATAGTAAAACGATGTCTCAACTTGATGAAATCGATAGGCGCATCGGTGCGCGCATTCGCATCGAACGCGAGAGCCGCGGCTGGTCGCTGACGGAGCTTGCCGAACGTTCCGCTGTTTCCCGCGCCATGATCCATAAGATCGAACGCGGCGAGAGCAGTCCGACGGCGACGCTGCTCGGCAAGTTGTCAGGTGCTTTCAGCCTGAGCATGTCGACATTGATGGCGCGTGCTGAAATGCAGCAGGGCCGTTTCCTGAAGAAGGAGGATCAGCCCGTCTGGGTCGATCCGCAGACCGGCTACGAGCGGCGGCATGTGTCCCCGAAGTCGGACCTGCCGCTGGATCTGGTTCGCATCGAATTGCCCGCGGGAGCCGATGTTCCCATGCCGGCATCGGCCTATGCTTTCATGCGGCAGCTCATATGGGTGCTGGAGGGGCAGCTGACTTTTCTCGAAGGCGATGTGAGGCATCGGATGTCGGCAGGGGATTGTCTCGAGCTTGGCCCGCCGACGGATTGCGTGTTCAAGAATGAAAGCGGCAGGTCCTGCATCTATGCCGTCCTTGTTCTCCGCAACGCGTAGAGCAATTGTCGCGGCGGCTAAGTTGCTTCCGACGGCGCGTTCACCCTTTCGCGGACGAAGTGCAAAAACAGGTCCTGGGCAGCCGTCGGCATCCAGCCGGACCTCAGCGTTAGCCCGATCGGCCGCGCGGTGTGATCGAGATTGCAGGGCAGGGCCTTGAGCAGCCCGCGCAGCAGTTCCGCCTCGGCCTGCAGATAGGATATGCAGCCGAGATGATCCGTTCTGTCCAGCAGCTCGCGCATGAGGATGAGGGAGGAAGATTCGACGATGCCGGACGGCCTCTCTCCCAGCGCATCGAACATGGCGTCGAAATGGCCGCGGATCGGCGTGCCTTTCAATGCGACGACCCAAGGATACCGTGCCAGTTCCTCGACGGCGACGCTCTGCTTTTTCGTCAGGGGATGATCGCGACCGGCGACCAGCACCAGGGTATCGGCGAAGAGCACCTGCTGCTCAACATCGCCGATCGGCGCGGGATCACGCAGGGCGCCGATCAGGAAGTCGATTTCACCGCGTCTTAGGCCCGCCAGGAGATCGGCGTAAGGGCCCTCCAAAACCTGTATTGATGTCTTCGGACGAAACTTGCGGAAGCTGGCGATTGCTTGCGGCAGCACATAGGATCGCGACAACGGCATCGCGCCGATGACGATGCGGCCTGCTTCTTCCGAAACCGTTTCGGCAAGATCGGCTTCCGCCTGCGCAAGTTCCGCGAAGGCCAGTCTTGCGGCCTGGGCGAGCGTCTGTGCCGCGCGCGTGGCGACGATGCCATAGGAGGTGCGCTCGAACAGCGGACGGGCGGCCTCCTGTTCGAATTGCGTGACGGCGCGGTGCACGGTTGGTTGGGCAAGGCCGAGGCGGCGCGCGGCAAGCGTGAAGTTTTCCGCCTCGCGCACGGCGATCAACGCCTGAAGCTGCGCCGTCGTCGCCGTTATCCGCAGCCTCGGGCTCAGTTCCGATAATGCCGGGTCGAGATAGCCGAAGGCGCGCCTGACGCGGCGCGCGAGCACTTCGCCCTGCTTGTTGACGAACAGGCCCTGTGTGGTGCGCGTGAAAAGCGGCATGCCGACGCCGCGTTCGATCTTGGAGAGGGCCTGCGTGACCGCGGGCTGCGACACATGGCACAGGTCGGCGGCTTTCGTGACCGAGGCGGTATCCACGACCGTCAGAAAAACCCGCAGATGACGAAGATTATGCTGCAACTCCGCCTCTGTCTTTCGCGTGGAATTCAAGTCAGAAGGCGCCCCAGTATCCGGTCTATGCGCTCAGTCAGCGACAGATCGGCGGCGCTTAGGCCTAGATTGCCAATTCGCCGCTGCCAGTCAACGGTGGCGGCGGCCATTCCATCCGGCAGGCCGAGGTCGCGCAGGGTGACGACCACTTCCTCCATCTCGGCGGCGCGACGCACGCCGTGGACCATCATGCGTTCGAGATTGTAGGCGCAGCGCGCCTTCCAATCGATGCCGGGGTCTGACGCTTGCAGCGAGGCCAGAACGGCCTCTTCGACGCCGGCGCGGCGGGCAGCCAGCACGCATTCGGTCGTCAGCGCCTCGAAACCCTTGATCATGACGGAGCGCAGCATCTTGATCGAGGATGCCTGTCCGACTTTGTCGCCGGCAATGCGGGCATTCATCCCGAGGCGCGTCAGGAACCCCTCGGCCTTCGCCGCCTCGCTGCCCGCAAGAAGCAGTGGCGTGCGGTGGCGGGCAGGGTGGACGGGCGCCATTACGGCGACATCGACATAGTGGGCGCCCGTCTGTTCGATGACGTCGGCGGCCGCGATCTTGGTTGATGGCGAGCAGGAATTGCAGTCGAGATAGAGTGCGCCCTCGTCGATATGCGGCGCAATCATCTCTGCGGCTTCGAGGGCGCGATCGGCGGTCACGAGGCTGAATATCCATGTCCTCCCAGTGATCGCGTCTCGCGGGGTCTCTGTGCAGGCGACCGCAAGTCGCGCGCAGGCATCGAGCAGGGCTGACCGGGACGCGGCATCGGCGACCTTGATGTCGAAGATGGCGAGAGGGGTTTCGATTGGATTGTTTTCGACGGTTTTCCAGCCGGAAGCAAAGGCCTGTGCGGCCTCTCCGAAGCCGATGAATGCGATCGTCGACATGCGACTGGTCCCTCATGCGAAAAGTCGGTGGGTCGGATTGCAGGCAACGCCTGCAAGAAGGAGGGCCGTTGTGTGGCACGGCCCTCCCCGAAGGGATCATCGCTCAGTGAGCGGGATCCCTAACGTTTTCGTAGGTCTTGAACTCGACATTGTACAATTCGCCGCCGACCTTCTCGACCTTGCGCATGTAGATATCCTGGACGATGTCGCGTGTGTCCGGATCGATCGAGATCGGCCCCCTCGGGCTATCGAGCTTCATGCCCTTGGCGGCGGTGACGAAGGTGTCGCCGGTCGCGTCGCCCTTGGTCTTGTCGAGGGTCTTGTAGATCAGGTCGAGCGCGTCCCAGGCGGCAACCGCGACCATGTTCGGGCGCATGCCGTCATTCGCCTTCTTGAAGGCTTCCACGAAAGCCTCGTTCTCGGCGGAGTCGTGGCTTGCGGAATAGGGGCCGCCGGTAACGACGCCGATCGTCGGGTCGCCCATATTGTTCAGGAGGTCTTCGTCGGTGACGTCGGCCATGGCGATGACCTTGATGCCTGACTTGTCGAGACCGCGCTCGACGAACTGCTTCATGAAGGCAGCACCAGCACCGGTGGGAACGAAGACGAAGAGCGCTTCCGGCTTTTCATCCGCCGCGCGCTGCAGGAAGGGCGCGAAATCCGGATTGGCAAGCGGCACCTTCAGCTTCGAAATGACCGTGCCGCCATTGGCCTCGATGGTCTGCTGAAACCATTTCTCCGCGTCTGCGCCCGGACCATAATCGGAAACGATGCTGACGAATTTCTTCGCGCCGTTTTCCGGAGCCCACTTGCCGATGATGCTCGCCACCTGCGGGATCGTCCACGAGGTCCGCAGCATATAGGGCGAGGCGTTCATGATCGAAGAGGTCGCGGCGACCATGATGACCTGCGGGATCTTCGCCCGCTTCGACAATTGCGCCACGGACAGAGCGGCGGGCGTATTGCCGAAGCCTGTGAGGATGGAGACCTTGTCGTTGGTCACCAGTTCCTGCGCCAGCCGCAGGGAGTTATCCGCCGCACTCGCGTCATCCTTGACGATCAGCTCGACCTTTTTCCCGCCCGCCGTGTTGCCCCTGGTCGCCACGAAGGTCTTGATCGCCGCGCTGATCTGGCGGCCGTTGGACTGGAATCCGCCGGTGAGCGGAATGACGACGCCGATCTTGACCGTATCTTCGGCATAACTCGGCGCGGCTGCGCCCATGAGGCCGATTGCCGCGATTGCGCCTAATGCCAGTTTCCTGATGCTCATTCTCTCCTCCTGTTAAACCCATGTGTTTTTGGCGCGGCTTTAGTCCGGTGTTTGCCGGCCACTGCCGCTGCAATTCAGTGCTTTCGTTTTGTCGAGACCGGCGCATCCGCTCCGCCGGTGCCAACGCCCAGAAACTTGCTGAGGGTTGCGGCATCCTGTGCGAGATCGGCGCTCTTGCCGGAATAGGCGACGGTGCCGCGTTCGAGGATGACCGCCTTGTCCGTGATCGCGAGGATCTGCTGCGCGTGCTGCTCGACGATGATGGCGGCCATGCCCTCGTTGCGGACGATGCGCCTGATGGCGGCAAGCAATTCCTCGACGATGATCGGCGCCAGGCCTTCGGGCGGCTCGTCCAGCAGCAAGATCTTCGGGTTGAGGACGAGCGCGCGGGCGATCGACAGCATCTGCTGTTCGCCGCCCGACAACTGGTTGCCGTAGTTGCCGCGGCGTTCCTTCAGCCGTGGGAACAGCTCGTAGATGGCCTGCAGGTTCCACCTGCCGGGACGGGCGACTGCGGTGATGTTTTCCTCGACCGTCAGCGAGCGGAATATGCCGCGCTCCTGCGGCACCCAGCCGACGCCGGTTGCAACGCGGCGTTCCGGCGTCAGGCGCTCGATATCCGCACCGTCGACCGTGACCCTGCCGCCGTGATAGCGCGTCAGCCCGACGATGCTGTTCAGCGTCGTCGTCTTGCCGACACCGTTGCGGCCGAGGAGGGCGACGGCCTCGCCGGAGCCGACGGAAAGGCTGATGCCATGCAGGACCACGGCTTTGCCGTAGCCGGCCGAGAGGCGATCGAGCGAAAGGAGTTCAGGCATGGTTGGCCCCTCCGAGATAGACTTCCTTGACGCGCGGGTCGGTCGAGATCTCCGCCACCGTGCCCTCGGCAAAGAGGGCGCCGGCGACGAGGACCGAGATCCGGTCGGCGAAGTTGAAGACGAGGTCCATGTCGTGCTCGATGAGCAGGATCGAGACGTCCTTCGGCAGGGCCGAAAGGCGCGCCAGAACCTCGTGCCGATCCGCTTCCGGCACACCGGCGGCGGGTTCGTCGAGCAGCAGAACCTTGGGCTTGCAGGCGATCGCCAGCGCGATTTCGAGCAGGCGCTGCTTGCCGTATGGCAGGCTGGAGCAGGGCTGGTCGAGCACGGTGTCGAGCCCAAAGTCCCCAACAAGTCCGGCGATTTCATCCTCCATGCCCGCAAGCGTGCCGGCGGTGCGAAACCAGTCCCGGCCATGCCCGCGCCGCTCGCTGATCACGAGCCCCAGGCTCTCCACGACGTTCAACTCGCCGAACAGCTGGTTGATCTGGAATGTCCGCACCAGGCCGCGATGCACGCGCCTTTCGCGCTTGAGCAACCTGGCCGCCTGAAGGTGCCAGCACGCCGGTCAGAAGATTGATGAAGGTCGTCTTGCCCGCGCCATTCGGCCCTATGAGCGCATGACGCGTGCCCTTTTCCAGGCGGAACGATACGTCGGTGGTGGCTTTCAGCGCGCCGAACGACTTGTTGAGATGTCTTGTTTCGAGAACGGCAGCCGTCACGGTACTCTCCTCGTGGATGCGCGGCCCCGCAAGAGATTGCCGCGGGCAGCGGAAAAGCGGGCGGAGAGGGTAAGTACAAGCTGACGCGGACGGTCGCGCCCGATGAGGACAAAGGCGACCAGAAGCATGCCGAGCCAGAACTGCCAGTATTGCGGGGTGATCGAGGACAGTGCGTCCTGTATCAGCTCGTAGACAAGTGCGCCGACGATGCCGCCATAGAGATAGCCGGTGCCACCGATGACGAGGACCATCAGGCCGTCGGCGGATTTCTGGAAGGACAGGACATCGAGCGATATGAACTGCTGCGTCTGTGTGAAGAGCGCGCCGGCGATGCCGGCATAGGCGCCGGAAAGCGTGTAGATGGCGACCAGGCGCGCATTGACCGGTATGCCGATCGCCGAGGCGCGCAGCGGATTGTCGCGGATCGCCTTCAGCGAGTAACCGAAGGGCGAGGAAACGATCAGCCGGGCCAGAAGGAAGAGGATGAACAGGACGCCGAGGCTATAGGCATAGGCCGTATGTCCGTAGATGTCGAAATCGAAGACACCGAACAAAGGCTGGATGGTAATTCCCTGCAGGCCGTCCGCGCCGCCCGTCAGCCAGCTTGCCTGGTTGGCGATTTCAGAGAAGACGGCCGCCACGCCCAGGGTGACCATCAGCCTCGTCAGATCGCCGCCGCGTAGCAGCAGGAAGCTTGTGAGGAAGGCAACGACCGCGCCTGAGAGAGCGCCGACGATCAGTCCCGTTAACGGTTCTCCGGTGACGTGGATCGAGAAGAGCCCACTGGCATAGGCGCCGACGCCGTACATCGCAGCCTGCCCAAGGGAGACGATGCCGGCATAGCCCAGTATCAGATCGATCGACAGGGCGAGGATCGCGAAGCCGACGACTTCGTTGAGGATCAGGTGCTGGCTCGGAAAGAGAAACCATGAGGCGATGGCGAGTGCCCAGAACGCCAGTTCGAGGATGCTCCAGCGCGCCGATTTTCTCATGACGCCGGAGATGCGCTGTTCGAGCGCCGTGTTTGCGGAACCGGATGTCTTCATCAGTTGGCCCTCGCGAAGAGGCCTTGTGGCCGGACGACCAGAACGGCGACGAGGACGATATAGATCACGAAGCCGCCGAGCGCCGGCACGTAATACTTGCCGAGAACGTCTGCCACGCCAAGCAGGATCGAGGCACAGAGCGGTCCGTACATGCTCGATGTGCCGCCGACAGAGACGACGATGAGGAAGTAGACCATGAACTTCAGCGGAAATGTCGGATCGAGCCCGAGGATTTCCGCGCCGAGAGCGCCGCCGAGGCCCGCAAGGCCGGATCCGACGGCGAAGGTGATGGCGAAGATCATGTTGACATGAATGCCGACGCCCCGCGCCACACGCCGATCGTCCACCGAAGCACGCAGGCGGCTGCCGAAGCGCGTATGGGCAAGCGCCATCTGCAGCGCGAAGGCAAGCAGGCCGCAGACGATGATCAGAAAGGCGCGATAGACGCCGATGCCGACGCCGAACACCTCGACGCGGCCGCGCAGGAAGTCCGGCAGGTTCAGGATCTGCTGCTGCGATCCCATGATGTAGTCGATGCCGGCGACGGCGATGAAGACGATGCCGATCGAGAACAGCACCTGATCGAGCGGGCTCTTGTCATAGAGCCGTGCGTAGAGGGTCTTCTCAAGAATGACCCCGGCGATGGCGGTAGCGGCGAAGGCAATCGGCAGCGTCAGCAGAAAAGGCACGCCATATCTGTTCGTCAGCACCACCGTGACATAGCCGCCGGCCATGGCGAAAGCGCCGTGGGCCAGATTGATGAAATTCATCAATCCCAGCGTCACCGCCAGCCCGCACGAGAGCACGAACAGCAACATGCCATAAGCGAGGCCGTCAAATAAAAGGGTCAGCATTTCTCCTCCGTGTCCCGTCAATGCCACGTCGAGGCTGCTCGCCCTGATGGGTCTTGACTGGCGACTAGGGATGACGGGAAGCGCGGCAATTGCCCATTTCGAAATGGTCGGCTGCCTATAAGAAAAAGCTATAGTGCCTGTCTCGGCAGATCGTTTTTGTGCCGTCGCCAATCGTCAAAAACTTATCGTTACCGCGCGGCATTCCGCTCGTCTGGCCGGCCGCGAGGCGTTATGTTGTCGTCCTTGTATGGAGAAGGAGATCGGTCGTGGATATCGCAGTCATCGGAGCCGGCGCGATGGGCAGCGCCATTGCGAGGCGTTTGGTCGAGAACGGCGCGAAGGTGCTGACCTATCTCGAAGGTCGTTCTGCGGCGACGGTCGATCGAGCGAAGTCTGTGGGCATGGACGTCGTCGGACTGGACAATATCGCCGGAGCCGGCCTCATCCTTTCCATCGTCCCGCCCGCCAATGCCGTCGACGTGGCCGAGCAGATCGCTACCGCCGTGCGTCGGCGCGGCACGAGGACGACGTTCATGGACTGCAACGCGATTTCGCCGCAGACGATGACGCAGGTCGCCGCGATCTTCGCCAGCGATTGCGGCGTGGTTCTTGATGGTTCCATTATCGGCGGCCCACCGAAGCCCGGCCAGAAGGGACCCAAGCTTTATGTCAGCGGAGATGCGGCCAACGACAGCGCCGTGCTGGCCGAACGCGGGCTTCAGGTGCGCCGCATCGATGGGCCGATCGGCGCCGCGTCGGCGCTGAAGATGTGCTATGCCGGAATCAACAAGGGCGTGACGGGCCTTGGGACAGCCATGCTGCTCGCCGCGATCCGCTCCGGAGCGGACGAGGCCCTGAAGCGCGAACTTCAGGAAAGCCTGCCGGATCTCGATGCGAAATTTGTGCAGGGCATTCCGGACATGTATCCGAAGGCCTATCGCTGGGTCGCGGAGATGGAGGAGATTTCGGATTTCCTCGGTAAAGACGATCCCGCCGCGCTGATATTCAAAGGCATGGCCGGTCTTTACCGCAAGATGGCGGATGATCGCGAAGATGGCGGGGTGTTGGCCGGGCAGCTCGACGAGCTTAATGGCGGCTGATCGAGCTACAAGTGGGGTGCTCTCCACCTGATGTCAGCGCTATCATGCAATGGAATCATGAGGCCGACTCGCCTAAGGCGGCGGTGACGTTGTTTGAGGGAGGAAGCATGACCCAGCCGATCAAGACCATCGTCGTTGCCGTTTCGCGCAATGGCATTATCGGGCGCGATGGCGCCATGCCCTGGCGACAGTCGTCCGATCTCAAGCGCTTCAAGGCGATGACCCTCGGCAAGCCCGTCATCATGGGACGCAAGACGTTCCAGTCGATCGGCAAGCCGCTGCCCGGCCGACCGAATGTCGTCATCACTCGCGACGCAAGCTTTTCGCCAGAAGGCGTAACGGTGGTGCATTCGCTCAGCGAAGCCATCGATGCCGCTGCCCGCCTTGCGATGGAGAGCGGCGTCGACGAGATCTGCATTCTGGGCGGCGGCGAGATCTATCGGCAGGCGATCGGTCTGGCAGACCGGTTGCTCATCACGCATGTCGAGGCGGAGGTGGATGGCGACACCTCCTTCCCGGCCATCGATCCCGCCCTTTGGCAGGTCGACAGCGAGCTTGCCGTGCCCGCCGGCGAGAAAGATACCTACCCGACGCGTTTCGTCAGTTATTTTAGGCGAAATGCATAAGGGCTGCCCCGAAAATTCAAATATTTTCCAGTTAATCCGCCGAACTTCCTGAAGTTGCGTTGAAAGCAGGTGCGTCGATACCTATAACGGGAAGCAATCGCTGCTGCCTGCTAATTTTGCGGGTTCGGCGCGGTGCTGGGAGTCAACAAACAAAGAGGTTTTGATGCCTTGGAGCAATCAGAATGGCGGCGGCGGTGGCCCATGGGGCGGCGGCGGCGGCGGTGGAAATAATCAGGGACCTTGGGGGCAAGGACCGAACCGGCCGCGGGGAAGCGGCAACGGAGGGCCTCCGGATCTCGAGGATATTATTCGCCGCGGCCAGGACCGGTTGAGGGGCTTTATCCCTGGTGGCTTTAATGCAGGTGTCTTCCTCATCATTGCAGCGGTTATCGGTGTTTTCTGGCTGATCCAGTGCATCTATACGGTGCAGCCTGACGAGCGTGGTGTGGAACTGCGTTTCGGCAAGCCGCGCGAGGAAGTCTCGATGCCCGGCCTGCATTTCCATTTCTGGCCGATGGATCGCGTTGAGTTCGTGAAGGTCACGGAACAGCAGCGCAATATAGGCGGTCGCTCGGCTGCCGGTTCGAATGCCGGCCTGATGCTGACGGGCGATCAGAATATCGTCAACGTCCAGTTCTCGGTTCTCTTTGTGGTAACCAATCCGCAATCCTATCTCTTCAATCTCGAAAGTCCCGACGAAACGCTGCAGCAGGTTGCCGAAAGCGCCATGCGCGAAATCGTCGGCCGCCGTCCCGCCCAGGACATCTATCGCGATAACCGCCAGGAAATCGCCGTTCAGGTGAGGGCCATCATCCAGGATACGCTGGACCGCTACGGCGCCGGCATCTCCATTACTGCCGTGCCGATCGAGGATGTAGCACCGCCGCGCGAAGTGGCGGATGCGTTCGAAGAAGTGCAGCGCGCCGAGCAGAACGAAGACCAGCAGGTTGAAGAAGCCAATCAGTACGCCAACCAGCAGCTAGGGCAGGCTCGTGGTCGCGCGGCTCAGATCCGCGAAGAAGCGGCTGCCTACAAGGATCGTGTCGTAAAGGAAGCTCAGGGTGAGGCGCAGCGCTTCATCTCGATCTACGACGAGTATATCAAGGCGCCGGAAGTCACCCGCAAGCGGCTGTTCCTTGAAACCATGGAGACCGTCATCGGCAATTCCAACAGTGTCATCATCGACGACAAGCAGGGCGTCGTGCCCTATCTGCCGCTGAACGACCTCGGCAAGCAGCCCGCGACGCAGGCGGGCAAGCCCGCCACTGCAGCTCAGCCGGAGGCCAAATAATGACGTCCAGCCGTTTGCCAACCATTCTCATCGCGCTCGCGGTGCTGCTGCTGCTCGTTTATTCGTCGGTGTTCGTGGTCAATGCCCGGGAGCAGGCAATCGTCCTGCGTTTCGGCCAGATCCGCGCAGTCAAGGCGGAGCCGGGGCTCTATTTCAAGCTGCCCTTCGCCTTCATGGATGCTGACCGCGTTCAATACATCCAGCTGCAGGAACTCCGTTTCGATCTGGACAATATCCGCGTCCAGGTGTCGGGCGGCAAGTTCTACGAGGTCGATGCTTTCGTCGTCTACAAGATCACCGATGCTCGCAAGTTCCGCGAGGCGGTGTCGGGCGATCGCGATGCGGCGGAATCCCGTCTCAGAACTCGCCTCGACGCCTCGCTGCGTCGTGTCTACGGTCTGCGCAACTTCGAAGCGGCATTGTCCAACGAACGCGCGTCGATGATGACAGAAGTGCGGGACGATCTGCGTCGCGATGCCGAGACGCTCGGTCTCAATATCGAGGATGTCCGCATCCGCCGCACGGACCTGTCTCAGGAAGTGTCGCAGAATACTTACGATCGTATGAAGGCCGAGCGTTTGGCGGAAGCCGAGCTCCTCCGCGCACGGGGTAACGAAGAAGGCCAGCGCCGCCGCGCGATCGCGGACCGTCAGGTCGTCGAGCTCCTCGCGGATGCGCAGAGGGATTCGGAGGTCTTGCGCGGTCAGGGTGAAGCCGAGCGCAACGGCATCTTCGCCGGTGCCTCATCGCGCGATCCGAATTTCTACGAATTCTATCGCACGATGGCCGCCTACAACAAGGCGTTCGTCTCAGGTGGCAAGACGCTGGTCCTGCCGCCGAACAAGTCGGACTTCTTCAAGTTCTTCGATAGTCCTAACGGCACTGCGCCCAATTCCGCCGCGCCGGCGCTGGCCAATCCGACGACGACTCCGGCGAACTGAGGCGTCAACCCGCTGAAATCGAAGGGCTGCCTCACGGCGGCCCTTTTCTTTAGCCGAAACCGTGTCACCTTCGCCATCAAGTCCCTGGTCGGATTGAGGTTCGGGGATTTCGCAAAAAGGTGATTTCACGCTTCATCATTCCGCCTTATGTTGATGCTTATTCAAGATTTCCCTTTATCGATGAGGATGCCTGATGGCCCCGACCATTCGCCTGCCTTTCAGACGTTCGTTCGCTTTGCTGGCCAGCATGGCGCTGATTGCCGGTCCCGTCGTGGGTGGTGCCGGACAGGCCCACGCGCAGACGCAGAATAGCGGCGCGGCTGCGGGTGCTCAGGCACCGGCAGCCACCGACAACCAGACGCCGCCTGCGGACACACCGACGATGACGATGAACCCGGCGATGAATGCCGGCCCTGCTTCGGTTGCAGATCTTGCTTCCGGTTTGCTCGATGCCGTCGTCAACATCTCCACTTCGCAGAAGGTGAAGGACGAGGGTGATGGTCCGGCGACGCCGAAGGTGCCGGACAATTCGCCTTTCCAGGATTTCTTCAACGATTTCTTCAAGAACAGGAATAATGACGACAGCAACCGCAAGGTGAGCTCGCTCGGCTCCGGCTTCGTCATCGATGCGGCCGGCTATATCGTCACCAACAACCACGTCATCGAAGGCGCCGATGATATCGAGGCGATCTTCCCGAACGGGACGAAGCTGAAGGCGAAGCTGATCGGAACCGATACGAAGACCGATCTTTCGCTCCTCAAGGTCGAGCCGAAGCACCCGCTGACGGCGGTGAAGTTCGGCGATTCCTCCAAGATGAGGATCGGTGACTGGGTGATGGCGATCGGCAATCCCTTCGGCCTGGGTGGATCCGTGACCATCGGCATCGTTTCCGCGCGCGGGCGAAACATCAATGCCGGTCCCTACGACAATTTCATCCAGACGGATGCGGCGATCAACAAGGGTAATTCCGGCGGTCCGCTCTTCAACATGAAGGGTGAGGTGATCGGCATCAACACGGCCATCATCTCCCCGAGCGGCGGCTCGATCGGCATCGGCTTTGCCGTGCCGTCGGAGCTGGCCGAGGGCGTCGTCAAGCAGCTCAGGGATTTCGGCGAAACCCGTCGCGGCTGGCTTGGCGTCCGTATTCAGCCGGTAACGGATGATGTCGCCAACAGTCTCGGTCTCGGCAGCGCGAAGGGCGCGCTCGTGGCCGGCGTCATCAAGGGCGGCCCCGTCGACAACGGCACCATCAAGGCAGGTGACGTCATCCTGAAATTCGACGGCAAGGATGTGGCTGAGATGCGCGACCTGCCGCGTGTCGTCGCCGAAAGCCCGGTCGGCAAGGAAGTCGATGTGATCATCTTCCGCGACGGCAAGGAACAGACCGTCAAGGTCACGCTTGGCCGACTGGAGAATAGCGATCAGGCGGCAGCGGCGACCACCGACAAGGACAAGCAGCCTCAGCTTGCGCCTGATGGCGACGCCAATCGCGACGGCGTCATCAATCCGGACGGGAGCGATGACGGCAATGATGATGGCATGGATGGACAGGACCAGGGTGACAACCAGCAGCAGTCGCCGCAGACTCAGCCGCCGGCCCAGGCAAACACAAATATACTCGGCATGAAGCTGGCGACGATGACGGCCGAGAACCGCAAGAGCTTCGGTATCGCCGATAGCGTCGATGGCGTCGTCATCACGGAAGTTGCGCCGGGTTCGGCTGCCGCCGAGAAGGGCCTGAAACCCGGGGATGTCGTCGTCGAAGTCGCGCAGGAATTCGTGCAGACGCCGAGTGCCGCATCGGAAAAGGTGGCCTCGCTGAAGCGTGAAGGCCGCCGCAACGCGCAGTTGATGATCGCGTCTCCAAGTGGCGACTTGCGCTTTATCGCTGTTGCTCTCGAATAGAGACGTCAGTTTTCCGTTTGCCCCGGCGACCGCCATTCGGCGGCACGCAGGCGGTAGACGACATGGCGCTTTAATTGCGGATGCGTGTCCGGAATCTGCGGGTGGTCGAAATCGATGGCCGGATCCGGATGCATGCCGATCCCTTGCATGACCGTCAGGGCACGACGGTTGTCGTGAACGGCGATCGACAGGATTTCATCAAGCTTCAGCGTCTCGAAGGCGTGGCGCAAGATTGCCAGGCCGGCTTCTGTGGCATAGCCATTGCGCCAGTGGCGCGCTGAAATCCGCCAGCCGATTTCCACCGCGTCCTTCGGAAGATGGGGCTCGAGCTGCGGCTTCGACAGCCCGCAAAGGCCGATCGCTTCGCCGCTCTGCTTCAAAGCCATCACGAGAAGATCGAAGCCGGGTTCCGGGACGATGCTCCGGACCATGGCGAAGACAGCATCGGCATCTGCTCGACTGCGGCGAAAGGGAAAGAACGCAAGCACTGCGGGATCGGAACTGAGTTCGTAGAACAGATCCCGATCCTCTTCCCGGCAGGGTCGCAGGATCAGCCGGGGCGTCTCGATGACGGTCATCGTCCGGCGCGCCATTCATCCACGGTCAGGCGATAAAGCACATGACGTTTCAGGTGTGGGTAGGTGTCAGGCACGTTGGGATGGTCGAAATCGCCACCGGCGACGCGATGCATGCCGATCCGCTCCATGACGGAGGTCGACCTGATGTTGTCGTGTACGGCAAAGGATACGATCTGGTCGAGACCGAGTTTTTCGAAACCGTGGGCGAGAAGCCCTCGTGCTGCCTCGCTGGCAAATCCCTTGCCCCAGAAGCGGACCGCCAGCCGCCAGCCGATTTCGACCGTGCCCTTGGCTATGTGGGGCTCCAGGTGATCGACACGCGCCAGCCCGCAAAAGCCGATCGTCTCGCCGGTCGATTTGTTCTCCAGGGCATAGAAGCCGAGGCCGGTTTCGGCGATCATCGAGTGAACGCGGTCGAAAAAGGCATCTGCTTCCGCGCGGTTGCGGCGGAAGGGAAAGAATTCCATGACGGCCTCGTCCGAATTGATCTCGAAGGCCAGATCGCGATCCGTCTCGCGCCAGTTGCGGATGATGAGGCGTTCGGTTTCGGTGATGATCATCGATGGCATCCGGTATCGGCGATTTCCGCCGGTCTTATGGTTTGATGAAGTCGGTCTTTCGATAGCCCTGAAGATAGAGCAGGGCGGTCAGATCGCCGTGGTCGATGCGCATTCGGGCTTGCGCTGAAACCGTCGGCTTGGCGTGGAGCGCGACGCCCGCGCCGGCGAGCTGCAGCATGCCGAGATCGTTGGCGCCGTCGCCGACGGCGAGCGCGTCATCCGTCGAAATTCCGAGCTTTTCGGCGATCTCGTTCAGCGCATCCACCTTGGCCTGCTTGCCGAGGATCGGTTCTTGGACAAGGCCCGTCAGAACGCCATTTTCCTCCAGCAGGATATTGGCGCGATCCTCGTCGAAGCCCAATGTCGCGCCGATGCGGTTCGTAAAGACGGTGAAGCCGCCGGAAACGAGGGCGGCGTAATAGCCCTTCGCTTTCATCGTGGCGATCAGCTCAGGGCCGCCCGGCGTCAGGGTGATGCGTTTTGCGATGACATCGTCGACCACGGAAAGCGGCAGGCCCTTCAGCAGAGCCACACGCTCGCGCAGGGCGGGCTCGAAGGCAATCTCGCCGTTCATGGCGCGGGCCGTGATGTCGGCGACCTTCTCCTTCAGACCGACTTCGGCCGCGAGCTCGTCGATGCATTCCTGGCCGATCATGGTCGAATCCATGTCGGCGATTAGCAATTTCTTGCGACGCATTTCGGCTTCCTGGATCACCAGGTCGATCGGCGCGCCGCCGATGACGGCGAGAATGCCGGCTTCCGCCGCCTGCAGGTCGGCATCATCACGCAGCGCGATATCGCAGGCGATGCCGTCGGCCAACCAATAGAGCCCTGAAGCCCCGACGGCGTCCGCCGCCTGTTCGGCGATGGCCGGAGCAAGAACGGGATTTGACGGATTGGCAATAAGCGTGGCAACGAAGGCCATGAGCAGAAACCTTGTGAGCGATATCGACGCGATCCTGATAACCGGGCCGACCGCCAGCGGCAAGTCCGCACTGGCCATTGAATTGGCGCGTGCGCATGGCGGCGTGGTCATCAACGCCGACAGCATGCAGGTTTACGATACGTTGCGCGTGCTGACCGCTCGGCCTTCGCAGGCGGATATGGAGGGCATTCCGCATCATCTCTATGGTCATGTGCCGGCGGCGCAAGCCTATTCCACCGGGGTCTGGCTGCGCGAAGCCGCCGCATTGGTGGAGCGGTTGCGCAAGGAGGGGAGAATGCCTGTTTTCGTTGGCGGAACAGGGCTTTACTTCAAGGCGTTGACAGGCGGTCTTTCCGACATGCCTGAGGTTCCTGTCGAGATTCGAAGCCGTCTGCGGGAACGGTTCCTGGCGGAGGGAGCCGAGGCGCTGCATCGCGAGCTTGCCGACCGCGACAGTGCCGTTGCTGAAACTCTCAATCCTCAGGACGGCCAGCGCATCGTTCGCGCCCTGGAGGTGATCGAAGCGACTGGCCGATCCATCGCCGCCTTTCAGGGGAAGACCGGGCCAGTTGTGATCGATCCTGATCGCGCCCGGAAGATCGTGGTGCTGCCCGACCGCGCCTTGCTGCATGAGCGCATCAACAGCCGTTTCGAAAAGATGCTGGCGATGGGTGCTGCGGACGAAGTGCAGGCTCTGCTGGCGTTGGAATTGTCGCCGGAGATGCCGGTCATGAAGGCGATCGGTGTGTCGCAGATTGCAGCGATGCTAAGAGGTGAGATGACGCGAGAGGACGTTCTCGAAACCGGAGCGGCAGCCACGCGGCAATATGCCAAGCGGCAAATGACGTGGTTTCGCAATCAGATGGACGAAAGCTGGGAGCGCATCAGCCAGCCATAGGCTGACCGATCAATCCTTGTCGTAAAGGCTGCTCAGCGGCTTCTTCAGGATACTGTCACGCAGCGAAAGGCCGGGCTCCCGCCGCAGGGGCGGAGCGGGGTCTCTCGTCGGCATCGCGCGAGCGCCAGCCGTGTCGTCGCCACGGATTTCGCGGCGCAGTTCCGCGAGCTTGCTGTCGATCGATGTCTGCATGGAGGCAGCCGTCTGCGGCACAGCGTCGGCGCGCGGCAGCATGTCCGGGCGATAGGGTTCGATCGATGGCGCGGTTGCCTCCATCGGACGCCTTGCGGGTTGCTCGACAGGGGCATCGCCAAGATCGTTCCCGATGTCCGGCATAACTTCACTCGCGGCATTGTAGCTCTGCTGCAGGGCGGAAATATCGGGAGTGGAGATCGAGCGCATGCGACTGACAATGGTCCGCAAGTCGACGGTGTCAGGCGATTCCTCGCTAGCTTTCGCCACGCTGCCATGGGCTTTCGGCAGCAGATCCTCTGCCACGCGAGAAAAACGCATGCGCATCGGCACGGCAATGGCTTCGCCGAAGGCGATGGCTTCGCCGTTGCCTATGGATGACAGAAAACTCGTCGTCGATACGGAGGAGTTCGGTATGGCAGAACGGATGATTTCCTGGTCGCGATCATTGGCAAGGCGCATGGCGAACAGGGTCGAGCATTGCGACAGGATCGTCTGGTCGAGTTCGCCCGGACGCTGGGTGATGATGCCAAGCGAAACGCCGTATTTGCGTCCCTCCTTGGCGATGCGGGAAATGGCCTGCCGGGTGGGCAGGAAGCCGAGTGTCGGATCGGCGGGGATATAGCGATGCGCTTCCTCGCAGACGACGAGCATATGGATCGCGCCATCGCTCCAGAGCGTCAGCTCGAACGCCATGCGGCATAGGACTGACGCGACGGAGTTGACGACTTCCGAAGGAATTCCGGCGAGCTGGAAGGTGCAAATCGGCTTACCATCGCCCGGAATGCGAAAGATCTCGGCAATGGTCTCCATGATCGTATCGGTGATCGTGTTGTTGGAGAACATGAAATTATAGCGCGGATCGTTGATTGCCGAGATGACGCGCATTTTCAGCGAGCGCAGGTGCGGCTTTTCCTGGCGGCCCTCCAGCCGTCCGATGCGTTCGTCGATCAGCGCCAGCAGGTCGGCCATGCGATAGGGAACCGGCGTATCCGCCGTCACCGATGCTTTTTCCGACTGGCGGCGCATCAAGGTTGAATCGCTGCCGCGAAAGGCTCGTTTCGCCTCCGGAATGAGATCGCGCAGCGCATCTAGCTCTTCCGGCACTGCCGGACGGCCGCGGAAGACGACTTCGCTGAATTCCTCGAGCCGCATCAGCCAGAAGGGCAGGTCGAGCGTCTCGGTATCGATGACGACGGAGTGCTTCGGAAAGGCGGCGGCGAATTCATTGTGCGGGTCGAGGATCAGCACGCGCAGCTTCGGATCGGCGCCGATCGCCTTGTGCAGCAGAAGTGAAACGGCGGTCGATTTGCCGACGCCGGTGGAGCCGACCACGGCGAAATGTTTCGACAGCATCGACGGGATGTGGATGGCGGCATCGATGCTTTCGTCCTGCGTCAGCTTGCCGATGACGCAGCTGCTGTCCTTGCCGGCATCGAAGATGCGCATGAGGTCGCTGGCGCGGATGCGATGCGCGATGGCGCCGAGATAAGGATAAGCGGAAATGCCGCTTGAGAATTCCTCGCGGCCATCGGGTTCGACACGGACCTCGCCTAGCAGCTCCACTTCGATACGGAAGAGGTTGTCCTGTTCTTCGCCCCAGCCGATGTTACTGGTATTCATGGCGTAGACCATGGCCGCGACGCGATTGGTCCCGACGCTGATGGAGATCAGCTTGCCGACCGACCAAAGTTCCGTGAGATCGGTGCCGCCGTCCTCGGCGACGGCGGCAATGGTCGCCCTGGAGCCGTTGCACGCAACGACGCGACCGAGAAAGCGATTTCCTGGCTTCAGTTTATCGCGGCGATCTAAATCTCCAGCCTTGCCGGACGTCTGCAGATCATTATTGAGCAAACGGCTACCTCAAGCGTTAGATTGCGGAGCATAGGGTCGGCGGCTTAACAAAATCCTGTCGGCAAGCCGCGCTTTTTACTTGGATAGGGAGAGGGCGCGATTTTTTATTGCTTGACGCGTTGACGCTTCGAAATTTTCTGTCTATCACTCGACCCCATGAAAATTTCGATGGCTCTTATCGTGGTGGGAATGCGCATGGGCAGGATGGTGTAACCATCCGGCGACAGCCACCCATGCGCTAGACAACAGGCTCCCCAAGGAGCCTTTTTTTATGCCCGAAATCGAGATTTCATCTTTCCAAACCTCCAGCAGATAGCGGAACAAACGTATGACCGGCACAGATAATCAGGCGAGCGACAATCGAATGACAGGCGCGGAGATCGTGTTGCGGGCGCTCAAGGACAATGGCGTCGAACACATCTTCGGTTATCCGGGCGGCGCTGTGCTTCCGATCTACGACGAGATTTTCCAGCAGGACGATATCCAACACATTCTCGTACGCCACGAGCAGGGCGCCGGTCATGCGGCCGAAGGCTATGCCCGCTCGACCGGCAAGGTCGGCGTCATGCTGGTCACTTCCGGTCCTGGTGCCACGAATGCGGTCACGCCGCTGCAGGATGCGCTGATGGACTCGATCCCGCTGGTCTGCCTGACCGGTCAGGTTCCGACCTCGTTGATCGGCTCCGACGCTTTCCAGGAATGCGACACGGTCGGCATCACCAGGCCTTGCACCAAGCACAACTGGCTGGTCAAGGACGTCAACCAGCTCGCAGCCGTCATTCACGAAGCCTTCCGTATCGCGCAATCAGGCCGTCCAGGCCCGGTCGTCGTCGACATTCCGAAGGATGTCCAGTTTGCTACCGGCACCTACACGCCGCCGGAAGCGCATGATGTCCAGAAGAGCTATCAGCCCAAGGTTCAGGGCGATCTGAACAAGATCAACCAAGCCATCGAACTGATGAAGAATGCGCGTCAGCCGATCATCTATTCCGGCGGCGGCGTCGTTAATTCCGGCCCCGAAGCATGCAAGCTGCTGCGGGAGCTGGTCGACTTGACCGGCTTCCCGATCACGTCGACCCTGATGGGCCTTGGCGCCTATCCGGCATCCGGCAAGAGCTGGCTCGGCATGCTGGGCATGCACGGTTCTTATGAGGCGAACATGGCGATGCATGATTGCGACGTCATGGTCTGTATCGGCGCACGCTTCGACGACCGCATTACCGGCCGCCTGAACGCTTTCTCGCCGAATTCGAAGAAGATCCATATCGATATCGATCCATCCTCGATCAACAAGAATGTTCGCGTCGATGTCGGCATTCTCGGCGATGTCGGCAATGTTCTCGAAGACATGGTCCGGCTGTGGCGGGCACTGCCGCAGAAGCCGGCAGCGGATCGTCTTGGCGACTGGTGGGGAAACATCGCTCGCTGGCGCGCGCGCAATTCCTTCGCCTACAAGCCGAGCGACGATGTCATCATGCCGCAATATGCCATTCAGCGCCTCTATGAGCTGACCAAGCATCGCGATACCTACATCACGACCGAAGTCGGCCAGCATCAGATGTGGGCGGCGCAGTTCTATGGCTTCGAAGAGCCGAACCGCTGGATGACCTCGGGCGGCCTCGGCACCATGGGCTATGGCCTGCCGGCAGCGCTCGGCGTGCAGATCGCCCATCCGGAGAGCCTGGTCATCGATATTGCCGGCGACGCCTCGATCCAGATGTGCATTCAGGAAATGTCGGCGGCGATCCAGCACAATGCGCCGATCAAGATCTTCATCCTGAACAACCAGTACATGGGTATGGTACGCCAGTGGCAGCAGCTGCTGCACGGCAACCGCCTGTCGAATTCCTATACGGAAGCGATGCCCGATTTCGTCAAGCTGGCCGATGCCTATGGCGCGGTCGGCCTGCGTTGCGAAAAGCCCGGCGATCTCGATGCGATGATTCAAGAGATGATCGACGTCGACAAGCCGGTCATTTTCGATTGCCGCGTTGCCAATCTCGCCAACTGCTTCCCGATGATCCCCTCGGGCAAGGCGCATAACGAGATGCTGTTGCCGGACGAAGCCACCGACGAAGCCGTCGCCAACGCCATCGACGCCAAGGGCCGTCAGCTGGTCTGATCGAATGGCCGGGGCGCGGCAGAAGCCGCGTCCGGACCGTCGAGCTTACCAATGTCGCGCTGGCATACCGAACAAGAACCGAGGAAACGGAACAAGGACAATGAACGCACACCTTCAACCCACAGGCTCCGCCTACTTCATCTCGCCAGAAACGGCGGCGGCGGAGAGCCACACGCTCTCGGTGCTTGTTGATAACGAGCCCGGCGTGCTTGCCCGCGTCATCGGCCTTTTCTCCGGCCGCGGCTACAACATCGAAAGCCTTACGGTTTCGGAGACCGAGCATCAGGCGCATCTGTCGCGGATCACTGTGGTAACGCGTGGCACGCCGCAGGTGCTGGAGCAGATCAAGGCGCAGTTGGAACGCATCGTTCCGGTTCATCGCGTCGTCGATCTCACCGTGCGCGCCCGCGAACTCGGCCAGGAACGGCCGATCGAGCGCGAAGTCGCGCTGCTGAAGGTGACCGGAAGCGGGGAGATGCGTGCCGAAACATTGCGGCTGGCCGATGCGTTCCATGCCAAGGTGGTGGACGCGACCGTCGAGCACTTCATTCTCGAGATCACCGGCAAGTCGTCGAAGATCGACCAGTTTATCGCCATCATCAAGCCGCTTGGTCTCATCGAGGTATGCCGTACCGGCATCGCGGCGATGAATCGCGGCCCGCAGGGTATGTGATACCTATCCGTCGTTGACCGGTTTGCGGGCGTCGCCTAGCCTTTGCGACGCTCGGGCCAGATCGATGGCCGCATTTGCAGCGGGGTAAAAGGGTGGCATTCGTCGTCGGGGAAATTTTGCCTGATCTCGGCGAGAAGCATTGGCATCCGCCGGCCGGCATGCGCCTCGGCGCTAGCTTCTTCGTGCGCAACGACTTCCCTTGGCTCGGCCACTATTTCGGTTCGCAGAAGCTCGCATCCACCTTGTCGCCCGGCATAGGCGGCATCGTTTCCTGGGGTGGTCGCGTGCCGGCCAAGACGGCGGCAGCGATTGCCCGCTTCCGACGACTGCCACATTGGCATCTGGAGGATGGCTTTCTCCGTTCCGTCGGCCTCGGCAAGGCCGGCGCGGTCCCGCTTTCCATCGTCATTGACGATCTTGGCCTGCCAGTCGATGCAAGCAGGCCGTCGCGGCTCGAGCGTCTGATAGAGGGCGCCGGCGAGGCAGGCGATCTCGGCCGGGCGATTCGAGAGCAGATCGTTCTCAACAGGCTCTCGAAGTACAATCACCTGCCGCATCGGTCGCCCCAAATCGAGCGAACAAGCAAACGCCGTATCCTTTTGGTCGATCAGGTCGTCGGCGACGTCTCGGTCGGCCGGGCGCTCGGTTCGCAGGCCTCCTTTGAGCGGATGCTTGCCGATGGATTGGCAAGCGGCGTGCAATGCCTGATCCGTACCCATCCCGATGTCATGGCCGGACTGCGTAAGGGATATCTTACGTCTGACGCCGCCGCGAGGGGTGGGGCGGTCATGATAGACGATGCCGTCTCGGTGGCGTCGATCCTGGAGGTCGTCGACGAGGTCTGGACGGTTTCGAGCCAGTTCGGTTTCGATGCACTGCTGCGCGGCCTTCCGGTCCGCTCCTATGCTGCGCCCTTCTATGCCGGCTGGGGTGTGACGCAGGATCATTTCGGCGTCTATACGAAAGCGGCGCTGGCAGGCAGGCGCACGAAGCTGCGAACCGTCGACCAGATTGCCGCTGCCGCCTTTTCGCTTTATCCGATCTATCGCGATCCGGCGGACTGGCGAGAGATCGACGTCTTCCAAGCTATCGAGCTGATTGTCGCGCAGCAGAAGGCGGTGGTCTGAGCCTACAGCATTTCCAATGACTTCTTTCGCGATGGCGGTGGAAACGCGGCATCGAGGACGGCCCAATCCTCGTCGGTAATGTCGAGGTCTATGGAGCCCCGATTTTCCTCGATGCGCTGCGGGTTTGAGGATTTCGGAATAGCCATCACGCCGTCGCGCTCCAGCAGAAAGGCAAGCGCGATCTGGGCAGGGGTGGCCTGATAGGTCTTGGCGATGCGGATCAGATCCGGATGGTGGGTCAGCCGGCCCTGTTCGATAGGGGAATAGGCCATGATCGGGATGCTGCGCTCCTGGCACCAGGGCAGCAGATCATATTCGATGCCCCGTCGCGCAAGATTGTAGAGTACCTGATTGGCGGCAACATTGCCGCCGTTCGGCACCGCAAGTAGCTCGTCCATATCGGCAACGTCGAAATTCGACACGCCCCAGGCCTCGATCTTGCCGGCCGCCTTCAGGCTTTCGAAGGCTTCTACTGTCTCAGCAAGCGGATAATTTCCGCGCCAATGCAGCAGATAAAGATCGATGCGATCCGTATTCAGGCGTTTCAGGCTGCGCTCGCAGGCTTCGACAGCACCTCTGAGGCTTGCATTGGCCGGATAGACCTTGCTGACCAGGAAAACCTCGTCGCGCCGCCCCTCGATCGCCTTGCCGACGATCTCCTCCGAGCCGCCATCGGCATACATTTCGGCGGTATCGATCAACGTCATGCCAAGATCCAGTCCGATTTTCAGGCTGGCGATCTCATCCCGGGCGTGGGCGGCATTGTCTCCCATGTTCCATGTCCCCTGACCGAGTGCTGGAACCGCAATGCCGGAGGGTAGGGTGACAGTAGGAATCGGGTCTCGCATGGTATGTCCTCGCTTCAGAGAGCGGAAGGATAGTTGCATCCCGCCGGATTTCAATCGACACGGCTGATGTCACCGTGACAATCGCATTATGGCTTTCGGATTGCGCGCGAATTAGTGTCAGGCCAGACATGCGTCACCATACTCGGCGCGCATGACAAGAATCACGAGAAAAATTTTGGATGCCGTCCTTTGTCACAATACGGTGTCCGGGGGAGGCTTTATGGCGCTGGATACATTTCTGGCTCTTCTTCTGTTCGCGTTCACGACCTCGATCACGCCTGGGCCGAACAACATGATGCTGTTTACATCGGGCGTGAATTTCGGCTTCCGGCGCACCATCCCGCATATGCTCGGGATCGGCGTCGGCTTTTTCGTGCTGCTGATTGCTGTGGGGTTGGGACTGGGCGCGCTTCTGCACACGGTGCCGCTGCTCTATACCGCGCTGAAATTCGCCGGCGGGGCTTATCTCGTCTGGATTGCCTGGAAGATCGGCACGTCGCGCAGCCTCAGCGAGAGGGAAAGCGGTGCCCAACCGATGAGCTTCATGAGCGCCGCCGCCTTTCAATGGGTCAATCCCAAGGCGTGGGTGATGGCCGTCACCGCAATGGCGACCTATACCAATGAGCAGCTTTATCTCTTCAGCGTGCTGCTGGTCGGCCTCGCTTTCGCCGCGGTCAACGTGCCGAGCGTTTCGACCTGGGCCGGTTTCGGCTCGGCGCTGCGCGACTGGCTGTCCGATCCGGTTCGCCTCAAATGGTTTAACATAACGATGGCGGTGCTGCTGGTGCTCAGTCTCTGGCCGATGTTAAAATAGGCCGGCAAAGACAGGAGACAGTCATGTCCCACGGGCATTCGCATGATGACGACCACCATCACCATGATCACGACAACAGCTATTCCGATATGCAGGCGCGCGTGAAAGCGCTGGAAACGCTGCTGACGGAAAAGGGCCTGATCGATCCGGCGGCGATCGATCGCATCGTTGAAACCTATGAGACGAAGATCGGGCCGCGCAACGGGGCGCAGGTGGTGGCAAAAGCCTGGGCCGATCCCGCCTTTGCCGACTGGCTGCGGCGCGACACTACGGCAGCGATTGCGAGCCTCGGATTTACCGGCCGTCAGGGCGAGCATATGCGCGCGGTTTTCAATACGCCGGATACGCACAATCTGGTCGTCTGCACGCTTTGCTCCTGCTACCCATGGTCCGTGCTCGGACTACCGCCTGTCTGGTACAAGGCGCCGGCCTATCGTTCGCGCGCGGTGATTGATCCGCGTGGTGTGCTGGCTGAATTCGGCCTGACGCTGCCGCAGGAAACGAAAATCCGTGTCTGGGATTCGACGGCGGAGCTGCGCTATCTGGTCATCCCGCAGCGGCCCGCCGGCTCCGAAGGCCTGGACGAGGCTGTATTGGCCGATTTCGTCAGCCGCGATGCCATGATCGGAACGGCGGTCGCCAGATCTCCGGAGGCGGCGATATGAACGGGCCGCATGATCTCGGCGGGCAAATGGGGTTTGGCCCGGTTGCGCCGGAACCGAATGAGCCATATTTCCATGCCGAGTGGGAAAAGCGGGCGCTCGGCATCACATTGTCCTGCGGTGCCTTCGGAGCCTGGACTATCGACGAAAGCCGGCATGCGCGCGAGAACATTCCGACAGCCGATTACCTTGCCGCCAGCTACTATGAGATCTGGACCCGCGCCATCGACGTGCTCCTGGAGCGGCACGGCTTCGCAACAGCCGAGGAGTTGCAAACCGGCCATTCTCTCCAGCAGGGCGCGGTGCCGAAGCGGGTTCTGACGGCTGGCATGGTTGATGCGGTCCTCGACAAGGGCGGCCCTTGCGATCGGCCTGTTGATACCGCACCGCTCTTTGCCGTCGGCGATCGCGTGCGCACGAGGAATTTCAATCCGACCGGCCACACAAGGTTGCCGCGTTATGCTCGCGCCAAGGCTGGCGTGGTCGAAGCCGTGCAGGGCTCCTTCGTGTTTCCCGATGACAATGCCCATGGCCGGGGCGAGAATCCGCAATGGGTCTATACCGTTGTCTTCGACGCGCTGGAGATCTGGGGCGAGGGCGCCGATCCCTCGCTGACGGTCTCCATCGATGCCTGGGAGAGCTATCTTGAGCGCCTGTGAGATCGCCCCGCCACTGGCGCAATCGCCTGACATGCCGAGGTCTGATGATGGCGAGCCGGTTTTTCCTGAGCCCTGGGCTGCCGAGGCCTTCGCCATGACTGTGCATCTGCATGAGAAAGGCCTGTTTGCTTGGAGCGAATGGGCGGAACGGCTTTCGGCCGAGCTGCATAAGCCGGGTCGCGCACCAGACGGCAGCGATTATTTTGATTGCTGGGTGGCGGCTCTCTCCGGCCTGCTGGTGGCGAAAGGCGTCGCGGATGTGGATGTGATCGTCGACTTGCAGAGAAGCTGGCAGCGGGCGGCGGAGGCAACGCCGCACGGCAAGCCGATCGTTCTGGAAAACGATCCGCAGCGCTAAAGCAACTCCAGGAAAAGTGCGCAGCGGTTTTCCGTCCGGAATTGCGTAAAAACAACTGCCTAGGACGAGAACTGCTTGTAGCACTCGTCGGCAACCTGCTGAAGCATCTCGCGGGAGATTTCGCCGGTCACGGTGTAGCCGAGACTGCCGTCAATCCAGTAGAAGGTCTCGACGTCACCGTTGCTGGCGAAACGGAAGCTGGTCGTGGTGTTTTCGGTATTGTGCCCGACGAGCACGGTCAGGCGTTGGCCGGCGGCATTTTGATACATGAACATGGCTCCCGGCGTGCCGTTGATCGGCAAGAGCCTGCCGCCGACCAGCTGGAAGCCAAGCATTTGCAGGCTCGGCACCTTGAGGCCGGCGACATTCATGCGCTTGCCGAGCCATGTGGCGAGATGCGCTTCCTGATCCGCGCCGACTTCGACGGGATGGCGCACCTCGCTGGCATAGACGATGAAGGCCGAATGCGCCTGCTGCGGCCATGCTTCCATGGCGGTCAATTGCAATTCGGGTCTCCCAAACAGATCCGGACCGAAATGGCCTGCCGCAGCGCCGGCAAGGAAAAGAGCCAGCGAGGCTGCAAGAGCCGTCAACCGGCGAAACCGATGCTGCACTGCCCCGTCTTTCGGCGGAGTTTCCTTGGTTTTTGCGATCAGGTCCCGATCGCCTTCCTTCGAGGTTGCATAGGGTGCGAACAAGGCCTTGATGCCATCGTTCTGGGTCTGCCATACGGCGACGGTAGCGGCGTCTTCGGGATTTTCCGCAAGCCATGCCTCCAGCTGCGCGTGTCTCTCTGGCGGCATCAGGCCATCGGCAAAGGCGTGGAGATCCGCTTCGGTCACGGTCAGGTTGCGTTCGGTCATTTTGGTCTCCGAAGCGTAACGACATTGTCGGCGCTCAATAGGCTGGTCATCTTCTGGCGCGCGCGCGACAGACGCGACATGACGGTGCCGATCGGGATATCCAGCATGTCGGCAACATCCTGATAGCTGTAGCCTTCAACGACGACGAGCATCAGTACCGCGCGATAGTCCTCGGCCAGGCTGTTCAAGGCCGCTTCCAGCTGCGACCGTTGCAGCGGGTCGTTGTCCGTCTCGGTCGCAGGCAAATGGCTGTTGTCGTCGATGTCGACGAAGCTGCGGTTGGCCTGTTGGCGCAATCCGTTGCGATAGAGATTGGTCATGATGGTGAGAACCCAGCCGCGCAGGTTCAGCCCGCGCCATTGGCCGCGCCGCACCAGCACCTTTTCCACGCAGTCCTGAAGCAGGTCCTCGCCGTCGGCGTCGGAGCGGGTGAGGCTGCGCGAATAGCGTCGCAGCGAGGGGAGGAGCGCCAGCACCTCCGCCTCGAAACTATCGGGCGCGGGAGGCGTTGCCGCCGCGCCCTTTCCGCTCCCGTCAGGGCTTCGCGACATCCCATACGCCCTTAACGCCGTCGCCGGCGACGTCGCCGGACTTTGCATCCTTGACGAAGAAATAGAGCGGCATGCCGTCCTTTGCCCATTGTTTCTTCCCGTCCTTACGGGTGATGATGGAATATGCACCTTCCGCCTTGGCTTTGCCATCGGCCATGAGCGGCGGCCAGGCTTTCGCGCAATCGCCGTTGCAATTGGACTCGCCCGACTTGTCGTTCTTGAAGGTGTAAAGCGTCATGCCGTTTTCGCCGGCAAGAACCTTGCCCTTGGCGCTTTCGACTGTCTTCACCGGTGCCGCGGCGAAGGCGGCTGTGGCAAGGGCCGATGCCGCGGCGAGCGCAGCCAGGAATGTCACGGTCTTCATGATATCTCTCCTCGGGTGATGGACGCGTGTTCGTCCAGGCCTCGCATTCTGCGCTGCCGGATGTGAGACACGCTCCGCCCCGATTTTATTCCCGCCCGCCAGGTGTTTTTTACGGCTTGCTTCCTGATGCCGAATCCTGCCAAGTCGCCCCATGCAACTCGCGCCGCAACAAGACGAAGCGCTCAAGGCCGTGGCCAAATGGCTGAAGGAGGGGCGCTCACCGCTGTTTCGCCTGTTCGGCTATGCCGGCACGGGCAAGACGACGCTTGCGCGGCATTTTGCCGAGAATGTCGACGGCGAGGTTCTGTTTGCGGCCTTTACCGGCAAGGCGGCGCAGGTGCTGCGCTCGCGCGGGGCAAGCAACGCCAAAACAATCCATTCGCTGATCTATCGTCCGCGCGGTGAAGAAGCCGTCGAGGACGAGGAAACCGGCAAGACCTCTATCGCGCCAATGTTCACCATCAACCGGCAAAGCCCGGTCGCCAAGGCGGCGCTGATCATCGTCGACGAATGCTCGATGGTGGACGAGGCGCTCGGCAAGGATCTGATGAGCTTTGGCACGCCGATCCTCGTGCTCGGCGATCCCGGTCAGTTGCCGCCAATCTCGGGCGGCGGCTTCTTCACCAATGAGGAGCCGGATTATCTGCTGACGGACATTCACCGTCAGGCCCGCGACAATCCGATCATCCAGCTCGCCATGCATGTGCGCGAGGGCAAGGAGATCATGCATGGCGACTACGGTACCGCGCAGGTGATTTCGAAGAACGAGGTTACGCAGCCTTTGGTGATGGAAGCGGATCAAGTGCTTGTTGGCACCAACCGCACCCGCAAACGCTACAATCAGCGTCTGCGCGAACTCAAGGGCTTTACGGCCGAGTATCCGCAATCCGGCGACAAGCTCGTCTGCCTGCGCAACGACCCCGCCAAGGGCCTGCTCAACGGCTCGCTCTGGCAGGTCATGACCTCATCCAGGGAAACGACGAAACCGGGTATCAATCTTTTGGTGCGCCCGGAAGACGACGACATGGACAGGGGTGCGGCGAAGATCAAGCTGCTCAAGCAGGCCTTCGAGGATGTCGAGGGCGAGATCCCGTGGTCGACCCGCAAACGCTACGACGAGTTCGACTACGGCTATGCGCTGACGGTGCACAAGGCGCAGGGCTCGCAATGGAACAATGTCGTGTTGTTCGACGAGAGCTGGGCGTTCCGCGACACGCGTGAGCGGTGGCTCTATACGGCCATCACCCGCGCCGCCGAGACGCTGACCATCGTCCGGTAGAACTCCATTTTTGTCGTGCAAATCCTGATAAATACTGCTTTTTGCTAAGGCGTCACTGATCGGTGACGGACCGCCGAGCGCCTCATCAATCTTTTGCATGGGTCGATGTTCGAATCTCGTTGGTCTTGCTGTCCGCAATGGCATAAAACGGCGGTATTATCCTCTTCGAAAATCAGGGATTTCGATCATGCCTGCCAAGCTTTCCGTGAACCTCAACGCCATAGCCATGCTGCGCAACCGGCGTGACCTTCCCTGGCCGAGCGTCACGGGGCTCGGCCGTATCGCGCTTGCTGCCGGCGCCAGCGGTCTCACGGTGCATCCGCGGCCCGATCAGCGGCATGTTCGCTTCTCCGACCTGCCAGAGATCCGGGCACTGATCGATGACGAATTTCCGGAGGCGGAGTTCAATATCGAGGGCTATCCGAGCGACGAATTCTTCGATCTTTGCGCATCCGCCGAACCGGAACAGGTGACGCTGGTGCCCGATGATCCCTCGCAGGCAACGTCGGACCACGGCTGGGATTTCTATAAGAACCGCGATCTGCTGGTCGATGTGGTTGCCCAATACAAGAAGATCGGCTGCCGGGTTTCATTGTTCGCCGATGGCGACGGCGATGCCGAAGCCGTCAAGATCGCCAGGGAGGTCGGTGCCGACCGCATCGAGCTTTACACCGGTCCCTACGGCGGCTGCTACGATGCGCCGGAACGGGCCGCCGTCATTCTCGAGGCTCTCGGAAAGACGGCCGATGCCGCGCTGGCCAACGGTCTTGCGGTCAACGCCGGTCACGATCTGACGGTCGCCAACCTGCCTGCGCTCCTGAAGCGCATTCCGGCACTCGCCGAAACCTCCATCGGACATGGATTGACGGCCGATGCGCTGGAATACGGCATGGCTGAAACGGTACGGCGGTTCCGCCGGGCTTGCGGGCAAGCGGTTTGAGGGGAAGGGTTTGGGATTGGTCAGGTGAGGGCGCCGCTGACGCGCTTTAGTGCCCGGCCCCTCATCCTAGCCTTCTCCCCGCATTGCGGGGAGAAGGGACGACGGAGCAGACCTGCAGGCCCCTACCACTCGGCTAAGGTTTGCGCATAAGGCGTGAAAACTCCCTCGCCCCGCATGGCGGGGAAAGGGGCCAGGCACATAGGTGCCGCAAAGATAACCTTGCCTGACGCCGCAAAAACTCAGCCCAGCAATGCGGCCTTGTGTTCCTCGATGAAGCTGCGCAGCGTCTGCGGCTCCTTGCCGGTCAGCTTGTTGAAGTCATGCGTGAGGATGTCGAATTTGCCGGCGCGGGTGTTGGCGTCGGCGGAGACGAGCATGTCGACCACGAATTTCGGCAGGCCGGCACCGGTCAGGCCGGCGGCGAATTGTTCGTCATTGACCTGCACGACTTCCAGCGGGCGGCCGGTGATCTTGCTGACCACGGATGCTACATCTTCGATCGTCAGGGATGTCGAGCCGGTCAGCGTATAAGTCGCGTTCTCAGTCGTGTCGGAGGCAAGTGCTGCGGCGATGGCGAGCGCGCAATCTTCACGGCTGATATTGCTGGTGCGGCCGCCGCCGGTCGCGGTGTACCACTTGCCGACTTCCAGGCTGTGCGGAAGGCCCATCAGATAGTTGTCGAAATACCAGGCGTCGCGCAGGATCGTATAGCCGAGGCCGCTCGCCTTGATCGCGTTTTCGGTGCCGAGATGGTCGGGCGCGAAGCTGACGAGCGAACCGTCCGGTGCCGGCATGGAGGTGTAGAGGATATGCTTCACGCCGGCTTTCTTGGCGGCTTCGACGGCAGCTGTGTGCTGCTTCAGGCGCAGGCCGGGAACGGCGAGTGCGTCGGTGCTGATGATGAGCAAGCGGTCGACACCGGCGAAGGCGGCGACAAGGGTGGCGGCATCGTCGAAATCGGCCTTGCGGGTGACGACGCCCTTGGCGGCGAGCTCGGCAAGCTTCTCGGGGCTGCGCGTAGCAGCGATGATGCGGCCAGGCGCTACCTTGTATGTCTCCAGCAGGTGATGAATGACGCGCTGGCCGAGCTGGCCGGCGGCACCGGTAACGAGAAGAGTGCTGCTCATGTCTTTATCCTTGTTTGACCGCCGCGTATTGCAAGGGTCCGGGTTGCTCTCAAAAAGAGACTAGCTCTAGAATAGGAATTGACTTCTAGATGTAAAGGAGGCAGTTTTTCGGCTCCAAGTTACCAAAAGGGAACCGGCATGAGCGCCAGCACCGTCGTCAATTTACGCAGCATAGATCCGCCGCTGCGCGACGTCGACCTTAGCAATCTCGATTTCAGCAATTGTCCGGTGCGCGATCTGATCTCGCAGATCGGCGGCAAATGGTCGGTGCTGCTGCTCGAAACATTGGCAAAGCGGCCTTATCGCTTCGGCGAACTGCGCCGTCTGGTGCCCGATATTTCCCAGCGCATGTTGACGCAGACGCTGCGCGACCTGCAGCGCGACGGCTATGTCGACCGTGAGGTTTTTCCCACCAAACCGCCGAGCGTCGAATACAGCATGACCGATCTCGGCCGTTCGCTATACGAGCCGTTGGCACAGCTTTTGAACTGGGCAGAGGCCAATCATGAGGCCGTGCGTGCAGCGCGCGCCCGTTTCGATCAATCGCCGGACTGAGCCTTGCAGTGAAGCCTTTGAAGATCGCCATTGTCGGCGCCGGGCCTGCCGGCCTTGCCGCCTCCCTCTTTCTCACCCGCGCCGGTCATACGACCGACATCATCGAACGCTTCGCCAGCCCGGCGCCGGTCGGCTCGGCGCTGATGCTGCAGCCGACCGGATTGACCGTGCTTGAATCGCTCGGGCTCGGCCCGGCCATCCACGCGGCCGGCAACCGCATCGATCGTTTGTTCGGCACGGAAACCAGCTATGGCCGCACCGTTCTCGACGTGCGCTACAACGCGCTGCCGGGCGGACGCTATGGGCTCGGCGTCCATCGCGCGGCCCTATTCGACACGCTTTATGATGAAGTCGCCGCTCGGAGACATCCGATCTTCACAGGGCAGAGGATCGTCGGCGTGACGGAGGAAGGTGATCGCAACTATCTCTCTGTTGAGGGTGGCGAGCGTCTCGGACCATACGATCTTGTCATTGATGCGAGCGGCGCGCGGTCGGAACTGGTGGCAGCCTCGCCGGTGGCGCCATGGACCCGTAATCTTGCCTACGGCGCCTTCTGGGCGACGCTCGATTGTCCGGATGGGCTCGTGGATCACGCAGCGCTGACGCAGCGTTACGACAAGGCGAGCGTGATGATCGGCGTTTTGCCGATCGGCAGCAGAAAGCCTGGTATGCCGAAGCAGGCGGCCTTGTTCTGGAGCTTGAAGGTCGCCGATGCCGACGAGGTGTGCAGGCGCGGGCTCGAAGCCTGGAAGCAAACAATTCGTGGCTACTGGCCTGAATGCGAGGCGTTGTTGGAGCAGGTGAGCGATTGGGAGCAATTGACGCTGGCGCGCTATGCGCATCGCACGGTGAAGGTGCCCTATAGCGGGCGGACGGTCTTCGTCGGCGATGCGGCTCATTCCACCAGCCCGCAGCTCGGGCAGGGCGCCAATATGGCGCTGCTCGATGTGGCGGCGCTGGCACATGCGCTTGCGAGCCATGAGACTATCGAGACAGCTCTGTCCGCCTATGCCCGGGCGCGGCGGATGCATGTGCGGCTGTTCCAGCTGCTGTCGCTGGCATTCACGCCCTTTTACCAATCGGACTCGGCCGCCTTGGCCTGGGTCCGGGATCGGCTTGTCGCCACGATCGCCAAGGTGCCGCCTGCGCCGCAGATCCTGGCGGCGATCGTTTCCGGCACTCTGGTCGATCCTTTTGCGGCCGCCGGTCTCAGCGAATGCGACTGGCTGCGGGCTTCTGTTCCGCAGCCGTCCTGATCACTTTTCCCGCTCGGTCAGGAAGGCGAGGAGCGCAATCACCGGGAAGGCGATGCCGAACCATGAGGCGAGGTTCCAGCCGCCGGCGGCATAGGCCCAGCCGCCGAGCGCCGAACCGATGGCGCCGCCGGCAAAGAAGGTGGCCATGTAGAGGCCGTTCAAGCGGCTGCGATGTTCGGCGCTCAGCGCGTAGATGGCGCGTTGGCCGAGCACAAGATTGGTCTGCACGCCGAAATCGAGCATGATGCCGGAGAGCGTCAGCGTGATTAGCGCCAGCAGCGAGCCGCCGCCTGAGACATGGCCGATAAAGAAGGCGACGATGGCGAGCACCATGGCGAAGGCGGTGGCAAGCTTCGTCCAGCCGCGATCGGCGACCCGGCCGGCAATCGGCGAGGCAACTGCGCCTGCAGCGCCGGCAAGCGCGAAGAGGGCAATGCCGTTCTGCGTCAGGCCGAAAGCGGGGCTCGCCAGCAAGAGCGGCGTCGTCGTCCAGAACAGGCTGAAGGCGCCGAACATGCAGGCCTGATAGAGCGCGCGCCGCTGCAACACTGGCGTATGCAGGGCAAGGTGACCCATGGAGGAGAGCAGCTGACCGTAATGCAGCCTGGTATGCGGTACGCGGGTCGGCAGCACGACGCGCAGGATGACGGCCAGACCGATCATGATGGCAGCCGAGATGATATAGACTGCGTGCCACGAAAGGAGTTCGGACAGGAAGCTTGCTGCCGGGCGAGCCAGCATGATGCCGCACAGCAGGCCGCTCATGACGTTACCGACGACCGCGCCGCGGCTGGCATCCGGCGCCATATGGGCTGCGAACGGCACCAGGACCTGCACGGCGACAGATGCGAGGCCGATACAGAGCGAGGCCAGCAGGAACAGCGACGGCGACCAGGCGAAGGCGGCGCCGACAAGTGCAATCGCCGCAAGCGCGACCAGCGTCAGCACCAGCTTGCGGTTCTCCAGAAGATCGCCGAGCGGCACGATCAGCAGCAGGCCGAGACCATAGCCGATCTGGGTCAGGGTCACGATCAGGCCGGTTGCCGCCGGAGAGAAGCCGAGCGACTGGCTGATGGGACCGGCGAGTGGCTGACCGTAATAAAGATTTGCAGCCACCAGCCCGCAAGCGGCGGCGAACATGAAGGTCATCAGCGGCGAAATGGTCTTCTCAGGGAGCGGCATGCTCTTGGTCCTGGCGGCAGCGGTTGCAGTCATGGCTCTATTCCTTGATGGGGGCGGGCAGGAGAGCGGGCTCCCCCAAATTTTAGCGAAAAATCAATCCAGCAGCTTCATCGTGACTTCGGCAACGGCGAGCATCGTTTCATGCTTCCGGCCGGTCTTTCCGATCACGCGCATGCCTTTCGTAAGGCAGAGCATCGCGCAGGCGGCGGCCTCAGCATCGACATGCCGCGGTATGGAACCATCCGTCTGTCCAAGGCGGATCAGATCGAGGATACGCCGCTCGTCGAAATCGAAAGCCACGCCGACGCGGCCGGCGACCTCCTGGTCGAAGAGTGCGAGTTCGGTCGCGCTGCCGACAACGAGGCAGCCTCTTCGGCCGACCTCGCCGCACGAGGCTTCGGCGAAGAATGTCACCAATGCGCGCAGCTTGTCATAGCCGTTTGCGACGCTCGCCAGAGACTCGTCGATCAGTTGCTGGCGCACATGACGGTAGCGATCGAAAGCGGCGAGGAAGACGCCGCGTTTGTCGCCGAAAGCCTTGTAGACGCTGCCTGCGGTCAGGCCCATGGCCTCAGTCAATTCGCTGATCGAGGCGGCATAATAGCCGCGCTCCGAAAAGACCCGCAGCGCTTCGTCGAGCGCTGCGTTCATGTCGAATTCCCTGGGGCGGCCGCGAAGTCTGGGCGTGATATCGATGGTGTCAATCGTCATGCGACTCTTTTAGGAAATGATCGTTTCCAAATCAAGTGAATTTTTGCGTTGCAGCAAGATTGTCGCTGACGGTGGGCATCTTACGAGGGGAAAATCGCTGGCTCAGTGCGGCTATTGATAGATAAGCGCCATATGGATCGCGTCCTTGTAGCGCCCGTCTATGCACACGGATCTGCGCGCAAGGCCTTCCCGGACAAAACCGACCCTCTCATAGAGCGCTATGGCCCGGCTGTTGTCGGCGTGGACGCTAAGTTCCACGCGTTCGATGCCGACGTTGCGTGCGGCCTGCAGCGTCGTTTCTATCAACCGGCGGCCTAGGCCCATACCGCGATAGGTCGGGATGATTCCCATTCCAAGATGACCTGCGTGAGCATGCGAAGGGAAGGTATGGCGGCTGATATCGCACCAGCCGACCACGTCGCTGCCTGCCACGGCAACGAATTGCGGATTGCCTTTCGCGATCATGCCGAGCACGAAAGCACGCGTCTCCTCCAGCGGGAATGCTTCGAGCATCGTCAGATATTCGCGCTCACGCGCGACAGTATCGAGCGCCTTGTGAAAGCCTTCGATGTGCTCGCTGGCGATGGGCAGGATAGTGATATCGGCACTGGCAGTCATGGGTTGATATCTCGATGCAAATCAGGGATGTATCGAGAATAGAGCTCAACCTTTACCCTGTCTATCTCCGCATCCGGTCGCTGCTCATAGATCGAGCTCCCATGTCTGGCCGTTCAATTCCGGGCCGAACATACGGTGTTTTTCCTCTGCGACGAGCCTGAATCCGGCTTTGACATAGATGCCGCGAGCCGTATCGAGGATGTCGTTGGTCCAGAGCGAAAGTTTGTCATAGCCGGCATCGCGCGAGAAGCGGATGCATTCGTCGACCAGAAGCTTGCCGAGGCCGAGGCCGCGCGCCGTTTTGTCGACATAAAGCAGCCGGAGCTTCGCGGCACCATCGCCGCCGTCGGCGACCATGGCGGAGCCGACATTCAGGCCGCTCCGTTCGGCGATCCAGCACCGGTCCTTTTCCGGATTGAAGTTGGACAGGAACTTGCCCGCAACTTCGGCGACAAGCGCTTCGAACCGATGATCCCAACCGAACTCCTCGGTATAGAAACGTGCCTGACTCTGCACGATCCAGCCGATGTCGCCGGGCCTGGGGGAGCGGATGATGGCCGGGGAGGCGTTGGCCCGGTCCGCGCCGAGCGTGTCCTGGATCGTCCGCATCGCTTCGACGATGCGCTCCGGTTCCCCAATGGCGAGCCTGTCGAAATATCCGGCGATCTGGGCGCGGGAGCGGCGGACGAATTCCTCGAACTGGGCCTGCCCCTTATCGGTGACATTCATGATCTGGCTGCGCGCATCGCCGGGATCGGGCTTCGTCTCGATGAGCCCGTCCTCACGAAAGCGCTTCACGATGCGGCTGAGATAGGCGGGATCGAGATGAAGCTCGCGCGTCAGTGTCGAGGCGGCGACGCCACCGCGAAAGCCGACTTCGAACAGGACGCGCGCATCCGTCAGCGTATAGGGGCTATCGAGATAGGCCTTGTTCAGCACGCCGAGAAGGTTCGTGTAAAAGCGATTAAAGCTGCGGACGGCATCTATGGTCGCGAATTCGTCAACAACGGTCATGGACATCGCCTCCCTGGCATGAGAGACGATGTCGAATATTTATTGGACTAAGTCAACTAAATTGATCTGGCTCTATGCCGCGCGGCTGCTGCGGGCACTTTCGCTCAAGAGAGCGAAGTCGACGGCTGCTTGAGCATGGATCGTCGTGGTGTCGAAGCCCGGCAGGATCAGCGCCTTCGGATCGAGGATCAGGCAGATCTCGGTGCAGCCGAGAATGACGCTATCGGCGCCCTCGGCTTTGGCGCGCTCAATGATGCCATTCAGCTTCAGGCGCGACTCGTCCTTGATGGTGCCGGCGCAGAGTTCGTTGAAGATGATATCGTGGGTCGCGGTCCGGTCTTCGGGGCCGGGCACCATGATGGAGACATCGTTCTGGGCCATGCGCTCGGCATAAAAGCCATGCTCCATGGTGTAGCGCGTGGCGAGCAGCAGCGGCTTTACCCGACCCGCCGCCTTCAGTGCGGCGGCGGTCTCGTCGATGATGTGGATAAGGGGCACGGAAATGCGGGCGGCAACTTCCGGCGCGATCAGGTGCATGGTGTTGGTGCAGATGAGTACGCATTCGGCGCCGGCTGTCTGCAGGCG
Source organism: Martinezella lusitana (assembly GCF_016901135.1). Taxonomy (GTDB): domain Bacteria; phylum Pseudomonadota; class Alphaproteobacteria; order Rhizobiales; family Rhizobiaceae; genus Rhizobium; species Rhizobium lusitanum_D. Next base: position 608,954 of record NZ_JAFEVL010000048.1, on the reverse strand, counting down.
ATGTGCGGCATCGCCGAGGCGGGCGGCGGCATCGTCCCAGCGCCCGGCCTTCTGCAAGGCCACGATCTCTTCGAAATTGACGGAATACATCAGCAGTTCGGCGGAGGAGAGGCCACCCAGCCGGTCGCGGACCATTTCGTTGATCTGGCGATAATAGACCGCCGAACTCTCGAAACTCATGCCGCCGATCAGGCCTATGGTGCGCATATTGCTGTTCTCCGCTCTTGTCTGTGAATGGAGGAATAGTGCCGCAATTCATGCGCCTTGTGTTTGCAAACTTTGTGATGCCTGCAATTGAATCTGCAATGATTTGCACATATTTCGTATTCTGCGCAAAATAACGGCGCGATGATAAGGATTTCTGCACATGCTTGATGAGCGCGACCGAAAGATTCTCGAATTTTTGCAGGCAGATGCCGGCATATCGGTGACGGAGCTTGCCGATCGCGTGGCCCTATCGGTCTCCGCCTGTTCACGCCGCATCCAGCGGCTGGAGGAGAGCGGCCATATCGCCAGGCGCATCGTCGTGCTCGACCGCGAGAAGATGGGGGTGCCGACGACGGTCTATGCGATGATCAAAACAGCGCATCACGCCGACGAATGGATAGAGACCTTCCGCAAAGTGATCGGCGATATTCCCGAGATCGTCGAGGCGCATCGGCTGACCGGCAACTATGACTACATTCTGAAGATCGTGCTGCCCCGAGTCGAACATTACGACGTCGTCTACAAGCAGCTGGTGCGCCGGGTCGAACTGTTCGACGTTTCCGCGTCGATCTCGATGGAGGAGCTGAAAAGCGGTGCTTCCGTTCCCGTCAGCTATGCACCGTAGGCAATCGGAACATGATGGCCGCAGGGGTGCCATGCATAAAAGATGGTTGCCGCTCACCCTTCGCAACTCTACGTTTTCGGAGAGACGTAGACATGAGAGGTCGCCATGCAGGATTATCACGTTGTCATCGTCGGGGGCGGTTTTGGCGGGTTGCAACTCGCCAATGATCTGAAGGACGTGCCCGTCCGCATCACGCTGATCGACCGGCGCAACCACCATCTTTTCCAGCCGCTCCTGTATCAGGTCGCGACCACCTTGCTCGCCACATCCGAAATCGCCTGGCCGATCCGCAGCTTCTTCAGGGATCGTCCCGAGGTGACGACGTTGCTGGCTGAGGTCGTCGGCGTCGACAGCGAGGCGCATCAGGTGCAACTGAAGGGCGGCCAGACCATTGCCTACGATACGCTGGTGCTGGCGACCGGCGCGACCCACGCCTATTTCGGCCATGACGAATGGGAACCGGTGGCGCCCGGCCTGAAGACACTGGAGGATGCGACGACCATTCGCCGCCGCGTCCTGCTGGCCTTCGAGCAGGCCGAGCTGGAGAGCGATCCGGCGGTGCGCGACGCGCTCTTGACCTTCACCATCGTCGGCGCGGGTCCCACCGGGGTTGAGCTCGCCGGTATCATCTCGGAACTGGCAAGGACGACGCTGCCGAAGGAATTCCGCAATATCGATACCAGTAAGGCAAAGATCATCCTGGTGGAAGCCGGGCCGCGGGTGCTGGCGGCCTTCGCCGAAGATCTATCCGCCTATGCTCTCAAGGCGCTGGAGGCGCTCGGCGTCGACGTCCGCTTTGGCAAGCCCGTCACCTTGTGCAGTGCTGAAGGCGTAACGATCGGCGACAGCTTCGTGCCGTGCCGCACCATCGTCTGGGCGGCGGGTGTCGAGGCGTCGCCGGCGGCGAAATGGCTTGATATCCCGGCCGACCGTGCCGGTAGAGCCGTTGTTGACAAGGAGCTGAGGGCGCCGGGCAAGGAGGATATCTTCATCATCGGGGACACAGCGTCCGTCCTGCGTGAGGATGGCAGTCCGGTGCCGGGGATCGCTCCAGCCGCCAAACAGCAGGGAGACTATGTCGCCAAGGTCATCAAGGCGAAGCTGGCGGGCAAGCCGGCGCCCGGGCCGTTCCGCTATCGGCATCAGGGCAGTCTTGCGACGATCGGCAAGAGTGCTGCGATCATCGATTTCGGCTGGATCAAGCTCAGGGGCTGGCTCGCCTGGTGGGTATGGGGCCTTGCCCACATCTATTTCCTGATCGGCACCCGCTGGCGCATCGCCGTCGCCTGGAGCTGGCTGTGGATCTATATCAGCCGGCAGCACAGCGCCCGGCTGATCACGCAGAAGGAAACCATGCACGAGGATTGAAAAAGGGCAGCCACAGTGGCTGCCCTTTTCTTATAAGCCGTTGCGCCGTGACGCTTAGGCCAACGAGGCGATGTCGATGACGAAGCGGTAGCGCACGTCGCTCTTCAGAACGCGTTCATAGGCCTCGTTGATTTCCTGGATGCTGATCTTCTCGATCTCGGAGACGATGTTGTGCTCGCCGCAGAAGTCGAGCATTTCCTGGGTTTCCTTGATCGAACCGATCATCGAGCCGGAGAGGCTGCGGCGGCCCGGGATGAGCGAGAAGGCATGAACCGGAACGGCATGTTCCGGAACGCCGAGCAGCACCATGCTGCCATCATATTTCAGGAGGTTCAGGTAGGCATTCCAGTCGATGGCGGTGCCGACCGTATTGAGGATAAGGTCGAAGCTGCCGGCCAGTTTGGTGAAGGTTTCGGCGTCGCTGGTGGCGTAGTAGTGGTCGGCGCCGAGCTTGAGGCCGTCTTCCTTCTTCGACAGCGTTTGGCTGAGCACCGTCACCTCGGCGCCCATGGCATGCGCCAGCTTGACGCCCATGTGGCCGAGGCCGCCCATGCCGACGATGGCGACTTTCTTGCCCGGGCCGGCCTTCCAATGACGCAGCGGCGAATAGAGCGTGATACCGGCGCAAAGGAGCGGAGCGCCCGCATCCAGCGGAATGTTTTCGGGGAAGGAGAGGACATAGCCTTCCTTGACGACGATGGAGTCGGAATAGCCGCCGAAAGTCGGCGTCTTGCCGTCGGCTTCGACGTCGTTATAGGTCTGGACGAGGCCCGGCATGTAGTGTTCGTAATCCAGGTCGCGCGTGGCGCAGGTCGTGCAGGAATCGACGAAGCAGCCAACGCCGACGCGATCGCCGACCTTGAACTTCGTCACCTTGGAGCCGACGGCAGTCACGATGCCGGCAACTTCATGCCCTGGCACCATCGGGTACTTAGAGAAGCCCCACTCGTTGCGGGCCTGGTGGATGTCGGAATGGCAGACACCGCAATATTTGACGGAGATCGCGACATCGTCGTCGTTCGGCTCGCGGCGTTCGAAGGTGAAGGGAACGAGCGGTTTGGACGCGTCGGTTGCTGCATAACCCTTTGCGATAGGCATGGGAGACTTCCTTGTTTTTCGGATGGGTTGGGAGTGGAATTGGGATGGCGCAATATGCATCGGGAGCCGGCCGGAGCGTTAGAGCGATCCTGCAAGCTTTATGTACGATCCTGCGAATCTAAATGCACGGCTGCCCTTCCGCAGTTGGGGGAGGTTACCTAGATAAGTGTTGATATCTACTCGAAAACAGTTGGTTGCGCATGACACTACCCTTCAATCCCAATCAGGAACTCGCATCCATCATTGCCCGTTTCACCATACAGGACGGAGAATATACCACGCCGATTGAGGGTCTTAATCTGTACCGGCAATCGGCTGCGACGGTGTGGCAGCATGCGGCCTATCGGCCTTCCTATGCAATCGTGGTCCAAGGGCGCAAGACCCTGACCGTTGGCACAGATACATACCATTATGGAGTGGGCGAATATATCCTGATGGCTCTCGACCTTCCCGTGTCAACGCAGGTCACCAACGTCGGCAACGATACGCCCTATCTCTGTTTCTCCATGACGCTCGACAGCGAAAGGCTGAATGAGCTGTTGTCGCGCATCAGCATTCCGCGTCAGGCGATGACGGCTGAACGCATGCGTGGGCTAGCGGTCAATCCGGCATCGCCTGAATTGCTCGACGCCTCGTTGCGGCTGCTCAGGCTGCTCGACCGGCCGGAGGATATTTCGGCCATGGCGCCGCTGATCGAGCAGGAGATCCTCTACCGTCTATTGACCGGTCCGAATGGGCCTCGGCTGCTGCAGGTCGCCATGGCGGAGAGCCAGAGCAACAGGGTGGCGCGTGCCGTCACCTGGCTTCGCAGCAATTTCGCCCAGTCGCTGCGCATCGAGGAACTGGCCGAGCGCGTCGGTATGAGCGTTTCCTCGCTGCATCACCATTTCAAGGCTGTCACGGCCATGTCGCCGATGCAGTATCAGAAGCAGCTTCGCCTGCATGAGGCGCGGCGCTTGATGATCGTCGAGCAGCTCGACGTCGGCTCAGCCGGCCATCGCGTCGGCTATCAAAGCCCGTCGCAATTCAGCCGCGAATACAGCCGCCTTTACGGCCTGCCGCCGCTCAGGGATGTCGAGGCTATGCGCAATAATGCAGTCGCAGCCGAATAGGCTTAGCTGATGGGCACGCCACAATTACCGCCGCTCCAGGTGTAGCTTGGAACGGCGTCTTCCGGTCCCCATAGGCCTTCGAAACGACTATAGTCGTGATCGAACCGGATCGTCAGCGAACCCATTCCATATTTGTCGAACCAACGCAGCGTTCGTACGGTGCCGTGAGTCGTCCCGATTTCCGACAGGGTGCCGGCCGTTGTATTGCCGTCATCATCGAAGCGATAAGTCCCCGATATGTGACCCTTTGGGTCGGCCTGTAGTGAAGTCTCGACATCCACCAGCAACCCACTAGATAGAAGCTTGCCGCAATAGTGTCCGGCGGATCCGGTGAGCGGCTTTGCCGTTGTATGCGCCGACACCGGAAGGGGAAACAGGCAGAGCACAAGGCAGATCCCGACAATGCGGGTAAGTGCCCGCTGCTCGCTTCCGCCCATACCGCTGCCAGCCGGGAAGCGGGGAGGTGATGTCTCGCAAGGAAGGTTGAATGCGGCTTTCATCAAAGGATCTCGAAAGGAAACGGATGTACCGGCAAGCTCTATCCGCCATGCGCCCGCCAAGACAAGCGCTCTCCGCTTTTTTGGCGCAGTGCAGCAACGAATTCCGCTTGACGCCTGCTTCGGCGTGCTGCATAACGCGCCACGAACCGTACCGTACGGTACGCATTTGGGAGTGGCCATCGTGCTGAGCGAAGTAGGACAGTCGAGCGAGTTTTCGCCGCGCCAGAACGCCGTTCTGGAGCAGGCGCTGCGTCTGCTCGTCGACGGCGGCGAAAAGGCGCTGACGACCTCGGGCGTCGCGCGCGCCGCCAATTGCTCCAAGGAAAGTCTCTATAAATGGTTCGGCGACCGTGACGGTCTGCTGTCGGCGATGATCGCCTATCAGGCGAGCAAGGTGCGCACCTTCGAGCGCAACGGCGAGCGGCTGACGGTGTCGAGCCTGCATGATCATCTTGTCGTCTTCGCCCGCGATCTGCTGGAAGTTCTGGCGGGCGATGTCTCGCTGGCGCTGAACCGCCTGGCGATCGGCCAGTCGAACCGCGATGGCTCCAAGCTCGGCAAGCTTCTCTTGGAGCGCGGCCGTCGGCAGATCGACCGCCGCGCCAGCGGCTTGATCGACGCCGGCAAGCGGGCAGGGCTGCTGCGCTTTACGGATGCCGACGAGGCCTATCACACGCTTTACGGGCTCATCGTTTCCGATCTGCATGTCCGCATGCTGCTCGGCGAGCCAGGTTTGAAGGATTCCAGCCGTCAGGCGGAGAAGGCTGTCAGCGCCTTCCTCAAGCTTTACGGCACGGAAAAGGTTTTGGCGGAAGCAGCGGCGACCGTCTGAGACATCGAAATTATACCCAGACAAGCAAAGGGAAGGACAAACAATGCGCGTCTATTACGATCGTGATGCCGATCTCAACCTCATCAAGTCGAAGAAGGTCGCCGTCATCGGCTACGGTTCCCAGGGCCGCGCTCATGCGCTGAACCTGAAGGACAGCGGCGCACAGAACCTTGTGATTGCGCTGAAGGCCGGTTCGCCGACCATCAAGAAGGCCGAAGCCGACGGCTTCAAGGTCATGACCGTCGCCGAAGCTGCTGCCTGGGCCGACCTGATGATGATGGCGACCCCGGACGAACTGCAGTCCGACATCTACAAGGCCGACATCGCTCCGAACATCCGTGACGGCGCTGCGATCGCCTTCGCTCACGGCCTCAACGTTCACTTCGGCCTCATCGAGCCGAAGGCTTCGGTCGACGTCGTCATGATCGCCCCGAAGGGCCCGGGCCACACGGTTCGCGGCGAATACCAGAAGGGCGGCGGCGTTCCCTGCCTTGTTGCCGTTCACCAGAACGCTTCCGGCAACGCTCTTGAACTCGCGCTCTCCTACGCCTGCGGCGTCGGCGGCGGCCGTTCGGGCATCATCGAAACCAACTTCCGCGAAGAGTGCGAAACGGACCTCTTCGGCGAACAGGTCGTTCTTTGCGGCGGTCTCGTCGAGCTCATCCGCGCCGGTTTCGAAACCCTGGTTGAAGCCGGTTACGCACCGGAAATGGCCTATTTCGAGTGCCTGCACGAAGTGAAGCTGATCGTCGACCTGATCTATGAAGGCGGCATCGCCAACATGAACTACTCGATCTCGAACACCGCTGAATGGGGCGAATACGTCTCCGGCCCGCGCATCATCACTGCCGAAACCAAGGCTGAAATGAAGCGCATCCTAAAGGACATCCAGACCGGCAAGTTCACCTCCGAATGGATGCAGGAATACCGTTCGGGCGCTGCCCGCTTCAAGGGTATTCGCCGCAACAACGACAGCCACCAGATCGAGGAAGTCGGCGCCAAGCTGCGCGGCATGATGCCCTGGATCGGCAAGAACAAGCTGGTCGACAAGAGCGTCAACTAAGATTTTCGGCACTGCTGGAATGGGAAAGGCCGGGGCGAAAGCGCCGGCCTTTTTCTATTTCGGCTATTTGATAATACGGCCTGCTGGCGAGACAGTTGCGAATTCGCTATAGGGTTGCAATGACTTCTGCTGAAACCGATTTTGCACGCACTGTCACCAGTCTCAAGAAAGGCTGGGAGGCGCTGTTTGCCGCGTTTGCTGAATATCCACCTCTCGAAACGCTAGATGTATCGCGATTGCGTGATCCGGAGAAGATTCTGCGCGATTTGTGCTCCGCACCGATGTCGGAATTGAGCGGTAACGCCTTGAGCTCCTATGCCAATTGGGCGCTAACCACAGCCGGGAATATTGAGGAATATAAGCATTATCTTCCTCGCATTCTCCAGCACGCGCTTTTCACCCCGGGCGAGCCAGGCTTCGATCCGCTGACAATCTTGTCGAAGCTGGAATATGCTGACTGGCGTGGATGGCCAGCGTCGGAGCGCTCTGCAATCGAGAACGTTTATCGCGCGTCGTGGCACTGGGCACGATTGCAACATCCGGACGAGTTCGATGCGATGAATTGGTTCATCTGCGCAATTCGTCTCGAAAAGGATGTCAATTCCGTTCTGGAGTCTTGGCTGTCCAATCTGACACCGAATTCTGCCCTGCAACTCGCTGATGTCATCAATCGTTCGGACGGCCTGGCTTACGGTAAGTCTTTTTGGGAAGATCTTGATTTGGCGACCAGACGGACGATCGCCGGCTGGCTTTGCGGCGACGAGTTGCCAGCTGCTATCGTGGCGGTTCTCGACCATATCGCTGACAAAGATATGTGGCGCATCGATGCCGTTGAGGCGACTTTGGCCGGTCTGCGCAAATCATCCTGGCGTTAAGCCGGATTGGACGTAGTTTGCGGTGCACATCGTGCCTAGATCGAGGAAGTCGGCGGCATGCCACTAATAGTAGCGACTAGAACTCCTGCTCTCCTCTATTTCCGCGCTTTGACATAAAGCCATTTCGTCGGCTTGCCGTCGAAGCCGCCGCCGTCGGCTTCGGTCATCGTTACATCTCTCCAGCCGCCTTTATCAAGCAGAGCTGTCAGCCATGCGGCCGAGGGATAGTTGTAGTAGCGACCGAACGTATCATGCCCTTCCGCGTCACCGGCCTTGAAGCTGGCATGGAAGATACCGCCGTCTTTCAATGCGCGCCGGATCCGATTGAGAACGTCGGGCAGGGAGGCGCGGAACACATGCAGTAGGCTGGCTTCCGCCCATATGCCATGATGGGCCTCACGAGCATCGAGCGTTTCGAACCGCAGTATCCGCACGGGCTTACCGATCAGGGCCTCGGCCTGCCTGGCAAGCTCGGTCGAACCATCGGTCGGCATCACGTCGAAGCCCCGCGAGATCATATAGGCCGCATCCTGTCCTGCGCCGCAGCCAAGTTCCAGGATGGATGCGCCTGCGGGAAGTGCAGCCAGGAAGGCATCAAGCCGGCTTTGTGGCAGGTTGCGTTCGCGTGCCGCGTAGATGGTGGCGTTGTCGTTGTAGAAGGAGGAGGTGGGATCGTCGTTTGTCATGTTAATCCATTGCCTTCGGGAGATAGATTACGTTTTCCAGCCCCCCAAAATGCGCATCGCAGGTCAGAATGTCAGCCTCGTGCTGGAGGGCGGTCGCATAGATGATCGCGTCGGCAGTGGCAAGTTTGTGTTGCGCGGAGATCTCGGCGGCGCGGCGAGCGATTGCTGTGTCCAACGACACGACATTGCATAGCATCGTATAGGCAATGAAGTTGTTGAGGGCGTCTTCACCTTGTTCTCGAAGAAGCCATTTGGAAAGTTCAAGCTGGACAATCGTCGGAACGATGCAGTTGTCAGGTTCCGGAATTTTATCGGACAGTTGCCCTCCAACCGGGCTATCAAGAATCCACTCGATCCACGCGGAACTATCGACCACGCGCATTAGAAGCGGTCGTCCCGAACGCGGTAGGTCTCCGGATTTGCGCCACGCGCCATGCCCCTGAGGTCTTCCAAAGTCGGAACAGGCATAAGGAGCACCCCCTTGCCTTTCGGAATGAATACGAACTCCTGACCCGCGCTCCAGTGTTGTTGATCGCGCACTTCTTTTGGAATCGATATCTGAAATTTCGATGAGAGCGTCGCGATCGCCATTCTTACGTTTTCCCTATCGATTGATACAATGTAAGAGTAACACTTTAGCACTTGGATGTGTAGGTCTTTCGAGAGGGGTCTAAATCGACGCGCCGCGTTGCTAGAGCGACCTCCTTCTCCCGAGCAATCCCTTTCCTTGTCACCATCACAAACAAATTAGGTCAGTATTATTGACTTATCTTTTATTGCGTGATCTTGTGTCGGAAAGACCAAAAATTACGAGGAAGCCCCATGTTGAATTGGGAAAATATCTTTGCGACGCGTTCGAGCCGTATGCGCGCCTCCGAAATCCGCGAGTTGCTGAAGCTGTTGGAGCGGCCGGATATCATCTCGTTTGCCGGTGGCATCCCCGATCCCGCATTGTTTCCGGATGCGGAATTCAAGCAGGCCTATGCCGATATCTTCTCAGGCCCGACCGTCAACGCAGCGCTGCAATATTCGGTCAGCGAAGGCTACAAGCCGCTGCGCGAATGGCTCGTTGGGCAGATGGCGGCGCTTGGCGTCCCCTGCGAACTCGACAACGTCTTCATCGTCTCCGGCTCGCAGCAGGGCCTCGATTATCTCGGCAAGCTCTTCCTGTCGCCGAAGGATACGGCTTTGGTCACCGCGCCGACCTATCTCGGCGCTCTGCAGGCCTTCAACGCCTATGAGCCCAGCTATGACCAGCTGACGCTGAACGGCAACCGAACGCCGGATTCTTATCGTGCCGGCGCTGCGCAGGCAGGCGGCAGGGTCAAGTTCGCCTATCTCTCGGCCGATTTTGCCAATCCGACCGGCGAAACCGTCGATCTTGACGCTCGCGAGAAGCTCATCGATCTCGCCGACGAGCTCGATATCGCCATCATCGAAGACGCCGCCTATCAGTCGCTGCGCTATGACGGCGAGGCGATCCCGCCGATCCTGGCGCTGGAAATCGCGCGCAAGGGCCATATCAACGATACGCGGACGATCTATTGTGGCAGCTTTTCCAAGACCTTGGCGCCGGGTCTTCGCGTCGGTTTCGTCGTTGCCAATGCGCCCGTCATCCGCAAGCTGGTGCTGATGAAGCAGGCGGCTGACCTGCATTCCTCGACGATCAACCAGATCGCTATACATCAGGTCGCCGAACGCGGTTTCGACGCGCAGGTTGCCAAGGTCCGCATGACCTATAGCCATCGCCGCGACTGTATGCTGGCCGCGCTCGCCAAATACATGCCGGACGGCGTAAGCTGGACGAAACCGCAGGGCGGCATGTTCGTGTGGATCACCCTGCCGAAGGGCATGGACGGGGCGAAGCTGCTGGCGCGGTCTCTGGAAACGGCAAAGGTTGCCTTCGTTCCCGGTCAGGCCTTCTTCGCCGACGGGACCGGCGCGAATACGTTTCGCGTCAGCTTTTCCTGCGCCAACGAAGAGATGATCGAAGAGGGCATTTCGCGGCTCGGCAAGTTGATATCAGGCGAGATCGGGGCGTTGGCGGCTTGATTTACCTTCTCCCCGGCGGGGAGAAGAATGGCTCCTGAGCTCGTCGAAGGGGCGCTGGTTGAGGGGGCGTTGCACCGTTATGGTGGACACTGAATGTGCCGCGCCGCGCCCTCATCCGCCCTTTGGACACCTTCTCCCCGAGGGAGAGAAGGAGTTTCTTACTTCGCCAGATGCGGGCCGATCAGTGACAGGTCGGCCTCGCTCAGGCGGTCACTAGCGGTGTTGCGCTGGTGCCAGTAGGGATACATCAGCGGCGGCAGGCTGACATCGTCGAGACGCTTGCGCTCTTCATCGGTCAGTTTCAGCTCGGCGCTGGCGAGGTTGTCCTTGAACTGGGCTTTGGTGCGGCCGCCGATGATGACGGAGGTCACGCCCTTGCGGCCGATCAGCCAGGCGAGCGCCACTTGCGCGGCCGAGACGCCACGGCCATCGGCAACCTCCACCAGCGTATCGACGATATTCCACAGTCGGTTTTCGTCGCGGATCGGCGGCTCCGTCCAGCCGGCAAACTGGCGCGTGCCCTCAGGCGTCGCCTGATTGCGGCGATGCTTGCCCGATAGCAGCCCGCCGGCAATCGGGCTCCAGACGAGGATGCCAAGGCCTTGGTCGATACTAACAGGCACCAGTTCGTTTTCGGCGTCGCGGGCTTCCAGCGTATAGTGGATCTGCTGGCTGACGAAGCGTTCGCGCTTGTCACGCTCGCTGACGCCAAGCGCCTTCATGATGTGCCAGCCGGAAAAGTTCGAGCAGCCGATGTAGCGGACCTTGCCCTGGCGAACCAAGGTATCGAGCGCTTCCATCGTCTCTTCCAGCGGCGTCTGGCCGTCCCATTCATGCAGCTGGTAAAGGTCGATGACATCGGTCTTCATGCGCTTCAAGCTTGCCTCGCAAGCCTGGATCAGATGCTGGCGGGAAGAGCCGACATCGTTGACACCAGGCCCCATGGGGAAACGGGCCTTCGTGGCGATGAGCACGCCGTCCTTGCGCGGGCCGCCGATGATCTCGCCAAGGATTTCCTCCGAGGCGCCCTGCGAGTAGACATCGGCCGTATCGAGCAAGTTGACGCCGGCATCGACGCACATGTCGACCAGCTTCTTTGCATCCTTGACGCCGAGATCGCCGACGGTTTTTGCCCAGCCGACCCCGCCGAAGGTCATGGTGCCCATAGTGATGGTGGAAACTTTGAGGCCGGAGCGGCCAAGCAGGCGATATTCCATGGATATGTCCTCCTAGATCCCATCTGAAATTCGATCGCCAAGAAATAGCGTGGAGCGCCGATGGTCAAGGTTTAATCATCATATGAAACGCATCTTCTTCAAATTCAACTGTCACAATCATGTTAAGCCGCACGTCTAAGGAACCTTCCTACAACCTAGCCGAGGACGTCTTATGAAGACCTTTGTTTCCGCCTTCGCCGGCCTGCTGGCCGTCGCTCTTTTCTCCGGCACTGCTGTTGCCGCCGATCTCGTTCTCTATACGAGCCAGCCGAATGCCGACGCGCAGGCCACCGTTGATGGTTTCATGGCCGCCAATCCGGGCATCAAGGTCGATTGGGTTCGCGACGGCACGCCGCAGATCATCGCCAAGTTGCAGGCGGAAATGCAGGCCGGCGCGCCCGCGGCTGACGTTCTGCTGATTGCCGACACCGTGACGCTGGAGCGCTTGAAGGAAGCGGGCAAGCTGCTGGCCTATAAGTCGCCGGAAGCCGCGAACTACGACTCGTCGCTCTACGATGCCGATGGCTACTATTATTCCACCAAGCTGATCACGACTGGCATCGTCTACAACACCGCCGCTTCGATGAAGCCGGCCAGCTGGCAGGATCTGGCCAAGCCGGAAGCCAAGGGTCTCGTTGCCATGCCGAGCCCGCTTGCTTCGGGTGCCGCTCTCATTCATGCGCAGACGCTCGCCGGCGTCGGCAGCCTGGGTTGGGACTACTACAAGAATCTTGCCGACAACGGCGCGATCGCCTCGGGCGGCAACGGCGCCGTGCTCAAGGCCGTCGCGTCCGGCGAGAAGGCTTATGGCATGATCGTCGATTACATGCCGATCCGCGAAAAGGCCAAGGGCGCCCCCCTGGAATTTGTTTTCCCGACCGAAGGCGTTTCGGCCGTGACCGAGCCGGTCGGCATCCTCGCCAGCACGCAGCATGCCGAGGCTGCCAAGAAGTTCGTCGATTACGTCCTGTCCGAAAAAGGTCAGGAAGGCTTCCTGAAGCTCGGCTATATTCCCGCCCGCAACGGCACGCCGCTGCCGGAAGGTTTTCCGGCACGTGACAGCATCAAGCTTTTGCCGTTGAATGCCGCCGATGCCCTGAAGAACACGGATCAAGACCTGAAGACCTTCTCCACCTACTTCAAGTGGAAGTGATCCAGCCCGGATTTTAAATGTACGGATATGTGCGTAAGGGAAACAGCCAGCCGGCCTGGCTGTTTCCTTTTATTGTTGCCGTCGTGCTGCTGCTCAGCGTTTTGCCGTTGGCGCGGCTGGTGATGGTCGGTATCGAGGCGCTGCTCAGAGGCGGCACCTATGACCTCATCACCGATCCAGCGCTGTGGCGCTCCACCTGGTACACTATCGAAACGGCCGTGCTGGGCACGATCATCTCCGTGGCTCTCGGCTGCCTTTTCGCGTTCCTGCTGACATTGACCGATATGCCGGGCAGGGGGCCTCTCGGCTTCCTCTTCGTACTGCCGATGATGATACCGCCGCAGGTGACGGCGCTTGCCTGGGTGCAGATGTCCGGTCCGTCGAGCCCGCTGTTGAAGGCGCTGCATATCGCGCCGCCGCTCGGATCGCCGCAGCCGCTCTATTCTATCGGCGGCATCGCTCTTCTTTACGGCGTGCAGCATGCGCCGCTGGTCTATCTGGCGCTCAGGGCCGGGTTGATGGCATTGCCGCGCGATGGCGTCGAGACGGCAAGGCTTTCGGGCGCCTCGGGCCTGCGCGTCTTCCGAGACATCATTCTGCCGCTGTCGCTGCCCGGTGTCATCGCCGGCGCCGCAATTGCCTTCGTCTCCTCGATCGGCAATTTCGGCATTCCGGCAATCCTTGGTATTCCCGCCTCGATCTATACGCTGTCGACCCTGATCTTCACGAAATTCTCCAATTTCGGCCCACGGACTTTCGGTGATATCGCCGTGCTTTCGACGATGATCGCCGTCATCGCCGTTGCGGGACTTGCGGTGCAGGGCAGGGCATTGAAAGGGCGGGACTATCGCGTCATCGGCCTTTCCGGCGCGTCCGCTGCCCTTTCGCTCGGCCGCTGGCGTTATGCTGCCGTGCCGGTGCTCTGGGCGATCCTATTCGTTATGCTCGTGGCACCCTTCCTGGCGCTGGTCGCCGGCGCGCTGGTGCCGGCCTATGGCGTGCCGCTGACGTTCAAGACGGCGTCGCTGAACGCCTTCGTGGAAATCCTGTTTCGGCAGACGGTGACGCGCACGGCCTTTTCCAATTCCTTGTTCCTCGCCACGGCGACGGCCTTGGGTCTCCTAGTGGTGACAATTCTTGCCGCCTATGCGCTAGCCCGGCGCAGGGACATGCTGAGCCGCATCGTCGGCGGCCTGATCGAGATACCCTATGCGCTCCCCGGCATCATCATCGCCGTCTGCTTCATCCTGGTGTTTGCAGCACCATTGCCGATCCTCAACGTCACGCTCTACGGCACGATCTGGATCATTCTGCTGGCCTATTTCTCCGCCTACTTCGCCGTCAGCCTCAAGCCGGTCATGAGCGCCTTCCTGCAGCTCGATCCTGCCCTGGAAGAAGCGGCCCGTCTTTCGGGCGCCGGCTTCTTTCGCCGTCTTGCAGACATCATCGTCCCATTGATCGCGCCGGCGGCGGGCGCGTCGGTGATCCTGGTTTTCCTCATCGCCTGCAACGAGCTGACGGTTTCGGCGCTGCTCTGGTCGGCGGGCACGCAGACGCTCGGAGTGGTGATCTATAATCTCGACGATGGCGGCAGCGCCGATCTTGCCTCCGCCATGTCTGTCATCGTCATCGCCATGGTTGTGATCATGATGGTGCTGCTCGAAATCATGGCCAAGCGCCTGCCGAAAGGAGTGGTGCCGTGGCGAAGCTGATCCTCAATCACCTCTGCAAGGATTTCGGCACGGGCGGCCGCGCCGCCGTCAATGCACTGTCGCTCGACGTGCGCGAGGGTGGCTTTCTGGCGCTGCTCGGGCCATCCGGCTGCGGCAAGACGACCGTACTCAGAATGATAGCCGGCTTCGAACAGCCGACAGATGGCTCCATCCATCTCGGCGAACGATTGCTGGCGGACGCAGCGAACATGTTGCCACCGGAGCGGCGCAACATGGCGATGGTGTTTCAGTCCTACGCGCTCTGGCCGCATATGAACGTCGCAGACAACGTCGGCTATCCGCTGAAGGTGCGCGGCATCTCCGGCGAACGCTACCGCGAGAAGGTGCGCGAGGCCTTGGCGACGGTGCGGCTTGCCGATTATGCCGAGCGCCGGCCGGCTGATCTCTCCGGCGGCCAGCGCCAGCGCGTGGCGCTGGCACGCTGCCTGGTGACATCGCCTGATGTCGTGCTGCTCGACGAGCCGCTTGCCAATCTCGATCGTCATCTCAAGAAAGAGATGGAGGAGACGTTCCGAGAGTTCCACCAGCGCTCAGGCGCCACCATGATCTACGTTACGCATGATCAGAGCGAAGCCATGGCGCTGGCGACCGATGTCGCTGTCATGTCCGAGGGACGGCTGTTGCAGGTGGCACCTCCGGCGGAGATCTATGCCCGGCCCGAAGGGCGGATGGTCGGCAGCCTGGTGGGGCAGGGCGCCATCCTGTCGCTTACCCTTCCCGATGGCCGGCCGCGTCTTATCGACTGGCCCTCCTTGAAGAAGATCTGGAACGAGCAGGAGGGCGCCTCCGAGCATGCCGATATTCTTGTGCGGCCGGAGGATGTGATCGCCGACGCGCAGGGCATTTCCTGCCGGGTCGTTTCCGTTCTTTATGAGGGCGAGCGTTACGCGATACGGCTCTCGTTGCCGGACGGGCAGATGCTCAGGGCCTATAGCCGCGAGGCGGTAAAGGCGGGTGACATCTATCCCGTCGCCATCCGCTCGGCCTGGAGGCTCTGATTGTGCGGCGGGAGACAAGATGGTTGTTCGCCGCCGCCTCCTATGCTTGATTTGACCGATGTCACGAATGGGAGTCGCACATGTCCGATCAGAGCTTCCCGATTTTCGATCTCGGCGCCTTCGAGGCGGCAGATCTCGAGGAAAAGAGACGGCTTGGAGCGGAGGTGGACCGGATATGCCGCTCGACCGGTTTCCTGGCGATTGCCAATCATGGTGTCGTTGATGGCGTGATTGCGAATGTCTGGGACAAGACGCACACGTTCTTCGATTTGCCCGCCGAGGTGAAGCAGCGGGCCAAGACGCTCTATCCGGGCTATCCCTACGGCTATCTCGGTCCCGGCACCGAAGCGCTGGCGAAATCGCGCAATGTCGACACGCCGCCCGACCTCAAGGAAAGCTTCAATGGCGGTCCGCTTGCCGTGCCATCAGGCATGAGCGATCCGGAGGCACTTGGTTTCTGCTATGCGGCGACGATCTGGCCCGAGGGGCCAGAGGGTTTCATGGAGGCATGGAAGGCCTATTATCGCTCCATGGAGGATCTGGCCGCGCGGATCATGCGGGTGTTTGCGACGGCGCTCGGTCTCGACGAGCATTTCTTCGATGCTTACGTGGACGCGCCGATCAGCGCGCTGAGGGCTCTCAACTATCCTGAGCAGCATGTGCCGCCGCAGCCGGGCCAACTGCGTGCCGGCGCTCATACTGATTACGGCAGCCTGACGATCCTGCTGCCGCAGCCGGGCTCCAAGGGGCTGGAGATCATTGCGCCTGACGGTCGCTGGACGCCGGTGCCGCCGGTGGAGGGCGCTTTCGTCATCAATATCGGCGACCTGATGGCGCTTTGGACCAATGATCGCTGGGTTTCGACCGTGCATCGCGTCGTCAATCCGCCGCCGGAAGAGGGCGGTATGCAGCGGCGGCAGTCGCTGGCATTCTTTCATCAGCCGAACTGGTTTGCCGAAATCGCCTGCTTGCCTTCGTGCCTCAAGCCGGGAGAGGAGCCGAAATATGCGCCTGTTCTTTCCGGCCCCTATCTCATGGGTAAGTTCAAATCGACGGTCACCGCCAAGACCGGGTAATGCGAGCAGGATAAGCCGGCTCACATTCTTCTTCAGAAATTGGAATGCTTCATGTCCCTGCGCCTTGCAACCTTCAATGTCGAGAACCTGCTGACCCGTTTTGATTACACCGGTTTTCGCAATCAGTTGCGGCAGGATCGCGTGTTGCAGCTCTTCGATGTTCGCAACGAGAGTGTCTATCAGCAGCTGGAAGCTGCCCGCGTGGTCGCTGCGGCTGACGACACCCGGCAGATGACGGCGCTCGCGATCGCCGATGCGGATGCCGACATCATCTGCCTGCAGGAGGTCGACAACATGGCGGCGCTGCAGGCATTCGAATATGGCTATCTCTACCGCATGGTCGGCAACGGCTATCGTCAAAAATTCCTGATCGAAGGCAATGACAGCCGTGGCATCGATGTGGCCGTTATGATGCGCGAGGAAACGCGTGATGGGCAGCCGATCGTGCTTAATGACATCAAGAGTCACGCCATGGTGACTTACGGCGATTTCGGCCTTTTCAACGATGAGCTGGCAGCACTCGGCCTTCATTCGGAAGACAAGATCTTCAAGCGTGATTGCCTGGAACTCCATCTCCATATCGGCGGGGTGCCGTTCTCGCTCTATGTCGTGCATCTGAAATCGATGGGGCCGGCGCGGGAGGGCGTCGATGGCCGCCAGGCGACCATGCCGGTACGCCGTGCCGAGACGATGGCCGTTCGCCGCATCATCGAAGACCGGTTCGGCGCTGGTCACACGGCAACGAAGAACTTCGCCATCTGCGGCGATATGAACGACTATCAGGAGTGGATCGACGTCATCGGCACGCGCCGCACCGGCTATAGCTTCGAGCACCGCACCGAAGAAAAAGAAAGTGCGCTCGATGTCTTCAGCCGTGACGGCTTCGTCGAAAATGTCATGCATCGTCGGGAGGAGCTCGACCGCTGGACGCTTTATCATGCGCGCGGGCCGCAGGAGCAGCGGCTCTGCCAGCTTGATTACATCTGGCTGTCTCCGGCCCTGGCAGGCGCCAACGCGACGCGCGTCCCCGACATTGTTCGCTCGGGCCAGCCTTTCCGGACCATATTTCCTCCGGGGCAGGAGGTGGAGCGCTATCCGCGCGTCGGCTGGGACCGGCCGAAGGCATCCGACCATTGCCCCGTCGTTATCGCATTGGATCTCGTATGACAGTTTCAGAATTGCAGGACGATATGGCCGGCTGGCCGCCGGAAAATACCGTGTTTCCGGTCTCCAGGATCGATCTTGCCGTGCTTTCCGGCAACCATCCGTTCCATCAGAAGGAATGGGAAGCGGCGCAGGGGAACTGGGCAAAGGAGATTGCCGCCAACCCGGCGCTTTATGATGGCAACATGATCTTCCAGCATCGGCTGTCGATTGCCGACGGCGTTGTGAAGGGCGAAGGCTACGTGACGCCGTTTTCCACATTCCTCTGGTGGCGCAAGCAAAGGAAGCGGGGCGGCTTTCATGTCTTTGCATTTGCGGTGGCGGTTTCGTCCGACGACGCGGTCATTGCGATCCGCATGGCGCCGCATACGGCCAATCCGGGCCAGGTCTATTGCGCCGCCGGATCAATGGATGAAAACGACATCGTGGACGGGCATTGCGATGTTGAGGGCAATATGCGCCGCGAGGTTCTGGAGGAAACTGGCCTGGATCTGAACGAGGCAGACGCAGAGCCCGGCTACTACGCCACGCATGCGAACCGCTCCGTAACCCTTTTTCGTGTTTTCCGCTTCCCCTGGACAGCCGAGGAGATGCTGCGGCGGATTGAGGCGCACATGCTGGTCGCCGAGGAGGATGAGATCGACGGCGCGGTCGCAATCCGCTCGGCCGATCCGACGGCGCAGCGTTACAATGTTGCGATGCTGCCTATTCTCGCCTGGTTCTTCGGCGAAGCGAAATAGCTTGGGCTTGCGCTGGAGTCGCTTGCCGGTATGAATGGTTAAGTCTGGAAGCTTGGATGGAGGCCGGATTGGCGCGCAGCTACAGTGTCTATGATGTGTTCACCGACAGGAAGCTGGCGGGCAATCCTCTTGCGATCATCTTCGATGCCGAGGGCTTGAGTGACGAGGCGATGCAGGCCATCGCCAGGGAGATGAACCTTTCCGAGACGGTGTTCGTGCTGCCGCCGCAGAACCCGGCGCATACGGCCAATCTGCGAATATTCACGCCGGGTCGCGAACTGCCCTTTGCCGGGCACCCCACCGTGGGTACGGCCATTGCGCTCGCGGAGAAGGCCCATGCGACGCATGGCGGCGACATCGATCTCGTTTCCGTGCTGGACGAACGGGTCGGGCCGGTGCGCTGCGCGATCAGGCTGCGCCAGAACAAGGCGAGCTTTGCCGAGTTCGACTTGCCGAGGAAATCGCAGCAGATCCTGCTGCCGCTCGACAGGGCTGACATTGCCAACGCGCTCAGCCTGAAGATCACCGAGATCGGCTTCGAGAATCACGTGCCGTCCATCTGGAGCGCCGGCGTGCCGTTCCTGCTGGTGCCGGTGCACGATGTTGGTGCGGCCGAGCGTTTGGAATTTGATCTGCAGCTCTGGGAAAAGACGGTTCCCTTCGTCGATGGCGCGCTCGCTTCGGCCTTCGTCTATTGTCGCGGCGGCGTCAATCATGCCGCCAAGTTCCATGCGCGCATGTTTCCTGTGGGAATGGGCATCGTCGAGGATCCGGCGACGGGTTCGGCGGTGGCGGCGCTATCCGGCGCGATCAATCAGTTCGACGGGCTGCCGGATGGCCATCATCCGATCATCATAGAGCAGGGTATCGAGATGGGGCGGCCCTCGCTGATTCATCTCCACCTCGATGTCGACGACGGCCTGATCGCCAACGCCCGCATCGGCGGCCAGGCCGTGTGCGTCGCGTCCGGAATTCTTGAGCTTTGATTTTGCTGGATTTTCGGCGGTCTCTGAAATTTTTTTGACAAATAATCAAAGAAAATTCGTCTGGCCGCTGGACAATCAAACCGATCCTATTTATATGCCCGGTCACGCCGCCGACAAGCGGTACGGGTGATTAGCTCAGTTGGTAGAGCAGCTGACTCTTAATCAGCGGGTCGTAGGTTCGAGCCCTACATCACCCACCATTATCTCCTTGGAAACGCTGATTTATTCTTGGAAAGAAGCCGGCATCGGCTTCTTCGTTTCCAATTCAGATTCGGTTCCTGTTCATAAAAGCGGCGGCCTCGATCTCCTAGCGTTCTCCCAACAGCTTCGTGCCCGGCTTGCGACGGACGACGCATCGCTTCATGCCTCGATGGTCACGCCGGCCTCTTCTGCTGCTGCGATGAAGGCATCGCGTGCGTCGGCCGGCTCTCCTATGCCGTGTTCGACATCCATGCAGATCCTGAGGGCAGAAAGAAACCTATGGCCATCCGCAACGGGCCACATATCGAGGAGCATCTTCCACGCCTCCCGGGTCGTGCCGACCTTCAGAGTTTGATTGGTACGTGTGCAAATTACACACACAGGGAAAAGCCACGGTTTGTCACTCATCGTCATCGTCCGGAGTTATGCGATGGGCATTTTAGAATCCTGTGACCACAGGCCCGCAATAAAGAATGACAAGTGTCGCGGCGATTGTGGTGCGCAGTTGAACGAATTTCGTCCTTGCGGCGATGATCGGGTGGGTGAATCGGTTCGATGCGCCTCTTCACGGCCCGATGAGCTGCAAGTCGATGAAGCGTGAGAACGGCGAGGGTCCGCCAATACCGGTCCTCATGCCCATGGTCGAGCTGAAGTCGAACCCGACTATGCTCTCACAACATATGATCGAAGTTGAGACTTTGACTGCGGAACCGAGCGGCGGTTATGGCACAAAATAGTGCATATCCTCAAACGAACTGAATGCCCATGCTGTTGATTTTTCGCCACCGCACCTGGCACGCCCACAGCCTGTTGTCCGAGAGCTGCAAATGGAAGGCGTTCGGTGCGGAGAGCGGGTTCTCGATCTGGATCATCGCACCGGTATCGGACAGGTTTCTTACGGTACAATCGAAGACCGAATGTCCGTCATTGAATATGATCTTGGCACCAAAAAGCGTCCGTTTTCGCGTTGATGCTCTGCCTTCAGGCGAGTCAGGCGAGACTGTAGTCATAGCATTGGCTCCCGTGTACCATGCTTCACTAATTTGGCATGCTCTAATGTGGGAAGCGTTAACGAAACTCTTAAAACAAGCAGCTTACGCGAATCTTATTGGGTAATTGAAAGCTCAAGAGCAACGCTGCGGGATTGAGCTCCGCCTGCATTTCTGTGGTGTTTCGGCGGCTTGCGGGAAGGCGGCGGCGTCAGCGGAAATGCAGCAGGAATATGGTTGGCGCGGTCAGAGACATCGTAAGGAGGAAAAAGGAAATCCCGTATTTCAGCTTCCGCATCCTGCGTGTTTTTACGCCGTCCCAATCGTATCCCATAAGTATATCCCCCGCTGATTCAAAAAAATTCCGATGCAGGTGGAGTATCGCAAGAGTCGTTTGCGTGAAGCTTGCCGAAAACATCATGTCGGCTGGCGCAAAAACCGATCGTTGCTAGGGGAAATCCTATTTTTTACAACACAATAATTTCAAGCCAAAGTAGAGCAGTGCGCTGCTACTCATGGCTGTATTGGGGAGGAGTGTTGAAATGAAACCGGGCGCTTGGCCGGTTTCAACGGCGGGAAATCGGGGAGTGATTGCGTCTAATGGGACGCCGGTGTCGTGCAGCATGGAATATGACAGCGGGACTGGAGCTCTTCCGCTCGATGAGATTCATCATTCAGCCATATCGAACACGATCACCCGGATGCGCTTGCCTCGGGGCAAATCTGGTCGCCTTAATGGCGTGCGCTCAATGCTTTTTATGTCCGCCTTCCATCAAGCTGAATACAAAGATGACTGCCAGCAGCAGCATCAACGTATAGTCGAAGGGGGTGAGCAGACGAAGTAGTTCCATGATATTTCTCCTCCCACAGAGAATACGAACCAGAACAACTATTAGTATGTTCTTTTATTTGGTGCATGCCAAGTTTTTTACATCTTGCGGTGCAAAAACAATGTTGTGCAAGGCACAAATAAGCGCTTGTTTGCAAAGGCTTATCGGCGCCAATTTCACTATCCGGGTTGCAGGGGGAGCACGCGCTCGTCTCGGGATCCTATTGTCAATAAAATTTATAGAGTATATTTTCGCTTGCAACGGTAATTGCGATTGATCGGCAGGCGGCGAGTTCGCGCGGCCGATTGATCCGGAAGGAGTTGGCTATAACCATTAGCTCTGATCATCAGGCGCGTGATCTGCCAGTCATCGCCATCATCGGCGGCGGGGTTTCCGGAACGGCGGTTGCCTTCCATCTGCTGCAACGCCGGTTATTGCGGCCCAGCCAGCTTTTCATTTTCGAGCCACGTGACCGTCTGGGGGCGGGGCTTGCCTATGATACGCGCGATCCCGCCCACCGCATCAATGTGCCGGCGGCCAAGATGAGCCTCCTGCCTGACGACCTCGAGCATTTTCAACGCTGGCTGCAGGAGCAGGGCGCGCTGGCAGGTGATGAGGCGGCGGTTGCGGCGAATGGCAGCCTGTTTCCTCGTCGTGCCGTTTTCGGAAACTATATCTCCAGCATGATAGGTCCCTTCGTCGAGGAGGGGCGCCTCACCCATATCGCTCAAGGGGTCGAACGGATATCACGGTCGGGTCGCCGGTGGGTGATCACAGGCGAGGCAGGACGGCGCGTGGATGCGGATATTCTCGTCATCGCTACCAGTCATCCGTCGCCCCTGCCGCCGCAATTGCTACAGGATGCGCTTGCCGATCATCCGCGCTTCGTTCCGGATCCGACGCGGCCGGATGCGCTTGCGGCCGTCCGGGCTGATGATCGCGTGCTGGTGGTTGGCAATGGTCTGACCTCGGCCGATGTCATCGCCTCTCTCCAGCTGCGCGGTCACAAAGGACCCATTACCGCCATATCCCGTCGCGGATTGCGTTCACGCGGTCATGCGCAGGTGAAACAGGACCTGTTCGGCGATTTCGTCAGTCACCCGTCACGGACGGCGCTGGATCTCCTACGGCATGTGCGCGCGGCCATCCGGGAAGCGGAAGGCGAGGGGCGCAGCTGGCATGCGGTCATCGATCAGGTGCGGGCGCAGGGGCGGCATTTATGGCGGGCGCTATCCGTCGAGGAGCGAAGGCGTGTCGTCAGGCATTTGCGGCCCTTCTGGGACGTGCACCGTTTTCGCGTCGCGCCGCAGGTGGAGGCTGTCAGCGAACAGGCGATTGATGCCGGCCGGCTCGAGGTGCTCGCGGCTTCGGTTGCTTCCATCGAGGTCGCAGACGGCGGCATCGATTGCAGGCTCCGCCTCAGCCGCTCCGACCTAGATGTCGAAAGGCAATTCGATGCAGTCGTCGTTACCACCGGTCCCGGCCATCGCGGGATCCTGCAGTCGCAAGGCTGGATCGACGGTCTTGCGACGGCCGGATATCTAGCGATGGACCCCACAGGGCTCGGACTTGCTTGCGACACGCAATCGCGGGCGCTCGGTGCTAACGGGGCGATCGTGCCCGCGTTGTTCATCTCGGGTCCATTGGCGCGCGGAACCTTCGGTGAGCTCATGGGTTTGCCTGAAGTGGTGGAGCATGCTGTCCTCGTTGCGGAGCAGGTGGCTTCGGCAATTGCTGAGCACGAACATGGGCATGGCGGAGCACATTTGGATAGTAGCGCCGCCTAAATCCAAGAAAAGCCGCAAAATCGTTGCTTCGGCGATACATTTGCCTAAATTTACTCATATAAACTATACAATTTGTGAGTTATTGTCTTGTTTGTCCGGGGTGGCGGGGTTACTTCCGCAATCTCTGATGACAAGATCGGCCGGTTGAGTCTCCATCGAACCGAGCCGGGCTCCCAACAATCGACTTTGCAGTAAAGCGGATAGCGATGCTTACGAAAAAAGGAAAATATGGATTGAAGGCGCTGGTGGATCTGGCTCGTCTTGGGCCGGGCGAAACAGCGTTCATCAACGATATCGCGTTACGCAACAACATTCCGAAGAAGTTTCTCGATACCATCCTGCTCGAACTGCGCAATGCCGGTGTGCTTCGCTCGAAGAAGGGGCCAGGCGGCGGTTATTCGCTGTCGCGCTCGGCCGCGGAAATCCGCATCGGCCATGTCATTCGCACATTGGACGGTCCGCTTGCCCCGATCCGCTGTGCCAGCCGCACGGCTTATGAGGCTTGCGACGACTGTTCGGATCCCGAGCGCTGTCAGGTGCGTCGCTCGATGACGGAGGTCCGCGACGCGATTGCCGAGATTCTCGATAACATGACATTGGAACAGTTCGTCGCCGGCGGTGCGCCGATCGAGATCCAGGAGCGGGAAGACTACCGCGCTTCGAATATCGGCTGAGCTCTTCGGCCGTTTTCCTTTTTACTGGACCCAGCGCAGCCGACGTTCAGGGCGATGAGCTCTTTGGCGGCTTTATGCCGTTCAGATGATAGTTGCCGACGGCGTTGTATGTCCGTCGTGCCGGATCATGGAGCGTATGAATGCGGGCGTTGCGCCAGTGGCGGTCAAGATTGAGGCCGATGCGTGCCGAGGATGCGCCCGCGAGATCAAACAACGTATTGGACGCCTCCATGGCGATCTCCGCCGTCACTGTCTGTGCTGCCGCCACGGAGAGTGCAGCATCAATCACATGATCCTCGGTGAGATTGATCTGGGCGGCATCGATCTTGCTGCCGGCGCGCTCCACCATCGCCGTTGCTGCTTCAATGCGAACGGCAATCTCTCCCACTCTGGTGATAATAAGCGGATCATCCGCAGCATGCTTCAGGCTATTGTCCGTCGAGGGATGGGCGCGCATGAGCTCGATGGTCGTCGCCAGCGCCGACCGGGCTATGCCGAGATTGATGCCGGCATGGGTGAGCTGGCCGACGGAATCGATGACGGAAGGCTGCTCAAGTTTTTCGTGATGCGAAAGCACCGCGTCGACGTTGAGATAGATGTTGTGCAGGATGGTTGTTCCGTTTCCGGAGGTGCGCTGGCCGAAACCATCCCAGTCGTCGATGATCTGGATGCCTTCGGTATTCCTCGGCACGACGGCCACGGCATCGGCAATGAACATGACGATCCAGTCGGAGAAGAGTACGCTGGCTGAATGGAAGCTCCGGCCGTTCAGGCGGTAGCCTAGTCCATCATGTGTCAGTTGCAGATCACTTTGGCCGGCTCCGCCGGTGCCGGCATCCGAAGAAACACTGCCGAAACGGTCACCGGCCATGACCCTGGCAAAAAGGGACGACTTCTGCTCCTCACTGCCGCCGGTACGCACCGCTTCCAGCACGTGGAAATGGGTCTGCAAAATCTGTGCGATGGAGGGATCGGCTCCTGCCAGGATGGCGATGATTTCGGCAAGGACGGAGTTGGAAATATCGATGCCACCATGTTCCGACGGCACGGAGATCCCGAACAGGCCTGACTGGGAGAGGGTTTCGATTTCATCATAGGGCAGGACACGGTTGATATCACGATCACTGGCCTGCAGCGCGAAGCCGGCGGCCAGCGACCGCGCGATTTCGAGCGCTTCCTCTTCGCTTTGAATACGATGCGCGGGTGGCCTGACGCGTTCGTGCAACTGCGAAACAGTCCCCATCCATCACTCCATCAGCCAGCGCCAGATCGGTTCTTCAGGCAAGGCAAATCCGTAAGATCTTAATTTCTATGGATCTAGTATACAATGGATTTTCTTTGCTTATTCGGATCCTGCCTTTCGGCATAATAGGCGGCAAATGGAGAAATTGTAAGCACGCGGCCGGAAGGCGTGGCCGCCTGCATCCAGGAGATCCCCATGGGCGCCATCTTGATCCTTCCCGGCTTGAACGGTTCCGCCGAGGGCCATTGGCAACGCCATTGGACACGTGATCATGCCTCCGCGACCATTGTGTGACAGGTTTTGTGGTCCAGGCCGGTATTGTCCCAGTGGCTGCAGGCACTCGAAAACGAGCTGGAGCGGGTGGGGGAGGCATGGCTCGTCACGCACAGTCTCGGGTGCCTGCTTGCCGCCCATCTGGCTGATCGGCCGGCTGCCAGGCGTGTGAAGGGCGCCTTTCTTGTCGCGCCCTGTGATCTTGAGAGGACGGAGAGGCTTCATCCCGGCGCTATCGAATTCGGTGCGATGCCGACCAGGCCCTTGCCGGTCAGAAGTTTCGTCGTCGGCAGCCGTGACGATCGTTACATGGATTTCGCAGCGCTCCGCCGGTATGCTGCCTGCTGGGGAAGCGAGCTTCACGATCTCGGACAGGCCGGTCATATCAATATCGAAGGCGGCTTCGGCCGTTGGCGGGAAGGCTATCGGCTATTCTCTTCCTTTGCCGAAACCGCAGAAGGTAGATCGCAAATGGGCCTGCGATCGCAGGCCGCCTCTTGCGTCATGGTATCATCGCTCTGATCCGTTTGCGGGCTCGGTCGGCAAGAAAGCGCTTGCTAACGGCGCATTTTCACGCTTTCATATACGACTAAATGAGTAGACAATGGGAACAATTCCGTTGCCTGACTATTTTGACGGGCAGCCGTGTGCGTAGCCAGTTGCAGGTGTCCGGTTCTTGAATCCGGGTTCGAGCCTGCCTGTCGCATCTTGCTTCGTGAGGGAATGGTATTCCTGATTGAAGACGATGTGCTGAATTTTGAGAACCAATGCGGCTTTCATGCGTTCCATGAGCCGCAGCGCTCTGGCCGCCAAACATCATAAATCAGAGTTTTGTGTTTCGCAGGCCGTAAAGTGAGCAAGCCCGAGAAAGGCATGATCGACCACCTCTCGCCCCAGGAGTTGATATGACGGTTCAGGGATTTTTTTCCGCCAAGGCAAATGCGGCGGCCCAGGCTTACGCGATGCCCCGTATCGCCGTTATCGGCCGCGGCTTCTCGGGCATGATGATCGCGATCGCCCTGATGAAGACGGTGCGCACCCCTTTCCACCTGCAGCTTTTCGATCCGAATTCCAGCGTCAGCGGCGGGCAGGCTCTGGCGTCCGGGCACAGCAGCGAAATCCTCAACAGCCGCGTTCGCGACCTTTCCGTTTCTGCCGGAGATCCTGACGACTTCAATGAATGGCTGTGCGGCAATGCGCCCTTCCGCAGCGCCGTCTCGGCCGCCATACCGGGTTTTCAGCAGATCTTCGTTCCGAAGAGCATTTTCAGCGATTATGTCTATCAGCGCTTTTCCGAAGCCTTTGCGTCGCGGCGAGACGTGACGGTTCAGGTCAGCGGCGAGGCGGTCACAGGCCTTCGCCGCCTGCGCGGCAGCTGCTTTCTGGTGGAAAGCGAGGGCGCCGCCAACGCACCGTTCGATATGGTCGTGCTGGCGACTGGCTATGGCATTGCCGACCAGGAATCGCAAAGCGGTGAACCCGTGAATATCCCAACGGCAGTCCGTGCTCGCCGCCTGGTGTCGCGGCCGCATACGGTGCTGCTCGGCAGCGGCTTGCGCGTCGTCGACAGGTTGCTGCAGATGCGCGACAGCGGCTATGCGGGTCAGATCACCATCGTTTCCAGGCGGGGTTTCCTGCCCCAGAGCCATACGCGCAACAATGCCGAGCCCGTCTTCCCCGCCGACAGGATGCCCAATCAGCTGAGCGAAATCATTCGTTTCATCCGCAAGGCTTGCGAAGATGCGGAGGCGAACGGCCAGAGCTGGCAATCCGTCATGAACGGCCTGCGCAAGCATGCGCGGTCGCTCTGGCGAGCGTTGCCTGCCGGTCAGAAGCAGCGGTTCAATCGCCATCTGCGGGCGCTCTATGACAGCCACCGCAATCGATTGCCCGAGGCATTGCATGTTCGCCTGAAACAGGAACTGGCAGAAGGCAACACCTTGCTGCGACGAGGTCACTTTATCCGCCGGACGCCGACCGGATTGACACTGCGGCCCGCCGGACAGCAGGAGGTCGAACAGCTCTATGCGGATGAGGTGATCGACTGTCGGTGCCAGGCGCCCGATCTCGATGCGCCGCTGCTGCGGAAACTGGTCGATGCCGGCCTTGCCGTGCCGGACGAACTTGGCCTCGGCCTTGCCGTTGAAGCAACGGGCGCGCTTGCCGTCGATGGACGGACGACGGACGGACTTTTTGCGATTGGGCCGCTAGGGCTCGGTAGCCTTCCGGACATCGATCTCGTGCCTGAAATCGTCACGCAGGCTTATGCGGCCGCGGAGACTATGGCGGAGCGCTTCCATCCGCAATGCAAGGCGGTCTAGCCGACTTTTCAGACTTTTCGCCAACAGATCGGCCGCTTCGTCCTCCCGGAATAAATGTCGCTGTCTTAGGACACGCTGATCGGCATGATCGCAACTGTGGTCGGCGTCGCAGCCTTCATCCTCATTCTCCGGAAAGGTAGGAGCAGGGCCATCCCCATTGCCGGCTGCATTCTTCCTATGCGGTGTTCTGACCCCACCTACCGGATCACGTTCTGATCGTTGATGTTCCAGGCCTACCGGGGGCTTGGACATATGACGATTTCGGAGCTTACGCTTGAAACAAAGGAAGAGGAGCCCGT
Source organism: Martinezella lusitana (assembly GCF_016901135.1). GTDB lineage: Bacteria > Pseudomonadota > Alphaproteobacteria > Rhizobiales > Rhizobiaceae > Rhizobium > Rhizobium lusitanum_D. The sequence goes on along the minus strand of NZ_JAFEVL010000048.1, from coordinate 580,852 downwards.
GCTGCGGTTCGAGGTCTTCACAGGAACGGGACGTCATCGCGACCGGAGCAACGAAGAGAAGGCGAGCACAATTCACTCAAACCGAAAGGGAATCGATCGATTGCCCAAAATTCCGATCGGGCATACACTTCTTGGAGACCGGGGAAGGGGAAGACGATGGGCATATTCATGGATCGTCATGATCTCAAAGGATATAGCGCCGCAGACGTTGCCGAGGCACATCGGAAGGATCTCGAAGTCCAGGATGAGTATGGAGTGAAGTTCCTGACCTACTGGTTCGACCATCAGCGCGGCACTGCGTTTTGCCTGATAGAAGCACCAGACAAAGAAACCGCCCAGTGCGTCCATCGCGTAGCGCACGGCCATGTAGCGGGCGAGGTTGTCGAGGTAGCTCTTTCCGCCGTGGAGGCTTTTCTTGGCCGGATCCAGGATCCCGAACCTCTTGCGGGGAAATCACAAAATGAAGACTGCGCCCACCGAGCGATCATGTTCACGGATATAGTGGGCTCGACGGAAATGACCGCCCGCCTCGGCGACCGCATGGGCACGGAACTGGTCAGGGCACACGATTCCGTAGTCCGAAGGTGCTTGAAGGAGTACAGCGGGAGCGAGGTGAAACACACTGGCGACGGCATAATGGCGTCCTTCGTGTCCACTACGCAGGCCGTTGATTGCGCCACCGCCATTCATCGGGGGTTCCACCGGTACAACCGAGGCAACGCCGAGCCTATACACATTCGGATCGGCATTGATTGCGGAGAACCCGTCGAGGACAGTAACGATCTTTTTGGCACGACAGTTCAGCTAGCTGCCCGCTTATGCTCGGCGGCCTCGAGTGATCAGATTCTCGTATCGGAGAGTGTGTTCCGGAATCATTACAGCAGCGCTACCTTTACGGAAACCGCACGACTGCAACTGAAGGGGTTCTCTATGCCGATACCTGCGTTCGAATGCGCGTGGGCCGGACCGGTTGGCATCTGAGAGCGCGTTTCTCCTATCCCGTGGGGAGCATCGTAAGCGGCGTTCCCAGGCGACTGCCTTGGTCTGGCGCGGTACGACATAGGCCCATGGCAGAAGGTCCTCTATCTGGCTGTTTGAATGTCCATTGACGATTTTGGTGGGGACGTCGGCGAGATAAGCAAGCGGTTCGACGCCATCGAGTTTTGCGGTTTCGATCAGCGAGGCGATCGTCGCCCAATGTCCCGCCCCGGCGTCGGAACCTGCAAAGAGTGCATTTTCGCGATTGAGAGCAATTGGGCGGATTGACCGCTCGACGGTGTTTGAGTCGATCTCGATCCGGCCGTCGTCGATGAACCGGATCAACCCATCCCAGCGTGACAGGGCGTACCGGATCGCCTCGGCAAGGTTTGTCTTCTGGCTGATGAGGCCAAGCTGTTCACGTAGCCAAGGAGCGAGGCTATCGGTGATCGGACGGCTCTTTTCCTGACGAGCGGCGCAGCGCTCTTCCTGCGTAAGGCCACGTATCTCGTCTTCGATCTTGTAGAGTTCGGCGATACGTCTGAGCGCCTCGGTGGCAATGGGTGCCGGACCAGCGGCCGCCAGTTCGTAAAAGCGCTGACGGACATGTGACCAGTAGAAAGCCAGTGACACGGTATTCTTGGCAGCCAACGGGCGATAGCCGCTGTAGCCGTCCACCTGGAGAACACCGATAAAGCCTTCGAGATGCGCCATCGGGCGTTCGGCTTTGTGATCCGGCGCATAGACATATGCGACACCGGGCGGATCGATGCCCTGCCATGGCCTGTCATCGCGAGCATACGCCCAGAGCTGACCCGTCTTGGTCTTGCCGCGCCCCGGATCGAGCACCGGTGCTATGCGCAAACCCTATAATCGTCATATGTCGAAGCCCTCGGTGGGCGTGAAACATCACCGATCAACCTGCGATCCGGAAGGTGGGATCGAAACACCGCATACCATTCTTCGGCCTATCTCCGGGCCTGTCTTTGGGTGTAGCCTTGAGAAAGTCAGGACGGCGATCTTCGGTCTTGGGTCTGTCCGGGCCGGATAAGGCGTGGAATGCCTTTGTGTCGCCTTTCTTTGTCTTACAAGGCGTACGCGTGGAGACTATGAAATTTGCAATCACAGTAGAGGACGAATCCGTCCTTCATTCTCCATGGCGATTCTGGTCGAGTCGCCCATGACTTTATTTGCGACGAGGAGCTTTGCTTGCGCCCGCTGAAATTCCGTCTGCTTCTTCTGCCTCTTTTGCTGCTGGGATTGAGCCTTGCCATGGCCGCCGTTCCGCTGGTGGGTAGGGATGCCTTTGCGCAGGATCAGCAGCCGTCGCAAGCGCCCCAGCCAGCCGAGCAGTCGCCCCAGCAAGCCGACCAGTCGCCCCAGCTTGCCAATGGTTTGCTGGATGCCGCCGTTGCCGATCTTAACAAGGCGAAGAAGGACTACGGCTCCATCCAAGACAGTGCCAAGCAGGCCGGGGCGGACGACGAAACACTGGTGGCACTTTCCGGCCAGGTAGATGTTCTCAGCCGCTCTGTTGCGGCAATTTCGGGAAGGTTGAAACCCCGTTCCGCCGAGATCGATGCGCGCCTGACCCAGCTCGGCGCCGCGCCTAAGGAAGGGCAGCCGCCAGAGGCAGCGATCGTCACGCAGGAGCGAGACCGCCTCAATGCCGAGCGCAAGCAGATCAGCGCCGTAAGTCTCGACGCCGACAATCTGACCGCGGAGACCAATCGGCTTTCGATGCAGCTCATGGAGATGCGGCGCAAGCTGTTTACCGAGACATTGCTGAAGCGCACGGAGGTTTCCGCGGGGACATTCCAGGATGCCGCATCGGCGCTCGTCGACGAGGGCGTCGAATTCCGTGACGCGGTGACGAGCTGGATCGGTTTCGTCCTGAAGGCCAAGTTTGCCTCATTCCTGGCCGCCGTCTGCCTGTCGATCGGCGCGGCCTTGATCTTCCTCGTCGGCGGCTATCGGCTGTTCCGCCGCTACTATGTGCAGGACGAGGCTATCGAGAACCCGCCCTATATCAGCCGCCTGTCGGTTGCCTTCTGGTCGACTTTGATCCGCACGCTGTCATTGGTTGCGTTTCTGGTCACATCCTTCTTCTTCCTCTCGAACTTCAATGTGCTGCGGCCGGATATCGCGCCCATACTGGGGGCATTCTTCGGTTTTATCGGCCTCGTCTATTTCGTCGGGCGGCTGACCAATGCCGTCTTTGCGCCGTTCAGGCCGCATTGGCGTCTCGTCAAATTGTCGAACAAGGGCGCGCGCTCGCTGACCTGGTGCCTTCAGGCCATGGCCGTGGTCAACGGTCTGGATTATGTCTTCGATCGCATCAGCGAGTCCATGGGATCGCCCGTCGTCGTAACCGTGGTGAAAAGCTTCTTTGCCGCCCTGCTGATCGGCCTCATCCTGATTGCAGCCTCGTTCGGCTCGCCGATGCTGGCCAAGAACGGCGATCCCGATGCGCCCGGCCGGCGCTGGCCGCACGGCATGGCGATCATCCTTCGCGCTCTCGGCGCATTGGTGATCTTCATATCGTTCATCGGCTATGTCGGTCTCGCCCGCTTCATGGCAACGCAGATGATCGTGACAAGCGCCGTCATCGCGACCATGTATCTCGGCTTCCAGCTCGGCAAGGCGGTATCAAAGCAGGGTGTCTTCGCCGAGACGATCGTCGGGCGCCTTCTGGAAAACCGGCTCAATCTTGGCGATGTCGCGCTCGATCAAGGCGGCCTCATCGCCGGACTTGCGACCTATGCCGTGGCACTTTTGACCGGCATTCCCCTGATCCTGCTCTCCTGGGGGTTCCATATTCAGGATCTTGAACTGATCGCCTATCGGCTGTTCACCGAGATCCGCATCGGCAACATCTCGATATCGCTGCTCGGCATTTGCGCCGGCATCCTCTTGTTTGCCGGCGGCTATCTGGTCACGCGCTGGTTCCAGCGGTGGCTCGACAGCAACGTCATGGCGCGCGGTCAGGTGGATCTGGGTGTCCGCAACTCCGTGAGGACCGGTATTGGCTATCTTGGCGTCGCCGTGGCTGCGATCATCGCCATTTCGGCCGCGGGCATCGATCTGTCCAGCCTGGCGCTCGTTGCCAGCGCGCTTTCGGTCGGCATCGGTTTCGGCCTGCAGAACATCGTGTCGAATTTCGTCTCCGGCCTGATCCTCCTGGTCGAGCGGCCTTTCAAGGTCGGCGACTGGATCGTGTCGGGCACATCCGAAGGCATCGTCAAGCGCATCTCGGTGCGCGCTACCGAGATCGAGACCTTCCGTAAGCAGTCGATCATCGTGCCGAATTCGGAGCTCATCAATGCCTCGGTCGGCAACTGGACGCACCGCAACCGGTTGGCGCGCTCGGAAATTCCGGTATCCGTCAGCTTCGAGTCTGATCCGCAGAAGGTGATGGAAATCCTGCTGGACTTGGTGCGCGGTGTCCCGAAGGTGTTGAGAAATCCGGAGCCGCATGTGGAGTTCCTGCGCTTCGGCCCGTCCTCGCTTGATTTCGAGATGCGGTTCTATCTTTCGGATCTTTCCGACGGCATGGATATCCGCAACGCTTTGCGCATCGAGATCCTGAGGCGTTTTCGCGAGGAGGGAATCTCCATTCCCTATCCGCACCAGGAATTGCACATCGTTCGCGATGGCAAGCGAAGCCGGCAGATGGATGCCGCCGGCAGCAAGTTGACCGATTCCGCGGATGGGCCTGAAGTGGAACGCGAGGATGTTGCAGAACCTGTCGTTTCTCAGCGCGAGGAGCAGGTACCGGAGGCAAAGAGCGCCGCCCGCCGCCGCGGCCAGACGGCGGCTGAGTAAGGGGATGGGTTGGGGCCGGCGGGTTCGCTTTGCCGGCCGCCATGCGAAGCGGCCCAACTCGCTTGCCCCTCGTTCAGTGCAGTAGAGACCCGCCTCGGTCAAAGACTTCAAAGCTTATGACGCTGCAATTCCAGTTTTTGAAAACTGGGATATCGCCTATCGGTCCGGCTAAATGCTCGTCGATATCCGTCCGTTTCCTTCATTTCTGGGAAACCAGTCGACTTAACAAATATTCAAAAGCTTTGTTCTAGAAACAATCACAGAGGGGCCAATTTCAAAAGCAGGTTTTTATTATGTCATTTCTGGGTGTTTCGGGGATGCAATATTCCGGCGCGTCGCTTGCTGGATCACGTATTCTTCTTGTTGAGGATTCCAATCTCTTTACTTCGATGATCCGCGCCAGGCTGAGAGAGCTTCTGGACATCGACGTCGAAATCTGCCGCAATTTCGAGGAATTGCAGCTTGCTTACGACAAGTCGTCGGAGCCGATCCAGTTGGCGATTTCAAACATGAACCTACCGGGAGCCGAGAAGGGCGAGGCCCTGGCTTATCTGCTCGATCTCTCCATTCCGACGATCGCTTTCACCGGCACCTTTCTCGAAGGTATGCGCGACGAGCTGATCGCCAAGAATGTCGTCGACTATATCCTCAAGGACAATGTCTTTGCCGTCGATTTGCTCGCCGAATCGATCTGCCGCTTTCTCACCAACCAGCGCCATCATGTTCTGATCGTCGATGATAGTCCAACGGCGCGAGCCCTGTTGTCCAGCCGGCTGAAACGCTACAATTTTCGCGTCAGTATCGCGGAAGGCGGCGTGAAGGCGTTGGAGATCCTGAAGGCCAATCGTGACATCGGCCTGATGGTCACGGATTACAACATGCCCGACATGGATGGCTTCGAGCTGACGCGGCGTATTCGCGCGGCGACCGGTTCGCACCAGTTGCGCATCATCGGCGTCTCATCATCAACCAATCGGCTTCTTTCGGCACGCTTCCTCAAGGCTGGCGGCAATGATTTCATTCTGCGGCCGTTCATCGACGAGGAGTTTTACTGCCGCGTAAACCAGAATCTCGACACGCTACTTCAGATCCAATCGGCACGGCGTGTCAGCGAAACAGCATGAAATACCACAAGGCCGGCGTGGCGGCGTCGACGTAATGTGAGGAAAATTCATTTTTATGCAAATGTCTGCAATCTGAGGTTCCAATTTTTCACGAATCCTGTTCAGGATGAGTGTAAAGGCGGTTTTGGTAGATGCGCGATTGACTGAATATTTCATGTGCCGAATGGCATGGGAGGAATTGAAGGGAAATGGTACTGCATGTGGGAGTCCTCAGCGATGGCAACAGCTATCGCAATGGCAGCCAGAAGATACTTCTGGTCGAGGATTCGCGCATGTTTTCCGCCGTGCTGTCGCATCGATTTGAAACCGAGCTCGGTCTTGCCGTCACGCATTGTTCCTCGCTGAAAATGCTGAACGAGGCGCTGGCGGACGGCGACCGGGGCTTCACCATGGCGGTGATTGATCTCAACCTGCCCGACGCTGCCTATGGCGAGGCGCTGGACGTCGCTGTCAAACATCAGATACCGAGCATTGTTTTTACGGCATCTTTCGATACGGCGACGCGCAATCGCATCATGGAGCGCAGTGTCGTCGACTATGTCTTGAAGGACAGCGAGTTCGCTCTCGACAATCTCGTCGCGGCCGTTCGGCGCGCCATCACCAATCGGACGACACGCGTACTGGTTGTCGATGATCTGCCATCGGCCAGGCAGATGCTCATAGACCTTCTGCAGGCACAACAATTCAGGGTTACCGAAGCCAGCACAGGCGTCGAGGCTCTAGCGGCGCTCGAAGAGTTTGACGATATCGAAGTTGTCATCACCGATTACAACATGCCCGACATGAACGGCCATGAACTGACGCGCCGCATCCGCCATCGCTATGGATCCGATAGGATGCGGATCATCGGCATCTCTTCCTCAAACGACCGCTTGTTGTCGGCAAGCTTCCTCAAGGCCGGCGCCAGCGACTTCATCTATCGCCCTTTCGTTCCGGAAGAGCTGCAATGTCGCATTGCTTTGAATGTCGAGACGCTGACGCAGCTCAAGCAATTGCGGGCGGCGGCTGCGAGCGACTATCTGACAGGCCTTTACAATAGGCGGTACTTTTACGATCACGCCCCGCGGCTGGTGAATGAATGCCTGCGCCGGCAGTGCCCGAGTTCCGTTGCCATTCTCGATATCGACCACTTCAAGAAGCTAAACGACACTTACGGTCACGAAATCGGCGATCTCGTGCTGAAGGCTGTCGCTCGTCGGCTCCACGCGCTGTTCGAAGGCACCACTAGCCTTTTGTCCCGCCTTGGCGGCGAGGAATTCGCCATTCTGTTCAATGAAATGGATTCACGCGCGGCGACCATGCTTTGCGACGAGGTGCGTATCGATCTCGCCGGCTTGAAGGTCAACGCGGATGATGAGGAACTATCCGTTACCGTATCGATCGGCGTCGCTGAGATCGCCGGCTACGAATCCTTCGACAACTATCTCAATGCCGCCGACCAGTTTCTCTACATGGCCAAGCATAACGGCCGCAATCAGGTCTATTCCGACTTCAAGATGACGGAAGAAGCGGCCGAATAGGCCGCTTGCATCGATAATCGCTTCTGATTGATGTCGTATATTCAGACGACGATGCCGGTGCGGTTCGTCGACATGGTCAGCTTGCGCTCCGCGCGCTCCTGTTGTGGAGAGCGGTTGTAGAGCTCCCGATAACACTTGGAGAAATGCGAGGCGGATACGAAGCCGCAGGCGACGGCCACTTCGACAACAGGCATGGACGATTGCACGAGCAGGTGCCGGGCGCGATCCAGCCGAATTTCGAGATAGTAGCGGGCCGGCGAGCGGCCCATTTCCTGCCGGAACAGACGCTCGATCTGGCGGCGCGACAGGCCGGCATCGTCGGCGATTTCCAGCAATGACAGTGGTTCGGCGAGGTTGCTTTCCATCAGTTCGATGATCGACAGCACCTTGGCGTTCTGTACGCCGAGGCGCGCGCGCAGCGGCAGGCGCTGGCGGTCATGCGGGCTGCGGACGCGATCGGTCAATTGCTGCTCGCAGACGCGATTGACGAGGTTCTCGCCGAAATCCTGGCCGATCAGGTTCAGCATCATGTCGAGCGAAGCCGTGCCGCCGGCACAGGTATAGAGATTGCTGTCGACCTCGTAGAGATCGGCATAGACTTCGGCCTGCGGGAAGGTCTCGGAGAAGCCGGGGAGGTTTTCCCAGTGGATGGCGCAGCGCTTGCCATTCAGCAGGCCTGCCTGGGCAAGCACATGTGCCCCCGTACAGAGACTGCCGACAGCCACGCCGCGATTGTAGGTCTCGCGCAGCCAGGCGTTGACCGACTTGTTGTTGAACTCCTCGACATAGATGCCGGAACAGACCAGCACCATGTTCGGGCGGTTTTCGCCGCCGAGATAGCGGCGTTCGTCGGCGAGCGCTGAGTTGACCTCGAGGCCGATGCCGCTGGAGGAATAGACCTTCTGGCCGTCGGTGGAGGCGAGCCGCCATGTATAGGCGGGGTAGCCCAACATGCGGTTGGCGATACGCAATGTCTCTACCGCGGCGGAAAACGGCAGCATGGTAAAATGCGGAACGAGGAAGAAAACCAGGGAACGCGTCTTAATCGGAGTCTTGCTCATATCGTGAAAATCCATGCTCCAGGACCATTGCGTATTCCTTGCGTCAAATACGTCGGCTCGATGGTCTATTAGCGACATTGGCATGAATAATCGCGGCCGCAAAGGGATATTTGCGTTTGCTACAAAAAATGCCGCGGTGAAGAAAGCAGATGAGGAAGGGCAAGCAATCTACTGAAACAACCAAATATATATGGGGCTGATTATCAAGATTAAGTTGGAATGCGCGTTCAGATGCACAAATGTTCGAAAGGCGACACTCGTTGGGGTTGAGTGTCGCCTTCAGATTTTACGATCATCTGCAATCATCGCATAGCCTTGGGAGTGTTGGTTTCGTTCGCGGCGGGCCAACCCATGTCCTTGCGTAGGTCATCGGACAGGGACTCAAGCTCGCGTAGCGAACGCCACTGCTGCCAGCGATCTGTGATCCGGGAGAAGAAGGGCACGTGGCTGCCACCCGATGGGAACGGGCTCTGCATTCTGTCGACATGTCTATAGCTAATCGTTGTCATTTCCAGGTTCCTTTCGGCTTCAGATGCTCAAAAAGTCACGATCCTTGAGCAACAATATGGATCCGACCTATTCATCAATCAAACGAATAGATCTTATAGCTGCCATTAGTATTCTTGAACGATTGTGCCTTGCCGGGCTTTCGTTCGAGGGCAGACAGCGTCCGATCCGGGGGTAGGCCGCGGGCATTGACGTCATCGATCAGGTGAGCGGGAAAGCGCGCTGCAATCTCGTCGAGCGTATGCTGCGCCATCCGTTGAATTTTTCGGATATGCAAAAGGGTAAAGATGCGAGAGGCTTCGTTGAGTGCCGTGCCAGCCATGGTGTTTGCTCCTTTGCGGCTGTCTGTATCAATCTCATTGCATCCAATATGGTGCTTCGTTGACAATCAGACAAATGAAATGATATGGTGCTTAGGATCAGAAAAATTGAAGGTTGCCGATATGACCGTACCGTTCCGCCGGCCCATACCGTTGCTTGACAATGAGGTTCTGCGCACCTTTGTGGCTATTGCCGAGACCGGCAATTTCTCCACCGCCGCCGATGCGGTCTTCCGCACGCCGTCCGCTGTTTCGATGCAAATCAAGAAGCTGGAAGAGCAGCTCGGCGTGACGCTGTTCCTGCGCGACGCGCGCTCGGTCAGCCTGACGCAGCATGGCGAGATGCTGCTCTCCTATGCGCGCAATATTCTGGCCTTGTCGAACGAAGCTGTATCGCGTTTCATCATGCCCGAGCTCAGCGGCGTGGTTCGGCTCGGCGCACCTGATGATATCGGCGAGCGCCTGCTGCCGACCATTCTGAAGAGCTTTTCGGAGAGCTATCCCGGCATCATGGTGGATGTCGTCGTGGATATGAGCCTCCAGCTGAAGAAGCGCATCGAGGAGCAGCGACTGGATCTGGCGCTGATCAATTGCGCGACGCGGCCTTTCCCGACGGAAGGCGAGGTGATCTATACGGAGCGTCTCGTCTGGGCGGGCGCCAAGTGTGGCACGGCCTATCGGCGCGACCCGCTGCCAATCTCCATCTGGGAAGACGGTTGCATCTGGCGATCGGAAGCGTTGGCGCAGCTGGAACGGCAGAAGCGGCCTTACCGCGTCTCCTATCTCAGCGCCCACACGATGGCGCAGCGCGCCGCTATTGTCTCCGATCTTGCGGTCGCGCCGTTCCCACGGTCCTACATTGGTGAGGATATGGAGATCCTCGGGCCAAATGAGGGGCTGCCGGAACTCACCTCCTTCGACATTCGTCTGCTGACGGCATCGCAGATGACGGGGCCGATGAAGGCCGTGGCCGATAGCATCCGGCAGGCATTCATAGAGATCGGGCGAAAAATGGCCGCGTGAGCCGCGACCGGTTGAGCGTTACTCGCGGCTGCGCCGCCGTCTGCGGCCGCCGCCTTCACCGCCGGCACCGTCGGAAAGCTGCTTGCGCTCCGGCAATGTCACGACCTTGGACAGTTCCGGGAAGGCATCGACCTTGTTCGGCAGTGCCATGGCATAGACGAAATGCTCCTGAAATTTTGATTCAAGCGCCGTCTCTATCTTCTCGATCTTGCTGACAGTTTCCTCGATTTCACGGCGGTGGCCGCGGTTGAGCAGTGCCATGCGCGCGCCGGTGCCGGCCGCGTTGCCGACCGCCTTCACCTTGTCGAGGGTGCAATCCGGGATGAGGCCGAGCACCATGGCATATTTGGGATCGATGAAGGTGCCGAAGGCGCCTGCAAGGCCGATGCGATCGACATGCTCGACACCTTGCTTGTCCATCAGCAGCTTGACACCGGCATAAAGGGCGGCCTTGGCAAGCTGGATGGCGCGGACGTCGTTCTGCGTCACCGTAATGCGCTGTTCGCCATCGCGCAGCAGGTAGGAATAGGTGCGGCCGTTCTGCAGGATACGCGGAGAACGCGCCGTCATGCCGCCGTCGACCACGCCGTCCTCGGAAATGATACCGGTCAGGAACATCTCGGCGACCACCTCGATGATCGCCGAGCCGCAGATGCCTGTGACGCCGATAGTCGCGGCCCCTTCGTCAAAACCGGGTTCGTCCGACCAAGGCTCGATGCCAATGACGCGGTAGCGCGGTTCCAGTGTGACGGGGTCGATGCGAACGCGTTCGATGGCGCCTGGTGCTGCGCGCTGGCCGCTGGAAATCTCGGCGCCTTCGAAGGCAGGGCCGGTCGGCGAGGAGGCGGCGACGACGCGCTGACGATTGCCGAGCACGATTTCGGCATTGGTGCCGATGTCGACCAGCAGCATCATCTCATCCTGACGGTGCGGCCCTTCAGCGAGGGTGGCGGCAGCGGCGTCGGCTCCGACATGGCCGGCAATGCACGGCAGCATGTAGACGCGCGTGCCGGCATTCATCGGCAGGCCGATCTCGGCCGACCTCAGGTGTACCGCGCCTGAGACGGCGAGCGCGAAGGGTGCGCCGCCAAGCTCGGTGGGGTCGATGCCGAGGAAGAGGTGATGCATGATGGGGTTGCCGACGAAGACCGCATCGAGGATATCCTGGCGCGACACGCCGCCATCGGCGCAGACCTTGTCGATCAGCCCGTTCAGTGCCTCGCGCACGGCATTGGTCATGGCGCCCCGGCCATCCGGGTTCATCATCACATAGGAGACGCGGCTCATCAGATCCTCGCCGAAGCGGATCTGCGGGTTGGAGGTGCCGGCAGATGCCACCGTCCGGCCCGACAGCAGCGAGGAGAGATGCATGGCGATGGTGGTCGAGCCGATATCGCAGGCGATGCCATAGGCTTCGTTCTTAAGGCCAGGGTAAAGCGCGATCAGGCGAGGGTGGTCGTCCGCATGATCCTGATGGATCGCGGCAGTGACTTTCCATTCCCCCTTGCGCAGGATCGACTGCACCTGCGGGATGATGTGAAAATCCACGTCGAGATTGACGTATTTCCAATCAGCAGCCAATGCCGCCTTCAGCCGGTCGAGATCGCCTGTTGGTTTGTGCATGTCTGGTTCTTCGACCTCGACGTAGCACATATGCACGGCGGTATCGCGGGCGATGACGCGCTCGTCGACGGCTTTGCGTACCACCTGCGCATTGATCACCGTGTCCTGCGGCACATCGATGACGAGATCGCCCTGGATCAGTGCGGAGCAAGAGAGGCGGCGTCCATCCGGCAGATCGCGGACCTCCGCGTAGCGCTTTTCCTTCGGGCCGATAGGCGAAAGATGGTCGTTGGCCGAGACGATCTTGTGCTTGGCGAAATTGCCTTCCTGCACGGACACCTGGCAACGTCCGCACGTGGCGCGACCGCCGCAGACGCTCTCGACATAGACGCCGAGCTGCCGTGCGGCTTCCAGCACGGGAGTCCCGACCGGAAAGTGGCCGCGCTTACCGGAGGGCATGAAGAGCACGAGAGGATTCGCGCTGTCGCTGGCTTGGGCCACGGATCAGTCTTTCTGTTTGCTAAGGCGGCGCATGTTCGAACGAATGCGCTTGCTGTAGGGCTTGATCGCTGCCTGGGCGATCGCATCGACGGCGCGATGCGATAGGGTGCTGCTACCCATTGTCATTGCCGCAATATTCTGCTGGGTCATGGCGATATTGGTGGCAACGGCGCTTTCGGCCGCCGCCATCATCTTTTCCGAGACCATCTCGTTGAATTCCGTCATGTTGACGCCGCCGCCGGTCATTGCTGTCATCCACATTTGCGACAGGCGCATTCCAATCACCATAGGCGCCTGGATCCACAATGTGGCGAGATCGTCGGAAAGCTTTCGGCTCGGATAGGTCATCGCTATTCCCTCGCCGCGCCGGCACCGGCTCGTGCCGCGCGCCCGCCACGTCGACCGCCGCCGCCAGCCGAGGGGGCCGCAGAAGCCGGAGCGCTCGCTCCGCCTTCGGCCGGCTTGTAGTCGCGGTAGGTCATGATCCAGTTGGTGCAATTGGCGTCGGTGCCGTTCAGCACGTTGGCGGCCCGCACGGCCTCCATTTCCTGCGGGCGGCAGGGGTTCATGATGGCCGAGGTCATGCCGGCGCCGATCACCATCGGGATAAAGCCGGCGTTGATGCCATGGCGATGCGGAAGACCGAACGAGATATTGGAAAGGCCGCAGGTGGTGTTGACCTTCAGCTCGTTGCGCAGGCGGTGCAGCAGCGCGAAGACCTGGCGGCCGGCATCGCCCAGAGCGCCGATCGGCATGACGAGCGGATCGACGACGATGTCATGGGGCTTGATGCCGTAGTCCATGGCGCGTTGGACGATCTTCTTGGCAACGGCGAAGCGGACATCCGGGTCCATGGAAATGCCGGTTTCGTCGTTGGAGATGGCAACAACCGGCACGTCGTATTTCTTGATGAGCGGCAGAATGGCTTCGAGCTTTTCCTCTTCGCCGGTCACGGAATTGACCAGCGGCCGGCCCTTGGCAACCTTCAGCGCAGCTTCGATAGCGGCCGTCACCGAGCTGTCGATCGAGAGCGGCACGTCGACCAGGCCCTGGACGATTTCAAGCGTCTTCACCAGGAGGCCCGGCTCTGTCTCGTTCGGGTTGACCGAGGTGACGCCGGCATTGACGTCGAGCATGGTCGCGCCCGCGGCCACCTGTTCCAGCGCGTCCTTGATAACGGTATCGAAATTGCCCTCGATCATCTCGGCGGCCAGCTTCTTGCGCCCCGTCGGGTTGATGCGTTCGCCAATCACGCAAAAGGGCTGGTCGAAACCGATGATGATTTCGCGAGTGGCGGATGCAACGATGGTGCGCGTCATGTCTGATCCTCTGGTCAGTTGCCCGATAGAGCTGGTCTATCGTGCCGGGATGGGGGTTACAAGCCGGCCGGGCTCCTCCGCCCGCTGCTCGATTTCAATGCGTCTTGGGTGGCGGATGGTGAGCGGCGGCTTCGGCCATTTCCTGCTGGTTCTCTTCCTTGCCCCCACGGATGTGCTCCAGACGCTCGGCGATGAGCGCGTCGGTGCGGTTGGCCTCATGCTTCCATGGCTGACGGCCCTTCAAGACGCCGGATTCATGCACCATCTCGGCGACATATTCTTCCTGGCGGTAGGCCATGACATGGACACCGGAAACGCCCTCGATCTCCTTCACCTCGTTGATGATGTCGATGCAGAGCTGCTTGCCTTCCTTCTTCTGATCCTGCGCGCCTTCGATGCGTTTGATGACGGCATCGGGAATGTGCACGCCCGGCACGTTGGAGCGCATCCAGCGGGCGGTTTTCGCGGAGGCGAGGGGCCCGACGCCGACGAGAATGAAGCACTTCTCATTCAGGCCGAGGTCGCGCACCTTCTTCATGTATTCCCGGAACATCGGCACGTCGTAGCAATATTGGCTCTGGACGAATTGCGCGCCGGCCTCGATCTTCTTCGCCAGCCGATAGGGCCGGAAGTCGTGGGGCGGCGCGAAGGGATTGATGGCCGCGCCGAGAAAGACCTTCGGCGGCGATGTCAGCTTGCGCCCTGAGAGGAATTTCGCGTTGTCGCGCATGATGCGCACGGTTTCGAGCAGCGACATGCAGTCGAGATCGAAAACCGGCTTGGCGCCCGGTTGATCACCCGCCTGCACACCGTCGCCGGTCAGGCACATGATGTTGCAGACACCCATGGCAGCAGCGCCCAGCACATCGCCCTGGATGGCGATGCGGTTCTTGTCGCGGCAGGCGATCTGCATGATGGGCGCATAGCCCATGCGCGTCAGCAGCGCGCAGATGCCGACGGACGACATGTGGCAATTGGCGCCGGAGGCATCGACGGCGTTGATGCCATCCACCCAGCCGGAGAAGATCGCGGCACGTTCGTAAACGTCTTCGGGGTTGGAGCTGTCGGGCGGGTTCAATTCGGCGGTGACGGCGAATTCGCCGCGGCGGAGCACCCGCTCCAGCCGCCCGAGCGAGGAATGGCCGGGCAGAGGATCGAGCGGCAGGTGGACGCCGAGCGGATTTTCATCGATATGCGCCATCGATCAGGCTTCCCTTTTGGCCGCTTCACGGGCAGCGGCGGCTTCCGCCGTGACGCGCAGCCAGGAGGAGGTTTCACGCAGCGACTGGTTCACCGGTTTCTGCACCTTCAGGATCGCATCGCCTTGGATCATGTTTCGCGAACCGTTCCAGGCCTGCACCCAGACACAGGGCATGTCCGGCTCAACCTCGCAATTGCCATTGGCGCGCACCCCGCCGCAAGGGCCGTTGCGCAGCTGCTTCGGACAGTTCATTGGGCAGGACATGCCCGTCGACGAGAGCGCGCACTGGCCGCACATGCGACAGTCGAACAGAAAGCCCTTCACATTGCGCTCGACGAAGGTGATCGGCCGTTCGACGCGCTCATAGCCGATTTTCTTCCAGAGCGGATGAAGGAGGAGGAAAGCATCGGCGAAGCGATGGTAGAACCATTCGAGGAAGCGCGAATGGCGCACGGCCCAGAGACGGACGGTGTATTTGCGGCGGGCGCGGCGGTTGGGCGAGACGCCGGCGGGCGTATAGGCGCCGCTGGCGGCCTTCGCTCCGGGCGCCGCGTTGCCCGGCTTCTGGATGGCGTCAGCCATTGTCGCGGCCTCCGGCCTTCACCAGCGCAATCAGACGCTCCCGGTCAAAGGCCGCTTCGAGTTCGCTTGCGGCCTTGTCCGCCTCGGCTTCCAGATCGTCGGAGACAGGCACGGGATCGGCCTTGCGCCATTCGGCCAAGTAGTCGTCGGTCTCGGCCGCGCCGGTGCGCATCGCGCACATGTCGATCGCCTCGGTGAAGCGCAGCGAGAGCTCGCGCTTTGCCGTTTGCCGCCCCTTCTTGATGATCACTTGAGCCGGAATGTCCCGCCAATAGACGACAATGCGATCCGCCATGCAAAATTCTCCTCTTTAATCAAGAATGCACGTCCATCGACCCGGAGACTGCGCTCGCCACGACGCCGCCCATGCCAAAAAACGACGCGGCGCGGAAAGCACATCCCGCAACCAGCGGCAAACGTCACCGTCCTGCGGAACAGTCGGGTTTTCCGCCGCGATTCAACGCTTTCGACGCGTTGCAACATGGCGGAGTCCAACGTGGGCCGCAAGCAAGGATACGGGGTGGAATGTCGTAATCAGACGGTCAGCAATTCACGGGCAAGATCGCCATAAGCGGTGAAGCGGTATTCGTAGTCCAAGCCGAGATAGGCGGCCGCCGCCTTTGCCTTTTCCTGCAGCGTCGGATCTTCTTCCTGCGAGAGATAGACGACCTTGCGGTAATTGCCGAAATACATGTCCCGCAGTTCCGGATGCCGGTCGAGGCCGAGCGGCACGACGACGAAGGCCTCGAACTGCCGGGCGAGAAAGTCAGTGAGGAAAAACGATGTGATGTCATCCTCGCGGGCTGCAAAGGCTTCGTTGCCGCTGAAGAAGGAGTAGCAGTGCGGGCCGGAAAGGCGCTCGATGCCCTCACGCTCACAGATCTTGTCGATCATGCCGCCGGTTCCGCAATCGGCATAGCCGATGAAGATCCTCTCGAAGCCCCGCGAGCGCGCATTCGCAATGGCCTCCTCCAAAGCGGGCGCGATCTTCTGAGGGTAGGAGTGATAGATCGCGGGAAGACAGTGCAGATCGATGTGGTCGAGCTGATTTATTCTGGTGACCGCCAGTATCTCGCGCGCGATTGCGCCGCACGCGATCACATGAACTTTTCGCGTTGTCATGCGTTTATTCCGCGGAGGATTTGTCTCCGCTTTTTGTTGATCGATATCCACTCAGAGGGGGTTCCCAATCATGACTGCACCGACATTCAGCAAAATCGCCGCCGCACTCGCTGTCCTTATGGTACTCGCTTCATGCGCCAATACAATTCGCGGCGTGGGCAGGGATACGGCCAATGCCGTCAACGCGACGGAAGACGCCGGTCATACCGTTAAGAAGGCTGCCCAATAACCAATTTGGGATGCCAATGGGTCGGCGACAACCTTTCGGTTGTCGCCAGTTTGGAATCCGCTGCAATCAGGCTCGTGCAGCCAGGCTATTGTGCTTGCGCTTCATGAAGTCCTTGGCGGTCTCAACCGCCACGGCCGCATCGCGGCAATAGGCATCGGCGCCGACAGCCTTGCCGAACTCCTCGTTCAGCGGCGCGCCGCCGACGAGAACGACGTAGTCGTCGCGCATGCCCTTTTCCTTAAGCGTATCGATGACGACCTTCATGTAGGGCATGGTGGTCGTTAGCAGCGCCGACATGCCGAGAATATCAGGCTGTTCGCGCTCGATGGCGTCGAGATAGTTCTCGACGGGATTGTTGATCCCGAGGTCGATGACGTCGAAGCCCGCGCCCTCCATCATCATGCCGACGAGGTTCTTGCCGATGTCGTGAATGTCGCCCTTGACGGTGCCGATCACCATCTTGCCGAGCTTCGGAGCACCGGTCTCCACCAGCAGCGGCCGCAGGATAAACATGCCGGCCTTCATCGCATTGGCTGATAGCAGCACCTCAGGCACGAAGAGAATGCCATCGCGGAAATCGATGCCGACGATGCGCATGCCCTCCACGAGCGCTTGCGTCAGGACATCATAGGGCGTCCAGCCGCGTGCGAGGAGGATATTAGTCGCTTCCTCGATTTCCTCCTTCAACCCGTCATACAGGTCGTCATGCATCTGCTGCACGAGTTCCTCGTCCGAAAGTTCCGAGAGAATGATTTCGTCGTCAGACATGCGCTCCATCCCGTTTTCGTGCAAATGCATCAGAGGCTTGTATAAAATACTGCCTCAATAACCGATAAACCTCAACGATGACAAAACTCTTTTCGAAAGCGACGTCGCGCGGATTAATCGCGACGGACGGAAATCAGGCGATATCGTCGCGGCCATGTCTGTCCTATGCTAATTGCTGGCGCATTAAGGAACGTCCGGCCGACGGAATCGGCTAGCATAGTGTGAGGATAGACGCATTCATGCGCAGGAGCGAGGAAACATCATGGACGATATGAACGAGCAACCGGCTGCGGGCGGCGATGGCGGCGGACGACGTTCGCGCGGGGAGGGCAGAGGTGCCGCGGCAAGGCGCGCGTCGCGCAGCGGCGGTGGGCCTGGCCCTTCGCTTCCCTACATCGTCCGGAAGATCGGCGTTTACGAGGTGCTTGATGAAGAGGGCCTGCAGCTCATCGAGCGCAATGCCGATACGGTTCTGGAGGAAATCGGCATCGAATTTCGCGACGACGCGGAAGCTCTGGCGCTCTGGAAGGAGGCCGGCGCCGACGTGCGCGGGCAGCGCGTGCACTTTCCGAAAGGGCTTTGCCGCGAACTCCTGAAAACGGCACCGAAGGAATTCACCTGGCATGCGCGCAACAGCGCCCGCAACGCCCATGTCGGCGGTAAGGCGACGATCTTCGCGCCGGTCTATGGGCCGCCTTTCGTCCGTGATCTCGAAGGCAACCGCCGTTATGCGACGATCGAGGATTTCCGTAATTTCGTGAAGCTCGCCTATATGGCGCCCTCGATGCATTCGTCCGGCGGCACGGTTTGCGAGCCGGTCGACATTCCGGTTAACAAGCGCCATCTCGATATGGTCTACAGCCATATCAAATATTCCGACAAGCCGTTCATGGGCTCGGTGACGGCGCCGGAGCGCGCCGAGGATACGGTCGCCATGGCGAAGATCGTTTTCGGCGACGATTTCGTCGAGAACAACTGCGTCACGCTGAACCTCATCAACGCCAATTCGCCGATGGTCTTCGACGAGACCATGCTCGGCGCGCTGAAGGTCTATGCGCGGCACAACCAGGCTTCGGTTGTTTCCCCCTTCATCCTTTCGGGCGCCATGAGCCCTGTGACGGTCGCGGGTACGCTGACGCAGATCCTGGCCGAAGTGCTTGCCGGCGCTTCGTTCACGCAGTTGATCCGCAAGGGTTCGCCCGTGCTCTACGGCACCTTCGCGGCGTCTATCTCCATGCAGTCAGGTGCCCCGACTTTCGGCTCGCCGGAGCCGTCGCTGGTGTCCTATGGCTCCGCCCAGCTCGCGCGCCGTCTCGGCCTGCCGTTCCGTACCGGCGGCTCGCTCTGCGCCTCGAAGGTGCCGGATGCGCAGGCAGCGCATGAATCGGCCAATACCTTGAACATGACGCTGCTGGCGGGCACGAATTTCGTGCTGCATGCGGCCGGCTGGCTGGAAGGTGGTCTCGTTTCTTCCTACGAGAAGTTCATGATCGACCAGGACCAGCTCGGCATGATGCAGAAGATGGCCGAGGGCGTCGATCTCTCGGAGAACGGCCAGGCGCTGGATGCCATCCGCGAAGTCGGTCCCGGCAGCCACTATCTCGGCTGCGCCCATACGCAGGCGAATTTCCAGAGCGCCTTCTATCGCTCGGCGCTGGCCGACAACAATTCCTTCGAGCAGTGGGAAATCGAGGGACAGAAGCGTGTCGAGCAGCGCGCCAATGCGCTTTGCCGCTCCTGGCTCGACCATTACGAAGCGCCGCCGCTCGATCCTGATATCGACGAGGCACTGCTGGCCTATATCCAGAAGCGCAAGGATTCGATGCCGGACGCCTTCACTTGAAGGGAGCCCGAGGCCGCCAGGGAGCAAGGCGGAGCGATACGCGTTGCCGATCTGATCCAGAAGGAGGTCTGGCGGCCGCACTATCAATATAAGGGGCCACGGTGAACCGCGATCCCGCCATATTGAAACAGCTCCGTGCGGCGCTCGACGCCCACGGAGTTTTCGTTCGCGGTAGCCTGTCTTTCGACGCAGGCGAGGGGCCGCTGCTGGCCGACGGGGCGGCTGCGCGCAGCGTCGTCCTGCTCGGCAATGTCGGCGGCTCGATCTGGCAGCCCTTCCTACGCTGGCGGCAGTTGCCGGAGAATATCCTGCGCCGCGATCCGCTCGACGACTGGTCGAAGGCGATCATCCGGCCGATTGCTGACGAGCTCGGAGCGACGGCCTATTTTCCCTCGGATCCTCCATGGCAGCCTTTCCAGCAGTGGGCCATGCGGGCGGAGAGCCTGAAGGCCTCGCCGCTCGGCATCCTGATCCATCCGGAATACGGCCTCTGGCACGGCTATCGCGGTGCCCTGGGTTTTGTGGATATTCTAGTGGATGACGGAGCGCCGGCGCGCGGCGCGCATCCTTGCGATCATTGCCTGGATAAGCCTTGTCTCGATGCCTGTCCCGTCGATGCAGTGGCGCCCGCCGGGTTCGACGTTCAACGCTGTCGAACGCATCTGCGGACTGATGAAGGGCAATTGGGCTGCATGGCGGCAGGTTGTCTCGCGCGCAATGCCTGTCCGGTTGGGGCCAGCTATCGTTATCCTGCCGCACAGCTTGCCTTTCACATGGCGGCCCTTCAATTGTAAGAGCGGGCATCCATCCGGAGTTGTCAGCTTGATTCGATTGATGATCATCCTCGCGGTTCTTGCGTGCGCTGCCACTGCATCGGCCGGCGAGGCCTGCCGCAAGGTCGAGCATCTCGGTGATGGCTATACGGTTTGCACCTTCGATCCGGCGACCGACGATATCCAGCTTTTCCAGAATGATCGCAGCGGCAAGCCCTATGGTTCGTTCCGGGCTTTGGAAAACGATCTACGCCAGGACCGCATCTATGTTCGCTTCGCCATGAACGGCGGCATGTATCTCGACGATCAGTCCCCCGTCGGCCTCTTCGTCGAAAATGGTCGCGAGCTGAAGAGGATCAACACCAACAAGGGGTGGGGCAATTTCCACCTGTTGCCGAACGGCGTCTTTTATCTCCTGCCGGGCCGTGCCGGTGTGATGGAAAGCAAGTCCTTCGCCGCGTCCAACATCAAGCCGTTCTACGCGACCCAGTCCGGCCCGATGCTCGTCATCGACGGCAAGCTCCATCCGTCATTTCTTGCCGACAGCACCAGCTTCAAGACGCGAAACGGCGTTGGTGTCACCAACGACGGCAAGGTCGTTTTCGCGATTTCGGATGGCCCTGTCCGCTTTCATGACTTTGCGACGCTTTTCCGCGACGAGCTAAGCTGCGCGAATGCGCTGTTTCTGGACGGCAGCATTTCCAGCCTCGACATTCCTGAATGGCAAAGGCGGGACGGCCTGTTTCCACTCGGCCCGATCATCGCGGTGACCGAGTTATTGCCCGGCTGAATGCACGCCTGGCGACCGAGCTGGGATTCGGACCGGGCGTTCGCAATGCGACGCCGACAGCGGATCCAGTATCGGTCCCCGGCAGTGATCGTCAGGCAAACTGTTCGATGTAGGTCAGAATGTCGAACATGCCGTCCTTGGGTCCCGGATTGGCAGGAAAATTTTCCGTAAAGCGCAGATATGCTCTTGGCTTCCTGTCATAGCCGCCGGCCTGCGGTTCTTCCCGGATGAGATGCTCCCGGATCGAGGGCGAGAGAAGATTGATCGTGGCGTCGTCGATGATCGGTTCAAGGATGACGGGCTCGCCGTTGAAGGCGATTGCCTCCGTCGCAGCTGTTGCGATGCCCGCCAGCTTGCGGATCTGGTCGTAGGATTCGGCCGGCAGCGGCGTGGGATGATAGGCCGCCATGCGGTGGTACATGATGTAGGCTTCGACCCAGTTCTGCGCATTGACGTGCAAGCGCATCGCCACGGCCTGGCGCTGCAGCATGAAGTCCGTGATGCGCGGCATCAACGAGCCGCGATACTCCGGCGGCAGCCGGTTGTCGCGAAGCGCCTGCGATGCAAGATATTCGAGGCCGCCTCGGTAGCTGTCCCACTGGAACATGCATTCCTTGTTGCCCTGTTGCAGACGGGGGTCGTCGGAAATCGCAGTCACGCGGGCGAAGGGTTCCGGCATGAACAGCACATCGGCCTTATCCAGCGCGCGGGTGGTGTAGAGAAAGGCCCAGAAAATAAAGGGCGTCGGGCTGGATATGGATCTCGCCAGGATGTCGCGCCGGATGATCATGAATTCTGGGAAGACATGCCGTTCCAGGATGAATTCCAGCATCGAATGGAAATCGCCCTTGGCATGCCGCGAGGGGTAGGAGAGGTGATAGAAAGGCTGCATGTCTCCGCCGCCCGGCCGCCCGTCGACCAGAAGCCATGGCGCCTGGATCATGCCGATCCGCCTGTCGTCCACCATAATGTGGAGATATTCGACGACCTTTTCCGGAATCAGCAGATCGTCGTCGCCGAGGAAGACCGCATAGTGGCCGCGAGCCCGCTGCATGGCAAAGGCGTAGTTGCTGATGAAGCCGGAATTGCGTGCCCGGCGATAGGCGCTGATTTCCGGATGATGAGAGATCGACTGGATATAGGCGGCGGTGTCGTCGGTCGAGCAATCGTCGACAATGACGATTTCAAAGGGGATATCGAGCTTACGAAAAGCGTCCAGGTGGAAATTTATGTTCCGCTCAAGCAAGAACTGACGATTGAAGGTTGGAACGCAAATCGAAAGGACGGGGATTTCAGCAGAAGACATCGATTTCTCCACGGCATCGGCGCGATTCTGGGCGCGGACTTTGTCTTTTGCATAAGCCGGTTTGCTTTCGCGGGGCTGGATAGTTCGGCCTTCCTCCGATCGGGTAGGGCATCCACGCACCAGTTCAGTGCAAGTTCCGACCCCTATGCTTTTAGGGAGCGGTCCCGTGAGTTTTGATAGGTCGCGATCGCAATTTGCCGAGGTCGTTCCGCCGGAAGGATGGCTACGCAGCTTGAGGCGAATAGCATGGCCGATACCCCCAGGTCCGGCACCCATTTAGTATCAGGAGACCTTGTGAGCAAAGTCAGTGTCATCATCCCAGCCTACAACGCGCAGGACTCCCTCGGCGACATCATTACGGCTGTTCTTGAAAATCGCGAGGTTTTGGAAGTGATCATCGTTGACGACACGTCGCGCGATGCCACCGCGATGATCGTCGAACAATATGCCCGACGCGACAAGCGCGTACGGTTGCTGCGCAATCCGGAAAATCGCGGTGCCGGATACAGCCGCAATGCCGGCATGGCGGCGGCACGCGGCGATTATTACTATTTTCTCGACGCTGATGACATGATCGCCCATCGCTCGATCGACGAGGTCATCTATCACATGGAAGCCCATGGCTGCGACGTGATGGTGTTTCGGTACCGCTATGTCACCGAAAAGAACGACCGTCTGGATCCGATGCTGCCGATCGATGACGAGGCCTGGCGCCAGCTGGTTGGTGATGCGGACATCCGCGTCTTCACGCTTCAACAGTGCGGAAGGCTGCTCTTCACCGTCAATTTCCCCTGGAACAAGATCGTCAGCGCCAAGCTTTGCCGGGAAACGGGCCTGCGTTTCTCCGAGACGCGCGTCCATAACGATATCTACGCCCACTGGCATATCTATATGCATGCACAGAGGATCGGCATGATGAATCGTTATCTCATCGGTCACCGCGTCTATGAGGAGCGGGCGCAGCTTACCAACGTGTTCACTGAAAAGCGTTTCGAAATCTTCACGGCATTCGAGGAGGTGGAGGCGTTGTTCGCGCGTCTGCCTCTCATGAAACAGGCCTATTATCAGTGGTTCCTTCGCAGCAAGCTGGATCTGCTGGAATGGATATATCCGCGTCTGCCAGTCAATCTCAGGGAGCGGTTTCTCATGCTGATCACACAGTCCTATGCGGGATATGATCAGCCTGAATACAACTGCGTCCGAGCGCAGTCGCCCGAAATGGCCGAAGTATCGCTGAAGCTGAAGC
This sequence comes from Martinezella lusitana, assembly GCF_016901135.1. Lineage (GTDB taxonomy): Bacteria > Pseudomonadota > Alphaproteobacteria > Rhizobiales > Rhizobiaceae > Rhizobium > Rhizobium lusitanum_D. The sequence continues at coordinate 557,251 of NZ_JAFEVL010000048.1, read as the reverse complement.
GGACGCCGTATCTGGTGCTTGGCAGCTTGTCGAACTAGCCCGGCGATTCTACTCGTTGCCGGCAACAACCGGTGCAAAAAAAGAGAGGCGCAACTGGCAGAGCCGTTGCGCCTCTCTTTTTGTATGCTCAATTCTATCGGATGCTATTGAGTTCGTTGAGCCCCGACGGATCTTCGAACTCGTCGCGGCTGTAGATCGCAAAATCCGCCTCGGTCGATTCCCTGAACTTGTAGGGATTCTCGACGAGCTTCAGCAATGTCCATTGGGGGAACCTGCGGGCGATGTCGTTCGTGAACTTGCGATGCCGGACATGGGCGGCGCCGCGGATGTCGGGACCGTCGAAGTTGGAGGCATATATGACGACGTAGCGCCTTGAGAGGGAGAACAGCTGGTCGAGATAGTTGACGTAGATCGCGTCATCGATGAGGTGGTAAAGCACATCGAGAGACAAGGCGCAGTCATAGGCGTCCTCTTGGGTTTCCCAATCCAGGGACTGGTCGCCCAGCCAGATGAACTGGTAGTTCGGCTTATCCCGATACATCGCCTGCGTGCGCTCGATCACGGTCTTCGAGACGTCGAAGCCGGTATAGCGATCGAATGCGAAATATTTCAGCTGATTGCCATCGCCGGACCCCATTTCCGCAAAGGAGGAAAGCTCTTTCTTTCGGGCGAAGGAGTTGAGAAACAGGCCCTTGTAGTTGGCGAGGACATCGTAGGATCCGGCTCCCGAATTGCCGCCGGTGCGGTAGCGGGTCTCCCAATAGCCGCTGGAATCAAAGGCAAGCGGCGCGTCAGGCGTCTTTGGCTGTTGCTGCGGAGGCGGCACGGGAGCGAGCCGCTGCGCCGGCGGCATGGAGATAGGCTGCGGCTGCACCGGAAGGGGCTGCCGCATCTGCGGCGCAAAAACCTCGCCGATCGGAAGAGCAGCCTCTTGAACCTGCTGCACCGATATGGCCTGCGGCACGGTCACGGGCTGCTGCGCCTGCAGCGGGGGAGCCGGCTGTTGTACCAGCCAAAGCGGAACAGGCCGCTTGAGGTGCGAACCGGCATGTTGCTCGATCGGAGCCACAGGCGGCGGCGCGACTTCGGCCACCCGGCCGTTCATGACCATGTCCACTTCATGCAATTGTTTGGCGAGAGGAAACTTTTCGCGCACATATTGCGACCACTGATGCATCTGTCCGGAGATGATCTTCTCGACAGCCTCGTCCACCGATGAGAAACGGATTTCGTCGGGCCAGAATTCCTCCGCGCCGGGATAGTCGTGAACCACGGGCAGGGCGCCGACGGCCATCGCCTCGGCGATGTTGTATCCAAAACTCTCGTGGATGGAGGTCGACAGAATAACGCCCTTGTCGGCGAGAAAAGCAGGCATGTCCCGCTGCCAGCCGTGGAAGAAGACGTGGCGAGCGAGGCCGAGCTTCTCCGTAGTGCGCTGCAGGTAAGGCGCCATGACGAACTCTTCCTGCTCGCCGGCGACATGCAGGGTGTAGGACGGGTCCCTCTTCACCAGGGCGTGCATGATCTGCAGGAACATTGGCTGGTTCTTGCGCATGAACGGCTTGGCTGCCCAAACGATCTTCTTCTTGTCAAGCGACGGGATCGGCTTGAACTTTTCGAGATTGAGGCCGTTCCAGACGACGTGTGTGCGTGTCTTTTGCGAGAGCTGCGGCACCCTGAGCTTCAGGACGCGAAGCATGTCGTGAGATACGAGGATCAGGTCGTCGATGAAGCCAAAGTTGATGCGCGTCGGAAAATTCGATTCCACGATTTCGAAACGATGCCAGCGCGCAATGACGCGTTTGCCGAGTCGGCGGATGTTCTGATTGATCGCATGCGCGAAGAGTTCGTTGCAGAATTCGAACCAGACGATGTCGGCCCATTCCACTGCCGTTTCGATCTCTTTGTAAGTCTTCGGCTGTATCGCCAGGACTTCGTAAGTTTTTGAAAGATGATGATAGATGTCGCCGATGAAACTATCGACTTCGATGAGTATGGCCAGCTTCTTCTTCTGATGCATCTTCTTCTACCGTAAAAAGAGACGAGTGGTTGTTTGTCCCGACTTGACGGACGACACGACCGACCTTCGTGTCCGCCGAGCGCCGACATTCTTGGCAATATTCTGAACGCGTGACTGCCCCGCGTAGAAATTCCGCTTCAGACACTATGCCGACCAACTTTCGCGAGGCTGGATTGATTGCGCCTTGCGATGAGGCGCGGTCGATTCCTGCCGTAAGCTTCGCAAAAGGAATGAACGCCAAGGTGTCGACCAAACGAGTTCGATTGGGGGCGGACATTCCGGAGCTGTTTATGCAGCCGCCTTCCTCAGATCGCGCCGTTGCTTGGGTCCAGGAATAGGGGACAGTCCAACATGTCATTGGCAGCGAACAGCCTGCACACGTCCGAATATGCCGCGCGCCCGGCAAACCAGATGCGGTGGTCCGACGCGCCGCCTCTGACCCAGGAGATGCTGAGCGGCACATTCTGGGGCTTCGGCGACGTGAACCGCGGGATGTTCTCATCCTTCATGGTGCTGGCGCCGGATGGGCTGATCGGCAACTATTTTGAACCTGACGTGGATTTCTGGCATGTCATGGGCGGCCGGCTTTGCCTGATCGACCGAGATGGATTGCCGTCGGTCATTTTCGATTCCGCACATATCGAAGACGACAATCTCATGGCGCTTGCGGGGCGGGGCGTGATCGGAGGTGTCGACGCCACCTACCTGCTGGTGCCAGCCGATCATCCTCCCCATCCGCTATTTCCGACGCCTGCGGATGTCGAACGCCGCGCGACGTTCCGCGCGCAGCCCCAGCAGGGGATACGGCGTCCCAATCTTGTCGTCGTGCCCGCCAATTCGAAGTCTCTGCACCCGCGCTGGTTCGAAAAGATAGACGAAGCGACCCGCAACTGGGATCTTTGCATCGGTTATTACGGCGCCGAGGAACCGGAAGTTTCCGGTAGTCCTTACGAATATCTGGCGCATTTGCCAAAGCGCAAGAAGTTCAAGCTTCTCTACGACCTCTTTTACGAGGGCAGCCCGCTTTGGAACTATGAGCGCATATGGTTGCCGGACGACGACCTGCTGTGCAACGGTGAAGACGTCAACAGAATGTTCCACCTGTCACACAAACACGGCCTCGATCTCGCACAGCCATCGCTCAAGAAAGGCCCGGGCTGCTACCCTAACCATCCCTTGACGGTTCAGATACCCAATGGCCTGGTGCGCTATGAAGGTTTCGTCGAAATCATGTGCCCGCTCTTCTCGCAGCGTGCGCTGCAGATCTGCATCGGCTCCATGAGGGATGTCGAATCAGGCTATGGCCTCGATCACCTCTGGCCATCGTTCCTCGGGCGTCCCACGGCCCGAATGGCGATCATCGATGCCGTCGCCGTTGCCCATACGCGCCCGCTCGGCGCAACATACAATGTCAAGGCGGCGGTCGACGAGCAGGCGGCGCTGTTCAAGACATACCAGTACACGCCTCTGAAATATGCCGGCGTGTGGTGAGGTCGTGGCTGGCGCCGCCTCGTCCGGGCGATGTGGCCGCAGTTTCCTCATGTCATCGGCGCAATCCCGTGCGCCGATGCCTTGTCAGCTTCCCCAATGATCATTTTCGCACTCCACTAAAACCATCGCCGACATTGAGGGCGCCGAAAGTTTGAAAGCATGATCGATTTTTCGAAGGTAGACCTATTGATCGTCGGTGCCGGCTTCTATGGCGCGACGCTTGCGGAGCGGGTGGCAAACGAGCTTCAGAAGAACGTGCTTCTGATCGATCGCCGCAGCCATATTGGCGGCAATGCCTACAGCGAGTTCGACGGCGAGACCGGCATCGAGGTTCATCGTTACGGCGCCCATCTCTTCCACACGCCGAACGAGATGGTTTGGACCTATCTCAACAGGTTCACCGAATTTACCGACTACAAGCATCGCGTCTATTCGAGCTACCGCAACCAGGTCTACTCGATGCCGATCAACCTCGGTACCATCTCGCAGTTTTTCAGTCGGCGCCTTTCGCCGGATGAAGCGCGAGCCTTGATCGCGGAGCAGGCGGCCGAAATGGCAGGGCGCCACCCGGCGAACCTCGAAGAGAAGGCGATTTCCCTGATCGGCCGGCCGCTATACGAAGCCTTCATCCGCGGCTATACCGCCAAGCAATGGCAGACGGACCCGCGTGACCTGCCGGAACATATCATCACGCGGCTGCCGGTCCGCTACACGTTCGACAATCGGTATTTCAACGACAAATATGAAGGCCTGCCGGTCGACGGCTATACGGCCATCTTCGAGAGGATGCTGAAGCATCCGAGGATCGACATTGCTCTCGGTGTCGATTTCTTTTCGCTGAAGTCTGCTTTGCCGCCCGGTCTCCCCATCGTCTATACCGGCCCCATCGATCGCTATTTCGATTATTCCGAGGGAGAATTGGGCTGGCGCACGATCGATTTCGAGAAAGAGACCCTGAACACCGGCGATTTCCAGGGTACGGCTGTCATGAACTATGCCGACGAGACTATTCCGTACACCCGCATCCTGGAGTTCCGCCACTTCAATCCCGAGCGCAGCTATCAGACTGAAAAGACTGTTGTGGTGCGGGAGTATTCACGTTCGGCCAAACGCGCGGACGAGCCCTATTATCCGATCGACACACGGCAGGACAAGGCGGTCTTCCTGCGGTACCGCGAGCGTGCCGAGGCGGAGGCCAACGTCCATTTCGGTGGACGGCTTGGGACCTATCGCTACCTCGATATGCATCAGGCGATCGGCGCGGCCCTGAAGGCATTCGACAGCCGCGTCGTGCCGCATTTTACCGAGGGGCGCCCTCTCGGTGGCGAGAAGTAGTGAAACGCCACCGCCTTCTTGATTATTCAATTGTCATGATGGTCGCTTGCGTCAGGTTTTGAGGCCTGACGCAGCAAGTCGCCGTTTAGCTGCGGCGTCTGCGCTCACGCACCGGCGCCGTTCCGCCTTCATTGGCCGTCTTGTTGCGCATCGGGCCGATCCGTTCGACGATCACTTCCAGTGTCGGACGCGGGCCGGGCGTATAGTTGTCGAGTGCTTGGCGCATGGCGGCGAGGTGGCCGCAGGAAGTGCCGCAGCAGCCGCCGATGATCTTGGCGCCGGCGTCGCGCGCAAGGCGCGCGTAGTCGGCCATCAGCGGTGGCGTGCCGGAATAATGGATCTCGGCGCCGCGATATTCGGGGATGCCGCAGTTACCCTTGACGATCACGGTTGCCGCCGGATCGGAATCGGTCATGTCGAGCAGGCTCGACAGGATATCCGATGCGCCGACGCCGCAATTGGCGCCGACGGCGAGCGGACCTTCGCCGACGTCCTTGGCAATGCCATGAATATCCTTCGGATGCAGGCCCATCATGGTCTTGCCGGCCGTGTCGAACGAGCCCGTATAGGTATAGGGCAGGCCGACCTTGACGGCAGCTTCGGCAGCTGCGCGGATTTCCTCGGGCGAGGACATGGTCTCGATCCAGGCGACGTCGGCACCACCGGCCTGCAGGCCCTCGATCTGTTCGATGAAGGCGGAAACGGCATCTTCATAGGTCAATGCGCCAAGCGGCACCAGCAGCTCGCCTGTCGGCCCGACGGAGCCGGCGACGATGATCTTGCGGTCAGTCTTGTCGGCGACGGCACGGGCAATTTCGGCGGCAACCTTGTTCAGGCTGTGTACGCGATCCTGCGCATGGTGCAGCTTCAAGCGATGACGCGTTCCGCCGAAGGTATTGGTCAGGATGATGTCGGCGCCGGCATCAACGAAATCCTGATGCAGTTTTGCAATCCGCTCGGGGTGCTGTTCGTTCCACAGTTCCGGCGCTTCACCGGCTTCCAGACCCATGGCAAAGAGGTTTGTGCCCGTCGCGCCGTCAGCGAGGAGCACGCCTTTTTCAGCAAGAAGATCGGTCAAGGGATTGGCTGCGACGGTCATGGCGTCTTCTCCGGATATGCGGATGTTCGGTTATGAAATGCAGATATAAACATTTCTTTATATGAGTGCAACGAGCGAACAGCGATAAGCATGTTCATCTTGCATGAAGAGGAAGAGAGCGCCCTGTGCTGGGCGCTCTCCTTTATCAGATAAGGAAGTCTTTAAGCCGCCGCCATCTGTGCCGTTTCATGGGTTGTCGGCGTCACCATGGCGGAGATGATGCTTTGCAGGTCTATCGCACCGATGGGCTTGCCACTGGCGTCGGTGACGACGGCTCCGGTATGTCCGGCGTCGGTCATCTGTTTGGCGGCGATTTCCAGCGTCATGTCACCGGGTACGCGGCTGCCGCCGGGTTCACCGGAAAGCGGCTTCATGATGGTCTGAGCCTGGATGATGCGGCCGCGGTTCACTTCCTTAACGAAGGCGGTGATGTAGTCGTCCGCGGGTTTCAGCACGATCTCTTGGCCGGTTCCCTGCTGCACGACCTTGCCGTCACGCAGGATCGCGATCTTGTCGCCCAGGCGGAGTGCCTCGTCGAGATCGTGGGTGATGAAGACGACGGTCTTCTTCAGCTCCTTTTGCAGGTCGAGCAGCACGCTCTGCATGTCCACGCGGATCAGCGGATCGAGCGCCGAATAGGCTTCGTCCATCAGCAGGATATCGGCGTCATTGGTCAGAGCGCGGGCAAGCCCCACGCGCTGCTGCATGCCGCCGGAGAGCTGGTTCGGATAGTGCCTTTCGAAACCTTTGAGGCCGACACGCTCGATCCAGTATTGTCCCTTCTTCTCGCCCTCAGCACGGGGCACACCCTGAATGTCCAGGCCGTAAATGGTGTTCTCGATGACTGTGCGATGCGGCAGCAAAGCGAATTTCTGGAACACCATCGCCGTCTTGTGACGGCGGAATTCACGCAGGGCGTTTTCATTCATTTTGCAGACGTCGATGCCGTCATAGAGCACTTCGCCGGCGGTCGGCTCGATCAGCCTGTTGATATGGCGGATCAGCGTTGACTTGCCGGAGCCGGAGAGGCCCATGACGACGGTGATGGCGCCGGCCGGCATGTCTATGTTGATATCCTGCAAGCCGAGCACGTGACCGTGCGTCTCGTTGAGTTCGGTCTTGCCGGTGCCGTTCTTGACCATGTCCACGAAGTCACGCCCGCGCGGACCGAAGATTTTGTAGAGGCTTTTGATCTGGATCGCGTGACTAGCCATGAATGACCTCCGAGTGCTTCTGGAGCCGTCTGCCGTAGGCCTGGCTCGTGCGGTCGAAAATGATGGCGATTGCGACCAGTGCGAATCCGTTGAGGAAGCCGACCGTGAAGAACTGGTTGTTGATCGCCTGGAGCGTGTTCTTGCCGAGACCGCCGACACCGACCATCGATGCGACCACGACCATGGCAAGTGACATCATGATGGTCTGATTGATGCCGGCCATGATGGTGGGCAACGCGAGCGGGATCTGCACGTTGAAAAGCTTCTGGCGATGCGACGAGCCGAATGCATCGGCGGCTTCCAGCACTTCCTTGTCCACCAGGCGGATGCCGAGATTGGTCAACCGGATCATCGGTGGGACGGCATAGATGACGACAGCGATGAGGCCAGGGACCTTTCCAATGCCGAAAATCACCACGACGGGAATAAGATAGACGAAGCTCGGCATCGTCTGCATCACGTCGAGGATCGGGTTGACGATCGACTGCAGCCGGTCAGAGCGGGCCATCAATATGCCGATCGGCAGGCCGATGACGATGGCGATGAGCGTACAGACCGTCACCATCGCAAGCGTTATCATGGTGTCGCCCCAGAGGCCGCAGACGCCGATGAGCGTCATTGATATCGCAGTGCCTATGACGATCTTGAGGTTGCGGCTGGCGGCGTAGACGACGAGCATCATGACGAGAAGCACGATGAACCACGGCGTGTTGGTGAAGAGCCATTCCAGATAGTTCAGGAACCATTGCAGCGGCTGAACGATGGCGTCGATGAGATTGCCGTAGGCGCGCACGGATGCCCTGAACCCATCGTCGATATTCTTGCGTGCAAGGCGTATGAGCGATTCGTCTATTGCCGGAAAATTGCAAAGCACATCCGGCAGGATCGTACACTGAATAGCCATGTATTTCCCCTTCTTTGTCCGGTTCTGTCCCTGTCAGTGCATGTGGCCTTCATGTACGGACGGTGTTGCAGCGCTGCGACCGGTTCTTCAGGCTGCTTTTTAATTCTTACTACATTTGCCGCCGCCAATCTGCACTCGTTGCGACCTGCGGCCGCTTCGGTCTGTCGGTATGAGTGTCAGTCGCATCCGGCGAATATAAAATCGGCGACAGACGCGGGCCTGCCGCCGATTCATTCGTGCGGATTAGAGCGAAGCCTTGACCTTGGTGGCGACGTCCGGAGAAACCCACTTGGTCCACATATCGGGGTAGGTCTTCAGGAAGTACTTCGCACCGTCTTCGTTCGTGCCCTGATTGTCCGTCATCCAGGCCAGAACCTTGCCAACCGTGCCGTTGTCCCATTTGCGGGTCTTAACGTAATCCATGGCAACGCCAGCCTTGGATGCGAAAGCCTTCGTTACGACCGTGTAGACGTCCGAAACCGGATAGGAATTCACCTTCGGATTGGCGCAATCCTGGATCGCCGTGCAGGCGTCCCATTCCTTCTTGTCGTGCGGCACGCCGAAGCTCAGACGCACCATTTCGTACTTGCCGAGGATGGCGGTCGGTGCCCAATAGTAGCCGAACCAGCCGGTCTTCTTTTCGAAGGCGTTGGCGATCGAACCGTCAAGACCCGCGGCAGAGCCGGTATCGACCAACGAAAAGCCGAGCTTCTCGGCACCGAGCGCCTTGTAGAGATTGGCGGTCGAGATCTGGCAGTTCCAGCCTGCCGGGCAATTGTATACCGCGCCCTTGGAGGGATCTTCGGGGGCGGGGAAGAGTTCCGGATGCTTCAGCGCGTCCTGAACGGTCTTGATGTCGGGATGCGCGTCGGCGAGGAATTTCGGAATCCACCAGCCCTCGACGCCGCCATCGCTCAGGAGTGGCGCTGCCTCGATCAGACGACCTTCGGACACGGCCTTGTCGAGCGCGGTGCGCACTGCGTTGACCCAAAGCTCGGGCGCGACGTCGGGCTGGCCCTTTTCGTCCATGGAGGTGAAGGTCGGCTGCGTGTCGCCGGTTACCAGTGTGACGTTACAGCCGTAGCCATTCTGAAGGATGATCTTGTCGACCTGGGCGGCAACGCCGGCAGAGGCCCAATTCATTTCGGCGATCGATACGTCGCCGCATTCCGCAGCGTGCGCCGAGCCAGCCAAAGCATAGGCGCCGAATGCGAAGATGGCGGAAGCGAGAAGCTTCTTCATTGATAATGTCTCCCAATTTTTCGTTACGTTACGGAAATCGACTCCAAGCGGATATGATGTCTGTCGATCCCTGTCAGCGCGGTTCAACCACAACCGTTCATACGCCGCTGACGACGCCCGCACGGTCCCCTTTGCTGCTGTCGTGCATCTGGTCTTTTTGCGACCGCGGAACCCTGTCGCGGCCGAGCATTTTCTACATCGACGGCGAGTAGCGTAAGGATTTGAATGAAGAAATCAACAGTCTGTCGGCTGATTGAACTTATCGCGCCTGTTGGAGAAGCTTATATAAGCGCCTGAATTAGCCTATTTTCTACTATTCGCGGCTGCAAAATGGGCATTGCAAGGCTCCAACGAAGCCTTAAAGCACAGGCGAAGTTAAATGCCGCTAAAATATCGCGTCCTTGAAAGACGTTTTCTATTCCATTTGCGTCGTTTGCGATTTCGCAACGTGAATGAGAAAATTTTCAAAAAATTTTCGGATTCATTCTTATTTAAGCACTTAATAACGCTCCGGTAACGATGTCGGTTTATCAATCGATGTGTGGCGGGGGACACCGCTGCTTCTCCGGCTTAGGTAAAGCGTACCGGAGAAAGCGAACCTTGCAGCGTTTATGCAGGGGAGCCGGCGTTTTTGGCAAACCGCGTTGATCCTCGGATCGCGCGGTTTTCGCGTTTTATGGCTGCCGCGTTCCAGGTAGGCGGATGTGGGGTAGATAGCCGGCGTCTGGCCAATGCCGGACTTTCGTTCCTTATGTGGAATAAAAAAATAAAGCCGCCGATGCGGTCGCATGGCGGCTTGTCGTGCGCAGGACCTGCGGCTTGACGGGGTATCAACCGACGTTATAGGTCCGGATGAAGCCGACCGTGCCGAAACGCGTATCGAGCTGCTGCAGGCGGGTATCAGGGCGGCTTGCCGGCAGTTTGCCATTCCAGGCGATCTGGATGGAATTCTGTCTGTTGAAGATGAAAAGCATCGGGGTATCCTCCAGGCCGAAACGGCCGGTTTTCGTTGTTTGTTTTCGCGGTGGAGATAATCCTCTTCAGTATAACTAACAATGGATGGAATCGTCATCCGATGTCGCAAATAGAGCATGGTGCGAAGTGATGTATTTTTGTATCGTGCCGACGGCTTCAGGCCGTTAGGGATCGCGGCGGAATCAAGGCAAAATTCCGTGTTTTCAGGGGCTGTAGCATCTCGGAGCGATGAAGAATGACGAAGGCGATCATGCTGCAGGGAACCGGCTCCGATGTCGGAAAAACGGTATTGGTCGCCGGGCTGTGCCGTCTGTTCGCCAACAGGGGTGTCAGGGTCCGTCCCTTCAAGCCGCAGAACATGTCCAACAATGCCGCCGTTGCCGAGGATGGCGGTGAGATCGGCCGCGCCCAGTGGCTGCAATCGCTGGCGGCGCGCGTCCCGTCATCCGTGCACATGAACCCGGTGCTCCTGAAGCCGCAATCGGAGACGGGGAGCCAGATCATCGTGCAAGGCAAGGTCTGGGGGCATGCCAAGGGCAGGGACTATCAGGCGCTCAAGCCGCAGCTGCTCGGCGCCGTCCTGGAAAGCTTCGCGGCCATGCGCGCGGGAACCGACCTTGTCATCGTCGAGGGTGCCGGTTCGCCTGCCGAGATCAATCTCAGGCAGGGTGATATCGCCAATATGGGCTTTGCCACCCGCGCCAACGTGCCTGTGGTGCTGGTCGGCGATATCGACCGCGGCGGCGTCATCGCGTCGCTGGTGGGCACCTATCATATCCTGCTGGAGGAGGACCGGCGCATGATCCGCGGCTACCTCATCAACAAGTTTCGCGGCGATGTCTCGCTGTTTGGAGAGGGCATAGACGCGATCGGCACTTTCACCGGCTGGCCGTGCCATGGCATCGTGCCGTGGCTCAAAGCCGCCGGCCGGCTTCCTGCTGAGGATTCCGTTGTGCTGGAACGGCTCACACGGGGCTCCTCCGGCGCATTGAAAATTGCCGTGCCCATGCTGTCGCGCATTGCGAATTTCGACGACTTCGATCCGCTGCGGGCCGAACCCGATGTCGATCTCGTCTTCGTCCGGGCCGGTGAACGGCTGCCTGATGATGCGGGGCTTGTGGTTTTGCCGGGGTCGAAGTCGACAATCGGTGACCTCCTCGATCTACGCGAGCAGGGATGGGATCTTGATATTGCCGCCCATGTGCGCCGCGGCGGCCGCGTCATCGGCATTTGCGGCGGCTATCAGATGCTCGGCCGCATGGTCTTCGATCCGCTTAGCATCGAAGGATCGGTGACGGAGACACCCGGACTTGGCCTGCTGGATGTCGACACGGAAATGGCGCCTGAAAAGACTGTCCGCAACAGTCTCGCCGTCTCGAAGGAATATGACGTGGCGTTGTCCGGCTATGAAATCCATCTCGGCGTGACGCGCGGTCCGGACTGTGATCGCCCCTCGACTGTCATTGATGGCCGGCCGGACGGAGCGCTGTCGCCCGACGGCCGCGTCATGGGGACGTATCTGCACGGGCTTTTCGGCAGCGATGCCTACCGGGCAAGACTGCTCGAAAGCTTCGGCCTGACCGGCGAACGAATGGGCTATCGCGCGGGCGTCGACGCGGCGCTGGATGAGATCGCGACCGAGCTGGAAGGCGTGCTCGATCCTGCCTGGCTCGACAGCCTTGTCAGCTAGGGCAATTCCAGGAAAAGTACGCAGCGGTTTTCCGTCCGGAATTGCGTAAAAACAATAACCTAGAGCCGTTAGGCGATTCCACGAAATGCCTGACGGCTCTAGAGTTCGCCGGACACCTCGCGACGGCGGCGGTCGAGCTCTTCGCTGTAGCGACGCAGCGTGTAGCTTTCGGTCAGCAGCCCCACGACCTTGCGTTCGATGAGGTCGTTTATGACCACCAGCGCTTCGCTCTTGGTCTGGTCGAACATGGCTGCGGCCTGCTTGGCGTTCATCTGCGGCTGCAGGAATTCGTTGCGATGGCGGATGAAATCGGCAAGACCATGTTCCTCGTCATCCTTCTCGACCGGGCTCGCATAGATATCCGGCACCAGCACCATGCCGGAATATTTCTCGTTGTTGTCGATCAGAATGACGCGCTGCGCCGAGCCGATCGGAAAGGCTTTGCGGAATTCCTCGATGCTCATGCCGACGCTTGCCGTGTGTACGTCGGGGCGCATCATGCGTGCCACAGTGAGATTGCGGATCCAGCCGACATCGTGCGCGCTGCGGATGCTTTCGCCACGCAGATGGAAGCGCCATGTGGCGAAGGAATAGCCGAAGGTTGTGCGCACGACGAGCGACGAGGTGATGACGGCAGCCAGCACCAGCGCGGTGATCGGAAAGTCGCCGGTGATTTCCAGCGCCAGGAACGTCATCGTCAGCGGGCCGCCGATGATTGAAACGGCAAGCGCGCTCATGCCGACCACGGCATAGACGGCCGGCGTCAATGTGGCGTGATCGAAATAGGGGGCGCAATAGGCGAAAATCTTGCCGAGCAGCGCGCCCATGAACAGCGATGCGAAGAACAGGCCACCCCTGAAGCCGGAACCGATCGACACAGCCGAGGCGAGGGATTTCAGAACGAAAAGGCTGACCAGCGCCCACAAGGTCACGTCGGTGGAGAGATTGAGATGCAGTGCGCCATGGCCGGCCGATAGAACCTGGGGCGATATCAAGGCCAGCAGGCCGACGAACAGGCCGCCGAGCGCCGGGCGGAAAGGTGGCGCAATCGAGCTTTTGCGCGCCAGTTCCTCGACCCAGGCGACGCCCTGCATGATCAGGATGCCGATGCCGGCGCAAAAAGCGCCGAGCAAAACAGCCGGAAGGTAATCCGCCGGCACGATTGCGCCGAAATGGCCGATATCGATGGCGAAGTCGTCGCCGGCGAGCAGCCTTGCTATCATCGTCGATATCAGGGCCGAGACGACGACGGGCGTCAGGGTCAGGATGGAATAGGTGCCGATGATCAGCTCGAAGGCATAAAAGGCGCCGGTTAGCGGCGCGTTGAACGCTGCGGCAATGGCGCCGGCTGCGCCGCAGCCCACGAGCATGCGCAGATCCGCGCGCCGCATCTGCATCTTGTAGCCGAATTTCGAAGCGATGCCGGCGGCAAGCTGCGTGTAGCCCGCTTCAAGCCCGACGGAGGCGCCGAACCCATTCGAGATCAGATTCTGCACGGCGACGATGATGCTGTCGGTCAAGGACATGCGTCCGCCATGCAGCGCATTCGCTTCGATCGGGTCGACCATCGGCTTCTTGCGGGTGCGTGACAGAATATAGAGCAGGATGCCAAGTATGATGCCGCCGGCTATCGGGGCTATCAGCACCACCGATTTGTCCGGGATCGCCACTGCCGCCGAGCTCAGGCGCTCGTAGTCCGTAATCCCGTAGATGAGGCTGTGGAGCTTGCGCGACACGAAACTCATGGCGGTAACGGCGCAGCCGGATGCGACGCCCACGAGGGCGCCGGCGAAGACGAGTCCTAGTTCACCGCGACGCAGTAACGCTCTAAATCGACCAAGATCGAATAGGGCTGAGAAGACGCCAAGGCGACGGGGTTGGAATTTCTGCAACATTGGGGGCGGACGATACGTTTCTACTCGAATGTGGGGGCTTAGCCTCTATAAACTCCTAACATCAAAGAAATACGGCAAAAAGACTGGCGCCTTCCGGTGAATGTGCGACGCCTTCTCGGGAATATGCAGCGATTTCGCGGCCGGGACAGCCGATGTCGCATCCATGTCCTTGATTGACTTGAACTAAGTGAAAGCCTAATCATTGCAGGAATAACGAATGGTTTCCGAGCGGCGATGTGCCGCATGGGATGAAAAGGGAATGTGAAAGGGCGGACCCAATCCGGGCGTTCTCATCACAGCCGACCCCGCGACTGTAGAGCGGTCAGGGTCTTTCGTCCGGTTTGACAGGTATCCCGCCGATAGTTCGCATGGGGCGAACAGGCGGAGCAACTTCAAGCCGGAGAAGCCACTGGTGTGGCATCATGATCTACCAGGGCTGGACGCCTCTAATATCTACGAATCGTCCGCCTTTTCATGATGCATTGCCGGGAAGGCGAGAAAGATCCGCTGGCGTACGATCGGGGGCGACCGGTTTCGGTCTGCCCCCGTCATGCGCTTTATCCGCGAGCCAGGAGACCTGCCATACGTGCCGGGCACAAGCCCATCTTGGGACGCTTGTCTCGCTGCCAGCACGGAGGTTGTCATGGCGCCAAACGAATTTCTCGCGCGTAAGCGTGCCCCTCTCGGTCTTCGCCGCGTTGCGCGGGTCCGCGCCCTCGCATGGGGGCGACGATAGCCCATGCCATCCTCACAATCCCGCGCTGTTTTCGTTCTCGGCGGCGCGCGCTCCGGCAAATCCCGATTCGCCGAATCGCTGATCTCGGATACGGGCCTTGACCGCCACTATGTGGCGACCGGACGAGCCTGGGACGACGAGATGCGCGAACGTATTGCGCAGCATCGAAACGACCGCGGCGATCTCTGGACGACGCACGAGGAGCCGCTCGATTTGACCGCCCGGCTGGCGGCGATCGACGGTGATGGCCGTGCTGTTCTTGTCGATTGCCTGACGCTTTGGGTCACCAATCTGATGATGGCCGAACGAAACATCGGTACGGAGTTTGCCGCTCTCACAAAGTTTCTGCCAAGAGCCCAATCGCGGCTCGTGCTCGTCTCCAACGAGGTCGGGCTCGGCATCGTGCCGGAAAATCGCATGGCGCGCGAATTTCGCGATCACGCCGGCCGGCTGCACCAGATGATCGCGGCGGCAAGCGCCGAAGTCTATTTTATCGCAGCGGGTTTGCCGCTGAAAATGAAGGGTTGATGCATATGAACCAGGCAAAGATTCCCGCCACCGTCATCACCGGCTTTCTGGGAGCCGGCAAAACGACGATGATCCGCAACCTGTTGCAGAATGCCGGCGGCAAGAAGATCGCCCTCATCATCAACGAGTTCGGCGATCTCGGTGTCGACGGCGACGTGCTCAAGGGCTGCGGCGCGGAGAACTGCACAGAGGACGATATCATCGAGCTGACCAACGGCTGCATCTGCTGCACCGTCGCTGATGATTTCATCCCGACCATGACGAAGCTTTTGGAGCGTGACGTACGCCCGGATCATATCGTCATCGAGACCTCGGGCCTGGCGCTGCCGCAGCCGCTGGTCGCTGCCTTCAACTGGCCTGACATCCGCACCCACGTTACCGTCGACGGCGTCATTACCGTGGTCGATAGCGCCGCCGTTGCCGCCGGCCGCTTCGCCGACGATCATGATGCTGTCGAAGCCCGCCGTGTCGAGGACGATTCGCTCGATCATGAAAGCCCGATCGAGGAACTGTTCGAAGATCAGCTCACCTGCGCCGATCTGATCGTCCTTAACAAGACTGACCTGATCGACGTCGCCGGCCTTGGCCGCGTGCGTGCCGAAGTTGCGTCACGCACCGTCCGCAAGCCGACGATCATCGAGGCGAAGAACGGCGATGTGCCGGCCGCCATCCTGCTCGGCCTCGGCATTGGTACCGAGGGCGATATCGCCAACCGCAAATCGCATCATGAGCTGGAACACGAAGACGGCACGCCGCACGATCACGACGAATTCGACAGCTTCGTCGTCGAGCTTGGGCCTATTGCCGACCCGGCCGCCTTCATCGAAGCCCTAAAGAGCGTGATTTCGCAACATGATGTCCTGCGTCTCAAGGGCTTCGTGGATGTGCCCGGCAAGCCGATGCGCCTGCAGGTACAGGCCGTCGGCAGCCGCATCGACAATTATTTCGACCGTGCCTGGGTGCCCGGCGAGGAGCGCGCGACGCGTCTGGTCGTGATCGGCCTGCACGAGATGGACGAAGGGATCGTGCGCAAGGCGATCGAAGCGCTGGTCTAAGGTAAAGCCATGCATCTCCTCCTAGCCCAGAAGGGAACGATCAGCGACGGCGAGGAGGCGATCGATCTCGGCCAGTCGCCGGGCGATATCCTCTTCCTGTCGGCGGCCGATACCGAGCTTGCGGCGATTGCCGCTGCACACAGGCAAGGCGAGGCCGCCTGTTCCCTGCGGCTTGCGAGCCTGATGAGGCTGAAGCATCCGATGTCGGTCGATACCTATATCGAGCGCACCGCACGGCATGCGAAGCTGATCATCGTGCGGGCGCTCGGAGGTGCGAGCTATTTCCATTATGCGTTGGAGGCGTTGCATGCCTGCGCCGCGCGCCATGGTGCATCGATTGCGGTGCTGCCCGGAGATTCGAAACCCGATCCCGGGCTGACACCTTTCTCCAACGTCGCGCTCGATGATCTCAATGCGCTCTGGTCCTATCTGATCGAGGGCGGGGAGGCGAACTCCAGGGCGTTTCTCGCCTATGCCGAGGCGATGCTGTCGGGGGCGGAAAAGCCGATGCCCGCCGCGCCCTTGATGAAGGCCGGGATCTGGTGGCCGGGCAGGGGCGCGATCGGGATTGAGGAATGGAGGAGTGTTTCTGCGTCGTGTGGAAGCACCCCCTCATTCGCCCTTCGGGCACCTTCTCCCCTGGGGGGGAAGGGGAGTGTTGAGAGTGCGGTGAACTTACCCTCGCCCCAGCGGGGAGAGGGTGGCGCTCCTGAGTTTATCGAAGGAGCGCCGGGTGAGGGGGCGTTACAGGGAGTGGAGCGGGTAGCGGATATCGAACCCCCGACCGTCGCCGTTTCCTTCTATCGCGCGCTTGTCCAGAGCGGTGAAACCAAGCCTGTCGAAGCGATGATGCGTGCGCTCATCGCAGAGGGCATGCGGCCGTTGCCGGTGTTCGCTTACAGTTTGAAGGATGCGGTATCCGTCGGCATTCTGGAGAGTGTTTTTGCCGAGCTGAAGCCGGATGTCGTCGTCAACACGACGGGCTTTGCGGTTTCTGCACCGGGCGCGGACCGACAGGCGACTGTTCTCGAGTCAGGCGAGGCAATCGTCCTGCAGGCAATCTTCTCTGCTTCGTCCAAGGAAGCCTGGGAGGCGTCGTCGCAGGGACTTTCGGCGCGCGATCTCGGCATGAATGTTGCGCTCCCGGAGGTCGACGGACGTGTGCTCGCCCGCGCCGTATCGTTCAAGGCGGCGGCGCGGTACGACGAGCGGGTCGAGGCGAACATCGTTGCCAGCGAACCGTCTGATGATCGCATGCGCTATACGGCGCGACTGGCCGCGAGCTGGGCGCGATTGCGCAATGCGCGGCCGCGGGATCGTCGCGTGGCACTTGTCATGGCGAATTATCCGAATCGGGACGGACGCTTGGGCAATGGCGTCGGGTCGGATACCCCCGCCGGCACGATCGAGGTCTTGAGAGCGATGCAGGCGGCAGGCTATCCCGTTGCCGATCTACCCGCTGATGGCGACGCGCTGATCCGGCACCTGACGGATGGTCCCACAAATTCCGGTCATGACGGCAGGCTGGTTCGCGAGACGCTTTCCTTCAGTGAATACAAGGATTTCTTCTCATCTCTTCCCGAGCGGATTCAGGATGAGATCACCACGCGCTGGGGCGATCCGGAGACGGACCCTTATGCGCGGGAGGGCGCTTTTGCCCTGCCGTTTGCCCGTTTCGGTAATGTGCTCGTCGGCATTCAACCGGCGCGCGGCTACAATATCGATCCGAAGGAGAGCTATCATTCTCCGGATCTGGTACCGCCGCATGGCTATCTTGCCTTCTATGCCTTCCTGCGCCGATCTTTCGATGCGCATGCCGTCATCCATATGGGCAAGCACGGCAATCTCGAATGGCTGCCGGGCAAGGCGCTGGCACTCTCCGAAAACTGCTATCCCGAGGCGATCCTCGGGCCGACGCCCAATCTCTATCCGTTCATCGTCAACGATCCCGGCGAAGGCACGCAGGCCAAGCGCCGCACGAGCGCTGTGATCATCGACCATCTGACGCCGCCGCTGACGCGCGCTGAAAGCTACGGTCCGTTGAAGGATCTGGAAGCGCTTGTCGATGAATATTACGAGGCGTCTGGCGGCGACCCGCGCCGTATCCGGCTGCTGCGCAAGCAAATCCTACACCTCGTCGCTGATATCGGCCTCGATCAGGATGCCGGCATCGCCAAGGGTGAGGGCGAGGATGAGGCGTTGAAGAAACTCGACGCCTATCTCTGCGATCTCAAGGAGATGCAGATCCGCGACGGCCTGCATATCTTCGGTGTTTCGCCGTCCGGACGGCTGTTGACGGATCTGACGGTGGCGCTGGCGCGGGTTCCCAGAGGTTTGGGTGAGGGCGGTGATCAGAGCCTGCAGCGGGCGATTGCGCGGGATGCGTTGGAGGGTGTGGAATTCGCTGAGAGTGCGATACCCCCCTCGTCCTTCGGACCTCTCGCGACATCTCCCTCACAGGGGGGGAGATTGTCTGCCCGCGGCGCTTCATCGCCTCAAGTAGACATCGTTTCCGTTGATATTGTGGGCGACAATTTGGGAGAGGGGAGCGGCATACTCCCAATAATCTCCCCCCTCGTGGGAGAGATGTCAGCAGAGCTGACAGAGGGGGGTATCTCTCCGCAAAAGCCATTCGATCCCTTGGATTGCGATATGGCGGCTGATTGGACCGGCAAGCACTCCAGCATTCTTGCCAGCATTTCTGAGGACCCCTGGCGCACGCAAGGCGATACTGTCGAACGCATCGAACTTCTGGCGGCGAAATTCGTTGCTGGCGAGATTGCATGTCCCGAGAGCTGGTCCCATACAAGCGCGGTTCTCGCCGAAATCGAAACCCGACTGAAGCCGTCTATCCTCGCTTGCGGCGATGCGGAAATCGCTGCCTTGCTAAAGGGTCTCGACGGGCGTTTCGTGCCGCCGGGCCCGTCCGGCGCGCCGACGCGGGGCAGGCCGGATGTGCTGCCGACCGGGCGGAATTTCTATTCGGTGGATAGTCGTGCCGTGCCGACGCCGGCGGCCTATGAACTTGGCAAAAAATCCGCCGAGCTGCTGATCCGCCGTTATGTTCAGGACCATGGCGAATGGCCCGTTTCCTTTGGTCTGACCGCCTGGGGCACGTCGAACATGCGCACCGGCGGCGATGATATCGCGCAGGCGCTGGCGCTGATCGGCGTCAAGCCGGTCTGGGACATGACCTCGCGGCGCGTCACCGGCTACGAGATCATCCCGCCCGCAATGCTCAGGCGGCCACGCGTCGACGTCACGCTGCGCATCTCCGGTTTCTTCCGCGATGCATTTCCCGAGCAGATCGCTTTGTTCGACAAGGCGATCCGGGCTGTCGGGGCGCTCGAGGAGGATGCGACGGATAATCCGATCGCAGCCCGCATGCGCGGTGAGATCGCGCGGCTCGAAGCGGCCGGTTTGGACACGGCCTCGGCAAGCCGCCGAGCCGGCTATCGCATCTTCGGTTCGAAACCCGGCGCTTACGGAGCTGGCCTCCAGGCGCTCATCGACGAGAAGGGATGGGAGCGGCGCGCGGATCTTGCCGAAGCCTATCTCGTCTGGGGAAGCTACGCCTATGGCGCCGGCGAGGAAGGAAGGGCGGAGCGCGGTGTCTTCGAGGAGCGATTGCGCTCGATCCAGGCGGTCGTGCAGAACCAGGACAATCGCGAGCATGACCTGCTCGATAGCGATGACTATTATCAATTCGAGGGCGGCATGGCCGCCGCTGCCGAACAGCTCGCCGGCGCCCGCCCATCGATCTATCACAATGATCATTCGCGGCCGGAAAAGCCTGTCATCCGCTCGCTGGAAGAGGAGATCGGCCGGGTGGTGCGCGGGCGTGTCGTCAATCCGAAATGGATCGATGGCGTCATGCGCCATGGCTACAAGGGCGCCTTCGAGATCGCGGCGACCGTCGATTATCTCTTCGCGTTTGCGGCAACGACCGGGGCCGTCCGCAACCATCATTTCGAGGCGGTCTACCAGGCCTTCGTGGTCGATCAGCGAGTGCGCGATTTCATGGCGGAGAAAAATCCGGCGGCCCTGCGCGACTTGAACGAGCGTCTGCTTGAGGCGATCGATCGCAATCTCTGGACGCCGAGAAGCAACTCGGCGCGCTTCGATCTGGAAAGCCTGAAACCGGGCAAGGAGGCTGCGGCGTGAGTGCGGTCGAGGACCTTCTGGCTGCCTTCCGCGACTATCTCTTGTCGCGCAGCGATCCGATGCTGAGGCATTTCATCGAGGGCTTCCAGTGGCCGATGGAGGAGCGGTCGCTTGCGCCGTGCGATCTGCCTGTGGTTGCCTATCTTCGTGAGCTGCGCAGGCCGGGCGGTGAGGCCGAGGCGAGCCTGTTTAATAGCCTTCGCGATGCCGCCGGTATACTGCATTGGGCCCAGACCTACAGCATCACCGATTTCGGGGCGGATTTCTTGGAAAGATACGGCTGGGTCGAACTCTTCGGCACGCGTGGCCATTTCTCGAGCGATGACATGGCCGGCGGCTTCCTGCTGCTAGGTCCGGGAGTGCACTATCCAGATCACCATCATCAGGCCGAGGAAATCTATATTCCGCTGACCGACGGTTCGCAGTGGAGCAAGGATGCCCAGCCTTTCCTGCCGCGCTGGTCGGGCGAGGTGATCCACCACCCGTCGAACATCCGCCACGCCATGCAGACCGAAACTATGCCGCTGGTGGCGCTCTACCTCTGGCGAAGCGGGCCGCTGGCACAGAAATCGATCATATCAGGGAGAACGCAATGAGCGACGAATTGGCCGAAACGGGCGCTGACGCACCGAAGAACGATGATGCTCGCCATGCCGACAAGATGGCCAAGAAGAAGGCGGCGCGCGACAAGATCATGGCGACCAAGACGGACGAGAAGGGCCTGATCATCGTCCATACCGGCAAGGGCAAGGGAAAATCGTCAGCCGCTTTCGGCATGATCTTCCGCCATATCGCACATGGAAAGCCTTGTGCCGTGGTGCAGTTCATCAAGGGGGCGATGTGGACGGGCGAGCGTGACCTGATCGAAAAGCATTTTTCCGATGTCTGCCAGTTTCATACCATGGGTGAGGGGTTCACCTGGGAGACCCAGGATCGCGCCCGCGACGTGGCGGCGGCGGGGGTGGCCTGGGAAAAGGCCAAGGATCTGATCCGCGACGAGCGTAACTCAATGGTGTTGCTTGATGAAATCAACATCGCCCTGCGCTACGATTATCTCGACCTCAACGAAGTGCTGGAATTCCTGAAGGCCGAAAAGCCTTATATGACGCATGTGGTCCTGACGGGCCGTAACGCCAAGGAAGAGCTGATCGAGATCGCCGATCTCGTCACCGAGATGGAGCTGATCAAGCATCCGTTCCGCTCCGGCATCAAAGGGCAGCCGGGCGTCGAATTCTGATCGGCGGCGAGGCCACTCAGCCGATCGGAATCATCGTCTTCAGCAGTTCGGCGGTATGCGGGTCTGCGGGAAAGAAGGATTCGATCGCCAGCTCCGACAATGTCACATCGACCGGCGTTCCGAAGATGGTGGTTGTCGAGATGAGGGAGAGGCGGCCCGCCTCGGTGAGGAGTTCGAGCGGCACCGCGATGCCGGCGAAATCACCGTCTGAGGGCCCCGTTTTCTGTCCTTGCGGTGCGGGGTAGGCAGAAAGCTCGTGCAGCAATTTTACAAGCACGGGGTCGCCCGTTGCGGAGATCTGCTGGCGAAGATGCTCCAGCAGATGGCCGCGCCATTCGGGCAGATTGACGATCCTGGGCGCGAGGCCATCCGGATGCAGACTGAGCCTCAGGACATTTACGGGCGGGTTGGCGAGCGAGATATCGGCGATGCCGGCCAGCAGCGGTGCGACCGCGGCGTTGGCGGCGACCAGCGTCCAGTGACGGTCAATCGCCAATGCCGGAAAGGGCTCGTGCCCTTTCAACAGCAGGTCGATGGCGCGGCGCGCCGGCGCAAGGGCGGGATCGTCCAGCTTGCGTTCGGGAAACACGGGCGCAAATCCCGCCGAGAGAAGCATCGGGTTGCGTTCGCGCAATGGCACGCCCAGCCGCTCGGCGAGATGCATCAGCATCTCACGGCTGGGAAGCGAGCGCCCGCTCTCGATGAAGCTGAGATGTCGTTGCGATATATCGGCTTCGAGGGCGAATTCCAGCTGGCTCAAACGGCGGCGTTGCCGCCATTCGCGCAGATGGTCGCCGAGAGAGCGGGCCGTCGTCATCATGCGGCCACCGGCAGCTGATCGATGAAGCCGTGAACGGACTTCAGCCGGTCGCCCTCGAGAATGGCGAAATCCGTGCCCTTGATCAGCGGTTCGGCATCGACCGGGCCAAAGCCCCAGGAGAAGCGGAGATTGTCGCCATGGCGGTCACCGTCTGTCGTCAGCGTGAAACAGAAGCCGGGGAACCGCTCGTGCGCTGCCGTGACCAGCGCGTGGATCTGCTCGCGATCGTCGGCACGCATCAGCGGGTCGATATAGCTGCAGGTTTCAGTCCATGCTTCAGCGATGAGCGCACGCCGGCGCTCGGCATCGGCCTCGTTCCAGATGGCAATATAACGTTCGGCAATGGTGGTGGCATCGGTCATCGGTCAACTCCTTTGGATCGCCTGAACCGTTCAGGCAGGGCGATCATGGGCGAGCCCCAAACCACTATCAATTACGTCGGAGGTAATCAAAGATGCCGAATGCTACAGCCCGAGCCAGACCCGCGCGGGATGGGTCGGGTCCGCAAGAAGCTTGACCGCGAAGGCGATGCAGACGACGACGAGCAATGGCTTGATCAGCTTGGCACCGATGCGCATGGCCAGCCGCGAGCCCGCTTGTGCGCCGAGGAATTGGCCAAGCCCCATGATGAGGCCCACCTTCCAGAGAATGACGCCGGAAAAGATGAAAACGATCAGGCCGCCGAGATTGGAGCCGAAATTCAGCAGCTTCGTATGCGCCGTTGCCTTTAAAAGACCGAAGCCGGCGAGGGTCACGAAGGCCAGCATCAGGAACGAGCCGGTGCCGGGGCCGAATGCACCGTCATAGAAGCCGATCAGCGGCACGAGGGTGACGCCGAAAAGTCCTGCGCTCATGCGGCGATGCTTCTCGACATCGCCGAGGTTGGGCTTGACGGCGAAGTAGAGCGCGATGGCGATCAGCAGGAAAGGCAGGACGATGCGCAGGACATCGCTCGGCATGATCGTCGCCAGCATCGCGCCGAGCATGCCGCCGATCACGGCCATCAGCGCCATCGGCAGCTGTTCGCGAAGCTGCACATGTCCTTGGCGGGCGTAGGCGATGGTTGCCGAGGCGGAGCCGCAGATCGACTGCACCTTGTTAGTGCCGAGCGTCTGCAGTGGTGGAATGCCGGTCAGCAACATGGCAGGCACGGTGACCAGCCCGCCGCCGCCGGCGATGGAATCGACAAAACCGGCGAAGAAGGCGGCGGCAAAGAGCAGGAGCAGCAGTTGAAATGTCATGTCTTGCAAGGCAGGGACTCTAGGGCGTGAAACCAAGGCGCCTTCTTGCACTCCGGTCGCGCCAAGGCAATTGCCTGCGGGACACACCAGACGAAATTGACGGGTCGGGAATGGGTGGGTACATGTGTGATCCTGGTTGCCGCCGCCGGGGAGTGAATATGACGACATATGCCGAACCCACCCGCCGCTACGTTCTTGGTCTGGGCTGCGAGCGCGGCACGGACTGGAATGACGTGCGCATGCTTGCCGAAAGGGCCTTGCAGCAGGCCGGAATAGAGATCGGTCAGGTCCTAGCCGTGGTTTCGATTGATACCCGCATGGATGAGCCCGCCATCCTCGAGGTCGCCACGCATTTTCGCCTGCCGGTGCGTTTTTTCAATGTGGCCGCGCTGGAGCGGGAGACGCCCCGCCTGAAGAACCCGTCCGAGCTTGTTTTTGCTCATGTCGGTTGTCATGGCGTTGCCGAGGCAGCTGCGTTGGCGGCTGCCGGTGCCGATGCGGAGCTCGTACTCCCCAAGATAAAGTCCGATTTTGCCACGGCTGCGATCGCCAGGATCGGCTGAGGGCTCAAATTGCCGCTGACAGCGCACAAATGGTCCGTGCGACATCTTGGCGGCATTTCGCCGGCCGCGCTTCTCGTGTATTCCGGTAGCACAAGCGTGATCCATGGATGTGCGATGCAATTTCTATTAGGTCATCTTAATCAGTATGTTAGTAAGGAAAAATCATGCATAAGGTTATCTACGATACGGATCCAGGCGTTGACGACGCCATGGCGCTTCTCTTCCTGCACCGCCACCCGGATATCGACCTTCTCGGCGTCACGACGGTTTTCGGCAACGCCTCGGTTGATACGACGACCCGCAACGCGCTGTTCCTCAAGCGCGAGTGGAATATTCCATGCCCGGTCGCCCGCGGCGCCAGCATCACCTTCGATCCCTCGCGGCAGGAGCGGGCTTGGCCGACGATGGTTCATGGCCACAACGGTCTCGGCGACATTGCCGTGCCGGAGACGATCGATCTGCCGGCCGATCCGCGGCCGGCCTATCAGTTCATCATCGATACCGTTCGCGCCAATCCGGGCGAGGTGACGCTGGTCGCCGTCGGCCGCATGACCAATCTTGCCTTGGCCCTGAAACATGATCCGGAGATCGCCTCGCTCGTGAAGAGCGTCGTGATCATGGGCGGCAATTTCTATGTGCCGGGCAATGTGTCGCCCGTGGCGGAGGCCAATATCCATGGCGATCCGGAAGCCGCCGATCTGGTCATGACGGCATCCTGGAAGGTCGTCGTTGTAGGACTCGATGTAACGGCGGTGACGACGATGGGCCGCAACTATCTGGCCGACATGGCAAAGGTGGGCGGGCCGTCCGTGCAGCTGCTGTCCGACCTGTCGCAATCCTATATCGATTTCTACAGCCATGCGGTCGAAGACGGCATGATGGTTCACGACAGCTGCGCCTGCGTCTATGTCGTGGCTCCCGAATTGTTCGACACGATCGAGGGTTCGGTGCGCGTCGTCTGCGGCGGCATCGCCGATGGCCAAACGATTATCAAGCCGAACGGTCGTCACTTCCCGCCGGGCGATTGGGACAACCTGCCGAGCCAGATCGTCTGCACGGGCATTCGGTCGCAGCAGGTTGTCGATCTGATCCGTGACGTGATCCTGGACAAAGTAAAGCACTGAGCCTCACGCGAAGGGGCGATTGCGTGCCTCTTCGCTATCCCTCTTTCCGCGGAACAGCCGTTCCATCGGCTTATCATATGGTTATTTGAGTTTCCGGACAGATTGAGTCCGGAAACCATGCGTTCGATCGACATGTTTTTCCGGTTCCTGTCGCCGTTGGAAAAGCCCATAGCGCGCCGTCACCCCTGCGGAGGGTTTCCGTCACCTAGTATCAGCGGTGGAAACGACGTCAGGCGGCCGCCGTCTTATCCCGTTCTCAACATTGCAATTTCGGCTATCCGGGCATAGGACAAATGGGATGAACGATACTGCATTTTCGAATCTGCCGGCGCTTGAGCCTGGCTCCGTCTGGCTTGTCGGCGCTGGGCCGGGAGACGCAGGGCTGTTGACCCTGCTGGCGGCCAAGGGGCTGGCCGAGGCGGACATCATCGTGCATGACGCGCTCGTGAATGAAGACTGCCTGAAGCTCGCCCGCCCGGGAGCGGTGCTGGAATATGCAGGCAAGCGCGGCGGCAAACCGTCGGCCAAGCAGCGGGACATTTCGCTGCGCCTCGTCGAGCTGGCGCGCGCTGGCAAACGCGTTTTGCGCCTGAAGGGCGGCGATCCATTCGTTTTCGGGCGTGGCGGCGAGGAAGCGCTGATGCTGGTGGAACATGGTATTCCCTTCCGTATCGTGCCCGGCATCACGGCCGGCATCGGTGGGCTTGCCTATGCGGGAATTCCCGTCACCCATCGCGACGTCAACCACGCCGTTACCTTCCTGACGGGCCATGATTCTTCCGGAGTCGTGCCTGACGCCATCAACTGGGAGGCGATCGGCAAGGGATCGCCTGTTATCGTCATGTATATGGCGATGAAACATATTGCCCAGATCAGCGCCAATCTCATCGCGGCCGGCCGTTCGGTGGATGAGCCGGTTGCTTTCGTCTGCAATGCCGCCACCTCCTCCCAGCAGGTGCTGGAAACGACGCTCGGACGCGCGCCTGCCGATATCGAAGCCTCCGGTCTGGAACCTCCTGCGATCGTCGTCGTCGGCGACGTGGTGAGATTGCGACCCTCGCTCGATTGGCTCGGCGCTCTTTCCGGACGCAAGCTCGTGCCTGTCACGGAGGTGCGGGCTGGAAACGGACATAAGGTGTCGGCATGAGCGGCCTGCTGATTGCCGCACCGGCATCCGGCTCCGGCAAGACCACATTCACGCTTGGTCTATTGAGAGCGTTGCGGCAGAGGGGTATCGCAGTCGCATCGGGCAAGGCCGGTCCTGACTACATCGATCCCGCCTTTCATGCTGCGGCAGCGGGTTCGCCTTGTCTCAATTTTGACCCCTGGGCCATGCGAGCCGAACTCATTTCCGCCAACTCGGCACTTCACCGGGCCGGTGCGCGGATGCTCGTAATCGAGGGCATGATGGGTCTGTTCGATGGTGCCGCTGATGGCTCCGGCACGCCAGCCGATCTTGCGGCCTTCCTGGGTCTTTCCGTCGTGCTTGTTGTCGACGCCTCGCGCATGTCGCAATCGGTCGCGGCTCTTGTCAGCGGCTTTGCCAATTTCCGTGCCGATATCCGCATCGCCGGCGTCGTGCTCAATCGTGTTGCCAGCGAAAGGCATGAGGCGATGCTGCGCCGGGCGCTGGACGCGGTGCGGATGCCGGTTCTCGCCGTCATCGGCAACGAGGCGAGCCTGACCCTCCCGGAAAGGCATCTCGGGCTGGTGCAGGCCGGGGAGCATGCCGCATTGGAGCATTTTATCGAGGCTGCGGCTGGCATCGTATCGAGGGCATGCGATTTCGAGCTGTTGCTGCGGGCCGCGCAACAGAATGTCGTGCGTCCATCGACAGCCAACATTGCGCGCCTGATGCCGTTCGGGCAGCGCATCGCGGTGGCACGCGATATAGCGTTCGCCTTCTGCTACGAGCATATGCTGCTCGGCTGGAGGCGACGCGGCGCGGAGATTTCCTTCTTCTCTCCCCTGGCGGACGAGGGGCCGGCGGCGGACGCGGACGCCGTCTATCTGCCCGGCGGCTATCCCGAACTGCATGCGGAAAAGCTTGCGAGCGCCCATCATTTCCAGTCCGGTATGAGGGATGCAGCGGCGCGCGGGGCGCGAATCTACGGCGAGTGCGGCGGCTATATGGTGCTTGGCGACGGTCTGGTGGATGCGGCGGGGGCTCGCCACGAGATGCTCGGTCTCCTGCCAGTCGTGACCAGCTATGAGAAGCGACAGCGCCATCTTGGTTACCGGCGCGTGACGCCGCTTGCCGGCTCCTTCTTCGAAAAGCCGATGACCGCGCATGAGTTTCACTATTCGACCATCGTTTCGGAAGGCGAGGCGGATCGTTTGTTCGCGGTCAGGGATGCGCTCGGCACCGATCTGGGTATGGCCGGTCTGCAGCGCGCCAATGTCGCGGGCTCCTACATGCATCTGATCGATCTTGCCGGTGATATGGCATGACAGCCAGGATCGTACATGGCGGCGGCATCACTGCGGCGGCTCGCCAATATGGCGGACGGCCGGAAGACTGGCTCGATCTCTCCACGGGCATCAATCCCAACCCGGTTGCCCTGCCGGAGGTGCCTGTTTCGGCCTGGCACCGGCTGCCGGACCAGCATTTGCAGGAGCGGGCGCGGGAGGCGGCGAGGGGGTATTACCGCAGCGGCAATATCCTGCCATTGCCGGTTCCCGGCACGCAATCCGTCATCCAGCTGCTTCCCAGGCTCGTGCCCAATGGCAGCGTTGCGATCCTGTCACCCACCTACGGCGAATATGCCCGGGCGTTCACGCTCGCGGGCCTGCAGGTACGCCAGGTTTCGACGATTGCTGACCTTACCGCCGAAGACAGGCTCGTCGTCGTCGTCAATCCCAACAATCCGGATGGGCGGAGGCTGTCGGTCGATCAGCTGCGCGATTTGCACGACAGGCAACGCCGGCAGGATGGTATCCTGCTGGTCGACGAGGCCTTCGGCGATATCGAGCCGGAGGCGAGCCTTGCGCCACATGCTGCCTCCATGCCCAGCCTCATCATCTTCCGCTCATTCGGGAAATTCTTCGGCCTGGCCGGCTTGCGGCTCGGTTTCGTGATTGCCGAGGCTCCGATCATAGCTCGTTTCGAGGATTGGCTCGGCCCCTGGGCAGTGTCCGGTCCGGCGCTGTCGATTGCGGCATCACTGATGGAACGCGACACGAGCGCCATCCGCGACCTTGTCCTTCAGCGGCGCCTTGCGCTGGAGACGGTTCTTCGTCGGTTCGATCTGCATATCGCGGGGGGCACGGCGTTGTTCGCGCTGGTTGCGGACGACCGTGCAGAAGGCATATATACGCATCTCTGCCGCCACCATATTCTGGTCCGCAAGTTCGATTATGCGCGCAATTGGCTGCGCTTCGGTCTTGCTCCGGATGAGGAAGCGGATGACAGACTCGCCGGGGCACTAGAGGATTATTCGACATGACCGCCGACGAACATTTGCTCATTCTCGTCCTTGCATTGCTGCTGGACCGCATCGTCGGTGATCCCGACTGGCTCTGGCAGCGCCTGCCGCATCCGGTCGTGCTGTTCGGCAAGGCAATTTCGTCCTTCGACCACCGGTTCAATGCAAAACATCTGCCCGGCGTGCTTCGTCGCCGCAACGGTGTGATGTCGATCGTGGCGTTGCTCATGGGAGCCGTGATCGCCGGCTGGGCAGTCCACGGATTGCTCGCCTTCTTCGGTTGGCTCGGAATATTGGTCGAAGCGGCGCTCGTGGCGGTGTTCCTGGCGCAGAAGAGCCTGGCCGATCATGTCGGCGAGGTCTCGCAGGCGTTGCGGACCAACGGCCTGGAGGGCGGCCGCCTTGCGGTGTCGCGCATCGTCGGCCGCGACCCCGAGACCCTGGACGAGCCTGGCATCTGCCGGGCGGCGATCGAAAGCCTTGCCGAAAATTTCTCCGATGGCGTCGTGGCGCCGGCGCTCTGGTACGGCATTTTCGGCCTGCCGGGCCTGTTTTTCTACAAGATGCTCAACACGGCTGATTCGATGATCGGCCATAAATCGGAGACCTATGTCGATTTCGGGCGCGCGGCCGCCCGGCTGGACGATATCGCCAACTGGCCGGCTGCGCGTCTGTCGATCCTGCTGATCGCCGTCGGCGCCCTCGTCAAGCGCGGGATCTCGGCGCTCGGAAATGCGATCCGCGTCGCGGTCCGAGATGGCGGGCTGCATCGGTCGCCGAATTCCGGCAGGCCGGAAGCGGCGATGGCCGGCGCCCTGGACATCCAGCTTGCAGGACCGCGAATCTATGGCGGCGAGCTCGTGCGCGAACCGATGATCAATGGCGCGGGTCGTGACACGGCCACCGTCAGTGACATCGAAGCCGGCATCTCGATCTTCTATTCGGCATGCTCGATGCTGACGTTTCTTGCCTTTTTGGGCTTCCTGCTGCTGCTGTGAGCGACTATCTATATTAATGAATTGCTCACTATATGTATTAATATGGTATAATTGACGCCCTGATAGGCTTTCCCATCGTCTGAATTGCTTCGGAAGGAAGCAAACGGTCGGAGGGGATAATATGAAATATAGCGTTGTGGCCGCAGCCGTATGTCTATGTACGCAATTACATGCCGGATCAGTGCAGGCGGGAACTGTTCTGGCCAAAGTCGATCTTCGGTCGCAAACAATGACCGTTTCGGAAGATGGTGTCTTCAAGTATCGCTGGAAAGTTTCGACGGCGCGCAGGGGTTATGTCACGCCGACAGGCTCCTATACGGCGAAATGGCTTTCGAAAGATCATCGTTCAAAGAAATATGACGATGCGCCGATGCCCTATGCTGTGTTCTTTAATGGCGGCTATGCGGTCCACGGCACCTATGAGGTGAGGCATCTCGGCCAGCCCGCGTCGCACGGCTGCGTGCGGCTGGAGCCACGCAATGCCGCCACCTTCTTTTCCATGACATCGGATGTAGGCCTCAGCAATACCCGGATTGTCATCAGCGAGTGAGCGTCTCCTGCCGTGCGAATTTGTTCGCAAGGGCTGGTATAGCCGTAATGCTGCCGCATCTTGCACGCATGTCGGCCGCGATCCGGCCGATGGTGGCGTGAGGACCGCCTTTGCTGTTTGCGCAACAGTCATCCGCCAAATTGCCGGGGTTTCTATTGGAAACCATTGGCTTTTGGACTGGATTTCCCTATGAGGGGGATTGAATTATTATTTCAAGAGGTATGGGCAGTGACTGCTACATTTGACAAAGTTGCCGACATCATCGCTGAGACCAGCGAAATCGACCGTGAGACGATCACTCCGGAAAGCCACACGATCGACGACCTCGGCATCGACAGCCTGGACTTCCTGGACATCGTCTTTGCCATCGACAAGGAGTTCGGCATCAAGATCCCGCTGGAACAGTGGACGCAGGAAGTCAATGAAGGCAAGGTTTCGACCGAGGAATATTTCGTGCTGAAAAACCTCTGCGCCAAGATTGACGAGTTGCGCGCCGCCAAGGGCTGAGCAACATCCTTGTATTTTTTGACGCCCAGCCGCCCCTGAATATGGCGGCCGGGCGGTTTCATTCTTAAATAGCGTATCCCGCCCGTAGCATCGTGCGTTGTCGGGTTGGAGCGGAGGCGTTGATGCTGCTGGAATATTTCCAGATGATCGACAGGGTCGAGTCCGTCGATCTATCCAAGGGCCTGTTGAAGGCTCATTCTGTCGTTCCGGCGAAAAGCCCAGTTTTCGAAGGCCATTTTCCCGGCATGCCGCTCGTTCCCGGCGTTCTCCTGATCGAAACCATGGCGCAGGCTTCGGGCATGCTGGTGCTGGCGGTAACCAAGTTCGCCTATATGCCGTTCCTGATGTCGGTCGATGGCGCCAAGATGCGCACTTTTGTCGAGCCGGAGGCCGAGCTCGATATCGAGGCCGAGCTGGAGCACGATGGTTCCGGCTTCGCCGTGACCAAGGCGCGTATCACCATTGCGGGGAAGAAGATCTGCGATGCGCAGTTGAAGCTTCGCACCGTGCCGTTTAATGAGGTTCCGCTTGCCGATATCGTGCGTAGGCGGGCAGGCGAGGTCGGTCTCCTCGACGCCATCGCGGCCAACGGTTGATGCTGCCGGCTCGCATTGCGCCGCATTCTAAGAGGATTGATGAATGAGCAAGGCTCAGAATGATGTGGTGATCACAGGTATCGGCATCGTCACCTGTCAGGGTGTCGGCAAGGATGCCCATGTCGCCCTGCTGACATCGGACAAGACGCCACCGACCATCGTGGAAACCGAGAAATTCAAGCCCTACCCGGTGCATCCGCTGCCTGAGATCGACTGGTCGCAGCAGATCCCGAAGCGCGGCGATCAGCGGCAGATGGAAAACTGGCAGCGTATCGGCGTCTTCACTGCCGGACTGGCTCTGGACGATGCCGGCTTCAAGGAAGATCTGGAAGCCTGCGGCAGCATGGACATGATCGTGGCGGCCGGCGGCGGCGAGCGCGACCTCAATGTCGATACGCTGATCGTCAATGAGGCCTTGAACCGCAACGATCGCGAATTGCTCTTGAACGAGAAGCTGACGACCGAACTGCGGCCGACCCTGTTCCTTGCACAGCTTTCCAACCTGCTCGCCGGCAATATCTCGATCGTCCACAAGGTCACCGGCTCGTCGCGCACCTTCATGGGCGAGGAAGCTGCCGGCATTTCCGCCGTTGAGACCGCCTTCCATCGCATCAAGTCGGGTGAATCGAGCCATGCGCTGGTCGGCGGCGCCTTTTCGGCCGAGCGGCTCGACATGATCCTGTTGATCGAATCCATCAATGCACACGCCCTCGGCGAATGGCATCCGCTGTGGTCGCGCACGCCGGACAATGGCGGCGGCATGATCATGGGGTCGCTCAGCGCGTTCCTTGTGCTCGAATCCCGCGCTCATGCCGAAGGCCGCGGCGCGCATATTTATGCGAGCATCGAAACGATCGAGGGGGATCGCGGTAGCCGTGACGGAGGCAAGTTCGAGGCGCGATTGGAGCGTATGCTCACACCAGCCAAAGAGAGCCAGGGCGATACGACCGTCATCTTCTCCGGGACGACGGCAATTACCGATCTTGCCCAGCGCGAGAAAGCCGTGCTCGAGGCACAACTTCCAGCCTCGGCCATTCGCGGCTACGGCGGAGTTTCCGGCCATGGGCTCGAAAGCCAGTTTCCACTCGGAATTGCTTTCGCGGCGCTCGCCCTCGCCAATCAGGCCAAGGTGCCGCCATTTGATGCCACTAATGAAAAGCCGATGACGGCCGGTGCGCGCAAGGCTGTGGTAACGACCGTCGGCCATGCGCGCGGCGAAGGCATCGCCGTACTTTCCGCCGAAGCGTGAGGAACAAGATCATGACCGCATCCGCTTACAAGGATCATCTGGGGCGCCCCATCGTTGCCGTCACCGGCATGGGAATCATCACTTCGCTCGGTCAGGGCCTGCAGGACAATTGGAACGCGCTTTCGTCCGGCACGTCCGGCATCCACAATATCACGCGCTTCCCGACGGACGGGCTTTCGACGCGTATCGCCGGCACGGTGGATTTCATCGATATTCCGGCGCCGAATGCCGTCGAGCGCTCCTTTGCCTTTGCGCGCGAGACAACCATAGAGGCTTTGGCCCAGGCCGGCATTTCCGGTGATTTCGATGCGCCGCTGTTCCTTGCCGCGCCGCCGATCGAGCCGGAATGGAGCGCCCGCTTCGAGCTTGCCGATCGTTCGCCGCCGGCGGATCATCAGGGCGACGCCTATGAGCGTTTCCTGGCCGCCATGCGCCAGCGCCCGGATCCTGTCTTCCACGAAGCGGCTCTCTTCGGCGCCATTTCCGAGCGGCTTGCCGACCGTTTCGGCACGCGCGGCCTGCCGATAACGCTGTCGACGGCCTGTGCCTCGGGCGTGACCGCCATCCAGCTCGGCATCGAGGCGATTCGCCAGGGCCGCACGACGCGAGCTCTGACGGTTGCGACCGACGGGTCGCTCAGCGCCGAGGCGCTGATCCGCTTCTCGCTGCTGTCGGCACTTTCGACCCAGAACGATCCGCCGACCAAGGCGTCCAAGCCGTTCAGCAAGGACCGTGACGGCTTCGTCATCGCGGAAGGTGCTGCGACGCTGGTGCTGGAATCGCTGGAGGCGGCGATTGCGCGCGGCGCCAAGATCCTCGGCATCATGAAGGGTGCGGGCGACAAGGCGGACTCCTTCCATCGCACGCGTTCCTCGCCCGACGGCGGCCCCGCGATCGCGACGATCCGCGCGGCGCTGGCCGATGCCGGCATGGATGAGAGCGATATCGGCTATATCAACGCGCACGGCACTTCGACGCCGGAAAACGACAAGATGGAATATGGTGCCATGTCCGCTGTCTTCGGCGAGCGGCTTTCGGCCATTCCAGTTTCGTCGAACAAGTCGATGATCGGGCACACCCTGACGGCGGCGGGCGCGGTCGAGGCAGTGTTCTCGCTGCAGACCATGCTGACCGGCACACTTCCGCCGACCATCAACTACAACAATCCGGATCCGTCGATCATCCTTGACGTCGTGCCGAACAAGAAGCGTGAAAAGCAGGTGAAGGCGATCCTTTCGAACTCCTTTGGGTTCGGCGGCCAGAATGCCAGCCTTGTCATGGCGCTTGAACCAGCTTAATCGGACCTTTGAAGAACAAGACACTGGAGCGAGACGACGTATCTTCGAATCGTCGCCTCGCTCCAGGACTATTGGATGTGGCATGATCTTGTCCGAAAACCGCTTCACACTTTTCGGGATCATGCCTTAAGACGCCCAAGAGGCGAGGGATTATGCCATGCGTGCTTTGCAACTGGTCGACGACCGCAAACTTGAGATCACCGATCTGCCAGAGCCAGAAGCTCCAGGCGCGGGCGAGGTGACACTGCGCGTCAAGGCTGTTGCCCTTAATCACATCGACGTCTGGGGCTGGCGTGGCATGGCCTTTGCAAAGCGCAAGATGCCGCTTGTCATCGGCGCGGAGGCCGCCGGCGTGATCGAGGCGATCGGGCCGGGTGTGGCCAACGTGCTGCCGGGGCAGCTCGTGTCGATCTATGGCGCGCGCACCTGCGGCCTTTGCCGTCATTGCCGCGAAGGTCGCGACAATCTCTGTGAGAATGTCAGCGGCGTGCATGGCTTTCATCTCGACGGTTTTGCGCAGGAGAAGGTCAATCTTCCGGCACGTCTGCTGGTTCCGGCGCCTCCCGGCGTCGATGCGATCGGCGCCGCACTCGCCCCCGTCACCTTCGGCACCGTGGAGCACATGCTGTTCGACAATGCCAAGCTGGAGCCTGGCGAGACTATCCTCGTCCATGCCGGCGGCTCGGGCATCGGCACGGCGGCTATCCAGCTTGCCAAGAAGATCGGATGCACTGTCATCACCACAGTCGGCTCCGACGACAAGATCGAGAAGGCCAAGGCGCTGGGTGCCGACCACGTCATCAACTATCGCACCGACCGCTTTGAAGGCGTGGTACGCAAGCTGACCAAAAAGAAGGGCGTTGACGTCGTCTTCGAACATGTCGGCAAGGATACCTGGGCCGGCTCCATGCTTTGCATGAAGCGCGGCGGTCGTCTCGTGACCTGCGGCTCGACATCGGGTGTATCAGCCGAAATGAACCTGATGATGCTGTTCCAGCAGCAGCTGAAGCTTTTCGGTTCCTTCGGCTGCCGCATGGAGAACATGGCGAACGCCATGCAGAAGATGGCACGGGGCCTGGTGCATCCGGTGATCGATACCGAAGTGGGCTTCAGCGATATCGACCGGGCGCTGGAACGGATGGAATCGCGCCAGATCTTCGGCAAAATCATCCTGAAGATGGATTGAGCCGCGTGAAGCTCGTCATCACCCGGATCGTCCTTTCGCTCAGAGATTTCCGGCAATGGCTGGTGGCGCAGGTCATCTTCGGTTTCCTCAATTTCCTGAAGCTGTTTCCGGCGGATGGCGGCATCAGGTTTGCCGACTGGTTGACCCGCAAGATCGGTCCGCGCATGCGCCGGCACACGTTGATGCTGGCCAACCTGCACAACGCCTTTCCGGAAAAGAGCGAGGCGGAGATCGAGGAGATCGCGCTCGCGAGCTGGGGCAATATGGGGCGGCTGGCGGCGGAGTATGTCTTTCTCGACCGGCTTTTCGATTTCGATCCCCATAGCGACAAACCGGGTCGCGTCGAGGTTTCGGGTATTCCGATCTTTCTCGATCTCAGGGATAACCCGCGGCCATTCATCGTCTTTACCGGCCATACGGGCAATTTCGAGTTGCTGCCCGTCGCCGGTGCTGCCTTCGGCCTCAAGGTGACAGTGCTGTTTCGCCCGCCGAACAATCCCTATGTCGCCAAGAAAGTTTTCGACTTCCGCGCAAAACGCATGGGGAATCTCGTACCATCGCATGCGGGGTCATCATTCGCCCTTGCCAGGGAGTTGGAGGCGGGCGGCGGTGTCGGCGTGCTGGTCGATCAGAAATTCCGCAAGGGTTTGAAGACCTTGTTCTTCGGCCGGGACGTGAAAACCAATCCGCTTCTGCCGAAGCTCGTGCGCCAGTTCAACTGCGAGGTCTATCCGGCTCGTTGCATCCGCCTGCCAGGCAACCGTTATAGGTTGGAAATCGAGCCGAAGCTGGAGATGCCGCGCAACGAGCTGGGCAACCTCGATTTGCCGGCGACGGCGCAGATGTTGAACGACAAAGTCGAGAGCTGGGTGAGGGAGAATCCCGAGCAATGGCTCTGGTATCATGATCGCTGGAACATCAAGAAAACTGTCTTCTAGGCTTCTGCCAAGCTCGTGCCAGAGCGGGCCACGTGTCTCTCCAGATCCAGTCTTTATACAGTCATTCGACCCAGTAAGCCTGTCATTTCAGAAAGTTCGCCTTTTCCGAGAACTTCCACTCATCTGGATTGAAAGTGAGGGTAAGTCATGTTAATTCACATAATAGAAAGTCTGGTGAGAATGCGGACACCAGACTGATTATCCTTGGGCATGTCAGCGTCGGGAAACGAGGCCTCGGTGTTTGACTATGGTCAGGGACAGGAGGGCAATTTTGCTGGCACTCTTTCATGCCTTCTCCACGAAATGTAACCAGATTCAGCGTGCGATAAAACTTGGCGACGATGAGCTTGTAGCGTCACTTGATCGCGAATTGGAGCCGCTTATAGCGGCTATTTTGGCCTGTAGGGCCACGAGCCTGCTTGAAATGTACATGCAGCTCCAGTTCATGAACAATCTCATCCGGGAAGAATCGGACGATCGGTCGCGGGTTATACGCAATTCAGCGTCGCTGTCTGTGCTGATCGACCGCTATTTCGGCGGCGCGAGCGATGCTGCGGCTGAGGTCTTGATAGCGTTTTCGACCAAGAAAAAGGAACGCGACGATCTGTTTGGCTATGACGAAGGCAGCGTCTTGAACGATGTCATTCTCAACAGCCTGCCGGATCGCGTTGCCGTCATTACGCGGGATTACCGCTATCTCTACAGCAACGCTGCCAATTCGGAGTTTCTGAAATCGAAGCCGATCGAACTGGTCGGACGGCATATGTCCGAATTCATCGGTTGCGAATATTTCGAAAGCAGCGTCAGGACGAAGCTCGATTCCTGCTTCGCGGGTGAGGCGGTCGAGTGCCTCTATCCGGGCTATCATCCGGTAGAGCCCGGCAAGGTCCTCCACTGCAGCATGACACCGCTTCGCACCAAGGGCGAGGTGATCGGTGCATTGCTCGTCATGCATGAAGTGAGTGCGGTTCCCGCCAACATGATGGTAGCCTGAACTCGCGTTCAGGCTCCGAACAGCAATCTTTCGATCGAATCCGCCGCGAGGCGGAGATCTGATCCGTTTTCCCTATTATATTCCTGATCCGGCGCTGTTCGATTGGTTTTCGGAGCGTTGGCCTCGGGCTTATCCTCGTTGCTGCATTCCATGCAGTAGCAGCGAAACTTGATCGCCTTCGGCTTCTTCATGCGGTCGGCCCGTTCCAACTGGCGAAAGGATCCGGCAGGTCTCGCCAGCGCTCCGGCGTAAATCGGTCCGCCTTGACCAGGCAGGCATCCAGCTCCGCGGTGATCTTCTGCTGGTCCATGGGATCGGCGCCGATGAAGACCAGTTCCTGACGGCGGTCGCCCCACACCGGATCAAGATAGGGGGCTAAGGCCCGCTGAAAAGAGGGATCAAGAGGCCATTGGTCCTGTGGCACGGCGGCCCACCACAGGCCCATTTTGCTCGTACGGACCAGCGCGCCGGCCTGACTCATTTCGCCGACATGATAAGGCCGAGTCGCAAGCCAGAAAAAGCCCTTGGCGCGAACGACACCCGGCCAGGAACGATTGAGAAAGGCTTGGAATTTCGTGGGATCGAATGGTTTCTTCGCGCGATAGACGAAGGAGCGTATGCCATATTCCTCCGTTTCGGGAACATGGCCCTTGAAGCCGTGCAATTCCTTGTACCACAGCGGGTGGGTTTCGGCGCGATCGATATCGAACCGGCCGGTGCCGAGAACTTCCGTGGGCGCCACGGTACCGAAATTGGCTTCGATCAGACTTGCATCGGGATTGAGACCGACAATGATCTTGCGGGCTGCGTCGCGCTGCTCGGCAGTCGCCGAACCGATCTTGTTGAGGATGACGACATCGGCAAATTCGATCTGCTCGACCAGGAGATCGACGATGGTCCTGTTGTCGCCGTCGCCGGCAGTTTCGCCGCGATCGGCAAGGAAATCCGTCGAGCCGTAGTCGGCCAGAAGATTGGCTGCGTCGACGACAGTTACCATGGTGTCGAGCCGGGCGACGTCTGCGAGGCTGCTGCCATTCTCGTCGCGAAACTCGAAAGTGGTCGCGACGGGCAGGGGCTCGGCGATGCCGGTCGATTCGATCAGCAGATAGTCGAAGCGATCCTGCTCGGCGAGCTGGCGCACCTCCTTCAGCAGATCGTCGCGCAGCGTGCAACAGATGCAGCCATTGGTCATCTCGACAAGCTGTTCTTCCGTGCGTGAGAGATTGGCGCCGCCGTCACGCACCAGTGCGGCATCGATATTCACCTCGCTCATGTCGTTGACGATGACAGCGACGCGCAGGCCCTGACGATTGTTGAGAATGTGGTTGAGCAGCGTCGTCTTGCCGGCGCCGAGGAAACCGGAGAGGACGGTGACCGGGAGCTTCTTGTTCATGGCAACCTCTTCGTAATGTAATATCATTACATTTGTTGGCGTGAAAAAAGCGAGCAATGGGCTCGCTTCCTTCGGCGATATTCAGCCTGGCTCAGGAGAGGCAGGCTTTCAGGGAACTTGCGATGCCGCGCATCAGATCGAAATAGAGATCCGGCCCCTGCGGCAGCGTCGCGGCTTCGGGATCGAGGACGCCAGACTTCGCGGATGTGCCTTCCAGCACGACATTGACCAGCTTCGGTTCGAATTGCGGCTCGGCGAAAACGCAGGTTGCGCCGAGATCGGCGACCTTGCTGTGGATTTCCGATACGCGCTGCGCACCGGGAATGGTTTCCGGGCTTACTGTGATGGAGCCTGAAACGTGCACGCCGTAGCGATGCTCGAAGTACTGATAGGCATCGTGGAAAACGATGAAAGGCTTGTCCTTCACCGGCGCGAGTGTCGAGGCAATTTCGGTGTCGAGGGCATCGAGCTTGTCGTTCAATGCCTTCTGGTTCGCTTCATAGATCAGCGCATTGGCGGGATCGGCGGCGACCAGCGACGTGGTGATCTCGGCCACCATCGCCTTGGCATTGTGCGGATCGAGCCAAAGATGCGTGTCGAATTCTCCGTGATCGTGGTCGTGATCATCTGCGTGATCTTCGCCGGCGGCCGGTTCGTCGCCGTCGTCATGCGGCTCGAAGGCGCCGCCCTCGCGGAACTTGAACTTGGTGATGCCAGGCGCCTGATCGAGTTCGACGACAGTGGCATTGGAGCCGAGAGAGGCGAGCGGCTTCTGCAAGAAGGCTTCCATGCCCGGACCGACCCAGAAAACCACCTGCGCCTGCTGGAGGCTGCGGGCATTCGAGGGCTTGAGCGCATAGGTATGCGGCGACACGGCGCCATCGACGATGAGATCCGGTGTGCCGACCCCTTGCATGACGGCAGCGACAAGCGAATGAACCGGCTTGATGGAGACGACGACCTTTGGGGCATCGGCTGCCGTGGCAGCGGTGCCGACAAGCAGGCCTGAAAGCAGGAGAGAAGCGGCGAGGGGAAAGAAAGCTTTTGCTGCGTTCATGCGATAAGTGCCCTTGAATGGGTCTGTTATGTTATTACATCAATTGCGTTATGCTATAACGTGTGCGATAGCATGGCGCAATAGCGCAATTGGAAATTTCATGCTCTCTTCCATCGACAGCAAGAGCCGGCCCCTGGTGTCGCTCCATGATGTCGGCGTCCGCCGCGACGGTCGCTGCCTGGTGCGCGGCGTTGATTTTTCCGTGAGCCGAGGTGAGATCGTCACCCTCATCGGCCCGAATGGTTCCGGCAAGTCGACCAGCGCCAAAGCGGCGATCGGGGTGCTGAAGCCGGACGAGGGCCGTGTCGATCGCATCGCCGGCCTGAAGGTCGGCTATGTCCCGCAAAAGCTTGCGATCGACTGGACCCTGCCGCTCAGTGTGCAGCGACTGATGACCTTGACGGGGCCTTTGGCGGAGGGCGAGCTGCGGGCGGCACTGGAGGCGGTGGGCATTGCCCATCTCGCCAAGGCCGAGGTGCAGCATCTGTCCGGCGGCGAATTCCAGCGGGCGCTGCTGGCGCGCGCGATTGCGCGTAAACCTGATCTTCTGGTGCTTGACGAGCCCGTGCAGGGGGTCGATTTCAACGGCGAGATCGCACTTTACGACCTCATCAAGTCTATCCGCAATTCCGAAGGCTGCGGCATCCTGCTGATTTCGCACGACCTGCATGTCGTCATGGCCGCGACGGATACCGTTGTCTGCCTGAACGGTCATGTCTGCTGCCGCGGTACGCCGCAGACGGTCAGCCAGAGCCCCGAATATGTGAAACTCTTCGGCACGCGCGCGGCGCAATCCCTGGCAATCTACAGCCATCATCATGATCACACGCATCTGCCTGACGGCCGCGTGCAGCATGCCGACGGCTCGATCACCGATCATTGCCATGCTGACGACGGCCATCACCATGATGATCATGGCGATCATGACCACGATCACAGTGATCATCATCACGGTCATGACCACGCTGCGGGAGAACGCCATGTTTGACGATTTCTTCCTGCGCGCCATTCTCGCCGGTGTCGGGCTGGCGCTGACCACCGGGCCGCTCGGCTGCTTCATCATCTGGCGGCGCATGGCCTATTTTGGCGATACGATCTCGCATTCGGCGCTGCTCGGCGTGGCGTTGTCGCTGCTCTTCCAGCTCAACCTGACGCTTTCC
The DNA here is from genome assembly GCF_016901135.1 of Martinezella lusitana. Lineage (GTDB taxonomy): Bacteria > Pseudomonadota > Alphaproteobacteria > Rhizobiales > Rhizobiaceae > Rhizobium > Rhizobium lusitanum_D. The sequence goes on along the minus strand of NZ_JAFEVL010000048.1, from coordinate 516,567 downwards.
GTCTTCGCGGTCGCCGCACTCGTCTCGATCCTGCTTCTCTTCCTGCAGCGGCGGCAGGCGCTGTCGGCGGATGCGCTGCTCGGGATTCTCTCGCATGCGACCCTGGCGATCGGCCTGGTCATCGTCGCCTTCATGAGCTGGGTCAGGATCGATCTCATCGCCTTCCTTTTCGGCGACATCCTTGCCGTCAGCCAGTCCGACATCCTGGTGATCTGGGGCGGCGGCATCCTTGTGCTGGCGGCGATTGTCTGGCTGTGGCGGCCGCTGCTGGCTTCGACCGTCAATCCCGAGCTGGCCGAGGCCGAAGGGCTGCGGCCGGAGCGTGCGAAGTTGTTCTTCATGCTGCTGATGGCCGTCGTGATAGCCATCGCCATGAAGATCGTCGGCATACTGCTGATTACCGCGCTGCTGATCATCCCTGCGGCCACCGCGCGCCGCTTCGCTTCGACGCCGGAGATGATGGCGGTTTTCGCCTCGCTTCTCGGCGCCGTCGCTGTCGTCGGCGGGCTGTTCGGATCGCTGCGCTACGACACGCCTTCCGGCCCGTCCATCGTGGTCGCGGCGCTCATTCTGTTTATCATCAGTCTGCTGCCCCTGGTTCGCAGGGGCGCCGCGCCGGCGGCGGAACAGAGAGGACAGTCATCATGACCACTCCGATGCTCACCAAGAACCAGACCCTGGTTTTCGATGTCCTGACCAGGGCGGAAGCGCCGCTCAGCGCCTATACCATTCTCGACAAGCTGCGCGATCAGGGCTTTCGCGCGCCGCTGCAGGTCTACCGCGCGCTGGACAAGCTGCTCGAATATGGCGTCGTACACCGGCTCGAAAGCATCAACTCCTTCGTCGCCTGCGCCCATCCGGATGAGAATTGCCACAGCCACGGCCTCGTCGCCTTTGCTATCTGCGAAAGCTGCGGCCAGGTGATCGAATTTCACGATCATGAGGTCGACCACCGGCTGATGGATTGGCTGAAGTCGCAGAAATTCAAAGCCGAGAAGTCGACCATCGAAATCCGCGGTCATTGCGCGAAATGCGCGGCCTAATCCAGTCGCTTGAGATCGCGGGCGAAGCGCTGCCAGTTGGCGACATAGTTGCGGGCCGAGCGGCGTAGGCCTTCGATGGCGGCCTCGTCCAGCGTGCGGATCGCTCTTGCCGGCGCGCCGACGATCAATGATCCGTCCGGAAATTCCTTGCCTTCGGTGACCAGCGCATTGGCGCCGACCAGGCAATTGTTGCCGATCTTTGCGCCGTTCAGCACCGTCGCGCCCATGCCGATCAGCGAGTTGTTGCCGATGGTGCAGCCGTGGATGATGGCGTGGTGGCCGATGGTGCAGCCTTCGCCGATCGTGACCGGGAAGGCCGGATCCGTGTGGACCATCGCGCCTTCCTGTATATTCGTGGACTTGCCGACGACGATCGGCTCGTTGTCGCCACGCAGCACCGCGCCGAACCAGATGCCGACATCCTCGCCGATCTCGACCTTGCCGATCACGCTCGCATCCGGTGCGATCCAATAGAGGTCGGGACCGGGTGTTTTCGGCGCATGGCCGGCAAGGGAGTAGAGCGGCATGGTTCGTCCTCCTCGATCAAACGACGTTCAGCATCAGCGTCGCGACGCCGTCGACGGCGCAGCTGATCCTGTCGCCACGCGCAACGGGGCCGACGCCGGCGGGTGTGCCGGTCATGATGATGTCTCCCGGCGCGAGCGTGAAGAGTTTGGACAATTCCGCGATGATCTCAGGCATCTTCCAGATCATCTGCGAGAGGTCGCCTCTTTGCGCCCCTTCGCCGTTGCGCATCAGCCAGATGCCGCCCTTGTCTGGGTGGCCGACGCGGGTCGCCGGGACGAGCGCGGAAACGGGCGCGGAATGCTCGAAGGCCTTGCCGATTTCCCAGGGGCGGCCAAGCTTCTTGGCCTCGCCCTGCAGGTCACGGCGGGTGAAGTCGATGCCGACGCCATAGCCATAAACGCAGTCGAGCGCCTGCTCGACCGGGATGTCGGCGCCGCCGCCGCGCAGAGCGACGACAAGTTCCACCTCGTGATGCACGTCCGATGACAGCGACGGGTAGGGGAAATCACTGGAAACAAGCAGATTGTCCGGGTTCTTCTGGAAGAAGAAGGGTGGTTCGCGGCTGGGATCATGCCCCATTTCGATGGCGTGGTCGGCATAGTTGCGGCCGACGCAATAGACGCGGCGCACCGGGAAGAGCTGGGTTTCGCCCTCGATCGGCAGCAGGACCGGGGCTGGTAGTGGAATGACTGTCGTGAGCGAGGCGTTCATAGGGGCTTTTCGAAACTCTCATTGATCTCGGAAAGGCGCGCTGCCTTCCGACTCCGTGCGGCAACCTAGCATCATTGTTGCCGCCGGGAAAACTGGCCTTCGGAAAGGTTTTGGTGTAGAGCGCGGGGCAGAAAGGTATCCCATGTATAGCGACGCGCTGAAAAACGGCCGCAAGATCTTTGCTGTGGCCCCGATGATCGACTGGACTGACCGGCATTGCAGATATCTGCACCGGCAGATCAGCCGCCATGCCCTGCTCTATACTGAAATGGTGGTGGCCGACGCGATCATTCACGGCCCGCGCGACCGGCTGCTCGGCCATGATGTCACCGAGCATCCCGTCGCTTTGCAGCTCGGCGGCTCCGATCCGGCCAAGCTTACAGAGGCGCTGCGGATCGCCGAGGCCTACGGCTATGACGAGATCAACCTCAATGTCGGCTGCCCGTCGGACCGCGTGCAGTCCGGCACCTTCGGCGCCTGCCTGATGCTGACGCCGGAGACGGTGGCAGCCTGCGTCGCCGCAATGAAGGCGGTATCGAAGGCGCCAGTGACAGTGAAATGCCGTATCGGCGTCGACGAGCAGGAGCCGGAAGAGGCGCTGCCGGAGCTGATGACTCGCGTTCTCGATGCCGGCGCGGACGCGATCTGGGTCCATGCGCGCAAGGCCTGGCTGAAGGGCCTGTCGCCGAAGGAAAACCGCGAGATCCCGCCGCTGGATTATGACATCGTCTACCGCATGAAACAGCGTTGGCCGGATGTCTTCGTCGGCATCAACGGCGGCATCCAGACGCTGGACCAGGCCGAGGCGCATCTCGCCCATGTCGACGGTGTCATGCTCGGCCGCGCCGCCTATCAGAATGCCGCCATCCTGGCAGACGTCGACCACCGTTTCTTTGGCGAGCTGACGGTCGAGGTCGATTGGAACGATTTGCGCGACCGGATGATGGCTTATGCAGAGCGCCACATCGAAAGTGGCGGCCGCCTGCATCATGTCGCCCGCCACATGGTCGGCCTCTTCACCGGCTTGCCGGGCGCGCGCCGCTACCGCCAGATCCTTTCCACCGACGCCAACAAGCCGGGCGCCGGGCCGGAGGTGATCGCGGCGGCTTTTGCCGCGGTGGATTTTGCCGGCGAGGGAGAGCGGGCGAGCGCTTGAGGGGGTGGTGGCCTTCTCTCGCCCCTGGCGGGCGAGAAAGCAAAATCAGCATTTAGCTTCAGCTAAGTGCTAGATTTTGCAAGAGAGGGGGTAGGCAGGGATGCACGAAGCGCTGAGTGACCTTGCTTGAGAACGTGACCCCCGCTCTTGCAATTTCAATGGCTTAGAAATTGCGCTGACCCCCGCGCAAACGGATGTTCCGGTATCGCAATTCCTAAACCAATGAAATTGCTATCTCGCCCGCCAGGGGCGAGATAGACCCCGCATCCAGCTGGTCGCTCAGGGCCCGATCGCGCACGCTCTGTGCTCCCTCATCCGCCTGCTGAGTTTGTCGAAGGGGGGAACGAAAAACGGCACGGTTTGCACCGCGCCGTCAGAAACCTCAATCAGGCTGTCACCAGAGGCTTAGGAAGCCTGGATGTTGACGGCCTTCGGGCCCTTGCCCATGCGATCCGGCTCGGTGTCGAACGTGACCTGCTGGCCTTCGCGCAGCGACTGGATGCCAGAAGCCTGGAGAGCGGAGATATGGACGAAAACGTCCTTTGCGCCGCCGTCAGGAGTGATGAAACCAAAACCCTTGTCCTGGTTGAAGAATTTTACGGTGCCCTTGGTGGCCATGGGGGATAGTCCTTTACCCATCAGTCTTAGTTTATCCGGACGAAACCGGACGGCTTTGCCTCCGCGACATGCGAAGGCCAGTCGAGAAGTCACGTACGGGGAAAGAACGTCTGCGCGGGTCGCAAGACCCAACCGTTGCCTGCCGCAAGCGGATCACCAAATCAGTCCAGTCACCGGCATGCAAATGCCCGAGCATGCATATGGGTGACAGGGTTTGGGGAAAAAGGCAAGGGGGAATATTACGGCGTGATGAGGAAGGGGTGAGATAGGGTGGGGATTTCAAAGGGTTGGAAATGATGGCCTGCTATCTGCCGTGGATTAGCTGCAGCCTTGATATAAATCTTGATAATGTAATGTTGACTTTCGCTCTGGTTGAATTGAAGCTTTCGAATTCAATCGATGCATATTCGATTCAGTTTTTGTAACAATCCTGATCATTTATCCCGTTATGCGCTGGAGAAAATATATGAGGCTGCATGACGCTTTAAGAAAGATATCCCAAGAGCTTGGTCTAAAGGGTCCATACAGTCACGATAGTGTAATAGCCGAAATTAGGCGGCAATATCCAAAGCTTATTGACGATAATAGTATCAAGCTTCAGGACATCGCGCTTAAGCGGCTTTTGAATGACTTGGATTCAAAGCAGTCGCGCGCGTTCATCGACGGGCAGGGTGATTTATTTGGTGTATTTGCTGGCCTACCAACATCGGTAAATTCGAGGGTGTTGGGTGTCGGTAAAGCAGGTGAAAGAATGCTGCTTCAAACTCTCTCCGCAAGGCTAGTTGAAACGCTATTGAACCGACCTGAGCCTCGCCGAAAGAATTCGACGCCAAAAGAGCGGCTAAGAGAATTCTATGATCAAGTTAAATCGTATGCGGTGTCGGGCGACGAGACTTTGGAAGAGCTGGTAAGGAAAAGTCGCGACGAGACTTAGCATCTCTCGGTTCAAGAATACTCGTCAGTCTCTCACCCCTCTACCAAAGTAAACACCGCGCAAGGCTCAACAATCCCACGCAATTCATGCTCTCCCAATGGAAGCAGCACCACGCTCGTCTCCGCCGCAACCGCGCCCGAGATCAGCACATTGCGCCCAAGCGGCTTGCACAGGCCCTCGAGCCGGCTGACGAGATTGACGGCGGGGCCGATGGCGGTGAAATCCAGGCGGTCGGCGGCGCCGATATTGCCCCAGAGCATGTCGCCGAAATGCAGGGCCGCGCCGAAGGGGAGCGGCGGCAGCCCTTGTGTCAGGCGGGTCGCGTCGAGATGGGCCATGCCGGCGCGGATGGCGGCGACGGCGCGCAGCGCGGCTTCGCAGGCCTCAGCCGGCGTTCCGGTGACCGGGAAGATCGCCAGGACGCCATCGCCGATGAATTTCAGCACCTCGCCGCCGAAGGCGTGCACGGCGCCGGCGACGCGGTCGAACCAGGCGTCGAGGGCGGCAATCACCACCGTCGGCTCGGTCGCTTCGGAAAGGGCGGTGAAATCCCTGAGGTCGGCGCAGAGGAGGGCTGCGCGGATGGTCTCGCCGGTGCTGCGGCGCAGCGCGCCGTCCTGCACCCGGGCGGCACTTCTTCGTCCGAGATAGGCTTCGAGCAGGGCCGATAGCGCCGCGCGCGCGGCAAGGCCCGCGAGAGGGGCCGCGGCAAAGCGCGCGACCTGGCGCAGGCGGTCGACCTCGGTGGGATCGAACGGTCGTGTACCGGCCCAGCCTAGCACGGGGCTGTCCGGCGCCGTGCCGATCGTCTCCTCGTATGTCGGGCCGAGCCCGCCAAGCCAGTCGTGTCCGGCCTGGCCAAGGGACGTGCCGGCAAAGCCCAGGGCCTCGATGACCGCGCCGGTCTCGGCCTGCCACAGCCAGGTGCGTTGCGTGACGATCGGATGCGGGACGGCGAGCGTCAGGGCGCCGCCGGCAAGCGGCAGGCCGGCCGACAGCAGTTGACCGCCCAGATCGGCCAGGAAGCGTTCGGGGCTGGGCGAGGTGCCGGCTTCGTCGACCAGCCAGGCAAGAGGGGCGGACAAATCCATGCCGCGATCATGCCACGGCGGTTGCGGGCTGTCATCCGCCTCGCTGCAACCGCGATTGCTTGGCACAGGCGCAATGGCTCGATGCACTGGTGAGCGCTTTCGAGGTTACAACTCCAGTATATCAGCCCGCTGGGCGCGCCGGCACTGCGTCTCGAGCGCCGTCAGCGCTGGCCGTCTTGCCCGTGCCACCAATCCGGGCCGGGGTCGCGTCCGGCTGCGACTTCGGCGAGACGATCGAGATAATGGGCCCAGCCCTTCGCATGGCCTTCACATTGCTCCGCTGTCGGCAGGCCGGTATGGGTGAGGCGAAGCAGTGTTCCGTTCGGTGGTTCCTCGATCAGGTCGATTTCGACCAGGCTAGACCCTGGCGGAACCTCCTCGCTGCCGTCCCAGCCGAAGCTGTAGGCCAGGCGATGGACCGGCACGACCTCGCGGAACGAGCCGCGCGCGAAGCGGGCGCCGGTGACGTTGACCAGATAGAGGCCGCCGGGCTGCGGCTCGATCTGCGCTTCCGTGCCCATCCAGCGCAGGATCTTTTCGGGGTCGGTCAGCAGTGCAAATAATGCGGCGGGTGGCGCCGAGACATGAGTCTCGCGGCGGACGACTAGAGGCTCTGACATCGGTCTCTCCCATGATTTCTGTCGTTTCCCCGCCAGAACGCGCTGCGGTCGAGCGCCTCACATCCTTCAGCGGGTCCTCCTCACATGATGTCATGTAGGAGCAGGCGCCTTGCCAGCAAGGCATGGCTCGACGCTCACATGGCGCCTCTCCTCATAAAACGGCAGTCTCAGGCAACGGGTTTCCGTTGAGGCCAATGCCTCTATCGTCCGGGTCGTCCCGTCTTGCCCTTCGTTCGTCCCTTACGCTGCTTCTCATCCACCGGATCTTCATAGGAGCCCACGCCCGGCTTCGCGCGGGTGATCGGCTTGTCCGGCACCTTGCCAATTACCGGCTTTTCAGTGCGGCCGACGGTCATCTCGTCGAGCGTATTCTTTCGGAAAAGTGGCGTGCCGGCATCGCTGCCCGGTCCCATTTCATCGAGGGTGGGTTTGGCGAAATATGAACCCTGCGTTCCGCCCTCGTGGTTCGAGACAGCCCTGCGGGCTTCCTCACCATGATGGTTCGAGGGTCGCTGTGCTCCCACCTCACCATGAGGACTAGCTGCTGAGCCTTTCGCTCCACCCTCATCCTGAGGTGCGGAGGGTCCTGAGCTTGTCGAAGGAGACCGGAGCCTTGAAGGATTAGGTCGGCCACCCTTGCCGCTTTCGAGACTCTTCGCCTCTTCTCTCGCCATCGGATCGTCCATGACGGCCAGTTCCGCCGCCTTGAGGCGCTTGATCTCGTCGCGCAGGCGCGCGGCCTTTTCGAAGTCCAGGTCGGCGGCGGCATCGCGCATGGCCTTTTCCAGCGCGTTCAGATGGGTCTGCAGGTTGTTGCCGACGAGGTGGCCGCCATCGGCAAAGCCCTTGCCGGAGGCGCCGCCGATATCGGCGCGGACATGGTCCCTCTCGTAGACGCTGTCGAGAATGTCGGAAATCTTCGCCTTCACCGATTCCGGCGTGATGCCGTTTTCGAGGTTGTAGGCCATCTGCTTCTCGCGGCGGCGACTGGTCTCGTCCATCGCCCGCTGCATCGAGCCGGTGATGGTGTCGGCATAAAGGATGACCTTGCCGTCGACGTTACGCGCGGCGCGGCCGATGGTCTGGACCAGCGATGTTTCCGAGCGCAGGAAGCCTTCCTTGTCGGCGTCGAGAATGGCGACGAGAGCGCATTCGGGGATGTCGAGACCTTCGCGCAGCAAGTTGATGCCGACGAGGACGTCGAAGGCACCCAGACGAAGGTCGCGGATGATCTCGATGCGCTCCAGCGTATCGATGTCGGAGTGCATGTAGCGCACGCGCACGCCCTGTTCGTGCAGATATTCCGTCAGGTCCTCGGCCATGCGCTTGGTCAGCACGGTGCAGAGGGTGCGGTAACCCTTGGCGGCGGTCTCTCGGATCTCGCCGAGCACGTCGTCGACCTGACTGCGGGCCGAGCGGACCTCGACCGGCGGGTCGATCAGGCCGGTCGGGCGGATGACCTGTTCGGCAAAGACGCCGCCGGACTGTTCCATCTCCCAGCCGCCCGGCGTCGCCGAAACCGCGATCGTGTCAGGGCGCATGGCGTCCCACTCCTCGAAGCGCAGCGGCCGGTTGTCCATGCAGGAGGGCAGGCGAAAGCCGTATTCGGCCAGCGTCGCCTTGCGCCGGAAGTCGCCGCGATACATGCCGCCGATCTGGCTGACCGAGACGTGGCTTTCGTCGATGAACAGCAGCGCGTTGTCGGGGATATATTCGAACAGCGTCGGCGGCGGCTCGCCGGGATTGCGGCCGGTCAAATAGCGCGAATAGTTCTCGATGCCGGCGCAGGAGCCGGTGGCCTCGAGCATTTCGACGTCATAGCGGGTGCGCTGCTCCAGGCGCTGCGCCTCAAGCAGGCGTCCGGCCTTTTCCAGCTCGGCGAGCCGGATTTTCAGCTCTTCCTTGATCGCCTTGATGGCGCCGTTCAGCGTCGGGCGCGGGGTGACATAGTGCGAATTGGCGTAGATCTTCACCGATTTCAGGTCGCCGGTCTTCTGGCCGGTCAGCGGGTCGAACTCGGTGATGGCGTCGATCTCGTCGCCGAACATGGAGATGCGCCAGGCGGCATCCTCCAAGTGGGCCGGGAAGATCTCGATGGTGTCACCGCGCACGCGGAAGGAGCCGCGGATGAAATCCATGTCGCGGCGCTTGTACTGCTGCGCCACGAGGTCGGCGAGAAGCTGGCGCTGGTCCAGCCGGTCGCCGACATTCATCTGGAAGGTCATCGCCGTATAGGTCTCGACCGAGCCGATACCGTAGATGCAGGAGACCGAGGCGACGATGATGCAGTCGTCGCGCTCCAGCAGCGAGCGCGTCGCCGAGTGGCGCATGCGGTCGATCTGTTCGTTGATCGAGGATTCCTTTTCGATGAAGGTATCCGAGCGCGGCACATAGGCTTCCGGCTGATAGTAATCGTAGTAGGAGACGAAATACTCGACCGCGTTGTCCGGGAAGAAATTCTTGAACTCGGAATAGAGCTGGGCTGCCAGCGTCTTGTTCGGCGCGAGGATCACGGCCGGGCGCTGCGTCGCCTCGATCACCTTTGCCATGGTGAAGGTCTTGCCCGAGCCGGTGACGCCGAGCAGCACCTGGCTGCGGTCGCCATTGTCCAGACCCTCGACCAGATCGCGAATGGCGGTCGGCTGGTCGCCGGCGGGCTCGTAGTCGGAGACCATGCGGATCGCGATGCCGCCTTCGGATTTGTTCGGGCGGGCAGGGCGGTGCGGTGTCCAGAGCTTGCCGTCCTTGAAAAGCGGATTGCCGCTCTCGATCAGCGCCGACAACGCCTCGACCGTTGCCGTGACAGCAGTTCCGGCATTGGCGGCGTTTTCCAGCGACGTATCCATGCCGGACACCGGGTTCAGACCCGCGGCGGCGCGCGTCTTCGGATCGGTCGAGCCGCCCATGGAGGTGCCGCGCGCCGATTTGGAGGCGGCGATTTCCACCTTCTTGCGGTGCTTGCCAGCCTTCGAGGCGATCTGCCGCTGCGTCTCGATGCCGGACATTTCGGCGTCGGCTTCGAGCTGCTTTACCCAATCGGCGACGCCGCCGCTGAGCGGCGCACCTTCAAATGGCGCCTGTGGCGCCTCTTCGAAACCGGACGGGGCGGGGGATTTTTTCGGTGATCTGGCCATGCGCCGAATATGGCGGCAGAACGCGCCAATGTGAAGGGGTAAAGAGTACAAAAGGGAAACAGAACGGCGGATTTTTCCATTCGCCGATGATGTCAAATGTGTTACTACCCAGAGGCGGCTGGTGCGTTATCGCTGACCCGAAAGTCCGCAGCGCAATCCTCACTGGCGCCGGAGGAGGAACCACCGCAACGTCGACATGCCCGGCCAGCGCCGGGTTCCCCCAGCTTCGACGGCATCCGGAATTGCCCGCCTCGCCGCCGCCATCCGGTCGGAGGATCATGATGACCGCATTGGATAGCTTACGTTCCTTGTCCCCCCAGCAACGAAACACCGTCATCGCAGCCTATCTGGGCTGGACGCTGGATGCTTTCGATTTCTTCATATTGGTTTTCGTTCTCAAGCACATAGCCGAGGAGTTTCACACGGATGTTCCGGCGGTTGCCGTCGCCATCTTCCTCACCCTGGCGATGCGACCGATCGGTGCGCTCATCTTCGGCCTCGCAGCCGACCGTTACGGCCGGCGCGTCACGCTCATGGTGGATGTGCTGCTTTACTCGGTCTTCGAATTCCTGACCGGGTTTTCGACGGGATTGACGATGTTCCTCGTCCTTCGCGCCCTCTTCGGCGTCGCCATGGGCGGCGAATGGGGGGTAGGCGCATCGCTTGTCATGGAGACCATACCGGAGGATTCACGCGGTCTCGTGTCGGGTATCCTGCAGGCGGGTTACCCCTCAGGCTATCTGATTGCCTCGATCGTCTTCTTCCTGCTGTTTCCTGTGATCGGCTGGCGCGGCATGTTCATCGTGGGAGCACTGCCGGCGCTGTTGGTGCTCTATATCCGCCGCAACGTGCAGGAATCGCCGGCCTTCCTGCAGCGGCAATCCAAGCCGCAGCGGCCATTCCTCACCGTGTTGCGCGAGAATATTCCACTGTTCATCTGGGCGGTGCTTCTCATGACCGCGTTCAACTTCTTCAGTCACGGCACGCAGGATCTCTACCCGACCTTCCTGGAGACTCAGCGCCAATATGATTCCTACACGGTCGGCGCCATCGCGATCGTCTATAATATCGGCGCGATCGTCGGCGGTCTGGCTTTCGGTGTGCTGTCGCAGCGCATCGGGCGCCGCCGCGCCATTGTCATCGCCGCGCTTGTGGCGATCCCCGTCGCGCCGCTTTGGGTCTATGGCCAAGGGCCGGTGATGCTTGCGATCGGCGCTTTCCTGATGCAGCTCTTCGTGCAAGGCGCCTGGGGCATCGTGCCCGTGCATCTCAACGAATTGTCGCCGGATGAAGTGCGCGGCACATTCCCCGGATTCGCCTATCAGCTCGGCAATCTGCTGGCATCGGGCAATGCGTCTATCCAGGCGGGGCTGGCAAAGCAATGGAATGGCGACTATGCCACTGCGCTGCTGATCGTCGCCTGCATCGTCGCCGTCGTGGTGGCCTTGTTTGCCGGCTTCGGCTTCGAAAAGAAGGGCGTCCGCTTTGGCGAAAAGGTCCCAGACGAGCCTCGTGGTACGATGCCGGTCTAGGTCGGCTCGCCGTTCTACCTAAGCGGGGCCGGCGATTGTGCCGGCCTCAGCTCTACTTGCCGCAGATTTCCGAAATCTTCGCCTGCGCGAAACCGCGGGCAAGTTCCTGCAGCCCGCCGACGGAGGATATCAGCTCGCCGATCGGGCCATTGATGCCGACATGCAAGTCGGTGATGCGGCACGCGCCGACATCGACCGTTATCGAGGCTTCCAGCTGACCTTTGATCGTCGTTTGCAACACGCCGTGCGACTTGCAAGCCATGTCGGCATGGGCGTTGATCTGCACGCCGCCGGGAGCGCTGCAGACATCAAGCGACTTGACCTCGAACTTTTCCTTGTGATCGACACCCGGCAGCTTCTTGCAGGGGTCGGCTTCGTTCACCGACTTCTCGATCTGCGGGCCGAACTTGCTCTGCAGCAGCGACCAGCACGATCCAGGAGCGGCCTCGGCGGGCGTCGCTGCGATCGGTAGCGGCGACAGGGGCAGGATGATGGCTGAGGCGAGCAATGCCATGCGAACAGATGGCAAAAATGATGAGGGAAGTACGGCATATTTCAGATTCACGGCGATCTATCCTCTGAAGAGAAGAAGCAGCAAAACATGTCCCGGCTTGCGGCAGTCTTTCATGTCTTCCGCTGCCAAGGCAATCCCCCACATCGTCACGGCACTGCTGGTAGCGGCTCAGCCCTTGACGACCTTGGTGTCACAGAAGCGGTCGTAGAAGGTCTGGCCGCGCCACACGATCAGCGGGTAGAGCCACCAGATCAGAGTGAAGACGAACAGCATCGGTGCCAATGCGCCTGTCAGAGCGAGGAAGCCATCCGCGGTGAGAAGGCTGGTGTCGCGGGCTTGCTGGATCAGTTGGTCGATCGGAGGCAGGAACGGCCGCAAGATAAACAGGCTGACGAGATTGAAGAGCGCGATCAGCACAAAGGGCAGAAACTTGAATATTTCGCGCTTTACCGCCAACCCCAGGGTCAGCGGGCCGTCTTCAATCGTCGTCACGCGCAGTGACAGCAATCGCTTGCCTGGCGTTCGTCTTGCACGGGCTGAGCAATAGGCGAAAGCAAGCGGCAGGATGAGGAGGACGACACTGGACTTCGGCCTCGCCGTCACGCTCGGATTCACCGGATCTCCTTTGTCGTCGACCGGCACGGAGAAGGTACGTATGGACGTTGCCGTTCCCTGCTGCGAAGCGACTTTCGAAACGAAGACGGTGTATCCCTTGCTGCCGAGCCAGGAGATGCGGCACAGCTGGTTGCTTCTCACGTCACCCGTTTGCAGCGGCCATTCGGCCTCTATCTTCGGAATGAGCGGTCCCGACGTCGTTTCGTTGCATTGCTGCTTCTGGAGAAACGGCAGTGTCAGATCCCAGGGCGTCACGCTCGACAGGGCGAGGAACAGCAGCGTGAAAACGATCTGGAAAATGATGATGTCGATCAGATAGGCACCAAGCCGGCGCCAGAAATGGCGCGGCGGCAAAGAAGCCATCTGGCGATCCGAGGCTGCAAAACTCATATGTTCCCCCGCTTTTCAGTGCGTATTGCAGCTGTCAGGCGCAGCATGACGTACTTCGAGTTGCAGGAGGTAGCATGGTTTGTGGCGATTCGCTTTGGGGGTGGACGACACGTGGCCGACAAAATGGAACGGTTGACCGCTGGCCTTCGCGGTTATCTCCATCTCATATCGGGATGGTTTTCCCGTCCGACGGCTCGTCCTGCTCGTCGTCCGAGCCGCCATCATAACCCAGGCTCTTGGCCTTGCGGAGCCATTCGAGGGCCTTGGCTGGATCGACCGGAACGCCATCGCCATCGCGGTACATGATGCCGAGGTTATACGCCGCGTCGGCATAGCGATGCGAGGCAGCTCGTTCAAACCAGAAGACGGCCTGAACCGCGTTCTTGGCAACGCCTTCTCCGTCGCGGAACATGACGCCGAGATTGTATTCCGCTTCGACGTCATTTTGGGCCGCGGCTTTCAGGAACCATGCGATCGCCTGATTATCGTCCTGCGAGATCCCGTCACCATCGGCATACATGGCGCCAATATTGTACTGGGCGTCGGCATCTCCCTGATCGGCCGCCTTGCGGAACCAGGACAGGGCTTCGGCACCATCCTTGGCGACACCTTCGCCATCGCGATACATGATGCCCAGGTTGTATTCTGCCTCGACCTTGCCCTGATCGGCGGCCTTTCGATACCATGCGACGGCTTGGCCCTTATCCTTGCCCGTGCCGTCCCCCTGATCGTACATGACCCCAACATTGTACTCTGCATCCGCGTCACCCTGTTCGGCGGCTTTGCTGTACCAGGCGAAAGCTTGCGCCTTGTCCTGCGGTAGCCCTTCGCCCGTGTCGTACATCACACCGAGATTGTATTGCGCATTGGCATTTCCCTGTGTGGCAGCCTTTCGGTACCACAGGACCGCCTGGCTCTTGTCGGTGGCGATGCCTTCGCCCTGGTCATACATGGTGCCGACATTGAATTGTGCCTCGGCGCTGCCCTGTTCGGCAGCTTTCTTGTACCAGCTGAGGGCTTGCGTGAGATTTTTCGGGACGCCGTCACCTTCCGCGTACATCTGGCCGAGTTTGATCTGGGCCGCGACATCTCCCTTGTTTGCCAGTGGGCGCCAATAGTCCAATGCCGATTTGAAATCTCCGCGGTCATAGGCGTTCTGGCCGATATCGGCATGTGCCACGCCCATGGATGCCAGCGCGAAGAGCAATCCGATGGCCCCCTTCTTCCAATTCACGATCTACCCCTCAGTCGACGATCCGTTAAATTATCAATGCCGAACTTTTTGCGAACGCTACGGCACAAGCGCCATCAGCAGGCGAAGGACGATCCAGCCAGTCGAATCGCCGGTGCCGCCGTCGGCGGCGCGCCCTTGACCCAGCGGTCCGAGGTCCCTGATCGGGCCTTCCCCGTTGGCTTCCATATAGCCGAGACCGTGCTGCGCTTCGGGCAACCCCTTGGCGGCCGCCTTGTTGAACCAGTCGGCAGCGATTCCGGAATCCTTCGGCACCCCATAGCCGTTATAATACATATATCCCAGACCATATTCGGCGCGGGCATCGCCTTGTTCGGCGGCCTTGCGAAACAGATCGGCGGCCTGTCCATAGTCTTTCGCAACGCCTTCACCTTGGTAGTAGAGATAGGCGAGCGCATACTGGCCCTGGGAATTGTTCTGGTCGGCTGCCTTGCGATACCAGCTTGCCGCGGCCGTTTTGTCCGGTGCCGTTCCCTGGCCGTTCTGATAGATGTAGCCAAGGGCATATTGCGCGTCCGCGTGGTCTTGAGCGGCGGATTTTCCATACCATTCGAGCGCCTTGCCGTAGTCCTTCGCAACACCGCGACCGCCTGAATACATGAAGGCGAGGGCGTATTCGCCCTGTGCGTCGCCCTGATCGGCTGACTTGCGGTACCATTTCACCGCCGCGCCATCGTCGACCTTGACCCCTTGACCGTTGGCATAGAGGTAGCCGAGAGCATATTGCGCGTCGGAACGCCCTTGATCGGCTGACTTTCGATACCATTGGAGCGCTTGTCTATAATCCCGCGAGACACCCAGTCCGTTCGCGAGGCTGTAGCCAACCGCGTATTGTGCGTCGGCACGGCCTTTGTCCGCGGATTTCCTGTACCAGGGATAGGCCTTGGCGTCGCTCTGCTCGACGCCTCTGCCATTGGCATATGCGTAGCCGAGAGCATATTGGGCCCGCGTATCGCCCTGATCTGCCGCCTTCATGTACCAGTCGATAGCCTGGGCCTGATCCGCTGCCGTACCCTGGCCGTTCTCGTACATGTAGCCAAGCGCGTATTGAGCATCTGCACGGCTTTGATCGGCCGACTTGCGATACCAGCCGAGCGCGATAGCCTCGTCCTGGCGCACGCCGAGACCATTGGCATACATGTAACCCAAGGCGTATTGCGCCTGCGGTTGGTTCTGGGCGGCGGATTTCTGGTACCAATTGACGGCCTGGTCGTTATCGACATCCATGCCGCGACCGTTCGCAAGGGAATAGCCTATGGCATATTGGGCATCGGCGCTGCCGCGCTGCGCGGCCCTGAGATACCAGTCATTCGCCTGCTTCTGGTCGGCTTCCGTGCCGCGGCCGTTCGAATACATGTAGGCGAGGGCGTATTGGGCCTGGGCATTCCCCTGGGCGGCGGCCTTCTCGTACCACTCGACCGCCTGTGCATCGTCATGCTCCACGCCTTGGCCGTTGGCGTAGCGATAGCCGAGGCCATATTGTGCCGCGGCGTTTCCTTGCTTTGCGAACTCCACCCAGTATTTCAGGTCGATGGTGGTATTTGCCGGCCCCGGTGCGGGATCTTCGGCATGGGCAAGCCAGGGCAACGAAAGAGCGAGCGCCAATCCCAATGCATAGCTCTTTGTTTTCAAGGCTTGAGTCTCCCACCCATATTCCAGAGGGCAATCGATCTGAACAATATGGCGATGTCTTGGTCAAGAATTGTAGAGCATGGAGATGGCAGTGGTTTTAAGGCGACTTAGGTCTCAATCCCTATCCCGGCATCACGTCATAGAGACGGAAGATCCATGTGATCTGGTAGATCAGCCCGACCGTCACAAATGCCGCCTGGAAGCGCCGATTGGCTGTCATGGCAGCGACGATGCAAAGGATGATATAGACGACGTTGCGCGTCGGATACTCCCAACCGAGAGAATGGAAATAGGCTTCCCCCTTCAGCCGCGTGTCGATGAGATCGACGGCGTAGGTGACGGCAAGCAGCCCGAAGAACCAAACGCGGCGGGAAATGAAATACTCTTCGAAGCCGCCATACTCGTCGATCGACGGCGGATTGAGGAGGACGCAGAGGAAGTAGAAGAGGCAACAGAAGCAGATCAGGAAGAGATAGACCGCAAAAGTGATCACCTGCAGCGACTGCAGCCGATATTCCCACCACCAGAAATGGATGATGTAGAGGAACATCGAAAGCACCCAGCCGATGTGGACGAAATAGACGCGGTTCTTGCCGGGCGATTGGACGAAGCCGGCAAGGCGCGTCAGAAGCTGCGCAAGAGCAAGGCCGATGACCATGCTCATGACCGTCCTGATATAGACGTAAATCTCCGGTGCGTGCGTAGCTCCCATCACATCAGTTCTCCGCTGGCACCACCTTCGGCGCGCCGTCTTCGTCGAGAGCGACCATGATGAACGTTCCAGCCGTCACCTTCTCCATTGCATTGTAGCGCGAACGGTGTGCCCAGGCTTCGACGCTTAGCGTGATCGACGTGCGGCCAACGCGTTCGATGTCCGTGAAGACGCTCAGCGTATCGCCGATCTTAACCGGCAGCTCGAAAGCCATCTCCTTCACGGCGGCGGTGACCACGCGGCCACGAGCCCGCTCAGCCGCGCGGATGCCGCTTGCCAAATCCATCTGCGCCATGACCCAGCCGCCGAAAATGTCGCCGGCAGGATTGGCGTCTGCAGGCATGGCCAGCGTGCGCAATGTCAGCTCGCCTTTCGGTTTGACGTTGTCATTCATCCATTCGCTCCTATTGCCAGGACACCGATTCCCGTGACCAACCTATGCAATCCGACCGCGATGGGAAAGACTTTGTCGGCATTTCCTGCCAAGGTCTCGCAGGGTGCGCGACCTTCTTCGGACCCTCCGCCCGCTCCTGATGTTGTCCCGATACACTGCGATTTGCCGCGGTAAGTATTCGTTCACCGTTCCCGTTTAGGATTTGTCATCGTTACCGACCGTGGCTGGGGCAACGGATCAGGAATATGGCCTATTTACCCATTCTACGGCGGGCTCTGCTGCCATTGCTGTTGTCGTCGGCGCTGGTCGCCTGTACGGCAGACAGCCTCGTGCCGCCGTCGAATGTCGACAGCACCGCGCGCGTCGGCTCGATCAAGCCGCACCGCAGCGTGGCGCAGCGGCAATTTGCCTATCCAGGGGCGCAGGACCCCGTCGTTTCAGCCTCCAGCAATTATAATAATGGTAATGGCCGTGCCGCCGGAACCGGAGAGGCCGTGACCACGACGGATGTTGAGGCGGACCTGGCTCAGCAATCGGATGTTCCGTCTCAGGGCGTCAATATGGATGCGGAACTTGGCGTCGGACCGAGCGAAGAGGCTCGATCCGCATCGGTCGTCGGACTGGCGCAGGAGGAAGAGCAGAACATCGCCGAGGGCGAAACCGACCAACCGGTCGTCGACGGTATCGGCTCGGACGCGCCGGTGCAGACCAATCGTTCGACCCTTCAGCGGCCGGCAGCCCAGGCCGAGCTCAATCAATCACCCATACCGCGGCAGCAGCCGGGCACGCAGGTGGCCATGCTGCCACGCGTTGACAATCCGATGCCGCGCATCGATCAGTTCGAGGCGCCGCAATCGCCTCCGGGTATGATGCCGCCTTCCGAAATCGCTTGTCGGCAGGAACTAAGGCGCATGGGCGTCGTCTATGTCGATAAGCCGGCGATTTCGAACGGCCCTGCCTGCCAGGTTCCTTATCCGGTTTCGCTGAGCGGACTTTCCGGCAATATCGCCGTCAGGCCGGCCGTCACGCTGAATTGTCAGGTCACGCTGGCCTTCGCCAAATGGGTGAAGAACGAACTGGCGCCGGCGGCACGCACCCGCTACTGGACCGGCATCGGCACCATCGTGCCGCTCGGCGGCTATTCCTGCCGCCGCATGAACAATAGCCGGCAACGTTATAATCCGATGTCGGAGCACGCCCATGGCAACGCCATCGATGTCGGCACCTTCGTCCTGAAGAACGGCCATGTGATCGACGTGCGTAAGAAGGGCCTGTTTTCCTTCCGAGAGGGTCGGCTGCTCAAGGCTGTTCGCATCGACAGCTGCCGTTATTTCGATACCGTGCTCGGGCCGGGCAGCAATCCCGAACATTGGAATCATTTCCATTTCGACCTCAGGGAACGCAACGGCGGCCGGCGTTATTGCAGCCTTTGATTGGTGGTTCGCCGGAGACGCATCCACCCTTGCCGACGACGAAAGCTGATTTACCTAAGAGGGGAATCACGGTTAATTGCGGCGACCAAGGGCGAGTGAGGTTCCATGGAAGAAGCACCGAGAAGAAAGAAAAGTCTGGGAAGAGCGCTCGTCGCTGCTCTGATTGCCATCGTTGTCGTCATTGGCGGCCGCTGGTACGCCTATGTCGCCTACGCGGACGATCCCTTCGACGAAGTCGGCATCGGTCTCAACACGATGATGCCCGGACCCATACGCGACAAGGGCTGCGAGATGTTGAAGGCTCGTTTTGAACACAAGACACTGCCGCCGGC
Source organism: Martinezella lusitana (assembly GCF_016901135.1). Taxonomy (GTDB): domain Bacteria; phylum Pseudomonadota; class Alphaproteobacteria; order Rhizobiales; family Rhizobiaceae; genus Rhizobium; species Rhizobium lusitanum_D. The sequence goes on along the minus strand of NZ_JAFEVL010000048.1, from coordinate 497,926 downwards.
CGGTTGCGGCATAAACGGCAGCTGGTAATCGTCACGTTATCGATCGTAAGCTGACGAAAAAAGAAAAGCCGGCGAGGGCCGGCTTGAGCGGTGCATGGCAATGACGGGGATCCTTGCCTGCTCCAAAAAACAACTTTATGTTGTAATGATGCGATGCAATACGGATATGGCGGCAATAAATCATTGAGTATTGTCGGCGCTGACGGTGTCGCCAAGAGGCGTTGGGCGGAGTTGCGACAAACGTTGCTCACCTAAGGATGTATATGCCCGATGAAGGTCACGATTTGATGACAGCTTATTTGACTTAAGCGAACGCTGTGTTTCAACCCGGCGGGATGGTAAAAGCGTAAGACGGGCTATATAGCGGGCAAACGCCGCGAAATTAATCATATAGGCCGGACTTTACTTGCATCATGGCTCCGATCATTTCCATCCGCAGTCTTACGAAAACATATGCTAACGGATTCCAGGCGCTGAAAGGTGTCGATCTCGATATCGAGCAGGGAGAAATCCTTGCCTTGCTCGGGCCGAATGGTGCTGGCAAGACGACACTGATCTCCATCGTCTGCGGGATTGCCAATCCGAGCGGTGGCTCGGTGATGGTCGGCGGCCATGACGTCGTGCGCGATTTTCGCGCCACGCGCAGCATGATCGGCCTCGTGCCGCAGGAGTTGACCACCGACCAGTTCGAAACCGTGTGGAACACGGTGAGCTTTTCGCGCGGACTGCACGGCAAGAAACGGAACCCCGCACACATAGAGAAGGTGCTGCGCGATCTCTCACTGTGGGATAAGAAGGACAACACGCTTCGCGAGCTGTCCGGCGGCATGAAGCGGCGCGTCCTGATCGCCAAGGCGCTGTCGCACGAACCGCAGATCCTGTTCCTCGACGAGCCGACCGCGGGCGTCGACGTCACGCTGCGCAAGGACATGTGGCACGTGGTCGAGCGCCTGCGGGGCTCCGGCGTCACGATCATCCTGACGACGCATTATATCGAGGAAGCCGAAGAAATCGCCGATCGCGTCGGCGTCATCAATGGCGGCCAATTGCTGCTCGTGGAAGAGAAGAAGGCGCTCATGGCCAAGCTCGGCCGCAAGCAGCTGATCCTTGATCTCAGCGAGCCGCTGGATGCCATACCGCACTGTCTGGAGGGGAATGGGCTTTCGCTCGGGCCGAACGGCCTGACGCTGATCTACGATTTCGATGCCCAGCACGAACAGTCGAGCATCGCGGCTCTCCTGTCGCGGTTGGCAGCCGAAGGGATCCACTTCAAGGACCTCTCGACGCGCCAGAGCTCGCTCGAGGACATCTTCGTATCGCTGGTGGGAGAAGACAAATGAACTTCGAGGCGATCAAGTCAATCTATTCCTTCGAAATGGCCCGCACGCGGCGCACGCTGCTGCAGAGCGTCGTCTCGCCGGTTATTTCCACCTCGCTCTACTTCATCGTCTTCGGTGCCGCCATCGGCTCGCGCATCCATATGGTCGAAGGCATTTCCTACGGCGCCTTCATCACACCGGGCCTGATCATGCTGACGTTGCTCGGCCAATGCATCAGCAACGGCTCCTTCGGCATCTACTTCCCGAAATTCACGGGCACGATTTATGAAGTCCTGTCCGCGCCGGTCGCCATGACCGAGATCGTTCTCGGCTATGTCGGCGCGGCGGCGACCAAGGGCATGATGATCGGCCTGATCATCCTGCTGACGGCGAACTTCTTCGTGGATATCACCATCCAGCATCCGTTCATGATGATCCTTTTCTTCGTGCTGACGGCGGTGACCTTCAGTCTGTTCGGCTTCATGATCGGCATATGGGCCGGGAATTTCGAGCAATTGAACCTTATCCCCATGCTGGTCGTGCCCCCGTTGACCTTCCTTGGCGGCAGCTTCTATTCCATCAGCATGCTGCCGCCCTTCTGGCAGGCCGTCAGCCACCTCAATCCGGTTCTCTATCTCGTAAGCGGCTTTCGCTGGAGCTTCTACGGTATCGCCGACGTCAATCCGGTGCTGAGCCTTGCCATGATCACGCTTTTCCTGGTCATCTGCCTGGGTGTTCTCGGATGGATTTTCAGGACGGGATATCGGTTGAGGAACTGATGGCGGAGCATTTTTCCGCAAACTTGACGGTTGAAATCGCTGTACCCGCGGCCCATAAACGCGACGCCCGCGTAGCAGGCGACGCAAGGTAAGAAATCATCGGGGGGCGGCGCGAGATGACAAGCATGCGGTGCGCCCGGGCACTAAACTCGAATCTTGCTGAAGGTGTCCCATGCCTCCATCCTATCCTAGCCAAGCACTGTCCGACGCCCTTTCCCGCCTCGACCGGCTGACCAATTGGGAGCGCAAACCCCGCGGAGAGATGCGTGTCGGTCTTGAGCCCATGCTCGATCTCATGCAGCGGCTGGGTAATCCTCACCAGAGTTTTCGCGCCATCCATGTCGCCGGTACCAAGGGCAAAGGGTCCGTCTGCGCACTTGTCGAAGCCGGTTTGCTGCGGGCGGGATGGCGCGTCGGCCGTTACGCCTCGCCGCATGTAGACCGCGTGAATGAACGCATCAGCGTCTTGGGTGAGGAGGTCGAGGACGACAAGCTGGCGAAAGCCGTAAGGCAGGTGCTGGACTGCTACGAAATCGCAAAGCAGGAGGCAACGCCGGGTGAGGATGCCACCTGGTTCGATGTGATAACAGCCGCCGCCTTCATCGTCTTCCGAGATGCCGGTTTGGACTGGGCCGTCGTCGAGGTCGGGCTCGGCGGTCGGCTGGACTCGACCAATGTGGTCTTCGGTGAAATCGCCGTCGTCACCAATATCGAGCTTGAACATACGGAAATTCTCGGGGACACGCGTGAAGCGATCGCTGGCGAAAAGGTCGGCATATTGAAGCCTGGCGCAACGCTTGCCACCACACTTGCCGTCACCGACGCCGCCGGACGTGTTTTGCAGCAACGCGCCGATGAGCTCGGCTGCCGCGTATTGAGAACTGACGTTTCCGAAGATGCGACAATCGCGGACAGGAACGCTGCGCTGGTCGGCCTGGTGCTGGATCGTTTGGGGGAGCAGGGCGAACGCGTGCGCGAAGGAACCGAAACAGGCACGCCGATCGGCGCCTGGCTGCTCGATCAGGCTGTCGTGGACAGTGCGCGTCTGCCGGGGCGGATGGAGCGGTTTGCCTTCCGGCTTCCAGCCGCGTCGGATGGCACGGAGCGTACGGTGCCAATGGTGATGGATGGCGCGCATGTTCCGTTCAATATCGAGGCTGTGCTGCGGGATATCTCCCGCTCTCCTGACGTCTCCGGTGGGTGTGTGGCCATCGTTGCGCTGGCGTCCGACAAGGACGCGCACGGTTTCCTGACCGTCCTGTCCCGATACGTTGTCCATGCGGTCTTTACTGAAGCATCCGGGTCCGGTCGCGCTCATGCGGCGAGTGAATTGGAAGCACTGGCAATATCGATGGGGATGGCTTGCGAGTCCGAGCCTGACCCGAAAAAGGCGTTGGACCGAGCCGCGAAGAAGGTATCGCAAGGCGGCGACTGGATCCTTGTGACCGGTTCTCTCTATTTGGTTGGCGCGCTGCGAAGCGCTGTGACTTGATTTCTCGACAGCCCCCAAGCCGCGTTCAGCCGGTTGCCATCTTTTTGCGCGGAGCAATGGTCATGGCCATGACACCCGCTACGACGCAAACAAGACCCGCGGCTGCCGTCGACGATACGGGTTCGCCCAGGAAGATCACGCCGATTCCGACGCCGATGGGAACACGCAGGTAGGCTTGCGCGGTGGTAGCGACGGAACCCAGGGTTTGAATGAGCCGGAAATAGATGCTGAAGGCGAGGGCGGTCGAAACGATCGACAAGCCGAGCAGGGACAGGATCGAGGCCGTTGACGGAGCGAGCTGCCAAGGATGTTCGAAGAATAAGCTGGCGGGGATAAGAAGAGCGGCGCCGCATAGCAACGAACCGGCGGCGGGCATCATCGGATCCAGTCCTTTGAAATTGCGCCCGAACAGTGCGGCGCTGGCATAGCAGACCGATGCGGCGATGACGGCGAGCTGCGCGGGCAGTTGCCGGCCTACTCCATTCAATGCATCGAGGCCGATGATCAGGCAAATTCCCGCCATGCCTGCAACCACGCCGAACAGCTTGCGTCCCGTCAGTCGCTCGCTGCGAAGAAGGATTGCCGAGAGCAGGAATGCAAAGATCGGCGTCGTGGAATTCAGTATCGTCGCCAGGCCGGCGTCGAGCGTCTGTTCGGCCCAGGCGATCAGCGTGAAGGGAACAGCGCTGTTGAGGCAGGATTGGACGAGAAAGCGCCTCCAGGTCGCCGCATCCCTCGGCAGGCGGAGGCCGCGCCAGCGAATGATCGCAAGGAGAATGAGGCCGGCGATCAAGGTGCGGGCGGCGATCAGTGTGATGGGCGGAATGGTTGCCACGCCGACGCGGATAAAGCTGTAGGACGCGCCCCAGCAGGTCGCCAGGATCAAGAGAAGCAGCAACTCTGTCGTCACGTTGGTCTTTGCGGGCGCCATGCGTATTTCACTCTTTGTACGGTTCAGATCTGCCGCCTTTTAGAGTGACGGGACTGAGGAATGCTTCGATCCCGGCCGAACTATCGATTGCCGCCGTTCGTCTCGCTCAATCCCTGAGCCGAAGCTCGTCGGTCTGCATTTGCAATGAACCCAAAGTCTCAAGGAAGCTCATGCCAAGCAGGCTCTGGTCGAGCCTGCCTGCCTCGGCGACGGTTGCCTCGACGTCGCGGCGCTTGATCGGGCCGATAGCGACGGAGCCGAGTTCGACGGGAGCGGCCCTGGCGCGGCCATTGGCGGTCAGCACGGTCATGGAATAGGTGAGGTTTTCCGGGATGATGCCGACACGCTCGGCGTCTTCCTGCGAAAGCGCGATGGTGCTCGCGCCGGTATCGATGAGCATATCGATCGGCTGTCCGTTGATCAGCACTTCCGCTTCGAAATGCCCGTTCGAGCGCTTATGGAGGATGACCTCCTGTCCGCCTTCGCTCGTCGTAACCACGACGGCATGTCCGGGCATCAATCCGGCGAAGACGCGGTTTCCGACCTGCTCGGCGTCGCGGCGATAGATATAGACCGTCGCCAGCGCCATGATGATGACCAGCCAGATCAGGAGATTGCGCAGCGACTGGCTGACGGTCTGACGGCTCGCCCAGACGGCGGCGCTCATCATCAGGGCGATCGGCAAAAGATAGATGACGCGGGCGAAGTCGTCATTATGCATGCCGAAGGTCGTGCCGCCGCTGTTGTTGAAGATGAGCAGTGCAAGGCCGATCCCGAGAATGGCGAGAACGATGTTCAGGCGGTTCATGCGGGGCTGCGCTCCCGCGCCAGCCGTTGGCGGCGGGTTTCCCTGCGAGGCTTGCGTTCGACCTTCGTCAGGCGCTCGGGCAGGATCTGCATGATCTGGCGGCGTTCGTCGTCGCTATAGGTCATCCAGGCACCGATTTCCTCGGGCGTGCGTCCGCAGCCGAAGCAATAGCCGGTATTCATATCGATGGAACAGACAAGGATGCAGGGTGTCAGCATGAGATCATATATCGATGCTTCAAATGCACATGGCAAGGGTACAGAGGGATGCGATCTCGCAAATCTGCTGCGTCGCACCGATGGTGTCGCCGGTGTGACCGGACAGTCTCTGGCGCACGCGTCGGGTGACGAGAAATGTCGCGGCGGCGGTTACGAGAAGGCAAGGAACAAGCGCTAGAAGACCCAGGCTCGGCCAGATCAGGAGCGTCGCAAGGCCGAGTGCCACGATCAGCGCCAGTTGCATGGCATCGCCATCCGGTCTGCCGGCGGAAGCTGCGATTCCGTCCGGTTTGGCGGGAGGGAGCGCATACCAGTGCCACACCATCGCGCCGCGGCTGAGGGCGGCGGTTGCCAGAAGAGCGAGCGCTGCATCGTAGGGCAGGGTGCCACGGCCTATGGCCGCCAATGCCGCGGTGCGCAGTCCGAAGGAGAGGATCAGCGCGCAAGCGCCATAGGTGCCGATGCGGCTGTCCTTCATGATGGCAAGCGCGCGCTCTCGGTCCTTGCCACCGCCCAATCCGTCAGCGGTGTCGCTGAGACCGTCTTCGTGCAGCGCGCCTGTCATGACCGTTTGCGCCGTGAGAGCCAGCAGCGCTGCCATCAGCGGATCGGTGTGAAGGGCAAGCAGCACACCGAAGACAAAAGCGGCGGGCAGGGCGATCAGCAATCCGGCAAAGGGAAAGGCGCGGGAAACCCGCGCGAGCTTGCCGTCATGGCCTGTGAAAAACGAGGTCGGCACGGGAAAGCGACTTAAAAAGGCGACAGCGCGCGCGATGTCGCGCATGTATTCCCGCATTTCTTCCTCTCCCCGCTACTGGCGCGACAGCATCGGGCGCTTTTGGAGTTGTTCGCGCCGATTCCGAAGACTAATAGAGTCGCACGCAAAGAACCTGATTTGAGACCAAAAGACAAGGAACGGCATTCATGAGCGTAACCGGCTTGCCATTCGACGATTTCCGCACCCTGCTGCGCGACCTTCCTGGGCCGGATGCACGGGCTCTTGTGGCGGCGCGCGAGCGCGACGCGCAGCTCACCAAGCCGCCCGGCGCGCTCGGTCGGCTCGAGGAGATCGCCTTCTGGCTGGCGGCCTGGACCGGCCGGCAGCCGGCAGTGACCCGGCCGCTGGTCGCGATCTTCGCCGGCAATCACGGTGTCACCAAGCAGGGAATTACGCCGTTCCCGCCTTCCGTCACGCAGCAGATGGTGGAGAACTTCGCCGCCGGCGGCGCGGCGATCAACCAGATCTGCGTCACCTATGATCTCGGCCTCAAGGTCTTCGATCTGGCGCTCGATTTTCCGACTGCCGACATTACCGAGGAGCCGGCGCTGAGCGAGCGCGACTGTGCCGCAACCATGGCCTTCGGCATGGAGGCGATCGCCGGCGGCACGGACTTGCTCTGCATCGGCGAAATGGGCATCGGCAACACCACCATCGCCGCCGCCATCCACTATGCTCTTTACGGCGGCAAGGCGGAGGACTGGGTGGGTCCGGGAACGGGCTCCGAGGGCGAGATGCTGAGGCGCAAGATCGCTGCCGTCGAGAAGGCGGTCGCGCTGCACCGCGATCATCTTTCCGATCCGCTGGAGGTCCTGCGTCGTCTCGGCGGGCGCGAGATCGCCGCCATGGCTGGCGCCATTCTTGCGGCACGGATGGAGCGCATCCCGGTTATCATCGACGGCTATGTCGCAACAGCCGCCGCTTCCATCCTCAAGGCGGCCAATCCGTCGGCGCTCGATCATTGCCTGATCGGTCACGTTTCGGCGGAGCCGGGGCATTTGAGGTCCATCGAGAAGCTCGGCAAGACGCCGCTCCTGGCGCTCGGCATGCGGCTCGGCGAGGGCACGGGTGCCGCGCTTGCAGCGGGGATCGTCAAGGCCGCCGCGGCCTGCCATTCCGGCATGGCGACGTTCGAAAGCGCCGGTGTCGCCAACAAGCATTGATCGACTATAGTGGCGAGATGCCGGAAAAGCATTTCGCCGCTGAATTTCCTGTGGAGCGATCGTTTCGCGTCATAAATCTGTAATGAATTTCGAGGGCGTTCGAAAGTGTCGTCTTGCTTCATCGAAGCTGAGGCGGTATTCGCAAAGCGTCTAATTTGCAATCGGAACATTGCGGGCGGAGCGGGAATGGCCGAGTTTTCGAAATCAGCAGTCACCAAGGAAACGGGTATCAGGCATTTCTTTGCCGCCGCCGGCTACTCCTGGGGCGGCTTTCAGCGGCTGCTGCAGGAAGCGGCCTTCCGGCAGGAACTTCTGTTTGCGGCGGTGTCGCTGATCCTGCTGATCGCCGTCGGCGCGAGCGTTGGCGAGATCATGATCGGCATCATCCTCTTCCTTGGTGTTTTCGCGGTCGAAGCAATGAATACGGCTGTCGAGGAGGTCATCGACCGGATTTCGCCGGAGATTTCCAATGTCGGCAAGCATGCCAAGGATCTCGGCTCCTTCGCCGTCTTCTGCGTGCTGGCCGCTTCCGGTCTCTATGTGCTTTACGTCATCGGCAGCCATTTGCTTTTCCGCTAGGCGCCGGAAACCGAACCTCAGGCGAAGCTCTTCTTGCGCCGTTCGACGAGCGGCGCGTCTTCGACGGCCGGCAGGCTTTGCAGCACGCGCCTGGCCGGCAGGATGGCGATGACCTCGGTGCCTTCACGCAGCTTGGATTTCAGCATGAACTGACCGTCATGCTTGGCGAGGATGGCCTGCACGATCGGCAGCCCCAGGCCGGTCCCTTGCTCCGCGCTCTTGATGGCGATCGAGCCCTGCCCGAAGGCAGAGAGGACCACTGGGATTTCCTCCTCGGGAATACCAGGCCCATTGTCCTTGATTGCCACATACTGTCCGCCTCCGGCCGTCCAGCCCACCTTGACGCTGATCTCGCCGCCCTGCGGCGTGAATTTCACGGCGTTCGACAGAAGGTTGAGGATCACCTGGCGCAGTGACTTTTCGTCGGCCCAGACCGAGGGAAGCTGCGGCTCGAACTGAGACGAGATGGATATGTTCTTGCCGCGGGCGCGCAGCTGCACCATGCCGATGCAATCCTCCGCCACATCGAGCAGCGAGATTGCTTCCTCATTCAGCTCGTATTTGCCGGCTTCGATGCGCGACAGATCGAGGATTTCGTTGATCAGGTTGAGCAGGTGCTGTCCGGAGCGATGGATATCGGTGGTGTACTCGCGATAGGTCGCGTTGTTCAGCGGTCCCATGACCTCAGCCGACATGACCTCGGAAAAGCCGAGGATGGCGTTCAGCGGCGTTCTGAGCTCATGCGACATGGAGGCGAGGAAGCGCGATTTGGCGAGGTTTGCCTCCTCGGCGCGCCGGCGCGCCTCATCGGACATCGACTTTGCGACTTCCAGCTCCGCGATCAGATCATCCTTTTCCGATTGGAAGGAGAGGATCTTCAGATTGGATTGAAACATACGGTTGGTGATGAGGGTGAAGAAAACCACGGCGACGGAGATCGCCGCAGTCAGCGCGATGTCGGAGGGCTTTCGTGTCAGGATCGCGGTTACGGCGAGCGCTACCGCAACTGGTGCAAAGGAGAAGGGAACGGCGCGCGGCAGCATGAAGTTGGCCATCGCGGCGATGCAGATCGCCACCAGCAGCGTCGAGCCCTTGTAGAGGGCGAAGCTGTCGCCGCCGCAGGTCGTGCAGCTCTGCATCGCGAAGATTGCCCAGCAGACGCCGACGAGCAGTTGCCCCAGCAACAGGATCTGACGCCATTTCCTGGCGCTCTCGGCGGTTATTTCCTGCTTCTTTGCACGTCTGCCGAGCAGCATGTTGATCGCATGCGCAGTCAGGATCGGAATGGTCCAGAAGAGTATTTCTACGTCACGCGTCAGATAGACACCGAGCGCCGCGACGACGATGGCGAAGATCGGCACGATCGCCGCACCTTGCAGCAAGGTGTCGATATGCATGACCATAAGTTCGCGATCGAAGTTGCGGCTGTGGCCGGTCTGCAGGCGCTCGCGGGTCTGCCGCACGGCCTTCGACACAGCCCGGTTGCGGTGACTGCGCGATCGGTCGACGATGTTTTTATCTGTCGATGTGCTGACGCCGGTTCTCATGGACACGTTGAAACTTGGCCTGCGTGAGATTACAGACTAGCGGTCAAACCTTAAGAAGATGCTGCGATGAAATGATTTGTTTGCCATCTTTGCCAAGGATTTATTCTTAAAGGAGGCAGCAGCGTGACGCGGTCCAGCCGCCTGTTTCGCGACGGCGTGACCACATTTGCTCTGCTCGCGGTGCTCGGTTTGCTGGCGTTGAAGATGAACAATCGCCCGGAACTCATTCAAACCGGCAGGTTTTTCGTTGTCGATGGTGATACGCTCTCATCCAATGGCGAGCGCTTCCGACTGCTTGGCATCGATGCGCCGGAGTATCATCAACAATGTCGACGCAACGGCGTAGACTGGGCCTGCGGCGAAGAGGCGCGCCGAACCCTGAACACACTCATTAACGCCGGCGCGCCGGAATGCCGTGGACGCGACCGCGATCGCTATGGCCGGCTGCTCGTAACTTGCATGGCGGGTAAGCTCGATATCAATGGTGCAATGGTTCGCAGCGGCATGGCGCTGTCCTACGGCGGCTATGCGGCCGACGAGCAAGCGGCGCGGCAGGCGAAGGCCGGAGTTTGGGGCAGTGATTTCGAGCGGCCCAAGGACTATCGGCGCGAGGAGCATGTGGCGCAATCCGATCGAGGCAATCCGGTCACGGGCCTGATCGACTATCTGCAGCAACTCGTCGGATGGAGGACACAATGACGCGGGAGAACGAATTGCAGGCCCTGCATTCGGCGATTGCCGCCTGTCGCCTCTGTCGGGACGCGCCGGCGAAAGGCGAGGCGGGTCGGTTGCCGCATGAGCCACGGCCGGTTGCCACGCTCTCATCGACGGCGCGTATCCTGATTGCGGGGCAGGCGCCTGGCTTGCGCGTTCATGAGAGCGGCTTGCCGTTCAACGATGCCTCCGGCGATCGGCTGCGACAATGGTTGAGTGTGGATCGCGAGAGCTTCTATAACCGCGATCATTTCGCCATGTTGCCCATGGGCTTCTGTTTCCCCGGCTATGATGCCGCCGGTAGCGACCTGCCGCCGCGCAAGGAATGCGCGCCTTTGTGGCGACAGAAGGCCATGGATGCCATGCCGCAGATCGAGCTGATCCTGACGATCGGTCAGTATGCCCAGGCATGGCATCTCGGCGCTGAGCGCATGGCGTCGATGACGGAAACGGTCGCGGAATGGCGGCACTATTTACTCTCGCACCGATCGCCGGCTGTTCTGCCGTTGCCGCATCCGAGCTGGCGCAACAGCGGCTGGCTGAAGCGTCATCCCTGGTTTGAGGCGGAGCTGCTCCCGGCATTGCAAGAACATGTGAAAATCCTGATTTCTTGAAAAAAGTTTCTTTTCTCCTGCTTAAAGTAGGCTATAGAGAGAATATAATTCGAAGGGATGCTTAAATGGACCGTCTTGACCGCAAAATCCTGCGTCTTCTGCAGGAGGATTCCACTCTGGCTGTGGCCGACCTTGCCAAGAAGGTCGGGCTGTCGACGACACCGTGCTGGCGCCGCATCCAGAAGATGGAAGAGGACGGCGTCATTCGCCGCCGCGTGGCGCTCCTCGATCCTGAAAAGGTCAACACCAAGGTCACCGTTTTCGTTTCCATCCGCACCAACAGCCACTCCATCGAATGGCTGAAGCGCTTCTCCGAAGTGATCGCCGATTTCCCGGAAGTGGTGGAATTCTATCGCATGAGCGGCGATGTCGACTATTTGCTGCGGGTCGTCGTTCCCGATATCGCCGCCTATGATGCTTTCTACAAGCGCATGATTGCCAAGATCGAAATCCGCGACGTATCGTCGGTTTTTGCGATGGAGAAGATCAAGTATTCGACGGAGCTGCCGCTGGACTACATGCTGCTGGAGAATGCGAAGTCGAACGAGGACTGAGCGCCGCTTTCGCGAGGGCGCTCAGCCGATACCGTCACGCCGGCGACGCTTTTCGTTATTTCCTGTCCAGCCGTGCGAGCAGGGACGACGTATCCCAGCGGTTGCCGCCCATCGCCTGAACATCGCCGTAGAATTGGTCGACGAGCGCCGTCAGCGGCAGCTTGGCTTGGTTCTGGCGGGCTTCGGCGAGCACGATGCCGAGATCCTTGCGCATCCAGTCGACGGCAAAGCCGAAATCATATTTGCCGGCATTCATGGTCTTGTGGCGGTTTTCCATCTGCCAGGAGCCGGCGGCGCCCTTGGATATGACGTCCACCACCTTTTCGATGTCGAGGCCGGCCTGTTTGCCGAAGTGGATGCCTTCGGCAAGACCCTGAACGATGCCGGCGATGCAGATCTGGTTGATCATCTTGGTCAATTGGCCAGCGCCGACCGAGCCCATCAGGCCGACCATGCGGGCATAGGCGTCGATAACAGGTCGTGCTTTCTCGAACACGGCTTCATCGCCGCCGCACATGACGGTCAACACACCGTTTTCCGCGCCGGCCTGTCCGCCGGAGACGGGGGCATCGATGAAGTCGGCGCCTTTCTCCTTGGCGGCAGCATAGAGTTCACGCGCCACTTCGGCGCTGGCGGTCGTATTGTCGATGAGTACCGCGCCAGCTTTTATGCCTGAAAAGACACCGTTCTCGCCTGTTGTGACCGAGCGCAGGTCATCGTCATTGCCGACGCAGGTGAAAACGAAGTCGGCGCCTTCGGCGACCTCAGCCGGGGTAAGGGCGAATTTGCCCTCGAACTGCTTGGCCCATGCCTCGGCCTTGGCAATGGTCCGGTTATAGACGGTGACGTCATGCCCGCCCTTGACCTTCAGATGCCCCGCCATGGGATATCCCATGACTCCCATGCCGATGAATGCGACCTTTGCCATTTTCATTACTCCCTGACCGATTTTGACTCGAAGGCTTAGCGGAAAGGCTAGAGGGACGGAAGACCGATTTATCGGCCAACTTGTCACGGTGCCATAGGAGTTGGAATTTCATTTCTCAGTTCCGATGTTTCTCGAAACCAAATTTCGTCTCGGGTAAGAAACTTCAATATATCCTTTGTCGATATATTCTATGGATTTGCGATGCTCAAGCATCGACAAACAAGCCGGCGGCTGCGGAAAGCGCCAAGGCGCCATGAAAAGGATCTTCGATGATTTCGCGCAGACAGACACTCGGCCTCCTCGGCGCCACGGCAGCTGCCTTCGCGTTGCCCTCTCTCCGACCGGCGCGTGCCGCTGCGGCGACGAGCCTTCGCATCGGCTGGCAGAAGAACGGTGTCCTGGCACTCGCAAAGCGTAAGGGAGCATTGGAAAAACTGCTCTCCGGTCGCGGCATCTCCGTCGAATGGTCGGAATTCACCTCCGGCCCGCCGCTGCTCGAAGCGCTCGGTGCGGGCGCCCTTGATTTCGGCGCCACCGGCGATGTACCGCCGCTCTTTGCCCAGGCCGCCAATGGTAACCTGCTCTATGTCGGTCTTTATACGGGCAGCCCCGAAAGCTCCGCCATTCTCGTGCGCAAGGATTCGCCGATCCAGACGCTTGCCGATCTCAAGGGGAAGAAGGTTGCCTTCAAGCGCGGCTCCAGCGCCCACAACGTCACCGTCAAGGCGTTGCGCAAGGGCGGACTGACGGTCAACGACGTCCAGGCGCTCGATCTCGCGCCGCCGGATGCCTCCGCTGCTTTCAAGACAGGCGCCATCGATGCCTGGTCGATCTGGGATCCCTATCTTGCCATTGCCGAAGCGGATCCGGATACCCGCATCCTTGCGACGGCGCGCGGCATCGTCGACTCCTTCAGCTATTTCCTGGCGAACGGCGATTTTACCAAGGACAATCCGCAGGTCGTTACCGACGTCATCGCCGAACTCGCGAAGGTTGGGGCGGCGGCACAGTCCAATCTCGACGACACAGTTACGGCCTTGTCTGAGATCACCGGCGTTCCGGCCGACGTGACGCGGGTAACGTTGACGCGCCCCGGCTCGGATCTTGGCAGTGTTTCGACCATCACCGATGCGGCGGTCGCCTATCAGCAGGGGCTGGCCGACGAATTCTACAATCTCGGGATTGTTCCGAAAAAGCTGACCGTTACTGATATCGTCTGGCGGCCGAAGGCGAGCTGAGCACTGACGACCTGCTTGCAGATCCCCATGCGGCCCGCGTCTCAAACATCGCGGACGGGGCCGCATGAGAAAAAATATTCCGCCGAACGCCCGGCAATAGAAAATCTGCATTGTCGATATAATCCATAGTCTATGTCACTATCCGGTCCGAAGCATCGGGAAGTGGCTCCCGACCACGCGCATCCAGAAGGCAGGAACACTTCATGACCGCGACCGCAAAACCCATCGACTTCCTGTGGTTCATTCCGACCTCCGGCGACGGTACCTATCTCGGTTCGACCGATCTTAATCGTGGGCCGGACATCGGCTATCTCCAGCAGATCGCGCAGGCGGTCGACCGGCTGGGTTATTCCGGCGTGCTGCTGCCGACGGGCGTCTCCTGCGAGGAGTCCTTCGTTACGGCGGCCGCCCTTTCGGCGCATACCCAGAAGCTGAAATTCCTGGTCGCGATCCGTCCCGGTACGGCTTCGCCAGCCTATTACGCGCGTCTCGCCTCGACGCTCGACCGCGTTTCGAACGGTCGCGTGCTGCTCAACATCGTCGTGGGCGGGAGCCCGGCGGAACTGGCGGGCGACGGCATTCATCTGGAGCATGACGAGCGCTATGCCCATGCCGATGAGTTCTTCCATGTGTGGGAGGAATTGCTGGAGAAGGGATCCTCGACGTTCGAGGGCAAGTATATCAAGGCCACCAATGCAAGACTTGGCCTGCCGCCGGTGCAGTCGCCGCGCCCGCCGCTCTATTTCGGCGGCTCTTCGGATGCCGGCATCGAATTCTCTGTCGGCCGCGTCGACAAATACCTGACCTGGGGCGAGCCGCCGGCGCTGGTGGCGGAGAAGATCGAGAAGGTGCGGGCCGCTGCCGCCAAGCGGGGCCGCGAGGTCAGCTTCGGTATTCGCCTGCACTTCATCGTCCGCGAGACGGATGAGGAGGCATGGGCGGCGGCTGACCGGCTGATCTCCAAGCTCGACGACGAGACGATCCGCGAAGCGCAGGAGCAATTCGTCAAGCAATCCGACTCCGTCGGCCAGAAGCGCATGGCGGCTCTTCATGGCGGCCGTCGCGACAAGCTCGAAGTTTCGCCGAACCTCTGGGCCGGCGTTGGCCTGGTGCGCGCTGGCGCCGGCACGGCCCTGGTTGGATCGCCGAAGACGGTGGCGGCAAGGCTGCGTGAATATCAGGAGCTCGGCATCGAAACGGTGATCGGCTCCGGTTATCCGCATCTGGAGGAAGCCTATCGCGTCGCGGAGCTCTTGTTCCCCGAACTCGGATTGAACCGCGAGGAGCAGCGAGCCGGATTCCGCAACGAATTCGGCGCGAAGCAGATTTTTGCCGGCGGCAGCCATGGCGGCAATCTGAAAGTCGTTTCCGGCTCGTGAGCCATCCTTCCAAGGAGATCCCCATGTCGGCATTCGATATTTCCTTCATACGCGTCGGCGCCGAAAGCCGGGCTCGTCCGGTCAAGGCTGCAAGGCAGACCATCTCGCTCGAGCGGTTTCTGCCCTTCCTGCTGCCCATCGTCGTCATAGCGGCATGGCAGCTCGGCTCGTCGGTCGGATGGATCTCCACACGGATCATGCCGTCACCAGCGGCTGTCGTGACCGCCTTCTGGCAGACGACGATTTCCGGTCAGCTGCCGAACAATATTCTCGTCAGCGCCGGTCGCGCCTTTGCCGGCCTGCTGGTCGGCGGCTCGATCGGCTTCCTGCTCGGCATCGCCAACGGCGTATCGCGTCTGTCGGAACAGTTGACCGACACAACGCTGCAGATGCTGCGCACCATTCCGCACCTTGCCATGGTGCCGCTTGTCATCCTCTGGTTCGGGATTGGTGAGGAATCGAAGCTGTTTCTGACGGCGCTCGGCGTGCTTTTCCCGATCTATCTCAACACCTATCACGGCGTGCGCAATGTCGATCGTGGTCTGGTCGAGATGGGAAGGGTCTACGGCATGAGCAACTGGACCCTGTTCAGGAAGGTGATCTTTCCCGGCGCCCTGCCATCCATTCTGGTCGGACTGCGCTTTGCACTCGGCATCATGTGGCTGACGCTGATCGTCGCAGAGTCGATCGCCGCATCGTCGGGCATCGGCTACATGGCCAACAATGCCCGTGAGTTCGGCATGACCGATGTTGTGGTCCTGACGCTGGTCATCTACGCCATCCTCGGCAAGCTTGCTGATGTCGTCGCACGGACAATCGAGCGCAGGACGCTCCGCTGGAACCCGGCCTATCAGAATTGAGGAGCGTGCCATGAGCGTGATCGCACCGGATCGTTTTCGACCGCAAGCCGCAAGTGCCGCTCCGCAAGCCACAGGCGCTGCCGCCATACATATCAGGGGGCTGGAAAAGAGCTTCGGGAACAATCGGGTCCTGCGCGGCATCGACCTTGATGTCCCGGCCGGCCAGTTCCTTGCCGTGATCGGGAAAAGCGGGTGCGGCAAGAGCACGCTGCTGCGCATCCTGATGGGGCTCGACGAGCCGAGCGCAGGTCATCTGCGCTTCGAGGCCGCAGGCGGGAGTGAAACGGAACCCAATACCCGCATCGTCTTTCAGGAGCCGCGCTTGCTGCCCTGGCTTTCGGTCGCGGACAATGTGGCTGTCGGACTGGGCGAGGGTATACCCCGCGATGTAGTGCGCGGTGCAACGGCTTCGGTTCTCTCCGAAGTGCAGCTTGCGGAGAAGACCGGCGAATGGCCGTCCAGGCTTTCCGGCGGCCAGAAGCAACGCGTGGCGCTCGCCCGGGCACTCGTCAGCAAGCCCGGTGTGCTTGCACTTGATGAGCCCTTGGGCGCACTGGATGCGCTGACCCGCATCAGCATGCAGGAGCTGCTGAACCGCGTCTGGCGTGAGCTTGGCTTTACCGCAGTGCTCGTGACGCATGATGTCAGCGAAGCCGTGCACCTGGCGGATCGCGTCGTGGTGCTGGACGAAGGGCGGATCGTACTCGATCTTGCCGTTCCCTATCCGCATCCGCGACGTCACGGCAATCCGGCGCTGGCCGAACTCGAAGGGCAGCTGCTGGCCGCGATCCTCGGCGAGGCGCGCGCCAGCTAGCGCAATTCCAGGAAAAGTGTAGAGCGGTTTTCCGTCCGGAATTGCGTAAAAGCAACGGAATGGAGCAATTAGGCAATGCTTAATCGCTCTAGTTCGGCCTGGTCTCGTCGCCCTCGATGTAGAGCCGAAGGCGATCGAAGCCGATTTCGGTGCCCATCAGCCGCGATCCGTTGTCGCCGTAGCCGTCGAGGAAAACCACCTGTTCGACGAAGGACATTTTCGTGCTCGCAGGCTCCGGTGTGAAGGTGACGGTTGCCAGCGATACGGAAATGCGCTTGTCGTCGAGCATCATGTCGAAGGCATAGATAATGCGTTCGTTCTCGACGACATCGATGTAACGGGCCTGATAGGCGTGCACGACGCCGTCCGTTGAGGCGACGCGGCTGCTTTCACTGCCGCCGGCGCGAAAGTCGAGCCGGAATTCCAACGGGACCCAATCCTCGTGGCAGGCAAACCATTGCCGTTTCTGCTCGGCGATCGCCCAGGCATTGAAGACCCGTGACAGCGGTGCCGCGAAGTGACGCTCTATGGTGAGCGTCGTATGTTCCGTCAATTTGAGGCTCATTCGGTCGTTGTCTCCGTGGACGCATCCGCCAGAAAAAGATCGAGACGGTCGAAAGTCTTGTTCCATGATGCCTTGCGTTCGGCAACCCAGCGCTCGACCGATGCCAGCGCCTCCTTGCGAAGATGATAGGTCCGCACCCGGCCGGCTTTTTCCGACAATACCAGGCCGCTCGCCTCCAGCACATGCAGATGCTTCATCACGGTTGGCAGCGCCATGGCGAAGGGCTGCGCCAATTCCGTTACGGAAGCAGGCCCCTGGCCGAGCCGGTCGATCATGCCGCGCCGGCTCTGATCGGAAAGCGCCTGAAACATCCGGTCCAGTGCCTGCGGTTCCTCAAGCATGCGGTTGTTCCGGGCGGAACTGTGCCGGCAGTTTATCGTGATAGGGATAAAAGTGGAAATAGGGCATCGCTTCCTTGAGGACGCGCGCGAAGGACGGGCGGTCGAGAAGGCGTTGATAGTATCCATTCAGCCGAGGTTGTGTTTCATCGAAGGGCACGAGCGTTTCGGCGTAGAAGAGAGCAGGTGCTGCGGCGCAATCGGCCATGGTCAAGGTATCGCCGGTGATCCAGGTCTTCTCGCCGAGCTGCTGTTCGATCATGCCATAGGCGGTGCGCAGCAGCGCTTGTGCTTCGGCGACGCTCTGAGGGTCGCGTGCATCATCCGGTCGGCGTTTGTCCGCAACGATCTTCTGCATCGGCTCCTGCACATAGAGATCGAAGAAGCGATCCCAGAGCCGGACGCACAAGGCATCCGTCGGATCGAGCGGCAATAGCGGTGTCGCACTCGGATAATGCCGGTCGAGATATTCGATGATGATGCTGGTTTCGGGAATGGTGCTGTCGAGGGCTTCGTCGCGCATCACGGGAAACTTGCCGATGGGCCAGAGGCGCACCAGAGACGCCCGCGATTCCTCATTGCCGAGGTCGATGATCCGGCTTTCGAACGGCGTGCCGTTCTCGTAAAGCGCCATCAGCACCTTGTGGCAAAAGGAGGCAAGGGGATGCTGGTAGAGAACAAGGGACATGCGACGACCTTTCCTGCATCAAGGTTCGAGCTGAAACTTATCTAAATGGCTAAGTAACGGCTCAGATGTCATCTTGCAAGGAATAGTTATCCATTCGGATAACTATTCCTACTGCCCAGTTTCGGCGATGTCAGTCTGCAAGGCGGCGTGCGATGACCAGATGGCCCGGCGTCGGCTGGCCTTCCTGCATCCGGACATTAATGTCGGTGATCTCGATCAGCTCGAAGCCGGTCTCCTTCAGCCGCTCGCGCACATAGGCCTCTGCGTGGGCGAAACGCTGGTGCGCGCCGACCATGTAGGGGCGCCCGGCCATGATCGCATCCGGCAGGGTTTCGGAAGAGAAGATGAAGAGGCCGCCAGGCGTCATATTGTCAGCGGCGCCGAAGAACAGGGGCTCCAGTGCGCCGAGATAGGGCAGGACGTCGGTGGCGGTGATCAGGTCGAAAGGCTCTTCGTCATTGTCGTCAAGAAAGTCCTCGACCTCGGCAACGAAGAGGGTTTCGTAGACGTCCTTCTCATGGGCGACCTCGACCATGTTTTCGGAGATGTCGATGCCGGTGATGTCCTCGACGATGTCGCGCAAGGTGCTCCCCGTCAGGCCCGTGCCGCAGCCGAGATCGAGCATGCGCTTGAAGGGGCCGAGGCCGAGCGCCTGCAGGCGTTGGCGGACGAGGGCGGGGACATGATAGCCGAGCTGCTCGACGAGCACGTCCTCGAAAACCTCGGCATGCTGGTCGAACAGCGTTTCGACATAGGCATCCGGCGCCTTCACGGGCGTTTCGCCGCGCCCCATCGAGGCGATGCGGACGGCCGCGCCGCCATGGTCCTCGGGGTCGATGGCCAGCACTTGCTCATAGGCCCGCACAGCGGCGTCGATATCGCCGGCCTTTTCCAGCGCCAGGGCGCGATTATAGGCTTCGGCCAGCGCGTCTTCGTCGATCTTCTTCTTTGCCATGGATCAGCTGCCTTTCGTTTGTCCCGCAGGCATTAAGGCGCTTGATCGGCTTTTGCAATGCTTGCCTTGGAGGAGCAAAATGCGGCCTGCGGCAATGGCGAGCCAGGCGGCTGTCGCTCAAAAAAAGAAAAGGGAGGATAAGACGATGGCTACGGAATTCACTACATCCCATCTCATCGACGGCGCTGCGGATCAGAAACGGCCGCCGATGCCTTCGACGCCGGGGGAGATCACCAGCACCTTGAGCCACTATTATCGCGGCGAGCTTGGCCGGATGACCAGCTGGCGGGACCGCATTGATCGGACGTCGAACTGGGCGATCACCGTCGTTGCCGCGTTGCTGTCGGTATCGCTGTCTTCGCCGACATCGCATCACGGCGTTTTGCTGTTCGGCATGATGCTGATCACGCTGCTGCTGATGATCGAGGCACGGCGCTATCGTTTCTTCGATATCTATCGCGCACGCGTGCGGCAGTTGGAGCGCAGCTATTTTGCGCAGATTCTCGCACCGGAAGCGGAGCTCAATCCCGATTGGGCGCTGTCCATTGCCAAGAGCCTGCGAGCACCGCGGTTTCTGCTCGGCTATTTCGAGGCGATGGAGCGTCGGTTGCGGCGGAATTATTGCTGGCTGTATGCGATTCTTCTGCTTGCATGGATCTTGAAGATCTCGACGCCGAAGCTGCAAAGTGAGGGCGCGCCGCAGGAGCTTGCGCATTCGTGGAGCTATCTTGCCGACAACGCAGCGCTCGGACCAATCCCCGGCTGGCCGGTGATTGCGATAGTCGTCGTCTTTTATGCCGCCATTCTCTATGGCGTGCTAAGTCGCGGGCCGGATGACAGTGATTTCATCCATGGCGAAGCGCATGTCTGAACGATCGGCGCAGCCGGTCTAGTGCAGAATGAATTCGCCTTTCAATGCTCGCCACTCGGTTGCCGATATGAGCTTGCGATGAACATAGCGCACCGAATGCAGCGGGCCGTCCAACTTCTCCTGCCAGAATTTCAGGAAGCCGCGCATTTCCGGGAAGTTCGGGGCGAGGTCATAGTCCTGCCAGATATAGGTCTGGAGAAATTGAGGATGATCGGGCAGGCGGTACAGGATCTGCGCCGTCGTCAACCCATAGCCTTGCAACTGCTTTTGCATGTCTTCGTGCATGAGGTCTCTCTTTCCGTTCCCATTCTTGTTCGTGACTCAGGGTCACAAGGATATGGAAGCAGCTCATAGTAAACCCAAGCTTTACAAAAGTGTCGTAAAAGAAATTTTCCTAACAAAAATCAATGTGTTAGCAGCGTGCGTTGGCGAGTGCTGCCAAGCAAATGAGTGCCGCCGCCTTAGCGCTTAAGATGCCGGGTCAGCTGCCCCTCCATCCGAGCCCAACCGTTACGCATGAGTTCAACGATCGCCAGGTAGAAGATCGCCGCCCAGAGATAGGTCTGGTAATCATAGGTGCGCGAGAAAGCGTAGCGCGTCTCGCCCATCAGATCGTAGACGGTGATGATCGACACCGTGGCCGAACTCTTGATCAGCAGGATGATCTCGTTGCCGTAGGGACGTAGAGCGACGATAAGCGCCTGGGGGATGATGATCTTGCGCAGGGCGATCCACGTATGGATGCCCAGGGAGTCTGCAGCCTCCCTCTGGCCGCTCGGCACGCTCTGGATGGCGCCCCGGACGATTTCCGTCTGATAGGCTGCGGTATTCAGCGTCATGGCGAAGACGCCGCAATAGAACGGATCCTTGAAGAACCACCAGAGGCCGATATCCTCGAAGAGCCAGCGAAAGCTCGGGAAGCCGTAATAGACCATGAATATCTGCGCCAGCAGCGGCGTGCCGCGGAAAAGATAGACATAGCAGTAGGTGAGGGTGCTCAGGATCTTGTTTTTCGACATGCGTGCAAAGGCGAGCGGTATCGACAGGATCGCGCCGAGTATGAAGGACATGCCGACCAGCTTGACGGTGATCCAGAGGCCGTGGAGAAGCCGCGGTCCATAGGTCTGAAGCTTCTCGACGTCCCAGTTGGTCACGATCATCGCCAGCAGCGAAATGCCGAGAAGGCTCCAGAGCGTCAGGAAGAAATAGCCGGCAATGCGGGACTTGGATAGCTTTCTGATTGTCTTGGGCGGCGCTGGTTGCGCCGCAATCAGAATTTCGGCATGGCTCATCGACGAACCTCCGCACGTTTGGCCCATCGATCGAGATAGAAGAGGCCGACAGAGGAAGTGACGGCCAGCGTCAGATAGAACAAGCAGGCGATTGAATAGAAGGTGAAGGGCGCCTTTGTGGAGCGCACGGCAATCCCCGTCTGCCGGATGATGTCGGCGAGACCGATGATCGAGACGTAGGACGTGTCCTTCAGCAGGTTCATCCAGAGGTTTCCGAGGTTCGGCAGCGAGATGCGAACAAGCTGCGGCAAAATGATCAGCCGCATCGTACGGACGCGATGGAAGCCGAGTGCGTCGCCCGCCTCGTATTGGCCCTTCGGGATCGCCTTGAAAGCAGATACCAGCACTTCCGAGCAATAGGCCGAGAAGACGATCGCCAATGCGAACATGCCGGCGGCGAAGGCATTGATCTCAATGGGTCCGTCATAGCCAAATCTGGCAAGGACGGATTGCAGCAGGATCTGCATGCCGTAATAAATGATGAAGAGCGTCAGCAGCTCCGGCAGGCCGCGGAAAATCGTCGTGAAGACACCCGCCGCGAGCCGTAGCGACCTCTCCTCCGATTGCTGCGCCAGCGCGACGAAGAAGCCGATGACCAGGCCGAGCGGCAGTGTCAGGACCGCAACGGCAATGGTGACCTTCAGGCCGCCGGCGAGTTCATCGCCCCAGCCCGTATCGCCACAGGCGAGCATCGTATTCTGGCCGAACACAGTGAACAAACCGGCCGGACCACACAAAGGGTCGAAAATCGTACTCAGCCAGGTCCACAAGGAACCGAGCGCGGAAAACAATCCGCTCATGCTGTATTTCCCCTAGCGGCTTTTGCCGCGTTTCTGCTTATATTGTTCTCGTTGTCAAACAAAAACGGCGGAAGAGCAAGCTTCCGCCGTCGTCTTTTCCAAGGGAATCGACGGGCGATCAGTCGCCGTAAACGTCGAAATCGAAGTATTTGTCCTGAATCTTCTTATAGGTGCCGTCAGCGCGGATCGCGACGATGGCGGCGTTGAACTTGTCCTTGAGAGCCGTATCGCCCTTGCGAACAGCGATACCCGCACCGGCGCCGTTGATGACCGGATCGATCTTCAGCGTGCCGAGCATCTTGCAGCAGGCGCCCGCATCCGACTTCACCCATTCCGACAGCACGACGACATCGTCGATGGCGGCGTCGATACGGCCGTTGCCGAGGTCGAGCTTGTATTCGTCAGCCGACGGATAGAGCTTCAGTTCGGCATCCTTGAGGTGGGCGGAGGCGTAGTTGGCATGCGTCGTCGAGGACTGGGCACCAATGGACTTGCCCTTCAGAGCTTCGTCCGTCGGTTCCTTGATGGTCGAATCCTTCGGCACGGCGATCGCCGGCGGCGTGTTGTAGTACTTGTTGGTGAAGTCGACGATCTTCTCGCGCTCCGGCGTGATCGACATGGAGGAGACGATGGCGTCGAACTTCTTGGCCTGGAGGGCCGGAATGATGCCGTCGAAATCCTGGTTCACGAAGGTGCACTTGACCTTCATCTGATCGCAAAGCGCATTGGCTATATCGATGTCGAAGCCGACGAACTTGCCACCGGCATCGAGCGATTCGAACGGCGGGTAAGTCGCGTCCGTGCCGATGACGATCGCGTCGCCGTCAGCAAGCGCGGCGCCGGCCAGAAGCGACATCGCGGCGAAGGACGCAGCGGCAAGAAGACGAGTGGAGATGCGCATATTGATCCTCTCAGTTGGCGGCCGGCAGCTCATTATTGTTGATTGGCGTCCGGCTCGAGTGGAGCGGGTGGGTGATCCGCCTTGCGGCGATATTCGTACTTTTTTTTTGAAAATTGCAACTGGAATTACGAGGACGATTTTTTGCCGCGCGATCCCGCGGCAATGCGAATGCGCGGGCGGGAAATCTGAATGGAAGCCGTCCGGCGCATTCAGCCAGGGTTAATTGCGGCATCCTAATAGTTCCGGAACATATAGCGGCCTGCCGCGATTCAGCCTCACGAGAACCGAAAATCGGCCGGCTTCGTGAGGCATCGCCTTGCCCGCTGAGATTCGCAATTCGGCGGACAAAGAAAAGATCATAAGAGGAGACCCCATATGGGAAAGCGATCCAGACTATTTGCCAGCGCCGCGTTTCCGCTGCTTTCACTATCGCTCGCATTCGAGCCGGCAGCAGCTGCGGCGCTGCGCGAGCAGCCCATCGCACCATTGACCAATGACATTGCCGGCGGCGTCGCGGGCGGTGCCGATGCGAACATCGAGGTCGCGCAGCAAGAGGCGCCCGCAGGTCAAACGGACGAAGAACAGCTGAAGCACAAGAAACCTGGCGAGGCCGGCAAGGGTGAGCCGCAAGGCCAGAAGCATGAAGGCGGTGCGGAGCAGCAGCAGAAGCCGCCGAAGCAGCAGCCGGAAGCGCAGCCGCCGAAGGCGGAACATCAGCAGCCCGCACAGCAAGAACAACCCAAGGCGGAACACAAGCAGCCGGCCGAAGCGCCGCAGGCGCAGCCCGAAGCCAAGCCGCAGCCCAAGGCTGCAGCGCCGGAGCCGGCGCCCGAGACACAGCAGCACAAGCAGAATACCCAGCAACCGGCAAAGCAGCCTGAAGCAAAGCAGCCCGAGGCAAAGCAGCCTGAGACGGCGCCGCAGCCAAAGGCAGAGCATAAGCAGCCGGCCGCCGAAGAGCCGCAGGGCCAGCCCGCGCCGAAGGCGCAGCAGCCAGCCCCGGCCCAGAAGGAGGCTCCGGCGCAGCAGCCGGCCGAGCAGCCACAAACACCTGCTGGCCAGCCTCCGAAGGGTCATAAGGCTCAACCGGAGACACAGGCGCAGCCTGAAACCCAACCTGGCACGCAGGTAGCGCCCGGCGCAGCGCAGGGGCAAAAGCCGGCCGGAGACAAGACGCACGGCAAGCAGCCGCAGAATCAGCAGCAGGGCGAACAGCCGGCGGCTAATCCGCAGCAGCCGGCTCAGAAGACCGAGCCGCAGGGGCAGGAGCAAAACCAGGCCGCACCTCAGCCCGGCAAGCAGCAACCGAGTAAGGGCGCTGAGACGCCGGCTCAGGGCAATGCAACACCTGCTCCGGCCAACGGCAATGGAACGCCTGCTCCTGCCACTGGCAATGCTGCGCCCGCGCCGGCCAATGGCAACGCACAGCAGGGTGCCGAGATCCAGCTGCCTCCGGCAGAACAGATCTCGCCGCAGGACCTGGAGCGCCGCAAGAAGATTGCGGAAGATCCAGCCTCCGCGAAGGGGCCTGTCATCCTGCCTGTTCAAAACGGCAGCGCTGTTCTGGACAGCCAGAAGGATGCGGTTCGCCGCGGCGAACATCTGAACGGTGGGCAGAATCCCGGCACTCCGGGTGCCCAGGGCGGTCAGGGTCGGAAAGGGCAGGGCCAGAACGGGCAGGCGCAAAATGCCCCGGCACAGCAGCCGTCGCCGGCCTATACGAAACCGCCGACCTCTGACGCCGAGGCGCAGCGCGCGGCACCTGGCGGCCAGCCGCAACCGCCCGTCAAGATGGAAGCCGTGACCAGCGAGCAGGGCCGCCGGATCGATCGCCGGCCGGACTTTGCCTCGCCGCAAGGAACGGCGGTCCAGACCATCATCAATCAGGACAATCGCACCATCGTGAATGTCGACAACAACTACGTCGTTCGCCATGACGATACCGATCGCTTCGTCCGCGGCGGTGAGCGGCCCACCTACGAGCAGCTGCCGAGGGATCGTTATCGCGAGACGATCGACCGGCCGGATGGCGATCGCGTCATCACCATCCGCAACCGCTATGGCGACATCATCCAGCGGTCCCGCATCGATGGCAGCGGCCGGGAATATGTTCTGTTCTACTCGCCCGAGCTCGAGCGGCAGCCTGATCACGACGATTATTTCCGCGACCCGGGCGACGATCTGCCGCCGATGCGCCTGCTCATTCCGCTGAGCCAGTACATCATCGACACGGCATCCAACCGCAACGCGGATTACTACGACTTCCTGCGCGAACCGCCGGTCGAGCCGGTCGAGCGGATCTATTCCGTCAACGAAGTGCGGTATTCCGCCCGTATCCGCGACAAGATCCGCCGTATCGATCTCGACACGATCACCTTCGCAACGGGCAGCGCCGATATTCCGATGTCGCAGGCCAGCTCGCTGCGGGGTGTTGCCGACGGGATATCGCAGATCGTCAAGCGTGATCCGACCGAAACCTTCCTTATCGAAGGCCATACGGATGCTGTCGGCTCGGCGGAAAGCAACCTGATCCTGTCCGACCGCCGTGCGGAATCGGTCGCCAATGTGCTTAGCGATGTCTATGGCATTCCGGCTGAAAACCTGGTGACCCAGGGCTATGGCGAACAGTATCTCAAGGTGAATACGCTCGGGCCTTCGCAGGAGAACCGCCGCGTCACCATCCGCCGCATCACGCCGCTGGTGCGACCGGTCGCTTCCAACCAGTAAGGCAGGTTCGAGCCATGTCGCGAGGCCGCCGGGAGACCGGCGGCCTTTTATTTTGCCGGCTCATCAAGGCCGACGGTTGCGGCGATAAAATCGGCGATTGCCAGCGTGTTATCGAGGTCGAAGACTTTAAGCGAACCGGCGTCCTCGACAGGATGGTCGGCGGCGATGGCGACGATATGCGGGTCGTGTGCGGCAAGCGGCTCCCGGTTGACGGCCTCCAGGCGGCGTGCCTCGATCTTCGGGATGGGCTCGCGCTTGTAGCCTTCGATCAGGACGAGGTCGCAGGGAGCGAGGCGCGCCAGTATTTCCTCGAAGCTGGGTTCAGGCGCGCCGCGCAATTCGTGCATGATGGCATAACGCGTGCCCGAGACGATGGTAACTTCATGCGCTCCGGCCTCGCGATGGCGAAAGCTGTCGGCGCCCACCTTGTCGATATCGAAGTCATGATGCGCATGCTTGATCGTTGAAATCCGGTAGCCGCGTCGGGTGAATTCGGTGACGAGGCGCACAGCGAGCCCGGTCTTGCCGGAATTCTTCCAGCCTGCAATGCCGAAGATCTTCGGTCGGGGTGTCGTCATGACATGCCCTCCAGTTCGGTGAGCCATTTCTCCGCCTCGATCAGATCGGCTGGAGTGTTGACGTTGAAGAAGGGGTCGAGGGGACCGATCGGTGTTCCGATCGCGGGAAACTCCACCCTTCGGACGTTGTGGCGTGCGAGAAAATCGCTGACGCGTCGTTTCGGGTCCGAGACGATCCATGTCTCGAGATCACTGGCGGCGGAGACGGGCCAGAGACCGAAAACCGGGTGGTCGCGGTCGAACGACGCGGCGATTGCAATTTCATCACGGCCTTGAACGGCATCCGCCAGCCGCGCGATCAGATCGAGCGGGAAGAAGGGGCTGTCTATGGGGACAGTGGCAACATGCGAAACCTGCGGATAGCGCAGCGCCGTATCCCGCATGGCGGTGAGCACACCTGCCAGCGGCCCGAGCTTGCCGGGAATCCCGTCCGGGACAAGCGTCAACCCCAGCGAGTCGGGCCAATCGGGATCGGCGTTGAGCGCGACGGGTTGTCTTTGTCGCTGCGTGATTCGTGTTGAGATACGGGCGAGAAGGCTTTCGCCGCCCAGTATGACAAATGCCTTGTTCGCGCCCATGCGGCTCGACCGCCCCCCTGCGAGCAGGACGACTGGGATATCGTCGGCATTGGCGATGAAGCCGGACATGATTGCGACCTCAGGCGGGAACGCGGGGCTCTGATTCCTGCGCGACGCGCTCGGCGGCCCGCCGTTTGTTTTCCCGATAGAATGTATAGATGCCGGAGGCGATGACAATCGCGGCGCCGATGATGGCCCAACTGTCAGGCCTCTCGCCGAAGACGATCAGGCCGAGCAAGGCTGACCAGATGAGGCTCAGATAGCGAAACGGCGCGACGAAGGAGATTTCGCCCGTGCGCATTGCCAGGATGACAGCCTGATAGCCAATCAGCACGAGAACGGACGCGAGCAGGATCTGGAGGAGAGACGTGATATTCACGGGCTGCCAGCCGCCGAGCGGAACGATGCAGAGGGCACCGAAGATGGAAATAAAGATTGCGGTACATACCGTGACCATCAGCGACGGCACGTCCTTGCTGATGCAGCGTGTGGACAGGTCGCGGGCGGCGGTCGCGAACATGCAGGCGATAGCGAGCAACGCAGCCGTGGTAAAACCCTCAGGGCCAGGCCGGATGATGATCAGGACGCCGATGAAGCCGACCGTAATCGCCGCCCATCGCCGCCATCCCACAGGTTCTTTCAGAAACACCACTGCACCGAGCGTCACCGCCAGAGGCACGGCCTGCTGAATGGCCGAGGCATTGGCGATCGGCATCATCCCGAGCGCGGTGATGTAGGTTGCCGCGGCTATGGCTTCGCAGGCGATGCGCAGAGCGATCATCGGCTGCAGAACGACTTTCCAGGAACGCAGCGCGCCCATTCTGCGGGCGAGGAGATAGACGAGGAAGGCCGTAAACAAGCCGCGGATGAAGATGATTTCGCCGGCGTTCATCGAGGCGATGACCGTCTTGGACAGAGCGTCGCTGCAGCAGAAGCCGGCCATGGATGCGGCCATGAAGAGCGCGCCCTGCATATTCTTGGTCAGTCGCATGAAAAAACGAGTCTCCGGATTGTCAGTCTGGATTAGCGCCGTTTTCAGCAAATTGTAATCGCTTGTCTTTTCATGGCGGCGGAATTCGATTGTGCGCTGCAGCGCAGTTAGCTCCGAAGTGATGAGTATTTTCGCGCCTCAGTCGTAAAATGATACGCCGGTTGTATATTTTTTGCATATACCGCAAGGTTTTAGGTGTCCGATTAATTCTTATTCAATCTTATTTCCCGAGGCTCACAGCGGTTTTGCATGAGGCAGAAGCACCTACCGCAGCGCAGCAGGAATGACGATCCCGCCTTCGCCGGAGACTTAAATAACCCAGTTAGGGCGCCGCATGTTTTTCATTGATCGTCTTCTGCAGAGCCGCCGGATTGTGACCAAGGTCCTCATCTTCGTGGTGCCGCTGGTGGTCCTCATCGCCGGCGTCGGTCTGGTCGGCTATCACACGGCCAATATTCTGAATGGCCACATGACCGTGACGCGCGCGACGATCGAAAACATCAGCGATTTCGAGAATTTGCAGGCTGCGCTGCAGGAGTTCACGGCAGCGCCGTCTGACGACACGCGTCAGGCGCTTGCCGACAAGATCGATGCGCAGGAGCAGGGCGTGCACCGGCTGAGCGGCCTGCTCAGCGACGATCAGCGCGCCAAGATCGTTCCTGTCAGCGAGTTGGCCGACAAGATGCGCACCCAGGAAGCAACGCTCTGGGCGATCAGGCAGAAGCAGGACAGCGATGTCGAGGCGATCCGCAAGGCAGTGCAGGGTGTGGAAGCCACCGGCAAGGCCGCTGCCAAGCAGATCGATATCATCCGCAAGGATTTCAGTGACAAGGAAACCTTTGCCAAGGAGCTGCTTTACGATGCCGCGGCCTATAAGGGTTTGTCGGAGAAGATGAGCAATCTGCGCATCCAGGTGCAGATGGCGGCCGACTCCACGGAAGAGATTTCCGATGCGCGCACCTATGCCGACGCCATTTTGAAGCAGGTGGCGGTATCCAAGGCGTTGGTCTCCAAGCGCGGCGCCGGCCTTGTCAACAACGCCTCCGATGCCGCCGACAAGCTCGATGCCGTATTGAAGAATTCCGACACGCCCGATCAGAAGGTCGAGGCGATGGGACCGATCCTGCAGAGCTTCGTCAAGATCGAAGGCGACATGACGCTGCAGTCAGCCAAGAACAGCGACACTGCCGCTGGTCGCTTCGTCAGCCTCGACAAGATCATCGACGGTCAGAAGGAGCTTCTGGATCATGTCGACGAAGCGCTTGGGATCACCGACCGCCTGACCTTGCACGCATCGCGCATGGAAAATGTCCGCGACGCCGCGTCGCGCGAACCCGTGATGGCCGATCTCAAGGATCTGCAGGTTGCGGCTGCGAAGATTTCCGCGCTCGGCCAGACCAATGCCACCATGCGCGATTTTGCGGCCCACATGCAGCCCTTGATCGACGGCCTGACGAACGGATCGGCCGACTTGCTGCAGACGGCAGCCGACTGGAAGACGACACGCATCCAGTCCAACCAACTGCTGGCCGATGCGATGACATCGCTTCGCAGTTTCGTGGCCCAGGCGCAGGAACTCGGCAAGGAAGACAGCGAGCGCTCCGCCAATGTTTCCGTGATTGCGATGATCCTCGGCACTCTGCTTGCCATCGTCGGCGGCCTGATGCTGGTGGAAACCCTGCGCGGACCGCTGAAGCGCGTGACCGAGATCATGACGCGGCTTGCGAGCGGCGATCTGGAGGTGGCGATCGACGGACGCAATCGCGGCGACGAGATCGGCGACATGGTGCGTTCCGTCAGCGTCTTCCGGGACGCCGCATTGGAGAACGTCCGATTGGAGCGGGAAGCGGAGAGCGCCCGGGCGCTTTCGGAGGAGGACGCCACCCGTCGTGCTGCCGAGCGTGCCCGCATCGAAGCCGAGCAGAAGCAGGCCCTGAATGCGCTGGCGGATGTTCTTGCCAAGCTTGCCGACGGCAATCTGGAAGAGAGCATGCGCGAAGACCTTTCAGCGGACTTCGTCGAAATGGCCTTCACCTACAATCATGCCATCGAAGCCCTGCGCGAAACCTTGACGGATGTTCGCTACACGGCGGAAGAGATCAAGGGCGGCACCGGCAACCTTGCTATGTCGGCCGATGATCTGGCGCGCCGCACCGAACAGCAGGCAGCAGCCCTCGAGGAAAGCTCGCGCGCGCTGCACCGCCTGAGCGACGTCGTGCGCTCAACGGCGGACCGCGCGCGGCAGACGGCGACATCGGTCAACGAGACGCAGGCCTATGCCAGCCGGTCCGGTGAAGTGGTCGCCAAGGCTGTCGGCGCGATGAGCGAGATCAACCGTTCGTCTGAAAAAATCGCCACCATCATCGGCGTCATCGATGAAATCGCTTTCCAGACCAATCTTCTGGCGCTGAACGCCGGCGTCGAGGCGGCGCGTGCCGGTGAGGCGGGTCGCGGTTTTGCTGTCGTGGCGCAGGAAGTGCGCGAGCTGGCGCAGCGCTGCGCCAATGCGGCAAAGGAGATCAAAGGCTTGATCTCGGCAAGTTCCACCCAGGTGCAGAACGGCGTTCGCCTGGTCGAACAGACCGGTGCGGCACTGACGGAGATCATCAGCCATGTCACCGGCGTGCAGAGGCTCGTGGCCGATATTTCTTCGGCAACGACCGAGCAATCGACCGGCATCGAAGAAGTAACCCGGGCGGTCGCCGAAGTGGAGCTGATTACGCAGCGGAATGCGGCCATGGTCGAGGAGAACAATGCCGAGATCCACGGTCTGCGCCAGCGTGTCGATACGCTGTCCGAGAAGATCGATCGCTTCCGCACCGGTGATGGCGATGTGGGCTACGAACATCATAGCGCTGCAGAGGTGGCGCGCTATCGTGCAGCCTAAAGTATCACATTAGCAGATTATTATAATTAATTGAAAAGCGCCGGCCAAATGAGCCGGTGCTTTTCAATTTGGCCAAAACCTAATCAAGGCTGCGGTTGCAGCAAGCCCGGGGACAGCCGGACTTGCTCTTCGCGCCAGCGCTGCCAGCGGCGGCGCAATTCGCCCGATCGCAAGCCGATAGGTTCTTCGAGTATCTCGGCCGCGACAATCCGGTCAGTGCGGAAATGGCGGAAACCCTGTCGCAGCTCGCACCAGGCGACCAGCAGGCTGCTGGTCTCGGCATAGCCGAGGATCACCGGCCACACTGTTCGCTCCGTCTCGTCGCTCGCTTCCGAGCTGTACCGCAGCCGCAGTTTCACACCATTGCGGATTGCCGATCTGAGCAGCGACGCATCGACACGCTCCTCAGGCCTCCCGCCAGTCGGTCTTGCGCCCACGCTCGGCTCGACGATGAAGGGGCGCAGGTGCTCGGGGACGACAGCGGCGATCTTTGCAATCACATCGCGCGCCGCATTGGCAAGCACCTTGTCGGAATGGCCCGAGACCCACTGCGCGCCCAGCACCACCGCTTCCAGCTCGTCAGGCGCCAGCATCAGCGGCGGCATGTCGTAGCCAGCGGCGAGCACGTAGCCCAGCCCTGCCTCGCCTTCGATCGGAACCCGCTGGCCTATCAGGTCGGCCATGTCGCGATAAACCGTGCGTTTCGATACCTCAAGTTCCACTGCCAGCGCGGTCGCCGTCACCGGCCGGGTCGATCGGCGCAGAATCTGAATGATCTGAAACAGTCGGTCGCCGCGGCGCATCGCATACTTACTCCTGCTGACAGTATGGTGGCAGCAGGGCTATGCGACAAGAGGTTCTGCGGAGCTGCAAGGGCTTTGCATCCAATCAAAAGGACTAGTTATGAAGTTCGCTTCCACCCGTCTCATCGCGGCCGACATAAAGGCCATGGTTGCCTTCTATGAAATGGTAACCGGGCTCCAGGCCGAATGGCTTGCCCCCGTTTTTGCTGAGATCGAGACGTCGGCGGGCACGTTGGCCATCGGCGCCGTCGAAACCGTCGCCCTTTGGAGAGAGGGCAGCGCCGAGCCTGGCGCCAATCGCACCGCCTGCATCGAATTCCAGGTCGAAGACATCGACGCCGAATACGAACGCCTGAAGGACAAGGTTCCTCTTGTGCACGAGCTGAAGATGATGCCCTGGGGCAACAAGACCTTCCAATTCCGCGACCCCGAGGGAACTGCAGTTTCGCTGTACATGCCGGCGACCGATGCGGCGAAGAAGCGCTTCGCGTCGCGCTAGTCGTGCTTGGCGAAGCGCGATCAGATCATCGGCCCAAGTGGAGTGTTTCGCCATCGGCAGGGATCAGCAGGCGCGATGGATCGATACCTGCTATATCCGCTGCCTGGCGAAGGTCTTGTCGCGTGATCGTCGCATGGTCGAGCGCTTCCATATGGGTTGCAACGACGATTGCTTGCGAGGCGAGGCGGCTGAGCGCGACCGTCTGCTCGGCATCCATGACGATGAGATCGCCGTCCCAGCGCGCGCCGCAGGAATGCGTGACGACGATATCGGGCGAGACCTGCCGGATCGTCTCGGCAACCGGCGGATAAAGCACGGTATCGCCTGCCCAATAGACGGTGGGTTCGCCGGCAGCCTCCAGCGTGAAGCCGATGACATGTCCCATTTTCTCCACGACCGGGCCGAGACCGTGGCTGCCTTGCCGCGGCGTGATCGTTATCCCTTGCCAGACCGTAGTCTCGGACAGGGGTGTGACATCAGCGAATCCAGTTTCCCTGATAGAGCCTTCGTCGCCGGGCTGGCAGAGGAGCGGCAGGGTCTTCGGGACGCGTTCCTTTGCCACGGAATCGAAGTGATCGGTATGCAGATGCGACACGATCACCAGCTCCACACCTTGGAGAATGTCGTCGATCGCGCGGGGCAGTACCGTCATCGGGTTGGGAGAGCGGCCGGTAAAGGACGGCAGGCTGTGGCGTGGCGCGAAATAGGGGTCGATCAACAGCACATGGCCGCCATAGCTGATCTTCAGCGTCGCGTTGCGAATGAGCTCAAGCTGCATTTTGATTTTCTCGATGTTGGCTAGCCGCCGGTGACGCTCATGTGGCGCGCGACAGCCGGCCGGTTATGGGTACGGTCGATGATGAAGTCATGACCTTTCGGCTTGCGGGTGATCGCTTCGTCGATCGCGGCACAAAGGAGCGCATCATCTTCCGTCGCACGCAGCGCCGTGCGCAGGTCGGCCGCGTCGTTCTGTCCGAGACACATGTAGAGCGTGCCCGTGCAGGTGAGCCGCACGCGGTTGCAGCTCTCGCAGAAATTATGCGTCATCGGCGTGATGAAGCCGAGCCTTCCATCAGTTTCCGCCACCTTGACATAACGGGCCGGGCCGCCTGTCTTGTAGGGAATATCGGCCAGCGTGAACTGACGCTCAAGGTCGGCGCGCAGCTTCGACAGCGGCAGGTACTGATCGGTGCGATCCTCATCGATCTCGCCCATCGGCATCGTCTCGATAACGGTCAGGTCCATGCCCCGGCCGTGGGCGAAGCGCAGCAGCTCGGGAATTTCGGCCTCGTTGAAGCCCTTGAGAGCGACGGTATTGAGCTTGATCTTCAGGCCGGCCCTTTGTGCTGCGTCGATACCCTCCATCACCTTGGCGAAATCGCCCCAGCGGGTGATGCTTCGGAATTTGTCGGGGTCGAGCGTGTCGAGCGAGACGTTGATGCGCCGCACACCGCAGTCGTAGAGCTCATCGGCATGGCGGGCGAGCTGCGAGCCATTTGTCGTCAAGGTCAATTCGTCGAGCGCACCATCCCCGACTTGCCTTCCGAGCTCGCGGACCAAAAACATGATGTTCTTGCGCACCAGCGGCTCGCCGCCGGTGAGCCTGATCTTGCGCACGCCCTTGGCGATGAAGGCGGAACAGAGGCGATTGAGCTCTTCGAGCGTCAACAGATCCTTCTTCGGCAGGAAGGTCATGTGCTCGGCCATGCAGTAAGTGCAGCGGAAGTCGCAGCGGTCGGTGACCGAGACGCGCAGATAGGTGACCGCCCGTCCGAAAGGGTCAACCATCGGGGACGCATCCGCCACAAGCGGCGATCCATTGCCTATCGTACCAACAATGCTATTCACACAAACCTCCGTTACACTGCTAATGTGTGCATAGGCGATTGTTGCGTCAAGGAAAATGCATTTTGATTGCACTTGCGCGTGAACGAGTGGCGGCATAATTCTCGAAACACCTATTGAAACGCATGGAAAAATCGATGAGCGACGTCTGGCCGACCGAATTGAGGGTATCGAAGGACCGCCATCACCTTGTCGTGAGCTTTAACGACGGGACGAGCTTCGATTTGCCTGCCGAGATGCTGCGAGTGTTATCGCCTTCCGCCGAAGTGCAGGGACATGGACCGGGGCAGAAGATCACCGTACCGGGCAAGCGCAATGTCGGCATCATGTCGATGACGCCAACAGGCAATTACGCCGTGCGCATCGGCTTCGACGATATGCACGATACCGGCATTTTCACCTGGCCCTATCTGCGCGAACTCGGCGAGAAGGGCGCAGAGCTCTTTGCGGCCTACGAAGCCGAATTGAAGGAAAAAGGCCTCAGTCGCGACACGGCTGCAAGGCCGCATTAGCATTGGCGTCATCAATGGGAAAAGGACGTAGGTAGGCATGGTCCTTGGGGGTAGGGTAAGCTGGCTTCGCGCCAAGGGCGGCAAGAACGAGAGCAAGGTCTCTTTCGTCGAGCTGTTTTTCGATCTGGTGTTCGTTTTCTCGATTTCCCAGCTTGCGCATTTCCTGGCGGAGCACTTCACGCCGCTGGGAGCCCTGGAAGCCGTCATGCTGATCTTTGCGGTATGGTGGGTATGGGTCTTCACGGCCTGGGTGACGAACTGGCTTGATCCCGACCGTATGCCTGTGCGCATCATGCTGTTCGTTCTGATGTTTGCCGGGCTTATACTGTCTTCCGCTATTCCGGACGCCTTTGGCGAGAAGGCGATTTTCTTTGCGGGCGCCTATGTCTTCATGCAGGTCGGCCGTTCCCTGTTTACGGTCTATGCCCTCAAGGATGTCAGCCCCGCCAACCACCGCAATTTCCTTCGCATCACCTCCTGGCTGGTCCTGTCCGGCGTCTTATGGATCGTCGGTGCGCTGATGGAAGGCGAGATGAGGTTAGGTCTCTGGCTGGCGGCGCTCGTAATCGAATATTCAGCGCCTGCGCTCGGCTTCCGGGTTCCGGGTCTCGGCAAGTCGACGGCTGCGGATTGGGACGTATCCGGCGCACATCTCGCCGAACGCTGTGCGTTGTTCATCATCATCTGCCTCGGCGAAGCTGTCCTTCAGGCCGGCCAGACCTTTGCCGAACAGCCGGTCTCGCCTTTGATCGTCATGGTGTTCGTCACGGCTTTCGTCGGCACCGTTGCCTTGTGGTGGATCTATTTCCAGTTCGGGCATGAGCGTGCGGCCCACCGCATAGAGCATGACGACATGCCCGGCAGCCTGGCAAGGCAGGCCTTCACCTATGCGCATATTCCCATTCTCGCCGGCATCATCCTGAGCGTCGTTGGCGATGAATTCCTGTTCGCGCATCCGCACGATCAGGCCGATATGCACGCCGCCGCGGCCATTCTCGGTGGCCCGGCCGTGTTCCTGATCGGAAATCTCTGGTTCAAGGGGGTGACGACCGGCCGGCCGCCACTGTCGCATCTGGTGGGCCTCGTCGGATTGGGATTGCTGCTTTTCACCTTGCCGGAGGTCGTGGTCTACCAACTCGGCATTCTCGCAACAGCCGTGCTCGTCGTCGTGGCGATCTGGGAGTTTGCATCCTTGACACGGGTTGTCCCGTCGGCGCGCTCGACCGGCGATCACTGATCGCCGACTGTCTCCAGAGGTTCGCTCTCGTCCTGCATCAGCAGGCTGACGATACGCTCCATATGCACAGTCATTCTTTCGCATTCTTCGACGGGTGCATGCGACAGCATGCGGTCGATGAGAGCGGTTTGAATGGTCATGGCCTCTTCCGTGACGCGCCGGCCCGCTTCGGTCAGATAGAGGCGCAGAACGCGCTTGTCGTGTTTGTCTCCACGACGTTCGATCAGGCCGCGGTTTTCCATCTGCGGCAGTAGCATGCTCATGTTGGAGCGGCCGACCAGCAGCTTGCGGGCGAGTTCCTGCTGGGAGATACCCTCGAAGCGAAACAGGTTGACGAGAATGTCGAGGTGCGGCGGCTTGATGTCGAGATGCGCGAGCGCGCGGCCGAGCGATTGCTGCATCAGCTGGCAGGCGCGCGCCACAGCGATCCAGCTTCGAAAACGCGGATGGTCCCAGGGAAGGGATTGATTTTTGTTCATCGTTGTACTTTATTGTTCATAGTTGAACATTTTTTGGATTCTCACTATGCCATCCTTTGCGCTCAAGGTCACCCGGTCGGGCCTGTTCGGCCTCGGCAGGCTTTCTCCGCGGCTCGCCGGCAAGGCAGCTTTCCGGCTTTTCTGCCTGACGCCGTCGCGGCGGCCTCGCGGCTCCAAGGCCAGGGCGGCACATATGGAGGGCAGACAACGTCTCGTTACGGCCGAACAGGTCATGCTGTCCTTTCCGGGCGGCAGGGCGACGGCGTATCGCTTCAAC
The DNA here is from genome assembly GCF_016901135.1 of Martinezella lusitana. Lineage (GTDB taxonomy): Bacteria > Pseudomonadota > Alphaproteobacteria > Rhizobiales > Rhizobiaceae > Rhizobium > Rhizobium lusitanum_D. The sequence goes on along the minus strand of NZ_JAFEVL010000048.1, from coordinate 461,388 downwards.
GGAGGAGCCAAGGGGCCGCGCAAGCGCTATCTCGTTGTGCACGGCTGGGGTTCCAGTAGCGAGTATATGTCGGAGCTAACAATTTTTCTGGCGAATACGGGAGCGGAGGTGATCTCGCTCGACCTTCCAGGCCACGGCCGGTCGGCCGGACGGTTCCTCAATGTGCGCCTCGCGGTTTCCGCCATCGCGGCTGCCTCCACCCGCTTCGGTGTCTTGGATGCTGCTATCGGGCACTCCTTCGGTGGCGCGTCTCTGGCGCTTGCCTCCGCAGGCTTTCTGCCTGGGATCAAACCGCTCCAGACGGAGAGATTGGTGCTGATCGGAGCGCCGAGCGCCATGGGATGGCTGTTCAAGGATTTCGGTGAGTTGATGGGCCTTGGCCCTGCGACGCAGATGGCGTTGGAGGCGGAGGCCGGGCGTGTCACGGGGCGTGCGCTTGCCGCCTATGACGAACGGCGCGGCGTTCTCGATCCAGGCCTGCCGGTTCTCGTCGTCCATGCCGAGGACGACAAGGAAGTGAGTGCCGACCATGCCCGTGCCTATGCCGCCGGGGGAGGGAATGTTCGCCTCTTCTGGGCCAATGGTTTCGGGCACCGGCGCATCGTCAGCGCCGCTCCGGTACTCGAAGCGATAAGTGACTTTCTTTCGGAGACTGTCAAAACGGAAAATTCGCACGAGGACGGCGACGGAACGGTGCTGTCGTTTTACCGAACGCCGGTACGGCGCTTATCATAGCAAAAGGATGCGCCGCGCCGGACCTATCGGGAATGGCCGGTGCACGCCGTCAAGACACACTGGCAAACAAAACCGCCGGCGTGCCCGGGAAGGCAGCGCCGGCGGCTGGCTGGCTTCATTTCTAGTTCTTGTAGATGAGCCAACTTTTGGTGAAATCCTTCTGCATGCTTTCCTGGTAGACATTGCTGCAGTTGCGGCCGGCATTCTTGGCGCAATAGAGCGCAAGATCCGCCTTGTTGTAGAGCTCGCCGGGATCCGAAGCATCGGAGCCCATGCAGATGCCGAGCGATATGGTGATCGGACCGTAGTCGATCTTGGTCCGTGAATTCTTGAACGGCGTCGTTTCCAGGGTGCGGCGGATCCGCTCGGAAATCGCCGTGACCTCTTCCACCGTGGTGCCTTCCAGAATCAGCGCGAACTCCTCGCCGCCGACGCGAGCCACGAAGACATCACGCTGGACATTGGCGCGGAGAATGGAGGCGACGGTGGCAAGGATCTTGTCGCCGACCGGGTGGCCGTGGGTATCGTTGACCTTCTTGAAATGATCGATATCGGCCAGCACGAGCGCCGTCGTCGGACGGGTCAGCCGGTTGTCGAAGATGGAGGCCAGGCGATTCTCGAAGGCGCGGCGGTTGGAAAGCCGCGTCAGCGCGTCGGTATTGGCGATGCGCTTGTATTCGTCCAGTTCCTTTCGAACCTGATCCATTTCCTGGCTGTGCTGGGCGACGTTCTCAACGGTTTTTTCGCCCTGTGCCATGGTGTCACCGGTCGCGACCGTGAGCATATCGATGGCGCTGCGCAGCAGATCGGCGCTGTTGTTGCTCCTGGACGTTATGCATTCGGAGGTTTCGCCGAGCAGTCGGTTGTAGCTTTCGAGCGTGGCCTGCTCCTGCCGCAACGCGCGAAGGATGGCGTCGAGCTCCGTGGTCAGGCGGGCATGTGCGTCATCGAAGACGCGGCCCGCATGGACAGAGAAGTACTTGGCCCCGATCGCGTCCAATTCCTCCTGCGTGGCGCTGCTCCCGAGAGCGGCCAGTTCGCGGGTCAGAGTTGGATTGGATCCGATATAGGCTTCGTAGAACAGCTCGTAATTGCGCGGAATAGGTGCGACCCCCATGGATCGCATGGCGTAGGTAATCTGCCCTGCCACGTCGGGAGTTTGCGCCCTGGGCGCAATCGCCGTACTCATCGGTGAGCTCCGTTATGTATCAACTAAATCACTACTTTTACTTATACGAAGATTCTTTGAAAAATATTAAGAGGATGACTGTGGAAATTCATTGGCAAATATAGATTTATTCGAAAGTTTTACAGTTAAAGCATGTTTTACAGAAGAAGGCGCCATCGGCGCCTTCTTTAGACCCGGATTGCCTGGATTTCATCACCCTAGGTTGAGTTCCTGGAAAAAGTCATTGCCCTTGTCGTCGATGACTATGAAGGCAGGGAAGTTCTCCACTTCGATTTTCCACACGGCTTCCATACCGAGTTCGGGATATTCGAGTACTTCGACCTTCTTGATGCAATCCTGAGCCAGGCGTGCTGCCGGACCGCCGATCGAGCCGAGATAGAAGCCGTGATATGTCTTGCAAGCCTCGCGAACGGCGCGCGAACGATTGCCCTTGGCGAGCATGATCATCGAACCGCCGAACGACTGGAACTGATCGACATAGCTGTCCATGCGACCCGCTGTCGTCGGACCGAAGGAGCCGGATGCATAGCCGGCGGGCGTCTTGGCCGGGCCGGCATAATAGACCGGATGGTTCTTCAGGTATTCGGGCATGCCTTCACCCTTTTCCAGGCGCTCGCGGATTTTCGCATGCGCCAGGTCGCGCGCCACGATGATGGTGCCGCTCAACGACAGGCGCGTCTTGACCGGATGCTGCGACAGCTCGGAAAGGACATCGGCCATCGGCCTGTTGAGATCGATGCGAACCATCGATTCGGAAAGCTTCGCCTCGTCGATCTCAGGCATGTATTTCGACGGATCGGTTTCGAGCTGCTCGATGAAGATGCCGTCGCGGGTGATCTTGCCCTTGGCCTGGCGGTCGGCGGAGCAGGAGACGCCGAGGCCGATCGGCAGCGAGGCGCCGTGGCGGGGCAGGCGGATGACGCGGACATCGTGACAGAAATACTTGCCGCCGAACTGCGCGCCGACGCCGAGGCTCTGCGTAAGCTTGTGGATTTCCTTTTCCATTTCGATATCCCGGAAGGCATGCCCGCTTTCGGAGCCCTCCGTGGGAAGACAGTCCAGATATCGTGTCGAGGCAAGCTTGACCGTCTTGACAGTCATCTCGGCCGATGTGCCGCCGATGACGATGGCGAGATGATAGGGAGGACAGGCCGCCGTGCCGAGCGTCAGGATCTTTTCCTTGAGGAAGTCGAGCATGCGGTCGTGCGTCAGCAGCGATGGCGTGCCCTGGTAGAGGAAGGTCTTGTTGGCCGAACCGCCGCCCTTGGCAACGAAAAGGAATTCGTAGGCGTCGGTGCCTTCCTCATAGATGTCGATCTGGGCCGGAAGGTTGTTCTTGGTGTTCTTTTCCTCGAACATCTTGATGGGGGCGAGCTGCGAATAGCGCAGGTTCTTTTTCTCGTAGGCGTCCAGCACGCCCTTGGCCAGGGCGCCGCTGTCGCCGCCTTCTGTCCAGACGCGGCGGCCCTTCTTGCCCATGATGATGGCCGTGCCTGTATCCTGGCACATGGGCAACACGCCGCCGGCGGCGATATTGGCATTCTTCAGCAAATCATAGGCCACAAAGCGGTCGTTGTCGGTCGCTTCCGGGTCTTCGAGAATGGAGGCCAGTTGCTTCAGATGGCCGGGGCGCAGCAGGTGGTTGATATCGGCAAAGGCCGTTTCGGCGAGCAGGCGAATGCCTTCCGGATCGACAGTCAGGATGTCCTGGCCCTTGAACGTCTCGACGGAGACATAATCGCTGGAAATCTTGCGATAGGGGGTGGCGTCGTCACCGAGTGGAAATAGATCGTCAGCCATTTGGGAAACCTTTCAAGCCGGATGGCGGAAGAAGATGTTTGGAAACGATCTAAATCCGGCTTGAGGCAAAAGCAATTGCTTGGCTGCCGCTATGGAATTTCAAAGCAGCAGATCGTCGATGGAATATGCGCAGGTCGGGTAGGTCCTCCCATGCCGAGACCCTTTGCCTGGCTCCTCACCCTAGCCCTCTCCCCGCAAAGCGGGGCGAAGGGACGGCCAAGCAAGACAACGGTCGCTCCACACGGATGAAGGTCTGTGATTTAACGCGGTAAACTCCCTCTCCCCCGTATGAGCGGGGAGAGGGTTGGGGTGAGGGGCCAGGCAGGCAATTGCGTCACCGGCGGGTGTGCCTGACCTCACCAAATGACGAACCTACTTCGGCCCGATCATCGTTTCCGGCCGCACGATCGCATCATACTCTTCCGAGGACACCAATCCGCTCGCCAAGGCTTCTTCCTTCAGCGTCGTGCCGTTCTTGTGCGCCGTCTTGGCGATCTTGGCGGCATTGTCGTAGCCGATCTTCGGTGCGAGCGCCGTCACCAGCATCAGCGATCGTTCTAGGCCAGCCCTGATGTTATCCTCGCGGGCCTCGATGCCGACGACGCAATTGTCGGTGAAGGAGACGGCGGCGTCGCCGAGCAGCTGCACCGACTGCAGGAAATTGTAGGCCATCATCGGATTGTAGACGTTGAGTTCGAAGTGACCCTGGCTGTCGGCAAATGTCAGGGCGCCATTGTTGCCGAAGATATGGATGCAGACCTGCGTCATCGCTTCACACTGAGTCGGATTGACCTTGCCCGGCATGATCGACGAGCCCGGCTCGTTTTCCGGCAGCGCCAGTTCGCCGAGACCGGAGCGCGGGCCTGATCCGAGCAGGCGGATGTCATTGGCGATCTTGAAGAGTGCGGCCGCTGCCGCATTGATGGCGCCGTGGCTGAACACCATCGAATCATGCGCTGCAAGCGCCTCGAACTTGTTCGGGGCCGTGACGAAGGGCAGGCCGGTGATTCCAGCGATTTCGTTTGCCACCTTCTGGGCAAAGCCGATCGGCGCGTTGAGACCGGTACCGACGGCCGTGCCGCCCTGGGCGAGTTCGCAGAGGCCCGGCAATGTCAGCTCTATGCGCTTGATGGCCGAGGCGACCTGGGCGGCATAGCCGGAAAACTCCTGGCCGAGCGTCAGCGGCGTCGCATCCTGAGTATGGGTACGGCCGATCTTGATGATATGGGCGAACTCGGCGACCTTCTTTTCGAGCGCTGCGTGCAGATGTCGCAGGGCCGGCAGCAGATGGTGGACGATCTCTTCGGCGCAGGCGATGTGCATGGCGGTCGGATAGGTGTCGTTCGACGACTGGCTCATGTTGACGTGGTCGTTCGGATGCACCGGCTTCTTCGAGCCCATGATGCCACCGAGCATTTCGATCGCGCGGTTAGAGATCACCTCATTGGCGTTCATGTTCGACTGCGTGCCCGAACCGGTTTGCCAGACAACCAGCGGAAAATGGTCGTTGAGCTTGCCGTCGATGACTTCCTGTGCGGCTGCGACGATCACTTTACCGAGAGCAGGGTCCAGCTGGCCAAGCTCCATGTTGGTCCGCGCGGCCGCCTGCTTGACGATGCCGAGGGCCCGTATGACCGACAAAGGTTGCTTTTCCCAGCCGATCTTGAAGTTGCCGAGCGAGCGCTGAGCCTGCGCGCCCCAATAGCGGTCGCTGGCGACTTCGATCGGGCCAAAGGTATCGGTTTCGGTGCGGGTGGAAGTCATGTTCCTGATCCTGCTTTCCATTGAAATAGATAGCAGCCATATAGGCCTGAACGGCGCTTATGAAAACACCAAAGGCGCGATTTCATGATTGTCGTAATCATGTTTTGCGCGCCCGTCAGGCGTGCTCTTTTTAACACGCTCCGCAGATATTCTTGAAGGCGTTTTTTCCGTCGCGCAAAAATCTCAGGAAATTTCAATAAAAGATTAACCAATAATTTCATAATTTTGTGTGAATTAAATCGTGGAAAGCGCCTTCGCTTTGTAACGCGAAGTTGAGGCATTGAACGAAATGCGGGGTCTCGCCGTTTTCATTATAGTCGGTATACGATGTTTCCGACATCGCGGCCGGGTTGAAAACAGCACCGCTAGCTCGAAGTTACCGCTCGACAAGGGACTGATTACAGAATGAAACTCGTCACCAAAGCCACAGCATCCGTCCTGGCTCTCTCCTGTTGCCTTTCCGCCATCGGCGCGACGTCCGCGAACGCCATGACCCTCATGGATTTCATCCGCGGTGGCCAGGGACGCCAGCAGAGCACGCAAGTCTCGGCTCCGGTTCCCGGCAATCCGGCGCAGACGATGATGGACCCCAATGAGCCCGGACAGGCCAAGCTGCCGCTTCCCACGGTCAGCGCGCCGAAATATTATACCTACAAGGCAGACGCGATGCGTCTGGTGTCGACGGCGCATTTTGCCGATCCGGTAGTGACCGGAGCCGTTGCCGATGCGTCGCCCGCACCGGTTGCCGTCGATACTGAGTCGTCGCAGCGCCGCTACCTTGCGGACGCGCGCGTCATGGCCACCAACGATGTGGCCAAGGCAATCGAGTCCTATTACGCAGATCAGAACAAGCCGCTGCTTTGGATCGCCGATCATGCCGTCAGCGATAAGGCGAAGGCTGCGATGGCCGTTCTCGCCGACGCCGGTTCCGTCGGCCTCGATCCCTCGGATTATACGGTGACGCCGCCGAGCTTCGACCCCGCCGCCGACCCGGTGATGCGCGACCGCGCCCTCACGCAATTCGAGCTGACGCTCTCCAGCAAGGTGCTGATGTTCGTCCAGGATACGATCCGTGGCCGTCTCGACCCGAACAGGATCTCCGGCTATCACGATTTCAAGCGCAAGGACGTCAATCTGCCGGCTACGCTCGACGTGCTGCGCGCAAGCCCGGACGTTGCCGCCTATCTCAACAGCCGCAACCCTTCCAACCAGCAATTCGCGCTGCTCAAGGCCGAACTTGCCAAGCTTCGAGCAGAGGCCAGTTCCGCGGATGGGAGCCATATTTCGATCTCTTTGACGGGCACTCTGAAGCCGGGCGGCAGCTCGCCGGAAATGGCCAATATCGTCAAGGCGATCCAGCATCGCGGATCTGATGCGCTGAAGACGGCGCATGCGGATGTCTTCGCGTCCTATCAAGACACGCCGGATTATACGCCCGAGCTCGTGTCACTGGTCGAAGACTTCCAGAAGGAAAAGGGCCTGACGTCGGACGGCGTGATCGGCCCGTCTTCCGTTCGCGCCATGGTCGGCGAGAACAACGATACGAAGATCCAGAAGCTGATCATTGCCATGGAGCAGCTGCGGTGGTTGCCGCCCGAGCTCGGGCCGCGCTACGTCCTGATCAATCAGCCGGCGTTCATGGTCTATTATTACAACAATAACCAGGAACAGCTGTCGATGCGCGTCGTTGTCGGCGGCAAGCAGCATCAGACCTTCTTCTTCGAAAATCAGGTTCAGACCGTCGAGTTCAATCCGTTCTGGGGTGTTCCGCAGTCGATCATCATCAACGAGATGCTGCCGAAGCTGCGCGCCGATCCGAACTATCTCGATCGTATGGGCTACCAGGTCGAAGTCGGTGGTCACGCCGTCGCATCGTCCAGCGTCGACTGGTACGGCTCGACCAAAAGCATCTCCGTGCGCCAGCCGCCGAGCAGCGACAACGCTCTCGGTGAACTGAAGATCCTCTTCCCGAATTCGCATGCGATCTACATGCATGACACGCCGCAGAAGAGCTTCTTCAAGAAGGACATGCGCGCGCTCAGCCACGGCTGCGTCCGCCTTGCCGATCCGCGCGCAATGGCTGCGGCCGTCCTGAACACCACGGTCGATGATGTCGCCAAGCAGATCGCAGACGGCCAGAACAAGGCCGTTGCCGTGCCGCAGAAGTTCCCGATCTATATCGCCTACTTCACCGCCTGGCCGAACAAGGACGGCGTTATCCAATATTTCAACGACGTCTACGACCGCGACGCGGCGACGCTGAAGGCGCTCGATACGACCACCAAGTCGCGCACGGCTCAGATTTGAGTTTCAGCGTAACGTCGAGAGACAATAAAGGGCGGCCGATCGGCCGCCCTTTTGCAATTTAGGAATGTGAATATCTCAGGCGACGAGCAACCCCTCGACGAGTTCGGGCGTGAGTTCGTCGTAGTGGTAGATGATGCGGTTCGGGCCGAGCGTTTCGATGCCGACATCGGAATAGCCGAAGGGGACGGCGATCGAAGGGACGCCGGCGTTGCGGGCGACGAGAATGTCGTTGACGCTGTCGCCGATCATGATGGTGCGGGCGATATCGCCCCCGGCGCGTTCGACGGTGCCGATCAGGTGCTCGGCATTCGGTTTGCGCACGGCGAACGTATCGCCGCCGGTGATAGCTTCGAAATAATGCGTGAGATCGAGCCTATCGAGAAGCGTGCGTGCGAGGGATTCCATCTTGTTCGTGCAGACGGCCAGCTTGTAGCCCTTGCCCTTCAGCGTGCTGAGTGCAGCCACGAGCCCGGGATAGGGTTGCGTGACGCCCGGCATCGTTTCTGAATAATGGGTAATGAAGCGCTGCATCAGGGCTGGTAGTTCCGCGGAGGTCAGCGTATAGCCATGCAGCTTGCAAGCCCGTTCGATCATCACCTGCGCGCCATAGCCGACGAGGTGCGTCACGTCGTCATAGCTGACCGGCGGCAGCTTGAGTGCCGCGATCGTGTGGTTCAGGCTGACGATGAGATCTGCATGCGTGTCCAGCAGCGTGCCATCGAGATCGAATACGACAAGGGGGGATTTCACGAGGAATCGGCCTTTGCATAAGAAGAAAAAGAGCGCTTTCCCGAGTTAGAAGATCGCGCGGGCAATTGCAACCGAAGGCCCCGGGAAGCCTTGGCGAAGCGGCACGGGATTTCTAGGTTATGCCGTTATTTTGGCTTTCGTTTGGCTGGAGAGCCGTGTAAACAGCAGACCAACGTAACAATGGGAGCAGGTGGCGCATGGACGCCCGCCAGATGAAGATTGAGGCTGCGAGGGTGGCCCTGACCTATGTCGAGAGCGGCATGCGCCTGGGGATCGGCACAGGCAGCACGGCGGAGGAGTTCGTTCGGCTGCTCGCCGAAAAAGTCGCATCCGGTCTCTCGATTGAGGGTGTTCCGACCTCGGAACGGACGGCAAAACTCTGCAACGAGCTTGGCGTGCCGCTGAAGTCGCTGGATGAGCTTCCCGAACTTGATCTTGCCATTGATGGTGCCGATGAAGTGGATGGAGCGCTGACGCTGATCAAGGGCGGCGGCGGCGCGCTGTTGCGCGAAAAGATCGTCGCGGCCTCAACGGCCCGCATGATCGTCATTGCTGACGAAAGCAAGATCGTTCAGACGCTCGGCGCATTTCCGCTGCCGATCGAGGTCAATCCCTTCGGCCTTGCTTCTACCCGTATCCTTATCGAAAAGGCTGCATCGCGCTTGGGCTTGTCGGGCGCGTTCAACCTGCGTCGCGCGGGTGACAATAGCTTTGTTACCGACGGCGGACATTTTATCCTTGATGCATCTTTCGGCCGCATTCCTGATGCAGAGGCGCTGTCGAATGAGCTTAACTCGATTCCCGGAGTTGTCGAACACGGGCTCTTTATCAATATGGCGACATTAGCGATCATCGCCGGCCCTGCCGGTGCGCGTACGTTGCGGGCGAACAATACATAGGAGCACTCATCTCATGATCAAACTAGCGGGCCTTGGCCGTTTTGCCGCTGCAACCATTCTTCTTTCGGGCATCGCGTTCGGCTCTGTCAGCGCTCAGGAAGTTTCCGAGGATCAGATCAAGGCGGCGCGCGCCGCGATCAATGCACTCGGCATCACCAATCAGTTCGACAATATTCTGCCGAATCTCGCCGAGCAGCTGAAGAGCACGATGATTCAGGCCAACCCGAATTTCGGCGACGCGATCAACTCGACGGTTGACGCCACCGCTCTGGCGCTCGCGCCGCGCCGCGCCGATCTGGAGCGCGAAGCTGCCGTGACCTACGCCAAGGCCTTCTCGTCCGACGAGCTCAAGGCAATCGCTGATTTCTACAGTTCGGCAGCTGGCAAGAAGCTTCTGAAGGACGGTCCGCTGGCAACCCGCGAACTTTACAAGGCGGCCGATATCTGGAGCCAGGGCATTTCGCGTGACCTCGCCAACCAGAGCAATGACGCTCTGCAGAAGGTCGTCAAGCAGCCGGTCACTGCGCCTGACGCAGGCGCTGCCGTACAGCCGGCACCGAAGCAGTAAGCCGTAATTTCTGCTGCGATCGTTCTCGAGAGGGAGTTTCACGTTTTCGGGAATCGGCTGGCAGTTGCAAATTCAAAGCCCGGATCATTCCGGGCTTTTCTTTTTATGCCCCGGCTTCCTATATGAATGCCGATCCCCATCAGCGCTTTGCGCGCCTTTTCATGTCTACAGGAGCCATCGATGCCTTCGTTTGATTTCGACCTTTTCGTGATTGGCGGCGGCTCCGGCGGCGTGCGCGGCGCGCGCGTGGCGGCGTCGCTTGGCAAGAAGGTCGGCATCGCCGAGGAGTATCGCTACGGCGGCACCTGCGTCATTCGCGGCTGCGTGCCGAAGAAGCTTTTTGTCTATGCTTCGCAGTACAGTGAGCATTTCGAGGATGCGGCCGGTTTCGGCTGGACGGTCGGCGAAAGCAGCTTCGACTGGAAGAAGCTGATCGAGGCGAAGGACAAGGAAATCGCCCGGCTGGAAGGGCTCTATCGCAAGGGGCTCGACAATGCCAAGGCTGACATATTCGACACGCGCGCCGAACTCGTGGACGCTCATACGGTTCGCCTGTTGAAGACCGGCCAGACGGTGACTGCGGAAACCATCGTCATCGCGACCGGCGGCAGGCCCAACCTGCATACGGCCTTGCCCGGTCATGAATTCTGCATCTCTTCGAACGAAGCCTTCCATCTGGCAGAGCTGCCAAAGTCGATCCTGATTGCCGGCGGCGGCTATATCGCCGTCGAATTCGCCAATATCTTCCATGGGCTCGGCGTCGAGACGACGCTGATCTATCGCGGCGCCGAGATCCTGTCGCGCTTCGACCAGGACCTGCGCAAGGGCCTGCATGAGGCGATGGAGGAGAAGGGCATCCGCATTCTTTGCCACGATATCATCACGAGCGTGGAGAAGACGGAGAATGGGCTCAGCGTCCGGACGAAAAATGACAAGGCCTTGACGGTCGATACGGTCATGCTTGCGCTCGGTCGCACCCCGAATACCGCCAATCTCGGATTGGAAGCTGCCGGCGTTGCAATCAACGAGCAAGGCGCCATCGTTGTCGACGCATATTCGCGCACCTCCGTGCCGAACATCTATGCGCTTGGAGACGTCACCGATCGGGTACAGCTGACGCCCGTGGCCATCCACGAGGCCATGTGCTTCATCGAAACCGTCTACAAGAACAATCCGACGCGGCCGGATCATGAACTGATCCCGACGGCTGTCTTCTCGCAGCCGGAGATCGGCACGGTCGGCCTGACCGAAGAGGACGCGGCCAAGCGTTATCCGGAGCTCGAAGTCTATCGAGCACAATTCCGGCCGATGAAGGCGACGCTTTCGGGCCGCAGCGAGAAGATGATCATGAAGCTGATCGTCAATGCCGCCGACCGCAAGGTGATCGGCGCGCATATTCTCGGCCATGATGCCGGCGAGATGGCGCAACTGCTCGGCATACCGATCAAGGCAGGCTGCACCAAGGATGATTTCGACCACACCATGGCCGTTCATCCGACCGCGTCGGAAGAACTGGTGACGATGTATTCGCCGAGCTATCGCATCCGCAATGGCGAGCGCGTGTAACGGATTGGATCGGCGCAGTCGTCGCCAACGCCATAAAAGATTCGCACAGTAGTTCGCCTGCCTTTGCAAGCGACCGGCAAAGGTTTATAAGCGCGCGTTATTTACGACGGGACACCCGGCAAAGACCGGGCGCACAAGCAGGTGAGTGAGATGGCACAGAATTGGACACCCAGCAGTTGGCGGCAGAAACCGATCCAGCAGGTGCCGGAATATCCGGATCCGGCGGCACTGGCGGCAACGGAAGCGCAGCTTGCAAGCTATCCACCGCTTGTTTTTGCCGGTGAGGCCCGCCGTCTGAAAGCGCATCTTGCCAATGTCGCCGAAGGCAATGGTTTCCTGTTGCAGGGCGGCGATTGCGCCGAAAGCTTCGCGGAACATGGCGCGGACAACATCCGTGACTTCTTCCGCGCATTCCTGCAGATGGCAGTCGTGCTGACTTTTGGTGCGCAGCTGCCGGTCGTCAAGGTCGGCCGTATTGCCGGCCAGTTCGCCAAGCCGCGTTCTTCGGGTATCGAAACACAGGCCGGCATATCTCTGCCGAGCTACCGCGGTGACATCGTCAACGGCATCGACTTCAACGAAGAGTCACGCATTCCCAATCCGGAGCGTCAGATGATGGCTTATCGCCAGTCTGCCGCAACGCTCAACCTGCTGCGTGCTTTCGCCATGGGTGGCTATGCCAACCTCGAAAACGTGCAGAAGTGGATGCTCGGCTTCGTCAAGGACAGCCCGCAGGGCGAACGCTATCGCAAGCTTGCCGATCGTATCGGCGAGACCATGGATTTCATGAGAGCGATCGGCATCACCGCCGAGACCAATCCGAACCTGCGCGAGACCGATTTCTTCACCAGCCACGAGGCGCTGCTGCTCGGCTATGAAGAGGCGTTCACCCGCGTCGATTCCACCTCCGGCGATTGGTACGCAACCTCGGGTCACATGCTCTGGATTGGCGATCGTACGCGCCAGGCCGACCATGCACATGTCGAATATTTCCGCGGCATCAAGAACCCGATCGGTCTGAAGTGTGGTCCTTCGCTGCAGGCAGACGATCTGCTCAATCTGATCGATATCCTCAACCCTCAGAACGAGGCCGGCCGTCTGACGCTGATCTGCCGCTTCGGCCACGACAAGGTTGCCGACAACCTGCCGCGGCTCATCCGCGCCGTCGAGAAGGAAGGCCGCAAGGTCGTGTGGTCCTGCGATCCGATGCATGGCAATACGATCACGCTCAACAACTACAAGACGCGTCCGTTCGAGCGCATCCTGTCGGAAGTCGAAAGCTTCTTCCAGATCCATCGCGCCGAAGGCACGCATCCGGGCGGCATCCACATCGAGATGACCGGTAAGGACGTGACCGAATGCACAGGCGGCGCCCGCGCTGTCGGCGCAGAGGATCTGCAGGATCGCTACCACACCCATTGCGACCCGCGCCTCAATGCCGACCAGGCACTCGAGCTTGCCTTCCTGCTCGCCGAGCGGATGAAGGGCGGCCGCGACGAGAAGCGCCTGCGCGCCCACGGCTGAGTGAAAACGGATCTCTGATTTATCAAACGGGCCGGCGAAAAGCCGGCCCGTTTGCATTTGTGCCGGATAGATCAATCCGGCTGAAGATGCGCTTCATTTCTTTGAGATTGACCGGCATGTCGTTCTCGGGAAGGTTCCCTGAAAAAGGGGAACGACTATGAGCGACGAACATACCGGGGCCTGCCTTTGCGGCAGCGTGCGTTTCAGAACACGCGGAGAGTTGCGCGAGGTGGTCGCCTGCCATTGTTCGCAATGCCGCAAGCAGACCGGGCTCTATTATGCGGCCACCAATGTTCAGATCGGCAACCTCTTCATCGAGGGGGAAGAGGCGATAACCTGGTATCGCGCCAGCTCATTTGCGCGCCGCGGCTTCTGCAAGTCCTGCGGCTCGGCCCTATTCTGGGCGGCGGATGGTGCCGAGGAAATCTCAATCATGGCCGGGCTTTTCGACCAGCCAAGCGGTCTTGAGGTCGCCTGTCATATCTACTGCGCCGACAAGGGCGATTATTACGAGATCACCGACGGGCTGCCGCAATACAGGCAGGGGCGGCCGGGGCTGCTCACGGCAGGGCCGTCAGACTGATCCTCAGATGCCGCCCTTTTCTGCCACCAGCTTGCTCAATTTGGCGATTTCCTCCTTGACCACCGAAAGCTCCGTCAGCACCTGCATGTCGATCTTCTGGTGCAGCGAGAGGACTTCGAGTTCAGCCTTGAGATTGACCTCGTAGTCCTTGGCGGCTTCGAAGCGATCGCGTTCGGTTTGGCGGTTCTGGGACATCATGATGATCGGCGCCTGGATGGCGGCGACCATGGAGAGGACGAGGTTGAGGAAGATGAAAGGGTAGGGATCGAAGGCGCGGGTGAGGAGAACGATGGTGTTGACGATGCACCAGAAGACCAGGAACAGCAGGAAGCAGACGATGAAGGACCACGAGCCGCCGACACGGGCGATGCCGTCGGCGAGGCGTTCGCCATAGGACGCATTGGCGGAGAAGGCCGCATTGATATCGGTCGAGACGATCTTGCGCTCATGCGCTTTCTTGAGCACGCGCTTTTCTGTCTCGCCTAGCTCTTCGGCCGTCTTGTCGAAATGCTGGTGGACGAAATTGGGCAGATTGTACATGAGACACTCCGGGGGCTTGATCACCTTTGAGCGCCAAGTATTCGACTGCTCAATGAAAATGCAACGCGAAATGGGTCGCGACATGGTGGATCGAATCCAACATTGCGTGTTCGGCCCGACCGTTGCGTTCGATCCGCTAGCTCCCCTGGCTGACCAGCCAGCCATGCGACGGGAAGAAGCGGTCCAATCCATATTCCCGTCCGAACATGATGTCGTGCTGCAGGTAGCGATAGTCGCGCACCATCGGGTCGAGGTCCTGTTCCTTGCGCGCCCAGTCCGGGAAAGCCTCGTTGTCGCGCGTCGCGAGCTGGTAGCGGTCGATGATCGTGTATTTCTTCTGCACGCGGCCGAGGAAGCCGGTGTAGAAGGGATGCTCATATCCGGCTGTTTTCAGCACGTGATAGGGCAGTTGTGACGGGCTGATCGTACCGACATCCTTGCGCACGCCTTTCTTGCTCGACCAGATGACCAGCGGCGTTTCGTGCTGCTGTTTCATGACGTCGAGCGGTGCCTTACGCGTCGCTACCTGCTGAGGCATGTAGCCGGTGTCCGGATAGACGCTGCCGAGCGGCGGCAGGTGATCGCCCCAGAGGACGATGATGGTTTCACGGTCACGCTTTTCAGCCCAGTCCATTAGCATCTTCAGGCTGTCATCGGCTTCCCTGACGCCCTGTGCGTAGGTGGCAAGCGTTTCGCGGTCGCTTTCATCGAGATTGCCGGCAATATTTACCGTGTTCTGGACATAGCGATTGGGTTCATAGGGGCCATGTCCCTGAAGAGTGACAGCGAAGAAGAAGAATGGCTGATCGGCTCCGCCTCCCTCGCGCATGATCTCCTTCATCAGGGAATCGTCGGAGGCGAACATGCCGCGCTTCTCCATCGGCGGCAGGGTTTCCTCGGTGTGGAATTCTTCGAAGCCGAAAGCCTTGTAGACTTCGTTGCGATTCCAGAACCAGCCGCTGAAGGGGTGGAGCGCGCGTGCCACATAGCCTTCGCTTCGGAAGAAGGTGGCAAGCGACGGCATCGGCCGGCGCACATATTGCTGATAGGGAATACTGCCATAGGGCAGGAAGGCATTGGAAAAGCCCGTCAGCGCCTCGAATTCCACGTTAGCGGTCATGCCACCGAATTCCGGCGAAAAGACGTAACCGGATTGCCTGGCACGGATCGTCGGCATCGGATCGGGCGTAAAGGCGATATTGGAAAGCCGGGTCGGATCCCAGAGGGATTCGCTCATCAGCATGATGACGTCAGGCTTCTCGCGAGGACCGGAGAGATAGCCGTAGTTTCTGGCCGGAACGGCGTCGATCGCGTCCGGTCCATAGCCCGCCGGGGATTTGACGTCGGCCATCGGCAGGTTGAGCGAGAAGGCGATGACGAAGCCGTTATAGCCGTAGTTTTCCTTCTGATCCCAGACGATCGGGATGATGCGCAGTTTCTCGCGGATGAAGGAATATTGCGTCGGGTCCATCTGCGAAACGAACAGCGCCGCAAGCGGCAGGCATACCGATAGCCTGATCATGCGCGCCTTTTGCGATAGCGCGGCGGCGTGTTGCCAGGCGTAGCGCCACAGAAAGGCTAGGGCGGCGAGGGACGCAATGATGCCGATGGCGAGCGCCACCGCGGTCAACGGCCGATCACGCACCATCACGGGCATCAATTCCATGATCTGTCGCGTAAACAGCAAATCGGAGGGATAAAGCGGATCGGAAAGATAGTTCTGCTTCTCGCTGGAAATGAACGCCGGAACCAGCAGCAGCGGGGCGGCGACCAATACCGATAGATGCGCACGGCCGAAAATCGCATCCAATATCAACATGACCAGCATGACGATGCCGATGGTGGTGAAGCCGGGCCGAGATGGAGAAAACAGGTAGGGCAACACGGTCGAGAATTCGCCGCGCGCAATCCACTCGACGCCAACGACGAGCGACAGGGCGAGCAGCAAGGTCAGGGTAAGGCTCAGAATCTGGCGCAGGACAGCTGATTTCTGTCTTGCGGCGCCGATCTTCCGGAAAAGAACGAGCCTGCCCGCCAAAGCGGAACCAATGACCAGAGCGACCAAAGGATTTCTCCGAATGCTATAATATATTCATATAATTGTCATGCTTCTGTCATGAATGCCGGATGAACCGCAAGGTAGGCTTAGTATTTTTCCGGGTAAAAATACCGCCTATGCGCGTAGCGCGATCTTTGATGGCTGCAGGCGGAGGAAGGCGGTTGCGGAAGAAGAATGCCATCGCTAAATGTATGGCATGACAGAGCAAAGCCCGATCACTCACACCATCCGCATCGCCGTCGCGCAGCTCAATCCGACGGTCGGCGACGTTTCCGGCAACCTGGCCAAGGCGCGCGAGGCGCGGGCCGAGGCGGCGCGCGAAGGCGCGCAGCTCCTGATGCTGACGGAATTGTTCATTTCCGGCTATCCGCCGGAGGATCTGGTGCTGAAGCCGGCCTTCATCCGCGCCTGCTGGAAAGCCGTGGAAAGTCTTGCTGCCGATACCGCCGATGGCGGGCCGGGCGTCGTCGTCGGTGTCCCACGGCAGGACGACACCGGCCGCTACAATTCCGTGGCCGTGCTCGATGGCGGCAAGGTGATCTTCATCAGGGACAAGGTCGATTTGCCGAACTACGGCGAGTTCGACGAGAAGCGGGTTTTCGACGAAGGGACCATCGCGGGGCCGGTCAATTTCCGCGGCGTCCGCCTTGGCATACCGATTTGCGAGGAGATCTGGAACGATCTCGGCATCTGTGAAACGCTGGCCGAGAGCGGTGCGGAAATCCTGCTGGTTCCGAACGGTTCACCCTATTACCGCGGCAAGGTCGATGTCCGTCACCAGGTCGCTTTGCGGCAGGTGATCGAGTCGGGTTTGCCGCTTATTTTTGCCGCCCAGGTCGGGGGGCAGGACGAATTGGTTTTTGATGGCGCGAGCTTCGGCTTCAATGCCGACAAGACGCTGGCATTTCAGATGAGCCAGTTCGAGACCGCGCTGGCAGTCACTACCTGGAAGAAGAACGGCGACGTCTGGCATTGCGCCGAAGGACCGATGGCGCATATTCCGGAAGGCGAGGAGGCAGATTACCGCGCCTGCCTGCTGGGCTTCCGCGACTATGTGAACAAGAACGGCTTCAAATCGGTCGTGCTCGGCCTGTCCGGCGGTATCGACTCGGCGATCTGCGCGGCGATTGCGGTGGATGCGCTTGGCGAGGAGCGGGTGCGCACCGTGATGCTGCCCTATCGCTATACCTCAGAGGATTCTTTGAAGGATGCGGCGGATTGCGCCAAGGCGCTCGGCTGCCGCTACGATATCGTGCCGATCGAGGAGCCGGTGACTGGCTTCAATTCGGCTTTGTCGGACCTTTTTGAAGGCACCGAAAGCGGTATCACCGAGGAAAACCTGCAGAGCCGTGCCCGTGGCACCATCCTGATGGCGATCTCCAACAAGTTCGGCTCGATGGTGGTGACGACGGGTAACAAGTCGGAAATGTCCGTTGGATACGCCACGCTCTATGGCGACATGAATGGCGGCTTCAACCCGATCAAGGACCTCTACAAGATGCAGGTCTATGCGCTGTCGCGCTGGCGCAATTTGCATGTGCCGCCAGGCGCGCTCGGTCCGTCGGGCGAGGTGATCCCCCATAACATCATCGATAAGGCGCCTTCGGCTGAACTGAGACCAAACCAGACGGACCAGGATTCGCTTCCGCCCTATCCGGCGCTCGACGATATCCTCGAATGCCTGGTGGAAAAGGAAATGTCGGTCGAGGAGATCGTGGCGCGTGGACATGATGTCGCGACGGTGCATCGCATCGAGCATCTGCTCTACCTAGCCGAATACAAGCGTCGGCAGTCCGCTCCGGGCGTGAAGATCACCAAGAAGAATTTCGGCCGCGATCGCCGCTATCCAATCACCAACCGGTTCCGCGATCGCTGATCGCAACGCCGGCGGTAAAGGGGAACGTATGCGCAGCTCGGTCGAGATCTACAATATCCGCACGGGTGCGAACCGGGTGGTCTTCCAGACGGACCAGCTGATCGAGGCGCCGAATTATTCGCCTGACGGCCAATATCTGCTGCTGAACGGCGACGGGCTGCTTTACCGGCTGCCGTTGGATGGCGGTGGCAAGATCGTTCGCGTCGATACCGGCTTCGCCGCGCGGTGCAATAACGATCACGGGATTTCTCCGGACGGATCGCTGATCGCGATTTCCGACAAGACGGAGCATGGCAAATCCTGCATCTATGTGCTGCCGGCCGAAGGCGGCACGCCCAGGCAAGTCACGACCAACCTGCCGTCCTATTGGCACGGCTGGTCACCCGATGGTCAGCGCTTCTCTTATTGCGGCATCCGCGACAACATCTTCGATATCTACACGATCTCGATCGACGGCGGTGAAGAGACGCGATTGACGCATGGCGAGGGCCGCAACGATGGCCCGGACTTTTCGGCCGATGGAGAGTGGATCTATTTCAACTCCAGCCGCACCGGTCTCATGCAGATCTGGCGCATTCACCCCGATGGCACGGGGCTGCAGCAGTTGACCGATGATAATTATGGCAACTGGTTTGCCCATCCGTCGCCCAGGAACGACAAGGTCGTGTTGATCTCCTACGATCCCGATGTCTTCGACCATCCGCGCGATCTGAATGTGCGGATGCGGTTGATGGACATGGATGGCGGCAATCTCACGACATTGTTCGAACTCTTCGGCGGACAGGGTTCGATCAACGTGCCGAACTGGTCGCCCAATGGCGATGAATTCGCCTATGTCCGCTACGAGCCAGCATGAGCGCTCTGGACAGGCTGCGCGCTCCGTTATAAATCTTTGGTCGTTCTCAGGGCGCATCCGATCCGCGGGAAGGGCAAGGCCCACCTGATGCATAGAACGTAAAGACTGCCACACCTCTTTTCAGTCTGTGGGCGCGGATACCGGACGTGAATGAAAGGAGGTCTTTGTGACCACGCGCTCTCTGGCTGTTAATGCCACTCTCGATTCCCTGAAAAAGCAGGCCAAGGCTTTTCTGAAAGCCGTTCATTCCGGCGACGCATCCGCGCGAAGCCGCGTCGCGCCTTACTTTGCCGATGTCACCGATATCGGGCTTCAGGACATCCAGCTTGTCCTCGCACGCGAACATGGCTTCTCGAGTTGGGCGAAACTCAAGGCGCATCTGGAAAATGCCGATCGCGGACAGCCTCCACGAGATCAGCTTGACAATCAATTCTTGTCGCTGGCAACGGTTTCCTATTTTTCACATATTGCTGCCGATCAGGCGCGCTTCGACGAGGCATTAAAATTGCTGGGAGCCAATCCCGACATTGCCGCGGATAGCATCCATATTGCTGCCGCTCTCGGTGACGCTGACGGCGTGAGGCGCTGGCTCGATCGCCAGCCTCAGCTTCTCGAGCGCAAGGGCGGCCCCCATGACTGGCCGCCCTTGCTCTATGCCGCCTATGCCCGCGTGCCCGGCCGGTCCAGCCTGGCGGTGGCAAAGGCCCTGATCGAGCGTGGCGCCGATCCCAATGCCTTCTTTCTCGACAGTGGCCAGTATCGCTTCACGGCGCTGACCGGCGTTTTCGGCGAGGGCGAAGCCGGCAAGATCCGGCAGCCGCCGCATCCAGAATGCGAGGCTTTCGCGCGTTTGCTGCTCGATGCAGGTGCTGAAGCGAATGACAGCCAGGCGCTTTATAACCGGATGTTCGAGCCCGATAATTCCTGCCTGGAGCTTCTGTTGGAATACGGGCTTTCCGCTAAAGACAGGAACAACTGGCTGGTGCGCGAGGACGGCGAGCTGGTGGCGAACTCGAAGACCGTGTTCGATTATCAGCTGGCCTGGGCTTGCGAGAAGCGCATGGGCGCGCGCGTCAGGCTGCTGGTGGAGCATGGGGCAGACGTCAACAAGGCGGTCAATGGGCGAACGCCTTACGAATGGGCGCGGCTGGGTAATGACAAGGATCTAGCGCTGTATCTCGTTCAGCAGGGAGCTATAGCCGTCCGTCTGACGCGAGAAGATTGGGTCTATATTCAGCTAACAACCGGCGATGTATCTGCCGATCAAGCGGTATTTGTCGAGCACATAAAAAGAGTTGCAGGTGATATCGACATTCCCGAGGCGATGCGGCGCGCTCATCCGGCCATGCTGCATGAGGCGGCCGGTGAAAACGCGCTCGTACCGGTCCGCCGCATGTTGGCGCTCGGCCTCGACGTCAACGCGATGACCAGCCGTACCCCGCTGCATGAAGCGGCGCTCCACGGCCATATCGACATGGCGAAGCTGCTGATCGAGCATGGTTCAGATACCACCATTCGTGACCCCTATTTCTATTCGTCGGCGATCGGCTGGGCCGAGTACAACGGCAAACCGGAGATGGTCGAGTTTCTGAAAGCCTATCCGCTCGATGTCTTTGCCGCGGCGGCCTTTGGACAAAACGAGCAGCTAGCAAACCTTCTTGATAGGCACCCGGAGCAGGCGAATATCCGCTTTGGCGATTTCCGCCCGCGTGGAGGGCCGGGCTCCGATCATGACTGGATGACACCTCTCGGCTTTGCCATCGGCAATCAGCGTGCGGAGACGGTACGCTTGCTGCTGGAGCGCGGCGCGGATCGCTCGGTCAGGGATGCCTCAGGACGATCCTATCGCGACATCGCGCAGGAAGCGGGCGATGAAATCATCATTGCCCTGTTGCGGCAGCCTATTGCGTCGGCTGCGGCCCGGCCTCTTTCGGATGCTTGAGGTCGATGCCGCCTTGGTCGGTCGCAAGGAATTGCGGCCCGACTTGGCGGACATTGTTGGCTGATGGATCGTAGGGTCGGTCCGGCGGGAATTGCTGCGGCTCGACCTGCGTCACCGCCGGAGCCTGCTTTTGCGGCAGACCGGAATTCTTCTGGGGTTTAGGCGTTTCGATTATGGTAATCGAGCTTTCCGGCTGCGCGAGGGACTGCTGCTGCGGCGCATAGGCGTCAAGCTTGGTGCGGGTATCGATGACGATATCCGGCGTGGCCGAGGCCGGCGCGCTGCAGCCGTTCCGCTGCATGGTATCCAGCAACTGCCGGCGCTGAAGGCCAGCCGCGTCGATGCGGCCGACGCTCTCTTCGCGCTGATCCGTCAAGAGGCCGAGATCGTGCCGCATTTCATCCAGCGACGTTCGCATGTCGTCGCAGACGCCTTCGTTGTTCGCGCCGATGATCACCATGCTGCTGTCTTCGACGCAGCCCTGATTGCGCAGATCGCTCATCAAGCGGCGGATCATCATGTTCTGCTGGACTATGGCGCGCGAAAGCTGGCGCGTTTCCTGGCTCGCGCCGACCACTTCAGTGGTATCGGCATAACGGCCGCGCAATTCGTCGCACAGGTTGGCCTGGGCGAAGCTCGGTGTGGCCGTCAACAGGGACAGCAGGGTGATGGAAACAAGGTTTGTGCCGCGGTTCACGATTCTGTTCTCGAAAGCGGTTTGATTTCGTTGGAAGCTACACGTTGGAGCTTAACAACGTATCCATCAAAACACACGGATTTCGAGAGGATTTTAGCGAATTGTGATTTGCGGCCACCGTGCTCGGGCGGCCGCAAAAAAAATGCTTCGTCAGGCCAGTTGCGATGCTTCGACCACGGCCAGAGCCGCCATGTTGACGACGCCGCGTGAGGTAACCGAAGGCGAGAGAATATGAGCGGGAAGGGCCGTGCCTAGCAGGATCGGCCCGACATGCAACCCGTCGGTCATGGTCTTGACCACGCCAAGCGTGATGTTGGCGGCATCAAGATTGGGGAAGACGAGCAGGTTCGCTTCGCCGGAAAGCGTGCTGTCCGGCATGACGTGACGGCGCAGGCTTTCGGAAATGGCGCTATCGCCGTGCATCTCGCCATCGACTTCCAGCTCCGGCGCGGCTTCGCGAACGAGAGCCAAGGCATTGCGCATCTTGGTGGCGCTTTCCGATTCCCGCGAGCCGAAGTTGGAATGCGAGACGAGGGCGGCACGCGGCGTGATGCCGAAGCGCTTGATTTCCTCCGCCGCCAGCACCGTCGACTCCGCGATTTCCTGGGCGCCTGGATTAAACGCCACGTAGGTATCGGTGTAGAAGGTAGCGCCGCGCTGCGAGATGAGCAGGCTCAGCGCCGAAAAGTCCCGAACATCTGGGCGCTTGCCGATGATCTGGCGGACGATGCGCAGGTGGCGCTCATAGCGGCCTTCGAGGCCGCAGATCAGCGCATCGGCTTCACCACGCTTCAGGGCAAGCGCGCCGATAACCGTCGTGTTGGTGCGCACGATCGTCCGGGCAGCTTCGGGAATGACGCCGCTGCGGCCGACGAGCGAAAAATAGAGCTCGACGTACTCGCGGAAGCGCGGATCGTCGTCCGGATTGATGACGGCGAAATCGGTATGCGGCCGGATCTTGAGGCCGTAGCGCTTCAGGCGGGTCTCGATGACGGAGGGACGGCCGATGAGGATCGGCACTGCGGTGCCTTCTTCGAGCAGGACCTGAGCGGCGCGCAGCACGCGCTCGTCCTCGCCTTCGGAGAAGACGACGCGCTTGCGCTCGGCAATCTTCGCAGCGGCGAAGATCGGCTTCATGATGAAGCCGGAGCGGAAGACGAAGCGGTTGAGCTCGTCCATGTAGGCATCGAAATCGGCGATGGGGCGCAGCGCCACACCGCTTTCGGCGGCGGCTTTCGCCACGGCCGGAGCGATGCGCAGGATCAGGCGCGGATCGAAGGGCGAGGGGATCAGATAATTCGGGCCGAAGACCGGGGTCTCGCCGGTATAGGCGCGGGCGGCAACGTCGGACGGCTCTTCGCGGGCGAGCGAGGCGATGGCGCGCACGGCGGCCATCTTCATTTCCTCGTTGATCGTCTTGGCGCCGCAGTCGAGCGCGCCACGGAAGATATAGGGGAAGCAGAGAACGTTGTTCACCTGGTTCGGGAAATCCGAACGGCCGGTGCAGATCATCGCATCGGGACGGGCGGCGCGGGCGAGGTCAGGCATGATTTCCGGCGTCGGGTTGGCCAGCGCCATGATCAGCGGCTTCTCCGCCATTTTTTCCAGCAGCTCGGGCTTCAGCACGCCCGCGGCAGAAAGGCCGAGGAAGACGTCGGCGCCGGGGATCGACTCGGCAAGCTCGCGCTTGTCGCTATCCTGGGCGTAGACGGACTTCCATTCGTCCATCAGCACGTTGCGGTCTTTGTAGACAAGGCCCTCGATGTCGTGGACCCAGATGTTTTCGCGCTTGGCGCCGAGGATGACGAGCAGGTTGAGGCAGGCAAGCGCCGCGGC
Source organism: Martinezella lusitana (assembly GCF_016901135.1). Taxonomy (GTDB): domain Bacteria; phylum Pseudomonadota; class Alphaproteobacteria; order Rhizobiales; family Rhizobiaceae; genus Rhizobium; species Rhizobium lusitanum_D. Next base: position 437,897 of record NZ_JAFEVL010000048.1, on the reverse strand, counting down.
ACCGGCGCCGGAGGCGACGATCTTGACGTCCTCGATCTTCTTGCCGGCCAGTTCCAGTCCGTTGAGGATGGCGGCGGCGACGATGATGGCGGTGCCGTGCTGATCGTCATGGAAAACCGGGATTTCCATCTTTTCGCGCAGGCGCCGTTCGACGTCGAAGCATTCCGGCGCCTTGATGTCTTCCAGATTGATGCCACCGAAGGTCGGCTCCAGTGCGGAAATCGTGTTGACCATCTCGTCGACGGTCGGCGCTGCCACTTCGATGTCGAACACGTCGATGCCGGCGAATTTCTTGAACAGAACCGCCTTGCCTTCCATCACGGGCTTGGAAGCGAGCGGGCCGATATTGCCGAGGCCGAGGACGGCCGAACCGTTGGAAATCACGGCAACGAGATTGGCGCGGGACGTGTAGTACGCTGCCGTCTCGGGATTGTCGCGGATGGCGAGGCAGGGTGCGGCAACACCCGGAGAATAGGCCAGCGCCAGATCGCGCTGGTTGCCGAGCGGCTTGGTGGCCTGGATTTCAAGCTTGCCGGGGCGGGGATAACGATGAAAGTAGAGAGCCTGTTCGTCGAGATCGCCACTCGCCATGTTCTTGGCTGCCTTCGATGTATCGTGCGTATCCACCACACTTCTCCATTCCTGCCTATGCTTTGAGTCCCCTGAATACATCAATCGCTTCGCGTTCACAGTATGCAATTGACGTCGCCGACCGCTTTTTTGTCGTCGCGGATTCGCCGGTGTTCGTCTTTGCGCTGGTGAGGACCATGCTTCCCCGCTCGGCCGCTCGAACAGTCATAAGGGGTTCATCGCGTGGGCCTAAGAGGACGGCAGACGGAGGATCCTCCATGACATTGATCGCTTCTCATCGCGGCGGCGCACATCTATGGCCAGAGAATACCAGGCTTGCCTTTTCAAGGACGGCCAAGCTTGATGTCGATCTCGTTGAATTCGACGTTCACCAGACGCGGGACGGCAAGCTGGTTGTGCATCACGATGCCCTGATCGACCGGATGACCGACGGCAAAGGGGCTATCGTCGATTTCAGCCATGAAGAGCTGATGCGTCATGTCGTGATCGGCAGCGACGGCGAGACCATTCCGACCCTTGCCGAGACCATCGATATCTTCGGCCCGTCCCCGGTCGATCTCCGACTGGAGATCAAGACCAAAGCAGACGGGAAACCATATGAGGGGATGGAGGCCCGCATCGTCGATGAGTTGACGGCGACCGGCATGCTGTCACGGACGATGATCACCAGTTTCGCCCTGCCGCGTCTCGAAGCTTTTGGTACAGCGCTTGGCGTGCGTGGTTTGAATGTCGGCGATCTGCTCGGCTTCATCTTTCTTTGCTCGCCGCAAATGACTGCGCAGCTTGGCTGGAACGGGATCATCGCTGCGCTCCGTACCAGCGGCGTGCGCGAGATAGCGGTGCGTGCCGACGCCCTGGATGCGGGGGTCATGGATCTCTTTCGGAGGAGCGGTGTGACGGTACACGGCTGGGCGGCGCATACGAGCGAAGCGGCAAGAGCGATGTTTCGCCTTGGTGTCGCCAGTTTTACAACCGATCGCCCCGATCTCGCCATTGCGGCCAAACGCGGCTGATGCGGCCTGATAAGCCGCGAGGCACAGGGTTTGTCATCTTCCTGAAACACGAGTCTGTTTTTGGAATAGCCAAAGTAGGATAGGGCACGGACATTTGGTTCGTGAATGAAAACATGGACACCCGGCGATTCCGTACACTGTTCATTTCTGACGTGCACCTCGGTTCGAAGGCCGCCAAGGCGGACTTCCTTCTCGATTTTCTGCGCCATCACGATGCCGACACCATCTTCCTTGTCGGCGACATCATCGATGGGTGGCGTCTCAAGCGAAACTGGTACTGGCCGCAGGATTGCAATGATGTGGTGCAGAAGCTTCTGCGCAAGGCGCGCAAAGGCACGCGCATCGTCTATATCCCCGGCAATCACGATGAATTCCTGCGCGATTTCCCCGGCACGCATTTTGGTGGCATCGAGGTGGCGCAACGCGCCATGCATGAAACCGCCGACGGGAAGAAATATCTCGTTCTTCATGGCGATGAATTCGATGTCGTCGTTCGCAACGCCCGCCTGCTCGCCTATCTCGGCGATTGGGCCTACGACATGGCCATTCTGATCAATATCGGCCTTGCCGCTGTGCGTCGTCGCCTGAATATGCCCTATTGGTCGTTCTCGGCCTGGGCAAAGCTGCAGGTGAAGCATGCCGTCAACTTCATCGGCGAGTTCCAGCGTGTCGTCGCCGAGGAAGCCAAGCGCAACGATGCCGATGGCGTGATCTGCGGCCATATCCATCATGCCGTCATCGAGGATCTCGACGGCATCCGCTATATCAATACCGGTGACTGGGTGGAAAGCTGCACGGCGATCGCCGAGCACGATGACGGCACTTTCGAGCTGCTCACCTGGCGGTCGATCCTCGAGACGGAGCCGGCTGGCATATCTGTCGAAGAGTTGCCGAAGGCACTCGGCGTCGGCGCCCAGGCAGCCTAATTTTAGCGCCGCTTCACGGATGCAATAAGAGGCTGTCATAATTATTGATCGTTATGACGCGCTTGTAATTCGGGTTTTTTCCGAAACGTTACGATTTGGCTATTTCTCGCCATAGTCGTACTCTCGATAGCGTGATAGGGACAAATTCAGTTCCCTTCAGGTCTGTCATGATTCCCGCGATAAAATCCTTGCAGGGCGAGGGCGCGCCTTCGTATTTCCGTCTGCGCACCGCCTTGTCCTACTGCGCTCCGTTGTTCGTCAACGGGATCGCTTTGCCGTTTTTCCCCGTCTGGCTGGCGGGATTGAATTTCAGCGACCACGAGATCGGTCTCGTGATCGCCGTGCCGATGGTCGTGCGCGTTCTGGTCACGCCCGTCATCGCGGTGTTTGCCGATCACATGAAAGAACGCGCCGATGTGCTGTTGTGGTCCGGTGGACTGTCATTGCTGACGGCGATCGCGCTTTGTTGGACGAGCGAATTCTGGCCGGTGCTGCTCGTTTACGGTGTCCAGGGCGCGACCTACGCGCCCTATGTGCCGGTGGTCGAATCGATCGCTATGTCGGGGGTGCGCCGCTGGGGGTTCGACTATGGCTCCATGCGTGTCTGGGGGTCGATCATCTTCATCGTTTCGACCCTTCTCGGCGGCCAGATGATCGGGATGTGGGGAGGCACCATGGTACTGCCCGTCATGGTCGCTGGTTTCGTGCTGACCATGCTCACGGCGCTGATCACGCCGCGCATCGGGCCGACGCGCCGTCGTAACCAGCCGATCAACCTGCAGTCGCCGACCGGAAGTTCGCTGCGCTCTCCGCAATTGCTGATCACGATGATCGGGGTATCGGTGCAGCAGTCGAGCCACGCGATGCTTTACACATTCGCGTCGATCTATTGGCGCAAGCTCGGCTTTTCCGGAACCGAGATCGCCGTTCTCTGGAGCATCGGCGTGGCGGCGGAGGTGATGGTATTCTTCCTCTCGAGACTGCTAAATCGCCGTTTCAGTGCATGGACGCTAATTTTCTTCGGCTCGACCATGTGCGTGCTGCGCTGGATCCTGTTCCCCATCAATCTCGGTTTCCTCGGCTACTTTCTGCTGCAGTGCTTCCATTCCTGCACCTATGCCTGCGTGCACACCGGCGTCCAGCGCCGCATCGTCGGATCCGTTCAAGAAACGCAGGAGGCCTCCGCCCAGGGCGCGTATTATTTCTACAACGGCATGTTCCTCGGCCTGATGACCCTCGCATCCGGCTATCTCTATGCCTGGCTCGACCTTTCCAGCTACTATGTGATGGCAGGGGTGGCTGCGTTCGGCCTCGGTATGGTCATCTTCGCGCGCAACCTCCAGCCCAGAGGCTCGGCAATCGGCGGGGGCGCACACGGCGTCTCATAACGCGGATGCAACAAATTCATTTGGATATCAAAATGCCGTGACATATGTTGGCCGCGGCGCAGCATAGCAATTTCCCGTGCAGTCGGTGTATTAAACATCGCGTCGTGCGGGCCCCGCGAGTCGACGTTGGTGATGCCAGATCTGAAAGATGCATGAGTTTGAAAGCAGCCGAACAGAAATCCGATGCACCGAGGATTGATGACGAGCCCGATGGCAACGGGCATCGCTATCGGCTCGAAGGCAATTGGCGTAGCGCCCATGTGCACGGCGTGCTGCGGCAGATCGAGCAGCTTTCGAAACGGAGCGCCGGCGGCGAAGTCGTCATCGATCTTTCCGATCTCTCCGATGTGGATACCGCCGGCGCGCTGCTGATCCGGCGATTGAAGGTGAGCCAGGAGGCGCACGGCGCCACCGTGACAATCGACGGCTCCAATCCTCATATCGACGAATTGCTGACCGCTTTCGACGAGGATCCGGCCGCGGAAAGCGGGGGGGCGAAGCCGAAGATATCCTGGCCTGAGCGGCTCTTCGCGCCGATCGGCAAAAATGCGTACGAGGTATGGGGCAATGTCATTGCTGCCATGTACATATTGGGCTCGGCGGTGCGCGGCGCGCAGCTCAAGTTCGGACGCGGTAGCGGCGTCTCGCCCGCTTCGATCATCAATCAGATCGACCACATGGGCGTTAGGGCCGTTCCAATCATTCTGCTGATGTCCTACCTGATCGGCGCGATCATCGCGCAGCAGGGCGCATTCCAGCTGCGTTATTTCGGCGCCGAAGTCTTTGTCGTCGATCTCGTCGGCATCCTTCAATTGCGCGAAATCGGCGTGCTTCTGACGGCAATCATGATCGCCGGCCGCTCCGGCAGCGCGATCACCGCCGAGATCGGCTCCATGAAGATGCGCGAGGAAGTCGACGCGCTGAAGGTCATGGGCCTGAACCCGATCGGCGTGTTGATCTTCCCGCGGCTGGTGGCGCTGACCGTTGCTCTGCCTTTGCTGACGATCCTTGCCAACTTCGCGTCGCTGTTTGGCGCGGCGACGGTGACCTGGGCCTATTCCGGCATTACCTTCGCCACCTTCATTTCTCGTCTGCATGAGGCGATCAGCCTTTCCACGGTCATTTCGGGCATGATCAAGGCACCGTTCATGGCGTTGGTTATCGGCATCGTTGCCGCGGTCGAGGGATTGAAGGTCGGCGGCAGTGCCGAGTCGCTGGGTCAGCATGTGACTTCGTCGGTCGTGAAGTCGATTTTCGTCGTGATCCTGATGGACGGGCTTTTTGCCATGTTCTATGCAGCGATCGACTTCTGAGGGATGACGACGATGAGCGCGCTTCACTCGGAAATCCCGTTGGAAAGAGATGAGCACGGCAGGGATATCGTGCTGTCGGCGCGGGATGTCACCGTCGCTTTCGGATCGAAAGTTGTGCTCGATAAATTGAACCTCAATATCTATCGCGGCGAAATCCTTGGTTTCGTCGGCGCTTCCGGCGCGGGCAAGTCTGTGCTGCTGCGCACGGTACTGCGGCTGCTGCCGCGCCGCTCGGGCAAGATCGAGATCCTCGGCGAAGACTATGACACGCTCACCGAGCCAGAGCGCAATCAGCTCGACATGCGCCTCGGCGTCCTCTTCCAGCAAGGCGCGCTGTTCTCCTCGCTGACGGTCAAGGAAAATATTCAGGTGCCGATGCGGGAATATCTGGACCTGCCGCAACAGATGATGGACGAGCTCGCGCTGATGAAAATCCGCATGGTGGGTCTCGCTGCCGATGCCGCCGACAAATATCCTTCCGAGCTTTCCGGCGGCATGATCAAGCGCGCAGCACTTGCCAGAGCCCTGGCGCTCGATCCTGACCTGGTCTTCCTCGATGAACCGACGTCCGGCCTCGATCCGATCGGTGCGGCGGAGTTCGACGAGCTGATCGCCAGGCTACGCGACACGCTCGGCCTGACCGTCTATATGGTGACTCACGACCTCGACAGCCTGTTTTCCGTCTGCGACCGTATTGCTGTTCTTGGACAGAAGCGGGTATTGGTGGAAGGCACAGTTAAGGACATGCTCGCCTGCGATGACCCTTGGGTGCAAGCCTATTTCAGGGGCAAGCGCGCACGTTCGATCGTGCCGCGGGAAGACATCAGGGAGCACAATGACGACAACGGCGCAGGCGCCCACAGCCGCGAGAAGTGACTGGAGACAATGGAAACCAAAGCCAATTATACGATCGTCGGGTTCTTCACGCTGCTCGTTATCGCGGCCGCTTTCGGCTTCGTCTACTGGATGGCGGAATATGGCCGCGGCGGTCCGATGGTCGAACTCGTGGTGCGCATCCCCGGTTCCGCGAACGGTTTGAGCGTCGGTTCACCGGTTCGCTTCAACGGCATTCAGGTCGGCTCGGTGCAGGGCCTTTCGATCGATGCCGACGACCCGAACTATTCGCTGGCATTCACGCAGGTGCGCGCCGATGCGCCGGTCTATACCTCCACCAAGGCCATTCTTGAAATCCAGGGCCTGACGGGCGCTGCCTATATCGAGCTCTCCGGCGGCCGCAACGGCGACGAGAATATCCTGAAACGTTCGATCGATACCGGCAAACGCGCCGTGCTGCTTGCCGATCAGTCGAGCGTCACGAACCTGTTGACCACGGCGGACAAGATCCTCAACCGCGCCAATGATACGATCGGCGACATCCAGGGCTTTGTCTCGGATTCGCGCGGGCCGCTGACCGATACGGTGCGCAACGCGCAGAAATTCTCCAAGGCGATCGCCGACAATTCTGACAATATCGACAAGTTCCTGGCGAGCGTCGGACAGCTTGGCGATACGTTCAAGACAGTTTCGACGAAAATTGACTCGACGCTCGACGCAGTCGAGAAGCTGGTGCGTGCCGTTGATGCACAGAAGGTCAACGACGTCATCGCCAATGCCGACAGGATCACCGCCAATGTGGCTGATGCCACGACCGATCTGAAGGCGACCATCGCAAGCTTCAAGCAGACGGCCGACACCTATACTACCTTCGGACAGAAGGCGCAGCAGACGCTGGATCGTGTCGACGCGATCGTCGCACAGATCGATCCGGCGAAGATCAAGGGATCGGTGGATGACATTGCCGACGTGACGAAGCAGGCTCGGACCGCTGTCGCCTCTATTCGCGATGTGGCCAATACTGTTGCGGCGCATCAGCAGGATATCGACCAGACGATCGCCAATGCGCGGGACATTTCCACCAAGCTGAACTCGGCGTCCGGCAAGGTCGACGGTATTCTCACGAAGGTCGATTCCCTGCTCGGCAACGACAGCACGCAATCGCTGTTCGCCGAAGCCAAGGATACGCTCGAATCCTTCAAGAAGATGGCTGACAATCTCAATTCCCGCATCGGCCCGATCGCCGATAATCTGCAGAAGTTTTCGAGTGGCGGCCTGCGCGATGCCCAAACTCTGATCAATGACATGCGGGGCACGGTTGACAATCTGAACACGACAATCACAAATTTCGACCGCAATCCGCAGCGATTGATCTTCGGTGGCGATACGGTCAAGACATATGACGGCCGCGCGCGGCATTGATGAATAGCGATATCTGGGCTCCAGGGGATAAGCGGAATATGGTCGGTTGCGTGTCGAGTGAGCGTCATCAGGTGTGGAAAGCTGTGATCGCATTGCCATTGCTAGGAGCCTTGCTGGCGGGCTGCGGAAGCTCCTCCAACAACGACACCTACGATCTTTCCGCGTCGGTGAAGGCGAACGGACCTTCGGTCAAGAACCGACAGATCCTCATCCCGCCGCCGACCGCGCTACAGGCGCTGGACAGCAACCAGATCGTCATCCGCGTTTCATCTTCGGAAATCCAGTATCTCGGCAAGTCGCAATGGAGCGACAAGCTGAGCAGGATGGTACAGTCGAAGCTGGTCGAGGCTTTCGAGAATACCGGCAAGCTCGGTGGCGTTGGCGTGCCGGGGCAGGGCCTGGCGATCGATTATCAAGTCGTCACCGACATCCGTTCCTTCGAGATCAATACCGTAGGCGGCCAGAAAACCGCGACGGTCGAAATCTCGGAAAAGATTCTGAACGACCGCACGGGTACGGTAAAGGCACAGAATATCTTCCGGAAGGTCGTGCCTGTCAGCGGCGGCAGCAATCCTGATTTCGTGCGGGCGCTGGACGCCGCGTTTGCCGGCGTGACCAGCGAGCTTGTCGATTGGACGTTGCGCTCGCTTTAAGTGCCATTATCGCTCCATCAGTTCTTTGAGGGTCCCGAGATCTCTCAGCACATGCGCGGCATCAGCTGCGAACTGCTCTTCGGTCATACCGGGGAGCTGAAGCAAGGTGAACATGACCTCGCAGCCGTCGCCATTCGGCACGATCCGCAGCGCGTTGTGAACTTGCAGGCCGGATTCCAAGGTCACCCTGTGGTCGATGACGCCGAAGTCGTTGCGGGCGGCGAAGCGTATGCGGGCAGTGCCAAGAATGCCCTCGGCGATCCAGTCCTCTCCATCCTGCTTCAGTCCCGATGCCAGGCCAGAAGCCCATAGCGGCATGTTTTCCGGACGGCTGGCAAAACCGTAGACCTCCTTCCAGTGACGATGGATGGAGATATGCACGATCTTCGCGATCATGGTCGACATAGTGGTCTCCTCCTCTATATTTTCTCTCGGCGGACTGGCGATCGGCTGCGGGCTCGCGCGCCTGGGAAATGGATGGGCCGCGATTCCCGCAACATTTTTGCACAGTCCTGCAAAGCGGGCGATTCGGGGCTGTCGAAGGCTTGCCGTTTCACGCTCGGAATGCAACAACAACGCCCAACGCAGGGCCGTCGCAACTCGCATCGATTGACGGAGGCATTGCGTCCTATCGGATGTTGCCGCGTCCTCTGCGCCACCAGCGCGGCGCCGGATGTGGTCAACGACTCATTGGAGGATTGTCGTGGAAAAGGCAGAAATCGGGCTGATCGGTCTTGCTGTGATGGGATCGAATCTGGCGCTCAACATTGCCGAAAAAGGCAACAAGATCGCGGTGTTCAACCGGACGCCGCAAGTGACGGACGAATTCTATGCGAATGCGGGCGCGCTTAAGGACAAGATCATTCCTTGCAAGACGATCGAGGAGTTCGTCGAGGCGATCCGTCCGCCGCGGCCGATCATCATCATGATCAAGGCCGGCGAGCCGGTGGATCAGCAGATGGCGGCGCTTCAGCCCTATCTCGACAAGGGCGACATCATGATCGATGCCGGCAACGCCAATTTCCGCGATACCATCGCCCGCTTCGACCGCCTGAAGGACACCGGCCTGACATTCATCGGCATGGGCGTGTCCGGCGGTGAGGAAGGCGCGCGCCACGGCCCGTCCATCATGGTCGGCGGCACCGAGGATTCCTACAAGCGCGTCGAGAAAGTCCTGACCTCGATCGCTGCCAAATACAACGAAGATCCCTGCGTTGCCTGGCTCGGCAATGACGGCGCCGGTCATTTCGTCAAGACCATCCACAACGGCATCGAATACGCCGACATGCAGATGATCGCCGAAATCTACGGTATCCTGCGCGATGGCCTCGGCAAGAGCGCCGCCGAGATCAGCGGTATCTTCGGCGACTGGAACAAGGGTCGCCTCAACTCCTATTTGATCGAGATCACCGAAAAGGTTCTGGCTGCCAAGGACCCGGCGACCGGTAGCGCCATGCCCGACGTCATCCTCGACAAGGCCGGCCAGAAGGGCACCGGCAAGTGGTCTGCGATCGAAGCGCAGAACATGGGCATTCCGGCGACCGCCATCGAAGCCGCCGTCGCTGCCCGCAGCCTGTCGGCGATCAAGACCCAGCGCGAAGCTGCTGAAAAGATCTTCGGCACGCCGGACTACAAGTTCCCGATCGCCTTCGGCCCCGACCTGCTGAAGGATCTCGAGCTTGCGCTGTTTGCCGCCAAGATCGGCGCCTATGCGCAGGGATTTGCCGTCATGGCCGAAGCATCGAAGGAGTTCAACTGGTCTCTGCCGATGCCCGTCATCGCCAAGATCTGGCGTGCCGGCTGCATCATCCGTTCGCAGTTCCTCGACGAGATCACCAGCGCCTTCACCAAAAACCCGGATGCGGCGAACCTGATCGTGACCCCTGCCTTCGCTGATATGGTCAAGGAATCGATCCCGTCGCTTCGGCGCATCGTTTCTGCCGCCACGGCATCCGGCCTGCCGGTTCCGGCGCTCGCTTCGGCGCTCACCTATTTCGACGCCTATCGCCAGGCTCGCGGCACTGCCAACCTGATCCAGGCCCAGCGCGACTTCTTCGGCGCCCACGGCTTCGACCGCGTCGATGGCAAGGATATCCATCACGGCCCATGGGGCAGTGGCGCAAACGGCTGAGTGAGCTGCAGAATCCAATCTGAAAAGGCCCGCCGGCGAAATCCGGCGGGCCTTTTTATTGTCAGCTCTTTGGCCAGACGGGCGAGCTGATGCTTTGCAGCAGCTCCGGTTCTATCCCGTCGATGCGGGCGATGACTGATTTGGCCAGCTCCCGGCCGCCATGGCGGACATCCTCATAGATCGTGATGATCTCTGGGCGGATCCAGTTCAGCACGTCGGTCGATTGCTTGGCGACCATATCGATATCACGGCCGAGGCGGAAACCAGCCGCCTCGATGCCGGCATTGACGGCAATGGCGCCGCCGCCACTTGAACAGACGATTCCATCAGGCGGATGCGATGAGCGCATCAGCGCCTCGACGCTATCCCTGATATCGGCCAGCGGCGCATCGGTCGTTACCCTTAGGGGGATTTCCTCGGCGCCATATTCGTGCAAGCCGATCTGGAAGCCGATGCGGATATGCGAGTAGTAGGTCAGCTTGCTGGCGGGCTGCAGCAGCGCCAGGCGACGCCGCCCCTTGGCGACCAGTGCACGAACGGCCTCGTGGGCGAAGGCCTCGTTGTCGAAGTCGTGGAAGGGGTGAACGATGCCCATATCCGTCCGCCCGTGCGTGGCGAAGGGCAGGCCGCGTTCGTGCATCAAGCGAACACGCGGATCATCCGGCTCGGTACGCGATATGATGACGCCATCCGCAGAGCCGGTGTCGAGGATATAGCGTACGGGAACCAAGGGGTCCTTGCTGTGGGAGTGCGGCGTGATGACCAGATGGTATTGCGTGCCGGCCAGAACCTCTGAAATCCCGAAGACCATCTGGCTGGTGAAGCCCATGATTTCCTCGTCGATGCTCAGCACCAAGGCGATGACGTTGGTCTTGCCGGTCCTAAGGCGCACGCCGGCGCGGTTCGGCTGATAGCCCAATTGACGGGCAACCATCCGCACCCGTTCCTTGGTCTCGGCGCCGATATCGGGGGCATCCTTCAATGCGCGCGAAACGGTGGTAATTCCAAGCCCCGTCATGAAGGCGATCGTCTTCAGTGTCGGCCGCTCCGGTGCGGGCTGTATGCCGCCCCCTGACGTTTTCTTATTGTCCATTTCGTACAAGCTCGCCTCCCGGCCGCCTCCCGCGGCCAATCCGCTTATATTGCTCATGCCCGTATCGCAAGCATAGACGCAATGCGACTACTCCTCCACCAATGATCAAAACTGTAACGATACAGTACGAATGTCGAGCATTATTTTAGATGCATCTTTTGTCTAAATCCCTAACGGTTGCATCGCTGTTTGCCCATCGAAAGCTTTGCAGCCGCAAGACGGCATCTGGGAAAATTGCAGAGATAGTCGTTAAAAATATGAAATAAAAGCAGTTAGTTAGTGAAAAATCCTTCAAGGGATTTCAGTTAAATGAGCTCTGTATAGACCGCGTATTCCACCGACAATACTTACTCATAGGTTGTATATTCAACTATCTTCAAAAAAATCACGAGTTGGCGGTTGCGCGGCGAAAATGATTCGACTAGGTTTTTCCGGCAACGTTTCAGTGAGGGAGGAGAACTCATGAATATTCGTTTGATGGCTGCCGCTTTGCTCGCATCTGTCGCGATTCCAGCCTTTTCAGCAAATGCGACCGATCTCGAGGTAACGCATTGGTGGACATCGGGCGGCGAAGCGGCCGCGGTGAAGGTTCTGGCCGATCAGTACAATGCTCTTGGCGACAATCGCTGGGTCGACGGCGCGATCGCCGGATCCGGATCGACCGCGACGCCGCTGATCGTCAGCCGCATCCTGGGCGGCAATCCGATGGGTGCCACGCAGCTCAATACCGGCCGCGACGCCGAAGAGCTCGTCAAGGCCGGCCTTATGACCGATCTGACCGATCTCGCTGAAAAGGAACACTGGAAGGACATCATTCGTCCGGCCAGCTTGCTGGCCTCCTGCACCTATGAAGGACGCATCTATTGCGTGCCGGTCAATATCCACTCCTGGCAGTGGATGTGGGTCAACCGCCACGTCTTCGAAGACAACGGCATGAAGGTTCCGGCCAACTGGGATGAATTCGCGGCTGATGCCCCGAAGCTCAGAGAGAAGGGCATCGTTCCGCTCGCGACCGGCGCTCCCTGGCAGGTCGATGGCATCCGCAACGTCATGCAGGTCGGCATCGGCGGCAAGGACACCTACCTGGCGATCTACGACAAGAAGAACGCAGACGCGGTGCGCACTCCCGAGAACCGCAAGGTCTGGGAAGCTTTCGCACAGGCACGCGGCATGGTCGACGAAAGCTATTCCGGCCGTGACTGGAACGTCGCCACCAACATGGTGATAACAGGCAAGGCTGCCGGCCAGATCATGGGCGACTGGGCACAGGGCGAGTTCGGCGTTGCCAAGCAGGTCGCCGGCAAGGATTACGACTGCCTGCCGGGCCTCGGCTTCCACGCATTGCTCGATACCGGCGGCGATAGCTTCTATTTCCCGAAGAATACCAACGCTGATATCACCAAGGCGCAGCTCGAGCTTGCCAGCATGCTGGTATCCAAGGAAACCCAGGTCAAGTTCAACCTAGCCAAGGGATCCCTGCCGATTCGTGGTGATGTCGATCTGACCGCTGCCAACGCCTGCATGAAGAAGGGTCTGGAAATTCTGAAGAACCCGGAAAACGTGCTGCCGGGCGTAACGCAGCTGCTCGACCCCGACACCCGCGGTCAGATGACCGATCTCGGACTGCAATTCTTCTCGTCGAAGATGACGGTGGATGAGGCCATCGAAAAGCAGGCCGCCATCTTCAAGCAGGCGCAGTAAGACAGGCGACCATCCTATCAATTGCGGTTGCCAGCGAGCAGGGCGGGCGAGATCTCTCGCCTGTCCTGCCGCGCACCGCCAACGGAGGTATCGATGGCTAACGCTGTCCGGCCATTTGGTCTGTTCCGCAACCTCAATGCGAAGATCGCCGCCATTCCGATGGTGTTGACGGTGATCGTCGTTTTCGTGGGTTGCACGCTCTGGACCGTCATCTATTCGTTCACCGACTCCAAATTGCTGCCCAGCTCCAACTTTGTCGGGTTGGCGCAGTATCAGCGCCTATGGGGCACGGATCGCTGGAACATCTCGATCGGCAATCTCGCCACCTACGGCGTTCTCAGTCTCGTTTTTGCTTTCGTCGTCGGCTTCATTCTCGCCGTGTTGATGGATCAGAAGATCCGCTTCGAGAATACCTTCCGGACCATTTTCCTTTATCCCTTTGCGCTGTCCTTCATCGTTACAGGCCTGGTCTGGCAATGGATCCTCGATCCAGCGCTGGGGCTACCAAAGCTGATGCAGGACATGGGGTTCACTTGGTTCAATTTCGCGCTGCTCGGCAATCAGAAGACGGTGCTCTACGCGCTCGTCATCGCCGGGCTCTGGCAAGGCACCGGTCTGGTGATGGTGCTGATGCTGGCGGGTCTGCGCGGAATTGACGGCGAGATCTGGAAGGCCTCGCGGGTCGACGGTATCCCGGCCTGGCGGACCTATATTTTCGTCGTCATTCCGATGATGCGCGGCGTCTTCGTCACCACGCTCGTCATCGTCGCTTCGGGCATCGTGCGCGTCTACGATCTGGTCGTCGCCATGACCAGCGGCGGTCCGGGCTTCGCATCCGAGATGCCGGCAAAATATGTCTATGACTTCATGTTCCAGCGTTCCAACCTTGGGCAGGCGCTTGCCGCCTCCACGGTCATGCTGGTCACCGTGTTCATCTTCGTCGTGCCGTGGGCTCTCTACGAGTTCCGCCAGAAGCGCAGATAAGGGAGGCACCAAATGGCACTTGCCGCCACCATCGAGCCTTCGGGCGCAAAACCCAAGCGCCGCTTCGCGCCGCGCACCATCATGCTCTACGGCATCTTGAGCCTTGCCGCGCTCTACTACGTGCTGCCGCTCTATGTGATGATCGTTACCTCGCTCAAGGGCATGCCGGAAATCCGCCTGGGCAACATTTTCGCGCCGCCGATGGAAATCACCTTCGAGCCCTGGGTGAAAGCCTGGTCGCAGGCCTGCACGGGCCTCTATTGCCACGGCATCCAGGTCGGCTTCTGGAATTCGGTGAAGATCCTGGTTCCGAGCGTCATCGTTTCTATCGCCATCGCCTCGGTCAACGGCTATGCGCTCGCCAACTGGCGGTTCAAGGGATCGGAGGTCTTCTTCACGATCCTGCTGTTCGGCGCCTTCATTCCGTATCAGGTCATGCTCTATCCGCTTGTCATGGTGCTTCGCGAACTCCACCTGTTTTCGACGCTCGGCGGTATCGTGCTCGTGCATACGATCTTCGGCATGCCGATCAACACGCTGCTGTTCCGCAACTATTTCGCCTCGCTTCCGCCCGAGCTGTTCAAGGCGGCGCGCGTCGACGGCGCGGGATTCTGGCAGATCTTCCTGCGCATCATGCTGCCCATGTCGCTGCCAATCTTCGTCGTCGGCATGATCATCCAGATCACAGGCATTTGGAACGACTTCCTGTTCGGCGTCATCTTCGCCGGCACGCAGAACTATCCGATGACCGTGCAGCTCAACAACGTTGTCAACGCCGTCCAGGGCGTCAAGGAATACAACGTCAACATGGCCGCAACGCTACTGACCGGCGCGGTGCCGCTTATCGTCTATTTCGTGTCCGGGCGGCTTTTCGTCCGGGGCATCGCCGCCGGCGCAGTGAAGGGGTGATCCATGACCAGTAGCGTTTCCATCAAAGACCTTTCGCTGAATTTCGGCGCCGTCAACGTCCTCAAAACTCTCAACCTCGAGATCAATGACGGCGAATTCCTGGTGCTTCTCGGCTCGTCCGGCTGCGGCAAGTCGACCCTGCTCAACTGCATAGCCGGCCTGCTCGACATCAGCGAGGGCCAGATCTTCATCAAGGGCAAGAACGTCACCTGGGAAGAGCCCAAGGACCGCGGCATCGGCATGGTGTTCCAGTCCTACGCGCTCTATCCGCAGATGTCGGTCGAAAAGAATCTGTCCTTTGGTCTCCGCGTCGCCAAGGTGCCGAACGACGAGATCAAGAAGCGCATCGCGCGTGCGGCGGAGATCCTGCAGATCGAACCGCTGCTGAAGCGCAGGCCGGCCGAGCTTTCGGGCGGCCAGCGTCAGCGTGTTGCGATCGGCCGTGCGCTCGTGCGTGATGTCGACGTGTTCCTGTTCGACGAGCCGCTGTCGAACCTCGACGCCAAGCTGCGTTCGGAGCTGCGTGTCGAAATCAAGCGGCTGCACCAGTCGCTGAAGAACACGATGATCTACGTCACCCACGACCAGATCGAGGCGCTGACACTCGCCGACCGCATCGCCATCATGAAGAACGGCGTCATCATGCAGCTCGATGACCCCACGACGATCTACAACGAGCCGCGCAATCTCTTCGTCGCCGGCTTCATCGGATCGCCTTCGATGAACTTCCTGAAGGGCGAATTGGTGAGCCGTGAAGGCAAGGTCGTGTTTGCGACCAACGATGTGCTGTTCTCGCTCAATGGCTATAAGGCCGGCGAGGCATTGCAAGCCGGCCGCAAAGTCGTGCTTGGGGTGCGTCCCGAGCACATCAAGGTCAACGAGGAATTGGCGCCGGGTGCGGAGGCGCATAATGCGACCGTCGATATCGAAGAGCCGATGGGCGCCGACAATCTGCTCTGGCTGAAGCATGCCGGCCATACCATGTCGGTGCGCGTTAACGGCGCCAGGCGTTTTAGCCCCGGTACGGGTGTGAAGCTTGGCTTTGACATGTCTCTCGCATCGCTCTTTGATGCGCAGACAGAACTCAGAATATGATCATATGCATGGGGGCGGCCCTGCCGCCTCCGCCTTACAGCGGTCCGGGGAGGTCCGATGTTGTCTTCGATCAACGATAATTTTGCCATCGATCTGGCTGGCTCGTGGAAGCTCACGTCTCCCGACAGCGATCATTCTCTTTCCATGTCTCTGCCCGGTGATGTCCACGCCGCGCTCAATGCGGAAGGCCTCATCCCCGATCCCTATTTCGGCCGGAACGAAGAGGCCGTGCAGTGGGTCGCCAAGCAGGATTGGGAGCTGACGCGCAGCTTTACCCTCGATGACGCCGGTGGCGACTGGTATCTCGATATCGACTATCTCGACACGGTCGCAAGCGTCTATGTCAATGACGCGCTGGTGCTGGAAGCCAACAATTGCTTCCAGCGCTATCGCCCCGATGTCTCGAAGGCGTTGAAGGCGGGCGAGAACAGCATTCGCATCGTCCTGCATTCGAGCATTACCACAGGTGCTGCGCTGCAGGCGAAGCAGCCTTTCTATATCCCGTACAGCACGGGCAATTCGCCGATCCCGAACGGCAACATGTTGCGCAAGCCGCAATGCCATTTCGGCTGGGACTGGAACATAGCGATCGCACCTCTCGGCCTCTACGGCACGATTGCGCTGAAGAAGCTTGAGATTGCCCGCATCGAGAATGTCGTCACCCGTCAGATCCACAATGACGACGGTTCGGTCGATCTCATGGTGACGGTGGCGCTGTTTGCCAAGGGAACAGGCGTTGCACAGCTTTATTTCTCGCTGGATGACGAGCGGGTGCGCCTCGATGTCGGCGTCAATGCCGGCGAGACCTCGATCACCCATCTCTTCCATGTCGACAAGCCGCAGCTCTGGTGGCCGGCCGGCAACGGCGAGCAGGCGCTTTATGCCCTATCCGTGGAGACGAATTTCGAGACCGTTACGCGGCAGATCGGCTTGCGCACGGTCGAATTGATCACTGACGAAGACGAGGCCGGCAGCCGCTTTGCGCTGAAGGTCAATGGCCGCGAGATCTTTGCTCGCGGCGCCAACTGGATTCCCGCCGACGCGCTGTTCTCGCGCTCCAAGCCGGAGCTGACCGAAGATCTGCTGCAATCGGCGGCGGCGGCCAACATGAACATCATCCGTGTGTGGGGCGGCGGGTTCTACGAGCACGACTGGTTCTACGATATCTGCGACCGCCTCGGCCTGATGGTGTGGCAGGACTTCATGTTCGCCTGCAATCTCTATCCCTCCACCGGCGATTTCCTGGAGAACGTCGAGGCCGAAGTGGATTATCAGGTTCGCCGGCTGGCGACGCATCCGTCGATCGTGCTGTGGTGTGGCGACAACGAACTCGTCGGGGCGCTCACCTGGTTCGAGGAATCCCGTAGGGATCGAGACCGCTACCTCGTTTCCTACGATCGTCTGAACAGGACGATCGAGCAGGCGATGAAGAAGGCCGCGCCGGACGCAATCTGGTGGCCGTCGAGCCCGGCGTCGGGTTATCTGAACTTCGGTGATGCCTGGCATGCCGATGGCTCCGGCGACATGCATTACTGGTCGGTTTGGCACGAGAACAAGTCGTTCGACAATTATCGCACCGTCCGTCCGCGCTTCTGCTCGGAATTCGGCTTCCAGTCCTACACGTCGCTGCCTGTCATCAAGACCTATGCCGAAGCGAAGGATATGAACATCGCCTCTCCGGTCATGGAGCTGCATCAGAAGAATGCCGGCGGCAACGAGCGCATTGCCGGCACGATGTTCCGCTATTTCCGCTTCCCGAAGGATTTCCCGAATTTCGTCTATCTGAGCCAGGTGCAGCAGGGTCTCGCCATCAAGACGGCGGTGGAATATTGGCGGTCGCTGAAGCCACATTGCATGGGCACGATCTACTGGCAGCTCAACGACACCTGGCCGGTGGCGTCCTGGTCGAGCCTGGACTACGGCGGCCGATGGAAGGCGATGCATTATCTGGTGCGGCGCTTCTTCCAGCCGGTATCGGTCGCGGCGATCCCATCGGAAGACAACAAGACCATCCGCTTCTCGCTGGTCAACGATACCAATGCGGATATCACCGCTGATATTTCGGTTTCGCTGCTCAAGCTTGACGGCGAACGTGTGCCGTTAACGACAGCCCACGCGGTCTGCACGCCGGACGCGGCAGTGGTCGCGCTATCGATCGATGCGGAACAGGTTCCTGCCGATTGCCTGCTGGCGTGGCGTTTCACCGCATCGAACGGCATGGGCGGCGAGGGGCATTATGTTCACGGCACCTACAAGGCTCTGGAGCTTCGGCCTGCAGGCCTGACGGTGCTGAGGGAGGACAAGCAGGAGAACGGTGCGGTGGAACTTACCGTCTCCGCAAAGGGACTTGCGTTGTTCGTGATGATCGAGAGTGAAGTTGAGGGGCGCTATTCAGACAACGCCTTCGATCTTGCCGCCGGCGAAAGCCGCCGCATCGTCTTTACGCCGGCCAAGCCATTGGCAGGCGGCGTCCCTGAATTCCGCATTTACGACCTGCAATCCAGCCAATCGGTGGATTGAGCTATTCCGCCGCCACGGCGGCGATTTCGGGCTACAAGCCCATGACAGACGGCCATGAGGCCATGGAGGACTATCGATGACGAAACTTGGATTTCAGCTTTATAGTGCCCGCAATTCCCAGCCCTATTCCGAGATATTCGTAAAGCTCGGCAAGGCCGGCTATGCGGAAGTCGAGGGCTTCGGCGGCATTTATGCCGACCTCGACGACGCGGGCCTGAAGAGCCTGCGCGCCGAACTCGACAAGAACGGCCTGACGATGGCAAGCGGCCATTTCAGCCCGGATTTCCTCGACGGTGAGGTGCAGAAGTCGCTGACGATCGGCAAGACCCTCGGCATGGACTCGATCTACGCGCCGCATCTGGCCGCCGATCAACGCCCAACGGACGCAGCCGGCTGGCTTGCTTTCGGCAAGCGCCTGCAGGAGATGAGCAAGCCCTACAAGGATGCAGGCTTCGAATTCGGCTGGCACAATCATGACTTCGAGTTCGTCAAGCAGGCTGACGGCTCGCTGCCGATCGAACAGATCTTCGAAGGCGCTCCGGACATTTCCTGGGAAGCCGATATCGCCTGGGTCATCCGCGGCGGTGGCGATCCCTTCGCCTGGATCGAAAAGCTCGGCTCGCGCATCACGGCCGTCCACGTCAAGGACATCGCGCCGGCCGGCGAAAACAAGAATGAAGACGGCTGGGCCGACCTTGGATATGGTACGGTTCCGTGGGCCAAGCTGATCAAGGCGCTGGCCGGCACCAAGACCAAGCATTACGTTATCGAACATGACAATCCGAGCGATGTCGATCGCCTGATCACGCGCTCCATCGCATCCTTCAAGAGCTTTTGAGGCATTTCCACATGGCTAAGGAACTTGGCGTCGGCATCATCGGATGCGGCAATATCTCAACGACTTACTTCAAGCTCGCACCGCTCTTCAAGGGGCTCAATGTGCTGGCTTGCGCCGATATCAACATGGACGCGGCGCGCTTGCGCGCCGAGGAATACAAGGTCAAGGCCCAGACCATCGACGAACTGCTCGCCAATGACGAGCTTGACGTCATCGTCAACCTGACCATCCCGGATGCGCATTTTCCGGTTTCGAAGCGCATTCTCGAAGCGGGAAAGCACGCCTACTCCGAAAAGCCGCTGGTGCTGACGCTGGAGCAGGGCGAAGAGCTGCGCCGCATCGCCAAGGAGAAGGGGCTGGCCGTCGGCTGCGCTCCCGACACCTTCCTCGGCGGTGCGCATCAGCTGGCGCGCAAATTCATCGATGACGGCGGCGTCGGCCGCATCACCTCGGGCTCCTGCCATGTCATGAGCCCGGGCATGGAAATGTGGCATCCGAACCCGGATTTCTTCTTCCTGCCGGGCGGCGGTCCGATCCTCGACCTTGGTCCCTATTATATCGCCAATCTGATCAACCTGATCGGACCGGTGAAGCGTGTCGGTGCCATGACGTCCATGGCATCGCCGACCCGCACCATCACCAGCGAGCCGCGCAACGGCGAGACCATTCCGGTGAAGACGCCGACGACGATCCAGGCGCTGCTGGAATTCGTCAGCGGTGCGACGATCACGCTGACAGCGAGCTGGGATGTCTGGTCGCATCGCCACGCCAATATGGAACTCTACGGTACCGAGGGTTCGCTCTACGTGCCCGACCCGAACTTCTTCGGCGGTACGGTGGAGGCCAGTGGCCGCGACAAGGACATCAAGCCGCTCGAGAACTGGGCGCATCCCTTCGGCATCGCCAACCAGGAAAGCCCGAGCGGCCCGCGCGCCAACTACCGCACGGCCGGTCTGGCCGACATGGCGGCATCGCTGATCGACGGGCGCGATGCGCGTTGCTCGCTCGACCGCACGCTGCACGGTGTCGACGTCATGACGTCGATCCTCAAATCGGGTGCGGAAAACCGCTTCGTCGATCTGACCACCACCTGCACGCAGCCGGCCGCACTCGGCATCGAAGAGGCGCAGGCGCTCTTGAAGTGAGCACAGGAAAAGCTAGTTTGCGCGCGGGTGGGCAACCCGCGCGTTTTTTCATCTCGAAGGAATTATAATCATGGCTTGGCAACCGGCATCCGACCGTTATGCGAAAATGAAATACAACAGGACCGGTCGCTCCGGTCTGAAGCTGCCGGCGGTTTCGCTGGGGCTTTGGCACAATTTCGGCGGTGACACGCCACATGACCGCAAGATCGACATGTGCCGCACGGCTTTCGATCTCGGCATCACCCATTTCGATCTCGCCAACAATTACGGGCCGCCTCCCGGCAGTGCCGAGACCGCCTTCGGCGAGATCATGCGCACCGAATTCGCCGGCCTGCGCGACGAGCTGATCATATCGTCCAAGGCAGGCTACGACATGTGGCCGGGTCCTTACGGAGAATGGGGCAGCCGCAAGTATTTGATCGCGTCCTGCGACCAGAGCCTGAAGCGCATGGGGCTCGACTATGTCGATATCTTCTACTCCCACCGTTTCGACCCGGATACGCCGCTCGAAGAAACCTGTGCTGCGCTCGACCATATCGTTCGCTCGGGCAGGGCGCTCTATGTCGGTATCTCCTCCTATAGTTCGCAGCGCACGCGCGAGGCTGCCGCAATCCTTAAGGAACTCGGCACGCCATGCCTGATCCACCAGCCGAGCTATTCCATGCTCAATCGCTGGGTCGAGGATGACGGCCTTGTGGATACGCTTGATGAGCTCGGCATCGGTTCCATCGTCTTCTCGCCGCTTGCCCAGGGCATGCTGACGACGAAATATCTGGGCGGCATTCCAGAAGACAGCCGTGCCGCACAGAACCACTTCCTGAAGCGGGATTTCATTCGCCCGTCGATCATCGACAATATCCGCAAGCTCAACGAGATCGCCGAGAAGCGCGGCCAGACTTTGGCGCAGATGGCGATTGCCTGGGTTCTGCGCGGCGACCGCATCACCTCGGCGCTGATCGGCGCGAGCCGTTCCTCGCAGATCGTCGATTGCGTCAAGGCGCTCGACAATCTCGAATTCACGGCAGAAGAGCTGAAGGAAATCGATGTCTACGCCCGTGAGGCTGACGTCAATCTCTGGGCCAAGTCGGCCGAGCGGGACTGATAACCCCAAGACGCCCGGAACCTGGTTCCGGGCGTCTTGCTTTGTCCGGTGGAACGGACTGCGGGTCGCCGGTCATTGTTTCTATTGCCGTCCGAACGGCGCATATTGATGTGTTCTCTGGAGGAGATGTCCGATGATCCGCAACCCGATCCTGCCGGGCTTCAATCCCGATCCGTCCATCTGCCGCGTCGGCGAGGACTACTATATCGCCACATCGACATTCGAATGGTATCCGGGCGTGCAGATCCATCATTCGCGCGATCTGGTGAACTGGACGCTGGTGCGCCGGCCGCTGGAGCGGGCGTCGCAGCTCAACATGCGCGGCGAACCCGACAGCTGCGGCATCTGGGCGCCGTGCCTTTCCCATGCGGATGGTCTGTTCTGGCTCGTCTATACCGACGTCAAGCGCTATGACGGCAACTTCAAGGACGCGCATAATTATATCGTGACCTCGCCGACCATCGAAGGCGAATGGTCCGAGCCGTCCTACGTCAATTCCTCCGGCTTCGACCCATCGCTGTTTCATGATGATGACGGGCGCAAGTGGTTCGTCAACATGCAGTGGAACCACCGAACGGAGAGCTATGGCGGTTCACCGAAGACGCCCGCCTTCGACGGCATTCTCCTGCAGGAATGGGATGCGGCGACGAAATCCCTGAAAGGGCCGATCAGGAATATCTTCTCAGGCACCGATCTCGGCCTGGTCGAAGGACCGCATCTCTTCAAGCGCGATGGCTGGTATTATCTGACCACGGCAGAAGGCGGCACCGGCTACGATCATGCCGTGACCATGGCACGCTCGCGCGAAATCGACGGCCCCTATGAGCTGCATCCGAACAAATATCTGATCACGTCCAAGGATCATCCGGAGGCAGCGCTGCAAAGAGCCGGGCATGGCCAGTATGTCGAGACACATGACGGCCAGTTCTACCACACGCATCTGTGCGGCCGGCCGCTGCCGCCGCATCGCCGTTGTACACTCGGCCGCGAGACCGGCTTGCAGAAGTGCGTTTGGAAGGACGACGGCTGGCTTTACCTGGAAAACGGCACCAGCGTGCCAGATGTCGAGGTGCCGGGCCTGAATGGCGCCGAGCGCATCGAGAAGCCCCGCCGCAGCGGCTATAATTTTGACGAGCGCACATTGCCGATGGATTTCCAGTGGCTGCGCACCCCGCAGCCGGAGCGGATCTTCAGCCTGACGGAGCGATCAGGCCATCTGAGGCTTTTCGCTCGCGAGAGTATCGGCTCCTGGTTCGAGCAGGCTCTCGTCGCCCGGCGGCAGGAACATCACAGCTTTCGCGCCGAAACAGTCATCGAATTCGAGCCGGACACCTATCAGCAGGTCGCGGGCCTGACGCATTACTACAATCGCTTCAAGCTGCATGCGATTGCCGTGACCCTGCATGAGAAGCTCGGGCGCTGCGTCACCATCATGACCTGCCCCGGCGACTATCCGAACGGCCGTTTGAGCTTTCCGATCGATGCCGGTGTCGCCGTGCCCGACGGGCGGATCCAGCTTGCCATGGAAGTGCGCGACAACGACCTTCAGTTCTTCTGGCAGGCGGAAGGCATGGGGGCGTGGCAGGCCATCGGTCCCGTGCTTGATGCCGGGCTCATTTCGGATGAGGGCGGTCGCGGCGAGCATGGTTCGTTCACCGGCGCCTTTGCCGGCATGTTTGCCTTCGATACATCGGGACGCGCGAAGATAGCGGATTTCGACTGGTTCAATTATGATGAGCTTTGAAGTCGTCAGCGGCTTGTGACGGTATTTGAGGAAATTCACACAAGCTGATCATTTTCATTACGAAATTGTAATCCAACCGTCAGATTCGCTTCATGTCCGGCGGGATAGGTTCGCGCGCAGATTCTGAAACGAGGAAACAACCAATGAGAAAAATCTTCACCGTCCTTCTTGCGGCGTCGGTCCTGGCGATGCCGCTGGCTGCGACAGCGCAAGTCAAGCCAGCGCCGACCGGCAAACAGGTCGTCGTTGAGAAAGAAGTGGTGAAGAAGAAGGTGGTCGTTCGCAAGGGCGGCTGGGTTAAGGGCCGGCGCTTGTCCGCCTCCGACCGGCATCGCGCGGCCGAGATCGACTATCGTACTTACCGACTGACGGCGCCTCCGCGCGGCTATCATTGGGTTCGCATCAACGGAAGTTTCCTGCTTGTCGGCATTACCAGCGGCCTCATTTCGAAGGTGCATGACGCCCGGTAGTCCGATCGGCTGTCGGCTATAGCGTAAAGGCGGCCTTCAAGGCCGCCTTTTTGTATCTATTGCCGTTCATCCTCCGATATCGGCGCGAATCAAAATCCCCGGCATTTAGCCGGGGATTTTCTCGTATTTCGTCTTACCTCAATCTCAGCTCAGGCGGCCCGCGGCATGCGCCAGCATGGTGTAGACCTTGCCGGTATCCGAGGTGAGGTAGGATTGCGTGACGGTGCGGTCGCGGTCGGTGCGGGCAACGTCGGTAAGCAGCTTTTCGAAATCGGCGATGTAGCGATCGACCGCGGTGCGGAATTCCGGCTCGCGATCATACTTGCGCTTGATTTCGTCGAAGGTCTGCTGGCCCTTCAGCGTATAGAGACGGCGAGTGAAGACATCCCGTTCGCCGCGCTGGTAGCGGCGCCACAGATCGACCGACGCATCATGATCGATGGCGCGGGCGATATCGACCGACAGTGAATTCAGCGATTCCACGACGTGACGCGGATTGCGGGCCACGGGAGCCGCTGCCGTTTCTGTCTGCTGACGCGGCGCGGTCTGGCGGGCCGGCGGCAGCTCGGCGTTCTCGTCGCGAGATGCGCCGCGCAGCAGATCGCTGATCCAGCCGCCGCCTGCCGTTTCCTGGCGGGCCGGAGCGGGCGTCTCTGCCGGTCGCTGCGGCTGAGCAGCCGGGATGGAGCCGCGCAGGCCCAAGGATTCGATCGAAGGCTGCGGCGGTTGCTGTACGCTCTGCTGGGGAGCGGGCTGCTGTGGAGCAGGTTGTTGCGGAGCAGGCTGTTGTGGCCTGGGAGCGGCGGCTGCGGTCGGGGCAGGTGCCGCCGGCCGCGGGCGCTGGGCCGGCTGTGCGTCTGCCAGCGCGCGAGCTGAGGGCTCGGAGATCTCCAGCTGCTGCGTCGAGCGGCCGACGATCTGCGAGATGTCCTGCAGGGCCTTGATCTGTTCGGCCACGGCGCGACGCATGGCGGCAGCGCTTTCCTTGGCCTCTTCGGGAAGATCGAAGGCGCCGCGCTTCAATTCGCTGCGGGTCAGGTCGAGTTCCCTGCGGATATCGCCGGCCGAACGGCGGATCTCGTCGGTTGCCCCGGCGAAGCGGCCGACAGCGTCATCGACAGCAACACGCAGGGTCTCGCGCAGCTGCTGAGCCGCGCCATCAGACGTCTTGCCGGCTTCGGCAAACATCTGCTCGACTTCGGACAAGGAAGCCGTGAGGCCGCCGCGAAGACGGTTGCTCAGGTCGTTGGAGCGACGCTCGGCACTCGCGAAGGTGCTTTCCACTGCCTGGCTCGCGTCTTCGCTGGCCTTGTGAAGTACGCCGCGCATGCTCTCCGCTGCGTCCTCGGCCCGCTTTTCCGTTTCGGAGAGTACGCGGCCGATATCTGCAAAGGAAGACTGCACGCTCTGGCGCAGATTGCCGGTGACCTGGTTGGAGCGCTGTTCGGCGCGGTCGAAGGCAGTTTCCACCATCGAGCCGAGGGCGCGCATGGTGTTCTCGATCTCTTCCGAGCGCTGAACGAGCCCGACGGCCAGGTTCTGCAATGCCGTTTCGCGTTCCTCAAGCGTCGACACGAGGTTGGATTGCGCAGCACCCAGAAGCTGGGATGCCTGCGACAGCACTTTGGAATGCTCGTCGAAGCGACCGACGATGTTGCCGACCTGCGACAGGGTCTGGCCGGTGATTTCCGAGAGCTTGTCGACCTTGCCTTCGAGGAGGCGCGAGGAGGCCGAAACCATCTCGCCGGCCTTCGCGGCGGATTCGGCGAAGCGTACCGAGGTCGCGCTAAGGCGATCGTCCACGGTCGCGAACTCGGTAGCGGCATTGGTCAGCAGACCGGCGATCGTCGAGTTGTTTTCCGCCAGGCGGGCGATGATGCCGTTGACGCTTGCCAACAGATTGTTTTCGAGCGAGCTGACGGTGTTGACTGCGTGTTCGGTGCGCGATGCGATGGCGTTGATCAGGGCGGTGTTTTCGGCGCGCAGGCGATCACTGCTTTCCTGAGCCGCCGCCGAGATGAGGGCCGCTGCTTCCTGGCCCGTTGCCGCATAACGGTCGACGATCGGGCGGGCCTTTTCGTCGATGAGGCGCGACAGTTCTGTGGAACGGCCTGCCAGCATGGAGTTCAGCTCGCGGGTGCGCTCGTCGAGCGAAGTGCGGATCGATGCGCCGCGCGCTTCCAGTGCCTTGTCGACATCGGTGAGCGTGGCGTCGATCTGGCGGGCGCGGTCTTCGAGTGAGGTGCGGATGGCGTTTCCGCGCTCATCAAGGGCACGTTCGACCTGCGCCATGGTCGAAGCGATCTGCTCGCTGCCGCCGGTCAGCGTATTGCGGATGGAGGCGCCACGGGCTTCCAGCGACTCTTCGGCTGATGACAGAGCCTGAGAAATCGTGTCGACCTGATTGCTGACGAGACCTTCGGCTTCGGCAACCTTGGCGACGATCGCGTTGCCGGCCTCCGAGAAGGTCTGGGCAACGGCTGCGGCCTGGCTCGCCAGCCGGTTCTGCGTTTCCGAGACGCGGTTGACTAGATCATCGGAGCGCTCGCTCATGGCGCGGGTGAAAGCATCGCTGTGGCTGCCGAGATTGTCGGCAAACTGCTGACCGGTGCTAGCAAGCAGATCGGCTGTGCGCGTAGCCTCGCTGTCCATGCCCTGAGCGGCGTCGGCAACGGCGGTACGCAGTGTCGTGGCGAGATTTGCGGCCTTGCCTTCGATCGTGCGGTTGACGGCTTCCAGGCCGACATTGAGCGCGCGATCCATGGTCGACAGACGCTCTTCGATGCGTGCGGCAGCCGTGCTGCCGCTCTGATCTATCTGAGTTGCACCGCTCGCCAGCGTCTCGGAAAGACGGTTGCCGGCTGCGTCGACCTGGGCAGCAACGCCGCCGACGCCTTCGTGGATGCGGTTCTCGAGAGTCGACAGGCTGGCCTCGACGCGGGAACCGGTTTCGGCGAAGCGGTTGGTCATGCCGTCAATCGACTGATTGAGGTTGGACGAGAAGGTCTCGGCCGAGCGCGCAATGTCGCCAGCGGCCAGCTGTATGCGGCCCGCGATATCGCCGGCGCCGCTGTTCAGGCGTTCTTCCAAAGCCCTCGCGCTGGCATCAATGCTTTGGCGCAGCGAGGCCTCGCGATCCTCGAGCGACATTTCCAGCATACTGGCGCTGGTGGCGATGGACGTGCCGATCGCGGTCGTCTGTTCGAGCAGCGTGTTGTCGAGTTGCTCATGTGCGTCGCGGAGCGTCAGGCTGATCTCGTGGCTGCGATCCTCCAGCGTCGAGCGCATGCGCTCATAGGCCGAGGCCAGGCTCTGGTCCATCTGGGACAGGCCGGCGCCGAGGGTATTTTCGAGCTGGCGCGTCGTGGTGCCGAGAACATTCTCGACCCGGTCGCTGCTGCTGCCGAGCAGTCCCGACAGGGATTCGGTATGGGCGGCAAGCGAACGGTCGAGGCGAGCCTGATTTTCGGTATAGGCGGCGCGAATGGCATCCGCCTTGTCGCCGAAGGCATCGGTCACGCGAGACTCTGCGCCAGAGACGCTGTCGAGCAGTGCATTGGCGCGCGATTCCAGGGTGTTTTCGAAGCGGCTCTGGTTCTCGGCAAGAGAAATCGCAAAGGCCATGCTCTTGTCGTCGAGCGTATTGGTCAGCGCTTCGTGGCCGCTGGAGACGGTGTGGGCAATAGCCTGGGCACTGTTCGTCAGAGTTTCCTCAAGCTTTGCCTGATTCTCCGAAAGGGCGATCGCCAGTGCCATCGTCCGATCGTCGAGGCTGTTGACGATCTTGTCGTGGGTGCCGGCTACCGTGTCGGAAAGTGCGTCCAGACGGCCGGAAAGGGTGTCCTCGAGGCGAGACTGGGTGTCGGAAAGCGAAATGGCCAGGGCCATAGCCTTCTCGTCCAGGGCATCGGCCAGCGCAGCGTGATTGCCGGTGAATGCGTTGGTGATCGCTTCGGCGCGATTGGCCAGCGTTGCCTCGAGGCGGGATTGACCGCCCGTCAGAACGTCGGAAAGTGCCCTTGTTCTACCATCAAGCGTATCGGCGACGCGCTCGGCGTGACCGGAAACGGTGTCTTCCAGTCGCGCGTGGCTTTCGGAAAGGGCGATGGCAAGTGCCATCGTCTTGTCGTCCAATGTGTTGGCAACACTTTCCGCATGGCCGGAGACGGTGCTCTCCAGACGGACCTGGCTTTCGGAAAGCGCGATGGCGAGCGCCATCGTCCTGTCATCCAGCGCTTCAGCCAATGCGGCATGATTGCCGGCAAATGCCTTGATGATCGCTTCGGCGCGATTGGCGAGTGTCTCCTCGAGATGCGCTTGTCCGCTCGTCAGCGCGGATGCGAGCGCACTGGTCTTGCCGTCCAGGGTGTCGGCGACCCGCTCGGCGTGCCCGGAAACGGTATCTTCCAGCCGTGCCTGGCTTTCGGAGAGCGCAATGGCGAGAGCCATCGTCCTGTCGTCAAGCGCGTTGGTGACGCTTTCCGCGTGGCCGGAGACGGTGCTTTCCAGACGAGCATGGCTCTCGGCAAGTGCGCGCGCAAGCGCCTTTGTCTTCTCGTCCAAAGTGCCTGCGACATGTTCGGCATGTCCGGAGACGGTGTCTTCGAGACGTGCCTGGCTCTCGGAAAGAGCAATGGCGAGGGCCATCGTCTTGTCGTCGAGCGTGTCGGCGATTTTGCCGTGCGTGTCGGCAATGATGCCGGTGATGGCATCGGTGCGGCTCGCCAGCGTGTTTTCGAGACGAAGCTGGTTCTCGGCCAGCGAAATCGCCAGCATCGACGTGCGCTCATCGAGAGCCGCGGTCAGGTGCTCGTGAGAGCCGGTGACGGCATTGACGATGCCTTCCGAACGTTCGGAGAGCGTTTGCTCGAAGCGCGACTGATTGTCAGCGAGCGCGCCGAACAGAGCGCTGCTGCGGGCGGCCATGACGGTGTCGATGCGCTCGTGGGCTGAGCCGAGCGCCTGCGTGATCTCACTGGTACGCGCGGAGAGCGTGTTGTTGATGTTGTTGGCGCCGCCGGCAAAGGCTGTCGTCAGTTCTTCCGTGCCGCTTTGCAGGGCGGTCGTGACATCGCGTGTGACACCCTGGACCGCCGACGTAAAGGCACCGGCGTGCGAGGCGAGGGTGGTGTTCAATTCGCCCGTGCCCGAGGTGAGTGCCGACGAAATGCCGCTGGTGGCATTCTGGAGCGCGGACGTAATCTCGCCTGCCTTGGAGCCGATCGCGCTTTCCAGCACTTCCTGGCCCGTTGCCAGCGTCGTGGCCAGCGCAAAGGACTGGTCCGTAAGAGTGGAACCCAGACGTTCGATGCTGGAGGTCAGAATGCCTTCCAGAGCATCGGAGTTGCCGCCCAAGGTCTCATTGATGCGAGCAAGGCTTTCCGAAAGCTTGCTGTCGAGCGTGCCGGCGCGCTTGTCGAAGGCGGAGTGGAATTGGGATACGCGTTCGTCGAAGGCCGTCGAAAGCTGCGCGATCGTCGACTGGAAGCGCTCATCGAAGAAACCTGAGCGAAGATCGATGTCCATGATGGCATCGTCAGCCGTCGACTGCAGGCTCTGGCGGAAGCTTGAGCCCTTTTCATCAAGCGCGGTATTGAGCTTGGTCAGCACATCGTCGAGCGTGCCCGTGATCGAACGCTCGCCGCCGGTGAGGCTCTCGCTGATCTCCTTGGTTCGCGCCACCAATGTCTCATTCAGCTGGCGCGCGCGCTCGTTGAGTGCGGTGTTGAGCTTTTCGGTGTTTGCGTCGAGCGTCGAGGCGCGGGTTTCGAACTGGCCGAGCAATTCCTTGCCGCGTTCGGAAAGCGTCGACGACAGAGATTCCAGGCGTGTGTCGAATTCCTGGCTGAGCGCGAAGCCGGAGGCGTTGAGGTTCTGCAGCAGGCTGTCGGTCTTGGCGGCGAGCAGGGTGCCGATCGCGTTGACCGCGGAATCCGACTTTTCCATCAGCGCTGCGGCACGCGTGTCAATCATCGAGGCGAAGGCTTCGCCCGAGGTCGAAAGACGCACGGCGATCTCTTCCGTCGCCAGCGACAGATCTTCCTTGATTTGATCATGCACGCCGACGATCGACGAGCGAATCCGCTCGGCGTGGTTGACGATCGCGTCGCGCTCGGCGCCGAGTTCGTGGACGAGGCCGCGTACGCGCAGTTCATTGTCGGCGTAGCTGCGCTCCAGCGCATTGACCTCGGTGTGAACGAGGGTCTCCAGTTCGGTGGCGCGCGCGATGGTGCGCTCGATGCCTTCGTTCATAGCGGAGACTTCGCGACGCACGGCCTGGCCGACCGTCATGATGCGATCGGAGGCGACGGTCTCCGGCTCGACGAGGCGCAAGGCCACTTCCGCCATGGAGCGGGCCGCATTGCGCATGTCATGCGCACGGGAGATCATCATGCCGAAGGCATAGAACAGGAGAACGGGAACGATGATGCCGACGATGCAGGCAATGACGCCGGGAAGGGCGGCGAGATCGGCGACGGACTGGATGTTCCGGATCTGAGTGCCATAGAGAAGCATGGCGAGGCCGACGCCGCCGATGATCCAGAACAACGAAAAGATCGTGGCGTTGCGCACCGCGTGGCTCTGGGAGCCGCCGTCCAGAGCCTTCAATATGCTGGCCGGGCTTGCCCGGTTGGCATCGTTGGCTGCTGCGAGGTTCGGGCTCTTCGGCGCTTCAGCCGGGCGTGGCGTGGCGGCCGTTGTGGTCGAGTTGCGTGCGGCGCCTGTCGTCTTAGGGGCTGCGTCGTCCCTAGTCTGCTTGGTCGGCTCAGACAATTTTCGCTCCGGGGCATCGGGTGTAGGGCTGCTGCGAGACTCCAAGTCCTCGTCACTGAAATCGATCTGCAAAGCTTCGTCCAATGCCTGGAAGGCTTTGTCCTCGACCGACTCGATGTACTTTTTGTTCGCCATGCGGTTACGCCTCGTTACAACTCAAATCGGGCTTGCCGTGTCGTTTCCGGAAATTCCGCCGTGTCCAGAAAAGACGAACCCTGCCTCCCGTGGGGTCCTCCGTCGTCGATCTCTATCGATGATGGATTTCCTATTACATTCAGAGTGGATAACTGCTTTTTCAAACGAATGTTATGAAAACATTACCACTATCCACCCCTTGGGCAAAGGCACGCGCCAAAGACCCAATTTATCAGTATCGTAGTGACACATTCCCCCAGTCATGACAATTAACTCCACCGTAAAGGCAGTGGATCATTAAGAGACCATTAACCTTCTTCGCCGGTGCAACATCATGAAAAGCCAATATTTTGAGCATGTTTAACGCACGTTAACCATGTCTGGAGATTTGCGCCCTGAATGTGCCAAAATTTAACTCGATGGCCATCCCCAGGCCGCAAGCATGCGGCAGGTCCCATAAACAGTCACAGTTATAAGACGGGAGCATTGGCACATGGCAGCACTGAATATCGCGTTTGAATCTCCGGACAATTCGCGGGGCCCGGCTCCGTCGCGGGAGCGATCGATCGATCTGGTTCACCTGGCAAAGCAGACGATGGGCGACAAGGCCCTCGAGGTCGAGGTGCTGCAGATGTTCGCCAGGCAGGCGCGCTCGTGTCTGCAGGAGATCGGCAGCGGCGACGCCAAGCGTGTTCAGGCGGCATCGCACAAGTTGAAGGGTGCGGCCAGTGCCGTCGGTGCCTTCCGCGTGGCGGATGCGGCAGCGGCGCTCGAGAGCGATGCAGGCGATGCCGCCCGCATGGCGGCGGTTACCACCTGTGTCGTCGACGCTGAGAATTTCATTCTGAAGCTGTCGCGTTGAACTGACGCGCCTGAAATCGGTAAATTCAGGCATTGCGCCGCCAAACGGGTAAAACCGTTTCGGCGGCGCAAATGTTGACTGCCCCAGCGATTTGTTGGAAGTAAAATTCCGAACGATCCTTCACTCACGATTTCGGAATTCACCTAAATGACCAAATTGACCATCGTCGCCTTCGACGGCACGCGCTTTGACCTCAATGTCGACGAGGGCTCCACCGTGATGGAAAATGCCGTTCGCAACTCGGTGCCCGGCATCGAGGCGGAATGCGGCGGTGCGTGTGCCTGTGCCACCTGTCATGTCTATGTCGACGAGGAATGGACCGAAAGGGTCGGCAGTCCCGAGGCGATGGAAGAAGACATGCTGGATTTTGCTTTCGACGTCCGTCCCAATTCGCGCCTCTCCTGTCAGATCAAGATGAAGAGCGCCCTTGACGGGCTTGTCGTCCACGTTCCCGAACGCCAGGCCTAGAACGTCCTGCAGCCGATGTTTTTGACTGCCGCGATCATGCTGGACTGTCGGATGTAAAATCCAAGGGTTCGCTCCAAAAAGAAGCCCCGCTCTGCTAGTTTCAGCGAGCGAGGCGAGGCGGGCGCATCACCGACAGGCAAGGGAGGAAACACCTGCGGCTAGAGGACGCGCCAGGAGAACACGTAGCGCATGTTTTAAAAGGCAAACCCAGACTGCGCAGGAGAGCGAACGAACCCGCCAGCGCAGGCAATCCAATCGATCCATCAGAGACCCCGCCCAGAATTTTCGAATCATCCGGTGCGATCACCTCTACGTTCCATAGGAAAAACCTATTTCAGATTCTCGTAAAGTTCAAAGAGCGGCGCGGGCGGACGATTCACAGATATAGTGGCTGTTTTCACACAGTTGGCTGCGATCCGGTCGCTATTTCATCCGAAATGAACATGTTCCGTCCGGTCACTGACCGCTTTGCCGACCGCGATAATACAGCAGTCTCTGTATGCGGTTCTGGAAATTGATCGCTTCGATGCGGTCGAATCGCGCCTGATCGGCGTCGTGTCGGTCGGTTTCTCGCGACGTCGCCTCGTTTGCCTTTTCCTGAAGCGCGTCACAGCTGCTTGCCGACGGCAGGGAAAGGATCGCCCTCTCCATCTGGCGCGCGTGCTCGCGTGCGATCTCGACATGCCGATCCTCATGACGGCGAATATCGGCCGACAGAGTATCCCAGATCATGGAAAGCTGCTTGCTTGCATGGCGCCGGTCACGCCAGCGGGGCAGGATGATTTCAGTATCGACGGTAACTTTCACGCCGGAAATATAACAGCGGCCGTTCGACTCGCTATAGGTCGCGCTGCCACCGAAGCGAATCCTGGTCGCGCCGGGATGATGACTGCTCGAGCCCATCGCGAGCGGTCCGCGCTCGTTCAACGCCGCGTCAAGTTCGTCTGCGCTCTTTCCCTTGATATCAAAATAGGAGACGGATTTGCGGGCGATCACCTCCGCGTCGGCTATGCCGGGCGCGCAGCACGCAAGCAACAGCGCTAGCGAAACACGGATCTTCTGGGACGCAAACGGCATTCATGTTGCTACCATGTTGAACTTCGGCGAACCTTGCGGCATAGCCACTGTGAGCGCAATATCAAGCGCAAGGTTTTTTCATTTCAATGGGATGGGATGGTTGGTGACAGAGCTTCGCAGCCAAAGCTGGCATGTCGCGCACGGGCGCAGCCTCGATGTCGGCAAACAGAGCGTCATCATGGCTATCGTCAATGTGACACCGGATTCCTTCTCCGATGGCGGGCACTATGAGGCCGTCGATACCGCGGTTGCGCATGCGCTCGCCTGCGTCGAGGATGGCGCCGCGATTATCGATATCGGCGGCGAATCGACGAAGCCCGGCGGGGATGCCGTCAGCGCCAGCGAAGAGCAGGGGCGGGTGCTGCCCGTCATCGAGGCTCTCCGCGGCAAGACGGATGCGTTGATATCGGTCGACACCTATCGGGCCGACACGGCGCGACTGGCGGTCGGAGCCGGCGCACATATCGTCAACGATGTTTTCGGCCTGCAACGCGAGCCGGAGATCGCGGCTCTGGCGGCGCAGACAGGCGCCGGGCTTTGCATCATGCACACCGGTCGCGACCGGCAGAAGCTGCCCGACGTGATCGACGATCAGATGTTGTTCCTCAGTCGCTCGCTCGACATCGCAGCTGCAGCCGGCGTGAGCCGGCAGAATATCGTGCTGGATCCCGGTTTTGGCTTTGCCAAGGAGCACACGGAGGAGAATCTGGAATTGATGGCGCGTTTTAATGCGCTGCTTCGATTCGAGCTGCCGCTGTTGGTGGGCACTTCGCGCAAGCGATTTGTCGGCGCTATTACCGGACGCGACGCGCCGGATCGGGATGTCGGCACGGCTGCGGCGAATGCGATATTGCGCTTGCAGGGAGCGGCCCTATTCCGTGTACATAATGTCGCAATCAACAGGGACGCGCTGGCGGTTGCGGATGCTATCCTCAGGACGCGCGCGAGACTTAAAGCATGATCCCGGATCATAGGGAGCGGTTTTCGGACGCCGTCGTGCCTGTTCGAAACGGAGGGACGTCATGAGCGTTATCACCTACACCATCACTCTTCAGAATTGTGCTTTCTTTGCCCGCCACGGCGTGCATGACGAGGAGGAGTTCCTCGGTCAGCGCTTCTTTGTCGACGCCGAGCTCGACGTGGAAGCCGGCGACGCGCTGGAACGCGATTCGATCAACGATACCGTCAACTACGGCATCGCATTCAGCGTCATCGAGGAAATCGTCACGGGACGCCGGCGCTATCTGATCGAGGCGCTGGCGCTCGATGTGGCGAAGGAGCTGTGCCGGCGTTTTCCGAGCATCCGAAGGGCGAAGATCACGGTGCGCAAACCCAATGCTCCGGTTCCGGGCGTCCTCGATTATGTACAGGTGAGCGTTGAGCATTTTGCCTGAAAACGGAGCCGTGCGCGCAACGCTCGGCTTAGGCGGCAATCTGGATAATCCCAAGCACGCGATGGCGCTTGCCTTACGGACGCTTGATTCGCGAACAGATTGCCAGGTGGTTTCGGTCTCGCGGCTCTACCGGACACCGCCTTGGGGCAAGACGGATCAATCCTTCTTCTACAATTCCTGCGCCGCCGTCGATACGACGCTTACGCCGGAAGCGCTGCTTGAGGTCTGCCTGGATATAGAGCGCGACATGAAACGGGTTCGGATCGAACGCTGGGGGCCGCGGACGATCGATATCGATATCCTGACCTATGGCGAGCTGGAGCGTGCCGAGCCGCTGCTGACTATCCCTCATCCCCGCATGACCGAGCGCGGCTTCGTCCTGATGCCGCTTGCGGATTTCGCCGCTGATCTGACGGTCAAAGGGCGCGTGATCAAGGATTGGCTGCGTGACGTCGATGTCGAGGAGATCGAGGTTGCGGACGACAGCCGCGATTGGTGGCAATCGGCCTGACAGGGAATGCAAAACGGCCGGCAGAGGATGCCGGCCGCTACGTTATGGCTTGATGCCTGGAATTACTGGATCGATCCGACTGCCATCTGGTCGATGTCGGCGCGCTTCAACGTGACGCCGATGACCGGCACCATCTGCTCGCCAACCTTCACCGAAATCGTGACGTTCATCAACTTGTCGTTCGTAACGCGGGCGATCATGGCGCCATTGAGCTTCTGGCGGTTCAGGCCGAGGACGACCGTGCCGTCATTGACCGTACCGGACGTCACATCCAGACCCTTGCCGGCGGCTCCGTCCAGGAATTTTCCTGTGTAGCTGCCGCCGCTCTGGGTGATCTCGGCCGACATCGGCTGCTGGAAGACGCCGACGCGGCAGGTGCCATCGAGCTTGACGCCGGCATTGCTGCCGTCGAGTGCCTTGCCCGTGAGGGCGCAGGTGAATTTCGTTCCCTTGTATTTACCGGCGACGATTTCGCCCGGACCGCTCCAGGAGCCGGCGACTGACTGGAAAAAGGCCTTGTCGCGGGGAGCCGCGTCAGCCGAATGAACCCAAGCACCTGTGGAGAGGGTCGCGGCGGCAAGGCCGCTTACAAGAAGAAATTGACGCGAAAACATGGACATTCCTTAGCGAGGCGGAACCGTAAATCTGGTTCCCACTTTTGCCCGAGAATGGTTAATGCTTGGTTTCCCGCGCCTTGTAAAGCCGGATTTGCGGGCGCTTATGTCGTCTTGCGGCCCGTTACGCTCGGTGTGAGATCGCCGGCGAAGTCGGCAATGCCAGGCCGTTTGAGTGATTTGAAGGACAATGGCCGGCAGAGATCCATGGCTGCAATTCCGATCCGGGCCGTCATCATGCCGTTGACGACACCTTCGCCTAACCGCGCCGAGAGCTTCGATGCCAGGCCGTGGCCGATCAGCTGTTGGACGATGCTGTCGCCGACCGCGATCGAGCCGGTGACGGC
The DNA here is from genome assembly GCF_016901135.1 of Martinezella lusitana. Classification (GTDB taxonomy): domain Bacteria; phylum Pseudomonadota; class Alphaproteobacteria; order Rhizobiales; family Rhizobiaceae; genus Rhizobium; species Rhizobium lusitanum_D. Next base: position 401,843 of record NZ_JAFEVL010000048.1, on the reverse strand, counting down.
CAGATGGGCAAGCACATCGCGCATCAGCCTGAGCATGCCGAGCGTACCGGGCCTGCCGCCATAGAGTTCGGCCATGGCCCGCACCAGCTTTGCCGCCTCGTAAAGAACGAAGAGAATGTCGACGAGGGCGCGTGGGCTGACGGCTGTCACGACCGAGACCCGCTTCGAGGCGCCGAGAATCAGCGCCCTAGCACGACGGTCGAGCGGTCCGAGCAACTCGCGCTCCGCAAGGTCGATCAGATGTGGCGCATCGATGATATCGTCCTCGGCGGCTTTCAGCGTGGCGCGGCCTCGTGCTGTTTCCGGATTGGCCTCGAGAAGAGTGCAAAGACGCTTTACCAGCGCCTTGGCGCGCGCCGGGCGCGTTTCGACGATCGCGGCTTCCGCTTCCGCCTTGATGGTCTGCACGGCCGCCAGCCGCATCATGCCGGCGGTTTCCCTGACAACGATGGCAAGGACGGCGAGAATGCCGATGGCGACCGTTGCGAGCGCCGTATAGCCGAGCCAGTCGGCGCGGCTGAACAGGTCGCGGATGAGCTGATCCGTCCAGAGGCCGAAGGCGAGCGACACCAGAATGCCGAGCGCGCTCAGCGCCACCTTGCCGAAGGAAAACCCACGGCGGCGCGGCTTGGCAACGGCGCTCTCGGCCAGGGCTGAGTCGAGGGCAGGGTTGATGAAAGGGTCTTCCTCGTCGGGCGTCAGGACGATTTTGGTATCGAAGCTTTGCGGCTTGCGGCGCAGTGTTTCCGAACCGGGCGCGGCAGTCGCATCGCTTCTGGAAATGTCCGGCTCCAGCGAAAAGGCGGCCGGACGGCGGCCGGTGCTGCTTGGTTCGTTTGCGGTCGGTTTCGTCATGCGAGACGGTCTCCGAACAGGAACTGCATGGCGCGATCGAGACGGATATGCGGCACCGAAAGCTTGATGCCGCCGCCGGTTTCATCAAGCTCCGGCGGGCGGAAGCGCACGACGTTCACCTCGGGCAAATGGACCTTTGCGCCATCCGATTCAAGGGCTTCGAACAGCCAGCGGGGATTTTCCGGCAGATCGCCCGGGAATACCGCCGTCTTGCGATTGCCGTCGAAGATTTCGCCGGCGATCGTTTCCTTGTCCATCGGCGTGCCGACGATGACGGGAAGCGTTTGCCCGTCGCGCGTCACGGTCGCCTCGCGGGTGGCGCGCACGGAGGCGATGGCCATGACCTCGATGCCGGCGCCGGCCATGCCGATGCGTTCGACGGCACGTTCCACGAGGCGGCGGGTCAATGCCTCCAATCGGTCATGGCTTTCGTGATGGAGATGATCGGCCTTGGTGGCGGCGACCAGCACGCGATCGATGCGGCGGCCGATGAGCGCGGAAAAGAAGGAATTGGCGCCGGGACGGAAGCAGGCCAGTACATCCGTCAGCGCGCGCTCGAGATCCTGCACCGCTTCCGGACCGCGATTGATGGCTTGCAATGCATCGACGAGAACGATCTGGCGGTCGAGACGGGCAAAATGCTCGCGAAAGAAGGGTTTGACCACCACGGATTTGTAGGCCTCGTAGCGGCGCTCCATCATCGCCCAGAGCGAGCCTTTCGGGGCATTGCCTTCAGCCGGCAGCTTCAGCGGCGCGAAGGTGAGCGCTGGCGAGCCGTCCAGATCGCCGGGCAGCAGGAACCGGCCCGGCGGCAGCGTCGACAGCGAACGCTCGTCGGATTTGCAGGCCTTGAGATAATCGGCAAAAGCCGTTGCAAGGTCGCGCGCCTTCATTTCGTCCGCAGGCGCGGCAATATCAGCATTTTCAGTCGTCGCCAGCCAAGCGCGCGACAGCTCGGCGCGAACGCCCGTTGCCGCCAAAGCCAGCGTTTCCGCGCTGAAGGTGCGGAAATCCTTGCCAAGCAAAGGCAGATCGAGCAGCCATTCGCCGGGATAGTCGACGATGTCGATGGAAAGGCGCCCGGGAGAGAACAGTCGATTCCAGCCGCTGGCGCTTTGGTAGTCCAGGGTAATGCGCAGCTCCGAGATCGCGCGAGTCGAATCCGGCCATATCCGCTCTTTCACGAGCGCGCGAATGTGGTCCTCATATTGAAAACGCGGCACGGCATCATCAGGCTGCGGTTCGAGGCGCACTGCGGAAACGCGACCCGATTGCACCGCCTCGAACAGCGGTAGGCGGCCGCCATTCAAGAGATTGTGCACGAGGGAGGAGATGAACACGGTCTTGCCCGAGCGGGACAGACCGGTGACGCCGAGGCGAATTGTCGGGTTGACGAGGCCGGCCGCGCGATCAGCAAGATTATCGAAGGCGATCAGGGCATCGTCGGTGAAGGAGGTCAGGCTTGGCGGCAAGGCGAGATCCCTGAATGACAGCGTGACCGTGAATATAGGAAGCGAAACTCAAGCCGAAAAGGCAACGTGATATCGGCGGACATTCCGGCCAGGCTGGAACTCTGACCCGCACCGGTAGATATCGCTACTCGGTGACAAAGTCCGTAAGTGTCCAGCCTGTCGATGTCGAGTCGACAACGGCAAGGCCGGCCGTCGGAAAGCCGCGAGGAAGCGCGCTAACCAAGGCCTCATGACCGATCAGGGATTCCAGCGTCTGCTCGATGATCGGATTGTGCGCCACCAGCATCACGGATTCCTGGTCGCTCTGCGATGCTATGAGCGAAAGGTAGATTTCCAGCGTGCCGTTGTAGAGAGCATCGACAAAGCGGAATTCGGTGGATGGGCTGACGACGCGGCGCATGGCGTCAGTAGTCTGTCGACACCGCAGGGCGGTCGAGGAGATAATCAGGTCCGGCTTGTAGTCCTTGTCGGCCGCCTTGTCCGCGACAATCTCGGCCGCGGCATAGCCGTCGTCGTTAAGAGGGCGATCGAAATCCCGCTGACCCGGCGCGGCTTGTTGAGCCGCCGCATGACGCAAGAGATAGATCCGGGAAGGCGGTGGCGAGATGTTGGTCATGGCGAAATTCCAGAGCTCGATTTCATCAACGAGGTAACGTCTGATCCCACATGCAGTCAACTGCTCCCATATCCGTCAGATCAGCGTTTAGCGCTCATTCACGCGAAGGTTACGTTTAGGTCGGATTCGGCCCGTCGCAAATATATGATGAAAAAATAGACCCTTAGCTGAATTTTATGACAAATTTAAAAATCAGTTGACAGCATCTATTTGGCTTGAATCGGTACTATTGGTTGGGATATACACCCCGCAATATGAGATGTTCTTCAGGAGAATCGCGTTGAGTGAGAAGATCGATCTTAGCAGTTATGTGCCCTCGGAGGACGAGGAGTTCATGAATGTAAACCAGCGGGCCTATTTTAGAGCGAAGCTGGTAGCCTGGAAAAATGATATTCTAAGAGAAGCGCGCGAGACGCTGGATCATCTGGCAGAAGAAAGCGCAAACCATCCCGATCTGGCCGACCGGGCTTCCTCGGAAACAGATAGAGCCATCGAACTTCGGGCTCGTGATCGCCAGCGTAAGCTCATTTCCAAAATCGACGCTGCATTGCAGCGCATCGAAGACGGCACTTACGGCTACTGTGAAGAGACCGGCGAACCGATCGGCCTCAAGCGGTTGGATGCCCGTCCGATCGCCACACTGTCGATCGAAGCGCAGGAGCGTCACGAGCGCCGCGAGAAGGTCTATCGTGACGAGTAATTGAACAGCCGGTTTCGGCCGATACTGAAAAACTAAAGGCACGACGAATATTTCCGTCGTGCCTTTTTCATTTCGCGACGCATTCGTGCGACTGCGTCCTACTTGTCGCGGCTGACGCTCATCTCGCCGAAAATGCGTGCTACCTCTTTTTGGAGGGCGCTGTCTGCTCCGGTTATCGGGGCGAGTTCAGGATCGATACGCTGTGCCGGACCAGGAGCCTGTACTGGGGCGGATGCGGCGGCCGGCTGTTGCTGAACCTGGCGGGGCTGCTGCACGTTCGGAATGATCCGCTCGGCGGTCAAATTCTTTGACATTTCCGCTTCCAGCACGCGTTGAAAATCATTGGCAGGTTCGGCGGGAGACGGTGCGGCGACGGTCGGCTCGACGGCCGCCGCGCGTGGCGGTTGTTGCGGCAGGACCATATGGCGAGCGGCTTCCAAGATGTCGGCGGCTTCGGTTTCGGTCAGTGCGGTCACGGGCTGGGATGTGCGCAGCGACGGTGTGACGATAGGCTGGGGCCGTTCGATCTGACGCGGTGCGGGCTCCGGCGCGGCGGCGACTGCCGGTTCAGAGCGCAGATAGGCTTCGAGCTTGTCCTCGGTCGATCGAGGGTGCTGCGAAAGTGCGGCGGGGGGAGTCTCGAGTTCGGCGGCTTTCTGTGACGGTTCCGGTCGGCTTTCGAATACGAAGGGGATTTCGACGGGCGTTGGTGTCGGGGTCGGGGTCGACGTTCCTGTCCGTGTTGGATCGGAGATCCCGGATTCGATGACGATATCGGTCGGGCCACCGATCATGATAAGGTGTTCAATGCCGTCGCGACGGATAAGAACGAGTCGGCGACGGGCATCAACAGCGGCGGCATCCAGCACCTGCAGGCGCGGTTGGCGGTTCTTGCCACCGCGCACGAAAGGCGAGGGCGCTCGGTGGCGCAGAACCCAGAGAATGCCGATCAGCAGGAGAAGAGCGATGCCAACTCCGCCGGCTGCGAGGAAGAAGCGGCTGCCATAGGCTCCGGCGATTTCGTCCAACATGTCGAGATACTCCGTATTTATCCCCGGTAGCGCGGCCTTTGCGCAGCTGCGGCAGGGCCGCCGCTTTGACCTTGGCCTTCATATGAGGCGATCATATGAGCAGGATTGTGCCGGAGACAAGGTGGCATTGCCTGATGTTCCGTGCTCTTGCCTGTGAATTCAAGCCTTTCTGGCCCCACAAAGCTTTTTGCGGGTGACGCAAGTTGATAAAGAAGGATTCGAAAGGTCCGACTCCTGCGATCCGTAACGTTCACGACATGTCGCAAGGGGAAGGCGAAGACGAGGGGTCTATGACGAAGCAGCGTCCGTCCGACGAGTATAGCGTGCCGCTGGTGGATCGTGGGGTTCGTTCAGGCACCGCGCTGCGCATCATCCTGCTTGCGCTCGTCCTCGTCGCGGCCGCGGCCGCCTTTGTCGTCTTCAAGAGCCAGCTCGATAACGAGGCCGTGCTCGGCGGGCTCGGCATCCTCGCCATGGTCGGAATCTTCTTCCTGGTGTCGTCGATCATCGGTTTCGTCGAGGTCATGCCGCAGCCCCAGTCCGATAGTCTGGCGCGCTCATTCCTCAACAGCCAGCCCGACGGCACGCTGATCACCGACGAAAAAGGCCGCATCATCTACGCCAATGCCGCCTATGGACGGCTGACGGGCGCTGCCAAGGCGACGGAGGTGCAGTCGCTCGAGACGCTGCTGTCGCGCAACCGCGAATCCAACGAGGCGCTGTATCGCCTTGCGAACGGTCTGCGCGAGGCGAAGGAGGGATCGGAAGAGTTCCGTCTGATGAAGCCTCTCGGCCCAGGGGATGGAAGCGGCAACGATGCGCATTGGTATCGCCTGAAAGCGCGCGTGCTGCCGCCGGAACCGGGGCGCGGCAAGGCCCTGCATATCTGGCAGATCACCGACATCACCTCCGAACGCGACGATCAGGAACGTTTCTTCAAAGAGCTGCAGAACGCGATCGACTATCTGGACCACGCGCCGGCCGGCTTCTTCTCGGCCGGACGCAAGGGCGAGATCTTCTATCTCAACGCGACGCTCGCCGAATGGCTGGGTTTCGATCTCACGAAATTCGTGCCGGGCTCGACGACGATAGGCGATCTCGTGGCTGGCGAGGGATTGGCGCTGATCCAATCCGTGCAGGCGGAGCCTGGGTTGAAAAAGACGGTCACGCTCGATCTCGATCTGCGCCGCGCCAACGGCCAGAGTCTGCCGGTGCAGATCGTCCACAGCGTCACGTCCATGCGCGACGGTGCCCCCGGCGAAAGCCGGACGATCGTGCTGACGCGACAGAGCGGCGGCGGCACCGAGCAATCGGCTTCTGCGGCGGCAATGCGCTTCAGCCGCTTCTTCAACAATACCCCGATGGCAATCGCTTCGGTCGATGGCGAGGGTCGCATTTTGCGCACCAACGCGCCGTTCCTGAAACTCTTCTCGGATCTGGTGTCGCGCGACGATATCGAGCGCGGCGCGGCACTGGAGACGGTCGTCAACGACAACGATCGGGCTCAGCTGCATCGAGCGCTGGCCGCCGCCAAGGACCGACAGGGCGACATTCCGCCGATCGACTCCCGCAATCCAAAGGACGACACGCGGCATTTCCGCTTCTATATCAACGCCGTGATCGACCAGACCGACGAAGCGCCGGAAGAGGCCGCCATCGTCTATGCCGTCGAAGTGACCGAGCAGAAGGCGCTTGAGACGCAAATGGCGCAGACGCAGAAGCTCAATGCCGTGGGAACACTTGCCGGTGGCATCGCGCATGATTTCAACAATGTGCTGACGGCGATCCTGCTGTCTTCGGATCATCTGCTGCTGCAGGCGCGGCCCTCCGACGCCAGCTTTGCGGATTTGATGGAAATCAAGCGCAACGCCAATCGCGCGGCAGTGCTGGTCCGGCAGCTGCTTGCCTTCTCCCGCAAGCAGACCATGCGGCCGACGATCCTCAACCTGACCGATGTGATCGGCGACCTGCGCATGCTGGTGGACAGGCTCTTGTCGGGCACGCATGTCAAGCTGGACGTCGATTACGGCCGCGACCTCTGGCCGGTGAAGACCGATCTGTCGCAGTTCGAGCAGGTGCTCATCAACCTCTGTGTCAACGCGCGCGACGCCATGCCGGGCGGCGGCACGCTGACGCTGCGCACCCGCAATCTTTTGGCGGCGGATGTGAGCGCCTTCAATTACGCCTATCTGCCGCATGAGGAAATGGTTCTCGTCGAGGTCAACGATACCGGCACGGGTATCGCGCCTGAAATCATGGACAAGATTTTCGAGCCCTTCTTCACGACGAAGGAAGTGGGCAAGGGCACGGGCCTCGGCCTCGCGATGGTCTATGGTATCATCAAGCAATCCGGCGGCTACATCCATCCGGAATCGGAAGTCGGCAAGGGAACGACCTTCCGCATCTTCCTGCCGCGTCATATGGTCGACCCGTCGGTCGTGACGGAAGAAAAGGCGTCGGAAAGCCGGGGCGTCACGGCAATGGATCAGAGCGTTGCGGCGGCGGGACAGAGCGAAGAGCCGGCGGATCTCACCGGCAAGTCTGCTGTCGTGTTGCTGGTCGAGGACGAGGAGGCGGTGCGTCGCGGCGGCAAGCGCATGCTGGAGACGCGCGGCTACACCGTCTACGAGGCGGGCTCCGGCGTCGAAGCAATGGAGATCCTGGACGAGCTCGATGGCCAGGTGGATGTTGTCGTGTCCGATGTCGTCATGCCTGAGATGGACGGTCCGACGCTGCTGCGCGAGTTGCGCAAGAAATATCCGGATATGAAGTTCATCTTCGTCTCGGGTTATGCAGAGGATGCCTTCGCCCGCAATCTGCCAGCCGACGCGCAGTTTGGCTTCCTGCCGAAGCCGTTCTCGCTGAAGCAGCTCGCGGTTGTCGTGCGGGAAACGTTGGACCGATAGGCGGGGGTATTTTCCGTTCAAGGCGATTTTTCTCGGCCGATATTGCCGATGCCGGCGCATGAGTGATATCAACCGCGCATGATCGATCCCGCCAAGCCCATTTTCCGTATGTGGTGGCGCTCCCTCTAGGAGCGGCAGTCGTCATGTCTTGAAATCGACCTTTGCCGCCGTGATCCGGCAAGCATGGTCATTTCAGTTTTCCTTCCCGATCGCGGCGGCTCCTTTTGCGGAGCAAAAAATGTCTTCCTCTACTGATACCCGCCCTGTCATCCTGACGGGCGACCGGACCACAGGGCCGCTCCATCTCGGCCATTATGTCGGATCGCTGAAGAGCCGCGTTGCGCTCCAGCGCGGCCATCGGCAGTTCCTGCTGCTGGCGGATACGCAGGCGCTGACCGACAATGCCCACGATCCGGAAAAAGTCCGACGCAACGTTCTTGAAGTTGCCTTCGATTATCTCGCTGTCGGCATTGATCCGGCGGAAACGACGATCTGCGTGCAATCCGCGCTGCCTGCACTGGCGGAGCTGACGCTGCTCTATATGAACTTCGTGACGGTCGGTCGCTTGGAGCGCAACCCGACGATCAAGACGGAAATCCAGCTTCGCGGCTTCGAGCGCGATATACCCGCCGGCTTCCTCTGCTATCCCGTGGCCCAGGCGGCCGATATCACGGCCTTCAAGGCGACGGTCGTACCCGTCGGCGAGGATCAGGCGCCTCTGATAGAACAGACCAACGAGATCGTTCGCCGCCTCAACCGGCAGGTCGGCCGCGACATCCTTGTCGAAGCAGAGGCCATGGTGCCAGCCGTTGGGCGCCTGCCGGGCGTCGATGGAACGGCAAAGATGAGCAAGTCGCAGGGGAATGCCATCCCGCTCTCGGCTTCGTCCGACGATATTCGCGACGCCGTACGGCGCATGTTTACCGATCCAGACCATGTACGCGTTAGCGATCCCGGAAAGATCGAGGGCAATGTCGTCTTTACCTATCTCGACGCCTTCTGCGACGATCGGCAATTCGTGGAGGAGCTGAAGGCGCGGTATCGGCAGGGTGGGTTGGGTGACGTCACCGTAAAGAGATATCTGGAAGACATTCTGCAGGCGCTGCTTGCGCCGATCCGCAAGCGCCGCGCCCGATATGCTGCCGAACCCGATTATGTGATGGGGATATTGCGGGAGGGCACGCTGAAGGCAAGAGAGCGGACGGAGGCGACCCTCGCTGAATTGCGAGCCGCCCTCGGCCTGTTCACATTGACCTAGGGCGGCTGCGAGGTTCCGTTTGTTATTCCGCCAGGGCGACGGCGATTTCGGCGGCAAGTCGCGCATTGTTTTCGACAAGCGCGATGTTGGTCTTCAAGCTGCGGCCGTCGGTGATGTCGAAGATGGTGCCGAGCAGGTACGGGGTGACCGCCTTGCCGGTAATTTCGTCGCGTTCGGCGCTGTCGAGGGCGCGCTGGATGTAGATTTCCATTTCCTCGCGCGGAATCTCGTCGGCTTCCGGCACCGGATTGGCAATCAGCATGCCGCCATCGATGCCGAGTTGTTCGCGCGTGGTCTGGAAGTTGGCGATTGCGGCGGGGCTGTTCAGTGTCAGCGGGCTCGGCAGGCCGGAGGAGCGCGACCAGAAGGCCGGGAATTCCGTGCTGTCATAGGTGACGACGGGCACGCCGCGGGTTTCCAGCACTTCCAGCGTCTTCGGAATATCGAGAATCGCCTTGGCGCCGGCGCAGACGACGATGACGCCGGTGCGGGAAAGCTCTTCAAGGTCAGCCGAGATATCGAAGCTTTCCTCTGCGCCGCGATGCACGCCGCCGATGCCGCCGGTGGCGAAAACCTTGATGCCGGCGCGGGCGGCGGCGATCATCGTGGCGGCGACCGTGGTCGCACCGGTGCGGCGCTCGGCGATCGCGAAGGCGAGATCGGCACGCGACACCTTCATGGCGCCTTCGGTCTTGGCGAGCGCCTGCAGCTCTTCCGGCTCAAGGCCGATATGCAAAACGCCGTGGATGACGGCAATGGTTGCCGGTACAGCGCCTTCCTGCCGGATGATCGCTTCGACGCTGCGGGCCATCTCGATATTGCCCGGGTAGGGCATGCCATGGGTGATGATGGTCGATTCCAGCGCGACGAGCGGGGCGCCGCGCAACTTTGCCGCGGCGACTTCCTTCGAATAGGAGATCGGAAGCAGTGGCGAGATGGGCTGGGTCATTGTCGTGTCCAATTGACTGAAACAGTAGAGGCGATTTGAGCAGGCTTCATGACAGAATAGCGGCCTCTGGAACAAGGGCCAACATCGTCTTTAGCAGCTCGGGTGTGAGATTTTCGGCGGTGGCGAAGGGCGACTGCACGGTGATTGCCGCCGCAGCAGCACCGTGACGGACGGCTTCGCCAAGGTCATGGCCGGCGAGCAGGGCGGCCAAAATTCCTGCGGCAAGCGAATCTCCCGCGCCGGTGACATCGGCGACATTATCGACGACGGGCGGCTGCAGGCTGATGATGATATCGCGCGAGAACGCGATCAGTTCGCGCTTGCCACGGGTGATCACGCCGCTGCGCAGACCAAGTGCGCGCAATTCGCTCACCCATTCGCGCGGGTCGTCCGGACGGCTCTCCGTTAGCGCCGCGGCCTCGGCTTCGTTGAGGAACAGATGATCGATGCCGGCAAGGCACGGCTTCAGCCGCACCACCTTCGCGGGCGAGATCGCGATGGCAGCGACGGGTTTGCCGCAGAAGGACGCCCTTGCTGTGACGGCACTCAACGTCTCGGCCGGCAGATTGGCGTCGCAAAGAACGAGGTCGGTCGCCTCGAATGCATTGCGAACGGCGCGAATAGCCAGGCGCCTGGGGACGAACAGCTTGTAGAGCTCCATATCCGCAAGCGCGATGACCAGATTGCCGTCGCGCTCGAGGATCGCGGTGTAGCTCGGTGTCTTGCGGTCGAGGAACACGAAAGGCTTGTCGTCGATGCCCGCGTGGCTGGCAGCCTCCGCCACCATCTCGCCGGAGGGGTCGCCGCCGCGGGGCGAGATCAGCTTTACGTCGAAGCCTAGGCGGGCCAGATTGCGGGCTGCATTGAAGCCGCCGCCGCCGGGCTCCTCGAACCATGCTCCCGGATTGCTGGCGCCCGGCGCCGTCTCACCGAAGATGCGGCCGCGACGGTCGACATGAGCGCCGCCAAGAACGAGAATCTTCTTCGCCATATGGTTTTCCTCAGCAATCGAAAAGGCGAATCGGGCCAGCCGATAACATGCCCGATCCGATCGTCCCAGACACGTAAGTATCTGGGAAGAAAGAAGAAAACAAAAGTAGAACGGAATTCATTTTATCTTTTTCTTTCAATTGCTTGTTGTGCTCTTGCGATGATGGAACAAATAGAGTACAGAATTCTCATCGGCGGCGACATTGCTAGAGCGGCTTCAATAACCTAAAGGTGGATCGAATGTCTCAGAATTCTTTGCGGCTTGTAGAGGACAAATCGGTGGATAAAAGCAAGGCACTTGAAGCGGCACTCTCTCAAATTGAGCGGTCGTTCGGCAAGGGCTCGATCATGAAGCTCGGCTCCAACGAGAATGTGGTCGAAATAGAAACGGTTTCCACCGGCTCCCTGAGCCTCGATATCGCGCTGGGCATCGGCGGCTTGCCGAAGGGGCGTATCGTCGAGATCTATGGTCCGGAAAGCTCCGGTAAGACGACGCTGGCGCTGCAGACCATCGCCGAAGCCCAGAAGAAGGGCGGCATCTGCGCCTTCGTCGACGCGGAACACGCGCTCGATCCGGTCTATGCCCGCAAGCTGGGCGTCGATTTGCAGAACCTGCTTATCTCGCAGCCCGACACCGGCGAACAGGCGCTTGAAATTACCGACACGCTGGTGCGCTCCGGCGCTATCGACGTTCTCGTCATCGACTCCGTCGCGGCTTTGACGCCGCGCGCCGAAATCGAGGGCGAGATGGGTGACAGCCTGCCGGGCCTGCAGGCCCGCCTGATGAGCCAGGCGCTGCGCAAGCTTACGGCTTCGATCTCGAAGTCCAACACCATGGTGATCTTCATCAACCAGATCCGCATGAAGATCGGCGTCATGTTCGGCTCGCCGGAAACGACGACGGGCGGTAATGCGCTGAAGTTCTATGCCTCGGTCCGCCTCGACATCCGCCGCATCGGCGCTGTCAAGGAGCGCGAAGAGGTGGTCGGCAACCAGACCCGCGTCAAGGTCGTCAAGAACAAGATGGCACCGCCCTTCAAGCAGGTGGAATTCGACATCATGTATGGCGAGGGCGTTTCCAAGACCGGCGAACTGGTGGATCTCGGCGTCAAGGCCGGCATCGTCGAAAAGTCCGGCGCCTGGTTCTCCTATAACAGCCAGCGCCTCGGCCAGGGTCGTGAGAACGCAAAACTCTTTCTGCGCGACAATCCGGATCTCGCCCGCGAGATCGAGTTGTCACTGCGCCAGAATGCCGGCTTGATCGCCGATCGCTTCCTGCAGAATGCCGGCCCTGATGCCGATGATGGCGACGCCGCTGCGGAATAGCGATTTCCGGGAGCGATCCCGGGCCTGATATAAGACCAAAATTCAAAACCGGCCGCATTGTCCAAGGGATGTGCGGCCGGTTTTGTTCGTGCGGCTGGACAGGGCCGGGAGCGAACGATAAAAGCCACTGACTTTGACGCAAGTTGCTGATGGCAGTACTGAAGGGCCCAATATGAGCGGTGTGAATGAAATCCGGTCGACCTTCCTCGACTATTTTAAGAAAAACGGCCACGAGATCGTGCCGTCGAGCCCGCTGGTGCCGCGCAACGATCCGACATTGATGTTCACCAATGCCGGCATGGTGCAGTTCAAGAACGTTTTCACCGGACTGGAGCAGCGGCCCTATACGACGGCGTCGACGGCGCAGAAATGCGTGCGCGCCGGTGGCAAGCATAACGACCTCGACAATGTCGGCTACACAGCTCGCCATCATACCTTCTTCGAAATGCTCGGCAATTTCTCCTTTGGCGACTATTTCAAGGAGCGCGCCATCGAGCTTGCCTGGAACCTAATCACCAAGGAATTCGGCCTCGATGCCAAGCGCCTGCTTGTCACGGTCTACCACACCGACGACGACGCCTATAATCTCTGGAAGAAGATCGCGGGCCTCTCGGACGACAAGATCATCCGCATTGCCACCAGCGACAATTTCTGGGCGATGGGCGATACCGGCCCCTGCGGTCCCTGTTCGGAGATCTTCTACGACCACGGCGATCATATCTGGGGCGGCCCTCCCGGCTCGGCCGAAGAGGATGGCGACCGCTTCATCGAGATCTGGAATCTCGTCTTCATGCAGTTCGAGCAGATCAGCAAGCAGGAGCGGGTCGACCTGCCGCGTCCGTCGATCGACACCGGCATGGGTCTCGAGCGCGTTGCCGCCGTGCTGCAGGGCAAGCACGACAATTACGACATCGATCTCTTCCGCGCGCTGATCGAAGCCTCGGAAGAGGCGACCGGCGTGAAGGCGGAGGGCGAACATCGCGCCAGCCATCGTGTCATCGCCGACCATCTGCGTTCCTCGGCATTCCTGGTTGCCGACGGCGTGCTGCCGTCGAATGAAGGCCGTGGCTACGTGCTTCGCCGCATCATGCGTCGCGCCATGCGCCATGCTCAGCTGCTCGGCGCCAAGGAGCCGCTGATGTGGAAGCTGCTGCCGACGCTCATCCAGCAGATGGGCCGCGCCTATCCCGAGCTGGTACGCGCCGAAGCACTGACCTCCGAGACGCTGAAGCTCGAGGAAACCCGCTTTCGCAAGACGCTGGAGCGCGGCCTGTCGCTTCTGTCGGACGCGACGTCGGACCTGCACAAGGGCGACAGCCTGGACGGCGAAACCGCCTTCAAGCTCTATGATACCTATGGCTTCCCGCTCGACTTGACGCAGGATGCGCTGCGCGCTCGCGGCATCGGTGTCGATATTTCCAGCTTCACCGATGCCATGGAGCGGCAGAAGGCCGAGGCGCGTTCGCACTGGACCGGCTCAGGTGACAAGGCGACCGAGACCATCTGGTTCGAGCTCAAGGAAAAGTTCGGCGCCACCGAGTTTCTCGGCTACGATACGGAATCTGCCGAGGCTGTCATCCAGGCGATCGTTAGGGATGGCGTTGCCGTCGACAGTGCTTCTGCCGGCGACAAGGTGCAGATCGTCGTCAACCAGACGCCGTTCTACGGCGAGTCCGGTGGCCAGATGGGCGATACCGGTGTCATCTCCGGCGACAACGCGAAGCTTGATGTCGGCGACACCCTGAAGAAGGGCGAGGGCCTTTTCGTTCATGCCGCCGAGGTTTCGGAAGGCACGATCAAGGTGGGCGACGCTGTCGTGCTGACGGTCGATCACGCAAGGCGCTCGCGCCTGCGCGCCAACCATTCGGCGACCCACCTGCTGCATGAGGCCCTGCGCGAAGTGCTCGGCACCCACGTTGCCCAGAAAGGTTCGCTGGTCGCGCCTGAGCGACTGCGCTTCGACGTCTCGCATCCGAAGCCGATGTCTGCCGACGAGCTGAAGATCGTCGAGGATATGGCGAACGAGATCGTTCTGCAGAATTCGCCGGTTACGACCCGCCTGATGAGCGTCGACGATGCGATCGCGGAAGGCGCGATGGCGCTGTTCGGCGAGAAATACGGCGACGAAGTTCGCGTCGTATCCATGGGGCAGGGCGTGCGCGGCGCCAAGGCCGGCAAGCCCTATTCCATCGAGCTTTGCGGCGGAACGCACGTATCTGCCACCGGCCAGATCGGTCTCGTGCGCATTCTTGGCGACAGCGCCGTCGGCGCCGGCGTGCGCCGTATCGAAGCCGTGACAGGCGAATCCGCGCGTGATTATCTTGCCGAGCAGGACGAGCGCGTGAAGAGCCTCGCCTCGGCACTGAAGGTTCAGCCTGGTGATGTCGTTTCGCGCGTCGAAACCTTGATGGACGAGCGCCGCAAGCTGGAGCGTGAACTGGCCGATGCCAAGCGCAAGCTCGCCATGGGCGGCGGTCAGGGCGGTTCTGTCGATGCGGTGCGCGATGTCGGTGGCGTCAAGTTCCTCGGCAAAGCCATTTCCGGCGTCGACCCCAAGGATCTTAAGGGGCTGGCGGATGAGGGCAAGGCAAGCCTCGGCTCCGGCGTCGTTGCGCTGATCGGCGTTTCCGAGGATGGCAAGGCCAGCGCCGTCGTTGCCGTCACCGAGGATCTGACCGGTCGCTTCAGCGCCGTCGATCTCGTCCGCATCGCCTCTGCCGCTCTTGGCGGCAAGGGTGGCGGCGGTCGTCCCGACATGGCGCAGGCCGGCGGCCCGGATGGTGCCAAGGCGGATGAGGCGATCGAGGCGGTTGCTGCTGCACTCTCTTAAGGGTTGCAGTCGTGCTAGGTTGGGCCGTTGGCCCAACGGCAGCGGCACAGGAGCTTCGTGAACGTGATATTATACCGCTCGCGCTCATCTGCTATTCAAGGATTGCTCTTTGTTTTTGGGGGAGGCGCCTTTATGGCGTTCTTGGCGTACCTTGGTTATTGTAGCGAAGGTTTAGGCAGCTATCTTCTTTTTATCGGAATTCTGGGGACTGCGATATTTCTAGTGTTGGTGCCCGTTTGCGTATCCAAGGCGCTTAACGGGCGCTTGGCGTTTGATTTTTCTCCCGAGGGCCTTATCGCCTCAGATATCGGGAAGGAACGTATTCCCTGGAATGATATCGTCGGTGCGAAGGTTCAATACTTCAAAAGGAGCGAGGGCGTCCGGTTGAAGATCCGTGAGGATAAAGCAAGGCAACTGAAGACGAGTTGGTTCGCAAAGATCAACAGACCGTTCTATGGAGATTCCGAGTTCTTCGTCAGCCAAGTAGGCACCAAACTCTATGCTTACCAACTAGTTGAGCTCATCAACCGTCGGGGCGTATCCACCCCCACCGAATAGTTCCGCATCCATCCAACTCCGCAGGATTTGTCAAATCGGGATATGGTTCCTTGGGGCCGATCGATTTGCAAGGGGGCTGAGATGAACGGCGAAACGGCATGGGCGCTTTATGAAACCCGTCTGCGGCGGGTTTCTGCCTATATCCACGAGCATCTGGATGAAGAGCTCGACATGGAGAGACTTGCCGAGATCGCCTGCATGTCCAGCTATCACTGGCACAGGATCTATCGGGCGATCTACGGCGAGACGGCGGCCGCGACCGTCAAGCGGTTGCGGCTACACCGTGCCGCCGGCGATCTCGTCAACACCGATCTTGTCGTCAGCGACATTGCAAAGCGGTCGGGCTATCCCAATCTCCAGTCGTTCAATCGCATCTTCAAATCCGTCTACGGCATGCCGCCGGCGCGATATCGGAATGAGGGAAGCCACACGATCTTCGAACCCAGCACCCAAGGAAGGATCAGGCTCATGTTCGACGTTACGCTTCGCACCATTCCCTCGCTCTCGCTGATAGGGGTTTCCCATACCGGCCCCTACATGCAGATCGGCCAGGCTTTCGAAACCCTGTTCGGCACGCTCTATGCTCGCGGCCTCGCCAAGCCCGATATGCGGATGATCGGTGTCTATCTCGACGATCCGGACGTCGTTGCGGCCGAGAAACTGCACTCCTACGCCTGCGTCAATGCGAGCGAGGAGTTTGCCGCCGAGGCTCCGCTGGAGCGACGGACCGTCGATGGTGGCGAATATGCCGTATTGCGGCACAAGGGACCCTATGCCGATATGTACAAGGCATATCAGTGGCTCTATGCAGAATGGCTGCCGGCCTCCGGCCGGCAACTGCGCGACGCTGTCATGTTCGAGGAATATCTCAACAATCCGCGCGAGGTGCCGCCAACGGAATTGCTGACCGATATCTATATGCCGCTTCAATAGCGGCATGATGCTTCACACGAGAGAATGGCTGTAGAGCCTTGGCTTTTCAGCCATTTGCCTGCTTCGGCATTGCGGCGTTATCGATCTCATTGCCGCGGCGATAGGCGTCGCGATCGGTCACGCGGGTCCAATAGTCGATGAAGGCCGGCCGCTTTTCGATCGTCCCGAAATTCAGCCCATAACCGACATGCGAGCCGACATAGACGTCGGCGGCCGTGAAACGGTCGCCGGCGATGAAAGGCGATGCTGAGACTGCCTGCTCGATCGTATCCAGCACATTGGCGAAGCTGCCGCAGCCGGCCATGCGCAGGCGTTCCGGCGGGATATCAAAGCCGAGGGCGCGATTGGTGACCGCCATTTCAAATGGCCCGGCTGCAAAGAACATCCAGCGGAAATAACGGCCGCGCTCGGCTGCCGTCGGCGCGAGACCGGCCTGCGGAAAGGTCTCTGCCAGATAGGCGCAGATGGCCGCGCCCTCGGTGACGATGGTATCGCCGTGCTTGATCGCCGGCACCTTGCCCATGGGATTCACCGAGAGATAATCGGGCGCCTTCATCGTCGTGCCGAAATCGAGATATTCGGTGCGATAGGGCTGGCCGATTTCCTCCAGCATCCAGCGGGCGATGCGGCCGCGTGACATGGGATTGGTGTAGAAAACGAGTTCCTCAGTCATAAGACCCTCCCTTGGTCGGTGCATTCTTGCCATCGGTCTAGTTCGGCAGCAAGTTCAAGGCAAAAGAAAACCCGGCTTTGAGGCCGGGTTTTCGCAGGTTCCGATGTCGGCGAGGCTTAAGCGGCCATGGCCTTCTGGAGGTTCTCGTCGATCTTGTCGAGGAAGGCGGTGGTCGACAGCCACGGCTGATCCGGGCCGATGAGCAGGGCCAGATCCTTGGTCATGAAGCCGGATTCTACCGTGTCGACGCAGACGGTTTCGAGCGTTGCGGCGAACTTGGCGAGTTCGGCATTGTCGTCGAGCTTGGCGCGATGCGCGAGACCACGGGTCCAGGCGAAGATCGAGGCGATCGAGTTGGTCGATGTCTCCTGGCCCTTCTGGTGCTGGCGATAGTGGCGGGTGACCGTGCCGTGCGCAGCTTCGGCTTCAACCGTCTTGCCATCAGGCGTCAAGAGAACCGAGGTCATCAGGCCGAGTGAGCCGAAGCCCTGAGCAACCGTGTCGGACTGGACGTCGCCGTCGTAGTTCTTGCAGGCCCACACATAGCCGCCGGACCATTTCAGCGCGGAGGCGACCATGTCGTCGATCAGACGGTGCTCATAGGTGATGCCGGCTTCGTCGAACTGAGCCTTGAATTCGCTCTGGTAGACTTCTTCGAAGATGTCCTTGAAGCGGCCGTCATAGGCCTTGAGGATGGTGTTCTTGGTCGACAGATAGACCGGCCACTTGCGCATCAGGCCGTACATCATCGACGCACGAGCGAATTCGCGGATCGATTCGTCGAGGTTGTACATGGCCATAGCAACGCCGGCGCCGGGGGCGTCGAAGACGTCCCTTTCAATGACCGTGCCGTCTTCGCCGACGAACTTGATGGTCAGCTTGCCCTTGCCGGGGAATTTGAAGTCGGTGGCGCGGTACTGGTCGCCGAAGGCATGACGGCCGACGACGATCGGCTTGGTCCAGCCCGGAACCAGGCGGGGTACGTTCTTGCAGATGATCGGCTCGCGGAAGATGACGCCGCCGAGGATGTTGCGGATCGTGCCGTTCGGGCTCTTCCACATCTGCTTGAGGTTGAATTCCTTGACGCGGTCTTCATCCGGCGTGATCGTCGCGCACTTGATGCCGACGCCGTGCTTCTTGATGGCGTTGGCGGCGTCGACGGTGACCTGGTCGTTGGTCGCATCGCGGTTTTCGACCGAGAGGTCGTAATAGTCGATATCGATATCGAGGTAGGGGTAGATCAGTTTGTCTTTGATAAACTGCCAGATGATGCGAGTCATCTCGTCGCCATCGAGATCGGCAACGGGGTTAGCGACCTTGATCTTCTTCATGCTTCTGCCTCGTTTAAGCTGATGGGGGCGCATGTCCCCGTGAGTGATATGAAGTCTCGAGCGCTATAGCATCGCAAGTTCCGAACGCAAAGCCAAAGCGGCGCTAAGGCGGCGTTTTTGCTCATCACATCCGCTTCATGGCACCTTCCGGTGAGCGGTCGACTTTTCGATGTCAGGGTCAACCAGCCAGGTGTTGAACAATATGAACGAGAAAGAGAATTTCGGCACCGAAGGCCTGCGCCAGCATATAGGCGTACCACAGAAAAAAAGCCGAAGAGAGCCTTATGAGGATAGTTATCGATTGAATACCTGGCTTTACGCTTGGAAAAATTCCAAAATTTTCGTGCACGAAGGCCTGAAAGCTTTTGGGCCGGAACAATGTCCATGCGCCGAGCAATGCAACTGCGAGGCAGACAAATGTCTGCAGCACGAATACCAACAGGCCACGCGACATGATGTCCCCCTCGGCGAAATTGTCTTCGCCGCATATCGGATAGCAAACCGCATATATCTATTCGATATGAAGACCCGGCCTTGCTTATAAAAAGAATATATAAGCCGAGAACGCCCACAAAGACGGCATTTGAAATCGTCATAATCTTATCAGTGCAGCTTCAGTCCGACGGGTGGTTTTCAAAATCGGGACCATTGCCAAAGCGGTGGATGCGTCTAATGTCGCCCATGTTTTGCCTGTCGCAACGGAATCATATCATGCAGAAATTTGCCGCATCCGCGCTTGTCTTCACACTCCTTCAGGTCTCGTTCGGGGCGAATATGGCGCTTGCGGCCGATGCGACGGCTCCGGTCAAGATCATCATGGATGCCACCGTCTCGAACTGGGCAGGCGGGGACAGCGACTGGCAGGATATTTTCGACGATAGCAAGCTCAAGGATCTCTACAGCAAGGATTTTGCTGCCAAATATCAGGCGGCGGCGCAGTTTCCCGCAGCCGACGAGGACGGGATCTCGCCGTTCGACTATGACGTCATCGTCAACGCGCAGGATGCCTGTCCGCTGGAGGACATGAAGCTTGCTGGACAGCCGCCGAAAGGCGATGTGACGGAAGTGCTGGCGACATTCAAGAAAGCCACCTGCATGGGATCGGACGCCGACTACCAGAAGACGACCACGGTCCGCTTCGAAGTCATCCAGGAGGCCGGAAGACCGGTCATCGACGACATCATCACGATCGACGACAATGGCAATCCGAGCTCGCTGAAGTCAGTTATGCAGGATCTCGTCAAGCAGCAGCAACAGCAGCCTTCCGATCAGCAGAAGCCGGCCAATCCGCAATAGTCGGGGAGGGTTCGTCGCGGCGCCGGCGCTCAAAAACCTTGCCGATCGGCTGGTGTCTCGCTATTGCGACCGTGATTTGCGCGGACAGGGTTCGCGCGCGGAGATAAAGCGTCATGGCAGGCACGAACAGCGAGCGTCTACTTCTGGCCGAAGGGCCGGCCGTCATTCTGGTCGAGCCGCAGATGGGCGAGAATATCGGCATGGTGGCGCGGGCCATGGCGAATTTCGGCCTGGCCGAGCTGCGTCTTGTCAATCCGCGCGACGGCTGGCCGAACGAGAGAGCGCAAGCGACCGCTTCGAAGGCCGATCACATCATCGAGGCGACGAAGGTCTACGACACGCTGGAGCAGGCGGTCGCCGATCTCAATTTCGTCTATGCGACGACGGCACGCGAGCGCGACGGCTACAAGCCGGTCCGTTCACCTGTCGTGGCGGCAGAGACGCTTCGTGCGCGATTCAAGGCCGGCGAGGGCACCGGCATCCTCTTCGGGCGCGAGCGCTGGGGCCTGACGAATGAGGAGGTGGCGCTCGCCGACGAGATCGTGACGTTTCCCGTCAATCCCGCTTTCGCTTCGCTGAACATCGCCCAGGCCGTGCTGCTGATGTCCTATGAGTGGATGAAGTCCGGCATGGAGGATCTCGGCGCCGTGCCTTTCCAGGCGATCGAGCAGCGGCCTTCGACGAAGGATCAGCTTTTCGGTCTCTTCGACCAGCTCGAGGAGGCGCTGGATGCCCGCAATTATTTCCATCCCGCCGGGAAAAAGCCGAAAATGATCGACAATCTCCGCGCTGTCCTCTCGCGCCGGGCGTTTACCGAACAGGAAATCAGCGTCTTGCGCGGCGTGATCTCGTCTCTCGACCGCTTCACGCGGAAATCTCCCCGCGGCAGCGGTTCCCATCCCCGATCGTCCAGCGCATCCAAGGAAACCACGAACGATGACAGCAGTGGCGAATGAGCTGAAACCCATCCTGGTCTTCGACTCTGGCATCGGTGGCCTGACCGTGCTGCGCGAGGCGCGGGTGCTGATGCCGGAACGCGGTTTCATCTATGTCGCCGATGATGCCGGCTTTCCCTACGGCGGCTGGGAAGAACAGGCACTGAAGGATCGCATCGTCGATCTTTTCGGAAAGTTGCTCGCCGAACACGATCCGGAAGTCTGCATCATCGCCTGCAATACGGCTTTCACGCTTGTGGGCGCAGATCTGCGAGCCGCATTTCCGCAGATGACGTTCATCGGCACGGTGCCGGCGATCAAGCCGGCGGCGGAGCGAACCCGCTCCGGTCTGGTCTCGGTACTAGCGACGCCGGGGACGGTGAAGCGCGCCTATACCCGTGACCTGATCCAGTCCTTCGCCACCCAATGCCATGTCCGGCTCGTCGGCTCGGAAAACCTGGCGCGTCTGGCGGAAGCCTATATTCGCGGTGATGCGGTGTCCGACGAGGCGGTACTTGCAGAGATCGATCAGTGCTTCGTCGAGAAGGACGGCCGCAAGACTGACATCGTCGTGCTGGCCTGCACGCATTATCCTTTCATGGCCAACATCTTCCGCAGGCTTGCGCCCTGGCCGGTCGACTGGCTCGATCCGGCCGAGGCGATTGCGCGCCGTGCGCGCAGCCTGGTGCCGCAGGCTGTCGATGCCGTCCATCCCGACAATTTCGACTTTGCAATGTTCACGTCAGGCGCGCCGGATTTTCCGACCCGCCGGCTGATGCAGGGTTTTGGGCTTAGGGCTTGATGATGGCAGGCAAGGTTTCGTTGCGTAAACTCGATCTCGCGGACATGCCGGCAGCGGCAGCCGTTCACCGCGCCTCCTTCGACGAGCGGCTTCCGACGCTTTCCGGACTTCATACGACGGAGGAAGATGTCGGCTTCTGGAGTGCCGTCGTCTATAAGGATTGCCAGATCTGGGGTGCCGAAGAGGGTGGTCGCCTGGTCGGCGTCATCGCCTTTCTCGAAGATTGGATTGATCAACTCTACGTTCTGCCCGAAGCACAGCGGCATGGCATCGGCAGCCGTTTGCTCGATGTCGCCAAATCCGCCTATCCGGTGCTTTCGCTCTGGACATTTCAACGAAATGCGCCGGCGCGCCGCTTTTACGAAAAACACGGCTTCTTCGTTGTTGACGAGTCGGACGGGGCAGGCAATGAGGAGAAGGAGCCGGACGTGCTTTACAAATGGGAAGCACGGCTGCATCGGCTGTAGCGCAAGGTCGGACTAAGCGGCGGGATATTGGGAGGACGATATTTGATGTCTTTTGAAAATGGTTGCAGTTTCAATGCCGAGGCGAGCCATGCGCCTGCGTGACTGCCATAACTTCCATGATTTCCGCGCTCTGGCGAAGAGCCGTCTTCCCGGTCCGATCTTCAATTACATCGATGGTGCCGCCGACGACGAAGTGACGCTTCGGCGCAACACGGCGAGCTTCGAGAGCTGCGATCTCGTTCCGAACGTCCTTCGCGGCGTCAGCGAGGTCGATATGTCTGTCACCGTCATGGGACAAAAGCTCGCCACGCCCTTCTACTGCTCGCCGACGGCCCTGCAGCGGCTATTTCATCACGAGGGTGAAAATGCGGTTGCGGCGGCAGCCTCTTCCATCGGCACCATGTTCGGTGTCTCCTCGCTTGGCACGGTCAGCCTCGAGGAGGTGCGCAAGAAGCATCAGGGGCCGCAGGTCTATCAATTCTATTTCCACAGGGATCGCGGACTGAACCGCGCGATGATGCAACGGGCAAAGGATGCCGGCGTCAACGTGATGATGCTCACCGTCGACAGCATCACCGGCGGCAATCGCGAGCGCGACCTGCGCACCGGGTTTTCCATTCCCTTCAAGCTCAATCTCGCCGGCATTGCGCAATTCGCCATCAAGCCAGCCTGGGGGCTGAACTATCTCACGCACGAGAAATTCCGTCTGCCGCAGCTCGATGAGCATGTGGACATGAGCGGCGGCGCGATGTCGATCGGCAAATACTTCACCGAGATGCTCGACCCGTCGATGAACTGGAACGATGTCGCCGAAATGGTGAAGCATTGGGACGGGCAGTTCTGCCTGAAGGGCATCATGTCGGTCGAGGATGCCAAGCGGGCCGTCGATATCGGATGCACCGGCATCGTGCTTTCGAACCATGGCGGTCGGCAATTGGACGGCTCGCGAGCGGCATTCGACCAGCTGGCGGAAATCGCCGATGCCGTCGGCGATCGCATCGATGTCATGATGGACGGCGGCATCCAGCGCGGCACGCATGTGCTGAAGGCCCTGTCGCTCGGCGCCAAGGCCGTTGGTCTCGGCCGCTTCTACCTCTATCCGCTGGCGGCTGCCGGCCAGGCGGGCGTCGAGCGTGCGCTACGGCATTTGCGCACCGAGATCGAGCGCGACATGAAGCTGATGGGCTGCACCTCGGTCGACCAATTGTCACGCGCCAATCTGCGGTTCCGCTGACATCACAATCGCCTGTGGGTTTTTTCAATCCGCGGGCGCATAGCCTGGAAATCTTTGCTAGACGAAGGCGCGTCCTTTCAGAAAGATGGGACGCATCCGCATTTGATTCTTGATGACAGGGGAAGTGCATTGCAGGTCGGCATCGACATGGGAACGGCGTCCGGCGGGACCAGCGCCCAGCTCGATATCGAGGAGCTGCTGGCAACCCGTCTGCTCGTGCAGGGCAATTCCGGCTCCGGAAAATCGCATCTGCTGCGCCGTCTGCTGGAACAATCAGCGCAATGGGTGCAGCAGGTCATTATCGATCCGGAAGGCGATTTCGTCACGCTGGCCGATAAGTTCGGGCATGTGGTTGTGGATGGCGAACGCACCGAGGCCGAGCTTGCCGGCATCGCTAACCGCATTCGCCAGCATCGCGTTTCCTGCGTGCTGACGCTGGAAGGGCTCGATATCGAGCAGCAGATGCGCGCCGCCGCCGCTTTCCTCAACGGCATGTTCGATGCCGATCGCGAATTCTGGTATCCGGTGCTGGTCGTAGTCGACGAGGCGCAGATGTTTGCGCCTTCCGTCGGCGGCGATGTCTCCGAAGATGCACGCAAGATGTCGCTCGGCGCCATGACCAATCTGATGTGCCGCGGCCGCAAGCGCGGCCTTGCCGGCGTGATCGCCACACAACGCCTGGCGAAGCTTGCCAAGAACGTCGCGGCCGAGGCCTCCAACTTCCTGATGGGCCGCACCTTCCTCGATATCGACATGGCGCGCGCCGCCGATCTTCTCGGCATGGATCGCAGGCAGGCGGAAATGTTCCGCGATCTGAAGCGCGGCAATTTTGTCGCTCTCGGTCCGGCGCTCTCGCGGCGGCCGTTGCCGATCACCATCGGTTCCGTGGAAACCTCGGCGCGTTCCTCCAGCCCGAAGCTGATGCCGCTGCCGGATGCACCTCAGGATGTCGAGGATCTGATCTTCACACCGGATCCGGAAGAGTTTTCCAAGCCGATGGTTCGTCGGGCCACACCCGCGCCGCGCCCGACGACGGATATCCTGGCCGAGCTGTCGCGTTCCGCCCCTGCGACGAACACGGCTGCGGCAGAGCCGAAGCCGAACCAGCCAGAATTGTCGAACGAGGATCGCGAAGCGCGGGTGACCGCAGTGCTTTCGGAAATCCTGGATGATCCGGCCTCGGCCTTCCGCACGGATTCCGTCCTCTACCAGGAGTTTCTCGTGCGGTTGCGCATGCGCCGCGTGCCTGGTGCGCCGATGAGCCTGTCCGAATTCCGTCGCCGCGTGGCGGTGGTGCGCTCCGGCGCGGACGAGGCGACGATGGCGACGGAGGCATGGGCGACGGCTCTTTCGCTTTCGGCTGGTGTCACCGACGATCTGCAGGGTGTTTTCCTGATGCTTGCCAAGGCTGCCATCGGTGGCGAAGCTTGCCCCTCCGATGCGCGGATCGCCCGTGCCTACGGTACCCACTCCGCCCGCCGCGCCCGGCGTTTGCTCAGCTACTTCGAGGAACAGGGCAGCGTCGTCGTCCATACCGATTTCTCCGGTCGCCGCGTTGTGGCGTTCCCGGATATCGACTGCCAGACAGCGCCGGGCGACGCCAATGCGCCTGATTTGCATGGCACAGAGCAAGCGGCTGCGGAATAGCTGGCACTTCCTTCGATCCCGCTGTTGACATTTTCATGACGACCCCTTACAGACCGCGCCAACGCCGGGCAGAAATGTCCGGTGTTTCATTTGACATGTCCCGTGGCTTTCTCCGTTCGCTAATGTGAGAGGCCTGTCAGAGCTCGAAAATGGAGTTCAGAGGAGGGCGTGTTTCCTTCGCGGTTCGGCAACGGGCCGCTCAAATAGTTTGAAAGGAAATGCGATGAGCAAGCGCGAATCGTCCAAGTACAAAATTGACCGCCGTATGGGCGAGAACATCTGGGGCCGTCCGAAGTCCCCGGTTAACCGTCGCGAATACGGCCCGGGCCAGCACGGCCAGCGCCGCAAGGGCAAGCTCTCCGACTTCGGCGTGCAGCTGCGCGCCAAGCAGAAGCTGAAGGGCTACTACGGCGACCTGCGTGAAAAGCAGTTCCGTGCCACCTTCGACGAAGCCAACCGCCGCAAGGGCGACACTTCGGAAAACCTGATCGGCCTGCTCGAATCGCGCCTCGACGCGATCGTCTACCGCGCCAAGTTCGTTCCGACCGTTTTCGCAGCCCGTCAGTTCGTCAACCATGGCCACGTCACGGTGAACGGCGTTCGCGTCAACATCGGTTCGTTCCGCTGCAAGGCTGGCGACGTCATCGAAGTCCGCGAAAAGTCGAAGCAGCTCGTGATCGTTCTGGAATCGATCGGTCTCGCCGAGCGCGACGTTCCGGACTATATCGAAGCCGATCACAACAAGATGGTAGCGACTTTCGCTCGCGTTCCGACCCTCGCCGATGTGCCCTACGCAGTCGTCATGGAACCGCAGCTGGTCGTCGAATTCTATTCGCGTTAACAAGCGGATATTTTTCATGATGGAAAAGCCGCTCCTTTCGAGCGGCTTTTTTTGTCTTTGGAGCGCCCTATGACCGATCTGCAGGCAATTCTCGACGGCATCTATACGGAGCTTTCGCCGCGTATCGGCGAGGGTAAGGTTGCCGATTACATTCCGGAACTCGCCAAGGTCGATCCAAAGCAGTTCGGCATGACGATCGCCACCGTCAACGGCGAGGTTCACAGCGTCGGTGATGCGGGCATTGCCTTTTCCATCCAGAGTATTTCGAAGGTCTTCATGCTGACGCTGGCGCTCGGCAAGATCGGCGAAAGCCTTTGGAAGCGCGTGGGACGCGAGCCGTCTGGCACCTCCTTCAACTCCATAGTCCAGCTCGAGCGTGAAGAAGGCATTCCGCGCAATCCCTTCATCAATGCCGGCGCGATCGCCGTCAGCGATGTCGTGCTGTCTGGCCATGCGCCGCGCGAGGCGATCGGCGAGCTCCTGCGCTTCGTGCGCTATGTCGCCGATGACGAGTCGATCACCATCGACGACAGGGTAGCGCGCTCTGAGACGCAGACGGGCTTTCGCAATTTCGCGCTCGCCAATTTCATGCGTGCCTATGGCAACCTCGACCATCCGGTCGAGCATGTGCTCGGCGTCTATTTCCACCAATGCGCTCTTTCGATGAGCTGCCAGCAGCTTGCCAAGGCTGGGCTCTATCTTGCGGCGCGCGGCAGCAATCCGATCACAGGCCATTCCGTCGTTTCGCCGAAGCGGGCGCGGCGCATCAATGCGCTGATGCTGACCTGCGGCCATTATGACGGCTCCGGCGATTTCGCCTATCATGTCGGTCTTCCCGGCAAGAGCGGCGTCGGCGGCGGCATTCTCGCCGTGGCGCCGGGTATAGGATCAATCGCCGTCTGGTCGCCGGGCCTGAACAAGGTCGGCAATTCGCAGCTCGGCGCGGTGGCGCTGGAAATGCTGGCTGCGCGCACGGGCTGGTCGGTGTTCGGCGATTGATGCGGTGTCTTCTTTCGACGCTTTCTGCTATCAGCGTGGCGAGGCACTGAGGACGACGGAATGAATATCGCAACGACGGTAATGGACGAGATCGATATCGAGGCTGAGGACGGCGTCTCTGGCGTGCATCCGATGTTTTCCGATGTGCCTCGGTCTGTCTCCTTCAACAAGCTTCGCAAGCGCCTGCTGCGGCAGGTGCGGCAG
The DNA here is from genome assembly GCF_016901135.1 of Martinezella lusitana. Classification (GTDB taxonomy): domain Bacteria; phylum Pseudomonadota; class Alphaproteobacteria; order Rhizobiales; family Rhizobiaceae; genus Rhizobium; species Rhizobium lusitanum_D. The sequence continues at coordinate 374,990 of NZ_JAFEVL010000048.1, read as the reverse complement.
GCTCTGGAGGATTTCCAGATGCTGAAGGGGCAAAGGCGCTGGCTGGTCGGCCTTTCCGGCGGCAAGGATTCCTACGGGCTGCTGTCGATCCTGCTTGATCTCAAATGGCGCGGCCTGTTGCCGGTGGAACTGATTGCCTGCAATCTCGATCAGGGCCAGCCGAACTTCCCGAAGCATGTGCTGCCGGACTATCTGGCGAAGATTGGCGTTGAGCATCGCATCGAGTATCGCGACACCTACTCCATCGTGAAGGAAAAGGTACCCGAGGGCGCGACCTACTGTTCGCTTTGTTCGCGCCTGCGCCGCGGCAATCTCTATCGTATTGCGCGCGAAGAGGGTTGTGATGCATTGGTGCTCGGCCATCACCGCGAGGATATTCTCGAAACCTTCTTCATGAACTTTTTCCATGGCGGCCGCCTGGCCTCGATGCCGGCAAAGCTTCTCAATGATGAGGGCGATCTGATGCTGCTGCGCCCGCTCGCCTATGCCGCCGAGGACGATCTCGCCAAGTTCGCCGCCGCCATGCAGTTTCCGATCATTCCCTGCGATCTCTGCGGCTCGCAGGATGGGCTGCAGCGCAATGCGATGAAGGACATGCTTGCTGATATCGAGCGGCGCATGCCGGGCCGCAAGGATACGATGCTGCGCGCGCTGGCGCATGTGAATCCGTCGCATCTGCTCGATCCCAAGCTCTTCGATTTTGCCGGTCTGATGACTGGACAAACCGACGCCGATTAGGCGCTTTTGCCACACCAGCGTCATCGAATCGGTCATAAGAGGAGGTCCCTCCCAAGACAAAAGGCCTCCGATGACTTTCTCCGATACAGACTTCGACCATCTGATGACGATCGTTGCCGAGGCGGCGGCGCAGGAAATCCTGCCGCGGTTCCGCAATCTGGGTGATGGCGACATATCGGAAAAGACGTCGGCCATCGATCTGGTGACTGAGGCAGATCTGCTTGCCGAGCAATATATCACTGCCGCGCTGAAGGCCCGCTTTCCAGGCGCTCTTATCGTCGGAGAGGAGGCCTATGAGGCCGACCGGTCGGTTGTGCCGGCACTGGCGCATGCGGAACTGGCCTTTACCATCGACCCGGTGGACGGCACGTTCAATTTTGCGGCAGGGCTGCCGGTGTTTGGCACGATCGTCGCCGTTGTCGCCAATGGCGAGACGATTGCCAGCGTCATCTATGATCCGGTACTCGGAGACACCATTACCGCGATGCGTGGCGGGGGCACCTTCCTGCGTCGCCGTGCGGGGCAGGCGAGGCGGCTTTCCGTTGCCGCATCCGCTCCCCTGGGCGCCATGACCGGCGCCATATCCTGGGGACACATGGACGAGCCGGAGAGGTCGCGTATCTGTGCCAATCTCGCCAAGACACGCATGACTTTCTCGCTCAATTGTTCCGCCTACGAATACTGGATGGTGGCATCGGGCAAATGGCATTTCATCGGTCATTCCAAGCTGATGCCCTGGGATCATCTTGCCGGAGTACTGGCGCATCAGGAGGCCGGCGGTTATACGGCCAAATTCGATGGCACACCCTACCGGCCGGGCGAAACGACGGGCGGCATTATTTCTGCGCCGGATGAGGATAGCTGGCAAATGATCCGCCGCGAAATTATCGGCGTCTGACACGAAAGGACCATATCATGACATCGCCCGTTGACGTTACCACCCTTGCTCATGTGTTGCGCCGCGCCGCGCAGATGGAGATCCTGCCGCGCTTCCGCAGACTTGGCAGTGATGACGTCCGCGCGAAGAGCGAAGCGACCGATCTGGTGACCGAAGCTGACGAGCGTGCTGAGCGGATGGTGAAGGCCGAGGTGGAGCGGCTTTGGCCCGAGGCGCTCTTCGTCGGCGAAGAATCCGTCGCGGCCGATCCGGCACTGCTCGACAAGCTGCCGGATGCGGATCTGGCCATCATCGTCGATCCCGTCGACGGCACGTTCAATTTCGCCTCCGGCATCCCGGCCTTCGGTGTCATGGCTTCGGTGATCTCCAAAGGCGAGACGGTCGCCGGCATCATCTTCGATCCGATGGGCGACGATTGGGTGCTGGCGGAGCGCGGCAGCGGCGCATGGTTGCGCCGTCCCGACGGCGAGACCCTGCGCATGAGGGCGACGCAGCCGGTCGCGCTGGAAGACATGGTCGGCATGGCATCGACCGGCTTCCTGCCGAAGGACAAGCGGGCGGAAGTCATGGGCAATCTCGCCAAGGTGCGCTACTCCACCAACTATCGATGCGCGGCGCACGAGTATCGCACTCTCGCCGGCGGCCACGTCCACTATCTGATGTACAACAAGCTGATGCCCTGGGACCATCTGGCCGGCGCGCTGATCTCGCAGGAAGCGGGCGCTTATGTGCGTCGCTTCGACGGCTCACCCTATCTGCCGCATCATCTCGACGGCGGCTTGCTGGTCGCGGTGGACAAGGATTCCTGGGAACTGCTGCGACGCGAGGTTTTCACCGTATAACCTGTCGCATCGAGCCGGGTCAGCAGCCGACGCGACCACTTGGAAAGTCGCGTCGGGAAGACTATCTTCGCAGCAGCAGGCAAGGGCCACCGTCGGCGCTTGCCGAGAGGATGAGGCAGATGTCCGAGACGAGCCGCAAGCTGACCACCATCTTCTGCGCTGACGTGCAGGATTACACGCGTCTTATGGGCAGGGACGAGGAGGGGACGCTTGCGACCCTTCGGCGTTATCGAGATGCCATGACGCGGCTAATCGAGGCGCATGGTGGCCGGGTGATCAATACCTGGGGCGATGGTGTTTTCGCCGAATTTCCAAGCGTTGTCGAAGCCGTGCGGGCAGCAATCGATGTCCAGAACGAACTTGCTGGCTACAATGCCGCCATGGATACCGAAAAGCAGATGCTCTTTCGCATCGGCCTGAACCTCGGCGACGTGATCGCCGATGGCAATGATCTCTACGGCGATGGTGTCAATATCGCCGCGCGGCTTCAGTCGCGCGCCACTCCTGGCGGTATCGTTATCTCCAATACGGTCTACGACCAGGTCCGCAACAAGGTCGCGGTTGGCTTCGATTTCCTCGGTCAGCTCGAGGTCAAGAATATCGAGGGCGGCGTGCCGAGCTATGCCGTGCGCGTTGGTGGCGTGCAGGTGGTGGACACCACCACCTCCGACTATCGGTCCAACCCGCAGCCGGCTCCGGCACGGGCGCCGGAGGTGGCGGCGAGAAACTCCCTGTTGCAGGATTGGCGACTTAATTACGGAACGCCGTTGATCATCTGCATCGGCCTTGCCGTGCTCAATGGACTGACCTGGGATGGTGAGTTCTGGGCGAAATGGCCGATACTCATCATTCTCTGGGTCAACGCATACCGCTTAATTCGTCGCAACAAGCAGGTCGACATGGCGATCGCCAGCCTTGTCATCACCGGTATCGGCATTGCCGCGATCAATCTTTTCACTTGGCAGGGCACGCCTTGGGCGATGTGGCCACTCTTCGGACTTGCAATCGCCGCGGCGCTGCGTTGGGTCAGCCGTTCGCGTAGCGACGCCTGAGAGGCACGTTGTTCAGACGTGCCCCATGCCGGGCTCCAGCGCCGGCGTATCGCCGGGATGGGTGAAGAGCTTGCCGCGTTCGGCCCATAGCGTTGCCAGGATCGTGAGCGCACCGAATATGGTGAAGCCGGCGATTAGCGGCTGAGCGGTGCCATCGAACATCTGGCCGACGATGCCGCCGAGCAGGACGCCGACCGTGGTGGAGACCGAGCTGGTGATGGCCGCCGCCGTGCCCGCCAGGTGTCCCATCGGCTCCAGGCTGATGGCCATGAAGTTGGTGGTAATGACCGCAAACATCATCAGCATTATCGAGATCAGCACATAGATGAACGTGAAGCTTGGCTGACCGAACATGCCGACAACGTAGCCGACAGCGCCCAGGGCGGTGAAGACGATCATGGCGGCATGGGAGATGCGCCGCATGCCGAAGCTGCGGACGAAATAGCCATTGGCGAACTGCGCGACGGCAGTGCCGGCCGCCGTCGCCGCAAAGGCGATCGGAAACGAGTCCCCGAGGCCATAGACCTCACCGAATACCTGCTGCACCGAGACGATATAGGCGCAGATCACACCCGTGTAGAGCGTGAGGCCGATCATGTAGCCGCAGGTGATGCGGTTGGTCAGGACCGTCTTGAAACCGGACAGGACCGAGGCGACCGAAAGCGGCAGGCGTTCTTCTGTCGGAAGCGTCTCCTTCATGCGGAAGAACGCGACCAGGAAAAGGCCGGCGCTGACTATACCGATCAGAATGAAGATCCATTGCCAGTTGGAATAGGCAACGATCACCTGGCCGACGAAAGGTGCGACCATCGGCATGATCATGAAGACGATCATCACGTAGGACATGACGCGCGCCATCTCACGGCCGCCGAAGCAATCGCGGACGATGGCAAGCGTGGTGATGCGCACGGCTGCGGCGCCGACACCCTGCGCGAAGCGCAGAGCGAGCAGCGCGAAGAGACTGCCGCTCCAGGCCGCCGCAAAGAGCGTCACCGTATAAAAGGCCAGGCCTCCGAGTAGAATGCGCCGCCGGCCGTAAGTATCCGCCAGGCTGCCGAAGAAGAGCTGGCAGATGCCGAAGCCGAGGAAGTAGACGCCGATGATCAGCTGTGTGTCATTGGGGTTGGCGACATCAAGCGATTGGCCGATGTTCGGAAGGGCCGGCAGCATGCTGTCGATGCCCATGGAGATGCTGGCTGTCATCAGAGCGATCGTGATGATGAATTCGACGATGCCGAGGCCGATGCGATTGGAGCCGGATTGCGCCGGCGTGCGTTCTTGAGGCGGGGTCATATGGATTTGCCTGTCAATGCAAAGCGAGGGATTGATCGGCCGGCGGTGGCGCATTGTGTGGGCGGAAGAGGCGACCCTTTTCGGCAATCAGCACGAACATCAAGCCGATCAGCGAGACAGTGAAGTAGCCGACGACCATCGGCGTCGCCGTGCCGTTGAAATACTGGCCGATGCCGGCGCCGATCGACGCGCCGCCGACCGTGCTCATGAAACCGAGTACCGAGGAGGCCGTACCGGCGACATGGCCGAGCGGTTCCATGGCGAGCGAGTTGAAATTGGAGCCGATCCAGCCGAACTGGAACATCGCCAGCGCGAAGAAGATCATGAACAGCGGGAAGGGCATCGGCGCGGGGCCGTAAAGCTGCACCATCAGCCAGACGAAGGTAATGAAAGAGAAGCCGAGCAGGGCCGCATGCGACAGCCGCCGCATGCCGAAACGGCCGACGAGCTGCGAATTGATGAAGGATGACAGCGCCATGAACAGCGCCACGCCGCCAAAGGCGACGGGGGTATAGACGCCAAGTCCATAAATACCGCTGTAGATCTGCTGGGCCGAGTTGATGAAGCCGAACAGCGCGCCGAAGAGGAACGTGCTGGCGATCGTGTAACAGAGCGCGACACGGTTCGTCAGAACCATACCGAAGCCGGATGCAACCGACCTGACGGTCAGCGGGCGCACATTCTCGGGCTTCAGCGTCTCCGGCAGCCGGAAATACATCCAGATGCCCACGAGTGTCGCCATCGTGCCGATGAAGACGAAGATCATGTGCCAGGTGCTGACCAGCATGATGATCTGGCCACTTCCCGGCGCGATGACCGGAACGATCATGAAGACCATCATGATCAGCGACATCACCTCCGCCATCAGGCGGCCGCCGAAAACGTCGCGGACGATGGAAATGGTGATGACGCGCGTCGCTGCCGAACCCAGCCCTTGAATGAAGCGCAGGGCGAGCAGGCCGGCGAAGGACGGAATAAGGGCAATGCCGAAGGCGGAGATGACATAGACGACAATGCCGATCAGCAGGGGGATGCGGCGGCCGAAGCGATCCGACAACGGACCGTAGATAAGCTGCGCCGAGCCAAATCCGATCAGATAGGCGGTTACCACATATTGCCGATGGTTCTCGTTCTCGACGCCGAGACTGGAGCCGATCTGTTGGAGAGCGGGGAGCATGATGTCGATGGCCAATGAATTGATCGCCATCAGGAAGGCCGCGAGCACGATGAACTCGCGTTTGCCCATGGGTAGTTGCCCATGGGACATAGCCTGGGATGTAGTCGTCACGGTTTTTATTCCCATAAACATATCAAGGCGCTGCCCGGTGGCAGCGCCTTTTCGATCGAATTGGACTATGGAAACCGGACGAGGAGCCCGGTGACCGATCAGGAGGCGGCGCGAACGCTGATGCCGTTTTCCTGGAAGTGCTGCTGCAACTCACCCGCCTGGAACATTTCGCGTACGATATCGCAGCCGCCGATGAATTCGCCCTTCACGTAAAGCTGCGGGATGGTGGGCCAGTTGGAGTATTCCTTGATGCCCTGACGAATCTCGGCATCAGCAAGGACATTGATACCCTTATAGTCGACGCCGATATGGTCGAGGATCTGGACCACCTGGCCCGAGAAACCACATTGCGGGAACTGGGGCGTGCCCTTCATGAAGACAACAACGTCATTGTTTTTTACTTCATTGGCGATGAATTCGTGAATGCCGCTCATTTTCCAGTCCTTTCACATGCGGGGTCAAGGCCCACAGCGTTAAATCTGCTTCTTAAATAGCAAGCGACCGGCTCGATTTCCAGCCGCAAAACGTACCATGCGTCTTTTTCATCGCATGAATGGATTTCCGGCATCAGCTGTTAAGGAAGACGGCCGAATCCGTCAATTAGCGATTTTTCTTGAACAGTGCGTTTTGAAATAGGCCCTTCAACTTGAAGGCTGAACAACACACATAAAATAGAAGCAAGGGTTGATTAATATTAGGTTGCTACTGATTTTACAGGTGACCGGTATGTTTGTTAGAGTTAGTCGATTGATGCGATTTGGCGCGTATCGGTCCTTTGCGAAGATTGCATTGCATATGAGGGAGCGGACACCATGAGCCACCATCATCACTATACCGAGGGCCAGGTTGGTGAGGAGCGCGAGTTTTACGGTTCTGAAGAGACCAGTGAAGGCGAGCGGGAATATTACGAACACGTTCGCACGCCAAAAGCCTCGATATTGAACAGTACCGTTACCGTGAGCGCCATCGTTTTGATTCTAAGCATCGCCTTTGGCTATCGCGCGTCGACCGCACCGACGCCGCAACCGCCCGTGGCTTCGGTCGTCGAAAAGATCATGACTGCGCCGCCGGCGGATCGATGTTCTGACATCTCGCCCTATCCCGGCCGGGAATGCTGATCTGATTCGCGCTTTCAAGCCCCGGACGATGGGAGTTTCACTCGCTGTAACAGTGAGGCGAGGGAATAGCTTTGCATTGCGCTGCCATGAAAAAGCCGGCAGGCCATGGTCTTGGCGGTCGCTTACGTGTATCTGCCGCTGAAACGCGCCGGGGACCAACGACAATATGGATAGTATCAAGAAGCGGGTGGTTCTCCACTTCCCTGGCTTTGAGCCGCTGGATGCGGCGGCGCATCGGGCTCGCTACGAGCGCTCGGCTAGGCAAAGCGCTGCCGTGTGGGATTATTCGGTCACCGTGGACGAGCTGAAGAATTTCGGCAGGGCACCCTATTTCGATGTGACTGCCGAAGCTGCGGATTGGCGGACGCAAAGCCGTATTCATGTCATCGATCACAACGATCTGGTTGCGGCGTTGAATGGCAGGCCTTTCTTCACGCGGCTGGCACAGGGCTATCTCGCTGCCGCAAGGGTTATCGTCTCCGGAGGGATGACAGGCTATTTCCGCCATGCATGGCGTTTCGGCCTGTTTTTCATATTTCCGTTTCTGCTTATGCTTGTCGGGCTGCTGCTCAGCCTGTCGATCGCATTCTTGCCGTTCATGCTGGGGTTCGGCGCATGGAGCCATATCGGCAGCATCGCCTTGGCCGTCGCTTTCTTCGTCTATGCTTTCCTGCCGCAGGCCGAGAGGTTGCATACGCTGCATCTCTTTTCCGACTGGGAAATGGCCGTGGAGATGGCGGGGTTGAACGGTATCGGCAACGAGCAATGGCTGGAGACCTGCGCGATCAGTGTGCGTCAGGCGCTGGATGAGCCCGGCGTCGATGAATTCGTCATCTCCTCGCATAGCATGGGTTCGTCCGTGGCGGCGCATGTGATCGGTCTCCTGCTCGAGCGGGAGCCTGAGGTTTTTCGTGACAAGCGCGTGGTGTTTACGACCCTGGGCAGCGCCATCCTGCAATGCGCCCTCATGCGGCCGGCGGCGGTGCTGCGCTCACGTGTTGGCTTGCTCGCGCGCTGCAAGGAGATGTTCTGGGTGGACGTTCACTGTCTCACCGACGCGATCCATTTCTACAAGACAAAGGTTGTAGCGGTTTGCGGGCATGCCGACGCCAAGCAGCCGGCGATCCTATTCGTGCGTTTCAAGAAAATGCTGACAGCCCAGCACTACGCCAAGATCAAGCGCGATTTCCTGCGTGTCCATCGGCAATATGTGCTCGGGCCGGACGTACAGGCATTCTTCGATTTTACGTTGATGACGGCTGGCCCGTTGCCAGCCTCCCGCTTTGCTGAGTTTTCGGCGAACAACATGCCGGAGCTGACATTCAACTCCGGCAGCGAGTTGCAGGCAGTCTCAATCGGGCGCTGAGGTCTGCAGCGCCAGGGCGTGCAGCACGCCGCCCATATTGCCCTTCAGGGCATCATAGACCATCTGGTGCTGCTGCACGCGGCTCTTGCCGCGGAAGGCTTCCGCGACAACTTCAGCGGCATAATGATCGCCATCCCCGGCCAGGTCGCGAATTGTCACCTTGGCTCCGGGAATGCCGGCTTTGATCATGTCTTCGATATCGCCGGGGTTCATTGGCATTGGTGGTATACCTCGATCTATTCAGCGGCAGCGAGGGCGCTGCCATCCATGAAGGCAGGAAACCACGATTCATGCGCGTCGCGCAACTGCTCAACCGGAAGCGACAGCAAGCCATCGATGACGAGCGCATCGCCGCCGATGGTTCCGAGGCGGCGGAACGGCACGCCGGCGCTTGCCGCATTGATGCAGACGAAATCGGCGACATCGGCGGGAACGGCGATGACGTAACGAGCCTGATCCTCACCGAAAAGTGCTGCATGCGGCTGGGTCTTGCTTTCAGTCAGGTCGATACGCAGGCCCTTGCGGGATGCGATGGCCATTTCGGCGAGCGCCAGCGCCAGGCCGCCCGATGAGATGTCATGGCAGGCCGTGACCTGGCCGTTGCGGATGGCCGAGCGGACGAAATCGCCGTTGCGGCGCTCGGCGAAAAGATCGACTTCCGGAGCGGGGCCATCGGTCGAGCCCAGAATATCGCGGAGATAGATCGAAGAGCCGAGATGGCTGCCGTCTACGCCGATCATCAGCACGTGGTCGCCTTCGGAAGCGGAGCCGATGCGGGCCATCGCCTTCCAGTCCGGCAGAAGACCGACACCGGCGATGGTTGGGGTCGGCAGAATCCCGACGCCATTGGTTTCGTTATAGAGCGAGACGTTACCCGAGACGATCGGGAAATCGAGCGCGCGGCAGGCTTCGCCGATGCCTTTGATCGCGCCGACAAGCTGGCCCATGATCTCAGGCTTTTCCGGATTGCCGAAGTTCAGGTTGTCGGTCGCTGCAAGCGGCTCGGCGCCGGTTGCCGTGATGTTGCGCCAGCATTCGGCGACGGCCTGCTTGCCGCCCTCGAACGGATCGGCTTCGACATAACGCGGTGTTACGTCAGACGAGAAGGCCAGCGCCTTGGTCGGATGGCCTTCGACGCGCACGACGCCGGCGTCGCCGCCCGGGAGCTGCAGCGAGTTGCCCTGGATCAGGGTATCATATTGCTCGTAAACCCAACGGCGGCTCGACTGATTGGCGGAGCCGACCAGCGATAGCAGAGCCTGGCCGTAATCTTCAGGAGCGGCTACCAGATCGGCGGGCAGGGCGGCGCGCTTGTCTGCTTCCCGCCAAGGACGGTCGTATTCCGGAGCTTGATCGCCGAGATCCTTGATCGGCAGGTTGGCGACTTCCTCGCCCTGATGGATGACGCGGAAGCGCAGGTCGTCTGTCGTCTTGCCGACGATGGCGAAATCCAGGCCCCACTTGACGAAGATCGCCTTGGCGACGGCTTCCTTTTCCGGCTGCAGCACCATGAGCATGCGCTCCTGGCTTTCCGACAGCATCATTTCGTAGGCCGTCATCTGTTCTTCGCGCACGGGCACCTTGTCGAGGTCCAGCTCGATGCCGAGATCGCCCTTGGCGCCCATTTCGACGGCAGAGCAGGTGAGGCCGGCTGCACCCATGTCCTGGATGGCGATGACGGCGCCGGTCTGCATCAGTTCCAGGCAGGCTTCCAGCAGGCACTTTTCGGTGAAGGGGTCGCCGACTTGAACAGTTGGGCGCTTCTCTTCGATCGATTCGTCAAACTCCGCCGATGCCATCGTGGCGCCGCCGACACCGTCGCGACCGGTCTTGGCGCCGAGATAGACGACCGGCAGGCCGACGCCCTTGGCTTCCGACAGGAATATGGCGTTGGATTTGGCCAGGCCAGCGGCAAAGGCATTGACTAGGATATTGCCATTGTAGCGCGCATCGAACTCGACTTCGCCGCCGACCGTCGGAACGCCGAAGGAATTGCCGTAGCCGCCGACGCCGGAAACGACGCCGGAAACGAGATGACGGGTCTTTGGATGATCCGGCTCACCGAAGCGCAGCGCGTTCATTGCCGCGATCGGGCGCGCGCCCATGGTGAAGACGTCACGTAGAATGCCGCCGACGCCGGTCGCGGCACCCTGGTATGGCTCGATATAGGAGGGGTGGTTGTGGCTCTCCATCTTGAAGACGACGCAATCGCCGTCATCGATATCGACAACGCCGGCATTCTCGCCGGGGCCTTGGATGACGCGCGGACCCTTGGTCGGCAGGGTACGGAGCCACTTCTTGGAGGATTTGTAGGAGCAGTGCTCGTTCCACATGGCCGAGAAGATGCCGAGCTCTGTAAAGGAAGGCTCGCGGCCGATCAGATCCAGAATGCGCTGATATTCATCCGGCTTCAGGCCGTGGGCGGCAATCAGTTGGGGGGTGATCTGGATCGAATTGGAAATGGTCATGGGCGCTCGAGGGTCCTTGCCTGTAAGGGGTTTGAAGGCCGGTCAGGGGATCGAGGTCTCTTTAGCGCAAGTCAACCTGTCGTGCGACAGGAAAATCGCCGGCGTTCACAGCACGCCGGCATTCATAACAGGCAAGTCGCGAGCACGGCCATTCGCGGCCGTTCCCGGATCACTAGAATTTATAGCCGACCAAAACGCCGACACGCGTCATGCCGCCATTCGGACCATCGCAGAGATTGGCGTGCGAAGAGTGCGCGATCTGCGCCATCATGTTCCAATGGCTGTCGAAATTGTAGCCGATCCCGGCATATTCGTGGAAAAGCAAGCGACAGCCGAGCATCGGACCGTGCTCGGTCCAATCATCGAGATTGCCCGAATGTACCGTTCCACCGAAGCCTGCTTCGGTAAAGATGCCGTTGCTATGCGTCAGCGTCCAGGAAAGACCGGCATAAACCTGGGTCGCCGAGCCGGCTGTGCCGATCGAGGTTCCCAAATGAATGCGCGGATGGGCCAGCTGATCCTTCCAATCGGCGGTCGGATTGTAGCCGAACGGATTGAAAAGCACCTGGATATCCGGAAACACACCCTTTTCGTGGTCGTAACCGCTCTGGATGGAGCCGCTCGCTCCGAAGCGCAGTTCGTCGAAAATCTTAGGTGCGGGTGCGGCCGCAACCGTGTCTGCCGCAATTGCGGCGGATTGACCTACGATGAATACGGAACTGATTGCCAGAAAACTCGTAACTAAACGCTTGCTCAAATTGCTTGCTGAAACGCTATCAATTGCCATGCACTCCCCCTGGTATGGCGGGCGAATCGTGTCCCATACATAGAATGGTAGGGTGCTAGGTGTCGAGATAGCAGAGCCGGGATTTCGCAAGATCGCTGTCGATAAAAACGACGAGGCTGGCTTAAATGTGACTGTCGTAACCGGCCGAGCCGTTTTCCAGCAACCGACGTAACGTCATAAAGCCGGCGGCGACATCTTCTCGTTGTCGCGGCGATGAGAATGCGACGCGAACGCGATGATAGACCTTCTCCATGCGCGCGGCCTTGAATTCATCCTCATCGTCGATGAGCACGCCGTCGGCGATGGCGGCATTCTTGAATGTGCCTGATAGCCATGGTTCGGGTAGCTTCAGCCAAAGAAACGGCAGATGCGGATGCGAGTTGAACTCAAATCCTGACAGGGCGTCCCGCGCCAGCTGCTCGCGGGCCCTGATTTCCTCGACCGACCTGCGGCGCAGCTCCAGCGCGTGACCATCCAGCACGAGCCGGGCGCAGGTTTCCGCCAGAATGAAAGGCAGGCCGCCGGTCGTCATCTTATGCGTGACCTTGATTCGCTGGGCGAAATGCGGCGGGCAGGCGACCCAGCCCCCACGCACGCCTGCCGTAACGGACTTCGACAGGCTGCTGACCACGAAGGTGCGCTCCGGCGCGATGGACGCCATGAGCGGGTTCTGGTCGCCTGTCATGCCGCCATAGAGATCATCCTCGATCAGCCAGACGCTGTGACGGCGTGCGATGGCGGCGATCGCTCGGCGCCGCGCCTCCGGCATTGTCACCAGCGTGGGATTATGCGCAGTCGGCATCAGGAAGGCCAAACGCGGATGCTGCTGCTGGCACAGCCGCTCGAAATCGTCGGGGTTGATGCCGTGCTCATCGGAATCCACCAATACCGAACGGCGCCCGAGGAGGCGTGTAGCGCGGCTGATCTGCGTATAGGTGAGGTTTTCGAAAACGATCTTGTCGCCGGGCGAGGTGACGGCCGAGATGACGGCGATGGCGCCGGCATGGGCGCCCAACGTCGGTACGACGGTCTCGATCGCCGGCTGCCAGCCGTTGCGGGCGAGCCAGATCTGTCCCGCCTCAAACCAGCTCGTCGGGAAATTCCGCGAGTAGGAGGAAATCTCCGACTGATGCTCCCTGCTGATATCCGCAAACAGTTTGCCGATGATCTCGCCCTGGCCGATATCCGGGGCGGCCGTCGTATCGAAGCGTATCCGGGCATCGGGAGCATTCAGGCCGCGGGTGCCGGCGAGCGCCTGCGTGATCGGATCCACCTGTTCGATCTGCTTGCCGTTCGAACGCTCCAGCACATAGGTGCCTCGGCCGACTTCGCCAGCCACAAGGCCGCGCTCATGCACGAGCGCATAGGCCCGGCTCACCGTGCCGATGGTGACGCCGATATCATAGGCAAGGTTGCGTTGCGGCGGCAGCTTCGTGCCGGGCGGCAGAACGCCGTGCGTGATCGCGTTCTCGATGCTGTCGGCAACGCGGATATAGACCGGCCCATTGCCGCTGGAAATGTCAGGGAGCCAATTTGTCATAATGACAATTTGCTATATTGCATCGCGCATGGAGTCAATACTAAGTGACAATCGTATCGTTTGGCTCGGTACGTCGAGAAATGTCACCATCAAGCGAGCATTGAAATGAGTACAATAGATACAATCTATCCAGCCGAAGCCAAGGAAGCTTTCGCCGCGGGCCGGGATACAAGGGCGGCGCAGCCAAAGTCGCGCCCGGCGTATCGGCTCTGGACGTCGTTCGTTCTTTGGATGCAGAAACGCGAAAGCCGCTGGGTCTTGCGGGACCTGACGGATGATCAGCTTTGCGATATCGGACTGACGCGAAGCGAGGCGAGGACCGAGGTCAGCAAGTCGTTCTTCTGGGGTTGAGCGGCACACGCCCACGCCCGCCTAGCCGAAACGTGTACAATCAGCTCAGGTCCAGAATCGAACGGACGAAATCGGCACGTTCTTCGACGCCGATTTTCGGCAGGACATGGACTTCATAGCCAAGCGAAGGATAGGCGACGCTCAGCCGCTCGTATTCAGCGACCGCCTCGGGCAGATCATGTCTGCGCTCGCGGTCGCCGACATATATTTCCGGCCAGGGCGGCGCGAGGAAGACATGCTTGTTGTAGCGGTGCAGATGGCCGTAGGAGGTCAAAGCTGGCTCGCCCGTCAGGTGCTCGAGGGCTGATGCGGCATCGATCAATCCCCTGTCGAAGAAGACGATGCCCGGAAATGCCGCTGCCGCCTCGCGGTCGGCTAGCGACATGTCGATCGCCCGGCGTACGAATGCCGTGGTGTCCACCCACGGCAGCGCCGAGCCGCCACTGTCCAGTTCCTCCGTGACGATGCGCCGACCGGGCTCCTCGACCGCATGATGCGCACGAAGCCTGAGCGCTTCGAGCAAGGTCGATTTGCCGCCGCCGGAGCAGCCTGAAAGAATGACAAACCTATTCATGACAATGATCCCTGAAATTGAGGGTACGTCACGCATCGGCTACGGTGTCTGAGTGGAAGCGGAGCTTCTTCAGGCCATCGGCCTAACTGCAGTTCTTCGAACCCGCAGCCCAGCGATTGACGTCGCCCGTGATACGGCCGCCGGAAGCGCCGTTCATCATCGGACCGAAGGCCTGCAATTGGGCCGGATTGCCTTCCGCCTGGACAACCAGGGACGGGCGGCCGGTCGGATGCTTCTTGTCGACGACGAGAATGCGCGGACGACCGGTAAAGGAATTGAGCTCCGGAGCGAGCTGATAGCCGGCAAAGGCCGGATCGGCCGATTTGAACCAGCAGGCGTTGGAATTGATCATGACGCGCTCCATCGTCGACAGGGCGCTGTGATCCGTAGCGCTGATGCTCGGCGGGCGCGGGCCGCATGAGGTGACCAGAAGCCCAAGCATCGTGATGGCAGCGGCGGAGTAAAATCCTGTCAGGAGGCGAGGGCGCATCAATTTCTTTCCAACGAAGCGGTTAGGGCAGCTCTTTGCCCGAGGGTTGCCGGAGGCAACGGTAACGACGCCCCTGCTGTTTTGTGCAAAGACGTCGATTTTAAGATTTCGGAGCCAAGCCCGACGATCTATCAGGCTGCGATCACGCCGAGTGCTGAGGCGAAGAGGCCGCGGCCGTCGTTGCCGCCATGCGCCGCCTCGATCAGGTTTTCCGGATGCGGCATCATGCCGAGCACATTGCCCTTGGTGTTCATCACGCCGGCGATGTCGTTGACAGAGCCGTTGGGGTTCGTGCCTTCGGCATAACGGAAGACCACCTGGCCGTTGCCTTCGATCGCTGCCAGCGTCTCGGCATCGGCGAAATAGTTGCCGTCGTGATGCGCCACCGGGCTGCGGATGACCTGGCCCTTGGCGTAGGCGCTGGTGAACTCCGTGTCTGCGTTGACGACTTCCAGCTTCACTTCGCGGCAGACGAATTTCAGCGAGGCGTTGCGCATCAGCGCGCCGGGCAGCATGCCGGCTTCCAGCAGGATCTGGAAACCGTTGCAGACGCCGAGAACCTTGACGCCCTTGTCGGCCTTATCCTTGATCGCCTGCATGATCGGCATGCGAGCCGCGATTGCACCGCAGCGCAGATAGTCGCCATAGGAGAAGCCGCCGGGAATGACGATCAGGTCGACGTCCGGGATCTCCGTCTCGGTCTGCCAGACCGTCACGGGCGCCTGGCCGGAAATCTTGGTCAGCGCCGCGATCATGTCGCGATCACGATTGAGGCCGGGGAGTTGGACGACTGCTGATTTCATGATGCTGTTCCCGCAATAGGCTAGGGGTAATCGCTGGAATGTGCTCCGTGAGCCATACTCCATTGCCTGCGGCAAAGGAAGAACGGCCCGCGGAAGAGGACAATCAGTCGATCGAAATGCTGAAGTTCTCGATCACCGTATTGGCGAGGAGCTTTTCGCACATGGCTTTGAGATCCGCCTCGGCCTTGCTCTTGTCGGTGCCTTCAAGCTCCAGGTCGAATACCTTGCCCTGGCGAACCTGATGAACGCCGTCAAAGCCGAGCGCCCCGAGCGCGCCTTCGATTGCCTTGCCCTGCGGATCGAGAACGCCGTTCTTCAGCGTGACGGTTACACGAGCCTTGATCACGATTGTCCTTCCTGAACTTACTTGACGAGAACCGGGCCTGTGCCGCGCACGGGTTCGTTTTCATTGATGATGCCGAGGCGGCGGGCCACTTCGGAATAGGCTTCCAGCAGTCCGCCCATGTCGCGGCGGAAACGGTCCTTGTCCATCTTCTCGCGGGTTTCGATGTCCCAGAGACGGCAGGAGTCGGGTGAGATTTCGTCGGCAAGGATGATGCGCATCATGTCGCCTTCGAAGAGGCGGCCGCATTCGATCTTGAAATCGACGAGCTGGATGCCGACGCCGAGGAACAGGCCGGTCATGAAGTCGTTGACGCGGATCGCGAGCGCCATGATATCGTCGAGCTCGGCGGGATTGGCCCAGCCGAAAGCGGTGATGTGTTCCTCGGAGACCATCGGGTCCTCGAGCGCATCGGACTTGTAGTAGAATTCGATGATCGAACGCGGCAGCACTACGCCTTCCTCGATGCCGAGGCGCTTGGAGAGCGAGCCGGCGGCGACGTTGCGCACGACGATCTCGAGCGGGATCATCTCCACTTCCTTGATCAGCTGCTCACGCATGTTGAGACGGCGGATGAAATGGGTGGGAATGCCGATCTTGTTCAGATGGCTGAAAATATATTCGCAGATGCGATTGTTCAGAACGCCCTTGCCATCGATGACTTCGTGTTTCTTCTTGTTGAAGGCGGTGGCATCGTCCTTGAAGAACTGGATCAGCGTGCCCGGCTCAGGTCCTTCATAAAGGATCTTGGCCTTGCCCTCGTAGATACGGCGGCGACGGTTCATTGGTATTGTTCTCTGTCTTTGGCGCTCACGGGATAGCGCAAGTGGATCGTATGTGGGCGTCCCCATAACGGATAAGAAGCGAATTCACAATCCGCCAGCGCCTCCTTACCTCGGAATTCCGGCCTTGGCGGGGCGCCAATGCGAGAATCGGGATCCTGTCATGCCCAGTATTACAGGCTTTTATCTGACGATGGAATGAAGGTGGCCGGTACTTCACAGGCTAGTGAGCCGGGGCCTATCCATCCCAAGTCCGCCTTTATTGTATCACGGCTTCAGTTGGCTGAGGAATTTGGCAAAGACCATCGTGCCTTCGGGCCAGGGGCCGTGACCAGATTCGCTGTTGATGTGACCAGCCTCGCCGGCGTCGATCAGAAGGGAACCCCAGCTGCTGGCGACATCATCGGCGTGCTCATAGCTGCCGAAGGGGTCGTTCCGGCTTGCGATCGTGACCGACGGAAACGGCAGCGGATCGCGCGGATAGGGGCCGAACGTCATCAGATGTTTCGGGCGGATGCCGGGATTGGCGACATCGGGCGGTGCGACGAAGAAGGCGCCGGCGACCTTGTTGCGAAAATGCGGGATCGCATGGATCACCGAGGGAACGCCCAGCGAATGCGCCACGAGCACGACAGGTCGCTCGGAAGCATTGACCTCTTCGGCAATGCGGGCGATCCAGTCATCGCGAACGGGCTTGGACCATTCAGCCTGCTCCACGCGCCGCGCCGTCGAGAGCTTCTGCTCCCAGCGCGTCTGCCAGTGATCCGGGCCGGAATTCGTGTAACCGGGGATGATGAGAATATCTGCGTCGGAGACTTTCATGATGCGCCGATGTGGAAAAGGTGAACCCAACTGTCAAGGGAAAAAGGCGACAATTGCGGCAAAATTTGCTAGCATCGCCGTTGCCGGTAGCGAATGAAGATGTCGGCGTCCGTTTTGCCGCCATCTTGCACCGCCTGCCGAGCACCACGGTTGAGGAGGAGAGCATTATGACGGCCTTTCACGTCATGGCAGGAGCGGACCACACCTTTACGCGTCCCGCCATCCGTAAGATCGGTATCGCCGACCTCGTCGACGCCCTCAAATTGGGGCTTGACGATTTCAGCGAGAAGCCATCGCATTACGTCTTTTTGTGCCTGATGTATCCGATTGCCGGCATTGCTCTGGCGATCTGGAGTTCCGGCGAGAATCTGCTGCCGCTGCTGTTTCCGCTGATGTCCGGCTTCGCCTTGCTCGGCCCCCTGGCGGCGATCGGTCTCTACGAAATCAGTCGACGGCGGGAAAGAGGGCAGGATACGTCGTGGAGCCATGCTTTCGATGTGCGCTTTTCACCGGCGCTGCCGTCGATCATCGTCGCCGGCCTCATGCTGTTCGGCCTATTCATCGTCTGGCTATTCGCGGCGCAGAACATCTACTACATCTTTTTCGGCGATGGTGCACCGCCCACGCTCTGGTCCTTCGTGTCGAACATTTTGACGACCCCCGAGGGCAGGGCGATGATGTTCTGGGGCGATCTCATCGGCTTCATCTTCGCGCTCGTCGTGCTGGCGACCACGGTCGTCACCTTTCCGCTGCTGCTCGACCGTGACGTCGGCGTCGTGGCGGCGGTCGATGCCAGTATTCGGGCGACGCTGATCAATCCGGTGCCCGTGGCAGTCTGGGGCCTGATCGTGGCAGTACTTCTCGTCGTCGGCACGATCCCGATCTTCGCAGGCCTTGCCGTGGTCATGCCCATACTCGGGCACGCATCCTGGCATCTCTATCGCAAGCTGGTGGTGGTTCAGGACTAAAAGTCCGGACTTTCAGCGGTTCTTCGCAATCGTTGGAACCGCAACAGGGTTTCCACGTTGATCCGCATCATCAAGGAGATGCGGATCATGGCTTGGCTTGCGCACATCTTCACCCGCTTTGCGGTTACGATTTCGGAATGGACCGGCAAGCCGGCCATCTTCGTCCTGGCGCTGTTCTCCATTATCTTATGGGGCGCTACCGGTCCGATCTTCGACTACTCCGATACCTGGCAACTGGTCATCAACACCAGCACGACCATCATAACCTTCCTGATGGTGTTCCTGCTGCAGAACGCGCAGACGCGTGACACGCGGGCCATTCAGGCCAAGCTCAATGAGTTGATACTGACCAGCGCGGCTGAAAACCGCTTCATCGGCATCGAAAACCTCGACGAAGAGGATCTGAAGCATTTGGATAGGCTTGTGGGGAAGGCCGCCAAGCGTAGCGAAAATCAGCACAATGGCAATGTGGGCGAAAGCGTCGAGCGCAATCGCGCAATCGTCGCCAAATCCGCGAACAAAAGAAAAAAGCGGCGCGTCAGCCGCACCGCCTCAACTCGCAATCAGGCCGGTCCGGCCAAGTCTTAGCCGAAAACCCGCTTGAAGATCGTGTCCACGTGCTTGGTGTGATAGCCAAGGTCGAATTTCTCGCGGATATCCGCCTCGGAAAGCGCCGCACGGACCTCCTGGTCGGCCAGCAGCTCCTCAAGGAAATCCTTGCCTTCTTCCCAGACCTTCATCGCATTGCGTTGAACGAGGCGATAGGAATCCTCGCGGGAAACGCCGGCCTGGGTCAGTGCCAATAGCACGCGCTGTGAATGAACAAGTCCGCGGAACTTGTTCAGATTCCTCATCATATTTTCCGGGTAGACGAGTAGCTTGTCGATGACGCTCGTCATGCGGGCGAGCGCGAAATCGAGCGTGACGGTCGCATCCGGGCCGATCATGCGTTCCACCGAGGAATGCGAGATATCGCGCTCGTGCCAAAGTGCCACGTTCTCCATGGCCGGCATGGCGTAGGAGCGGACCATGCGGGCAAGACCCGTCAGGTTTTCGGTCAACACCGGGTTGCGCTTGTGCGGCATGGCCGAAGAGCCCTTCTGGCCCGGCGAGAAATATTCCTCGGCCTCGAGGACTTCGGTGCGCTGCAAGTGGCGGATTTCGGTTGAAAGACGCTCGATCGAGGAGGCGACGACGCCGAGGGTGGCGAAGAACATTGCGTGGCGGTCGCGCGGGATGACCTGCGTGGAGACCGGCTCCGGCTTCAGGCCGAGAGCGGCGGCGACGTGTTCCTCGACGCGGGGATCGATATTGGCGAAGGTGCCGACAGCGCCGGAGATCGCGCAGGTGGCAACCTCTTCGCGGGCGGCGACGAGACGCTGCTTGCAGCGCTCGAACTCGGCATAGGCAAGCGCCAGCTTGACGCCGAAGGTTGTGGGCTCGGCATGGATGCCGTGCGAGCGGCCGATGGTGACGGTGTCCTTATGCTCGAAGGCGCGACGCTTCAGTGCTTCCAGAAGCTTGTCGATATCGGCCAGCAGCAGGTCGCTGGCGCGCACGAGCTGGATATTGAAGCAGGTGTCGAGCACGTCGGAGGAGGTCATGCCCTGGTGCACGAAACGCGCATCCGGACCGACGATTTCAGCGAGATGCGTCAGGAAGGCGATGACGTCGTGTTTGGTGACGGCTTCGATCTCATCAATGCGGTCGACGTCGAAAGTCGCCTGGCCGCCCTTTTCCCAGATGGTCTCCGCGGCCGACTTCGGGATGACGCCGAGAGCGGCCAGCGCGTCACAGGCATGCGCCTCGATCTCGAACCAGATACGGAACTTGGTTTCGGGCGACCAGATGGCGACCATTTCCGGTCGGGAGTAGCGCGGGATCATGGGCTCAAAGCTTTCTTGGCTAACGGGAAAGGAAACCTCGGCGCCCCCATAACAAAGACGGGCGGCAATCACAATGTTTGTCCGACCGATCTTTCGTCCGGCTCAACGCTCACGTCGCGCGAGATAAGCGGAGGTGGCGATCAGGCAGAGCAAACCGAACGGCAGGAACAAGGTAACGCCGAGAACGGCGAATTGGTAGACGGCGCTGGCGCCGGTGAACAGGAATTGAAACGTCCAGATCAGCGAACCGAACGGCGCATGCCAGCGCGCATAGAACCAGCGATAGTCCATGGCGAACAGAAATGCCGTCATCGCCGTGGTGCCAAGCGACAGCGCCAGGAAAAACGCTGCGAAACGCGCGCTCGGCGGTCGACGGCTGGCAACGCGCCGTGTCAGCGGCACCATGATCGGCCAGGAGAGCGCGCCGCCGAAGAAATAGACAAGGGCAAGAGCGGTCAGGTGGCTCGTCAGAAGGCCGTTGCGCAGGTAGAGCGCGGCAAGTGCCGAGACGGCCATAACCACGCCCCAGCAGATCGAGCCGCCCAAAAGTTCGAGGCAATGCGAAGCGGCGGTCCGCGTTCGGTCCGCCGCAATGATGGTGCTGGTCGGATTAGTTTGATCCAACGCGACCTCGTTCGGCCGCGGCTCGGAGATCACCAATCGTCTGCCTGTAGGCATCGACCGATTCGCCCTTGAAGATTGCCGAGCCAGCCACGAGGACATTGGCGCCTGAAGCGACGATAAGGCCGGCTGTGTCGGTGGAGACGCCGCCATCGACCTCAAGCTCGATCGGCCGGTCACCGATCAGAGACTTGGCGTTGCGGATCTTGTCGGCCATGGCCGGGATGAATTTCTGGCCGCCGAAGCCCGGATTGACCGACATGATCAGGATCAGGTCGATATCGTCGAGCACGTTTTCCAGTATGGAGAGCGGCGTTGCCGGATTGAGGGTGACGCCGACCTTCTTGCCGAGATGCCGGATCGTTTGCAGCGAGCGATGCAGATGGACGCCCGCTTCGGCATGCACGGTAATGCGATCGCAGCCCGCCTTGGCGAAGGCTTCGAGATAGGGATCGGCAGGTGAGATCATCAGATGGCAATCGAAGGTGGCCGTCGTATAGGGCCGCAAAGCCTTGATGACATCGGGGCCGAAGGAAATGTTCGGCACGAAATGCCCATCCATGACATCCAGGTGGATCCAGTCGGCACCGGCTTCGGTCACATCCTTCACTTCCTGTCCGAGCTTGGCAAAATCGGCCGCGAGAATGGAAGGGGCAATGCGGATCGGCAAAGTCATGGGTAGCTGAGCTCCATCTGATTTTTTCGCGCTTGGATTAGCACCGCTTCGGCAGGCAAACAACAGAAAGCGCGGATCGTGTCAGTTCGACGCCGCCGTTGCCGGCACGAAAGCATTGTCGCGCCATTCCAGCAGCCGATAGGGGTTCTCGGTCAATTCATGGTTCTTCCCGAAGGTAATCGGTCCGATCGCTGTCTGGAAAGTCGTGGCGACGAGCTTGTCAGCGATGGGCTTGTTTTCCGACTTGGCGCTCTCAGCCGCCTGGCTGGCGATCTGTGCCGCGGCTGCGGCCGGCAGGATATAGCCATCCGGCTCGATGCCGCTCGCGCGCATGGCTTGCACAGTCGGCTGTGCGGCCGGCAGAGTTGCATATTCAGGCAATGCGATAGCCTGGACACCGTTCAATAGAGGCACCGGCTGATCGGCGGCGCGCATGGCGTCGCCACCCATCAACGTCAACTGGATGTTCTCGCTCTTGGCATCCCGGGCGATCACGGACACGTCGCTGCGGTCGCCGCCGACGAAAACACGCGTGGCGCCGGCCTTCTTCAGTCGGCGTACAAGAGCGATCTGCTGATCCTGGCCGGGCCGGTAGGTATCGGTGAAGACCGGCTTCAATCCCTTTTCCTCGAGCGCGTTGCGTATCGCGCCGACCAGTTCGCGGCCGTGGATCGTGCCATCGTCGATCAACGCCATCGGCTCGGATGCCCAGTACTTCAGGATGGTATCGATAGCCATGGAGGCTTCGGCGCTATCAACCGGAGCGAGGCGAAACAACGGCCAGCCGTTCTTCAGCACATCTTCCATCAGGATGCGGGACCGCACGGACACGGTGATGACCGGAATGCCGGCATCCTTGAGGCGCGGCAACGCGCCTTCCAGCGTCTCGGTGCAGAGAAAGCCGATCGCGACTTGCACCTTGGCGGCAATCAGTGCCTGGGCAGCAGCCTGGCCGCCATCCTCGGTGCAGGGGTCGTCGATGACGGTTGCCGTATCCTTCTGTGCCTGCATCTCGAAATTGGCGCCGGCCGTGATCTCGGCTCCGAGCGTTGCGAAGTTGCCGTCCTGTGGCGCCACGACACCGATACGGATTCCTGCGGCGTCGCTGCTGCCAGCCGCCGAAAGCAGCACAAGCAGAAGCGGAAGGCGACGCAGAACGTTCATCGATTGATTATCCCGGACAATTTTCCTGCTCTTTTATCCGTCTGAGGGGGATCGTCAAAAGAAAAAGCAGCAAAATCACTCTGTTTTCAATAATGCTATTGTAGAAAAGCTAACGCCTGCCCGCCATATTGAGCGAAAGACGGGATATGAGAAAGAATAAGGAGACGGTGGTGCTAGACAGGCAGCGTATGGACCCGGCGCTTTATCGCGATGCCATGAGCCGCTATGCGGGCCATGTGCAGCTGGTGACCACGGCCCTCGAAGGGGAGCGGCGCGGAGTGACGATCACGGCCGCCTGCTCGGTTTCGGACGATCCCGCGACGGTTCTGATCTGCCTCAACAACAGCAACGTCAAGAACGAGATCTTCTTCAAGAGCGGGATCTTCGCGCTGAATACGCTCGGCGCGCATCACCAGTCGCTCGCCGACGCCTTCTCCGGCAAGACATTGCTGACCACCGACGAGCGTTTTGCCTCCGGTACATTCGAGACGCTTGCGACCGGTGCGCCGGTGCTCGCCGACGCGCTCGCGGCCTTCGATTGCCGTGTGATCGAGATCAAGCAGGCTTCGACGCACAACATCATCTTCGGCGAGGTGATGGCCATACGCTACAGCGAGGCAAAGCCGGCACTGCTGTATATGAACCGGGGCTATCACACGCTATAACCCCTCTAAGGGAGTTATCATGGCGGATCAAAAATTATCAACTTCGCTGCCGAGCTCTATCGATGAGACGATGGCCTTGCTCGCGGCCCATGACTATCTGGCAGGGCGCGCGCTCGGCACCGTCCTGTTTCTGGCGCTGAAGATGAAGCGTCCGCTCTTTCTGGAGGGCGAGGCCGGTGTGGGCAAGACCGAGATTGCCAAGGTATTGTCGAAGGCGCTCGACCGGCCGTTGATCCGCCTGCAGTGCTACGAAGGCCTGGATGTCTCGTCGGCCGTCTATGAATGGAATTATCCGGCGCAGATGCTGGAGATTCGCCTTGCCGAAGCATCGGGTCTGACCGATCGCGATCGCATCGAGGCCGACATCTTCTCCGAGCGCTATCTCATCCGCCGACCGGTACTGCAGGCGCTGTCGGGTGCCGGCGGGCGTGCGCCGGTGTTCCTGATCGACGAACTGGATCGTACCGACGAGGCATTCGAAGCATTCCTTCTGGAAGTGCTGTCCGATTTTCAGGTGACGGTGCCGGAACTCGGCACTATTCGCGCGACCGAGCCGCCCATCGTCATCATCACCACCAACCGCACGCGCGAAGTGCACGATGCATTGAAACGGCGCTGTCTCTATCATTGGGTCGACTATCCGCAGGCGGAGCAGGAGCTGGAAATCATCCGCCGCAAGGTGCCAGGCTGCAACGAGGCCCTGTCGCGCCAGATCGTTGCTTATGTGCAGAAGCTGCGGACTCTCGATCTCTATAAGAACCCCGGCGTCGCCGAGACCATCGACTGGGCGAGCGCGCTGACGGAGCTCGATCGGCTGGCGCTCGACCCGGAGACGATTTCCGACACGCTGGGCACGCTGCTGAAATACCAGGACGATATCGCCCGCATTCAGGGCGGCGAGGGCAAGCGGGTGTTGGACGAGGTAAAGTCCGAACTGCTTGCGACGGGATGAACCATGGAACCGGGCGCGCAGGATGGCATCACCGTTGCGCCGTCACCGCCCGGTGACGGGCGTCTTGCCGATAATATCGTCTTTTTCGGGCGTGCGCTCCGCAAGGCCGGGCTGAAGATCGGGCCCGGGGCGATTGCGGATGCCATCGAGGCGGTAGAGGCAATCGGCATCGGTTCGCGCGAGGAATTTTACGCCGCTCTGTGTTCGGTCTTCGTCAAGCGGCATGAGGACCTGGCAGTTTTTGACGAGGCATTCCGGCTGTTCTGGCGCTCGCGCGATCTCGTCGCAAAGATGATCGCGATGATGTCGCCGGTCGCGCCCGACAATCGTGAGAAGGAAAAACCGAAGCCCGGCGAAACCCGCGCGGGCGATGCCTTGCTTGATAATCGCGACGACCGGCGTCCGCACCGCGAGACGCCTGACATCGAGATCGATGCCCGCTTTACGACATCGGGCAGCGAAGTCCTTCGCCGGTTGGATTTTGCGCAGATGTCGGCGGCTGAAATTGCCATCGCCAAGAAGGAGCTCGCAAAGCTGCGATTGCCGCTGGATCGTGTGCGTACGCGCCGCTTTGCGCCGTCGCATAGACCAGTCAAGATCGATCCGCGCGCGACGATGCGGTCTGCCTTGCGCACCGGGGGCGAGCTGATCCTGCCGCGTTTTCGGCAAGCCAGGCAAATACAGCCGCCGCTCGTCGTGCTGGCGGATATTTCCGGTTCGATGAGCCAATATACGCGCATCTTCCTGCATTTCCTGCATGTGCTCACCGAGCGGCGTCGGCGCGTGCACACGTTTCTCTTCGGCACGCGGCTGACCAACGTCACCAGGGCCATGCGCCATAAGGATCCTGACCAGGCGCTCGACGAATGCGCCGCTGCGGTGCGCGACTGGTCCGGAGGGACGCGCATCGGCGAGACGCTGAAGGAATTCAACCGGCTCTGGGCGCGCAGGGTGCTCGGGCAGGGCGCGATCGTGCTCCTGATCACCGATGGGCTGGAGCGAGAGGACGTAGAACTGCTCGCTCAGGAGATGGATCGTCTGCATCGCTCCTGCCGGCGGCTGATCTGGCTCAATCCCCTGTTGCGGTTCGATGGCTTCGAAGCGCGCGCCCGCGGTGTAAAAGCTATGCTGCCGCATGTTGACGAATTCCGTCCGGTCCACAATCTATTATCTCTGGCCGATCTCGTATCGGCTCTCACCGCCGGCCGCGCGGACGCTTACGATCCGCGTCGGTTTCTCTACAAGTAATGAGGCTCCGATGACAAATATATCCGAAAGTCTGGATCCGCTCGTGATCGCGGAGGAATGGGCGTCGGCAGGCCGCAGCGTTGCCATGGCGACCGTCGTCGATACCTGGGGTTCGGCGCCACGCCCGGCCGGCAGTCACCTCGTGATCGACAACGAGGGCAATTTCCACGGTTCCGTTTCGGGCGGCTGTGTGGAAGGTGCCGTGATCACCGAGGCGCTCGACGTTATCGAAAACGGCAAGTCCCGCATGCTGGAATTCGGCGTTGCCGACGAGACCGCCTGGCGCGTCGGTCTCTCCTGTGGCGGCCGAATCCGCGTCTATGTCGAGAGGCTTGCTTGATGGATCGTCAGATACTGGCGAAGCTGAATGAATTGCGGCGCGAGCGGCGGGCGGCGATTCTTGCCACCGATCTGTCGGGCGGACCTGACAGGCTGATCGTCGAGGGCGACGAGCTCGAAGGCGCTCTGGCCGATGCCGTCGCGTCCGCATTCCGTTCGGGCAAGTCGGCACCGGTCGCGATCGAAGGACAGAGTCTGTTCCTGAATGTTCACCTGCCGCCGCCGCGTATCGTCGTCATCGGGGCCGTGCATATCAGTCAGGTCCTGGCGCGAATGGCAGCACTTGCCGACTTCGATGTGACCATCATCGATCCACGCACGGCCTTTGCCACGCCGGAGCGTTTCGAGGGTCTCGACTTGATTGCCGATTGGCCTGCGGATGCGCTGAAGGAACGGCCGCTCGACAGCTATATGGCGCTGGTCGCCGTTACCCACGATCCGAAGATCGACGACGAGCCGATTGCGCAGGCGCTGAGGACGGGCTGTTTCTATGTCGGCGCGCTCGGCAGCCGCAAGACGCATGCCGGCCGCCTGGAGCGCTTGAAGCGGGAAGGATTGACCGAGGCGGATCTCGCTCGCATCCACGCCCCCATCGGTCTTCCGATCGGCGCGGCGAGCCCGGCCGAGATCGCGGTCGCCATTCTGGCCGAGATCATCGGCGCCCTTCGCGAGCGCGACGTGTCGCTGCCCAAGGGCGCGAAGCCATGATCTTCGGGGAATTTTCGACTGTAAATGCCGAGGGCGCGGTTCTGGCACATTCCGTTCGGCTCTCCGATGGTAGTTTTGCCAAAGGGCACAAGCTTGACCACGGCGATGTCGAACGACTGACCGCCGCCGGGATCGATCACGTCATCGCGGCGCGGATCGAACCTGGCGATCTTATGGAAGACGAGGCGGCCGAGCAGCTCGCGCAAGCGGTTGCACCCGATCACCTGACCTTTTCCGAGGCGACGACGGGACGCGTCAATATCCACAGTGCGGTCGATGGCCTGTTCGTCGCAAATCGCCTCGCCGTCGATCGGCTCAATAGCGTCGATCCGGCAATCACGCTTGCCTGTCTTGCGGATCATGTGCCGGTGCGATCAGGCGATATGGTGGCGACCTTCAAGATCATTCCACTGGCGGTTTCGGGTTTGAAGGTGGCGGCCGGCGTCAACATTCTGCGGCAAATGCCGGTTTTCGAAGTCAAGCCGTTCCTGCCGCATGCCGTGTCGCTCGTCGCCACGGAGCTGCCATCGCTGAAGACTGGTGTCATGGACAAGACGGCGCGCATCCTCTCGCAACGGCTTCAGCTTGCAGGCAGCTTTTTGCAACGGGAGGAGCGCGTCGCGCACCGGGCGAAAGCGGTCGCCGATGCGATCGGTCAGGCTTTGGAGGTACCGGATCAACTGCCGAAGCTGGTGATCGTTTTCGGCGCCTCCGCCGTTATCGATGCCGGCGACGTCATTCCGGCGGCGATCCGGCTTGCGGGCGGTAAGGTCATTCAGGTCGGCATGCCTGTCGATCCCGGCAACCTTTTGGTGCTCGGCAAGGTGGGCGATGTCCATGTCGTCGGCGCACCGGGATGTGCCCGCAGCCCGAAGGAAAACGGTTTCGACTGGGTGCTGGATCGTATCTTAGCCGGCGAACAACCGACGCCGCAAGATATCAGCGGCATGGGCGTTGGCGGATTGCTCATGGAAATACAGTCGCGTCCAAGGCCGCGCGATGTCGCCGCCAAGCCGGCGGCGCAGATATCGGTTGCCGTCGTGCTGCTGGCCGCCGGCAGGGCGAGCCGCATGGGTGAGGGTGGTTCGCACAAGCTGCTGGCCGAGTTCGACGGCGTCCCATTGGTCCGTCGATCGGCCTTAACTGCCATGGCAGGCGGAGCATCTGCGGTCATTGTCATCACGGGCCACCGTCGCGGCGACATCGAACCGGCGCTGCGCGATCTTGCCGTTGAGCAGGTGTTCAATCCGGATTATGCATCCGGCATGGCAAGCTCGCTGGTTGCAGGCGTTGGCACGCAGGCTGCGCAACGTGCGGACGGTGTCCTCGTCATGCTGGCCGATATGCCGGGCGTCACCAGCGACGACCTGAAAACCTTGATCGCTGCGTTTCGGGAGGCGAATGGCCAGGCGATCGTGCGCGCGGTATCGGGCGGCAAGCGTGGCAACCCTGTCATATTGCCGCGTGCGGTGCTGAACGCGGTCATGCGGCTCGAGGGCGATGTCGGGGCGCGGCATATCATCGAGACATCCGGGCTTCCGGTTGTCGACGTCGATATCGGCGAGGCGGCGCATCTCGACGTCGATACGCCCGAAGCCGTCGTCGCGGCCGGCGGTGTTTTAAAGGGATAGGGAATGGACAATAACGATATCGAAGAGATGTTTCAGTCGCTCGGGCCGGTAGCGATCAAGCGGATGTTCGGCGGCAAGGGGATCTACCACATGGGCCGGATTCTGGCGCTCGAAGTGGATGACGAGATACTTTTGAAGGCAGACGACGTCAGTGCTTCGGAGTTCGAGGCGGCCGGGGCGCGGCGTTGGGCTTATGAGGGCAAGAAGGGCAAGGCCGTCAATATGCCTTACTGGTCGGTTCCCGATGATGCTTTCGACGATCCTGACATCATGGCGCGCTGGGTAAGGCTGGCCTACGAGGCCGCGTTGCGCGCCGATAAATAGACGTCAGCGAAAATCGTCTTCGCTCAGATGCGCAATCGTCGCTTTGGCGAAAGCGGATAGTTGTTGTGGCAACTCGTTGCGGCCGAACCAGCCGAAATCGGAGAGCTTGTCGGGCTCCATCAGGCGCGGCTCGCCGGAAAAATCCTTGCAAACATAGATCAGCGAAATCCAATGCTGGCGATCCGCTTCGACGATAACTTCTTCTGTGCAGAGGTATTCGATCCGGCCGATGGAAAGGCCGCTTTCCTCTTCCGCCTCGCGGATGGCGGCCCTAGCCGCGGGCTCCATATGGTCGACCTTGCCGCCGACGATGCTCCAGAAGCCGGCTTCGGGCGCCTTGAGGCGCCTGTAGAGC
The DNA here is from genome assembly GCF_016901135.1 of Martinezella lusitana. GTDB lineage: Bacteria > Pseudomonadota > Alphaproteobacteria > Rhizobiales > Rhizobiaceae > Rhizobium > Rhizobium lusitanum_D. The sequence goes on along the minus strand of NZ_JAFEVL010000048.1, from coordinate 345,898 downwards.
AAAACCTTCCCGTCCCGCAATATTGCGAGACCGGTTCCTGATCCTGGGAAATCGATGCCGGGTTTGCCCATGCCTACATCCCGAAATGTGCCGCTAACTCCGGCGTATCGGCTCGGATGTGGACTTATCAGCCCTTGGCGTTCGCGACGATAAGCATGAAAGCGGGAATGTCGTCGCCGAAGCCGACCGGTGTCGGGCCGTCATCCTGGTCGCGATAACGGCTGCGGCGTTCGCGGTTGTCGTCGTTCGCAGCGGGGAAGGGCCGGTGATTGTTGCGAGAACCGTTGTTGGACTTGTTGTTGTTCTCAGACTTGCGCTCGTTTCTCACGCTCTCGGCCTTTGCTGGTGCTGCTTCGATCACTTCGACGGCATTATCCTCGACGTCGATATCAGATTTATGACTCGAGGCACTCCGGCCTCTGGGGCTGCGATCACGCTCGCGGCCTCTGCCTTTCGGCTCGCGGCGGCGAGGAGAACGATTGTCGTCCCCACCTTCTTCGGCCGGCGGCAGCGCCGACAGGTCGCCGTTCAGCCATTGAACATCTTCACCGATCAGCTTCTCGATCGCGTCGATGTGCTTGGTGTCGCGCTTCGTCACGAGAGTGAAAGCGGCGCCAGAACGACCGGCGCGACCGGTACGGCCGATGCGATGGACATAATCTTCCGAATGGATCGGAACATCGAAATTGAACACGTGGCCGACATCGGGAAGGTCCAGGCCGCGTGCCGCTACGTCGGAAGCGACGAGAAGCTGGATCTGGCCGTCACGGAAATTCTGCAACATCGTCGTGCGCGAGCGCTGGTCCATGTCGCCATGCAATGCACCGACCGAGAAGCCGTGGCGTTCAAGCGAACGGAAGAGGTCGGCCACATCTACCTTGCGATTGCAGAAGATGATGGCGTTCTTCAGGTCCGTCTGAGCTCGGATGAGATCGCGCAGCGTGGCGCGCTTCTCGTAGTCCTTGCCATGCGAGGCGACGAAGCGCTGCGTGACTGTCTTTGCAGTCGACGCGGGCGCCGAGACTTCGACACGTTCCGGATTCTGCAGGAAGCGGTCGGCCAGCTTCTGGATTTCCGCCGGCATCGTGGCCGAGAAGAACAGCGTCTGGCGCGTGAAGGGAATGAGCTTGGCGATGCGCTCGATATCGGGGATGAAACCCATGTCGAGCATACGGTCGGCTTCGTCGATGACGAAAATTTCGACGGCGCTCATCAGCAGCTTGCCGCGCTCGAAATGATCAAGCAGGCGGCCCGGCGTGCAAATCAGCACATCGGCGCCACGCTCCAGCTTGCGGTCCTGGTCCTCGAAGGACACGCCGCCGATCAGCAGGGCGATGTTGAGGCGATGGTTCTTGCCGTATTTCTCGAAATTCTCGGCAACCTGGGCGGCCAGCTCTCGCGTTGGCTCCAGAATCAGCGTGCGCGGCATTCGGGCGCGAGCGCGCCCTTTCTCGAGCAGCGTCAGCATCGGCAGCACGAAGGAGGCCGTCTTACCGGTCCCCGTCTGGGCGATACCACAGATATCGCGGCGCTGCAGCGCAAATGGGATGGCACCGGCCTGAATCGGAGTCGGTGTCGTGTAGCCCGCGTCAGTTACCGCGGAAAGGACTTTTTGGCTTAAGCCAAGGTCAGCAAATGTTGTCAAAGGGAAAACTAGTTCCGTCTTGGTTCGGTCGAACACCATGAATCGACACACAGGAGCATGCCGTAATGCAGCGCGACATAGAACCAAATACCAATGGAGTCAAGGAAAGCGGGCGCTTCTGCGGACCCGAAGTTCATTCATAAGGCAATTTTTGGATTAGTGCCATCTTTGTTGCTCGTTTGTCACTATCCCGGCGGTTAAATCGCGCCGATACCGCTGATGTAACTTGCGAGTCTTGTACCGGCATTGATGAAATACATCGGGTCTATAGGGTGTCCATTTTCCCGGACTTCGTAGTGCAGATGCGTGCCTGTGGAACGCCCGGTGCTGCCGGCGAGGCCGATCGGGTCACCGGTGGCGACCTTATCGCCGACTTTGACAAGCACTTCCTCCATATGGCCGTAGCGCGTCGAGATGCCATCGCCGTGATCGATCTCCACCATATTGCCATAGCCGCCTGTCCAGCCCGCCGAAACGATCCTGCCAGGGGCCGTCGCCTTGATTTTTTCGCCGGGGCTGAAATGGAAATCGGTGCCGGGATGGAGAGCGAGCGTACCGAAGAAGGGATCCTTGCGATTGCCGAAGGGGCTGGTGACGAGCTTGCCCGGTGCTGGATTGCGGAAAGGCAGGCTTTCTGCCGCGCCACGCACCGTTTCGAGGCGTGTCAGCGCGGTATCGAGATCGGCCATGGACTGCTCGAATTGATCGACATTTTCCGGCGCCACATAGGGGCCGCCAACGCCGCCGTCGTCTTCGCTATCACTGACCGCGACCTCGTTCGGGACCTTGACCCCGACATTAGACATGATCGTCTGAATGTCGTTCGCCGTCCCGGATGCGTCCGCGGTGAGGTTTCGGATGCGCGTGAGCTGATCCTGTTCGATATGTTTCAGCGACAGCGTCACCTTCGAAAAGACGCGGTCGGCGCGATCGGCGACCGTTTCCGGGGCGGGGACGTAGGCGAGGGTGGAGTTGTCCGGGGTGACATCTGCGGGCTTGCCGCCGGAAAGAAGCTTTTCGATCGCCTTTGGCGCGGTCAGCTGCACATGCTCGTTCTTTGCGGCCGCCGCGTTCGCATCGGTATGTGGGCTTTTATCTGTGAGGCCCGAGTTTTCAGCCCTGTCGAGCAATGCATTGAGCTTGCCGCCGCGTGACGACAGCTGTTGCTGCTGCTCGATAAGCTTGTCGACTTTCTCTTCTACGACCTGCTGATCAAGAAGCTGGCGGGAGGTGACGCGATCGACCTGGGCACGCAGCGCGGCGATGCGATCCTCATAATCATATTGCATACGCGCCTGGCGGGCCATCGTAGCGCCGATCAGATCGTCGCGCAGGACGAGGTAGGACGTCGCCAGCAGGTAACCAATCGAAAACAGACCGGCGAGGCAGACGAACAGTGCCGCCATCCATGGACGCACGGTCATGTGGCGCACCGTCTCGCCACTTGCGAGGATGATGGTGTGACACCGCTGTTGTTTGCCGAAAACCCGGTTGTGAGGCTTTGCTGTCACCGAGAATCTCCCAATCGATGCTCTCAGGCACCCAATGGGAGTACAAGGGATTATGGTTAACGAATGCTTTCCGGGCGATTGTTAGAAAACGGAAAAGTTCTTTTATATTAGTATTTTAGGCGTTACTTGTGGATGTGAGCGAGCGGTAGAAGGAAGGAGTCAATCCAGCCTCGGCGCGGGCGATATCGTTGAATGGCGCCTTGAGCGAACCACGGAAGTTCGCGCGCACCAGTTCCTGAAACGCGCGGGCCGGATCGCGCTTTTCCCGCGCGCAGAGAAAACGGAACCATTTGGCGCCGACGGCGACATGACCTTTTTCGTCATTGTAGATAACGTCGAGCACGGCAGCACTTTCCATGTCGCCGGTTTCGCGCATCTTTGCCTGCAGGGCGGGCGTCACGTCGAGTCCTCTGGCTTCAAGGATCAACGGCACGACGGCGAGGCGAGCGGTGAGGTCAGTGCGTGTTGCATGGGCCGCCTGCCACAAGCCGTCATGGGCGGACAGATCGCCATAATCCGCGCCCAGCTCGCGCAGCCGGGTCCGCACCATCCGGAAATGCTTCGCTTCCTCGAAGGCGACCTGCATCCAGCCGTCGAAGAAGGAATTGGGAACCGGCTCAGTCGCAAAGCGTGCGACGATGTCGAGCGCAAGATCGACCGCGTTCAGCTCGATATGGGCGATGGCGTGCAGCAACGCGATGCGGCCCTTCAGCGTATGCAGCGAGCGCTTCTCCATATGCTTTGGCGGAACCAGCTCCGGCCGTTCGGGCCGCCCGGGTCGATCTGCCAGCGGCGGATCGAGTGGCGAACGCAATGACAGGGTGCGCGCAAACCAGCGCGTTGCCGATTCCTGGGCGAGCCCGGTCTTGCGATCGAGATCGGCGGAACGAATGGCGGCAATGGCGCCGCCGCGCAGCGAAGTGATCGTGTCGGGGTCGCCTGACATGCCGTCAAAGCTCCTTCGCCGCGGCCAGAACCTCTTCGGCATGTCCGGCTACCTTTACCTTATCCCATATCCTCGTGATGCGGCCGTCGGCGCCGATCAGAAAGGTCGAGCGCACGACACCCATATAGGTCCGGCCATACATGCTCTTTTCTCTCCAAACGCCATAGGCCATCGCCATCGTCTTTTCCTCGTCGGAGGCGAGCGGCACGGAAAGCGCGTGCTTCCTGACGAATTTATCATGGCTCTTCACCGTGTCAGGCGATATGCCGAGGATGGCAACGTCGGCCTTGTCGAAATCGGCTGCGAGCGCGGTAAAGGAAATCGATTCGGTCGTGCAGGCTGTCGTGTCATCCTTAGGGTAGAAGAACAATACCAGCGGTTTTCCGCCGAAATCGGCTAGGCGCACATGGCCGCCGCCATCGCGTGGCAGATCGAAATCGGGTGCCTTGTCGCCCACATTCGATACGATCGGGAAAACTTCCGTCATGGGAAAAACTTTCTTTTGCCGGGTTTTTAGACAATACTAAGGTTGAGCCATACATGCTGCTCAGGTATGCCGTCCACATGGGACGCAGCGTCACCAATAAAATTGCTGAGAATGAAAGGGACGCACAGGAGTGATCCGAGGCGAAAAGGTAAAATTCCGCAAAAAGGATCTCGTTTCACTCGATCATCTGCCTTCCGCCCAGGTCGATGATCCCATGATCGTGCATGTGCCCGAGCGTACCAGCCGCAATCGCTCGCATGTCTGGCATGTTTGCCGCATGACGCTGGTTTTCTTCACCTTTCTTGCCATCATCCTCGGAGCCGTCATCGCAACGATCGAAAGCGGCGTTTTCGATGAGCCGCTGTCTCAGAAAGCGCAGGTAGCCCTCGATCGGGCGATCGGCCCGCGCTACAAAGCCGAGGTCGGCGGAACCGTGATCCGCTTCACATCCGACATGCGGCTGGCTTTGGAAGCGCGCGACGTCAATGTGGTCGATCAGGAGAGCGGCAAGCATCTCTCGACCATGTCGACGGTGAATATGGAGCTTGATCCGTTCGCCCTCATCGAGGGTCGAGTAGAGGTCGCCAATGTGTCGGCGGAAGGCATAGCGCTCGATACTTCGTTGCTGCCTCAGGGAGATCCCGTCGATCTGACGGCGCTACGCGTGGATGCGCTGCCGCAGGCGCTTAAAGCTGCCTTCGACAATATCGACTTTCTGGAGCGATTCGTGCAGCGCGGCGGCACGAACTCGGTGCGTATTTCCGGATTTTCGGTGAAGCTGGCGCGTCAGGAAGGCGATCCGATCTCTCTGGTGGTCGATAGTCTCACCTTCGAGCGGGGCGGTCCGAATTCGTTGCATCTGTATGGGCAAGTCGCGGTCAACGGATCGGTGGCGAGCCTGGATGTAATGGCGGACCAACAGGAGGCTGGACGCAGTTCTTCATTGGTCGCGAAAATCTCCAATCTCGATCTCAAGCCGTTGACGATGGCCTATGATGCGAGTGGTACTCCGCGTCAGGGCCTCACGAGTTTCGCCGATGTGACGCTCTCGGCTGTCAGGGGTGATTCAGGTGCGGATCCTAAACTGGACACCGCCATCAACATTCAGCCCGGCGTGCTCTACATGGATCGTGACGCCCAGGATCTGACGCAGGCCAACATCAATCTCGCCTATAATTTCGATCACCAGACACTCGAGATTGCGCCGTCGACGGCGCAATTCGTCCACACCGTCGCGCCATTCTCCGGCGCGCTGATCGATCTCGACCGTGTAGACGCCAACGCGGGCAAAGGCTTCGGCATCGATTTCCTGATCAAGAATGGTACGGCAGCCTCATCGATATCCGGAGAGAAGCCGGTCAGCTTCGACGGCCAGGCGACAGGGCGCTTTCTGTCCGCGACCAAGGAATTCCAGTTCGACAATATCGGCATATCGACACCGCAAGGCGCCCTGTTCGGTTCGTTGCACATGAAGCTCGGCGACAGCTCGCCGGAAATCAGCTTCGGCGGCCGCGCGGACAAACTCGATACCACCGTGGTGAAACAGCTTTGGCCCTTCTGGATGGCTTCGAAGCCGAGAGTATGGGTCGAGAACAATCTCTTTGGCGGCTCGGTGACGAATGCGGTGATATCCGTGTTCATTCCAGCCGGAAGGCTGCGGGAGGCGGCGCAGACCGGCAAGCTGCAACTCGGCCAGAACGAGTTGCACATTGCGTTCGACATCGACGGCGCTCGCCTCAACGTGCCGGGCCAAATTCCGCCGCTCCGGGATACGAAAGCACATTTCGATCTGACCGGCCCGACGATGGTCATCAATATCGAGACTGCTACCTCATATTTCCCGACAGGCCGCACGATCACCTTGAACGATAGCCGCTTCTCGATACCGGCAACCTACGACAAACCGCTGATGGCGGAGCTTGCTCTGACAATATCCGGCACAGGCGACGCCGTGGGTGAATTGCTGACCTACAAACCGCTGGAGGTATTGCAACGGACGGAATTCAAACCTGAGGACTTCAACGGCAAGATCGTTGCCAAGGTCAATGCCCGGATCGGCCTGATCAACGACCAGAAGCCGCCGCCGCCGGATTGGCAGGCGAAACTGGAGCTCACCAATGTTGATTTGCTGAAGCCGATGAACAATCGCAAGATCGACAACCTGACCGGCGAGGTCGCGGCCGATCCGCAATCGGTGCACCTGCAAGCTCAAGGGCAGATCGACGGCATTCCCGCCCAGATCGATATGACCGAGCCGACCGACAGCAAATCGACCGTCAAGCGCAGCCGCGTCATTACTGCGACGCTCAGCGATGCTCAACGCAATGCCGTCATGCCGGGTCTTCGCGATATCATCGATGGGCCTGTCAAAGTGGAGCTGATGCGCATCGATGACGATCGCCAGGGCGTCAAGGTGGATCTCGGCAAGGCGGCGCTGACGGTTCCGTGGGTGGGGTGGTCGAAGGGCAGCGGCATTCCCGCAACCGCGCAATTCGAAGCGTCCGGACCGGATAGCCAGACGACACTCAAGAACTTTGCGCTCAAGGGCGATGGCTTCGGTGTCAGCGGCGATCTTGTGATCAGCAAGGGGAGCTTGTCATCCGCGAGTTTCGACAGCGTGAAACTCTCGGCCCTCGATGATTTTGCGCTGACGCTCAAGCGTGGCAAGGGTGGAGGCTATGACGTTTCGGTCTCGGGCAACTCGGCCGATTTACGACCGATCATGGCGCGGCTGAAGGCATCGTCGTCGGGCGGCGGGAAGAGCGACGACGACGATTCGGCAAGCGCGACGATACGTGTCAATCTCGACAAGGTCATTGGATTCAACGACGTATCGATCGGCAATCTCAAAGGTACCTATTCCATTGCAGGCGGCAAAACGACGGCGGTGGACTTTTCCGGCGTCACCCGCAGCGGAGAAGCTGTCGTCAGCCAGATGAGCAAGGGCAGCGGCGGCGGCACCATCCGCATCACCAGCGGAGACGCCGGTTCCGTTGCTCGCTTTGCCGATCTCTACAAGCACCTGAAGGGTGGCCTGCTCAATCTGTCCCTGCGCTCCGTCGGGCAGGACGACTGGGATGGATCGCTGGATCTCCGCAACTTCGCCATCGTCGACGAGAAGAAGCTTTCGACCATCGTTTCGACCCCGAGCGGCAAGAACGGCAAAAGCCTGAATGCCGCCGTGAAGCAGAATATCGATACGCGCTCGCAAAGCTTTGAGAGAGGCTTTGCGCGGCTGGTGATGCGAAATGGGTCGCTGTCGGTTGAGAACGGGGTTGTGCGGGGCGTGCAGGTCGGGGCGACATTCCAGGGAACGGTCAAGGACGCCAACGGCAAGATGGATCTGACCGGCACGTTCATGCCGGCCTATGGCCTGAACCGGCTGTTTGCGGAGGTGCCGATCGTAGGCTTCATCCTGGGCAACGGCAGCGACCGCGGCCTGATCGGCATCACCTTCAGGGTGACGGGTACGCTGGAGAAATCGAGCATCCAGATCAATCCGCTGTCGATCATCGCACCAGGGGTGTTTAGGCAGATCTTTGAGTTTTGATGGGCGGAGGAGCCTAACGCGGAGATCAATTTTGCCGCAACTCTTTACCCCTCCTTGGCATCAAATAGGAGGCCTTCAGGATGGTGCGAGTTGCTTCAGCTTAAGTTCTCGCAAGCAATGGTATTATGAACGGCAACCCGTTCTGGATGACGAACTCGGCCTAGTTGCGCATCCAAGCTTATATCAAACATTTCCATTTTTTTCTGAAATGTCATAAATAATGTCATGTATTGTTCTGTCTTCACTGAAATTTTCTAGCCAATCAAGCGTCTCCGCGTGGAGGCTATCGATAGTGAAATCCTTCAAGTTAACTGCGAAGCCCTGAGCTTTTTTGGCAAAAATGAAATACGTTTCGCTCTCATCAAAGGACGCCATCATGTCGTGGAGAAACGTTTCTAGAGCATATTGAGCAATCCTTACAGGTCTCTCTTCGTTGGATAAAGTATCCATATACTCGTGAAATGCAGCGTCAGATGGATGCTCTCGATTGGTGAGCTTGCGTTTTAGATTTCGAATCGTGATATCGAATCGCTTGGCAACTAAATGCCCAAGACCTGCGAGCAACTCTTTTCCATCTGGTTGTATCGGCGTCATTTTGAGACCTAAATTCTTCTGATTGCCATCTACAATCATTAGTTGTTTCGTTACTTTTGATTGCATGTTCGCGTAGACTTCGCAAAGTTTATGCTTTGTACGCAGAGGTGCAATTTCGATAAGGTCATCTGCATATTATCCGGTTGTCAAATGCGAACAACGTACCAGCATTTGGTGCACAAAAAGGCCGGCCGGACTAGAATGTGCTTCTTCTCGCCGAGCGACAGCTTGATAACGCCATCGGCGGTGACTTCGCCGCTGCTGATTAACCGCTTACGGCTGCGATCCCATCAAGGATTGAATTTCTTTAGCCACTCCAGCGTTGCTGGAACCATGTGGTTATCGATCACTTCCGGGCCGGTGAAGGCGCTGAAAACATGATCGGTGTCAAAGACGTCAAGGCGCTCTTCGCCATCGTGATAGTCCAATAGGGCCTGGCCGGAGGCCGGTTGCGGAGTGACGGTCGTGTCCTTGCTGCCAACAATGACTTGTAACGGGCCGGGGTAATGCGCGATCGCCGCGATGGTGCTGGTGGTCGGCATTTCCTTGAAGAAGGAAGCCTTCAGCGTAGTATCCGCGCCCCAAGGCAATTTGGCGGTGATCTCGGTGTCCGGCGGGCTGGTCAATCCCTTCGCAACATTGTCTGCGCCAAGGAGACCGCCGTAGGTATAGAGCGGCGTCACCACGGGTGCCCATAAGGTCACCGACTTGACCTCCGGTCGCGCCCTTGCCACATGGGCCGCGACGAGACCGCCCTGGCTCCATCCGAGGATCGATATCCTGGAGTTGTCTATCTTGTCGCTGGCCTTCAGCCAGTCCACAGCCGCGATGCCATCCTTGATTTGACCGGAGAAGGTGGTGTCAGCCCATTTTCCTTCGCTTTCGCCCGAGCCGCGAAAGTCGATCCTCAGGCTCGCATAGCCGCTTTCCGCAAAGAGCCGCGCGCTGCGTGAAAATACCCCGTCCTTGGTGTCCTTGATCGCCAGCTCATCGCGCGTGCCGCCGAAGCCGTGGAACATGACGACGACCGGGGCTTTGGGGTTGTTGTCGATGGTCGATAGGGTGCCGATGACCTTCTGCCCGTCGACATCAAAGGAAATTTTGGTCTCCGCCGCGGAAGCGAAACTTGCGATGGTCACCGCAATAAAGCACGTAAAACCCAGCCCGCATGCCTTCGTCATTCCAAGCATCTGATACCCTCAACGATCGCGATTTTGTAGATACGAACGGAGGCTAGTGAAGGCGGGCAATGCGGTCAAGGACAGGCACGTTGAGCCTATCACCTTGCGCGGAAGGTGGTTGCCGCCAGAAACAAGAAAGGCCGGCAGAATATGCCGGCCTTGCTCGCTTATATGCTGTGCAGCGGCTCAAGCCGCCGGGCGGATCAGGATGTGCTTCTTCTTGCCGAGCGACAGCTTGATGACGCCATCGGCGGTGACTTCGCCGCCGCCGATGACCTTGCGCTCGTCGCTGACGGCCTCATCGTTGATGCGTACCGCGCCGCCCTGAACATGGCGGCGGGCTTCGCCGTTCGAGGCGGCCAAGCCGGCGCGAACGATCAGCGACAGAAGGCCGATGCCCGCATCGATCTCCGCAGCGGGGATATCGACGGACGGCAGGTTTTCGGACAAGCCGCCTTCCTCGAAGGTCTTGCGTGCCGTCTCGGCTGCCTGTTCTGCTGCCGCCCGGCCGTGCAGGATTGCGGTGACCTCGGTCGCAAGGATCTTCTTGACTTCGTTGATCTCCGAGCCGGCAAGGGTCGAAAGGCGCGCGATCTCGTCCATCGGCAGCGTGGTGTAGAGCTTCAGGAAGCGCGAGACGTCGGCGTCCTCGGTGTTGCGCCAGTACTGCCAGAAGTCGTAGGCCGAGAGCAGGTCGGCATTCAGCCAGACCGCACCGGTCGCCGACTTGCCCATCTTTGCGCCCGACGAGGTCGTCAGTAGCGGCGAGGTCAGCGCGAAGAGCTGCTTTGTCCCCATGCGGTGACCAAGGTCGATGCCGTTGACGATGTTGCCCCATTGATCCGAGCCACCCATCTGCAGGCGGCAATCATAACGCTTGGCCAGTTCGACGAAGTCGTAGGCCTGCAGGATCATGTAGTTGAACTCGAGGAAGGACAGCGACTGCTCGCGGTCCAGGCGCGTCTTGACGCTGTCGAAGGACAGCATGCGGTTGACCGAGAAATGCCGGCCGACATCGCGCAGGAATTCGAGATAGTTCAGCGAGCGCAGCCACTCGGCGTTGTTGATCATCAACGCCTCCTTCGGGCCGTCGCCGTAGGTGAGGTAATTCGAGAAGCAGCGTTTGATCGAGGCGATGTTGCTTTCGATCGTGTCGACCGTCATCAACTGGCGGGACTCCTCCTTGAAGGAGGGGTCGCCGACCATGCCGGTACCGCCGCCCATCAGCGAGATGGCGCGATGGCCTGTCGCCTGCATCCAGTGCAGCATCATGATCTGGATCAGCGAGCCCGCATGCAAGCTCGACGCGGTTGGATCGAAGCCGATATAGGCGGTCACCGTTTCCTTGGCGAAAAGGTCGTCGAGGCCGGCTTCATCGGAAATCTGATGAATGAAGCCGCGCTCTTTCAGGGTGCGCAGGAAGTCGGATTTGAACTCAGCCATGATCTTGGTCTCTCGAAGCCGCACAAATGGAGCATGCGGCACAATCGCTGTTGTTGAACGTCGCGGCGCGTTTAGCATTGATTTGTGAGCGCGTCACCATTTTGGTTGGGTGCGGATGCCGAGTTTCAGCCGGCGTGGCTTGCCCGCTGGTGACTGCCATGGTTGAACATGAGCGCAGTTTCAGCAGGATCGGGAAAACAGGCACACAGATGAGCGACGCAATCATACTCGAAACGCCTCGCCTTGTTTTGACGATGTGGAACAAAGGCGATGCCGAGCTGATCAGGCAGCTGCATTCGACGATCGAGACGACCCGCTATCTCTCGGGAGCGGCGCCATGGACCTTGGAGAAGGCTGAGGAGCGGCTGAAAAGCTGGTTCGGCGAACACGCGCGCGACGGGGTGACCAAATACAAGATGCTGAGGCGGGACGACGGCCGCTTCATCGGTCGCGCTGGTTTTTCGCGATTTCACCAGGAAAACGGTCGCGGTGAATTCGAGCTCGGCTATTCGATTCGGAAAGACGCCTGGGGCAATGGTTACGCGACTGAGATCGCCGATGCGCTGGCGCAGTGGTTCTTCAAGCGTGGCCTGGCCAGGCAATTCATCGCCTTCACTCACCCGGAGAACGCGGCGTCGCAGCGCGTTCTGCGAAAGATCGGCATGCAGGATCACCCGCCGATGGTCATCGACGGGATCTCATGCCCAACGTTCAGAATGGCTCGGTAAGGGGCGTCTCTCTTACCGGATGCGCTTGGCGGCCGGCTCCGGCACCAGTTCGCCGTTCAGGCGACGATCGAGATAATCTTCGCATTCGCCCAGAAGCGTGTCGACCTGGCCGTTGAAGAAGTGGTTGGCGCCCGGCACGATCTTGTGCGTGATCAGGATGCCCTTCTGTGTCTTCAGCTTCTCGACGAGGCCGTTGACGTCCTTCTCCGGAGCGACCTTGTCCGCATCGCCGTTGATGATCAGGCCTGATGAAGGGCAGGGGGCGAGGAAGGAGAAATCATAGATATTCGGCTGCGGCGCGATCGACATGAAGCCTTCGATCTCAGGACGGCGCATCAGCAGCTGCATGCCGATCCAGGCGCCGAAGGAATAGCCGGCAACCCAGCAGCTTTTGGAATCGGGATGGAGGCTCTGGACCCAGTCGAGCGCCGATGCGGCATCGGAAAGCTCGCCTGCGCCGTGATCGAACTCGCCCTGGCTGCGGCCTATGCCGCGGAAGTTGAATCGGAGGGTCGTAAAACCGCGCTTCTGGAACATATAGAAGAGCTGGTAGACCACCTGATTGTTCATCGTGCCGCCGAACTGCGGGTGCGGATGGAGAATAATTGCGATCGGGGCGCTTTTTTCCTTAGAGGGCTGATAGCGGCCTTCAAGGCGGCCTGCGGGGCCGTTGAAAATAACTTCGGGCATTGATACTCCGGCTCTTCTTTTTCTGCGTTCAAACCCAACGGCACGCAGCAAGTTGACTTGACGAATGCGCTCATCTTTTCTAGAACGCAGTTTAGAACAATTCGAAACTTGATGCGGTGTTCCGCGCGTTGTGTGTTCAACGATTTATGGAACGTGTCATAAGGCATGCCCGGCTGAAATTTCAAGGAAAATGAGCCGGACGCAGCAAAGCAACGTCAGGCAGGAAGAAGATCATGGCGGCAACGCGCCTTTATCTCGACTGGAATGCCACCGCGCCGCTTCATCAGGCCGCGCGGGATGCGATGCTACGTGCGATGGATATTCAGGGCAACCCCAATTCCGTGCATGGGGAAGGTAGGGCGGCGCGTGCTGCCGTCGAGGCCGCGCGCCGGCAGGTTGCAAGCCTGACGGGTGCTGCGCCGGCCTATGTCGTTTTCACCAGCGGGGCCACCGAGGCGGCCAATATGGTGTTGACGCCGCAGTTTCGCATGGGGCGGACGCCGCTTGTTGTTAGCCATCTCTATATATCGGCTGTCGAACATCCCGCCGTGCGCGAGGGTGGCCGGTTTCCGAAGGATGGAATCAGCGAGATACCGGTGACATCGGCCGGCATGATCGATCTCGCGGCCCTTGAAGCGGTGCTTTCTGCCCATGACAAGGCGAGCGGGCTGCCGATGGTCGCTATCATGCTCGCCAACAACGAGACAGGGATTCTCCAGCCAGTCGACGAAGCGGCCAAGCTCGTTCAGGCGGCAGGCGGCATATTCGTCGTCGATGCGGTGCAGGCCGCCGGCAGGGTGGCGATCGATATCGAGGCGATCGGCGCGGATTTTCTGATCCTGTCGTCGCACAAGATCGGTGGGCCCAAAGGGGCCGGCGCGCTGATCTCGCGCGGCGAAGTGCTGATGCCGAAGCCGTTGATCCATGGCGGCGGGCAAGAGAAGGGGCATCGGTCCGGCACGGAAAACACGCTTGCTATCATCGGCTTCGGTGCCGCCGCCGAGGCAGCACTTGTGGACTTCGATGGCCGCAATGCCAGGATCGGCGCGTTGCGCGATCGGCTGGAAGCAGGCATGCGGCTTGCCGCGCCTGATATCATCATTCACGGCGAGGGCGGAGCGCGCGTGCCGAACACCAGCTTCTTCACGCTGCCGGGATTGAAATCCGAGACAGGGCAGATCGCCTTCGATCTCGAAGGCGTCGCCATTTCCGCCGGGTCCGCCTGCTCGTCGGGCAAGGTCGGCGAGAGCCATGTGCTTGTCGCCATGGGATGCGATCCGAAGCTCGGAGCGCTTCGGATTTCGCTCGGCCCCACCACGACCGAAGCGGACGTAGATCGCGCCATCGCGGCTCTTGCCCGCATCGCGGGCCGCCGCAAACTGGCGGGTGCCGCGGCCTGACGGCCACAATTTTGCGGAAACAGAAATTTCCGCTTGCCAAGTGGGCTGAAAAGTCCCCTTTGGCCGACTACATAGAGGGTAGACATAAGTCTGCCGCAACGTTGACAAGCTGCCGGACCTTGGATCCGGCGAGATTGGAGAACGAAATGCCTGCAGTCCAAGAAACGGTCGATCAGGTTCGCCAGATCGACGTGGACCAGTATAAGTATGGTTTTGAAACTACCATTGAAATGGACAAGGCTCCCAAGGGCCTATCCGAGGATATTATCCGCTTTATTTCCGCCAAGAAGCGCGAGCCGGAATGGATGCTGGAATGGCGTCTTGAGGCGTATCGCCGCTGGCTGACCCTGGAAGAGCCCACCTGGGCCCGCGTCGACTATCCGAAGATCGATTTCAACGACATCTATTATTACGCCGCGCCGAAGAGCACCTCCGGCCCGACCTCGATCGAGGACGTCGATCCGGAGCTCTTGAAGGTCTATGAGAAGCTCGGCATTCCCTTGCGTGAGCAGGAGATTCTTGCCGGCGTCAAGCAGTCGAGGATCGCCGTCGACGCGGTGTTCGATTCGGTCTCGGTCGTCACCACCTTCAAGGAAGAGCTGAAGAAGGCCGGCGTGATCTTCATGTCGATCTCGGAAGCGGTCCGCGAGCATCCCGATCTCGTGCGCAAATATCTCGGAACGGTCGTTCCGACATCAGACAATTTCTACGCGACGCTGAATTCGGCCGTCTTCACCGACGGCTCCTTCGTCTTCGTGCCCAAGGGCGTTCGTTGCCCGATGGAATTGTCCACCTATTTCCGCATCAACGAGAAGAATACGGGACAGTTCGAGCGCACGCTGATCATTGCCGAAGAGGGAGCTTATGTCTCCTATCTCGAAGGCTGCACGGCGCCGCAGCGCGATGAGAACCAGTTGCACGCTGCTGTCGTCGAACTCGTCGCGCTTGATGATGCCGAGATCAAGTATTCGACGGTCCAGAACTGGTATCCGGGTGACAAGAACGGCAAGGGTGGCATCTACAACTTCGTCACCAAGCGTGGCGATTGCCGCGGCCATCGCTCCAAGATCTCCTGGACGCAGGTCGAGACCGGTTCGGCGATCACCTGGAAATATCCGTCCTGCATCCTGCGCGGTGACGACAGCCGTGGTGAGTTCTACTCGATCGCCGTGTCCAACGGCCATCAGCAGGTCGACAGCGGCACCAAGATGATCCATCTCGGCAAGAACACGTCGAGCCGTATCGTATCGAAGGGCATCGCTGCCGGCGTCTCGCAGAACACCTATCGCGGCCAGGTCTCGGCTCACCGCAAGGCGTCGAACGCGCGTAACTTCACGCAGTGCGATTCGCTGCTCATCGGCGACAAGTGCGGCGCGCATACAGTGCCCTACATCGAAGCCAAGAATTCGACGGCGCAGTTCGAGCATGAAGCCACTACGTCGAAGATTTCCGAAGATCAGCTGTTCTATTGCCTGCAGCGCGGCATCCCGACCGAAGCAGCGATCGCTCTGATCGTGAACGGCTTCGTCAAGGAAGTCCTGCAGGAACTGCCGATGGAATTCGCCGTCGAAGCGCAGAAACTGATCGGCATCTCGCTGGAAGGCAGCGTCGGCTGACGCTCGCATAAAAAAACTAGTTTTGGCGCGCCAGGCGCGCCGTACGTCCATTCCTTCGTTAGGATTCTACAATGCTTGAAATCAAGAACCTGCATGCCCGTATCGCCGAAGACGGCACCGAGATCATCCATGGCCTGAACCTTACGGTGAAGGCGGGTGAAGTCGCCGCCATTATGGGCCCGAACGGCTCCGGCAAATCGACGCTGTCCTATATCCTCGCCGGCCGTAGCGACTACGAAGTCACCGAGGGCGACATCCTCTACAACGGCGAGAGCATTCTCGAGCTTGACGCCGCAGAACGTGCCGCCAAGGGTATTTTCCTTGCCTTCCAGTATCCGGTCGAAATCCCCGGCGTTGCCACCATGCAGTTCCTGAAGGTGGCGATGAACGAGCAGCGCAAGGCGCGCGGCGAAGACGAGCTGACGACGCCGGATTTCATACGCCGCGTCAAGGACGCCGCCGGCAAGCTGCAGATCAACATGGACATGTTGAAGCGCCCGCTTAACGTCGGCTTCTCCGGCGGCGAGAAGAAGCGCGCGGAAATCCTGCAGATGGCGCTGCTGCAGCCACAGCTTTGCGTGCTTGATGAAACCGACTCCGGCCTCGACATCGACGCGCTGAAGATCGTCGCCGATGGCGTCAACGCGCTGCGCTCTCCGGATCGCGCCGTTGTTGTCATCACCCACTACCAGCGCCTGCTGGATTACATTATTCCGGACACCGTTCACGTCCTCTACAAGGGCCAGGTGATCAAGTCCGGCGACAAGACGCTGGCGCATGAACTCGAAGCCAACGGCTATGCCGACATCATCGGGGCTGCGGCCTGATCGGGGCGGAAAGGATACGTCGATGAACATTCAGACGACGAACCGCCTGACATCAGCCGAGACGGCGTTGATCGAGGCGTACAACGACCAGCTTGGCGACCTGCCGGGTGACGGCGAGGTCTTCGCCGTCCGCGATCGCCTGCTTGATGATCTCAAGACGGCGGGCCTGCCGACGCGTCGCATCGAGGCCTGGCATTACACCGATTTCAAGAACCTGCTGCGTCTGGTTCCGAGCGACATCGGCAAGGGCCTTGCGGAAGCTTTGCCGCCGACGGTCGAAGGATCTCCGGTCCTTGCCATTCTCCAGGGCAAGGCGAGCGAGAAGGCTGCCGTCAAGGGGCTGACGATCGGCCGCTATGCCGATAGCCTGATCAGCGGCACGGCCGCCGCCGGTCTGGAAGCACTCGACAAGGACGATGCTATCGGCCGCATCAATGCCAGTTTCGTGCGCGACGGCTATGTCATCGATTTCCCCGATGGCACCGAACTCGACGCACCTCTGGAGATCCAGTTCGTTCACGCTGGCGGACAAATTCACAGCCGCCTTCCGGTGTCCTTCGGTGCTGATGTCAAGGCGACGGTCATCGAGCGTCACCAGGCTGTCGAAGGTGCTGCCGCGCTCGTCTCGTCGGTAAGCGAAGTCAAGATCGGCGAGCGGGCCGAAGTGACCTGGATCATCCTGCAGGAGCAGGGCAGCGAGGATACGCATCTCGGCCAGATCCGCATCGATCTGGGCACGGACGCCAAGCTGAGGCTGTTCGTTATCAATGCAGGCGGCAAGCTGGTGCGCCAGGAACTGTACATCAAAGTGACGGGCGAGGGCGCCGATCTGACGCTGCGCGGCATTAACCTGCTCGGTGGCGATACGCATACTGACGTGACGATGGTGCTTGGTCATGACGTTCCGAACACCGGATCGACGGAAGTCATCCGCAATGTCGTGTTCGACCGAGCGCGCGGTGTCTTCCAGGGCATGATCCGGGTCGCAC
Organism: Martinezella lusitana; assembly: GCF_016901135.1. Classification (GTDB taxonomy): domain Bacteria; phylum Pseudomonadota; class Alphaproteobacteria; order Rhizobiales; family Rhizobiaceae; genus Rhizobium; species Rhizobium lusitanum_D. The sequence goes on along the minus strand of NZ_JAFEVL010000048.1, from coordinate 328,291 downwards.
CGGATGCGCAGAAGACCGATGCCAAAATGGCCTGCAACACGCTGTTGATGTCCGACGATGCAGAATTTTCGGTCAAGCCGGAACTCGAAATCTTCGCTGACGACGTGCAGTGCGGCCATGGCGCCACTGTCGCCGATATCGACCGCAACCATCTCTTCTATCTGATGGCCCGCGGCGTTCCGGAGAACAAGGCCCGCGCCATGCTGGTCAACGCCTTCGTGGCCGAGATCGTCGAGGAACTGGAAGACGAAGCCCTGGTCGAGGCGCTGGAAGGCGTTATCTCTGCCTGGCTGGAAAAGCACGCCTGATTGGAGGCAAAGCTCGTGGACAAGATCATGCCTGCAACGGCCTATGACGTCGAAGCTATTCGCCGGGATTTCCCGATCCTGGCGAAGACGGTGCATGGCAAGCCGCTTGTTTATCTCGACAATGGCGCATCGGCGCAGAAGCCGCAGGTCGTCATCGATGCGATCTCGCATGCCTATTCAAGCGAATATGCCAATGTGCATCGCGGCCTGCATTTCCTCTCCAATGCCGCGACCGAAGCCTATGAGGCAGCGCGCGAAAAGGTGCGCCGTTTCCTGAATGCGCCGTCGGTGGACGATATCGTCTTCACGAAGAATTCGACCGAGGCGATCAACACGGTCGCCTATGGCTGGGGCATGCCGAAGCTGAGCGAAGGCGACGAGATCGTCGTCTCCATTATGGAGCATCACTCCAACATCGTTCCCTGGCACTTCATTCGTGAAAGACAGGGTGCAAAGCTCGTCTGGGTGCCTGTTGACGACGAAGGCGCCTTCCATATCGAGGATTTCGAGAAAAGCCTGACGGAACGGACCAAGCTCGTCGCCATTACCCATATGTCGAATGCGCTCGGGACCATCGTTCCGGTGAAGGAAGTCTGCCGCATCGCGCATGAGCGCGGCATTCCGGTGCTGATCGACGGATCGCAGGGCGCCGTGCACCTGCCTGTCGACGTGCAGGATATTGATTGCGACTGGTACGTCATGACCGGTCACAAGCTCTATGGTCCCTCCGGCATCGGCGTTCTCTACGGCAAGAAGGAGAGGCTCGCCGAGATGCGGCCTTTCCAGGGCGGCGGCGAGATGATCTTCGATGTGACCGAGGAAAACGTCACCTATAACGATCCGCCGCATCGCTTCGAAGCCGGCACGCCGCCGATCGTGCAGGCGATCGGGCTTGGTTTCGCGCTCGACTACATGGAGAGCATCGGCCGAGAGGCGATCGCCCGACATGAGGCCGATCTTGCTGTCTACGCGGCGGAGCGGCTGCGGGATATCAATTCGCTGCGAGTTTTCGGCACGGCACCCGGAAAAGGTGGTATCTTCTCCTTCGAACTCGCGGGTATCCACTCCCATGACGTGTCGATGGTAATCGACCGTCAGGGGGTTGCGGTGCGCGCGGGGACGCATTGCGCCCAGCCGCTCTTGAAACGCTTCGGCGTTACCTCCACATGCCGTGCATCGTTCGGCCTGTACAATACGCGCGCCGAAGTGGATGCTTTGGCGGATGCGCTGGAATATGCGCGCAAGTTCTTTGCCTAAGGAGGCAAGCAATGTCACTCGACGAAAGCGAACAGAAGATCGATGTACGCGAAGGGATCGTGCATTCCAGCATTCCCGAGGGTGAGCTGGCTCGCCTCAGCGACGACATCATCGCCGCGCTGAAGACTGTCTACGATCCGGAAATTCCGGCCGATATCTTCGAACTCGGTCTGATCTACAAGATCGATATCGAAGACGACCGCATGGTGAAGATCGTCATGACGCTGACCGCGCCCGGTTGCCCGGTTGCCGGCGAGATGCCGGGCTGGGTCGAAAACGCTGTCGGCGCCGTTGAAGGCGTCTCCGGCGTCGACGTCAGCATGACCTTCGATCCGCCGTGGAGCGCGGACCGCATGTCGGAAGAAGCGCAAGTGGCCATCGGCTGGTATTGAAGCTTTGGGCCGCCGGCTTTACATTAAGACTCGAAGCGCCGGATCTTGACCCCGGTCGCGGAAGGAGAATGAGCCCATGGGCTTTGCAGTGATGACTATGACCGATACCGCGGCTGCGCGCGTAAAGGCGATCGTCGAGAATTCCGGGTCCGATGCCAAGGGCGTTCGCGTCGGCATCAAGAAGGGCGGCTGCGCAGGGATGGAATATACCATCGACCTGGTGGCCGAGCCGAACCTGAAGGACGACCTGATCGAGCACGACGGCGCCAGGGTCTGGGTCGAGCCGTCGGCCGTGCTTTATCTGCTTGGCACCGAAATGGGCTTCGAGACCACGACCTTGCGTTCGGGCTTTACGTTCACCAATCCGAACCAGACATCTGCTTGCGGCTGTGGCGAGTCCGTCGAACTGAAGCCCGCCGATCTTGCCGCCTTGGCGGCGCAACGGCAGGCCGTCCAGCCCGCTTAAAGCGGATTTTGTCGTTATTTCACTTCAGAGCGTGTTGGATTCTCAATGTGCGGCCGGCACCGGCGTCAGCTTGAGGCCGAGTGCCTTGACGACTTTCAGGATCGTCGCGAATTCGGGATTTCCCTCGCCGCTGAGGGCGCGATAGAGCGCCGAGCGGTTCATGCCGACATCCTTGGCAAGCTTGCTCATATTGCGCGTACGCGCCACTTCGCCCAAAGCCCTGGCAATGGAGGACGGATCGTCGGTCTCAAAGGCGGCTGCGATATAGCTGTCGGGATTATCCGTATCGAAGGGATTTTCCTCGTTCATTTCATATGCCTTTCCGTGTAAGCCAGTCGCGGATGATGTCGGCCTCGTCTTGATGGAGGCCATGATCGGTTGGCAGCACAAGAGCGCTGACATCCGCGCCGGCGTTTGCAAATTGTTGTTTGACGAGATCCGCGTCGCCGGGCTCCCGGCGTTGATCGTGCTCGCCTGCGGTGATCAGGATCGGTAGCGCCGGCATCGACGCAAACTCTGCACCCGGCGCTGGCGAAAGAGGTCGCATCAAAATAGCAGCTAATGCGAGCTCGGGCTGCCGCCGAAGGATCGATGTTGCCATGATGGCGCCATTGGAGAAGCCGAGCAGAACAGGCGGCTGGGCGAGCAGCTTTCGCTCTATCGCCGCTCTAATGAAACGACAGAGCCTCTCCGTCTGCCTGTCCAGATCGACATGATCCAGGCCGCGGTCAGGATTGCGGCGAAAGAAGGCGAACCCTCCTTCCCAGTCGATAGCACCGCGCAGAGCCATATACGGGCGCTGCGAGCCAATCGCATCCGCAAGCGGGACGAAAGAGGCCTCATCGCTGCCGCTGCCATGCAGCAGAAGCAGCGGGGCTGAGGAATGCTCCGCTCGCCCAGTGATGAAATGAAAATCCGGCTGTTCCGGCATAGTGTCTGACTTCCAGGGCCTATCGACGCGTCATAAAAAACGCCGCGCATCCGTTGGGACGCGCGGCGTTTTCATAGACAAGTTTCGCAATAGATTTATGTCTGTTGTCAGCGAAGCGACTGAACCGCTTCGCTTTTTCGCAAAAGGCCTATTCAGCCGCCTCGGCGTAGGACTCTACGGGCGGGCAGGTGCACACCAGATTGCGGTCGCCGTAGACATTGTCGACGCGATTGACCGGCGACCAGTATTTGTCGACGCGGAAAGCGCCAGGCGGGAAGCAGGCCTGTTCGCGGGAATAGGGCCGGTTCCATTCGCCCACGAGGTCTTCCACCGTATGCGGCGCGTTCTTCAGCGGATTGTCGGTCTTGTCCATCCGGCCCTCTTCGATGGCGCGGGCTTCCTCGCGGATCGCCAGCATCGCCTCACAGAACCGGTCGAGTTCGGCCTTGGTCTCCGATTCGGTCGGCTCGATCATCAGCGTTCCGGCAACCGGCCAGCTCATGGTCGGAGCGTGGAAGCCGCAATCGATCAGGCGCTTGGCGACGTCATCGACAGTAACGCCGGCGCTGTCGACCAGCGGACGCGTATCGATGATGCATTCATGCGCCACGCGTCCGGTCTTCGACTTGTAGAGCACGTCGTAGGCGCCCTTCAGCCTGGCGGCGATATAGTTGGCGTTGAGGATCGCCACCTTGGTCGCCTGCGTCAGCCCTTCGCCGCCCATCATCAGGCAATAGCTCCACGAGATCGGCAGGATGGAGGCCGAGCCGAAGGCTGCTGCCGAAACCGCGCCGCTGCGCCCGTCCGTCTCCGGATGGCCGGGCAGGTGAGACGCCAGATGCGCCTTGACGCCGATCGGGCCCATACCGGGACCGCCACCGCCATGCGGGATGCAGAAGGTCTTGTGCAGGTTGAGGTGGCTGACGTCGGAGCCGATGTCGCCGGGGCGGGAGAGGCCGACCATGGCGTTCATATTGGCGCCGTCGAGATAGACCTGGCCGCCGTGCTTGTGCACGAGATCGCATATCTCCTTCACCGTCTCCTCAAAAACGCCGTGCGTCGAAGGATAGGTGATCATGCAGCAGGAGAGGTTGTCGGCATATTGCTCGGTCTTGGCGCGGAAATCGGCCATGTCGATATCGCCGTCGTCGCTGACCTTGACGACCACCACCTTCATGCCCGCCATCTGCGCCGAGGCCGGGTTGGTGCCATGGGCCGAAGTCGGGATCAGGCAGATATCGCGATGACCCTCACCATTGGCGATATGGTAGTTGCGGATGGTGAGCAGGCCGGCATATTCGCCCTGCGCGCCGGAGTTCGGCTGCATGGAGAATGCGTCGTAACCGGTCACGGCACAAAGCTTCTCCGTCAGATCATCGATCATTTCGCGATAGCCGAGTGCCTGATCGGCTGGAACGAAAGGATGGATGTCGGAGAATTCCGGCCAGGTGATCGGCAGCATTTCGGCCGTAGCGTTGAGCTTCATCGTGCAGGAGCCGAGCGGGATCATCGAACGGTCGAGCGCCAGATCGCGGTCGGAAAGCCGCCGGATGTAGCGGGTCATCTCGCTTTCCGCGCGGTTCATGTGGAAGATCGGATGCGACAGGTATTCGCTGGTGCGCAACAGGCTCTTCGGCAGGCGGTAGGACGGCTCGAAATCGGCGATGCGGAAATCGCCGCCGAAGGCACGCCAGACGGCTTCCAGCGTTGCCGGGCGCGTGCGCTCGTCGAGGCTCATGCCGATCTTCGTCTCGCCGACCTTGCGCAGGTTCACACCCTCGGCGACGGCAGCACGCAGGATCAGACCCTGCATATGGCCGACCTCGACCGTGATCGTGTCGAAGAAGTTTTCCGGCTCGACGGCATAGCCGAGCTTTTCCAGCCCCTTGGCCATCAGGACGGCCTTCTGGTGGACCTGCTGGGCGATGGCCTTGAGGCCCTGCGGACCGTGGAACACGGCATACATCGAGGCCATGACGGCGAGCAGCACCTGTGCCGTGCAGATATTCGACGTCGCCTTTTCGCGGCGGATATGCTGTTCGCGGGTCTGAAGCGACAGGCGATAGGCACGATTGCCGCGCGCGTCGACCGAGACGCCGACAAGGCGGCCGGGCATGGAGCGCTTGTAAGCGTCCTTGACCGCCATGAAGGCCGCGTGCGGACCGCCATATCCCACAGGCACGCCGAAGCGCTGGGAGGAGCCGATGGCGATATCAGCACCCATTTCGCCGGGCGATTTCAACAGCGTCAGCGCCAGCAGATCAGTTGCGACGACGGCGATGGCGCCCGTCTGATGCAATCTGGAGATCAGCCCGCTGAAGTCGTTGAGGTGACCATGCGTGCCTGGATACTGGAAGATCGCACCGAAGACATCGACCGGATCGAGGTCGGTGAAGGGATTGCCGACGATGACGGTCCATCCAAGCGGCTCGGCTCGGGTCCTGATCAGGGCGATGGTCTGTGGATGGCAATCGGCATCGACGAAGAAGGCCTTGGCCTTCGATTTCGCGACGCGTTCCGCCATCGCCATGCCTTCGGCCGCGGCGGTCGCTTCATCGAGCAGCGAGGCATTGGCGACATCGAGACCTGTGAGGTCACTGATCATCGTCTGATAGTTCAGCAGCGCCTCGAGGCGGCCCTGGCTGATTTCCGGCTGGTAAGGGGTATATGCGGTGTACCAGGCGGGATTTTCGAGGATATTGCGCTGGATGACCGGCGGCGTGATCGTGCCGTAATAGCCCTGGCCGATCAGCGAGACGAGAACCTTGTTCTTGTTTGCGGTCTCGCGCAGCTTGTCGAGCGCCTCGCGTTCCGTCATCGGTGCGCCCCATGCAAGCGGCGCCTTCTGGCGGATGGCCGGCGGCAGCGTCGCATCGATCAAGCCGTCGAGACTTTTGTAGCCGATCACGCCAAGCATATCGGTCATCTCCGAGGGAGACGGGCCGATATGGCGGCGATTGGCAAAATCGTAGGGCTGGTAATCGGTGAATGTGAATTCCGTAGGCGTCGTCATTATCCGATCAGCTCCTTGTAACCGGATTCATCAAGCAGACCATCAACATCGCTCACGTTCTTCAGCTTCAGCTTGAAGAACCAGCCCGCACCCATGGGGTCGGAGTTGACGAGTGCCGGATCGGCGGTGATGGCTTCGTTGACCGCGGTGATTTCGCCGTCAAGTGGACAATAGACCTCGGAAGCTGCCTTGACGGATTCGACCGTTGCCGCATCGTCGCCCTTGGAGAAGCTGGCGCCGACTTCGGGCAGTTCCACGAAAACGAGATCGCCGAGCTGTTCGGCGGCGTGCGCCGTGATGCCGACCGTCGCGACATCGCCATCGATGTTCAGCCATTCATGTTCTTCGGTGAATTTCAGCATGGATAATCCTCTCTGGAAAAGACGTTCAGCGTTTGTAGGTGGGCTTGACGAAAGGCAGGGCGCTGACGGCGACGGGCAGGTATTTGCCGCGCACCTCGGCGTAGACGGTCGTGCCGGGCGAGGAGAATCTCGTGGGCACATAGCCCATGGCGACGGGGGACTCGACGCTCGGACCGAAGCTGCCCGAGGTAACCTCGCCGATCTCAGTCTTGCCCTCGGCATCGGCATAGAGCTTGGCATGACCGCGCACGGGCGCCTTGCCTTCCGGCTTCAGGCCGACGCGGCGCCGCGGGGCGCCACCATCGAGTTCGGCGAGAATGCGGGACGCGCCGGGAAAGCCGCCGGCGCGCGCGCCGCCGGTCTTGCGGGCCTTCTGCATCGCCCATTCGAGCGCGGCTTCCACCGGCGTCGTGGTCTGGTCGATGTCATTGCCATAGAGGCAGAGCCCGGCTTCGAGGCGCAGCGAGTCGCGGGCGCCGAGGCCGATCGGCTGCACATCCGGGTGCTCGAGCAGCCGCTTGGCGATATCCTCGGCCTTGTCGGCCGGTACGGAAATCTCGAAGCCGTCCTCGCCGCTGTAGCCGGAGCGCGACACGAGGCAGGAAACGTCGTGCAGGCGACAATGGCGCACATCCATGAACTTCATGTAGGCGATGTCGGCCCAAAGCTCTGCAAGCACGGAAACGGCGCGCGGCCCCTGCAGGGCAATCAGCGCGCGATCAAGCAAGGTAACTTCGCAGCTATCACTGATATGATCTTGAAGATGCTTGAGATCCTGCTCCTTGCAGGCGGCGTTCACGACGACGAAGAGGTAGTCATCCATATGGGTGATCATCAGATCGTCGAGGATGCCGCCGTTGTCGTCGGTAAAGAAGCCATAGCGCTGGCGATCTTCCGCGAGGCCGAGGATATCGACCGGCACGAGGCTTTCCAGCGCGAGAGCCGCGTCCTCATATTTGCCGGAACGGGCGCGGATCGTCACCTGACCCATATGCGACACGTCGAACAGGCCGGCCGAAGCGCGGGTCCAAAGGTGTTCCTTCATGACGCCTGCGGCATATTGCACGGGCATGTCGTAACCGGCAAACGGCACCATGCGGGCGCCGAGCGATACATGCAGGTCGTAAAGGGGTGTCTTCTTGAGGGCAGCGGTCTCGTCCAATGACGCCTCCGGGTTTTGCGCTCATATCCGAGCGCAGAGCTCACAATTTCGGCACGGTTGCGCCTGACGATGAGCCCCCTCTGTCTGTTTGCCTGAGATTGTTATCCCTTCGGCGAACGCTTGCGCGCTTCTCTCCAGAGTTCCGTCTGCCCCTTGCTGGTCCTTTGGGCCTGAGAGTTTCCGGGGCGGTTGCTCCTTCGGCACCGGCTTGCGCCGGATTCTCCCAACAAGGTCGAGTGTCATTATCTGGTAGTCGAGAGAGATGGCAAGGGGCAAATGTCGCCGTTGAACAAATTTTTGTCGCGCCATTCGAGCAGCCAAGGAGCGGCGAAAGGTGGGGCTTTGCAACGAGGTTCCGAAAGGCTATCCCTTCGGGTCGATAGAGGAGCCGGGCAGGAGAGAATGATGAACCGTTGTCACGTCGCAGCATTGCTGATGTCAGCAGCAGCACTTTCGCTTTCGACAGGCGGCGCAATGGCGCAGCAGAGCGGCGACATGAAGGGCATGGCCGGGATGCATATGGATGCGCAGGCGGCGCCATCCGGTTCAGCCACCGGTAAGCTCGGCGATCTCGATATCAGCGGCGGTTATGTCCGCGCCATGCTGCCCGGTCAGCCGGTCGGCGGTGGCTATATCGTGATCCACAATGGCGGCAAGACCGACGATAAGCTGACATCAGTCACATCCTCGGATGCGGGCAAGGTGGAACTGCACGAGATGAAGATGGACGGCGAGATCATGAAGATGCGCGAGATTAAGGGCGGTATCGCCATTCCTGCCGGCGCTACCGTGACGCTTGCGCCGAGCACCATGCATATGATGTTCAAGCAGGTGAAGACGTCCTTCAAAAAGGGGGGCACGGTGCCTATGATGCTGATGTTCGAGAAAGCCGGGATGATCGATCTCGATCTGCCTGTCGTGTCGGCCAAGGGAAACTGAGCCAGAAAAATATCCGGCCCGGATAATTCCAGTTTCCACTTTTGCTCGAAATGCTCTAAAGCCACGTCGAAAGGCCGGGATATCCGGCTGCGGGGCAACTGGCCCCGTTATTTGAATAGGCATGATCCCGTCCAACGAGCGTTTGGCATTTTCCGGAACATGCTGCGGCATTTGAAAGAAGAACAATGGCCGGGATTGAACATATACAGGTCGAGCCTGACGAAGCCGGCATGCGCCTCGACCGCTGGTTCAAGGTGCATTTTCCGGGGCTCGGCTTCGGTCAGCTGCAAAAGTTATTGCGTTCCGGCCAGGTGCGTGTCGATGGCGGCCGTGTCAAGACGGATGCGCGCGTGCAGCCAGGGCAGACGGTGCGCGTGCCGCCTCTCGATGTCGATGCCAAGGCCCTGAAGAGCGGCCCCATCGCCAGCAACGACCTCAAACACGCCGGCGACGGCGAGCTTCTTGCGCGCATGCTGCTGCATGAAGACGAGAAGGTCTTTGTGCTGAACAAGCCGGCCGGCCTCGCGGTGCAGGGCGGTTCCGGCCTTGTCCGTCATCTTGACAAGATGCTGGAGGCATGGACGAGCAAGAAGGGCGAAAAGCCACGCCTGGTGCACCGTCTCGACCGCGACACATCCGGCGTCCTCGTCGTTGCTCGTACCCGCGGCGCGGCGCAGAAGCTGACGGCGGCCTTTCGTGAGCGCGACACCAAGAAGACCTATTGGTCGTTGGTCAAGGGCGTGCCGCGCAAGCATGAGGACAAGATCTCGACCTGGCTGGTAAAGGAAGCAACTCCCGATGGCGATCGCATGCGCATCGCCAAGCATGGGGAGGAGGGCGCGGATCACGCCATCTCCTATTATCGCGTGCTCGAAATGGCTGCGCAGAGCCTCGCCTGGCTGGAGATGGAGCCCTATACCGGCCGTACGCACCAGCTACGCGTCCATGCGCTGCATATAGGTCATCCGATCATCGGCGACCCCAAATATTTCGATGACGATCCGAACTGGGATTTCCCGGGCGGTGTCCAGAAGCGTCTGCATCTGCACGCACGCCATATCGATATTCCGCATCCCAATGGCGGCCGCCTGCGCGTTACGGCACCTCTGCCGCCGCACATGGTGCAGACATGGAACCTTCTCGGTCTCGACATGGCATCGGCAGGGGAGCCGGACGACGAATGAAACTCGTTCTTTTCGATTGCGACGGCACGCTTGTCGATAGCGTGCGGCTGATCCACGAGGTCATGGCGCGGACGTTCGTTGCCTTTGGCTACAAGCGCCCGGATGTTTCCGCCACCAAGTCGATCATCGGCCTCAGCCTGGATATCGCGATTGCCCGCATGCAGGGCAAGCCGCATGTCGATGATGAGGCGATTGCCATGACGGCGCACTACAAGTCAATCTTTCCCGACGTGCGCGACGAGGCGGATATGCAGACGCCGCTCTTCGACGGCATCAAGCCGCTGATCGAGACTCTCGCATCCCGCGACGAATTGCTGCTCGGTGCGGTGACAGGCAAGTCCCGTCGTGGTCTCATCCATATTCTCGAAGCCAACGGCTTCACGCCCTATTTCGTGGTGTCGCGTACCGCCGACGATTGCCCCTCAAAGCCGCATCCGGCCATGGTGTCGGAATGCTGCGACGAAACCGGCATGGATCCGCACGATACCATCGTCATCGGGGATGCCGTTTACGACATGCAGATGGCGAAGGCTGCCGGTGCGACCGCCATCGGCGTATCCTGGGGTTACGCTTCGGTGGAGGAATTGCTGGCAGCCGGCGCCGATGCGATTGCCCACCATCCGAACGACCTGTTGAGCCATATTCTCTGAGGTAACGCCATGCGCGACCTGTTGAACGATCTTTCCGAGGGCCTGAGCCATCCCGATCCGATCCGCCGCGCGCAGATCCAGATGAAGAGGCCCTTGCCGAAACGCTTCTACAAGGACGTGACGATCAGCCCGGACAAGGATGGCCATGCCATTGCGCTCGACGGCAAGGTAGTCAAGACGCCGGCGCGGCATTCTCTCGCGCTGCCGACGGAAGCGCTTGCCAAGCTGGTGGCAGCCGAATGGGCGAGACAAGTCGACCTCATCGATCCAGCAACAATGCCGGTCACCCGTCTGGTCAACAGCGCCATCGATGGTGTGGCGATCGAAAGCCAGGCCGTGTTCGACGAAATCGTGCGCTTTTCCGGCAGCGATCTCCTTTGCTATCGCGCCGATGAGCCGGAGCGTCTGGTCGCGCGGCAGTCGGAGCGTTGGAACCCGGTGATCGAGTGGGCGGCACGCGAGATCGGCGCTCGCTTCATTCTGGCCGAGGGCGTCATTCACCAGGAGCAGCCCCGCGAGGCCATTTCCGCCTTCGCCGTGGTACTGCGCAAATACGACACGCCCATGGAGCTTGCGAGCCTGCATACGATCACGACCATGACCGGCTCCGCGATCCTGGCGCTAGCCTTTGCCGAAGGCTGGCTGCCGCTTGCCGACGTCTGGTCGCTCGCGCATCTCGATGAAGACTGGACGATCGAACATTGGGGCAGCGATGAGGAGGCGGAGCACCGCCGCGCGCAACGCTTCGAGGAATTTCAGGCGGCAACCGACGTTTTTTCCGCACTGCGCAGTTGAATATTGTTGATTTCCAGTCCTTTATAACAGCCTTCGTATCTTGCGGATTTGGAAGTCGGGACAGGGATCATGTTGTTGTCGAGGCCGGGTGCCGTATTGGCACTCGCGGGAAGTTTGGCGCTGACTGCGTGCTCGAGCTGGTCCGTTGATCCTCCTCCTCCAACCTATGACGTTCGCAGCGCGACCGTCGTGGCCGATCAGGCCTTGCCGCCGGTATCGCCGGTGCTGGTTGCTGCTATCAATGATCGTGTGAACGCCTCGATCGCCGCAACGGCCCACGGCGCGACGCTGCCGCCGGTCGCGCTTACCATCCGCCTGACAGACGTTCGCAAGGCGCGCGGTTTCAACCGAGATCGCAACAGCGCCAAGATCAATATCGACGCAGCGGCAGTGGACGGTGGCGCCGTCATCGCCATGGCCTCCTTCGAGACAAAAACCGTCGCCCCTGATCCCGCCTCGGCCGATGAACTGATGGCGGAGGACATCGCCGCTCGCGTCCGCTCCATTTTCTCGCTGAACATGCCGCGGCTGGCGAACTGAGCCGATAGCTTCAAACCGCGCTCGCGCCGTGCTAAGCCCGGGCAACGAAGGAGAGAGGGCCTCATGAAGGAAATCCTGCAGGAACTGGAGCGTCGTCGTGAGGTTGCTAGGCTCGGCGGCGGGCAGGTGCGAATCGATGCCCAGCATGCGCGCGGCAAGCTGACGGCCCGCGAGCGCATCGACATCTTCCTCGACGAGGGCTCCTTCGAGGAGTTCGACATGTTCGTCGAGCATCGTTCGACCGATTTCGGCATGGACAAGAGTAAGATCGCCGGCGACGGCGTCGTGACCGGCTGGGGTACGGTCAACGGGCGCACCGTTTTCATTTTTGCCAAGGATTTCACCGTCTTCGGCGGGTCTCTTTCACAAGCACATGCGGAAAAGATCACCAAAGTACAGGATATGGCGCTGAAGAACCGGGCGCCCATCATCGGCATCTATGACGCCGGCGGCGCCCGCATTCAGGAAGGCGTGGCCGCACTTGGCGGCTATGCCGAAGTGTTCCAGCGCAACGTGCTTGCATCCGGCGTCATCCCGCAGATTTCCGTCATCATGGGACCCTGTGCGGGCGGCGATGTCTACTCGCCCGCCATGACCGATTTCATCTTCATGGTGCGCGATACGTCCTACATGTTCGTCACCGGACCAGATGTGGTGAAGACCGTCACCAACGAGACCGTTACCTCCGAGCAGCTCGGCGGCGCCTCCGTCCACACAACGAAATCCTCGATCGCCGATGCCGCCTTTGACAATGATGTCGATACGCTGTTGCAGGTGCGCCGCCTTATCGACTTTCTGCCGCAATCGAATACCTCTGCGCTGCCGGAGATCGAGTGCTATCAATCCGTCACCGAGCCCGATACCTCGCTCGATACGCTGATCCCGGCCAATGCCAACAAGCCCTACGACATCAAGGAACTGATCCTCAAGGTGGCGGACGAGGGCGATTTCTTCGAGATTCAGGAGAGCTTCGCCAAGAACATCGTCTGCGGCTTCGGCAGGATCGAGGGGGCGACGGTTGGTTTCGTCGCCAATCAGCCGATGGTGCTCGCCGGCGTGCTCGACAGCGATGCATCGCGCAAGGCGGCGCGCTTCGTGCGCTTCTGCGATTGCTTCAATATCCCGATCGTCACCTTTGTCGATGTGCCGGGTTTCCTACCGGGAACGGCGCAGGAATATGGCGGGCTGATCAAGCATGGCGCCAAGTTGCTCTTCGCCTATGCCGAGGCGACTGTGCCGAAGCTCACCGTCATCACCCGCAAGGCCTTCGGCGGCGCCTATGACGTCATGGCGTCCAAGCACCTGCGCGGCGATCTCAACTATGCATGGCCGACGGCGCAGATCGCCGTCATGGGTGCAAAGGGTGCGGTCGAGATCATCTTCCGCAAGGACATTTCCGATCCGGAGAAGATCGCAGCCCATACGAAGATGTATGAGGACCGCTTCCTGTCACCTTTCGTCGCCGCCGAGCGCGGTTATATCGACGAAGTGATCATGCCGCGTTCGACCCGGCGCCGGCTGGCACAGGGCTTGCGGATGCTGCGCAACAAGGACCTGACCAATCCCTGGAAGAAGCACGACAATATTCCGCTGTGAATATGTGACAACAAGTCACGGATTTCACACGGAAAATTGATTGGACGTCAGAATCCGTGTTTTCACGTTCACGGGCGTCCGCTCTAATGCTTGGTTCCAGGGGATTTAAAACTGGAGTTTAAAATGGCGCTTTCCGATCGGCTGAATCAATATCAGCCCTATGCTCTTACTGTACTGCGTATTGTCACTGGCGTGCTGTTCATCGAACATGGCTTGCAGAAGCTTCTCGGCTTCCCGCCGGGCGGTCAATTCCCAAGCCCACTGCCGACCCTGCTTCTGGTGCAGGGTATTATCGAGGTCGTCGGCGGCTTGGCAACGATTGTCGGCTTCTTTACCCGCCCCGTCGCATTCATTCTCTGCGGCAACATGGCGGTCGCCTATTTCATGGCGCACATGCCGAAGAATTTCTTTCCGGCCAACAATGGCGGTGACGCAGCGATCCTCTACTGCTTCATCTTCCTGTTCCTGATCTTCGCAGGCCCAGGCCTTCTGGCGATCGACAACAATAAGAAATAAGCACATTTATGCCGGGCTCGGCTCATGGCTGAGCCCGGCGAATAAATCTGTCTCTCGCGTGTTGACTCTCTAGTCAGTGGAACGAGAGCATTTTTTGACAGGATCTCGTTCGCATCCCCCTTCGAACGGAGATCCTTATGTCACTTTCCGAGCGCTTGTCGCCGTATCAGCCCGCCGCCCTCGCGGTCCTGCGTATCATTACAGCCCTATTGTTCATCGAGCACGGTACGCAAAAGCTCTTCGGCTTTCCGCCCGCGCCCTTTGCGATCACGACATTGTTCTTCGTGGCGGGGGTGATCGAGCTCGTGGGCGGCGTCCTCATCCTGTTCGGGCTGTTCACCCGCCCCATTGCCTTTCTCCTTAGCGGCGAAATGGCGATTGCCTATTTTATGGTGCATATGCAGATCAACTTCTTCCCGGCCAACAATCAGGGAGATGGTGCAGTGCTCTTCTGCTTCGTCTTCCTGTTCCTGGTGTTTGCCGGTCCCGGGGATTGGGCGCTGGACAATCGCCAGCGCCAGTGACCGTGGCTCGTCAGGCGACGAGCTTCAAGCCGGCAATGCCCGCGACGATCAGGCCGATGCAGGCCAGGCGAACGAAGGTTGCGGGATCGCCGAGCAGCCATATACCCAACAGTACGGTGCCGACCGTACCGATGCCGGTCCAAACGGCATAGGCCGTGCCCATGGGCAGGGTCTTCACTGCAAGGCCAAGCAGCGCGATGCTGATGACCATGGATATGATGGTGAGAATTGTCGGCATCGGCCGTGTAAAGCCGTCGGTATATTTCAGGCCGACTGCCCAGCCGATTTCAAACAAGCCTGCAAGGAAAAGCAGGAACCAAGCCATTTTACGCTCCATTATCAAGAGCGAGGCCGTCCCCGCGGATGTTACGGTTGGCATAAGAATGCCGGCCGCCGCAGCCGTCTGCGCGGGTTACTATATGCCTCTGCTACCAGAGCTTTTCAAGCTATTGAGCGCATGGCTGCCATGCCACCCGTTTCATGCCAGCCGTTCGGCGTGCCATTTCAGGTGATCGTCCATGAAGCTGGAGATAAAGTAATAGGAGTGGTCGTAGCGCTCGTGCATGCGCAGCGTCAGACCGATGCCGGTGCCTTTGACAGCCTCTTCGAACAGCCAGGGACGTAGGCCGTTTTCGAGGAAGCTGTCGGCCTTGCCCTGATCGATCAGGAACTCCGGGAAGCGAGCGCCGTCCTCGACGAGGGAGCAGGCGTCGTATTGTCTCCAGACTGATTTGTCGGCGCCGAGATATTTCTCGAATGCCGGCGCAGACCAGTCCGCCGTCGAGGGTTGGACGATCGGCGCGAAGGCGGAGCAGCTCTTGAAGCGATCCGGATTCTTCAGCGCGATGGTCATCGCGCCGTGGCCACCCATGGAATGGCCGAAAATCCCTTGCCGGCTCATGTCCGCGCGGAACTGCTTGGCGATGAGATCAGGCAATTCCTCCGTCACGTAGGTGTACATCCGGTAGTTCTCAGCCCAGGGCGTCTCGGCGGCGTCGAGATAGAAGCCGGCGCCTTTGCCCATCTGCCAGTTGGTCAACTCATCCGGCACGTCATTGCCGCGCGGGCTGGTGTCCGGGCAGACGATAATCAGGCCGAGCTCGGCGGCCATGCGGCGATACTCGCCTTTTTCCATGACATTGGCGTGGGTGCAGGTGAGGCCGGAGAGATACCAGAGGACGGGACGGGGTTCCTTGATTGCCTGCGGCGGCACGAAGACTGCGAAAGTCATCTCGCATTTGCAGGCTTCCGACTCGTGCGAAAAGACGCCCTGCATGCCGCCGAAGGCGGTGTTCTGGGAAATGATGTTCAAGACTGGTCTCCAGGCGATTGATGGGCTTTTGCGCGCCGGCAGAGCCGGTCGAAGGTTTCGAGGAAGGTCGAGCGATCGCGTGGCGAAAAGGCGGCGTTGTATCCCTTGCTCTCGCCCGTTTCGCGAAGATGAGCGCCGAGATCGCGCATCGCGGTTGCCATGCCGATATTGGCAACGTCGAACACCCGGCCGGTTGGCCCGGTCACCAGCGCGCCCGTGGCGACACAGCGCCCGGCGAGCGGCACATCGGCCGTGACGACGATGTCGCCGGGACCGGCATGCTCGGCAATCCAGTTGTCGGCGGCGTCGAAAGCATTGGAGACGATGACGTTCCGCACCATCGGATCCCGCGACGGGCGCAATCCGGAATTGGCGACAAGTGTCACTTCGATGCCGTGGCGTTCGGCAACCTTCAGAATTTCCGGTTTGACCGGACAGGCGTCTGCATCGACATAGATCATGGGATACTTCAATAATTCGAATAGCATGCGGTGATTAACTCAAGCACCGCATGCAGTTTTGTTGGCGACTATTAGTAAACCACCACGCCTCGGATGCTTTCACCGGAATGCATCAGCTCAAAGCCCTTGTTGATGTCTTCGAGCGGCATGGTGTGGGTGATCATCGGATCGATCTGGATCTTGCCTTCCATGTACCAGTCGACGATCTTCGGCACATCGGTGCGGCCGCGCGCGCCCCCGAAGGCGGTGCCCATCCAGTTGCGACCGGTGACCAGCTGGAATGGACGGGTGGAGATTTCCTGGCCGGCACCGGCGACGCCGATGATAACGGACTTGCCCCAGCCGCGGTGCGAGGCTTCCAACGCCTGACGCATGACCTTGGTGTTACCCGTGCAGTCGAACGTATAGTCGGCACCGCCGATCAGGTCGCCGTTGCGCTTCGTCAGGTTGACGAGGTAGGGCACGATGTCGTCACCGACCTCCTTCGGGTTGACGAAATGCGTCATACCGAACTTTTCGCCCCAGGCCTTGCGATCATTGTTGATATCGACGCCGATGATTAAGTCGGCGCCGGCAAGGCGCAGGCCTTGAAGCACGTTGAGACCGATGCCGCCGAGACCGAAGACGATAGCGGTCGAGCCGATTTCGACCTTGGCGGTGTTGATGACGGCGCCGATGCCTGTGGTGACGCCGCAGCCAATATAGCAGATCTTATCAAAGGGCGCGTCGGGATTGACCTTGGCAAGCGCGATCTCCGGCAGGACGGTGAAGTTGGCGAAGGTCGAGCAGCCCATGTAGTGATGGATCTTGTCTTTGCCGATCGAGAAGCGCGACGTGCCATCGGGCATCAGGCCCTGGCCCTGGGTGGCGCGGATCGAGGTGCAGAGGTTGGTCTTTCGCGACAGGCAGGAATAGCATTCGCGGCACTCCGGCGTGTAAAGCGGAATGACGTGATCGCCCTTCTTCACCGAGGTCACGCCCGGACCGACGTCAACGACGATGCCGGCGCCCTCATGGCCGAGGATGGCGGGAAACAAGCCTTCTGGGTCGGCGCCCGACAGCGTAAAGTCGTCGGTGTGGCAGATGCCCGTCGCCTTCACCTCGATCAGCACTTCGCCCGCCTTCGGCCCTTCCAGCTGAACCGTCATCACCTCAAGCGGCTTGCCGGCCTGAACTGCTACCGCAGCACGTACATCCATCGTTTCATCCCTTCCTGCAATGTTTTGGTTCGCGCGGACATTGGCATGGGCGCGCGGGACGGCTCAAGCGAAATTAATGCCGTATTTTGATCAGGCGAATTCCATGATGACAGCATCGACGGCGAGGCTTTCACCGGGCTTGGCGTTGATCTTGCCGACGGTCAGGTCACGTTCGGCGCGCAGGACGTTCTCCATCTTCATCGCCTCGACAATGGCGAGAGTCTCGCCGGCCTTGACTTCCTGGCCCTCGGCGACGGCAATGGCGACGACAAGGCCGGGCATCGGGCAAAGGAGCAGCTTCGACGTGTCGGGCGGCAATTTTACCGGCATCAGCTTGTCGAGCTCCGCCTGGCGGGGCGTGAATATTTTGACCCTGACGGACATGCCTTGCCAGTCAATGCGCAGGCCGTTCAGCACGGGGCGGATCTGGGCGGTGATCCTATGTTTGGCGACTGTGCCAACCCATACGGCGTCACCCGGACGCCAATCGGTCGCGACAGTCACGGTCTCTCCGCCTATCTGCATGTCCATCTCGAATGGAATGGTCACCACGCCATCCAGCAGCCCCACGGACAGGTAATCGGCGCCGAGCTTGACCACCCAGTTCTCCCGCAGCGGTCCCGCCGTGGGGCGCAGCCTGTCGGCATAGCGTTCGCGACGGTTGGATTCGATCAGGCTGCAGGACAGAGCGACTGCAGCAAGCTGGGCGGCCTGGCTCTCATCCGGTGCCATCGGAGCAAAACCGTGCGGATATTCCTCGGCGATGAAGCCGGTGGAAAGACGCCCCTCACGCCAACGCGGATGCTTCATCAGCGCCGACAGGAACGGCATGTTGTGTTCGATACCGTCAACGACGAAACCGTCCAGCGCTTCGCCCATTGCTTCGATCGCCTCCAGCCTAGATGGAGCCCATGTGCAGAGCTTGGCGATCATCGGATCGTAATACATGGAAATTTCGGCGCCTTCGAAGACGCCGGTGTCGTTGCGGACGACGGATTTGCCGCGCTTGCCCTCGCGCGGCGGATGGTAGTGCGTCAGACGACCGATCGAAGGCAGGAAATTGCGATAGGGATCCTCGGCATAGAGGCGGCTTTCGACTGCCCAGCCGTTCAGCTTGATGTCTTCCTGCTTGAAAGGCAGCTTTCCGCCGGCGGCGACACGGATCATCTGCTCGACAAGATCGACGCCGGTCACGAGCTCCGTCACCGGATGCTCGACCTGCAATCGGGTGTTCATTTCGAGGAAATAGAAATTTCTGTCGCGGTCGACGATGAACTCGACCGTGCCGGCGCTCTGATAATCCACGGCCTTGGCGAGCGCCACGGATTGCTCGCCCATGGCTTTCCGCGTCGCTTTATCGAGAAAAGGTGAGGGCGCCTCTTCGACCACCTTCTGATTCCGGCGCTGGATGGAACATTCGCGCTCGCCGAGATAGACGACATTGCCGTGGCCATCGGCCAGCACCTGGATTTCGATGTGGCGTGGGTCGACGACGAATTTCTCGATGAAGACGCGGTCGTCGCCAAAGGAGCTTTTCGCTTCCGAACGGGCACGATCGAAGCCGTCGCGCACCTCATCCTTGCTCCAGGCGATGCGCATGCCCTTGCCGCCGCCGCCGGCGGATGCCTTGATCATCACGGGATAGCCGATCTCGCCGGCAATCTTTTCGGCATGATCGGCATCATCGATGATGCCGAGATGTCCCGGGACGGTGGAGACCTTGGCGGCATTGGCGAATTTCTTCGATTCGATCTTGTCGCCCATGGCTTCGATCGCCTTCGGCTTCGGGCCGATGAAGACGATGCCCTCCTTCTCCAGCGCTGCGCAGAAGGACGCGCGCTCGGAGAGAAAGCCGTAGCCCGGATGAACCGCTTCCGCTCCAGTCTCCTTGCAGGCCGCTATGATCTTTTCAGCGACGAGATAGCTTTCCGCGGCCGGAGCAGGGCCGATATGGACGGCCTCGTCGGCCATCTCGACATGCAGGGCATCCCGATCGGCATCGGAATAGACGGCAACCGTCAGGATGCCCATCCGGCGCGCCGTCTTGATCACGCGGCAAGCGATCTCGCCGCGGTTGGCGATCAGGATTTTCTTGAACATGCGAACTCCGCCCAATACATCTGCTGTGTCAGTGTTTTAGCCACAAATTGCGCCGTCGGTCCATGTGCAAGATGCGTGTGCTCAAGCGGATTTAGCCGATCGCGACTGCACGCGCTCCCGCCAGATGATGAACAGACCGGAACCGACGATGATGGCGATGCCGATCCATTTGGAAAGATTGGGAAAATCGCCGAAGATCGCATAGCCGAGGATGGTGGCCGAGATGATCTCGAAATATTGGAAGGGCGCCAGCAGCGACAATGGCGCCAGCCGGAAGGCTCTGACGACGAGCATGTGTGCATAGCCCGAAATCGAGCCGAGAATCAGCAGGAGCACGAGACCGAGCCCGGAGGCGGGCAGGGAAGGCTCGAAATCCGCAATGCCGGCCGACGTGCCCACAAATAGAGCGAAAGCCATGAACAGCGTGCCGCCGACACCGGCCATGATCTGCATCGTCAATGGCGAATCCGCTTCGCCGACCGCACGGTTCATGAACAGATAGAGCGCGAAGAGGAACGCGCATGCCACAGGCAGCAGGGCCTTCAACCCGAAAATCTCGAAACTCGGCTGGATGACGATCATCGCGCCGCCGAAGCCGACGACGATCGCCAGCCAGCGCCGCGAGCCGACCCTATCGCCGAGGAACAGGGCTGAAAGCGCCGTCAGCATGAACGGCTCGACGAAATAGATCGCGAAGACATCGGCAAGCGGCATGTATTTGACGGCTGCGAAGAAGAGCAGGCTTGCGGCCCCATGCAAGGCGCCGCGCAAGAGGTTCAGCCAGGGCCGCTTGGCTGAGAAAGCCGCCCGGCCGGAAACGGTCACGAGCAGCGGCAGCATGCAGACGAGCTGGAAGAAGAAGCGGTAGAACGTCACCTGGCCGGGCGACATGCCTTCGAAACTCGCCATGTATTTGGCGATCGCATCCATCGTCGGCAATATGATCATGGCGCTCGCCATGATCGTCATGCCTTGAAGCGGGTTTTGCTGGGTGGGAGCGGCTGAAGCGATGGACATGAGCTGCCATCAAACACAGGAACGGCATGCAATCAAGAAGCGATCGGATGCGCCGCCGCGAAAGCTTACCGCGTCCGCCGCAAAGGTCAAACTTTGCCAATTGGGACAGATCATGGTGGCGAGATGACGCCCTTAGACCTATCTCAGCCTTCGGAAACGGCTAAAACATAAGCGCGCCGCACAGAATTTCGCCGGCGCAGCCAAGAAAGGGATCGCACCGATGTTCAAGACAGAACAAGAGACGACCGTTTTTTCGGATGAGGGCGACGATACCCTGGGCGGGCGGCTCTCGATGGCCCGCGACGCCGCCGGCATCAGCTTGGAAACGCTGGCAAGCCAGCTTGGCGTCAGCGAAGAAACGATGCTTGCCTGGGAATCCGACCGCTCCGAACCCAAGCCGTCCGCTCTGGTCAAGATGTCGGCTCTCTTCGGCGTTTCTCCCGCCTGGCTGATGACCGGGACAGGCGACGGCCCCGGCGAGGATAGTGACGAACGCGCGCTGGAAGCCGTCAGGAACGAGCTTTCCCGTTTGCGGGCGGCCCATGAGGAAATCGGCCGGCTGATCGACACAACCACTCGCCAGATCGAACGGCTCGACCATCAGATCCGGCTGCGCAACGTCAGCAAGGACATTGCGCACTAAGCGTCATTGACGGTCTCGCCGAATACCTGCTCGAAAGCCGCGCGCAGACGGATATCCACATCCGCCATCATGACCGGTAGGCCGAGATCGACCAGGCTCGTAACGCCATAGGCGGAGATCCCGCAGGGCACGATGCCGGTGAAATGCCCAAGATCGGGATCGACGTTGAGCGAAAGGCCGTGAAACGTCACCCATTTGCGCACGCGAATGCCAAGGGCGGCGATCTTGTCCTCGGCCATGGTGCCATCCGGCAGCACCGGCCTCTCCGGGCGCCTCACCCAGACGCCGACACGATCCTCCCGCCGCTCGCCACGAACATTCATTGATTCGAGGGTGCGGATGATCACTTCCTCGAGAGAGGCGACAAAGGCGCGGATATCCTGCCGCCGACACTTCAGGTCCAGCATGACATAGGCCACTCGCTGGCCCGGCCCGTGATAGGTATATTCGCCGCCACGTCCCGTGGCGAAAACCGGGAAACGATCCGGCTCGATGAGATCGGCGGCATTGGCGCTGGTGCCGGCCGTATAGAGCGGCGGATGTTCCACCAACCAGACGAGTTCCGGCGCACGCCCATCGGCAATCGCAGCGACTTCCGCTTCCATGGTCGCCACCGCCTCGTCATAGGACACCAGGCCATCGGCGATACGCCAGCGTACGGGCGGGGTGCCTTCTACGGGAAACATTTGATGTGAGAGTTCAGTGCGAAGCATGAGCCAGTCCTTTGCGCCTGTCCGGCAGACCGCTCATGTGGAAATCCGGCGCGTCGACGGGTTGTCCACATATGGAGGTATTCAGGCGGAAATTCAAACATCTACGGCAATTGTCCGGCAATTCCGGACCCGCGATCCGAGGAGCTGTGAAGGAATTTAAAAAAACTGACACATCGCTCTTGTGCCCCCCGGATGCTTTTGCTACATGCAGCCGCGCCGGAGCAATCCGGCCCTACCACGATGCGGTCGTGGCGGAATTGGTAGACGCGCAGCGTTGAGGTCGCTGTGGGGCAACCCGTGGAAGTTCGAGTCTTCTCGACCGCACCAAAGACAACGACGCTGTCGTTGTTCTTCATTCGAGGTGTCCCATCCGAAAAAAACGTCTGGGACACCTCGGCCTCTTCTAGCGCTTCTTGCGCAAGAGTTTGGCCTCAACTTTCCCAGTATAGATTTTGTTAGTATTGGCTGCGCCTGAGTTCGGCGAGTGCCTTGTGCACGCTCTGGGCGGATGGATGACCTATGCCGGCATCCCGACACCAACATTTGAACCGTGCGCAATGTACTCGCAGCGAAGACTATCGCTGCCTTTGTCATTTGTGCGCTTGAACTAGCCCGCGCGCTGCGGTCGCATTGGCCGATCACGCTCAATTCGGAGAGCTTTGAGAAGTGCGGCCCTCTCCATCCGCACCCGGATGTTGCCGGAGCTGATGTCCGTGAAGACGGTTCCGGTCTTTTCGCTGATTGGACATTTGAATCGTCTGCGAACTGGTCGATGTCTGATCATTGCCGTCATCCCTGAATGATTTTTGGAGAATCTGACCGGCGCAAAGTATCCGGTGTGGCCGACATACTACTTCAGTATCGAGAGGCCGGAGAACAGAGCAACAAGCCCAGCTGTGAGAACTGACGTTTCAATCAGGAAAACAGTGCATTGCCGTCGATTGAGTGTGAAATAAAATTGTTTCACGGAAACGCTCCTTTTTATGATTATTTTCTAAGCTCCCGCAGTGTACCATAGATTTATTGGAATTATTTATTATTTTCTAATTTATTCCGAACTGGCATATTTATTGCCGGCAGTATTTTGCGGCCGCGACCAAACGAACAGTCAAAACAGAGCGGCGTTATTTCATTTGAACTCAATCAGTTAAGCGTGCGCCGATCCGTTCGAAACTGCTTCGTCATCGTCTTGGTCCGTCAGGTTTGATCCAAGCTTGGCGACCAGCCGCGCGTCATGCCCTTGCTCATCGCGGCGGCCGCGAGTGAAAGCTGGTAGCGAAGGTGCTGGATGCGTTCCACGAGGTCGCCGATCGCGGCCCGTGCATCGCCATCATGGGCGGCAAGGATCGCTTCGATCGCTTCGAAATCGGATACCTCAGGAACCAGAGCAGATTCGGCACTCATCGGACGCACATCTCCGTTCCGTCGTAGAACGGCGGTTCGCATCATCACATTGTCAGTCAATTTCAAGCGGCGTTGAGATCCGCGATTTCACCATGCTGAATCAGCAGGCGAGGGGACGTCATGTCGCCGGTCTCATCGTCAACCATGACCGCGTAGGCAGCCACGCCGACAAAGCGTGACGACATCGCCGTCGCGATCTTTTCGGCGCTCATCGCATTCGATGCCTGACGCATCTCAGCCGGAACAAGATTTCCGCGGTTCTTCTTGTACGGCAGGACAATGAATTTTTCGGCGATCGCCATGATGTTTTCCTTGATTTGTTCTCAAAATGTTCTCATTCCGAGTCGGAGTCAAGGACCAATGAAGGACTCAATCCCCATGGGGCAGCGACAGAAGTCATCTTCGAGGCGTGCCGGTACGCTAGTGCTCCGGCGGCTTGTCGTTTGATCGCACCTTTTGTCCATCCAGATAGCCGTGCTCAAAAGCCTTGGCGAGTTCGCTTCCCTCCGGATAGGGATTCTTCTCGCTCTCTTCCTCCCGCTTGCCTGCCTCCGCCCCACGCTCGTAGGCTTCCTTTTCGGTATCGTCCGAAGCTTCCAAATCACGTGGTTGGTTCGGCAGAGGCTGTATCGGGTCAGGCAGTCCAAGTTCCGGAGCCGAGACTGGTGGTATGGTTGACGTGTGCGTGCTCATGGCAGTGTCCTCCTGACGTTGTAACGCGATGTGCGGTCGGGAGTTCCAGCGGCATAGGGAAGGTATCTCGACAGGGCGAGCTAGCCGCCCCCCTTGAGATCAGTGAAGGAACTGCACCACCATAAGCGCTACAGTGATCGCGCCCGCGCACAGCGTTAAAGCGGTCAAAATCGAAGTCGACATCATCTCGCTCCTCGAAGATCTTTGCCTCAAACCAGAAGGTGAAGGGCTGCTTACAGGAGCAAAGCCAGAGTGTCGCGTGACAAGGGGCGTGACATGGCGAGAATGCGCCGACAGAGCGTGTTTGTCTTCTCGGCTCTAATGGCTTTTGAATGATTCGTGCGCGCGACCGTCCAGCCTGCAGCTTTGGCTTCGGGCACCAAAGTAACGCGGGTTAGGAAAGCGGCGGGAAGCGTGACTGACGATGATTATGAAAGATCCGGCTTGATTCCGGAGCCTGTCGATACGACAGGCAATCGTCTTTACGAGAATGGCGTTTGCGGGTCTTCATCCCGAAGCAGTCCGGGTTTAACCGGAAGGTCGCGCTTCAATCCTGCCAGGCGATCCATTTCATCTTCCACTTTAAGAAGATCGTGTAACTTCTGGTCGGTGAGAATATTATCTCGATTGTCATGCGAGGTCATGCGGTAGCTCCTTGACCTCTGCAGGCGAGAGTGCGTCGTCGCTCTCAGCAGCTGGTGCCCGCGGGTTCGGTCACCAGCGATGACCATACCTACGCATCCTTAGGGCTTATGGCTAGTCATTTCGGAATTGTTGCCATTTTGCACGGCGCCTTTTGCCTTTCGGCCGGACGGCTGTGCCTGAACAAGAAGTGGCGGCCCAGGTTAGGCCGCCACCTTGGTTTTACCTGCAAATCTTGACGTTCTTGACGATCCACTTTCCGTGCACCTTCACCTTATGGTGCTCGGTATGGCAAAGCGGCTTGTGATGATGGCGAGGAGCCGCATAGGCTTGTCCCGATACAATGATCGTGGAAGCGGCAAAAATGGCAGCGAGGGTAAATTTATGCATGTTGTAGCTCCAAAATTTTGAATGCCACCAACGGTTACGCCAATAGTGATTAATGAATGGTTATCATTGATAAGGCACACTTAGCGCCTGAGCTGACAAGCACCGAGCTCAAAAGAAAATGCCCTGGAAGGGAGAGCATCCAGGGCAAGAGAGGGGAACTGCACTAGAGAGGTTAGGGCGGCGCGTCCACACTTCAAGTCCAGAGGCCTCGGCGCGGTCTCGTGAATGGTCGAATTGCCGGAATTCCGTGGAAGCTGCCACGAAAACAACTGCCGGCGTGAAAGTCCTCGCCCTCATCGCGACGATAATCATCAGTCGCCTGCGATAGAAATTCGACTGAGCCGGTTACCGCCGCGGCGGGCGGGAGGCGGTATTGTCCAGCGACAATATGTGCCACCGATCACTCTCGCTATTGAGTGGTTCCAGACCGTCCGTACGACTATATTGGGCGAAGGCTAAACACCCATAGGACTCCGGCCCATTCAAAAAGAGGCCCTATCGGGGAGGCGGAAACGTTTCGCAAAAAGCAGAGAAACAGAAGAAACATTCTGAAGCTAAGATTCATTCCGGTTTGGCCAAAGTTGTTGGATGGAGTGGAAAAAATGAGAGTCGCTGTCGGTGCCCCCCGATTTCGAGGGAAATGGCGTGTGATATCGTTGATGTTGGCTATTGCCGCGCTGCCTGTACTAGCGCAGGCACAGGCGGCAAACGTGAAACCCGATACTGCCGGCAACGCGGCATCGAGTTTCAGCTACCGGCGGGCCGATCTTGGCAGCGGTTATTCGACCTCCAGCGTCCTGAAGCTGCCGGATAGGTCGCCCCACTTCATTACATGCAACTGCGACGACCGCACGTTGCAAGATATGACGTGCCCCACTCAGGCCTATGCTTGCACCTGCGTACCGCATGCGTATTTGACGTGCCAGTAGACAGGTTGGAAGCGTAAATGATTCAATCATCGGTAAGGTTCCTGATCGTCGCTTGCGCTGCGATCCACTTGCCGTTTGTGGCCATGGCACAGGACAGCTCCTCGTCCTCGAGCACCAGTTCGAACTATTCCTTCAGCGTAGGATCTCGTCCGGCTGATATCGGCAACGGCTTCTCAACATACAGCGCCACCTCGGCCACCGCTGATCAAAGATTTCACGTTGAATGCAATTGCCGAGACTTCAGCCTTGCGGTGGCGACATGCCCGGCCGCCCGCTATGAGTGCTATTGCAATCCAAGTGCGTCGCTCACCTGTGAGTGAAGATAGCCGAGCCGTCGAACCCGTGCGCGGGTATGTTTCACCGCGAATCAGACGACGACATGAATTCCCATCAACGGTTGAGAGCGAGATCAAGCCGCTCTCCCCGATGGCTGTTTTCGTACAGTTTGCGTTCATCTTCGTCCGCATATGGTGTCATCCGTCGCCTCCTAGTCGCGTGTCGATTGACAATCGATGGGGACGATACGATTAATAGTTTCGACATTCGTCATAGAGCGGAGGAAATGCCAATGACTAGTCGTGCCATCCTGTTGATGTCTCTTGCATCTCTCACAGTCGTAGGCTCGATCGGCCTCGCTTCGTCAGCTTCTGCGCTAACGATGAAGGAGTGCAGCGCCAAGTATCAGGCAGCCAAGACCGCTGGTACCTTGAACGGCCAGAAGTGGAACGACTTCCGTGCTACTCAGTGCAGTGCGGACGCCAGCGCCACCACGACGACCGCGCCGGCAACGACCGCACCTGCTGCGACGACGCCGCCGAAGACCACGAAGACGACGACCGCTGCGGCCAAGGTCGACGCCAATGAGCCTGACGCCACCAAGCCGCCGGCTAAAGAGCCGGCAAAGCCGACGGTGGCTGCCCCGGCCGGTGTAGCCTTCCCGGCAAGCGTTGATCCGAAGTATGCAAGCGAAACCCCCGGCAAGGGCCGTTTCCACACCTGCGTTGACGCCTACAATGCCAACAAGGCCAAGAATGCGCTCGGCGGGCTGAAGTGGATCGAGAAGGGCGGCGGCTACTACAGCCTCTGCAATTCCAAGCTCAAGGGCTGATTTCCGAACTAGCCAGACGATCGAGCGGGCGCCTTCATGGCGCCCGTTTCATTTTGAGGCGCGTTCAGCTCCGTATCTTCTCCCATTTCTTTACCAGGCGATCACGCTTGAGTTTTGAAAGCCGCTGTAGCCAGAATATGCCGTCGAGCTGGTCGATCTCATGCTGGATGCAGATGGCCAGAAAACCTTCGGCCGCTGCTTCGTGGGCCGCGCCGTCGATGTCCTGATAACGTAAGCGAATGGCCTTCGGCCTGGCGATCTCTTCGGTCATGCCGGGCATGGAAACGCTGCCTTCCATATGCCGCATGGCTTCTTCCGACGACCAGAGGATTTCCGGATTGATATAGGTGCGGACGCCGTCCTCGCGGCTGAGCTCGATCACGACCACGCGCGTGAGCATGCCGATATGCGGACCGGTGATGCCGACGCCGGGCGCCGCGCGCATCGTGTCCAAAAGATCGGCCGCCAGCATACGCAAGTCGTCGTTAAAGACGGTGACCGGCGGGCAGGCGGTTCGCAGCAGTGGATCGGGGAAGCGGATGATGGGACGAACCGGCAAGGCGCTCTCTGTTGACTGGACGAGATGTTGACCGGGTGAGAATAAGGGCAAGGCTGAGACGATGCCACCGTCTTTGACGTTCCAAAGACGAGATATCAGCAATTCCGCCTATCTTATTGTTGACATTGCGTTTTTTCCCTTCAATCTGAAGGGCGGATGCGGAGCGATCACGAATTGCAAGGTATGGGGGGCGGCTGATGACGACCGATGAAGACGAGCGCATCAGCGATGCCGATATTTACGACGAACATGGCGCGGTACGCTCGTATTTTCTGACCGAAATCAGCGATGCGCTCGATCGCAGCGATCGTTCCTTCATCGAGCGGCATGTCGTCGGACTGCATGAATCCGAACTCGGCGACCTCCTGGAAGCGTTGCCCCCGCCCAAGCGCCTGACGCTCGTGCGATTGCTCGGCAACGAATTCGACATGACGGCGCTGACGCAGGTGGATGAGGCGATCCGCATGGAGATCGTCGATCAGATGCCGAATGACCAGATCGCCGCTGGCATCGGCGAGCTGGATTCGGACGACGCCGTCTATATTCTGGAAGACCTCGATCAGGAAGACCGCGACGAGATCCTGTCGCAGCTGCCTTTTACGGAACGCGTTCGCCTGCGCCGCGCTCTCGAATATCCGGAACAATCCGCGGGCCGTCGCATGCAGACGGAGTTCATCGCCGTGCCGCCGTTCTGGACG
Organism: Martinezella lusitana; assembly: GCF_016901135.1. Lineage (GTDB taxonomy): Bacteria > Pseudomonadota > Alphaproteobacteria > Rhizobiales > Rhizobiaceae > Rhizobium > Rhizobium lusitanum_D. Next base: position 299,788 of record NZ_JAFEVL010000048.1, on the reverse strand, counting down.
GTCGGCCAGACGATCGACTACATGCGGGAAGGCGAGCAGCTGCCGGAAACCTTCACGCAGGTCTTCATCATCGATCCGAGCTTCAAACTGCTCGGCGGCGTCGATCTCGATCGGATTCTGCGGGCGCAGCTTGAGGCCAAGGTCGAGAGCATCATGCGCGAGACATCGTATCCGATCCCGGCCGAGATGGACCAGGAGGAGGCGGCTCAGATCTTTGAGCAATATGACCTGCTGTCGGCCGCCGTCGTCGACGAGAACCAGCGCCTTGTCGGCGTCTTGACGATCGACGACGTGGTCGACGTCATTCAGGAAGAAGCTGATGAGGACATCAAGCACCTCGGCGGCGTCGGCGACGAAGAGCTGTCTGACAATGTCATCTCCACGGTACGGTCGCGCTTCGTCTGGCTGGCCGTCAATCTGATGACGGCCATATTGGCTTCCAGCATCATCGATGTTTTCGACGGAGCGATCGAGAAGATGGTGGCGCTTGCCGTATTGATGCCGATCGTTGCCTCGATGGGCGGCAATGCCGGCACCCAGACCATGACCGTCACGGTGAGGGCGCTCGCTACCAGCGACCTCGATATCTACAATGCCTTCCGCGTCGTGCGCAGGGAGGCGAGCGTCGGCCTTTTCAACGGCATCCTGTTCGCCATCATCATGGGGGCGATCGCGGTGCTATGGTTTCATGATTTCCAGCTCGGTATCGTCGTCGGCGCGGCAATGGTCATCAATCTTGTGGCGGCCGCGCTCGGTGGTATTTTGTTGCCTCTCCTGCTGCATCGATTCGGGGCCGATCCGGCGATCGCATCGTCGGCCTTCGTGACCACCGTGACGGATTGTACCGGATATCTCGCTTTTCTAGGCCTTGCGACGTGGTGGTTTGCGCTTCACTAGGCAAAAATACGAAAATCGCTGCCCCGCGGCAAAAATTGACTATTACGTAAAAGTCAATATTATGGCGCCTGGCAGATAGGGGCGGATTCTTGGTCGACGGATATTATAGCATAACGGAGCTCACTCGGGAATTCGGGGTTTCGACCCGGACGTTGCGGTTCTATGAGGACGAGGGCCTTATTCACCCCGAGCGCAGGGGCCGCACGCGGCTGTTCCGCGCAGCCGACCGTCGTCTTATCATGGAGATTCTGCGCGGCCGCCGCATAGGCTTCACCATCGCCGAAATCCGGGAAATCATCCAGGTCTACAAGGAACCGCCGGGCGAGATCGGTCAGCTGAAGCTGCTGATGAAGCGCGTCGACGAGAAGCGCGACGAACTGCGCCAGAAGCGCAAGGATATCGATGACACGCTGAGCGAGCTCGACAATGTCGAGGAAGCCTGTCTTGGACGCCTGGCCGATATCGGTGTGGGCACCTGATTACGCCGGAACTAGCAATTCTCAGATCAAAGCCAACGACGCGTGTGCTTGCAATAGAACTCGAATTCGCAGCCGAAGCGCGAAAGAAGATGCATCTCCTCGCAGCGGATGACGAGCAGCGTGGTCAAAGCGGCTGCTGCGGCGGACATTGCTAGAAACCAGACATTGCCGATCAGCAGGCCGAGCCCGGCGGTCAGCAGCGTATAGCCGAGATAGGTCGGATTGCGGGTGAAGCGAAATGGCCCCGTCGTCACCAGATGCCTGCTGCAGCGCTGCGTCAAGACGGTCGTCCGCCTCTCCACCAGCGTCTTGACGGCCCAGACGTTCAGCGTCACCGCAATGGCGATCAGAATGGCGCCAATGCACCAGGCGACAAGTGCCCAGAAGAATGGCAGGGGCAAGGGATAATCCCGATAGAGGTACAGCGCCGCGATGACAGCAAGGCTATAGAGCAGCGGCGGCCACGGAAAACTCAGCGACTTCGAACGATAGGCATTCATCGAATAACCCTGTCATTGCGCTTCTTCCGTGCATTGTATCGCGATTCGGCTTACGCGTTCATCGCTATCTGCCTTGATCGCCCCGGAATTCAGGGGCGTGAAGAGATTTTGCGCCTGCAACTTGTCGAGCGTGCATTGGCAGAAGCTGCGGCACATGGCTTCGCTGCCCGAGCGCGTGCAGGACGCCACGCATTGCCTGATATAGCCGACCGCCGGATCCTGCTGTGGAGCCGGAGCGACCTGCGACAGAAGATAGACAAGACCGAACAGCAGCGGCTGGTGAACGAGATAGAAGATCAGGCTGTGACGGCCGGCGCGAGCGATCAGATTGCGGCCCGGGCCGAAGGTCGCCAGCCGCTCGAGCCAGCCGAAGGACATTGCCAGTTGCGCGACGCCGAGACCGAACAGAAATGGTGTCAGCCAGGGGAAGAGCGGCACATAGTCGTTCGATCGCTGAGGGGTCTCCGACAGGCCGACCCACCAGAGCCACGGCGCATCGAAGGCGGCCGAATGCAGCGAAAAGGGCGCAATGACGTTGTCGACGACAATGCCAGCCGCCAGCAAAGCGGCGATCAGCAGAGTTGCGAAAGCCGGCAGGCGCAGGAACAGCAAGCCGATGATGCTGGCAGCGGCAATCGAATGAAGGATTCCAAAATAGATCCATCCCGCGCCGATAAACCAATAGGTTACAATGGAGATCGCCGCGGCAGCAGCCACGATCATGCCGAGACGCCGCCAGTAGGAGCGGCAGCGAATCGCCGGCGTATTGGCGAGCACGAGGCTGAACCCGGCCAGGAACAGGAAGGTGCTGGCGATGGCGCGGGCGTAAAATTTCAGCCAGCCCGTTTCCGCCGTGCCGGCGTCGAGATAGCCGAAAAACTCGAAATCCCAGGTGCAATGATAGCTAGCCATCGCCAGAAGGGCGACGCCACGCGCCGTATCCAGGATGCCGATGCGGGGCGTTTTTACGGGTGCATCGGCGCTCTCGGCGATAGCGACCATTGGCGGGTCCTTCCAGGCATGAACTCAAAATCGTGTGCGCCGGTTCGAGCGGACGCGGCCTTGTCATGGCACATCGATATCCATGATGGCCAGACGGGCGTCGGAAAAAAACTGCCGACGAATGAGGACGACGATGATGAAGACGGTCGTTGCCATGAAGACATAGGGGCTGAGGAACCAGCCGAGATATCCGATCGACAGGAAGATGGCTCGTAGCCCCGCATTGAAACTGCGCGCGGCAATGATGTTCATGCGGACGACACGCTCGGCGGCGCGTTCGGCGCGCACGGGATCGAGAATGGCGTCCTCTCTCATCGGCAGGGAACCGAAGAGAATGGTGCAGTAATTGAACAGCCGATAGGCCCAGCCGAATTTGAAGAAGGCATAGCCGAACAGGCAGGCCAGCCCCGCCACCTTGATCTCGAAGGCCGCGCGGCCGCCATTGAGGATGAAAGGCAGGTCGGAGAAAAACGCGTTGACCTTGTCGGTGGCGCCGAGCAGGGCGAAACAGCTGCCGATGGCGAAGATCGAGGTCGAGGCGAAAAAGCCGGTGCCGTTCTGCAGGCCGGACAGGATTTGCGTATCGATCATCTTCAGGTCGCGGCGGAGCGAATTGTAGATCCACTCACGCCGGCGCTCGTTCATCGCCCGCGTCAGGCTGATGCGATTGAAGAAGCTGGCGCTGCTGGTGATCCAGTTCAGCGCAATCCAGAGAAAGACGAAGAGGGCGAGGGCGACATAGTCGGCAGTCGTCATAAAGGTAGATTCTCCAGATCAATCCGATTTGGACTGTAGCTCAGCTCTGGCCGGGCGCAATGGCCTTCTGTTTGCCTCGCTCGATGCCTATATGTAATGTCGCTGCCATGAAATCCGATGTCGGTCGATCGCCGTGCAAGGTTGCCCCGATAGCGTAGCCTTGACCGTAATCGATTTGCCGAGGAGGCACCAAGGGTCCATGTTTCTTTCCGTTTTCGACGTCTTCAAGATCGGTGTGGGACCGTCCAGCTCGCACACGATGGGGCCAATGTCCGCCGCGAATCGCTTCCTGGACCTGCTGCTGTCGAACGAGTGGCCGCGCCCGTCGTCGAACGTGCATGTCGCCTCGATCAAGGTCAGCCTGCATGGCTCGCTCGCCCATACCGGCATCGGCCACGGCACGGGCAGGGCCGTCATTCTCGGCCTGATGGGACAGCGGCCTGATAATGTCGATCCCGACCATATGGATGCCATCATCGATGAGGTCGAGCGCAGCGGGCGCATCACGCCGCCTGGCCATCCGGCCTATCAATTCCAGCCAAAGACCGATCTCATCTTCGACAAGAAGGTGCCGCTGCCGGGCCATGCCAACGGCATGAGCTTTTCCGCTTTGGACAAGGACGATCGCCTGCTCGTCAAACGCATCTACTATTCCGTCGGCGGCGGCTTCGTCGTCACCGACACGGAGCTGGAGCAGTTGCGCGCCGACAAGAAGAAGCCGGCCGCGGCCGGAGAGCGCATTCCGTTTCCTTTCGCCAGCGCCAAGCAGATGCTCGAGATGGCTGAGCGCTCCGGTCTTTCGATCGCGCAGATGAAGCGCGCCAATGAAGAAACGCGCATGAGCAGCGACGATCTGGATGCGGGGCTCGACCGCATCTGGGCGGCGATGAGCAGCTGCATCGATCGCGGCTTGAAGGTCGACGGCATCATGCCGGGTGGCCTGAAGGTGCGCCGCCGGGCCCGCGCCATTCATGACAAGCTGCAGGAGGAATGGCGCAGCAACCGCATCAATCCGCTGCTCGCCAACGACTGGCTGAGCGTCTATGCCATGGCCGTCAACGAGGAGAATGCAGCCGGCGGCCGCGTCGTCACCGCGCCGACCAACGGCGCCGCCGGCGTCATTCCGGCGACGATCCGCTACTACCAGCACTTCCACGAGGATTGGGACCGGGACGGTATCCATAACTACCTCCTGACGGCTGCCGCTGTCGGCGGCATCATCAAGCACAACGCCTCGATCTCCGGCGCCGAAGTCGGCTGTCAGGGCGAGGTGGGTTCGGCGGCCGCGATGGCGGCTGCGGGACTTGCCGCCGTCATGGGTGCCACGCCGGAGCAGATCGAAAATGCCGCGGAAATCGCGCTGGAGCATCATCTTGGCATGACCTGCGATCCGATCGCCGGCCTCGTCCAAGTGCCATGTATCGAGCGAAACGCACTCGGCGCCGTCAAGGCAGTCACCGCAGCTTCGCTTGCCATGAAGGGCGACGGCCAGCATTTCGTGCCGCTGGACGCCTGTATCGAAACCATGCGTCAGACCGGCTATGACATGAGCGAGAAGTACAAGGAGACCTCGATGGGCGGCCTTGCCGTGAATGTCGTCGAGTGCTGAGTGTGGATGCTTGATCTAGAGGCTTGACGCTGCCGGTCAAAAGGATTTCAACGGCGTTATGGCTTTGCATCTCATCAAATTATGCGTGGGCGCGGATTCGCTCGAGGATCTGCGCGAATGGGTTTCCGAGCGGGCGATGAACGCCATTGCCGCCGGGTTGGAGCCGCACACCACGCATACCACGCGCATGGTTCCGAAACGCATGGACGACCTGCTGGATGGAGGCTCGCTTTACTGGGTGATCAAGGGGCAGGTGCAGGCTCGACAGAAGCTGCTCGGCATCGAGACCTTCACCGATGCCGAAGGCATACAGCGTTGCCGGCTTATCCTCGATCCGAGCGTTATCGAAACGACTGGCCAGCCGCGTCGTCCCTTCCAGGGCTGGCGCTACCTGCCGCAGGAGGATGTGCCGCGTGATCTGGACAGTCTCGGCGGCGTCGCTGAGCTGCCTGCCGACTTGCGACGGGAACTTTCCGAGCTCGGTTTGTTGTAGGTATGGCGGCTGCTTAACGCAGCCGCATCATGACCGGTGATCGACCGCTCGGCGCGGTGATGTGTATGTGGATATGTGCTTCCGGCTGCGAATAGCGCCAGGCGCGCGCGCCATGGCAAAGCAGGATGCCGATCAGGTCTTTCGTCTTGTTGCGCGAGCGGCTGAGACCCAGGTCCGCCAAACGCATCGCCGCCTCATGCAACGGATGAAGAGCAAAGCTCTTCGGTTTCATCTTGCCCGCGCCATCGAGCGAGAAACCGGGAAAGTTCTCGTTCACTGCCATTTCAAGTCCCCGTACACGTTACAAACTCAGGGCCGGCCCCATGCACATCCGGGGCCAGAAGGTCAGGCATCATCAAGAGAAACCCGACCGATCTTCAAACAATGCGGCACAAAAACTTGAAGCCGCATTCCTATTCCATACTCGCCCAGCACTTTACGCCAGCTCGCTTGAGAGCCTTGCAGGCGTTGATTGCCGAGCTCTGATCATCGAAACCACCGAAGCGCGCACGATAGCCGCCATCAAAGGCGACCGTATAGGGCTTCGCCGAGCGCAATGCCTTGCCGCCCTTGCCTCTGGCTGTATCGAGGAGATCGCTGGCACCATCCTTGCTGGAGGAAATGCCGATCTGGACGACCCAGCCGGTCGGCTCGCGTTCCAACTTGCTGGCCTTTGCGACCTTCTCGGCCTTTTCCGCTCGCTGCAGCTTGACGATCCTCGTATCGTCCTTGGAGGTCGACGCCGTCGTGACGGTATCGACCTCATCCTCGTCGCCGTCATCGGAAGGCGTAACGGACGCAACCTCGTCGGAGGCGGGGCGTTGGGCCGGTTTGGCCGCGAGCAATGGATTGGTGGATTTGGGCGCTATCGCCGCAAAAGCTGCCGCGCTGGATGACTGTTGAGTATCGATGACTTCCGCGGTCTCATCGTTCTTGATCTTTGCGCGATTGATGTCCGCCATGCGGGCGCTTGCGGCCTGAACATTCGGTGTCGTAGCCGGCGTCTGCGCGATGACATTCGAAGCAATGTGCCTTGTCGATGCCTCCGGCAGATATTCGGCGATCAGCTTGCGCATCTGGTTGTCGCGGGCAGGCGTCGAGGCGCCGCCCAGGACGACGCCGACGATGGAGCGTCCGTCCACCTTCACCGATGTCGCGAGGTTGTAGCCTGCGGCGCGCGTATAGCCCGTCTTGATGCCATCGACACCCCGAACGGAGCCGATCAGATGGTTATGGCCGGGTATGACGCGATTGCCGAGCCGAAAGCTCGTCTCGGAAAAGAAACCGTAATATTGCGGAAAATGCTCACGCAGGGCGATGCCAAGACGCGCCTGATCGCGCGCCGTCGTCATCTGCGCCGTGTTCGGCAGGCCGTTGGGATTGCGATAGGTCGTGCGCGTCATGCCGAGCGCGCGCGCCTTGTCATTCATCATGCGAGCAAAATCTTCCTCCGAGCCGCCAAGCATCTCGCCGAGCGCCATTGCGGCGTCATTGGCTGATTTGGTGACGATGCCGAGGATCGCATCGCGGACAGTCACCGACCGGCCGGCGCCGACGCCGAGCTTCGTCGGAGCCTGAGCGGCGGCGTTCCTCGAAAAGACGACCGGCGTGTCCAGCGTGATCCGTCCGGCCTCGAGCGCCTCAAAGGTCAGATAGACCGTCATCATCTTGGTCAGCGAGGCAGGGTAGTGAAGCGTGTCTGCATTTTCGCTGTAAAGAACATTGCCCGTATTCGCATCGATGACGATGCCCGCATATTTCGAGCCACCGGCTGCGTTGGCATCCACGGTCACGGTGACCGTTGCTGTCGCGATCGCAAATCCAAGGAACATTCTCGCCAGAATCTTACCGGACTGAGACGACGATGCGGGAAGGTTTGATCTGGACACTAAATCACTCTCTGCTTGCATTTACATTCTCGATTATCCGGCCGCCGCCTCCAGAAACGCCCGTTGCGTTTTAGACTAGGGGCTTAGCGTTACCAATCGGTTTATGATGAACAGTTGGTTTCAGGTTTTCGCGCCATTCTAGCGACCGCCCACGGATAGAGTTCCGGCGCCCGCAACATCCTCAAGACGCGCCTTCACGAAGCTTTGGACGGCAGCATCCATGCTGTACCAGTCCCCAAGCTGGTTACTGGAAAAACGGTAGAGAACACTCAGATCCTTGCCGACCTTCACGTCCCTCTGACAATCGCCACTGGTTGCCAGGGCAGGCGAAGAGGGCAGGATGCAGCGCACGACATAATCAGGCTCGCCCGCGCGTGGCGCTGTCAGAAGCACTTCGCCGTTGTAGCCGGCGTCGGCACGCAGTCGATGCGCCGCCAGCCCATAGGGACCGGCGTAAGCGGCACCATCCACAATATGCGAGTAGATCGGCTCCAACCGGCCCGACATGTCGCGCGACATCGTGCTCTGGCTGAGCTGCAGGAAAATCAGTGAAGACGACTGGGAAATGTCGTCAAAGCGCAATCGATCGGCTTCGCTATATCCCTGCATCTGCGGCCATGTGAGGTAAAGATCGACGCGCTCGGCTGCTCCGTCCGCCCGCTCACTCGGGAAACGGATGGTGTTGGCTGCGAGGTGCAGCGTGTCCTCGCCGATCGTTACGGCAATGGGCCTAGTCTCGGTCGTATGGCCGGCCAGCGAGATTTTCTCGCCAAGCCAATGACCGCCGACGGATATGGCCACGGTGAGGGCGGCCAGGAGGGCAACGCCTGATGTAAGCCTATAGACGAGACCGCTCGAGATCAGCGGCTGTTCGTCAACCGCGGAGGCGTGTGACAGGGGAGAAGCCATGCTCTTGCCTTCATTTGCTTCCGCTCGGAAGCCATCGTCGATGGCAAAACCGGCGCGGCGCCTGACCTTTGATGAGTCTTGTCAGAAAAATGTTTGGCGCCACAGTGGTTAATGAAGGATTAAAAACACATCGGCAACCAATCTATTGTCGTGCCGGCTCGCTGAAATTATTCGCTTTCGCCTTGCAAGGGATGCGTCAATGACGAAAAGAGCCGTTCCCGGGACAGTGGGAACGGCTCAGAGGCACCGGCCTGGACAGAAATCAGGGGACAAGACCGGGCCTCTGATCGTGATCACCGGCGCTAGGTCGCCGACGATCGGGATGCGTCAAATGACGACCTACTTCAAGCTGCCGACTGCGACGGCGCGGCCGTCCTGGATCTTGACCCAGCGGGCCGGGTCGTCAGCCGACTGGCGCTTCAGGAAGGTGTATTCGGTCTCCGACCAGAGCTTCACCTTGTTGCGCATATTGTCGAGAATGAAATCGCCGCGGTCGGTGCGAACGGTCAGAACGGCATGGCCTTCGCCGTTGGGCTGCAGCACGACGGTCATCAGCAGATCGGAAGGGGAAAAGCCCGCATCGATCAGCTGCTTGCGCTTCAGCAATGCGAAATCCTCGCAGTCGCCGGCGGTGGTCGGGATCGCCCATTTTTCCTCGACGCCGTAGAGTTCCATATCGGTCATCGGCTTGATCGTCGTGTTGACGGTGTAGTTGACCTTCAGGATCGTCTTCCAGCTGTCCTGGGAGAGAAGGATCGGACCAGCGTCGCCGCCGGCATAGACGCACTCCTTCGGATTCTCCTTGCAGAACTCGTAGTGACCGATCGGGGGCGCAGCGTCACCGGTGATCGTCATATTGGCAGGTGCGGCCTGAGCGAGGCCGAAGAAGCCGAGAGTGGCGAGTGCCAATGCGGCGCAGCCGCGAAGTACGAATTGAAAGTTCATGTCCCTGTCCCTGTTCTTATTGGGGCCAGAATGACACGCATGCTTTTATCCGACGCAAAATTGCATAGTCAAATTAAGGACTTAGTTTATTCAAATCTGGAGAAAATTTTCATAAAACGAGCGGAAAACTTGAATCAAGTTTTCGGCGAATTCGATTAAAATTTGAGTGTTTTCGGTATTGGTTCGCGCTCGGAAAATCGCAGTATCGAACTGTTTTGAAATGATTTCCGGTCGGCTGGATTCTTAACAGCCAGACGTCAGTTCGGTCAAAAATAGCGCCGTGACGAGACGAAAAGCTTCCACTGGGGCGTCAACGGAATGCCCATGACAGGGGAAATCGCCTTGGACTGTCTCATTTTGGGAAAACAGGCACGAAAAAATTTTGAGCTTTTATTTTGAGCTGAGGGCACGAAGCCTAGCGGTCGCGTCGACAATGGCAGCCGCCATTTCTGCTGTCGCGGGTGAGTGGGCGGAGTTGGGAACGATGACCAGCTTTGCTGCGGGCCAAGCCTGTGACAATTCCCACGCGGTAGTAACAGGCGCCTCGAGATCCAGTCGTCCCTGGATCATCGTGCACGGGATGCCGGCAAGCCGATGGATGTCACGCAGGATCTGCCGATCCTCCAGCCAGGCCCGATGATGGAAGGAGTGCGTGATGATGCGCGCCCGCGCCGTCAGATAGCGCGGGTCGGACCAGCGCGCGGACAGGGTCGCGCGGGGGTCGACCAGGATCGAGGCCGCCTCCCATTCGTGCCAATCGCTCGCCGCTTTCGCGTGAATGGCCGGATCCGGATCGAGCAGCAGGCGATAATAAGCAGCGACCAGATCGCCGTCGCGCGCTTCCTCCGGCACCGCCGCACGAAAGCGCGACCACTCCTCGGGAAAGAAGCGACCGAGCCCACGATAGAGCCAGTCGATTTCGGATTGCCGCGTCATGGTGATGCCGACCACAAGCATGGACTCTACGCGATCCGGATGGGTCTCGGCGTAGACGAGGGCGAGCGTGCACCCCCAGGAATTGCCGAATACGATCCAGCGCTCTATGCCAAGCAGCAGTCTCAACCGCTCGATATCGGCAACCGAATGCCATGTCGTATTGGCCGATAGATCGATCTCCGGTTCGGACGCATGTGGGAGACTATTGCCGCAGCCGCGTTGGTCGAACTGAATGATCCTGTAATATTGCGGATCGAAATAGCGTCGCGTTCCCGCGGAGCTACCGGATCCGGGTCCTCCATGCAGGATGACGACAGGCATGCCCTGCGGATTGCCGGATTGCATCCAGAAGATCCGCTGGCCGTCGCCGACATCAAGCAGGCCCTGATCATATGGGATTATTTCCGGATAGAGCATCTCGTGCCGTCGCGCGTGAAACATAGACGCCGCTATTTCCGGGCGCTGCGTGACAGGAGAATGACAGTATCAGAGGAATTCGCGCAAGGTCTCGCGCGATTGCAGGGAGAGGAACTCGATCGCGACGCCCTCCATGAAGTGACGGATGACACGGCCGCGCATATTGCCAAGGCGCACCGGCATGCCGATGGTCGGGCGGATTTCGAGGTCCACGGCAGCTCCCGACAGCGAAAGATCCATGATGCGGCAGATATGGACGGTGCCATCATCCAGTGTCAGTTCGCTGGTCGTATTGCGCGGCATCAGTCGATCGTGACGACGATCTTCCGGCAGGCCGAGCTCGTGCTTGTTGGCAAGCCAGGTCAACTGCGCCGCCAGTTTCTCGCGCTTGCGCTCGGTCGCATTGATCGACATGCTGAAGCCGCGGCCGTCGATCGCAACAACATTGCCCTCGACACGGCCGAGATGATCGATGTAAGCGATGACGCGCTCAGTGGCGCGCGGGCGGCCGAGGCAGGTGACATACATGTCGCCGGGTGACATCTCCGTCACCAGGCATTCGTATTCCTCGTAATTGGCCAGCATCAGACGACCCTGCATATTGATCGGAACCCGCTGGAAGGTTCGCTGATCGTTGCGAAGGGCATTGCCTGCCATCTGATTTGACCGTGTCGCATGGACCGGCTGGAACGAATGCATGGAAAAGCTTCTCGAACCGATTGCGCCTTCTGCAATTACTAGCCGAAACTTCTTAAGGTAAGGTTGTCTTTCCTAAGGCGTAGCTTAGAGACCACGACCGAATCTGTCTCGTGGTGGATCAATCTTGCCTTGTTCGCCGTCATTCATTGCGAGATTCAACTTCCGACGTATCCATTCGCCGAGACCGCTGCTTTCCTGTACCGGCAGAAGATCGACCGGATCCGGATGGGACGGCGCATCCACGAGGCGGGCAGGGCGCTCGTAAAGCAGGCGACTGCGGTCGAGTGCCAGGAACTCCAGATGCTCGTTGCCGAGCCATGTCGAACGAGCGGTCGGCGTCAAGCATCCCAGCAACCTGTCGCAGATATCGCCGGATGTGCGCAGCGGCATCAATACCATCTCGAACGTCATGCTGCGGCCGCTGACGCTGTAGCCCGTGGCGTTGATCAAGGCGGGGACGACATGGGTCATCACGCCGGCGGCAATACGGACGGGATCATCTTGCTGGCTTCCTGCCCATAAAGCAGCAAAGTTCTCGCCGCGGATCTCGCGCCCCATGAGGCTGCAAATTGTAGTGCCGGCCAGGCGGAAGCGCGGATTGTCATCCGAAGTGTTCTCCAGGATGAACAGTTCGGGCAGGATACGGCTAACCGCCGGTGGCTGTATCAAATTGCGCAAGGGGGCATCCGCGTCGCCGCGAAGCTGCTCCCAGTAGGTAAATATTTCGATGCTCGTCTTCTGGCGCATAATGCGTCGGTGTCCCATTTCGGTTCGAATGCACGGGCGTTCATGGCCTTCACCTCATGCGTTGCGAATTTCATGCCAGATCCGGGTCGTTAGGGTTAACAACTGGTTTCATTTGCCTTTCATGGAGGCAAATGAAAGAAATTGTTCATCACTTCACGAGGTGACCTTCAGCACGAATTTCTTGGGTGCGGGACAGGCCCTTTCAGGGCCGATCCTGAAGAGAAACGCCCGATACGCCGTCCAGCATCGCTGGACGGCTTTTTTTTGATTTTCGCTGTGCTATGTGTCGGCTTCCTCTACAGAAAAGCAGAGCAAGACATGGACGATGAACAGCCGCCGCGCCAAGAACCTGAAGATCCGCGGCCGCAACAGCGCGTCCCGGCCTTCAACCTGCCTCCGGTCATTCTGGCAAGTCTGGCCGTCCTGATCATCGTCTTTGCAGTCATGAACCTGCCATGGTGGTCCGACGACACGCTGAACTGGCTCTACTTCACGTTCAGCTTCATTCCCGCCCGCTATGCGTTTCCGCTGTCGCAGCAGGGCCTGGAATGGCTCTGGACGCCCGTGACCTATTCGCTGCTGCACGGCGGCATAGAGCACATCGTCTTCAACAGCCTTTGGCTGATGGTGTTCGCGGCGCCGGTGGCGCGGCGCATCGGCGGCACGCGCTACGTGATTTTCTGGATCCTCTCGTCCGCCGCCTCCGCCTTCATGCATGCCGCTCTCTACTGGGGCGACCAGACGCTGCTGATCGGGGCATCCGGGGTCGTCTCCGCACTCATGGGAGCGGCTTGCCGCTTCGCATTTCCCGCCATGGATGGCCGTCGCCTCCCCATGCGGGAGGCGCATCTGAACCCGCGCCTCACCATTCTCGGCTCGCTGCGCAGCCGCACTGTCGTTGCCTATATCGTCATGTGGGTCGCCGGTAACGCACTCGTCGCCTTCGGCATCACGCTTGCCGGCGACAGCTCGCAGCCGGTGGCCTGGGACGCCCATATCGGCGGCTTTCTCTTCGGGTTTCTGCTCTTTTCACTGTTCGATCGGCAGCCATCTGTTGAAGTGCAGGAACCCGCGCCCTTCGATGAATGAAGCTGTTGCTTTCTTGCTTCCGCAGGCGCACCATTCCTATTCATCGGTGGAGAGGTAGAGGAGACCTTCTCTACCGGTGAGCAGAGCGCCGCTTTGAAATCCGGGGGTGATTTCGGAACATATCGGACGCTTGAGTGTTCACTATGCTTTCGAGATGGGAGGATCGAATGTCTGTTTCCGTAAAGGCCATACTTGACGCCAAAGGCCGCGATGTCGTTACCACCGGGGGTAATACGACGCTTGCCGAGGCCGCCAAGATTCTCAATGAGAATCGCATCGGTGCAATCGTCGTCATCGGCATGGGCGGCAAGATTTCCGGTATCTTTACCGAGCGTGATGTCGTCAATGCAGTTGCCAAGCATGGCTCAGAATGCCTCGACAAACCGATCGCATCGCTGATGACCGCGAAAGTGCATCGCTGCAAGGAAGACACCACGACCGACGAGCTGATGGAGCTGATGACGCAGCGTCGTTTCCGCCATGTCCCCGTCGAAGAAAAGGGTAAGCTTTCCGGCATCATCTCCATTGGTGATGTCGTAAAATGGCGCATCCGCGAGATCGAGCTCGAGGCCGAGCAGATCAAGGCCTATATCGCTGGGTGAGGGTGAGGAGCGGTTCGGCGCAGCCGAAGCAATCGACCCAGTGGGTCGATTGCAGCGACGAACGCGCTGAGCCTAAAGCGAAGCGCCGGATCGTGCGACATCGACAAAACCCTCTTCCGCCCTTAGCCGAGAGAGGCTCCGAACCAGACGTCCGCCTTTTCCAATTTACGCCCTACCGCGCATAGGCTTCCTGCATGCGCCGGATTTCCGTCAATCTCGCCAATGTTTCTTCGTAGCCGCGTTCTATCGCCTCGCCGGCACGATGAAATTCGGAGAGGCCGATATCGCTAAGCCGGGGGTGCAGCGCAAGATCGGGCGGATCGCCGGCAAGACGTGCACGCGCAATTCTATCCTGTATGATGTTGAAAGCCTGCACCATGACGCCGGTCATGCCGAGTCTCATGGCAGGAGTGTCTTCGCGTCGCAACAGATCACCATTCGGCGGACCGACACTGTGCTTGACCACGGCGGAGCGGCCAAAAAGATCGTAGTGCAGGTTTACCCCAACCACGAGCGGCTGTTCATATGTGCGGCATACGGAAACCGGCACGGGATTGACCAGCGCGCCGTCGACCAGGGTACGGCCGTTGGAGCGCACCGGCTCGAAAATGCCGGGCAGGGCGTATGACGCCCGCAGCGCAGTAATGAGGGAGCCATTGGCAATCCAAACTTCGTGGCCGGTGTTGAGCTCCGAAGCGACGGCGACGAAAGGACGATCCAAATCCTCGATCGAGAGGCCTTCGAGATGTTCCTGCATGCGCTTGGTCAGCCGCATGCCGCCGAACAGGCCACTACCACCAATGGTCAGGTCGAGAAGGCTTGCGATACGACGCATGGTCAGCGAACGGGCAAAAGCCTCCAGTTCGTCAAGCTTGCCGGCAAGATAACAGCCGCCGACCAGCGCGCCGATCGACGTGCCGGCGATCATGCCGACTGCGATTCCCGCTTCGTCCAGGGCGCGCAACACGCCGATATGCGCCCAGCCGCGCGCGGCGCCGCCACCAAGTGCGAGCGCAATCTTGACCTTCTTGGGAGGAGCGGGAGCGACAAGCGGATTGGACGTATCGTGGGAAGTGCCTGAACCGATCCAGTTCTGTCCGCCGTTCTGACGATTCAACCCCCAATTCAGCATTTAAAGCCTCCTCCGAGGCTTATATGCCTCTTGCTAAAATACTGTCCCTTTTTCGTTTCCAAATCGTGTATCTGGCCGTTGCTTATTGGAACAACGTGCCATCGATTGGGCTTACTGTTTGTAGACTTCGCTCGGATCGAAATGCAGGTGATCATCGACCACGTTCAGCATCGGCTTCCCGTCCTCGAGTTCGACCGTCCGATAGAAGCAGGAACGGCGCCCAGTATGACACGTTGCGTCATGACCGGCGACCTCCACTTTCAGCCAGATGGCATCCTGATCACAATCGGTACGGATTTCCTTCACAGCCTGCAGATTCCCGGAGGTTTCGCCCTTTTCCCAGATTTTGCCGCGGGAGCGGCTGAAATAATGCGCCGTTCCCGTCTTGATCGTCAGAGCGAGTGCCTCGGCATTCATATGCGCGACCATCAGGAGTTCGCCGTCATGCGCGTCGGTCACGATCGCGGTGATCAGGCCGCGATCGTCGAAACGGGGAGTGAAGTCACCAGCGTCTTCGAGCTCGGATTTGTCTTCGGAAGGCGCATTGAAAATCAGATTCATCTCCGGCTCTTTCGTTGAAGCGCGGTTAGCGTCCCCGGACCATCGACATGAAACGGACCTGTTCGGCCGGATCAGCCTTGAAGGCGCCGGTAAAGGTCGTGGTCAGCGTCGACGAACCCTGTTTCTGCACGCCGCGCATCGCCATGCACATGTGTTCGGCATCGATCATGACGGCAACACCGCGTGGGCGCAGCGTCTCATCGATGGCATTGGCGATCTGCGCGGTCATGGCTTCCTGCGTCTGCAGCCTGCGACCGAAGATCTCGACGACACGGGCGATTTTCGACAGGCCGAGCACGCGGCCGTTCGGCAGATAGGCGACATGCGCCTTGCCGATGATCGGCACCATATGGTGTTCGCAATGCGAGAAGAACGGAATGTCGCGCACGAGAACGATGTCGTCATAGCCGGCAACCTCTTCAAAGGTGCGGCCGAGCACATCCTCGGGGTTCATGTCGTAGCCGGCGAAAAGCTCGCGATAGGCCTTGGCGACGCGCTCCGGCGTATCGAGGAGACCCTCGCGCCGCGGATCATCGCCGGCCCAGCGAAGCAGGACGCGGACTGCGTCTTCGGCTTCCTTCTGCGACGGACGTTCGGATTCAACGACTTGCGGAAAGTTCTTTACAATGGCGTCCATTACCTGTGGATCTCCTGACCCGCTACGCGGATATCATCTTGTCGGACTCGCCACTGGCATTCCCCGAGGCCGGAGATTGTGTACCTTTGGCGGGCTCCGGGGCGTTCTGGCTGGCGGATAAGCCTGCCGTCCTGCACGGTTTCCCATCAAACTTACAGAAGACCATTGCATTTCTATGGTCTTCGAACGACATACATATAGTATGGCATTGTCCCTGTGAAAGTGTCCTAAACGGACACGCTGTGTTTTTTATTACGAAACGCAACACAGGTGCATCGGAGCAGAATCTGTGATGGACGACATCTACAACAGCAAAATTCTGGAGTTTGCCGGCAATATCGGCCGTATCGGCAGTCTTCCTGACGCCGACGCGACTACCCAGGCCCATTCCAGACTGTGCGGTTCTCGCGTAAAAATCTGGCTGAAAATGGACGGCGACGTCGTGACCGATTTTGCCCACGACGTCAAGGCCTGCGCGCTCGGTCAGGCATCATCCTCGATCATGGCTCGCCACGTCGTCGGAGCTTCGGCGGAAGAACTGCGCCAGGCTCGCGAGGATATGCTAGCCATGCTCAAGGCTGACGGCGAGGGGCCAAGCGGGCGCTTCGAGGACATGCGCTATCTAAGGCCAGTGAAGGATTACAAGGCTCGCCACGCATCGACGATGCTGACATTTGATGCCGTCGTGGATGCGATCGGGCAGATCGAGGCGGCGCGCCAGGGCGGAAATGCTAAAACGGCCGAAGCCGTCTGATCGAGGCGCCGAGCAATGTGTCAATTCTGTCTCATGCAGGACGATGATGAAGACGAGGGCGGTGCTGCAGCTCCGAGGAGCGCGCGACGCGAGACCGAGCCATCCGGTCGAAAGGCACAGTCACGCAACTATTCCGGGCCTTTCCGCAAGACACCCGACCGGCTCTTCGGCATGGGCTTCGTTCGCCTGTATCAACTCACCCTTTCCGGCTTTGTCGGCAATTCCTGCCGCCACATACCGACCTGCTCGGAATATGGCTATGAGGCGATTGCCCGCCACGGCCTGTGGCCCGGCGGCTGGATGACGCTGTTTCGCGTGGCGCGCTGCGGCCCCGGAGGCACGAGCGGGCTCGATCCGGTGCCCGGCCAGTTGGAACGCCGTTACCATTGGTGGGCGCCCTGGCGTTATTTCCGCCTCGGGCAAAAGGCTGCCTGACCGCATGGCGGTTTACGTCGCGCTGCTGCATAGCATCGTGCTGGGCGCCGGCCGCAGAGTGGTCATGGCAGATCTGAAAGCGATGGCGGAGGAGCTTGGCTTTCGCAATGCTAGAACGCTCGTCGCAACCGGCAATCTGATTTTCGAGAGCGAAACGCAGTCGATTGCTTCCATCGAGGCGCAACTCGAAGCTGGTTTCATCAAAGCGTTCGGGAAGCATGTCGACGTCATCGTGCGCGACGCCGAGACATGGCTGACGCTTGCCGAGGGCAATCCCTTCGGTGACGGTATTGGCAGCGAGGTCGCCATTCGCGTCATGCGTCAACCGCTGGAGCCTAAAATCCTTGATATGCTTGCCAAATATAGGAGAGGCCAGGAACGCATGGCAATCGTCAATGGCGATCTCTGGATTGATTTCGGCCTGAAGGCCAGCGAGACGAAGCTATTGCCCGCCCTGACGACGAAGCGCCTTGGGATAGGAACGATGCGAAACTGGAACACAGTGCGCGGCTTGGCCGAGATGATCGGCCGCTAGCGCCGCTTTTTCTTTACTAGATAGAGAAATAAAGCTATCAGGCGCGCGGATCCAAGCTGCATCTGCTTGGGTCTTCATCTTTAAAACCACCCGCATTCGTTGGCGGGACTGGACAAGGAGAATATCGATGTCCCAATCCGTTTCCCTGACATTTCCCGATGGTTCCGTGCGCAGCTTTGCTGCCGGCACGACTGGTCGCGATGTCGCCGAATCCATTTCCAAATCGCTGGCCAAGAAGTCAGTTGCCATTGCCATCGACGCCACCGTGCGCGATCTCTCCGACCCGGTAACCGACGGCAAGATCGAGATCGTCACCCGCACGGACGACCGCGCGCTGGAGCTCATCCGGCATGACGCGGCGCATGTGATGGCGGAAGCGGTGCAGGAACTCTGGCCGGGAACGCAGGTCACTATCGGCCCGGTCATCGAGAACGGCTTCTACTACGACTTCGCCAAGAATGAGCCCTTCACGCCCGACGACCTGCCCGTCATCGAGAAGAAGATGCGCGAGATCATCCAGCGCAATGCGCCGTTCACGAAGCAGATCTGGTCGCGCGAGAAGGCAAAGGAAGTCTTCGCCGCGAAGGGTGAGCGCTACAAGGTGGAGTTGGTCGATGCGATTCCTGAAGGTCAGGACCTGAAGATCTATTATCAGGGCGATTGGTTCGACCTTTGCCGCGGTCCGCACATGGCCTCGACCGGCCAGATCGGCACGGCCTTCAAGCTCATGAAGGTGGCCGGCGCCTATTGGCGCGGCGACAGCAACAATCCGATGCTGACCCGCATCTACGGCACGGCCTTTGCCGAGCAGGCCGATCTCGACAATTATCTGCACATCCTTGCCGAGGCCGAGAAGCGCGACCATCGCCGCCTCGGTCGCGAAATGGACCTGTTCCATTTCCAGGAAGAGGGCCCGGGCGTCGTCTTCTGGCACGGCAAGGGCTGGCGCATCTTCCAGACGCTGGTGTCCTACATGCGCCGGCGGCTTGAGGGCGACTATCAGGAAGTCAACGCGCCGCAGGTGCTCGACAAATCGCTTTGGGAGACTTCCGGTCACTGGGGCTGGTATCGCGACAACATGTTCAAGGTCACCGTTGCCGGCGACGATACGGATGACGATCGCGTCTTCGCGCTGAAGCCGATGAACTGCCCGGGCCATATCCAGATCTTCAAGCATGGCTTGAAGTCCTACCGCGAACTGCCGATCCGCCTTGCGGAATTCGGTGCCGTGCATCGCTACGAACCCTCGGGCGCACTGCATGGGCTGATGCGCGTGCGCGGGTTCACGCAGGACGACGCTCACATCTTCTGCACCGACGAACAGATGGCCGCCGAATGCCTGAAGATCAACGACCTGATCCTGTCGGTCTATGAGGACTTCGGCTTCAAGGAGATCGTCGTCAAGCTCTCGACCCGTCCTGAAAAGCGCGTCGGCTCCGACGACCTCTGGGATCGCGCCGAAAGCGTGATGTTGGACGTTTTGAAGACCATCGAGGCCCAGTCCGAAGGACGCATCAAGACCGGTATCCTGCCGGGCGAAGGCGCGTTCTACGGGCCTAAGTTCGAATATACGCTGAAGGATGCCATCGGCCGCGAATGGCAGTGCGGCACGACGCAGGTCGACTTCAACCTGCCGGAACGCTTCGGCGCGTTCTATATCGACCAGCATTCCGAAAAGACGCAGCCGGTCATGATCCATCGCGCCATCTGCGGCTCGATGGAGCGCTTCCTCGGCATCCTGATCGAGAACTTCGCCGGCCATATGCCGCTGTGGGTCTCGCCGCTGCAGGTCGTCGTGGCGACGATTACCTCGGAAGCCGATGCTTATGGCGAAGAGGTTGCGGAAGCGCTGCGCGATGCCGGCCTCAACGTCGAGACGGACTTCCGCAACGAGAAGATCAACTACAAGATCCGCGAGCATTCGGTGACGAAGGTTCCTGTCATCATCGTTTGCGGCAAGAAGGAAGCCGAGGAACGCTCGGTCAATATCCGCCGCCTCGGCAGCCAGGCACAGACGTCGATGTCGCTTGAGGAGGCGATTGCATCGCTTTCTCTCGAAGCGACGGCGCCCGATATTCTGCGCAAGCGGGAAGCCAAACGCGCCAGGGCCGCTTGATCTCAGGTCCTGCCTGACGACACCTTCATGGTGCCGTCAGGCAACTGACATAGACCTGTAATATATGCGCCTGGAGCACAAGGAGCGGGGCAGCCCGTCGCGGATTTGGATTTCAAAGAACTATCCTACGCCAATGAACGGGATACGCGCATCAAGCGCTGGTTTATCCGTTCGATCGAAGGCCTGTCCGGGCGCGACCGCTATGCCCGGCTCTATGACATATGGCGGAGCGATATCGTCGGCAAAGGCGAGCGTGTCTTCGGAAAGATGCTCGATCTCATCGACATCCGGCTGGTCGCCAAGGGTGAATGGCCGCCGCGCGACATTCCCGATGCACCGATCGTCATCGTCGCCAACCATCCCTTCGGTATCGGGGATGGGATCGCCGTGTTGGCGCTTGCCGAAGAGCTCGGCCGCCCGTTCAAGGTGCTGATCAACAACGAGCTGTTGAAAGTGCCTGAAATGAATGACTATTCGCTGCCGGTTTCCTTCGAGGAAACGAAGGAGGCGATGGCGATCAACATGAAGACGCGCCACGAGGCCGTTCGCCTGCTCAAGGAAGGCACGACGATCATCGTCTTTCCGGCCGGCGGTGTCGCGACAGCCAAGAAAGGCTTCGGCCGTGCCGAGGATCTGCCGTGGAAGATATTTCCGGCAAAGCTGATCCAGGCGGCACGCGCCAGCGTCATTCCCATCTATTTCGAAGGGCAGAACGGCCGGCTGTTTCATCTGGCGAGCCGGCTGTCGATGACGCTGCGTATCTCGCTGTTGATCCGCGAGTTCCGGCGCCTGTCCGGCAGCACGATCACCGCCCATATCGGTGCGCTGATGAGCTGGGAAGCGCTGAGCGAGGGAAGCGACCGCAAGGATCTGCTCTCGAAACTCTATGGCGCGGTGTTTTCGATGGCGCCGCCCAGGAAAATACCGCGGCGAAAAGCCGGGTGAGGCACGAGGGCCTTTAGCCTTCAGCCGCGGGAAAAGCCGCTCCTGCCGTCAATCCATGCTTTCGCCGTCGCCGCCCGCCGGCACCAACTGTTCGTAGGTCGGCAACGGTTGTTGAGTGGATGTGGCCGGTTGCGTCTGCGGGGTCTGGCTTTGCCGCATCTGCGGCATCTGGATGGGCAATTGCTGTGCCGGCTGCTGGTCGTCGGCATCCTGGGGCTGCTGCTCCTTCATCAACACTTCCACATCCGTGTTCGTGCCGGCCACGACAGTAAAATCACGCTGGTAGATCTTGTCCTTGTTGCGGGCGACGGCGGTATAGCGACCTTCGGCGAGCACCATGGTCGGAAAGGCGCTGAGGCTTTCGCCGACGATATCGCCGGCAGACGTCAGGATAGACCATGCGGTGTCGGCAATCGCTTCCCCCCCGGCGTCCGACACCAGCTTGAGCGTGATCTTTGCGGCGCGGTGCTGGATGGTCGCTTCCGTTATCTTGCCGGCCTCCACCTGGATATCGGCGCGAATGACGGCATTGACGGCGCCATATTCGGAAACGATGTGATACGTGCCGGCGCTCAAGCCCACCAGCGTATTCGGCTTCACATCGGCCATGACAAGGCCGCGTTCCCCATCTTCCTTGGCCTCGCTGGAATAGATCGAGAAACTCAGCTCTTTGGGCGGAATACGAACGTCGGAGCCGGAAACGGCGTTCAGCACCATGCCGCCGGCATCGAGGATCATGGTCTGCTTTTGCGTGTCGCCCGTTTCCGGCACGCTCAGCTTTTTGGTGACGCCGGCGCGGCCAAAGGAGACATTGACGAAGTAATCGCCGGGCAGAAGATGGAAGGCCGCCGAGCCGCCCTTGGAGCTGGCGACCAGCGGCAGCTTGCCGTCGGCGCCGGCATTGGGGCTGAAGACATACCAGGACAGGCCCTGCTGCTGCGGACCGCTCTCAGGCGTCAGCTTTGCCTCCAGCCAAACGTCGCGCAATGTGCGGGAGGCCGAATTCTCGCCGTTCGGCGCCACGAAAGCATTGAGCTTCGGCATCTTCACGCTGCCGTCAAGCTGCTTGAATTCCTTGAAGGCGTCCTGCGCGGAGGCAACCGTGCTCAGGCTGGCGAATATCGCGAAAACCGCGCTCAATCGGCGGGCGGATGAAATGCCTGACATGGGTTCCCAACCGATTGACTTCCGGTAAAACACAAGCCACTTCAAAACCAATGCAATGGCAAATTCAAGACCCACATCCTCCCATGCGCCAAAATGAAAGCAATCACTCAATGAAAACCGATATCAAGCTGGTCGATTATCTCGCAGTGCGCCGATCCATTCCTGCGTTTCAAATGGCGGAGCCGGGTCCGGACAAGGCTGAGATCGAGGAGATTCTCCGGCTGGCCTCGCGCGTGCCCGATCATGGCAAGCTCGCGCCGTGGCGTTTCATCGTCTATCGCGGCGAGGAGCGTGCACGCATCGGCGAGGAGCTGCTGAAGCTCGCACTGGAGGCCAAGCCGGATCTGTCCGAGGAGATGATCCAGGTTGAGCGTACCCGTTTCACCCGTGCGCCGGTTGTCATCGCTGTCGTCAGCAAGGCGGCGCCGCATTTCAAGATTCCTGAATGGGAGCAGTTGATGTCGGCAGGGGCGCTTTGCCTGAACCTGCTGATAGCGGCGAACGCCCATGGCTGGGTATCCAATTGGCTGACCGAATGGTTCGCCTATGACGAGCGCGCCTATCCGCTGCTCGGCGTCGAGCCGGGTGAGAAGGTGGCCGGCTTCATCCATGTCGGCTCTTCTGCGTTCCCGCCCGTCGAACGCCCGCGTCCGGAATTGACCGAAACGGTCACCTGGGTCGGCGGCGAGGGCGCGTGATGTTCTATACGACGGATACGAACCAGCACGGCCTGTCGCATGATCCCTTCAAGGCCATCGTCGCGCCGAGGCCGATCGGCTGGATCGGCAGCAAGGGCAGGGACGGCTCGCTGAACCTGTCGCCCTATTCCTTTTTCAACGCGATCAGCGACCGGCCGAAGCTGGTGATGTTTTCCTCTGCCGGCCGCAAGGATAGCGTGCGCAACGTCGAGGAAACGGGTGTCTTCACCGCCAACCTCGTCAGCCGACATCTCGTGGAGAAGATGAACCATTCATCGATTGCCGTACCCTACGGCACCAACGAGTTCGAGCTGGCCGGGCTGACGGCGAAGCCCGGCACGCTGGTCGATGCGCCTTACATCGGGGAAGCCTTTGCCGTACTCGAGTGCCGGGTAACCGAAATCCTTCAGCCCAAAGGTCTCGATGGGGAGGTTTCGGAAAATATCATGGTCATCGGCCAAGTGGTCGGCATCCATATCGACGAGACGATCATCCGCGATGGAAGGCTTGATATGGCGCTGGCACGGCCGGTCGCGCGCATGGGCTACATGGATTACAGCGAAGGCAGCGATGTCTTCGAGCTGATACGGCCCAAGGCACCGTGATGTATCCACATGCATTAGTGGTTAATAAATAAGGTAAACGCGCCGTAAACCTTTCCCCGATAGGTTGGAGAATATGAGTTTGCGCGGCGGGAATCGTCTCGCTGATATCGGGGCGTTACGTGATCATAGAAGCATTTCTTCGCTGGGCCGAAACCGCCAAAGCAGAGAACAGAGCGAGAGCAGCCAATGCTCTCGGTCGGGCCTATCTGCAATCGGAAATGCCGAAGGGAGAACGCGACGCCGCAGAAATGGCCATGACCTATCTGCTTGATGATCCGTCGCCGCGCGTGCGGCTTTCGCTTGCGGAGGCGATAGCGGCTTCGGCGAAAGCGCCGCGTAACGTGATTTTGTCCCTTGCCGAGGATCAGCCCGAAATTGCCGGGCAGGTCATCCTCTTCTCGCCCGTCTTCACCGATGCCGATCTCGTCGACCTCGCGCTGCACGGCAGTGGCGTGACACGCGTTCTGATCGCCTCGCGCGGGCATGTGCCGCGGACGGTCTGTGCAGCACTCTCCGAAATTGGCGGAGAAGCCGAAATCCTGTGTCTTCTGGAGAATGACGGCGCATTGCTTCCGCACGCTTCGCTGAAGCGGATAGCGGAGCGGCTCGGCGACTGTGCCGATATACGCGGCCTGCTTTTGTCCCGCGATACCCTGTCGTCCGACATTCGGCACCTGCTGATGCATCGGGTCAGCGAGGCCCTGTCTGGCTCAAGCCTCATACAGGCCACGGTCGGCAGCGGCAGGCTGCAGCAGGTGACGCGTGAGGCCACCGAATCGGCAACCGTCACTATTGCCGGCTCGGCTCAACATGAGCATCGGTCTGACCTGGTGGAGCATCTCAGGAAATGCGGCTGGCTGACGCCAGCCTTCCTCATGCATGCCCTGTGCTCCGGCAAGGTCGATTTCTTCGCCGGTGCCATCACCAATCTTTCCGGCTGCGACGAACGCCGTGTGCGCTCCATTCTGTCAAGAGGTCGCGTCTACGCCATCCGCGCGCTTTACGAGAGCGCGGGACTATCCCGCGACATCAGCACCGTCTTCGTGGAAGCGACGCTGATCTGGCGCGAGGCGTCACGCGAGAACGGCGCAGCCATGCT
Organism: Martinezella lusitana; assembly: GCF_016901135.1. Classification (GTDB taxonomy): domain Bacteria; phylum Pseudomonadota; class Alphaproteobacteria; order Rhizobiales; family Rhizobiaceae; genus Rhizobium; species Rhizobium lusitanum_D. The sequence goes on along the minus strand of NZ_JAFEVL010000048.1, from coordinate 275,135 downwards.
GGAAAACGTCTCTGCCCGATTGATGCGCAAATTCCGCCTTGCCGAGCAGCCGCCCGCCGCGACCACGCAACTGCTCGATATGGTGGAAAAGCTCGCAAACGCCGAAAGGCGGCAGACGGCGCGCAGTTTCGCTGCGCTGGCGACCCTCGCAGCGGCGTGATATTCGGCGCGCATCCTATCTTTGAGGTGCATCTTGCCGCTGACCATTGCTATCGAATCCCCGCGCCAGGATGGTGTCGTCCGTCTTCTCGACATGTCGAACGCCTACGCGGAATCGCTCTATCCCGCTGAAAGCAATCATATGCTCGACCTGACGTCACTGGAAAAGCCAGGCGTGACCTTCTGGGTTGCCAGGATCGCGGGAGACATCGTCGGGTGCTGCGCCCTGGTGGAAGCGGGCGATGGCACGGCGGAAATCAAGCGCATGTTCATCGACCCCATCGCCAGGGGTCGTAGCGTTGCTCGCAAGCTGATGAAGACGCTCGAAGCGGCGGCGGCCGAAAGAGACCTTACGGCAATTCGGCTCGAAACCGGCATATATCAGCCGGAAGCGATCGGCCTTTACCGAAGGTTCGGCTACGTCGAGATTGCGGCCTTTGGCAGCTACCAACCAGATCCGCTCAGCCTGTTCATGGAAAAACGACTGACACAAGAGTGAGGGTGGGGCTCAGCCGTCAGAACCGTCTCGGACATGCAGCTGCAGTTCCGGCTCCTGCGCATGCTGCTCTTCGGTCAATTCAGCCTCGCGAATCCATTCGCGCCAGATGGCAACGATGATCGCCATCAGCACCGGACCGATGAAGAGGCCGAGGAAACCCATGGTCTTCACACCGCCGACCAGGCCGAAGAAAGTCGGCAGGAAGGGCAGCTTGATCGGGCCGCCGACAAGCTTCGGGCGAATCGTCTTATCGACGATGAAGAGCTCGATCGTCCCCCAAAGAAACAACGCGATGCCCGCCCAAAACGAGCCGCTGGCGACGAGATAGAGCGAGACGAGCGACATCGAGAGAGGCGCACCGCCCGGCACAAGGGCCATGACACCCGTGAGAACGCCGAGAGTGATCGCCGAGGGAGCGCCGGCTATCCAATAGGCCACGCCAAGCACGATCCCTTCGCCGATGGCGATCAGCGTCATGCCCATGACGGTCGAGCTGATCGTTGCCGGCACGACACGGGAGATTCGTTCCCAGCGGTTCGGAAGGATTCGTTCGCCGAGCAGATCGACCTGACGAACGAATGTCGAACCGTCGCGATAGATGAAGAACAGGGCGATCAGCATGAACAGCAGGGTCAGCACGACGTGGAACGCACTGCCGCCGGCCGCAAGAACGGCCCTGTAGATGTTGCCGATGTGCGCGCCGCTGACGAGTTGCGCCAGTTCACCGATGGACCCCGGACTACCGATATATTGCGTCCACTGATCGCCAAGCCATGGGCCAACGAGCGGCAGCGCCAAAATCCATTGCGGCGTCGGCGCACCGTCGCGGTTGACATGCACGGCCCAGCCGAACCATTCGCGCACTTCGCCGGCCATATAGATGGCCGACAGAATGATCGGCAGCACCAGAAAGGTGACGATGAAGATAATGGCGATGGTAGCCGCAAGCGTCGTGTTTCCGCCGGTGCGGCGCACCAGATCACTATAGAGCGGCCATGTGGCGAAGCCGATGACGCCAGCGGCCATAACCGGAACGAGAAAGCCGTAGAAAAAATAGATGCCGGCAAGGGCGATCAGAATAAGCAGCCAGCGCGCCGCGGAAATGGATGGAATGAGCGGCATGCGTGCATGTGCGCTCGGCCCCATCCACCGATGCTCCTTCGGCTTATGACGTTCAAATACACCCACCCGACTTACTTCGCCCCTCTTTATTAGATCACCCGGTTATGGGGTATGATCTAGGCTGTTTCAAGAGCAACGGCCTGAAAGCCTCTTTATTCCGTCGCCGTGACATTAACACGACTGGCAGCGAATAAGAAAAGGCGTCACGAGGGGCGGCGAATCACTTTGAAGGCGAAAAACTGGGTCTTCTGCGTCGGGTTGAAATTGTTGTCGGCGACGAGGATCAATACGTCCGTGCCATCCTTCGCCTTGCCGAAAGTAATACCTTCGATGTTGTCGGGCGCCAGGCCGAGCGCGCGCAGATCCATGATCTGCACCTTGCGCACCGGCACGATCCGCTGATCGGTCTTGGCAAGGGAAGGGATGTTCGAAACATCGGTGGCACCGTCGAGATCGAACATGTTGATCACGACCGAATTGCCGATACCCTGCGCATAGCCGCGCTCGATCGACAGCAGGTGGCGATCGTCGAGCGCCATGATCTCGGACATGCCGAAGTCATTCCAGCCGCTCGCCGTGGATGGTGCCTGCGGTATGGGTGAGATCGGGTAGACATATTGCGCCTTCTGCTCGCCGCTTACCGCATCGTAACGGATGAGGCGGGCGAGCGCGCCGCCGGTCAGCGTCGTGATCGGTCCATCCTGGTAAAGCGCCGATTCCGTGCCGACCAGCAGATCGCCGCCGGAGAGAAGAGCCAGGCCTTCGAATGCGAGGTTGTCGCGGATGCCGGTGCTCTTGTCGGCGGTGGGAGCAAACCCTGCCGGTAGCGGAAGCTCGCGCACGAAGCTGCCGTCACGGTTGGCAACGCGCACGAAGGGCGGCAACAACGCCTTGCCGTCGCCTTCGCTGCTCCAATAGATGCCGTCCTTGCCGAAGCGGATGGATTCGGCATCCACCTTTCGCAACGCGAAAGGCTGGCCATCCCTATCTTTCAATGTGACGTGATCGACAACCGTTACCCCTTTCAGGCCGCTGGCGCTGACATCGATATCGAGATCGTAGAAGCGCGCCGGGGCCTTCTCGGAGCGGTCGTCGCTGATCGAGATGTAACGGCCGGTGGACGGATCGAAATCGATGCCGGAAAGGCCGCCGACCTCTACTCCATTTTCCATGAAGCCCGTCGGGATATCGTAGTTGCCGAGATAGGAAAGGCTGATGCCGGCCTTGCAGTCGCCGAAGGGGCAGGGCACGTCGATGGTAGCGCCGATATCGGCGGCATGAGCGGCGTGGCCGAAAAACAAAACGGCGGCGACAGTCGTCAAAAAGGGCTTCAGCATAGCGATATGAACAAATCCGGATGATTGAGATGGCGACATTCAAGGCAATGCCGCCATCTATGCATCCGTCCGTGACGGCTTCGTAACGAATATCCGTCAGTTCAATAAAATATCGCCGGGAGTTATTGGCCGCGGCAATCTGCTGCTGCGGTCAAATATCGAGATTCTCCGCGAATGCCGCGCGTTCCTGGATGAAGCGGAAGCGAGCGTCGGCCTTGGTGCCCATCAGATTGTCGACGGCGTCGCGCGTGCCTTCGAAATCGACCTCGTCGATCACGACACGCAATAGCGTGCGTTTCGAGGGGTCCATCGTCGTTTCCTTGAGCTGGGCAGGAAGCATTTCGCCCAAGCCTTTGAATCGGCTGATTTCGACCTTGCCTTTGCCCTTGAATTCGCTCTCCATCAGCTCCAGCCGGTGTACGTCGTCGCGGGCATAGATGGATTTCGAACCCTGCGTGATCTTGTAGAGCGGCGGGACGGCCAGGAAAAGGTGGCCACCGCGGACCAGCTCGGGCATCTCCTGATAAAAGAAGGTAATCAGCAGCGAGGCGATGTGCGCACCGTCGACGTCGGCATCGGTCATGACGACGATGCGCTGATAGCGAAGATCCTCCTCGCGATATTTCGAGCGCGTGCCGCAGCCGAGAGCCTGGACCAGGTCAGCGATCTGCTGGTTGGCGGAAAGCTTCTCGCGGCCGGCGCTGGCGACGTTGAGGATCTTGCCGCGCAACGGCAGGATGGCCTGATTCATACGGTTGCGCGCCTGCTTGGCGGAGCCACCGGCCGAATCACCCTCGACCAGGAAAAGTTCTGCGCCTTCGGCGGTGTTCTGCGAGCAATCGGCAAGCTTGCCCGGCAGGCGCAGCTTGCGCACGGCGGTCTTGCGGTTGACTTCCTTTTCCTTGCGGCGGCGCATGCGCTCCTCGGAGCGCTCGATCACCCAATCCAGCAGCTTTTCGGCTTCGGTAGGATTGTCGGTGAGATAGTGATCGAAAGGATCGCGCAAGGCGTTTTCGACGATACGCTGGGCTTCGACGGATGCGAGCCTGTCCTTGGTCTGGCCGACGAATTCCGGTTCGCGGATGAAGATCGACAGCATGCCGACGCCGGAAATCATCACGTCTTCGGTGCTGATATTGGCCGCACGCTTGTTCTGCGTCAGCTCGGCGTAGTTCTTCAAGCCCTTGGTCAGCGCGATACGGAATCCGGCCTCGTGCGTGCCGCCTTCAGGGGTCGGAATCGTATTGCAATAGGAATGGACCTGCGGATCGCCGCCATACCAGGTGATCGCCCATTCCAGTGAGCCGTGACCGCTTTCCTTCTCCGATTTGCCGGCGAAGATCTCACGGGTCACGGTGAACTCGTTGCCCATCGTTGCCTTGAGATAATCCTTCAGGCCGCCCGGGAAGTGGAAGACGGCCTTTTCGGGGACGTCAGTCCCTTCAGGCGCCAGTTCCGGATCACAGCTCCAGCGGATCTCGACGCCGCCGAACAGGTAGGCCTTGGAGCGGGCCATACGGAAGACGCGTGCCGGATCGAATCGGGCGTGATCGCCGAAGATTTGCGGATCGGGATGGAAGCGGACCCGAGTGCCGCGACGGTTGTGGATATCACCCAGTTCTTCCAGGCCGCCGGTCGGCAGGCCACGCGAAAAGCGCTGACGATAGAGCTTGCGATTACGGGCGACCTCGACTTCCAGATCGTCCGACAGCGCGTTGACGACGGAAACGCCCACGCCGTGCAGGCCGCCCGACGTCTCGTAAGCCTTGCCGTCGAACTTGCCGCCCGCATGCAGCTTCGTCATGATGACTTCGAGCGTCGACTTGCCGGGCACCTGCGGATGGTTTTCCACCGGAATGCCACGACCGTTATCGGTGACGGTCAAATATCCCTGCCGATCGAGATAGACTTCGATGAAATCGGCATGGCCGGCGACGGCTTCGTCCATGGAATTGTCGATGACTTCGGCGAAGAGGTGATGCAGCGCCTTTTCATCCGTGCCGCCGATATACATGCCGGGACGCATGCGCACCGGCTCGAGCCCTTCGAGAACGCGAATGGAGCTTGCGCCATATTCCTCGGCCGAAGATGTCGTCGGCGCAGCGCGCGGTGGCGGAGCGGCCGCAGGTTTTTCTGCCTTGATGTCGGGCTTTTCTGCCGCTTCCGGCTTCGGCGCGCGGGGTAGTCCGGAGAAGAGATCGTTGCTGTTATCCATGGAACTTTAAGCTGCTCAGATTTGTCCTGGTGGGGGCCAGACCCCTTTATTATCGCATTTGCGCTCGTTATTCGCGAATCATCGCCATTCTGACAGAAACGGCACACAAGCGCGATGGCGCCCCATGACGGGGCAGATTCAAAAAAGATTTGCGTTGCCGGGTGATGAATGGCAAGCCCGATGGCCGATCGGAGGAAGTGTCCGCATGCGAATGTCCACAGCTCATTTGTCGATCCTGACCGCGATATCAAGCATTCTACTTCTGGCGACAGCGCCCGGCGCCACTGCGGACATGCTGAAACCCTTCAAGGATGAGCTGTTTTCCAATCCGGCGGTTCTTGAAAGTCACGATAATGGCGCGTTCCAGACGATCGATTATCAGGAAATGCGGGATATCAACAGCCGTGATCAGATCCCCGAGAAGCGCGTCAAGCCGGCCTATGTCGATACCGGCGTCCGCTGGAAAGCACAGCAGGACGAGACCCTGCAGCTCGGCGACCGCAAGCTTGATGTCACGCGGATCGGCCCGGCATCGGGCCAGGCCTTCACCGTCATCTTCATTCACGGTCGCGGTGGCGACCGTCGGCTCGGCTCCAACGACTACACCTTCGGTGGCAACTTCAACCGGCTGAAGAACCTCGCCTACAGGAATGGCGGCACATATTATGCGCCGAGCGTCAAAAGCTTCGACAGCAACGGTGTCGCCGATATCGCGGCGCTGATCCGCTATTCCTATGAACAATCCGACGGCAAGCCCGTCATCCTGACCTGCGCCTCCATGGGCAGCTTCGTCTGCTGGGGCATCACCCGCGATGCCGAAAGCGTCAGGCGCTTGAAGGGCATGGCGATTTTGAGCGGTGTGACGGATCCGGATTTCACGAAAAGCGCCTTCTACAAGGCAAAGCTACCGCTGTGGTTCACCCATGGCAGCAGAGATCCGGTCTATGCAGCGGCCGATCAACAGGCCTTGTTCGAGAAGCTCTACAAGGCGCACTATCCGACACGGTTCACGCTTTTTGCCACCGGAAATCACGGAACGCCGGTGCGCATGACCGATTGGCGGAAGGTGCTGAACTGGATCGTCGATCCGCAAGCATCCTGAAACGCATCGGGCAATTCGATCTATTTTCCGGATAAGCAATTTTTCAAACGATTTTAACCCGTCCCGGCCCCACACGATAACTTTCCTTTCCTCCACAGTTTTGTTAGTCCGACAGGTGGATCAAGGGGGAGAAGATCGGAATGACGAAGACCATACGGCCGCTTCTGGCCGGAAACTGGAAGATGAACGGCACGCGTGCGAGCCTGGATCAGATCAAGGCGATCGCGGACGGCGTCAAGACGCCGCTGTCGGAGAAAATCGATACGCTGCTCTGCCCCCCGGCCACCTTGCTCTACGTCGCGACGGCGCTCTGCGACGACAGTCCGCTGGCGATCGGCGCCCAGGACTGCCACCAGCAGGTCAGCGGCCCGCATACCGGCGATATCTCAGCCGAGATGATCGCTGATTGCTTCGGCACCCATGTCATCGTCGGTCACTCCGAGCGGCGCAGGAACCACGCGGAAAGCGATATGCTGGTGCGCGCCAAGGCGCATGCGGCCCACGAGGCCGGGCTGACGGCCATCATCTGCCTCGGCGAAACCGCCTATGAGCGCAATAGCGGCCAGACGCTAGATGTGCTGAAGCGGGAATTGGCGGGCTCCGTTCCGGATGATTCGACGCCGGAATCGACCGTGATCGCCTACGAGCCCGTGTGGGCGATCGGCAGCGGCCAGATTCCGACCCGCGAAAATATCGAGGAAGCCCATGGTTTTATCCGTTCCGAACTGGTCGAACGCTTCGGCAAGGGCGGCGCGGGCATGCGCATCCTCTATGGCGGATCGGTCAGCGGCGCCAATGCCCGGGACCTTCTCGATATTCCCCACGTCAACGGTTTGCTTGTGGGTGGTCAAAGCTTGAAAGCGGTTGACTTCCTCGCCATTTATGCCGCATTCGAACGGCAGTTCGCCTGAAGGACCCAATTGCCCGGACTTCCGGTGTCAAAAGGGCTTGGATTAGGCGAGAGCCTCATGTAAAGAGCCGCGAGCTTTTCTTTTTGATGCCCGCTTGCGGGCAGGACTGGACCTATGCAAACCGTACTGCTTGTCATCTATCTCATGGTTGTTATCGCCCTTATCGGCGTGGTGCTGATTCAGCGCTCCGAGGGTGGTGGCCTTGGTATCGGCGGCGGATCGGGCTTCATGTCCGCGCGCGGTACGGCCAATGCGCTGACGCGCACCACCGCCATCCTGGCCGCGCTCTTCTTCGCACTGGCGCTCGGCATGAACGTGCTGTCGCGCTTCGAATCGCGACCGACCGACATTCTCAACCGTATCCCGAGCACGGCGGGCCAGGGCAACGGCATTCTCGATTCACTCGGCGGCCAGAAGGGTTCCGCACCGGCAACGACTCAGCCGAAGCCGGCCGACAATAGCGGCGTTCCGAACAACGGCGCTGTTGCTCCCCAGTCGCAGGCGACGCCGCCTGCAACGACGAACCAGCCGGCAGCCGCAACGTCCACGCAACCGGCTCCAGCCGCCACCGGTCAGCAGACTGCGCCGGCGGCCACGGCGCCTGCGCCCGCCCAAAGCGGCGGCGACGTTCCGACTGGCAAGTAAGCCCGGTCGGCCCAAGATCATCCCCGGCAGGTCTTCGGATCTGCCGGTTTTGTTTTGTCGATATTCCGTCTTCTGTGTCCAAAATTCCGGAAACGAATTTTAGGGCTAGCGGAATCATTTGTGAAAAGGTATCCGGTGACTCCCATGGCGCGATATGTATTCATCACTGGCGGCGTGGTTTCTTCCCTCGGAAAAGGAATTGCGGCCGCGGCTCTCGGAGCGTTGTTGCAGGCTCGTGGTTATCGAGTCCGCCTGCGCAAACTCGACCCCTATTTGAATGTGGATCCGGGCACGATGAGCCCGACCCAGCACGGCGAGGTGTTCGTGACCGACGACGGCGCGGAAACCGACCTCGATCTCGGCCACTACGAGCGCTTTACCGGTCGCTCGGCCACCAAGACCGACAACATCACCACCGGTCGCATCTACAAGAACATCATCGACAAGGAACGTCGCGGCGACTATCTGGGTGCCACCGTTCAGGTCATTCCGCATGTCACCAACGAGATCAAGGATTTCGTCACCGAAGGCAATGACGAGTATGATTTCGTCATCTGCGAGATCGGCGGCACCGTCGGCGACATCGAAGCCATGCCGTTCATGGAAGCGATCCGCCAGCTCGGCAACGACCTGCCGCGCGGGACGGCGATCTACGTCCACCTGACGCTGATGCCCTATATTCCGGCCGCGGGCGAGCTGAAGACCAAACCGACGCAGCATTCCGTCAAGGAGTTGCAGGCGCTCGGCATTCATCCCGATATCCTGCTGGTGCGTGCCGACCGGGAAATCCCGGAGGCCGAGCGCCGCAAGCTTTCGCTGTTCTGCAACGTCCGTCAGTCCGCCGTGATCCAGGCGCTCGATGTCGCCAACATCTACGACGTGCCTATGGCCTATCACAAGGAAGGCCTCGACAACGAAGTGCTTGATGCCTTCGGCATCGAGCCGGCGCCGAAGCCGCGCCTGGACCAGTGGGAAGAGGTCTGCAACCGCATCCGCACGCCCGAAGGCGAGGTGACCATCGCCATCGTCGGCAAGTATACCGGCCTCAAGGATGCCTATAAGTCGCTGATCGAAGCGTTGCATCACGGCGGCATCGCCAACCGCGTCAAGGTCAATCTCGAGTGGATCGAATCCGAGGTCTTCGAAAAGGAAGACCCGGCGCCCTATCTCGAGAAGGTTCACGGGATTCTTGTGCCTGGCGGTTTCGGCGAGCGCGGCTCGGAAGGCAAGATTCTTGCGGCCCGTTTCGCACGTGAGCGCAAGGTGCCGTATTTCGGCATCTGCTTCGGCATGCAGATGGCTGTCATCGAAGCGGCCCGCAATCTTGCCGGCGTTGAACATGCCTCGTCGACGGAATTCGGACCGACGCCAGAGCCGGTCGTCGGCCTGATGACCGAATGGCTGAAGGGCAACGAACTGCAGAAGCGCACCAAATCCGGCGATCTCGGCGGCACCATGCGCCTCGGCGCCTACAAGGCGGCGCTCAAGAAGGGCACGAAGATTTCGGAGATCTACGGCTCGAACGACATCTCGGAGCGCCATCGCCACCGCTACGAAGTCAACGTCGACTACAAGGACAGGCTGGAAGACTGCGGCCTCGTCTTTTCCGGCATGTCACCGGACGGCGTCCTGCCGGAAACGGTCGAATACTCGGACCATCCCTGGTTCATCGGCGTCCAGTATCACCCGGAACTGAAATCCCGGCCGCTGGAACCGCATCCGCTGTTCTCCAGCTTCATCGAAGCGGCGACGGAACAGAGCCGGCTGGTTTAAGGGCGGCAAATCGCTTGCGGTAGTCGCTCGGGCTGACCGCAAGCCTCTCCCGAAAATGATGGCGCATGGTGGCGAGCGATCCGAACCCGCTTGCCACGGCCACGTCATCAAGCGAAATGGCGGTCTGCTTTTCCAGCAGATCGCGCGCGCGACGCAACCTCTCTCCCAACAACCATTCGCCCGGCGACATGCCGGTGGTCGCCTCGAAGCGGCGCTGGAAGGTCCGCACGCTCATGCCGGCCCGCTCGGCGAGCGTGGCGATGGGCTGCTCATCGTGCAGACGCTCGCGCATCCATTCGAGCAGCGGCCCCAGCCGCGCGCCTTCGCGCTGCTTCAACACAGGGGTCTCGATATACTGCGCTTGTCCGCCTTCGCGATGTGGAGGCACCACCAGCCGACGGGCGACGCTGTTGGCGACATCTGGTCCGAAATCCCTGCGCACGACATGCAGGCAAAGATCGATCGCGGCAGCGCTTCCAGCTGCGGTCAGCACGGTATCCTCATCGACGTAAAGCACATCGGCATCGACGGTGATGTCCGGATAGCGCGCGGCGATCGAATCGACATAACGCCAATGCGTCGTTGCCTTGCGTCCAGCGAGCAGCCCGGCGGCGGCAAGGACTGCGACGCCCGAGCAGAGCGACATGACGCGTGTGCCGCGACTGCTGGCCGCCTGCAGCTCGGCGATCAGAGGAGCGGGGACAGGGGTCCCGATCCCGCGCCAGCCTGGCACGATGATCAGATCAGCGTCCGCCAGAACATCAAGCCCGCGATCGACCTGGACCGTAAGGCCGCCCGCGGCACGCAAAGGGCCATCCTCGATGGCACAGGCGGAGAAGCGATACCAATCGTCCCCCATCTCCGGTCGCGGCAGGCCGAAGATTTCATAGGCGACGCCGAATTCGAAGGTGCAAAGCCCGTCATAGACGAGGGTGACGACATGCGGTCCGCGAAGCGACGATGCAGGAGCGTTTGGCATGATGTTGACGCTATATGGCATTCCGGCCAATTTCAACCGCCAGGTCGTTGAGGCATGAATGCTCCGAACAAAAGAAGGAGCGTTCCATGTCCTTAGTCAGTGAAATCCCCGCCGCAGACCCGAACCTCGTCGCTGAGCACTATGCCCGGAGACTCGCCTTCGAGACCGATTGTTCAGATGTGCGCCAGGCCATGACCTCAGGCAATGTGGATTTCGTTCTGATCGACGTTCGCGGGCCGGCCTTGTTTCAAGAGCGGCATATCCCCGGTGCGATCAACCTGCCACACGGCAAGATGACGGCACGCAAGATGGACGAATGGCCCGAGAACACGCTGTTCGTCGTCTATTGCGCCGGGCCGCATTGCAACGGCACCGACAAGGCGGCTCTCCGCTTGGGCACGCTCGGCAAGCGCGTGAAGGTCATGATCGGCGGCATGATCGGCTGGGCAGATGAGGGTTATTCCCTCGAGGGAGAGTAGCAAGCAGAAAGGTAAGGCCCGATCAAGCCGGGTCTGCCCATTTTTGCGACACTGCGAAAAACTTCGGCAGCTACGTCATTTGACTGTCGCGCCTTTTCCGTTTCCGTGGCACTGTGCGAGTAAGCATAACGGGAACAAAAGTATGATCCTCAATCCATTTGACGATCGTGCCGAAAGGCCGAAAACCAAGATTGCCTTTACCTTTGCGCTTCTGATCGCCTTCAACATTGCCGCCTGGACCTGGGCCTGGGTCGCTTTTTCAGACAGGCCGTCGCTGCTCGGCATTGCGTTTCTCGCCTATATGTTCGGCCTTCGCCATGCCTTCGATGCCGATCATATCGCTGCGATCGACAATGTCGTGCGCAAGCTCATTCAGGAAAAGAAGCAGCCCTATGCAGTCGGCTTCTTCTTTTCCCTCGGCCACTCGTCGATCGTCGTGATCGCCTCGATCCTGATTGCTGCGACGGCGGCTGCCATGCAGAGCCAGCTCGATTCCTTCCACGATGTCGGCGGCGTCATCGGCACGACCGTCCCGGCGGTCTTCCTGCTCCTCATCGGTATCGCCAATCTCTTCGTGCTCAAGGGTGTATGGTCCGCCTTCAAGCGGGCGCAGAAGGGCGAGAGGATCGCCGAGGAAGATCTGGATGCGCTGCTCGCCGGCGGCGGCCTTCTGGCGCGCATCTTCCGCCCCATGTTCAGGGTCGTCACCCGCTCTTGGCATATGTATCCGATCGGCTTTCTCTTCGGCCTCGGCTTCGACACGGCGACGGAAATCGGACTTCTCGGCATCTCCGCCGCACAAGCGGCGCAGGGCACATCGTTCTGGACGATCGTGGTTTTCCCGGCGCTCTTCACTGCCGGCATGTCGCTGATGGATACGCTTGATAGCACGCTGATGACCGGCGCCTATGGCTGGGCCTTCGTCAAGCCCGTGCGCAAGCTCTGGTACAATCTGACGATAACAGCCGCTTCCGTCGTGGTTGCCATCTTCATCGGCGGCATCGAGGCGCTGGGGCTTATTTCGGACAAGCTCGGCCTCGAGGGCGGTTTCTGGCGCTTCATCGGCGAGCTCAACGACAATCTTGCCAATTTCGGCTTCGCGGTCGTCGGTATTTTCCTGCTGAGCTGGCTGGTTTCGACCGTGCTCTATAAGGCCAGAGGGTATGACAGCTTGCAGATCAACCGCTCCTGACGCATCATCGATCCCAAGGATCGAGAATGCCGTGACTGGAAATCGTCGTGCGCGGCCCCAGTTACATGCAGGAGGGGCCACGATCATGATCCAGACAAGCGATATTCTCGGCGTTGCGCTGGCGGCAGGTGTTCTATGCATCATCAGCGCCGACCAGGTCTCCGCGCAGGCCGCCGCGAACTGCTCGCTGCGGCCGGCCGTCAGCACCGAGCGCCAGACACTGAGTTGCGAACCGGGGCTTAGCATTACCGTCGAGCGCGGCGCGCGCTACCGGCTTGCGGACCGGAATCACGATGGTCGGGTGGATGCTATCGTGCTCAACAGCAAGGCGGCGCTGATCGATGTCGACGGCAGCCGTGTTCAAGGCGGGTTCGAGGTGGTGACGCCGCAGGCCATTGCTGCCGTCCGCGGCACGCGATGGGCGGTCGACGCGCAGCGTGGTAAGACCTCCGTGCTGGTGTTGCGCGGCCGCGTCGCGGTCAACAAGGTTTCGACCGGGGAAGGCGTCACGCTCGGGCAAGGGCAGGGCGTCGATGCCGACCGCAGCCGCTCCCCTTTGCGTGTCACGGCCTGGGGACAGCCGCGCATAAACGCGTTGATGGCTCGCCTCAGCCAGTGAGATTCTGACGCCCATGCGCAGACCGCCGCCGCAGACGCTGATTGCGCTCATCTTGACTGCTCTCTGGGGTCTGGGCCTCGGCGTCATGCATCTGCACGGCGACATTCCCTTTATCGACAGCGCGGAGGCGACGCTGACGAATCTCAGGAATGCGGTTGGCGGCAGCCGCAAACCGCCCGATGTCGTCACTATCGTCGCCATTGACGATGAGACGTCGCGGGTGGCGGGACATTACCCGCTGCCCCGCGTCACGCTCGCCAAAATCGTCGATGCCATCGCCGCGCTAGGGCCGAAAACTGTCGCGCTCGACATGCTTTTGCTCGATCCCGGCGATGAGGCCGGCGATGCGGCACTGGAGCAATCCCTCAAGCGGACCAATGCCGTGCTCGCCGCCGCCGGCATCTTTCCCGAAAGCCGCCAGCGCGTTGTCGATGACAGCAAGGAACCTCTCGCCCGCGTGCCGAGCGCACTACAATTCCTGGAGCCGCAGCAGCGGTTCGCGGATGCAGCAAGTTATGGCGTCGTCAATGTACAGACCGACAAGACGGGAACGCCGCGCTTCGTGCCCATGCTGTTTCGCAGCGGCGAGCGGATCGAACCGTCCTTCTCGCTGCGCGTCGTTTCCGCGGCGACCGGCGAACACCCAACTGTCATCTCCGACCATATCAAGCTCGGTGACCGTTCCGTCCATACCGATAGCGGCTATCTCATGCCGCTCTCGTTCTATGGACCGCGCGGCACGATCCGCACTATCAGCGCCAGCGCGGCGCTGAACGGGCAGTTGCCGGAGGAGGCGATCAGAGATCATATCGTCGTCATCGGTGCTACCGTTACCGGCGGCGGCGATGTCTTTCCGACACCCTTCGATCCGGTGCTGCCGGGCGTCGAAGTCATCTCCACCTCGATCACGCATCTGATCGCCGGGGATGGCTTGGTGCGCGATCGCGGCGTTCGTTTCATCGACCTCTATTTTGCCGTCGGTCTGCCGGTCCTCGTTGTCAGCCTGCTCTCCTGGCGGCGCAACACCATCGGCCTTATCATGGCACTCTGCGTCGTCCTTGCCTGGCTGGCGATCAACGTCAACGTCTTCAAACATGGGATCTGGCTGAGCGGCGCCCTGCCGATCGCCGCGACGGTGCCGCCAGCGCTGCTCTTCGGCGCAGCCCAGCTTTGGCTCGGCCGCAGGCAGGCCGGGCGCTTCGCCGAGCAGAGCGAACTGCTGCAGCGCATCCAGGCGCCCGGTCTTGCCGAACATCTTGCCCGCGATCCCGGCTTTCTTGCAGAGCCGGTGCATCAGGAAGCGGCAGTGGTCTTCATCGACATCAACGGCTTCACGGGTCTCAGCGAGACGATCGGCCCCGCGGCCGTACGGGACTTGCTGAACGGCTTCTACTATCTCGTCGACGAGGAAGTGACTGCCAGTGGCGGCGCCATCACCAGCTTCATGGGCGATGGCGCCATGATCCTCTTCGGCCTACCGCAGCCGAAGCGAACCGACCCGGCCAATGCGGCGCGCTGTTGCATTCGCCTTGCCGACCGGATGAGAGGCTGGCTCGCAGCGATGCCGAAGGCAACCGCATCCCGCATCGGCTTCAAGATCGGCGCGCATTTCGGCACCATCGTCGCCTCCAGGCTCGGCGGTGGTGGCCGCCAACAGATTACGGCGACCGGCGACACGGTCAACATTGCAAGCCGCCTGATGGAGGTGGCCGCCCGCAATCGCGCCGAGATCGCCATCAGCGATGACCTGCTGCATTCCGCCGGCCGCGACAGTGCGCCCTTTATGGAAGGCAAGCTCGACGGCCCGATCGAAACAAGCTTGCGTGGCCGCGCCGGGTCCTTGGCCATATGGCTCTGGCGCGGCAGGCATGATCCGGAACGTCCTTAAGATTTCAGGCTTCATCCGCGCCACATGGGGATAATTGATATCACGAGCAGGCAGGCGAGCGAGATATTGAGCACGCGCCATTGCCACGCCGTTTTCAGAAAACGCCCGAGCATCTGTCCGAGAACGCACCAGACCGCCAGCGAGAATGCGGCGACGAGACAGAAGGGCAGGCCAAGCAGGAGCGCGAGAGTGGCAGGACTACTCGCCAGGGCGGCGAATGAGGCGGCCGCGCCGACCGTCATCGCCCAACCCTTCGGATTGTGCCACAACATCCAGACACCGGCGACAAAGCTCGTGGGCTTCGCTATCCGACCGGCGCCATGTGGCTGCCCGCTTCTGCCGATCCGCGTGGCGAGCCAGATCAGATAGAGCGAACCGAGCGTCTTCATTGCGATCTGCAAGACGGGCAGAGCCATCAAGACGCTGCCAAGTCCGGCGGCCGCCACACTGGCGCGACGCTGGCGGACGGTGTTCGAGAATGGCAATATCGAGGCGACCACCGCGACGGTGCGCACGGATCTGGCTGTTACCGCATGGCTGGCTTCCACCGTTCCAGCCGATCTCGACATTCTTTCCGTCGAGGAGGGCCTGCCCGAGCTGCCGGTTTTCGCGATCAACCTGCATTTGCCCAAAGGCGATGTGACTCCGCAGGCATTGGAGCTTGCCCGCCACATCCGTGAGGGACTGATGCGGCCGCGTCACTCCGTGGCCGCCTGAGCGTCGATCCTGATAGGCCTCTTATGCTGCCTTTGGCAGAGGGCCGACATAGCGAGACTGCGGGCGGATGAGACGTCCGTCGAGCGTCTGTTCACGCGCATGGGCAATCCAGCCGACGGTACGACCGATCGCGAAGACACCGGTGAAGGCATTGCGTGGGAAGCCGAGAGCATCAAGCAGCAGCGCGGTATAATATTCGACATTGGTTTCCAACGGGCGATCCGGCTTGCGCTCCTTGAGGAGTGCGAGTGCCGCCGCCTCGATCGCCTCTGCCAGTGCGATGCGTCCGGCATCCGCCTGGCCGCTCGCGAAGATCGGTTTCAGCGCGGTCTTCAGTGCATCGGCGCGCGGGTCGCGGACACGATAGATGCGATGGCCGAAACCCATCAACCGCTCGCCGTGATCGAGCGCGTGCGACAGCCATTCACGCGCGTTTTCAGGCTTACCCACGCCATCAAGCATATCGAGCACAGGGCCAGGCGCACCGCCATGCAACGGTCCCTTGAGGGCGCTGATCGCCGCCAGCACGGAAGAGGTCAGGCCAGCATGGGTGGAGGCGATGACACGCGAAGCGAATGTCGATGCGTTGAGGCCATGGTCGGAAATCGTCACGAGATAGGCGTCCAGCCCGGCGGTCTGCTCGGCCGTCGGCACACGGCCCGTCAGCATGCGCAGGATGTCCGCGGATTGGGACAATGAAGCATCCGGCTTGATCGGCGCATCGCCCTTCTGCAGCCGCAATACGGCCGGCAGGAAGACGGCCGGCGCTGCCATCAGGCGGATGGCGCTGGCGAAATCCTCGCCATCCTCGATGCGCGCCAGTAGCGCCCGCACAGCGTCCACCGGCGGCAGAGCGAGCAGGGTGGCATCTGCTGCCGCCTCCACATGGGAGAAGAGCGCAACGCGCGCCGCTCCAAGCTGCGTTCTGATGGACGTTGCATCGATGTGTTCGTCGAACAGGCCATCGAGCAGCAGCGCCGCGACATCCTCGAAGCGGCTGGTCGCCACCAGATCATCGAGCGACACGCCGCGTATGATCAGCCGGCCGGCCGCGCCATCGACGTCGGATAGCTTGGTTTCTGCGGCAATGACATCTTCAAGACCACTTTTCATCACTGTTCTCCTTTGACTATCCGTTTAGATCGGGCCTATTTTTATTGACGTCAATCTTGATGCAATTGATCAATATGAGAGAATGATGAGCTGGCTGACGGCGGAGCAGGCGCTGCACCTGCTGGGAACGAAATCACAGACACTCTACGCCAATGTCAGCCGCGGCCGCATTCGTGCGAAGCCGGATCCTGCGGACACACGGCGCAGCCTCTATTTCGCTGACGATGTGAAGCGATTGGCGACCCGCCATGCCGGCCGGCGCAAGACGGAGGCGGTCGCCGCCGAGGCCATCCAATGGGGTAATCCGGTGCTGCCCTCGGCGCTGTCGACGGTTTCGAGCGGGCGGCTTTTCTATCGCGGGCAGGATGCGACGATGCTTGCCGAGAGCGCAGCCCTTGAAGAGATCGCGCTGCTGCTCTGGGACATGAAACGTCCATTGCGGCTGGAGGAGGGTGAGACCCCACGCACGCCTCCGTCCCTGAATGCCGCATTCTCGGCGCTTGCCGAACGCGCGACAAGCGACCTGCCATCGCTCGGGCGCTCGCTGCCGGCCTTGCAGCGCGAGGCCGAAAGTGTCTTCAGCACTGTCGCCCAGGCCCTGGCACCGGGCGCGTCGGGCCTGCCTCTGCATCAGCGTCTTGCCGTTGCGTGGGATCGTCCCGACGCAGCGGATCTCATACGCCGCTGTTTCGTGCTGCTTGCGGATCACGAGTTGAATGCCTCGACCTTCACGGCGCGAATCACGGCTTCCGCCGGCGCGACATTATCCGCGGCCACCCTGTCCGGCCTTTCGACGCTGACCGGTCCGCTGCACGGCGGTGCGTGGCAAAGCGTGCGCTCATTGATCGCCAGAGCGGCTGCGATCGGCGCGGAGGAGGCGGTGCGCAGCTACCTGTCGGAAGGGCGGCCGCTGCCGGCCTTCGGTCATCCGCTCTATCCGGATGTCGATGCCCGCGCCGAAGCCTTGCTTCGTTGCTTCACGCTGCCGCCCTTGTTTGCTAGGGTTCGCGATGCCGGCGAGCAGCTGGTCGGCGAACGCGTCAATGTTGACTTTGCCCTGACGGCGATGGCCCACGCCTATCACCTGCCACAGGATGCGCCATTGATCATCTTCGCGCTCGCCCGCACTGTCGGCTGGCTTGCGCATGCGATCGAGCAGGTGACGAGCGGGCGGCTCATTCGGCCGCGTGCGCGCTATGTCGGCCCGCCAGTGCAATAGCGCGCGGCATGGGACCGCGACGCTTAACTCACCGCCAGGTGACAAACCGCTTCGATATTGTGGCCGTCCGGATCGAGGATGAAAGCGCCATAGTAATTGGGATGATAGTGAGCGCGGACACCCGGCGCGCCGTTATCCACGCCGCCGGCTGCAAGCGCGGCTTGGTGAAATCGATCGACGATCTCCCTGTTTTCGGCAGTAAAGGCGACGTGTGCGCCGGATTGAAGCACTGCACGCTGGCCGATCCAGAAGAATGCCTTCGGTCTGATCCCGTAGCCCGCAAAGGTCTCGCCTTCGGCATAAAGACGTTCGATGCCGAGAGGGTGTAGGATGGCATCATAGAAGATCCTCGATCTTTCCAAATCCCGTACACCGATCGTCACATGATCCAGCATATTAGCTCCTGACTGGTAGACACAGACACTATCAACCCTGGCCGACGGCGCCGGCATCGCGATGCGGGAGATCCATCCAACCGATAACCAGCTTGCGGCTGACAATCAGCCAGATCGTTGCTGCGGCGACCAAAACGACGACGATGTTGGCTGCGATGAAGAGGATGGGAGCAAGTTGCACAACGGGACCGGTATCTCCGCGCTCGATCAACCGCATCGGAGCCGTCGCCAGCGCCGTTGCACCGAAGGTGAAGGCCCAATAGGCCAGGCTGAAGGGTTCCTTCGTGATCCAGGGCAGGAGGCGAAGCAGGATCAGAGCCTGCAGCAGGCCATAGCCAATCATAGCATGCACGAGAGTGTCGGCCGGTCCCTGCGTCACGCTGATATAAGCAAGGGCACCGACGGTGGGCGGCGCCAGCTGGATGCCGAGTGTCGGCCGCAGCGGCGGGGACAGTGCCGGTCCCGTCAACAGACGATGCAACAAAGCGGATTCGATCGCGAGCCAGCTGAAGAATCCGGCGCCGAAGAAAAGCTGCGCCCATCCAGGAAATCCGAGAGCCGCGCCGACGATGGCGGTAACGAAACATCCCGCACCACTCGGCAGATAAAGCACGGCGGTTGTTGCAGCAATATCGCGCTCGCCATGCCACAGGCCGCCGGTACGCCAAAACGAGAAGGCAAGCGTGTAGGCGGCACCGACAAGAAATATGGTTTCCGCGCCGATGCGGGAATAAGGCAACAGCCCGCCGGCCACGAGCATGGTGGTCACCCCGACGAGACCGATAAAGCAGCACTGGACAGGATGTGCCACCTCCTTGAAGGCTTCCTCACGAGCCATCATCCATTTCAACAGAAAAAGCACGATAAGCAGCAGCCACACGGCGAAACTGACAAAGGTCAGCACCTCGCCGACCACCACCGGCAGTTGCCAGATGCGCGCACCAACGCGCCAGGCATTGGCAAGCCCGGAAAGCCCCAAAACAATACTAAAGAACGAGGCGGGAACGAGCGGCAGTTTCAGCGACGCAGCCATATGCCTCTCCTTTGGCGCTTTACGTTGAGCGCCGGCTACAGGGAATTACGCAACACAGAACCCGGGAACGATTATCGGTTACGGCAATCCTACATCAAATTCCGGCGCTGTATGAGAGCAATTTGGGCAGGCAGAATCCCTTGATTCATCAACGTGGGCGGAGCGTAAAATACAGCTTCCATTGGAGACGGCAAAGCGCGATCATGCCAAAAGGTGGGAGGTTTCAATGTGCGATATCACAGATGCGTGAGGACAGTAAATTTTCTCCGCTGTCTGGCCCACGCATAGCTCGCCCGTCATTTGTTCATTGGAAAATCCTGCGAAATGTCTCTATTGAGTATTCAAAACGATTAAAACCGTCCTAGGAGACTGACATATGCAAATCGGAATGATTGGCCTTGGCCGCATGGGCAACAACATGGTGCAGCGCCTGATGAAGGGCGGCCACAGCGCGGTTGTTTTCGATGCGCGTGCGGAAAGCATCGCGGCGCTCGAGCAGCTCGGCGCCACCGGCAGCAAGTCGCTCGAAGATTTCGTATCGAAGCTCGCGAAACCGCGCGTCGTCTGGCTGATGCTGCCGGCCGCGATCGTCGATCAGGAACTGGCGTCGATCGTTCCGTTGCTGGAAGAAGGCGACATCGTCATTGACGGCGGCAATTCCTACTATCATGACGACATTCGCCGCGCCGAAGAGCTGAAGTCCAAGGGCATTCATTATGCCGACGTTGGCACGAGCGGCGGCGTTTTCGGCCTGCAGCGCGGCTATTGCCTGATGATCGGCGGCGAGAAGGAAACGATCGAACATCTCTCGCCGATCTTCGCGACGCTTGCGCCTGGTGTCGGCGACGTACTTCCCTCGAAGCAACGCTCCGAGGAAGCCTCCAGGAACAGTACTGCGGAGCAGGGCTATCTGCATTGCGGCCCGTCCGGCGCCGGCCACTTCGTCAAGATGGTCCACAACGGCATCGAATACGGCCTGATGGCTGCCTATGCCGAAGGCCTGAACGTATTGCGCCACGCCAATGTCGGCAAGTTGGACGCCGAGAAAGATGCCGAAACGGCGCCGATCGCCCATCCGCAATATTATCAGTACGATCTTGACATCGCCGAAATCAGCGAAGTCTGGCGCCGTGGCAGCGTGATCACCTCCTGGCTGCTCGACCTCACTGCCGATGCGCTGCATGGCGATGCTGCCCTGTCGCAATATGCCGGCCGCGTTTCGGACTCCGGCGAAGGTCGCTGGACGATCTCCGCCGCGATCGACGAAGGCGTGCCGACGCCGGTGCTCAGTGCCGCGCTCTATGGCCGCTTCGCGTCGCGCGGCAACGACGATTACGCCAACAAGGTTCTCTCCGCGATGCGCGCCGGCTTCGGCGGCCATCACGAGAAGCCCGTCAAGTAATCCTTTCTGGGATTTAATGAAATATGAGCCGGGTGGGTCAAACCTCCCGGCTTTTCCTTGTCCGGCTTAACCCAGTAGGTCCGGCCGCAAGACTATGACCGGGCAGGGAGAGCCAACGGCAAGTTCCGGCGCGTGCGGCGGCCGCACGACAAGGCAATCGGCGCGCGAAAAGACCTTCATCATCGAAGAATCCTGCTTGGAGAAAGGCTCGACGAGCCAGCCGCCCTCGGTAGCCTTCGTCAGGGTGGCGCGCATATAATCCTGGCGCTGATCGTTCGCCGCAAAAAGAGCGGCCGCCTTCGCGACGCCGTCGCGCTTTACCGGCGGCAGGGATGCGAGCTTGCGGATCAAGGGTTCGAGAAACAGCAGCCCGCAAACGAGGCTGGAGACGGGATTGCCGGGCAGGCCCAGGACATGAACTTCGCCAAGACTGCCGACCATCAGCGGCTTGCCGGGGCGCATGGCGATGCGCCAGAAATCGAGCTGCATGCCGGCGGCAATCATGGTTGCCTGCACCAGATCGTGATCGCCGACGGAGGCGCCGCCAAGCGTGACGATGATATCGGCCTTTGCCACCCGTGCGCGGCCGATCGCGGCGGTGATTTCATCGCTATTGTCAGGGACAATGCCAAGATCCAGCACATGGGCTCCTGCATTGCGCGCCAGCGCGGCAATGCCGAACGTATTCGATGCAACGATCTGCGAAGGACCCGGCTCGCTGCCCGGCACCACCAGCTCATCGCCAGTCGCAAGGATAGCAACCAGAGGTCGGCGATAGACATCCAGCGCCGGATGATTCATGGCGGCGGCAACGGTGAGCCGGGAGAAATCCATCACCGTGCCGGCCTGCAGCACGACTTCATCCTCGAGGAAATCCTGGCCACGTGGGCGTATATGTTGTCCCTGGCGGATGGGGTAGGTGGTGCGAATGCGATCGCCTTCCAGCCGCCCCGCATCCTCCTGCAGGAGCACCGAATCGGCACCCGCCGGAACCGGTGCACCGGTGAAGATGCGCACAGCCTCGCCCTTGCCGACGGTTCCTTCGAAGGCGCGGCCTGCGGCGGACACACCGATAACCTGCAGTTCCGAGCCGGGCGTTGCCGCATCCTCGAAACGCAGGGCATAGCCATCCATAGCAGAGGCATCGAAGGGCGGCTGCGTCAGGCGCGCTGCCAGATCCCTGGCCAACACCCTACCTTCAGCCATATCGAGCGGAACGCTTTCGAAACGATGAAGCGGCGTCGCACTGTTCAGCAGGCGCGCTTGTGCTTCGGCAACGGGTAACAGGCTCATGCGTCAGGCCCCCGGATGGCGGAAATCCCCGGATTTGCCGCCGGATTTCTCCAATAGCATTATGCCGCCGATTTCCATCATTCGGTCAGCGGCCTTGGCCATATCATAGATCGTCAAGCAAGCGACGGAGACCGCCGTCAGCGCCTCCATCTCGACGCCGGTGCGGCCGGTGAGCTTTGCCGTCGCGGTCACGCGCAGGCCGGGCAGGGCGGCATCTTCGACGATATCGACCGCGACCTTGGTCAGCATCAGCGGATGGCATAGGGGAATGAGATTGGATGTCTGTTTGGCTGCCATGATGCCAGCGAGCCGCGCCGTGCCGATGACATCGCCCTTCTTGGCATTGCCATCGCGGATCAGCGCCAGCGTTTCCGTCTTCATCCGGACGTAGCCTGTGGCGGTGGCGCTGCGCGCCGTTTCGGCCTTGTCGCCGACATCGACCATATGCGCTTCGCCTGAGGCGTCGATATGGGTGAGGCCGGACTTCTCGGTGCTCATCTCACTCGGCCGCCAGAACGCCGGTTTCACCGTTCAGCAACAGTCGCGTCGCCGCCGTCACATCATCCTTGCGCATCAGGCTTTCGCCGACGAGGAAGGTGGTGATACCGACGGCTTCAAGGCGCTTGCAATCGGCATGGGTGAAGACACCGCTCTCGCCGACCATCAATCGGCCCTCAGGCACCATGGTCGCCAAGGTTTCGCTGACCGTGAGGCTGACCTCGAAGGTACGCAGATTGCGGTTGTTGATGCCGATCAGCGGCGAGGACAGTTTCAGCGCCCGTTCCATCTCCTCGGGATCATGAACCTCGACCAGCACGTCCATGCCGAGGCCGAAGGCTTCGTCCTGCAGTCGCTGCGCGTCGTCATCCGAGAGCGAGGCCATGATCAGCAGGATGCAGTCGGCGCCCCAGGCGCGGGCTTCCTGCACCTGGTAGGTGTCGAACATGAAATCCTTGCGCAGTGCCGGCAAGGAGCAGGCGGCGCGCGCTGCCGTCAGGAATTCGGGAGCGCCCTGGAAGCTTGGGGTATCCGTCAGTACCGAAAGGCAGGCTGCACCACCGGCCTCATAGGCTTTGGCGAGGGCAGGCGGGTCGAAGTCTGGGCGGATCAGTCCCTTCGACGGACTTGCCTTCTTGATTTCGGCAATCAGACCGAAAACGCCTGCGCTCTGCTTGGCGAGAAGTGCCTTGTGGAAGCCACGCGGCGCGGACTGACCTGCCTGCATAGCCTTGAGATCGGCAAGGGGAACCTTGGCCTTGGCCGCTGCGATTTCCTCGCGCTTGTAGGCTTCGATCTTCTGAAGGATATCGGTCATGATGTCCTGAACCTATTCTTCCTCGTTGGAGACGGCGATCAGCTTTTCCAGTGCAACGGCGGTCGCGCCGCTGTCGAGCGACTGGGCCGCGAGCTTCATGCCATCATGAAGCGTTTCCGCCTTGCCGGCAATGACAAGCGATGCGGCTGCATTGGCAAGAGCAATGTCGCGATAGGCGTTCTTCGCACCACTGAGCACATCTCGGAGCGCTGCGGCGTTGGCGATGCCATCGCCGCCCTTGAGGTCGGCAAGATCGGCATGCTGCAGGCCAAAGTCACCAGGCGTCAGTTCGAAGGTACGGATCTTGCCGTCTTCAAGTGCAGCGACCGAGGTCGTGCCGGTCGTGGTGATCTCGTCCAAGCCATTGCCGTGCACGACCCAAACGCTTTCGGCATTCAGGTCCTTCAGCACTTCGGCAAGCGGTACGACCCATTGCGGCGCGAAGACGCCGAGCAGCTGACGGCGCGCACCGGCCGGGTTCGACAACGGCCCCAACAGATTGAAGATCGTGCGCGTGCCCAGCTCGACCCGGGAAGGGCCGACATGGCGCATCGACGAATGATGTAATTGCGCGAACATGAAGCCTATGCCGGCTTCGCGAATGCAGCGGGCAATCACCTCGGGACCGATATCGAGCTTAATGCCGAGCACGGACTGCGTGTCGGCTGTGCCGGCCTTGGAGCTCTGGGCACGGTTGCCGTGCTTTGCTACCGGCACGCCTGCGCCGGCAACGATGAATGCCGCCAGCGTCGAGATGTTGTAGGTGCCGACGCCGTCGCCGCCCGTGCCGACGATATCGATGGCGTCAGCTGGCGCTTCCACCGACAGCATCTTGGCGCGCATCGTGGTGACGGCGCCGACGATTTCGTCGACCGTTTCGCCGCGCACGCGCAGCGCCATCAGGAAAGCGCCGATCTGCGACGGTGTCGCTTCGCCCGACATCAGGATCTCGAATGCCTGCCGGGCTTCGTCCCGCGTCAGCGCCTCGCGATTGGCGACCTTGGCGAGGAAAGGTTTCAGTTCGGCCATTGGTTATCCATCCTCCCGACCGGGCCTAGCGGGACATCGCCTGTTCGGCGAGGCTCTGATTGACCGTGACGGCGTATTTGGACTGCAGCTGGCCGACCATCTGGTCGAGGATGTCGTCGCCGGCGGCATTGGCGATCTGAGCGATCTGCTGATCGTCATTGCTCAGGGCATCGGTCGTCGGGTTGTCGTTGACGTCGGTGACCTTGAGCAGGATCTGCGTCGTGTCATCGGCGCCGACGGCACTGGCGGCCGTATCGACAGGGCCGGAGAAGGCGGCGGCGATGCCGCCACGACCGAGAACCGGATCATCCGTCGAGCGCATGACGTTGGCCTTGCTTTCGACGGCGATCCCGAGCGGCGCGGCGATATCGGCAAGCGACTTGCCCTTCTGCGCCTCCTGCTTCAGCTCGGTGGCCTTGGCGGCAAGCGCAATCTTCTGCTGCGCTGCGGTCCAGTCGGCAACGGCCTTCTCCCGAACATCGGCAAGCGAACGATCGTGATCGGGCGTGACGCCCAGTATGTCGTACCAGACATAGCCATCGTTGCCGACCGTCAACGGCGCGGGATTGCCGCCCTGTTCAGCCTTGAAGACCTCCGAAAGCAGTTGCTGCTTTGCGGGCAGATCCTTGACCTCGTTGCCGGTCTGATCGAGGCCGGTCGCGTCGATCGAATCGATCGTGACCGTCTTCAGCTTCAGCTGCGTTGCAGCCTCCTGCAGCGAGATGCCGGATCCGCGCAGGTCCTCGAACTTGTCATGGACGCTGGTGATTTCATTGGCGGCATTGCTGAGCGCGATCTGCTTGCGGATGTCTTCCTTGACATCGTCGAAGTTCTTCGCGGTTTCGGCCTTCACGTTCGTGACACGCAAGATGACCGGGCCGAACGAACCGTCGACGACGGGCGTCGTGCCGCCATCCTTGGCGACGGCGAAGGCAGCTTCGGCAATCGTCTTGTCCGGAACCTGATCCTTGGTGAACGTACCGAGTAGCACGTCCGAAGGCTTCTTGCCCTGATCGGAAACCAGCTGATCGAATGTCGTGCCGGTCTTCAGCGCGTCGGCGGCCGCATTGGCCAGATCCTTGTTGGCGAAGGTCAGCTGTTCGATCGTGCGCGTTGCCGGCGTCGTGTAGCTGTCCTTGCGTTTGTCGAACTGGGTGCGCACCTCATCGTCCGACACGCTTGCGGGATCGGCAAGATCCTCGGCCTGCAATTTCACATAGGCGAACTTCCGATATTCGGGAGCACGGTACTTCGACTTCACACCCTCAAACCATTTGGACAACACGTCGTCGGCCGGTGCCTTGACAGGGTCGATGTTGGCGTTGGTGAGCAGCAGGTAGTCGATGCTGCGGTTCTCGTCGTGATACTGCTTGACGGCGTCGACCAGGGCCTTCGGGGCGACAAAGCCGTTCGACACCGCTTCGACGATCTGGCCGCGGACCGCAACCTTGCTGCGCTCCTTGATGTAGTCATCGGGCGAGATGTTGCTGTTGCGCAGAAGCATCTCGAATTTCTGCCGGTCGAAAGCGCCGTTCGGCGCCTTGAAGGCCGGATCGTCGCCGATCAGCTGCGCGAGCCTGTCCTGGGAAAGGCCGAGGCTCATATCGGCGGCAAGCTGATCGAGCGAAGCGCCAGCAACGAGCTGTGCCACGGTTTGCTGTCCGATACCGAAGGCGCGCGCCTGTTCCGGCGTGATCTGCATGCGCAATTGCTGGCTGATGGCCTGAATCTGGCGACGATAGGCGAGGCGGAATTCGTTGGTATCGATGTGCTGGTCGCCGACGGTCACCACGGTATTACTGTTGCCGCCGGTGATGAGCGAACGTTCGACGCCCCATACACCGAAGGCTGCCGCCAGAAGAAGCAACAAACCCTTGGCAAGCCAGGTCTGGGCGATTTTTCTCAGCACGTCGAACATTGGAAAGCAAACCTCGTCATCAATACGTCTTCGCCCGCAGGCGAAACAATCGAAGTTCCTTAGAACAATCCGAACCGGAATTGAAGAGCCAGAGGGGAAATCACCGGACGAGGCGCCAAGGTGCCGGAACCTTTGACGAGCCGTGACGTTTCAATCAACAAGGAAACACAAGGAGCACACGATGGCAGAGACCAAATCAGCTTCCGCCCAGTCCTCTTCAGCACGAGCGCAGACTGAAACGGCAGTGGAAGATTTGGCGGCACAAGTCGCCGCTCTCCGTGAAGATTTATCGAGGCTGTCGCAGAGCCTGGCTGCCGTCGGGCAAGGAGCGAAGTCTGTCGTCGCGGAGGAAGCCCAGGAGATCACAGATCAGTTGCGCGAAAGAGTTCGCGAGGACCCGATTTTCATGGTCGCTGCCGCAGCTGGCATCGGCTATCTCATCGGTCTTCTCAGTCGCCGCTAGCTTATGCCGAACCCTTGACGGGTGGGACGAGCCCCACGTGCCCATCCAGCTTGCGAAACTGTCGAAAAGGCGCGGACGATTCGTCCGCGCCTTTTCAATTTCAGGCATCGATCGGCATGTGAACCTCAACTTTCACCGTCTCTTGCCGGGCTCGCGGAGTGACTGCGACATCTTTGCGACACCCCTGCGACATCTTCGACCATCGCTATTTCTTGATCGCTCTCCCTCTTGTATCGCATGGACGCTTACTATAGGTATCGGTAATTATAAGGTTGCTTATGAGTAGCAGGCTTCTTATACCATGAACGCAATACCCACCCTCGGCTTTCTCCTCCATGACGTTGCGCGGCTTCTTCGGAAGCGGTTCGAGCAGCGCGCGAAGGATTTGGGACTGACACGATCGCAATGGCAAACGCTTGCCTATCTCGCGAACAATGAAGGTATCCATCAGGCCGGACTGGCCGAGATGCTGGAGATCGAACCGATCACTCTGGTTCGCATTCTCGACAAGCTGAGCGAGCGCGGTCTCGTGGAGCGTCGGCAGCATCCGAGCGATCGGCGCAGCTGGCTCCTTTACATGCGCGAAGAGGCCCGGCCACTGATCGATACCATGCGCAACATAGGCGACCAAACACGCAAGGAAGCGCTCGACGGAACCTCCCAGGAGGATAACGAGCGCCTCTATGAATTGCTTACCCTCATGAAATCGAACCTGCTTCACGTCTGCCGCTCGAAGGCAGCCGACAAAGAGATACAACATGGCTGACGCATCCTCTTCGCTTCGCGTACCCGCAAACGCAAATTCCACAGAACAGACTCAAGCCCCAGTGGCCGAGGCACCATCTTCAAACCCGACACCGTCGCCCGCAGTGGCTGCGGCGCCAAGCCCAGTCGTCCCTCCGGAAACGCCGCGCAAGCGCCGCAGCCCGACGCGGCCGATCCTGTTTGCGCTGCTTCCCATCGCCCTTGTCATCGGTGGCTATTATTACGTCACCGGCGGACAGATCATGTCCACGGACAATGCCTATATCCAGGCCGACATGGTCGGCGTTTCCACCGATGTCTCCGGCACGGTGATCTCGGTCGATGTGCATGAGAACGAGGTCGTGAAGAAGGGGCAGGTGCTTTTCCGCCTCAAGCCCGATTCGTTCCGCATCGCGCTCGAAGGCGCGCAGGCGCAGCTCGGCAATGCCAAAAACCAGATCCTGAACCTGCAGGCAAGCTACAAGCAATCCGTGGCTGAGATCGCTCAGGCGCAGGCCGACATTCCCTACTACCAGACGGAACTCGAGCGTCAGCAGAACCTCATCAACAGTTCGGCTGCCTCGAAGGCTGCCTATGACCAGGCCAAGCACAATCTCGAAGCTGCCCAGCAGAAGGTCTCGGTTGCCCAGGCACAAGCTGCCGCGACCCTCGCACAATTGGGTGGCGATGGCACTGCCGATCTGCCTCCCGAACAGAACCCGCTCTACCTGCAGGCCAAGGCCGCAGTCGACAATGCGCAGCGCGAGCTCGACGACACCGTCGTCCGGGCCCCGTTCGATGGCGTCACCGCCAACGTTCCCTCGCTGCAGGTCGGCGCCTATCTGACGGCCGCACAGCAGGGCTTCTCGCTGGTCTCAACCACGCATATGTGGATCAATGCCAGCCCGAAGGAAACCGAGCTCACCTATGTACGGACCGGCCAGAAGGTTGACATCTCCGTCGATGCCTATCCCGGCGTGACCTGGAAGGGTACGGTCGCCAGCATTGCGCCGGCCTCCGGCTCCAGCTTCTCGCTTCTGCCCGCACAGAACACGACAGGCAACTGGGTCAAGGTCGTACAGCGCATACCGATGATCATCAGCATCGACGACACGGAGGGCAAGCCTCCGCTGCGCGTCGGAATGAGCGTCGTCGCTGGTGTCGACACTGGCCATGCCCGCGGCCTGCCGGACTTCGTCAACAATCTGCTGGGCCATTCCCGCGGTCAGGACCATGAGTAACGCCACCACCGCCTCGTCATCGGGGCCTATCGCCAATCGCGGCGCGATCACCGCCTGCGTCATCCTGTCGGTCATCATGCAGGCGCTGGACACCACCATCGCCAACGTCGCCCTGCCACATATCCAGGGCGATGTCTCCGCCAGCGCCGACCAGATCAACTGGGTGCTGACGTCCTATATCGTTGCGGCAGCGATCATGACGCCGCCCTCCGGCTTCCTGTCTGCCAAGTTCGGCCGCAAGCGCGTCCTGCTGGTGGCGATCGCCGGGTTCGTCGCCGCCTCGATCCTCTGCGGCCTGTCGGAATCCCTGGTGCAGATCGTCGGCTTCCGCCTGTTGCAGGGCCTGTTCGGCGCGGCGCTGGTGCCGCTGTCGCAGGGCATTCTCCTAGATATCTACAATGTCGAGGAGCGTGGCCGCGCCATGGCGCTGTTCGGCGTCTCGGTGATGGTCGGCCCCGTGCTCGGTCCCGTGATCGGCGGCTGGCTGACCGACAATATCAGCTGGCGCTGGGTGTTCTACATCAACGTGCCGATCGGCGCGCTCGCCTTCTTCGGCATCGTCGTCTACGTCACCGAGACCAAGCTGGACGCGCTCGCCAAGCTCGATTGGTTCGGATTCGGCATGCTCTCGCTCGGCATTGCCGCGCTGCAGTTGTTTCTCGATCGCGGCGAGCAGCTCGACTGGTTCTATTCGAGCGAGATCATCGTCGAGGCGCTCTTCTGCGCCGGTGCCTTCTATCTCTTCGTCGTGCATACGTTCACGGCCGAACGAAGTTTCGTAAACCCGAGGCTCTTCCTCGACCAGAACTTTGCCGTCAGCATGCTGTTCATCTTCATCGTGGGCGTGACCTATCTGGCCTCGCTCGCCCTGATGACACCCTATCTGCAGACGCTGATGGGCTATCCGGTCGTCACCGCCGGCATCGTCATGGGACCGCGCGGCCTCGGCACGATGTTCTGCATGTTCCTTGTGGGACGGCTGATCGGCAAGGTGGATACGCGCCTCTTGCTGTTCATCGGTCTCGCTTTGACCGCATGGGCCATGTACGAGATGACCGGCTGGACACCGGATGTCTCGCAGGAAACCATCATCTCCGTCGGCTTCGTCCAGGGCGCCGGCCTCGGCTTCTTGTTCGTGCCGCTGACGACGATCGCCTTCGCGACGCTGCCGGCACAGATGCGCGGCGAGGGCACAGGTCTCTACAACCTCTCGCGCAATATCGGCTCCAGCGTCGGCATTTCAGTCGTCTCGATGCTGATCACGGAGAATACGCAGGTCAACCACGCGAACATCGCCGCCTATGTGACGCCGTTCAACCGCCATTTCGATGCGACGGCGGCCCAGGGAATCAGTCCCTTGACAGCTGTGGGACGCGCCACGCTCGACGGCATGATCACCACGCAGGCGACGATCATCGCCTACATCGATGACTTCAAGCTGCTGATGCTGATGTCGATCTGCGCCATACCGCTGCTGGTGCTCCTACGCAAGCCAAAGGCGCCTCCAGCCGTCGATCATAGCGTTGCCATGGAATAAGAATAGCCGCGCAGTCTTTCCAGTTCGCTGCGTGGCCGCATGGGCCGCCGGGCACCACCCCGGCGGCCTTTTTATTGCAACATCAGGGAAAACGACGACTGACGAAGCGCGAACCTGCCGCGCCGAACCGCCAGGGCGCATCGACATTCCTAGCGATTCCAATGCGTTTGCCGGAAGCGACGGTAACGGGTTCCGCCAAGGAAATAACGAAAGGCGCCGCATCCAGCGACATGCCATTCAGGCCGATGTCGATGGCCATCGCCTGCGAGAGCTTTCCCGGCCCGTTGCACAGCGAGACGATATCGGCAATGCCGCGCCGCCGTATCATCTCCTCGATGCCGCTCTCCGGCTCCAGCGCCCGAATGAGCACGGCGCTTCCAGTAAGGCAGACGAAGTTCAGGCACCAGTGAATGCCATAGGAGCGGTAGATATAGACATGGCCGGCCGGGCCGAACATCGCCGCATTGCGCGGCGTCGGGCCGCGATAGGCGTGGGAAGCCTCGTCATCGGGCCGATAGGCCTCGGTCTCGACGATGCGGCCTCCGATGCCAGCAACCGTAAACCGCGTCCCGATCAGATCGGATGCGACGGCTACGGCATCGCGGCCAAAGAAGGCTGCGAGGGCAGGGCCGGCCAGAGGCTTGGGACCGAGCGACAGAGATGGATCATCAAATGTCATGAGCGAGGGCGATGTCCTTCCGGATAGTCGACGCCCAATCTTTCGCACAAGCGACGGCGTCATGGAATCTTTTTCGCGCAGCCAGTGGCCGCGGATGCACAGCGGCCCAGTTGACGCTTCGGCCCGAATAGCTGTAAAGCCAGCCAACCACTTTTTACAAGGCCCGTGCCGTAGCGACAGGAAGAGTGTCCGAGTGGTTTAAGGAACCGGTCTTGAAAACCGGCGTGCGGGAAACCGTACCGTGGGTTCGAATCCCACCTCTTCCGCCATCTATCAATAAAATCAATAGTTTAGACGTAAAAATCACCTGCTGACATAACTTCAAAAATTCTGCTCTCAGCGCAACAATGTCGAAGAATCTGGCAAAACGACAAAAAAAGCCGGGACTCAGCCCGGCATCTGTTTAGGCGTGGTCGACCTTTGGCGCAGATCGGCGTTAGCTTTGGCACGGCAAAACTGGATCACTAACGCCTTCAGTGACGCTCACTTCGATCGGTTGTTGAAACATGACTGTGGGAACCTTCAAGGGTTCCAAATTTTTCCGATTCGCCCTCTTTGGCCGGGATGACAGAAGCGCGATCCTAGAGGTCACACCTCTGTTATCCGGCAGCATGTTGGCGCTGGACGAGCGAGAGGCCGGGCTGGTGTGAATAACGGTGCTTCCACATAATTCGTCGAATTGGTTTCGCAGGCCACCCAGATCGAATGGCGCAAATTTCCCGTTGTGATCGAGCCTTTGATTTGTCATGGCATATCATCCCCTTACTGGGGCAAGAGCTGTTCGCTCCCAAGCGGCAACGCCCATTTCGATGGTTGCCGGCATTTCATCCTATACCTTTACCTCGTTGGTGTAACGCGAATTAGTTTCCCTTTGGGGCGGCTGCCGAGTGAGCGTGACATTCAAGGCAAAAAAGCCGGCTCGTCGGCCGGCTTTTTCACTAAATAAGAAGAATATCAAGGCCAATGCTGTAATAATTTCAATATCTTAACATGGAAAGCGGACACCTCTTCCGCCAAATCTACGGCCTCGGGTCGCGATTGAACGCACTGTCACCGTAATTCCAGATCGTGCAGCCCTGGCGTCGTCAGCGATAGAACCTGCACGTCCAGCCCGGTTTCGTCCATCAGGGCGAGCCGACGCGCTATGTTCAGAAATACTGCTCAGGTGACGTTCACCAAGGAACGGCTTTCCCCATACGATCGAGGTATTCGAGACCGGGTCTGCCCCGCTTCGCGAGAAGCACCTCCGCGACACTGGGAATAGCCTCTTCCATGCTGAGTGGCGCGTTCGGGCCGCCCAGTGCCGTGCGGATCCAGCCCGGAGCCATCAGCACCAAGGCGCGCGGCTCACTTGCATGGCGAGCAGCGTAGCTTCGCATATACTGATTCAGAGCCGACTTGCTGCCGCGATAGACTTCAAACCCACCATTCGTATTGTTGGCGATGCTGCCCTGTCCCGATGACATGACGCCGATGAGGCCATCTGCGGGGACAAGATCCTGCAGCGCCTCGACGGTCCGCATGGGGCCAAGTGCATTCGTGACCATCACGCGGACGAACTCCTCGGTGGATACCTCACCGATGGTCTCATTCGGATTCGCATTGGCGGTGCCGGCGTTCACGAACAGGATGTCGAACACCCGGCCCGACAAGCGAGCACGAAGTGCCGCGATCTGCTCCGGTTCGCAAATGTCGACAGTCTCGACCTCGACGCGGTCCAGGTTCTCGTCGGCCAGGTCATGCAGCTCAGTTCGGCCTTCGACCGGGCGCGTCGTGCCGACGACGTTCCACCCCGTTTTCAGGAGCTCGGCGGCCATGGCGTGTCCGAGGCCACGCGACGCGCCGATGAGAAGAATCGTGCCTGCGGTGTGGTGCAAAATGGCTGAGGACATGAGGGTTATCTTTCGTTGCGCTGTATCGGCAACGAATATGACCACCCGATTGGATTGACGCCAGACGCACAGGATGCACATTATTGTTGCGTGAGACGCTATGTTGCGGGCGTCACGTGATGTAGATTGCGGTTGTGGACAATCTCGACCTGAACCTGCTTCCGGCGCTCGATGCGCTGCTGACCGAGGGTAGCGTGACCGGCGCGGCCTCAGTTCTTCGGCGATGAGCCGGACCCTCGCGCGGCTCCGGTCCGCCACGGGCGACCCGCTGCTGGTGCGCGCCGGGCGCAGACTTGTCCCAACTCCCCGCGCCATCGAGTTGCGCGATCGGGTTCACGAGCTTGCTCGCGAAGCTCGAGCTGTTCTCAGCCCGCAGACTGGCCAACTCGAAATCGCCACGCTGGAGCGGACCTTCGCCATTCGCGCCAACGAGGGCTTTGTCGAGCTGTTCTCTGCTCCCCTGGTGGCCGCCGTTGCAGACGCGGCGCCACGGGTCCGCCTGCGGTTCGCGCCTAAACCTGTCAAGGATGCCGAGCCGCTCCGGGAAGGGCAGATCGATCTTGAAATTGGCGTTCTCGGAGAGTTTGCGCCAGAGGTGCGCACCCAATTCCTCTTCCGCGACAAATTCCTGGGTGTGGTTAGGGACGGACATCCTTTGCTGAAGGGTCCCGTGACACCTGAGCGCTATGCGGCGTCCAGGCATATCGTGGCGTCGCGAAAGGGGAGTTTTACGGGACCAGTCGATGATGCCCTGGAGGAACTCGGTCTCAGCCGGGAGGTCATCGCTGTCGTGCCCGGATTCCCCGATGCCTTGCGCGTCGCACGCCAATCTGACCTGGTCGCGCTTGTGCCGCGCTCGTGTCTCGGACATGGCCTGGTCGGCGCCGAGCCGTTCAGCCAGGGCTTGGTGAGCTTCGAGCTTCCCGTCTCTACGCCAGAGATCCTAATATCGGCGATGTGGCATCCCCGCATGGATGCCGATCCAGCCCATCGCTGGTTCCGCAATATGGTGATAGGAGTGTGCCGGAGGGCAGCGCCACTACTTTCATGAAAGTCAGCGCCATCCGCTTCTTCGGCAAGGAAATCAGGCGACTGCTGGTGAGTCGATCTCCGCAGTACGAACACCGTCGTTATCCGCGGTAGGGTAGGGAACAGCAGAGCAATCCACAAGCGTCAGAAAGCTATGGAGCGCCTTCGGTGGCTATAGCGCAGACATAGTGCCCATCTTCGTTGTTCGTGGCTCGACACTCATCATTGACAAAAACTAAGCTTCACTTATTACTAGGGTGCTTCAGTCAGACTTGACCCCTGACCTGGCAAATGTGGCCTAGCCGTCTCCAGCGGCTAGGCCACTTCATTTCTACCGCCTTGAACATGCCGCACCCTTAGGTCGATGCTGTCGAATGGCCGTTCCCGTTCCACCCGCACACCGAGCCGTCAGGCGTACGATCGTCCGCACGGCAAATCCGGACAAGCTGCGTAACATCATGGACGGAGCTGCCCGCCGATTGTTGACGAAACAACGAGATGGATGCGAAACCTCGCGTGCCCAACTTGCCGGGGATGTGCTGACTATCGAGAGGAATGCCCATGCATCGTTTCCACATCCGTCGCCTGGATCGCGACGATGCATCCATTTTCAGGGACATTCGGCTGGAAGGGCTGGCGAGCCATCCAGAGGCCTTCGGCGCCTCCTATGAGGAGGAGCTGGAATACTCGGAAGCGCAGCTCGGCGACAGAATTGAAAGCAACGCCGTGTTCGGCGGCTTCGCGGATGACGGGACGCTCGCGGGTGTCATCGCCGTTGCCAGATCGCGAGGGGCGAAGATGCGTCACATCGCCTCGATCTGGGGAATGTATGTTCGGCTAGAAGCACGGGGAACCGGCCTGTCACGCCTGTTGATGGCTGCCGCCGTCGACGAAGCGAGAACCACATGCCGCTCCATACGGCTCAGCGTCGTGTCGTCCAATAGGGCAGCCATTCGCCTTTACGAATCTTTTGGTTTCAAAGCGTGGGCCATCGATACCGAGGCGCTGAAGGTCGGCGATGTCTATCACGATGAAACACTGATGCGCCTCGATACAGTTTCCTGAACTGGGCCTTCGCTTCTTATCAAAGGCATATCGTTGACGGCCACTATTTGCTCTGATCTGTCCCGATCCGGGACCGCTGATGAAGACAGAGGGAAGACCAGCTGTTCGAGCGGTTTGCCCCCTCGCATTGCACTTCAGGCAAATCCCATTTTACCGCGCATTAACCATGATTTTCGGAATTTCCCCAGTGCGCTCAATTTGCATCGCAAAAACGACAAACTCTAATCATGATTAAAGTACCGTTAGGTGATTGAGGCGTAGCTGGATACCGGAATGAGGGATGTATCGGTTATAGCAGACCTCCGTCAGAGTTGTTGAGTAGCGGCGTGGGACAGATGAAATTCGAAAATCGTGCGGTGACATACGCAACGGGTATGCGTTGGTTTGCTCTCTCACTGATGTGCGCAACCATCACTGCCTGCGGAACATCTCAGAAGGTTGCCTCGACGCGCCAGCACGGCAAGGAATATTTCTCCGAGAAGGAATATGGCGTAAAGGCCAGCCCGCGGGTTGTCGCCAACGGGCCCGTTCCCAAGGGCGGCGGCCGCTTCATGGTCGGCAATCCGTATCAGGTTAAGGGCAAGTGGTATTATCCCAAGGAAGACTACGGCTATAACAAGGTCGGTATCGCTTCCTGGTATGGCTCTGCGTTTCACGGCCGCTTGACCGCCAATGGCGAAGTTTACGACCAACAGTCGCTGACCGCTGCGCATCCGACTTTCCCGCTGCCCAGCTATGCGCGCGTCACCAATGTCGAAACCGGCTCCTCCATCATCGTTCGCGTCAACGATCGCGGCCCCTATCATCCCGGCCGCATCATCGATCTTTCCAACAAGACGGCGCAGTTGCTCGATCTCCAGCACAGCGGCACCGGCGATGTGCGCGTGCAATATGTCGGCCGCGCCCGCATGGACGGCCACGACGACCCCTATCTGATGGCCTCTTACATCCCCAAGGGTTCGCGCCTGCCAAGCATCAATCCCGGCGGCCAGATCGCAACGGGCGTGATGGTTGCCTCGAACGGCAGGATGACTGCCGACCAACTGCCGGATTCGGATAATGCCGTCCGCGCCGGCCGCCAGCAGCGCAGCTTCGATCCCGCGCCGGCGATCGCCCCCATTCCGCGCCAGTCTCCCTATTCGGCCACGGCTTTCGCCGGCTCGACGCCGAACACGGCTTATAACGGCAACAAACGCAACAATCCGCCGCCGATGACCTGGAACGGCGGCGCGATGCCGTCTGCCGAGCCTTCTGAGCCGGTTATGGTCGTTCTGCCGCTGATCGGACCTATCCCTTACGAACGGCCGGATTTCGCTCCGGGCATGGCAAGCATCAACGATCCGTCGATCGGTTCGATAGTCGCCGCCTATCAGAATGCCCCGGTCAAGATTGTCTATGTCGATCTTGCCTTCGACGCCGTCATGGTTCGCAACGACGGACTGACGCAGGAGTCGATCCTCTCGGCCTATCGCCGCCAGCATCAAGGCACGACGCAGGTTGATTGATCAGCGTCATTGCCTGAATCTTCACCCATCACTAAAATAATGGTGCCGGTGGTCGGATTGAGGGGACGGTATGCCAAAGCGCTTGATTCTTTTGTTCCTTTTTCTCCTGGGCATCGGCAATGTGGCAGCCATGGCGCAGCCGGCCGTTCCGGGCGCTTTCGATACGAAAGCCGCCCAGGCATTCATGATCGAGGCCTCTACAGGCACCATTCTCCTTGCGAAAAACGAGGATCAGCCGATTTCGCCGGCTTCGCTTGCGAAGCTCATGACGCTGGACGTCGTCTTCGATGCCATTGGGCGAGGGGAGATCTCGCTCGATACGGAATATCCCGTCTCGGAAAACGCCTGGCGAACGGGCGGCGCGCCATCGCGTGCGTCGACGATGTTCGCCGCGCTGAAGTCGCGCGTGCGGGTCGGCGACCTCATCCAGGGCGTCGCTGTGCAGCAGGCCAATGACGGCTGCATCGTTCTGGCGGAAGGGATTTCGGTCAGCGAGCGCGAGTTTGCCCGGCGCATGACGGCGCGTGCGCGTGAGCTCGGCATGACGCGGGCAGTCTTCACCAACTCCACCGGTTTGCCTGATGCGAACGACCCCAACGGCGGCGGCAAGGTCTCGCTGCGGGAACTGGTGGCCCTGGCGCAGGATCTCCAGCAGAAGCATCAGGATCTCTACAAATATTTCGGCCAGGCGGATTTCACCTGGAACAAGATCTACCAGCGCAACAAGAACCCGTTGCTGCTGCTCAATATCGGCGTCGACGGCCTTGGGCTGGGCTTTACCGAAGGCGAGGGCTTTTCGATCGTCGCCTCGGTGCAGCGCGACGGCCGCCGGCTGTTCCTGGCGCTTGGCGGCCTGAAGAACGACAAGGAGCGGACCGAAGAGACCCGCCGCGTGCTCGAATGGGGCCTCAGCAATTTCAAAAGCCAGCGCATTTTCGCCGACGGCGAAGTGATCGGCGATGCCAGCGTCTATGGCGGCGCGCAATCGACGGTGGGACTGCTGGCGAAGACGCCTGTCGATGTCTACGTGCCGGTCGACACGCCTGACCGTCTGTCCGCGCGAATCGTCTATCGCTGGCCGCTGACGGCACCCGTGGCCGGGGACTATGAAGCCGGGACGCTTCGTGTGTTCCTAGGCGCGCGGTTGGTGCGCGAATTGCCGCTTTACACAAAGGAATCAGTCGCTCAAGGCACGCTCAGCCGCCGCGCCTTCGATGCCTTCATGGAATTGACCGAATCCCTGCTATTCTCCTGGCTCTGGGACAAGCCTTTGCCGACCTGACGGGTTGCTCGGCTCGCGAAATCCCTGTTCACACCCCATATAGAATGGCAGGCGCCGATACATGCACGGTTCCACCCCGGCATGTCTTGGGTTAAACAAGATACGTATCGCATGCCGAGCGGACGGCAGGCGAAAAGTGCAGGACATGATCATTGGTTGATGCAAACGGATTATTCGTAAGCTTCGAAGGCGGGGAAGGGGCCGGGAAATCCACCCAGATCCGCCGGTTGGCCGAACGGTTGCGCGAGCTCGGCCATGACGTGCTGGTCACGCGCGAGCCGGGCGGCTCCCCAGGTGCCGAAGCCGTCCGCCATGTGCTGCTCTCCGGAGCCGCCGAGATGTTCGGCACGCGCATGGAGGCCATCCTCTTTGCCGCTGCGCGCAACGATCACGTCGAGGAAGTCATTCGCCCGGCGCTGGCACGCGGCACCGTCGTCCTTTGCGATCGTTTCATGGACTCGTCGCGCGTCTATCAGGGCGTGACCGGCAATCTCGAAGCCGACTATATCGAGGCGTTGCAAAGGGTTGCCGTCAATGGCGTCATTCCCGATTGCACGCTGATCCTCGACATTCCCGCCGAGATCGGGCTTGAGCGTGCGCGCAAGCGCGCCTCTGCCGTCACAGCGCCGGATCGCTTCGAAAAGGAAGAGATGCAGACCCATGAGAAACGCCGGGAGGCCTTTCTCGATATCGCCGCGCGCGAACCGGATCGCTGCCACGTCGTCGACGCGCAACGCTCGGAAGACGAGATCGCCGAGGACATCGCCGCGATCGTGGACAGGCGGCTCAGGCCTGCCGCCAGTATCGCTGCCGCAACATCGGAAGCGGCGCAATGAGCGAGGAACGGCCCGGCGTTCTCGACGGCGCGATCCCTCCACAGGACAATCCCAGGCTCTTCGGCCATGAGGAGGCGGAAGCCTTCCTGGCGCAATCCTATCGCTCCGGCAAGGGTCATCATGCCGTGCTGATCGAAGGACCTGAGGGGATCGGCAAGGCGACGCTGGCCTTCCGTTTCGCCAACCATGTCCTGTCCCACCCCGACCCGGCATCCGCGCCTGAGACGATCGCAGATCCCGATCTGTCCTCCGCCATCAGCCGGCAGATTTCCGGCGGCGCATCCCACAATCTGCTGCATCTTTCCCGTCCTATCGACGACAAGACCGGCAAGGTGAAATCCGCGATCACGGTGGACGAGGTGCGTCGCGCTGGAAAGTTCTTCTCGCAGACCTCCGGCACCGGCAACTGGCGGATCGTCATCATCGATCCGGCCGACGATCTCAACCGCAACGCCGCCAACGCCATCCTGAAAATTCTCGAGGAGCCGCCGAAGCGTGCGCTGTTCCTCGTCTTGTCGCATGCGCCGGGCAGGCTTCTACCGACGATCCGTTCGCGCTGCCTGCCATTGAAGCTCGCGCCGCTCGGAGACGAGGCTTTGCGCCTGGCGCTGAAAAATCTCGGCGTGCCAGCCGGGAAGGGGAGTGAATTGCTCCCGGCAGCCAAGGGCAGCGTCAGCGAGGCGCTGAAGCTTCTGAATTACGGCGGCGGAGACATCATCGACGCCTATCGGCAGGTTCTCTCCACGGAAGGACCGGCAGCACGCAAGGCGATGCACCGCCTCGCCGATGCGCTTTCGGGCAAGGACAGCGACACGATCTTCGGCTTCTTCGTATCCCATATCGGCGACGATATCGCCGAACGTGCAAGGGCCGCCGCACTTGGCGGATATATTGGCACGGCGGAGAGGCTGGCCCGTCTCCATTCGGAAACGACCGAACGGCTCAACGTGTCGCAAGCCTACAATCTCGATCGCAAGCAGACGCTCATCACCGTGCTCGGCGAGCTTAAGCAGCAGCTTTCGGCATAGATCGATTACGCAATTCCGGACGGAAAACCGCCTGCGGCCCGAAGCGGACGCCGTAAACACCCGAGGTTGCTCGGCACTCAAGCCATCCTGAGGGCAGCCAGGTCACCATCACTCAGGGACGACAGGTTGGCTTCAATTTTGTCTATCGGCCAATCCCACCAAGCAATATCAAGAAGTTCGTTGATGACCTCGCTGGGATAACGCATTCGAATGATGGTTGCCGGGTTTCCTCCAACGACCGCGTAAGGTGGAACGTGGCTAGCAACGACCGAAGCCGCGGCGACGATCGCGCCTGCGCCAATCTGCACACCCGGCATGATAGCTGCGTTATGGCCGATCCAGACGTCGTGGCCGACGATTGTGTCCTTCACCGGCAAGTCTTTGTAGCCGAAGGTCTCAGGCTTGAATATGCGGAAAGGATAAACGGTGAAGCCGGTCATGGGATGATTGGCCGAACTGGTGATAAAGTAACTTCCCCGAGCGATCTGCACAAATTTGCCAATTATCAACCGCTCGCGAACGCCGCGGCCAAGGTAGGGTGCCAGTATCTGGGCAGTATCTTCTGGTCTTCCAGAATGGGTGTAATAACTGAACTCGCCTATTTCCATGCGAGGATGGTCAATAACGTTCTTCAGGTAGACCGTATCACGATAGAGGGTGCCATCGGGCAAAGTAATTGGATGGATTGCATCGGCGTCGAGAAGCGGCACGAGAAACCTTTTCTATGAGTTCGCCAGCGTGATTTCACATGGGTGAGGCTACTTCCGCAGAGCAATGAAATCCATCGCGCTACGCAAAAGCTTTCATGAATAATTTAAATGACGATGTTCTCGATACCGACGATATCGGCTAACGACCGCAACGTCCGCGCCGGCGCAATGCGGCCTATCCGGCAACCGAACCTAGTTCGGTGGCATCTACTACATAGTTCCGCACTTATCTTGGAATTGCCTTAGGGAAAGATCAGCTTCCAGGCGACGACGGTCAGCGTGACGGCGAGGATGATGCGCACGGAGCGCTCGTGCAGGCGCGGCGCCAGCAGGCTGCCGGCGACGATGCCGGGGATCGATCCGACGAGCAGCGCGAACAGCATGGTCCAGTTGATCTCGCCGATGAACCAGTATCCCATGCCGCCGATCAGGGTCAGCGGTACCGCATGCACGATGTCAGAGCCGACGATCTCGCGGACATCCGTTTGGGGATAGAGCACCAGCAGCACGGTGACACCAAGCGCGCCGGCACCGACCGATGTCATGGTGACGAGTATTCCGAGCATGAGGCCGAGAGTGACGGTCAGCAAGGCTATGGTACGCGGCGTGAGCGTGCCGCGCTCGCCTCGCCACTTCCGTATGGCGTCCAGTATCTGGCCGCGGAAGATCAGCATGAGCGCCGTCAGCAGAAGAAGACAGCCGAGAGACAGGGTGATGGTATGGGCCACGGCGGGGCTCTCGCGATTGACGCCGGCCATGATCCAGAGCATGGCCAGTGCTGCCGGGACGCTGCCCGAGGCCAGCAGGCCAACCACTCTCCAATTGACGCGTCCATGCATGCCGTGGACGGCGGTTCCCGCCGTCTTGGTAATTGCGGCATAGAGCAGGTCAGTGCCAACGGCGGTAGCCGGATGCACGCCAAATAGCAGCACCAGCAACGGTGTCATCAGCGATCCGCCGCCAACACCGGTAATGCCGACCAGCATGCCGACGAAGAAGCCGGAAAAGGAATAGAGCGGTTGAAAGGAAGTGACCAAACTCAAAACCACGGCCCTTTGAAGCCGTTGGATAGGTTGCTAAAAAAATCAATGAAATTCACGATGATCTCTGTCCTGCGCTTTGGTTCCTCGAAGGGGTAAAGCCGGGGCGGGACCCTGTCAATCAAGGCACGCTCCTTGAGTCCCGAATGCTGCGCGCGCGAAACTTGGTGTTTCGCTCCCGGCAAACATGCGCTAAAGCGAGCGGAGCCAAGAATAACAGAGACGCAACCGTAAAAGCGGATCCCTGCCTGACATGACCGAAAAGACCCCGTTCTACATCACCACCGCAATCGCCTATCCCAACGGCAAGCCGCATATCGGCCATGCCTATGAGCTGATTGCCACCGATGCCCTGGCGCGATTCCAGCGCCTGGATGGGCTCGACGTGTTCTTCCTGACGGGTACGGATGAGCATGGCCAGAAGATGCAGCAGACGGCGCGCGCCGAGGGCCTGACGCCGCAGGCGCTCGCCAACCGCAATTCCGATGAATTCCAGGCGATGGGCAAGCTGCTGAACGCGTCCAACGATGATTTCATCCGCACGACCCAGCCGCGGCACCACGAGACATCGCAGAACATCTGGAACCTGATGGCCGATGCCGGCGACATCTACAAGGATTCCTACGCCGGCTGGTATTCGGTTCGCGACGAGGCCTACTATCAGGAAAACGAAACCGAGCTGCGCGCCGACGGCGTGCGCTACGGGCCTCAGGGCACGCCGGTCGAATGGGTTCAGGAGGAAAGCTATTTCTTCAAGCTCTCCGAATACCAGGACCGATTGCTGAAGCTCTATGAGGAAAACCCCGACTTCATCGGTCCGGCAGAGCGCCGCAACGAGGTGATTTCCTTCGTTAAATCGGGCCTCAAGGATCTATCGGTCTCACGCACGACGTTCGACTGGGGCATCAAGGTGCCGAACGATCCGGCGCACGTCATGTATGTCTGGGTCGATGCGCTGACGAACTACATCACCGCGACCGGCTACATCGAGGACCGCAACAATCCGCGGGCGAAATACTGGCCGGCCGACGTGCATATCATCGGCAAGGACATCATCCGCTTCCACGCCGTCTACTGGCCGGCTTTCCTGATGTCGGCGAAGCTGCCGCTGCCGAAGCGCGTCTATGCCCATGGCTTCCTGCTCAACAAGGGCGAGAAGATGTCGAAATCGCTCGGCAACGTCGTCGATCCGGTCAACCTCGTGAACCATTTCGGTCTCGACCAGGTGCGCTATTTCTTCCTGCGCGAAGTCTCCTTCGGCCAGGACGGAAGCTACAGCGAAGAAGCCATCGGCACGCGCATCAATTCCGATCTCGCCAACGGCATCGGCAATCTCGCCAGCCGCTCGCTGTCGATGATCGTCAAGAACTGCGACGGGGAGATCCCCGAATGCGGCCCGCTGACCGAAGAGGACAAAGCGCTGCTGGCACAGGCCGACGCGCTGCTGGCCTCCACGCGCGAGGATATGGGCAAGCAGCTCATCCACCGCGCATTGGCCTCCATCATCGCAGTCGTTTCTGAGACGGACCGCTATTTCGCGAGCCAGGAGCCCTGGGCTCTGAAGAAGACCGACCCGGCCCGCATGGCGACCGTGCTCTATGTCACGGCGGATGTCGTGCGCCAGATCGGCATTCTGTTGCAGCCGTTCATGCCGGAATCGGCGGCCAAGCTGCTGGAACTGATCGCCATTCCCTCAGACAAGCGTGATTTCGCAGCACTCGGCGCGGCAGGCCGCCTCGTTGCCGGAACGCCGCTGGAAGCCCCTAAGCCGGTCTTCCCGCGCTACATCGCACCGACCGTCGAATAAGGTTTTCCATGCTGATCGATACGCATTGTCACCTGGATTTCGCCGACTTCGCCGAGGAACGTGACGCGATCGTCGCGCGCGCCCATGAAGTCGGCGTGAAGCAGATGGTCACGATCTCGACCAGGGTTCGGAAGCTTGATGGGCTGATAGCGCTCACCGAGCGCTATCCGTCCGTTTTCTGTTCGGTCGGTACGCATCCGAACAGCGCCGATCAGGAACTTGATATCCAGACCGAGGATCTCGTGCGGCTGGCAAACCAGCACGAGAAGATCGTCGCGATCGGCGAGGCGGGGCTCGACTATTTCTACGACACCGTCAAGCCGGACGACCAGAAGACCGGCTTCCTGCGCCATATCGCGGCTGCCCGCGAAACTCAGCTGCCGCTTGTCATTCACAGCCGCAGCGCCGACGACGACATGGCCGCGATCCTGACGGAGGAAACAGGGAAGGGGGCCTTCCCCTTCAT
Organism: Martinezella lusitana; assembly: GCF_016901135.1. GTDB lineage: Bacteria > Pseudomonadota > Alphaproteobacteria > Rhizobiales > Rhizobiaceae > Rhizobium > Rhizobium lusitanum_D. The sequence goes on along the minus strand of NZ_JAFEVL010000048.1, from coordinate 231,457 downwards.
TCTGCATTGCTTCTCGGCAGGCCTCGCCCTCGCCCGCACGGGCGTCGAGCTTGGCGGCTATATCTCCTTTTCCGGCATTCTGACCTTCCCGAAGTCGGAAGAGCTGCGCGACATCGCCAAGACGATCCCGCATGATCGGCTGCTCGTCGAGACCGACGCGCCGTATCTCGCGCCGAAGCGCTGGCGCGGCAAGCGCAACGAGCCGTCTTATGTCGTCAACACGGCCGAGGTATTGGCGGAGACGATCGGCGTCAGCATGGACGAGATCGCCGAAATCACCACGGCGAACGCCTTCCGCTGCTTCTCGAAGATGACAAGGGTCTGACAAGCGTGACATACCGGCGGCGCTTCACCATATTGGGCTGTTCATCGTCGCCGGGTGTACCGCGCATCACCGGCGACTGGGGTGCCTGCGATCCGAGGAATGCAAAGAACCGCCGCACGCGCGCGGCTTTTCTCGTCGAACAGATCGCACCGGATGGCGGCATCACGACCGTCGTCATCGATACGGGTCCGGATTTCCGCGAGCAGATGATCCACGCCGGCGTCAGCTCCGTTGATGCCGTGCTTTATACGCACGCCCATGCCGACCACATTCACGGCATCGACGATCTGCGCGGCTTCTTCCATAATTCCCACGAGCGTATCCCGATCTATGCCGACCCGCCGACCATGGATCGCATTCGCGAAGGCTTCCGCTATTGCCTGGAAACGCCGCCCGGCAGCAGCTATCCGCCGATCGTCCGGCCGATCCTGATAGAAAGCCTCGACAGGAGCTTCACGATCGAAGGGGCGGGCGGTCCGATCCGCTTCTGGCCGCACAAGCAGCTGCACGGCGATATCCACTCGCTCGGCTTTCGCATCGGCAAGCTTGCTTATTGCAGCGATATCAGTGACTTTCCGGCGGAATCTGTCGAAAGAGTTCAGGATCTGGACGTCCTCATCATCGATGCCCTGCAATATCGGTTTCATCCGAGCCATCTGTCGTTGGAGCAATCGCTCGCCTGGATCGAACGGCTGCGGCCGAAGCATGCTATCTTGACCCATATGCATACGCCGCTCGATTATGAAACCGTGCTGGCGGAAACGCCCGATCATGTCGAGCCGGCTTACGATCAGATGCAGATCGAGCTCGACGTGGAGGATGACGATCTATGAGCGAAGACAGCAGAAAGCTTTCAAGCCTGGAACGCGTCGAGCTTGCGGCGCGCAATCTAGGTCTGGATATTTCGATCAAGCGCATGGACCATTCGACACGGACGGCAGAAGAGGCCGCCAAGGCGGCCGGATGCGCCGTCGGTCAGATCGTCAAGTCGCTGGTCTTCGTCAATGCCGATACGCACGAGCTGACGCTGCTTCTCGTCTCCGGCGCACACAATGCCGATACGGCCTATATCGCGGCATCCTACGGGATTCGCCTGAAACGGGCCGATATCGACCGCGTTCGCGACGAAACCGGCTTTGCCATCGGCGGCGTCGGTCCCATCGGTCATCTCGTCGAGCTGCCTGTCTACATCGACGAGAGCCTTTTGGCTTATGATCAGGTCTGGTGTGCAGCCGGACGGCCGGACAGCATATTTGCCTGCAATCCGAAGCTGCTCGCCGAGAAGATCGCGGCAAAGGTGATCCGCATCAAGGCAAGCTGAGTGTGATGCGATCGTCATCGTCAAGGCGTGCGGATCGCTTTGGCGCTGCACAGCGAGGAGGACGCAATGAGCGAGGCTTCGGGCAAGAAGAGAACCGATACGGGCTCGAGAGTGATCCACGCTTCGCCGCACGCGATCTTTCAGGCGTTCGTCGATCCAACCGCCTTGGTCTCCTGGCTTCCGCCGCAAGGCATGACGGGACAGATCCATGCATTCGAGCCTCGTGAAGGCGGAAGCTATCGGCTGGCGCTCACATATGATGCGCCGGATCATGCGACATACGGCAAGACATCCGAGCATACCGACATCGTTTCCGGCCGGTTCCTGGAAATCATTCCTGACGTCCGCATCGTCCAGGCGGTGGATTTTCAATCAGACGATCCGGCATTTGCGGGAACGATGGTCATGACCTGGTCCTTGGACGTCGTTCCATCCGGTACGAAGGTAACCATAATTTGCGAAGACGTGCCGCACGGCATCAGCAAGGAAGACCACGACGAGGGACTGAAATCGACTCTCGGAAACCTTGCCAAGTATTTGGAATAGCTAAGATATATATCGGTTCCCGTCATAAGCCTATACGAGATTTAGTTCCATAATCTATCTTATCTGATGTTTGTTTGCGCCCGTGTACGTTCTATTTCCAAGTGCGATATGCCAACGATTTCAATGGTTTCGCTTTGGAGATTTCGGATCATGGCCCCTCGCGATGAAATCCCTCCAGGGCGGCGTCGTAGACCGCGAGATCGTCGAGGGCAATCGCCTGCATCATCGCTCCTTGCAGGAGTGCAGTAAGACGAAATGCCTTGCGAGAAGGTTCTCCGACATCGGCGCAGACGAGAGCTTGGCATAGCCATTCATTGCAAGCCAGAAAGTAATGCCGTGTTGCAGCAACGACGAGAGACGGCAGACTATGTATTTCGGTCGCCAAAACACCACAAAGGCACATGCCGTCCCCGCGGGCCAACCCTGCGCGGAAAGTTGCCCGCATGCCGTCAAGCTTGACTGTCAATTCCCGGTCGTCCTCGGGGTTGCCGATCGCCGCGAGCACTCTCGCTTCGTAGCGGGCGACCATCGCTGCACCTAATTCCGCTTTGGTCGCAAAATGATAGTATACACTCGCGCTCTTGATCCCGACATCGCTGGCTATCTCTCGAAAACTGCAGCCATGGTAGCCGCCCACTCTCATGCGAGCCTCCGCGGACTTCAGGATAGCCTCGCGAACGTCCATTCTATTGCTCCGTACCTGTTTCCTTCCCTGTCATAAGGTAGGTGCTTGACTCAATCAATGACAGTCCGCTAGTTTGTCTACCTGTCGGCAGGCAGGCAATTACGCAAGGAGATAAGTCCATGGAAACCAACAGGCAGATCGCACTGCGTGTCTTGACTGGCGCCTTCATCGATCGCGACCCTAGCATCGTCGCGCAATATTTCGCGCCCAACTATATCCAGCATAATCCCTCGATCCCGGACGGCCCGGCAGCTATTCCTGGTCTCATCGCCAGCCTTGGCAAGGACTTTTCCTATGAACCCGGCATGGTCGTCACCGAAGGCGATCTTGTGATGGTGCATGGACGCTATGTGGGGTGGGGTCCAAAGCCGATGGTTGCAGTCGATATCTTCCGCCTGGCCGATGGCAAGGTGGCCGAGCATTGGGACGTAATGCAGGAAGAAGTGCCCGCCTCTGCCACCGCGAGCGGCAATCCGATGTTCTCCATGCCGGAGGCCAAGTAAACAGTGGAAGACAAAGGCGGCCGCTCCAGCACAGATCGTGCTTGCCGCTCATCCTCCCGTACCCGTGTCCGGTTTCACCGAACGAACAAGCCACCTCAATCCGCCGCCGACGACGAAATGATCATCGGGGGCAGAAACCGGTCTGAGTTCGACTTTAGACGCGAAGATCAGTTCGCCAAGGTCTGCTTGGCGGTACCAACAGATACCGTGGCTGTGGGAGCCACCGGCGGATAGGTGTCCAAAAGGCTTGCCATCTTGTCATCGCGAATCCGCGCGGTCTTTTCGCCCATCACGACACCGACGACGCGGCGGCCGTTCTTCGTCGCAGATGTCACGAGATTGTAGCCGGAAGCATCGGTATAGCCGGTCTTGATGCCATCGGCGCCGGCATAGCGATACATCAGATTGTTATGGCCGCGCAGTTTCATGCCGCGGAATTTTATGCCGCGCATCGAGAAGAGCTTGAACTCCTCCGGAAAGTCCCGCATCAGCGCAACGCCGAGCGTTGCCAGGTCGCGAGCTGTCGTCACCTGCTCCGGATCCGGCAGGCCGGAGGCATTCTTGAAGACGGTGTTGCTCATGCCGAGCTGATGCGCCTTTCCGGTCATCATCTTGCCGAAACTATCCTCGGAGCCGCCGAGCTGCTCCCCGATCGCAACGGCTGCGTCATTGGCCGAGAGGACGACGATACCCTCGACCGCTTCGCGCACGGTGACCTTGTGGCCGACGCCGACTGCCAGTTTGAAGGGCTCCTTGCTTTCGGCATTCTCCGACATGGTCAAATTTTGATCCCACTTCAGGCGGCCGTCATGCAGCGCTTCGAAGGCAAGATAGAGCGTCATCATCTTCGTGAGCGAAGCCGGATAGTTCAGCTCATCCTGGTTCGATGCCTCCAGCGTCTGGCCACTCTTCACATCCACGAGGTAGCTCGCCTGCCCGGCCTCTGCCGTCGAAATGGTGCCGAGAAGGAATGCGGATGAGATCGCCGTGGCGAGGAGCAAGGAGGACGTCTTGAACATGAATGTCTGCAGTCTCTGTGATTGACGGGCTGGCGGGCAACCGGGGGAACTGTCGGTTTTCGAAGGCGATAGATCGGGCAAATCTGTGGCGGAAAAAAGAACGGTGCCACAAAAAACGGGTTATCCGCCTCGCTCAGATATCGCTGGTAGGCCCCTCCTCCGTCGAACAACCTGCAACGTACTGCTGTTCAAAGTTTCCGGCCATCGGCTCGGGCCTCTTCGACCGTCTAACCCCAGAACCACGACTTGTTGACTTCGGCGCGCGCTTCCGCGGGTGTCACGCCGATGTCCCGAAGCTGGTCATCGGTCAGATCGCGCAGATTGCTTCTTGTCTCTCGCTTTTCGAGATAGGACAAAAGCGCTGCCAGTGCAGGCCGCAGGAATCCCGGCTTTCGTCTGTCCTTGTCCACGTTCGGCATCGCTGCCGTCGATCTTTCGATATCAATTGTCATCTGCATATTTCCCAAGCTCATCTCATCGGACATGGCTTAGGATGCACTGGCACATGCCGCGAAGGAAGCTTATGGTCTTAATGCAATCCATAAGGAATCCTTCTGATGCTCAATCTGGATCAACTCGCCGCCTTTGTCAGCGTCGTCGATCTCGGCAGCTTCACGGCTGCTGCCGACAAGGTCGGGCTGACGCAGCCCGCCGTCAGCTTGCAGGTGAAGCTTCTGGAACAGCGCCTCGGCGTGCGGCTGATCGAGCGTGTGGGACGGCGGGCACAGCCGTCTCCCGCCGGACTTGAGCTCCTTCCCCAAGCGCGCCGTATCATCGAAGCCTGCTCCATGGCAGAAGAGGCGATGACGCCTTTTCGCGAGGGATCGGTCGGCCGCGTGCGGATCGGCAGCGGCGGCACGGCATCGATCCATCTGCTACCGCGGGCCATCGCCATAGCCAAGAAGCGCATGCCTGATCTCGAAATCATCGTCCGTATCGGCAATATTGACGAGATTCTGCGCGATCTCGAAACCAATGCGTTGGACCTGGCAGTGGTAGCCCTGCCCGCGACCGGCCGTTCGCTCGAGGTCGAACCGTTCGATGATGACGAGCTTTTGGCTGTGGGGCCAAAGGGAAGCGTCATACCGGAAGGCGGGCCGGATGTGGAATTCATGAAAGACAAGACGCTACTGCTTTACGAAGGCGGAAACACGCGTCGCGCCACGAACGAATGGTTCGCGGCGGCTGGGGTTCGCCCTGAGCCGGCCATGGAGTTCGGAAGCGTCGAGGCCATCAAGGAGCTGGTCGCCGCCGGCCTCGGATGGTCCATCCTTCCGGATATGGCGCTGAGGCGGGACAAGTCGGACCTGCTGGTCACCTCGCCGCTCAAGCCGAGGCTCGTTCGGCAACTCGGCATAGTGTTGCGTCGGGACAAGCATCTCACAAAGGGTCTTCGCGAAATCATGAAATCCCTTCGCGAACTCCGAAGCGGTCGGGAGCACGAAGCCTAGTCTCGATCGGAGACACCTCTTCGAGCTCCCCGCCTCTACGGTCATTTCAGCCTGTTACGCCGCTCGATCTCCTCGTCGGACGGATCCGGCAAGGCGAACGAGCCCGTCTTCACCGAGCCGGCCGGCTGATAGGTCGCCATGATGACCCCGGTCGGAGAGATTTGGGTGCGCAGGAGCTTCATTGCCGCAGGCACGGCACCGTCACCGAAGAGCTTCTTGCCGCCGCCAAGCACAAGCGGAAAGGTCAGCAGGCTGAATTCGTCGATAAGCCCGTTGCGAAGCAAGGTCTGGATGAGGTTGCTGCTGCCCTGGATCAGCAGGTCCGGCCCCTCGCCCGCCTTCAATTGCTTGATCGCTGCAACGACATCGCTACCGAGCGATCGGCTGTTGTTCCAATCCAGTTTGCCGCTTCCGCGCGTCGCGACATATTTGGTGATCTTGTTGAACTGCTTGGCGATGGGATCGTCGTCGCCGACATGCGGCCAATGGGCGGCGAAAATATCGTAAGTCTTGCGTCCGAGCAGCAGGTCGAACGGCTTGTCGAAAACCTCGAAAAGCGCCTTGCCCGTGGCTTCGTCGAAATAATGAAATGTCCAGCCGCCATGCTTGAAACCGCCGGTCGGATCCTCTTGCGGGCCGCCGGGTGCCTGCATGACGCCGTCAAGGCTGATGAATGTCGCTGCTATGACCTTGCGCATGATGTCCTCCGTGCTTCTGGGGTCGTGCCCAAAGGACGTCTCGCCGATTATCGCTCCGACATCGCCTCGAAAATTTTTCGAACACGCAATCTAACGTTCGCGCGGTACTTGTGACCAATTGACTCTTGAACGTCGCCACGGAATCGGCGAAATTCATCCTATCAATATTTCCCCTGAGATACGAACCCGACTCCGGGCCCGCCTCGTTCGAAAATACCTGGATAAAAGCGTGAGCAGCGATTCATCAAGAAGCGCCGCGAAGTCCTTGGCTTCGCGTGCGCATGTCAATGCGGCCGGTTGGGGGCAAGGTCTCTCGACGATCGTGCGGATCACCCATATGACGCTGCGCCATCCATGGCAGACAAGCTTCGCCATTGGGGCAACTTTTGTAGCTGCAACGTTGCAGTTGATGATACCGCGCCTGCTCGGCCACGCAGTCGACCAGACGCAGACGGCGATCGCCGGTGGCGCTGCGGGCCAGATCGCCGAGAATGCTTTGATGACGACCGCCCTGCTCCTGCTCACGGTCAGCATCCTGCGCGGCCTGTTCACGATGGTGCAGAACTACTACAGCGAGGCCGTCGGTCATCATATGGGCTACGAGCTCAGGCTCGCCTGCTACGAAAAGATCCAGCAGCTCTCCTTCAGCTTCCACGACAAGATGCATTCTGGCGATCTCATCACCGTCGGGCTGCTCGATCTGGAAGGGGTGCGCATGTATTTCTCCACCGCGCTGGTGCGCATGCTGCTGCTGAGCATGCTGATCGGCGTCGGCGCCTACATGCTGCTGTCGACGGATGTGGTGCTCGGCCTGCTGGCCTTGAGCTTCGTGCCCTTCGTGGCGTGGCGCTCCTCTGTCACCCAGCTGAGATTGCGCTCGACATGGCTCGACCTGCAGGAACGCCTCTCGGTACTCACACGCGTGATGGAAGAGAATCTCGGCGGCATCCGCGTTGTCCGCGCTTTCGCAGCCCAGATGCACGAAATTGCGAAGTTCGACCGGGCGTCGCATAGCGCTTTGTCCCTCGCCCACAAGCGTGTCGGCATCCGCGTCATCAATACCAGCGCGATGAACCTCTCCTTTTTCATCGCCATGGGTCTCGTGCTCTGGATGGGCGGTCTGAAGGTGATCGCGGGTGAGATCAGCGTCGGCACCCTCGCCTCCTTCCTGACCTTCATGACCATCCTGCAGATGCCGGTGCGCCAGCTCGGGCTGATGGTCAATGCCTTCGCCCGCGCCTCGACCTGCGGCTCGCGCCTCTTTGCGCTGCTCGATCTCGATATCGCCATCAAGGACGCGCCGGACGCAAAGCCGCTTGCGGTAATGGAGGGTGTGCTGCGCTTCGAGAATGTCGGCTTCAGCTATCCGGGTCCGGAAAAGCGGCCGGTGCTGAAGAATATCAGTTTCGAGGCAAGACGCGGCGAAACGATCGGCATCGTCGGCCCGCCTGGCAGCGGCAAATCCACCATCGCGCATCTCATCCCGCGCTTCTACGACATCACCTCTGGCCGGATCACCATCGACGGCCAGGATATCCGCAAGGCGACGCTGCAATCCTTGCGACAGAATGTTGCCGTCGTGCAGCAAGATTCCTTTCTGTTCACGACGAGTATCGAGAACAACATTGCCTATGGCGACCCCTGGGCCAAGGAGGTCCGCATCGAGCGTGCGGCCGAGTCGGCGCAGCTGCACAACTACATTCTCGGCCTGCCGGCCGGCTACACCACTGTCGTCGGCGAGCGCGGCGTGTCGCTTTCCGGCGGCCAGCGCCAGCGCCTGACGATCGCACGCACGCTGATGCTGAAACCGGCTGTCATGGTGTTCGACGATTCCACGGCCGCGATCGATGCGGCGACGGAACAGCGCATCCGCAGCGCCATGAAGCGCTTTGCCCGCGACAGGGTGACGCTGGTTGTCGCTCACAGGCTGAGCTCGCTGATGCATGCCGACCAGATCCTGTTCATCGAGGATGGCGAGATCGTCGAGCGCGGGACCCATGAGCAGCTGTTGGCCGCGGGAGGGCGGTACAAGGCGCTTTACGATCTGCAGGTTCGCCCGGAGGACGATGTCGCCAAGACATCCGGCGGCAGGCTCGCAAGAGCGAAAGGGGAGGTCTGACAATGTCGGAAACTATCGAAACCGAGCGCAACGACGTGCGCGAGGATGGGCGTCGCCCTCCCCGTGCAGTCGTCGGTTCGCATCGCGTCGAAGAGGAAATCTTCGGTAAGGTCTTCGACACCAAGATCATTCGCCGCATCTGGGCCTTTGTCAGCCCCTATCGCCGCCAGATCTATATTTCAGTGGTCGCCGTGCTGCTGTTCACAGCGTCGCAGATCGTCATACCGCTCGTCATACGCCATGCGATCGACAATGCGATGGCGCCGGGTGCCATCGATTATTCGGCGCTGTGGCTGGCGCTGGCGATCTTTGCGGTGGCGATTGTCATCAATTATGGTGCGAGCTACGTACAGGAGACATATGTCGGCCAGGTCGCTGAAGAGGTGCTGTTCGATATACGCCGCGCGATGTTCGCACACCTGCAGCACGTATCGCTCTCTTTCATGGACAAGACCGAGGCCGGCCGGCTGATGTCGCGCCTGCAAGGCGACGTCAACTCCATGCAGGAATTCCTTGAAACTTCCGTGCTCTCAGTCGGTGACATCGCCCTGCTCTTCGGTATCGTCATCGTCATGCTATCGCTCGATTTCCGGCTCGGCCTGCTGACGCTGTCCGTCATGCCGATCCTCTTTATCGTGCGGCTGTTCTGGCTGCCGAAGGCACGCGTCGCCTTCATGAACGCACATGAGACCAACTCCGTCACCAGTGGCGCGCTGGCGGAGGCGATCCATGGCGTGCGCGCCGTGCAGGGCATGCATCGGCAAGGCGTCAATTTCGGCCTCTTCGACGACAAGGCGCATGCCAATCTCGAGACACATCTGACCGCGGCACGCTATGCCCAGGTCATGGTGCCGATCGTCGACACGCTGACCGGCATGGCGATGGCGATCGTCATCATCGTCGGCGGCTCGATGGTTCTGAACCACAAGCTCGATGTCGGCATCATGGTCGCCTTCCTGTTCTACATCCAGCGCTTCTTCGACCCGATCCGCTCGCTGACCATGCAATATTCGGTCATGCAGCGCGCCATGGCTTCTGGCCAGCGGTTGACCGAGGTGCTCGATGTTCCGATCGACATCAAGGATGCTCCCGATGCCAAGGAGCTTTCGCGTGACATGGATGGCTCGGTCGAGTTCCGCGACGTCGTCTTCGGCTACAATCCCCAGCATCCCGTGCTGAAGAACGTCAGCTTCAAGGTCAATCCCGGTGAGACCGTGGCGCTGATCGGACCGACCGGGTCGGGCAAATCGAGCTCCATGGCCCTCATTCATCGTTTCTATGATGTGCAGCAGGGCCAGGTGCTGGTTGGCGGTCATGACGTGCGGTCCCTCACCCAGGATTCGCTTGGCCGTCAGGTCGCCATGGTGCTGCAGGAACCCTTCCTCTTTACCGGTTCGGTGCTGGAGAACATTCGCTACAACAAGGCGGAGGCAACGCGCGAGGAGGCCATCGAGGCTGCAAAGGCTGTCGGCGCACATGAATTCATCGTGCGGCTGCCTGATGGATACGACACCATTCTCGGCGAACGCGGCGGCGGACTTTCGCTCGGGCAGCGCCAGCTCGTCAGCTTCGCGCGCGCCCTTGTCGCGGATGCCAAGATCCTGGTGCTCGACGAAGCGACGGCGAATATCGACAGCTATACGGAGATGCTGATCCAGAAGGCGCTGGTGAAACTGCTCGAAGGCCGCACCGGCCTCGTCATCGCCCACCGGCTCGCCACCATCCGCGAGGCCGACCGCATCATCGTGCTGCAAAATGGACAGCTGATCGAAAGTGGCAACCACAACCAGCTCATGGCGAACGGCAAGCTCTATTCGAAGCTCTATAACCTCAACTACGCCTCCTTCGACGATATTCCGGGCGAGGAAATGAGTGCCTCCGTACCGTCGGAGTCGCAAACCTAGTAGTCCGCCTCATCTCGTTCATTCAACCCATTGCGCTCGCGACGGTCCCGGCGCAAACGGGTCGCCGAAGTACTGGGTCTCGCGGGCCACTTTACCATCCCGGAATTCCATTATGCTCACCGAGTAGGATGGACTGTTGTCATAGCTAAGGATGAATTCCGTAATCCAGAGGTCCCCCGCACCAATGATACGCCGCACGCTGAAGTGCTTGGAGTTGGGTTGCGCGATGCGAGAGGCTTGAATGTTGTTCCGCCCCCTGATGCGTTCGCCCGATTGCGGGTACTCGAGCAGTGCATTCTCCTGATATATATCGTGCTCGACATCGAACTCATTTGCGTCCGAGGCGGCCCAGTGCCGATCGAGCGCCGTTCGAATCTCATTCTCATCCATCTTTGCTACCCCAGATTGCCGATCCTTGAAGCCCGGAAACGGTGTACTGCGATTGTCTTGTGAGACCTGGCAATTTCGAAAGTGGACTTGGATCACAGTGTGGTTCTGATTGACGTTCCAATTCGTAGCGCTCCCGCCACTTCCGGATCGATCGGTGTCGCGATGTCAATTGGAATTGAAAGGCCGCGCCATTTTGTTGGAGCGCCTGTCAAAGTTCCAGAATTGGACCTATATCACTTTTCATCCGACGTTGCGCATTGCCTTCCCGCTATGAATGTGGTCACGGCTCGCATCTGCTTCATTTCGGAGTTGGCTATGGAGGACATAATCAACAATGACCGACAATATCCTGGTTCTCTATGGCTCCTACCGGTCGGATCGCCTCGGCATCCGTCTCGCGAATTATATCGTAACCAGCCTTCGTCAGCGCGGAAACGATGCGGAACTGATCGACGCGAAGGATGTTGGACTGCCGATGCTCGATCGAATGTATAAGGAATACCCCAAAGGTTCGGCTCCCCCGGAAATGGAGAGGCTTGCCTCAAAAATTCGCGGAGCCGATGCATTTATTTTCGTCACAGGCGAATACAACTGGGGCATGCAACCCGGTCTAAAAAACCTGACTGATCATTACCTTGAGGAATGGTTTTGGCGGCCGGCCGCAATTGCCAGCTACTCCGGTGGCCGCTTTTCCGGCGCGCATGCGGCGGTCCCCTGGCATGGCACGCTTTCTGAGATGGGAATGGTCGTCATCTCAAGCACCCTCGCCGTCGCCAGTATCTCGACTGCATTGGACGCTGACAATAAACCTTTCGGGAGCGGAGGCGATGCCCTTGCGAGAGCTTTTCCCCGCTTTGCCGACGACCTCTCCTGGTGGACCGAGGCAGTCAAACGACAGCATGCCCGCAAGACGCCTCCGTACTGAGAGCTCGGGGTCCCGTTTGTAGGTAGCACGCGGAGTATTTCACCTTCATCGCCGACGCTTTGCTGCAGAGGCGCCTTGTTGAAACGACCGCAAACGGATTCCGGTTCGCCTCATTTCATTTCTCAATACCCTGACACAAATTCCGGCGGACGCATGTCACTCGCAGTAACTTGCATGATGCTATCTACTCATGCTATTCGCGTTGCCATGCAGAGAACAAGCTTCAGCACCTTCAAATGTCCGGCCGCGCGTGCGCTTGAAAGCGTCGGCGACTGGTGGAGCATCCTCATCCTGCGGGATGCGTTTCAGGGGCTGAGCCGGTTCGACGAATTTCAGAGGAATCTCGGTATCGCGCCGAACATCCTGACGCGGCGGCTCAAGCACTTGACCGATGAAGGCCTGTTCGAGCGGCGTCTCTACAACGAGCGGCCGCCGCGCTACGAATATGTGCTGACCGCGAAAGGCAGCGATTTCTTCCCTGTCTTGATGGCGCTTTTCACCTGGGGCAATCAGCATCTGCCGTCAGACGAGGTCGCCATGCGGCTGGCCGATGCCGACACGGGCGAGGATCGGGATCCCCTTCTCATCGACAGGGTAACCGGCCGCGCGTTTCATCCCGAAGACACGATATTGGTACCCGGGCCGGCCGCCGATGACGCCGTTCATGAGCGCATCGCCCAGATGAAAGCATGGTTTTTGGGCTTCGACGCCTGATCGAATAGGAGCAAGACATGGATCGTATCGTCGTAACCGGCATGGGCCTGGTTTCCCCTCTTGGCGTCGGTGTCAATGCAAGCTGGATGCGGCTGATTGCGGGCCACTCCGGCCTCAGGCTGCTGCCCGAGGAGATGGTCGGCGATCTCGCCGCCAAGGTCGGCGGCATCGTTCCGAGCATTGATGAGGATGAGGAAGCCGGCTTCGATGTCGACCGCTACGTGCCCATCAAGGACCAGAAGAAGATGGACCGCTTCATCCTCTTTGCCATGGCGGCCGCCGAGGAAGCGATCCTTCAGGCCGGCTGGCAGCCGACGGAGCTTCTCGATCTGGAGCGTACCGCCACCATCATAGCGTCCGGGGTCGGCGGTTTTCCGGCCATCGCCGACGCAGTGCGCACGGCCGAAACGCGCGGTGTGCGGCGGCTGTCGCCCTTCACCATCCCGTCCTTCCTCGTCAATCTCGCCGCCGGCCAGGTCAGCATCCGTTACGGATTCAAGGGGCCGCTCGGCGCACCGGTCACGGCCTGCGCCGCCAGTGTCCAGGCAATCGGCGATGCGGCACGGCTGATCCGCTCCGGCGAGGCCGATGTTGCCATTTGCGGCGGCGCGGAAGCCTGCATAGACAAAGTCAGCCTCGGCGGCTTCGCTGCGGCAAGAGCCCTTTCCACCGGCTTCAGCAACCGGCCCGAGGAAGCCTCCCGCCCGTTCGACAGCGCGCGCGACGGTTTCATCATGGGCGAAGGCGCCGGTATGCTCGTCATCGAGACGCTGGAACATGCGCTTGCCCGCGGCGCCACGCCGCTTGCCGAACTTGTCGGCTATGGCACGGCCGCTGACGCCTACCACATGACCGCGGGACCGGAAGACGGCGATGGTGCGCGCCGGGCGATGCTGGCGGCTCTTTCGCAGGCTCGGATCTCGCCTGGCGAGGTCAAGCATCTCAACGCGCACGCGACATCGACGCCGGTGGGCGACCATGGCGAGATGGAGGCCATCAAGACCGTCTTCGGGCGCAACGGTGCGATCGCGGTCAGCGGGACGAAAGCGGCGACCGGCCATCTGCTAGGCGCTGCCGGCGGGATGGAGGCAATCTTCACCATCATGGCGCTACGCGACCAGATCGCCCCTCCGACCCGCAACCTGCAGGAACCGGATGCTGCGGCCGAGGGCATCGATTTGGTCGGTGCGGCCGCCCGACCGATGGCCATGGACTATGCGATCTCCAATGGCTTTGGCTTCGGCGGCGTCAACGCCAGCGCGCTGTTCCGCCGCTGGCAGTAGCCGCTTTCGCGAAGACGGGAAGCGCGCTATTCTGGCTGTGATATAGCCGGAGATCGCCCATGCGTGCATTTCCCGTAGCCGTCATGTTCTGCCTCATCCTCGCGTCGACAGCGCGCGCGGAAGACCCGGTGCAGACGGCCCAGAGCTTGATCCAGGAGCAGATAGGCGCTTTCCTGCATAACGATGCGGCCACCGCCTATTCCTTCGCAGCGCCAGGCATCAAGGCGCTGTTTCCCGACAAGGATACGTTTTTTGCCATGGTGAAGAAGGCCTACCAGCCGGTCTATCACCCCGGCAATTACGCATTCGGGAAAAGCCGCGCGATCGATAACGGCGCCGTCGTCTATCAGGAAGTGCTGATCACCGGCAGAGACGGCAAAGACTGGACGGCGATCTACCAGATAACCCGACAGCCTGATGGTGCCTACAAGATCAATGGCGTGCAAATCCTGCCGAATACGACGAGCGAAGGTATTTGAAGGAAAATGGTGCCGTGGAGGGCGGCGCGTCCATCACTGAAGACAGTACGCGCCGCTAAAAGGCATTGGCTAGCGTTGCTAGCCTCGAATTCTCAGCGAGTTGCCGGAAAAGCTGCCGCCCTCGAAATTCGGGCGTGGCTGCGGAATGGCTATGGTGGAGGTCGGCACCGGATTGGCGACCGCATTTGCATCCGTGAGAGGCGATGAAATCGACATGGAGGTCGGAGCCGGTGTCGGAATGGGAACTTCAGCCGGAACTAGCGTAGTCGTTGTCGGCATAGCGACGCTCGGATTTGAGACCGGCGTAAAGGTGGCGACGGAAGGCGTTTGTAGTGCCGGTTGCGTTTCCGGCAATACGAACGGAGATTGCGTCACCGACATGCCTCGCGCCGACACGTAGTTCATCGCAACTTCATAGCCTGGAAGCGGCGCAGGGGTTTGCAGTTCCCCATCCCGACCGCGCTTCTCGTAGAACGCGTTCCCACCGGCTATGGCAACATAGTGCATGTTGTCATAAGGGAACCTCAGGCCCTGAGTGTGGAAGAACATCGCGTCCTTGACGCCAGGATGCCGCTCTCCCCGCAGAATTGCAGCGGCTGCGAGATCGAGATCCGGTTGTGCTTGGGATTTGACTTCCTTGACCATCACTCCGGGCGCAAACTGTCTTTCCTGAGCTACGACCCCGCAGATCGTATCCGGATAGGCACCGGACGTCAGCCTGTTCATCACGACTGTCCCGACTGCCATATATCCATCATGGTCGGAATGTTCCGACTCGAAATACATTGCGCGCTCGAGACAGTCTCTGTCCTTTGCGGTGTAGTTGTATGTAACTTTCGCTGGACGAATGGGTTTCGTCGAACTGCGGGGGCTCGGTGCTGCCTTCTGCGTCGTCGTGCAGCTCGTGGCTGCCAGACCGACAAGCAACAATCCCGAAAGACATGCCCCCAATTTGCGTTGCGCCCTCAACGGCAAGTGCCTCCTAGTTTCAGTAGAACAGCCCTTATCGACAAAGAGAATGCGTTGTAGCCGGATTTCTTCAAAATTCCAAGCGTTACGCAATCAAATTAGCCAGTGATGCTTATCATTGGCGGAAGGACCGTTTATTCCGATTCGCTATTTTTTCCCAATGCTTTCCTGTCACAAAGCCGTCACGAGCTCTGCGGGAGCTCCGGGCGCATCCCTGGCGCCATGCCACGGCCGGCTCGAAACGATATCAGTTAATGCTAGCAATCAATTGATAATAAATGATTTACCATGCAGGTTCACTCGCTGCGCCAGCCGACCTCGATGAGAATTTGTCCGGGCGCGAAGCAATAGAACGACCAACCGCCACGCACCGCGGCAGGCGGCTGCCCCATCTCGCAGCCTGCCGCTTTCGCCCGCTGGTACTGTGCATCGACAGCCTCGCGAGACGGCAGCATGAAGCCGATATGATAGGTGTTGCGGCCAACCGATACGGTGTCGGCTCCACCGAATTTCTCGATTGGTCGGCTGATGACCAGCTCAAGCCCGGCATCGTCGCGCAGGATCG
This sequence comes from Martinezella lusitana, assembly GCF_016901135.1. GTDB lineage: Bacteria > Pseudomonadota > Alphaproteobacteria > Rhizobiales > Rhizobiaceae > Rhizobium > Rhizobium lusitanum_D. The sequence goes on along the minus strand of NZ_JAFEVL010000048.1, from coordinate 215,561 downwards.
CGAGACCATTTGCGCCACGTGTTTCGACCTCAGTCAGGCCAAAGGCGGAAACAAAAACATTCCTGGTCGCGGCGACATCGGGAACGTGCAGATCTAGATGATTCAGTCGCATGACAGCTCCAAAGGTTCCCCCACGGAGGCTTATCGGTCGAAATGGACCACGCCAACGCAGGGTGCTCGGCCACAATGGCCAAGTTCCGCGTCGCGGGTTCTCACGCCGATGGCGTGGAGCAGAGCTTCCGAGTGGAAGGGGTCGGGCTTACCGAAACCGACCCTGCCTTTTTCGACGGTTCCCATTTAGCGCGAAAGACAGATGCGCACAAGAATGTGCATCGACGCCTTCATTTTTCCGACGTCAAACGGGCTCGAGATCGCCCCTCGCCCAATTTTCCTGCGTCTCCGCCATGAAATCGGCAAAGCGGTCTTCGGCGATTGCCTGGCGGATGCCCTGCATCAGCTCTTGGTAATAGGCGAGATTGTGCCAGGAGAGCAGCATGCCGCCGAGCGCTTCGTTCGCGCGGACGAGATGATGCAGATAGGCTCGGGAGTAGTCGCGCGAGGCCGGGCAGTTGGACTGTTCGTCGAGCGGGCGCATGTCCTCGGCGTGGCGTGCATTGCGGATATTGACCTTGCCGCGGCGGGTGAAGGCGAGACCATGGCGGCCGGAGCGGGTCGGCATCACGCAATCGAACATGTCGATACCACGCGTAACCGATTTCAGGATGTCGTCCGGCGTGCCGACGCCCATCAGATAGCGCGGCTTTTCGGTCGGCAGCTCGGGCAGCGTGATCTCGAGCATGCGCAGCATGACCTCCTGCGGCTCGCCGACGGCAAGGCCGCCGACGGCGTAGCCTTTCAGATCCAAACCGCTCAACGCCTGCGCGGAACGGACACGCAGATCGGGGATATCGCCGCCCTGCACGATGCCGAACATCGCCTTGCCCGGCTGGTCGCCGAAGGCCACCTTACAGCGATCCGCCCAGCGCAAGGACATTTCCATGGCGCGCTCGATCTCCTTCGGAGTCGAAGGCAATGCCACGCATTCGTCGAGCTGCATCTGGATATCGGAACCGAGCAGTCCCTGAATCTCGATCGAGCGCTCGGGCGACATATGATGCAGGCTGCCATCGACATGCGACTTGAAGGTGACGCCCTTCTCGTCGAGCTTGCGCAAGCCCGACAGCGACATCACCTGAAAGCCACCGGAATCGGTCAGGATCGGATGTTTCCACCGGATCAGCTCGTGCAGACCACCGAGACGCGCGACGCGTTCCGCGGTCGGACGCAGCATCAGGTGATAGGTATTGCCGAGGATGATGTCGGCGCCGGTTTCTCGCACCTGGTCTAGATACATGGCCTTGACCGTGCCGACCGTACCAACAGGCATGAAGGCCGGCGTGCGGATCGTGCCGCGCGGCATGGACACTTCGCCGAGGCGGGCGCCGCCATCGGTCTTTTTCAATTGGAATTGAAAGCTCTCGCTCATCTCGTCCTAGTCTTTCCGGTAGAGCAGGCTGCCATCGCCATAGGAATAGAAGCGATAGCCCGTCTCGATAGCATGGGTATAGGCCGCGCGCATCGTATCGAGGCCGGCGAAGGCCGATACGAGCATGAACAGCGTCGAGCGCGGCAGGTGAAAATTGGTCATCAGCATGTCGACGGTCTTGAAGCGATAGCCGGGCGTTATGAAAATGCCGGTGGCACCCTGCCAGGGCTGAATGATGCCGTCGTCATCGGCAGCACTTTCGATCAGTCGCAGCGACGTCGTCCCGACGCAGACGATGCGTCCGCCCCTCGCCTTCACGGCATTGAGCTTGACCGCTGTCCCGGCGTCGACATGGCCGATCTCGAAATGCATCTTGTGATCGTCGGTATCGTCAGCCTTAACAGGCAGAAACGTGCCGGCGCCGACATGCAGCGTCACGAAATGTCGTTCGACACCCATGGCATCGAGTGCTGCAAACAGCGCCGGGGTGAAATGCAGGCCGGCTGTGGGCGCTGCGACGGCGCCCTCTTCCCGGGCATAGATTGTCTGATAATCGGCGCGATCACGCTCGTCTTCCGCACGCTTGGCTGCAATGTAAGGCGGCAGCGGAATATGGCCGACCGTGGCGACCGCCTCGTCCAGCGCCGGGCCGGACAGATCGAACCGCAGAGTGATCTCGCCGCCCTCGCCCTTTTCCTCGACCGTGGCGTCCAGCGTGCCGAGCGCGCAGACATTCTCGCCGTGACCAAACTGGATACGATCGTCGATCTTGATGCGCTTGCCGGGCTTGGCGAAAGCCTTCCAGCGATCGGGCGCGGTGCGCATGTGCAAGGTCGCCGAGACCTGCTGGCCGGGGGCACCCTCGCGATGGCGAATGCCTTCCAATTGCGCCGGTATCACCCTCGTATCGTTGAAGACCACGGCGTCGCCTGGGCGCAGGAAGGATGGTAGATCCCGGACCAGATGGTCGCTCAGCGCGTTGCCGCGGTCATTCGGATCGACGACGAGCAGGCGCGCACTATCGCGCGGCTCGGCGGGCCTGAGCGCTATGCGCTCATCCGGCAGATCGAAATCGAAAAGGTCAACACGCATTCAGCTTATCCAGGCAAAGCGAAACCCGCCCCCCACGCCCAAGGCGCAAGAGGCGGGTTTCAGGAATAATCACGATCAGACGTCGGCGGCAACCCGCGCGGAGACGATCGAGTCCGGATCCTTCACCGGCTCGCCGCGCTTGATCTTGTCGACATTGTTCATACCGCTGATCACCTGGCCCCAGACCGAATACTGCTTGTTCAGCCAGGGTGCATCGGTGAAGCAGATGAAGAACTGCGAGTTGGCGGAGTTCGGGTTCTGCGAACGCGCCATCGAGCAGGTGCCGCGAGTGTGCGTGGTGGCGGAAAATTCAGCCTTCAGGTCCGGCTTGGACGAGCCGCCGGTACCGGCGCGGGCGGTATTGCCGCCGACCTTGCCATGTTCCACGTCGCCTGTCTGGGCCATGAAGCCGTCGATGACGCGATGGAAGACGACGCCGTCATAAGCCTTTTCGCGAGCAAGTTCCTTGATGCGAGCGACATGCTCAGGAGCGACCTGCGGCAGAAGCTGAATGACAACTTCGCCCTTGGTGGTTTCCAGGATGAGGGTGTTTTCGGGATCCTTGATCTCAGCCATGTTCGTTTCCTCGTTCTATATGTTCTACACTTATTTCTTGGTGACGGTGACTTTGACCATCTTGTCCGGGTTGCTCACTTCGCCGTTCTGCCCCTCGCCGCGCTTGATCTTGTCGACGAGCTCCATGCCGGAGATGACCTTGCCGACGACCGTGTACTGGCCGTTCAGGGAATCGCCATCGGCGAACATGATGAAGAACTGTGAATTGGCGGAATTCGGGTCCTGGGCGCGGGCCATGCCGACCGTGCCGCGCGTGAAAGGAACCTTGGAGAATTCGGCCGGAAGGTTCGGCAAATCGGAGCCGCCGGTGCCGGCCTTTTGTGCGTTGTAACCCTTTGTCATGTTGCCGAACTTGACGTCGCCGGTCTGAGCCATGAAGCCGTCGATAACGCGGTGGAAGACGACATTGTCGTATGCGCCCTTCTTCGCCAGCGCTTCGATCTGCGCGACGTGCTTGGGAGCAACCTCAGGCAACAGTTGGATGACAACGGGACCATCCTTGAGCTGGATCGTCAGAAGATCCTCGGCCGCTGCCGAGAATGCGCTGCCCGCGAAGGCGGCAAGGCTCAGGAAGCCTGCCAATGAGATATGGAAAAGTTTCATGGGTGCTCCGTTCGGAAATGGATTTCAGCTCAGCTTTTGGCGCTGGCCGCATCTTTGAGTTTGCCAGTCAGGGCTTCCAGAACCGCTGACGGCACGAAGGCGCTGACATCGCCGCCCATGGATGCGATTTGCCGCACCAATGTGGCAGTTATGGGCCGCGACGCCGTGCCGGCGGGCAGAAACAGCGTCTGGATATCCGGCGCCATCTGCCTGTTCATGCCGGCCATCTGCATTTCATAATCGAGATCGGTGCCATCGCGCAGACCACGCACCAGCAGGGTGGCACCCTGCGCGCGGGCAGCATCGACCACCAGATTGTCGAAGGCGACGACGGAAATATCACCCGCCTTTTGCGGCACGGCCTCCGCGAGCGATCTGCGGATCAGCTCCGCCCGCTCCTCGAATGAGAAGAGCGGCTTCTTGCCGGGATGAATACCGATCCCGACAATAACCTTCGAGGCGACATTCAGCGCCTGCACGAGGACATCCAAATGTCCGTTGGTCATCGGGTCGAAGGATCCGGGATAAAAGGCTGTCGTCATACCAAGCCGGCTCGTTGTTTCGACGCCTTTTGTCACGGATGGGGCCGTATCGCAAGTCATTTGCAACCTCAGGGCCGCCTCTGAACCGCAGATGAATGCGATGTTCAAGCCTGTTTCAGCTCGACAATGCCTTAATGGCACCAACATCGAAACGGGCCTGGTTCAACGGCTCGCCTCCCCGGCTCAAGGAACATCACGCCATGCTCGTCTTCATTATTGCAGGCGCTATCATCGGTTCATTTATCGTCGAATACCTCGTTCATCTTTTCGCCGATAACTACACGATCGAATGGGATTCGGCCTCGGAAAGCGCCAATGGCATCAGTTCTGCCCAAGAAATCGCCATTGCCATGCGCAAGACGCATCGCGAATCTGAACGCCAGATGAACAAGGCATTCAAGGTCGCTTCAGGCACGCATTGCTAAATACCCCTCTCAACATCGGCGGAACCATTTACGAACCGCCGCGTTTAAAGTCCGAAACACAGATTTGCACATTGCGGCAAGAAGGAAGATGAGTATGCCCGACAAGATCACCCTTATTAACGTTGTTTGGATGGCCATGATTTCGGGAATGCTTGCAGCTACCATCGCGCTTTACGATCAAAAACCAGACCAGTCGAAGATTTATGGTCCCTTTGCTTCGGCTCGCCCCTTTGTTGCCTCGAGCCAATACTAAGGGATCTGAACGCTAGTCCCACCAAAGGAGGGAGCGATCATGTTCACGATTTTGACGGTGCTTACAATTTTTATCAGCATCATGTTTGTCGTCTCTATCGCATCCACCATTTCGGCGCTCCATCGTGAAAGCGAAGAGAGCAAGAGGCTGCATAAGCGTCACAAGACGCTCTGATCTCCGCGTACCGGGCACACTTTCCCCACCAGGTGCTCGGATGGATTTGAACCGGACGCTCTCTCAGCGTCCGGTTTTTTTATTGCCATGAAATATCGCCATCAATTCACTGATCTTGTTGCCAGATTGCCGTTGCGGCGAGATCCTGATTTTGCGACCTTGGACAGGGCAATCTCTGCAATCTGGATGTTGCCCATTTCGCTAAGGGATCGATATGCGCATTATCCTAACAGGCAGCTCGGGGCGGCTTGGCCGCGCGATTTTCAATGCCCTGGCCAGAGATAACGAGATCCTGGGGATCGATCGCTCTCCATTCTCGACAACGCATCTTGTCGGGGATTTTGCCGATACATCGTTTCTGCGAGATGCCTTGGCGGGTGCGGATGCAATTATCCATAGCGCGGCGCTCCATGCTCCTCATGTCGGAAATGTCTCCGATGACAAATTTCGGCGCGTTAATGTCGAGGGGACACGCCTTTTGTGCGAGGCGGCTTTAGCCGCCGGCGTCAAGCGACTGGTATTCACCAGCACCACGGCACTCTATGGTCACGCGGTCGTTCCAGGCCACTGCATATGGATCGACGAGACCACCGAACCGCTGCCCAGAAGCATCTACCATCGCACGAAATTGGCAGCCGAGAAAATCCTGGAGAACATGGCAGGCCCGGATTTGCAGGTGCGCATTTTGCGCATGTCTCGGAGTTTCCCCGAACCGGGCAATGTGATGGCCGCCTATCGATTGCATCGCGGCGTTGACATCCGGGACGTGGCCGACGCCCACGCGGCCGCCTTGACGAATGGCGGCGATCATTTTCAACGACATATCGTTTCTGCCGGAACGCTTTTCGAGCGTGAAGACTGCGAGGATCTCGCGATCGATGCGGCTTCCGTCATCAGGTTACGCGCGCCCGCACTTGCCGCCGAGTTCGAACGCCGACAGTGGCCTTTGCCGCGAACGATCGATCGCATCTATGCCTCGACTTCGGCGGGCACCGTCCTTGGATGGCATTCCCGCTTCGGCTATGGCGAGGTTCTGGCACAACTGGACCGGGGCAGCCTGGAAGTGCTGCCGCCCTTTTCCTCGAGCAGCAGACGGCCGGAATAGCGATCGGCTCATCCACCGCTCGTGCGTATCGCCCAAAAGCAAACGCATAAGCCTGCTTTTCAAGGCAGGCTTATGCGTTTGTAGATACTCTACTTTTGACCACGGACGGAGTTGAATCCCGCTTCGGTCGCCGGACGCAGCGAACTTATTCCTCGCTTGCGCCCTCGATGTCGCCGGCAGCTTCTCCAGGCTCGCCAGTGGCCGTGTCGTCATCCTCGATCACTGCATCGTCTTCGCCCTCGGGCTCGCTGATGCGTTCCACCGAGACGACATTCTCGTCCTTGGCGGTCGAGAAGATGGTCACGCCCTTGGTAGCGCGGCTGGCGATGCGGATGCCGCCAACGGGCACACGGATCAACTGACCACCGTCCGAGACAAGCATGATCTGATCGCTATCCTCGACCGGGAAGGCGGCAACGAGCTTGCCGATCTCACCGGTCTTCGATGTGTCGGTGGCGCGGATACCCTTGCCGCCACGGCCGGAGATACGGAAATCGTAAGAGGAGGACCGCTTGCCGAAGCCCTTTTCCGAAACCGTCAGGACGAATTGCTCCAGCGCCTTCAGCTCCTCGTAGCGCTCGTCGTTCAGCTGTCCCTCTTCGGTGACGTCCTCGCCGACCAGCGCAATTTCCTCGTCGTCGCCCGTCGTCGACCGGCGGTCGATGACCGAGCGCTTCAGATAAGCCGCACGCTCCCAGGGTTCCGCATCGACATGGCGGACGATCGTCATCGAGATGATGCTGTCGCCCGACGCCAGGCTGATGCCCCGAACGCCGACGGAATTGCGGCCGGCAAAGACGCGCACATCCGAAACCGAGAAGCGGATGCACTGGCCGAGCGCCGTCGTCATCAGCACATCGTCATGCTCGGTGCAGGTCTCGACGGAGAGGATTTCATCGCCCGCCTCCTCCAGCTTCATGGCGATCTTGCCGTTGCGGTTGACCTGGACGAAATCGGACAGCTTGTTGCGGCGCACGGTTCCGCGCGTCGTCGTGAACATCACGTCGAGATTGTCCCATGTGGTCTCGTCTTCCGGCAGGGGCATGATCGTGGTGATGCGCTCACCATGCTCCAGCGGCAGCATGTTGATCAGCGCCTTGCCGCGCGAGGTCGGCGTGCCGATCGGCAGGCGCCAGACCTTTTCCTTATAGACGATGCCGCGCGAGGAGAAGAACAGAACCGGCGTATGCGTGTTGAGAACGAATAGCCGGGTAACGAAATCCTCGTCGCGCGTGGTCATTCCCGAACGGCCCTTGCCGCCGCGGCGCTGCGCGCGATAGGTCGTCAGCGGCACGCGCTTGATGTAGCCGAGATGCGACACGGTGACGACCATGTCCTCGCGGGCAATCAGGTCCTCGTCGTCCATCTCCAGACCGCCATCGACGATCTCGGTGCGGCGCGGCGTGCCGAACTCGTCACGAACAGCGATAAGCTCTTCTTTTACAATGGTTTGGATGCGGACACGTGACGACAGGATATCGAGATAATCCTTGATCTCGACGCCGATCTGATTGAGCTCTTCGTCAATTTCGTCGCGGCCGAGAGCAGTCAGACGTGCTAGGCGCAGTTCGAGAATGGCACGCGCCTGTTCTTCCGAAAGGTTGTAGGTGCCGTCCTCGTTTATGCGATGGCGCGGATCATCAATTAGCTGGATAAGGGATTCAACATCCGCCGCCGGCCAACGGCGCGTCATCAGTTCTTCACGCGCCGACTGCGGATCCGGAGCGCCGCGAATGACGCGAATAACTTCATCGATATTGGCGACGGCGATCGCGAGGCCGACCAAGACATGCGCACGATCGCGCGCCTTGCGCAGCAGGTACTTGGTGCGACGGCTGATCACATCCTCGCGGAAGGCCACGAAGGCGCGCAGCATGTCCAAGAGGTTCATCTGCTCGGGCTTACCGCCGTTCAGCGCCACCATGTTGCAGCCGAAGGAGGTCTGCAGCGGCGTATAGCGATAAAGCTGGTTGAGGATGACCTCGGCATTGGCATCGCGCTTCAGCTCGACGACGACGCGATAGCCCTGACGGTCGGATTCGTCGCGCAGATCCGAGATGCCCTCGATGCGCTTATCGCGCACCAGTTCGGCCATCTTCTCGATCATCGACGCCTTGTTCACCTGATAGGGAATTTCGGTGATGATGATGTGCTCGCGATCACCACGCATCGGCTCGATGACGGCGACGCCGCGCATGACGACGGAACCACGGCCCGTCTCATAAGCGGAACGGATGCCTGCACGGCCAAGAATCTTGGCGCCGGTCGGGAAATCCGGGCCGGGGATGATCTCCATGATCTCAGGCAGTTCGATCGCCGGATTGTCGATCAGGGCAATACAGCCGTTGACCACTTCAGAGAGATTGTGCGGCGGAATATTCGTCGCCATGCCGACGGCAATGCCGCCGGAGCCGTTGACGAGCAGGTTGGGGAAGCGGGCCGGCAGAACCTTGGGTTCTTCCGTCGTCGCATCGTAGTTTTCCTGGAAATCGACCGTTTCCTTATCGATATCCTCAAGAAGCTCATGGGCGACCTTCGTCAGGCGCGATTCCGTGTAACGCATCGCTGCCGGCGGATCGCCATCGATCGAACCAAAATTCCCCTGCCCGTCGATGAGCGGCACGCGCAGCGACCAGTGCTGCGCCATGCGGACCAAGGCGTCGTAGATCGAGGCGTCGCCATGCGGATGGTATTTACCCATGACGTCGGCGACGGGACGAGCCGACTTCACGTATTTGCGGTTCCAGTGATAGCCGCTTTCATGCGCAGCATAGAGGATACGCCGATGAACGGGCTTGAGACCATCACGGACATCGGGAAGCGCGCGGCTGACGATCACGCTCATGGCGTAATCGAGATACGATCGCTGCATTTCCTCCATGATGGAAATCGGCTCGATGCCTGGCGGGAGCTTCCCGCCGCCGGGTGGTGTTTGCTCAGTCAAAACAGATCACGATCTCTTTTAGAATCACTGCGAAATTTATAGCCGAAAGGCCTGGCGAGCGCCAATTTAGCCCGATGTTTTTGAACAGGCTTTTGCCCTTTAAGCCGTGAAATCGAACATTTCCGTGGCGCAACCTGCCTATAGCGGCGCATTGCGCTTTGCGAAAGCTTATTCCTCGCATAACAATGGGTCATAACAACGACAAAGAACCGTTGCCGGGGAACATATGGCGAGCGCAGACACGCTGATCAATGCCTTCACAACGCTGCTCGTCACCGTCGATCCGCCTGGCCTGGCCCCGTTGTTCATCGGCCTCACCGCCGGCATGAACCGTACCGAGCGCAAGCAGGTGGCGCTGCGGGGTTCGCTGATAGCCTTCTTCATCCTGGCGGCCTTCGCCCTGTTCGGCGCGAGCGTCCTCGGCGTTCTCGGCATTTCCATCGGAGCCTTCCGCATCGCCGGCGGTCTGCTGCTGTTCTGGATCGCCTTCGAGATGGTGTTCGAGCGGCGGCAGGACAGAAAGGAAAAGACGACTGAAGTCGCGATCACGCGGGATCATATCCGTAACATCGCGGTCTTCCCCCTCGCCCTGCCCCTGATTGCCGGACCGGGCGCGATCTCGGCGACGATCCTTCTGGCCGGTTCGCTGCAGACCACGTTCGATCGGGCGCAGCTGATCGGCGTCATCGCCGTCAATCTTGGGCTCGTCTTCGCAGCCCTTGCCATTTCGGACAGGCTCGACCGCATGCTCGGCGCGACTGGCAGAGCCATCCTCACGCGATTGCTCGGCGTGATCCTCGCCGCGCTCGCCGCCCAGTTTGTCGTGGATGGTGCGCGGGCAGCGTTGAAGCTTCCATGAAAAAGGCCTGCCAACAAGGCAGGCCTTCGAAAATCCGGCTGCACGTACCACCAAGCTCAAAACGGAATATCGTCGTCCAGATCACGCGAGAAATTGCCACCGCCGCCGCCGCTTGGCGCGCCGCCACGGCTACCGCTTGCTGCGCCGCGGCCACCAGATGGCGGCGAAGGCTGACCATAGTCGTCACCGCCGCCGTAATCGCCGCCACCAAAGTCGCCGCCGCCGCGTCCACCACGACCGCCGCCCTCAACGGAGCCACCGCCCTCGCCGCGACCATCCAGCATGGTCAGCGTCGAGTTGAAGCCCTGCAGCACGATTTCGGTCGAATACTTATCCTGGCCGTTCTGATCCTGCCACTTGCGGGTCTGAAGCGCGCCCTCGATATAAACCTTGGCGCCTTTCTTCAGATATTGCTCGGCGACCTTGCAGAGACCTTCATTGAAAATGACAACGCGGTGCCATTCGGTCTTTTCCTTGCGCTCGCCGGAATTACGGTCGCGCCAGGTTTCAGACGTTGCAATATTGAGGTTGGCGATCGGGCGGCCATCCTGCGTGCGGCGGATTTCCGGGTCCGCCCCGAGATTTCCAACCAGAATTACCTTGTTCACACTACCGGCCATGACATCACCCTGCTTGCCGCCCATCGACGGCTCTTAAATTTCACCAGCACACCTTAGACCATTGCCGCCATCAGGTGTTATCCAAGCACCGCCCAAGGCATCTTCATCCACAAAGAAATATCCAACGGCGATTTTGTTCTTTATTTGTTCTAGTTTGTCTCTATGATCGTGTCAACTGAATCGAAAACCTGGCTCCGGCCATCATTTCAGCCTCGACTCGCGGGCAGGCATCACTAAATAAAGGCAGACTCCAAGGGACCAGCATAAGACGATGAGCGAACTGAAGACTATTTCCATACGTGGTGCGCGTGAGCACAATCTCAAGGGCATCGATCTCGACCTGCCGCGCAACAAGCTGATCGTCATGACTGGGCTTTCCGGCTCCGGCAAGTCGTCGCTCGCCTTCGACACGATCTATGCCGAAGGACAGCGCCGCTATGTCGAGAGCCTGTCGGCCTATGCCCGCCAGTTTCTAGAAATGATGCAGAAGCCGGATGTCGACCAGATCGACGGTCTCTCGCCGGCCATTTCGATCGAGCAGAAGACGACCTCGCGCAATCCGCGCTCGACGGTCGGCACGGTCACCGAGATCTACGACTACATGCGCCTGCTGTTTGCGCGCGTCGGCGTGCCCTATTCGCCGGTTACCGGCCTGCCGATCGAGAGCCAGACGGTCAGCCAGATGGTGGACCGCGTTCTCGCCTACGAGGAAGGCACCAGGCTCTACATTCTGGCGCCGCTGGTGCGGGGACGTAAGGGCGAATACAAGAAGGAGCTGGCGGAGCTCATGAAAAAGGGCTTCCAGCGCGTCAAGGTCGACGGACAGTTCTACGAGATCGCCGATGTGCCGGCGCTCGACAAGAAATACAAGCACGACATCGACGTGGTGGTCGACCGTATCGTCGTCAGGCCCGATATGGCGTCTCGCCTGGCCGACAGCTTCGAAACCTCGCTGCGTCTTGCCGACGGCCTTGCCGTTGCTGAGTTCGCTGACAAGCCGCTGCCGCCAGAGGAAACCGCTGCCGGCGGCTCGGCCAACAAATCGTTGAACGAGACGCATGAGCGCGTGCTGTTTTCTGAGAAGTTCGCTTGCCCGGTGTCCGGCTTCACCATTCCTGAGATCGAACCGCGCCTGTTCTCCTTCAACAATCCCTTCGGTGCCTGCCCCTCTTGCGACGGGCTGGGGTCACAGCAGAAGATCGATCCCGATCTGATCGTGCCGGAGCCGGAGCGCACCTTGCGGGACGGCGCCATTGCGCCATGGGCCAAATCGACATCGCCCTATTACAATCAGACGCTCGAAGCCCTCGGCAAGCATTATGGTTTCAAGCTTGGCAATCGGTGGAACGAGCTGTCGGACGAGGCGAAGGACGTCATCCTCAACGGTACGGAAGACAAGATCGAATTCCATTATGCCGACGGTGCGCGCTCTTATACGACGCACAAGAACTTCGAAGGCATCGTGCCGAACCTCCAACGGCGCTGGAAGGAAACGGATTCCGCTTGGGCGCGCGAGGAGATCGAGCGCTTCATGTCGGCCGCACCCTGCCCGGCCTGCAACGGCTATCGCCTGAAGCCGGAGGCTTTGGCGGTCAAGATCAACAAGCTGCACATCAGCCAGGTTGCGGAAATGTCGATCCGCGTCGCCCGCGACTGGTTCGACGTGCTGCCCGAGACTTTCACCGACAAGCAGAACGAAATTGCCGTGCGCATCCTCAAGGAGATCCGCGATCGCCTGCGCTTCCTGAATGATGTCGGTCTCGAATATCTGAGCCTGTCGCGCAATTCCGGCACGCTTTCGGGCGGCGAGAGCCAGCGTATCCGGCTGGCGTCGCAAATCGGCTCTGGCTTGACGGGTGTGCTCTATGTGCTCGACGAGCCGTCGATCGGCCTGCATCAGCGCGACAATGCCCGCCTTCTGGAGACGCTGAAACATCTGCGCGATATCGGCAACACGGTCATCGTCGTCGAGCATGACGAGGATGCGATCCTGTCGGCTGATGACGTGGTCGATATCGGCCCCGCGGCCGGCGTGCATGGCGGCCAGGTGATCGCGCATGGCACGCCGCAGGACATCATGGCGAACCCGAAGTCGCTGACCGGCAAATATCTCTCCGGTGAACTCGGCGTGCCGGTTCCCGACGAGCGACGCAAGATCAAGAAGGGCAAGGAGATCAAGGTCGTCGGCGCAAGAGGCAACAACCTCAAGGATGTCACGGCCTCCATCCCGCTCGGCGTCTTCACCGCAGTGACCGGCGTTTCCGGCGGCGGCAAGTCCACCTTCCTGATCGAGACGCTTTACAAGTCAGCGGCGCGGCGTGTGATGGGCGCGCGCGAGATCCCTGCCGATCACGACCGCATCGACGGCTTCGAGCATATCGACAAGGTGATCGACATCGATCAGTCGCCGATCGGCCGCACGCCGCGTTCGAACCCGGCGACCTATACCGGCGCCTTCACGCCGATCCGCGACTGGTTCGCCGGGCTGCCGGAGGCGAAGGCGCGCGGCTATCAGCCGGGCCGCTTCTCCTTTAACGTCAAGGGAGGCCGTTGCGAGGCCTGCCAGGGCGACGGCGTCATCAAGATCGAGATGCATTTCCTGCCGGATGTCTACGTCACCTGCGACGTCTGCCACGGCAAGCGCTACAACAGAGAGACGCTGAACGTCACTTTCAAGACCAAGTCGATCGCCGATGTGCTCGACATGACTGTCGAGGAAGGCGTCGATTTCTTCGCGGCCGTTCCCGCAGTGCGAGACAAGCTGCAGAGCCTGAAGGATGTCGGTCTCGGCTATATCAAGGTCGGCCAGCAGGCCAATACGCTTTCGGGTGGCGAGGCGCAGCGCGTCAAGCTAGCCAAGGAACTGTCGAAGCGATCGACGGGCCGCACGCTCTATATCCTCGACGAACCGACCACAGGGCTGCACTTCCACGATGTCGCCAAGCTGCTGGAAATGCTGCACGAGCTGGTCAATCAGGGCAATTCGGTCGTTGTCATCGAGCACAATCTCGAGGTCATCAAAACAGCCGACTGGATCCTCGATTTCGGTCCCGAAGGCGGTGATGGCGGCGGCGAAATCGTCGCAGTGGGTACGCCGGAGACCATCGTCAAGGAGAAGCGTTCCTATACGGGCCACTTCCTCAAGGAATTGCTGGAGCGGCGGCCGATGAAGAAGGTTGCAGCGGCGGAGTGAGGTTTCACCCGATGAACGTCCATGGAGGAGAGAATGACCAAAGCGGGCGAAATCCGCACAGGCATCGGCGGCTGGACTTTTGAGCCTTGGCGCGGGACCTTCTATCCCGACACGCTGAAGCAAAAGGACGAGCTCAATTACGCCAGCCGCAAGCTGAAGGTGATCGAGGTCAACGGCACCTATTACAGCACGCAGAAGCCCGAGGTCTTCGCCAAATGGGCTGCGGATGTGCCGGACGGCTTTATCTTCTCGCTCAAGGCCACACGCTTCGTCACCAACCGCCGGGTCCTTTCCGAATCGGGCGAATCGATGCAGAAATTTCTGGGTTCCGGCATCAGCGAACTCGACGATCACCTTGGTCCGCTGCTTTGGCAGTTTGCGCCGACGAAGAAATTCGATCCGGACGATTTCGAGGGATTCCTGAAGCTGCTGCCGGCCAAACAGGACGGCTTGGCGCTTAAGCACGTGGTCGAGGTCCGGCACGATTCCTTTAAGGTGCCGGAATTCGTAGCGCTGCTGGCAAAATACAACATCGCGCCCGTTTGCGCCGAGCATTTCGAATATCCGATGATCGCGGATGTCACCGCCGATTTCGTTTATGCCCGGCTGCAGAAGGGATCGGACGACATCAAGACCTGCTACCCGCCGAAGGATCTGAAGGCCTGGGCCGATCGCCTGAAAATCTGGGCCGAAGGCAAGGTGCCGGATGATCTGCCGCTGATCGATCAGAACCGCAAGGTGAAGGCGGAACCGCGCGATGTCTTCGCCTTCATGATCCATGAGGGCAAGGTAAACGCGCCACCGGGCGCCATTGCCCTGCAGGAAGAAGTGGCAAAATAGCTGCTTGCTTTCAGAGAGGGGTGACGCTGGCGACGAGATCTTCGGCCGTCAGCCCTTTTCCCGCGCGCTGGCCCGCCAGGCCATGCAGCCAGACACCGGCGGCGGCTGCTTCGAAAGCAGGCGCGCCCTGCGCCATCAATCCGCCGACAATACCGGCAAGCACGTCACCGGAGCCGGCGGTGGCAAGCCAGGGCGGCGCATTGGCATTGATCAGTGCCCTGCCGTCCGGAGCGGCAATCACGCTGTCGGCGCCCTTGTAGATGATGGCGGCGTGGGCCCTCGCCGCAGCCGCCCTCGCCTTGTCGACCTTGCTCAATGCACCATCGGCGGCAATATCGGGAAAAAGTCGCGCGAACTCGCCTTCGTGTGGCGTCAGCACCAATCGCGTCGGCCCTTCCGCAAAAGCATCGAACAGAACTTGCGGATCGTCGCGAAACGAGGTGATGCCATCGGCATCAAGTACCAGATGACGATCCGCGAGTGCGAGGCAGAACCGCCGTGCCTTCTCGCCGGCACCGAAGCCGGGGCCGAGCACGAAGGTCGAGAGCCGCCGATCGGCAAGCCATTCTCGCAGCGACGCATCGTCCTCGACAGCATGCAGCATGATCGCCGTGAGCATGCCTGCATTGACAGCCATCGCCCCTTCCGGTGAGGCGATGGTGACAAGCCCCGCCCCCGCCTTCAAACCCGCCATGGCCGACATGCGCGCCGCACCGGTTGCATTTGGCCCTCCCGAGAAGACGACGAGATGCCCGCGCTTATATTTGTGCGTGTCCGCGCCTGCTGACGGTATCTTCTCCTGCCATTGGGCCGGCGTATTCTCAGCGATCATGCCATCGGAATGGGCGCAAACGATGCGTGCGGGAATGCCGATATCGAAAACCTCCAGCGCGCCGCAAAGATCGCGTCCGGGCAGCAACAGATGACCGGGCTTGCGAGTCATGAAGGTCACCGTGCGCTCGGCATGAAAGGCGGCGCCGAGGACCTGGCCGCTGCGTCCGTCGACCCCGGACGGCAAATCAACGGCAATGACGGGAACATCCGCCTCCGCGATCCGCGCGACGACAGCGGCAACCTCATCCGGAACCGGACGCGACAGCCCCGCACCGAAGATGGCGTCGATAGCTACGTCGCCCGGGCGTGGCGCGTAGCTTCGGATCGCCTCTCCCTCGATCGGACAATCGGCAAAGGCGCGTGCGGCATCGCCCTTCAGCCGCCGCGGATCGCCCACATGGAACAACCCTACCTCCACTCCGCTTTGCCTCAGCGCGCGAGCCGCCACGTAGCCATCGCCGCCGTTGTTGCCGGGGCCACACAGGACGACATGTCGCAGCGCCTCGGGGAAATGCCGAAGCGCGCTTGCAGCAACCGCCTGCCCCGCTTTTTCCATAAGCTGATAGGAATCAATGCCGGAGACGGCGGCATCGCGATCGACGGCGGCCATGTCATCGGGAGCGAGCAACAAATCGGCGAGCGGCACTATCATGGCGAACATTATAGATGCGAAATCTGCCTCAAAAACAACCGCGTTTAAATCACTCAATTAGGTCAATTAGTATGCATTTGCATAATAATTATGCGAATGCATACAAGACCTTGCTGGAGTACGAATATGACGTGCACGGCATTTTTTTGCGAAATTTTACTTATCCAACGCATTTCAGCGCGAAATCGCTTCCATTTTTCTGAAAAATCCTCATCAATCCATCATCTCGGCGTAAATTCGCCGGGATTTTTTTACGGCGGCCCATCCGCATCTGGCATGATACGTGCATCACGTTGGCCGAGCGGGGAGTAGTCCTGCTGTAACAGGGGAAGCGGAGAGACATTTTCTCATGAAAAAGATCGAAGCGATCATTAAGCCCTTCAAGCTCGATGAAGTGAAGGAAGCCCTTCAGGAAGTCGGTTTGCAGGGTATCACCGTGACGGAAGCGAAGGGCTTCGGCCGTCAGAAGGGCCACACGGAACTTTACCGTGGCGCCGAGTACGTCGTCGACTTCCTGCCGAAGGTGAAGGTCGAAGTCGTATTGGCGGATGAAAATGCGGAAGCGGTGATCGACGCTATCCGCAAGGCTGCGCAAACCGGCCGTATCGGCGACGGAAAGATTTTCGTCTCCAACATCGAAGAGGTCATTCGAATCCGCACCGGTGAAACTGGCATAGACGCCATTTAACCCGCCCGGCCTTTTCGGCCGCGGCTAAAAATCGTCATCTAAGTCAAGGGAAGAGAAATTTAATGACGACGGCAAGCGAAATTCTCAAACAGATCAAGGATAACGACGTCAAGTTCGTTGACCTGCGCTTCACCGACCCCAAGGGCAAGCTGCAGCATGTCACGATGGACATCGTCTGTGTCGATGAAGACATGTTCGCCGATGGCGTCATGTTCGACGGCTCCTCGATTGCAGGCTGGAAGGCCATCAACGAATCCGACATGGTGCTGATGCCTGACACGGACACGGTCCACATGGATCCGTTCTTCGCGCAGTCCACCATGGTCATCCTCTGCGACATTCTGGACCCGGTCTCCGGCGAAGCTTACAACCGCGACCCGCGCGGCACCGCCAAGAAGGCGGAAGCCTACCTGAAGGCCTCCGGTATCGGTGATACCGCCTTCTTCGGTCCGGAAGCCGAATTCTTCGTCTTCGATGACGTCAAGTACAAGGCCGATCCTTACAACACCGGCTTCAAGCTCGACTCCAGCGAATTGCCCTCCAACGACGACACGGATTACGAAACCGGCAACCTCGGTCACCGTCCGCGCATCAAGGGCGGCTACTTCCCGGTTCCGCCTGTCGACAGCGCGCAGGACATGCGCTCGGAGATGCTGACCGTTCTCTCGGAAATGGGCGTCGTCGTCGAAAAGCATCACCACGAAGTTGCTGCCGCCCAGCACGAGCTCGGCATCAAGTTCGACACGCTGGTGCGCAACGCCGACAAGATGCAGATCTACAAGTATGTCGTCCACCAGGTCGCCAACGCCTACGGCAAGACGGCAACCTTCATGCCGAAGCCAATCTTCGGCGATAACGGCTCGGGCATGCACGTTCACCAGTCGATCTGGAAGGGCGGCAAGCCGACCTTCGCCGGCGACGAATATGCTGGCCTCTCCGAGAGCTGCCTCTACTACATCGGCGGCATCATCAAGCATGCCAAGGCGATCAATGCCTTCACCAACCCGTCGACGAACTCCTACAAGCGTCTCGTCCCAGGTTACGAAGCTCCGGTTCTGCTTGCCTATTCTGCTCGCAACCGTTCCGCCTCCTGCCGTATTCCGTTCGGCTCGAACCCGAAGGCAAAGCGCGTCGAAGTCCGCTTCCCGGATCCGGCAGCAAACCCCTATCTCGGCTTCGCAGCCATGCTGATGGCAGGCCTTGATGGTATCAAGAACAAGATCCATCCCGGCAAGGCCATGGACAAGGACCTCTACGATCTGCCGCCGAAGGAACTGAAGAAGATCCCGACGGTTTGCGGCTCGCTGCGCGAAGCGCTCGAAAGCCTCGACAAGGACCGCAAGTTCCTGACCGCCGGCGGCGTCTTCGACGACGACCAGATCGACGCGTTCATCGAACTGAAGATGCAGGAAGTCATGCGCTTCGAAATGACCCCGCATCCGGTCGAATACGACATGTACTATTCGGTCTGATACCCAAAGCGAAAGCCCCGGCTGGCCGGGGCTTTCTTCATGCAGGCGAAGATGCGGCGGCCCCTTCTCCTGATCGCGATCCTTCCGTTGGAACGCGGAACTCGTGCATAGCACTGTCACCCGATGCGGGGCGAGAACGGCCGGCGGAATGTGACAGTTCAATGAAGGAGTGGGGGCAAAATCCTTGATATCAGCGGTGAAAGTCACCACATGATTGCTTGAAAGGAAGTCGTGCCATGAAACAACGAGACGCAAAATTCAATATTGGCGACGTGGTTCGACACCGGATGTTCCCCTTCCGCGGTGTCATCTTCGATGTCGATCCGGAATTCGCAAACACCGACGAATGGTGGAATTCCATTCCGGCGGAAGTGCGGCCCAGCAAGGATCAGCCCTTCTATCACCTTCTCGCCGAAAACGACGAGACTGAGTACGTCGCATACGTGTCGGAACAGAATCTGATCAGTGACGAGAGCGGCGTTCCGCTCCGCAATCCACAAGTCGATCAGATCTTCGACAAGGCGCCGACCGGACAGCTCAAGCCCAAGATGAGCTTTGCCCACTAAGCGCCAGTCAAACCAATCTTATTTCCGAAGGGAAGGCATCCCAAGGCCTTCCCTTTTCATTTGTGCGGCGTGGCTCATGGGAGCAACCGCAAAGAAAAAGCCCGGATTGCTCCGGGCTTTTTCTTTTATGAGATGATGAATTTCCGCAAGCTTACTGCGCTTTGGCGGCCTTCTGGGCGTCTTCCAGCTTCTTGCGTGCTTCCTCAGCCTTCTTCTGCATGCTGTCCTGCAGGCTCTTCTGGCTTTCGGCAAGCTTGGAGTCGGAGATCGCCGGGCCGTCAAAGGCGGCGCCAAAGCCGGTCAGCGAAATCTTGATCGGGTTTGGTGCGCGGCGGAAGTTGATCGAGGTGAAGGTCACATCGGTCCCCTTCTTCAGCGAAGCGACCATAGCGTCGGTCACAGGCACTTCCGCGGTGCACTTGTCCGGAAGGCAGACGGCGTAATCGAGCTTCTGGCCCTTGCCGCCGTCAATCTGCATGGTAATGCCGGGCGGGATCAGGCGAGCCGTCGGAACGGAAATCTGCAGGATCTTGCGAGTGACCTTGCCATCGACGGAGATGAGGCCGACTGCCGTCACCAGCTGGCCGTTATTGGCCATGATGAGGTTCTGCACGATGCAGATATCGGCATCATCCTGCTTGGCGCAGGTTTTGTACCAGCCCAGACGTGGTTGATTGGGATCGCCACCGCCATCAGCGGGAGCAGCGTTGGACGCATCCTGAGCGAAGGCAGCTGCCGGGAGCGCCGCACCGATCATGAGAGCCAGAGCAGAAAGACCTGCCCTCATTTTGTTGTCAGTCTTGAACATCATAGCGAAACCGCCTCCTGAAATCCGCTGCGGGACGACAGCGCGCCGTCCCATGCCATTCGGGTCAAACCGTCGTCCACCTGTCGAATGAATAAGGCAAATGCATGACCCGGGAAACCCGGCCCCCCTGTTACATCGCACCGACGCGGATATCCAGCTTTTCTTTGGCCTTTTCTGCCGAGACCCAAGAATTCCGCGGTCGCGTGTTGAATTCGGCACGCTCGTGATAAGGTTCGGCCGAATCGTAGCCCTTACCGGAAAGGATGCCATGCGAGCGCTCCGGATCGCTGTCTTTGTATTTTTCGCAGCATTATGCAACGCCGCCGCGGCGCAACCACTCTACGGTATCGCCATGCATGGAGATCCGGTTCTGCCGGCGGATTTCAAGCATTTTCCCTACGTCAATCCGAACGTCAAAAAGGGCGGCCGCATCAGCTACGGTGTCGTCGGCACCTTCGACAATCTCAATCCGTTCATCCTGAAGAGCATGCGCACGACGGCGCGCGGCATGTGGGATCCGGAATTCGGCAATCTCATCTATGAGCCGCTGATGCAGCGCTCCCGCGACGAACCGTTCACGCTCTACGGGCTGCTCGCCCAGACTGTCGAATGGGACGAGAGCCGGAGCTACATCCAGTTCAATCTCAATCCCGATGCAAAATGGTCGGACGGCCAGCCGGTCACGCCCGAAGACGTGATCTTTACCTTCCAGCTGCTGCGCGACAAGGGGCGCATACCAATGTCGTCTTGGCTCGACACGATCGGCACGATCGAGAAGGTCGGCGATCATGGCGTGCTGATCCGCTTCAACGACAAGGCCAATCGCGAAACGCCGCTGATCATCGCCTCATCGCTGCCCATCCTGCCGAAACACGCCACCGATCCTGACAGTTTTGAACGCACCACGCTCAGCATCCCGATCGGCTCCGGCCCATACCGGGTGAAGAGCGTCGATCCCGGCCAGCGAATCATTTTCGAGCGTAATCCCGACTACTGGGGCAAGGATATTCCGGCGAAGGTCGGCGTCGACAACTTCGACCAGATCGTGGTGAACTACTTTTTGCAGGACACGACCGTGTTCGAGTCCTTCAAGAAGGGCGATATCGATATCTATCAGGACGGCAGCCCGGCCCACTGGCAGCAGGCCTACGATTTTCCGGCTGTTACTTCCAGAGCCGTCGTCAAGGAGGTCTTCACCCCCAAGCTGCCGAGCGGCATGCTGGGCTTCGTCTTCAATGCGCGCCGGCCGATCTTTGCAAACAAGAATGTCCGCAAGGGCCTGGCGCTCGCCTTCGATTTCGAATGGTTCAATCGCAACCTTGCTTCCGATGCCTATACCCGCACCGAAAGCTACTGGCAGAATTCCGATCTTTCGTCCTTCGGCGTCCCGGCCGATGCCAACGAGCTCGCCCTGCTCGGGCCGATCAAGGACCATATCGATGCAGACGTCCTCGACGGCACCTATAAGCTGCCCGTCAGCGACGGTTCCGGCCGTGATCGTTCGATCCTGCGCAAGGCCGTCAATTTCCTCAAGCAGGGCGGCTATGCGATCAAGGGGGAGCGCATGGTCGACAGCGCCGGCCGGCAGCTCAGCTTCGAGATCATGACGCAGAATGCGGACCAGGAACGCATCGCCATCGCCTACCGCCGCTCGCTGGCCTTGCTTGGCATAGCCGTCACCATCCGCACCGTCGACGATTCGCAGTATCAGCTGCGAACGACCAACTACGACTACGACGTGATCATCAAATCCTACCCGTCGTCGCTGTCGCCTGGTATCGAACAGGTAGGCCGATGGAGCTCGGGAGCCGCGAAAACGCCGGGCAGCCTGAACTTCGCCGGTGTCGCTGACCCGGACGTCGATACGCTGATCAATCATTTCCTGACGGCGAAGTCAGCGGAAGATTTCCGCGACGCCGTGCGTTCCTTCGATCGCATCCTGATCTCCGGCTACTACGTCGTGCCGCTCTACCATATCGCGCAGCAATGGGTGGCGCGGCGAAGCCATATCGCCCATCCCGCGGCACTGCCGCTCTATGGCTATCAGCTGCCCGTCTGGTGGGACGCATCCGCACAATAAGTGCGCTGCGTTGACGCCGGTTCCCTTTCGGTAACCGGTTGAAGCCATCGGCGCAAAGACCTAGATGGTGGGGACAAGCCGAAAAGCGAAAGGACAGAGCCATGGAACGCATCACGATCGATATCGTCTCGGACGTCGTTTGTCCGTGGTGCTATCTCGGCAAGGCCCGGTTGGAGCTGGCCATCGCCGAAGTACAGGATGAGGTGGGCGTCGATCTCAACTGGCGGCCCTATCGACTGAATCCCGACTATCCGTCCGAAGGCGTCGACCAGAAGAAGGAATTGGCAAAGAAGCTCGGCGGCGAGGAGCGCGTCGCTCAAGCCCACAAGATGCTCAGCGATCTCGGCCGCGAAGTGGGCATCAAGTTCGATTTCGACGCCATCAAAATCGGTCCGAACACGCTCGACGCACACCGCCTCATCCACTGGGCCGGCACCGAAAACCGCGAGACGCAGGAAAAGGTGGTCAACGCCCTCTTCAAGGCCAATTTCGAGGAGGGTCGCAACGTCGGCGACCACGCGGTTCTGCTCGAGATCGCCGAAAAGGCCGGGCTCGACAGCTCCGTCATCGCAGCGCTGCTCGCCTCCGACGCCGACCGCGACCTCATCATCGGCGAAATCGACGCCGCCCAGAAGATCGGCGTTAACGGCGTGCCCTTCTTCATCTTCGACCAACAATACGCCGTCAGCGGCGCCCAGACGCCGGATGTGCTGGTCGAGGCGTTGAGGGATATCGCCAAGATGAAGGCCCAGGCGCGGGCTGGGATGAATTGATCGAGGCTCACCTTCAACATCAGGCGGCAAGTGTTATCGCCGCTTCTTGAGGGTTAGGTACCCCAAAGCGCCACCTGCAGTCGTCGCGTGATTTCGGCACGGCGCCTTCCCCGAATATGAAGCGGCAGCTTGCGCGATTGCATTCCGACAAGACAAACTCTTAAATAGGCTCGATCAAGAGACTGCACTCGGGGCGAGCGCATGGAACCAACGCATTTATTCGAGTTGGTGATCGCGATGTTTGTAGCGATCATCGCGCTTCACTACGCCGCTCACCGGTTCGGAATGCCGCCCTCCGTGGCGCTGCTTGCGGGTGGCGGGCTGCTTGCCTTCTTGCCGGGCCTGCCGACGATCGAAATTGATCCGGCTCTGGTGCTGGTCATCTTCCTGCCGCCTCTGCTTATGGACGGCGCGTGGTCCATCTCCCTTGGCCGCCTGCGCCGCCATATGATCGGGATAGCCTCGCTCGCCGTCGGTGCGGTTTTCTTCACTTGCGCCATCGTGGCCGTGGTGACCCACCTTCTGTTCCCGTCGCTTCCCTGGGCAGCTTGCGCGGCACTCGGAGCGATCGTTTCGCCACCGGATGCAGTTTCCGCTCGGGCGATCCTCGAGCGTGTAAAGCTGCCCCGACGTCTTCAAATCCTGCTGGAGGGTGAAAGCCTGCTCAACGACGCGAGCGGTCTGGTGCTCTTCCGCTTCGCCATCGCTGCTGGAGTTACCGGTGCCTTCAGCGCAGTGGATGCGGTGGGGAGCTTCTTCCTGTTGGCAATCGGCGGTGCCGTCGTCGGCATCGCCGTCGGCACAACATGGGTCATGTTCGTGCGCCGGTTAGGTGACGAATATCTGATTATCGCCGCCACCGTTCTCCTGGCGTGGATCTCTTATCTACTCGGCGAATTGATCCATGTTTCGGGTGTCATCGCGACCGTAACCACCGGTCTGATCATGAGCTGGCACCAGCATACCGTCCTGTCGGCTTCGACACGCATGCGCGGTTCGTCATTCTGGACCGTCATCGTCTTTCTGATGGAAGCCACGGTTTTCATATTGATTGGTTTATCCCTGCGAGGGGTCGTTGAACGCGGTGGCGGATTCGAGGTTGTGCTCGCAACGATGGGATTGCCGATACTCGTGATCCTGATCGCACTCGCTCTCGCGCGCTTTGCGTGGGCGTTCGGATCCGACTTCGTCATCAGGCTGTGCAATCTGCTGGGAGTTGAGCGATACACGCCGCTTGGGTTCCGCGGCGCAACCGTGCTGAGTTGGGCGGGCGTCCGCGGCGTGGTCACGCTTGCCCTGGCGCTAAGCGTGCCTGAAAGCTTCCCGGGCCGCGACTTCATTCTGGTGACGTCGTTTGCCATCATTCTTGGGACCGTGCTTTTGCAAGGCACCACGCTAGGGTACGTGATCAAGTGGTCGCGGTTGACGGAGCCAGAGTCGGCCAAAGTTCGCTTCACCATGAGCCAGGCCGAAGCCGCCATGGCCCAGGCGCAATGGGCGACCATCCAAACGCTGGCTTATGACAGCGAGGGTAATCTTATTCACCCACAGTTGCTGCAGCGCTATCAGGTCAGAGCCGAGAAGATTGCCGATTATGCCGAGCGCACGGACCACTACACGCCGATGCTCCAAGCCCATTTCGATGTTGTTCTGCAGGCGGTCGCGACTGGCCGCCGTGAACTCATACGGCTTCACCGGGCTGGCGATATCGACGATGAAACGCTCCACGAACTGGAACGAGACCTTGATTTGGAAGAACTGAGCGCGATTTCCGCAAAATCCTAATGGCTTTTAAGCGCCGGCAGCACTCGGCCCAGATACGCCCACAATTCTACTTCGCCAGTTCCGCCAGCTGCGTCATCACCACAGCCGCCCCCTGCAGCCGCTTTTCCGGCGTCGGCAGATCGCGGGTGAGGAATACGCTATGGTCGGGGCGGATCTTTGCCATGGTGCCCTGCTTGGCGATATAGCCGACGAGGTTGGCCGGGTTCGGGAATTCCTTGTTGCGGAATTGCACGACGACGCCCTTCGGGCCGGCATCCAGCTTCTCGACATTGGCGATGCGGCAGAGCGACTTGATGTAGACGATCTTGAGGAGATGCTGCACCTCGATCGGCATTTGTCCGAAACGGTCGATCATTTCGGCACCGAAACCGTCGATCTCCTTGATTTCGGTGATTTCGCCCAGACGGCGGTAGAGCGCCATGCGCAGATGCAGATCCGGCACGTAATCGTCCGGGATCATGACCGGCGTACCGACGGAAATCTGCGGTGACCAGCCGGTGTCCTGGATCTCGTCGACGCCCTTGACCTCGGCGACGGCCTCCTCGAGCATCTGCTGGTAAAGCTCGAAACCGACTTCCTTGATATGGCCTGATTGTTCCTCGCCGAGCAGATTACCGGCGCCGCGGATATCCAGATCGTGGCTCGCAAGCTGGAAGCCGGCGCCGAGCGTATCCAGCGATTGTAGCACCTTCAGGCGGCGCTCGGCCGTCGTCGTCAGGACCTTGTTGACCGGCAGGGTGAAGAGCGAGAAGGCGCGCACCTTGGAGCGGCCGACACGGCCGCGAAGCTGATAGAGCTGCGCAAGGCCGAACATGTCGGCGCGATGGACGATCAGTGTGTTGGCCGTCGGCACGTCGAGACCGGATTCGACGATGGTCGTGGAGAGCAGCACGTCATAGCGGCCTTCGTAGAAGGCATTCATGATGTCCTCCAGCTCGCCGGCCGGCATCTGGCCGTGCGCAACCGCCACCTTCAGCTCCGGTACATCCGATTGCAGGAAGGCATGGATATCGGCGATATCGGCCAAGCGCGGGCAGACATAGAAGCTCTGGCCGCCGCGATAATGCTCGCGCATCAGCGTCTCGCGGATGACGAGCGAATCGAAGGGAGAGATGAAGGTGCGCACCGCCATGCGGTCGACCGGCGGCGTGGTGATGAGCGACAATTCACGCACGCCCGTCATGGCCAGCTGCAGCGTCCGTGGGATCGGCGTCGCCGACAGCGTCAACACATGCACGTCGCTTTTCAGATCCTTCAGCCGCTCCTTGTGCTTGACGCCGAAATGCTGCTCCTCGTCGATAACAAGCAGGCCGAGATTGGCGAACTTGATGCCGGCGCCGAGCAGCGCATGCGTGCCGACGACGATATCCGTCTTGCCTTCGGCGACTTCCTTCTTTGTCAGCGCCAGCTCCTTGGCACCGACAAGACGGGATGCCTGCTGCACGCGGATCGGTAGCCCACGGAAACGCTCGGAGAAGGTCTTGAAATGCTGGCGGGCAAGCAGCGTCGTCGGCACGACCACGGCGACCTGCGCGCCGTTCATGGCGGCGACGAAGGCGGCGCGCAACGCCACTTCCGTCTTGCCGAAGCCGACGTCGCCGCAGACGAGGCGATCCATCGGCCGGCCGGCGCCAAGATCGTCGCGCACCGCCTCGATGGCGTTCATCTGGTCTTCGGTTTCATCATAGGGGAAGCGGGCGGCGAACTCGTCATAGAGGCCGTCCGGGGCGCTGAGCACCGGCGCATGCCGCGTCAGGCGTTCGGCCGCGACGCGGATCAAGGCGCCGGCCATGTCAAGCAAGCGCTTCTTGAGCTTGGCCTTGCGCATCTGCCAGGCGCCGCCGCCGAGCTTGTCGAGCTGAGCCTCCGTGCCCTCACCGCCGTAGCGCGACAGGAGATCGATGTTTTCGACGGGCAGGAACAGCTTGGCGTCGTCGGCATAGCGCAGCTCGAGACAGGCATGCGGAGCGCCGGCTGCCTCGATGGTCTTGAGGCCGACGAAACGGCCGATGCCGTGTTCGGCATGGACGACGATCGAGCCTTCGTCGAGGCCGGCCACTTCCGAGATGAAATCGGCGGCGCGCTTGCGCCGCTTGGAGCGGCGAACCATGCGGTCGCCGAGGATGTCCTGCTCGCCGATGATGATGAGATCGCCGGCCTCGAAGCCTGCTTCCAGACTTAGGACTGCAGCCGCCGCCTCGCCTTTCGCCAAACCACCGAGGTCCTTGAAAGCCTCGATCGTCTTGACGCGTGCCAGCCCATGCTCGGCGAGCACTTGCAGCAGGCGGTCGAGCGAACCCTCGGTCCAGGCCGTAATCAGCACCTTGCCGCCGGAGGCGCGTTTGTCAGCGATGTGCTTGACGACGGCATCGAAGACGTTGACGCGTTCGCTATCGGCGCTCTCGGTCGCCGAGCGTGCCCAGCGAGGCCCTTGCCGGGCGTCGATGCTGACGACACGGCGAGCCTCGCCCTCGTGCTCGTTGAAAGGCGATATGCGGATGGCGCTGAAGGCATCCAGTGCCTTGCCGAAGGTGCTGGCATCGAGATAGAGCTGACTAGGCGTTACCGGCTTGTAGGGCGTGCCCTGCGACATCTGGCTCTTGGCCGGCTGTCCGGAATTGAGGCGCGCGTCATAATAGTCAAAAACGAGCTTGGAACGCTCCTCGGCCGCTTCGCGCACCGTGTGATCCGTCACCAGCCGGAAGCCCCTCAGATAGTCGAAGACCGTCTCCAGCTTCTCGTAGAACAGCGGCAGCCAATGTTCCATGCCGGCATAGCGGCGCCCTTCGGAAACGGCGACATAGAGCGCATCGTCGCGCGTCGCGGCGCCGAAGGCGGAGAGATAGTTCTTGCGGAAACGGCTGATCGTATCCGGCGTCAGCGTGACCTCGCTCATCGGATTGAGATCGAGGGAGCGGACCTGCCCTGTCGTGCGCTGGCTGGCCGGATCGAAGCTGCGGATGCTTTCCAGCGTATCGCCGAAGAAATCGAGACGCACCGGCTCTTCCGTGCCCGGAACGAAGACATCGAGGATACCGCCGCGCACGGCATATTCGCCGACCTCGCGCACGGTCGCGACGCGTTCGAAACCATTGCGCTCCAGACGGCCGGCAATGTCGTCCATGCGGAGTTGATTGCCTGACCTCGCCGAAAACGCCAGGCTTTCGATGATGTCCTGCGGCGCAACCTTCTGCAGCATGGCGTTGACGGTCACCAGCACGATCGCGGCATGCGGCTTGTGATGATAGGCAATCAGGCCGGAGAACGCGGCCAGGCGGCGGGCTGACGTGTCGGAACTCGGCGAAACGCGGTCATAGGGAAGGCAATCCCAGGCGGGCAAGGTCAGTACCGGAATCTCGGGCGCGAGAAAGCCGAGCATCTGCTCGACATCGGCCATGTGCTGCCCATCAGACATGACATAGGCGATCGGCTGACCGGCTCTTGCCAGCTCCGCAAGCAGGAACGGTTCCATGCCGGCCGGGACATGACCGACCGTCAGCGGCTCGCTTGCGGCGAGCAGTTTCTTCGCATCGAAACCGGGAATCATCTGGTTATGCCGAACCTTTCAGCGATCTCTTCGAAATCGGGCTTGTAGGACGCCAGGCGCTGGAACAGGGGGGTCTGCAAATGTTGTGGTGTCGGCTCGGTTCCGAGTATCCACTTGACGAGATCGTTGTCTTCCTCGTTCATGATGCTTTCGAGCTCATCGAGATCGGCTTCGGCCAATCCCGGCAGCTCGTTATCGGCGAACTGGCCGAAGACCAGATCCATCTCGCGGATGCCACGATGCCAGCAGCGGAAAAGGATGCGCCGGCGGCGAGGATCGAGATCGGCACTGCTGAGGGTCAGCCCAGTCATCAAAAACACCTTCATGTTGATGCGTCTCTATAAAACCAGCGTTGAAAGGTGGGAACCGATTTTTCTAAAAAAAGCATCTCGAGCGTAATTTTCCGGGGAGTGTTCGGCTCAATCGGGTCGAGTTCGCGGCCGCCCCTTGCCAAATCCACCCTGCCCGTCGCATTTTGCCCGCCATGCGTCCCGCCATCCTCGATCCCTTGTTCGCCTCCATATCTTCGCTGCCCGGCGTTGGGCCGAAGGTATCCGAACTGCTGGTCAAGCTGCTCGACCGCGAAACGATCGACGATTGCCGTGTCATCGACCTGCTGTTCCACGCGCCGCACTCCATCATTGACCGGCGCGAGCAGCCAGGCATTGCCAGAGCGCCGCAAGGCGCGATCGTCACCATTACCGGCCGGGTCGACCGCCACCAGCCGCCGCCGAACGCGCGCAGCAATGTGCCCTATCGTGTCTTCCTGCATGACCAGACAGGGGAACTGGCGCTGGTGTTCTTCCGGGGCAAGGCGCAATGGCTCGAAAAACAGCTGCCGATCGATGAGACGGTGACCGTCAGCGGCAAGGTCGATTGGTTCAACGGCCGGCCGTCGATGGTGCATCCGGACTACATCATGCGCGAGAGCGAAGCGGAAAATCTGCCGCTGGTCGAGCCGGTCTATCCCCTGACTGCCGGCCTCTCGCCAAAATTCCTGCGCAAGACCATCGAAGCCGCGCTGCCGCGCATGCCTGAACTGCCGGAGTGGGACGATCTTGCGCTTGCGCAGAAGCAGGGCTTTCCCTCGATCTCAGACAGCTTCCACATGCTGCATGCGCCGCGAGACGCGACCGATATCGATCCGCAGGCAACTGCACGCCGCAGGCTCGCCTATGACGAATTTCTGGCTGGGCAGCTGTCGCTCTCCCTCGTACGCCAGCGGCTGCGCAAGGTCGCGGGACAGCCGGTGCATGCGACCGGGGAAATCAGTAGCAAGATATTGGAATCCCTGCCCTTCTCGATGACCAACAGCCAGCGCGAGGCCGTCGCAGATATTCTCAAGGACATGGCCGGTACGGAGCGCATGCTGCGGCTGCTGCAGGGGGATGTCGGCGCGGGCAAGACGCTCGTGGCGCTGATGGCGATCGCTGCCGTGATCGAGAGCGGCGGCCAGGCCGTGTTCATGGCACCGACCGAAATCCTCGCGCGACAGCATCACGCAACGATCTCAAAATTCGCAGCCAATGCAAATCTTTCCGTCGAGGTTCTCACGGGCCGAACCAAAGGTCGCGAGCGCGACGCCATCCTGGAGCGCATCGCCTCCGGCGAGGCGCAGATCATCATCGGCACGCATGCGCTGTTCCAGGACAGTGTCGCCTACGCCAATCTAATGCTGGCTGTGGTCGACGAGCAGCATCGCTTCGGCGTCCACCAGCGCCTGCGGCTTACAGCGAAAGGCATCTCGCCGCATATGCTTGTCATGACCGCGACGCCCATCCCGCGCACGTTGGTGCTTGCCGCTTTCGGCGACATGGATGTTTCCAAGCTCACCGAGAAGCCGGCGGGACGTAAACCAATCCAGACGATCACCATCCCGACGGAACGAACGGGAGAGATCGTCTCGCGGCTGCAGAGCGCGCTCTCGGAAGGCAAAAAAGCCTATTGGATATGCCCACTTGTGGAGGAATCCGAAGAATCTGATTTAATGTCCGTGGAGGAGCGGCACGCGACATTGACGAGCGCGCTCGGCGCTAGCGTCGGCCTCATCCACGGCCGGATGAGTGGTCCTGATAAGGACGCTGTCATGATGGCCTTCAAGAATGGCGAGATCCGGCTGCTCGTGGCAACGACTGTTGTCGAAGTCGGCGTCGACGTGCCCGATGCGACGATCATGGTTATCGAACATGCCGAGCGCTTCGGTCTGGCGCAACTACACCAGCTGCGCGGCCGCGTAGGACGCGGCGACGAAGCCTCCACCTGCATCCTGCTTTACAAGGGGCCATTGGGCGAAACCGGCCATGCCCGGCTGTCGATCATGCGCGACACCGAGGACGGCTTCCGCATTGCCGAGGAGGATCTGAAGCTACGCGGCGAAGGCGAGCTTCTGGGCACACGCCAGTCGGGTACGCCGGGCTTTCGCATCGCCAGTCTCGAAGCCCATGCCGATCTTCTGGAAATCGCCCGCAAGGATGCCGCCTATATCATCGAGCGCGATCCGGAGCTGACCGGGGAACGCGGCATGGCGGTACGCACCCTGCTCTATCTCTTCCGCCGCGACGAGGCGATCCGGTTCCTGCGAGCGGGATGAACGGATGGACGCGCAAGCCGCGTCCATCACTCTTTCAAAAGGCTTACTTGGCGGCAAGACCAGGAATGGTCACCTGGAACACCTGGAACATGGTGTCGACATCGGCTCCGCCATCGCCCTTGTAGGCAGCACCGACCTGGAAGCCATCCTGGGTCAGAAAGTCGTTGTCATTGGCGACGAACAGGAAGTAGTCATCGGGCAGCTTCGGATCCATGACGCTCAGGAGCGACATGGCTTCCCATTTTTCCGAGAGGTTATTGCGGTCGTTCGGAGCGCCATTGTGAAGGCCGAAGCGGGAGAGATCGGCATCATCGTTGATGTCGATAAACTGGCTGACCGTCGCAGACTTCACGGACGCATCGAGAACGCCCTTCGGAGCGACGGGCTTGTCGGCATCGAACTTGCTGCCGGCAATGTCAGTGGCGGCGGAGATATCGACGACAACAACGCTGCGATAGAGCGACTTGTCGCCCTTCAAGCCGTAGCCGTTGTTGCTGTCGCGTGCCAGCATCAGGAAGGTCTGCGGCGAGAGCGCAACAATCTCGCTCTGGGCTGCAACGGCCGTCTTGCCCTTGGCGTCCGTGAAGACCGGCAACGGCACGACATATTCGTGTACCAGCTTCAGATGCGCGGGATCGGCGGCATCATAGACCAGTGCGCGCGTATTCTGTCGGGTCGAGCTGGAATCGCCGCCATCCTGGCGCGTCGCCGACTGCAGAACGGCGATCAGGAACTTGCCGTCAGGCGTCAGGGACATGCCTTCGAGACCCTGGTTGTTCTGGCGGCCGCTGGTCGGGTCCTTCGGATCAGGCGTGGATTCGCCAGGGCCTGGATTGTTGGAGGCGAAGTTGACGGCGCCATGGCGCATCGGCAGCAAGGCATCCGGCGGAGGGGTCGCGGACATCATGCGTCCGTCAGCGGCGAAACGGTAGATATAGGGGCCGTATTCATCGCTGATGAACATCGTGCCGTCGGGCAGGCGCGCGATGGCTTCCGTGTCGAGCGAGACCTTGCCATTCGGCGCTTCCGGCAGCTGCGGCATGGCCCCTTCCGGATGGCGGATACCGTCGGCGGGGTCGAGACCGGTGGTGTCGGCGCCCTTGTCGTCCTTCAGCAGCGTGGTGTCCGCAAGCTTTGCATCGACACCGGACTGTTCCTTACCGGCTGCCGGCGTCGCACCGGGCGCGACCGGGCTCAGATTGACGTCGATGGTGTTCAATCGCGGGCGATAGTCCGTCGTGCCGACGGCGTTGTAGCCGCGGTCCGGCAGCAGCCACAGCGATCCCTTGTAGGTGCCGTCAGCATTGCGGGTCCAGCTTTTGGCATCGATGGACATGCCCGAGCCAGAGCCGAAGGTCTCGCCGAACTTGTCGCGTAGGTTGGCCGGAATACGGCCCACGGCAACACGTCCCTTGTTGACGAGCGTGGTACCTCCGACCGCTACGGAACTGTCGGCATGCGCTGCGAGCGGCGCTGTGAAAACGAATGCGGCAAGCGCTGCTGACAGCAGCGGCAAAGTCTTTGAACGCAAGTCTCTCAAGACAATATCCTCCTGATAAAAAACCGAATGGAGACAACGGTATCCACACGCGGCTTGATAGAAGCCGTATCGAAGATAGCGTCCGGCACATGCGTCCCGAACATTCGATAATGAGATACCCATTGCCTGTCCCAAGGACGATCTAAGACGTCAACATGATAGAGACGTGACAATTCGCGCATGGCGCGAGAATAGGCTGTCGACGATAGCGGAAAGAGCGATTTCTAGGTCAGAGACTTCATCGGAACCGGCGCGCGCAGGCCCTTCATCGCGACCAGCTCTTCCTTGTATTCGGGCGAAACCAGGCCGCCGGAAATCAGAAGCTTGGCGCCATCCTCGGGGCTCATGTCGAGAACCGTGATCTTTTCGCGCGGCACGAAAACCAGGAATCCGGCTGTCGGCACCGGTGTCGGCGGCAGGAAAACCGCCACCATGTCATGACCCATGGCGTTGAATTTCGAAGCAATCTCGCCCTTGGCGTCGGTCGATATGAACACCATGGACCAGAGGCCCGGGCTTGGATATTCGATCAATCCCACCTTCTTGAACGACGTGCCCTGCTCCTTCAGCACTGTCTCGAAGATCTGCTTGACGCTCTTGTAGATGCTTCGCACGAGCGGAACGCGATTGACGATCGACTCTCCGAAGCGGACGATGCTCTGCCCGATCAGGTTCTTGGCCAGGAAACCGACAACCGTGATGAAGATCATCGCGATCACGAGGCCAGTGCCGGGGACGGCGAAATTCAGATAGCTTTCAGGGTCGTAGCGTGCGGGAATATAGGGCCGCACCCAGCTATCCGCCCAATGCACAACAGACCACGTGAGCCAGAGCGTGATGGCGATAGGAGCGCAGATGATCAGGCCGGCCAGGAAGTTGTTTCTGATCCGCGTCGTCACGGACATTTTGATGAGTTTTTCAGTCATTCGCCGTTCGAAAACTCCGTTCCGCCGCCTACCGCTATCAGGCAATTCTCCCCCACCCTCTCCTTCAAGAAGCGTGCCAGAAATTAGCGCGGCACACAACCCGCCAGTCCCGCCGGCGCACCGAACAGACGGCCGACTCACGACGACGTGACCGCAGGATGAAAGGAAGTGGCGCCCTACTCTACCGTCACCGATTTGGCGAGGTTGCGCGGCTGATCGACGTCCGTGCCCATGAAGACGGCGGTATGGTAGGCCAGCAGCTGTATCGGCAGCGAGAAGATGATCGGGGCGATGATTTCGTCAACCACAGGCAGGCTAATGGTCGCCATGGTCGGCAGCGTCGATGCGGCGGCACCGGCATCGTCGGTAATGAAGATGATCCGGCCGCCGCGCGCCGCCACCTCCTGCATGTTGGAAACGGTCTTGTCGAAGAAGCGGTCATAGGGCGCGATGACGATGACGGGCATGTTCTCATCGATCAGCGCGATCGGCCCATGCTTCAGTTCGCCGGCCGCATAGCCTTCGGCATGGATATAGGAGATCTCCTTCAGCTTCAGCGCTCCCTCCATGGCAAGCGGGAAGCTGGTGCCGCGGCCGAGATAGAGCACGTCCTTGAACTTCGAAATCTCGCGCGCGAGGCTTTCCATCTGCGGCTGGATGATGTTCAGCACGCGCGCCATGATGCGAGGCATCTCGACCAGGTGGCGCACCATCTCCTCCTCCTCCTTGGCGCTCACCGTGCCGCGGGCAACGCCCGCTCCGATCGCCAGAGAGGCAAGGACGGCGAGCTGGCAGGTAAAGGCCTTCGTCGAGGCGACGCCGATTTCCGGGCCGGCCAGGATCGGAAACACGGCATCGGATTCACGCGCGATGGTCGATTCCCTGACATTGACGATGGCGCCGATCTTCAGGCCGTTATCCTTGCAATAGCGCAGTGAGGCCAGTGTATCGGCCGTCTCGCCGGATTGAGAGATGAACAGCGCTGCCTGCGAGGGCGACAAGGGCATTTCGCGATAGCGGAATTCGGAGGCAACATCGATCTCGACGGGAATCCGGGCATAGCGCTCGAACCAGTATTTGCCGATCAGACCGGCGAGATAGGCAGTGCCGCAAGCGGAGATCGCCAAGCCGGAAACGCTGCCGAAGTCGATCGCCGAGGCAGTCTGACGGACGCGATGGCTGACGAAATCGACATAATGGCTGAGCGCATGCGAGATCACCTCCGGCTGCTCGTAGATTTCCTTTTCCATGAAGTGGCGATGGTTGCCCTTGTCGACCACATAGGCGGTTGCCTGCGAGATCTGCCTTGGCCTGCTCACCTCGTTGCCGCTGAAATCGATGATCGTCGCGCCGTCGCGCGTGACGATCGCGCAATCACCGTCGACGAGATAGGTAATCTCGTTGGTGAACGGCGCGAGAGCAATAGCGTCCGAGCCGAGGAACATCTCCCCGCTGCCATAGCCCACGGCGAGCGGCGGGCCGGAGCGCGCCGCCAGCAACGTGCCGGGATCGCTCTGGAACATCACGGCCAGCGCATAGGCGCCGGTGACGCGGTTCAGCATCTTCAGCATAGCGGTACGCGGATCGAGGCCACTCTGAACATACTTGGCCAGGAGATGAGCTATGACTTCGGTGTCCGTCTGCGAAGCGAACACCTTGCCCTCGGCCTTCAATTCCTCACGCAATTCGGAGAAGTTTTCGATGATGCCGTTGTGGACGACGGCGACACCCTCGACGAAATGCGGATGGGCGTTGGTTTCATTCGGAACGCCGTGGGTCGCCCAGCGCGTATGGGCAATACCGGTCGTGCCGGGCAGAGGTTCGGCCTCCAGCCGCTTTTCCAGATTGAACAGCTTTCCTTCCGCGCGGCGGCGATCCATCATGCCTTCGTGGATGGTGGCGACGCCGGCCGAATCGTAGCCGCGGTATTCGAGGCGCCGCAGCGCATCCACCAAACGGCCCGCTACAGGCTTCGTCCCGACGATCCCAACAATGCCGCACATACAACTCTCCGTCTGGCCTCAAATTTGAAGGCAAGTCCTAGCTATTCTACCAGTTTTCACAATTGCCACGATGGTCACTTTCGGTTTCCAACCGTTACGCGACCATCTACTTTAGGCTTAGTGGCTGGCCTTCTTGGCGGCTTTGATGGCGAGTGCCCTCTCGCGCACGAGCTTGGCGCGCTCGGGCTTCACCTCCTGCCGCGCCCGGCCGAAGGCCAGTGCGTCCGCCGGGACGTCATCGGTGATGACGCTGCCGGAGGCAACGTAGGCGCCGTCGCCGATGCGCACGGGTGCCACGAGCGACGAATTGGAGCCGACAAAGGCGTTGGCGCCGATATGCGTCTCGTGCTTGTTGACCCCGTCGTAGTTGCAGGTGATCGTGCCCGCACCGATATTGCTGCCGGCACCGACAGTCGCATCGCCGATATAGGTCAGATGATTGACCTTGGCGCCCTCGCCGATCTTGCCGTTCTTCACTTCGCAGAAATTGCCGACCTTGGAGCCGCTGGCGAGATCTGCGCCGGGGCGCAACCGCGCGAACGGCCCGACCGTCGCTCCGGCGCTGACATGCGCGCCCTCGATATGCGAGAAGGCATGAACGACCGCGCCTCCCTCGATGACGCTGCCGGGGCCGAACACGACGTTCGGTTCGATCAGTGCATCCTGGCCGATCACGGTGTCATAAGCGAGAAACACGGTTTCCGGCGCAATCATGGTGACACCCGACAGCATCAGCTCGTGACGCCGCCGCTCCTGCCAAAGACGCTCAATGACGGCAAGTTCGGCCCGGTTGTTGCAACCGGTCATCTCCACTTCCGGCGCATCGACAGCCACGGTGCGACCGCCGAGCGAGCGAGCGATTTCAACGAGATCGGTGAGGTAATATTCGCCCTTGGCATTGTTGTTGTCGATGCGGTCAAGCAGATCGAGCGCCTTGCGGCCGTTGATCGCCATCAGGCCGCTGTTGCACCAGGTGACCGCCAGTTCGGCATCCGTCGCATCCTTCGCCTCGCGTATGGCAATCAGCTCGCCATCCTTGACCAGCAGCCGACCATAGGCATTGGGATTATCGGTGTGAAAGCCGATGACCACGATATCGTTGCCTTCGGCGAGCCCCTGGCGGGCGGCGCGCAGCGGCACGTCGGTGAGCAGCGGCACGTCTCCATAGGCAACGAGAATGTCGTCATAACCTCGAGCGATCGCCTCGCGCGCCGCAAGCACGGCATGGCCGGTGCCAAGGCGCTCTTTCTGCAGATAGGATTCCACCTTGACGCCGCCGATCGCCGCTGCCGCGCTCACCTCATCGGCATTGCGCCCCACGACCAGTGCCGCTGCCGAAATATCGGTCTTGGCGATCGACTCCATCACATGCGCGATCATCGGCCGGCCGGCGATCGGATGCAGAACCTTCGAGATCGATGACTTCATGCGGGTACTGTCGCCGGCAGCGAGGATGATGGCGAGGCAGGTGCGTTCCATTTCAGGCTCCGAGATAAACATCAGGCGCCGCCCGTGACCGGGCGCTGTCCCCTCATAGCAACTAGTCGAGCGGTGAACTACGGCGAAATTAGAAGTAGCTCCTACGCCTCGACAAGAGCCGAGAAAGCTTCCAGGACATGTTGACGTCCGTCGATGATGACGAATTCCATGGCCTTGTGCGCCGCCAGAGCATCATGCGCTGCAATGGCTTCGACGATGGCCATATGCGTGTCGGCAATATTGCTAAAGCCGTTGCTGGAGGGTGGCGCACTCATGCGGAACATGCCGACCAGCGCAGCCTCGATAAGCCCGCCGAGCGAGCGCATGAAAGGATTTTGCGAGGCCTCGGTGATGGCCAGATGGAAATGCAGGTCGGCAACGGCAAGACTGTCGGACGTATGATGCGGGGCAGCCATGGAGGCCGCAAGCCGCCGCAGCAAATCGATGTCCTCGCGACTGGCCCGTTCCGCCACCAGGCTGGCGGCGAAAGGCTCGAACGCCATGCGTATATCGTAGAGGTGGAGAAGAAACTCCTTGTTGACCCCGCTTTCGAAATGCCAGTTGAGCACTTCGTTGTCGAACATGTTCCAATAGATCTTCTCGGTGACACGCGTGCCGACACGCGCACGCGGCACGACCATGCCCTTCGCCGCCAAGGTCTTCATGCTTTCGCGCAGAACAGTGCGGGATACCTTGAATCGCTGCAGAAGTTCGCTGTCGCCCGGAAGGATGCTGCCGATCGGGAAGGCGCCGGAGACAATTGCCTTGCCGAGATCGTCGACGACCTGTGCGTGGCTCGTCCGCGACTTTCCCTCGGGTTTTCTCGTATCAAGCATTCGGCTGCGCAAGCACTCTGTCCTTCCCTCAGACGTAACGTCGATTGAAACGGGAAAGCAGCAGAAGGCCTTTCTGCATCAGAATAAAAGCAAACAGCAATAAGCCGATCAATATCTTCGTCCACCAGCTGGAAAGCGTTCCATCGAAGGTGATGTAGGTCTGAATCAAGCCCTGTATGAGAATTCCGATGA
The DNA here is from genome assembly GCF_016901135.1 of Martinezella lusitana. Taxonomy (GTDB): domain Bacteria; phylum Pseudomonadota; class Alphaproteobacteria; order Rhizobiales; family Rhizobiaceae; genus Rhizobium; species Rhizobium lusitanum_D. The sequence goes on along the minus strand of NZ_JAFEVL010000048.1, from coordinate 178,078 downwards.
GTGTTCCTCCAACGAACCCCGCTCCTCCCGTCAGCAGTGTTCCGCCTATGACCACGGCGGCGATAGCGTCGAGCTCGACGCCGACCGTGGCAAGCGAATATCCTGCTGATGTATAGATGGAAAAAACGATTCCGGATAGACCGGCGAGAAAGCCCGACAGGGCGTATATCCGGATCGTCGTGCGGCCGACCGGAACACCCATGAGCTCGGCCGTCTTCACGCCGCAACTCTCGGCTTTGTCGCCGGAGCGCAATTGGTGCGCAAGTGTTAGCTCGCCTGTGGGGACGCGCAGCCTGACCTCAACGATGATATCCTCCCAAAGGCCCATCTCCTCAGGCCCGCAGTCAAAAAATCATATAGTAATACTTTTGTAAATCGGTATTCGATGATGCGATGCAACAAAAAGGGGCGCCACAGGCGCCCCTTTTCAACTTAAGCTATTTCGTCTGCCTTACTTCGAAGCAGGCAGCTTGTCGTCGACGCCTTCGATGTAGAAGTTCATGCCGAGCAGGGTGCCGTCATCGGCCTTTTCGCCGGCCTTCAGCCAAGGCGTGCCGTCCTGCTTGTTGATCGGGCCGGTGAAGGGTGCGAGTTCACCGGACTTGATCTTGGCTTCGGTCTCCTGGGCCATCTTCTTCACGTCGTCGGGCATGTTGGTGTAGGGCGCCATCTTGAGGATGCCGTCCTTCAGGCCGTCCCAGTTCTGCTCGGACTTCCAGGTGCCGTCGAGCAGCGCGTGAACGCGCTTGGAGTAGTAATTGCCCCAGGTGTCGACGACGGCGGTCAGCTGTGCCTTCGGGCCGGCGGCGATCATGTCGGAAGCCTGACCGAAGGCATGGATGCCGCGCTCTTCGGCCACCTGCATCGGTGCGGTCGTGTCGGTATGCTGGGTCAGGATATCGACGCCCTGGTCGACCATGGCCTTGGCCGCATCGGCTTCCTTGCCCGGATCGAACCAGGTGTTGACCCAGATGACCTTGAGCTTGAAGCTCGGATCGATCGAGCGGGCGCCCTGCTCGAAGGAATTGATACCCATGACCACTTCCGGGATCGGGAAGGAAGCGATGTAGGCGGCGCCGTGGTTCTTCGACGTCTTGGCAGCGATCTGACCCAGGATATAGCGGCCTTCATAGAAGCGCGAATTGTAGGTGGCGAGATTCGGGCCGCTCTTGAAGCCGGTCGCATGCTCGAACTTCACCTTCGGGAACTTGGCCGCAACCTTGACGGTCGCATCCATGAAGCCGAACGAGGTGGAGAAGATCAGAGAGCAGCCGGAACGAGCGAGACGCTCGATAGCACGCTCGGCATCGGGGCCTTCCGGTACGTTTTCGAGATAGGGCGTATCGATCTTGTTGCCGAACTCCTTCTGGATCTGCTGACGGCCGAGATCGTGCGCCTGCGAGTAACCGCCATCCGTGTGCGAGCCGACATAGACAAAGCAGACCTTGGTCGGCGCCGCTTCGGCCGCAGCAGCGAAGCCAACGATGGCAGCGGCTGACGTGGCGAGTGCGAGTGCTAGTTTTTTCATGGTTACCCCTGTTGGTTTGACATGTTTTTACAAAAATCCGTCCGGCTGTTTGTCCTCAGCGCTCCGGAACGAAGGCCTTGCCGAGCGACGCTGGCGTGTTGATCAGGGTCGCGCGGCGATTTTGAGAGATGATAACGAGAACCACAATAGTCGATGCATAGGGCAGCATCGACAGGAACTGCGAGGGAATGCCGACGCCGAAGCCCTGTGCGTGAAACTGCAGGATCGTCACGGCGCCGAAGAGATAGCCGCCGGCCATGACGCGCATCGGCCGCCAGGACGCGAAGACGACGAGCGCCAGCGTCACCCAGCCGCGGCCGGCAGACATGTTCTCGACCCATTGCGGCGTATAGACCAGCGACAATTGCGCGCCGGCAAGCCCCGCGCAGCCGCCGCCGAACATGACGGCGAGATAGCGCGTGCGGATGACATCGATGCCGAGGGCATGCGCGGAGCCGTGACTGTCGCCGACGGCACGCAGCTTCAGGCCGGCGCGGCTGCGGAAGAGGAACCAATTGACGCCGACGACCAGAGCGATCGAGAGATAAAAGGTCAGGTCCTGCTTGAACAGCACCGGCCCGATGAGCGGAATGTCCGATAGCAGCGGAAAGACGATTTCTTGCAATTGCACCCCGGGCACGCTGACATAGCCTTCGCCGATCATGCCGGAGAGGCCGAGGCCGAGGATGGTCAGCGCAAGGCCGGTGGCGACCTGGTTGGTCACCAGCGTCAGGGTCAGGAACCCGAACAGCAGGGAAAACAGCGCGCCGGCGATGATGCCGGTGACGAGGCCGACATAGGGCGAGCCCGTCATCTGCGCGCCGACGAAGGCGGCGACCGCGCCCATGATCATCATGCCTTCGACGCCGAGATTGAGCACGCCAGAGCGCTCCACCACCAGCTCGCCGAGGCCGGCGATGACGAGCGGTGTCGAGGCCGTGATAATGGTCAGGAGGATCGCTTCGAAGACACTCATGCCGCACCTCCCCGAACCCGCGACCAGATCAGCCGGATCTTATAGTAGATCAGCGTATCGCAGGAGAGCACGAAAAACAGCAGCAGCCCCTGGAAGACGCTCGCCGCCTTGGCGGAAATACCGGGCGACAATTGTGCCGCCTCGCCGCCGAGATAGGTCAACGCCAGCACGAAGCCGGAAAGGATCGCACCGAGCGGGTTGAGACGGGCCAGGAACGCAACGATGATGGCGGTGAAGCCGTAGCCCGGCGAGATCGCCGGCTGCAGATGGCCGATCGAGCCGGCGACCTCGGAAATGCCGGCAAGGCCCGAGAGCGCGCCGGAAAAGAGGAAGGCGAACCAGACCATTTTCCGCGAGGAGAAGCCGGCGAACCGCCCTGCCCGAGCCGATTGGCCGAGCACGGTTATCTCGAAGCCCTTCAGCGTATATTTGATCATGAACCAGGCAAGGATCGCCGCAACGACGGCAAAGACGATACCCCAATGGGCGCGGCCGGAATCCTCCCAGATCGCCGGCAGCACCGCCTCCGGCGGAAAATCGATGCTCTGCGGAAAATTATGGCCCTGCGGATCACGCCACGGTCCGCGTGACAGCCAATCCAGAAAGAGCTGTGCGATATAGACGAGCATCAGGCTCGTCAGGATCTCATTGGTGTTGAAATGCGCCTTCAGCAGCGCCGGAATGGCGCCATAGAGCGCGCCGCCGATGGCACCGGCGATCAGCATCAAGGGCAGGACCATCGGCGAATGCCAATCGGTGAAGACGATCGGAATGAAGGAGCCCGTGACCGCGCCGATGGAGAACTGGCCTTCCGCCCCGATGTTCCAGTTGTTGGAGCGGTAGCAGACGCAGAGGCCTACGGCGATCAGGATCAGCGGCCCGGCCTTGATCGCCAGTTCGTGCAGCGACCAGACCTCCAGCAGAGGCTCGACGAAGAAGGCGTTTAGCGCCTCCACCGGATCCTTGCCCATGACGGCGAACATAATCGTGCCGGCGATCAGCGCCAGCGCGAGAGCAAGCAGCGGCGATAGAAGACCGAACAGTTTCGAGACCTGCGGGCGCTTTTCAAGTTCAATGCGCATGCGCGGGCTCCGATTGCGTCCTGGATTCATGCAGGCCGCTCATCAGCAGGCCGATCTTTTCGCGGGTGAGTTCGCCGGCAGGGTATGAAGCTGAAAGCCGGCCTTCCGAGATGACGGCGATATCGGTCGCCACTTCGAAAATCTCGTCCAGGTCCTGGCTGATGACCAGCACGGCCGAGCCATCGCGGGCAAGATCGACGAGCGCCTGACGGATGCGGCTTGCGGCCCCAGCGTCCACTCCCCAGGTCGGCTGGTTGACGACCAGCACGCTCGGCTGGCGATCCAGCTCGCGGCCGACGATGAACTTTTGCAGATTGCCGCCGGACAACGCGCCGGCCGCCGGATCCTCGCCGCTCTTGCGCACATCCATCGCTTCGCAGATCCGCTTGGCAGCCTGCTTGACGACGCCGTGCCGGATGATCTTGAGGAAACGGCCACGCAGAAATGCCTTGCGGTCCGATTGGTTGCGCGCCAGCACGAGATTGTCCGACAGCTTCATCGCCGAGACGGCCGCGTGGCCATGGCGCTCCTCCGGCACGAAACCGGCACCGAGCAACCGGCGTGCATTGATGCCCTTGGTGCCGACCGCCTGGCCGCGCACATGGATCAGATCGTCCGATGGGACGGTGTATTCGCCGGAAATGACGTCGAACAGCTCGCCCTGCCCGTTTCCGGCAACGCCGGCGATCGCGAGAATTTCGCCGGCCCGCACGCGCAGCGAAACATCCTTCAGCGACATGGCAAAGGGAGTCCGTGATGGCACCGACAGGCCCGCGACTTCCAATTGGATCTCACCCGTCTTCCCAAGTCCCTCATGCTGCACGCTGGCGACGTCACTGCCGACCATCATGCGCGCAAGCGAACCCGTCGTTTCCTGCCGCGGGTCGCAGGCGCCGGTCACCTTGCCGTGGCGAAGCACGGTGGCGCGCGAACAGATGCGCTGCACTTCTTCCAGACGATGGCTGATGTAAAGCACCGAACGCCCTTCGTCCCTCAGCTGGAACAGCGTCTCGAACAGGCGATCGGCCTCCTGCGGTGTCAGCACGGAGGTCGGCTCGTCGAGAATGATCAGCTTCGGATTCTGCAGCAGCGCACGGACGATTTCGATGCGCTGGCGCTCGCCGACGGATAGATCGGCCACATGCGCATTCGGATCGAGCGGCAAGCCATAGGCTCGCGACAGCCTCGCGGCCTCCTCCGATATCTTCGCGATCGGGATCTTGCCGTCGAGCGACAGCGCGATATTTTCGGCAACCGTCAGTGCCTCGAACAGCGAGAAATGCTGGAACACCATGCCGATGCCGAGCTTGCGGGCCGTGCCCGGTGCGTCGATCGCAACGGATTGGCCCTGCCACACTATTTCCCCATGCGTCGGCTCCAGCACGCCGAACAGCATCTTCACCAGCGTGGATTTGCCTGCGCCGTTCTCGCCGAGCAGAGCGTGAATTTCGCCCGGCTGGATTTCCAGATCGATTTCATTGCAGGCAGCAAAACTACCGAACAGCTTCGTCAGTTTGCGAACCGATAGTAACGCACCGGTTGCCGGCACATCAGATGACGACACGTTCCCCTCATTTCCTTCCCACCGTCCTGCCCTTTACGGATCTATGGGATCAGCAGTGTAGTTCCACTTGTTCTTCTTGCCTCCAAATCCGAGTGCGCGCGCCCAGCATCAACAAGCGGATAGGTCTGGTGGATATTGATACGCACTTTGTTGCTTTGCACAACAGCAAATAACGCCCCGGCGCTGGCTCTCAACTCTTCTGGTGTGGAGACATAGGCGAAAAGGCTCGGGCGCGTCGCGAAAAGCGAGCCTTTCTGATTGAGGGTGGCGAGATTGAAATTCTCGATCGGGCTCGAGGATTGGCCGAAGGTCACCCACATGCCGCGCGGCTTCAGGCAATCGAGCGAATAGGGGTATGTGTCCTTGCCGACCGAATCGTAGACGACATCGACCCCCTTGCCGCCGGTGATCTCCCGAACGCGGTCGGCAAAATTCTCCCTGCTATAGTCGATGACGTGGTCGTAACCATGCGCCAGTGCCAGCTCGACCTTTTCCGGCGAACCGGCCGTGCCGATCACAGTGGCGCCCAGCGCCTTCGCCCATTGGCCGGCGATCAGGCCGACGCCGCCGGCGGCTGCGTGAAACAGCAACGTGATGCCAGGGCCGACCTTGAAGGTGCGGTTCAGCAGATATTCGGCCGTCATGCCCTTCAGCATCATCGCTGCCGCCGTTTCGAGCGGGATATCGTCGGACACCTTGACCAGATGGCGGGTATCGATATTGCGCTCGACGCTATAGGCGCCATCGCTGCCGGCATAGGCAACGCGGTCGCCGACTGAGAAATCGGAGACGCCGGCCCCAACCGCGGTGATCGTACCGGCGGCTTCCTTGCCGAGCGGCAGCGGAAAGTATGGCGCCTTGTAAAGCCCGGACCGGAGATAGACGTCTATGAAATTCAGCCCGATCGCGGCATGGCGGATCTGTACTTCTCCGGCGGCGGGCGGTGGGAGATCCACCTCCTCCAGCTTCATGACATCAGGACCGCCGTTTTCATGGATGCGAATGACCTGGATCTTTTTCATGATGCGCAATCCTATTGACGCCCGAGGGACGGAAAAAACTGCAATACGGCACCGATGCAGTAAAGATAGATCCCGCTGATGATAAAGAGGGCGACCGCCCATTGCGGCATGACGAAATGCATCAGCAGCGAATAGACGCCGAGCGCCGACCAGAAGAGGAATATGCCGAGATTGAGCGGCCGCAAGCGTTTGACGCGCACCGGATGCAGGAAATTGATCGGCAGGAAGGTCAAGACGACGGAGACCCCCACCAGGATCATGGCGGTCGTGGCGCTGGCATCGATGACGAAGAGCGTGAAGATTACCATGTTCCAGACGACCGGGAAGCCGGAGAAGAAATACTCTTCCGTCTTCATGCCGGTATCCGCGTAATAGATGGCGCTGGAGACCACGATCATGCCGGCGGCGACAAACGACCAGGGCTCGCCGATCATGCCGCTTTCGTAGAGCGCGAAGGCCGGCAGCAGCACATAGGTCACATAGTCGATAATGTTGTCGAGCGTATCGCCCGACCAATTGGGAAGGACTTCCTTGACCCGGACCTTGCGGGCGATCGGCCCGTCGATGCCATCGACCAGCAGCGCCAAACCAAGCCACCAGAACATATCGACAAAACGATGCTCCGAGGCTGCAACGACGCCAAGAAAGGCGAGAAAAGATCCAGATGCCGTCAATATATGGACGGAGAAAGCACGAATCTCCGCATAAGGCACCCGCTTGTATTTGAAGATTTTCATCCGCCCCGTGACTCGTCTGCTTATGCGCCTGCCCCGGCAGGCGGTTTTTCTCGCTAATATGCATCCTTTGGTCTCTGCCGCCAGCGCAAAAGCGTCTACCCCGTCACGCTAGCGCGACTTCCTGTCATTTTCACCCGTTGCGATGTTTCATCCCATGGATTTCAACAGGCTAAGCGCCTATTTTCAGAACGAGAGGCAATTGAGGCATCGATATGAAGCAGATTGAAGTGGCCGTCATCGGCGGAGGTCTGGCCGGCATGATCACGGCGTACGCGCTTGCGCGCGGCGGAAGATCCGTCGCCTTGGTGGCCGCGCCGCACAACAAGGCCGACAGACGGACGACGGCGCTGATGGATCAATCGATCCGCTTTCTCGAGCGCCTGACGCTATGGGACAAGATCGCGCCCTCGGCGGCTGCATTGACGACCATGCGGATCATCGACGGCACAACGAGGCTGCTGCGGGCGCCGACCGTCTCGTTCCGATCGTCCGAAATCGGCCTCGACGCCTTCGGCTACAATATTCCGAACGCCGTGCTGCTCGGCAGCCTCGGTGACGCCATCGAGGCGGAAGCAAACATCAACCGCATCGAAGCCAGCGCCTCCGACATCACCTTTCGCAACGATGGCTTGACGATTGCGCTCGACAATGGCGATTCGATCGATGCCGCTTTCGTCGTCGGTGCCGACGGACGCAACTCGATGGTTCGCGAGACCTTGGGCATCAAGGTCAAGGGCTGGTCCTATCCGCAATCCGCCATGGTCCTGAACCTTGCGCACTCTCTGCCGCATCAGAACATCTCGACGGAATTCCACACCGAAAGCGGTCCCTTCACGCAGGTGCCCCTGCCCGGCAACCGCTCCAGCCTCGTCTGGGTGCAGAAGCCGGCGGAAGCTGCGGCCAATGCCGAAAAATCGCTCGAGGAACTTGGGCGACTGGTCGAGGAGCGCATGCAATCGATGCTCGGCCGCGTGACGATCGAGGACAATGTCCAGGTCTGGCCGCTCTCCGGCATGACGGCCCATCGTTTCGGCAAGGGCCGCGCCGCCTTGATCGGCGAAGCCGCCCATGTCTTTCCGCCGATCGGGGCTCAGGGCCTGAACCTGAGCCTGCGCGATATACTGGCGCTGTCGGACATCCTTTGCACCCGCGCGGATCAGCCGATCTCCGCATCAGCCGGCGACAATTTCGACCGTAAGCGCCGCGTCGACATCATCAGCCGGACGACGAGCGTCGATCTCCTCAATCGCTCGCTTCTGTCGGATTTCCTGCCCGTGCAGATGCTGCGCTCCGCGGGGCTGCATGTACTTTCCGCCATCGCGCCGCTCCGGAACATCGTCATGCGCGAAGGCATCGAACCGGGCGGCAGCCTGCGCAATTTTCCCTTGATGCTACGGGAAAAGCTGCGCCGGTAAGGCGCCCGATTTTATCAGATAGAGCACCAGCGACACCGTCACCACGGAACAGGCCGTTGTGATCAGGATGGTGGCGGAAGCCCGTTCCTGCCAGACGCCATATTGCTGGCCGATGACAAAGACATTCGTGGCCGTCGGCAAGGCGGCAAGTAGCATCGCTGATTCGATCCATATCGGATCGAACCCACCCACGGCCTGCAGCACGACATAAACGACGAGCGGATGCAGGATGAGTTTCGCAGGCACGATATAGCCGATCTCGACCGGAACCCGCTTCAACGGCCGCAACGCAAGCGTTACGCCCATGGCAAATAGCGCACAGGGTGCAGCCGCTTGCGCCAGATAATTGACAAACCGCTCGAAGGCGACTGGCTGATGGAGCGAAAGCGCTGCCACGGCAAAACCCAGGGCAGTCGACAGGATGAAGGGGTGCAGCAGCACTTTCCGGGCGATATCCCCAGCAAGGCGCCAGACGGAGCGCTTGTCTCCGCCTTCGAGAGCCATCAGGGCCGGCGCGACGATGAAATGCAGCGCGTTTTCGAAGCACACGATCAGCGCGACGGGAACGGCCGCCTTTTCACCCAGCGCCAGAAGCGCTAGGCCCGGCCCCATATAGCCGATATTGCCGTAAGCGCCGGCAAAGGCCTGGATCGTGCTGTCGGCGAGTGAATTGCGCCGCAAAAAACGCCCGACGAGAAACAGCAGGAGAAAGATCGAATAGGTCGCGGCGATATCGGTGGCGATGAAATCGATTCGCGTCAGCTGTTCGATCGGTGTCTGCGAAACGAGCTTGAAGAACAAAGCCGGCAATGCGGCATAGATGATGAACGTATTGAGCCAGCCGAGCGCCTCCGCCGGCTGTTTCGTGATGCGCGCGGCAATGTAACCGATCAGGATCAGGCCGAAGAATGGCAGCAGCAGACCGACAACGTCAGCCATCGGGCATATTCCATTTTGCCGTGGAAAATGAAGGCGAAGGATATCGCCCGACTTAGCCGATTTTCATCAGGATTGGAAAGGTCTGCTGAAACCAGATCGCCATGTCGCTGATATAGCCGAATATGAAGGCGAGCCCGGTCAGCACCAGAAGTCCGCCCATGACTTTCTCGACCGTGCCGAGATGACGCCGGAAGCGGGACAGAAAGCTCATGAAGGCGCCGGAAAAGCCGGCTGCGATCCAGAACGGAATGGCAAGCCCCAGCGAATAGACCGCGAGCAGGCCGGCGCCCGCACCAACCGTCTCGCGAGAGGCGGCAATGCCGAGGATGGCGCCGAGAACCGGGCCGATGCAAGGCGTCCAGCCGAAGGCGAAGGCAAGGCCCATGATATAGGCGCCCGTCAACGTCGCCGGCTTGCCGCTGCCCTGGAAGCGTGCCTCGCGGGCGAGAAGGCCGATGCGGAAAACACCGAGGAAATTCAAGCCCATGATGACGATGATCAGACCGCCGATCTTCGAGAGAAGATCGAGATGCTGACGCAGCAGCAGGCCGATGGATGAAGCGCCGGCGCCGAGTGCGACGAATACGGTGGCGAACCCCAGCGTAAAGAAGAGCGCCGACATCAGCACATTGCCGCGAACACTCGGCCCTGCTGCGACAGCCGATCCCCCGCCGCGAAACTGCTCGACCGAAACACCGGCCATGTAGCAGAGATAGGGCGGCACGAGCGGCAGCACGCAAGGCGAAAGAAACGAAAGCGCCCCGGCAATCAAGGCACTGAAAAGCGAGATATCGGCAAGCGACACGATGGACTCCGGCTATGTCATTTCACCCTCTTCCTAGCTTCGCGAAGGCCTGAAAGCCAATCACCTTTTCGAGGGCGGCGGCTGCAAAACCGCCCGCGCGAAGCAACCGAAATACCGATCTTGCCTCACGAGACAGGCCCACAACAGACGCGACCAATGGCCGCAGAGCAGCCCGACGAACAAATTGCTTTCGCAAAAATATTGGTCCAAGCTGTCGGTGTTCGTCGAACAACGTACGTTCCACCCAAGTTTAGTTAGCGGAGGAAAAGCCCCATGCGAATTGCTACTATGTTCACGACTGCAGCCTTTGCCGCCCTCTTCAGCGTAAGCGCCATGGCACAAACGGCGACACCCAGCACAACGACGACAACCCCCAGCACGACGACCACACCCCCCAGTGCGACGACGTCGACACCCGCCATGAAATCGACGACCAGCACAACCAAGCCAAAGGCGATGAAGCCCGCTCAAACGGCCGTTTCCAAGGCATGTTCGACTCAGGCCGACGCCAAGGGCCTGCACGGAAAGGCACGCGCCAAGTTCCGCAGCGACTGCAAGAAGAACGGCGGCAAGGCGGCGTAGCATCCGAGGTTCTTCTCTCTCAACGGTCAACTTTACCGTTGAAATGATGGTAAAGTTGATCGCTGCGACACGTCAGTCGCTCCTGCCAAATATTCCGAATGAAAATGCGCGCGTATGGCTTTGAAAAGCCGTACGTTTAACGCGGCTCGGTATTGCCTGCTCGTTCCGGAAGAGTAGCGCGTAGCGCCCTTCTCATGGCCATCGTCCATAGCGTCGTTGCCACGGCAATTCGTTTGCGGTCTCTCGGACAGGATCGTCGTGGACGGCGACATGCCAGACACGTTACGAATGATCGCATTCCCCGCGGCGACAGAAACGTTTCGCAATAAACGAGCAAAACCTGGGAAACCTGCTGAAGTTACAACTCATCCCCGTTCGATCGAATAAATGGACGGAGCAGGAAATTGAAAGCAGCCATAAATCCTCCCCCTTCGGAAGAAGCGTCGCAGGCAAGATATCTGGCCGCCTGTCTTTTCGCCCTTGAACCTTCCATCGAGAGCCTTCTTGCAGCGGCCCTGAAATCCGGCTGGAAACGCGAATACGTTCTCTTGGCGATCATCGCCATCGCCATGAATGACGGCAAGGAGACGATACCGCCGAAGCCGCTGCATTCGTAATATGCGGAACTAAATTCCCCATCCCCTCGAGCCTACTTCTCCTTGGGCTTGAGCTCTTTCGTCACCGGATCGATTTTGCCGTCCGCAAGCCTGTTACGGGGATCGGCAACCAACGGTGCCTTGTCGTCCGTGTCCGCCTCCTGTTTTACGCCATGCGCCTTGCTGTGCTGTATCTTCGCAAGAGCCTGCGTATTTTCCTTTCCGCGACGCGGATCGTGGGATTCATCATCTGCCATCGTGTCTCTCCTCTTGTCTCAGTGGGAAACACGACTGACTCGATTAGGTTCCAGAAAACTGGGGCGCTGCCGACGCGCGTTGCGCTCAGGAATGAGTGCAACCAGACTAAATTAGACTGCACAAAAATAATTCTGGCGCACTGAAACTATCCGCAAGACCGCAACGTATATCCGCAAAAGCATGGGACCGGAATCTGCAAAGACAACCGGACACCTTCACCCGTCCCCGGCGACCCGCCCGGCACCGGAGACGGCGGAAACGGTCACCTCTGCACCGTTTCCGCAGCGTTCGGCGGCGCGGAAGCGCAAAGCCCGTCGTCGGACGCGCTTTTTGTGCGGAGAGACCGGCGGCATCGCGAAAATCAAGCGCGCATTCGCGCCAATCGCGCTACGGTCTCTAATTGATGACATTCAATTGAAGTTTGAAAATCCGATGGTGAGAGCGTCGGGGTTCGAACCCGAGACCTACTGATTAAAAGTCAGTTGCTCTACCAGCTGAGCTACGCTCTCCCTCTCCGCGGGCGATTTTTCACCCCGGCTGGAAGTGCGCGGAACATATGCAGACGCCCTATTGCGGTCAACCCATAAAATCGAGGCTATGGCACCCTCAAGGCGCTTTTCCTCATCTCCAGGCGGTCAAAATGCTGCATTCCGCCGCTCGGATTACCCGGACGCCATGTCAAAGCTTGGATTTGAAGCGATGAAGAGGCCGTAACGTCGGAGAATCAGCTCCGACACACCGGAACAATCGTAACAATTACCCTTAATAATCAGGGTTGCGCTCAAGGGATCCAGCAGTTTGCCGTTCGCAATTGTTGGGGGGCGAATCGTTTTTCGTGTATATCAGACAATGTTAACAACCCGTCGGGTCCTCAGGAGGTTCTTTTATGGAAGATGCACACGTCGGTTGGATTGCAGCAATTATCATTGGCGGCCTAGCGGGCTGGTTCGCCGAGATGATCATGAAAAGCAACACAGGCATAATCATGAACATCGTCCTCGGCATCATCGGCGCACTCGTTGCCAGCTGGTTATTTGGCGTGCTCGGTATCCAGCTGCCTTTCCATGTATGGCTGAATTACCTGATCACGGGCTTCATCGGCGCCTGCATCCTGATCTTCATCGGTCGATTGATCAGGAGATAGCGGCGCATCTGGGCGGAACCCGCCCGAATGGGAAGAGGAAGAGGGAAGACGGGATTCCGCCTTCCCTTTTTTGTTGCATTCTGCTGGCGCAACGCCCGCCAAAGACCTTTCCAACTCCATCCGCGACGCTATCTAGCAAAGTGGAACCGAAAAGGAGGTTGGAAGGATGACCGAAGACGCCAATCGGACGCCAACTCGCAAGGTCATACGCGGTCGCCCCTACAGCATCGCTGAATTTGCACGAAAATATCGCCTCGACGACGAGGAGGCAAAACGCCTCTTCTATAAGTTCGGCCCATCGGCCACCGAGCTGGACCTGCTGATGGCCGCCAAGCGGAAGCCGCCAACCTTGTCCTCGGCCATCGAACACTGATGCGATTGCGTCTGCCTCTCCGCCTGAATTCGGCGAGCCGGCGCGACTTGTTGCGCTAGCTGCCGACCCTGATATATCACAATTGGTTGCCTTCGACGACGCGAGGTGACACTGTGTACCATATCGTTTCGGTCGGACGCCTTGCATGCAGAATTCGCTTAGCCACCTCGCCTATCTGGCGCTCGAGTACCAGATCGTGACGCTCGAGCTTAAGCCTGGAGCGCTCGTCACCGAGAAGCAGTTGATCGAGATGGCGGGGCACGGGCGGACGCCGGTGCGCGAGGCGATCCAGAAGCTTGCATGGCAGGGGCTGATCCATGTGCGGCCGCGCGTCGGTCTGCAGATCGCGGAGATTCGTGCCGACGACCATCAGCACGTCATGCAGGTCAGGCGCGAGCTTGAGCCGATCGCCGCCACACTTGCCGCCGTTCATGCAGACGAGCAGCAGCGCGAGCAGCTGCAGGAATGCGCGCGCCTGATGGCCGATTGCGCGGTGACGGGCGACGTGCCCGGCTTCTTCGCGGCAGACAAGACATTCGATGAAATCCTGGAGAACGCCTGCCCGAACAATTTCATCATGGCCGCTCTCGGGCCGGTGCAAACGCACTCGCGGCGGCTCTGGTACTCCGGCGCGACGCCCGATCGCACCGATCATTCGATTGCGCTACATATTCGCGTCATAAAGGCGATTCATGATGGCAACGCCGACGAGGCACACGTGGCCATGGCATCGCTGATCGATTATCTCGGCAGCCTATGAAAAAAGCGGCCCCGTCGCCGAGGCCGCTCTTCCATCTTTGCATGCAAGGCAATCGATCTAGAGCATTTGCGCTTTTCTTCGAACCGCGAAAACGCTCAATCTTTTCGTTTTTCGTATTCCGCACGGAAAACCGCTGCGCACTTTTCCTGGAAATGCTTCAGCCGACGAAGGCACGCTCGATGACGAACTCGGCCGGCTTGCTGTTGGCGCCTTCCGTGAGACCGGCCTTTTCCAGCAGGTCCTTGGTATCCTTCAGCATCGCGGATGAGCCGCAGATCATGCCGCGATCAATGGCGATATCGAGCGCGGGTACGCCCAGATCGGCAAAAAGCTTGCCGTTCTCGATGAGATCGGTGATACGGCCCGTGAAGGGGAAGTCCTCGCGGGTGACGGTCGCGTAGTGGCGCAGCTTGTCACCGACGACTTCGCTCAGGAGCTCGTCGCTGCGGATTTCCTCGACCAGATCGAAGCCATATTTCAGTTCTGCGACATCACGGGTCGTATGGGTGAGGATGACTTCCTCGAACTTTTCATAGGTCTCGGGATCGCGGATCAGGCTCGCGAACGGCGCGATGCCCGTGCCGGTCGAGAACATATAGAGCCGCTTGCCCGGCGTCAGCGCGTCGAGAACCAGCGTGCCCGTCGGCTTCTTGCGCATCAGCACTTCGTCGCCCGGCTTGATATTCTGCAGATGCGACGTCAGCGGGCCGTCCGGCACCTTGATCGAGAAGAACTCGAGCTCGTCGGCCCAGGCCGGGCTTGCGATCGAGTAGGCACGGTAAAGCGGTTTGCCGTCAACCATCAGGCCGATCATCGCGAACTCGCCGGAGCGGAAGCGGAAGCCTTGCGGCCTGGTCATCGTAAAGCGGAAGAGCCGGTCGGTATAATGCGTAACGCTCAGCACCTTCTCGGCGAAAACGCCTGCCGGTACTGCGGAAACAAATTCATCTGTCTTGGCGGGGGCGTTCATTCTGTCTCGGATCCCGTATTCGTCTTACACGTCATTCCTGGCAGGCTCATTGCGCGAGGCTGATATTATAATATAGCCCGAATTGAAAGGTATTCCATTCCGTCCGGCCGCACGCGACTAAAATTTGCATATTCCAGTCAAGATTTCTTCCGGCCGACATTACATGCATCGATAGGCGCAAATACGGCAATCCGACGCTGTCAAATTGCCGCGATCCGCGCGTCGCGACCAATCAGGCCGACTTTGCCGGCAACCGCCGCCAGCTATAGGCCTGCCCGGCTTCGGCACGGCGGACGGTCGGCTGGTAATAATGCGGAATGCCCGGCAGCCGGTTTTCCGCCAGCCGCTTCAATGCGGTTTCATTGGTGACGGCGAAACTGTCGATGCCGACGCGCAACATCAACGGAATCTGGTCGATCAGCACGTCGCCGACGGCGCGCAGTTCACGGGTATAGCCAAGGCGCTCGCGAAGCAGCGAGGCATGGCTGAAGGCGCGGCCATCGTTGAAGGCCGGAAAGGCAACTGCAACGATCTCAAGGCGATCGAGATAGGGCTGCAGCTTCGTCACATCGTCGGCCGGCTTGATCACCACGCCGAGGCCGACATCGTTGCTCTCTTCAGCCTTGGCGATCAGGGCATCGAGGCTAAGCAGCGGCTTCTGGCTCTCCGTCGCCTTGACCTCCTCGGTTTCGATAACCCAGGGATCGTTTTCGACAAAACCGGTTTCCCGCCAAATCTTCGTCATGCTCATATCTCCTTACGCCGCTTCGGCCGCAGCCGAGGACGAGCCATAGAGCGCTACCTTGAAGGGCTGCGGTCCGACGCGCCTGTAGGCATCGAGGAAAATCTCTGTGGGGTCGAGGCGCAAGCCGAGATAGGTGTCGACGATCGTCTCGATGGCATCGGTCACCTTGTTCGGCTCAAATCCACGGCCAATGATTTCGCCGATCGACGTGTGTTCGTCACCGGAGCCGCCGAGCGTGATCTGGTAGAGTTCCGCACCCTTCTTCTCGACACCCAGCAAGCCGATATGGCCGACATGGTGATGACCACAAGCATTGATGCAGCCGGAGATCTTGATCTTCAGCTCACCGATCTCGGCCTGGCGCTCGGCCGAACCGAAACGCGTGGAGATTTCCTGCGCGAGCGGAATCGAGCGGGCATTGGCGAGCGCGCAATAATCGAGCCCGGGACAGGCAATGATGTCAGTGATCAGGCCGGCATTTGCCGTTTCCAGGCCGATAGCGACGAGACCGCGATAAACAGCTTCGAGATCGGCCAAGGCCACATGCGGCAGGATGAGGTTCTGCTCATGGCTGACGCGGATTTCGTCGAAAGCGTAGTCCTCGGCGATATCGGCGACCGCATCCATCTGCGTATCCGAAGCATCGCCCGGAATGCCGCCGATCGGCTTCAGCGAGATCGTTACCATGCCGTAATCGGGATTCTTGTGCGGCTGCACGTTCTGCTGCACCCAGCGTGCAAAGTCCGGATCGGTCTTCTTCCAGCGGGCGAGGCTTTCCCAGCCTTCGGCCCGTTCCGGCAGCGCCGGCGGTGCGAAATAGGCGGAGATAGCCTGAACGTCGGCTTCCGGCAGCTTCAGCTCGGTGTCTTTGAGCTTGTCGAATTCGACCTCGACCTGGCGCGCCAGTTCTTCCGCACCGGTTTCATGCACGAGGATCTTGATACGCGCCTTGTACTTGTTGTCGCGGCGGCCATGCAGATTGTAAACACGCATGATGGCGGTCGTGTAGGACAGCAGGTCTTCTTCCGGCAGGAAGTCGCGGATCAGCTTGGCAATCATCGGCGTGCGCCCCTGACCGCCGCCGACATAGACGGCAAAGCCGATCTCGCCCTTGTCGTTCTTCTTCAGGTGCAAGCCGATGTCATGCACCTGGATTGCGGCTCGGTCGCGCTCGGCGCCGGTGACGGCAATCTTGAACTTGCGCGGCAGGAAGGAGAATTCCGGATGCACGGATGACCATTGACGCAGGATTTCGGCATAGGGGCGCGGGTCGGCGACTTCGTCGGCCGCAGCGCCGGCGAAATGATCCGCCGTGACGTTGCGAATGCAATTACCCGAAGTCTGGATGGCATGCATCTCGACGGAGGCCAGTTCGGCGAGGACATCAGGCATATCAGAGAGCTTCGGCCAGTTGAACTGCAGGTTCTGGCGCGTGGTGAAGTGGCCGTAGCCACGGTCATAGGTGCGCGCGATATGGGCGAGCATGCGCATCTGGCGCGAGCTCAGCGTGCCATAGGGAATGGCGATGCGCAGCATATAGGCATGCAGCTGCAGATAGACGCCGTTCATCAGGCGCAACGGCTTGAAGGCATCCTCCGAGAGCTCGCCCGCAAGGCGCCGCTCCACCTGATCGCGGAACTGTGCAACGCGCTCCGCGACAAAGGCGTGGTCAAATTCGTCGTAACGATACATGATTTCCTCGGGACTTCCTCAGACTGCAATGAATTCCGGATCGGCGGCGGCATAGCCGGGCGCGTACTCCATGGTGGGGCCTTCGGCGCGAATACGTTCGCGCAGACGCAGCGGCCAGAGCTTGCCGCCGGTTTCCTGAACGTCGATCAGGTTGACATCGACGACCTTGTTGTCGGCATAGGCCTGCTTGCCGATGGCTTCAAGTGCCGCTTCCGCTTCGGCATGGCGCGCGACCAGCGCCTCCTGCAGCGATGTCACCCACTCACCATTCGCGTTCAGCCAAACGGCGACGCCATCGGTGAGCCGGTTTGCGGTCAGAACCTTGTCGACCATATCTCAGCTCCTTGCATAGTCTTGAACAGCGGTCTCGCGTCGGACCAGCGGTTCGGATTGTTCGAAATTCGCACCGGCGACTGCTTCGCCGATGATGACCATGACCGGACCGCTCAGCTCATCGCGATGCTCGAGGTCAGGCAGATCCTTCAAGGTGCCGTGCATCAGGCGACGATCGCGGCGGCTCGCATTCTCGATGACGGCGACGGTGGTTTCTGCCGGAAGCCCGGCCTCCATCAGGCGGCCAGCGACGGAGGCGGCGACCGTACGACCCATATAAACGGCGATGGTCGCGCCGGAAATGGCGAGGCTCGCCCAGTCCGGCAGGACATCGCCAGTAAGGTCATGGCCTGTCGTGAAGACCAGCGACGAGGCAACGCCGCGCAGCGTGAGCGGCAGCTCGAAATCGGCGGCGGCGGCAAAGGCGGAGGTGATGCCGGGAACGATCTCGTAGCCGATACCGGCGCCGCGCAACGCGGCCATTTCCTCGCCCGCGCGACCATAAACCAAGGGATCGCCGGATTTCAGCCGCACGACACGCTTGCCTTCGCGGCCAAGCTGCACCAGCAGATCGTTGATCTCTTCCTGCGATTTGGTGTGGCAGCCCTTGCGCTTGCCGACGGACAGGCGCTCGGCATCGCGGCGGCCCATATCGACGATCGCCTGCGGCACGAGGGCATCGTAGACGATGACGTCGGCTTCCATCATCACGCGCTGCGCGCGCAGCGTCAGCAGGTCCTCGGCGCCAGGGCCTGCGCCGACCAGCCAGACACGACCTTCGACTTCGCACGACGACTGCAGCAGGCTGTCGGCTGCCTGCTCGGCCTGCTTGACATGACCGGCATTGACGGCATCGGCAACGGAGCCGGAAAAAAAGCGGCGCCAGAAGACACGGCGTGCGACGCCGCGCGGCACGAGGCGATCGACCGGCTTGCGATATCGCGTCGCCAGTTCCGCCAGCTTGCCGAGCGAGGGTGATAGCATCTGATCGATCTGCGCGCGGATCATCTGCGCCAGCACCGGGCCAGCACCTTCCGTGCCGATGGCCACAGCGACCGGAGCCCGGTTGACCAATGCCGGCGTATAGAAATCGCAGTAATCGGGCTGATCGACAGCGTTCGCCGGAATTCTCTCGGCACGCGCAGCGTCGACGATGGCGCGATCGGCCTCAGCATCGCCGGTCGCGGCAAAAACCAGGGTGGCACCCTTCACCTGATCGGCCGAAAACTCGTCGCGCACGGTCGCGATACGGTTGGCAATCAGGAAGGAATGATAGTCGGCCTCGGGCGTCTGCGCATAGGCGACGATCTTCGCCTGGGTGTTCATCAGCAGCCGGACCTTGGCGAAAGCATCGTCACCATTGCCGAAGACAGCCGCAGTCCTTCCTTCCACGCGGAAGAAGGCGGGAAACACCGAAAGCTGTTCAGTCCTGGGAGGCATCGTCATTCCAATTCGAGATTTGCCGAATATCGCCCCTACGGCCAAGAGATTGAAGAAACAGAAATTCTAATGCCTTGGCGAGTCCGTATTCTTTTGCTCGACATGACAGGGATTTGAGCAAAACTCACCAGACGAGAAATTTGCGATAAATACAGGAAATCTATAGACTTTTATGATTGATCGGCGCCTACGGCAGTTTTATTGCCTGTGGCAAACCCTGTCCATACGTCATTTGCGCATTCCGCCGGATCGGCAATCCCGCTAGACTGGACGAAATTTTTCGGAGCATCTCCTTGTCGGACAACACCATTGCAGCCCGCCTTCTCGACGTCGTGGAGCACGATATCCTGCCGCTGACGCGAGAGGGTGTTGCTGCCGGCAACAAGGTCTTCGGCGCCGCCATCCTGCGCAAATCCGACCTTTCGCTTGTGATCGCCGAGACGAACAACGAACTGGAAAATCCGCTCTGGCATGGCGAAGTTCATGCCCTTACGCGCTTCTACGAACTCGGCGAGAAGCCTGCGACCAAGGAGCTGATCTTCCTGTCGACTCATGAACCCTGCACCATGTGCATGTCGGCGATCACCTGGGCCGGCTTCGACAACTACTACTACTTCTTCAGCCACGAGGATTCCCGGGACGCCTTCGCGATCCCGCATGACCTGAAGATCCTCAAGGAGGTCTTCGGTCTGGAGCCGGGCGGGTATCGCCGGCACAACGCCTTCTGGAACAGCTTTGCCATCGCCGACCTGGTTGAGACGGAAGCGGATCCACGAAAAGCGCAGCTGAAGGGGCAGACGGCGCGCATCAAGCAAGCCTATGCTGGATTGTCCGACAATTATCAGGCTTCCAAGAGCGACAACGACATTCCCCTCAATTAATCCTGCAGGACCCGAGACCACGATGGAAGCGTCGCGAGACATAAGCAGCCTGATCGATATCATGGCGGCACTGCGAAATCCCGAAAGCGGCTGCCCCTGGGATATCGTCCAGACCTTCGAAACCATCAAGCCCTACACGATCGAGGAAGCCTTTGAGGTTGCCGATGCGATCGAGCGCAAGGATATGGACGATCTCTGCGACGAGCTCGGCGACCTGCTGCTGCAGGTCGTCTTCCATGCCCGCATGGCCGAGGAGGCCGGCGCATTTGCCTTCGGCGATGTCGTGCATGCCATCACCCGTAAAATGATCCGCCGCCATCCGCATGTCTTCGCAGTATCCGATGCCAATACGGAGGATGCGGTCACGCTGCAATGGGATCGGATCAAGGCCGAAGAAAAGCGCGAGCGCGCCGAACGCCGCGCCAGAAACGGCATGACTGAGGATTTCAAAGCAGGTTTCCTGGGCTCGGTACAGCGGACGTTCCCAGCCCTGACGGAAGCCCTGAAATTGCAGGAGCGCGCCGCCCATGTCGGCTTCGACTGGTCGGCGCCGGAGCCGATACTCGACAAGATCGAGGAGGAGATCGGCGAGTTGCGTGCCGCACTTGCAAGCGGTGACAAGGCCAAGGTCAGCGACGAACTCGGCGACCTGATCTTTGCCGTCGTCAACATCGGCCGGCACGTGAAAACCGATCCGGAACAGGCACTGCGCGGCACGAACACCAAGTTCCGCCGCCGTTTCCATCATATCGAGACGACGCTTGCAGCCGAAGGCGAGACACTGGAAGGCGCGTCGCTGGAGCGAATGGAAGAGATCTGGCAGGCGGCAAAGGCCATCGAACGGCAGCTCGGCGGCGCGGAACAGGCGTAACCTAGCCTATTCCCAATCCTCGCGTTGCGGCTTCGGTCCATTGCCGACGCGCCGCTCCAATTCCACCGACTCGGACTCCGTAAGGCGAACGTCGAGCGTCACCGTGCCGTCCTCATTGTCCGCGCGGCTATCGACGATGGCGTGACTGTAGAGCCAGGGCAGCAGCGCCAACTTTTCCACCGGTAGCGTGATCGTCGTCTCCGTCAGCACACCGGAAAGGCGCCGGCTGATTTCGTCCATCAGACGATCGACGCCCTCGCCGTTTTTCGCCGAGACGGCGATGACGTTTTCGGCAGTCGATGCCTTCTGCAGGATGGCGTCATGCGCCTCCGGCTCCAGGCGATCGATCTTGTTCCAGACTTCGAGGATGCGCTCGGCGCCTTCGGCCTCGCCGATGCCGAGATCCCCGAGGATGCGCATGACATCCGCACTCTGGACCTGATTGTCGTCATCCGAGAGATCGCGCACATGCAGGATTAAATCGGCTTCCAGAACCTCTTCCAGCGTCGCGCGGAAGGCGGCCACCAGATGGGTCGGCAGGTCGGAGATAAAGCCGACGGTGTCGGAGAGAATGACAGTGCGGCCATGCGGCAGCTTCATGCGGCGCAGCGTCGGATCAAGTGTCGCAAACAGCATGTCCTCGGCCAAAACGCCGGCACCGGTAATGCGGTTGAACAGCGTCGACTTGCCGGCGTTGGTGTAACCGACCAGCGCGACGATTGGATGCGGCACCTTCCGGCGCTTAGCGCGATGTAGCTGGCGGGTGCGCACCACCTGTTCAAGCTCGCGCTCCAGCCGGATAATCCGCTCCTGCAGCTGGCGCCGGTCGGCTTCGATCTGGGTTTCGCCGGGGCCGCCCATGAAGCCGGCACCGCCGCGCTGGCGTTCAAGGTGGGTCCAGCTTCGAACCAACCGGCCCTTCTGATAGTTCAGATGCGCAAGTTCGACCTGCAGCGTGCCTTCCTTGGTGGAAGCGCGGCGGCCGAAGATTTCGAGGATGAGGCCGGTACGGTCGATGACCTTGGCGTTCCATGCCCTTTCGAGATTGCGCTGCTGCACTGGCGTCAACGGATGATCGACGATGACAAGCCCGGCATTGAATTCATCGAGCAGCGCGAGGATTTCCTCTATCTTGCCGGTGCCAAGCAAAGTCGCCGGCCTGGGATCGTTGATCGGAACGATGGAACCGTTGACCACCTCGAGATCGATTGCCAGGGCAAGACCCTTGGCCTCTTCCAGCCGGCTCTCGGGCGGACGCGAAATCGAGATGGCGCCGTCAGCCTGAGCAGAGCGCGACGCGCGAGCCTGCTTCAGCACAGGCACGACCACGACAGCCCGCATGTCATCCCGGTGCTTTACGGACTCCGGAATGAGGGAATCGTTTTTGGTATCGCGTGTCGTGATAGTGGAAAATCCCAGTTAGGATGCGGCTTCTTCGCTCTCGAACATCTGCATCGGCTGACCCGGCATGATCGTCGAGATCGCATGCTTGTAGACGAGCTGCGAATGGCCATCACGGCGGAGCAGGACGCAGAAATTGTCGAATGAGGTAACGACACCTGTCAGCTTCACGCCGTTAATCAAGAAAATTGTCAGTGAGATCTTTTGCTTGCGAACAGTATTGAGAAATAAGTCCTGCAAGTTTTGAGAACGTTCCGCCATCGCGCCGCTTCTTTCTTTTTTGCCGACCTAAGCCGGTGACATGTCATGATATAGAGAGGTCCCGGACAGGAGATACCCTCATTTTCTCCTCCCAGCGAATGTTGGTATCAAATCGCAGTCTTTTCCGCAACGTCGAAAAAGGCTTCACGAATTTTCTGTGACATGCTGCCCGGATGGCCGTTGGCAATCGTTTCCCCATCGATCGAAACGACCGGAAAACATATGCTTGTCGCCGCCGTGATGAACACTTCGCGGGCCGCCATCATCTCCTCCACCGAGAAGAAACGCTCGATAATCGTCACTCCGAGCTTGGCTGCAACATCCATCAGAGTCGTGCGCGTAATGCCGCGCAGAATGCCGTGCTCGGCTGGGCGCGTGACGAGATTTCCGTCGTGATCGACGATCCAGACGTTGGTAGCCGCCCCCTCCTTCACCATGCCGTTATGGTCGATATAGATCGCCTCCTGCGCCCCTGCCTCCTTTGCCTGCTGGCGGGCCAGAGCGTTCGGCAAGAGGCCGACCGACTTTATATCGACCCGGTCCCAGCGATTGTCGCGGACGGTGATCGCCTTGATGCCGTTGGCGTTCTTCTTGGCGATGAGGGATTGATCGGTACTCTTGGCGGTGACGACGATGGAAGAAGGCGTGCCGTCGGCCGGAAAAACATGATCGCGCCGGGCAACGCCGCGTGTGATCTGCAGGTAGAACAGGCCGTTGCGGACGTGGTTGCGGCGCAAGGTCTCGCGAATCACGAGGATCAGCGCCGCACGCGTCATGGGCCAGGCGATGCGCAGCTCGCTCAGCGAACGGTTGAGGCGATCGAGATGGCGCGTCAGATCGACGATCAGGCCATGACGAACCTCACAAACTTCATAGACGCCATCGGCGAACTGATAGCCGCGATCCTCGATATGCACCACGGCATCGCTATGCTGGACGTACCGACCGTTCACATAAGCTATTCTTGGCATAGGAATTCCGGACTATGGGAGCGTTGCGCCAGGGGTCAGACACCCAGCGATTTCAGCTTGCGATGCAGCGCAGAGCGCTCCATGCCGACGAATTCCGCCGTGCGGGAGATATTGCCGCCGAAACGGTTGATCTGCGCGATCAGGTAGTCGCGCTCGAACATCTCGCGGGCCTCGCGCAGCGGCAGCGTCATGATGTGATAGTCATTCTTGGCGGATACCTTCGGCAGCATGTCGCCGAGATCGGTCGGCAGCATTTCGGCGGTGATCGGCGTATCGGCTCCATCGGTGCGCGCCAGAATCATCAGCCGCTCGATATTGTTGCGCAGCTGGCGGATATTGCCGGGCCAGTCGTGCGCCTGCAGCACCGCCATGGCGTCATCGCCGATCCGTCGCGGGCGGATACCGGCCTGCTCGGAAATCTGCCGCATCAACTGATCGACGAGGAAGGTTATATCCTCACGCCGCTCGGCAAGCGCCGGAACGCGCACCGGCACGACAGCCAGGCGATGATAAAGGTCTTCGCGGAACAGGCCCTCGGCAATCCGGCTTTCGAGATTATAGGCCGTGGACGAGATGATGCGCACATCCACCTTCACCCGCTTCGAGCCGCCGACGCGCTCGAACTGTTGATCGACCAGCACGCGCAGGATCTTGTTCTGCGTCTCGCGCGGCATTTCGCCGACTTCATCGAGATAGAGGATGCCGCGATGCGCCTCTTCCAGAGCGCCGATCTTGCGCGCCTGCCCCGGAGAGCCTTCCGTGCCGAAGAGGGCGATTTCCATCCGCTCCGGCGTGATCGTCGCCGCGTTCAACGCCACGAAAGGACCGCCGGAGCGTGCCGACTTCTTGTGGATCATGCGGGCCACGAGTTCCTTGCCGGAACCGGAGGGGCCGAAGATCATCACGCGGCTGTTGGTCGGCGCCACCTTGTCGATGGTCTGGCGAAGCTGCGAGACGGCGACCGAGGTGCCGATGAGCTCGACAGCATCGCCCGTGCGGCGCTTCAACTCCGAGACTTCGCGCTTCAGCTTGGAGTTTTCCAGCGCGCGTTCCGCGATCAGGATCAGGCGATCGGCCTTGAACGGCTTTTCAATGAAGTCGAACGCGCCTCGCTTGATGGCGGACACGGCCGTCTCGATATTGCCGTGGCCGGAGATCATGACGATGGGCAGATCGGGATGGCGCGCCTTGATCTCATCCAGCAATGCCAGACCGTCGAGCTTGCTGCCCTGCATCCAGATATCGAGGAAGATCAGTCGCGGCGCTCGATCGGAGATCGCCGCGAGCGCACTGTCGCTGTCATGCGCGGTGCGGGTTTCGTGGCCCTCATCCGAAAGAATTCCCGAAACGATTTCGCGAATATCTTCCTCGTCGTCGACTACGAGAATATCAGATGCCATAAACACTTTCCTTGTCACTTGCTGTCTGGGCGACGGCGGCCTGCTCACGGCGTGGCAGATGCACGCGGATCATGGCCCCTTTGCCCTGGTCGAATTCGGCGGGAGCGTCGTGGAGTTCGATCTGCCCACCATGGTCTTCAATGATCTTCTTGACGATCGCGAGCCCAAGGCCAGTGCCCTTCTCACGCATCGTCATATACGGTTCGAGAATGCTGTGCCGGTTCTCCACCGGCAGGCCACGGCCATTGTCGATGACATCGACGGTAAAGCGATCGCGCTCCGGATCCAGAGAGGCACGCACCAGGATCTTCGGCTGCTCGCGCGCTTCGTCGCTCGGCACGCCCTCGATCGCCTCAACGGCGTTTTTGATAAGATTGCCGAAGGCCTGGCCGAGCATTCGCGTATCGAACATGCCTTCCAGCCGCTCATCGCCCAATTCACGCTCGAATTTGACGTGGCTGTTGCCCATTTCGCGCAGGAACACCGCATCGCGCAGAACGTCGCGCAGGTCGCTCGGCTCCATCGTCGGTTTGGGCATGCGGGCAAAGGAAGAGAACTCGTCGACCATGCGGCCGATATCGCCGACCTGCCGGATGATCGTATCCGTGCACTGATCGAAAACCGGACGATCGGCCTCGGCGATATTCTTTCCGAAACGGCGGCGAATGCGCTCGGCGGAGAGCTGGATCGGCGTCAGCGGATTCTTGATCTCGTGGGCAATGCGACGCGCCACGTCAGCCCAGGCGGTCGACCGTTGCGCTATGACCAGATCGGTGATGTCGTCGAGTGTAATGACATAGGATTCGTTCGCGTCGCGCGATTCCTCTCGCGTCACCTGGACGCTCAGCGTGCGCACCGTCCCACCCCTCACGAGGCTGATCTGCTTGCGGAAGTCACTGCGATGGCGCGTCGTTGCCTCGGTCACGACCTGATCGACCTCCGGGGCAATTTCTACCAGGCTCCTGCCGACCAATTCATCGCTCGTCAGCGTCAGCAGATCTTCAGCCGAGGTGTTGACGATGGTGATGCGACGGTCGTGCTCGACGCCGATCACGGCCGCCGTCACGCCCGACAATACGGCCTCAATGAAGCGGCGGCGGTCGTCCACCTCATCCTTGGCTTCGAGGATCTCGTCGCGCTGGGTGCGGATTTCAGAGATCATCTTGTTGAAGGTGCGCGACAGGCTGCCGACGTCACCATCGGCCGAACGCACTGGAACCAGCACGTTCATATTGCCCGAAGCGACGTTATCAGCAGCGCTGATCAAGAGGCGGATCGGCCGCACGATACGGTCGGCGATCGCAATGGCGGTCCAGATGGCAGCCAAAAGCACAATGAGAGCAAAGCCGATGTAGAGAACGGCAAAAGCGACCTGCAGGGACATACGCCCCTCTTCCATCGCCTTGTATTCGGCGGTGTTGTCTTCCACCATGCGCATCGCGTTCATGACGCGCGGATCGACGGCCCGCACGGTATAAAGGAACGAGCCGGGAATCTCATCGAGCTTGATGACCGCGCCGACGAGGTTCGTGACACCGGGCGGAATGAGTGTCGGCTGGCCGTTAGCCGAGGAATCGAGCGCATCCTTCGGAATTGCCGGCAGCGGACGCTCGGTCTTGATTTCGGCCTGGACGATGGCGCTGCCGTCGCGACGCACGAGGAAGGCGCCGAGCAAGCCGCGGCCTCGAGCCTGACGGGTCATCAGATCGGCAAAGCCGGTGCGATCCAGACTGTAGAGCGAACGGTTGCGCTCCAGGTCATTCGCCATCGAGACGGTCTGCCCCTGCAAATAGCTCGCATTTTCCATCAGATAGGCTTGCGCCACATTCTGCGACGAGCTGATGATCTGCTGGGTGCGTACCCCGAACCAGCGGTCAAGACCGACATTGAGCGTCAAACTGGCCACGATGGCGACGAGAATGGCCGGCGTGATCGCCACGATCGAAAAGAGGGCGACGATACGGATGTGGAGGCGAGCCGCAGCACGACCGCGGCTGCGTGCCTTTACCAGACGCGCAACCTCCCGCGCGATCAGCGCAATCAACCCCAGAACAAACATGCCGTTGATTACAACCGACGTGAAGACGACGGAGGAGGTTGGGGCTACGGGTGTCAGTCCGAGAAGCATCAACAGGGTCGCAATCGCACACAGCAGCGCGCCGCCGGCCAAGATCAGGCCAGGTAGAGCGAAGGAGGCACGACGGTCCGTTACTCTGACAACCGCCTCGTCGCTCGCCGCCGGCGACACCTCGTCCTGCATCATTCCCATCATCTCCACGCCCAAGCGACGGTCGGCGCCCTGGTCAATTCACGCTGCCGCCGTTTTCGGCATCAGCGTGAGCGACAGGCAGAGGCGGGAACTGTCGTCCGGTCTCGCCTAAAAGCGAAACCCTTACTTCAAGTCATCTTTGCAATAGACTGAAAAATCAGGCGAACCGCCATTTTATGGCCGCAAGCCGGACGAATCGCCATCGCAAAAAGGACGAATCTACTGCGTGACCTTTAAGCAACGCATTGTGGCGAAAATGCAACGCATCCGATCACGTTGTCAAGCCGTGCGGGAGCTTCTGTAAACGGAAACACCCAGTTCCCTGATCTTTTTGCGCAGCGTATTGCGGTTCAGGCCCAAAAGATCGGCCGCCTTGATCTGATTGCCACGCGTGGCGGTCAAGGCCGCAAGGATCAGCGGGTACTCCATTTCGGTCAGAACGCGGTCGTAGAGGCCGGGAGGTGGCAGATTATCGCCGAAGCTTGAGAAATAGCTCCGCATGTTTTCCTCGACCGCCTGGGCAATGGTCATGCTGCCGCTACGGACAGGACCCTTCTCGATCGGGCTGTCGGGAACGTCGGCGCGCAATTCGGCATCGATGATCTCGCGGGTGATGACGTCCTGCGGATAAAGCGCCATCAGCCGGCGGATGAGGTTTTCTAGCTCGCGGACGTTGCCTGGCCAGGGATAGGCCTTCATCAGTTCCAGCGCTTCCTGATCGAAACGCTTGGAGCCGAGCCCCTCCTTCTCAGCCTGCTGAATGAAATGACGCACCAGATCGGGAATATCCTCCGCCCGATCGCGCAGCGGCGGCAGGCGCAAGGGCACGACGTTGAGGCGATAATAGAGGTCCTCGCGGAACATGCCCTGATTGATCGCCTGCTTCAGATCCTTGTTGGTAGCGGCAACGATGCGAACGTCTGTGCGGATCGGCGTGCGGCCGCCGACGGTCGTATATTCGCCCTGTTGCAATACGCGCAGAAGACGCGTCTGCGCGTCCATCGGCATATCGCCGATTTCATCGAGAAACAGCGTACCGCCTTCGGCCTGTTCGAAGCGCCCCGTCGAGCGGGTCTGTGCGCCCGTAAAGGCGCCCTTCTCATGGCCGAACAGTTCGGACTCGATCAGGTCACGCGGGATCGCAGCCATGTTGATGGCAACGAAGGGGCCATTGCGACGCTTGCCGTAGTCGTGCAGGGCGCGCGCCACCAGCTCCTTGCCGGTGCCGGATTCGCCGGTGATCATCAGCGTCAGGTCGGTCTGCATCAGGCGCGCCAGCACGCGATAGATTTCCTGCATGGCAGCCGAGCGGCCGACAAGCGGCATGCCGTCCTGCATGTCGTCATCGAGTTTCGCCGGCTTGCGCTTGGGCTCGGACAGGGCACGGCCGACGATCGCGATCAGCTCCGTCAGGTCGAACGGCTTCGGCAGATAGTCATAAGCGCCCTTCTCCGACGCCTTGATCGCCGTCATGAAGGTGTTCTGCGCGCTCATGACCAGGACAGGCAAATCCGGTCTCGCCTTCTTGATGCGCGGCAAAAGGTCGAACGCGTTTTCGTCGGGCATGACGACGTCGGTTACGACGAGGTCGCCTTCGCCGGCGGAAACCCAGCGCCAGAGCGTGGCGGCGTTGGACGTGATGCGTACGTCGTAACCCGCGCGGCTCAAAGCCTGGTTGAGCACGGTACGGATGGCCGCATCGTCATCGGCGACAAGGATCGTGGCTGTCATCGAGTAGTCCCTGTAGAGTTCGGAAAGGGGGCGTCTTCAAGCGTGATGCCTTTGGAGGCCGGCATCAAAACGCGGAAAGTGGTGCGATGGTTCTGGCTGTCGCATTCGACGATGCCGCCATGGTCGCCGATGATCTTGGCGACCAGCGCCAGACCGAGGCCGGTACCGTTGGTTTTGGTCGTGATGAACGGATCGAAAAGATGCGGCACGAGATCGGCGGGCACGCCGGGACCATTGTCGATCACGCAGAATTCGAGCGGCAGCGAGATCTTTTCGCGCGTGCCGGCGACGGAAAGGCGAATGCCGGGGCGATAGGCCGTCGTCAGCATGATCTCGCCATCCTGCCGATCGCCGACCGCCTCTGCGGCATTCTTCACCAGATTGAGGAAGACCTGCACGAGCTGGTCCCTGTTTGCGAAAACCGCCGGCAGTGACGGATCGTAATTCTCTGACAGTTTGATATTGCGGGCAAAACCGGCCCTGGCGACCGCCTTCACATGATCGAGGACGGAATGGATATTGACGGGCACGCGATCGATCGGACGCTCATCGGAGAAAACCTCCATGCGGTCGACCAGGGATACGATACGGTCGGTTTCGTCGCAGATGAGGCGCGTCAGCGCGCGATCGTCGTCCTCGACGGATTGCTCGAGCAGCTGCGCGGCGCCGCGAATACCAGACAGCGGGTTCTTGATTTCATGCGCCAGCATGGAAGCGAGGCCGGTGACCGAGCGGGCGGCAGCGCGATGCGTCAATTGCCGGTCGATCTTGTCGGCCATCGAACGTTCCTGGAACACCACCACCACGGAGCCGGGCTCGCTGGAAATCGGCGCGACATAGAGGTCCACCAGCTTGTCTTGCCCGAGACGCGGCGAGCTGAGATCGACGCGATATTCGTTGACGGGCGCGCGGCGCTCGCGCACCTGGTCGATCAGCGCCAGCAGGGGGCTGCCGAATGGAATGAAAGTCGAGATCTTGTAGCGCGACAGATGCGAGGCGCTGGCGCCGAAGAAGACTTCTGCCTCCCAGTTGGCAAAGGCGATGAGCCCCGCCTCGTCGACCATGACGACCGGGTTCTGGATCGCGTTGAGAACGGCCATGGCCACGGAATTGCCCGCGCTCTCCCCGGCCCCGGAGCTGGATTTTGAAGTCATGCCGCCTCCTGGACGCATGGGGCGAGATCCGCCCCGGCCTGCAATGCCGCATGGAACGATGCGGCTACCTCGCGGCTATCTTTCGAAGTCATGATTTTTGCCTTGTCGGCACCAGTGGTCGCCGGAGCATGGCGATCCAGATACCAGGCCAGATGCTTGCGGGCATGACGGATGCCAACGGCCTCGCCATAGAAACCCAGCATCATCCGATAGTGCTCAAGGGCGATATCGACGATCTCCTGGCGGTCCGGCTCGCGATGACCAGCCAGAACGCCGGCATGCCAAGGGCGGCCCTGGCAACCACGGCCGATCATGACGGCATCGGCGCCGGATCGGCGCAGGATTTCCCGCGCATCCTCCGGCGTCTCGACATCGCCATTGGCGACCAGCGGAATGGAGACGACATTGCGCACGGCGCGGATCGCATCCCAATCCGCCCTGCCCTCGTAGAACTGCATGCGCGTGCGGCCATGGATGGTCACGAGCTGGACACCCGCCTCTTCGGCACGACGCGCGATATCAGGCGCATTGATGGAATTCTCGTCCCAGCCGAGCCGCATCTTCAACGTGACGGGAATATCGACCGCGCCGACCGTCGCCTCGATCAGACTGAGCGCATGATCCGGATCGCGCATCAGCGCCGAACCGGAATAGCCGCCGATGACCTTCTTGGCCGGACAGCCCATGTTGATATCGATGATATCGGCACCGTTGCCGGCAGCGATCCTGGCCGCCTCCGCCATCCAGTGAGCCTCGCGGCCGGCAAGCTGCACCATATGCGGCTTCAGCCCGGCGCTCTTCAGGCGCGCCCAGGATTCGGCCGTGTCCTGCACCAGCTCGCGGCTTGCCACCATCTCGGTCACGACCAGGCCCGCCCCATAGCGCAAAGCCAGCTGCCGGAAAGGCAGATCGGTCACGCCCGACATCGGCGCAAGGACGACGCGATTGCGGATTGACACCGGGCCGATGGAAAACGAGGTTACAAGCTCGGATGAAAGCAAATGATTATCTTTCGGGCACACCATACATCTGCACTATTTTTAGACAGGCTTGAGAAGTTTGCCAAGGGGTTTCGGAGAGGCCCGATATTTTTTGGGCAAATGCTGGAAAATACCCATTCAAGGCGATAGACCCTGCTGGAGCAAGGTCCCGCTTTGGCGATCTATTTAGCATGTGCTTGCACAAAAGAAAGCTCTGCGCTTTTCAGAGCCATGCTGGAGACGGAGCCTTTTATTCCTTGGGGGTTTATGACGCAAATGCATTCAACGCAACCGCTGTCGGTGGGAATCGTGATCGTTGCCGCCGGACGCGGCGAACGGGCGGGCTCGCCGGAAGAAGGTCCCAAGCAATATCGCGCGATCGGCGGCAGAGCGGTTATTGCGCATACGCTTGAAAGATTCGTGACATGGCCGCAGGCGGCGAAGATCGTCGTCGTCATCCACCACGACGATGAGAGCCTGCTGCGGTCGGCGCTGAAGCAGGTTGGCGACTCGCCTGAAGTCGACATCGCTTTCGGCGGCGCGACGCGGCAGCAATCGGTGCTCGCGGGATTACGGCAGTTGCAGGGAAGCGGCGTGACGCATGTCATGATCCACGATGCCGTGCGCCCCTTCTTCGACCACGATCTGCTGGATCGCGTTGCCGAGGCCCTTGCGGCCGGTGCGCCGGCAGTTCTGCCCGCAATGTCTGTGACGGACACGCTGAAGCGGGCGGATGGACGTGCGCTGGTCGTGGAAACGGTGCCTCGCGCCGGGCTTCATGCCGCGCAGACGCCGCAATCCTTCCGGTTTGCCGATATTCTGGCCGCACATGAAAAGGCGACTGCCGACGGCAAGACCGATTTTACCGACGATGCCGCTATCGCCGAATGGAACGGTTTACCTGTCACGCTCGTGACCGGCAGTGCTGACAATATCAAGCTGACCATCAAAAGGGATATCGCCATGGCCGATGAGAAGCTTTCTGCCGCTCTTCTGCCCGACGTACGCACCGGCAACGGTTATGACGTGCACCAGCTCGAGCCGGGCGATGGCGTCACGCTCTGCGGTGTCTTCATTCCGCACGATCAGACGCTGAAGGGGCATTCCGACGCCGACGTCGCGCTGCATGCATTGACGGACGCCTTGCTCGCGACCTGCGGCGCAGGTGATATCGGCGATCACTTTCCGCCCTCCGATCCACAATGGAAGGGCGCAGCATCCCGCATCTTCATCGAGCATGCGGCGAAGATCGTGCGCGAGCACGGCGGCACTATCATGAATGCGGATGTCTCGCTGATCGCCGAGGCGCCGAAGGTCGGGCCGCATCGCGACGCCATGCGCGCAAAACTCTCCGAATTTCTGGGCATCAGCCTCGATCGCTGTTCGGTGAAGGCAACCACCAACGAAGGGATCGGCTTCGTCGGTCGCCGCGAAGGCATCGCCGCCATCGCAACGGCAACCGTGGTCTATCGCGGAGGCAAGGCGTGACCCATTTCCCGGAGGACATTCTTGCGCTCGCGCAAACCATCGTCACGGACTTCACGGCAAAGGTCCGAATGGTCGCCACGGCGGAATCCTGCACCGGCGGATTGATCGCCGGCGCATTGACGGAAATCCCCGGCTCGTCGTCTGTCGTCGACCGTGGTTTCGTCACCTACACCAACTCGGCGAAGATGGAGATGCTCGGCGTTCAGGAGCAGACGCTAGTGCGTTTCGGCGCCGTCTCGAAGGAAACGGCGCTGCAGATGGTGCATGGCGCCCTCTTCCGCTCGCATGCGGATTTGGCAGTCGCAGTCACCGGTATAGCCGGTCCCGGCGGCGGGTCAGCGGAAAAGCCAGTCGGACTCGTTCACCTTGCCGCCAAGGCGCGCAACGGCGCGCTGATCCACCACGAAATGCGCTATGGCGATATCGGCCGTGACAAGGTGCGGCTTGCTACCGTGAAGACGGCGCTGGAAATGTTGATCGCTCTCGACCGCTGACGCCGAAATCCGGCCTCACGCGTAGATCTTGTTCGCGCGCGTCTCAAAGGCATCCGTGAACATGCGGAATGCACGATCGAACATCGATCCCATCAAGGCGCCGAGAATGCGGCTCTTGAACTCGTAATCGATGAAGAAATCGATGCTGCAGCCGCCGTTTTCCAACGGCGCGAAGCGCCAGCGATTGTCGAGATATTTGAAAGGGCCGTCGATATATTTCACATCGATGGCGTGCTCGAGCTTGTTCAGCAACACCTGCGTGGTGAAGGTTTCGCGGATCGCCTTGTAGCCGACGGTCATGTCGGCGATCAGCAACACCTTACCGTCGCGTTCCTTGCGGCTGCGAACAACGAGCCCGTCGCAAAGCGGCAGGAATTCCGGATAGCGTTCGACGTCGGCGACGAGGTCGAACATCTGGTCAGGCGAATGCGGAACGGGGCGATGGGTTTCGAATTGAGGCATGATCGGCAATTAAGCAGGACGGCCAAGAAGATCAAGAAGCTGACGCATTTCGCCGCGGGATTTTAACTGTAAAACAGGCACATCGGGGCCATGTTCGATAAGGCCAGTGACGACGCGGGGCGTAAATTTTTCCTCAAACGTCCAGATGAAGCGCAGAAATTCCCAGTCGACCTTCTCTCGGCAACCGGGCGCCATTTCCGGGCGCGTGCGACCGATCCATTTGATCCAGCGGGAGACGGCACCCCAGATGCAAAGCAGCCGTGGCATCCGTACCCAGATGACGAAATCGGTGCGCGGCAGGCGTATGTCGAAGGTGGAGGGATTGGTGCCGTCCATGATCCAGCGCTCGCTCTCGACCTTGGAAAGGATGATCGCGCGCTGCTCGGCCTTGTCGCGCTGCTTCCAGCCCGGCAGCCACAGCACATCTCGATCGATCGAGACATAGGCGAGGCCGAATCGGGCGGCGATCTTCAGCGACAACGTCGATTTGCCCCCACCGGAACAGCCCATGACGAGGATGCGGTTCGCTTTTTGCAGAATCGCAGCGGCTTCGTCGATATCGACGGCACGGGACAGCGCCAGCGGCGCGACGGTCTGCTCCACGGTCCAGCTCCATAGTCGATTCTAGTCTAAAGCGCCGATACCGGTCACAAACGGCGGCGTGTTCCCTAGGCCGCACAGATGACAAGCAAATGACGACACAAACAAAAACCGCGGCACAATCGCCGCGGTTCGTTCAAAAGGCAAGAGCCGGTTTTTACTCGGCTGCCAGCAGCAGCTTCTTTTCGCGCGCCGCCCGCAGCCGGGCGAAATCGTCGCCGGCATGGTGGGAGGAGCGCGTCAACGGGCTGGAGGCGACCATCAGGAAGCCCTTGGTGTAGGCGACCGTCTCATAAGACTTGAACTCTTCCGGCGTGACGAAACTCATCACCTGATGATGCTTGCGCGTCGGCTGCAGATACTGGCCGATGGTCAGGAAATCGACATCGGCGGTGCGCAGGTCGTCCATCAGCTGCAGGACTTCGTTACGCTCTTCGCCGAGGCCGACCATGATTCCCGACTTGGTGAACATGGTCGGGTCCAGTTCCTTGACCCGCTGCAGCAGACGAATCGAATGGAAGTAGCGTGCGCCCGGACGGACCGTCAGATAGTTGCCGGCCACGGTTTCCATGTTGTGATTGAAGACGTCAGGCTTGGCGGCGACGACGCGCTCCAGCGCACCCGGCTTCTTCAGGAAATCCGGCGTCAGGATTTCGATCGTCGTCATGGGCGAAGCGGCGCGGATCGCCCAGATCACCTTCTCGAAATGCTCGGCGCCGCCGTCCGCAAGATCATCGCGGTCGACTGACGTGATGACGACGTGGCTGAGGCCCATCTGCTTGACGGCCTTGGCGACGTTTTCCGGCTCGGCCATGTCGAGCGCATTCGGCTTGCCGGTGGCGACGTTGCAGAAGGCGCAGGCGCGCGTGCAGATCTCGCCCATGATCATGAAGGTGGCGTGCTTCTTGTCCCAGCATTCGCCGATGTTCGGGCAGCCGGCTTCCTCGCAGACCGTGACGAGCTTGTGCTCCTTCACGATCGAACGGGTTTCGGCATAGCCCTTCGATGTCGGCGCCTTGACGCGGATCCAGTCCGGCTTGCGCAGGACTTCCGTATCCGGCCGATGCGCCTTCTCCGGGTGTCTTACGCGCTTTGCGTCTGGATTGATCCTGTCGAGAATCGTGACCATGAAACGTCTACTTTCCGCCGCTTGTCCGCGGCCCATTCATCGCCGTGCGAATTTGGCGAGGAATATCAGAATGCATGCACCAATGAAACCGGTGATGAAAAAGCCGAGCCGGCCGCCGGGCACGCCGACATGCAGGGCCACCATCAACGCCGCGGCCACTACCGAACCGGCAATGCCGAGGATGATGTTGAGGATGATGCCGTAGCGCGCATCCATCAGCTTGCCCGCGAGCCAGCCCGCAAGACCGCCGATGATGATCAGACCCAGCCAACCTACGCTTTCCATCAAACCCTCATTCAAGGCGCCCTTCAGGATAATCCTGCCGGACGCCGCGTTGCGCCTTACTGGAAGTGCCCTAGACGATCAATCTCGCCAATAGCACCACGACGATCGCGCCGACCGTGGCATGGATGATCTCCACGACGAGCGCATTTTCAATGCCCAGCGAAATCCCGAACCAGTGGAACAGGAAGCCGCCGACAAAGGCTCCGATCACGCCGCTCACCAGGCAACCGATGAGCCCGCCGCCTCCCACCACCAGGCTCGCGAGAAAACCCGCGACCAGCCCGATGAGAAGAAAAACGATCCAACCTTGAGCAGCTATAGACATGTTGATTTCCTTTCCTGTTTTCCACCCTTCGGATAAAGGGCGAGGCAGGAAATTATCAAGCGTTCAGCACCCGGCCGTAGGCGTCGAGCACCGCTTCCTTCATCGTTTCCGAAACGGTCGGATGCGGGAAGATCGTGTGCATCAGCTCTTCTTCCGTCGTCTCCAGGTTCATGGCGACCACGAAGCCCTGGATGAGCTCGGTGACCTCAGCGCCCACCATATGCGCGCCCAGCAGTTCGCCGGTCTTCTTGTCGAAGATGACCTTGCAGAGACCCTGGTCCTCGCCGAGAGCGATCGCCTTGCCGTTGGCGACGAAGGAGAAGCGGCCGACGCGAATATCGTGGCCGAGCTCCTTGGCCTTGGCTTCGGTCAGACCGACGGAGGCGACCTGCGGATTGCAATAGGTGCAGCCCGGAACCTTGCCCTTGTCCGTCGGATGCACATTCGGCAAGCCGGCGATCTTCTCGATGCAGACCACGCCCTCGTGCTCGGCCTTGTGCGCCAGCATCGGCGGGCCGGCGACGTCGCCGATCGCGTAAATGCCCGGCACGTTGGTCTTGCCGTAGCCGTCGATGACGACGCAGCCGCGATCGGTCTTCACGCCGAGCGCTTCAAGGCCGAGGTTTTCGATGTTGCCCTGCACGCCGACGGCAGAGATCATGCGGTCAGCAACGATCTGCTGGACCTTGCCTTCAGCGGTTTCGACATGCGCAGTGATGCTGTCGGCGGCCTTCTCGACCTTGGTGATCTTGGCGCTGGTGATGATCTTCATACCGCGCTTTTCAAGCTGCTTGCGGGCAATCGCCGTCACTTCGACGTCTTCAACCGGCATGACGGTCGGCATGACTTCGACGACGGTGACATCGACGCCCATCGAGCGATAGAAGCTCGCGAATTCGATGCCGATGGCGCCAGAGCCCATGACGATCAGCGACTTCGGTAGGGCTGCCGGCTTCATCGCTTCGAAATAGGTCCAGATCAGCTTGCCGTCCGGCTCGATGCCCGGCAGAGCGCGCGGGCGGGCACCCGTTGCGACGATGATGTGCTTGGCGGTGTAGGTGCCCTCGCCCTTGATGTTCTTCGGCACCGGGTTCTGCGGCTCGACGACCGGCTTGGACGACTTGCCGACGACGATCTCGCCGGGCTTGGTGATCTTGGCTTCGCCCCAGATGACATCGACCTTGTTCTTCTTCATCAGGAAGCCGACGCCTTGGTTGAGGCGGGCCGAAACGCCGCGCGAGCGGGCGACGACCGCCTTCACATCCGCGCTCACCTTGCCTTCGAGAACAAGGCCGTAATCCTTCAGATGATTGGAATGATCGAGAATTTCGGCGGAGCGCAGCAGCGCCTTTGTCGGTATGCAGCCCCAGTTGAGGCAGATGCCGCCCAGATGCTCGCGCTCGACGATTGCGGTCTTCAGGCCAAGCTGGCCGGCACGCACGGCGGCGACATAGCCGCCAGGACCGGAGCCGATGATGATGACGTCGTAATTCTCAGCCATATGTTTCCTGCCTTATTAGGTGGCGGCGGATCGGAAGCCCCGGCGCCTTAATTTATCAGAGACCGAGCATCATCCGCACGATCGGCTCCAGGCCGCGACCGAGCGCCCGGGTGTTTTCCGCATCGAGATGCACGCCATCGAGCGGTGTGGTGATGGCAACCGAGCCCGCATCGAAGAAGCCGCAGCTCTCCTCATCGGCAAGATCACGGTAAAGCGTCGCAAGCATTGCCGACTCCTCGATCGCGCCGCGATAATTGGCGGCAAAGACCGGGTTGGCCGTTTCGGAGATGACGGGCGGCGCCACGATCAGAATATCCGGGACGTCATAACCGAAACCCCATGTATGGTTGCGCACGAGCTGGATCAATCGCCGGACACCTTGCGTGGCCGCGAAAGCGGCACCCGCCACCACCGGTTTCATGTCGTTGGTGCCAAGCAGGAGGATGACGAGATCGAGCGGGTTGTGGGTCTGCAGGATGGTCGGCAGAATCCTCGCGCCGTTGCGGTCGCAATCGGCGAGATGATCGTCGAAGGCGGTCGTGCGACCGTTCAATCCTTCCGGAATGACGCGGACCTGATTGCCGAGCGCCTTTTGCAGCACGCTCGGCCACCGGTCTTCGTAGGCATGACGGCCGATCGTCTCGGCGCTATAGCCCCATGTCAGCGAGTCGCCGTAACACAGAACAGTTTTGGTCATTCATGCCTCCGTGTCGTGACTAGAGCGTGATGCCGAAAAGTGTGAGGGGATTTCGGGCGACATCACGCTCTACCTATTTGATTCTAGAGCGGATTCAGATTTTAGGTCGATTCGACCTAAAATCATCCGGCTCTAAGCTCAGACGAGCATCCCCATCGGGTTTTCGATGTAGCCCTTGAAGGCCGCCAGGAGTTCGGCACCGAGCGCGCCGTCGACGGCACGATGGTCTGTCGACAGCGTGACGCTCATCACGGTGGCGATCGCCATCTCGCCCTTCCTGACGATCACCCGCTGTTCGCCCGCGCCGACGGCCAGAATGGTCGCATGTGGCGGGTTGACGACGGCGGCGAAGTTCTTGACGCCCATCATGCCCATGTTCGACACGGCGGTGGTGCCGCCCTGATACTCCTCGGGCTTCAGCTTGCGCTCCTTGGCGCGCTTGCCGTAGTCCTTCATTTCGTTGGAGATGGTCGAGAGCGTCTTCTGTTCGGCGCTACGGATGATCGGCGTGATCAGACCGCCCGGAATGGAGACGGCAACGCCGACATCGGCATGCTTGTGCTTGACCATGTTGCTGTCGGTCCAGGAGACGTTGGCATCCGGAACGTCACGCAACGCGAGAGCCAGGGCCTTGATGACCATGTCGTTGACCGAAAGCTTATAGGCCGGCGCACCGTCCTTCGACTTCGGAGCGGCATCGTTGAGCTGCGTGCGAAGCGCCAGCAGCGCGTCGAGTTCGCAATCGACCGAGACGTAGAAATGCGGGATCGTCTGCTTGGATTCCTGCAGGCGCTTGGCGATGGTCTTGCGCATGCCGTCATGCGGCACGAGCTCGTAGGAACCGGGCTCGAACAGCTTGAGGACGGTCTCTTCCGACATGCCCTTGGGTGCCGCGGCCGGAGCAGCTGCGGTAGGCTGTGCAGCTGGCGCAGCTGATGGAGCAGCCTTGGCGGTGCCGCCTGAAATCGCAGCCTCGATATCCTTCTTGATCACGCGGCCATGCGGGCCGGAGCCGGCAAGCGCAGCCACGTCGATGCCAGCGTCCTTGGCAAGGCGACGCGCCAGCGGCGAAGCAAAGGTGCGGTGACCATCCGTTTCAGCCGGAGCGGATACAGCCGCAGCCGCAACGCTTGCCGGGGCAGGCGCCGCAGCGGGCGCTGATGGCGCCGGGGCGGCTTCTGCCTTGGGAGCCGCGGTAGGAGCCGGAGCGGCACCAGCACCGGAGGCGGCAGCGGCAACGTCCTCGCCTTCGCCGGCGAGAACGGCGATCAGCGCATTGACCTTCACGCCTTCGGTGCCGGCGGGAACGACGATCTTGGCGACGATGCCTTCATCGACGGCTTCGACTTCCATCGTTGCCTTGTCGGTCTCGATCTCGGCGATGACGTCGCCGGACTTGATCTTATCGCCTTCCTTGACGAGCCACTTAGAGAGGTTGCCCTCTTCCATGGTCGGCGAGAGGGCAGGCATGGTGATGTTGATAGGCATCGATGAGCCCTCCCCTTATTTGTAGCAAACGGCTTTCACCGCATCGACCACTTCACCGACATTCGGCAACGCCAGCTTTTCAAGGTTGGCGGCGTAAGGCATGGGCACGTCCTTGCCGGCAATCGTCAGGATCGGCGCATCGAGATAGTCGAAAGCCTGCTGCATGACGCGGGTGGCGATTTCCGTGCCGACGGAGGACTGCGGATAGCCTTCCTCGACCGTGACCAAGCGGCCGGTCTTCTTGACGGATTCGATGACCGTCGGAAGATCCATCGGACGGATGGTGCGCAGGTCGATGAGCTCGACATCGATGCCCTGGGCTTCCAGCTCGGCCACGGCCTTGGTGGCATAGGTCATGCCGATCCCGAAGGAGACGACCGTGACGTCCTTGCCCGGACGATGGATGCGGGCCTTGCCGATCGGCACCACGAAATCATCGAGCTTCGGCACGTCGAAGTGCTGGCCGTAGAGAATTTCGTTCTCAAGGAAGATTACCGGGTTCGGGTCGCGGATCGCAGCCTTGAGCAGGCCCTTGGCGTCGGCTGCCGTATAGGGCATGACGACCTTGAGGCCGGGAATCTGGCTGTACCAGGCTGCATAGTCCTGACTATGCTGAGCACCAACGCGGGCTGCCGCGCCGTTCGGGCCGCGGAAGACGATCGGAGCGCCCATCTGGCCACCGGACATATAGAGCGTCTTGGCGGCGGAGTTGATGATGTGATCGATCGCCTGCATGGCGAAATTGAAGGTCATGAACTCGACGATCGGGCGAAGACCGGCCATGGCGGCACCGACGCCGATACCGGCAAAGCCATGCTCGGTGATCGGGGTATCGACAACGCGACGGGGACCGAACTCCTGCAGCAGGCCCTGGGTGACCTTGTAGGCGCCCTGGTACTCGGCGACTTCCTCACCCATGACGAAAACGTCCGGATTGGCGCGCATTTCCTCGGCCATCGCATCGCGCAGCGCTTCACGCACCGTCATCGACACCATTTCCGTGCCGGCCGGGATTTCCGGATCGACGGGAGCGGCCTTGGGCTGGGCGGGAACAGGTGCCGGCGCGGGAGCGGCGGCGGCAGGTGCTTCGGCCTTGGCAGGCTCGGCGGCGGGTGCTGCCTTGGCGGTCGAAATATCGGCAGCGGATTCGCCGTCCTGCAGCAGGATAGCGATCTTGGCGTTGACCTTGACGCCTTCGGTGCCGGCGTCGATCAGCAGCTTGCCGATCGTGCCTTCGTCGACGGCTTCAACTTCCATGGTGGCCTTGTCGGTTTCGATTTCGGCAATGACGTCACCGGAAACGACTTTGTCGCCTTCCTTCTTGAGCCATTTCGAAAGGGTGCCCTCTTCCATCGTCGGAGAAAGGGCGGGCATAAGGATATCGATGGGCATGGATCGTCCCTCCCCGATTTAGAGCAGAATGTCGGTGTAGAGCGCGGATGCATCCGGCTCAGGATCGTTCTGGGCGAAATCGGCACTGTCGGCGACGATGTCGCGAACATCCTTGTCGATACCCTTCAGATCGTCTTCCGTTGCCCAGCCCTTTTCGAGAAGGCGAACACGAACCTGCTCGATCGGATCATGTTCGGAGCGCATCTTCTGCACTTCGTCCTTGGAACGATACTTGGCCGGGTCCGACATGGAGTGACCGCGATAACGGTAGGTCAGCATTTCCAGGATGATTGGACCCTTGCCGGAACGGCAATGCTCGACAGCCTCGTCAGCCGCAGCCTTGACGGCGCGAACGTCCATGCCGTCGACCTGGAGGCCCGGGATGCCGAAGGATGCGCCGCGCTTGGAGAAATCGGCCTGCGCGGTGGCGCGCGCCGTCGAAGTACCCATGGCGTAACGGTTGTTCTCGATCACGAAAATGACAGGCAGCTTCCAGAGCTGCGCCATGTTGAAGCTTTCGTAGACCTGGCCCTGGTTGGCGGCGCCATCGCCGAAATAGGCGACGCTGACATTGTCATTGCCACGATACCAGTTGGCAAAGCCGAGACCGGTGCCGAGCGAGACCTGCGCACCGACGATGCCGTGGCCGCCGTAGAAATTCTTTTCCTTGGAGAACATGTGCATTGAGCCGCCCTTCCCTCGGGAATAGCCGCCCTGGCGCCCAGTGAGCTCGGCCATGACGCCGCGTGCTTCCATGCCGGTTGCCAGCATGTGCCCGTGGTCGCGATAACCGGTAATGACCTGGTCGCCGTCCTTCAAAGCCATCTGCATGCCGACGACGACAGCTTCCTGACCAATGTAAAGGTGACAGAAGCCGCCGATGAAGCCCATGCCATAAAGCTGGCCGGCCTTCTCTTCAAAACGGCGGATCAGGAGCATCTCACGATAAGCCTTGAGCTCAGCATCACGGTCGAAATCCGCGATCGGACCACCATTGGTGTCCTTGGCGGGCTTGGATACTGTCTTGCGGCTGGAAACGGACGCGGTTTTTCGCGGCGCCATTCAACCCTCCCTGTGTGAGTAGCCTCGTTTTATGTTGAGGCGTAACATAGGCAAGATTGTTCGCCACAGCAATGCTATAATTGCATGGCTCATATTCTTCGTAAGTTGTTGTTATAACTACGAAAAGAATGATTAACCGAAATCTGGTTAATTGTGGTTATTTGTTGAAAATGACGATCTCGTTCGCCTTGGAATAGGTCAGCTGATAACGCGCATATTGGTCGAGCATATCCCTGTCCAGAGAGCCATCGCTGAGCAGGGCGACCTCCTTTTCGAGGTGCTCGCGCTTCGCGACGAGATCGGCAAGCTCCTTGCTGCGGTCGATGCGACGCTGCTCGAAAACCTCGGTCGCCTTCAGCCCGTAGTCGCCGTGCACGCAATGATAGCCGAAGTAGCTCACAAAGGCGACAGTGACGGCGGGAAGGACGAAACGGCCGAACCTTCTCTTCTTATGATACTTTGTCCACATACTCGCTCGAAACGCTCTGCCGTAGGCAATCCCAAACCTCAGACGATGCGACGGAAGCATTGCGGCTGCGGATAAGATCACGTCAAATCAAACACCTAGAGCGACTCTAGCCGTGAGAGATTAACCGTCCGTTGACTCTAACTACGCAGCTAATAAAAAACCGCGCCCGAAAGCGCGGTTCAATCTCAGAGAAGCGTGCAAGCCGCAAATCCGACGGATCCTGCGGCTCAGGCATCAGCCGCGAAGAATGGAGCGGCCGGCAAATTTTGCCTGCGGGCCGAGACCTTCTTCGATACGGATCAGCTGGTTGTACTTGGCAAGACGATCGGAACGCGACAGCGAGCCGGTCTTGATCTGGCCGCAGTTGGTGGCAACTGCGAGATCGGCGATGGTCGAGTCTTCGGTTTCGCCCGAGCGGTGCGACATGACGGCCGTGTAGTTGGCCTTGTGCGCGGTTTCGACGGCGTCGAGCGTTTCCGTCAGCGTGCCGATTTGGTTGACCTTGACGAGGATCGAGTTGGCGACGCCCATGCGGATGCCGTCGCGCAGACGAGCAGAGTTGGTGACGAAGAGGTCGTCGCCAACGAGCTGCGTCTTCTTGCCGATCAGGTCGGTGAGCGTCTTCCAGCCTTCCCAGTCGTCCTCGGCCATGCCGTCTTCGATCGAAACGATCGGGTAGTTGGCGGCAAGTTCGGCAAGGTATTCAGCCATGGCGCCGGATTCCAGCGTGCGGCCTTCGCCTTCAAGCACGTACTTGCCGTCCTTGAAGAACTCGGTCGAAGCGCAATCGAGGCCAAGAGCGATCTCTTCGCCCGGCTTGT
This sequence comes from Martinezella lusitana, assembly GCF_016901135.1. Lineage (GTDB taxonomy): Bacteria > Pseudomonadota > Alphaproteobacteria > Rhizobiales > Rhizobiaceae > Rhizobium > Rhizobium lusitanum_D. Next base: position 134,985 of record NZ_JAFEVL010000048.1, on the reverse strand, counting down.
AACCGGCCTTTTCGATCGACTTCATGATGAAGTCGAGGGCAGCAGGGGCGCTGGAGAGGCCCGGCGCAAAGCCGCCTTCGTCACCGACATTGGTGTTGTGACCCTGGGAAGCCAGCTCCTTCTTAAGGACGTGGAAAACTTCCGAGCCCATGCGCACCGCGTCGCGGAAGGTGTCAGCGCCGATCGGCAGGATCATGAATTCCTGGAAATCGATCGGATTGTCTGCATGTGCACCGCCGTTGATGATGTTCATCATCGGAACCGGCAGCAGGCGAGCGTGAGCGCCGCCGACATAACGGTAAAGCGGCAGGTTGGCGCTCTGGGCGGCAGCCTTGGCGACGGCCAGCGACACGCCGAGGATGGCGTTGGCGCCGATGCGGGACTTGTTCGGCGTGCCGTCAAGCTCGATCATGATGTCGTCGAGCTGGATCTGGTTTTCAGCGTCCATGCCGCCGATCGCGTCGAAGATTTCCGAGTTGACGGCTTCGACAGCCTTCTCGACGCCCTTGCCATGATAACGCGTGCCGCCGTCGCGAAGCTCGACGGCTTCATGCGCGCCGGTCGACGCACCCGACGGAACCGCCGCGCGGCCCATGCTGCCATCTTCGAGGTAGACATCGACTTCGACGGTCGGATTGCCACGGCTGTCGAGAATTTCGCGGGCGATAATGTCGGTGATTGCGGTCATGATAGCTTCCTGCTCGCTGGTTTATAAATCGATTGAAATGGTCTTAATCGAAGACGCGGAAATTACAATGCCGCTCCGCACCCCGATTTGACACTCCTCTAGGCCCGTAACGCAAATTCATGTCAGCCTGTTGAATGCCTGATATTTCTCAGGCCTTGGCGATGGCGTCGAAGGCAAGCAGCTTCTCCAGAAGCCGCGGCATATCCTTCAGATAGACCATGTTCGGGCCGTCCGACGGCGCATTGTCCGGATCCTCATGCGTCTCGACGAAAACGCCGGCAACACCAACGGCGACGGCGGCGCGCGCCAGCGTCTCGACGAATCGGCGATCGCCGCCCGTCGAACCACCTTGCCCGCCGGGCTGCTGCACGGAATGGGTCGCATCGAAAATCACCGGCGCGCCCATCGCCGCCATGATCGGCAGCGAGCGCATGTCGGAGACCAGCGTATTGTAGCCGAAGGAGGCGCCGCGCTCGCACAGAAGAATGTTCGGGTTACCGCTGTCGTTCAGCTTGGCAAGCACGTTCTTCATGTCCCAGGGAGCCAGAAACTGTCCCTTCTTGACGTTGACGACGCGGCCGGTCTTGGCAGCAGCGACCAGCAGGTCAGTCTGGCGCGAGAGAAAGGCCGGGATCTGCAAGATGTCTACCGTCTTGGCGACGACAGCGCATTGTTCTTCCGTATGGATGTCGGACAGGACCGGAAAGCCATATTCTTTTTTCAGATCGGCAAAGACTTCCATGGCCTTCTCCAGGCCAATGCCACGCTTGCCGGAGAGCGAGGTACGGTTCGCCTTGTCATACGAGGACTTGTAGACAAGACCGATGCCGAGCTTGCCGCAGAGTTCCTTCAGGACACCGGCAACCATGAAGGCGTGCTCGCGGCTTTCCATCTGACAGGGACCGGCAATAAGCGACAGCTTGGCGGTGTTGGAAAACAGAACCTTGGAGGCTCCCTCGCCGACGATCACTTCAGAATTCGTGCTCATGCTATCTCCTCGAAGGCGAACAGGGCGCCCGGTCCGGGGGCCAGCCTTGTCAATATACGATTGTTCTTACGCGTGTAGGTGACGCCGTTAGCAGCGAAATGCGACGATGTCACGGAAAGATCGCGTGTTTTGAAAAGGATTGCGCGCGCCCGCAGGCCGGGATCGTCCGTGTGGACCTGCAAATCGTAAAACGCTTCCATTCCAGCCGGCGTCAGGAGCTCAAGATCGGCATTGGCCGCCCTGATCGTCAGGCCGAAAGAATGCTCCGATATCCAAGGTTCACCGACGATCTCTTCGAAAAAGGTGCGGAATGTGGCAGGTGCGGGTGTCGATATCGCCACCCGCGCAATGCCGGTGACGCCGTTTTCATGGTGCTCCAGCACGCTGCGGTCGGCCGGCAGAGGATTGATGCGCTGGCAGCAGAAGGCCAGAAAATCCGGCGCACGCAGATCGGCGGCGAAAGCGAGACGAAAACCGGCGACGGTTTCTGTTCCATCCGGCATTTTCATGGGACGCGAGAAATCGAGCATGCGTCCCGCCGAGATGGCGCTTGCCTGAAAGCGCTCGTCATCGGCGACAGCGTCCTCCGTGCCGAACACCACGGCTGAAAAGCCGTCTTCACCGAGCCGGAAGCGATAGGCCTGATCGCGCGCAACGAAGACATTCCCCTCGCCGACGCTCTCCTCACATTGCTCGTGAGAAGCGACTGCCAACGGTTCAAGATAGGTCTTGTCCGCAAAGAAGACGCAGGCATTCTCGGTGCCGAACGGATGACGGGCGTCGGGAGCGACGGTAAAACCGAGCTTGCCGAGCCGCTCGCGCGCCGAAGCGAGATTGACGGTCGGCAAGACGAGATGATCCAGCGGATGCGGCGACAAGGTCATGATGTCTCCTGTTTTCCTGCGCTCGCAGGTTTGCGCCCATCCATCGTCCAATTCAAGACGAAAGCAAGACGATAGACGCGCAGGGCGACCGCGTAGCCTGTCGTAAGGCGCCGGAGCTAGCGGCTGATTCCTTGACCCGTACCGGATTCGCATGTCGTGAAAATGGCTTTCATCCACGCATCAGCTACTCAAGGTAGACTGCACCCGCCTCCATGAGGGACCAGACAGCATTTCCTCATGTTTTCCGCTAGGTTAGCGCGGATATGACCGCGTGAGACTTTTATTGGGTCCATCCAGTGATGTCGAATATTTAACTGTCCGCGCAAAGCTTTACCGAAATTTAAGTACTTGCGGAACACATATGGAACATATAGTGTCCGTTCTGGATTTGTTTCACGCTTTTCTCGATTCTGGGGTTCCAAGACGATGTTGACGCGCAAGCAGCAGGAACTGCTTCTCTTCATTCACGAACGGATGAAGGAGTCCGGCGTGCCACCATCTTTCGACGAGATGAAGGACGCGCTGGATCTCGCATCCAAATCCGGTATTCACCGTCTGATTACGGCTTTGGAGGAACGAGGGTTCATCCGCCGTCTCCCGAACAGAGCCAGAGCGCTTGAGGTCATCAAGCTGCCGGAGGCCTATAATCCAAGCCTGCAGCCGCGCCGCGGCTTTTCGCCGAGCGTCATCGAAGGCAGCCTCGGCAAACCTCAGCTGGTTGCGCCGCCCGCCCCGCCAAAGGTGGCGAACGACGACCAGAACGGTTCTGTTTCGGTGCCGGTCATGGGCCGCATCGCAGCAGGCGTTCCGATCTCGGCCATCCAGAACAATACCCACGACATAACTGTTCCCGCCGACATGCTCGGCTCAGGCGAGCATTATGCGCTGGAAGTAAGAGGCGACTCGATGATCGATGCCGGCATTTTTGACGGCGATACGGTCATCATTCGCAATGCAACGACTGCCAATCCGGGCGATATCGTCGTCGCTCTCGTCGACGACGAGGAAGCGACGCTGAAGCGCTTCCGCCGCAAGGGGGCCTCCATCGCGCTCGAGGCAGCCAATCCTGCCTATGAAACCCGCATCTTCGGACCGGATCGCGTCAAGGTGCAAGGCAAGCTCGTTGGCCTCATTCGCCGTTATCACTGACCGGTGATACCGGGACGATCGGCGCGCCGAATGTGCCTGTGCGCCAATCGTAGGTTCTGTGCCGAGCCCATGGACGCTGCGGATTTTCGAATGCAGTCGCCACATTTGGCTTGTCGGTGCTGAAGTCCATCTCAATGGACCCTGTCCGCCGCAATGTTGCGCCAGTAAAAAGCATGGCGCCGGAGCGGCAGCGATCCAGGCGCAGTCGTACAGGCGTGACGACGATGTTGGCCGTATCGCAGGCCGGCGACAGGTAAGCGGCGTCCTCGATGGTGACCAGCATCGCGCCATTTTCAAGCATCGCGACGCACCATGCGCCCTTTTGGCAGGCAAAGCTGCCCTGCATTGTCTGGTCGAGTGCTTCATCCATTGCCTTGCGAACAGCGCCCTGCTCTTCGACGCTCAATCGCCGGCGATGATCCGTCTTGCTGATCTGAGAAAGGCGGCTGTCGACAGGAAGGATAGTCGGAGGTTGATGCTCGGTCGCAACCAGCGCCCTCTGCCACTGTTCGAAAATGAAAGCCTGCGGTCTTTCGCGATTTGTTGCCAGTATGTCGTCCTGTCGCAAGGCAACCAGAACACCGTCCTCGGAAATCATGAGATCCGGTCTGGGCACGCCGGAGCCGAATGCTGCCACGCCGAGGGAAGAGAGTAGCAACAGCAGGCCCACATGGCGCACCCTCGTCCGCAACATCGTCATGAGCAGAAAGCCCGTGATGAATGTCGGCATAAGCCAGGCGGGCTGGCGGCCGAAGGTAATATCGCCGCCCCATCCCGCCACCGTTTTGGCTATAACGATGACCAGCTCCAGCCCCTCGCCGGTGATTTGCCAAAAGGGCCCGTCGAGGCCGAATGGCATAAGCAGCATGGCCACCATACCGAACGGCATGACGATGAAGGAGACGATCGGCATGGCAGCGAGATTGGCTGCAAGGCCGTATGTCGCCAACCGGTGAAAATGCTCGATCGAGAAGATCGCCGTCGATGCACCGCCAATGAAGGAGGTCGACAATATGCCGCCGAAGAAGCGCGTAACGAACAGCAGCGGGCTCAGGAGCCTGGAGCGCGACAGGATATTTTCCCGATGCTGGCGCCGTTTCCAAAGCGTGTAGCCGGATACCAGCGCCAGTGTCGCGGCATAGGACATCTGGAAGCTCGGCCCGAGCACCTGCGACGGCGACAGGCTGAGAATGACGATTGCCGAGAGCGCGACGTTGCGCAGACTGATCGACGGCCGGTCGAAGAGTACGGCAACCAGCATGATCGCCATCATGATGAAGGCGCGTTCGGCCGACACGCCAAAGCCGGAAATGAGATAGTAAGCCGTCACGGTTACCAGCGCACCGAAAGCGGCTATCTTCTTGGTCGGCCACGCCTGCGCCATGCCGGGAAACAGGCTGAACAGATAGCGTAAGCCGATATAGAAGATGCCGGCCGAAAGCGCCATGTTCAGGCCGGAAATGGCGATGATATGCGTGAGCCCGGCCATTCGCAGCGCTTCGGTCGTCTCGTCCGAAAGCGCGCGTCTCTCATCGGTGACAAGTGAAGCCGCGAAAGCGCCGGTGTCACCGGGCAAGGTTCTTCTAATCCTGTCGCCTATGCTGTTGCGCAGGCCGGCAAGCCAGATGTCCGCTTTAGCCAGCACCGAATCCGCCGAGACATCACTGGCCGGAGACAACAGACTCGGCGTTCCAAAGGCAAAGCCGTTTGCACCGATGCCGTTGAAATAGGAGCTGAACGCGAAATCGTTGAGGCCCGGCAGAGCAGGTCCGGCCGGGGGCGTCAGTCGCGCCTTGCCCTGGATGCGGTCGCCGAGGTTGAATGGTTCTGCCTGCTTGCGCACGAAAATGGTGACGCGTTCCGGCGGTCTGCGAATGGCAGGTTTTTCTGTCTTGTCGACTTTGACGACGTAGCGCCAACCTCCGTTATCGTAGGATTCGCGCCTTTCGACCCGACCTGTGACGGTCGTGGTCACAGCCGAGTCGAGCATGATGGTTGATGCCCGCCAGCTTTCCCATTGCGCCAGAGCCATGCCCAGACAAATCAGCATGCCGGCGAAGAGGACATGCCGGAAGACGCGCCCCGCTTCGCGCCTGAAAAGAAAGCTGCCGGCCAGGATCAGGAGCGCAGCGAGCACCGCCTGCGGAGGTGGATCTATATCGGCTCTGAACCAGAAGATCGCGCCGAGGCCCATATAGATCGGCGCAAACAGGATGGCACGACCATGCGCGGCCTCCTCTTCGATCAAGCGCCAAACAACCGAGCGAATACGGACGACAGCAAGGTAGAAGCGCGCTACCCGAGACGCCTGATCCTGCGTTCGCTCGCGCTGCCCCGCTTTGGCACGTGAAACAAGAGGCGTGGCGGCATAGTGAAGCTCGGCAGGCCCAGGAAGATTCCTGCCATCCTCCTGCTGCTCCGGTGCCTTTAAATTAGGCATTCACTGCCTGCCCCACGCAAAACTACAGCTATGACGCGATTTTTGCCGTCACCATTCGGTGAATTCAACCAAAATCAGCACACCCATTGCCAAATTGCGCTATTTACCGGAACGGAGGGACCAAATGCCCTACTGCAGTGCCCAAAAGTTGATACCGCAATGCACAATTCGGCATTAGGATAACTTGGCATTAGGCTCTGGATCATATAGCTAGTCGGTAGTCGCTTAACCTTTTGGCGCTTTTTATGGCGTCAATCCCGCCAAATCTTGGAGGATCAGCATGACGGAACAAAGCGCGAAACTAACTTGGGGTGAGAAGACGGTGGACCTGCCGGTCAAAACCGGAACCATCGGCCCGAGTGTCATTGATATTGGTGCCCTTTATAAGAACACCTCCACTTTCACCTACGATCCTGGCTTCACCTCGACCGCGTCGTGCGAGTCCAGCATCACCTATATTGATGGCGACGAAGGCGTTCTGCTGCATCGCGGCTATCCGATCGAACAGCTGGCCGAACACGGCGATTTCCTCGAAGTATGCTACCTGCTGCTCTACGGCGAACTGCCGACGGCTGCGCAGAAGAAGGACTTCGACTATCGCGTCGTGCACCACACCATGGTGCATGAGCAGATGTCGCGCTTCTTCACCGGTTTCCGCCGCGATGCGCATCCGATGGCCGTCATGTGCGGCTGCGTCGGCGCTCTGTCGGCCTTCTACCACGACTCGACCGACATCACCGATCCGCATCAGCGCATGGTCGCGAGCCTGCGCATGATCGCCAAGATGCCGACGCTTGCCGCCATGGCCTACAAGTACCATATCGGCCAGCCCTTCGTTTATCCGAAAAACGATCTCGACTACGCATCGAACTTCCTGCGTATGTGCTTTGCCGTTCCCTGCGAAGAGTATGTCGTCAATCCGGTGCTGGCACGCGCCATGGACCGTATCTTCATCCTGCATGCCGACCACGAGCAGAACGCTTCGACCTCGACGGTTCGCCTTGCAGGCTCCTCGGGCGCCAATCCGTTTGCCTGTATCGCTGCAGGCATCGCCTGCCTCTGGGGCCCCGCTCATGGCGGCGCCAACGAAGCCGCGCTGAACATGCTGACGGAAATCGGCTCTGTCGACCACATTCCGGAATACATCGCCCGCGCCAAGGACAAGAACGATCCGTTCCGCCTGATGGGCTTCGGCCACCGCGTTTACAAGAACTACGATCCGCGCGCCAAGATCATGCAGAAGACGGCGCACGAGGTTCTCGGCGAACTCGGCATCAAGGACGATCCGCTGCTCGACATCGCGATCGAGCTGGAACGCATCGCGCTGACCGATGAATACTTCATCGAGAAGAAGCTCTATCCGAACGTTGACTTCTACTCAGGCATCACGCTGAAGGCCCTCGGCTTCCCCACCACCATGTTCACCGTGCTGTTCGCGCTTGCCCGCACCGTCGGCTGGATCGCTCAGTGGAACGAGATGATCGAGGATCCGCATCAGCGCATCGGCCGTCCACGCCAGCTCTATACGGGCGAACCGCCGCGTGAATACGTTCCGGTCTCCAAGCGCTAAGCTCCGGACCTAAAACAAAAAAACCGGTCAGAAATGACCGGTTTTTTTATTGGACAAGACCTCCAGGAGCACGGCGGCCGCCTTGTCACCAGGCGGCTCCTCCGTCTGCATGCGCTGCCAGACGAGATCATAACCTGCGAGCATTGCCGATAGCTCAGGCGTGTCGTTCGACAGACGCTCCATGTAGCGGGCCAGCAGGACGGGCCGCAAAATGTCGTTGATGAGCTCGGGCACGACGGCGTAGTCGGCAATCAGGTTCGGCAAGGCCGCCGTCCATACCTTGATGCGCGACATCACGAATCTGGCCAGCCATTCCGTCTTGTAGGTCGAGACTACGGGAACGCCGGCAAGCCCCAACTCCAGAATCACGGTGCCAGACGCTGCCATGGCGGCATCCGCCTGCGCAAAGGCCTTCCACTTCGCATCCTGACCAACGAGGATATCCGGCTTGACGCTCCAATTTTCGAGAAGCGACCGCACCAAAGCCTCCTGCCTCGGCACCGTCGGCAGCAGATACCGGACGCCATCGTTTCGCCGGCTAAGTTCATCGGTAGCCCGCTCAAAAACCGGCAGGAGCTGGCGAATTTCCGAAGCGCGCGACCCCGGAAGAAGAAGGACCGTCATTGGGGCGTCGGCGGCACTCGTGCCGCGCACAGCGCGCTGTTGGCGCGTCTCCAGCAGATCGGCATCCACCGTCAGGCGATGGCCGACATAGGTCGTGGCCGGCCCGCCCAGGCGCTGCATGGCTTTCGGCTCGAACGGCAGCACGGCCAGCACATGATCGACATAAGCGAGCATCTCCCGCGCGCGGTATTCCTTCCACGCCCAGACGCTGGGGCAGACATAGTTGACGATCGGAAGGCCGGGCAATGCCTTGCGCACCCTTCTCGCCACGCGGTGGGTGAAATCCGGGCTATCAATGATCAGAAGCACATCGGGCTTGGCTGAAATAATGGCTTCGGCCGTCTGCCGAATGCGGGCAAGCAGCTTCGGCAATCTCTTGATCACCTGGATGTAGCCCATGATCGACAGTTCGGAATAGTCGAAAAGCGAGCGCAGGCCTTGCGCTTCCAGCGCCTCGCCGCCGACACCGATCAGCTCCACGGGACCGCCATGGCGCCGCTTCAACGCCGCGACGAGATCACCACCCAGCAGATCGCCGGAAACCTCTCCCGCAACGACAGCGAGCTTCAAGGGAGCGCCGCTCACATGAAGCCCTCCGCGCTGAGACCACGATCAATACCGCAGACGAAGATGCCGGCTTCATCGGCCGCGGCAATCACCGCCTCACGGTCGAGAACCAGCGCCCTGCCCGCTTCCACCGCAACGCCGGCAAGGCCGGCCTTCTTGGCGTTCAGCACGGTCGAGACGCCGATCGACGGCAGATCGGCTCGCACATCCTGTTGCGGTTTGCAGAGCTTGACCAGCACGCCGCGACGGCGCGCCGATATACGGCCCTCGGCGCGCAAGCCGGCAACACGCTCGATCATCTTGTCCGTGCCCTCGGCACCCTCCAGCGCCACGACGCGGCCACCGACGCTGACGGCACCCTGGCCGACATCCAGCAACCCCAGCGCATCGGCAGCCTTCGCACCCTGGGCGATATCGCGCAAATCCTCTTGCGATGGCGAGTGCTGGCCGAGCGGCCCGGTGGTCGCCAGCAGGTCGGGCGCAATCTCATGCGCACCGACGACGCGGACGCCGCCGGCCTCGATCAGGCGGATGACCATCTGCAGCACGGCATTGTCGCCGCCGGAAAGAAGCGTGCGGATAGTCGAGGGTAATTCTTTGATCACGCGCCACGTCGGATGCACCTCCCGCCAAGGCGGACGACGCGCGACGCCGCCGGACATGACGACCCGGTCAACGCCATAGCGGCGGAACGTGACTTCAAGGCCGGCGAAATTGCCGACACCGAGATTGGCGTGATCGAAAGCGGACCAATCCCGATCCGCCTCGTTCGTCAGCGCAATGACGACAGGATTTTCGCCGGCCTGACGGGCAGCTTCAGCGACATAAACGGGCAAAAAACCACTGCCTGCGATGATCGCCAACCTGCCCTTGCCGTTTTGGCCGGCCGAGACCACCGTCAGCTCTTGCCGCGATTGGGCGACGATAGCGCGCGATCGCTATCGGCTGCGATGAAATCGAGGATCTCAATCGCTTCCTTGCAATCGGCATATTCGTCACGGATCGCCGCGGCATTGTCGCGGATCGAACCTTCGCCTTCGAAGATGCTCTTGTAGGCGCGTCGAACCCTGTGAATAATCGCGCGGTCTATGCCTGCGCGCGTCATACCGACGATGTTGAGGCCGGACAGCACGCCCGGATTTCCGTTCAGCATGCCGTAGGGAATGACATCGTAGCTTGCAGCGGAAAGTCCCCCGACGAAAGCCTGCCGACCGATGCGGGTGAACTGGTGCACGGCGCAGCCACCGCCCAGGATAGCGCGATCTTCGATGGTCACATGCCCCGCCAGCATGACATTGTTGGACATGATGACATTGTTGCCGACGCGACAATCATGCGCGACATGGGAATTGGCGAGGAACAGATTGTTGTTGCCGACAATCGTCTTGCCGCCGTAGTCAGCCGTGCCGGTATTGATCGTCACACCTTCACGGATCGTGCAGTTCTCACCAACATCCAGCGTCGTCTCTTCGCCGCCGTGATGAACGCTCTGCGGGTCGCCACCGACAACGGCCATCGGAAAGATCTTCGTTCCCTTGCCGATCGTCGTGCGACCGGTAACGACAGCATGCGTCAGCAGATGGACATTATCATGCAGCACGACCTTGGGGCCCACGTGGCAGAAAGGCCCGATCTCGACGTTTTCGCCGACGATGGCACCATCCTCAACGACCGCGAACTTATGAATGTTCGCGCTTTTTGCGATGCTGCTCATGCCTCGTCCTGATCCTTCCTCACAATCATCGCGCCGATATCGGCTTCGGCAACCAGGATGCCATCGACCTTGGCATCACAATGGAACTTCCAGATCGTACCGCGCTGTTTCTGCTTGACGACATGGAATTCGACGCGGTCACCGGGAACTACCGGCTTGCGGAAACGGGCATTGTCGATCGTCATGAAGTAGACGAGATTGCCGCCGATGCCATCCTTGCGGGCGCAGATCGCACCTGCCGTCTGAGCCATGCCTTCGATGAGCAGTACGCCCGGCATGATCGGGGAACCTGGAAAATGCCCGGTGAATTGCGGCTCGTTGGCCGTCACGTTCTTGATGCCGATTGCGGAATTATCGCTATCGATCTCGATGATCTTATCGACCATCAGGAAGGGGTAGCGATGCGGCAAAAGCTTCATAATTTCCAGAACGTCAGCCGACGACAACGATGTCTTGGCTTCCTCAGTCATGCTCCGCACTCCCGTCCTTCTTTTCTCTGGCTCCGGACCGCTTCGCGATCTCCGCCGATTCCCTCAGAAAATCCCACAGGGGCCGCGCCGGATGACCGGCATAACGCTCGCCCGCCGGAATGCTGTTCATAACACCGCTCTTGGCGCCGATCTGTACACCGTCGCCAATATGAATATGGCCGTTCAGCCCCGCCTGACCGCCGATTTGCACACCGTCACCAATCAGCGTGCTGCCGGCTATGCCGACCTGGCTGACGACGGCGCAATGGCGGCCAATGCGAACGTTATGTCCGATCTGGACCTGATTGTCGATCTTGGTGCCCTCGCCGATCACGGTATCATCCATTGTGCCGCGATCGATCGTGGTATTGGCGCCGATCTCGACATTATCCTGGATGATGACGCGGCCGATCTGCACGATCTTCACCATGCCGCGAGGCCCTGGCGCATAACCGAAACCATCCTGGCCGATACGCGCTCCATTGTGAATGATGACGCCATTACCGAGGTACGAGCAGAGTACGCTTGCGCCACCGCCAATAGTGCAATTTCGTCCGATCCTCACACCCGGTCCAATAAGCGCATTGGCACCGATCCACGTGCCCTCGCCGATCTCGGCGCCAGGTCCAATGACCGCGCCCGGCTCCACACCGATATTGGCTTCGAGCTTGGCTGTCGCGTCAATGACGGCGCCGGGAGAGATCACGCCGGGGTTCGACGTGAACGCGATCGGACGCATGGCTTCAGGATGCAACAACGCTCCGGCAAGCGCAAAGTCCGTATGCGGCTTCTTGGAGAGAAGAACCGGAATGTGCGCGGGGACGAAAGATTTCAGCGCCGGCAGGCAAATGATCGCCGAAGCCTTGCACGTCTCAAGCTCGGCGCGATTCTTCCGGGAAAGGATATAACAAATGTCGCCTTCGCCTGCCCTATAGACAGGAGCAATCGACTTGATGACGACCTCCGCGAAGGTCGCATCAATAAGGTCCGCCCCAAGATGTTCAGCCAACTCTCGTAAGCTGACGCCACCATGGGGCGGGAAGAAACCAATATGTTCCATAAGCACCAGCTCCAGAACGGTGTTCAAGCCCGTTGTTCTAGGCTGCCGATATCAGAACTGGTTGGCGATGCCAAACCGGAAATTCTCAGTCTTGTCGTAATCTTCCTTGAGAACCGGCACGGCATAGTCAACACGGATGACGCCGAACGGCGAAGACCAGATCAGACCTGCACCAAGCGAAGCTCGGATCGAGTTGTCGTTGTGCAGGATGTCACCAAACAGATTGGCCTTGTTGCCGTAGAGCGTACCCGCATCGGCAAAGGCTGCGACGCGCAGACCGATATCCTGGGGAACGCCCGGCATCGGCATGCTGGCTTCAGCCGAAGCCGTGAAGTAGGTCGTGCCGCCCAACGGATCGCCATTCGACGAACGCGGACCGATACCAGCATTTTCGAAGCCACGGATTTCACGGCCACCGAGCGTGAACTGATCGAAGACGTTGAGGGTCTTGTCAGTCGGCAGGACATAACCGGCACCGACGGTCAGCGAGCCGATGATATCGGCTTCGTCGCTGATCATCTTGTAGTAACGGGCCTTGCCGCTCAGCTTGTAGAAGTCGGAGTCGCCGCCCAGACCCGCATATTCATGCGTGAACTTGGCAATGATACCTTCACGCGGCAGATTCTGGTCATCCAGCGTGTTGTAGGTAAAGGTCTGCGAAACCGTCGACTGCACCCAAGGGCCGTTCTCGACGAGATTGAGATACGGAGCCGAGAGGTTGTCCTGCCAATCGTTCGTGCCGTCGTAGGTCAGGCGCTTGTAGTTGTAGCGCAGGGTCGTCGCGAAGTTCTCGGTGATCGGCGCGGTCACGCGCAGCGAGAAGCCTTCCTCCGAATAGTCGTAGAAGTCGTCGCTCGACGTCTGGTTCTTAAAGATATCGAAACCTGCAGCGAGACGATAACCGAGGAAGTAGGGCTCGGTGAACGAGATGTTATAGGTACGATTGCCTTCCGTGCCGGCACCCGCTGCGATGCGGATGTACTGGCCGCGGCCAAGGAAGTTCTTTTCTTCAACCGAAGCTTCCAGCAGCAGACCACCGTTGTTGCCGACGGCGTAACCGGCACCGATACCGAACGAACCGGTCGGCTGATCTTCGACGTTGACGATGACAACCACACGATCCGGGGCACTGCCCTGTGCCGTGGTGATGTCAACCTTGGTGAAATAGCCGAGTGCGTCGAGGCGGCGCTTGGCGCGCGTGATCATTTCCTGGTTGAAGGCATCGCCTTCGTTCAGGTCGAACTCGCGGCGGATAACATAGTCGCGTGTACGGGTGTTGCCGCGGATTTCGATACGCTCGACATAGGCGCGCTCGCCCTGATCGACCAGATATTCGATGCCGATCGTATGACCGGTCAGATCGCGGTTGCCGCGCGGCGTGATGCGGGCGAACGGATAGCCGGCAGAAGCCACCCGCTTGGAAATGTTCTCGATCGAGGTCTGGATGTCCTTGGCGCTGTAGACATCGCCCTTGTGGGTGATGACCAGGCTCTTCAGATCCTCGGCATTGATGCCGTCGACCGTCGAGATGACATTGATGTCGCCGTAGGTGTAACGCGGACCTTCATCGACATTGAAGTTCAGCGTGTATTCGTTGTTCTGCTCGTTCAGCGTCGCATCGGCGCTGACGACGCGGAAGTCGGCATAACCATGGTTGTAGTAGAACTGACGCAGCGCATCCTGGTCGGCCTGCTGGCGATCCGGGCTGTAAACGTCCTTGCGGGTCAGGAACGACAGGAAGTTGCTCTTCTTGGTGCTGATCACCGAAGCGAGACGGCCGCTGTTGTAAGCCTGATTGCCCGAGAAATTGATCTTGTCGATCTTCGTACGATCACCTTCGTTGATGACGAAGGCGACGTTGAGACGGCCCTGAGCGACCTCGGCGGTCTGCGTCGTTACCTGCACATCGTTGCGGCCGATGGCGGCATAGGCATCCTTGATGGTCTTGACGTCAGCCTGGACGGTGGCCTCGTTGTAGGGGCCGGCCGCGTGGGTCTGAACGATCCCCTGCAGCTTGTCGTCCTTGATCTTACGGTTGCCGTTGAAGACCACAGCGTTGATGAGCTGATTCTCCTTGACCGATATGACCAGGGCACTGCCCGAAACGGTCATATGGACATCGGAGAAATACCCGGTGGAGTAAAGCTGCTTCACCGATGCGTCGATGTCGCTTGGCGAGAAACTTTTGCCAGGCTTGATCGTGATGTTGTCTCGAACAGCTTGCGCGCCGACGCGCCCAGCTCCCTGAACATCAATCCGCTGGATAACAGCGGCTTCCGCGACTGAGGTAGAGGCAAGGGTGATAACACCAGCGCCCGACGCAACAACACCAGCAGACAGCGCTACCGCCGACACTGCGTTCAATAATCTTGAACCAGCCTTCATTTTCACTTCTTACCTTTTTTTCAGTCGTCCCCAGCCCCGGGCGAACCCGATTCCGGCCACGTGTGTCGTTTTACCCGCTTTTGACATACAAGCAAGGGAGCAAGTTAATTTCCGTTTACTTCATTTCAAAGCGTGACCCATTCGCCACTACAGCTTTGAAACATCGTAAATAAATCGTAATTTTCCTCTCGCTTGCCCCATCAGCCTATTCTGGAACTAATATCGTTCCATGTCGCAAACACCATGAGTGACAGCACCATCGCAAATCCGATCCGGAAAGCGATATCCTGCGCCCGTGCACCCAAGGGTTTTCCCCTTACGGCTTCAATCGCATAGAACATCAGATGGCCGCCATCAAGTACCGGCACCGGCATCAAATTTAATAACCCTATTGAAACAGAAAGTATGGCGGCGAACTGGAGCACCGCGGAGAAACCTAAGGTTGCCATTTGTCCAGACAGTTGCGCAACCCGAATAGGCCCGCCGAGCTGGTCGGCCTTCATGTAGCCGCCAATGACATTGGCGATATATTCGAATGTGCCGGAGACGATGCTGCCCGTTTGCTTGACCCCTTCGCCAAGCGCCTGGAACGGTCCATACGTTTCGTAGCGCAGCCTGATCGGCTTCTGACCGTCGGTAATGCCGATGGTGGCTATTTCGATCTGTGCGCCGAAAATATCGGTCTCCTCGGATTTCTTCGGCGTAACCGTCACATCGCGTGTCTGGCCGCCGCGCTCGACGGACAGTGCCACGGGCTTGTCCGCGTGAGAGGCGGCGTAACGCTGCACTTCGCTGATGGAGCCTACGGCCTGTCCATCCACGGAAAGGATGCGGTCGCCGAGTTCGAGACCGGCAGCTTCAGCGGGGCTATCCGGCGCGATCGACGCCACCAACGGATCGATCGGCGCAATGCCGATGCTGCCGACATCCTTCTTGTTGCCGGAGGCATCCGTTTCCGCCAGCGTTTCCGCTACAATCGGAAAATCGCGTATCTCGCCGTTGCGCTGTATCGTCAGTACGAGGCTCTTGCCGGGTCGATCACCGATATAGCGGCCGATATCGTAATAGGTCGCTACAGTGTTGCCATCCACGGCGATCAGGCGATCTCCGGCCACCACGCCGGCCTTTGCCGCCGGTCCATTCGGCTCTACGCCTGTGACCAGTGGATCGACGAGCGCAATGCCTATGCGGCCCATCTCCATCTTGTTGCCGAACTGATCGGTGTCCTCCACCAGCTTCGGCATAATGCGGAAATCGCGCATCTGGCCGTCACGCTCGACCGACAGAACGATCGTGCGGCCCGGACGCAGACCGACATAGCGCTGCACTTCGTCAAAGGTCTTCACCTTGACACCGTCGATGGCCATCAGCCGATCGCCGGGCTCGATACCGGCTTCTGCAGCGGCGCCATCACGCGTCACCATGGCGACGACCGGATCGGCGACGGTACGACCGTAGACACTGAAAAGAACGGCAAAGATTGCAATGGCGAGAATGAAGTTTGCGATCGGACCGGCGGCAACGGTTGCCGCCCGCTTCCAGAGCTTGGCGCCGGCGAAGGATTGCGCGCGCTCTTCCTCCGTCATGGCCGCCAGTTGATCCGTATCGGTCTTGCTCGAGGCATCCTCGTCGCCAAAGAAGCGCACATAGCCGCCGAGCGGTATGATTGAAAGCTTCCAGCGCGTGCCGTGCCGATCGGTATATCCCAGGATTTCGGGGCCGAAACCGATCGAAAATGCCATGATCCGGATACCGGACCAGCGCCCGACCAGATAGTGACCCATCTCGTGCACAAAAACGAGCAGCGACAAGACGAAAACAAACGTGATGACGTTGTTCGTCAAGAAACCAATGAAGCTAGCCGCGCCACCCATGCAACGATCCTGTTCGCGTTAATTTTAGACCCCGAGCAGAACGCCGCCCAATGACAAGGTCTCGCCGCTCATTGTCAGCGATATTACGATAGCCAACAAAAACGCTGCAAAACAAGCAAAAATTAGTCCATCGACTCGATCCATGACGCCGCCATGGCCTGGAATCAGATGGCTGGAATCCTTCACACCGAAACGGCGCTTGATGAAAGACTCGAATAAATCGCCGATCTGGCTGCAAACAGACAGCACCAGCGCAAGCATCGGGATCCTCAAATCATCGGCGGAAAAGAAGCTCCAGACAACAGCGGTTCCCGCGATGATGGCAGCAACGGCACCGCCGATTGCGCCCGACCAGGTCTTGCCCGGCGATATGCGCGGCGCAAGTTTCGGACCGCCGATCGCCCGGCCGACGAAATAGGCAAATATATCGGTAGCCCATACCGTCGCGAAGATGAACAGCATTAACACGAAACCGCGCAGATCGTCGTCGCGAATCTCGGCAAGGGCGATCGCCGTCAATCCGGAATAGAATATGCCGCCCGGCAGCCACCAGGTTGTCCGCCGAACGGCAACCATGATCGCGGTCGCCGCGACAAAAGCAACCAGAACCTCGATGGAATAGACCGATTCGCTCCTCAGCGTTGCGCCGGCGATCAGCACGAGACCGAGCCAGCCAAGCGCATTTCCCTGGGGATCGCGTCCGTGCAAGTCAGTTATCGTCGACCATTCATAGTAGACGAGCAGGCCGATTGCCGCCGCCAGAAGGCGAAAACTCAGGCCGCCATACCAGGTAGCCGCAAGAACAATGACGGCAAGGACGATGCCGGAGATGATGCGCAGCCTGAGTTCACGGCTCATCAAGACCCCACGGCCGCCGCCTGCTTGCCGGAGAGGCCGCCAAAGCGCCGGTCGCGCGCGGCATATTTCTCCAGCGCGGCGAAGAACAGGTCACGGCTGAAATCGGGCCAGTATTCCGGCACGAACATGAATTCCGAATAGGCGGCCTGCCACAAAAGGAAGTTCGATAGCCGCTCCTCGCCGCTCGTGCGGATAATGAGGTCGGGATCGGGAATTCCGGCGGTATCCAGGCGGGCGTCCACAAGCTCCGGGCTGATGTCCTGCGGACGCAGCCGCCCTGCCTCGACATCCTTCGCGAGGCTCACGACGGCGCGGGCAATCTCGTCGCGAGAGCCGTAGTTGAAGGCGATGACCAGCGTCAGGGCCGTATTGTCCCGGGTGGTCTCCTCGGCCTCGATCAGCAGCGGCAGAATGTCGCCGCGCAGATTGCTGCGGTCGCCGATGACGCGGATCCGCACATTCTGACGATGAAGCTCGGCGAGATCCCGCCGGATGAACGCCTTGAGGAGCCCCAGCAGGTCGCTCACCTCGGTCTCGGGGCGGCGCCAGTTTTCGGAGGAAAAGGCGAAAAGCGTGAGATATTTCACACCGATATCACCCGCTGCTCGAACCGTTTCCCGAACTGCCTCCACGCCCTTGCGGTGACCCATGGTGCGCGGCAGGCCGCGCGCGTTGGCCCATCGCCCGTTACCGTCCATGATGATGGCAACGTGTTCGGGTACGGCAGAGAACGTAGGATCTGACATATGGGTCCGGTTTCGTTCGGCGGGAAGAATGCTCTGATCTCGTAATCTAGGGCGCCGTCACCGCTTTCAATGTTTCCAAATCGAAAGCACGACACCCCAGCGCACGATCAGACCTGCATGATTTCCTTTTCTTTGTCGGCTAGCAAGCGGTCGACATCCGAAATCGTCTCATCCGTCATCTTCTGCACACGCTCGGAGAGGGAGCGGCTCTCATCTTGACCGATTACACCATCCTTTTCGGCCTTTTTGAGGCCATCCATGCCGTCACGGCGGACGTGGCGAATCGCTACCTTGGCCTTCTCGGCATATTCGTGTGCGACCTTGACCAGCGAGCGGCGGCGCTCCTCGTTGAGCTCCGGCAACGGAATGCGCAGATTCTGGCCGTCGATGATGGGATTGAGGCCGAGATTGGATTCGCGGATCGCGCGCTCGACGGCACCGACCATCGCCTTGTCCCATACCGATACGGTCAACATGCGCGCTTCCGGCACGGTGATGTTGGACACCTGGTTCAGCGGCATGCGCGAACCATAGGCTTCGATCGTGACCGGATCCAGAATGTTTGCGGATGCGCGGCCGGTACGCAGCGAGGCGATGTCGCTCTTGAATGCCGCGATTGCGCCGTCCATGCGGCGCTTCAGTTCCTTTAGGTCAGTGCCTTCACTCATGTCTATACTCCCCTGTAATAAGGCGACGCCGGGCGGGCCTAGCGCCACAGGAACGTCAGTTGTCTGATACGATGGTCTTGCGGCCGCCGCCGGTCAAGATTTCCGCGAAGCCGCCCTTCTCGTGAATAGAGAAAACGATGATCGGAATTGAATTTTCCCGCGCAAGCGCCACAGCGGCCACATCCATGACCGCCAGCCCCTTTTCCAGCACCTGGCTGTGGGTCAGATGATCGAAACGCTCGGCATCCGGAAACTTCTTCGGATCGGCGGAATAGATGCCGTCGACCTGCGTGCCCTTGAAGATGGCCTGCGCGCCCATTTCGGCGGCGCGCAATGCGGCTGCAGAATCAGTGGTGAAGAACGGATTTCCGGTGCCACCCGCAAAGATCACCACACGGCCTAGCGAGAGATGATAAAGCGTGGCGCGCTGCGAGAAGCTCTCGCAGATCTCCGGCATGGAAATGGCCGAGAGCACGACGGTCTCGATGTCGAGCTTGCGCAGCGAGGTTGCCAGCGCCAGCGCATTGATGACGGTTCCGAGCATGCCCATATGGTCGCCGGTCACGCGGTCGCCGCCCTTGGAGGCCACGGCGACACCGCGGAATATATTGCCGCCGCCGACGACCACGCCGACTTCAACGCCCATTGCGCGCGCTTCGGCGATGTCGGATGCAATCCGGTCGGAGACGGTAACGTCGATACCGAACCCCTGGCTACCCATGAGGGCTTCGCCGGAGGCCTTGAGCAGTACGCGCTTGTAGATCGGCTGAGACATCGTGGCTCCTTGAAGTGATCGCGGGGGATGATTGTGAAAGCCGGATACACGAAGGGCACCGCGTTGTCACGCGATGCCCTGACGTTTTCCCTGATATGGTTTCACCAATCCGGGATATGATTTCTTTTCGCTGATCAGCCCTTGGCGACAGCAGCGACTTCGGCGGCGAAGTCGGTTTCTTCCTTCTCGACGCCTTCGCCAAGGAGCAGACGGGCCATGCCGACAACTTCGATCGCGGCGCCGGCGGTCTTTTCAGCTTCCTTGATGGCAGCAGCGACCGTCAGGTCCGGGTTGATGACGAAGGCCTGCGAGAGAAGAGCGACTTCCTCGAAGAACTTGCGCATGCGGCCTTCCACCATCTTTTCAATGATGGCTTCCGGCTTACCGGATTCGCGGGACTGCTCGATGAAGACGTTGCGTTCGCGCTCGGCGACTGCGGCATCGACTTCTTCGGCGCGGATAGCCAGCGGGTTGGTAGCAGCAATGTGCATGGCAACCTGGCGGCCGATCGACGTCAGAACGGCCTTGTCACCGAGCGACTTCAGGGCGACCAGAACGCCGAGCTTGCCGATACCGTCGCCAGCAGCGTTGTGGATGTAGGTCGCCACGACGCCGTGCTCGACTTCCAGCTTGGCCGCACGACGAAGCGTCATGTTCTCGCCGATGGTCGCGATTGCGTCCTTGATAGTGTCCGCGACCGGCTTGCCGGATGCGGGATAGGTCGCAGCCGAAATGGCTTCGACCGTGCCGTCGGTGGACAGCGCAACTTCGGCGATGCCGCGAGCGAGGTCCTGGAAGGCATCGTTACGGGCAACGAAGTCGGTTTCGGAATTGAGCTCGACGACAACGGCCTTGTGACCGGCGCCGGCAATGGCGACCAAGCCTTCAGCGGCGGTACGGCCGGACTTCTTGTCGGCCTTGGAGATGCCCTTGGCGCGCAGCCAGTCGATCGCAGCTTCGATATCGCCGTTGGTTTCGATCAGCGCCTTCTTGCAGTCCATCATGCCTGCGCCAGACTTTTCGCGCAGTTCCTTCACCAGTGCAGCCGTAATCTCGGTCATAAGCTTCCTCTTTGTCGGTTCATACGGTGCGGCAAGCGGCTTTGAACCGAGGCGGCACCGATTTGAGGGACGAAATGTACCCGTAAGTATGACAGCGTTATGAAGCCGCGTCACACTCTGGAATTCTTGATTGGAACATGCCTGGATTTACCGCCCAGGCAAAGCGTTACCCAAAACGCGATAAGGCCGCTCGAACTTCTTGAAGTCGCAAACGGCCCTATCCCGGATGTCAATGCGCTTGGGCGGACAGTCTCCTGCCCGCCTCGAGGCGCGATCAGGCTTCGGCGCCGTCCGCCAGGGTCGGCTCAACCGGAGTTTCCTCGGCAGCGCCGAGGTCACGGCCCGATGCGCTCTGCTGGCGAGCGATGCCGTCGATGGCAGCACGCGCGATCAGGTCGCAGTAAAGAGCGATGGCGCGCGAAGCGTCGTCGTTGCCCGGGATCGGATAGTCGATCAGGTCCGGATCGCAGTTCGAGTCGATGATGGCGACGACCGGGATGCCGAGGCGCTTGGCTTCGTCGATCGCGATCTTTTCCTTGTTGGTGTCGATGATGAACATCAGGTCCGGCGTGCCGCCCATGTCCTTGATACCACCGAGGGCCTTGTCGAGCTTTTCGCGCTCGCGCTCAAGGTTCAGACGTTCCTTCTTGGTGAAGCCCTGGGCATCGCCGGAGAGGATTTCGTCGAGCTTGCGCAGACGCTGGATCGAGTTGGAGATCGTCTTCCAGTTGGTCATCATGCCGCCGAGCCAGCGGGCGTTGACGTAGTACTGGGCCGAACGCTTGGCGCTGTCGGCGATCAGTTCGGACGCCTGACGCTTGGTGCCGACGAACAGAACGCGGCCGCCACGGGCAACGGTGTCGCTGACGACCTGCAAAGCGCGGCTCAGCATCGGAACCGTCTGGGCGAGGTCGATGATGTGGATGTTGTTACGATCGCCGAAAATGTACGGCTTCATCTTCGGGTTCCAGCGATGTGTCTGGTGGCCGAAGTGAACACCTGCTTCGAGAAGCTGGCGCATAGAAAAATCGGGCAATGCCATGCCTTTGTATCCTTTTCCGGTTGAACCTCCGCAAGGCGAACAGCATCCTCTTCGAGAATGCCACCGGGCGGAACGATCCGGATTTCTCCCGGACAATCCCATGCCTTACGTGTGGAATGCGGCTGGCCATACATTCGATTTGCCGGGAATGCAAGGCTTGGAACGAAAAATAGCTGCGCGCCCTGCCCTCAAGCCGCCAGTTTATCGAGCAGCGCCAGCATGACATTAGCGTCCGGCATCGGCAAGACGGCGTCGATTTCCGCCGGCAGCAAGCCGGCAATGGCGCTGTCGGCATCTCCGGTCGCCGTTCCGAGCGGCCCGCGGAAACCATGCTTGGTCCAGGCAAGCTCCTGCAATCGCGGGCTGATCAGCGCCTCGATCATGCGGTCGACCTGTTCGTCGATGGCGATGAGCGGATGGGCGGAATAGACGGTCGGATGCGGATAGAGCACCACGGGCTTTGCTCCATTGCTGGCCTGGACCCGGTGCCACCGCTGCGGATCGGCGAGAATCCATTCCACCAACTGATTCTCATAGCCGACGATCATCGGCTCGCCACCAATGCCGCCCGCGAGATATTGTTCGAAAAGCTTGCCTGATGACGACGACTTGAAGCCCATGTTGCGGAAGATGGACTGCGTCTTGTCGCCAAACTGCGCGAGGTTGTCCGCGCTTGCGACATTACCGCTCAAGAGGCTGAGCACGAGGCCGGAGAACATGAAGCCGGAATTGGAGCGATTGGGATCCGTGGAGACGATCCGCGCCTGTCCGTAAAGCGCGTTGACGCCGAGCTTCGACCAGGTCGTTCCGGAAAGCACTGCATCCAGCAGCGCTTTCAGATCGAGCTGATGCTGTCCTTCCGATGTCGTGGTGACAAGCCCGGCCTTGGTCAATCCATCGACGACAGGCTGCCAGGAATAGATGACGACGGGTGTGTTGAGGATGACGCGATCGTTGCGGATCTTGATGCCGCTCTGCCGGGCTATGTCGACCATGATCGAGGAAGAAGGCCAGAGGAACGCGGGGTTCTGCGACAGGAGCGCCTGCTCGCGCACCATCTCGACGGAGCCCGCGACACGGCTGTTGATTTCCAGCCCGTGGCTGTGGAGTGCGCCGATCACATCGCTGTCGGCCAGAAATGCCTCTTTTTCGCCACCGATGAAGCCGAAGAGCTTGGTGCGGTTGCCGAGCAGCCCCTGTAGCTCCGGCCTGTCCTTGACGGCAAAATAACCACCGCTGCCGGCAACCCCGGCGGCGAGCAGCCCTACTCCAAAAGCGCGGCGGGAAATGGCCATCAGCGTCCTATGTCCTCTTTGAGCGAGGCCTGTATCAGGCGCAGCTCCGTATCAAGCGTATCGAGCCTGTCGTCGACCAGGCTGTCCGAATAATGGACGAAGGCATCCTCCAGTTTGGTCAGGACCAGATCGACCTCCTGAAGACGTGTCGCATCCGGCTGGCGCTTCGCCTCGATCACGGCGAAACCCTCCGCCACTTCGGCCGCGCGCGGCAGGTAGTAGCTGAGGAACCGCCTGACCGTGCCGGCGCTTTCCGGATTGGCCTCCACTTTGGCGAAGACATCGCCGGCGATCTCAGCCAGGTGCCGCACCCGCCTTGCCGTCTCCTTGCTGGCAATCTGGGCAGCCGAAGCCTCCAGCCTTCGCGCAGCGGGTGCCGCCGAATTCAGCAGGTCACGGGCAAATTCGATCCGCCCCCTGCCGATGGCCTTGGCGTCCAGCCCCTCGAAAAGACCGCGTGGCGCCAGCACAAAGATAAGGCCGACGAAAACGAGCAGGCCGATGACGGCCGCGATCCATATCGGCATGCCGGCAAAGAAGCTCAGCACAGGAACGACGATCGCGGCGGCAAGCCCCGCCACGATCCAATTCCAGTCATTGCCGAACCAATTGCGCATTATCGTCCTAGTTATAGCCGCGCACCGCCCGGAATGCGCTGACGAGATCGCCGCGGCCATCGAACACCCGCGCCGAGGTCTCCTGCGCCAAGGCATCCAGCTGCCGCTTGTCCGCATCGCCGAAGGTGATGCCGAACACCGGCACATGCGGGTTGAGCGATCTCCACCGGCTCATGAAATCGCCGTTGGCATCATCGGACTTTCCGTCGGTCATGATGACGATCGCCGGCAGATAGGAGGATAGATCCCGCGTCGCTTTCATCCAGTCAAGCGCCCTGCTCGCGCAGGCATACATATCCGTGCCGCCGCCAGCATGCTGCTGGGAGACCTTATCGACCAGGCTCTTCTGTTGCGCAGGATTTCCTGTCGCCTCAAAGGTCGTGCGCACATCGGCGTCGAAGGGGATGACCATGATGCGGTCCGCCAGCGTCCACTGCGCCAATACCTTACCGGTCTCATCAGGATTGAACAGGAACTGCATGGCCGCCTGCAACTGGTTCTCGCCCTTGCCTTCCATCGAACCCGAGAAATCGAGGCAGAGAGCCGTCAGCGATGGCTTGCGCAAGGCGACCTGATAGAGATCGAGCGCCTGGCGGATCACGGCGGGCTCGGGCATGCGAATTGCCGTCACGAGGCGCGTCGGATCGAAATTCCATGACGGGTCCGCCTTGGCGGTGACATCCGCGAGCGGAATGCGACGGCCGGTATCGGCGATGCGCTTCTGCACCGGTGCGGAACGCAAGTAATCAAGGAGTTGGTTGAAGAAGGTCTCTACCTCCTGCCCGCGCCCATGATCGACAAAACCGATCGGCGAATCGGCAACCACGACGCCATCGGCCGGATAGAGGGCATAAAGCGGCTCCTTGCCCATGCCGGCCAGCTTGTCGTTGGTCTCCTTCAGCACGGCTTCGTAATTCCACATGGCGTCATAAAGCACGCCTTTCGCAGCCGAGCCGGTATAGAGATCCGCAAGCCAGCCAGAGGAGCCCGACGAACGCTCCACACCGGCAAGCAGGGACCGGACGGCACCCTGGACATCCGGCTTGTCGAGATCGCCCGGCTCGATGACGGGCTTGTTGCCGAGCGCACTCGACAGCATGCCGATATAGGCACTCGCGCCCGAGTTGGACTGCGTGGCAGACGTCATGAGAAACTTCAGCGAGCCGTTCTTCACCGCCGCCAATATGTCCTTCATGTAGACGGGCTTGCCGATCCAGCCGAGCGCCTCGGCCTTGGATTTGCGCACGCCGAGAATGACCGGCATCTGCGCCACCGACGTCAGCGACTTTACCCGGCGCTTGACGTCGAACATATCGACCCAAACGCTCGATGCCGGCCAGACGGCATCCTGTTCGACGCCTTGTTCGCTCTGCAAGGCAAGCCCGATATCCAGCGTTCCCTCATAGGTGAAGCTGCAAGTCGCTTTCTTCTCCTTGCAGAATTCCTCAACGATCGGCTGAATGACCGTGTTTTCCGAGCCGGAAACGATCGAGAACTTCGGGCCATCACCGCCGACATTGCAGCCGCTCAGCGCAAGAGCTGCGGCGAGCGTCAGGCCGGTAACGAATGTGCGGATCTTCATGCAGTTCACCGCGCCTCGATCATCGCCTTCTTGAGCTCAATGGTCATCTTCTGCATCCGCTGCTCGGCCTCGGCCCGCTTGGCGCGGCCATCCTCCTGCACCTTCAGCACGCCGCTGATCGTATCGATCAGGTCGCGATTGGCGGCCGCCAGCGTATCGATATCGACGATACCGTGCTGCGATTGCTGTTCGATGGCAATCGCCTGATCCTTCATCATTTTCGATGCCTCGCGGATCATGTCGTTGGTGGCGTCCGTCACCGTCTTCTGCAGCTCGAGCGCCGATTTCTGCTGGGTCAAGCCGAGCAGGATGACCATCTTCTGCTTCCAGGCCGACACCGTCAGCGCCGAGGTTGCCTGCAGGTTCTCGATCAGCGTTTCGTCGCCCGACTGGACGATGCGGATCTGCGGCAATTGCTGAATGCCGAGCTGGCGCGCCTGCTGCAGGTAGAAAACCCGCTTCTCGAGACGATCGACGGCCTGCAGGCTGTCCTGATAGATCTGCGCCTCCAGCATGCCGTCGCCGGGATTGGCGGAGGCAGCATCGGCGGCACTCTTCAGCCGCGGAAGTTCGGTTGCGCGAAAGCGCGCGGCGAAATTCTTGCCGGCCTGCACATAGGCATCGAGCTGCAGGATGGACTGCTTCGTCTCCTCGTGCAGGTCATCGAGAAGGGCGATGTCCCGGCGCAGGATATCCTTGTGACGATCAAGCTCGAGCCCGATGCGGTCGATCTGGCCCGCCACATCCTCGAACTCTTCCTTAAAGCGCTCCACCCTCGCCCTGAACGAGGAAAACATCCGTGACAGGAAGGTCTCGTCCTTCAAGGAAGCCGGATCGAGCTTCTTCGACTTGATGATGATATCGGTCAGCAGCTTGCCCACTTCACCGAGGTCCCGATTGCGGACCTCCCGAAGAATCCGGTCGGAATAATCGGAGACCGACTGCTGGGCGCGGTCGCCGTAGACGGAAATCCCGGCGCGGTCGGTGATGTCGATGCTATCGCCGATGCGGGCGATCTCACCCGGATCAGCGGCGACCACAGGCAGAGTCTCGTTGGAACCGGCGGAGATATCGGTATTGCTCATAGATTGTGCTTTCTCGTCCATAAAACACAGAGCCGACCGCAAAACATTGTCGATCGCCCCAAGACGATCAATCCCCCCGCGCGGCCCAATACAATTCCAGATCAGCACGGGCAAAAGTGAGACTCACCCAAGCGTGCCGATCGTTTCACACAATAGTGAAACTTGGATCACAGTTTTATGACGAAAATTTTGCCCTTTGCGCCGCGGTCCGGCGAGAGCTATTGGCAGGCCTTCGTATCGAGAACCTCGAGCTTGGTGAGCTTGCCGGTGAGGACGAAGTCGCCGTAATCCATGGTGAGATCGCGCGTTATGCCGTTCTCGTAAAGCTTGAACGACATGCGGTAGACCGGTATGGCGTCGCCCGTGGATTTCTCATTGAAATAGGCGACGGTCACCGGCCAGAAGGCAGTCTTGGCAAAGGCGCCGGCCTTGTCGGCGTCGGGATCATCCGTGGCGGGCGTCTCCTGCTTGCCGACGACGGTGGTCGCGATCAATGGCTTGTCGCCATCATCGGAGCCGTCGAAGACTTGAGCCTCGAAGAAATTCTTGCCGAGCTTGGCGTTGTGGATGATGTCGAGCATATGCTCCGTCGGAAAACGGCTCTGGATGAGCTCTACCTGCTTGCTGTGCGGCTGGGTCAGATCGACCTTGATGCCCTTCTGGTCGTCGGCCGCGGCACCGCGCACGTCCTTGTCGAGCTGGCTGTCGGTATAGGACTTGGTTTCGAAGCGGAACACCCGCTTGGCCAGATCCTCGAACGTCGTCGTCTGCTGGTCGCTGACGCGCGTGGAATCGCCCGTGTCGATCTGCGTGACGAAGCGGAAATTGGTGGTGAACCCGGTGCAATCGGAGCCTTCGAATTCATAGACCATGCGACCGAACATGCCGGCGATGCCGGAACGATCGGAAGCGTCCTTCAGTTCGAGATCATAGACGGCGCGATGTGCAATGAGGCCACTCGGAACGGCCGCATGGGCTGCCGGAGTTCCCAGAGATAGAACGCCCAGACCCGAAACGACAGCGGCAGCAAGACTCGAGCGGATCATTCATTATCTCCTGTTGGACTCGCACGCGATGTTATAAGAACGCTTTCGGCTAAAACGAGGCTGCCGGTCCTAATTGACGGAATTTAGTCTTGATGCCGGATTTTTGAAGTTTTTACAACAAAACGGGAGATGAAAATGTCCGACGCTATAGAGGGTCGTCTGAAGGAACTTGGCATCGTTCTACCGCAGGCCGCCGCACCGGCCGCGAATTACGTTCCCTATGTCATCAGCGGCAATCTTCTCTATCTGTCCGGGCAGCTGCCGATGGAAAACGGCAAGGTCGGCGTGACAGGCCATCTCGGCGCTGATGTCGACGTTGCCGGCGGCCAGCGCGCCGCCGAACTTTGCGCCATCAATATTCTTGCGCAGGCAAAGGCAGCGCTCGGCGGCGATCTCGGCCGCATCAAGCGCCTCATCAAGCTGAATGGCTTCGTCGCCTCGACACCGGATTTCGTCGAACAACACCTTGTGATCAACGGCGCTTCCAATCTTCTGGCAAATGTGTTGGGAGACGCCGGCAAGCATGCCCGCGCCGCCGTCGGCATGGCGGCCCTGCCGCTGAACGCCGCCGTTGAAATCGATGCCATTCTGGAAATCGCCTGATGAGCAAGCATGCCTGGTTGACCGAACGTCCCGTCGCCCATCGCGGCTATCATGACATGAATAAGGAAGTCTGGGAGAATACGCTCTCGGCTTTCAGCCGCGCCATCGAGGCAGGTTTTGCCATCGAATGCGACCTGCATTATGCCTCGGACGCCGTCCCCGTCGTCTTCCACGATGACGATCTGCAGCGCGTCTGCAATCTGCCCGCTCAGCTGCGCGATCGCACCTCGGCCGAACTCGGCCTGCTTTCGGTCGGCGGCACCAAGGACAAGATCCCGACATTGAAGCAGCTCCTGCGGCTTTGCGACGGCAAGGTGCCGCTGGTGCTGGAGCTCAAGGGCCGAGAAGGCGACGACGAGGGCTTTGCGGAATCCGTGCTCGAGGTGCTGGAGGGCTACAAGGGACATGTGGCCCTGATGAGCTTCGACCATTGGCTGCTCAAGGACCTCAAGGCGCTGGAAACACCCTACCCGGTCGGTCTCACGGCCGACGGAAATGAGCCCGAGACGTTTTTTAAGCATGACGAAGCCATGCAGCTTGGGCTAGACTTCATCTCGTACTTCTACGGCCATCTGCCGAACCCCTTCATCACGGCGCAGCGCCAGCGCGGCATTCCGGTCATCACCTGGACCGTGCGCGACGAAGCGGCCCGCAAACATACATTTGCCAATGCAGACCAGATGACCTTCGAAGGTTTTGACCCGCGCATAGCCTCATAAATCGGGATCGATTGAAGGAGGGACTTATGCGCAAACTTGAAATTCCGCTGCGTCCTTTGCATATTCGATTGGACGCGTGGCGCAGCGGTTGAGAGTCCCATCCATCCTTCCTTCCTAGCGCAAGAATTTGATGACAGACGAATTATCCATTCGAGTCGAACGATCCTTCAAGAACATCGCCCCGGAAAGCTGGTCCAAGCTCGCCGGAGCGTCCAAGACAAGCAAGCTGCTGCCATATAACCCGTTTGTCTCGCATGCCTTCCTGTCCTCGCTTGAGGAGTCGGGCTCCGCGAACGACAAGACGGGATGGCTTGGCAACCATTTGCTGCTCGAAACCGATGGCGGCGACTTGATCGGCGCCGTCGCGGGCTATCTGAAGAGCCACAGCCAGGGCGAATATGTCTTCGATCATGGCTGGGCCGACGCCTTCGAGCGTGCCGGTGGCCGTTATTATCCCAAGCTGCAATGCTCCGTGCCCTTCACGCCGGCCACAGGGCCGCGGTTGCTCGTCGCCGAAGGCCAAGACCGGACGGTGATCCAGCCGGCGCTTGCCGAGAGCCTGAAGGAAGTGACACGACAGCTTGGCGTCTCCTCCGCGCACATCACCTTCCTGCCTAAAGACGAGGTCTCGGTCTTCGAAACAGATGGCTATCTGCATCGGACCGACCAGCAGTTCCATTTCATCAACGAAGGCTATGCCGACCACGATGCATTCCTCGAAACCCTCGCGTCGCGCAAGCGCAAGGCACTGAAGAAGGAACGCCGCGCCGCACTCGAGCACGGCATTAGCATCGATTGGCTGACCGGCAGCGATCTCACCGAAGGCATATGGGATCAGTTCTTCGCCTTCTACATGGATACGGGCAGCCGCAAATGGGGCCGGCCCTACCTGACGCGAAAATTCTATTCGCTGATCGGCGAGCGCATGCCTGAGGATGTCCTGCTCGTCATGGCGAAACGCGAGGGACGCTATATCGCCGGCGCCATCAATTTCATCGGCGGAGAAACGCTCTACGGCCGGCATTGGGGCTGCATCGAGGATCATCCCTTCCTGCATTTCGAGGTCTGCTATCATCAGGCGATCGATTTCGCGCTCAGCAAGGGATTGAAGCGGGTAGAAGCTGGCGCGCAGGGCGAGCATAAGCTGGCGCGCGGCTATCTTCCTGTCATCACGCATTCGGCGCATTATATCGGCCACCAGGGCTTGCGACGCGCCGTTGCCGACTATCTGCAGCACGAGAGGGAGCAGGTGGAGGAAATGAGCGAAGTCCTCACTGAACACAGCCCCTTCCGCAAAGGCGAACGGCAAGATATCTAGCCGCTCTGGACAATCATAAACGGAAGACGAGGAGACCCGGATGACCAGCTCGGCCTACGACACCAACAATATCTTCGCGAAGATCCTGAAGGGCGAGATCCCTTCCTACCGTATCTACGAGGATGAGCACACGGTCGCCTTCATGGACGTCATGCCGCAATCGCCTGGCCATACGCTAGTTTTGCCGAAATCTCCGTCCCGCAACATCTTCGATGCCGATCCAGCCGCACTCCAGCACACGATCACAATCGTCCAGAAGGTCGCCATCGCCGTCCAGGAAGCCTTCGATGCCGACGGTGTCTACATCGCCCAGTTCAACGAGCCTGCCGCGGGACAGACCGTGTTCCATCTCCATTTCCACGTCATTCCGCGTCACGAAGGCGTGGCGCTGAAGCCGCATTCGGGCAAGATGGAAGACGGCGCGGTGCTGGCTGACAATGCCAAGAAGATCATCGAAGCCTTGCGCTGAACGGGACGCGGCGCAGCCTCTTAGTTCCTTACATTAGCTATTTTATATAAAAATATGAAAAGGCTGCATTGTTGCCAATGCAGCCTTTCTTTTTCAAGCGAAGATTCGGCTGTTACTTGCGCGGAACCTTCGGCACCGTGCCGCCCTTGCGCGGCGACTTGCCTTCCGGCTCATCGTTCTCGCTGGCCGCTGCGGCCTTGGCCGAACGGCGGGCATCCGCGGCCGCACCGGCCTTGCCGACGCGGCTTCTGGCCTTAACGGTGGTGTCACCGTCATCCTCTTCCACCTCGACCGGCGCATCGCCGACCTCGGCTTCCGGCTTCGGCCGGATCGGTGCCGTATCGGCGGTTGCTTCGAGCACGATGCCGGTGGTGCCGTCTTCCTTCGTGCCGACCGTGACGATGACGACGCCACCCTTCTTCAGCTTGCCGAAGAGGATTTCGTTCGCCAGCGGCTTCTTGATGTTTTCCTGGATGACGCGCGCCAGCGGACGGGCGCCCATCTTTTCGTCGTAGCCCTTCTCGGACAGCCAGGCGATGGCGTCCTCGTGCAGATCGAAGGTAACATTCCGTTCGGAAAGCTGTGCCTCCAACTGCATGATGAACTTCTGCACGACCTTGTGGATGACCGTAGTCGGCAGGGGCGCGAACGGAATGGTCGCATCCAGACGGTTGCGGAATTCCGGGGTGAAGAGCCGGTTGAGAGCCTCTTCATCCTCGCCCGTACGCTTGGCCGAGCCGAAGCCGATGGCGGCCTTGGCCATTTCCGATGCGCCCGCATTGGTCGTCATGATCAGGATGACGTTGCGGAAGTCGATCTTCTTGCCGTTATGGTCGGTCAGTGCGCCATGGTCCATGACCTGCAGCAGGATATTGAAGATATCCGGATGCGCCTTCTCGATTTCGTCGAGCAGGACAACGCTGTGCGGATGCTGGTCGACACCGTCGGTCAGCAGGCCGCCCTGATCGAAGCCGACATAGCCGGGAGGTGCGCCGAGCAGACGGGAAACCGTGTGACGCTCCATATATTCCGACATGTCGAAGCGCAGCAGTTCGACGCCGAGCGACGAAGCAAGCTGCTTGGCGACTTCCGTCTTGCCGACGCCCGTGGGGCCGGAGAAGATGTAGCAGCCGATCGGCTTGTTCGGTTCGCGCAGGCCGGCACGAGCAAGCTTGATCGCCGTCGACAGAGCCTCGATCGCCGTATCCTGGCCGTAGACGACCGAACGCAGCTCCTGTTCGAGGTTGGCGAGAACCATCTCGTCATCCTTGGAAACCGTCTTCGGCGGAATACGGGCCATGGTGGCGATCGTGATCTCGATCTCCTTCTCGGTGATCAGCTTGCGACGCTTGGACGGCGGCAGCAGCATCTGTGCCGCACCGGTTTCGTCGATGACGTCGATCGCCTTGTCCGGCAGCTTGCGGTCGGAGATGTAGCGGGCCGACAACTCGACCGCCGACTTGATGGCGTCGTTCGAGTAGCGCAGATGATGATACTCTTCGAAATAGGGCTTCAGGCCCTTCATGATTTCGATGGCATCCTCGATGCTCGGCTCGTTGACGTCGATCTTCTGGAAGCGGCGGACAAGCGCCCGGTCCTTCTCGAAGAACTGACGGTATTCCTTGTAGGTGGTCGAACCGATGCAACGGATGGCACCCGAGGACAGAGCCGGCTTCAGCAGGTTCGATGCATCCATCGCACCGCCTGAGGTGGCGCCAGCACCGATGACGGTGTGGATCTCATCGATGAACAGCACGGCGCCCGGATATTCCTCGAGTTCCTTGACGACCTGCTTCAGCCGCTCTTCGAAATCGCCGCGATAGCGAGTGCCGGCAAGCAGCGTACCCATATCGAGCGAAAAGATCGTGGCATCTGCGAGCGCCTCGGGAACCTTGCCTTCGACGATGCGCTTGGCAAGACCTTCGGCAATCGCCGTCTTGCCGACGCCTGGGTCGCCGACATAAAGCGGGTTGTTCTTCGACCGGCGGCAAAGCACCTGGATCGTGCGGTTGACCTCAGAATGACGGCCGATCAACGGATCGATCTTACCGTTCTTGGCCTTCTCGTTGAGGTTGACGCAATAGGCCTTCAGCGCATCCTGCTGCTTCTTGCCATTACCCTCCTCCTGCTCGCCGCGGGAGGTCGGCTTGCTCTCGGATTCGCTTTCCTCGGCGCCGCGCGGCGTGCGGGCCTGGGAGGAGCCCGGACGCTTGCCGATGCCATGAGATATATAGTTGACCGCGTCGTAGCGGGTCATTTCCTGCTCCTGCAGGAAGAATGCAGCATGGCTTTCCCGTTCCGCGAAAATAGCGACGAGAACGTTGGCGCCCGTCACTTCCTCGCGACCGGACGACTGTACATGGATCACGGCGCGCTGGATGACACGCTGGAAACCGGAAGTCGGCTTCGAGTCCTCATCATAGCCCGTGATCAGGTTTGAAAGTTCATTATCGACGTATTCAGTCAGAGTCTTACGGAGCGCGTCGAGATCAACATTGCACGCGCCCATGACAGCTGCGGCGTCGGCGTCGTCAACCAACGCCAAAAGCAGATGTTCCAGCGTGGCATACTCGTGATGCCGCTCGTTCGCGTAAGTCAGTGCCTGGTGCAGCGCCTTCTCAAGACTAGGCGAAAATGTTGGCACGTTCAGATCCTCACTTCTTTTCCATAACACATTGCAGCGGATGCTGGTGCTGCCGGGCAAAATCCATCACCTGGCTCACCTTCGTTTCGGCTACTTCATATGTATATATCCCGCATTCGCCCACGCCGTGGTTATGGACATGGAGCATGATGCGAGTGGCACTCTCAAGATCCTTTTGAAAGAAACGCTCCAGGATGTGGATCACAAAATCCATGGGCGTATAGTCGTCATTCAGAAGCAGCACGCGGTATAGATTGGGCTTCTTGGTTTTGGGCTTGGTGCGTGTAATCACCGAGGTCCCGCGATTTCCGTTGTCCCCGTTCCTTTCGCCATTGTTTTGCATCCGGATCGGCTCAGCGATCATTTCGTTCTTTCCTCAAATCATCCGGCAGAAGCTATCGCATTCCGACTTGGCAACTGGGTTGGTTTATTGACTCGGTCGGGCCGAATATCCGAACCTATAACTTAGTTCATATTGGCGTGATTTTAAGCCCCTTGCTGGACACTGCAATCACAATTCGCTGACAAAGCGGGCTGTGGCCAAAAAAGTCGCAGCATATTGCCGCGCCAGGCGCGACTATCGAAAACGCAAAGGGCCGACTGCGCGTCGCGCAGTCGGCCCTTCCGGAAATTGTCGCCTTGGGGCGAGTTCTTAAGCGGCCGTGGCTGTCGCTGCCGCCTTGCTAGCAGCCTTCGTCGCTGCGGCGACAGGCGCTTCGTAAGGCTTGTAAGCGTTCTTGGCGAGATCGGCATACATTTCACCGAGCTTGGTGGCTTCGGCGACGAAGTTTTCGTAGGCCGACTTCACGTAGCTGCTCTGGAGTTCGAAAACAGCTTCGAAGCTCTTGACGCCGGCGAGCGTTTCAAAGTGCGTAACACCATCCTGGAACGACTTCTTTGAATATTCAGCAGTTTCGGCGGCAATAGCCTGGAAACCCTTGCTGACATCGGAGTAGCTCTTCAGCGCCGTGTCCATGGCTTCCTTGCCCTTCTTGTTCGCTTCATCGAAATTGAACATGTTTCTCCGTCCCTTGTTGGCCGGCCCGCGGCCGGTTTACGCAGACAAGACTTAAATGCGATGCACAATTAGTCAAGTAGTCTTGTGCGTCGCAATATCACCCGGAGATTGCATTTCCGATGACGGCACAATGTCATCGACAAGAGCGCAGACGCATCCGTTTGTTTTCTCTAATATATATCAATGTCCCTGCAACTACAGGCTTTGGCAGAAATATTGCGACTTGGCGGAAAATCGTATCTGGGCAGATGGAAAGTTCAATCACCTGTTCAGAACGACGAATCAGACCATTTTCAGTCGGCATCCAAGAAAAGAGCCGCATTTCGATGAAATGCGGCTCCGAAATCGCACTGAAATATTGGACACTTACAGCGACTTAGAGATCGACGTCCAGGATAGCCATCGAGAAATTGTAGGAACGGTCGCCGTCTTCATCATCGATATAGACAACACCCAGGAACTCTTCGCCGAGATAGACTTCCGCCGAATCATTCTTGCGCGGCCGGGCCTTCACCACCATCTGCGGATTGAACATGCGTTTGAAGTAGGCGTCGAGTTTCTTGATTTCGTCAGGCTTCACAATGCATTCTCCGTGAGGATCTCTGTTTGGCCGCTTCTTGCATGGGAAAAGCGGCGGTGTAAAGACCGGAACCGCGCCAAATACCCTAGGCAATGGCGCTAAATCCCGAAATTCAGGTTGGACTTTGCCTAGATTCCGGCGCCCATGATCTGGTCGACAACCATGCGTTCGGCCAGCAGCTGATCCATGGAGCGGGATGGCTCCGAGCAGCCTGCCTCGCCGACAACCTTGGCTGGAACGCCGGCTACCGTCGTCTTCGGCGGCACTTCCTTCAGAACGACCGAGCCGGCGGCGATACGCGAGCAATGGCCGATCTGGATATTGCCAAGGATCTTCGCTCCGGCGCCGATCAACACGCCATGGGCGATTTTCGGATGGCGGTCGCTGCCTTCCTTGCCGGTGCCGCCAAGGGTGACGCCATGCAGGATCGACACGTTGTCGCCTATAACGGCCGTTTCGCCCACGACCAGCCCGGTCGCGTGATCGAGGAAGATACCCTTGCCGATACGCGCAGCCGGGTTGATGTCGGTCTGGAAGACGCTCGAGGATCGGCTTTGCAGATAAAGAGCAAAATCACGGCGGCCGCGATTGTACAGCCAGTGCGCGAGACGATGGGTCTGCAAGGCATGAAAGCCCTTGAAATAGAGAACCGGCTCGAGGAAACGGAGACAGGCGGGATCGCGATCGTAGACGGCCTGAATATCGACACGCAGGATCGATCCCCATTCCGGCCAATCGCTCAGCATTTCCTCGAAAGTCTGCCGCAGGAGAACGGCCTGCATATCCGGATGGTCGAGGCGCTCGCAAATGCGATAGATGACGCATTCCTCCAGCGAACGGTGATTGATGATCGTCGAATAAAGGAAGGCGGCCAGAAGCGGGTCCCGCTCTGCGGCGGCGCGAGCTTCCTCACGCATGCTATCCCAGATGGGATCCACGACCTTAACCGCGCCTAGGCCCTCCAGAGGGCGAATGTCCGTTACTGCGACCATTGGCGGTCTCCCGATTTGCTGCCAGAGGTGCATTATATAGAATAAATGCCACACAAGACAAATGGGTCAGGCGCGCATGAATTTCGAGCATGATTTTGCCGGCGGTCTCCTTCGTGCAACCAGCAGCGATGCCATAGGCACGATCACCATCAACAACCCCGGCAGCAAGAATGCCGTGACGGCGGCCATGTGGCGGGCACTTCCCCAGGCCGTGCGCATTTTGACCGACGAGGCGCACGCCCATGTGATCATTCTTCGTGGCGCCGGCGCGGATTTTTCCGCAGGCGCCGACATCCGCGAATTCGATAGCGTGCGTAAAGATGCCGAAACGGCCGTCGCCTACGAGGCTTTGAACAGCCAGGCCTTCACGGCCATTCGTCATTGCCGCGTGCCGACGATCGCGGCGATCCGCGGCATCTGTTACGGCGGCGGCTTTGGGCTGGCAGCCGCTTGCGACCTGCGAATCGCGGAGCAAGGCGCGCGTTTCTCGATACCCGCCGTCCGCCTCGGCATCGCCTATCCCGCCGACGCCGTGCAGGACATCATCAACGCGCTAGGATCGCAGATGGCCAAGGTCGCGTTGTTTACTGGCGCGCCGATGTCGAGCGAGAAGATGGCTGCTGCCGGATTTCTGCTGGAAGAGATAGAGGCCGACGCGTTCGACGCTGAGGTGTCCGCCCTCGCCCATGCGATCGCCGCCAATGCGCCGATCGCGCTGCATGCCTCGAAACTCGCAATCCGCGCCGTCATCGAACAGGATGGCGATCTGCTGCGCGAGGCTGAAGTGATCGGCGCCGAGACTTTCGACAGCGCCGACTACGCCGAAGGGCGCGCCGCCTTTGCCGCGCGACGGAAGCCACTATTCACCGGCAAGTGACTTGATCGATCCAGCCTGTCAGTTCTCCAGCCGCTTGTAGAACGCCAGAACCGCTGTCTTGAAGACTTTGTCGCCGACAGCCAGCATGTGATCGCGGTTGGGGATGTCGACGACCTCGGCATGCGGCATCAGATCAGCGAGCTCCTGCGCCGAGCCGGCAATATCGTCCTTGGTGCCGACGGCGATCAGGGTCGGCGCCTCGATCCTCGCCACATCCTCCTTTGCGGCCAGATCGCGCGACCCCTGGATGCAGGCGGCAAGCGCCTGCCGGTCGCTCCTGGTCTGCTCGGCAAAAACGCGGAACATGCGGCCGCGCAGATGCGTGACATCGTCCAGCGAC
This sequence comes from Martinezella lusitana, assembly GCF_016901135.1. GTDB lineage: Bacteria > Pseudomonadota > Alphaproteobacteria > Rhizobiales > Rhizobiaceae > Rhizobium > Rhizobium lusitanum_D. The sequence continues at coordinate 98,237 of NZ_JAFEVL010000048.1, read as the reverse complement.
GGCGCAAGCAGGGCGTCCGCAATCGGATCCCAATCGCCGACTCCCTCGACCATGCCGATGCCGAGGCCGCCGAGCACCAGCGAACGAACACGGTCAGGATGCGCTATCGCCATGAATGTCGAAACGCGCGCGCCCATCGAATAGCCCATGACATGCGCCTCGGGGATGCCGAGGTGATCGAGCAGAGCGACGGCGTCTTCGGCCATGATCCAGGGATGATAGACATCGGCATCATAGGGCTTGTCGCTCATGCCGTGGCCGCGATTGTCGATGGCAATCACACGGTAACCTGCCTCATCAAGCACCTTGAGCCAGCCCGGATTGACCCAATTGGCAACCGCGGTCGAGGCAAATCCGTGAATCAGCAAGACCGGCTCGCCATTCGGATTGCCCTCGTCGAAATAGGCGAGCTTCAACCCGTCTCTGACAAAATAGGAAATCGGAGGAACATTCAAATTCATGGCTGTATCTTCGCAAACAGGGGTCTTATTGGCGCCGGACCATATTTTATCGGCGATATCAGGTGAACCCCGCTTTCGCGAAAATCTCTGCGCTGAGCCGGACTTTCGCACTACACAATCGGCAAGAAGGATTATAAAGAGGGGCTACCAAGTCTGGCGCAACATTCATGCCGCTCAAGGCAAGACGCATTTGGAGATCATCATGGCCGGCCACAATATTCCCCATTTCCAGAACGATGGCGGACACCGCGTTATCGAAATCGGCGTGAAGGAATTCATGTGCACCGGCGCCTCGGTCCCCTACGATCATCCGCATATCTTCATCGATCTGGGCGACGAGAGCGAGAAGGTCTGCTCCTACTGTTCGACGCTGTACCGCTACAATCCGTCGCTGAAGGCCGACCAGACCAACCCGCCCGGCTGCGTCTTCCACTTCAAGGCCGCGTGACCCTCCTGGATCGCGATCGGACATAGCCGAATGCCGATCAAAACAGCCGCCATCATCGGCGCCGGAATAGCCGGGTTGACGGCGGCGCTGGCGCTGGCAAGGCATGGCATCCGCTCGGAGATTTTCGAACAAGCGGACGTATTGACCGAAGTTGGCGCCGGCCTGCAGATTTCCCCGAACGCCTCCCGCATCCTCGATACGCTCGGCGTGCTCGACGCGCTTCTGCCCATCTGGCTCGAACCGCAAGACGTGCAGCTGGTGTCCGGCTCTTCGCTGCGGCCGGTCGCATCCGTTCCATGCGGCGATTTTGCCAAGCAGCGATGGGGGTCTCCCTACGGCACGGCGCATCGCGCTACCCTGCAAAGGGCGCTTCTCGATGCCGTGACGGCCAACGCGCTTTGCACGCTGCATCTCGGCCGACACATCGATATCAAGGACAGACAAGAATTGGATGGGATCGCCGGTCGGGACATCGATCTCGTCATCGGCGCCGACGGCGTCTGGTCAAAGATGCGAGCCTTGGTGCCCGGCGCCCCCTCGCCGCTCTTTTCCGGCAACATCGCATGGCGTTTCACTCTTCCGGAAGCTTCCGCACCAGCCATCCTGAACAAGACGAGCGTCACGGCGTTTCTCGGTCCGTCCAGCCACCTCGTTTGCTATCCGATCCGGGAAAACGCCGCCTTCAACATCGTCGCCATCGTCTCCGGGAATGGTGCGAGCCATGACTGGAGCGCCACCGGCAGCAAGGCTCAAAGAGACAATATGCTGCGCGGCTTTTCCGGCTGGAACAACGCAATTCTGCGGATGCTGGAAACGCAGGAGCAGGCAAGCTTCTGGCCCCTTTATGAGATGGGGCCTGGCCGTTGGCACAACGGCAGCGACACGATCCTGATCGGCGATGCGGCTCATGCGATGATGCCATTCGCCGCCCAAGGCGCGGCCATGGCCATCGAGGATGCGTTCGAGCTTGCCGGCATGCTCGCGACACGCCCTGTCTCTGAAGCACTCGATCTTTATGAGAAGCATCGTGCGCCGCGCATCGCCCGCCTGCGCCAGCGCGCCGCCTTCAATCAATTCGCCTACCATGCCCGCGGGCCTATACGGATGGCACGCGACCTCGTTCTCTCCCTGCGCCCGCCGCAAAGCCTTGCGGCGGACATGGACTGGATCTACGGCTATCGCGCCATCGGCTGATCAAGCCTCCTTGGCTGCCGCCAGGCCCTTTTCGATATCCGCCTTGAGATCGGCGACATCTTCCAGACCGATCTGCAGGCGCAATACCGGCCCCTCCGTCGGCGCCCTGGCGACGCGGCGGTCGTTGAGGTTGACGTGCAATGCCAAGCTTTCGAAGCCGCCCCAGGAATAGCCGAGACCGAAAATCCGCAGCGCATCGAGGAAGGCATGCGCCTTGGCCTTGAACTTCTCGGGGTTGTCGACAGCCAGGACGAAAGAGAAGATACCGCTCGCACCCTTGAAGTCGCGCTTCCAAATTGCATGACCTGGAAAGCTCGGCAGCGCAGGATGCAATACGCGTGCAACCTCCTCCCGTCCCTCCAGCCATCGGGCGATCGCAAGCGCGCTCTCCTGATGGCGCTGGAGCCGCACACCCATGGTGCGCAAGCCCTTCAGCACCTGGTAAGCATCATCCGGTGCGCCGCAGATGCCGAGTTGACCGTGAGCGTCCAGCAGCCGCTTCCAATGCGCCGCATTGGCGGAAACGGTTCCCATCAGAATATCGGAGTGGCCGGCCGGATATTTGGTCACCGCATGGATCGAGATGTCGACGCCATGATCAAGCGGCCTGAAATAGAGCGGCGTCGCCCAGGTATTGTCCATTGTGACGACGCAGCCGTGCCTGTGAGCCGCAGTGGAAATTGCAGAAATATCCTGCATTTCGAAGGTGTTGGAACCCGGCGCCTCGGTATGCACCAGTTTAGTGTTCGGCCTGATCAGCTGCTCGATGCCGGGGCCGATCAGCGGTTCGTAGTATTCAATCTCGACGCCGAGGCGCTTCAGCATGGTATCGCAGAAGAAGCGCGTGGGACCGTAGACCGAATCAACGACCAGCGCATGGTCACCGGCGGATAAAAACGCAAGAAAAGGTATGGTGACAGCCGCAAGCCCCGACGGCACGATGACCGTTCCTGCCGATCCCTCCAGTGCGTCGATCGCCTCGCAAAGCGCATCCGTCGTCGGCGTGCCGCGCGTGCCGTAGGTATATTTCTGGTCGTGCGTTTCCATGGTCCGCGCATTCGGAAACAACACCGTGGACGCATGAACCACCGGCGGATTGACGAATCCGTGGAAATCGGACGGCGAATTACCGATGTGGGATAAACGCGTGTTGATGCCGGCGTTCTGCAGGAATGTGTCTTTGTCTTTCATGTCCGGATATGCCCTTGGCGCTGTAGGAGCCTCGATTTGTGGCGAGCAAGTCCAGTTGGGTCAACCCCGATCCGTTTAAGTCCCTCATATTATTAGAAGGCTAAAGTAACGAAAACAGCCGACAACCTCCATTTTCGCGCAGTTTTTTGGCAAAATGCCGCCTATTTTGACGCCAAACGCTCATTTTTCGACCGCCCCGGGCGAAAATGCCGAATAAATCCGCAATAATCGGGGCAATGTCTTGACCGCAAAACCATTTACGACTGTGATAGGACCACTCGCACCGGGAGAGTGAGGGAACGTGGTTCTCCGGGAACCTGCTTCGGGAGCGATACATTTTAACTATAAAACAATAGTCAAAGGTAGGGAAAGATGAAAAAGTTTGCGCTGTCCGTACTCCTCGGAGCCGCGGCATTGGCATACACCGCTTCCGGCGCGTCGGCATCGACGCTGAGCGACGTGAAGGCGAAGGGCTTCATTCAATGCGGCGTGAATACGGGTCTTCTTGGCTTCGCACAGCCAGACGCATCCGGTAACTGGGCCGGTTTCGACGTCGACTTCTGCAAGGCTGTCGCTTCGGCTGTCTTCGGAGACGCGACCAAGGTCAAGTACACCCCCCTCAGCTCCAAGGATCGCTTCACCGCGCTGCAGTCCGGCGAAGTCGATCTGCTGTCGCGCAACACGACCTGGACCATCAACCGTGATACGGCGCTCGGTCTTAACTTCCGCCCGATCACCTACTATGACGGCCAAGGCTTCATGGTCCGCAAGGAACTGAACGTCAAGTCGGCTCTGGAACTCTCCGGCGCCGCTGTCTGCGTCCAGTCCGGCACGACGACGGAACTCAACCTCGCCGACTACTTCAAGGCCAATAACCTTCAGTACAATCCGGTGGTCTTCGACAAACTCGAAGAAGTCAACGCTGCCTATGATTCCGGTCGTTGCGACGTCTACACCACCGACCAGTCCGGCCTCTATTCGCTGCGTCTGACGCTGAAGAACCCCGACGACAACGTTGTTCTGCCGGAGATCATCTCGAAGGAGCCGCTCGGACCGGCCGTTCGCCAGGGCGATGAGCAGTGGTTCGACATCATCAGCTGGACCGCTTACGCGCTGATCAACGCCGAAGAATTCGGCATCACGCAGAAGAACGTCGACGAGATGAAGGGTTCGGCAAACCCGGATATCAAGCGCTTCCTCGGCGCTGAGCAGGGTTCGACGATCGGCACCGACATCGGCCTAGCCAACGACTGGGCCTACAACGTCATCAAGGGCGTCGGCAACTACGGCGAAGTCTTCGACCGCAACATCGGCGCAGGCAGCCCGCTGAAGATCGCTCGCGGCCTGAACGCGCTGTGGAACAAGGGCGGCATCCAGTACGCACCGCCGGTCCGCTAAGCCGCGCACCGCATGCTTTATGAGAAAGGCGGCCTCCGCCTTTCTCTTTTAAGAAAACAAGCCCGAAACGGGCGTACTGGGGAAAAAATTCCGCATGGCAATTGCTACAAATTCGCCTGAAGGCGAACGCTCATTCGCATCTGCGATATACAATCCCAAGGTCCGGGGTCTGTTTTATCAGGTCATTACCATCCTGATTTTGTTGGCCGGCGGTGCGTTCATCCTCTACAACACCGTCGATAATCTGCGCGCGACAAACCAACCCTTTGGGTTCAGCTTCCTCCAAGGACGCGCCGGTTTCAATCTCGGACAGGCCCTGATTCCTTTTTCGGGCGACTCCACCAATACCACCGCGCTCATTGTCGGCCTGCTCAATACGCTTCTCATCGCGATAACGGGCATCATCGCGGCGACGATCATCGGCTTCATCATCGGTATAGGCCGGCTTTCGCGGAATTGGCTGATCGCGAAGCTCTGCCAGGCCTATGTCGAGATCTTCCGCAATATTCCGCCGCTGCTCGTCATCTTCTTCTGGTATAGCGGCGTGCTGGTGCTGCTGCCGCAGGCTCGTGATGCCCTGCACCTGCCGTTTTCCAGCTATCTCAGCAATCGCGGCCTCGCCTTTCCGAGCCCGATTTTCGGCGCCGGCATGTGGGCGGTCGGCTTGGCGTTCATCATTGCCATCGTCGCCGTATTTTTCCTGGCGCGCTGGGCGCACAAGCGCCAGGAAGCCACCGGCCAGCAATTTCACACCATCTGGGTGTCGATCGCTCTGCTCGTTGGCTTGCCGCTTCTGACCTTCCTTGCGTCCGGCATGCCGCTTACCTTTGACTATCCCATCGCCGGCAAATTCAACCTGACGGGCGGTTTCGTCGTCGGGCCGGAATTCATGTCCCTGTTCCTGGCGCTTTCCTTCTACACGGCTTCCTACATCGCCGAGATCGTCCGCGGCGGTATTCGCGCCGTAGCCAAGGGCCAATCGGAAGCCGCTGGCGCGCTTGGTCTTCGCCCTTCCGCCATCACCCGACTTGTCGTCATCCCACAGGCAATGCGCATCATCATCCCGCCGTTGAGCAGCCAGTATCTGAACCTGACGAAAAACTCTTCGCTCGCGATTGCCATCGGCTATGCCGATCTGGTCGCCGTTGGCGGCGTTATTCTCAATCAGTCCGGCCGCGCGATCGAAACGTTCATCATCTGGATGGTTGTCTACCTTACGCTGAGCATCGCGACCTCGCTGTTTATGAACTGGTTCAATGCCAAGATGGCTTTGGTGGAGAGATAAGATGTCCAACGCAAGCCAAAACTTTGTCAGCAAAACCATTCTTCCGCCGCAGCCGGCTCCGGCGGGCGAAAAGGGCGCCGCTCACTGGATCCGGAAAAATCTAATGGCGACACCGAAGGATGTGGTCCTGACCATCCTTGCCATTGCCCTCCTTGCCTGGGCCATTCCGCATATCGTCAACTGGCTGTTCATTCAGGCTGCCTGGACCGGAACCGGTCGCACCGTCTGCGCGACGACCGTGCAGGGCGGAACGCAGCCGGACGGCTGGAGCGGCGCTTGCTGGGCATTCGTCTACTCGAAATTCACGATCTTCATGGTCGGCCTCTACACGCCGGAGGAACGTTGGCGACCGGCGCTCGTCGCCGTTCTCGCCATTCTCACCATCGCGCCGATGATGATACCGTCCTTTCCGAGGAAGGGACTGAATGCCATCCTGGCCTTCATCGTGCTCCCCATCGTATCGTTTTTCCTGCTTTATGGCGGCTTCGGCCTCGAGGTGGTGGAAACGCAGAAGTGGGGCGGCCTGATGGTGAATCTGGTGCTTTGCTTTGTCGCGATCGTGGTGTCGTTTCCTTTGGGCATCCTGCTTGCGCTCGGTCGGCGTTCGAAAATGCCGGTCATCCGCATGCTGTGCGTCCTCTTCATCGAAGTCATCCGCGGCATTCCGCTGATCACAGTGCTGTTCATGGCCAGCGTCATGCTGCCGCTCTTCCTGCCGCACGGCTGGACGGTGGACAAGCTGCTACGCGCCGTGATCGGCGTTTCGATCTTCACCTCGGCCTATATGGCTGAAGTCTTCCGCGGCGGCCTGCAGGCAGTGCCGAAAGGCCAGTTCGAAGGCGCCGATTCGCTCGGCCTCGGCTATTGGCAGAAGATGCGGCTGATCGTGTTGCCGCAGGCGATCAAGCTGGTCATCCCCGGCATCGTCAACACCTTCATCGGCATGTTCAAGGACACGTCGCTGGTGTCGATCATCAGCATGTTCGATCTGCTCGGCATCGTCCGCCAGAATTTCTCCGACGCGAACTGGGCGAGCCCCGTGACACCGATCACGGGCCTGGTCTTCGCCGGTTTCCTTTTCTGGCTGTTCTGCTTCGGCATGTCGCGCTATTCAGGCTTCATGGAACGCCATCTCGACACTGGCCACAAACGATAAAAACTGAGGGAAAATACTATGGCTGACGCCCAACCTAAAAAACTGACCATTTCCGATACGGAAGTCGCGGTTGAAATGATCAACATGAACAAGTGGTACGGCGATTTCCACGTACTGCGCGATATCAACCTCAAGGTCATGCGCGGCGAGCGCATCGTCATCGCCGGCCCGTCGGGCTCGGGCAAATCGACGATGATCCGCTGTATCAACCGGCTGGAAGAACACCAGAAGGGTAATATCTTCGTCGACGGCACAGAGCTCACCAACGATCTGAAGAAGATCGACGAAGTGCGCCGCGAAGTCGGCATGGTGTTCCAGCACTTCAACCTCTTCCCGCACCTGACGATCCTGGAAAACTGCACGCTGGCGCCGATCTGGGTGCGCAAGATGCCGAAGAAGCAGGCGGAAGAAGTCGCAATGCACTTCCTGAAGCGCGTCAAGATCCCGGAGCAGGCGAAGAAATATCCGGGCCAGCTTTCGGGCGGCCAGCAACAGCGCGTGGCCATCGCCCGCTCGCTCTGCATGAACCCGAAGATCATGTTGTTCGATGAACCGACCTCGGCGCTCGATCCGGAAATGATCAAGGAAGTGCTCGACACCATGGTGGGTCTTGCCGAGGAAGGCATGACCATGCTTTGCGTCACCCATGAAATGGGCTTTGCACGCCAGGTCGCCAACCGCGTCATCTTCATGGACCAGGGCCAGATCGTCGAACAGAACTCGCCGAAGGAGTTCTTCGACAATCCGCAGCATGAGCGCACCAAGCTCTTCCTCAGCCAGATCCTGCACTAAGCTGACATTGTTGTTCAAAACGAAAACCCGTCGGCTGTATCCCAGCCGGCGGGTTTTTCATAAATATCTGCACCTAGAGAAAATTGCGGCAAGACCGAGCCTGTCAGCGCAAAGGCAAGGCGTAGGTCTGCTTGACGATTTGGCTTGGCACATCGGTCTTGACGTTCTGGATGCCGTTGACCTTCGTCAGATGCGTGGATTGAAACTGTCTGTAATCGTCGAGATCGGACACGGCGACACGCAGCAGCGCGTCGCTTTCGCCAAGCATGATGTAGCATTCCATCACCTCAGGCAGCTTCTTCATTGCCGCTATGAAGCGATCGATCGTTTCTGCATCCTGGGCCGTCAGCCAGACGCGGGCAAACATGGATAGCGGCAGCCCGACCTTGGCCGGATTGAGAACGGCCACATAGCGGTCGATCATGCCGGCATCCTCGAGAAGCTTCACGCGCCGCAGGCAGGGCGATGGAGACAGCCCCACCTCCTTTGCCAATTCCACATTCTGAATTCGCCCGTCGCGCTGCAGCGCGCGCAAAATACGTCTATCGATCTCGTCCAGTCGCATTGGCACTCTCTATCAACAGGGGCGCAATTGTGGATTTGAATGCCAATTAATCAATCAGAATTGACATCTTCGCAAGCCGATTGCCTCGCCAGGCCTTTAGGCTGCCATTCATGGAAAACATCGAGCTTCTTCTCTTTGCGGGCACTGTCCTGCCCCTCATCTGCACGCCGAGGCCGGACATGCTGTTCGTGGCATCGCAAACCATGTCCGGCGGCGTGGCGGCCGGGCTGCGCTCGACGGCGGGCATCTGCATCGGCTATGTCGTCCATTCGACGCTCACGGCCCTCGGCCTGGCGGCCATCATCGCCGCCTCTCCCGCCCTCTTCATGCTCCTGCGTTGGCTGGGTATCGCATATCTCGCCTACCTCGCGTCTCGACTGATCGCATCCTCGCTCAAAGCCGGGAAAGCCGCGCGGCCGTCGGCTTCGGCAACGCACACGTTTCGGCGCGCCTTCCTGACGGCCGTTCTCAATCCCAAGGGCATGATGATCTATTTCGCCATCCTGCCGCAGTTCATAAAACACGATGGGAGCGTCGCCCTGCAGGCGAGCATCCTATCCGCACTCTTCATTGGGCTGTGCGGGCTCTTCTATGCGCTCCTTAGCATCGCCATCGCGGCAGTCGGTTCTCGGAGAAGCCTCACCGATCGCGGTCGAAGATGGACCGAAGGCATCGCCGGCGGCCTTCTGCTGATCGCCGCCGGGCGACTGGCGACGTAAACAAGCCACGTAGCGCTTCACGCAGAACGCGATATACTGTTGACCACCGCGAAAAACACGCGGCATTCACGAGGCGTCAGGGAAGCGGGCCGTGAAGAAAAGCGACAGGATCATCGGTGCGCTCGCGCTGTTAAGCGCGGCCATCGTCGTCATAAAACTGGCCGGGGTAATGACCGGCTACGATCTCTTCCAGATGGCAGTCGACGCGACGAGGCCGAAAGATGCCGGCGGCTGGCTGGCGGCCACGAAATGAGGGTAGCGCAGCGCAAACGGCGTCCAGAAAAAAATCGGAGAGGATTGGCGACCCCTGCAGGATTCGAACCTGCGACCACCTGCTTAGAAGGCAGGTGCTCTATCCAGCTGAGCTAAGGGGCCTTGAGCCGAGCCGCAAGTTGTTTGCGGCGGACAACACATGCCTGAAACCGCCGTCAAACTCAATGGGCAGCGGTTTCAATAAGCGCCTGTTTCAGTGTGTCCAGGGCTGGATGCGCGAGTAACGGAAATTATCGGAATAGGAAACCGTCTGGCGCGTGGGATCCTTGGGGGCGATGACGCGGTATTCTATGCCTTCGCGCTGAGCATAGGCCTCGGCCAGCTCCTGCGTATCGAAAGTCAGCTTGAGCTGCTGGCGCGTGTCGGCCGAAGACGTGTAGCCCATGATCGGATCGATCTTGCGCGGGATCTCCTGATCGAATTCGAGAACCCAAACATTGGTCTTGGCCTTGCCGGACTGCATGGCGGTCTTTGCGGGACGATAAATCTTGGCAGGCATTGCTGCAGCGCCTCCGAATAAAGCGGGAGCAACCCGCTTCTTTGCTTCTCTTGCCTTGGCTCGATCCTTGAAGATCGAGCGAACACGACCTTTGCTTAGCCGCGAATCCCTTTGTTTTCAAGCGAAAACGCGGCCGGTATCAGCGCGAATTCATCGATATTGATGGGGGATTTTAAAGTGGTCGGAGTGGAGAGATTCGAACTCCCGACCCTCTGGTCCCAAACCAGATGCGCTACCAGACTGCGCTACACTCCGTACCTCAAGCATGATCCCGTGGAACATTGCATTTCCGCGGGGATCACGTTGCACCGCCTGACACTCGTCTAGCGGAACGAGTGCGGAGATACACGGTTCATCTGCACGCTGCAACAGCTAAAATCGTGCCGGGCAGTTCTTCCTGGTGAAAACCTATTTGTTCAGTTTTGCCGAAATGGTGGCGCTCGTTGCCTTATCGCCGACGGCAAGGCCGAGCTTTTTGACAATTCCACCATTCAGCTCGATGACGTAGGCAACCGGCCCATTGGAATTGATGATCGCTTCGGAATAGGGCACGGCGTTCTCCTGAATGTGGGTAACCACGCCGGTCTTGTCCAGGAAGAGCATGTCGAGCGCCAGCTTGGTGTTCTTCATCCACATCATGACGGGCCGCGACGTGCCGAAATCGAACAGCATGCCGTGATCGGCGGGCATCCTGTCACGATACATGAGGCCGAATTCCAGCTGCGGCGGCGTCAGGGCCAGTTCCACGGTGAGTTTATGCGTCGCGCCACTGGCCGATGCGATCGTCAGCGGTTCCGAATCGAATGCCATCGACTGCTGGCTTGCCGTCTGCGCCGCGAAGGAATACGGAGCGGTAGCTCCAACGAGAAAAAGCGCCACGACGGCGCTTTTCAAAACTCTGAGAAACAAATCTCCGGTCATATTAGTGCGGCCGTGTTGCCGGGCTCGGTGCATCCGGGTGAATTTCCGCTGCCATCAGACCCTTCTCGCCGGGTCCGAAGCGGACAAGCACCACCTGCCCCGGCCGCAGCTCCGCCAGGCCGAACCGACGCAGCGTTTCCATATGCACGAAGATATCCTCCGTGCCCTCGCCCCGCGTCAGGAAGCCGAAGCCCTTGGTGCGGTTGAACCACTTGACCAGGGCACGTTCCAGGCCACTGGTTGCCGTTACCTGCACATGCGTGCGCACCGGCGGCATCTGCGACGGATGCACGGCAGTCGATTGATCCATGGAGAGGATCTTGAAGGCCTGATAGCCCCGCTCCCTGCGCTGGATCAGCGCCACGATGCGGGTTCCTTCGAGAATCGTCTGATAACCGTCCCGCCGCAGGCACGTCACGTGCAGCAGCACATCCTGCATGCCGTTGTCAGGCACGATAAAACCGAACCCTTTGGCGACATCGAACCACTTGACAACGCCCGAGATCTCGATGAGCTCGACGGTATCGCCCGACATCTCCTCGAAGTCGTCAACTCCCTTCGATGAAATTCTGTCACCCATCCTAGCCAGCCCTCGATTACGCGTCACACTGTTACGGTTAACTGATTCCCTGATATCAAGATTAACATCTTGGTAACGGAAAAGCGCAAGTCCTAGTTTTCTTTATTCCCACCCTTAGATTATCCCGCAAAGACTTGCGCGAAGCTGGTGTCGCGATCCAAGATCGGCCCAGCCCAACATTAAGAGAGGAAATAGAATGCGTTATCTCCACACAATGGTCCGCGTGACCGATCTGGACGCCTCGCTGCATTTTTATAGCACCCTGTTCGGCCTCACCGAAACCCGCCGTTATGAGAACGAGAAGGGTCGCTACACACTCGTATTCCTTGCTGCCGGCGAGGATGCCGAATCATCCCGGAGCAACGGCGCCCCCAGCCTGGAACTGACCTACAACTGGGATCCGGAGGAATATACCGGAGGACGCAACTTCGGCCACCTTGCCTATGAGGTCGACGATATCTACGCGACCTGCCAGAAGCTCATGGACAGCGGCATCACGATCAACCGGCCACCGCGTGACGGCCACATGGCGTTCGTGCGTTCTCCGGACGGCATATCCATCGAGATCCTGCAGAAGGGCGCCAATCTTCCCTCGTCCGAGCCATGGGCTTCGTTGCCCAACACCGGCTCCTGGTAAGGCGCAAGCTTTCGCGAGGCTTACGGCACGCGCGGAGCCATCCGTTTCGCGCTTGCCGCCCATGCCCATCCTCCGGCATGCTTGGACGACTCGAAGCATCATGCATCGGATATCGCGCCGCCATCGTTCTCAGTCAGCGCGTGCGATATCGTCGTCCCTCGCAGGAGGCCGTTCCGATGCAAACCTTTTTTGCGGGGAACGTCCTTTGTGCGATCAACAGATTTTATACGGCGGGAAGAAGCTAGCAAGCACTATTGCGGTCGTCATGTCATTTGTGATGATTGCCGGCTGCGCGACCACCGATACGAAGCCGAAAGAGACATCGGAGGCCGCTCCGCAGCCGCCGACAACGGCTGAACAGCTCGCAGCCACCTTGAACAGCAAGGCTGAAGCGCGACGGCAGAAGGGCGATGTCGCCTATCGCGACCCGCTGGTCCACAGCGTCAGCGGCACGCGGCAGCAGGTGATCGCCGAACAGAACCAGGCCCTCTACCCCGCTGCACCAACGCCCACGCCTTCGGATGCGCCCGCAAGCATTGCCGGCCTGGTCACGCAACCGACCGCCGTCAATGCGAACAGGAGCAGCATCTATTCGACCCCGCCGCCGATCGCCGTCAATCCAGACGGGACCTTGGCAACGACCCAGCCTGGCGCAGGCGGCCAAGGAATCACGCCGATGATGCGCAGCGTCTACAGCATGCCGCCGAGCGCTGTGCAGACCATTGCGCCGCAAGCGGGCAACATGGGCGCGCCGACCGACAGGACCTCGGAGGCCATTCTGCCTCCGCCCGTCATCCGCAATGCCGCCGCCTCCACTTCTCCGAACCCCATGAAGCCGACGGCCGATGCGACGCCTTCGAAAATCATGCCCCTACCCGGCTCCAACATTCGCAAGCTGGACAGCAAGGAAGCAGCGATGCTGGCGAACTTCATTGCATCGAAGAACCAGGGCAAGGACGGCAAACTGATGGTGCAGCCGATACAAAACGGAAGCGGCCAGTAAAGGCGGCCGTTTCCAGGCAACCTCGGCTACCGCCGGTAACATCCTGTTAAATCTCGCTTATTCGAGCACGGCGGCGGTTTCACTCATCTGTCATTTTTTCCACAAAAAAGCAAAATTGCCGCTTGCGGGAATGAAATCACCCCGCTATAAGCGCGCCACACAACAGCACGCGCCCTTCGTCTATCGGTTAGGACGACAGATTTTCATTCTGTAAAGAGGGGTTCGACTCCCCTAGGGCGTGCCACTGTTGTTCTCCCGACCAGCAATGAGTTAATCGAGCTTCCGCTTGCGGACGCAATGCGCTATTCCTATGTAGCTCACATGGCCTGCGCCCTTCGTCTATCGGTTAGGACGACAGATTCTCATTCTGTAAAGAGGGGTTCGACTCCCCTAGGGCGTACCAGATCGCGATGTCCCGACGTTTTCCACAATCGCCTCGAAAAATCTGCGTCTAGTCGTGGATTTTTCTCGATTTTCCGCTTGCGGGAACAAAAGGTGCTGACTATAAGGGCGCCACAGCACGCGCCCTTCGTCTATCGGTTAGGACGACAGATTTTCATTCTGTAAAGAGGGGTTCGACTCCCCTAGGGCGTGCCACTGTCTCTCCCCCGAAATCTTTGAATTTATGTCGCTATTTTCGCTGGCGTTCCCCGCCAACGCGATCTCTTCCATTGATCAGGGTGCCTTGGCCGCGTCTGTGACGCGAAGCTGCACGCGCCGGCTCCCTTGCCAATGATCGGCGCCGAGCGTGCCGGCAACATGGATCTGCGCGCCACGGGAAGACAGCAGCAACTCGCCTAGAGGCGTCTCTGCCGCGCGAAAGGCTATGCCCTCCACCCGGCCGCCATCCTGCGCTTCCAGCGTGACCTTGATATGCGATTGGCCGACAAGGCGCGAATCGCGCAGCCGGTGGCTCGGCAGGGCAAAGACGGGCTGCGGATGGCCAGAGCCGTAAGGACCGGCGGTTTCGAGCCTGTCTATCAGGTCCACGGTCGCACCGCTTGCGCCGAGCGCGCCGTCGATCTTCAGCGTTTCGTTGGCCACCAGCCCGGCAACCTGCTTTTCCGCCTTCTCGGTGAAGAAGGCGCGCAGTTTTCCCAGATTGCTACGCTCCACCGTCAAGCCGGCTGCCATCGCATGGCCACCGCCCTTGACCAGCAGGCCGGCGTCGACGGCGGCGCGGACCATGCGACCCATGTCGAAGCCGTTGATCGACCGGCCGGAACCGGTGCCCTTGCCGGACGAATCAAAGGCAATCGCGAAGGCAGGCCGGCGAAACTTGTCCTTCAGGCGCGACGCGATTAGACCGACGATTCCCGGGTGCCAGTTCTCCCGCGCCGTGATGATGACGGAAGCGCCGTCACCATTGCCGTATTCCGCCAGGGTTTCGCCCTCCGCCTCCTGCAGCATGGCGGCCTCCATGGCCTGCCGTTCGCGGTTGAGCTCGTCGAGCTTGGCGGCGATCGTCTCGGCTTCTGCGGTATCGTCAAGCGTCAGCAAACGTGCGCCGAGTGCTGCGTCACCGATGCGGCCGCCGGCATTGATGCGCGGGCCGATCAGGAAGCCGAAATGATAGGGCGTCACCGGGCCACCAAGCCCTGCCTTGCGAAACAGAGCGGCAAGCCCGGGATTGCCCTGATGACGGGCAGCGATCAGGCCCTTGACGACATAGGCGCGGTTGAGGCCCTTCAGCGGCACGACATCGCAGACCGTCGCCAGCGCGACGATATCGAGCCAGGCGAGCAGATCCACGGAACGAACCCGGGAATCGCCTGCTTCACGCAGCTGACGCAAGGCAGCAACCAGAACCAGGAAGACGACGCCGGCAGCGCAGAGGTGCCCCTGCCCGGACAGATCATCCTCACGGTTCGGATTGACCAGCGCATGGCATGGCGGCAATTCGTGCGCGACCTGGTGGTGATCGATGACGACGACATCGATATTGCGCGCGCTTGCCGCCTCCAGCGCATCAAAACTGGTGGAGCCGCAATCGACTGTCGCGATCAGCGTCGCGCCGTTGTCGATGAGTTGATTGATGGCGTTGGGATTGGGGCCGTAGCCTTCGAAGATGCGATCGGGGATGTAGATGCTGGCAGGCACGCCGAAATGGGTCAGAAAGCGATAGAGCAGCGCTGACGAGGCGGCGCCATCGACATCATAGTCTCCGAAGATCGCGACGGTCTCGCCCGCCTTGATCGCATGCAGGAGGCGCTGAGCCGCTTTTTCGCAGTCGGTCAGCAGATACGGATCCGGCATCAGGGTACGGATCGTCGGGTCGAGGAAGGCCATGGCCTCGTCGATACCGACGCCACGGCCGGCAAGCACGCGGGCGATCAGCTCCGGCAGGCCATGCACCTGCGCGATGGCCAGCGCCCTGTTCTGACCGGCCTGGTCGAGCCGGGAAACCCAGCGATTGCCGGAAACCGAGCGCTCCACGCCCAGAAAGGCCCGTTGAACTGGATCAACCGGTTGCTCCACCATCTCTCCCAAAATTTGCAGGCGGCAACGCTCCTTCGAGACGCGCCGTCGCGTCAGCCTATTCTTTCGGCCGTTCGATACGGATGACCTGCGGTTCGCCGACGAGGTAGCCTTCGGTCTTGATCGCCGCAACCGCCTTGCGCACCGAATCCTCAGTGGTCGCATGGGTGACGAGAATGATCGTCTGGTGTGCCGAGGGAGACAGGTGCTGCGTCGACCGCTGCACGATCGATTCGAGCGAAATGTGGTTCTCCGCCATGCGGGTCGCGACGCTTGCGAAGACGCCGGTGCGGTC
The DNA here is from genome assembly GCF_016901135.1 of Martinezella lusitana. Lineage (GTDB taxonomy): Bacteria > Pseudomonadota > Alphaproteobacteria > Rhizobiales > Rhizobiaceae > Rhizobium > Rhizobium lusitanum_D. The sequence goes on along the minus strand of NZ_JAFEVL010000048.1, from coordinate 82,342 downwards.
GAGAACCGTCAGCCGGATGAAATAGCCGCCTTCGTGGCTTCGCATCTGCGCCTTGCGATAGGGCTCGAGCGCCTTGGCCGGGTGACCGAGCACTGGCACGCGCTGTTCGCCCGGCCGGCTCTTGGCGATATCGGCGATGTCGCCCAGCACGGACGAGGCCGTGGCGTTGCCGCCGGCGCCCGGGCCGACCATCAGCAATTCGCCGAGAATATCGGATTCGATCGCCACGGCATTGGTGACGCCATCGACCTGGGCGATGACCGAATCGAGCGGCACCATGGTCGGATGCACGCGCTGTTCGATACCGCTGTCGGTGCGCTGGGCAACACCGAGCAGCTTGATGCGATAGCCGAGATCGGCGGCGGCACGGATGTCCTCGATGGAGACATTGGTGATCCCCTCGAGATAGATATCATCGGCCGCGATGCGGTTGCCGAAGGCGAGCGTCGTCAGGATGGCGAGCTTGTGCGCCGTATCATTGCCTTCGATATCGAAGGCCGGATCGGCTTCGGCATAACCGAGACGCTGTGCTTCCTTGAGGCAATCTGCAAAGGACAGGCCTTCCTTTTCCATCCGGGTCAGGATGTAATTGCAGGTGCCGTTCATGATCCCGTAGACGCGCGAGATCGTATTGCCCGTCAGGGATTCACGCAGGGCCTTGATGACTGGAATGCCACCGGCGACGGCCGCTTCGAAGTTGAGCAGGGCGCCCTTCTCCTCGGCGATCTCAGCCAGTTCGACGCCGTGATAGGCAAGGAGCGCCTTGTTGGCGGTAACGACATGCAGGCCGCGAGCAAGAGCGGCCCGCACGGCCGCATTGGCGGCACCCTCGGAGCCGCCGATCAGCTCGACGAACACATCGATATCGGCCTTCTGAGCCAGATCGACCGGACCGCCGAACCATTCGATATCGGTCAGGTCGATGCCGCGATCCTTCGTGCGATCGCGCGCGGTGACGGCGACGATCTTGACGGGACGGCCGCAGGTGACGGCAAGCTCGTTGGCGCGGCTCTGGATGATGCGGACGAGCGAGGCACCAACGGTGCCCAAGCCCGCAATGCCGATTTTGAGGGCATCTGCCATGGAAAATTCCTGATCAGTATCTTGGGACGGCAGCCGCGGGAACGGCTGTCGTGTAACATTACTAACGATGGGCGTTCAGCGAAATCACATTGTGCATCGTCTCATCCGCCGTGGAGAGGAAGCGCTTCAGATTGCGCGCTGCCTGTCGGATGCGATGCTCGTTTTCGACGAGCGCGATGCGGACATAATCGTCGCCCTGCTCACCGAAGCCGATGCCGGGGGCGACTGCGATGTCGGCCTTCTCGACCAGAAGCTTGGAAAACTCCAGCGAGCCGAGATGACGGAACTTCTCCGGGATCTTCGCCCAGGCAAACATGGTCGCTTCCGGCGGCGGTATCTCGAAGCCGGCCTTGCCGAAGCTGTCGACCAGGACGTCGCGGCGGCGCTTGTAGATGCTGCGCACTTCGGCGATGTCGGAACCGTCGCCGTTGAGCGCATGCGTCGCTGCCACCTGGATCGGCGTGAAGGCACCGTAGTCTAGATAGGACTTCACGCGCGTCAATGCCGCGATCAGCCGCTCGTTGCCGACGGCAAAACCCATGCGCCAGCCGGGCATGGAGAAGGTCTTCGACATCGAGGTGAACTCGACGGTCACATCCATCGCACCGGGAACTTCGAGCACCGACGGCGGCGGTGCATCGTTGAAGTAGATTTCCGAATAAGCGAGGTCCGACAGCACGATGATGTCGTGCTTCTTCGCAAAGGCGATGACTTCCTTGTAGAAATCCAGCGTCGCGACATAGGCCGTCGGGTTCGACGGATAGTTCAGGATCAGGGCCAGCGGCTTCGGGATCGAATGACGCACGGCCCGTTCCAGCGGCGGAAAGAAACTGTCGTCCGGCTCGACCGACATCGAACGGATGACGCCGCCGGCCATCAGGAAGCCGAAGGCATGGATCGGATAGGTCGGGTTCGGGCAGAGGATGACGTCGCCCGGCGCCGTGATCGCCTGCGCCATGTTGGCGAAGCCTTCCTTGGAGCCGAGGGTGGCGACCACCTGCGTATCCGGGTTGAGCTTGACGCCGAAACGACGGGCATAATAGGCCGCCTGCGCCCGGCGCAGGCCGGGGATGCCCTTGGAGGAGGAATAGCGATGCGTGCGCGGGTCCTGCACCACTTCGCACAGCTTGTCGACGATCGCCTTCGGGGTCGGAAGGTCGGGATTGCCCATGCCGAGGTCGATAATGTCCGCCCCGCCCGCTCGCGCGCTTGCCTTCAAACGGTTGACCTGTTCGAAAACGTAGGGCGGCAAACGCCGGACTTTATGAAACTCTTCCATTTCTTTCCCCATGGGACATGCGGCCCTCAAAACCGCAATGAAGTTCGTCTATCTCCCGGTGAGCCGCGATACGAACTCCGGAATCGCGGCGCCGCAACTATGCTGACTCGAAAGATAAGGTGAATCTTGGGCGGTCGCGCGCGCAAAGCACACTTAACCGATAAAGACACATCCAAATTCGGCCCATCCGAACGCTTTGCGTCCAAATCGCCTGAAACGCAAGGCTAATTCTGTGTCTGCGCCGGCGTCTGGCTGGGCTGAGCGCTCTGCTGCTGAATTTCCGAGAGCGTATCCTGGCCGTGTTCGGCGGCAAGCTTGCGCATGTCGGCCACGCGCTTCTGATATTCGGCCTCGGAAATCGTGCCGGCCTTGCGCTGTGATCCGAGAGCGGTTAGCTGCTTGACCAAATCACCCGCCTGCTGGTCGTTGATCTGCACATTCGCGGCTGTCGGCGGCGCGTTGAAGGATGGATAGCCATCCTTGTAATGCTGCTGCGTGCTGCCTTCATCGACCGGGCTGCCGCTGGCGGACTTGACGATGACCGCCTGCGGCGGCTGCTTGCGCTTGGCGAAGGCCGCTTTTTCCTCTGGGGTCGAGCAGCCCGCGAGCGTCAATGCGAAAATGCCGCACATCACGCCGCAGAGTACGGAATACCGGTTCAGTCTTGCCACCATGCCGCCGCCCATAATTGTCTTCCTGCCCAATTCCTTGCCTTGGGTTGCGACTGTTAAATTTGTCGCAGCAGCAAAGCAAGAGCAGGGTTGCGTTTCATTCGACTTGTATTCCTTTTCCCGCAAGATGTACAAATGGAAAACAGAACAGAGCTGCCGCCGGGAGGATGATGCGTGACCGACAGCAAGCGGGATAAAAATGAAGGAAATGGCGGCTTTCCCGGCTTCGATCCGAAGTCGGTCGAGCCTTACATTGTCAGGGATCCCGAGGCGATGGCCGTCAACTTCGCCCGCGCGCTGGAAAATCTCGGCAAGGCGGCATCGGCCTGGCTTGCGCCGCGCGAACGCGGCGAGAAGGTAGACACTGGCGCCGATCCGATGACCGACATGGTCAAGACGCTATCCAAGGTCGGCGAATATTGGCTTTCCGATCCGCGCCGGACGCTGGAGGCGCAGACCCATCTGCTGACGGGCTATTTCGGCCTGTGGACGCAAACCCTGCAGCGCCTCGGCGGCGGCGATTCACCCACTGCACCCGAGCCGGTCAAGGACAAGCGCTTCGCCGATGAAGACTGGCAGAGGAACCCCTTCTTCGACTTTCTGAAGCAGACCTATCTTCTGACAGCCGGCTGGGCCGAGAAGCTGGTCGGCGAGGCCGAAGGATTGGACGAGCACACGCGCCACAAGGCGGTATTCTATACGAAGCAGATCACAGCCGCCTTTTCGCCGAGCAATTTCATCGCGACCAATCCGCAGCTCTATCGCGAAACAGTTGCCTCCAATGCCGAGAACCTGGTGCGCGGCATGAAGATGCTCGCCGAGGATATCAGCCTCGGCCACGGTGAACTGCGGCTGCGACAGACTGACATGACGAAGTTCGCCGTCGGCCGGGACATGGCGCTGACACCCGGCAAGGTGATCGCGCAAAGCGATGTCTGCCAGGTCATCCAATACGAACCGGCAACGGAAAAAGTGCTGAAACGGCCTTTGCTGATCTGCCCGCCCTGGATCAACAAATTCTACATTCTCGATCTCAACCCGCAGAAATCCTTCATAAAATGGTGCGTGGAACAGGGGCACACCGTCTTCGTCATCTCCTGGGTGAACCCCGATCAGCGCCATGCGGCAAAGGACTGGACCTCCTATGCGCGCGAGGGCATCGATTTTGCGGTTGATACGATCGAGAAGGCGACCGGCGAGCAGGAGGTCAATGCCGTTGGCTATTGCGTTGGCGGCACGCTGCTGGCCGCGACGCTCGCCCTCCACGCCAAGGAAAAGAACAAGCGCATCCGCACCGTGACCTTCCTGACGACGCAGGTCGATTTCACCTTTGCCGGCGATCTCAAGGTTTTCGTCGACGAGGAGCAGATCGCATCGCTCGAACAGCAGATGAAAGCAGTAGGCTATCTGGAAGGCTCGAAGATGGCCGCGGCCTTCAACATGCTTCGCGCCTCCGAGCTCATCTGGCCCTACTTCGTCAACAGCTACCTGAAGGGCCAGGAACCCATGCCCTTCGATCTTCTGTTCTGGAACGCCGATTCCACGCGAATGGCGGCCGCCAATCACTCGTTCTATCTGCGCAATTGCTATCTCAACAATACGCTGAGCCAGGGCAAGATGGTGCTCGACGGCAAGACATTGTCGCTGAAGGACGTGCGCATCCCGGTCTACAATCTGGCGACGCGCGAAGATCATATTGCCCCCGCCAAGTCCGTCTTCACCGGCAGCCAATGCTTTGGCGGACCGGTGGAATTCGTCCTGACAGGGTCCGGCCATATCGCCGGCGTCGTCAACCCGCCGGACAAGCACAAATACCAGTTCTGGACCGGCGGCACGGTGAAGGGCGATTACGAGCATTGGCTGGAGGAAGCAAATGAGACGCCCGGCTCCTGGTGGACGCACTGGCATGCGTGGATCCTATCCCAGGACCATCGCATGACAGCCGCCCGCCAACCCGGCGGCAAAGCCCTGAACGCGCTTGAGGAGGCACCGGGCAGCTTCGTCATGGAACGTGCCTAGGCGATCAATCACTCATGCTCTTCAATCCGCCTCTCGTCCCTGCCCGGCTGATCGCCCGCTATAAACGCTTCCTTTTCGATGCCGAGTTAGAAGACGGCACATTCATCACCGGCTCCTGCCCGAATACCGGCTCGATGCTGGGGCTGACGACACCCGGTTCGCGCATCTGGCTCTCCGAGCATGAGGGCGCCAAGCGAAAATATCGCCATGTCTTCGAGCTGATCGAGGCCGATGGCACAACGGTCGGCGTCAATACTGCCATGCCCAACCGCATCGCCGCGGAGGCGATCGCTCTCGGCCAGATCGCCGATCTCGGCGACTACACGACGGTAAGGCGCGAGCAGAATTACGGCCGTAATTCCCGCATCGACCTGCTCTTGACCGACCCTTTGAGGATATCAACCTATGTCGAGGTGAAGAACGTCCATTTCATGCGGCAGCCGGGCCTTGCGGAGTTTCCCGATACGGCAACAGCGCGCGGCGCCAAGCATCTGGAAGAATTGGGTGACATGGCGCAAGCGGGCTACCGCGCGGTCATGCTTTTCGTGATCCAGCGGCATGATTGCCACCGCTTCCGGATTTGCGGCGATCTCGATCCCGTCTACCTCAAGGCTTTCAAGCGGGCGTTGGGACGCGGCGTTGAAGTATACGCTCTCAAATGCAGGGTTTCGGCGACGGAAATAACGGCTGCCGGGTTGATCCCGATAGACGAACCCGGCATAGCTGCATTAGATACCAGTATAAAGATTTCTGCTGAAGGCTAACCATGGTGAACTACATCGAAGCGGCAACGGCGCCGGCGAAGAATACAGGCGCGATCCGCCTCTATGGGCAGGATGCCTTTGCTGGAATGCGCAAGGCATGCCAGCTGACCGCACGTTGCCTCGATGAGCTGGCCGCGATCGTCGAGCCAGGCGTGCCGACCGATGTCATCGACCGTTTCGTTTTCGAATTCGGCATGGATCACGGCGCCTTTCCGGCGACGCTGAACTATCGCGGCTACATGAAATCCTCCTGCACGTCGATCAACCATGTCGTCTGCCACGGCATTCCCAACGACAAGCCGCTGCGCGAAGGCGATATCGTCAATATCGACGTGACCTACGTGCTTGGCGGCTGGCATGGCGATTCCAGCCGCATGTATCCGGTCGGTGAAATCAAGCGCTCGGCCGAGCGGCTTCTGGAAGTCACTTACGAATCCCTGATGCGCGGCATCGCCGCCGTGCGCCCCGGCTCCCGGACAGGCGCCATCGGCGAAGCGATCCAGACCTATGCCGAGGCAGAACGCTGCTCTGTCGTGCGCGACTTCTGCGGCCATGGCGTCGGCAGCCTCTTCCATGACTCGCCCAATATTCTGCACTATGGCCGCGCCAGCGACGGGCCGGAATTGCGCGAGGGCATGATCTTCACCATCGAGCCGATGATCAATCTCGGCAAGCCGCATGTGAAAGTGCTTGGCGACGGCTGGACGGCGGTCACCCGCGACCGTTCGCTGTCGGCGCAATACGAGCACACCGTTGGCGTTACCGCGACGGGCTGCGAGATATTCACCCTGTCCCCCGGCGGTCTCGACCGCCCGGGCCTGCCGCCGCTGCAGGGGTAAATCATGGCGAAACGTCCCGCTTCCTCCACCGGACATGGTGACATGCCCCTCGATGGCGGCGGGACGGCGGATGCTTTGGAGGAGGCGCCGCTTTTCGACGAGCGACTGTTTTTCCCGACGCAAGCCGCCAAATCAGCGCCAACTGCGGCCAAATCAGCCCCAGCCAACGCCGAAGCCGATTATCACGGCCACCGCGAACGGCTGCGCGACCGCTACCGGGATGGTGGCGATGCAGCGCTGGCCGACTATGAAATGCTCGAGCTGCTGCTCTTCCGGCTAATCCCGCGTCGCGACACGAAACCGATCGCCAAAGCCCTTCTCGCCCGTTTCGGGACACTCGGCGGCGTCTTCGGCGCGCCGGTTAGCCTACTGAAAGAGGTCAAGGGCGTCGGCGACGCAGTGGCTCTCGAGCTGAAGCTCGTCGCAAGCGTTGCACAGCGCATGCTGAAAAGCGAGCTGACGGGCAAGCCGGTGCTTTCCTCCTGGAAATCGCTGATCGACTATTGTCATACCGCCATGGCGCACGAGGCGCGGGAACAGTTTCGCCTGCTGTTTCTCGACAAGCGCAATGCCTTGATCGCGGACGAAGTGCAGGGCCTTGGCACGGTCGATCACACCCCGGTCTATCCGCGCGAAGTCGTCAAGCGTGCGCTGGAACTTTCCGCCACGGCGGTGATTCTCGTCCACAACCATCCGTCAGGAGATCCGACGCCTTCCCGCGCCGATATCGACATGACCAAGACGATTATGGACACGGCCAAGCCTCTCGGCATCACCGTTCACGATCATGTTATCATCGGCAAGAACGGCCATGTCAGCTTCAGAGCGTTGCGCTTGATCTAAAACTGTTGCGCGCGCGATGAAGTATTAGTTTAGAAAAAAAGCATATCAACTTAATTTCAAATATATATTTTGACCTTGCCTCATTGCCGGCCTCTCCACAATCGCTCCGTTGCGTCTTTGCAACCTCGATTTCCGTTTTCAGCTCTGCATCAGGATGATCTGGCAGAAGAATCGCCGCATCCAAATCGGCGAGTCTGCCGTCGGAAGCTGGTGTTTTGATTTGGCCGATCCGCTTGAGCGTTCGGCCTGTGCGGAGATCATATGCAGAAGATGCCGTCGATGCTTGCCCAACGCCTCCTCCGTGTCGGTCGCGGCGCGCTCGTCGCTTTGGGCGCTTTCGGAGCAGTCGCAATCGGTTTCTATGCCCATATGCTCTGGACGACGAACTTCCATCCAGTCATCGCAGGCGAACTCTATCGCTCCTCCCAGCCGACGGCCGCAACGATCGCGGAACTTCAGAAGCAATACGGCATCAAGACCATCATCAACCTGCGCGGCAAAAACAGCGGCCGTCATTGGTACGACCGAGAAGTCGCCGAGGCAAAGCAGCTCAATATCAACCATATCGATTTCCGCATGTCCTCAAACCGGGAATTGACGCAGGCGCAAGCCGCGCAGCTCGTCGAGATCATGCGCGACGCGCCGAAACCGCTTCTCATTCACTGTCAGGCCGGAGCAGATCGCACCGGGCTTGCGTCAGCACTTTACCTCGCCGCCATTGCCAAGACCAACGAGGCAACGGCGGTGGGCCAGATGTCGATCATCTACGGGCATTTGTCGCTGTCCTTCACGCGTGCCTATGCCATGGACCGGACGTTCGAAAAGCTGGAACCCTGGCTTGGCCTCGCATCCTCCTGAGGACCGGTGTTTCCTGTTAGATAATCTGTAACATTGAGCAGCTACCGGTTGACGGACAGCATGTTGCGTTGCGACATTGATTCCCGATCCAATCATCCGAGGCTTCCCAATGGACCAATTCGATCTCCTAGTCGTGGGTAGCGGCCCTGCCGGCCGCAGAGGCGCCATTCAGGCCGCCAAACTCGGCAAGAAGGTGCTGGTGATCGAACAGGGCAAACGCGTCGGTGGCGTTTCGGTCCACACCGGCACCATCCCCTCCAAGACATTGCGCGAGACCGCGCTCAATCTCTCCGGCTGGCGCGAGCGCGGCTTCTACGGACGCGCCTATCGCGTCAAGCAGGAAATCAGCGCGGAGGACCTGCGCCGCCGCCTGCTGATCACCCTCGATCATGAAGTCGAGGTGCTGGAACATCAGTTTGCGCGCAATCGCGTGCAGCACATGCGCGGCAAGGCGAGCTTCGTCGATCCGCAGACCATGCAGGTCGCCAAGGACGACGGCGAGGTCGTCACCGTATGCGCAACCAGTATCCTGCTGGCGGTCGGCACCAAGCCGTTTCGTCCCGATTACATGCCCTTCGACGGCAAGACAGTTCTCGATAGCGACGAGCTGCTGGAGATCGAGGAGCTGCCGCGTTCGATGGTCGTCATCGGCGCAGGCGTCATCGGCATCGAATATGCGACCATCTTCAGCGCTCTCGATACGCAGGTGACGCTGATCGATCCGAAGTCCACCATGCTCGACTTCATCGACAAGGAGATCGTCGAGGATTTCATCTACCAGCTTCGGGATCGCAACATGAAGCTGTTCCTCGGCCAGAAAGCCGAAAAGGTCATCCGGCAGAACGGCAAAGTCGAGCTGACGCTCGACAACGGCCGCCGCCTCCTCACCGATATGGTCTTGTTCGCCGCCGGTCGCATGGGGGCGACAGACACCCTTAATCTTCCTGCCGCAGGGCTCGAAGCCGACGCCCGCGGCCGCCTGAGCGTCAATCCGGAAACCTTTGCCACGAAAGTTCCGCATATTTTTGCCGCTGGCGACGTCGTCGGCTTCCCGAGCCTTGCCTCCACCTCCATGGAACAAGGCCGCATCGCCGCCCGCGTCGCCGTAGGCGCGATCGCCAAGGAGCCGCCGAAGTATTTCCCCTACGGCATCTATGCCGTGCCTGAGATCTCCACCTGCGGCCTCACCGAGGAAGAGGTCAAGGAGCGGCACATTCCCTACGAATGCGGCATCGCACGCTTCCGCGAGACGTCGCGCGGCCACATCATGGGCCTCGACACCGGTCTTCTGAAGATGATCTTCTCGCTGAAGACACGCCGTCTTCTCGGTGTTCATATCGTCGGCGAAGGGGCTACCGAGCTCGTCCATATCGGCCAGGCGGTGTTGAACCTCAAGGGTACCGTCGAATATTTCGTCGAGAACACCTTCAACTATCCGACGCTCGCAGAAGCCTACAAGATCGCTGGCCTCGATGCCTGGAACCGCATGGGCGATATCAAGTCGGAGATTTGAATTGCTATAGGCTGGCGTCAGGTGCAGGCGCCGGAGTTCATGCAAGAGCTTCGATAACGGGTAGGACTTCGACGAGAGTTTCGATGCTGTATTTCGGGAATGGCAATGTGTCCGGCCAAGAACTCCCCGCACTGTAAAATATGCCTGTCATTCCGGATGCTTCCGCACCCAGGACATCCGCCTGTGGGTTGTCACCGACGAAGATACAGTGCGCCGGGGTTACGCCCAGCCGTTCAGCGGCGTGCTGAAAAATTCGCGGATCTGGCTTCCGCAGCCCGACATCCTCCGAAATGACAACAAGATCGACGGCATCTTTGAGCCCGGTGATCTCAATTTTTGCTGATTGGACCCCGGCGTGACCGTTGCTGATGATGGCTGTCTTCAAACCACGTGCCCGTAGCACAATGAGCATTTCAAGGGCACCAACCGACAGCCTTGCGAAATGAGGATATCGCGTTTGAAAATCGGAAAGCAAACGAGCCCCGCAACGACTGCCCGCACCGAGCGTTGCCGCCAATCTCGGGTAGAGTCTGTGTTTGTCGACGAGACCTTCTTTCTCCAACGCAAAGAACGTTGCCTCGAAAGTCTGAAACGTTACGTCCTGCAGTTGATCCCCGAACCGCTTGAATTGATCCGGCAGGAACGCCTTTAGCGCCGCACGCCGGTCGATGAGGGTTTCATCAAGGTCAAACATCGCCGCTTCAATCAAGTCCGGCATCCTTCGTCACCTCATCGCACCGCGTTTTTAGATAAAGTGTATGACGCAGCTAAGAAATAGCCATCGCAATCGATAGCTGCCCGGTGCTGCGGCGTGAAGTCTGGAACCGCATGGCCGATATCAAGTCGGAGATTGAAGTGGTATGTGGCAATTCACATCCGCCCTCGTGGTTCGAGGCTTCGGCCTCACCGGCCTACGCACCTCACCATGAGGGCTAAGCTCCTGTGCAAGACTGCACCTTGAACCGGCTTTGTGCCACGACGTGCACTCCGTCCTCACCCTGAGGAGCGGAAGGCTCCGGAGCTTGTCGAAGGGGCTGGAGCCTCGAAGGGCGATGGCCGCCCCACACTCTCAGCAACAAAAAAGCCCCGCCGCGAACGGCAGGGCTCAATTTCATTCAGGAAGAAAATCCAATTATTCGGCGCTGTCTTCAGCAGCCTTCTTCTTCGGAGCGGCCTTCTTCTTCGGAGCGGCAGCTTCTTCGCCTTCGGCGGCAGCTTCGGTCGCTTCAGCCTTGGCGGCAGCCTTCTTCTTCGGAGCAGCCTTCTTGGCGGCCGGCTTGTCTTCGGCTTCGTCGTCGGCCAGCAGCGCTTCCTTGGAAACGGTCTTGTCCGTGACGTCGACTTCGGTCAGCAGGTGATCGATGACCTTCTCTTCGAAGATCGGCGCGCGCAGGTTGGCGGAGGCGCCGGGCGTGTTGCGGAAGAATTCCAGGATTTCCTTTTCCTGGCCCGGGAACTGCTGGAGCTGCGAGTAAAGTGCACGCTGCAGCTCGTCTTCGCTGACTTCGACGCCGGCCTTCTCGCCGATTTCGGAGAGAACGAGGCCGAGACGGACGCGACGCTCGGCAAGCTTGCGATATTCTTCGCGAGCCTTCTCCTCGGTCGTGTCTTCGTCTTCGAAGGTCTTGCCCGATTCACTGAGGTCGGTCTGGATCTGGCGCCAGATGCTGGCGAATTCAGCTTCGACCAGCTTCTGCGGCGTGTCGAACTGGTACATTTCGTCAAGCTGGTCAAGGATCTGACGCTTGACCTTCTGACGGGTAACCGAGCCGTACTGGCTTTCGATCTGGCCGCGAACGATTTCCTTCAGACGATCGGCCGATTCGAGGCCGAGCTTGGAGGCGAGTTCGTCGTTGATCTCGATTTCGCCGGCAGCTGCGACTTCCTTGACGTTGATGTCGAAGGTTGCTTCCTTGCCCGCGAGGTTCTTGGCCGGGTAGTCAGCCGGGAAGGTCACGTTGATGGTCTTCTCGTCGCCAGCCTTGACGCCGACGAGCTGCTCTTCGAAGCCCGGGATGAAGCGGTTGGAACCGAGAACGAGCTGTGCGTCTTCGTCCTTGCCGCCGTCGAAGGCTACGCCGTCAACCTTGCCGAGGTAATCGATGGTGACGCGGTCGCCGTCGGCGGCCTTGCCCTTCTTGGCTTCGTAGCTGCGAGCGCTTTCGGCGATCTTGAGGATCTGCTCGGTGACTTCGTCTTCGCCGATCTCAGCAACTTCGCGCGTGATCTTGATGCCCTTGACGGACTTCAGTTCGATTGCCGGGATGACTTCGTAGGACAGCGTGAATTCGAAATCAGCCTCGGCAGCGAGGATCTTCTCGGCTTCATCCTTGTCCTCGGTCATGGCGACTTCCGGCTGGGTTGCCGACTTTTCGCCGCGCTCGGTCAGGATCGCCGGCGGCTGGTCGCGAACGATCTCGTTGACGAGATCGGCCATGATCGACTTGCCGTAGACCTTCTTCAGATGCGCGACCGGCACCTTGCCCGGACGGAAGCCGTTGATGCGGACCTTGTCCTTGACCTCGGCCAGGCGCTCATTCATGCGCACTTCCATGTCCTTGGCCGGGATGACTACTTTGATTTCGCGCTTCAGCCCTTCAGCGAGCGTTTCGATAACCTGCATTGTCCTACCTTCATTCATGGCGGCCGTGCCCAGACAGCCGTTCGTTTCGATGAGCACGACGCCGGAAAATCCCGAGCGTGGCTTGGATGCAATTCCCTATCACTTTGCCAAGAGCGCCGCGCCTTCGAATGAACGCGCAAAAGGCCGCCCTATCTCGTTACGAGCCAAAGCATCTTATCCACTCCCTATCCGAAAGCGGGATGCTCTGGGCAAAATGGCGCGTCCTGCGGCATATCGGAAGACAGAGCTGTTCAGCCTCCCCCTGTCCACAAGACAGTCCTGGTGCGGGTAGAGAGACTTGAACTCCCACGCCTTGCGGCACCAGAACCTAAATCTGGCGTGTCTACCAATTTCACCATACCCGCGTTCCCAAAACCGCATGGCGATGCCTGCCCATGGGGCCTTCCGGAGCGCGGCGTCTCTATATCACCCGTTTCAAACCACGCAAAGGAAAAATGACGGTTCCACGACCATGCGCGAGCTTATCCGACTTCCACAGATAAACATCATCAATAAAGCGGCTCTTCGTAGGCGGATTTGCCGTCGAGAAGCAGGCTTCTGATATGGGCGGCGCCATCGTACGAGACGCGGGCCGCGATGGCGACGCGACTGTCGTTGCGCGCCTTCTCGATGTCGTGCCCCTCGCCTTCGGGCACGTAATAGCGCTCGATGCCGTATGTAACTGCGATCGTCGCCTGAGATGTGTCGGCCAAATCGCCATAGGACACATAATCGAAGGGGAGGCTTTTCAGCACGACCGTATCGGGCTTGGCGTCCAGCGTTGCGAAAGACGATTCGACAATGCCCCAGTAGCCGTCGTCCTGCTTCTTCAGGCGAACGGACAGGACCTGGTTGTTCAGGCTCTCCTTCGGCGGGCCGCCGACCAGCGTCGAGACTGGAACCCGCGAAATGTCATAGTTCAGGATGACATAGTCGCCGCGCAGAAGATCGCGCGGATCGACCGGCGCTGTCTTCAGGGTAACCTCGACGCCGCTTCGCAGTCCCCAGGCCCGCTCGCCGACCATGTAACCCAGAACGGCCGTCTGCAGGGCTGCGACGACGATAGCAGCGATCCACACTCGGCGGGCATTCCCGTTTGCAACGAGGCCCTTGTCAGCCAGATAAGTCATGCCCGCGTCCCCTGCCCGCCATCATCGGAAAATCGTCGTTCCAGCCGGATGACCAGCCAGGCGGCAAATGCCACCAGCAAACCGGCGACCAGGAAGAAGCCCGCGGTACCGATGATCGAGCCGATGGTCTCGCTGGCAAGATAGAGAATCTCGCAGGCGAAGACGAAATAGGCGAGATAGCGCACCGCGCCATTATCCCGGCCGCCAAGGGCGATCGCGATCACCGAGCTCGCCAGCGTCGCGGCAGCCACAATGATGAGCGGAAGCTTGTCTTCCACCCAGACATTATTGTCGAAGGATCCGTTGCTGATTTCCGCATGGACCAGAAAGAAGCCGATCGCGGCGACAAGAAAGGCGTAGAAGGCCGGTGCGGCACCGGCCGTCCGCGCAAGAGGCATGAACGGTGAGGCCGAGATGCTGACGACAAGAAAGGCCGCCATTCCGAGGGCGGCGAAAAGGATTGCGGCATTCAGGCTCTCATGCAGGCCAAAAAGCCAGGTCAGCCACCCAACAAGCATGAGATAGGCGAAATGCCGCGCGCTCGGCGCATCAACATACCTGACGAGCGCAATCAGAACAGCGGCCATCAGAGGCGGCACCCATGGCATGACGCCGTGCCACTGATCGAAATTGTCCCATAGATAGACGCCGCAAAATGCCCAGGCGAGGAAGCCGGCAAGCGCGACCTGTGCGCTCGATCGAAACAACGCCGCCGCGATGCAGGCCGCGGCGAACCAGACGATCATCATCGTCAGTTCATCGCCGGACATATTGTACATCTGGCCGACGAGCGCCATGGCGCCGCCGAAACTCAGCGTACCGAGGATCAGCAACCCCGAGGCCAGTATCGAACGCTTCTGGGCCAGCAGATAGGCGGCACCGAGATAGAAGCCCCATATCATTGCCACGAGCGCCGCGAGACGCACGATCCTCGGAATCGCTTCCCAATTCGCCGAAACGAAAAGCAGTATGGCCGAGCCAAGAAGCACGGCTGCTATGATGGTCAGCACCCGCCCCGCGCTGAAACTCGTCTGGCGGCCATCATATTCGCGCAGCACAGCCTGTGCCGCCGCCACATCGACAAGACCTTTGTCGACCCAGATCTTCAGATCCCGCTCCAGCCTGCCTCTGTACATCCCTGCTCCCCAACTGCGACTCCCCGCAAAAAGAAGAGTTACCACAAATCGGCATGCAATCGATGCCGGCGCGTATGCATTTGCGATCGACACTCTCCACGCGAATATGTCTCTCGTTAATACAGCATTAAGCGATCCTTTAGTATTATGTGGAGCGGTATCTTGGTACCAATGAAAGGCATGCGCAGAATACATACCTCCCATGAAATTATTGCGCTGCACAAAATCGAAAAATCATACTATTTATAAGTCAACAAACACGGCAATGGCGTGCCGGGCCGATGCAAATCGGAACAGCCTGAGGATCTAGATCCTGACACGGAATTCGGAGCCGCACACTCCTCCTCCCAGTGCGCTCCGATAGATTGACGACACTCCTCCTCCCAGTCGTCAATCATCACAAATGACGCCCACCGCACCTCCTCCCGCGGTGGGCGTTATTTTTTCTCCCCGATTAAATCGTTTAGTCACTGCTAAAACGGCGTTCGCGGCCCTGGGCGAGTTATCGACCGCCAAATCGCGGAGTGCCGGAAACACGGCAATCGCCGATATGAAGATCGCTCTTCGCCATCCCGCAAGATCCCTCTTGATCCCTCTTGATCCCTCTTGATCCCTCTTGATCCCCTCCAAAAGAGCAGGGCTGGCGGAAACATGGCCGAATGCGGGCAGTCGGCGGAATTCCCCACGGAAACCTCGGCTTTATTCGAAATCCGACCTCCCAAGCCATTCTCCACTTTGCCGCGATATGCACATAAAGCAGCCATCATCCTAGGCAGATCGCCTGCAAGACTTGCATAAACCGCATAGGTGGCATGAAGCATTCGCTCTTTTAGTTCTTGCGGTGCAGCATATATTGGGAAGCATCAGATCAAGGACGGAACCAATTACGGGGCCGCGAGATCTTCAAATCCTCGAAAGGGACTTAAAATGAACCTGACCCGCTCTTTCAACAACTGGCGCAAGTATCGTCAGACCGTTACCGAACTCGGCCGCATGAGCTCGCGTGAACTGCACGACCTCGGCATCGACCGCGCCGACATTCATCGCGTTGCCCGCGAAGCCACCGGCCGCTAATCGCCGGATAGGCTTCGCCCAATAGCGAGAGCCTTCTCAACGCCCGTTGCGGACACCGCGACGGGCGTTCTTTTTGTGCCCGCTTCGCATTGCAGCATCGACCCGCCCGTCTGAAGCTATTCGCCCTGTGCACAGCATATAAAATTTAGGCATTGATGGCTTTTTGGGCGTCACATTGCACAAATGCATGGCAGACGCCTTTTATTTGCACTGCACAAAGCACGTCGTCGCGCCTATATAGAGTGCAAGCGCTGAGGCGGTAATCGTACCGCTCGCAACCAAGACACTGAGGACAAGATCATGAACCCGCTTCGCATTGCCAAGAACTGGATCAGCTACCGCCGCACTCTGAACGAACTCGGCAACCTTTCCAGCCAGACCCTGTCGGACATCGGCGTCAGCCGCTACGAGATCCGCGACATCGCTTCCCGCTCCTTCCGTTAATCGATACGGACCGAGTAGACTGCTTCAAGACGGCGCCTTCGGCGCCGTTTTTGATTCCCGCACTGTTTTTGATTTCGGCATTTGCGCAAAGCAATTGGATCGCCGCCCGCCCCGTGATAATGACGCGCATGACACAGACCAATTCCCACTCCCCCATCCACGTCATCGGCGGCGGCCTGGCCGGCTCGGAAGCCGCATGGCAGATCGCCAATGCCGGCGTGCCCGTCATCCTGCATGAGATGCGCGGCGTGCGCGGCACCGAAGCGCACAAGACCGATGATCTGGCGGAACTCGTCTGTTCCAACTCCTTCCGCTCCGATGACGCGACCAGCAATGCTGTCGGCGTCATCCATGCGGAAATGCGCCTGGCCGGTTCGTTGATCATGGCCTGTGCCGACAAGCATCAGGTTCCAGCCGGCGGCGCGCTGGCGGTGGACCGCGACGGATTTTCGGCAGCAGTCACACAGGCGGTCCAAAGCCATCCGTTGATTACGGTCGTCCGCGAGGAAATCCGGGGCTTGCCGCCGAAGGAATGGGGTCAGGCGATCATCGCCACCGGCCCGCTGACCGCCCCCGGGCTTGCCAGCGCCATCCAGGCCGAAACCGGGGCAGATGCGCTGGCCTTTTTCGACGCCATCGCCCCGATCGTCTATCGCGACAGCATCGACATGGATATTTGCTGGTACCAGTCGCGCTACGACAAGGTCGGGCCGGGCGGCACGGGCAAGGACTATATCAACTGCCCGATGGACCTAGCCCAGTACAATGCCTTCCTTGATGCGCTGATCGCCGGCGACGCCGTCGGCTTCAAGGAATGGGAAGGCACCCCTTATTTCGACGGCTGCCTGCCGATCGAGGTGATGGCCGAGCGCGGACGTGAAACGCTGCGTCACGGGCCGATGAAGCCGATGGGGCTGACCAACGCCCATAACCCGACCGTTAAGGCCTATGCGGTGGTGCAGCTGCGCCAGGACAATGCGCTCGGCACGCTCTACAATATGGTCGGCTTCCAGACGAAGCTGAAATACGGCGCACAGGCGGAGATCTTCCGCCTGATCCCGGGCCTGGAGAATGCTGAATTTGCAAGGCTCGGCGGCCTGCACCGCAACACCTATATCAATTCGCCGACCCTGCTCGACCGCTCATTGACGCTGAAGTCTCGGCCAGGCCTGCGCTTCGCCGGCCAGATTACCGGCTGCGAAGGCTATGTCGAAAGCGCCAGCATCGGGCTGCTCGCCGGCCGTTTCGCTGCCGCGGAACGCAAGGGGGAAGCACCGTCCCTGCCGCCGGCTACGACGGCTCTCGGATCGCTGCTCAGCCACATCACGGGCGGGCACATCGTGTCCGACGAGGAGCCGGGCAAGCGGTCATTCCAGCCGATGAACATCAATTTCGGGCTCTTCCCGGAACTGGAGCCGGGTTCGATCGTCAAGCCGGAGGGCATCAAGCGCTTTCGCGGCAAGGACAAGACCATCATGAAGCGCCAGCTTATCGCCAGACGCGCGCTTGCCGATTGCGCGGGATGGCTGGGCGTGCAGGCGCCGATGCTCGCCGAAAGTGCCTGAGATGTCTCAGGCCCTTGCCGGCGGTTTCAATTGGGCCGGCCTAGCCTCGTCGCCGGCGACATAGTTGCCGAGCAGCCAGAGAGAGACTTCCGCCGCTTCGGCTGGCGTTGCAAACTCGAACGTGCCGTTGTGATGGGGAGCATCGAGGAAATCGACCGTCAGGCCGCGACCGGTGCCCGAATCCTTGGCACGCGCGCGACCGGGCTCGATCAGGTGGACGCTGAAATGATTGTGCAGGCTGCGCATGAAGCCGGCCTTGTCGTCATGCAGGCGAACGAACATCGCCTGGCCATTCGCTGTGGTCTGCAATTGTCGGATTGCCTCGGTCGGAAAGGCACGACCGAATTCGAGGATGGCAAGGCCGGTATCGTGCAGACCGTCTTCCTTGTTCTGCGATGCCATACGCGTGGCGAAGTAGGCAAAAAAGACGACGATCGCGAAAAGTATGCACCAGACGACAATGCCCACGGCAGCTCCCCCTGAAATATAAATCAAGTGCCCGCCCATCTCCATAAACGCCGAGACTTGCGCGAGCGTGATGTATTTTAGATTTTCTTTGTGATTGATGCCAGCGCCATGCGCATCTGCCGGCGCCATTGCGGCAGCACCAGGGAGCGATCAAACAGGCCGGATCCGAACCTCTGTGCCTTCTTCAAGACCGGCTCCGCGAGGGTTGCCGGCAGAAAGGCCGGAAACACTGCTGGCGGTATGGCGCCCGCCGCCCTCGCCTTGGCCAGATGCTCGCGACCAAGGCCGGCAAATGCTTCGATCGCGGCTGAAATACGCGCTTTGTCCTCGCCTGCGAGGAAAGTGTTGCGATCAAGGCCCGTCGCGGTCAGGATTTCGAGCGGCAGGTAAAGCTGACCGCGATGGCAGTGCAGCGGCATCAACAACAGCAGCCCGGCAATCGCCTGCGCGACGCCGGCATGACCGGCCGCATCGGCCGAACGCTTCGCCTCCTCGGGCGACAAGACCAGGCTTGCGAGCTGGATGAGGGCCGAGGCGGTCTCGCCGGCATAGCCCTCCAAAGTGGCGCGCGTCTCCATCGGATCGTCATAAAGGTCGAAGATGCGCGCATCGACCATGTCGATCAGCGTCTGGCGCGGCAGGCGGTGCTGCTCGATCGCAATCAAAAGCTCCGAGGCGATCGGATTGGCCTCGCTCGATCCGTGAGCCTGCCCTTCGAGAAGATCGCGCCAATACTGCATGCGCACTTCGCCGGGCAGCGGCTCGTGCACGAGATCGCGCACCCGCGCCAGCTCGGCATTGAAGGCATAGAGCGCGGCAAGTGCTGGGCGTTTCTCTTCCGGTGCCAGCAGGCAGGCAAGGTAGCGATCGCGATCGGTATCGCGAAGCGTCGCGAGGCAGATATCCCGATTGCCACGGGGCGCAGCTGATGTCGTCATGCTCACGATCCGGACGTCAAACGGCGATCAGCGCCGCGGCCACCGCACGCGACTCGGACAGCATGATATTGAAGGTGCGAACCGCCGCCCCCGTGCTCATCGGGTCGGAAGAAATCTGCCTGGCGCGCAGGGCTGCCTTCAGATCGGCCGGCAACGGCCGCAATTCCATGCCGGTGCCGACAAGCAGCACTTCGATCTGCGCGGCCTCGTCCAGCACCTTCTGGAAACGGTCCGGCGTCAGCGCGTCCCCCAGCAGCATGTCCCAGCCATAGATGCCCGAGGGCAGGCAAAGCAGCGAGCCGCGATGCGACATGTCGGCAAAGCGGAAGCCGCCGTTGCCGTATGCGTCGATCGGTGCGCGCCCCGGAAAATGCGCGCTACGGATTTCTATACCTTTTGCCAATGTATCACACCGCTGGTTTGCCTGACTGGATGTCGCCGGCCGCAGGCCCATTGCTTTCGCTGCCGGTCTGGAACTTGTCCGGACGCAGCTTGAACAGGATCAGCACGGGCGCCGCAATATAAATCGACGAGAAAGTTCCGACCGCGACGCCGAAAAGCAGCACGAAGGTGAAGGCACGGATCACCTCCCCGCCGAATATATAAAGCGCGAGCAGCGCCACAAGCGTCGTCGCCGATGTCAGAATGGTCCGCGATAATGTCTGATTGATGGAGGCATCGATCAGGATCGGCAAGGGCATTTGCGGATAGCGCCTGAGATTCTCGCGCATGCGGTCATAGACGACCACGGTATCGTTCAGCGAATAGCCGACAATGGTCAAAATCGCGGCGATCCCCGTCATGTTGAATTCCATGCCGGTGAGGACGAACAGGCCGAGCGTCAGGATGACGTCATGCAACGTCGCGATGATCGCGCCGACTGCAAACTGCCACTCGAAGCGCAGCCATATATAGACGAGAATGGCAATCAGCGCCGCCAGTACGGCAAGCGAGGCCGTCATGGTGATTTCACCGGACACGGCAGGGCCGACCACTTCGACGCGGGAGAAGTCGTAATCCTTGCCCAGTTCATCCCGGACAAGTGTCACGGCGGACTGCTCCGCATTTTCGCCGCCCTCCTGCGCGTGCACGCGGATCAACGCACTCAGCCGATCGTCAAGCCGCTCGACCCGCACGTCGCCCGGAATCGCGTCCTGCAGGCGCGATTGAATATTCGCCAGATCGGCGACACCCTGCTTGGCGCGAACCTCGACGATCGAGCCGCCGGCAAAATCGACGCCGAGATGCATGCCGACCGTCGCAAAAGCCAGAAGCGTGACCACCGACAGGGCCGCCGATACCGTGAACGTGTAGCGGCGAATGCCCATGAAACGGATATTGGCGTTATCGAAAATGCCGCTTCGCACGCCGACCAGCAAGGTGCGCGGCTTGCGGCGCGATATCCACATGGTGATGAGGGAACGCGTTACGAAGCAGGACGTGAAGAAGGTGGTGAAAACGCCGACAATCAGGGTCGCGGCAAAGCCGCGTACGGCGCCGCTGCTCGCATAGAAAAGAATGGCCGCAACGATGAGCACGGTCAGGTTGGCGTCGGCCACGGTGGCGGCGGCCCTATTGAAGCCGTGGCGCAGCGCATCGACGAGAAGATGCGTTTTCTTTTCCTCCTCGCGCACGCGCTCATAGATCAGCACCACCGCATCCAATCCGATACCGATGGTAAGCACGATGGCGGCAACGCCCGGCAATGTCAGCGTGATGCCGAACAATCCCATGATCGCCACCACCATGATGATGTTGATGACAAGCGCGATCGTCGCCACAATACCGAGGATACGATAGAAGCCGATCATGAGCACGGCGACGAAGATTGCGGCGGCGATGCAGGCCAGGATGCCGTAGCGCGTCGTGTCGTTGCCGAGGCCGGGCTGGATCGTCCGCTCCTCGACCGGCGTCATTGTTGCCGGCAGCGGTCCGCTCTTGAGCATGACGGCCAGATCCTGCGCCCCTTGAGCGGTAAAATCCCCGGGGATATCGATTTCCCCGGTGGCGATCACCGTCTTCAAGGTGGCAGCGGAGATGACCTGATCGTCGAACACGACGACGATGATCTTGCCGAGATTGCTTGCGGTCGATTGCGCGAAGCGGCTGGTCGCCTCCTGCGTCAGCTTGACCGAGATCGTACCGTCATTGTTCTGGCTGTTGACGGCGGATAAGGCGTCGGCGAAGTCGACATTCGAGAGCAAAGGCTGCCTTTGCACGAGATAGCCGACCGGCGGATCGTCTTCGGAAAACAGCACGTCCGACCCGGCGGGCGGGCGACCATTCATGGCGTCCTGAACCGACATCGATTGATCGATAAGGCGGAAACTGAGCTTGGCAGGCTGGCTCAGAAGGTTCTTCAACCGTTGCGGATCAGCAAGATCAGGCACCTGCACGAGAATGCGATCGGCACCCTGCCTGCGGATCAGGGGTTCGCCCACACCGAGCTGCGCGATGCGGCTGCGAATGATCCTGAGCGCCCGCGCGACTGCCGAAGACACATGATTATCGATATCGGCATCGGTAATATTAAGCGTCATCGCTCCGTTGTCGCCCTGGGAAAGCACGACAGCCGGCCTGTCCGAACCAGAGGTGAGCGGTTTCAATGCATTGACCGCGGGCTGAATCTGCGCGGGATCGTTGATGCGGAGCTGAATCTTGCGGCCGGTTCCGGTGAGGCCGGAATAGGCAATGTTCATCGTGCGGAGCCGGGTGGCAATGTCGCCGACGATCGTTTCCAGGCGATCCCTTTCGACATCGTCCCGCTCGATCTTCAGCAGGAGATGGGAACCGCCGCGAAGATCGAGCCCCAGCTCGATCTTTCTATGCGCCAGCCAGGCCGGAAGAGAGGAAAGCGCACGCTCACCGAGCAGGTTCGGCGCGGCAAGAAGAACGCTCGCGAGGACGGCGAACCAGATCAGGGTGGTCTTCCACCAGGAGACGTGCAGCATCGCTCTCTCGAGTTTGGGCTTCTCTACTGCGCCCCGCTTTCCATAGGGATTGCTAAGGGCGCAGTAACACCTTGAATTTGTGCACAGTCCTTCAAGAAAGTCGATCCCGATTTTCGAGGACGCGCACCGGCCAGGCGAGCTGCCTGCACACGAGAAGCTTACGCCGCGTCGGCCTTGACGGGCTCACCCTTGACGCGAACTTCCGAAATGGCGCTGCGGACGACGCGGATGCGCACGCCTTCGGCAATCTCGACTTCGAGTTCCTTGTCGTCGATGACCTTGGTAACCTTGCCGACAATGCCGCTGGTGACGATCTGATCGCCGCGGCGAATGTTCTTCAGGATCTCGTCGCGCTTCTTTGCCTGGGCACGCTGCGGACGAATGAGAAGGAAATACCAAACGACCATCAGTGGTACAAACAGGATGATCATTTCAAAGCCGGAACCGCCGAAGGCACTCGCGACCGAATCTGTCGCGCTCTGCGCATATGCGTTGGTGATAAACATCAAAAACTCCCTTGAACTCCTTGCGGGGACGGGGCCCGCGTCAGGTGGCCGGAATATAGTTAGGCGCATGGCGATTGCAACAAAAACAGCCACGAACCGTACCGTTTTCCCGGTCTCTTAGCCTTTCAGCCCCGGAAGGAGCATGATACCCGGCAATACAGCGCGCGCATTTTACGACTTTCTTGACCAATATTCAGGAGGAAAACGGTGAGTGAAGACCAAAACGCCCTGATCCTTGCGGAAGTCCGCCGCCTTGCCGACGCGCTCGAACGTCTGGCCGGGCCGGCTCCGGCAATCAACGACTGGAATGCTGCCGACTGCTTCGTCTGGGCTCCTGCCCGGCTGCATCTGCAACCCGTTGCGCGGCCGAACCGCGTGGCGCTTAGCCTCATTCGCGGCGTCGATCACGTGCGCGATATTCTTCACGAGAACACATTGCGCTTCGCGGACGGCTTTGCTGCCAACAACGTCCTGCTCTGGGGCGCGCGCGGCATGGGCAAGTCCTCGCTCGTCAAGGCAGTGCACGAGGATGTGCGCCGCGCCACCGGCATCTCGCTGAAGCTGATCGAAGTGCATCGTGAGGATATTTCGTCGCTACCGGTGCTGCTGGACATTCTGAAGGCGACGCCGCATCGCATCATCCTCTTCTGCGACGACCTGTCCTTCGATCATGACGATACTGCCTACAAGTCGCTGAAGGCCGCACTTGACGGCGGTGTTGAAGGGCGGCCCGACAATGTGCTGTTCTATGCCACATCAAACCGACGCCATCTGCTGCCGCGTCACATGATGGAGAACGAACAGTCGACGGCGATCAATCCATCCGAAGCCGTGGAGGAAAAGGTTTCGCTTTCCGATCGCTTCGGTCTCTGGCTCGGCTTCCACAAGTGCAGCCAGGAAGATTATCTGCAGATGATCGACGCCTATGCCGATCACTTCAAGTTCGACCTGGATCGTTCCCAGATGCACCACGAGGCTTTGGAATGGGCGACGACGCGCGGCGCGCGGTCCGGTCGCGTCGCCTGGCAATATATCCAGGATCTGGCCGGACGGTTGCGCATCGTGCTCAAGCGGGACTGATCCGAGATATTAAGGCCCTCGAACGACAAAAAGCCCGGTGATAGCCGGGCTTTTTGCAGACTCCTTGAGACGCACTACCTACTCAAGGAACGTCATTGGGTTGACC
Organism: Martinezella lusitana; assembly: GCF_016901135.1. Lineage (GTDB taxonomy): Bacteria > Pseudomonadota > Alphaproteobacteria > Rhizobiales > Rhizobiaceae > Rhizobium > Rhizobium lusitanum_D. Next base: position 58,452 of record NZ_JAFEVL010000048.1, on the reverse strand, counting down.
GGAGCCGAATTCTTGCGAACTTCGAAGTGCATTTGCGGCTGGGTGACGTTGCCGCTCATGCCCGACGTTGCGAGCGTCTGGCCGCGCTGGACCTTCTGCCCGCGCGTGACGCTGAGCGCGTCGGCGTGGCCATAGACAGTCACCGTACCGTCGTCGTGGCGGATGAGAACCGTATTGCCGAGCTCCTTCAGGCCGTTGCCGGCATAGATGACGACGCCATTCTCGGCCGCTTTGATCGGCGTTCCCTCAGGAACGGAGATGTCGATACCGTCGTTACGGCTGCCGTTGACGTTGGCGCCGTAGCCGGCAATGACCGCACCGCGAACCGGCCAGCGATATTTGCCGATGCCGCTTGCTTCCGGCGCGTCGGCCTGTGCATCGGACTTGGCGGCGTCGTTGATTGCCTGGCTCGGAGGCGCGGAAGCAACCACCTGCGGCTTGGCGGCATCGGGTGCCGCATCGGCGTGGGCGACGGCCTTCGGCGCCTGCTTTGCCACCGGCTCCGCTGCGGCCTGCTTCGGCTCGGCCGTCGGGATCGCGGTCGGCTTTGCCGAAACCTTCTGCGGCTCGATCGACGCAGTCTTAACGGGGTCGGCAGCAAGCGCTCCATGCGGCAGCGTCAATGCCTGGCCGATGCGAATACCATCGCCGGCCTGCATGCCATTTGCCCGCTTGAGCTCGGCGACGGTAACGCCGCTCTCCTTCGCAATCCTGGCCAGCGAATCACCCGGCTTGACGACATAGGTGCCCTTCGGCGTCGGTCCCTTGCCGTTGCCGGCAGCGAGCTTGTTGGGATCGGCAAGGCCTGCCTGAGACTTGCCGCGCATCTGGCCGTTGGACGGCAGCGCAAGGGCCTCCTGCTGCGGCGCCTTCGCCGGACCCGGCATCTTGCCACCCTTGGAAAGATCGGTCGCCTCCGAGGCCATCTTGGCGGGGCTCGAGGCGCCGGCGCCATTCATGGTCGGTATGATGATCTGCTGGCCGGGCTGAGCGCCGGCGCCATTACGCAAGCCATTGGCGCGCAGGATTTCCTTTTCCGGGACGCCATAGCGGCGGGACAGCAGCGCAATGTTCTCACCCGGATGCAACGTCACGCTCGGAGCATTGACAGCAGTCCAACCCGAGGACGGCTGAGGAGCCGAAGCGGTCTTGATCGTGCCTGTCGACAATGTGTCCGGAGCGAGAGCCGGCCCGGCGCGAGAGCCATCATTCCTGCGCGATGACGGGAACGGCTGGGCGAGCGCTTCGTTTTCCGCTCTGGGTGCCGCATGCGGGCGCGTCATGTCGGCAGATGCACCGGGAGGCGCCAGATCGGAACGCTGGATCGCGACGGGTGCCGTGGACACGCGAGCACTGGAATAGGATGGGTTATAGCGAGCCGGCGAATTCGGGTAGGGTTGCGTTACCGGTGTGCTCGACTGCGAATAATCCTGTTGGCCATAGCCAACCGCCTGGGCGACATCGGCTCGCGGCACCGGATCGCCATCCGGACCGTTCAGACTGCGCCGGTTGATAGAACCGGTCGTCACGTTATCCGTGTTCTTGGAGAAGAGCCCGCTGAAGCGGGTCGTGTCTGAACTACAAGCCGTTGCAGTGCTCGCCAGGAGGATTGCCACCAGGACTTTCCCTGCCGATTTACCGAAGTTTGAAGAAAGACTGAAACCCATGACTCAACCCACTTAAGACGCAACCGATTATGGGTCGATTAAAGCGCGTTAATCTTACCATGCGGTTAAAGCACTGGTGCGGCATGTGTTTTTTTGAGGAATTGCTAACCATAGAAAATGAAACAGCGGGCCAGCGGCCCGCTCTCCATCCTCATCGATCAAAATTGGGCCTCAAAGATAGGAGGCGAGCATCGGCACGATGGGCTGATAGGGAACGTCGAAGAGTTCCTCGCGCTCGAAGCGGCTGCCGGTTTTGGTCAGGCGTACCAGACGGCAGACATCATCGGACACGATCAGCGGCGCGATCATGGATCCGCCAGACACCAGTTGCTCGGCATAGAAGCGCGGCATGGTCGTGAACGCGGCGGTCACAAGGATGCGGTCGAAGGTGCCCTCGCCCTGCAGCCCGGCGCTGCCGTCGGCCTGCCGAATGATGACATTGCGTAGCCCGAGCGTATCCACACGCTGTTGCGCAGCCGTTGTCAGCGTCTTGTAACGATCGACCGTGAGGACCCGCTCCACGATTCGCCCCATGACGGCGGCGGTAAATCCGCTGCCGGTTCCGATCTCGAGAACGCGGTGACCAGGCTTGATCTTGAGGCCGTGAAGAATCCGTACGACAAGATCCATGCCTTCCATGAAGGCCCCGCATTCGATCGGGATCGTCCGGCTGGAATAGGCATCATCGACAAATTGCGGCGGCACGAAAGGCAGGCGTGGCGTCTGCTCGACCGCCGTCATCAGATCGATATCCAATATACCTTCCGCCCGCAGCCGCAGAACAACGGCTGCAAAGCCTTCCTTCTCGACCAAACGAGGTGTCAATCCGCTACTCCATACCGAGCGCCCGCGCCACGCGGTCCTGCGCCGAATAATCCGTCAAATCGAGTTTCAAAGGAGTTACCGAAATACGATTTTGTTTCAACGCCTGAATATCGGTACCCGGACGGAAGACACCGCTGCGTTCGCCGAATCTCAGCCAATAATACGGGAAGCCGCGGCCATCGGCGCGCTCCTCCACCTGTATGTTGAAGGCGAGATTGCCCTGCGCCGTCACTTCCGTCCCTGCGATCTCGTCGGGGCGGCAATTCGGGAAATTCAGATTCAGGAAGGTGCCGTCGGGCAGATCGATATCGATGAGCTTGCCGAGCAAGGCCGGAGCATGCGTCTCGGCTACTTCCCAAGGCACGACGCGCGCACCGTTCTGATGGACATAGGCTTGGCTGAGGGCGAAAGAACGCACACCCTGCAGCGTCCCCTCGATCGCCCCGGCGATCGTTCCGGAATAGGTGACGTCGTCTGCGACATTCGAGCCGGAATTGACGCCCGAAAGCACCAGATCCGGCTTGATGTCCAGCACCTGCCGGATGCCCATGATGATACAATCCGTCGGCGTTCCCCGCAGCGCATAGTGCTTGTCGGAAACCTTGCGCATGCGCAACGGCTCAGAGAGGCTCAGCGAATGGGCAAGGCCGCTCTGATCGGTCTCGGGTGCGACGATCCAGACATCGTCCGACAGGGTGCGGGCGATACGCTCCAGCACAGCCAGCCCTTCGGCGTGGATGCCGTCATCATTGGTCAGAAGTATACGCATCGCCCCACCGCCGGATTTAAGCTGCTTTTTCGATCCTGTTCACACCACCCATATATGGCAGCAGTGCGTCAGGGACAGTGACAGAGCCATCGGCGTTCAGATAATTCTCGAGGACGGCGATCAGGCACCGGCCGACGGCCGTGCCGGAGCCGTTCAGCGTATGGACGAACTTCGTGTTCTTGTCGTCCTTGCCACGATAGCGGGCATTCATGCGCCGGGCCTGGAAATCGCCGCAGACCGAGCATGACGAGATCTCGCGATAGGTATCCTGTCCCGGCAGCCAGACTTCCAGGTCGTAGGTCTTGCGCGCGCCAAAGCCCATATCGCCCGTCGACAACGTCATGACGCGATAATGCAGGCCGAGGCGCTTCAGCACCTCTTCGGCGCAGGCGGTCATGCGTTCGTGCTCGGCAATCGAGCTTTCGGCATCGGTGATCGACACCAGCTCACACTTCCAGAACTGGTGCTGGCGCAGCATGCCGCGGGTATCGCGGCCGGCAGAGCCCGCCTCCGAACGGAAGGACGGCGTCAGCGCCGTAAAGCGCAGCGGCAGCTTCTCCTGATCGAGAATTTCGCCGGAGACGAGATTGGTGAGCGTCACTTCGGCGGTCGGGATCAGCCAGCGGCCATCCGTGGTCTTGAACGAATCCTCGGCGAATTTCGGCAGTTGGCCGGTGCCGAACATGGTTTCGTCACGCACCATCAGCGGCGCGCTGACTTCGGTATAGCCGTGCTCGCTCGTATGCAGGTCGATCATGAACTGGCCAAGCGCCCGCTCGAGACGTGCCAGCTGCGAGGTCAGCACCGTGAAGCGCGAACCGGCAAGTTTCGCGGCGCGCTCGAAATCCATGTAGCCAAGCTCGTCGCCGATTTCGAAGTGTTCCTTCGGCTCATGGTTCCAGGTGGGCTTGGCGCCCCAGGCATGCTTGACGACATTGTCGTGCTCGTCCTTGCCGACGGGCACATCCTCAAATGGGATGTTGGGGATGCGCGACAGCGCGTCATTGAGCTCCGCCGTCAGCGTGCGCTCTTCGTCTTCCGCGGCCGGAAGCAAGGTCTTGATGTCGGCGACCTCGGCCTTCAGCTTTTCGGCAAGCTCGCTATTCTTCTGCGCCATGGCCGCACCGATCTCTTTCGAGGCGGTGTTGCGGCGGGACTGCATATCCTGGACGGACTGAATGACGGAACGGCGCTTCTCGTCGAGCGCAATGAGGCCTTGCGACAGAGGCTCCGCGCCGCGCTTGGCAAGCGCCGTATCCAGAACCTCGGCATTCTCACGAATCCATTTTATATCAAGCATCGTCGTTCCAGGTCGTTACACATCATCACAGCTCCGACCGAGATATCGGTCGGAGATCGATCCGGCAAATCCTTATGGAAGAACGATACCGGCTCTTCGCCTAGACATCATCCGTCTTGATGACATCGGACGCCTCGTCATTCTCCTCAAGCTTCTGCCGAGCACGCTGGCGTTCCACGAGTCGCGCCGCGTAGATGGAAATCTCGTAGAGAAGGATCGTCGGCACTGCAAGGCCGATCTGGGACATCGGATCCGGCGGCGTCAGCACGGCAGCTACGATGAAGGCAAAGACGATCGCAAACTTGCGCTTTTGCGCCAACCACTCCGACGTCAACAGGCCGACGCGGGCCAGCAGCGTAGTGATGACAGGCAGCTGGAAAACGAGGCCGAAGGAAAAGACCAGCGTCATGATCAGGCTCAGATATTCCGAGACCTTCGGCAGCAGTGCGATGCCCACCTGACCGTCGGCCGGCACCTGCTGCATCTTCAGGAAGAACCACATGACCATGGGAGCGAAGAAGAAATAAACCAGCGCCGCGCCCAAAAGAAACAGGATCGGTGATGCGATCAGGAACGGCAGGAAGGCGCCACGCTCGTTCTTGTACAGGCCGGGGGCGACGAATTTATAGATCTGGGCGGCGATGATCGGGAAAGCGATGACCAGCGCGCCGAACATGGCGACCTTCACCTGGGTGAAGAAGAATTCCTGCGGCGCCGTATAGATCAGCTCGGCTTTGCTAAGATCGAGACCGGCCCAAACGACAGCCCATTTGTAGGGATAGACCAGATAGTTGAACAGATGTTTCGCTACGGCGAAACAGCCGATAAACGCGATGAAAAACGCAACAAGCGACCAGATCAGCCGCGAACGCAGTTCCATGAGGTGTTCGATAAGCGGCTGCGGCTTATCGTCGATATCACCCGTCATGCCTGGTCCTTCTTCTTCGGCGTTGTCTTGCTGGCTGTAGCACGCTTCCTGGGAGGGGTGGCGGGCGTTTTCTCCACAGCAGCGGTTGCTGCGACCTTGCGTGGCGCACGTTTCGGCTTTTCCGCAACGACAGAGGTCTGCACGGCCGCGGCAGCGACATCATCCGCCTTCGCGCGTGGTTTGCGCACGGCGGCCGGCTTGGCGGTTGTTTCGCTTGCAGCGGCAACCGATTGCGGAGGGGGAGCAACCACAGGCGCCGGATCGTTCGACGCTGGGATCGTCGAAAGCGCTTCCGGCAATCCAGCCGCGACACCGGGCACCGGTTCGTCCGTAACAGACGTCGCGGTCGCGGGTTTGTCCGTCGTCGTCGAACGCTGCAGATCGGCCTTTATGTCGTTGCCCATCTGCCGCAACGGGTTCATGGCTTCCCGCAACGAATTGACGGGATTGAGCTTCTGGGCATCCGAGATCGTCTGGCGCACGTCGTCCAGCTCTGCTTCGCGCATCGCCTCATCGAACTGTGCACGGAAGTCTCCCGCCACTTTTCGGGCGCGCGCCGTCATCTTGCCGATTGTCCGCAATGTTGCCGGCAGCTCCTTCGGGCCAATGACCACAAGTGCCACGATGGCAATAATCACCAGCTCGGACCAGCCTATATCGAACATGCAAAGGCTCCTGGGCCAACGGCAAGCCTTTCAGCCTGCGCCTGCCCGACTTGATTACTTCGTTTCGTCAGCCTTGTGCTCGACCGTGCGGGACGTCGTCGTCGCCGCCGGGGTCGGCTGCGCCGAAGTATCCTCGTCGTCGTTCATGCCTTTTTTGAAGCTCTTGATGCCCTTGGCGACGTCACCCATCAGCTCCGGGATCTTTCCACGGCCGAACAACAACAGCGCGATGGCCAGGACGATGAGCCAGTGCCATATGCTTAGAGAACCCATTGCGATAACTCCCAATTTTCGTGTCTTCCCGATGTAAGACGTTTGTGGATGTTTTTCAAACACCAAAATGTACTGCATCCACGCATATCAATATGCCGGACGCCGATGCGGCGACCGAACGTCTCCAACCCGAGAGAATGATTTTCATATTCGCACCGGCTAATGGCAAAAGAGAGACGCGCCATCAGTTTTAAAAAAATGCCGGCGCTGCCGCGTTCGCCCGTTGAAATGCCATTGCTTCTGGCTCAATCGCCGGAGTTTGCGCCGCTGGGCGGCAGAAGACCGAGCTCCTCCAGATCCATCTGCGTGATGGGATCCTCGTCTTCGGTGAGCTCGTCGCTCATCAGTGGCGACGGGATATTGAAATTGGCGGGGATGCGGCCGGACAACAAGCCCGCTCCCTTCAACTCTTCGAGACCAGGCAAATCGCGCAGCTCTTCCAGACCGAAATGATCGAGGAAGTCGCGCGTCGTGCCCAGCGTCACCGGTCGGCCCGGCGTACGGCGACGGCCGCGGAAACGGACCCAACCGGCTTCCATCAAGACATCGAGCGTGCCCTTGGAGGTCTGCACGCCCCTGATATCCTCGATCTCGGCTCGCGTCACCGGCTGGTGATAGGCGATGATGGCCAGTACTTCGAGTGCAGCGCGAGACAATTTCCGCACCTCGTTCTCATCGCGCCGGATCATGAAGGAGAGATCGGCTGCAGTCCGGAAGGCCCAGGCTCCGTCCACCTGAATGAGATTGACGCCACGCATGGCATAATCGGACTTGAGCTTCCGCATGACGGCGGGAATATCGACGCCTGGCGCGACACGCTCGGCAATGAACGCCTCGGAGACCGGCTGGGCGGAAGCGAAAACGAGTGCCTCGGCAATGCGCTCGGCATCGCCCAGACGGCGTTCGTCGACCTCGGGCGCCGCCGTCTCGTACTCCATCCGCGGCTGGTCTTCGTCAGGATCGGTCACGCTCGCTCCCTGCCCTATTCCGCGGCTTCAAGCGACGTGTGCTTCGGCCCGCGCCGCATGTAGAGCGGCTGAAATGCGCCCTCCTGCCGGATTTCCAGCTGCCCTTCGCGCACCAGCTCGAGCGAAGCCGCAAAGGCGCTGGCGATGGCCGTCGCACGCTCGCTGGCGCTTGTCATATAACCCACCAGGTAATGTTCCAAGGCGGTCCAATCGGTGATTTCACCGATCATCCGGTCCAGGATCACACGGGCATCGGCCAGCGACCAGACGCGACGCTTCTCGATCGTCACCTGAGTAACAGCCTGTCGCTGGCGCAGGCCGGCATAGGCACTCAGAAGATCGTAGAGGCTGGCATCGAAGGCCGATTGGCGCCGATCCGGGATGTGCTCCGGCGCTCCGCGGGCGAAAATATCACGACCAAGACGATTGCGATTGACGAGATCCGTCGCCGCGTCGCGCATCGCTTCAAGGCGCTTCAGGCGGAAGGCGAGGGTCGCCGCCATCTCCTCGCCCGTCGGCCCGTCTTCCTTGCTCTGTTGCGGAATGAGCAACTTGGACTTGAGGTAGGCAAGCCACGCGGCCATGACGAGATAGTCGGCCGCAAGTTCTATGCGAATGCGCCGAGCGCTATCGATGAACAGAAGATATTGCTCGGCAAGCGCCAGCACGGAGATGCGCGACAGATCGACCTTCTGGGTGCGGGCCAGATGCAGCAGCAGATCCAGCGGTCCTTCAAAGCCGGCGATATCGACGACGAGGGCCGGATCATGCGAGCCGCGTTGCGCGTCGCTCTCCTGCCACAGCTTGTCCATCGGCATTGCCGCCTGCTGAAACTTCTCCGTGCCGCTCACCTTGTTCACCCGTCAGATCCTCGGAGTTCGGTCTAGGCCACTGCGAACATAGCGTCGAATTCGGCGCGAATCGACGCCTCGTCGGCGCCGTCATCATAACCGAAAGCTGCTTCCACCGCCTTGGTCCGCGCCAGCGCCGCGCCGGTCAATGGCGGAACGTTGCGCACCACCTGCTGCATCTCGTCCATGACGCCATTGCAATGCAGCACGATATCGCATCCGCCCGCAATAATATTCGCAGCCCGTTCGCCGATCGTGCCCTTCAGCGCATTCATCGAGGTATCGTCCGACAATAACAGGCCCTCAAAGCCGATATGGCCGCGGATGATCTCCTCGATCACCTTGCGCGACGTCGTCGCGGGATTGGTCGGATCGATATCGGTGAAGACGACATGGCACGTCATCGCCATCAACTCGTCCTTGAGTGCGACGAATGGAAGGAAATCATGCGCCTCGAGCTCTGCGCGCGGGACGGAGACGACAGGCAATTCGTGATGCGAATCGGCAAAACCGCGGCCATGGCCGGGCATATGCTTCATCACAGGCAGGACGCCGCCGGCCTTCAGGCCTTCGGCCGCCGCACGCCCCATCTCCGTCACCGTTACCGGATCGCCGCCATAGGCGCGATTGCCGATGACATTGCTGGAACCCTCGACCGGGACATCCAGCACGGGCAGACAATCGACGTTGATGCCGAACTTCAAAAGATCGAAGGCATGCAGCCTGGACATCAGCCACGCGGCTCGCAGGCCGCGCTCGCGATCCTGCCGATAGATATCGCCCAAGGCCTGGCCGGAAGGATAATGCTGCAGGATCGGCGGGCGGATGCGCTGCACCCTGCCCCCTTCCTGGTCGATGAAAACAGGTGCGTCACGCCCGACACTGTCACGCAGGGACGCAACCAGATCGGCGATCTGGGCCGGCTCGGAGATATTGCGTCCAAAAAGGATGAAGCCCCATGGCTGTTCCCCCTGATAGAAGGAGCGCTCTTCGGGCGTGATGGCATGGCCGCTGCAGCCAAGGATCATGGATTTCGATTCGGTCATGCTCGAATCATAGAGACTGACGCCGCGAAACGCGAGCGGCGTCAAGCCGGCATTCACAAAAACCAGCCGGCGCAAACGAAAACGGCGGGATGAACCCGCCGTCTTGCCGAGAGACTGAAGCCAGATCCCTTATTTGGAAATCAGGCAGGTGCCGCCGGCGATGCGGTAGCGCTCGCAGATGGCCGCAGCCTCGTCCTTGGAACCGGCGACGACGCGGACGCGATAGTAGGTGCCCTTGCCGGCGATATCGGCCCTGCGGATTTCCAGCGGATGGTTGCCGATGACGCTGGCAAACTTCACCTTCAGGTTCGCCTGCGACTTCTGCGCATCGGCCTCGGACGGCAGAGAAGCAATCTGCACACCATAACCACCAGCGCCGGCGGTCGCGGCAGCCGGAGCGGCCTGACGAGTTGGCGCCGGGCTTGCCGAAGCGACCTGCTGCGGCTGAGGCTGAGGCTTGGGCTGCGTCTGGCGAGGCGCAACGGCGGCGGGCGCAGGTGCAGCAGCAGCGGTTGCCTTGGCCGGCTCCGGACGTGCTGTCGGAAGCGGGGTCGTCTTGACGACACGGATCGGCGTGCTTTCGGCGCTGGCAGCGTCGCCATCGGCTGCTGGCTGCGGCTGCACGGGCTGCGGCTGTGCGGCTACCGGCGGCGTGTTGGTGGTGGCCGGACGAAGATCGGTCGATGCAACCTGGTTGGTTGCTGCCGGCTTTGCCGCAGCTGTTGTCGTGGTGTCGACCGCAGGCTCGTCACGCGCAACCAGAGAGCCGTCAGGCTTGACGATCATCGTGCGGACCTTGCGCGGCGATACCGCTGGCACCTGACCATCATCATTGGCCGCGACATTCGTGTTGCCATCATTCTGATTTGGCAGCAGGCGCGGATCTTGGGTTTCACCGACGGGGGTCGACGTCACCTGATCGCCACTATCGTCATCCGGAGATACGGATTCAGGGATCAGGGTCTTCTGCACCACATCCACGGGCTGCTCATTGGAGGAGACCAGCTCCTTCTGCTTCGGCGCCGCGGTGCCGTCGCCGGCGACGCGGTCATAAACGGCCTTGTCCTGATTGGGGACAACGGTGCCGCCTGGATTTTCCGGAGCCACCTTCACCGGATTGGCATCGGCGGTAATCACGCGAGGCTCGCCGGAGAAGCTGGAGATCGGCGATCCGTGACGGACCCAGCCGTAGACGCCGTAAGCGCCAAGGCCGAGAACGGCGATGACGGCCGCGGCCGTCGCCAGGTTGCGCACCGGACGCGCCGGACGACGGTTGGCCGCCGCCGGGTTCAGTGTCATCCGGGCAACATTCTCGACCGGACTGGCGGCTTCGCGATAGCTGCGGCGGAAATCCTCCTCCAGCGCCCGCTCGAATTCATCGAATTCCTCGATCGGCTGCTTGGCAGCGGCGGGCTGGGCCGCCGTGCTCTTCGACCATGATGCAGCGGCGGCAGCACCGCCGAACGCCGCACCAGCTGCGGGCTTGAACGGCTCCGATGCTGCTTCCTTGGCCGGCGTGCCCAGGAGGCTCGCCATCTCGGAATCGATGTCGAAATCATATTCCGGCGGAACAACGACCGGCTCTTCCGGCTCGATCACCGGCAGATGCGGAACATGCGATCCCTCGAAGTTTTCGACGCGCTCTTCCGTATCGGAAATCTCGGTCGGATCGAAGGGCAGCATCTGGTCGGCGTCGAACGCCGGAGCAGCCATGCTTGCGGCAGGCACGACGGGTACCGGTGCAGCCTGAACCGGCTGCGGCGCAACCGCGGCGGCTAAGGGAGCGACAGGCGCCGGCGCAACTGGCGTGGCGCGGGAGACGATGGGCTCAATTGCAGGGGCAGCCGGGACCGGTTGTCTTACGGGCGCGGATTTATCGGCATCGGCAAAATCGAGACCGGCAAGTTCCATCTCGATATCCGCGAGATCGAACTCGAAATCCTGACCGGCAAACGGATCCTCGGTGTCAAAGGTGATCGGCTGCGGCGCCTCAGGCTGCGGCGCAGTCGCGGCAACCGCCGGCGCAGCGGGGTGTTCAGTGAACGAAGAACCGAAATCACCGAAGCTAGGCTCCGCCGTCGCTACCGGATCATTGCTTCTCGGCGGAACGGGATAGCGATCCACGTCGGCCAATAGAGCATCGATCTCCGCCGAAAGAGCGGCCGCGTCAACATTCCGTGCCTTGGGCAATGCAGGCACGTCGACCGTCGGGGTCGGCTGGGCAGCGACAACGGGCTGCGGCTCGTACGTTTGGTACGCAGCAGCAGTTTTGGCCGGCTCGAAATCGAATGCAGTGTCGACCTGGCTTGTTTCCGGCAGCGCAGGAGCGACCGGAGGTGCCACTGGGGCGGGCTGCTCGCGCGGCACGGATGGAGATGCAAGCGTGAAGTTCGCAAGCGGCAACCGCACGGTTGCGGCAGCGGATTGCGGCGTCGGCTTGACGACCGGAGGCGCCGCCGGCGGCTCGACCCGTGGCGGAGGCGAGGCAATGACTGCCTGCAAAGCCGGCGCGATCGACATTTCCAGCTCGTCGATCAGATCCCGCGCACCCATTGTCGGCTTGACCGGGGCCACAGGCTGCGGCGGCTCTTCAAACTTGGGTTCAGCTCGCACCGGCTCGGCCGAAGGCGAAACCGGAGCCTGATCGGAAAGCACCGGCTGCTCCGGCGGAACAGAAATGTCATTTGCCGGACTCATACGAGGCGTATCGTAACGCTCGAATTCGCGAAGAAGCTCGTCCTCGAGATTGAAGGCGGGCTCCTGCCGCTGAGCCGCGGGAGCTGCCTGAGCAGCAGGGCGCGGCTCAAAACCTACGATACGCGCGAGTTCTGCGAGCGGATCATCATCCGCAAAGAACTCGTCGTTTCCGCTTGCGCGATACGCCAACTGTTTTTCTGCCATCACCGTTCCACTCGAAAACGCCACAGTTAAATGCCAGCGCAATGTGGGTAAATGGTGACGTTTATCGCATTTCGTCCGGTGCTGCGGTCCCGGTTATACCAAGACCTGACTTCAAAACCGACGCGACAGCGTACACCAGCCCAAGTCTGGCAATGCTCAATTCTCGGTTCTTATCGTTAACAAATCGTAATTCAGGTAAATCTTTACCTTTATTCCAGTGTCCATGGAAGGAACTTGCTAGATCGTAAAGGTAAAAGGCGATGCGATGCGGCTCCTGCGACTGTGCCGCAGCTTCGACGATTCGCGGGAATTCCGCAATCTTGGCGACCAGCTGTAGTTCAGCCGGATCTGAGATCACGCCGACGACCGCCTTGGCCAGGTCAAGCGATGCAATATCAAGCTCGGGGAAGGCTTCCTTAGCCTGCCGGAAGATCGACATGCAGCGGGCATGCGCATACTGCACGTAGAAGACCGGATTGTCCTTGGACTGTTCGGTGACCTTTGCAAAGTCGAAGTCCAAGGGCTCGGAATTCTTCCGATACAGCATCATGAACCGCACCGAATCGCGACCGACTTCGTCGACGACTTCGCGCAGCGTGACGAAATCGCCCGACCGCTTCGACATCTTCACGGGCTCGCCATCGCGGTACAGCTTGACCAGCTGGCACAGAAGTGCCGTCAGCTTCGCCTTTCCTTCCGATACTCCGCGCGCCACGGCTTCAAGCCGTTTGACATAGCCGCCATGGTCGGCGCCGAGAATATAGATCATCTCGTTGAAGCCACGGTCGTACTTATTCTTGAAGTACGCGACGTCGGCTGCAAAATATGTGTAGGAGCCGTCCGACTTGATCAGCGGACGATCGATATCATCGCCCACTTCCGTCGAGCGGAAGAGCGTCTGCTCGCGATCTTCCCAATCTTCCGGCAATTGTCCCTTCGGCGGCGGCAATGCGCCCTTGTAGACATAGCCCTTGAAGGTCAGGTCGTTGATCGCCGTGCGGATCAGGGCCGCGCCATTGGCGTGCAGCGTGCGCTCTGAGAAGAAGACGTCATGGTGAACGTTCAACGCTTCCAGATCCTGGCGGATCATCGCCATCATTGCATCGATGGCCCGATCCTTGACGATGGGGAGCCATTGATCTTCCGGCATGCCGCGCAGCTTGGTGCCGAAATCCTTGGCAAGCGCCTCTCCGACCGGAACCAGATAGTCGCCGGGATAAAGGCCGGCCGGGATTTCGCCGACCTGTTCGCCGAGCGCTTCGCGATACCGAATGAAGACAGACCGTGCCAGCACGTCGATCTGCGAGCCGGCATCATTGATGTAATATTCCTTGGTGACCTCGTAGCCGACAAAGCCGAGCAGGTTCGCCAGCGCATCTCCGACGACAGCACCACGGCAATGGCCGACATGCATCGGTCCGGTCGGGTTGGCGGAAACGTACTCGACGTTGACCTTTTGGCCCAAGCCGAGCGTCGAGCGACCGAACTGCCCTCCCTCTGAGATCATCGTCGACAGGAGGCGCTGCCAGTAGCCGACCGAAAGCCGGATATTGATGAAACCCGGACCCGCAACCGAAACCTCGGCGACGTCGGGGTCTTCCTTCAGCTTGGCGACGATAATCTCGGCGAGCGCGCGCGGATTCGTACCGAGCGCCTTGGACAGCACCATGGCCGCATTGGTGGCGACATCGCCATGGCTGGCATCTCGCGGCGGCTCAACGCCGATACGTCCGAAGTCGAGTTCAGATCGCTTTTCTCTTACGATATCAATTTGCTCGAGAGCGTTCTTAATTCTTGCTTCGAAGTCGGTGAAAAGGTTCATGATATGGTCCACGCATAGCTTGGGCGGGCCGCTGTCGGCCCAACGCCGCCGCTGCCTATCGCAAATCGGGAGTCTGGTCAAACAGCCGCTTGTGAGCGCTGATGGCGTAGGTGTCGGTCATACCAGCCAGATAGTCGCCGACATGTCGCGCCTTGGCGGCAACGGCGAGGCCGGCGATATGGTCGACCCAATAATGGCTCTGCATCTCCTTGGGATTGTCCATATAGGCACGGAACAGATCCGTAACGATCTGTGCCGCGCCGGCGCGGATTCGCATGATATCCGGGTGGCGATAGATGCGCTTGAACAGCATCTGCTTGATCTGCTTGTCGGTTTCGGCCATTTCGGGCGAGAAGGTCGAAATGATGCGGCCGGCGCCGCGGATATCGACAACGCTGCCCGGCTTGATCTCGGCAAGCGCCTGCTGTGATACCGCAATCACATCCTCGACCATGCGGGTGATCTGCCGGCGCATGATCTCATGCGTGAACCGGCTCGCCTCCAGATGCGGATAGCGCTCCCTCACCTCGGCCATAAGCCCGGAGAGAAACGGCACCTCCTCCAGCATCTCGAAGGTCAGATAGCCCGCGCGAAGGCCGTCATCGATATCATGTGTATTGTAGGCGATGTCGTCGGCGATCGCCGCAACCTGCGCCTCCAGGCTGGCATAGGTGGCAATTTCGAGATCATGGATTTCGCAATAGTCCAGGATAGGCTGCGGCACCGGGCCACGGGTGCCCTTGCCATCGGGCGTCATCAGCGGACCGTTGTGCTTGACCAGACCTTCGAGCGTCTCCCAGGTGAGATTGAGCCCGTCGAATTCGGCATAGCGCCGCTCCAGCTTCGTCACGATGCGCAGAGATTGCGCATTGTGGTCGAAGCCGCCATAGGGCAACAGCATCTCGTGCAGCGCGTCTTCGCCGGTGTGCCCGAAAGGCGTGTGGCCGAAATCATGGACCAGCGCCACGCCCTCGGCCAGGTCCTCATCCAGCTTCAATGCGCGCGCCAGCGCGCGAGCAACCTGCGCGACTTCGATCGTATGCGTCAGGCGCGTGCGGTAGTGATCGCCGTCCTGAGCAATGAACACCTGCGTCTTGTGCTTCAGTCGCCGGAAGGCCGTCGTGTGAACGATCCTGTCGCGGTCACGCTGGAATTCGGAGCGCGTCGGGCTCGATCCCTCTTCATAGAGCCGGCCTCGCGATGCCCAAGGGTCCGTCGCATAGGCGGCCTTTTCTCCATAACCGAAACCCAATGCATGCCTGTCGATCGTCATTACCTATCCATTCCGGCATTAGTCCCCTACGCGCTCAAACGCGCGAAGGGCGTTTCATTTCAGTCGGCCAATGGCATTCCTCCAAACATGGAGCAGCCCAGCCCATTGACGTCGCTTTGCAGCCTTCATACCTATAGACAAGAAAACAGCAAAATGGTGTGTGGCTCAACCACGAAACCACAGCTGTCACCGGCCTGAATTTCATGATAAAGGCTATGGATATCAGCCGTTTGAAAGTTCGACGGCCTAATGGTTCTCTCCGGATCTTGACCCCGGCAGGAGGAATGCATGACTGAGACAAACGTAACCCTATCGGACGCCGCGGCAAAGCGAATCGCTGATATCGTCGGCGCAGAGGCTGGCAAACGGGCGCTTCGCGTCGCCGTCGAAGGCGGCGGTTGTTCCGGCTTTTCCTATAAATTCGATCTTGCCGAAGGCCCAGAAGACGATGATATCATTGTCGAAAAGGGTGACGCCACGGTGCTGATCGACCAGTTGTCGCTGGTTTATATGGCCGGTTCCGAGATCGATTTCGTCGATAATCTGCTCGGGCAATCCTTTCAGATCAAGAATCCGAATGCCGTCGCAAGCTGTGGCTGCGGCACCAGTTTTTCGATCTGACACGTCAGCTTTTTCCACAGCTTGATCGCCGGCCGGAGGCCTTTGCTCCCGGCCGGCTTTCACATGGGCGGTAGTCAAGTCCACCTGCTGCGGATACAACAAGGCGAAGCAAAGGAACGAGCCGCCCATGAAAATCGCCACCTGGAACATCAACGGCGTCAAAGCGCGTATCGAGAACCTGTGCCAGTGGCTGAAGGATTCGAGCCCGGACATCGCCTGCCTGCAGGAGATCAAGACGGTCGACGAAGGTTTTCCGCGCCTGGAGATCGAGGCGCTCGGCTATCATGTCGAGACGCACGGGCAAAAAGGCTTCAACGGCGTTGCGATTCTCTCCAAGGTCAAGCCGGACGAAGTGACGCGCGGCCTGCCCGGTGACGATGGCGATGAGCAAGCCCGCTTCATGGAAGCGGTGTTTTCCATCGAAGGACACGGCGCATTGCGTGTCTGCTGCCTCTATCTGCCGAACGGCAACCCGGTCGATACGGAAAAATACCCCTACAAGCTCGCCTGGATGGAAAGGCTGCGGAAATTCGCGTCTGATCGTCTGGCGCTGGAGGAGCCGATCATTCTTGCCGGCGATTATAACGTCATCCCGGAACCGCATGATTGCTTCGACCCGAAGGTCTGGGAAAACGACGCGCTTTTCCTGCCGCAGACGCGCCGGGCTTTCCGCCAGCTCGAACATCTCGGCTTCACCGATGCGGTCCGCGCCACTACCGATGCGGTCAAACTCTATTCATTCTGGGATTACCAGGCCGGAGCCTGGCCGAAGAACAATGGCATCCGGATAGACCATCTGATGCTATCGCCGGAAGCGGCCGATCGCCTTGCGGCGACCGCAATCGAAAAACACGTGCGCGCCTGGGAAAAACCCTCCGATCATGTCCCGGTCGTCGCCCATCTCGATTTCAGCGGCTAAGCTTCGATTTCGAGCCAATCAGCTCTAGGTCCTCTCAAGGCGCCGGATCAATCGGACCCGGCGACATCCAGCTGGTGTGCCATCGAGACTGCGACACGGCGGTCATTCTCATTAGCCAGCGAGAAAGCCTGCTCCTGCATGTCTTCCATCCAGCTGCAATCCTGCGGCTTGCACTTGTCGAGCGCCGCGGTCATGAACGCCAGGCCGCGAACGGATTGGCCTTCCTGGAACAGGAGATTGCCAAAAACGGCCATGGCACCCGGATGGCCGCTCTTGCGTGCCTGGTTCAGCCATTTCTTGGCCTGCTGCACATTGGTCGCACCGCCCTCGCCGGACAGCAGCATCTGCGCAAGCTGGAACTGCGCCTCGGGAACGCCGAAAGTCGATGCGACCTGGAAATAGAGTTGGCGCGCCTGATTGAGATCGATCTTGACCGGGCTGTTAGCAATGCCGGTCTTGTAGTAGCTGGCAAGGGCGAGCAGCGCGTTGATGAAGAAGCCTGTATCTTCAGAGCCCGGCTCGACGCCCTGCTGGGCGATCTCGCTATAAATCTTGAAGGCTTCGAAATCGTTCTGCGCGACGCCGTCGCCATCGGCATACATGTTGGCCAGTGCCCAGCGCGAACCGGTATGGCCCTTTTCGGCAGCGTATCGGTAGGCTTCGACCGCCTCTTCCTTCTGACCGTTCTTGTAGGCTCTGAAACCGAATTTAAAGAGATCGAACGGACCCGATTCCTTGGTGACCCCGGCATTGATATCGAATGCCCGGGCTTGGCCCGCCAGCGCCACGGAAGCGGCAAGGGACAGGCTGAGCATCATGACTCTCGCTGATATGAACTCAGACTTAAACATAACAGTCGATTTCTTTCGCTCCATCCGCATCTGCCACCGCGATTCCATATACACCGTCAGATCTGCGGATGTTTTCCCTGACGATGCATGCTGCAAAATCTCCCGTAAGGAAGATTGCGGCATTAAAACAACGCCGTTTGCCACATTTGCGAGCATAGCCTGCAATTATGTCCAAACCAGCATTTCCGCGGTCGTTATCGTATCGGGCCGCCGAAACGGCGCTCCGAACCGTTTTTCGAGAGATGGTCGTGACTATCGTTCGGCGAGTGGCTTTCCCCGGCAGACAACGGATTCTCCGCCGCATCGGAAGCGCTGTCGCCCCGATCCCGAATTGCTGTTCATGCCAAAGTGGAAGTTCACGCATCGACCGCTTACGCACTTTCTATAAGGCTGACCCCTGTGCCCACGTAATCGCTGCTCCCCATTTGTGGCGGGAAATGGACAAATTGTAATCTGATCACGTGGCCGTAATCTCTTGAAATAGACTGTTGCCAATTCGTCACAAAAATTTGACCAGCCTTGAGGCTTCATTAACCATAACGTGTCTGGAGAGATCGTTTTCGAGTGTATTTGCCCATGACTTTACAATGAAACGCCGCGAGACCAGGAAGGCTCGCGGCGTATAGATCACTTAGATAAAATATAGTCTTTAATCCAAAGGCTTATCGTCAGAAGCTCACCTTCACCGACGTCTGGAGAGCCGCGACCAAATCATTGCCGAAGCTATAGCTGGCATCGTCGCCGTAGACTATGCCGCCGCGGGTGATCGGCCCGGATTTGCCTGATGTCATCAGGCCGAGCGCACCACCGAAGTTGAACTGGACATGCTCCGTCGCCTTGTAGGCAACACCCGCACCAAGCGTCCAGGTATCTGAATTCATGCCGTAGCCGTCACTCGTGCCGCGATCCCAGCTCAGGCTGACGGCGCCGCTCCATTTGTCATTGAACTTGTGTCCGATGCCGCCGGTGATAGTCCAGCCATCCTGGTACAACAGATCAAGCGACGTGAGCTCCGTGGCGCCGCCGATCTTGCACGACGTGCCGCGCGTCGATGTCGGGCAAAGGGCGATGCTTTGCAGAATGCTCCAATTCGTCCATTTGACCGAGCCGAAGGCGAGCCAATCCGGCGCAATGCCGCTCTGTACCTTCCATTCCAGCGAGTCGGGAGCGTCGGCCGATCCGAAGACGGACGTGACCTTGCCAAAGAACGGGCGGATCGGCGGCAATTCCGTCAGATCGACGCTGCCCTTCAGGTTGTCGTACTTGACCCGGCTGTTGTAGACGAGGCTCGTGCGGAAGGCATATTCCGGAATTTCGTAAGCGAGACCGGCGCGCCAGCCCCAGCCGTGACCGTCCACATCAAGCGAACCGACACCGTCGTAGACGGAGGAAAGCGGAGCCGGAATGGCCGAGACAAGACGGGACTTGAAGCCACTGACTTCCTGATAGAAGCCACCGCCGATCAACCGCAGATCGCCCGGACCCGCATCGAACTTGTACGAGCAAGTGGCCGCATAATTGTTCGTGCGGACCTTGACCTCGCTTTCATTGTTGGCGCCGGCCCAGTTCAGGCCTTCGTTAAGATGCCCACCGAACGGCTGAGAGTAATCAGCCATGCAATCGAGGTCGTCGGTGATGCCGATCTTGAAAGCGACATAGGGCATCGCGTAGTTTTCCGAGGCATCGGTCGAGTGGCTACGGCCGTTGAGGTTGCCATCGCTCGGATCGGTGTCCTTCGCATTCTTCAATTTGCGGTCGGGCATGACATAGGTAACGCCGGATTCGAAAACATATCGTCCCTTGTCGAACAGCAGATCGATATCATAGCCGGAACGATCAAGACCGCCCGCAAAAGCGGCGCTCGCGAAAGATGAGCCGATGACGAGTGCAAATGCACCCCTCAACGCAATAGAAAATGCCATTGTGTCTCCCCCACTTGTGCATTCATTCACCCGATTGTTGCGACGATCGTTTGAATTGGCAATGCGGCCTTTGAGAGCGACAAGAGCCTGAGGTAACAATTGATTTACGTAAGAGAACGAACTCCATGCCAGAATATCTACAAGTTTAGGTAATTTTTGCTTCTGAAATATCATTTTCATCCCCACGTAGATTCTCATTCTTCACGGCAACAATTCTGTTACAATCTGACAACAGTTCCGCTTTTCGACAACACCTACCAAATCTAAGGGTTAATCTATTTTCCCTGTGCGAAACTGACGGCGGGCGAAGGCGTATTTTCCAGTCAATCTACGTCGAATCGACAGGACAAATAAAAGGGCACGCGACTTTCGTCGGCGTGCCCTCTCTCCTTGGATAAAAGCCTTTATTTTCAGGCGGCTTCGCTGACCCGGGCAAGCGCCACCTTGAGGCTGGCAAGCTGCCCTTCGAGCTCGCCGAGACGTTCACGCTCGGCAGCGACAATATCCGGGTTCGCGTTGGCGACGAACTTCTCGTTCGAGAGCTTGCCGACGATACGAGCAATCTCCTGCTCGTTCTTGGCAATTGCCTTTTCGAGACGGGCCTTTTCGGCGGACAGGTCGATCAGGCTACCAAGCGGCAGGCAGACGGTCGCCTCGCCGACAATGATCTGGGCAGCCCCCTTCGGCGCGGTGTCGGCGAGCGAAATCGCCTCGACGCGCGCCAGCCGCTTGATGGCGGCGTCGTGACGGAACAGCCGTTCGCGCGTCAAGCCGTTCGCGCCGACGACGACCAATGGCGCGGTGGCTGCCGGCGGCACATTCATTTCCGAACGCACCGAGCGCAGACCGGAAACGAGATCGATCAGCCAGTTGATTTCGTCGGCCGCAACATCGTCTGCATAGGAGGGAGCCGGCCAGTCGGCATGGCAGATCAGGCCGTCACGCTCCTGCCCCTCGGCTGCCGTATGCGCCCAGAGCTCCTCGGTCATGAAGGGCATGAAGGGATGCAGCAGCTTGTAGGTCTCCTCGAGAACATAGGCCGCGCAGGACTGCGCCTCGGCCTTGGCGTTGTCATCGTTACCGCCGAAGATCGGCTTCAACAGCTCGAGATACCAGTCGCAGAACTGGTTCCAGATGAAGCGATAGAGCACGCTCGCGGCATCGTTGAAGCGATAGGATTCCAGCGCCTCGGTCACATCCCGCTCCGTGCGCGCAAGCTCGGTCAGGATCCAGCGATTGATGGTGAGCTCGGCTGCTTCCGGCACGAAATGCGGGTCGCTCTTGGCGCCGTTCATCTCGGCAAAGCGAGTGGCGTTCCACAGCTTGGTGCCGAAGTTGCGGTAGCCGGCGATGCGGGCCGGATCGAGCTTCACGTCGCGGCCCTGCGCCGCCATGATCGCCAGCGTGAAACGCAGCGAATCGGCGCCGTACTGGTCGATCAGTTCAAGCGGATCGATGACGTTGCCCTTGGACTTCGACATCTTCTGCCCGTTCTTGTCGCGCACCAGGGCGTGGACATAGACGGTGCTGAACGGTTCGACGGGCTCACCGTTCTCGTCCTTCATGAAATGCAGGCCCATCATCATCATGCGGGCGACCCAGAAGAAGATGATGTCGAAGCCGGTGACGAGCACGTTTGTCGGATAGTAGCGCGCCAGTTCCGGCGTCTCGTCCGGCCAGCCGAGCGTCGAGAACGGCCAGAGCGCCGACGAGAACCATGTGTCGAGCACATCTTCGTCGCGCGTCAGGATTTCGCCCGGCTTGAAGTTTTCCAGCAGGTCCTCGACATAGGCCTTCATCGGCCCTTCATGGGATAGGTAATGCTGGATTGCCGCCTGCAGCGCCTCTTCCTCGGTCTTTTCAACGAAGACCTGGCCATCCGGTCCGTACCAGGCCGGGATCTGATGACCCCACCAGAGCTGGCGCGAAACGCACCAGGGCTGAATGTTCTCCATCCAGTCGTAATAGGTCTTGTCCCAGCTCTTCGGAACGAGTTTGGTGCGGCCATCGCGAACGGAGGCGATCGCCGGCTCGGCTAGCGTCTTGGCGTCGACATACCATTGCTCGGTCAGACGCGGTTCGATCGGCACGCCGCCACGGTCGCCATGCGGAACCGTGTGCTTGTGCGGCTCGACCTTGTCGAGCAGCCCAGCCTCCTCGAAGATGCGGACGATGATCTTGCGCGCCTCGAAACGGTCCTTGCCTTCCAGCTCATCCCAGGCGCCGTGCAGCGCGGCAGGATGATCCAGGCCCTCGAGGAAGTCCTCGTTGTCCTTGATGGTGATGGTCGCTTCCGGCGTCAGGACGTTGACGACACGCAGACCCCGGCGCTTGCCGACGTCGAAGTCGTTGAAATCATGCGCCGGCGTCATCTTGACGGCGCCGGTGCCCGCGGTCGGGTCCGGATATTCATCGGCGACGATCGGGATGCGACGGCCGACGATCGGCAGGATGACATGCTTGCCGACGATCGCCTTGTAGCGCTCGTCGTCCGGGTTAACGGCAACGCCGGTATCGCCGAGCATGGTCTCGGGACGGGTGGTGGCGACGACGAGATAGTCGCGCGTTTCCCATTCGGTCGGCTTGCCATCCTCGTCGAAAGCGATCGGATGCTGGTAGGTGACGCCCTCCTCCAGCGGATAGCGCAGATGCCAGAGATTGCCGTTGATCTCATGCTGTTCGACCTCGATGTCCGAAATCGCGGTCAGCATCTTCGGATCCCAGTTGACCAGCCGCTTGTCGCGATAGATCAGGCCTTCCTTGTAAAGCGTAACGAAGACTTCAAGAACGGCCTTCGACAGGCCCTCGTCCATGGTGAAGCGTTCGCGCGACCAGTCGCAGGAGGCGCCGAGACGCTTCAACTGGTTGAAGATCAGGCCGCCGGACTCTTCCTTCCATTCCCAGACCTTTTCGATGAAAGTCTCGCGGCCGATATTATGGCGATCCGGCTGCTGTCTCTCGGCAAGGCGACGCTCGACGACCATCTGCGTCGCGATGCCGGCATGGTCCATGCCGGGCTGCCAGAGCACATCCTTGCCGCGCATGCGTTCGAACCGCACCATGATGTCCTGCAGCGTGTTGTTCAACGCATGACCCATGTGCAGCGAGCCGGTAACGTTCGGCGGCGGAATCACGATCGTGAAGGTTTCCGCACCTGGCTTGGCGTTCGCACCGGCGCGAAATGCGTCGGCCTCATCCCATTTTTGGGCGATCTTCGGTTCGACGGTGGCGGAATCATAGGTTTTGTCGAGCATTTTATGACCGGATCTAGAGGACTGGATGATGCGGGTTGTAAATAGGATGGCTGTGGGCAAGTCAATAAAAAAGCCGCCCCGGAGGCCGGAGCGGCGGATCGTCTACCCGAAGCCCAGGCTGTCAGCGACGCGGGCCGCGGGCCACTCGCTCGATCTCTTCGCGCACGAGACGCTCGACCAGCGTCGGCAGATTGTCGTCAAGCCATTCCTGCAGCATGGGCCGCAGCATCTCCTGGGCCAACTCATCGAGGGAGCGACGCGGGCCACTGTCAACCATGGCGGCAAGCTCGTCAAACGAGCGGGCGACCTGCGCACCGGCGGATTCCGACATCAACGGTGACACATGTTGTGCTTGCTCAGAGAAATCTTCGGTTTCCGCAACGACAGGTGCGCGGAGTTCCGGCGCGTCAAAAACCGGCATCTCTACCGGGGCAGCCATCTGTGGGACAGCGGCAGCCTCAGGCGCTTTCCGCTCCTCCAGCTCCGGTTCCATCTTGGAGGCCGGCGCCACTTCGGCCGTCGGAAGAATGGTCGGCGTCACCGGATCTGCAACGGCATTTCGCAGCGGAAAGTCGGCAACACGCTCGACACGCGCTTCGGCAAGGCGCGCAGCCATGGCCGGCGGCAATTCGCGCGGTTGCGGCAGCTCGCGTCCGGCGCTCAGCAGGGCGGCGTTGCGCTCCGAAGCGGCGCGAACGCGCGCTGCGACATCGGCAAGCGAAAGGCCTCGGTCCGCGCTTTGCGGCTCGGCGACAGGCATCTGCGAATTTGCGGCAACGAAACGCGGCTCGGCTTCGGCGGCCAATGCTCGATCCGCTGCGGCGAACTCCTCATCGACAGTCAGGCGAATATCGTCATCGCGGCCGCCGGAGTTGGTAAAATTCGTGGAGGAAATGGGCTTGGCGCCCCCGGGCTCGTTGCTTTCGATGATTCTGCGGATCGAAGCCAGAATCTCTTCCATGGACGGTTCACGCACTACATTTGGCTGAGCCATATTCATCCCCGTATTCCCATATTCAACGATCGGAAACTCGCCAAAAGCAGCACCCGAATCAGGGTCACCCTAGATGAGTGTCCTCGGGAAAAAAATCACCGTGAAAGCACTAAACCCGGTGATGCACAGTTTTGTTACGATCGCTACGAATCGCGCTGCAAATGCGATTCTGCCACATGTCGGCACAATAAAAAACAGGCGCCCGGAGGCGCCTGTTGCGAATGCATCGCCGATCGCTCAAACGATCAGAATACGAATTCCTTGGCCTTGGCAAAGCCCGGCAGCGGCTTGATCGACGCGTTGAAAAAGACGTTTTCCGAAAAGGCGCCGCGTTCACGCATGAAAACAGTGGCGCGTGCGGCATGGCCAAAGCCCAATACCGCGATCAGGCGGCCGTCTTCACCGAGTTGATCAAGAAGCGCTTGCGGCACCTGCTCGACCGAACCATCGACAAAAATGACATTGAAGGGCGCGCTGCCGGCGTGGCCCTTTTCAAGATCGCCGGTCACGACAGTCACGTTGTCGTAGCCGAGCGCGGCAAGATTGGCCTTGGCCTGAGCCGCAAGATCCTCGTCGGTTTCGAGAGCCACCACCTTATCTGCAATAAGCGACAGGACGGCCGAGACATATCCCGTGCCGCAACCGACATCGAGGACCTTGTCCTCTTTGGTGATGACGCCGAGCTGCAGGAGCTTTGCCAGCGGCGAGGCTTCCATGAGGAAGCGTGCGGCCTTGCCGGCAGCGGCCGGGGCGATCTCGATATCGCAATCTATATAAGCCAGGAGCTTCGACTTCTCCGGCACGAAATTTTCGCGCGGTACCGCGAAAAATGCATTCAACACGGAATGAGAGGTGACATCCGTCGTGCGGATCTGGTTCTCGACCATCTTCACGCGTGCTGCTTCGAAATCCATCATATCCTCTTGCGCCCTTTACGCCCCAGATAGGCCGGCTTTGCTTCAGTGCTACGCGTGTCTTAATCGCGTGCGGCCAAGCTTTCAAGGCATCGTGGCAACAGGCGCGGAGATTCATCGCCATGCGTCTCCAACGAACAACAGCCGCGGTGTTCAAATGCCGATCGAGCCGTCTCCGTTGCCCTCATCCGTTGCCGCGATGGAATTTCCTAGACGGAGGATGCAATTGAGCGCATGGCTTGCGACGACGCTTATCTTGTCGTGGACAAGAGAGAAAGGCGCCTCATAGTGGGACGCCCGTTAGGCAAATCTTAACGTCGCAGGACCACGCTCGACTACCCGAAGCCATCCGGGTTAAGATCAAATTTCAAAAGAAGGCTGGCTGGATGTCCATTTCTCTTGTTCTTTTCGTCGCAACCTCACTGCCGCTGGTAGTCTTCCTGGCCGCCAGTCTTTCTTCGATGATGTAGGTCACAGAATGAGGCTTTCGCCCTCCACCGCAGTGTTGCTTATTATCCTTCTCGCACCCCAGGCCGCCCTGAGCGACGAAGCACCGCAAGCGGCGGCACCGATCATCGGACATGTCGTCACCGGCAAACAGCTTGATGAATGGTGCGAAGAGGATCGGACCCTTGCCTCCGTCTATGTGCAGGGAATTCTCGACGAAGCTCAACGCACGAAAAATCTGACGATTCGGGCCACCAAGCAAACGCCAAAGAACTCATCGCGCTATGAGCATTATCTTCAACAGTTTGTCGGCGCCTTTTGCCTTCCGTCCGATCTCAGCAACGCCAAAGCGACCGCGATCGCGTGCAAGTGGATGGCGGAGCATTCATGGCAGCTCGAGCGGCCCGCCAGTTCGTTGATCGCTCGCTCCTACAAATTCGCCTTTCCCTGCCTGGAAGAGTAGACGGCAAGATATTCTTCCAAGGTATCGAGCATGCCTACTCGCTGCAGGCGGCCGGCAAGCTGTTACGCGCAACGAAAAAAGAGCGATAATCAGGACCAGGCCCTTGCGCCCATTCAAGATTCGTTCTAAACGCCCGCCATCACTCGCCTTTATATATCGGATGGCCTCGTGGCGGAGTGGTTACGCAGAGGACTGCAAATCCTTGCATCCCGGTTCGATTCCGGGCGAGGCCTCCATCCTTCCCTTTTTTCCGTGATAAGCACTTGAGAAATCATTTGATTTTTTTGGTGCCGCAATTTTGGCAAGAGTCATTCGCCACACCGAAACGGGGGGTGGCAATCCACTCTTTTTACTACATTTATGGGTTTAAAGTTCACTTCCCGTTCACCTTGCGGTTACTAAGGTTGCCTTGCGAATAACAAGGAAACAACCAATGAAGAAGATTTTCATCGTCGCCATGGCGGCCACAATGCTCACGGCACCTTTTGCCAATGCGCAGGAATGGCCGCGTCACCATCGCGACCGGTCCGGCGAGGTTCACCGCAACGTGCCTCAGAGAGACCAAGACCGCCGTGGATGGGGCCCGCATCGCGGCAGAGACGAGCGTGGCTACTATCACGGATATCGGGGCTACCGCGACCGTCGACCCGGCTACCGTCGCCATAACGACGGCCTTTGGTATCCGGCGGCAGCCTTCGCTCTCGGCGCCATTATCGGTGGCGCGTTGAATAATTAAACTGTCAGAACCGAAACCTCTTCGTGGGACGCGCCATTCAACTGGAAGGTCGACCATGAAGGTGGAGACGAATACACAAAGCCGGGGCGAATGCTCCGGCTTTTTTGTTCCCAAATCACGACCAAATGGATTCGCGAAATTCAAGCAAGACGTGCAGCGTAGTCACGCCGCGCAGATATCACGATGGTAAATCGTGAGCGTCTGTAGAAGGCCTCAATTTCTCGCTCGAAGAGCTCCATGGAGAGAACGGCCCATGGCTCATAGTGTCGCTGAAAGTTTTCATCGTCACGCCGACTGTGTGATCTGAGAATGCCGACGAGCCGCCAATTTACAAATCCCATTGCTTCACTTTCGGAGCGAGATCCGGCCCAAGCCCTCGTGTGGTCCGCCATGCCGGATCTCTGCCGCATTATCGCACGGTGGTATGGGAATAGATAATCGCCAACCGCGCACATGGGGAATACAAATCGAATTTCATGACGTTACATGCGTTTGGTTTGCCGACGGGCCTTTCGTCGATCCTCGGCTTAGTATCGAGCCAGCGGAGATGTCAGACTTCTCAGTCGGTAGAGACCATGCGCCGGTGGCCGTTGCATTAATCGCCTTATTTCGCCCCGTGTACGCCCATCCCACGTCACAAGCGTCACCATCCAAGCGAATGCTTGCAACGCAAAGGCACTTGGTCGCTTGCCGGGCTCCACCTGGCTACAGCTTCCACAAAGGCGGCTAAAGGGTCCGTATAATCAGCTTACCCAGCGAATTGCGTCATTTTTGCAACAAAGTTTTTTTTCGAATAGCACGCACATAGTTCGCCAGTCTTAGTATCTTGCCAAATCAGCGGAGCAGGTTCAGGTAATAGTTCGCGAAGCTTATTACTTCGCAGCTACTGATAGGGAACATGAACGGGATGGGGTTGGGCACGTCGTCTTTTCGGCGGGTTATCTCATGCCCAATCAAGAAAGATTGGAGTTATTATGAACATCAAGAGCCTTCTTCTCGGCTCCGCTGCTGCCTTGGCGGCAGTATCCGGTGCTCATGCGGCCGACGCTATCGTTGCCGCTGAGCCGGAGCCGCTCGAATACGTTCGCATCTGCGACGCATACGGTGCTGGCTACTTCTTCATCCCTGGCACCGAAACCTGCCTCAAGATCGGCGGCAAGGTTCGTACGGAAGGTGAGTGGTACAACGCCTATAATCGCGTCAGCAATCAGGGCACGCTGTGGCACACCCGCGCCGAGCTGAACGTCGACACCGCGACCGACACCGAATACGGTCCGTTGAAGACGGAAACCATCGTTCGTTGGGACTGGAATGACGGCGGCTCCACCAGCACGAACCTGCTGTGGTCCTACATCAGCCTCGGTGGCTTCACCGTCGGTAAGAAGGACTCGCAGTACAACCTGTACGTAGGTTACGCCGGCGACGTCATCAACGACGACGTGATCTATGACGGCCCGTACGAACTCAACCAGTTGACCTATGAATATGACGGCGGCAACGGCTTCTCGGCTGTTATCTCGCTCGAAGATAGTAACTCCGGTTCCGATTCGACGACTTACGACGGTGCATGGGAACAGGCGAAGGGTGACCACTACGCCCCGAACGTTGTTGCTGGTCTCGGTTTCAAGTCTGGCGCATGGGGCTTCAAGGTCGTTGGCGGTTATGACTCCATCGTCGAAGAAGGTGCAGTCAAGGCTCGTGTCGATGCCGACTTCGGTTTCCTCACGGCCTTCTTGATGGGCGGCTACAACACGGACGGCAAGAAGCTGAACCAGTATGCCGGTTCGAACCAGGACATTTCTGCTTGCACGGCGCCGAACGGCACTGTCAATGGCTCGAAGTGCGGCTGGGGTGATTGGGCAGTTTGGGGCGGCGTTGGCGTTCCGATCAACGAAAAGCTGAAGTGGAACCTCCAGCTCGCCTACACCGACTCGAAGATCTTCGAAGCAACCACGAACCTGAAGTTCAACCCGGTCAAGGACCTCCTGGTCGAGCCGGAATTGACCTACGTTCACTATGACTTTGCCAAGGACGATACCGTCGCCGGCATTCTCCGCTTCGAACGCAACTTCTGACCTGATCTGACTTGACCTCCGATCAGAGAAGGAAGGGGTCCGGCTTTCCCTGCCGGCCCCCTTTTTTCTTGACTGGCGACTCCTGAAATCAAGCCGCTTCCCTGCGAGCAAAACGTGTTGCGACGAACCCCGATCAACCAGAAGGGGGAACCTTGTCGTAGCTATTGCGTTTACTGCGCAAAGGGACATTGGCTTAATAAAGGAGTTATCATTTTGAAAAATTTTGCTTCAATCGCTTTGACCGCCGCGCTCACCATAGGCTCGCTGCTGTCGGTCACCATGCCGACGATGGCCGCCCCGCCCAGCGCTTCACAAGCAACGGCTCCCGATATCGTTCTGGTTCAAGAGCGTGGAACGCGCTGGCACCCGGATTCATACGACGATCGCCGCCGCTGGCGCGGTCATGATCGCCGTCATTGGCGCGACGATCGCGGCTGGGATCGCCGCCGCCATTGGGACCGTAGCTGGCGCGACGACCGCCGATATCATCGCCGGCATCGCAGCGGCGTAATATTCGAAATTCGCCCTTGATGCATCGGGACTCGTCCCGCAGGTCCCACTTCATAGAGTTCCAGAAACGAAACGGCCGCTACCGAGGATATCGGTAGCGGCCGACTTGCAATCAGAGGGGATTTTGCGCCAGTTCGAAGCTTCTACCGATTAACGGCAGACGCGTACACTGCGGACGACCCAGTGGCCATGAACTCTGTGCTTCACCTTCTTCATATAGCAATGTTGATGGTGACGATGATGCATCGGAGCCGCCTCGGACGTTGCGCTGACGGCAACGACCGATGCCAGAGCGAGTGCAGAAGCAAGAATCAGGTTTTTCATGTCGAACCTCTAAAGCATTGGGGGACTATGCTGCGCGGATCGCGCACTTACGTTCATGCGCCGGTTCAGATTAACGCCACATGAACATCTTCTCACATTCGCGAGAGCAACCATACCTTGAGCCAAATTTCATCGAAGTGCCACACACATCTGCATGAAACTTGCTGACAGTGGCTCGAAAACCGCCGCTGTATCGCGCCGGCAACCCTCTCACCGGCAGGAATGCAAGACTCTGTTGTTGCAGTACAAAAAAGCCCTGGCAAAGCGGATTTTCGATTCTCAGCCGATTGGAGAACGGATGGGTAGGAGGCTTCGAAGCCGCTCGTCGCGAAGATAAAGGCCTCCCCAGGCCAAGATGCCCAAAAGCAAACTGATAAGTTGTGGCGGAGACCATACTTCTCCAAGACGAAAATGGACGCAGATAGCGCCGCCCAGGAAGCCCGTCGTCAGGATTGCGCCAAGGATTGCAGTGCGTGGAATGGCATAAAGAATCGCGCAGACGAGGATGATCAGGCCGAGCAACGTCGCCTGGCCGGCCGGGAATCCCGTCGCCTCCATCTCCGCGCTGACCATCGACGGTGCAAACAGATCGACAGCCGCATCGACCGCCAATGCGACTATCACGATTGCGCTAAAAACCCACCCCACCCATGACGCTCCGCGCGAGCTCGCATTCTCAGACATTACATCCCCCCAATATGCCGAACCCGGCTCATATCGCCTCATCGACCCGAAGGCCCGTCGGGCGAACGGCGGCAATCTGGCACGGCTGGGAAAGGCGGGTCAACGAGGATAGCGCGTCCATCGCACACCAAAGCGCAATGAAGACTAAGGCCGAAGAAATCGACGCCGCGGGGCGCGTGCAATAAAATTGCCCACTGCGCTGATACAGTTCGTCCACTCTTGGGCTTGGGACAAAAGAACGGCTGCGTGATCTCGCAGCAGCAGCGTGACGTCAATCGGCCGCCCGACCCCGTTCTAAATTAACGGCAGTCGCGTTCTTCCTGGGTGTCTATAGTATCGGTAATGACAATCAAGTGCGATCGGCTCACTGCGAAAAGATTGCTCTTAATCTGTCCAAATCGACATCTCGGACATCGGCCGGCACTTCGGTTGCAGAGTGAGCCCTGAACCACTCCGCCGCTTCCCGCACACGATCGCCATGCGGCGGTGGATAAGCACCCAGACGCAAGACCCATTCTCGGACGGTTTCTCTTTCCATGCGCCCTTTTTCGTATCGGTCGCAAACGGTCTTTGCCGACGCTATCAGATCGTTGATTTTCGACATCCCACCCGCTCTCGTTTCACCCGCCACTCCCAGGGCCGGCGTCCCCTTCAACGGGGAGTTTGCGGCAAATCACAAGATGCGATCGTGTTGTCGCCGCTGGCGGGCGATTTCAGATTCAGCTTCCAGGGATCGGCACCGAAATATATGTGCTTTTCTACGAGAGAACTCTCGATGGTCTGGCAAAGCTCTTGAGCGTCTCCACCTCCCGTCGCAACAGAGACAGTGACCGTTTTCGTTTCTTCGGAATAGGTGCACGGCGATAGCGAAATGGTCGTGTCGACTGCTCGGCAAAGCATTTTCGCATTCGAGACAGCATCGGTATCAGCCAAAGCGTGTCCAGCGCTCATCGATACACACAAAGCC
The DNA here is from genome assembly GCF_016901135.1 of Martinezella lusitana. Taxonomy (GTDB): domain Bacteria; phylum Pseudomonadota; class Alphaproteobacteria; order Rhizobiales; family Rhizobiaceae; genus Rhizobium; species Rhizobium lusitanum_D. The sequence goes on along the minus strand of NZ_JAFEVL010000048.1, from coordinate 27,483 downwards.
AAAACCATCAATCGGCGCATCATTTTTTATGATTCCTTAGAGTCAAGCTTTTCGCCTGACCCAAGCGCAAATAGCCCGGCTTCGCAACCGAAAAGACCGTCATGGCTATCCCTGCTAATCACGCAGGCGCGCCCAGGCGACGCCGTCTCCAGAATAACCACCATCGAGGAAGAGGACGCCGGCGGTTTGACCGCAGCGCTGATGTCATCGACGATGATGACTTCAAAGGTGGCCGAGGAAGAAGATCTGTATTCTTTACAATACAGCAAAAACTAACTCTTATCAGAAAAAGTGGCTCCCCGGGCCGGATTCGAACCGGCGACCTGTCGATTAACAGTCGAATGCTCTACCGCTGAGCTACCAGGGAATGCGCTTGGCGCGGTGTGAGTGGGCTAATACAAACGCTTGCCCGATTTGCCAAGCGGTTTTTTCAAAAAAAGCGATTTCCCTTGCATTATTTCGTCGCCTCACCACTTTCTGTGGATGACTGATCAAAGCGAAGCAACAGCAAACAGAGGTCGAAATGGCCGGAAAGCCCGCCGTTTCGGCATTGATCCTTCTACGCGCGAGCTTGTTTTCGGCTCGGTGAGAATTCCGCTTCCCAGATCGCGTCTTGCCCGCGTCGGCGTCGGCGTCGCCCTCATCTTCGGCGGCACACTCGGTTTCCTGCCGGTGCTCGGCTTCTGGATGCTGCCGCTTGGCTTCATCGTGCTGTCACATGATATGCCCGTCGTGCGTCGCTGGCGCCGGCGTTTTGCGGTGTGGTGGACAAGACGGCGCCGCCCGGCGAACTGAACCCCTTCTAGCTCCTGCCGACAGGCCGGGCGGGATTGCCGACGACGGTCGCACCTGCCGCGACATCTCTTGTCACGACCGAACCGGCCCCCACGATCGCTCCGTCGCCGATCGTCACGCCGCCTAGAATAATGGCTCCGCCCCCGATCCACACATCCCTGCCGATCGTGACCGGTCGCGCAATCTCCAGGCCTGCGCGCCGCTTCTCCGGATCCCTGTGGTGTTCCGCACAATATATATGAACGCCCGGCCCCAGCATGCTGCCTTCGCCGATGCGCACGCTGCCACTGTCGAGAATGGTGCAGCCGGCATTGAGATAGACACGGCGACCAAGCGAGATGTTCATCCCATAGGAGCAGTGAAACGGTGCTTCGATGAAAACATTCTCCGCGGCGTGAGCAAAGAGCGCAGCCAAAGCCGGCCCGAGATTGCCGCGCTGCGCTGGCGGCATCGTATTGTGCTCATGCACGGCCTCTCGCGCCAGCCACCGCAGCGCATCGAGTTCGGGATCGAAGCAGCAATACCATTCCGCCGCCGCCATCCTCTGCCTTTCGGTGATGCCCATCGATGCGCCCCTCCGCTGCTTTATGGATTCGTCCGGCGAGATCATGCATCACCATTCGGGCCGCCAGCAAGGAAGACAAACACCCATTTCGGGGTAAGCAACAAGCCCCGCGCGAACCGTCCTAGATTGCACGCCTTGATTAGTGCCGTCTCAAATACTTGATCATTCAAAGATCGGCCGCCCGAAAACCCTCGCTTCGACTGAAAATGGCTGGCGATACGGGATTTTTGCCCTCAACAAACTGTCACACAGCTTGTCTATAACGCCGCTACCGCGGACTTGCGCAAGACCACCGGTTCCGAGCTTTCAAAAAGGAAATAGGGATTATGTCGAAACTTAAAAACTACATTTCGGCTGCTGCCGCCGGCGTCATGAGCTTAGCGCTGGCCCTGCCTGCTGCTGCTGCTCCGACCAAGTTCGATTTCTGGTACGGCCTGTCGGGTGACCTGGACCGCGTCGTTCAGACGATGTGCAAGAATTTCAATGAGTCGCAGAAGGACTATGAAGTCTCCTGCGTCACCCAGGGCAGCTACGATGCTGCCCTGCAGAACACGATTGCGGCCTTCCGCGCCGGCAAGCAGCCGACGATCGTTCAGGTCTATGACGTCGGCACCGCGACCATGATGCTTTCGGGCGCCTATCACTCAGTCACCAAGCTGATGGCTGAGAACGGCTACAAGGTAGACTGGAACGACTATTTCCCCGGCATCGCGCGCTACTATGCGACGTCCAAGGGCGAGCTCCTGTCCTTCCCGTTCAACTCCTCGACCGCCCTGCTCTACTGGAACAAGGACGCCTTTGCCAAGATCGGCAAGACCGAAGCTCCGAAGACCTGGGAAGATGCCGCCGCCGACATGAAGGCGCTGAAGGGCGCCGGCTATGATTGCCCGATGGCCATCAACATCTCCGGCAACGAAAGCTGGCAGCTGATGGAGCAGTTCTCTGCCATCCACGACCAGCCGGTTGCTACGAAGAACAACGGTTACGACGGTCTCGACGCTCGCCTGACCGTCAACAAGACCAAGTTCGTCAAGTACGTTACCGACCTCAAGAGCTGGTACGACCAGGGTCTCATCAAGATCAAGTCCAAGGATCTTGGCCAGGATATGGTTCAGGCCTTTGCATCGGGCGATTGCCAGATGATCCTCACCTCGGTCGGCGACCACGGCACGGTTGCTAAGACCCAGAAGGCTGGCATGAACTGGGATGTGGCCGAACTTCCGGTCTACGCCGGCACCGAGCGCAAGAATTCGCTCGTCGGCGGTGCATCGCTTTGGGTTCTGGCTGGCAAGTCGGCTGACGAATACAAGGGTGCTGCCGCGTTCCTCAACTTCATCGGCAAGCCTGAGACGGCCCTCTTCTGGTCGACCAACACCGGCTACATCCCGGTCACCAAGGCTGGCTTCAACTTCATGAAGTCCTCCGGTTTCTATGACAAGGCACCCTACAAGGGCCGCGAAATAGCGATCGCCAGCTTGACCGCTTCCGAGCCGACCCCGATCACTCGCGGCGTACGCCTCGGCAACTTCACGCAGATCCGCGCTGAATTCGGCAACCAGATGCAGGCCATCTTCGCCAACAAGGTCAGCGTTCAGCAAGGCCTCGACAATCTGGTCAAGAATGGCGACGCCGTTCTCGATCGCTTCGAAGCCACCTACAAGGGCAAGCAGCTGCCGTAAGCAGCAGAGCTCATGACAGACAGCGTCCGCCGGGGATTCCCGGCGGACGTTCGCCATGAGAGCAAGAATGGCATCGGGATCCCAAGCCGGAAGAGACCATGGAAAAGCGTACAACTTTCAGCAAGTGGAGCGTTGGCATCCTGTTCGCAGTGCCTCAGCTTCTTCTCATCTTCACCTTTTTCTATTGGCCGGCGGGTCAGGCGATCTTCTGGTCGTTGACGCTGCAGCAACCCTGGGGCGGCGGCAACATCTGGGTCGGTCTCGATAACTTCAAATCGATTCTCGCCAGTGACGACTACTGGAACTCGGTCACGATCAGCATCATTTTTGCTGCCATCAGCACCAGCATCGCCATGGGCGTCGCTTTGGTACTTGCAGCCCTGACCGACCGACAGCTTCGGGGTTCGAAATTCTACAGCGTCGTGCTCGTCTGGCCCTATGGCATCGCAGCCCCGGCGTCGGCCATGGCCTTTCGCTTCATCCTGGCGCCGGAAGCCGGCCTTATATCCGTTGTCAACCAATGGTGGCCAGGGATATGGGACCCGGGCCTCAATGGAGCCGACGCAATGGCTTGCATCATCGCCGCCTACTCGTGGAAGTATATCGGCTACAGCTTCATCTTCTTCCTTGCCGCCTTCCAAGCCATTCCGCGCTCGCTAATCGAAGCGGCAGCGATGGACGGCTCCAGCGTGCTCCGGCGCTTCTGGGATGTTCAATTCCCGCTGATCACGCCGACGATCTTCTTTCTCTTGGTGATCAACATCACCGAAAGCTTCCAGGATTCCTACGGCATCGTCGATATCATGACATCAGGCGGCCCGCACAACTCGACCAATCTCATGGTCTATAAGATCGTTTTCGACGGCTTCAAAGGTCTCGATTACTCCGGTGCGGCGGCACAGAGCATCATTCTGATGCTGCTGATCATCGTGCTTACCATCTTCCAGTTCCGCTTCATCGAGCGGCGCGTTCACTATCGTTGAGGCTGACATGGTCGAGCGCACCCCAATTCTGAATTTCTTCACCCATGTGATCCTGTTCATCGGCTTCCTGGTGGCAGTGGCGCCGATAGCTATCGTCGCCATTGCCGCGTCCCATAATATGGCCGACGTCAATCGCGTACCAATGTCGCTGATCCCCGGCACCGATTTCTGGACCAACATGAAGACTGCCTGGACGACCGCTGATCTCGGCCCCAAGCTGCTGAACAGCCTGATCTTCGCCAGCGGCGTGGCGGCGGGCAAAGTGATCATTTCGGCGCTTACCGCCTTTTCGCTCGTCTATTTCCGCTATCCGGGCCGCCACTTCATCTTCTGGCTGATCTTCGTGACGCTGATGCTGCCGCTCGAAGTGCGTATCGTGCCGACCTATGCGGTCGCCGCCAACGTCCTGTCGCCCTACCAGGGGCTTCTCGACATCACCGGCATCACCTGGCTCATCGAGAAGGTTACAGGCATTCAGGTCTCGCTGAGCCTGGGGCTGCTTAACTCCTTCCCCGGCTTGATCCTGCCACTAGTTGCGACGGCAACCGGTACGTTCCTCTACCGTCAGTTCTTCCTGACGATACCGGACGAGCTGACCGAGGCCGCGCGCATGGACGGCGCCGGATCGCTGCGCTTCTTCGTCGACATCCTACTGCCGCTGTCGCGCACCAACATGGCAGCACTCGGCACCATCATGTTCCTGTGGGCCTGGAACCAGTATCTTTGGCCGTTGCTGGTCACCACCGATCCGTCGCACGCAACCGCAGTGACCGAACTCAAGTCGCTCATTCCGAACGTCGGCGGCGGGCTTCCCGAGTGGCATATCGCGATGGCCGGCACCTTGATTGTCATGCTGCCGCCGCTCCTCGTCGTCGTCCTGATGCAGCGCTGGTTCGTTCGTGGCCTGATCGCCACCGAGAAGTGATCGGATAGCCTGCCGCTCTTCCTTGGAAGATGTGGCAGGCAATTCGTTATCGACACCCTCTCTAGGGCGCAGTTTAGTCGTGACGGACGAAGACAGTCTTTTCAAAGCGGAGACCGGGCTGCGACCAGCTGATTAGGCTGGCGCGAAGGCAACATGCGTGCGTCCATCGGATATCGGCTATGCGCCGGAGTCGATACAAGCACCGCGGTGCCGATGGGATGCGCTGTGCTGAGCAAGGATGGTTCGACTTCCAAGGCCAGCAGCCTCTTTTCATCCAAGAAAAAAAGCCCGGAAATCGATCATGATTTCCGGGCGCTCTTCATGAAAATTGATGTCTGAAATTAGTGTGCCATCACCTTCAATGGCGTGACGGAAGCAACGGCGTCGAGCCGCAGGCCGGTATCCTGGGCGAAGAGATGCGTGTGCTGTTGCGGCAGTTCCAGACCAACGGCCTGACCGGTTTGACCGGTCGTGTGATCCGACACAGCGATGGCAAAGCTCGATCCGTTGATGTCGCAATGGATGACGCGGCCGGCGCCCAGCTCCTCGACGAAGTCGACCGTCGCCGGAATGGCGCCGGGCGTGCCTGCCGGCACGAGACGCGCCTGTTCCGGGCGGATGCCGAGGGCGACCGGCTGGCCGGCATGACGCTTGCCGATATTGGCGTCGACGCCAATCGGCAGGCCATCGAAGATGAACTGTTCGCCGTTCGCCGAGAACGTGCCTTCCAGGAAATTCATCGCCGGCGAGCCGATGAACGAACCGACGAAGCGGGTACGCGGCATGTTGTAGATTTCAAGGGGAGTGCCGACCTGTTCGACATTGCCCTTGTACATGACCACAAGCTTGTCGGCGAGCGTCATGGCCTCGACCTGATCGTGGGTCACAAAGACCGACGTGGCCGACAGGCGCTTGTGCAGGCGCCGGATCTCGACGCGCATCTGCACGCGCAGCTTGGCATCAAGGTTGGAGAGCGGCTCGTCGAACAGGAAAACCTTCGGTTCGCGGATGATGGCGCGGCCCATGGCGACGCGCTGGCGCTGGCCGCCGGAAAGCTCGGCCGGCTTGCGGGCGAGGAAATCCTCGAGGCCGACGATGCGGGCGGTTTCCTTGATGCGGCGGTCACGCTCCTCGCGCGGCACGCCGGCTACCTTCAGCGCGTAGCCCATATTGGCGGCGACATCCATATGCGGATAGAGCGCGTAGTTCTGAAAGACCATGGCGCAGCCACGCTCACGCGGCTCGAGCTGGTTGACGACCTTGCCATCGATGATGATCTCGCCCGACGAAATATCCTCAAGGCCGGCAATCATGCGCAGCAGGGTGGATTTGCCACAGCCGGAAGGGCCGAGAATGACGACAAACTCGCCCGAGCGGAAATTCAGGTCGACGCCATGAACGACTTGGTTGCGTCCATAGGCTTTACGAACTTGTTCGATCCGGATTTCCGCCATGTTGTTCTTTCCCACCTGTCCATTCTGGGCCGCCAATTGCTTGGACTGCTAGCGAACTTGCATTACAGAACAGTGACAGCAATCCTTATATCACAGGACGCAGCGAGATTTCCTCACGAGAGTTGCGGGGGAGATTCCATGGCGGAACGCGCGGTCGTGGGGCGGTCCCCATGATGCCACGCTATATTTGATGCCGACAGGCGACATAGCATATGAGAAGAGGTGGAATGGGCGGTCGATGGCATCATCGCAGCCAGTCACGCCAAGGCGACGTGTGCTCGAGGCGCACGTATCGCTGGGAAATGGAAAACAGGTGCTATTCAGCAGGATGGGGGGTCGGCCGCGCGCCGACTGACCTCTGTTTGCCGCCGTTCCCGAGAAGATAGCGGACCGTGCGGAAATAGAGGCTGTAGGGCAGCAGCTTCAAAAGCCTTGCCCGATAGACCAGGCCCCTCGGGAAGCTGATGTCGAAAGCCGATGATTTCAATCCGGCGGCGATCGCGTCAGCCGCCTCCTTGGCGGATAATATATCCGGCATGGCAAACTTGTTCTTCGCCGTCAGCGGCGTTTCGACATAGCCGGGGGTCACGAGCTGGATATGGATGCCCAGGCGATCGAGTTCGAAATTCAGACTCTCGGCCATGTTGATGAGGGCGGCCTTGGTGGCGCCATAGGCCGCGCCGCCGGGCAAGCCGCCATAACCCGCCACGGAGGAAACGATGGCGATCTGGCCATAGCCTCTGGCCCGCATGTGCCGAACCGCCGGCACGAGACAGTTGACGACGCCATGAAGATTGACGGCAAAGCTGCGGTCGAAAGCCTCGTGGTTCAAGTCCTCGCCCCGCGCCGGCAGGTAGATGCCGGCGTTGAGGACCGCCAAGGCAACAGCGCCGTGCTGATATTCGATCGCAGCGACGGTGTGCTCCATGTCTTCGGCCTCGGTCACGTCTCCGTCGAGCACGACGATGCTGCCGGGAAGCTCGCTCGCCTCCGCCTGCAATGCCAAAAGCTTGTCGTGGCTGCGGGCCGTTACGGCCACTTTATACCCTTCGCCCGCCAATTTCAGCGCCAGCGCTCGGCCCATGCCGGAACTGGCGCCGGTGATCCAGACGACTCCGTGTTCAGGACGCGCAATGAACGGGCTCATGGCTCTTCTCCTTGGCTGACGGCCGCCTACATCAAACACTCAACCGCGGCCGTCCGTAGCATTTTAGAAATAGCGTATCATTGTGGCCGCTTTCGGCCAGTCTGTCGTCCTCGATGCCGAAATCTATGTCACCAATCAGAGACAATCGAAGGACCGCGAACGCGTAGGCGAATGGTGCCGTCCAAGTTGAATTTTGCAGGTCGAACGAAGAGCGAGGAACAGAATTTCTTGCCTATGCCGCCTTGTGAAGGGAAAAGACCGTTCTTACAGTAGTTGTGAACAGAAGGCAGATTCCATGACCGTCCACCCCTCCGTCCTCGAAGCAATTGGCAATACGCCGCTGATCAAGCTCAAGGGCGCCTCCGGGGCGACGGGCTCGACCATTCTCGGCAAGGCCGAGTTCCTGAACCCCGGTCAGTCGGTCAAGGATCGCGCCGCGCTCTACATCATTCGCGATGCCGAGAAAAAGGGACTGCTGAGGCCCGGCGGCGTCATCGTCGAGGGCACGGCGGGCAACACGGGTATCGGCCTCACACTGGTCGCCAAGGCGCTCGGCTATCGCACAGTCATCGTCATTCCGGAAACCCAGAGCCAGGAAAAGAAGGATGCGCTGAAGCTGCTCGGCGCGGAGCTGGTCGAGGTTCCCGCGGTCCCCTACAAGAACCCGAACAATTATGTGAAGCTGTCCGGCCGGCTTGCCGAGCAATTGGCAAAGACAGAGCCGAACGGCGCGATATGGGCGAACCAGTTCGACAACGTCGCCAATCGGCAGGCGCATATCGAAACGACCGCCAAGGAAATCTGGGCCGACACGTCAGGCAAGGTCGATGGCTTCATCTGCTCGGTCGGCTCGGGCGGCACGCTGGCTGGCGTCGCCATGGGCCTGCATGCCTTCAACAAGGACATTAAGATCGGCATCGCCGACCCGGAAGGCGCTGCACTCTATGAGTTCTACAAGAACGGCGAGCTGAAGTCCTCCGGCTCCTCGATCACCGAGGGCATCGGTCAGGGCCGCGTGACGGCCAATCTGGAGGGCTTTACGCCAGACTTCGCCTACCAGGTCACCGATGCCGAAGCCCTGCCCTACCTCTTCGACCTCGTCGAATACGAAGGACTGTGCCTAGGCGGCTCGACTGCCATCAACATTGCCGGCGCTGTGCGTCTTGCCAGGGATCTAGGCCCTGGACATACGATCGTGACGATCCTGTGCGATTACGGCAATCGCTATCAGTCCAAGCTCTTCAATCCGGACTTCCTGAAGTCGAAGGGCCTGCCGCTGCCGGCCTATCTTGAAAAGCGGGCGGATATTTCCGTCCCATACGAAACAGTAGCGTGATCTCATGGCTGTGAATGCCCTCTACCGTGACGATTTCTATCTCTCGACCGCCGAAGCAGTCGTAACCGCGATCCACGAAGACGGGGGCATCGAGCTCGATCAGACCTGCTTCTACGCCACCTCCGGCGGCCAGCCGGGCGATACCGGTTTCTTCGAGCGCGCCGATGGCTCGAAGATCATGCTCGGCCAGACCAGGCACGGGCCGATCAAGGACATCATCATCCATGTGCCGCTCGAGGGCCAGGCGCAGCCCATCCTCGGCGAAAAGCTGGTGCTGCACATCGACTGGCCGCGTCGCTACAAGCTGATGCGCATGCACACCGCCTGTCACCTGCTCTCGGTCGTCTGCCCCTACCCCATCACGGGTGCCGCAGTCGGCGAGGATGAAAGCCGGGTCGATTTCGACATGAGCGAGACGATCGACAAGGATGAGGTGACCGCCAGGATGATGGCTCTGGTCAACGAGAACCATCCCGTTTTCCTCCAGTGGATCACCGACGAGGAGCTGGCCGCCAATCCGGGTATCGTCAAATCCAAGAACGTGCGCCCGCCGATCGGCCTCGGCCGCGTCAGCCTTGTCTGCATCGGCGAGGACTCCGCCGTTGACAGCCAGCCCTGCGGCGGCACACATGTGTCAGAGACGCAGGAGGTCGGAGCGATCCACATCGCCAAGATCGAGAAGAAGGGCAAGGAAAACCGCCGCTTCCGCATCCGTTTCGGCGCCCCTACCGACGAAAACTGACGCCGGCAAGCGTCGATATCCCGACACCGAGATCAAGAAACCATAGCAGGGAGAGATCATCATGGCAGCGGACAAAAGCCGTTTCGTCGTATCCGCCGACTGGCTGCAAAGCGAGCTAGGTGCCAAGGACCTGCGCATCCTCGACGCATCCTTCTATCTGCCGGCGCAGAAGCGCAATGCCGATGCCGAATATTCCAGCGGCCATATTCCGGGCGCCATCCGCTTCGATCAGGACAAGATAGCCGATCACTCGACCGACCTGCCGCATATGGTGCCCTCGCCCGAATTCTTTGCGGCAGAGGTCGGCAAGCTCGGCATCAGCGAGACCGATCGCATCGTCGTCTATGACGGCCCCGGCCTGTTTGCCTCGCCGCGCGTCTGGTGGCTGTTCCACATCGCCATGGGCGCGCCGAACGTCTTCGTGCTCGACGGAGGGCTCGACGGCTGGAAAGCCGAAGGACGGCGGCTGGAAACGGCACTCCCGGCATTCGAACCCGCAACCTTCAAGCCGAATTTCAACGGCAGCCGCGTCGTCGCGCTCGACGAGATGCGAGATATCGTCGACAGCCGTTCCCTGCAGATCGCCGATGCCCGCAGTGCCGGCCGCTTTGCTGCTGCGGAACCGGAACCGCGCGAAGGCATGCGCTCCGGCCACATGCCGGGCGCCAAGAGTCTGCCATCGGGCGTCTTCGCCACCAACGGCAAGTTCAAGTCGCTGCCCGAGCTGCGCGAGACCATCGAAAAGGCCGGCATCGATCTCGACAAGCCTGTCGTGACCACCTGCGGCTCCGGCATTACCGCCGCCATCATCACATTGGCGCTCGAATCGCTCGGCCATAGCGGCAACAAGCTCTACGACGGCTCATGGTCTGAGTGGGGCAGCCGCGCAGACACGCCGATCGCTACCGGTCAAGATTGAGCATGGCATCCGTGAAAACGCCTTCGTCGATCAAGGTCCACATTACCCGCCTGGAAATGACCGCGCCGCCCAAGACGAGCCTGGCGGTGCCGGTCAATATCCAGACGGCGATCATGCGCTCGCCGGCCATTCCGTTGCCCTTTTATCGCTATCTCTACCGCCAGGTCGGGGCTCGCTGGCATTGGGTCGACCGGCTGCGTATGTCTGACGAGGAGCTGACGGCGATCCTTCACGATCAGCGCAACGATATCAGCGTGCTTTACGTCAACGGCGCCCCGGCCGGATTCTTCGAATATTTCCGCCAGGACGAGGAAACCATCGAGCTCAGCCATTTCGGCCTCATAGAGCATGCGCTCGGCCTCGGCATCGGCAAATGGTTCCTGCTCCAGTCGCTCTACGCCATATGGACGCTGAACCCGCAACGGATCATAACGACCACCAACGATCTCGATCATCCGCGAGCGCTCCAGCTCTATCAGATGTTCGGCTTTTCGCCGATTTCCACCGGCCAAGGCATTGTCAGGCCATTGAGCGATAAGGAACTGCTGGAGTTCGCCAAGAACAACTAGCGGCAGGAATCGGGTGGCTTCCCGCGGTGGCTCAAGGCATCACATGGTAAACCTCAGAAGGAGATTTCCATGTCCACCATCGCCTTTTCCGCAATGCCGACATCCGACGCCGAAATGCTCTGGAACGGAGGTACCGACGCCTATGGTCACCAGCCGGAGACCATGATCTCCGACGGCCCCGGCCATCCCTGCCGCCATTGCCTGCGCAATATCGATGCCGGCGAGGAGCTTTTCGTCTTCGCCTATCGGCCCTTCCCCGAATTGCAACCTTATGCGGAGACCGGTCCGATCTTCCTGCACAAGACGCCCTGCAAACGCTACGAGGCGGAAGAGGTCCTGCCGCCGGTGCTGGCAACCAGCCGGGATTTCATCGTGCGCGGCTATGGGACGAACAATCGCATCGTCTACGGCACCGGCGCTGTGACGCCGATCGGCGAGATTCCTGCCTATGCCGCCTCGCTGCTCGAGCGCGCGGACATCGCTTATGTCCATGTCCGCTCGGCGCGCAACAATTGCTATCAGTGCCGAATAGACCGCGTATAACCCAGCGGTTATACCCTATTCAAAAAATGCTACTGCCTCCTTTGCGCGCCAAAAGGGCGCGCGGCGCAGTAGAAAGAAGCGCCGGCATATGCTGATGTCGGCGCCTCCATCTGACGTGAGCGCGATGGGATTTACGCCACGTTCAGGATGCTTTCGGGCGCGGCGGCTTCATAGCCTAGCGCTTCGGCCACCGGTTTGTTGGTGATGCGGCCCTTGTGCACGTTGAGGCCATTGCGGAGGTGCTTGTCTTCTGCGATGGCGCGCAGACCGCGATCAGCCAATGCGAGGCCGTGATAGATGGTGGCGTTGTTCAAGGCATGTGCCGATGTGACCGGAACCGCGCCCGGCATATTGGCGACACAGTAATGCACGACGCCTTCGACCACGTAGGTCGGATCCGAATGAGTCGTCGCATGCGAGGTTTCGAAGCAGCCGCCCTGATCGATGGCGACATCGACGATGACGGAGCCACTCTTCATGCCCGACAGCATCTCACGCGTGACGAGCTTCGGCGCGGCCGCACCGGGGATCAAGACGGCGCCGATCACGAGACGGCGGTGAAGACCTCCTCTTCCAGCGCCTGAATGCTGGAATAGCGGGTATGGACGCGGCCGTTGAAGATATCGTCCAGCTGGCGCAGACGGGGCAGCGAGCGGTCGAGGATGCTGACATCGGCGCCGAGGCCGGCCGCCATCTTGGCGGCATGCAGGCCGACCACACCGCCGCCGATGATGGCGACCTTGGCCGGCAGCACGCCCGGCACACCGCCGAGCAGGATGCCGAGGCCGCCATTGGCCTTCTGCAACGCCGTCGCGCCCGCCTGGATCGAGAGACGGCCGGCGACCTCGGACATCGGCGCCAGCAACGGCAGGCCGCCGCGCTCATCGGTGACTGTCTCATAGGCGATAGCGGTCACGCCGGAGGCGAGCAGGCCCTTGGTCTGTTCCGGATCCGGCGCGAGATGCAGATAGGTGTAAAGAAGCTGTCCTTCGCGAAGCTGCGCCCATTCGGAGGGCTGCGGCTCCTTGACCTTTACGATCATGTCGCACTTCTCGAAAATATCCTTGGCGCTTGCAGCGATCTTGGCGCCGGCGGCGGCATAGGCATGATCGTCGGCGCCGATGCCGGCACCTGCCTTCGTCTCGACCCAGACCTCGTGGCCGTGGGCGACATATTCACGAACGGATGCCGGCGTCAGGCCAACGCGATATTCGTGGTTCTTGATTTCCTTCGGGCAACCAACGCGCATTTCATTCCTCCTCGAATGCTTTTGCGTATGCAATTTCTCCAAGCGAAATCAGACCACCTCCGCCCCGCAATGTCCTTGCAAAGACCATTTGCGCTACCATCATTTTTCGTGATTTATTGCGTGGACAAGAGTTTTTTCGAAGGATCATCGAATGTCCGACCTCGACGCCATAGATCATTCGATTCTGCGGATGCTGCAGCAGAACGCGCGGATCACTAATGCGGAACTCGCCGAAAAGGTCGGCCTCTCGCCGTCGGCCTGCTCGCGCCGGCTCGATATTCTGGAAAAGAACGGCGTCATCGACGGCTATCACGCGCACCTGTCGCACAAGGCGCTGAACTACAAGATGATCGCCATCGTGCACATCTCGCTATCCGGCCAGTTCGCCAAGACGCTTTCGGAATTCGAAACGGCGGTGAAACGCTGTCCGAACGTACTCGCCTGCTACCTCATGTCGGGTGAATATGATTACATATTGCGCGTCGCCGCGCGAGACCTCGAGGACTATGAGCGCATCCATCGCGACTGGCTCTCCGCGCTGCCGCATGTCGTGAAGATCAATTCCAGCTTTGCCCTGCGCGAAATCATCGACCGGCCGAATGTCGGTCTCTGATCCCAGTCAGCGCAGGTCCAGCAGCAATGCGCGGTGATCGGAAACTTCGGGCTCGGCCACGGGATCGAAACTGATCACCTCGATATCCGGCGTTACCAGCATGTAGTCGGCGAAGCGGGGCTGCTTGCGGTAATGCGACGTGCGCGTGTCGTCATGTCCCCGCGAGGTGACGAGATCGACAAGCCCGAGGCTGCCGAGGATTTCAAAGGTGATGCTATCAGGCAGCACGTTGAAATCGCCACAGACGACCAATCGCTCATCACCCTGCCGGACTTGGCGGATAATATCGACCAGCGCATCCGCCTGATGGCGACGCGCTGGCGTATCGCCCTTGCCTTCGATGTCTCGCAGGCCATGCATCTGGGCGATGGTAATCGGGTAGTCGTGCTCGTAGTCGAAAAGGCGAATGCAATGCGCGTTGCGCGACCGCGGATGCGGTCCCCACCCATCTGCCGAGAATTCGCCATGGATGAAACCCACGGCCTGGCCGATGATCGGATAGCTCCTGCGCACAAAGGTCGCCAGTCCGAATTCGGACCGGAGCCGTCGATCGCCATCGAAGAGATCGCCGCGCGCAACGGGAGAGAAGAAGGCATCATGAGCCGGCAAAGCGGCCTTCAGCTCCTCGAAAAGATTGGCCCGCTGCAGAAGCTCGACGCCGTGATCGCGATAAACAAGCCATTCGGAATCGGCATCGAGTGTCCGAACCACTTCCTGCAGGCAAAGCACATCTGCATCGACATCGACGAGGTACGGCATCAGCGGCTCATGCAGCCGGCCGCCCCATGCATTCAAGGAAACGATGCGCAATATCCTGCTCCCCTCACTATCCGCATGTAAATCGTCGGGCAGAACCTGCCAAGCCTCCCGGAAACCTCCAGGACCATCATCTGAATCTGGTGCCGATTCGGGACGCTCGCCTACAATTTTAGCGGTCAGCCTAAGAATCTTTCAATGCTTGCATGCTATCCAAAAACTGAAAAAGATGTGCGAACCGGGATAACATCATGCAGCCCTCTTCGAAATCTCTCGTTCAAGGCAACCTGAAGATCAAGTCGCGAGGTTCGCCGCGCCATTATGCCCGGCTGACGGGTCAGGTCCGATATTTCACCAAGCTTGTCGCGGGCCGCGTGGTCAATATTTCCACCAGCGGTATCGCTCTCGATCTGCAGTCGCCGCTCTATGCGGCCGCAGGCAGCAAGGTTCGCGTCGAATGCGATGATATCGGCTTGCTTGATGGTTTCGTGCGCTGGGCTCATAATGGCCGCATTGGCATCGAGTTCGATCGCTCGTCCAACGCGTCGGCAAAGGTCGCTTCCTATTTCCGCTTTTTCCACAAGGACATAAAGCCGGTTCTGAAACGCTGACCGCATGCGGGCGCTCTCTGAATCGCGGCCACAATAAGCCTGTCACATTCCTGGTGCACACCTTCGAAAATCGTCCTAATCTCCCTCGCCCGAGAGATGATCGCGGGACCATAGCCCCATCGTAGAAGGAGTGTTCCATGTCTTCCATTCTGGATTTGCCCAGTATGTCGCGCCGTTCCCTGCTGCAAGGCCTCAGCGCCACTGCGGCGCTGATCGTGTTGCATCCCTTTGCGACTCGCGCGGCCGGCAATCAGGCGCATCTGCGTCTCATGGAAACGACGGATATTCACGTCAACGTCTTCCCTTACGACTACTATGCCGACAAGCCGAACGACACGATGGGCCTGACGCGCACCGCGACGATCATCGACAACATCCGCGCGGAAGCCACCAATTCGCTGCTGATCGACAATGGCGACGTGCTGCAGGGCAACCCGATGGGCGACTACATGGCCTATCAGCATGGCATGAAGGATGGCGACGTCCATCCGGTCATCAAGGCGATGAACACACTGGGCTACGAAGTCGGCACGCTCGGCAACCACGAATTCAACTACGGCCTCGACTTCATGTTCAAGGTGCTGGCCGGCGCGAACTTCCCCTTCGTCTGCGCCAACCTCACCAAGGGCCAGCTCGCTTCCGACCCCACGAAGGACGACCTGTTCTTCAAGCCGTACCGGATTATTGAAAAGAAGATCAAGGACGGCGCCGGCAATGAAAGCCCGGTCAAGATCGGCTTCATCGGCTTCGTGCCGCCGCAGATCATGCTTTGGGACATCAAGAACCTCGAGGGTAAGGCGCAGACACGCGATATCGTCGAAGCCGCCAAGGCCTGGGTGCCTGTTATGAAGGCTGAAGGCGCCGACATCGTCATCGCTCTCTCGCATTCCGGCATCGACGGCAGCGGCCCATCCGACAAGATGGAAAACGCTTCACTCTACGTCGCCGCCGTTCCCGGCATCGACGCTGTCTTCACCGGCCACCAGCATCTCGTCTTCCCAGGCCCGAAGACCTGGGACGGCATCAAGGACGCCGATCCGGTCAAGGGCACACTGCATGGCAAGCCCGCCGTGATGGCCGGCTTCTGGGGCTCGCATCTCGGCCTGATCGACCTGCTACTCGAAAAGGACGGCAAGAGCTGGAAGATCGTCGATTTCACTTCCGAAGCCCGGCCGATCTACCATCGCGACGACAAGAAGAAGGTCATCGCCGATGTCGCCGACAAGAAGGAAGTGGTGGAAGCCGCCAAGGCAGAGCATGAAGCGACGCTGACCTACGTCCGCACGCCGGTCGGCAAGACCTCGGCGCCACTCTACTCCTATTTTGCGCTCGTCGCTGATGATCCGTCGGTGCAGATCGTCAGCCAGGCGCAGGTCTGGTACATCAAGGAGATGCTGAAGGAGACGCAGTATAAGGACCTGCCGGTGCTCTCGGCCGCAGCGCCCTTCAAATGCGGCGGCCGCAACGGCGCCGACTATTATACCGACGTCCCCGCCGGCAATGTCGCCATCAAGAACGTCGCCGACCTCTATCTCTATCCCAACACCGTGCAGGCTGTCGTCATCAACGGCGCGCAGGTCAAGAACTGGCTGGAAATGTCGGCTGCCATGTTCAACCAGGTCCAGCCCGGTGCCAAGGATGCCGATCTGATCAACAACGCCTTCCCGTCCTACAATTTCGACGTGATCGACGGCGTGACCTATCAGATCGACGTGTCGCAGCCGCGCCGCTTCGGCGATGACGGCAAGCTTCTGAATGCCGATGCAAACCGCATCCAGAACCTGCAGTTCAATGGCAAGCCGATCGACGCTGCCCAGAAGTTCCTCGTGGTCAGCAACAACTACCGCGCCGGCGGCGGCGGCAATTTCCCGGAAATCGCTTCCGACAAGGTCGTCTACCAGGCACCGGACACCAACCGCGACGTCATCGTTCGCTATGTCCATGATCAGGGCACGATCAATCCGACCGCCGACGGCAACTGGACCTTCAAGCCGCTGCCGGGCACGACTGCGGTATTCCAAAGCTCGCCAAAGGCCAAGGACTTCCTGGATCAGGTCAAGAGCGTGAAAGTCGAAGATGCCGGCGAAGGCGCCGACGGCTTCCGCAACTACCGGCTGGTGCTGTAATCCTTCAATGATAACCCTCTCCCCCGCATGGGGAGAGGGTTATTCATTCAGCGGCCAGTTGCCTGTCTTCCGGATGAAACATTTCGATGGCCGCGTTGAAATCTGCCTGCTTCGGGCAGCGCGAAAGGCGCGACCGGAAGGCTTCGATCATCCACGCAGCAGCGGGACCGGGAGGGTTATCGAGCTTGCGGACCGCATAGATCGGATTTTCTCTCTGATCGTAGGCATCAAGGGCCAGGGGTACCAACCGCCCCTTCTGCAAATCCTCCATGATCAACGAGGCCGGCAGTCCACCCCAGCCAAGGCCACCTCGGATCAACTGATGCTTGGTGGCGATATCGCTGACGTGCCAGATCTTGTAGGACAGGACATTGAAATCCTTGCCTTTCGTGAGATTTGAGGCATCGGTGACCACCAGCTGCACTTCCTCGCGCACATCGGCAAGCGACAGCGGCCGCCCCAACCGGGCGAGCGGATGCGTGGGTGCCGCGACGGGCATCATAAAGGAATAGCCTATACGCTCGATGGCCAATGCATCATCCTGCTTCAGCACGCCGCCGATGCCGATCGTCGACTTGCCGCTGGTAACGAGTTCCAGCATCGTGCCGAGTTCGCCGGTGTCGAGCCGCAGCGAGACGAGCGGAAAACGATCACGGAATTCAGCGAGAACGTCGACGGTGGCATTCGTCGGCACCATGACGCTGATGGCGACGGCCACCTCCGCCTCAAGGCCGGTCTTCAGACCTTTCACCCTGGCGCGCATCACCTGAAGGTCTGTCACAATGCGCCGCGCATCCTCCAGCATCACCCTGCCTGCGTCCGTCAGCTTCGGCTGGCGCGAGCCGGAGCGCTCGAACAGCGGCATTTCCAGCTGCGCTTCCAGATTGGCGATCGTGTAGCTGATGACCGATTGCGCGCGATTGAGCGCACGGGACGCTGCGGAAAAACTACCTGATTCCGCAACGGTCAGAAAAACCTGCAATTGGTCGAGTGTGGGATTGGGAAGCATTGGCCATCCATTCTATCGATAAGTCCAATCCATATTATCACAGTTTTTTTCGATGGCACTGAGGACTTATGTCTTTGGCTGAACGTGATCGGTTTTCCCGCCCGATTTTCGCAACCCATTGAAAAGGAACATGGACATGTCCTCTATTCTGCTTCTAACCTCCAGCCCGCGCTCTGACTCGCTCTCCACCAAGATCGCCACCGAGCTTGCCGAGAAGATCAAGGCGAACAACCCGGGCAAGACGATCGTCCACCGCGACCTCGCTGCTGACGCACTGCCGCATATCGACGAACCCTTCACTGCCGCCATCCGCACGCCGGTCGACGCCCGCACGCCCGAACAGAACGAACTCGTGAAGGTTTCCGACGCACTCGTCGACGAACTGCTCGCCGCCGACACCGTGGTCATCGGCACCGGCCTCATCAACTTCAACATCTATTCGTCGCTGAAGAGCTGGATCGATAACATCGCGCGTGCCGGCCGCACCTTCACCTACACGGAAACCGGCCCGAAGGGCCTGGCTACCGGCAAGAAGGCCTATATCGTGCTGGCATCCGGCGGCGTCTATTCCGAAGGCCCGGCTGCTCCGTTGAACCACGCCGTTCCCTACCTGAAGTCGGTTCTCGGCTTCATCGGCATTACCGAAGTCGAGACCGTCTATGTCGAAGGCATTGCCTTCGGTCCGGAAGCAGTCGAAAAGGCAATCGGTGCCGCTCAGGCCCGCGCAGCCGAACTGGCGCTCGCCGCCTAATCGACGGCGCTACGCAAGCATTGAAGGCGGTCGGCGTTTGCCGGCCGCCTTTCTATTTTGCCCCGCCGTTCGGCAGATCCTTCACGAACTGCTTTACGGTCTCCAGAATTTCGCTGGAAAGCGCTTCGTCATTCGCCAGCCGCGAAAGGCCCAGCGCGCCGGTCATGAGGCAGGATGCAACGATCGCCTTCTGCCGTGCCTCGAGAGTTTCCGGCTCAGGCATGCGCGCCGTCATGGCTTCGAAATTCTTCCGCAGCCCTTCCGTCGCGATCGTGCGGACGGCATCGCCGCTGCGGGCCATATCTGCCGTCAGGGCGGCATAGGCGCAGCCCTCGCCGCAATGATCCCGGTGACGTTCGCTGAGATAAGTATCGACGTAGACATCAAGCGCTATGCGCTCTGGATCGATTCCCCTTTCCTCCTGCTGCCGCCGCCAGGATTCGACGGCGGATTGCACCGCCTCCGCCACCAGCTCGTCGCGGGAGGCAAAGTGCTTGTAGAAGCCGCCGACGGTCAGCCCAGCTTCCTTCATCAGATCGGCGACACCGATCCCATTCAACCCCTCCTCCCGCAGTCGTCTGGCGGCAAGGGTGACGATGCGTTCATGCGTCTTCTGCTTTTCCAATTGTGAACGGCCCATCGAGAATCCTTTCAAGTCAGCCTTGACAAAATGGATTATGATCGTAATCCTTATGGAGAACGATCATAATCCAGATCGTGAGAAAAGCCAACAGGAGCAACGAACATGCGTCTCAAGAACAAGGTCGCCGTCGTCACCGGTGGAAACAGCGGCATCGGCCTCGCTACGGCCCGCCTCTTCCTCGCCGAGGGTGCGAAGGTCGTCATCACCGGCCGCAATCCGCAGACCCTTGCCGCAGCCGCCGAGGAGCTTGGCGGGAATGTGCTGGCCTTGCAGGCCGACACCACAGACATCCCGGCGATGGAGAAGGCCTTCGCCGAGGCAGCAGAGAAGCTTGGCAAGTTCGATATCGTCTTCGCCAATGCCGGAATTGGCGGCGAAACAGCGCTCGGCAAGACCACGCTCGAGCAGTTCGAATCCATCGTGCGCATCAATTTCACCGGCGTATTCTTCACGGTCCAGGCAGCGCTGCCGCATCTTAACGACGGTGGTTCGGTGATCCTGAACGGCTCCGTGCATGCCGTCCTCGGCATTCCCGGCTATTCGGCCTATGCAGGCACGAAGGGCGCCGTTCGCGCCATGACCCGCAACCTGGCATCGGAACTCGCCCCGCGCGGCATCCGTGTCAACCAGGTCACGCCGGGCGCCACCAAGACGCCGATCTGGAATTCGCGGGCAGCAACGCCGGAAGCCATGGACGCGCTGGAGGCCCGTTTCGGCGGCCTGAGCCCGCTCGGCCGCATGAGCGAAGCAGAGGAGATCGCCAAGGCCGCTCTCTATTTCGCCTCCGACGATTCCACCAACGTCACGGCGATCGAAATCACGGTCGATGGCGGCGCGGTGAACGCCCCCTCGGGCGCCAAGATTTTCCGCGCGGCCTGAGCCAAAGAACTTAGCCTGCCGCCTGTCTCAGTACGGGCCGGCGTCGCGAAATCATGAAGAAGGCCGCCAGAAGCGTAAAGCATGAGGCGGCCTTTGCTTTTCAGCAATGCGATAGCGCATTTCCGAATTCCGATTGCCGCGAGACATACGTTTTGCCATGCTTCGGCTTTGGATGAAGGCAGAGCCTCGCCTTCAATATCTCTTCGGAGAAAGATAGATCGCCGCAGACCCCAATGTCTGAGATCAGACCTGGCGGATCTTTTCGCCGTCGCCGAACAGCGATGTGCCGTTTTGGTCTATGATCTGCTGCGCCTTGCGGAAGGTCGATTCCACGGCATCGTCCGACGAGGTGAAAACGTCGGCGCGGATGAAGTTGCGCACCAGGATCTCGCCGTTCACATCCTTCTCGATCCGGCCCATGAGCCGGAACTGATTGCCCTCGCGCTGCGGCGTGGCATAGATCGTGCACCCGGCATGCACCTGGGG
Source organism: Martinezella lusitana (assembly GCF_016901135.1). Classification (GTDB taxonomy): domain Bacteria; phylum Pseudomonadota; class Alphaproteobacteria; order Rhizobiales; family Rhizobiaceae; genus Rhizobium; species Rhizobium lusitanum_D. Next base: position 6,703 of record NZ_JAFEVL010000048.1, on the reverse strand, counting down.
CTCGGCGCTGACAGTGGAGACGGCGGACTTTTCAGTGCCCGCCTGCGACGTGCCGCCGGTGAAGATCGAAAGGATATTTGAAAAGAACGAAGCCATGGATCGCCTTTAGCATGAAGGTTGCAGGGTCGCAAAGTCAAATGATCAGGTTTGCCAGGATGTCGTTTTCGGTGATGTCTTCGTACCCCATGCCGGAACTTTCGAAATTCGCGATAAGCTGTTTGAAATTATCCGGATTCTTCGTCTCGATGCCGATCAGGATAGAGCCGAAATTGCGGGCGCTCTTCTTCAGATATTCGAAGCGGGCGATATCATCTTCCGGCCCGAGCATGTTGAGGAAATCCCTCAATGCGCCGGGGCGCTGCGCCAGACGCAGGATGAAGTATTTCTTCAGCCCGGCATAGCGCATGGCGCGCTCCTTGACGTCGGGCAGGCGCTCGAAATCGAAATTGCCGCCGGAGACGACGGCGATGATGGTCTTGCCGCGAATGCTGTCGCGATCCAGCGTCTCCAGCGCGGTAATTGCCAATGCGCCGGCGGGCTCCAGCACGACACCCTCGACATTCAGCATATCGGTGATGGTCACGCAGATGGCGTTTTCGTCGATGAGCTTGACCTGCTCGGCGGCAAACTCTTTCAACGCAGCGAAGTTCAGATCGCCGATCCGACCGACCGCGGCACCATCGACGAAATTGTCGACCTTCGGCAGCGTCACCACCTGCCCCGCCTCGATGCTGCGCCTGAGGCTCGGCGCGCCGGCCGGTTCGGCGAAGACAAAAGCCTCGCGGGCGAGCCGATCGGCAAAATAGCTGGTGATGCCGGCCGCCAGACCGCCGCCGCCGACGGGCAGAAGAATGCGGTCGGCAACAACGCCATCAGGCAGTTGCTCGGCGATCTCGGCTGCGACGGTCGCCTGTCCCTCGATGATATCGACATGATCGAAGGGCGGCACCATGACGCCATCGATCTTTTCGACATGGTCACGCGCGGCCTGATAGCACTGGTCGAAGAAATCGCCGAAGAGCTTGATGGTGATGAATTCGCCGCCGAAGATGCGGGTCTTGTCGATCTTCTGCTGCGGCGTCGTCACAGGCATGTAGACCACGCCCGGCACGCCGAAATGCCGGCAGACGAAGGCAAAACCCTGGGCATGGTTGCCGGCGGATGCGCAGACGAAGGTCTTTTCCGTTCCGCCTTCGGCAATCACCTTGCGGAAGAAATTGAAGGCGCCGCGGATCTTGTAGGAGCGCACCGGCGTCAAATCCTCGCGTTTCAGCCAAATGTCCGCGCCGTAGCGAGCCGAAAGATGCTCGTTCAGCTGCAGCGGCGTTACGGGGAAGAGACCACGCATTGCCTCGGTGGCTTCGAGAACAGTCTGTTTGTCCACGGCTTATCGTCCTTCTTCAATCCACCTTCGCTATGCCACAGGAAACATGAGGCAAGAAAGCCTGTTTATCGCGGTTTCAGACCTGCCGGAACGATATTGCAGAGACATCGGCCGCATCGCAGATATATGTCTTCTGCTGTCATATCCCCCAAAATCTGTGAATTGACAGCGCGGACTTGCCTGTCTCCAATACGGGACAGCCATCATGATGATGGTTAGAGGCCCGCCCTAGTACCGACATTCGGCTCCGGCGGGCTTCGCCTGTGAATCACAGCGCAGAATTAACCTAATAATTGCGTTTCCAATTGAAGAATCGCGCAACGGATGCTTATCCCGGTATCATCCAAGGGAGACCATCCTCATGCGCCTTATCCGCTCCGCTTCAGTCGTCTTCACCCTCGCCGTTCTGGCCTCCTGTACATCGCAGGAGGAAAACTTCAAGAAGATCGTTCCGATCATCAAGGAAAGCCCGAGCGCCCGTGCACAAGTCATCGCCAAATGCATGTCGCAGCATCTCCCGCCGGAAACGCTGGATCAAATCGCGTTTTATGTGAAATCGCAAAGAAGCGAAGCAAAGCGGCTCTTTTGCGAGCGGCTGACGAGCGGCCTTGCCTCTGGAAAAATAAGCTATGTCGATTTCAAAGCCATATTCCAGCAGAAAAAAGTGACCCCGGCATTCATCGCCGTTCTCAAAGGGCGTTGAGCTGGTCGCAGCGGATGCTTTCTATGCCGCGGCGGGCCAATGCAAGCTGGCCCGCTTTTGCGAAAACATTTCCTTGACTGAATCGCTCAAGTGCTTGAAGGGGAAAGACACGCGGACGTGGCGAAACTGGTAGACGCAAGGGACTTAAAATCCATTGTAAGCTCCAGATTTCCAGAATTTTCCCTGCAAAACTTTCAAATATTTTCGATAGAAACCTATGGAACAAAGCGAGATTTGCAAAACATTTCTCGCGCCTTTTGCAAGGAGACGGAAGGATGAGCGAGTTTTGCGCTTTTGAAGCGATCCTGATCGTTACGCTCAGAGCCGCCATCGAAATTGGGATGCGGTTCTCTTATGCTGGGGAGCTGCATTATGATCCCCGAGACTTCAGCTATTGGGGAGCTTGACTCCCGGATCTGCCAGAACATAATCAGAACGTCAGGGCGGCTTTCAGGGGAAACCTACGGAGGCCAAGAGAATGAAATTCCGCCAAATCCCGAACTGGACGCCGGGATATCTCAATGTCTGCCCGCGCCACGTCGATATCCGAGTAAGGTGCGAGGCTTGCGGCAGAGAGAAAGATTTCGACCGGGATGCTATACCGGGCCGATTCCACCATTCCCTGATCACAGAGATCGAGGAGCGGCTTAAATGCGAGTGCGGAGAGAAAAAGGCCAAGTTGCTTTTCGGGAGTTTGAGCGCCAATTGAGCGCGCCGCCTATAGATGATACCGCATAGGCAGACCTGTACGGGGATTTGATTAATGCGCAGTCATAGATATGCATGGGGGGATTTGTTGCTCCATTGCGGAGCGTAGCGCCTAGGATGGGCGCTTGTCGATTATCCCTTTATCAGCGGGGGGCTGATCATCTGGGGATAACTCGGGCGATTCGATGGGCTTGCCATGATCGCAGGTGATGAACCGGTAACGGTCAACATCGGGTAGGCGGATAAGGCCCGAGCCGTGGCATCGTCGGCAGTCTGAATCGATCCTCATTTTTCCCACCGTAGGGCGCCGGCTAGATGTTGGATCATTTCGATAATCCATTGGGCCGAGACTTCGCCGCGGTAGGTTTGGCCTTCCCACAGTTCATAGATTGGGGAATTGCCGTTCATCGTGACCTTGATGCGGATCTCTGGGCCGATGGTCCCTTTTAGCGGCGAAGCCATGTGAGGTAATCCGCGCCCTTCTCGATATCGACAAAGGCCGTCATGCGGCCGGTGGATGTCTTCGAATTTGGATCGAAGATCACGAGAACCGATTGGCCCTCTTCCTGCTCATATTTTCCGATGCGCCGGGCATAGTCGTCTAGGTGTTTGTAGCCACGTACGCGGATCATCAGTGGAGAATTGCCCTGCTCGGCCTGTTCCCATTGGCTGATGGCCCAATTGTGCTTGTGACCGCAGACAGCGACGTCAATGTTATCCCCGAACTTGGCGGCCTTTACGGCGCCGTGGATAGGGTTCCACATCGAATTGCCGGCGAAGTCATGGGCAGCGTTGATGCGGAATTCTGCCCCGTCTGGGAACTGCAGGATGAACCGTGCCTCCCAATCCAGCATCGGGACGTGCTGTGTGCCGTATCGCTTGTTCATCTCTTCATGAAGCGGCATAGAGCCGCCCATGTGCTGATGGTTGCCGTGAAGCCAGACTATCCAGGGTATCCCGCTTTTGAGCAGGAACCATTCCACCAGCCTGCGGGCGGTATGGACCGACGTGTCCTGGTCGGCATATTTCTTGATGAGCCGGCCGCCCCAATCATTCGCGACGTCGCCAATATTTACCGCGAACATTCCCTCGGTGTTCTTGGCGATTTCGGCATGCCGGCGAAGGATGGGCCAAGCACATCCATTATCATCGACGTGAGGATCGCCCACGAAGAGGACACCGATAGGCTTCTGCTCCTTGACGGCGATGGGGAACCATTTCCTGGAATCCTGAGCTTTTTTAGCACGCTCGAAATTCTTGGACATCCGATCGATGATTTCTTCAATCGGCTCTTCTTCATCGCCCTCGGTAATGAATGTCGGCATCTCGACAGACTTCTGCATTTTCGCCTGCAGTTGGCGGCGCTCGGCTTCTTTCACCCGGCGCTGTATCCAGTGCCAACCTTTGCCCGATGCTTCGGCAGCTTCTTTCGTGGTGGCATATTGATTTCTAAGCTTTACAGCTTCAATACATTCTTCATCAGTCATTAAAGGTGTCGGCATTGCTTCGCCTCAATCCTGGGAATTTCGAGGGCGGCGAGCCGCGGGAATGCTTTGGAAGAGGCTGTCGATCCGGCCGCCTAACCCCTCGATCGCTCGAAGGATTTGGTCTGTGGTCTCGCGATGGCCGGCCTTGCTGATATAATGTTCGGCCATATGAATCTTGGTGTCCGCCAGTTCTTTTCTAACGGCATCCGTTTCGTCGGCGGCTTCTTTCTCAACAGCCCTGATCTTGGCATCCAGCTTCCACCAGATGCCGAAACAGACCCCGACCACCAAGGATATGGCCCCCACGAGCCAAGACAAAGTTTCCCACGTGACCGGGCCGTTCATGCACAGCGCCCCTCAAATTTATACATTATTTCGCCCTAAGAAACGGAAAGCCACGCCCATAGGATCAAACCCGTGAACGTGGCTGCAGAGATAAAAAAGCCGAGAATAAGGAGGCGTTCGATCAACATCCATTCCATGACAGGACCGGCGTTCCAGCGGCGGCCGAGACGTAGAGGTCTTTGGCGCGTACCGAATTCACCGTCATCTTCTGACCGGGCTTGATAACGCCATACTGGCCAGCGCTGGGTGACGCGACGGCCGAGACGTGGATATCGTTGGTAGCATCGGTGTTGATCAGCTCGAAGCCCTTGATCACATCGTCCGTAGTCAACCCGAGGGTGGAAAGCTGGACGAAAGATGTGGAAAGCGTGGCGCTTCCGAAATGCGCCGTCTCCCATTCCGCGACAGAGGCCTGAATGCCTTGCTGATATGTGCCGCTCAGCGTGATCGTCGTGCTGGAGACGGTCTGAGACGTCGAGACGGTATAGGTGCCCGTGCCGCCCGTTCCCGTGCCAAAACCGGTGATCGTCGTGCCAGCCGTGACGCCTGTTCCTGAAAGAACCTGCCCGAGGGCGACGACGCCATTCCCGACCGCAGTCACGGTCAAAACCGTCGTGGCGATGGAACCCGTGACCGACGCTGCGTTCCAAAGCATGGTGAGAGAAGGTGCGTTCAGACCTGTTCCAGCGGTCGGCAGGATGACTGTCGATTTCGTATTAGCCATGGATATTTTCCCTTAAAGGAGAGAGGAAACTTTGGAAGGATCGGAGCCGAGAAGCCAGAACATGGCTTGGTCTTGGGCGTCGGAGGTGTACTGGTTACCGAGGAACACAGAGGCGTGCTGCCAGCCGTCGAAGGTGCCGAGACCACCGATCTGATCGCCTACCTGCCCGAACCCCGAAACGCTGTTGGCGACCGCCGTAGAGGACGCCTGATAATATGTGGAGTGAGATCCGAGGAACTTGTTGAACCCGTCAACTGCTCCGACGAAGGCAATCTTGACTTCCACCGTGGCCTTGTTCCGCCAAGGGATGTTGGCTGGATCATTGTCCGATTTCGAGAAGTCGTAATTCGGATGCGGTGTGTGTTTCAGAACCATCATCAGCGTGACGTTGCCAAGATCGTTTGCGGTATTCGTCGAGCCGGGGAACGTGTATCCGTCCGTCGTTTGCCGATAGCCGAGGAACTTCTTGTCGGTGTAGAACGGCGGATGAGACGAAGGAGCGACTATGTTGTCATGCGCCGGGACGCTGACGAGCGGGAGAGCGCCAGTTCCGAAGAACGAGCTGAACCCGTAATAGGCGGGAGAGCCGGCCGTGGCGCTGTTTGGCACGCCGATCATTAGATTGGAATAGTCGGTGTTAGCCCCACTGACATCCGCGGTATTGGCGTTCATTTCGCCGTGGTCTTTATTCAGCGACCACGAGACAAGTCTACCGGCTGATGTCCCGAGCGTTCCCTGACACACCGAGAATATCCCAGGCAGGAAGGAGGCCGTCATCTGGGCCGTGGACATTGTGAACACCGAATAGACGGTGAAGGTGCGCTTATCCCACGGGAAATTATTGCTCCCCACGAAATCCGGGAAATTGGTCGTGCTGCCGTTGGTGGTTTCCCGAAGACCGGCTATCCCGTTTGGAGACGAACTGACAACCCAGCTCGTGCCCGGTACCGGATCGTTGAAGAGCAGATTGCTCTTGCCATTGACACCGGAGACCGTTTCGCTCGCCCATGTCGTGAAATTGAAGGCTTCCCCATTGGCTCCGAGCTTCGGAGCGGCGACCACGCTGTTTGCCAGAAGGATGGCCGTGAACTTGTTGTAGATCTGGGCTTCGAGTGCATTCCGATCTGCGTCCGTCATGGCCGCGCCGATGTAGACAGCCATCAGCATGCAATCCGCGCCGTTGGTGCTGTTCGTCGTCCATGCTCCGTTTGCTCCAGAAAACAGACGGATATCCGTAGCAGACGTCAGATTGGCCGGTGAATGCGAGGCATTATTGACTGTGGAGGCAGGACTGCGGTTGACGTAGATGGTCGACCCAGCACCGGGACCGCCGGTCAACGCAGCATTCTGAC
>NZ_JAFEVL010000047.1 GCF_016901135.1 Martinezella lusitana | reverse complement strand
GCGCTCGATATGCCTAGCGCAGTGAGTGTCGTCGGCCCAAGCGTACCAGGATATTGAACGGACAGATTCTTGTCGGTCTGGAATTTCGTGATTGCGGCGATCGTCATGCGGCCCTGAATGCCATCGGTACCCGAAGGGCCGAGATTGTAGCCAAGGCCGATCAATCGCCGCTGCACTTCCTGCACGGTCGTATCCATTGTTTGCTCCAATAGAAAAGGGCCGCCGAAGCGACCCTGCAATTCATTTTCGATGTGATTTGTTAGATGTCAAGCGGCCTATTTCGCGAGTCAGCACAAGCATAAGCTTTCCAATCAAATCAATTTATGCAACTGACTAATCGCGGTTTGCAATTTGGAATATGTTGGGAAAAGCCAGATGCTAAAACTACTAGACGAGCAGATAGTGCCATATGATTCATCATCTGGGCTGTATGCTACACAGAGTATTGTCGAAAACGGCGTGATCGGCGTTGGAGACCAATTCCTCGCCGGTGCGCAAGATTATGATGACCGATACGTCGGAATGAACGCAATGATCAGTAAACTCCGAGGGAGTTTCGATATCGCCAAGTTCGACCGCCAGGACGTTGAAAATATCCTAGATATCGGTTGCGGAAGCGGTAATGCTACCATGGCTCTCGCAACCATGTTCCCAGACGCCAAGATAGTCGCTACTGATCTAAGCCCGAACCTCTTGGAAATCTTGGCCAAGAAGACAAGGGCTACCGGCATCGATGACCGAGTGTCGTGTATCATTGCTGATGCATCAACCATAAAATTGAAGCCGCAGTCATTCGACATTATCTGCGGCTCTTCAATGCTCCATCATCTGGACGATCCGGAAGCCGTCTTAAACGGGTATATTTCCGCTCTCTCAAGCGATGGAATTGGCCTGTTTTATGAGCCGTTTCATGTCGGTTATTTTGTCTTGAGACAGATCCTTGTCGGCTTGATCCATCTGGCAAAATTCAACAAGGGCATTCCAGAGGCCGACATCGCCGTATTCAATACACTGATTTACGGCATCGATTTCGTCAGCGCGAAAGATCGCTCCGATCCGGTTCTGAAGAACCTTGATGATAAGTGGCTCTTTTCAAGGGAAATGTTCAAGAGAGTTGCTGAGAAAAACAGCCGCACATTATTCGTCTATACCGCCAATCCCGCTCATGAGGGATATCAAGATAAGATATCAAACATGCTTTTCAGCGTTACTGGGAACCACCCAGATTGGCCGGCATGGGCGGTCGATTATTTCAAGGATATAGACAATGCGGAAAGAGGTGAGCTTGCCAACGATGTCCTAATGGAAGGATGTATCGTCTTTAAATGATGCGTTCCGCTGGTATCACAATCGCGATCTATGATTTTAGGTAGACGCTCTGATCTTCTTTTACGAGTGAACTTTGCGCCAACCCTTTTTTCAAATCTTTCCCTACGTCTCTCCCTATTTCGTCGACGCCGCGATCTGTAGATCAGCGCTTGAACACATAAGATCAGCCAGAAGATCACGCATATGGAAAGGCAAATCGTGGGAAGTTCCAGAAAATCCGTATTCATTTTATATCACTCTCATACCGGTGGGCATTAAGCCGTCAGCATTTACCAAGTAGATATCGCCGCACGTTTCCATGTGTTGGTTCCGATACAAACATAAATGAATCCCGTATCCCATGCATGATCGCCGGTCGTGCAGGCAGCAGATGAAGTTGCGGGCGTTTTCGGTGTCTGGATATTGATGTGGTCTGATTGGATTTGGGGCGCAGCATTTGTAAAAAGAGTTCCATTAATAAGTGCGCTCCCCGAACTGACCTGAAGAGTTGGAACGCCGCCAACGACCGAAAGCAGCGATGATCCGCTATAGGTCATGTAGGTACTTCCGATAGCATCACCATAGAAGTTTCCGCCGCCGAAGCTTGTTGATGTTGAATTAAAAACAATCTTTTGCCCCTGCCCCATATTGAACGCAGCATTGTCAGTCAAAGTAGCGGTGACCGTATCAAACCCAACGTTTGCTGGACCTCCGATCGTGAATCCTGCATCGATTGCCTTTGTGCCGTAGGAATGGACATAATGTCCAAGCCAAATCTCGCCGAGAGCATGCGTGTTATTCGTGCGATTAAAATTGAAAGCAGTGCCGATGACGCTGATATCAAAGCCACCGTCATTAAAGTTCATATCTCCGACGCCTTGAAGATACGCCCCATTGGCGGTAGCACCAAAATCACCATTCATTCCGATGCATGCGGGGTTCGCCAGCCAAGTGGTAGCGCCAGCACGAGAACTATTTACGGTGCAAAATGTATAATATGCAGCGATATCACCTTGACCATTATTCTGCATCATAGTCCGGTAGATCGCCGCGCCCGTCCTTCCATCATTGCTTCCTGTCGCCTGATTCCACCCGGAATTATTGACGAATTTTGTTTGGTAGGGCGTAAGCGCCGGGCTCCATTGATAGCCGGTCGTCGGCTGGCCAAGGACTGCCCCGTTCAAAGTAAAATACAGTGGAATAGTCGTATTTGAGAAATCGCCATCAAATTCTGTCGCAAAGGCCTCTGGGAAATTATAGGTAGGAGCCACCGACACAGAGATGGTACGCGGGGTATTAGACGCGCTCGAAGGGGCAATATTGTTCGGCCGAACCGCAACCGCAGATCCGAGTAGGCCAGAATTTATCTGATCCGCAGATATGCTCTTATTGGTCAAAGTTTGGATATCTGTCGTGCCCACCAGAAGACCCGAGGTGGGAAATACCTGCGTCACACCACCAATCGTTACCGTTCCAGTTATTGCTGGGCTCGAGATAGACGGCGCTACTAGCGATTTGTTAGAAAGCGTGTCTGTCGTTGACCGACCAACGAGTGTATCCGTCGCAGCGGGTAGGCTTAGGGTACCAGATGCGCTCGGTTGGGCTTGAAGTACAGTCTGGTTTCCAGCACTAGACGTATTACCTCTGAACTTCACCGATCCTACCTGAGGTGAAGGATATGTTTGACTGTTTGCGCTGGTAGCATACATCATAGCCAGCGTCATAATCAGAAGACGAATTATCATTTTATAATCCTAGCTTAGGCTGACAATACCGCCATTGTTCCAAGGAATATTTGGCTGTGATGGAAGGGAAGTTGGGAGTCCTTGAAGGTAGGACTGGAAACTGAGACTCAAATCTATTTGCGATGCGCTTGTTATGCGACCGGTAGCATCGATCGTGATCCGAACAAGGTGGGTACTGTCGCCATAAATGCCAGGTGTTACAGTGGTATCCGCTAGGCCGACCACTAATGTGGAACCCGCTCCATTATCTGTAACAGTTGTCTGACCGGATTCTCCCGCCAATATTCTCGCATTAGGCAGCACAAAATCATCATTGGCGACCACATACGTCGCTTCAATGCCGCCATTTACAAGCGCGCCAACGGTTGTCTTTTCCGTCACATAGCCAGGACCAGTGTTTTTTGCGATGGGGACAAATTCTGTCCCATCCAATCCAATTGCTAACTGCAATTGATCTATGGTGATTTTTGCCAAAAGATCACGCTCGCGCCGGCTGGCACGCCTATCTTTTTAGAATGTTATTGGGATCAGGAAACGCGCTGGACCATCATTGTTGACGTGCCGATTTTCCCTCTGGCAAGCCATGTTCCGACCAACATCGCGCCCCCAGGAGAGATTTGATAGGCGGTAGCATCTGAAGGCGATAAATAGACATTGCAGGGCGTATTTCGATTGAGAATACCCTGAACGGCAACGGTCGCTCCAATTGGCTGATTGAGATTGTTCGGATCTGTCGAACTGGAGGGATATGAAGACGCTTGGGCTTGGATCGCCTGAGCCGTGCGCAATGGCGTCATAAGCGCGCTGTTATCAGTTCCGGCCTGCGCCTGCCCTGAGCTGGCCAAACGAGCCGTAACTTGCTGTGCTGTCCTCAACGGGCTCATATATGTGGTATTCGACACTCCAGCTTCGGCGACAGATTGAGAAGCGATGACTGGAGCTGGTATCCCCTCATCAGCTAGACTTTTTCCTGTTGAGTCTCCAAAAACAGCGATATTGCCTGGCGTTGATGACGGAGCCCCAAAAACGTTAGGAGCCGATCTCAACCCCACCCCAAACGTTACAACAAAAGCCGGGACTCCCTGAGGGATCACAATTGTATTGCTGCCAGAATATGTCGTCTGTAAAGTGAGCGTGAATGCCCCGGTACAGCCGTTGATTATGAAGAAGTTTCTTCCAATCTGTGGGAAGGAAACCGTAACATTTGCGGTTAACGTGCCAGTAAATTGAATTATATTGTTAGAACACTGGTCTGTCGTAAGCGCTATGTCTGTATTGGATAGCGATATATTAATCGCTCCGCCAAGGATTCCATCCAGTAAAGTGAAAACATTATTATTGAGATTTTGCCCCCAAAAATTGATGTCTTCCCCTGTCGCTTGAAGCTCCAGGTTCAAATTTGGTGTGAACGTACTTGGCATATTGCCCTCAACAAAAAAGCCGCCTCAATGGGCGACTGTTTCAATTATTCGTTCGGTGATTGATCAGTGATTTTGTTGTTGCTGGCTCATGGCAGACGAGAACATCGCCAGTCGCTTCAGTTTCGATGCGAGGGTAAGCTCTGACCCTGTATCGATCCGCTTTGGAGCCTTCATCATCAGCGCCTTGGCGAGATCAGGGTTCAGCATCGCGTCTCGGATGAGATCGTTGACATTCCTGATCCCTGCTTCCCGCATGCTGCCCAGGACGTGGCCGCCGATGAAGCCGGCGACGGTTCCGAGAGGGCCACCGCTGAGAAATCCAGCCCCACTACCAACGGCATGCGTCACGAATTTTCCAAGCAATGAGCTTTTCATATCGTGGGCGTTGATAGCTGCCAAATCTTGAGCTGTGTTTGAGCCGCCGGGTAACTTCGAAGATGAGATAGAGCGATTGGCGCGCTTCAGATCCTGCGCCACGGCGCGCATCATATTCAGTTCATCATCGTTGAAGACCTGACGGAGTGTCGTGAAGTTCTTTCCGAGGAAGGACTGAAAAGCATCTGATTTGATAAGGTTTCGTCCCGATGTCGCCGCTTCGGTGTTGGAGACGAGCTTGCTTTCCATATGCTCGACAATCGACTTACGGAGGCCGGCAAGTGCATCAGGATTCTTCTGGGCTTCCTGTGCAAGCTGGCGCATCTGCTGGACACTGTCATTGCGCCCGAAGATGGAGCCGACCGTACGCACAACGTCCGCAGGATCATCAACCTTCAGAAGCTTGCCAACAGCTCCCTTCTGATAGGCATCCAGAACGTCCTTGCGCTGAGCCGCTACTGACGCCAAATTATCCGCCGCCTTTGAAGCGGTCATGAACTTGGCCTGCAGATCTGGAATTGCCCGTAGGGCTCCGGAGTGCGTCTTCTGCCACGCTTCAAACTTACCGGGGTCCAAGGTGCCATCTGAACGCGCCGCGCTCTTCCTGAGGCTGTCTGCGGCATAACCCGAGAGAAGCTTATCGGCCTTGTCTTTGCCGACCAGATCCCGCAAATCTTGGACTGCGGCAAACCCCTTTTCGCCGGTCGAGAAATAACGATCGGGCAGAACGCCGGATGCGGTTTCTGGGTTGAAGTTCTCGAACCGTTGCAGCCCTTCGGCCGCACGGCTTGCATTTTCAAAACGCGCAATCGTCCCCGGCGCGGCTTGCTCCAATGACTGAAGAGCCGGAGCGTGCTGCGATCGCCATTGATTGAAGATCTTCGAGGTGATGATGCCTTGCGGAGCTTTCTCACGAAGAGAAGTTGCGGCCATGTTCCGAACTGCCTCTACGGCTTCCGGATTGTTTTTCGCAGCAGAAAGGGCGGAACGAACCGTATCGGCACCGGCATTACCAGGCTTCCAGATCGATGATGTCACGCCTGCGGACGGCAACGTATAGGGCTGCGTCGATCCTGGACGTTGAAGAATTTGAGAGACTGGCTTGGCGCCAAAGGTCTGTTTGCGCTCGGCCGTAGCTGCGGTCGCTGTTTTTAGACGCTGTGCGGCTTCTTCATCAAGAAATGATCCTTCAGTTCCCGAATCTTGCGAAGTTCCAGAAGTTTTCCTTCCTTCACCGCTTCCTTCTCGTACTTTGCCAGAAGATACATCCGATCCGCTTGAGAAAGCTGTTCCAGATTCTTGTTGATCTGTTCCCAGACTTCCTGTTCCGGATCGCTTGGCACGCATAAACTCCTGAGATTCGCGCTGAAGCCGTCGCGTAAGTGTATCTTCCGGCCTCATTGCTCCGGTGAAAACCGCCTGTTGTTCCTGAGCGGCTTTCTGGGCAACGCTGTCTGATATAGCGTCCTCGACCGCCCCTCGCAACTGGGTGAGCCTTCCATAGGCCGGCTGATTTGGCGATAGCGGTGAATTTGCATCACGCATGGCCTGGGAAATGGCGCTCCGGAGATTAACCAGACGCTGGAATGGAAGCGTTTGGCCGTAGCTGGAGATAACCCTGGAAAGCTCCGATTCAACAGGCGCCATCCCAATGCTAGCCTCTGGCCCCATGTCACCATAGATACGCTGAGCGGCCTGCTTCAGCGGCGAAGTGACCGTGATCAGTTTACCATCGGGGTCCACGGCGCTCCAAAGCTGCCGTTCGCGTGCCTTCATGGCATCAAGCTGAGTTTGGATCGCTGTTCGCGCCTGCTCTCCTAAGACCTCAGGACGGCCACCGCCGAGCCCTTCAGCCGCGGTACGAGCGGTATTTGTCGCTGCTTCGATCTGCGGGTTGACGAGGCCCTTGATATCCTCGCCATAAGCTTCCGGAGAATGACCGCCTCCTGTAGCATCCAACTCGTTGCGCGCCCAATTCTGGGCAAAGTCGTGCGTGAGCTGCGTTTCATTATCGATCTGCTGGAGCTGATCGCGAAAGAACCCGGAGACGGCCTCGGGATGGCCTTCTGATTGAATATTCGAGAGGGCATCAAGGCGAGCGGCATTCTGTTCGCCGCGCAGTCCTTGAAACTGTTCCGGGTTCTTGGCGGCAACGGCACGTTCCATCGTTCCTAGACCGGGATCACCAGTCAGTTGGAAGGTGGTCGGGTTGGAACCCGGAACGATATTGCGTGGCGCGGTATCGATCGCACCGATAGCCTCATCCGGATTGGATGCAGCTTCACGCAATGCAGTCCCGGCCATGCGCTGCTGACCGCCCTCTGTAAGTGGGGAAGCATAATCAACAGCGGCACGAGCGCCAGAGCCCACTACCTTCGGGATAGATGCGACCGCTTCGCCTGCCATGCCGCCACCGATGCCACCAAGAAGGGAAGCAATAGGCTTGTACTTCTCTGGAACCGCCTCTGCCGCTGATTGCGACGCTGCTCCTGATACAGTGCCGACACCTAGAGCCTTTGCTGCTGATCCGAGTTTACCAGCCATTAATTCGGGAGCGAGCATAGTCACGCCAAACTCACCGGCGGTTCTCGCAATCCGTTCCGGAGCATTTTTAGGTTCGGGAATATTAATGCCAGTCTTATCGAGGACGGCGGAGCCGACGTTTCTCAGATCGGTTCCGGTCGTCGGCTCATAGGCATTAGAAGTATCCGGTTCCTCTCCGCCGATAATCCCGAGATTACGCGCCAACTGGTGAAATTGGTTTTCCCCGGTGTTCGGATCCGAAAACGTCAGCGCATCGGCAGTTCCTTTCTCCATCAGATCGGCAGTTGATGCGATAGCGTGCGGGATGCCGGTGACAAGGCCCCACCCTGCAGACTTGGCGACATCGCCGACAGTCGGAGACGATGACGTGCTAGTATCATCCGAACCAGCCGATGCGCCCTTCCCGCCAAAAGCAGTTGGAGCGTCATCGAACTGATCAAACGGATTCGTGGTGGCAGTCGGAGTTCCAGCGTTCGCAGTCGAAGGCACCCCGCCTATGGCCGGCGCAGCACCATCAAATTGATCAAAGGCGTTTGCCACTTATTGGCCCCCAAGAACATACTGCGAGACACTGCGTCCCATTCCGTATTTCGCGTCGAAATCAGGTGCCAATTGCGGATTTTGACGAAGCGCCGCGATAGCCCCTGCCGGTACATAGCTCGCCAGCGCATAAAGCTCTGGGGGGTTGGCCTTGTTGAAGTACTCATCAGCACCCTTGATGCTACCGCCCGTCTTGGCCGACCAGTCCTGCAGGAAGTTGTAATAATCCATCTTCCTTTGATTGGCCGCCTCGATACCGGCGATGACGCGACGTGCGCCCTCTGGGGAATTTGCTCCACCAGGCACAGCGGATACCGATTGATCGACGATGGACGCCGCTTCTCGCGAACCCAGGGTCTTGCTGAGATCGAAGCCGAGACGCGTGGTGAGTTTGTTCAAATCCTCACCTGCGGCCACGGCGGTTTCATCGATCGGAGGTTCCATACCCATTGCTTGCACGGCGGTATTGATTGTCTTCGCCCATTGGACACGGCTTTGGAAACCGGTTCCCGGTGCCGTCCAAGCGGAATTGGGGATAGTGGCGAGATCATGCTTCATCTCACCCAACTGCGTCTGTGCGCTTGTCGCGCCTTGATATTCCTCGCGCGCCTGCTTCAGCGCGTCCGTCGTTTCATTCGCGACGATCTGCTGGCCAGTTGGCGAGAACATGCGAGGATCAATGCCCACACGAGACGGAGCCGACGATGTGAATACCGGCTGGGCTTGCCGTTGGCCCTGTGCCTGTGCCTGTGACGACTGTTCTTGCGTTTGAGCGGGTGCGCCTATAGGGGCCGTAGGAGCGGCTTTGACCGGTGCGTTGCCCTGTTGCTGCGAAGCGCTTGCCGGCGCGTTCTGCGACGTTCCTGAGGCCAGAGATGCCCCTATAGCCTCATTGCTTCCGGTAACCGCGGAGGGAGGGCCGTTCTTCTGAATATCGTCCCACGTCGTAAGCTTCGGAGGCGCGTTCGGATCGGTCATGTCGCGAACGATGATACCGGCCGGCGTTACAGTCTGCTGCCAACGACCTGTCTGGGTTTCCAGATTGGTCTTTCCGGTTTGGGCGGTTTGCAGCCCGATTTCGGAGGCAGCCTTCTTCGCCTCAAGGGCGAGTTGCTGGCCCGCGATATCAACGCGCTTGCCTTCCAGCCCGAGTTGTCCGGAGCGCGTGGCTATTTCCGACTGCGCGAGAGCGTTCTCACGGTTCAACTGCTGCTTCTGCATGTAGGATTCAACACCCTTCATGCCACCAGTCCCAACGTTGGTGGCAAAGTTCGGGCTTGTGCCAGCCATCATGCCGAGACCGGCCGAAAGGAGCGCCATGCGTTGATCATCGCTCAACCCAAGGCCATGGCCACCGAACAAGCGTCCGAGGAAGCCAGGGGAAGATGCCTCATTGGAGAACGAAACCCCCTTGTTATTGGCTGGAGCAACGCCTTGCGAAGACGCAGCGATTCCGGATGGGGCCGAGGTATCGCCGGAATCGGTCGGCTGATATCCCGCTGACGTCGCTGGCATGCCGTTGAACTTGTTCGTCCACAGATTGGCGAACTGCTGAGCCGTCATGTTGGCACTTCCACCGTTCCCGACAACAGCCTGGCGTCCAACGATATCGGTTGCCGGGGCATCGGGATGACTGAGAAGGTTCAAGGCCCCTGCCGCTCCCTGCTGGTGAGCAAGATAGAGCTCGCCTGCTGTGGGCTCACGACCAAGACCATGCGCAAGGAACTTCTGGTTATCCACCGCAAGGCGTGCGGCTGCATCTGCCGAAGCCAGGGGGTCGAATGGATTTTTCAACCCATATTGCCCAGCGGTCGCATTGGTGAATTGGAATTCCCCCTTCGAAATGCCGTTGTTGGCATTCGGATTGAACGAGCTTTCGATATAGGCCGTCCTGTTCAGATACCCGGTCGGCAAGCCGTAGCTATTGTTGATCTTGTCAAAATTCGGCGTCATTTGCGGAGCATTGCCAATATTATACTGGCGTGGCGATGTCGCCTGCGAAGGAGCGTCCTGTTGCGGAGCAACACCTGCGACTGGCATATCGCGGACGGTTATGGGAGGAGCCAACGGAGGGGCTGCAGGCTGCTCACTCCGCTGTTGTGGAACGACGCCCGCAGTTTGAGGAGTTTCCGGGGCCGGAGCCTGCTGAGCGGCTGCGTCCAGAACTGCCCTCATCTGGGAAGGCGATATTGTCGCAGGATCGATCGCAGATGCATCCGGAACAGCAGGGACCGCCACAACACGTGGATCGACATAGCCACCGTCATCATAGCCACGGCGCGCCACGCCCCCATCGGCAAAGCCAAAGAAGTTGCCGAGAGAGGATAGAACGCCGGGATTTGATGGTACGGGCGCAGGCGTGACCGGTGCGGAGACTGGCGCGTTGAGGCTTGTCGTGGATGGCTGCGACAGACCTGCAACAAGGCCGTTTGGATATTTCTGTTTCAGATTGGTTTCAGCGGCTTTTATGCCCTGCTGAAGCATCTGCTGTCCCTGATCCTGCTGCTGGCCGCCCTGAGGTGCCTGCGGAAGCGTGGATCGGCCCGGAACTATGCCGGCTGTCGCGACCTGGGGAACATAGCCGCCGTTATCATTTGCTCCAGCCGGATTATTGTTGTTCGCGGCGATGCCAGACGATCCGGTATACGGAATAATCCCACCTTGAGCGCGATGCGGCCGATCATCTTCACTGACGACGCCGCCCTTGTTGAATAGGGATGCGAGACCAAGAACGCCGCCGAGGACTGCGCTGCCGGTGTTGCCGGATGGTTGGGTGGACGTAGTTGTGCCGCCACTACCGGAACCCAAGCCTTCGACAATATTGGCAAGCCATGAGGTTGTCTCGAACGGATAGGAAAGTTGGTTCTGGTACTGTTGGTAATTCCACTGCTGCTGCTGAGTACCGGCGCCCACTTGTGCCGCAGCCTGCGCGAGGTTGGTCTGCATCGCCGTCTGACCGAGATTGGTATATTCTGACCCGGCCTGCAGAGCGGCATTCTTATCCGACTGCGCCGCACCAAGAGCAGTATTATAGCCCTGATTATAAAGGCCCGAAATCGTCTGTTGGTTGGCAAGGTTCTGCTGGCGAGCGAGCTCGGATTGGGCAACCCCGACACGATTGCCGCCGAGCGCGCCCTGAGCCGCAGCATTGCCGAGAACGCCCTGCTGCTGTTCCGCATTCTGCTCGTTCATATTTGCCATTGTCGACTGAACGACGCTGTTCAAATATGGGCTCATATACTGGCCGACACTAGCCGAAGTCGGTGTGGCGGTAGAGGCGAGCGCACCGGAAGCGTTGTTAAACGCGCCGTTGGAAGAGCCGGCAAGATTGGCGATATCGTTGAAGCCGGTAATTTGGTTCTGTTCGAAACCAGACCCGTTTACGCCACCGGAATACGGCTGATATGGCGTCTGGGAGATCGGCGTTGCCTGATTGATGAGGCCCTGGTAGGCCGCCATAATCTGCGGAGGCAGCTCCGTCTTGGTAGTCGAAGTAGAACTTTTACCGCCCATTATCGTTCCTTACTTGTCCCAAGCGCATGGGCCTGCAAAATGGCGGTTCCAGACAAAGAACGCGCCAGCCTTTTCCAACTGCTTTTCGTAGAGACGAACCTTTGCTTCGGTTCGATGATTGCTGACGATCCCCACCATCAGCGGGATTTCCATCTCCCCTGATTTTTCCTTGGCCCAGCCGAGAAGTTTCTTGGCATAGTCAGAGCGTCGGTGATCAGGATGGACAAAATTCCATGCCTCGTTGAGATACCAGGCGTCAGAATAATATGGCTGCTCGATACCGAGATAGATGCTGCCGACAGGATCACCGATTTCTCCAATGACGCCGATCAGAGCGCCTTTCATTTGGAAATAACGCTGCATGTATGCTCTGACGCGGTCAGGAGAGAGCGGGAATAGACCATTTTCGTCATGGAGCATGCTGATCATTGCAACGAGCTTATCCTCGTCGGCCGGGACCGCGAGGCGAACGGAATCAGACATATTGGGCTTTCACTATTTGTGGGGGGTTGGGAGTTTCTTCAGCGTCTTGATCGTCTGCTTGCGGGTATGCAGAACGAAATGCTCGAGAATTTTGTGTCCTCGTTTCAGATCGCCGCCACCAAGTCTCGCGATCACCTCGGGGGGAACAACGTATTCGCCTCCTGCTGCCATGATCGGGACAGCGCCGCCGTCCTTTCGATGAATGGCAGCGGGGGCAGATGCGCCGGGAAGGTTGAAGAGCTGGTCAAGGATCTTGTGACCATTTTCCGAATTCCCCTCCCCGAGACCAGAGACAATATCGGCAGGGATTACGAAACTTTCGGCCGGAACATCGATTGGAAGATGGTCAGTACGGCCGGCGACATGCGATTTAAGTGCGCCTATGGTTGGCGCCGGACGCGTGTACGGCGTGGCAGCCAACCTCATGGCCGCTCCGACGTCGTCATCCCCACTCCCCGGCGCCGCTATCTTAGTCATAATATGGAACCTTTACAGCCGACCCATTAGGCAGTGATACGACAATGTACCCTACGACTTGGGCTGGAGGAGTAATCGCTCCTCCCGTTGCCGTTGCTGTTGTCCCACCCACTTGGGGAAACGCGTTAGAAAACGCCTGACGAATTCCATTGAGAGCTTGGACGCCGTTTTGGATTGCCGAAAGGATATTAAATCCTTGGCCGTTATCGCCTACTGCCATGTCCTACCTCTTTCCATCCTGTGCGGCGCGATATTTTAAGCCGCCCATCCGCCAAAACGCATTTGTGCCTGCTCCCTCAATCCGCATGGCCACCAGTCGGCCTCGAAGACGGGGATTTTTGAAACTGGTGGATGAAGAGACGGCGTAAGGCCCTTTCGTCTTCACCTGGCCACTCGGATAATCCGCATACTTCAGGGTGATGTTGAGCGCGGCCGATTCTGGAGCATTGAATTTGCCATATCGAAAATCCGGGATCATCCAATCGATGAATGTCAGATTTTCGCCCTGTGCGATTTCCGAATAGCCCGTTTCGAAAAATTCCCCCATCGGGGCACCATCAGCATCGTTGGCCACTTCATGCTGGTAAATAACTCCGGCCGAACTTGCCCCGATGGGCTGCCCCAAAACCGATTGGTCAATCCAAGCGGTTCGATCCAAGCGTCCGCAATCCCAGCAATTGAGAATGAAGTTGAACTTCACATAGGAATCAACTTCGCCGGTGCCACCTGAGGCAGATGGGAAATACCAAGCAATCTCGCCGAAGCCGTTGTTGGGAGCTACGTGGATTTTGTCGATATTATTCTGGTCCAGATCCTGAAAGATGAAATCCCAGACAGAGCAGACGATCGGCTGAACACCAGCTCCAGCATAGAGGTAAAACTGGTTATTCCCCATCCAGTAGACGGATGAATTAACGACACACGCCGCATGACGAGCGATCAGCCCGCATTCCTGTGCCAGTTTGGTAAAGCCAAACACCAAAGGTGGCTGCACATATTGCATCGCCCATACTTCGATGTCGGTCCAGATGAACGCGAACTGTGGGCCTTGAAGACCGCCGACAATCTTCGATCCCGTTGGAATGCGATAGCCGCCGGCCTGAGTAAGGGCGGTCACCGTCCAATTGGTGTAGTCGCCGGAATCGGACCAGTTGATCAGGAGTGGATCTTGAACCCCATTTATCGATGATGCCCAGGCGATGAGGATCTGATACGGATCGGAGACGAATATCCCGCCGTTGACCTCCGGTGCGCCGACAATCTTCGTGGCAACAAAATATCCGCTTTCAGGAGACCATGTGTAAATCGGACCATTTGTCGGACAGGCAATGAGGATTTCCCCCCAATTATCAAGCGTCCAATTTGTTGTCGTGATCGGATCGCCAGGGGATGGGGATGGGGATACGCCGATGCCATATGCTCCTTCACCATAAGGGCCGATGCCATATCCCGCCGATGGCGTGGTTGGCGATATGCCGATGTAATAGATGAATTCGGCATCCCCTCCGTTCATCGTGGCCGTAGCTGACGATGTGGCTGTATTCGTGCTGTTGATCGTGAAGGTATCTGGATCAACGATGCGCTGAACAAGGTAGGATCCTCGAACAATTAGACCGCCGACTGATGTTGGCGTTGCTACCGCAAAATTTCCGCCAACACTGAACCCATTGTTCGCGAGAATAACCGTTATTTCTGGTGTCCCAATGCTGGTGGTGAAAGTCGGAAGATCACCTCCGCTTGTTACCGTACTGGTCGCATTCTGCCCGGCTATGATCGTGTAAGAGTGCGTTCCTGTAACGGTCGCAATTGCATACGACCCTTGTAGCACAAGCCCACCCACGGCAACCGGCGTCACCAGAAATACCGAATCATAGATGGAAACGGTAATATTCGGGTCGTTGATCTCGACGATATCGCTGCCTGACGTGGTGGAAAAATCAGGAGGCGTATCGCTGGTCAATGTCCGCGGCGTTACATCTTGGAACACCCCGTTGCTGATGACGCTCAGGGAATCTTCGGCGCCAATAGCCAGATGAGAATCGGCATTGATGCCTTCCCATGCATGCAGCCCACGCACAGGCGAATTAACCGACGCCGGATAGAACTTTACCCATCCACCCAATTTCTCCACCAGCACCATGTTGCCGGCGGCCTTGAAGCGGATAAGCTGGGATGTCTGGATGGTCGCAGCGTTCAACGTTGGCGTGGCTTCTATATTCACACCTGGATTTAGCGTAATCGTCTGCAGTGGCATTGATTATCCCCTCGGCGGCTGCGCAAGAGGAGTGGGAGCAAATGCCGTCCAAGCATCGGACCAAGACTTTTTCCGAAGTTCTTCGATGTTGGCCGATCCCTTGAGCGTCTGATATTGCTGTTCCCAAGACGATGACATTTGCGGGTCGCTGGTCTGCGCCCCGAAATTCCTCATGTAGCCCGAGGCGAACACCATCGAGGCCGCCAGAAACAGGTCATAGAGATAGGTCGTGAGGAAGGTGGTCGTATTGCTCACAGAAAGCGGCTCTGGCCTCTGCGTCCCGTATACTTCCAGCGTGTAGAAATTATCCGGAGACGGGCCTAGGATCGCGTTCCATTGATCCACCATGGCGTACATCTGCGGAAGACCGGTCGCGTTGGGATTTCCCCAGAGCGCATAGATGACTTCCTTCGAAGTCGGGACAAGAGGATTTCTTGCCGCGATGGCCGGATCGGTCGCTATCGGAGTGAGAACGTTCACACCTTGGACAACTACGAACGTTTCTGGAAATGCTGCGTTGGGGTTTGCCGTGGTCAGGGAAACGCTGGTGTCGCGAAAGATGGTCGATATGAGGTCAAGCTCTCGATATATCCGCATCTCAGCATAATTGATGATCGCCGGCAGGACCACGGGAAAATCCGCGTCCGCAGCATCCATCACGATCATGTTCTCGAGCTGAGCAACATAGGTGGTGTAATCGACCATTAGTTTGTCACCAGATCAAGACCATCGTTCGTGACGAACTGATTGCCATCATTTGTGTAGAGGAAGGTATTTTCGTCGACATAAAAATATTCGGGCCGTGGGTTCCGGATCGGCAGCGGGTCTGGGGATAGAATGCGCGTCCGCAACTGCTGCTGCGGCTCATCCCAGCAACTTTCACAAACCAATAGCCTAAGATTTTGGAGACGATTGCCACTCCACTGAAGTTGCCAGCGTAGATCAACGTGGTTTCGCCACGCCCCGCACGCGTCACAAACTGCAAAGGCTTGGGGGGATTTGGAGCTTACTCTCGCTCTTCCGTGTGGCCGCCATGCCATGTTTATGCAGCCTCGCTTAGATACTGAAATATGAAGCCGCGAGCCGAGTTTTTCACGCCCCTGCACACTTCGGAAATTGAACTGCGATGGACCCCGTATTTGGCTGAAGCTTCGATGGCGCTTGGGTACACCTGGCCGTCATTGAGGCACACCAAGGGCTTCATGAGCTTCTTCGACCCCTTTGATGCACGCTCGGAAGCACGTTTACTTGCTTCTGCAATTTCTTCCTCTGCGTTGTATTCATCCCCAAGATAGCGGAACACGCGGCCACCAGCGGAAGCCCTACGAGCTTTCCGAAGGCAAACTTCTGTAATGGCGCTTTTGCTTATGAGATAGAATTCTGACGCAACTCTCGTGCTCTCAAAAACATTCCCGTCGTTGAGGCATATGACCTGCCGCTTCAGTGCATCAGGACCGAGCTTTGCAAAGATCGCAAACTTATCCTTGTTCGCCAGTCCTCGTTCACGCTGTCTCTGTTTGGCAGTCTCAGAATTTCGCTTTCCAGCCCGATATTTGTTTCCTGTTTTTAAGACAGAGATTTTAGCGCGGGTCTCAGCCGATGTAGCTCTTCCTTGCTGACCAAGCCCACCATCGGTGCAATTATATTGAGGCTTTAGTAGCGCGATAAATTCCGCCTCTGCCACTAAGCCCTCATCGCCAGTTCTGAACCGAGACAATTCTTCAATTACGAACGAGTCACGCTCATATTTCCGGATAGCCTTCTGAAGCATCCCCGATTGGTTTTTCTTGAATGCATGGCAAATGTGTTGCGAAAACCTGAACAACATTGGCTGGGTAGTAACGCCAATATAAAACTTGCCATTGACCGTATTCGTGATCTTGTAGACCACGGACGGCTTTTCACGAGCTGAGAATTTCATCGCTGATAATATGCGTTTGTAGATGGGGCAATAAAGAGAGGAACATCCTCGGTGTCTTCTTCCTGAGCATTCTGAAGCGCTTGCTGTGCTTTGGCCTCAAGCCTCATGACTTGCTCTGGCGCATAGCTGTGAGCGAGCCGAGACGCCAATCCCCACGCAAAGGCGCCGAACCATCTGTTCGGGAGATCAAGCGTTTCACCGCCCTGCAGATTGGCGTCGAAGATCTGCGTCACGCGATAATAGCGGAGCAGATACGGCCCACCGCCGTCAGGGACTTGCCAGAGCGTGATCGAGGGGGAAAGCAGGCGATCGAACCAGAAACTCGTAACGCGTCCCTGCATGTCCTTGTTGGGCATAGAAGCGTATTCGGTGCGAGACAAAGGCCAGATGATCGTATCGATCGGGTTGCCATTGCCGTCGTCCACACGCCAGTAGATATCGAGGATCATGATCGTGGAGGGATCAACGGGATATACTGCCTGTCCTTGGATAAGCGTTACCTCGACCAGATCGACCTTCCACAGATTGGGAGTGTCGTTGTTCCAATCAGAAAGCATCAGGTTCATCGCCATGCGGGCGTCAACCAGATGCTCCTGTGTAATGGCCGCGCGACGAATGCCACACAAGCCATATGAATACATCGTGACTTCGCCGATCCCCGGATTGAACGAAGTTGTGCCGCTGCTTGTCATCTGGCCGCCTTACGCTGAAGTGATCACGGCAGGGCTATAGCCGGGAGTGGCGCGGAACCAGCGAGTACTCCCGTCAGGGATGAGCCGCCCAGTGGTGGCAGTCACGGTTACAGAGGCATTGGGGCCAAAGGCGACGCGGACATTGCTGCCGCTAGTTGTGATCTCCCAGAACTGGTCCTGACCGTTTAAAGAAGTCGCTACGACTGTCGATGTCTGCGAAGAAGCGGACAAGGTAATGTCCTGTTGACTGATAATGGCGTCGTCAGAAGCGGTTTGCTGTTGGATCCGCGCATTCGTCGTCGTGAGGACGATGTTCACAGTTGCCATATTGCCCTCGAAAATGGAGAAGGCAGGAGCCGAAGCCCCTGCCCTAGTGGAAGGATTTCAGTGTCTCGGCGAGACGCGCTCGTTTGGCCAGCTTCGGATTGTCCGAATGTGCGGCCTTCTCGATCTTATTGGCGGGGATTTTATCCCCCTTCTTCACGCCCAGTTCACGATGCAAGGCTCCCGGATGCTTTATGGCTCCCGAGACCCACTTGTCCTCGACCGACCCGCCAGAGGCGTAATCAGTCGCCCTCCTTATCGGAGGCACCCGTCGTCTTGGCGGCCGAGGAAAGCGGGCTGGAATCAGCGCCTACGCGACCGCCGGCTTTACGGCCGGGACGGTCAAGGCGCATCTTCGACTTCTTGCCGTCGACCTTGCCCATTTCCTTCTTCTTGACGCGGCCGCCGTCCTTGCGTTCGTCAGCCTCTTTCTTCACGTTGGAATCAGCGCCGGCATAGACATCCTTGGGAGACTCGTCCTTCGGAACAACGCCGCCGTCCTTGCGGCAACTTTTCATCTTACCCTTCATGGCGTGTCTCCTGCCTGGGGCTGTTGAACATAGAACACGGTTACAGTGACCGCTCCCGCAGTCGTAGCGCCCACGGGCGTTACCGTGACGAATACGCCGTGGTTGGTCGTGATGTTCTGCATCGCAGTGAGCTGAGCTGCAGAATAGGTGGGAGCGGCGCGTCCTGCGACCTTCGCATCCACCGCGCCGACATATTGAGTGCCGGCGGCGGCTGTACCGATCGTAAGAGTGGCCGAGGTCGCAGAGTCATAGGCAGTCGTCACATCGACGTTGAAACCGGTGATCTGGCTACCTTGAGGAAGGTCAACGCGGCCGGTAACTGCGGTCGTGCTGTTCTGCGTCAACGAAACGCGCTGAGACATGAGGGCATAGCCCTGGTCAGTATAACCAGAGCTAGTGCCGTCAAGTTTTTGCGTGAACGTCGAGAGAGGGCCGGTAAAGGCTGTGGTGGTCATTGGGATATCCTTTCCTTGAGGAAAGTTCTCGACCGGCCGCGGTTAAGCGGTCGGCAGAGAACCCCAAATTGCACGCCAGTCGTAATAGCCGAACGAGTAACGAGCATAGCCCTTCACCAGAAGGTTGTCGGTCGTGAAATCGACCTGCATATCCGTCTCGAACGGGATACGATCGAGATAGAGAAGCCCTTCGATGTTGGTGAGGAGGAACCATGCGAAGTTGCTGGTCAGGAACTCCGACACCGTATAGCCCTCCGGCAGACCACCAGAGGTGGACAGGATGGCGTTGACATCGTTATCGGCGGTGCCCGGACGTAGTTCCGTCTTGGTGAGGCGGATTGCGACAGGCTCGAGAGCATTCGGGACCACGAGCTTGCGAGCCCGTGCGAATGTCTTGAGACCGGCGTTGTCGAGGAACGTGACCGGGATCGTCGTCATCGCGTTCAGCAGAGCGGATTCGTTCAAATCCACCTGAACGGCCGGCGTGTTGGCAATCGTACCGCCATCGATCGGATGATTGCTTGCCACGAGGGACACGCCATCGCCGCCGATTGCCGGATTGTAGACGTTCGACGTGTTGAAGACGTTCCACCCGTAGATTTCCTTGGTCTGGGCAAAGGATTGCATCAGGCCGAGGTTGGAAGGCTGGAACTGGGCCTTGTAGAGGTTGTCGTCGATCGCCTTGCGCGTGATCGCATAACCGAGAGCAATTTCATTGTGCTCCTGGTTATAGATGTAGCGCTCACCGGCCTGGTTGTCGAAGGAGGTCTGGCCACCTTCGGTCTTGAGCTTTGCGAGACCGAGATAACGCATGGACGCAGTGCGTTCCAGCGCCATCTTGGAATTGCCCTTGGTGAACACGTTCGGCCAACGGGCGGGGATCTGATCGTACTTACCGGTAACGCCGCGGAGACCGGGGAGGAGGAGATCGCGGATTTGTGCGAGATTGATAGCCATATCCTAATCTCCTCTTACTGGCCCGTCAGGACGCGGGTATCGACGTTGTTGAATGCAACAACAATCCAGTTGCCATTCGACGTAGCGTCGGTGCCATTTGCGCCGGGCGGGTTGGTGATGAGATTGACGATACGGAACGGCAGCGTGGTCGTTGCTGCTGCAATCGTCGCCTGGTTGGCATAGGCACCGGAACGGCCCGTGAGGGCATTCCCCGTGCCGATCGCGAAGTTGATGTTTGCACCAACGTCTGCCAGCGTGACCGGAGATCCGGCATTGCCGGACTGAACTTCGAACTGTGCGTTCGGATCATTGATGATCCACGCTTCAACGGTCGTGTTCGCGAGAGCGGACCCAGAGCCAGGCCAGTATTCAGCCCATACCCGACGCCCGACAGCGGCCGATATGTAAGTGCAGCCGAGGAAAATGCCTGCGATCTGCGTGGTGCCAGCAACGGACTGAGCGATAGTGCCGTCCGACTGACTGGTGACGGGATCTCCAGAATAGATTGCGCCAGCGGTCAAGGCGATCTGACGAGGAACTTGCTCGTAGGTCGGCGAGGAACCGGTACCGCGTGTCTGAGAGAAACCGAACGGTGCAAAGGTGTTAGCCATTGCCATCTCCATTCAGGAAGGAAGAGCATCGCTACCGGCCCGGTAGTTATGTCTCGGATGATGCTAGAGCGGCCCGCTCTGGCAATAGAGGTACGCAAGCCTTAGGAATCGATTTCCATGGCTTCGTAAGAGGTGCGATTGAAGTTCTGCAGATTGGGAGCTTCGCGCGGCAGCGTGCCGGCCGGAGCTTCGCCGAGCTGTTGCTTCTTGACGCGAACGACTTCGGCGGCGGCGGCGCGATCTTCGGCCTGCGCTTCCCGAGTGAGTTCGATCGGGCGTTCCATCAGCATAAGGCCGTCGCGGATGATCGGGCCATTGTAACCGTCGGCGACGAGATCGGGATGACGTTCGGAAGTCACCGGTTCCCAGCCCTGTTCGCGCATGAAGACATCGTAGGAAGGATCAGGCGCACCATAGACGGTGTGACGCTTCCATTCGTAGCTGGTGCCCTCCGGGATAACCCTCGGGTCGATATAGTATTTGTCGGCGATCTGACCGCCCTTGCGCTTGCGCTCCCGGATAGGAGCGGTGCGGATTGCAGAGCGCACTTCGTCTTCCTTGCGCGGCCGGCCTGGGCCACGCTTCTCGATATCGGTTTCCATGTGAGTGATCCTTAGTGAGTGGTGCCATTCTCGCGCTGGATAGCGAGGAGCTGCTTGGCATATTCGGCGTCGGTGAGGCCCGACAGTGCGGCAATCTCGCGCTGAGCAGCCGTGAGCCGAATGGTATTGGTCCCGCGCGGCTGAGGGGCGTCAGCAGACCCACCACGGCTTACAGGAGCGGCCGGCGCTGCTGTGGTGCGTCTGGCCCCAATCCCGGGGTCCTGTTCGTTCCGCGGCTTCAGCCCCATTTCCTTTTCGATGAAATCGAAATAGTCGTCGCTGTCGATGGAGATTCCGCTCTCGACCGCCTTGTGGTGAGCGGCGATCACATAGCTACGCTTGGCATCGTTCAAAAACATGTCCGGATGAGACCGAACCCAGCTTGCCGACGTTGCCGTCATGCCGGTAACGTATTGCTCGATCGGATCGCTCTTCTGCTTGGCATCTTCGGAACGGCGCTCAAGAGCGGCCTTGCCTTCCTTCATCCGCTGCGCCTTGACAGCAACCTCGGATATCGCAGCCTGCGCATCGGCGGCAGCCTCGAAGTCTCCCGCTTCCATAGCGAGACGATACTTCTGCTTGGCGTCGTTGCGCTCGTGCTCGACATTCGCAATCGCGTTGTCCAGCGCCATCATTTCGGCGCTTACCGCAGTATTGCGAACCTGGGCATTCTCGCGCTGGAAGCGTTCGATCTCGGTGGCGCGGTCCTTGGCTAGGCGCTCTGCCTCGACCGCTTGAGCCTTGGCATCGGCGGCTTCTTTCTGAGCGGCCGCCAACTGGGCCTTCCAGTCCTCGACGCCGCCAGGATTTTTCCCGGTATCGCCTTCGATATCGCCAGCTTCGAGCATCGTGTCATCGACGACAATTTCCAGATCATCATCCGGCTTGTTGCCTTCATCAGTAGCCATCGTGGTTTTCCTCAGTAGATCAGGGAGGGGTCAGAGACGCGGCCCTTGATGTGGACGTCCTCAAGCAGCCGGCAGTGCGTTTCGTTGATGTCGATGGAGAAGCCATCGGAAACGCGATAGATCACCCAATCGCCGACCTCGACGTTTTGGCCACCGAAGTCATTGGAGCCGTCATTCTGAAAGGCGATCGGTCCCTTCTTCAGGACAAGGCCAACCTTGCCTTGCCAGCGGTCTTCATCCTGGGTTTTCTCCGGGATGAAGATGCTGCCGATCTTCGCGCCACGCATGTAAATGCCGACGAGGATCTGATTGTGCATGACCTCGAAACCATCGATGTCACCGATGGATGATAGGATTTCTTCTTTCGTGCTTTGCGGCTTATTTGCTGCCATGGTTTCCTCTGGTTAAAGGCGTTGATCACCCATCTTCCGAACGATTTCGGACAGCACTTCGAGCGCGGTATTCAATCCCGCGATCTCTCCGCACCGATATTTGTAATCAGGAAAGTCAACCGCGATGTTGCCTGCGACCGCTTCGGACTTGGTTCCGATAATCTCGCCGAGCTCTTCCCGCGCCCTATTGAGCAAGCGGATATCTGCAACACTTGCGCTCATGAGTTCTCGCTTCGCTGCTTACGCCGTAAAATGCCACACGATGGGACGGCGCCGTTCTTCACGGGCGAGCAAACGCTTGTTCCGGTCGCGAGTGGGGCCAGTCGAAAAACCCCCATCGTGTATGCGGATTATTTGGCCTTGGCGTTCTTGCCGTATTCCTTGATTTTCTCGAGCCGGCCTTCGCCACTGCCCGCGCCGGCCGTCATCTTCGGAACGCGACCGCCATCTTTGCGCATCGGCATACCCGGAGACGGGGGCATAGGAGCCCCAGGAGAGGCTTGAGCCGGCATTGGCGGCGGAACAGGCGCGCCACCCATCGGAGGCGCCATTGGGGCGCCCTGAGGCTTTGACGGGGCAACAATCACGTTTACCGTGGTCGCGCTTCCCTTCTTGGCTTTGCCGACGTTCCCGCCATTGGCAAACTTGCCGGGGCGATCGATGCGGACCTTGGCGTTCTTGCCGTCGACCTTCGAACCGTCGACACGACCGCCGCGCTTATAGCCCTTGGCATATTCGCCTGAAGCTTCACCCTGCGTACCATCCGGGCCGGGAAGAACATGGCCGACGCCTTCGTCTGTTCCGAGATCGGCCGTCGTGATCTTCATGCTGCGCATCTTGTCGGCACGGCTCTTGTCTGCCTCGCCTCGCATCTGATGGGCCATAGATATTCTCCTGATTATTGAGGGCCGAGAACGCCCATGGATTTCGATGCATCCTGCACTTCGTTTAAAGCACTCTCATGCTTGGCGAGATCACCAAGGAAGTTCAGACCGGCGATCTTCTGCTTTGCCTGCAGTTCTTGTGAACTGGCGGCTGCCTGCTGCTGTACCAATTCCTGCTTGGCCTGGATCTCAGCCTGATCCTTGGCTGCGTCCTGATCTGCAATCTTGGCCTTCAGTGCCAGTTCCTGCTGCTGACCCTGAGCCTTGATCTGCTGGTCTTTGCTCTTCAGGCTGAGTTCAGCCATCTTTGCCATCGCCAGCGGGTTCGGCTGCGGCGGTTGAGGAGGAGCCATCAATGCCTGCGCATCGTCATAGCCGAGCATCGTAATGACGCGATTCAAAACCTCGTCGCTGTTCAGCTTGCCCTCATAGGCTTTATCGAGCTGGACAAGAGCCTGAGCCTTCATGAGGCGATGCATGTGAGACGGCGTGTTTGGATCAGCCATCGGGACGATCGATGCGTCTTCAAGTGCTGCCACGAACTTATCCGCATTCCAATCCAGCGATCCCTTGACCGACCGCACGAACGATTCCGGATTTTCTCTAAAGCATTCCTTGAGAAGTTGGAATTCTTCGGCCTGTGCGGCATGGAGACGCTTATGGACAGCGCTTTCGATCTTAGTGGCCTGCTCCAGCAGAGCGAGCGTTGTGCCCACTGGAGCGTCTTGCTTGCCCTCGCCTATGCTCAGCTCCGCAGTCCCGCCAACACGTTGGCCAGTTTCAGCGACGTTCTGGATGAACTGTGCGAAGGCTGGCTTGATATCGCCGTATGGCAGCGGCATAATCGCATCTTTCAGCGACATTCCATTTGTCTCGAGGCCGACGCCGCCGCCTGGAGGAACCCGAAACTCGTTGGTGTTCTGCCGTCCCGCCAGCTTGGCATAGATAAAGCCTGGGAAGTTGGCGAACATGCCGGCGTCAAGCATTTCACGCCATGCCGCCGTCAGTGCATTCGTCGTATTGCCGAGGATATGCACGAGACCGATGTCATAGAAGCCGAGACCGGGCACGAACGAGTATTTGACGAAGATTATCTTCGCAAGCTTCGTCTCGTCATCCTCACGCCAGTTACGACGGACCTCGAGAACCTGTCGGCTATCGCGATCGATGACGACACGGTATGGAAGGGCAAGGCCGGTCGGGCCTTTGTTGTCCTTGTCCTCAAAGCCCTTGATATCCAGTTCGCAATAGCATTCATAGATGGTGTGATCCCGATCTACTTCCTGCATGGCGATCTGCGGATCAATGCCCTGCGTATTGGCAATCTCCTGATCAACCGCGTTCGGAAGCGAAGGATTGGCAACGCCGAGCGAAATATCCCGATAAGCGCCAGCCAATTGCATCCGCTTCAGCGTGGACGGCTTCATCGTGATCTGATGTGTCACACGGCGAGAATTGCGCAGATCCGTGGAAGCATCGGAGACGATCAAGTCCTTGGCGTCGACCGATTCCGAAACCGGGCGCCTGCGGATTGGGCAGTTATAGACCTTCTTGAAACCACAACCACCGAAGCCAACATAAAAAAGCAGCCTGTCCGTATCGGGATAATATTCCGTGGCCGTCGTCGTCAGGTAATAATTTAGATCACCCTCAAGTGCCTCAGCAAGCTCATCCTGAATGCCGTTCTCATCGATCTTGTCTTCGACCTTTACGGGGCCAGAGGACGGAAGCAATTCACCGCGGGCGTTAGCCTGGAAGCGGAGCACAGCCTCAAGCAACAGCGGATGGCGAACCGTGGACATGCCCTCAAGAGCAACGGACGAGTCTACACCGCTCTTCGGGTTTTCCATCTTGAGGCCGAGCAATCGAATGCCCTGCGCTCTGGTCTCAAGCCAGTCTGTGCGTGACTGATCGTCCTGCTGAATGCCGAGAAGCAAATCCTCGGCTATATGGCTTAGCTCGCTGTCGTCGATATATTCCGCAAGGTTGGCATCGTGCTCCTTTGCCCCAGCCTTATCCTTTCCGGGCGTCTCCGGGGAGAAATCAATCGTGACGCCGCCATCGTCCATTTCAATGATCGCCGCGCCTGTCGCAGGATCGATCGTGACGCCGTCGACAGGACCATCCGTTGAGAGATCAACATCCACGTCACCGAGGAGAGACGGCACGTCTGGCTCCGGCTGGCGCATAGCCGAGGGCGCAAGCAAGCCCATCGGCATGTTAGCTGCCGGAAGCTCGTCTTTCTTCTTTCGGGCCATGGATTATCGATGTCTCTCTGTGACGAGCTGACGAACAGCGTCTTCGGTCGGGCCGGTGGCGATCAGTTGAAAGCCAACGAATGCGCCCCACTTGCCAGGCTCTATCTCACGATAGGTGAAGCGACGGACGAATGGGGCGAGCATTATTTCTCTACCGCATTGAGAGCGGCTTCGGCTTCGGCCGTGAAGAATGTCCAGAGCGACGCAACGGCTTCAGTCATCGGTACCAGCATCACATTGCCGCGAACGAGAGCAGGAGGGCCGCGAAATGCCATCCTATTCGGATTGAAGCCCATGCTCATCACAATGGCGCGCGCAGCCTTCTCGATATCCGAGACTGACGGCTGAGCTTCGATGCCTTCATGCGCTGCGGCGATGATGCTTTCGGAGATGATCATAGGGCTTTCCTAACCGTTAGACTGGATAAAGAGGCTTGCTCACAGGGCGATGCATAAGATCACCCTCCATCTCCGCAGCCATTTCCGATCCGTGGATCAACAGGCCGCTGTCTCGCAGATGCTTCAGCGCCTGCGTCACGCTATCCACCAAGTCGTCATGTGGGGCACGCGGGAACGAAGACATTTCCGTAATCACCATGTCCGCCCAATCCCGGTCAGGCGCGTAGATCATCTCAGCCGAGAACAGATGCTGAATAGCATAGGCTCTGGCAGTCTTGTCGCCGCCCTTGGGATCGACAAGCTGAACGCCATAGCCTTCTGCGGCATGAAGGCGCTGCAGCTCTTGAGAAACCGATATGCCGGCAGCCTTGGATTCAATCAGGATCCGATCAATCTTGAAGCGCCGCGCAGTTGCAGCGGTCCGCTCGACTAGATCATGAAGCGCCAGTCTGTCCCGCCAGGCATTCATCAGAATGGCCTTCGGCATATCGTATCGGTCGTAATAGACACCCCAGACCGTCATGGCCGAGAAGTCATTCTCCGTCTTTTGGGTATAAGCCGTGTCCAACGAGCCGATAATGTACTCGCAGGCCGGAAACTTCTTAAACTGCGGGTCATCTGGATCGTCCGGATTGCCCCAGATCTGCCACCAGTCGCGTTTGAAGATCCCTCCACCGCGAGGCGTCGGTGCTTGCTGATACTGTCCAGCGAAGCCATATGGCCCCAGCGTGGTTTTGAAGTCCTCAACCACCCGCTTGCTGAAGCGCTGTGGCCAAGCCAGTTCGCCATCAGCGTCGCGAGGATCTGTCCAGCCGATCGATGTATGATAGCGCCGGCCATCCCATTCCATTGGGATCATCAGGTGTTCATAGCCGCCTAGCTCGATAAGGGCGCCAGAGACATCATCCTCATGGACGCGCTGCATAATGACCGCGATAGCCGACTCATCCATGTCGTTAAGGCGGTTGGACATGCCTTCACGAACCCAGCGAACCGTTTCCTTACGAACCGTGTCCGATTCCGCTTCCTTGACGTTGTGCGGGTCATCGAGCACCACGCGGTCACCGCGTTCACCCGTACCAACGCCACCAACTGACGAAGCGAACTTCCACCCCATATGGTTATTGGTGACGCGCTCCTCGCCGATCTTCTTAAGGAGAAACCTGTCTCCGAATATCCCCTGATACCAAGGACTCATCAGCAGATCGCGGAAGCGCCCGTTGTCACGATGCGTTAGGATCGATGCATATGAGAATGAGATATGGCGCAGATGCGGGAACTGAAACCATTCCCATGCCGGCCAAAACACATTCGCGACAAGGGACTTCATAAATCCCGGCGGAACGTTCACCAGCAGTCGATTGATGTCTCCGTTGGTGATAGCCTCGAAATGCTCACAAACCGCGTCCAGAGCCCAACCCGTGACCATGGGCTTTGCCGGTTCCAGAATGTGCCATGCTTCGCCAATGAAACCCCTCAGCGTCTGGCACTTGGCCCGTATACGTTCAGCGTCGGTCGCAATCCTGATGCGTTCAGACTCATGCTCACGTTTCGCTATCTCCTCCTTCACCAGTCTCAGCATCACCGCTGGAGGCGCTGGCAAAGTGAGCAAGAAACTCTTTGACGGACTCGAGTTGTTCACGGGAATATCCGGTTAAGTCTATCTGGACCGGGCCACCATTCGGACCCTCTAGCCTGCGCTTGTCGATGAGATGACCGTGGAGTTTTGCCTTGCCCATTACAGCGGCTACAGCAGCGCTAGATTGCTTCTCCGCTATCGCGATAGCACGAGCCTCTTCAAGCTCGTCTGTGAGGCTGTGGATGGTCACAGCAGCCCGTTCGGCTGCGCGCCCTTGTATCTCGGCCACTCGCGCCTGAATGTTGCCCTTTGTTGCCAGCCTTGATGCATGGTGCCTGCTGGGCTTGAACCCGGCTAGCTCATATGCCTCGTCCTGGGTTTTGCCTTCGGCGCGGAGTTGCGAGAACTTCTCGTGCCGTGCATTTTTCAGAACCGGCATATCCTACCTGCTTGCCTTCCTGGCCACAGTCACCAACCGCCGGCAATCAGCCAGGACAGAATTGAGCGCCGGTCCTGAGACGATACCCATACCCATCGGATACGGCATTCCCTCTTGCTTAAGGACTGCTATGAGGTTGTCGACCTCGG
>NZ_JAFEVL010000027.1 GCF_016901135.1 Martinezella lusitana | reverse complement strand
CTTCACAGCCCGAAGACCCCCTGAGCCCTTCAAGATATCCAATGTCATTGTGTCCACCGTCTCCCTTGTGGACACAGAATCCTTCATTCGCTGTTCAGTGAACAGGTGCGCGGAATTGCGCGCTTACAGTCAACCTGGCCTGCTGCCGGTTTCGCCGAGCGCTTGGCGGACTGCCGACGCAGGATACCCATCAGGACCATGAGCACTAGCGACAGGACAATCCAGGTGGTCGCGACTGCCAGAATGGTGGGGCTGATCTGTTCGCGCAAGCCGGACCACATCTTGCGGGGAACCGTGTAATATCCGGGGCTTGGCGATAGGAAGAGCGTGATCACGGCTTCATCGAACGATGTAACGAAGGCCAATGCCGCACCAGAAAGGACCCCCGGTGCAATGAGTGGCAATGTAACGCGGCGGAAGACCATCGTCGGATGGGCTCCTGAGATCAGACCTGCACGCACCAGGCCCTGATCGAAGTTCGACAGGCTGG
The DNA here is from genome assembly GCF_016901135.1 of Martinezella lusitana. Lineage (GTDB taxonomy): Bacteria > Pseudomonadota > Alphaproteobacteria > Rhizobiales > Rhizobiaceae > Rhizobium > Rhizobium lusitanum_D. Next base: position 31,711 of record NZ_JAFEVL010000027.1, on the reverse strand, counting down.
CCAAGACGGTGACCACAACGAAGGGCAGCCCCAAGGTCGAGTGCGCGAGCACCAAGCCGAGATAGCTGTCCACGAGACCAACTTTCGCAAAGACAAAGTAGGTCCCGGCCGCGAGCACCACGATCGGCACGATCATCGGGGCCAGAAGGAGACTTACGATCAGGCTGCGCATTGGAAGTGGCTTGTTGAGTCCCAAGGCGGCGAGGGTGCCGAGCGTCGTCGCCAGGAGCGTCGAGAGGATGCCGACGAGGAAGCTGTTGCGGACGGCAACCATCCATGCGGCATCTGAGACGAACGAGTCGTACCATCGCGTGGAGAATGCTTCGGAGCGGAGGTGCAGCATGCCGCTGGTGAAGGTGAAGTAGGGCTCCGCGTTGAAGGAAAGCGGGATAATCACGAAGATCGGCGCGATGAGGAAGATCAGGATTGCCCAGCAGATAAGTCGAAAGAAAACCGACCAAACCGTCTCAATGGTGTAGCTGTTCATATCTCGTTCCTCAGTTTACCAGCCGGTTGGCGCCGGAGTATCGGTGGTAGACGCCGTAGAGAACCAAGACGACCGAGAGGAGTATCATCCCGAGAGCTGCAGCCAGCCCCCAATTGAGCGACGACTGAACGTGGAAGGCGATCATGTTGGAGATCATCTGTCCGGACTGTCCGCCAACCAGAGCAGGAGTGATGTAATATCCGACGGCAAGAATGAAGGCGAGAAGTGCCCCTGAGCCAACGCCAGGAAGTGTGTTGGGAAAATAGACCTTCCAGAAGGCATAGAAACGATGGGCGCCCAGCGATTGGGCGGCGCGCATGTACACCGGAGGTATCGAAACCATCACGCTGTAGAGAGGCAGGATGAAGAACGGGAGAAGGATGTGCGTCATGGCAATGAGCGTGCCGGCGAGGTTATAGATCATTCTCACCCTGCTCTCGTCCGAAATGATGCCAAGGTACACAAAGAGGTCGTTGAGCACGCCTTGGGACTGTAGGAGCACGATCCAACCCGTGGTTCGCACAAGCAGCGACGTCCAGAATGGCAAAAGGACGAGGATAATCATTATCGAGCCAAGCAGCTTCGAAGACGTCGCGATCAGGTAGGCTACCGGATAGCCGAGAAGGATGCACAATGCGGTCACAGAGAATGCGACGAGGAAGGTTCTCACAAAGAGCGTGGTATGGATACGATTCTCCTCTGGGGCGAGTTCGATAGCACCCGATGCATCTCTGCGGAGATCGACCGCAGCCAGGTAATAGTTGGCGCTGACTGAGCTGCGCAACTGGTTGATCGCCTGCCAGGTCGACTGTTCGCTCCAGATGTGATCCGCTTGTTGGAACCATTCCGAATAATGATCAGTCGGAGGCGTCTGCCCAAGGCGCCGAGCAGTTTTTGTGAAGGCGCTGCGTAGGCCGGCGGCCTCGACATTCAGTCGATTTGCAATCGATCCGACGATGTCGGCTTGTCGGGCATCGATAAGATCCTGCGCCAGCGCCTGAAACGTCTGCTCGTCGGGTGCGCCGCTGCCGTTCCATGTCGCAAGTGCCTCGACGGTTCTTGGCAATCCATCGTGAACCGTCGGATCAAAGACGCTTAGGCGGAAAATGTAACCGAGTGGGAGGAGGAACGTGAAGAAAAGGAACACCAACGCGGGCGCCAGAAGAAGAAGCCCTTTCCGCATTTCGGGGAGCATGAGGATTCGTGGGGCAGTTATGCGGCGAGAGCCGTTTCGTCTGGTTCGTGATTGTCGTTAGCCATCCCGGGATACCATTGCTGGAAGGTCGAGCGCAGGGAGCCGTCAAGGGTCTGCGTCCTGGTTTGTAGCAGAAGATGCGCACCGATTCTGCTCCACTGCATTTGCTGTTTTTTCGCGAACCGCTTGCTGATGACGGCATTGACGGTTGCCTCGACGAAGGCCGAGGAAATCCGCTCCCCGGACCGGTAACGTTCGCCGTAGTTGATCAGGCTTGCGCGGTTGGAAGCGATGTAGGATCGGAACTCGCCGATGGCGGTGAGAAATTTGCGCATGATCGGGTAGTCCGTTTCGAGCGCTTCCGCATCAAATTGCAGTTCGTCGATTTCCTCACGGGCACGGTACGCATTGCCGTGCCAGAGATGCCATTTGATCCTGCGGAGGGTTTCAAGGATGCCCTGCCCGGCCTGCTCATTATGGTTTTCGAGACCCTGGCCGAATTGGCGCAGGACCGTGATGCGCATGGTGATGTGGAACCAGTCGAGGACATGTTCGCTTGCCGGCGCGATCATCTCGGTAAGCGAGCGGACCTCTTCTCCTCCGTCGGTGATGAAGGTGATGTCCTGATTGGCCTGAACCCCCTGCTTTTTAAGATGGTCAAGGATACGCCGCTGCGGCTTGCGATCGTAGCCATGGACAAAACCGATGTAACGAGCATTTCCGTCCTCGGGTAAGGAGCGGCCGACGATCAGTTCGAAGTTCTTCTTTCGATCGTTGCGGTCCCGGATATACCCACCATCCAGACCGATGACGATGCGGCCATCGGGAACGGGCAGGTTCATCCAGTCGCGTGGGCAGGCATCCTGCATGAAGGAAACCCGCTCTTCGGTCAGTTCCCGCTCAATGCGCCTGGCGGCCTGCAAGGCGTGCTGCCGGACCGTCGTGGCGTTGGCGCCCCTCTCGACAGGCAGCACATCGGCCAGCAGCTCGGCCGCGGCGGCATAGGGCACGAGCGATGCCCACCGCGTTTCCAGATAGAGGCGCTCGGGGGCAATGTGGTCGGGGATCAATGTCCGGAGTGGAGAGATCGTTACTGGACCGTTTCCGCCGACCAAGTGCGGCAGGTAGTATCGGGGGCTTTTCAGACGGACGTCGCCAAAGAGAGTATGGAAGGTTATCGGGTAACTGCCCTTGCTGCGCAGGCGACGCCCATCCAGCTCGCGGTTTCCGCTCAGCCAAAGTTCCACCTGCGTCTGCACCATCGCCTGCTGTAATTTCGTCAGAAGGCCTTTCGCCTCCGACAACGACAGACCGAGATCCTCGGCGCCCTTCGTCACCTTCACCAGATCGGCGACGGTTTCGGTTGCAATCGTTTCACCATCGTCACCTATAATCTCCAGAACCAGCCGCGCCCGCATCTCATGTCCTCGCAATGAGTTTTCCAGAATGACCGTGTGGAAAACTGATTGCGCCCGTGACGCCAGTTTCTCCTCTGCGGCCTGCCGAAAACACTGATAAAGACCATCAGTTAGCAATCCGAAAAGCGCCCGGCAAACCGGCATGACCTCGATCACAAGCCGCAAACGCCAGCGCAGGCCTTGCTTTCGGGCTCCGGCACACTCGCGGTGATGATGCCGCCTTCTAGCGGCCAATCTTCTTTCGAAAGGTCAGGTCGCAAGGCCCGTCACATCTGCTGGTGCATCAGGATCAGATGTTCGCTCTGCCGCAGCCGATCATTCACCGTCCGCCGCTCGAACGACAGGCCCAGCAGTGTAGCTCGGCCCTTGATCCGAAACAGCAGTTCCTGCAACTCCCCAGCGCGGTCCGGATCATCAAGGACGGCAAGGGACCCGGTGTCGCCGAGTTCCGTGACGAATTCCAATGCTGTGGCGAGATCCTCATGGAGGTCAGACCCGAGCGCCTCGTCTCTCTGCCACATCCATGCTTCCGGTCCACCACAATCCTCAGGGGGACAATTGCCGTCGCCGTCCGTACACGCCGGATAGTGAGCGCCGTATTTGACAGGCCGGCGTTCCTCCAGTCGGACCTCGTGCTCCCAGGGGATGTTGAGGGCGTACTCGTACAGGAACCGGCTGCCGTTACGCAGTTGCAGATTACCAAGTGTGATAGCCGGAGAGCGGGCACCCGCCTCCCACGAGCCGTACCGCACCGTGTGAATGACGAACTGGTAGAGGTGGATGCCCTCCCATCCCATCGCGACCTGAATGACGCCATGAAACTCGCGTAGCGTCATCGTCGAGAAAACCTGAACCCTACGCCACACCATCGGGCTCACGTCCTTCAGCCAGATGCGGAATTGCAGGATGAAAATCTCATCCTCCGAGGCTGCCGCCTCTCCGGCGGCTTTCGTCGCTGCCCGTTTTGCCCTTTTCACATCCGCCAGTCCCGTCAAAATTCAACGACGACGACATACGTCGTTCCAGCCCGCCCCACAAATCCTCATGCTCCCCTTCCTCTGGAGCAGGGCTGATGTTCTGAATGACAAGTTCTGGCGTGAGTGCATCTTTTTGTTCTATCTGTGAGGGGTTGCCCAGCAACTTGATTCGACAACCGCTATGTTAGCGGAGCAGAAATCCAGATAAGCCCGAACTATCGTCGAAGGATGCCGCTGCCTCCTGTAGATCAGGTGTAGCGGCGTCTGAGGGAAAGGGTGCTCTGGCAGGACCTCCACCAGGTCGCCTGAGTTAAGATATTCGGCTGCGAGAAAAGATGGCAGTTCCGTCACAACGTCCCCTGCAATTGCTCTTGTTCTAAGATGGACATAGTCGTTCGCGGTGAATGTTGCTTCGATCCTCTGGGGCTGCCCTCCAAGTGTCCAGGTCGGTTGAGCATCAAGAGTGGAACCCCATGCTGCACACGGCAGCCGGAGGATATCCTGGGGGCCGCCTAGTCCATTACAGGTCGCCAAAAGCTTTGGACTGGCGACGAGAATGTGCCGAAAGGTGAGCATGTGACGTGCAACCACGGTATCGTCAGCAATCGGACCTACTCGAAGAGCGACATCAACGCCGTCAGCGAGCAGGTCTACACGCCGCTCTGTCGAGTAGACGTTGATCTGAATGTCCGGGTGAGAGCGCTGGAACTTGGCCAGCAAATCCCACCAGGGCTCGAAAGACTGTGGCAGCGATAACCGTAGACGACCGACAAGGCGCGCCTGCTCGCTCATTATCGCTTGCTCGGCTTCTTGAAGCAGCTCTATGCCGCCACTCGCTTCCTCGAACAAACGGGACCCAGCCTCTGTCGGGCGGCATCCCTTGGCAGTTCTCTCAAGCAACTGAACCTTGAGGTCCGCCTCAAGCTCAGCCACCTTCCGGCTAAGCGTGGGCAGCGGCATGCCGAGGCGGACGGCAGCAGACGAGAGACTGCCTGTCTGTACCACCGCGATGAACATTTTGACGGCATTGTAGTCCATAGGTTGCCTATCGTATGAGAGAGGCTGATTGTCAAATCAGCGTCTACATTATCAAAAACATTTGGTCTAGTTAAAGCGACCGGATGGCCTCTTGTCCGCAATGATTGGAGGTGAGATGCAAGGTTCATCGATACTCAAGGCAGGAGTAATCGCCGCTATGATTTCAATTCTCGGCACCACGTCCTCTGCGCTCGCGGAGAACGCCTATGCAGGACGGGACAAGCTGATCGCTCACTCGGATGAGTTTCGCGAACGGATCGTCGAGGTAACGAATGGCGTCTATGCTGCTGTTGGATACTCTGCCAGCAACGTCACCCTGATCCAGGGCAGTGACGGATCGATCATCGTCGACACATCGGCCAACCCGGTTGATGCTAAGGCAATCATGGCGGCATTCGGAGAGCGCTTGCGCCATCCAGTCAGGGCGATCATCTACACGCATAATCACCCGGATCATACGGGCGGCGCGGCGGTTTTTGCGGGCAAAGACAAGCCCGTGATCTACAGCCACAAGCTGCTATTGACGGCGAAACCAGATACCGGACGTGGACGCCGTGATGGTGGTGACGCCTTCGGGGTTACCTTGCCTGATGAAGACTTCATCAATGCAGGGACGCAGCTTGAATACGGTAGGACGACGCCGCACACGCGCGATGGCTTCATAGCGCCAACAAGCACGTTCGAGGGCGCTGAAGAAGACCTGACCATTGCTGGTGTTCCGCTCAAGTTGATCTTCACGCCTGGAGAAGCCGATGAGAATATCTCCGTATGGCTGCCGGACCGCAAGGTGCTGATCGCAGGTGATGTCTTGTTGAAGACGTTTCCTAATATCGCGCCGCTTCGTGGATTGCCAACACGTCCAGTCGAAAAGTGGATTGCCAGCCTGGATAAGTTGATCGCGCTGGGCCCTGAGTACGTTATTCCCGGCCATATGGGCACCATCCAGAACGCTGCTGAAGCGAAGGATGCACTCGCGGCATACCGCGACGGCATCAAGTTCGTTTACGACAGGACCATTGAAGGCCTCGCAAAGGGTATGACCCCCGATGAGCTGGTTGAAGAAGTGAAGCTTCCGGAGAAGCTTGCAAAACATCCTTATCTGCAAGAGTTCTACGGAACTGTGGCATGGTCTGTGCGCGGTATCTACGCGCAGCATGCTGGCTGGTTCGACGGAAATCCGACAAACATCTTCCCGCTAACGGAGATCCAACGAGCTGAAAAGCTTGTCGCAATGGTAGGCGGTAGCGACAAGATGCTGAAAAGCGCCCAGAAAGCGTTGGAAGGTGATGACTTCCAGTGGGCTGCGGAGCAAGCCGATTACCTTTTGGCCGTCGACCCAAAGAACACTGTAGCACTTGAGGTGAAGATTCGAGCCCTGCGGGAACTGGGGGAACGCCAGATGAATGCGACGGCTCGAAACTACTATCTCACTGTGGCCAACAGCCTGAAGAAAAGTCTCGCCAGCGAGAGGTAGGCTTCGACAAAGACGTTGCCCGACTAAAGCCGGGCGATGTCTGCCATCCAGCATGTTGGGCGAGGCATGTCTGCTCATGGCGCAAAGATGCCAACATCAAGCGTCCGGAGGGTGGGTGTAATAACGCCGCAGGAGAACATGCGGCGTTAAACTGCTACAGGGCGTCGAGAAACGACAATAGCTTGTCGTCGGCTTTAAAACGGCGGAAGGGCTGCTCATTTAGCGGGTCCACCTTCGCGAGGGCCGCCTCCTTTATCGCAAGATGCGCCTGAAGATAGGCCTGGGTGGAACGTGTGGATTCATGGCCCAGCCATAGCGAAATCACCGTGCTGTCGACGCCAGCATCCAGCAATTCCATCGCCGCACTGTGACGAAGAACATGCGGTGAAATGCGCTTTGCCCGCAAAGATGGGCATTGCTGTGCCGCCTGCTTCACATGCTTCGCCAGCAGATACTGAACCGCATCGGGACTCATCCGAGATCCATGCACTGTCGGGAAAAGGATGTCGGAGTGGCCCGGTCTTGGCTCGTCCAGCCATTGTTTGAGCACAGCGCGCAGAATTTTGGTGAGCGGCGTAACACGCTCCTTTCGACCCTTTCCGAAGCATCGAATATGCGCGCCGGCATCCAGGGTCACAGCGCCGCGATCGAGGCCGACCAGTTCGGAGAGCCGCATGCCCGTCTGTATTGCCGTTAGGAGCAGGCAATAATCGCGGCGACCAACCCATGACCGCTTGTCCGGTGCTGCCAGGAGCGCCTTGATCTCATCCCGGACGAGGAACTGTACCTCGCGCTTCGCGCCGATCTTGCCGGGGATGGCAAGCACGCGTTGGATCTGGTGGCTAAAGGCAGGCTCCTCGAATGCAAGGAACCGAAAGAACGCGCGAATGGCGGTGAGCCTGAGGTTGTAAGTGGTGGTGCCCGCGCGCCTTTCCTCGGTGAGATCATCCAGAAACGCTATGACGAGTTCTGCGTCGAAATCCTCAAGCACGAGGGATGATGGCGGCTTTCCCGTCTTGCGGTGGGCAAACCTCAAGAAAAGCTTGAAGGTGTCGCGGTAGGAGGCGACGGTGTGCATGCTGACATTGCGCTGGCGCATCAGCCGCTGTGTGAAGAAGCGCTCGATAAGCCGTGGAAGCGAACTTGTCATTGTGACGCCTCCCATCGCGCGTCCAGACGACGTTTGGCTTCCTCCAGAAGGTCGGGATGTGCGCTGAGATACCAGTATGTGTCGGCCACCTTTCCATGGCCGAGGTATGTCGAAAGTTCCGGAATTCGAAGATCGACGTTCTCGCCGTTCCTGTACCAGTCCAGAAGCGTGCGCACCGCGAAGGTATGGCGAAGATCGTGGATTCTCGGCCCTTTTGCTTCGGAAGCTCCCCGCAGTCCGGCCTCACGGGTCCAGAGAATGAAAGAGAAATGGGGATTGGCATGGTTCAGACCCCGGCCACGATCCCCCGTGAAGAAGAACTTGCTGGCACGACGGGTTGGGGAACGATCCCGCTCTTCACAATACAGCCGGAGTGCCTCCAAGGTGCTTTTATGCAAGGGCATATACCGGCTCTTGCCGAACTTCGTCTCACGGATCGTCAATGTTCCGGTGTCCATGTCGGTATCCTCCCGCAAAAGGCGCGCGGCCTCGGAAAACCGCATCCCTGTCGATGCGAGCAATCCGAAGAAATAACGATAGGTCACGCCTCGAAAGCTGCCCGGATGCAGTCGAGGCATCGCATTGAGGAGATCGGCGACTTGTTCGTCGGAATAGATGAAGGGCCGGGGGCGTCGCTGCGGCGCGAAAATGCTGGAGGGTGGAATCTCGGTCCTCGGGTCAGTCAGTGCGACATGGCGTGAGAAAGACCTGACCGTCGACAGTCGCGATGACCAAGTCCGCGGCCCGCACTGGTGCTGCGCCCATTCAACGGCGAGCTTTGCAGTAATGTGGTGTTGGTTCCGTTCTTGGGCATACGCGACGAATTTGCGCAGCCGGCTTTCCTGGCTGCGAAGTTTGAAGCCGAGGGACCGGCGCAGCGCCAGATATTGCTCGAGGGATGTCAGCATCGTGCTCATAGGCTTGCTCCCATCCACGGCCGGGCAAGTGATCGAAGACCCTCGGTGTCGAGCTTCGCGTAGATCCTCGTTGTGTCTGGTTCCTTGTGGCGAAGGACCTGGGCCAGTTCCGTGAGGCTAACGCCGGAACGGATCGCCATCGTCGCAAACGTGTGCCGGAATATATGGGCATGATGAGAGCGGAGCCCTGTGATCTCGGCGCGCTTCAAAGCCCTCCTGGCAATGAGGATGACAGGCGTGGCGGTTAAGAACGGTGTGCAGGGCGTATCGACCCTATGAAAAATGATCCGGGATCCGGAACTGGGGCGCCCATCTACTATGTAATCCGCGATCGCTGCGCCGACGTCCTGTGGGAGCGGCATTGCCGCCATCCGGCCGCCTTTACCATGCACTTGAACGAGGCCCCCATGCCAGTCGATGTCGTCCAAAGACAATAGGGCTACTTCTTTCGCGCGGAGGCCAAGTCGGGACATGAGCATCAGGATTGCGAAATCTCGACGACCTGCGAGGCTTGCCCGATCGCAAACAGCCAGAACTCGACTGAGCTGATCTGCACTCATAAACGACGGTAAGGACGATAGCCGATGGTTCTTGACCATCGGGACAGCTTGGGCGAGGTCGAGCTCTGTAATTCCCATGCTCCAGCAAAACTGGAGAAAGACCCGAAGTCTGGATGAAATGATCTTGGACGTCGCCGCTGTGTGGCGTTCGAATTGGCTGGCTAGATAGTCGCGAATATCATCGTACTGGAGGTGAGTGATGCCCGGCCCGTCGATCCATGAGGCGCGTAGAAATTGCCTGCTATACCTGAGGTGGGCTGAAATTGTTGGCGCAGCGTAACCCCTGCGGCGGAGCTCGGTCGCGAACCGGCCTGCAACGTCATCGATTGGGTGAACGTCCGGCGGAGTTTGATGCACAACGCCTGCCTCGATGAGCTTTGCCCTCAAGCGCTGAATTGAACGGCGCTCTCCGTGCCGCAAGGCGGCCACAGCGGCACGGCATTCGATGAAGCGGTCGAGATCATCGTAGGTAACCTGTATCGGGTCGCCGTTCTGGCTGTCCCTCTTCCACTCGACAAAGGCCGAAATCGTCCGGATCGTCGATCGGATGCTTTTGGCACTATAGCTTTGATCCATCATCAAGTTGACGACGGATCGAACGCAGTCTTGATGTGGCCAATCGTCGAAAGTTTGTGAGAGAAATATGTTCTCCGCTGGCAAGATCGTCATGCTCGTCTCCGCTTAATTTTAACAGCGGAGGCTGGATATTATGCCGAGCTTGCCAGGCGGCTTTACCTGAAATCTCGGGCTTTAGGAAAGGGGCTCGGCATATTCTCCGGCTCGGTATAAGTCCCCGACCTTCATATCGATACGCTGAAGGTGAAAAGCCGGAATTTTCACTAAAGAAACCGAGCGCGATTGAGCACTTCGCATGACCCGAAATGCCGAAATCGCTTGGGGCTTTGAATAAAAAATATCCCGGCGCAACGGCGCCGGGATCAGTTGGCGGGAAGTGTGCCTCCATCTCCCGCAGGGAAAGTAACCTACAGTTCCTTGGTCAAAAACTGGGCTCGTCCGTGGCCGAACGACCAGTCCGCGTCCGAGTTCTCAACCAGGGAAACCATCAGGTCCGAAGGAAGGACGCCGCATTTCTCAAACAAATCTTCTGTGAGATTGGCGTAGAACGCCTGCTTCTGCTCGGAAGTTCGCGGTCGTGACACCACTTCCACCAGAACGAAGCGGTCTGTCCTCGGAATATCGAGGCCGGTGTCCTGCATGACCATTGTGTCGGAAGAATACGTGTTGAGGAGTTGATAGCGGTCGCGCTCCGGAACGTTGAAAGATCGCACCATGGCGTCATGTGCCGCGTCCAATAGGGTGGCGATGTTCTCCTTCGACCACCCGTCGAAGATATGGAATTTCATGAGAGGCATGATGAGATCCTGACCAACTGGATCACGGCATGATCCAACAAAGTACCTGCGAGATACGCCGCTGTGTCCTCAAGCGAGTGTCGCGGACAGAGCCTTTGCAAATACGGCAGGCTCTTCCCACATCGGATAGTGTCCGCATCCGTACAGAACCTGCAGTTCGAAGTCGGGAAACCATGCCCCGATCGTTTCACGCAGACGATCCGGGACGGCACCCGGATCCTTCTCCCCGACAATAACCCGTATTGGTACGGACACATTCTGAATTTCGTCGGCAAAGCCTTTCCCCGTCCACGATGCCATGTAGGCCTCGAGAACATCGGGGCGCGTACCGGCAAGACTTGTGTCGCGAAGTCTATCGAGCCATTCGTCCGAGCGGAGACCACCGGTATTTATATTGATAAGTCTTTTTCTCGCGTCCGGCTCTCGAACAGCGGCGAGCAGCAGTTGTCGGCGCTGGTCATCGATCTTCGCTCCCGAGGCAGGGACTGGCGCCAACAAAATTGCGGACACAAGTCGCTTGGGGATATCGATAGCCAGACGCTGCGCAGACATACCAGCCATTGAATGGCCAATAACATGAAAGCGATCCCAGCCGAGTTTATCGGCGCAGGCAATAATGTCGGACGCAATCTGCTCGACGGTATATGGGCCATCTTCCTTGATGCGGCTTCCGTATCCGCGCGCATCGAGAAAGGCGAAGCTGTGATGCTCCTTGTCGATTAAAGGGAGGAACGGTTCGAACAAGCGGTGGTCACCCATCCATCCGGTTACCGCGATAATGCGGATCGGCCCATTTCCGACGAGCTGTGCGGGCGTAAGGTTTGCGGTCATTCTCAAAATCCTCCGGTTCAATACGAGCTTTTGCCGCTCGCCTCTTTTGACGAGGCGGCTACCCCGTTGGACAGCGATGCGGTGGCCAGTTCTCGGAACGTTTTGACGCATGAGGCCGCCGCGCCTGCGAGGAGTCTCACGTCATTGGACACGGTCACCATGTCAAACCCCCACTCGGCGGCTCTTGCCGCGTAGGTCGGAGTCCCGCAGTGCAGCGCTGCCTTGATCCCGGCACCATGTGCCGCCTCCAGGATCCGCTTGATGTTTTCGACAATTTCCGGCTCTTCCCGATCGAAGCCCGTGGGATACTTCATGCCAGTCAAACCGATCGTGAGGTCCGCAGGTCCGATATAGACGCCGTCCAGACCAGGTGTCGTGACGATCTCATCGAGGTTCTTCATAGCCACGGCGGTTTCGATCATCGCGAAACAAAGAACCTGATCGTCTGCTTCCTGCCCGTAGTTGGCCCCAGCTGATATTGCTGCTCGCGATGGTCCAAAGCTCCGGACTCCATTCGGCGGATACCGGACATAGGAGACCAGAGCTTCCGCTTCGGCGCGCGAATTGATCATGGGGCAAATCACGCCATAGGCGCCTGCGTCGAGTGCTTTCATGATCTGGGCAGGGTCGAGCCAAGGAACACGGATCAAAGGGACCACACCGCTAGCCCGCATAGCCTGGAGCATGGAGACTGCAGCCTGATAGTCGACAATGCCATGCTGCAGGTCGATCCCAATACTGTCATAGCCCTGCTCGGCCATGATTTCGGCCGAGAACGCATTGGCGATCGACAGCCATCCGTTCAGAACACAGCGGCCTTCCTCCCAGATTTTACGGATATCGTTGGGTTTCATTGATTTCGACTCCCTAGAACTCGGCCATATTTTTTTACGACATCCAGGTCGGGCTCGAAGCCGATCCCCGGCTTGTCCGACACTTTGATCATGTCGCCGTTGCGGATCCCTTCGACGTCAGCCAGCCATGCATCGGGCTGGACGAAGTTGTATTCCAGCGCCGTGATACTCGGCCGGGCAGCCGCCACCTGAAGCGACGCGTAAAAGCCCGGACCGAAGTAGGGCGAGTGTGGCATCAGCGTTGTGCCGGCTGCGTCAGCAAGATCCACGATCCGAAGGTATTCGGATATCCCACCAACCTTGGTCATGCTCGGTTGCAGATAATCGACGGCACCGACCTTCAGCGCCTGCTCGATCTGGAAGCTTGTGCACCAGTTTTCACCGGCAGCGATGTTAAGACCCTTGCCACGAAGCGTGGCCAAAGTTGCGAAGTCCTCTGGCGGATAGATCGGCTCCTCAAGCCAGGTAAGGGATAAGGCCTTCAACTCCGCGAGGTTCTTTTCGACGAAATCAGTCGACCAGGCGCAATTGACGTCGACACAGATGTCTGTGTGCGCGCCAACCGTTTTTCTGCAGGCGGTGATCGCCGGTAGCGTAATTTCGTGTAGCTTGATACGGTTGAAACCGGCGTCGCGCACCTGTTTTGAAGCATCCACGACCAAATCATGTTCGGCGAAGCGAACCAGGCTCGCGTAAAAGGGAACTTCACTGCGGACCTGACGCTGTCCCGCAAGCAATTGGTAGAGCGGCTTGCCAGCGCGCTTCGCCGCGAGGTCCCATAGAGCAATGTCTACGCCTGAAATCGCGAAGATCGTGACCCCATAACGACCAAACATGTGAAGCTGCCGTTGCGTCTTTGCATTCCACGCCGGGATATCATCGATCTCCGCGCCAACAAGCAGCGGCAGGATCAGGCGATCGATCACAGACTTCGTCGCGTCGATCAGCGAATAGCCAAAACCCTCTCCCCAGCCGATATTGCCGAGCTCGTCTTCGAGACGGACTAGCGCAAATTCGAGCGTCTTCCAGGCGGTCGGCATAATACCGACCCCCGTCCCGCGCAGGGCAAAGGGTATTTCGACGAGGATGACCTCGGCCGATGTAATTTTCATGCTCTCCTCCCAGATGGGGCCGGCAGATCGTTGATCGCAAAAAAGCCACCGACCATACCCACAGCCTCTGCCGTCAATTCATTCAGTTGTTTGAAATCCGCCGCTCTGTTCTCTCGGGCGAAATCGACCGGACGGTATCCCAGCTCTTCGGCGCGGCGGTTGTCGAATATCGGATTGGGGCAGTTGGACACGGCATAAACGATGTCGCATTCGACATCAGGATGGCGAAGACCGATGTCGATGAGCTGTGCCATATCGCGGCCGCTCGTCCAAATTCGCTCGCGACGGCCATCGACGACCTGTGGGTCCGCGTTTCCTATGCGCAGGAGCATTGTGCGCATCCCGTAACGCCGGGCATACATGCCGCACGCGGCTTCGCCGAAAGCTTTGCTCAGCCCGTAATAGCCATCGGGAGCCAGGGCAATAGACTCATCATAGCGGCCTGATGATGGGTAAAGACCGACAGCATGATGGCTGCTGGCGAACACAAGACGTCCGACGGTGCGCGCGCGGCACGCTTCAAGCAGACAAAGAACGGCGCGATAGTTCGCATCGATCGTTTCTTCAAAATCGAAATCGGGGCCTACGACGCCGGCAAGATGCACAACTGCATCCACGTCTTTCACCGCGTCGAAACAGAACGCGCCAGATGCAAGGTCGCCGACGATTTTTGTTTCGCCTTCCTCATCTTGGAAGTCGACAATATCTGCTACTTTCAGCACATAGTGCTGACGCAAAAGTGGTCGCAGCAAGCGGCCGACATTGCCAGCTGCACCGGTGATGAGGAGTGAGCGCGGTGTCATCGTTCTAGTGAAGGAGCTGGCGGAGGAAGGCACGGGTGCGTGGCTCCTTCGGATCGTCGAAGAACTCGTCGGGCGGAGCCGTTTCGACGATCTTTCCCTCGGCCATGAAGATCACCCGGTCGGCAACCTGCCGCGCAAAGCCCATTTCATGCGTTACACATAGCATCGTCATGCCGCTTCCAGCGAGGCTGACCATCACGTCAAGGACTTCGCGGATCATTTCCGGGTCAAGGGCCGAGGTCGGCTCATCAAACAGCATGATCCGCGGCTTCATCGCGAGTGACCGGGCGATCGCGACCCGCTGCTGCTGCCCGCCGGATAGCTGACCAGGGTATTTGTGAGCCTGTTCTGGGATCCGAACTTTCTCCAGGAACCCCATCGCAACATCATTCGCTTCGGCTCGCGGAAGTTTTCGGACCGATCGTAACGCGAGAGTACAGTTTTCGAGAATGGTCTTGTGGGGGAAGAGATTGAAGTGCTGGAACACCATCCCAACCTCACGGCGAACCGCATCGATCTGCTTGCGCTCGCTCGTCAGTTCCACGCCCTCGACTAGAATGCGTCCTTTCTGATGCTGCTCAAGGTGGTTGATGCAGCGGATCATCGTCGACTTACCCGAGCCCGAAGGGCCGGCAATAACGATACGCTCTCCTTCCTTCACTTGAAGACTGATGTCGGTGAGAACCTGGTGAGAGCCGTACCATTTGGAGACATTATCGAACTCCACGGCGCAATTGGTTGATTTGTCTGAGGCCATTGAAAGCTCCTGCTCTAAGCCTGTACGGCGACTGTTGGATTGGTCGCTGGTGCAACGCGATGGCGAAGGTGGCGAGTGAGATACGTTTCGAGAACGCCCCATAGCCTGCGGATCGTTTCGACCATGATCAGGTAGAGAACTGCGGCCCAGATGTAGACTTCGAAGTCGAAAGATCGCGAATATGCGAGCTTAGTCGCCTGCATGATCTCGGGCACGGTGACAACACTTGCCAATGCGGATGCCTTGAGCGACAGGATCAGTTCATTGCCCAGTGGTCGCAACGCGATGATCATCGCCTGTGGCAAAAGGATTTGAAAGAACGTGGTGCCCTGGCTTAGACCGAGAGAATTGGCCGCTTCAAGTTGACCACGGGGCAGGGAGCTCAGCGCTCCTCGAAGAATTTCCGCCTGATAAGCCGTCGTGTTCAACGTGAACGCAAATAGCGCACAGAAATAGGCGTCCTTGAAAAACCACCAAAGGCCAAGGCTAGTCAATTCGCTACGGATTTGACCTGCACCGTAGTAGATCAGGAATATCTGACCAAGCAGCGGTGTGCCGCGAAAGAAGACGATGTAGGCCTTAGCCAGATATCGGGGTATGACAAATTCGCTGTTACGCACGAGGGCAAGTGGAAGGGCCAGAACCGCGCCGATCAAAGCGGAAGATAGTACCAGCTGTAGCGTAACGGTCAGCCCCCAAAGAATCTTTGGCCCATAGCTGGAAAACAATTCGAAATTCATAGTCGCCCTCCGGCAATCCCGCGATTGGATCGCGATTCGAGCACGCCGACGACGCCGGACGAGACCATCGAAACAACCAGGTAGATGAGGCAGGCGACGGCATAGAAGAAGAGCGGCTCTTTCGTGTTCGCCACCGCCAGGTTCGTCTGCCGCATCAAGTCCGTCAACGAAATGATCGAGACGAGCGAGGTATCTTTCAGGAGGACGAACCAGAGATTGCCTAGGCCAGGTAGAGCCAGTCGAAAAAGCTGTGGGCCGATGACGCTGGAAAACGTTCGCCAGCGGGATAGTCCCAGAGCGGCGGCGGCTTCGTGCTGGCCTTTCGGGATCGCCCGCATCGCTGCTACGAATGTCTCCGAAGCAAAAGACGCAAACACGATCCCAAGGGCGATCATCCCCGCGAGGAAGCCACTAAACTCCCCAAACGGAGTGCCAAACAGAAATTGGGAAACCGTTTGGAGCAGCGCTCCGCCACCGTAGTAGATGATGAACAATGTTAGAAGTTCTGGCAGGGCTCGGAACGTCGTCGCGAAGACCGTGGCAGCACCCGCAAGCCATTTTCTATTGCCGTTGATCAATAGGGCCAGGCCAAGTCCGAGCAACAGTCCAAACGGGAGAGTGGCGAGGGCGAGCCTGATAGTCAGCCATAAGCCGTCCACCAGTTGCTGCCCCCAACCGTCGGGACCAAATGAAAGTAAACGAAGCAGATCCACCGTCGTCTCCCGATTGGTTCACGTGCCCGGCCGATCCGATCGGGCACGTGAACATTGGCTTCAGTAGATCGAGAACGGAAAGTATTTCGCGTTGATGGTCTTGTAGGTCCCATCTTCGAGAATTTCCTTCAAGGCGGCGTCGAGCTTGTCGCGAAGCGCGCTATCTTCCTTACGGACGGCGATACCCTTGCCGGCACCGAACTTCGGAGAACGGATATCGCCCCCTATAAGTTCGCAGCAGGAGCCGTCAGAAGACTTTTTCAGCCATTCGTTGAGAAGAACCTTGTCGGAAAGGACGAGATCGAGGCGACCAGCGGCGAGGTCGGCGCTCGCATCATCCACGGACGAATAGGTTTTGGTCGTCGACCCCTTGTATTCATCTTCAAGATAGTTCTGCTGTGTCGTTGACCCTTGAACACCGATGGTCTTGCCAGCGAGAGCGGCAGGAGACACGTCGGTCACTTTTGCATCCTTCGATGCCATGAACGCTGCGGGCGTGTCGTAATATTTTGCCGTAAAGTCGACCTTCTTCTTCCGTTCCTCGGTGATCGCCATCGAGGCGACGATGGCGTCGAACTTGTGCGCTACCAGTGCGGGGATCATGCCGTCCCATTCCTGGGTGACGATCTCGCACTTTAGCTTTGCCTTTTCGCATAGGGCGTTGGCGATATCGACGTCGAAGCCGGTCAGTTTTCCACCTTCAACATAGTTGAACGGAGGATAGACGCCTTCGGTGGCAATTTTGATGGTGTCTTCTGCGTATGCCGAGGAGAAAAGAGTAAGGGCAAGTACGCTGGCTGTGGCGATAAGTGAGAGTTTCATGACGTTCCCCTTTAGGAAGGTTGAGGTTGGCGCGGAATTCTCCGTCTATTGTTATTGCGTAGCCCCGAAGGCCTACGAGAGATCTGCGAGGACTTCGTCCAGCGCGAACAGAAACGTGTCGGCATTTTCAGCTGTGAACGGCAGGGGTGGGCGGATCTTGAGCACATGACCCGAGGAACTCGAGGCGCTGATCAGCATCCGCTTCTCGCGCAGGCCGTTGACGACACTGAGTGAGAGTTTTCCGTCCGGCGTCTTTGACTTGCGATCTTTGACGAATTCCATCCCCATGAAGAGACCAGCTCCGCGGACATCGCCGATGGACTCGTACTTGTCCTGAAGCTTCTTCATGCCAGCGACCATGTAGTCGCCGATCCTGACGGAATTCTCCATGAGCTTCTCGTCCTTGATGACGTCGAGCACGGCCTGTGCGGCTGCGATGGATACCGTGTTCGCACCGAAGGTATTGAAGTAGCGGATGTCCGTTCCGAAACGCTCGAGAACCTCCGGTCTGGCCGCTACGCCAGCGATCGGCATGCCATTACCCATCGGCTTGCCCATGACGACCAGGTCCGGGATAATCCCGTGGCGTTGGAATCCCCACCAATGTGTGCCAGTGCGGCCAAAACCTGGCTGTACTTCATCGGCGATGTACAGACCGCCTGCGGCATGAACGACATCGACTGTCTTTTTTAGAAAGCCTGCTGGTTCCGTCAGGATTCCGTCCGTCGAAAAGATGCCGTCGGCGATGAAGGCGGCAAACTTGATGCCGTGTCGCTGCATTGCCTTGATGGCATCCTCGACACGCTGGGCGAAAACTTCGCCAACATCCTGCCCTTCGCTGCGATACTCGTCCGGCGCATCCACGACGTAGACATGCTGACCAATAGGTACGTTCGGCCCCATCGAGGGAGAGATTTCCGCGACGGCGGTCGTCAGGCCATGATAGGCATTCGCAGTGACGATTACACCGGTTCCGCCCGTGTAATAACGGGAGATGCGCAGTGCCAGGTCGACTGCCTCGCTGCCCGTGCAGGTGTACATGACGTTCCCGATTTCATCGGGATAAGTCGCAAGCAGATCTTCTGAATATTCGAGGATCGAATCGTGGAGATAGCGCGTATGGGTGTTCAAAACGGCGGACTGCTGGGCGACCGCCTCAACCACGCGAGGATGGCAATGCCCGACCGAGGGCACATTGTTGTAGACATCCAGGTATGCGTTGCCCTGAGGATCATATAGCCAAACGCCTTCACCTCGCACCACGTGAACCGGATGTTCGTAAAAGAGCTTATATGACGGTCCAAGAAGCTTGCGACGACGCGCAATAAGCGCCTGTTCTTCGGAGGAGAGACGATCAACCGTGCTCGGGTCAAACCCGTTGATCATATAGGCGGAAGCGGATGACGACATTAGACAGGCTCCTATAGGGACAGTGCGCGGGCGATTTCGTCGGTTGCCTGCGAGCGAGATATGTGTGCGAGACGGTGAAACTGCAGCCACGCTTGTGGTGTGTTGCGCAGGATGTAGGTGCGGTTTTCGGGGAAGCGCACCGCGCGCCATTCGGTAATTGCAATGCGCATCACCATTCGCGCCACGATCGTCGTGAACAGCACGTCAACTTCCTCGGGTAGGAGAGGGCGTTTTTCATGGAAGCCGGATAGGAATTCGCAAGCTGCCGCCATCGGATCTTCAGCTTCGGTGAGCTGATAGGCGGCTGCAACCGCCACATCGAAGATCACGGGGGTGCGAACCATGTCTCCAAAATCGATAATTCCGGTGATCTGGTCGGTATCCTTCGGATCGACCACGACGTTATCGCTGTTGAGGTCGTTATGGGCGACTTGGGCACGAAGGAGTGGGATCTTCGGGGCAACTTCGTCCACGAAGCGATCGACCCATCTCAGCAGCTCAGCTACATGGGATGGGTCTTTGATCTCCTCGATCATCGGCTTGAGGGAAAGAGTATTCTTCAGATCCCAGGTGGAAAAATGGTCTTCCGCCGGATGACGAAAGTCCTCGAGTGCCGCCTGCAGACGCGCGAGCATCGAACCAATATTATGCCGTTGCTTCGGCGTTTGCGCCGCTTTGCGTTGCAGTTCGCCCTTGGTGAAGGTGACAAGGCGAACGGCGCGCCGGTCATTGGGGCCGCGATTGAGATCAAATTCCCCACGGCCGTGAAGATCCCGCACCACACGCTGTACCGGCATTCCAGGATCGCGCTTCTCGACATGTTGGAGCGCCATCGTGTGCATGTTGGTGACTGCCGGATCTTCGCCCGGATTGACGATCTTCAATAGATACTCGTCGCCGCTCTCGGTCGTGATCCGGAAATTGCTATCCTTCTCTCCGGAAAGACGGTGAGCGGAAACACTGAGGCCATAATATTGCTGAGCCAGTTCCACCGCCTCCTCCGCACTCAACAAAACCGACTTGTCGGCGAGCGCGGCCGCTACGGAAGTTTGCTTTGTCTGAAGCATGAAATAGGGTTCCCTAGCTCTGGTTAGCGATATATTGGTATATAAATATCTTGTTGGCAAGCGGGAATCTTGTGGGCCTCCAAGGAAAAAATTGGAGTGTGCCAATGTATTGGTATATTGTGGAGAGATCACCGCTTTGCGCGGATCGTCAGCCTATCGCAGAGGTAACCGTGGATCAAATCGTCCCTTTGTTTTCTCCCGACCAATTGGATGGTCGCACGTCGAAATCCGCTCAGGTCTATGAATTGCTTCGCAATGCGATCATCTCGCTGAAGATGCCGCCCGACAGTTCCGTCGTGGAAAAAGATCTCTGCGCCCAGCTCGGAATCTCCCGGACACCGTTGCGAGAAGCTATTCTCCAACTGGCAAAAGAGAGCCTGATCAAGATCGCTCCGAGCGACAAGACATTCGTCAACAAGATCGTCCTAAAAGAAGTACTACAAGGCCAGTTGGTCAGAGATACGATCGAGATGCGGTTAACGCGGCTGGCGGCACGGAATTTCAAGCAGGAGTATGAAAAGGACTTCGAACTCGCTCTTTTTAAGCAGAAGGCCGCTGCAAAAAGGAAGGATGTGGATGAGTTTTTCGCACTCGATAATGAATTTCACAGGTTGATATGTGAGTGCGCGGGCTTCGGCGACGTGTGGCTAACGATTCATAACGCGACTGGCCAACTTGACCGGGTGCGCCGCCAGGCTTTTCCGTTGGAGGGGCACTACTCTGTCGTTTTCGACGAACACCGGGAAATGTACGAGCGCATCAAGCGCCGAGATGAAGATGGCGCCGCGCGTGCCTTTCAGTTGCAGTTGGACAGCAATTTCCCTTCGATACAAATACTCAGGGAAAAGAGACCGGATCTCATAAGCGGAGATGCAGACGTCAGCGTCAGCGATATTCGTTGACATCGATATCTTCGAGGCGGTGGTGCCGGATTCATTCGGCCTCACCACCTTCGTGTTGCTTCCCGTGTCTTTCAATTAAGGATTGAATGGCGCGACCCATGCCTCTGCGCGGAGGCATTTGGTGGGCAAATATATTTTCGATACCGATATATTGGAGTATTGCAATATCGCTCAATTTGAGTTTCACTGCTTCCTAACAAAAAGAAATGGGAACTAAGCGGTCGCGAATGGCGACCTGCTCTACGAAGCCGGCGAACCGGAATTCGGCTCAGTGGGAGCGCCCCAACTGTATTTCTAAGGCGCCGCATGACGTGGAAGCTGGTCGATTCCCGCTGCGGATTCGACCGAGAAGAAGGTGGTGGGAGAGTGACCGGTATGCAGTCTGCGACAAATCGAGTTGAAGGAGGACCGGTTCAATCCGATCCGACCCAAGGGGGAGGGTTCTCCAAGCGCATCTCCGTCAACACTCTCGTCTACACACTTCTTGCAATCGTGGTACTGGCGCTGCTGCTCGTAATGTACCTGCAGGCGCCCAATTTCTTCCGTGTGAACAACCTCATCAATGTCCTAGTTCAGGCATCAATCGTAGGCATCCTCGCACTTGGCTTGACCTTTGTTCTCGTCGGAGGCGGAATCGATCTCTCCATGCCTGCCACGCTTGCACTGAGCGGCGTGCTGGGTGCGATGTGCATGCGTGATACGAACATGGCCATCGTGGGGCCATTCGTCATGCTAGCCATCGGAGCTTCGATCGGTGCTTTCAACGGATATGCGGTCGCCTACATGAAGATGACGCCGTTCGTGGTCACGCTAGCGACCATGACGGTTGCCGGCGGCGCTGCCGTGTGGATCACTGGCTCACAGAGCATTTCCGACTATCCGCTCGAATTCGAGGACTTCTTCGTGTCACGGATTCTTGGCCTGCCCCTGTCGGTGTGGATTTTTGCGGGATGCACCATTCTGGCCAGCCTCGTACTTGATCGAACCGTGTTCGGTCGGTTTATCCGGGCAATTGGATTTAACCCAGTCGCGGCATCGA
Organism: Martinezella lusitana; assembly: GCF_016901135.1. GTDB lineage: Bacteria > Pseudomonadota > Alphaproteobacteria > Rhizobiales > Rhizobiaceae > Rhizobium > Rhizobium lusitanum_D. The sequence continues at coordinate 10,072 of NZ_JAFEVL010000027.1, read as the reverse complement.
TCTCGCGTGTCCCGGTTCGGCGTGTCCTTTGTCTGACCTACGTCGTGGCGGGAGTGCTGGCGGGTCTTACAGGCGTCCTTCTTGTTGCGCGTCTTGGTTCAGCCTCTGCCAGTCTAGCAAGCGACAGCCTTCTTCTCGACATTATCAGCGCCTGCGTCATTGGCCGGGTGAGCATCTACGGTGGCGTTGGCAGTCCGCTTCAGGCGGCTCTCGGAGCGATTGTTGTCACCCTGATAAGCAACAGCCTCAATCAGCTGGGCGTGTCCTACTTCGCCAGTCTCGTTATCAAAGGCACGATCATCGTTCTTTTTGTCTATCTCGACAGGCTCGTCAGGAGGTCGGCATGAACATGCCAAGACGCCTCCAAATGTCGGCGATTGCAAAATCGTTCGGCGGCGCAGCGGCTCTCTCCGATGGCAACCTCGTCCTTAACGCGGGCGAAGTCCACGCACTTATGGGAGCGAACGGCGCAGGTAAGAGTACGCTTATGAACATTCTTGGCGGTGTGATCGAGAAGGATTCCGGATCGATCGCCATCGACGGTCAGACGATCGAATTGGGAAGTGCCAAGCGCGCCGCGGATATTGGCATTGCGTTCGTGCATCAGGAACTGACGACGATGCCGACGCTCAACGTGGCCGAGAATATTTTTCTCGGAGCCTATCCCAAGCGGGGCTTGTTTATAGATCGCCGGAAGATGCTGTCGGATGCCAGAATACTTCTCGGCCGCGTCGGCTGCAGTGTCGATCCGCTAGCTCTCGTCGAAACGCTGAGTACCGGCGAGCGGCAGTTGGTAGAAATCGCGCGGGCTATCCGCTCGGCGCCACGCATCATCATCTTCGACGAACCGACTTCCTCACTGTCCGGACCGGAGCGCGAAAAACTCTTTGCCGTGATTGGCAAACTGCGGGACGACGGCGCAGCCATTGTCTTCATCAGCCATTTTCTCGACGAGGTTTTTCGGATCTGTGATCGCATCACGGTCATGCGCAACGGTAGAACCGTAGGGTCCTGGTTATCGGTCGAGACCGATATGTCCGCCATTGTGCACGAAATGCTCGGCAGTATCGCCGCCTCTGACCGCGTAAGGGCGCCCTTTAAGTCTTCAGCACCTCCAAGTCTCATTGCGCGCGGTGTCTCGTCGGGCGTCCTTGTGGACAACGTGAGTCTGGAGATGCGTCCAGGCGAGATCGTCGGGTTATGGGGTCTCCTTGGATCCGGACGAACCGAGCTGGTTCGAGCCCTCATGGGGCTTGCTCCGCTCACCGCCGGCACTCTCGAGGCTATTGGTCCGAGCGGACGTCTAAACGAAATTCGACCGGACGAACTGCGTTGCAGAACCGGGTTGGTCACGGAAGATCGTCGCAAGGAAGGCGTCATCCTGCCGTTTTCGATTGCCGAGAATATCGGCCTGCCAAACCTACGCAATTTGAGCAACGCCATCGGGATTATCGACCGGAAGAAGGAAGGTGAATTGGCGGCCCGCCTTTCCGCCGAGCTCGGCGTGAAATCGACCTCCGTGCAACAGGCGGCAGGCACGCTATCGGGTGGCAACCAGCAGAAGGTCGTCTTTTCCAAATGGCTCCCGATGAAGCCGCAGTTCTTCATTCTCGATGAGCCAACACGCGGGCTGGATACCGGGGCTAAGGCCGAAATCCTCAAACTCACCGTGCGCCTCGCCGAAGAGGGTGCCTCAATCCTCTTCATCTCGTCGGAATTGGAAGAATTGATGCGCGTTTCGGATCGCTACCTGATCGTGAATCGTGGGCGCATCACGCAGGAATTACCCGGCTCGACGGCCCACAACGATTTGATGCAGGCGGTCTCTGGTGACCCGATTCTAAAGGGAGCCGCGTGATGGCAACCGCAATTCTTCGCAATCGCGTGTCCAGCGTTTCTCGCAGCCTCGGCCTTGTCTTTGCGCTCTTTGCGGTCATGATCGGATTCAGCATCGCAGCACCGAGCTTTGCCACTGCAGACAACCTATTTGCAGTCCTGCATGCGATGGGACCATCGACGATCGCCGCTACTGGAATGGCGCTCGTCATCCTGACGGGCAAAATCGACATTTCCATCGGATCGGCGGCATTCCTGTCGGCTTCGATCGGCGCACTCCTTATGGAGTCCGGCACTTCGCCGGTTCTAGCGTTTCTTGTTATTCTGGTCCTGGGTCTACTTCTCGGCGCCATCAACGGTTTGCTCGTCGCATACCTGCGCATAAATGCGTTGATCGCGACGCTGGGCACGATGATGGCCTATCGGGGAATTGGCCTCATGCTCACAGACGCGAGGGTGATCCCGCTTCCGGAGAGCATGCGCAGCATTGCCAACCTTACAGTCGGGCCGATCTTTGTCGAAACCATAGTCGTCGTGCTGATTGTTCTCGCTTTCCATTTGCTGCACCGCTCCACCAGTTTCGGTCGCACGCTGACGGCTGTCGGGAATGGGGAAGACATAGCAGCCAAGGTCGGCCTCAACACGAAACGCACACTGTTTGCGACATTCACCCTCGCTGGCTTGTTGGCTGCCGTTTCCGCCTGCAGCAGTTTCGTTCAGGTCGGTTCGGTGAGCGGCTTCTTGGGCAAAGGCCTTGAGTTCAACGCCATCGCCATCAGCGTCGTCGGCGGCATCTCGCTCGCCGGTGGTCGCGGGCGAATTATTCCCGGCGTCCTGATCGGTGCAGCCGCTTTCCAGATGATCTCCAACGGCCTCAACCAGGTAAATGCTGATCCATACATCTACCAGCTCGTGACGGGGATCGTGATCTTCGTTGCCATGTACATGGACGCACTTAAAAGCCGTCCATCGCATTGAAATGAAACCATAATCTGAATCAGAAAAGGGGAATGAAATGAACATGAAAATGATCCTCGCGAGTGCGTTCATCGGCCTTGTCGCGGTCGGCGCAGCCCATGCCGAAGAGAAGACCATCGGCCTCTCCTGGAATTCGAAGGAGAATGAAATCGTCGGCAAATGGGAGGAATATCTTCAGAGCGAAGCGGCCCGTCAGGGCAAGGAGGCCGGGATCGACTTCAAATTTGTCATCAACGTTGCCGACAACGACCCGACCCGTCAGGCGGCCAATATCGAAGACCTTATCAATCAGGGCGTCGATCTGATCATTGCCCGCGGTGAGGATGCGGCGGCGATCGGATCCTCGATCCGTGCTGCAAAGCGGGCGGACATTCCTTTCATCACATTCGATCACGGTTCCACCTCGCAAAAGCCCGATGCACATGTCTCCGGGGACAGCTACAATCAGGCGAAGACGACCGCGGAAGCTTTCGTCGCTCTGCTGAAGAAGAAGGGCGTCAAGGGTGAGTGCATCGAAATGCAGGGCGCCCTCAAGGACGTCAACGCCGTAAACCGGTCTAAGGCCTGGCATGAGGTTACCGACAAGTCCGGCGTTGTGACTACCTTGCAGTCGGTTCCGACCGAATGGAACCCGGAAATCTTCCGCTCCGGTGCGGTGAACGCTTTCCGTGCCAATCCGAATGCGAACTGCATGTTCCTCGCCAGCGACTTCGCCATCTCGGCCGTTCGGTCTGCCCTCGAAAGCATGGATAAATGGCATCCCGCCGGTGACCCGAAGCATGTCTACATCGCTTCGCAGGATATTTTCCCTGAAGCAGTCACGGCCATGGAAGCGGGCTACATCGACGTCGGTACGACATTCGACGCATATGAACATGCAAAGGAGGCCATTCGGGTCGCGATTGCGCTGATCAAAAAGGAGGATCCGAAGTGCGGACCCGATGGTTGCCTTGCGGCGGGCCGAGTGGCAACGCCGGCAAACATCGACTCGCTCCCCAATCTCTGGTCGCGCAAGTAACGGCTCGATCCGGCGCTCCGCAGGGGGCGCCGGTACATCAATGCAAACGTTCTGGATGAAGCCGTGAACCAACCATTTTCTCAGTTCTCACCCGCAAAGCTTCCGATGTTCACGGTCGTCGTGCTCCGACGTCGCTTTGAATCTGTTGTCCGTGAGATGTCGAACACGCTCGCCAAGACGGGTCGATCCGGCGTCTTGAACACCGCGCTCGATTTCTCCTGCATGGTCACCGACAATCGCTTCCAATCCCTTAGCGCGGGCCAAGGGCTGCCGGTTCACACGGGCGCGATCCACCTCATTCCGCAGGCCGTCGTCGACAAATTTGGAGAGGACATGGGGCAGGGCGATTGCTTCGTTAACAACTCCAGCTATCACGGCAATACGCACTGCGCCGACTTTACGCTCTGTTCACCAGTCTATTACAATGGAGAAGTCGTTTTCTATTCGGTCGCCCGGGCGCATTTCAGCGACATGGGATTCCCGACGCCTGACACCTACGCGCCACTTGCACGGGACTATTATCAGGAAGGCCTGATGCTGCCTTGCGTTCGTATCCAGAAAGCCGGACGAGATGTTCCGGAGGTGATCGATATCTGCAAGGCCAATATTCGTGCACCGGAAATCTTTTACGGCGACTATCTTGCCACCCTCGGGGCTGTGCGCACCGGGGAGCGTCGAGTGTTGGAAATCTGCGACGAATTTGGCGTCGAGGTGGTCAAGCAGTTCCTAGAGCAATATCAGGACTACGCCGAGGCGATGGCCATGGAAGCGATAGTCAAGCTTCCGAGCGGCACGGTCAGCAAGGAGTTCTATCACGACTCCGTCATTCCCGAATATCCCGACGGGATCCCGGTGCGCGCAAAGCTCACCGTCGATGCGGAGGCGGGAAAGATCGAAATCGATCTTCGCGACAACGTCGACAACCTGCCGCTCGGTATCAATATGAATGAAGCGACGGTTCTCGCCTGTTGTGCGACGGCAATCATGAATATTCTCGGGCCGGAAGTCCCGCGATGCGCTGGAGCGCTTCGTCCAGTGAATATCCTGATGCGCGAGGGCAGCGCGATCGGCAAGCCGAAATTTCCGGCCGCCACATGCGCGTCAACGACGAACCTGGCGCACATTTTAATCGAACATATCCAATCAATGTTCGCGGATCTGCGACCGGGTCTCGGAACCGCCTACGGCACCATTGGGCATCCGGCGTCCGCGCCCGTCGTTTCAGGGAGCGACTCCCGCTATCATGATCGTCCTTTCGTCAACCAAATCATGCTCGGCTACTGGGGTGGACCGGCCTCGTCGGGATATGACGGGTGGCTGACCTATGGCAGCGGCACCACGCAAGGCATGCTTTGGCAGTCGAGCATCGAGGTGACCGAATCCCAGCAACCAATTCTGATTGAAAAGCTTGAAATCCGACCGGATTCGTTCGGCCCGGGGACATGGATCGGAGGCGGCGGTGCGTCATGTGTCATGCGCGCGCGGGCTGACACTCTTCGGTTCACCTGCAACAGTGGAGCGCGAAAATTTCCCCCGGCGGGCACTGCTGGCGGTCATGCCGGGGCTCCTAATCTCGCGTGGAAGCAACTGGCAGACGGCTCGTTGGTAGAACTGCCCATCTTCTTCGATGTTGAGGTCGCTCCCGGCGAGAAGCTCGTCTCTGAGGGCTGCGGCGGGGGTGGCTATGGCGCGCCTGAGCAGCGCGAGCCCTACAAGGTACTGAAATCCGTGCGTGCCGGGCTGATCACACCAGAATGCGCAAAGGCCGTGTATCGCGTCGCGCTGATCGAAACCCATCAGGGCTTCGAAATCGACGCGCAAGCAACCGACGTCCTGCGCTCCGACATGCAACTACAGGCAAATTGAAATGACGCAAAGAGCATATCCTCCCTATCATGTCGCAGCAGACGTCGGTGGCACGTTTACCGATCTCGTCCTTCGCGACGGTCAAGACCAGACGTTCCTGTTCAAGTCACTCACTACGCCTGTCGATTTGTCGATCGGGATCTTCAACGGCCTGGAATTGATGTCGAAAGCAATCGGCGCTTCGGTCAAAGAGTTGCTGACGTCAGCCGTATCTTTTGCATGCGGGACGACAGCCGCGACCAACGCAATTCTTGAGGGGAAGACCGCGCGGACTGTCCTCCTCTGCACTGAAGGTTTCCGAGATATCCTTTCCATCCGTACCGGCGGGCGGCAGGGCTTCAGCATCCAGGAAGCATTTCCAGAACCCTATATTCCGCGCGAACTCACTTTGGGAATTCATGAGCGCGTCAATGCCGAGGGCCAGATTGAAACAGCTCTCGATGTCGACAAGGCACGTGCCGTGATCGAAGCCTGTGCTAGGTTGGAGCCGGAGGCGATCGCGGTCGCACTCCTGTGGTCTCACCTCAATTCGAGCCACGAGAAAAAGCTTGGGGCATTGATCGATGAGATCCTTCCCGGCATTCCCTATAGTCTGTCGCATCAGGTGAACCCGGTGATTGGAGAATATAAGCGTACGTCCGCGACTGCTATTGACGCTTCACTGAAGCCGGTGCTGAGGCAGCAGATCACGGCGCTCGAAAGCAAGCTTGCGGCGTGTGGTTTCAGGGGGCAACCCACGTTCGTCTGCTCAAACGGCGGGCGAACGTCCAGCAGGGAAATCACGGAGAGACCGGTTTACCTTTGCCTATCCGGCCCTTCTACAGCACCGGCCGCCGCTTGCCGCTTGGCCAAGCGCGCAGGTATCACGCACGGGAACGTCATAACAATCGACATCGGCGGGACAAGCCTTGACGCCAGCATCGCACGCGGCGGACGGGTTGCAATGCATCGCGAGGGATCTATCGCGGGGCACGTCTTCGGAGTTCCCTCGATCGACGTCGCAACTGTGGGGTCGGGCGGTGGCTCGATCGCGTGGGTCGATGCTGGTGGTATGTTGCGTGTTGGCCCCGAAAGTGCTGGGTCCTTTCCGGGCCCCGCCTGCTACGGACGAGGTGGAATACGTCCTACCGTCACAGACGCCAATCTCGTGCGTGGACTTCTCGATCCGGATGCATTTGCCGACGGTCAGATGACCTTATCCTTGCAGAACGCTCGCGAGGCGATCCAGCGCGATGTCGCCGAACCTCTTGGTGTTTCCGTTGAGGAAGCTGCCTCTCTCATAGCCGCCGTGACCGAGCAGGACATGGTTGCTGCTATAGAGGAGCTTGCGATCAAAAGGGGCTTCGACCCACGCGAGTTTCTGCTTGTCTCGGGCGGTGGCGCCGGGGGATTGCATGCCGCACGGCTTGCCATGGAACTCGGTATGAAGGAAGTGTTGTTCCCCCATGCGGCAAGTGTGCTTTGCGCGTATGGCACCGCAACAGGAGATGTGAAGTTCGATTTCTCTGTGAGCCGCCCTACTAACAGCAGATCTTTCGACTTTGCGGGCATCGTTCGTGCACTTGAAGGGCTTGAAACGGAAGGGGTCGCGTTCCTTGATCGGATGAACATTGAACCTGATCGCCGGGTTCTTCGCTTCAGCGTGGATGCCCACTATCAGGGCCAAGTATCGTACCTGTCCGTTGATCTTCCCACAAGAATTGATGGTCAGGCTGACCTCGATGCGCTCATTGAGAAGTTTCACCTTGAGCACGAACGAAACTATTCCGTCCGGGCGCCAGGCGACACAGTGGAATTCGTCGCTTGGAATGTCGAGGCGATCGGTCGAACCTATGAGGCTGAAGGATCGTTTGCGGGTGAACCCCCGTTGAATGAATTTATCGTCTCTCGTGAGAGAACGACTGTACACTCGACGCAAGGGACCACGATCATCGCGCTCATCTCAAGTCCGGACCTGCGGCCCGGCGATACTTTTAAGGGCCCGGCACTCGTAGAGGATCGTCTGACATCGATCTTTGTACCGGATGATGCCACGGCGGTGGTTACCAATGATCGTGGCATCCTGGTCCGGTTCTAAGTGGCCGGATTGCAACCGCGAAGGAGCTTGGAGGATGGAGTCATCCTTTGGCAGGGTCAGGGAGATCGTCCGCTGCGAAAAGCCCGCCTACGAACGAAATTCCATCCGCGTCCGTAAGTGACGCGAAATCTCTGAAAGACGGTGCCCGGTGGCTGCTCGAGTGTGCGACAGGCTGATACCGAAACTGTTTCGTCGCTTGGCGTGAAAGCAGCGGGCGATCACTGTTCGAGACGCCATTGACGATCGCGATTGAGAGAGACGGTGATTCCATACCTTCAACGACAAGTGCTGTGAGATCGTCGCCACTGATCCAGATACGCTCCCTGCGTGCGTCTACGATCTGCGGATCAGCATTCCCGATCCGGATGATCATCGTCTTGATGCTGAACTTCGTCGCATACATCGAGCAGGCCGCCTCGCCGAATGCCTTGCTCAAACCGTAAAATCCGTCGGGCGCAATGGGTGCCGTTTCGTCCCACTGGCGATCGGACGGCAGCATTCCAACAATATGATGGCTGGATGCAAAAATGAAACGGTCAATTGCTTTGCGTCGGCAAGCTTCCAGCAGGAGCAACACCGAGCGATAGTTCGGGTCTAGCGTCTCATCGAACGTTAGGCTTTTCGATACCGCACCTGCGAGATGCACGATCCCATCAATCCTACCGCGCGTTACCTCATCCACGAAGTCTGGCGACGTGATATCACCGCCCACAAACACTTCACCTTCAGCAGGTTCGATGGTTTTGCGTCCTGTGAGGACGAGATCGTATTTTTGCCGAAGCAGGGGTCGTAGCAACGTCCCTACTGCACCCGTGGCACCGGTTACCAGAAGCCTCTTCCGGGTCATATTTCCTCCTTTTTTTATCTAAAATTTACCAATTGCCGACAGTATACCGATATATCAATACAATGGCGAGGGGTCGATGTTCAAAATGCCCGTGAGGTTTCTGAGACGCCTATTTCCGAAGTTCAGGCTGTCCATGCGTAGCAGGGTCGGTATCACCATGGGGCTGCTGCGGATAAGCACTGTCACCCTAGGGTTTTCTGGTCTGGACAGGCTCAATGCGGTCAACGGAACTGCGACGCTCATTGCCAACAAGTGGCTGCCGTCGGCGCAAAGTCTTGGGATCCTTGCCGCACGTTTTGAGTCGGTGCGTTCGCGGCAATTGCAATTGCTCCTGTCCACCGAAGACGAGCGGAAAAAGGCCGAACGCGAACTTGAGACCAGCCTTCTCGATATGTCAGATTCGCTCAAGGAGTTCTCTGGACTTGCAACAGGAGAGAGTGAGCTAAAAAATGCCGACAACATCTCGCTGACCTATGATGCATATCTGAAATTCACATCTCCCTCAGGAGAAATGGTCTCAGCCGGCGACGTCGCCGGCGCGCGGGAAGTCCTGCTTGGTCAATCACAACCATACCTGAAGGGCATCCGGGACGCCCTCAAACGGGGTCAGCGCTACCAGAAAGAGAATTCTGCCCTGGCTGTGGCGTCCGGCGCGGAAGCAAGCGAGCAGGCACAGCTGTTCTTTCTGATTGGCCTGGGCGTCGTCAGCATCATCTGTGCCGGTGCGTTTGTGTGGATGCAGTCACGTGTTGCTGTTCCGATCGTCAAGCTTACTCACGCGATGGCAGCATTGGCCGACGGCCACCTGTCCGTATCAATCCCAGGCTTGAAGCGGCACGACGAGATCGGCTCAATGGCGCAGGCCCTCGCGTTTTTTCAAAATGCCCTCGAGGAGCGCCAAGTCCTTGCACAAGAACAGAGGCGCTCACACGAGGAAACCGATCAGCGTCTGCGAACCACCGAACAAGCTTTTGAAATGGCGAGTAACGAACAGCGCCGCGCCTTGGTGGTCCTGCGCGATGGCCTTCTCCATCTGTCCAAAGGTGACCTGACGGTCAGGCTCCGTGAATCGCTTTCATCCGAGTACGAAGATCTCAGAACAAATTTCAACGAGGCGATTGCAGCATTAGAACGGACGATGGAGTCGGTTGTTGGAACAGTCGCCGCCGTGAACCAGACCGCCGCTGAAATGACAGCGATATCCGACGAACTTGCAAGAAGGACCGAACAACAAGCTGCTTCTGTCGAAGAAGCGGCTTCAGTACTGTCAGAGATTACGACAACTGTGGAAGGCACCGTAACGTTAACCGCGCATCGATTAATATGTGGGATCTGGTGGGATGACCAGATTTACCCGTGATCCTCTTTATCGTCGCCACCGATTTCCAGCGGAGGTGATTGTCCATGCCGTTTGGCTCTATTTCCGGTTTCCGCTCAGCCTGCGGATGGT
>NZ_JAFEVL010000065.1 GCF_016901135.1 Martinezella lusitana | reverse complement strand
GCCATCGTTTCCCGCCTTCTGTAATTGCGCACGCGGTTTGGCTCTACTTCCGATTTCCGTTGAGCCTGCGCATGGTCGAAGAGATGCTGCTGCAGCGCGGCATCGTCGTTTCCTATGAGACGATCCGATACTGGGCGATGAAATTCGGCCCGGACTATGCCGGCCGCTTGCGGCGGAAAGCACCGAGCCCAAATGACGTGTGGCATCTGGACGAGGTGGTCGTGACAATCGGCGGACGGAAATACTGGCTCTGGCGCGCCGTCGATCAGGACGGCTACGTTCTCGACGAGATCGTCCAGACCCGCCGCAACACCAAGGCTGCCAGGCGTCTGCTGAGCAGGCTGATGAAGAACCAGGGGTGTCTGCCGAAGCGGATCGTCACCGACAAGCTTCGCTCTTATGGCGCAGCACGGCGGCAGTTGATGCCAACCGTCGAGCATCGATCACACAAGGGGTTGAACAACCGCGCCGAAAACTCGCATCTTCCTCTGCGGAAGCGCGAGCGGGTCATGCAGCGATTTCGCGCGCCGGGCGCGCTGCAACGCTTCGTCAGCGTCTTCTCCGCGGGCCGAAATCTCTTCGTCCCCGCACCCTCCAAACGCTCAGCCATCGCCATTCATCTGCATCGCCTTGCAGCGATGGCACATTGGAAGGTCGTCACCGGGACAGCGGCCTGATCCAGCCGGCATCCCAAGAAGAGTATTTGACCGAGTTAACTTGACATCACCTGCGGAACATCAGATGCCGAACGGATTTAGATCGCTCCGTCTGCCAGCTGGGCTGCAGCGGGTCGCATAAGTTCTCATTCCGTTCGCCCTTAGCGTACGATTTCGCACTCCTCTTGTTCCGACCCCCATAGGCGGAAATCGTTGAAATTTGATCCCTGCACCAATGCTCCACGCTGCCGCTCAGCGCAGATACGAACGCGGGACTGGCCGCCGCTTCTTCGGCTGGACAGGATGCAAACTTCTATCGCGACCACCGTGCTATGATTTGGTCGGTATTTGCCAGCACCTTGCGGACTGCGTTGCGCGCCATGTTCGGTCGCTGCAATCGGATGCTTTTCTCAATATTTTCATGAAGTTTCAGCGCATATCGCAAGTTGTCTTCTTCTCGCGTGACATGGGCGAAGAGATGGTTCAGCGCCGACTCAATCAATACGCCGAGCGGCACCAGCAGATCATTTCCGGAGGCGCGCAAGATCGCGATGTGAAATCGTGCATCGGATTCTGTTCGCTGCTGGAGCGATGTCGCCTGATCCATGTCATGCAGGGCCTGACTGATCGCGTTCATCTGCTCCTCGGTTCGTCGCTCCGCAGCAAGCGCAGTCGCTTCCGGCTCGATCATATGCCTGAGTTCTTGCACGGCCCTCAGAAAGGATTCGCGATCGGGAGATGCGGCATACCAGCCCAAGACATCTCGATCCAGCAGGTTCCAACGTTCCTTGGGTTCGACCCAGCTGCCGATTTTCGGGCGGGAAGAAAGCAGGCCCTTGGCCATCAACATCTTGATCGCTTCGCGCACCGCCGATCGGCTGACGTCAAAGACTTCCGACCATTTTGCCTCATTTGGCAGAATCGTGCCCGGCGGATAGTCGCCGCGCACGATTCGCAGACCGATCTCGGCTGCCAAAGACACATGAACACTCGCCCCAGTCATGCGGGGAGAATTTGGGCGCCTTGTGGTGGCCGAGCGGTCAACCGTCACCACCTCGACCGCAGCCGTTGGCTTTCCCGATTTTTTGTTAGGCATTTATTTCTACTGCCTCAGCATTCTTTCGACTGTCTGCACGTATGATCAAAACAATCGTAATAACGAGGAAGTCGCCTGCGATTGACGCCGGCACAAAGCGCGGAATTCAGGGCGCGTCAAGCCCTGCGGATCTCTCGATCCGTCTCGTGAGGACAGTCGGCGCACCCTTGAACCGGGTGCGCCAAACCTTGAACCTACTTTTGAATGCAGGTGTCGACTGTATCCTTTGTGCACTCATCGAGCCCGGTGAAGACCGGATCTTCAACCGGCTTGCCGGCAATCAGATCCATCATCACCGAAGGTGCCTTGTAGCCCATCTCGAATGGCCGCTGGCCGACGAGCGCAGTCACCAGACCTTCCTTCGCAATGGCAACCTCGTCGCCGATCGTGTCGGCCGCACCAATGACGAAATCGTTGCTGGCGATCTTCTCGGCCATCGGTTTGAACAGATCGCGATAGGGTTGCGGCGCACCGAACAATGGCCAGCCACCCATAATGCCGAATGCGTCCATGTCGGGATTGGCCGCGAGAATATCGGTCATTGCCTGAACACCCTTGGCACCGTCGTCATTGGTGAACACCGGGCAGCCGGCGACCTCAGTCCAACCACCCTCGCCTTTCAGCGCGGTCAAGCCTTTCTGGCCAGTGAGCGTGTCGCGCATCCCTTGTGCGCGGCGTAGAATATTGTCTGCTCCCGGATTGCCTTCGATCGTGCAGATCTTACCGCCCTTCGGCTTGGCCTTCTTGATGTACTCCCCGATGCGGGCGCCCATCAGATAATTGTCCGTGCCAAGATAGGTCTTGCGCAAAGCTGCATCCTCGGCGGCAAGATCGGCATCGAGCGTCATCACCGGAACCGTTGGATTGGCGGTCTTCAGGGTCTGGGCGATGAGCTTTGCATTTGACGGCGAAATTGCGATTGCAGCCGTGTCTGCCTTGCCCAACATATCCTGAACGATCTGCGCTTCGCCGGCTTCATCGGATGTCGATGCCGGGCCGGTGTAGAAGCACTCGTATTTCGCCGTGGGGTTCTCCTTGTTCCATTTCTGGCAACCTTGATTGATTGCTTCGAAGAACGGATTGTCGAGGCCCTTGACGACGATGACGAGTTGTTTTTTGGCCAAGGCTTGCCCGGCGGTGAGTGCTAAGACTGCGGCTGTAAGTAGTAATGCCTTCCTCATAGTTTCCTCCCTTGAAACAGACGGACAGTGCCCGCCACACGAAATCAACCCGGATACCAGACGATGCGAGGCTCCTCCTTCGAACGCTCGTATTGCCAGGCTGAGTCGATAAGCATTTCGAAATCGTAGTTTGGCCGCCAATCCAGCAGGTATTTCGCTTTGCTGTTGTCCATCCAATTGGAATGGAAGCGGCTTGGTATATCGATCGAGCCGAGATTGCGCGTACGCAGGAGATAGGCGGCGACTTCAGCATAGTCGACTGGTCGATCCATGCAGATATTGAAGAGTTGCCGCTCCGCCCGGGGGTTATCGATCGCTCCCAGTATTGCCGATACAAGGTCATCGACATGCACGAAGTTGCGTTTCAGCGGACGACCGTCAGCATCGAGCAGCAGCGGCACCGTACCGATTGCTGCATAGCGCCGCGCCGCTTCTTCCGGAACGAGCGTCTTCCAGTCCGGACCGCCAAAGACATCGTCTCCAAAAGACAGCGAATACTTGAAATCGTCCTTTTCCATGATCCAGGGCGCGCGCAGACAACAGCTATTGAGACCGTACTGAATGCCAAACTGCTCCAGCATGACCTCTTCCAGGACTTTGGAGAGCGCATAGCTTCCCGGATAGGCGCAATGGCGGGCGTTCTCGGTGATCGGGCCGTCGTGGCGATAGTGGAAATGTCCCACACCCGCATCACCACCGATCAGGATGAACTGGCGTGCCGTGACGCTGGTACGGAACTCCTCGAGCAGCCAAAAGAGACCTTTGACCGTGACATCCATGACGTCGCTCGGCGTTTCCTTGCATGTGGCGAGATGCACGACATGGGTAACGTCTTCCAGCGCCGCTGCCACGACATCGCGATCGGCGATCGAGCCTTGGAAGACGTCGACACGGTCGGTCGCCTCGTACAAACGATTATGACAAAGCGCACGAATACGGGCTTTGGAAAATCGCGGATCGTCAAGCAGCCCAGCAATGAAGCGCCGCCCGACCTTGCCCGTCGCACCGGTAACAAGGATTAGCATGCTCTTTCTCCCCCATTGATAGCTAATATCCGAGCGCCACTTTCGTCAAATGATATTTGTCTGACAAAACAGATTTTTGCGACAATAATGTCAATGACCGGGACAACGAGTTGACGCTGTCGCAGGGTTTTGCGTAAATGCTCGCAATCGCTTTTCCTGGGAGGATATTGGAAAAGCGAATTCGCCGGAGCCTTGCGTCGAAGACATGCAGGGTTCGGTGCGACGGATAGCCCGCAGGTTTTGGGAGGCGAGGAGGCTGGTGGCGGTTCTTGAGCTCAGCAATATTTCCAAACATTTCGGTGCCATCCAGGCAGTCAACGATGTTTCGTTTTCGCTCGAAGCGGGGCAGGTTGTCGGCCTGATGGGCGACAACGGGGCTGGAAAGTCCACACTGGTGAAGATGATTGCCGGCAACTTTCGACCGAGCCATGGAACCATGCGGCTCGACGGCGCCGATCTCGTGCTTCATCGGCCGAAGGAAGCGCGCCAGCATGGCATTGAGATCGTTCACCAGGATTTGGCGCTCTGCAACAATCTGACGGCGGCAGCGAACGTGTTCCTCGGACGAGAATTGCGCCGCGGCGTATGGCCTCTTCGCATCCTCGACCACAAGACCATGTACAAGCGCGCCGGCGAGATATTTCGCGAGCTCAAATCCGAGACGCGGGCGCGCGATCTCGTCAAGCAAATGTCAGGTGGCCAGCGGCAAGCGGTAGCGATCGGCCGCACAATGCTGTCTGAAGCGAAAATCGTATTGATGGACGAGCCGACAGCAGCCATTTCCGTGCGCCAGGTGGCTGAGGTTCTAAATCTGATCCGCCAATTGCGGGACCGGGGCATTGTCGTTGTCCTGATCAGCCACCGCATGCCCGACGTCTTTTCGGTCGCCGACCGCGTGATCGTGATGCGGCGAGGCAGAAAAGTAGCCGACAAGCAGATTGCGGCAAGTTCGCCGGAGGAAGTGACGGGACTGATCACCGGCGCCATCGAACAGGTGTGATCGATGCTATCCATTGCAACAGGAAGGAAGAAGGTCGACGATGGCGATTACACTTGACCAAACGATCGGACAGAAACAACGGAGCTGGCTTGCGACGATCATGGGCGGCCAGACATTCTGGGTGCTGATTGCAGTCATTCTCGCCTGCATTTTTCTGTCGATGGCGACGGACTCCTTTGCGACGGCGAAGAACATCTACAACATCACCCGCAACGTCACTTTCGTCGCCATTATCGCGCTGGGCATGACGCTGGTCATCATCACCGGCGGCATCGATTTGTCCGTTGGCTCCGTACTTTGCCTGTGCAGTATGGTGCTGGCGGTTGTCATGCATGCGGGATACAGTATTGAAGTCGGTATCGCCGCCTCAATCGGTACTGCTCTGTTGGTCGGAGCTTTCAACGGCGTCTTGATTGCCTATCTCGGCTTCCCCCCTTTCGTCGTCACGCTCGGCATGTTGTCGATTGCGCGCAGCCTTGCGATGGTTGCATCCAACAACACTGTGGTTTTTGAGTTCGGACCAGATCACGACAAACTACTGGCGCTGGGTGGCGGCGCCTGGGTTTTCGGCATCGCCAATCCAGTGCTTTACATGGTCGTGCTGGCACTCATTACCGGTTTCGTGCTGCGCTGGACCAAATTCGGCCGCTATGTTTTTGCCATCGGCGGCAATGAGCACGCCGCAACACTGACGGGCGTTCCCGTGCCGCGGATCAAGGTTATCGTATATATGATTTCTGCCCTGTCGGCGGGGGTTGCCGGCATCATCCAAACCGGCTGGCTCGGCGCTGTCACCACCAACATCGGCGCCGGGATGGAACTTCAGGTCATTGCCGCCGCGGTTATTGGCGGAGCCAATCTGGCTGGCGGCGTGGGCACCGCGTTTGGAGCGTTGATCGGCGCCGCACTCATAGAGATTATCCGTAACAGCCTTGGCTTGCTCGGTATCAACGCGTTCTGGCAAGGTAGCTTTATCGGTGGGGCAATTGTGCTTGCCGTCCTTTTCGACCGAATTCGCAACTTACGACACGACCAGTAGGCGAAGCCAGTCGATCGCGGATGATGACTTCTGGCCGGCGCTGGTGGAAGCATTGGGGAAAGTTTGGTTGCGGGGGCCTGAGTCCACAGAGACTTGTACATTTCAATCTGGATGGAACAATCGAAGCGGAAATCATTTCCGCTTCGCGCCAAAAGCTGAGTCCACGGCGTTGTCACGTTGTTTGAAATGTGGCCACGTGAGCCGACACGGCGCTTTTCAGGCAGGCCGTGCACTTACGGCTTCCCACGCGGCCATGGCCTGGCGTCGATGGGTTCGAATTTGTACTGCGGAGCGGTTGGTCTGGGATGGGACGAAGAGGTTTCGGATGGCGGAGAAGATCGACACGAAATGTTGCAGTGAGCCGACCGACCGGAAACCCTGTCGCGTTCGCTCCCGTTTTCTGAACGGCAGGTGAGAATTCTCCGCCCGATTGTTGAGGCCCTTGTGAGAGCGATGATCGACACCAGGCATGATCTCCCGCTTTGCGGCACCGTAGGATCGAAGCTTATCGGTGATCATCACCCGCGGCGCTCGGCCTTGGCTCTTCAATAACTTACGCATCAGGCGTTTGGCCGCCTTGGCATCGCGGCGGCTTTGCACCAGCACCTCCAGAACAAAACCCTCCTGATCAACGGCGCGCCACAGCCAGTGCTTCTTGCCTCGGATCGAAATGACGGCTTCATCAAGGTGCCACTTGTCTCCAAGCTGGCCGCATGAGCGACGGCGGATGTTGTCGGCGAAATGTCGGCCGAACTTCTCCACCCACAGCCGAACCGTCTGATGGGAGACAATGACCCCGCGGACAGCCAGCAAATCCTCGACCATCCGCAGGCTGAGAGGGAAACGGAAATAAAGCCACACCGCGTGGGCAATGATTTCAGCGGGAAAGCGATGGCGACGATATAGCGGATCACGATCTGTCATCGCCCGTCATCGCACTTCAAATTCCACGTTCCGTTAAGTTGACGATGCCTGGAATCCTATTTTGGCGTGGACTCTGCTCAATCCGCGCGGTCGGGCTATCAGCAATATAAAGCGGGTGCCGGTGTGAAGAGCGTCGATCTTTCCGTCTCCGCTACCTACCTCATCAACGACCATTGGACCGTGCGAGGGGAAGAAAAGGTGAGCGTTCTCGTGGGTAATGCGGCAGACAGCCCGATCGTTCAGGAAAAGGTGCAACCGAAAACGATGCTCATGCTGGGCTACCGTTTCTAGAGCTGCATATGGGCATATCCTCTGCGTAGACGGGCATAGTTTTCCCAGAACAGCTTGTCTCTTACAAATTGCCCGTGGAGGAACGGCGATCACACCCTACAACCGGTCGAGCTGTCGCGCTCTACGACCAAGAGGTCTGCCCTTGTGTTTGCAAAGAGCGGGTAGGGAGATGTCCAGTCAATTATGGACTGGATCCCCTATCGCGACAAAGCCCGCGACCACCTTCGGTGCTTTCCTATCCGCGTAAGGTCAGCAAATCGATCAGGCTGTCCTCGAACGTGTCGAGATCGCTGCCGAGATCCTTCGTGTTGCCGGTGAATACGACCTTGCCCGTCGCGATGACGCTAATCTGGGTACACAATGTTCGAATTTCCTGGGCGTCATGGCTACTGAGGAACGTTGTGACGCTCTCTCTGGCCGCAAGATCCTGAAGAAGCTTCCATGTCACGCGCTTCGCTGGCAGATCCAGGCCGCGGGTCGGTTCGTCAAGGAATAGTACTTTTGGATTTCCCAGCAGTGCGCGCGCGATTTCGACGCGACGCTTCATGCCGGTGCTGTAGGTTCCTATCAGCTTGCCGCGGAATGCCTCCGCCAGCCCGACGCTGGTCAAACAGCGTTCTCCAACTTCAGGGGCATTCGCGATCCCCCGAATGCGAGCGAAATAGGTCAGATATTCGCGAGCCGTCCAATCCGATTGGCTCTCGCTCGTCTCGTCGCTGACGAGACCGATGAGTTGGCGGACGGCGAGCGGCTCCGACGCTACGTCGTAGCCCCATAGCTTGGCACTGCCTTTGGTCGGTGGAAGCAAAGTCGTCAGCATTCTGATGGTGGTTGTCTTTCCAGCTCCGTTGAGGCCGAGGAAGCCGTATAGCTGTCCCTTCGCGACCCGGAGGCTGATCCCGTCGACCGCAACGAGAGAACCAAAGCTACGCGTGAGGCCAGTCGTCTCGATGGCAAGGTCGGTCATCGTGTTCGTCTCCAGCGAGCGGACATCGCAAAAAGGCAGAGGAGTGGAAGGATGGCGCCTATGCTGGCCATCTCTGCAAGCGCGTTCGGTACATGGGCCTCGACCGCCGCCCTCGCGTTAAGCGTGTTCGGTTGCGAGCGGCTTTCCGTGGTGTAGGTCGCGCTGACGTCGATGGGGTAGCGTACGCCGCCAATGTCCCATGGCCTGTTTGGAATGAGATCGACAGGCAGCCGCGCGATCCATCCCGTCTCCACGTGCCGTCCTTCCGTATCCGCCGGACCCATGCCCGGCGCATAAGTTCGGGTCTCCAGACTATTCAATACATTGGCGACGGCCGCAGGCGAGACCCGAACGTCGAGGCCACTCTGGCCGGTAACGTGAATATCCAGGTGTGTAATGCGTTGCTTTGTGTCGACAGGCAGAAACAGCAGCAGATCCTGGCTGGTTGTCTCGCCAGTCGGGAGTGAGGGCCACTTGTCGCGATTGAGGAGGGTATCACAGCAGATCGCCGGCGGCGGTCCGTGGGGATCGACAAGCGCAAGTGCGCCACCACCCCGCAAGAACAAGCCCGGTATGGACGGCGCATCGTTCTGGGCTGGTGCGTCCCGGGTGTAGTTCGTGTCGCCGAGGAAAACTGGCACCGACAGGAGGATAAAAATACCGAGCGCGATCATCCTCCGCTGGATCGGTGTGGCTTCCCAGGATTCAACACCTTGCGTGCGCAGAAATATCCATGCAGCCATGGCAAACGAGCCGACAACGATCACGACCAGACAGACCCATGTCATGATCGTCGTGGCAGGAATGGCGCTGGTTGCAATCGTGAATCCAAGCCCGTTCTTCAGAAGCACCAACGGACTGATCAGCGCCACGTGACCCGTCGCCGTCGCGCCGTAGCCCCGCGTCACCAATAGCTCCTGCAGCGGCACCAACACGGCGTAAATCAACATGACGCCTACACCGGTCGCAACCGGCGGAGCCACACTGCGTCCGATGAACAAAACGCCGATCAGCGTGCCGACTGCGACACTGATGAGAAGGATGCCTGGCGTCCAAATCAGATACATGGCGAGCAGAAAAGGCATGCCGACATTGGCGACATAGACTGCGGCCAAGGGTGCAACGGCGAGATAGTACGCAGCTGCAAGGGTTAAAACGACGAGGACTTTTGCGACCAGCCAATCCCGCCGATCCACTGGGGCGGTAAAGACGCTTTCGACGAAACGGTTGGCGCGGGGACTTGCTATCGTCCCGGCGGCCAGTGGCAGGAAACAGACAGGCGCCAGAAAATAGCCTATCACGCCATAGCCGTCGAGCCAGCTATCCTGCGTCGCCACCGCTGCGAGGCCGCCGAGACCGATCAAAACAACGGCCGCGCCCAGCCAGGCAAAGCGCCCTCGCATCAATGCCCGAAGCTCTTCCCTATAGAGCGTTAACATGTCGTCGACGTCTCCCCTCCTCGCGCGAATCCCCCTCCGCCGCACCTTCTTGCAGCGAGACATCCTCGGCCTCGGGCGTGCGGCGCTTCCGCCTGCGTGGGGACGCAATGCCCGCAAAGGCAAGGTAAACCACCGGGGTCGTAAACAAGGTCAAGACCTGAGAGATCACCAGCCCGCCTACGATCGCGACGCCGAGGGGCATGCGAAGTTCCGATCCCGGCCCTGTCCCAAGCGCCAGCGGCAGCGCCCCAAACAGGGCGGCAAATGTCGTCATCATGATCGGCCTGAAGCGCAGAAGGCAGGCCTGCCGGATGGCGGCGGCCGGCGGAAGGCCTTGGGTGCGTTCGGCATCAAGGGCAAAGTCGATCATCATGATGGCGTTCTTCTTCACGATCCCGATCAGCAGGATGATGCCGATCATTCCCATGATCGAAAGATCCTGCCCGGAGAGGAGAAGAGCCAGCAGCGCCCCGAGGCCTGCCGACGGCAAGGTCGAGATGATCGTCAACGGATGAATGACGCTCTCGTAGAGTATTCCAAGCACGATATAGACAGCGATGACGGCTGCCAGAATGAGCCAGGGCTGACTGCTTAACGAATCCTGAAATGCCCGCGCCGTGCCCTGGAAGGTGCTTTGCACCGTAATCGGCATGCCCACCCGCAACTCCGCCGCGTGGACGGCGTCAACGGCCGTTCCCAGCGAGGTCCCCGGGGTCAGGTTGAAGGACAGGGTTGTGGCCGGCAATGATCCCTGATGATTGATCGTGACGGGCATTACACCGTTGCGCACAGACGCAAGAACACGCAATGGCACCAAAGCGTCAGTCGTGGAGGAGCGGACGAAGAGGTGATCCAGCGCTCCGGTCGAGAACTGGAAGGACGGCTGAAGCTCTTCGACGACGTGGTATTGGCTGACCTGCGTGAACAGTGTGGCAACCTGGCGCTGCCCAAACGCATCATAGATCACATTGTCGATCGCCTGCACGCTGACGCCGAGCCGCGACGCCGTTGGCCGATCGATGACCAAAGTGGCGCTGGTGGCTGCTGCCTGGAGGTCCGACGTGACGTCCTGAATTTGGGGAAGCGAGGACAATGCCTTTTGCATCGCTTCCGACCATTTGGCCAGTTCGTCGGTGTCGCCATCCTGCAGCGTGTATTGATATTGTGTCGCGGACGGGCGGCCGCCGACCTGAATATCCTGCCGGATCTGCATGCCAAGGATCAGACCCTCGATTCCGGCCGTTGCCTTCTTTACCCGGGCCATGACCTGTGAAGCGGTCGCACGGCGCTCCCCAAACTGCTTCAGATTGATTTGAAGCTGACCCACCGCCGAAGACGGGCTGGGGTTGATCCAATATGCGACGTTGTCGACATCGGGATCGGCCGCGATAATCTTGCCAAGTTCTTGCATGCGCGTCGACATGGCGGCAAATGAGATATCGGTTGCCGCCTGCGCTCGCCCTTGGATGAAGCCGGTATCCTGTTGGGGCAGAAAGCCTTTTGGAACCACAGTATAAAGCCAGAGCGTCGCAATTAGGGTGAGGAACGTCACCGCAAGTGTCGCCAGCCGGAAGCGCAAAACGAAATCGAGGCCGACCCCATAGGCTTTGGCGGTCGCCTCGAAGGCCTGCTCGGACCAGCGATAGAGCCTGCCATGTGGCCTGTCGTGCTCGTGGCGGATCAGCCAGCCACACAGCATTGGTGTCACGGTCAGTGAAACAAGACCTGACATGATGATCGCAACACTGACGGTGACGGCAAATTCCCGGAAAAGACGGCCGACCACGCCGCCCATCAGCAGAATGGGTATGAACACGGCAATGAGCGATACGGTCATCGATACGATCGTAAAGCCGACCTCGCGAGCGCCATCGATGGCCGCCTGGAGCCTGGATTTGCCTGCTTCGACGTGGCGGATGATGTTCTCGATCACGACGATGGCGTCGTCAACGACGAATCCGGCAGCAATGGTCAGCCCCATGAGCGACAGGTTATCAAGACTGTCGCCAAGCAGATACATTACGCAGAACGTGCCCAGCAGGGAGAGCGGGATTGTAATGCTGGGGATCAGGGTTGCCCACAGATTCCGGAGAAACGCGAAGATCACCATGATAACAAGGCCAATGGTAATCAGCATCGTTATCTCGACATCCTTGACCGAAGCATCGATCGTTTGCGTGCGATCTCCGACGACGGAGAGTTTCACCGCCGCCGGTAGCCCGGCCTCAAGCGCCGGCAGCCGGTCCTTGATCCGCTGGATGGTGTCGATGACGTTAAAGCCGGGCTGTTTGTGGATGTCGATCATGACGGCACGCTTCGATTGAAGCCACGCCGCCTGATGGGAATCGAGAGGTCCGGTGATGATTGTTCCAAGATCCTGCAACCGTATCGGCGCTCCGTTCCTGTAGGCAACGATCATGGATTCATAGGACGGGACGTCGATGATCTGGTCGGTCGAGTCGAGAACCACGGCGCGATCGGCGCCGTTTAGCGAACCCTTGGGCGCATTGACGGTTTGGGCGTTGATGACGCTTCTGATGTCTTCCAGAGAAAGGCCGTGCGAAGCCAGCTTGTCGGGATCGAGACGCACACGCACCGAGGGCCGTTGCGGCCCGTGGAAATCTACCAGTCCGACGCCGGTCATCTGGGAGATTTGCTGCGCGATCACGTCTTCAGCGTAGTGATCGAGTTCGGTCAGCGGAAGCAAGTCGGACGACAGCGCCACGGTCAGAAGGGTTGCTTCGGCCGGATTGGTCTTTTCGTAGGTCGGCGGATTTGGCAGATCTTTCGGTAGATTGCCGGCCGCAGCGTTGATCGCGGCCTGGACGTCCTGGGCAGCGCTATTGATGTCGCGCGACAGGTCGAATTGCAGCGTAATGTTCGTCTGGCCAGACGAACTTGTCGAGGTCATCTGCGTGATGCCGGAGACATTCGACAGTTGATTTTCAAGGGGTGTCGCAACGGATGTCGCCATCGTATCCGCGTTGGCGCCCGGCAGGTTCGTCTGGATCTGGATCGTGGGGAAATCGACCTGCGGCAGCGGCGCTACCGGCAACATGAAGTAGGCGACCGTACCGAGCAGAACGACTGCGAGCGCCAGGAGACAGGTGCCGATCCGGCGCCGGATAAAGACTTCGGAAATGCTCATGTTGGAGATCCAGACGTCTGATTGCTGTCTGTGGACTGCATTTTCGGGGCGACCAGGCTACCGTCGGTCAGTCTCGATTGCCCGCCGAGAACGATGTCCTGGCCGGGCAAGACGCCCGATAGCAAAGCAGTATATCCGCCGACCGTCGGCCCCATTGTCACCGGGGTTGCCGCGACGGTCCTATCTGGTTTGACGATGAAGACATAGGCGCCGTTTTGACCGTTTTGGACTGCGGCGGCGGGAACGACCGTGGCGTTGCGATCAGTGCTGATGAGAATGCGCGCCGTCACAAGCTCTCCTGGCCAAAGAGCCCTGTCGCCATTGGGGAAAACTGCCTTCAGGCGGATCATGCCGGTGGACGTGTCGACCTGGCTGTCGATAACAGCAAGCTTGCCGTCGGCAAGATGTTGGACGCCATCGCGGCTGTAGACAGTGACAGAGAGATCCCCCTGCCCCTGGCCCGCAATAAGCGCCGGCAAATCGTCTTGCGGAAGAGAAAAACGCACCGAGATGGGAGCCATCTGGGTGATGCTGACCACGCCAGTCGAATCGCTTGCGTGAACGATGGCGCCTTCGTCGACCTGACGCAGGCCGACGCGACCGCTGATAGGTGCTTTTACAGTCGTGAATTCGAGATTGAGCCTGGCTGTGTCGATCGCAGCCTGGTCGCCGGCAAGCGCTGCCGTGAAAATCGCAACCTGAGCCTTTGCCGTGTCGATCGCCTGGGTCGTACCGGCGCCGGAGGAATTGAGCTTGCCGGCGCGCGCCTCGTCGGCTTTGGCATTGTCGAGAGACGCCTGATCCTTTTGATAAGCGGCCTGCGCCTGGGCAAGTTGGGCCTCGTAGGGCCGCCGATCGATCTGGGCGAGGACATCACCAGCGTTGACATCTCGCCCTTCGGTGAAGGCAATATTTTGCAGCTGACCATCTGCACGGAATTTGACGTCGATGGCATTGAGAGACGTCACCGTCCCAAGCCCGGATCGCTCGATCGGCAAGTCCCGTGTCAATACTTTGGTGGCTGTGACCGGTATCGCTGTCGGCGGAGCTGGCGCGGCCGCAGGGCCACCTGCCTTGGCTTCCAGCATGACCTTGCCGCCCGCTCCGAGCAAGGCAACGACTGCGATCAAGCCCATCACTCGAAACCAACGCGTCTTTCGCGGTGGTCGAAACTCTTCTCCGTCTTTCACAAATAACTCCGTCATGATCTCGGCGCAACGCCCGTCCGCCAGGCGTCGTCACCTTCGCGGGCCTGTTGCAAGGCACGATCATCATGGCCGCTCTTCGATGGAGCGGGTCTCTCGTGAACATGAAATCCTGTTCAGGATGGCGACTATGTTGCCTTCGGGATTGCAGCAGCGATTGTGTAGCCCGCGCCCGGCACGGTCTGGATCATCTGCGTGTCGAAGCCCGCATCAAGCTTTCGGCGCAAGCGATGGATATGCATATCGATAATATTGCCGCGTGGTTCGAAGTCATAATTCCACGCCGCCTCGAGCAACATCGAGC
This sequence comes from Martinezella lusitana, assembly GCF_016901135.1. Taxonomy (GTDB): domain Bacteria; phylum Pseudomonadota; class Alphaproteobacteria; order Rhizobiales; family Rhizobiaceae; genus Rhizobium; species Rhizobium lusitanum_D. The sequence continues at coordinate 20,947 of NZ_JAFEVL010000065.1, read as the reverse complement.
GGGTGACGATCTGGCCGGCATGCCTCATCAACGTCTGGAGCAGGAGGAATTCGCGATACTGAAGCGTGATCGGCCGATTTGCGCGCGCAGCCCTGCGAAGCTGCAGGTCGAGTTCAAGATCCCCGACGCGCAATGTGCCCATTTCCCGACCGCGAGCGGCTCGACGGTGCAGGGCTTCTATGCGGGCCAGAAGCTCTGAGAACGCATAGGGTTTGGCAAGGTAATCATCGCAGCCAGCCTGCAGGCCTTCAACGCGATCCGCGGTGGATGCAAGGCCGCTGATCATCAGAATGGGAAGCGTGAACTCCCGTTCACGCAGGCGCCTCACCAATTCCAGCCCGTCCACCCCAGGGAGCCGCTTGTCGACGATAAGAAAATCGTAAATTCCTTCAAGTGCCTGGGTCAGGCCGGTTTCGCCGTCGTCGGCGCGATCGACGATATACCCACTTTCCGACAATCCCCTTGTCAAATAATTCGCTGTCTTATTATCGTCTTCGACGATCAAGATACGCATCGGCCCTGGCACCCCAACGTGATTTGAGACAAACGGGAGCCATTTTTTCCCGCTCTGTCTGTTGTCATCGACCTCAGTGCAATTTCACCCTCCAAGGCTTACACCGGACACAGTCTTAGATTAATTCGATTTCATGTTTGCGCGAAGTGCACGCTCGGCATGTGATGAGATAGTGATGATGCACGCATGCAGCATGTGACGAGCTTTACGACGGGAAGAAGGCAAATGAGCGCCGGAGATATCTGATGCCACGAATCCTGGTGGTCGAAGACGATGAGCGGACATCCGCCGAGATCGAGGCGGCACTCTCTGATCACGGCCATAGCGTCGAGCGGGTGACCACGGGTCGTGAAAGTATCGTGCGGGCCATGGCCGAGACGTTCGACGCGATCATCCTGGATCGGATGCTGCCGGGCGACATTGATGGACTGGGGGTCCTTGCCTCCCTTCGAGCCGCGGGTGTACACACGCCCGTCCTGATCCTCAGCGCGCTTTCGGCAGTTGACGAACGTGTGCGCGGTCTGAAGGCCGGAGGCGACGACTATCTGACCAAGCCGTTCGAGTTCCTGGAACTGACCGCACGATTGGATGTTCTGATGAGACGGCGAGCCGGCCCTGTCGTCGAGACAGTTCTGCGGGCGGGAGATCTCGAGTTGGATCTTTTGAAGCATGTGGTCCGTCGCGCAGGCAATGTCATAGACCTTTTGCCGCGCGAATATCGCCTTTTGGAATATTTGATGCAGCATGCCGGACAGATCGTGACACGAACGATGTTGTTCGAGGAAGTCTGGCACTATCGCTACGACGAACCGACAAACCTGATCGATGTGCATGTCAGCAAGCTTCGTCGCAAAATCGATCAGGCGGAAGCGACGTCCTTGATCCAAACCGTCAGGGGCTCCGGTTATGTTCTTGCAGCGCCTAAGTGACGTCTGCCGGACAACAAGCTTTCGCTTGGCGATGTTGTTTCTCGCGCTGTTTGGATTGGCATCGCTCGTGCTGTTCGGCTTCATGTACGGCGAAGTAAAGAATTTCATGCAAAACAAGGTCGATGAATGGGTCCAGCGAGAGGAACAGGAGTTCGCCGGGCAGCCGGTCGACGACATCCTGCGCAGGTTGAAGGACAGGACCATCGGCGAAGCCGATGCCGAGCGATCAATGGCGCTCTTCGACAAAACAGGCGCCCGCGTCGCTGGCACCGCCATATCGCTCCCCACTTCAATTCCTGACACCGCTGGCCCGTTCAATTTCAAAGTGGTGGGAATACCGGGGCATACTCACTTTCGGGGTGTCGTTCACACTCTGGACTCTGGGGACAGGCTGCTCATTGCCCAGGATATCGGCGAGTTACGCGAGTTCGATGAGGTGCTCACCGGCGCGATGGCCCTGGCTGGAGCGATTATCGCCGTGCTTGGCCTTGCCGGAGCCGCAATCGTCGGCGCCGGAGCGGTCAGACAAATCGACGGCATTACGCGCACGACACAGGATATTATCGCGGGAGACCTGTCGAAGCGATTGCCAACCAGAGGCAATTCCGGAGACGTCGACAAGTTGGCAGGTGTTGTTAACAAGATGCTCGCCGAGATCGAGCGGCTGATGCACGAGGTGAAGGGCGTCTGCGACAACATTGCTCACGATCTGAGGACGCCCCTAACGCGCCTTCTGGCGGGACTTGAGCGTGTCCAGCGACGGTCCTCGTCGACGGAGGACTATCGTCAGGGTGTCGATGAAGCCATAGCCGAGACGCAGGCGGCACTTAGAACCTTCAGCGCATTGCTCCGCATCTCCGAGATAGAAGATGGCATCCGGCGGTCGGGATTCCAGTCCGTGGACGTCGTGGCGATTGCGACGGATGCGGTCGATTTTTACGAACCGGCCGCCGATGAGAAGTCCATCCTCATGACGTTTTCCGTGGAGGGCACGCCCATTCTGGCTATTCCCGGCGAACCGAGTTTGCTGTTCGAGGCAATTGGAAATCTCCTGGACAACGCAATCAAGTTCACGCCGGAAGGCGGAGCGGTGTCTGTGAGGATAAGAGGAGGCCCGAGGGTGACCGACATCACAGTCTCAGACACGGGACCGGGCATCCCGCCTGACGAAAGTGAAACCATACTCCGGCGTTTCTACCGGACAGAGCGAAGCCGTCATACGCCCGGCAATGGGCTTGGTCTTAGCCTCGTTGCCGCAGTCGCCCGTCTTCACGCCATGGTCATCATCATCGACCAGCCAGACATTGGCGCATCCGTCTCGCTGCGCTACGAGACGAAAGACGCTGCGCGCCCGATGGCATGAGGTGCGTCGTAGCCTCGATGTCGTCCGACGGGAGCAGTGGAGCTTCCCCAAGGGTTGGAAGCTTTGGTTAATCCGTTGATCGAGGTGCGCCGCGGCGATTGGGACGTCGACCCGGAAGGCGCGCCCGACAAGCCCAATCGCTGCAAGAAGACCTGCCACTTACTGTTGGTCGGCGCTATTCCGCGGAGGTCGAAAGAATTGTGGTGAGACTGGTCACGCAAAATCCGAGGGAATTATTCAGTGAGAACGACACAGCGGTCGGGCGGAATTGAAAATTCCAGGGTCGTCCCTGTCGGTACGGCATCGGGCCAATCAAGCCGGACACGTTGTTTACCGAGTTCAACGACAAGACGCCAGCATCTGCCCTGAAATGCTAGTGAAACAACGGTTCCCTGCAACCGGTTAGCAGGATGAGACCTGGCGGGTCGGGCATCCTCGGGCCGGATAACCAACTCCCCGACCCCGGGTCGAGCGCCGGTCGCCTGAAACGGCTCGGTTTCAACGTCGGCAAGCTTGAACATTCCTTGGTGGACTGTACCCCGCACGAGCGAGAAGCCGCCAATGAAGCCTGCAACAAATCTGTCCGCCGGCTTCTCATAGATCGCCGGTGGCGTGTCGAATTGGACGATGACGCCAGCACGCATTACGGCTATGCGATCCGAGACCGCCATGGCCTCTGCCTGGTCATGGGTGACATAGACAACCGTGATTCCCTCGGACCTGACCAAATCCATCATCTCGACCCGCATGTCCTCGCGCAGCGCTGCATCGAGATTGCTGAGCGGCTCATCGAACAGCATCAGCGCCGGACGGGCGGCGAGACACCGGGCAATCGCCACCCGTTGCTGCTGTCCTCCGGACAACTCGACTGGATAGCGGTCGCGATAGGCCGCAAGGCGTGTGACCTCGAGTGCGTGATTGAGCCGCGCCGCGACGTCCCCTTGCGGCAATCGCTGCGATGCAAGGCCGAAGCTGAGGTTCTTTTCGACCGACATGTGCGGCCAAAGCGCATAGTCCTGGAACACCATGCCGATGCCGCGCCGTTCCGGAGGAACCGCAGCATTCGGACTCCAGACGGTACGTCCGTCGAGTGCGATTTCACCCTGATCAGGATCAGCAAGACCCGAAATGATGCGCAGCAGGGTGGTCTTCCCCGAGCCGCTTGCACCGAGGAGCGAAACAACCTCGCCTGCTTTGACGCTCAGGCTTAGATTATCAAGCACGGGGCGGCCGCCGAGCGACTTCGTAATGCCCGTGCACTTGAGGGATGCGGTCATGGCTAGCTTACCTTTGAGGAGGCTGGTGTCAAAATGGCGGCTGATGCCGCGCCGCGCCGCGCCACAAATCTCTTGGCAAACAGCCAGATCACACCCGCGCCACCCCCGGCTACAATCATGCTTAAGAGCGACAGCGCCGAGCCGGGGCCATCTTGGTCGTGGCTGAAGAGATGGGTCACCATTGGCGGTACCGGCGGGCCGTTCAGCGGGACCAGCATTTGCGAGATCGGGAGTTCGAACATGGTGCGGATGAAGGTGAGCAGGAATGCCGTCACCACACTCGTCAGCACCAGGGGCAGCGTCACTCGCAACAGCCGCCGCGTGGCGCCGACACCATGGAGCTTGGCGGCTTCCCCGAGGCTGGGCGACAACTGGCCGATTGCGCCCATGATGACGACCAGGCAGTATGGCAAGGCGGCCGCGATATAGCCGGTCACCATCAACGAACTGTCGCCATAGTGTGGAAACGACCAATTTCGGAACCCCGGCAGCCGGTTCCACATCAGGATATAGCCGAAGCCCAGTACAATGCCGGGGATGGCAACTGCTCCCAACGAGAGGCCGAGCACCAGCGGTCTCATAATGCCTCTTGACCGATCGAGCTCGGCCGCGAGTATCAGCGCACCCCCGCAAGTGATCACCGCGGCAATACTAGCGTAGGCGAGGCTGCGAAGAAGCGCGCCGTCGATATCGGTGCCGAAGGACAGCGCGGTCACCATGTTCGCGGTGGTAAAATTTTCAAATGTCAATCCGGCGCCGAGCGTGCGGGAAAAGGCGCGCGCGGCGATTGCGGCGATCGGGAGGAACAGGGCGAGCACGGAAATCGCCAATGCGACGGTCGCGGCCGGCCAGCGCCAGCGGCCGAGATCGTAAATGCGGGCGTTCTTCGACCGGCCGGAGATCAGGCGCGGGTCGGCGCGGCGCCGCAGCAATCGGTCGACCATTACGACGCCGACTACGAGCAACAGCAAGATCAGCGCCTGTACGCCGGCCATAGGAAAGTCGACGGGATAGTCGCTCGCAGCGGCATAGATGCCATAGGTGAGGACGCCGAAGTTCGAGACCCGCGCGATCGTCGAGGCCATGCCGAAATCGGAAAGTACCTCGGCGAAGATTGCGACAAGGCTGAGAGCGATGGCAGGTATCAAGAGCGGCCCGTTGATCCGGAGCCATATCCTCAGCGGTCGCACGCCTGCCATTCGCGCGGCATCCTCATATTCGCTGCCAAGCCCGGCGAGTGCCGCTCCGATCACGAATGTCGCAAACGGAAAAAGGTGGAGAGTCTGTACGAAGATGAGACCCGGCAAGGCGAAGAACGCATGAATGAACCGGGTCGACAGAATGCCCGATTGCGCCAGATAGCCGCCGGGCGAGATCAGCAGCACCCACGCCAGCGCCTTCAAATAGGAGGGGGTGAGAAAGACCAGCCACGGCACCGCCGTGATAAATCGCCGCGCCGGAATGTTGCAGCGCTGCGCCAGCAAGGCAAAGGCGCCGCCAAGCAGCGTAGCGGTCACGGCAGTCGTTGCCGCCAGTTCCAGCGAATGGACGACAGCATTGCCGACCCGCCATGATCCAAATGCCTTTTCCAGCGGGCCAAAGCTCAGCGCCATGCTGGGCGCGTTGACGTCGAACAAGCCCGGCATTACGGCCTGCACCAGGACCAACAACAACGGCAGGCCAAGTAGCACCGCGAAAGCGGCATAGATAATAAGCGGGAGGACGCGGACGCGGACCACCGCGCCTCTTAAGAAGGCGCCCATCTGCTTGTCGCTGGAGCCACGGACAATTGCCGTGGCCCCCAATCGCTGTTCGTGTGCCATGCTCAAGCTGACCTGATCATTGGACGAAGTTGTCCTTGTACCAGGTCTTCCACTCGGTCTCGTGAGCAGAGGCGAGCTTGTCGTCAAGCACGACGAATGGAATATCGATCTTCCTGCCCGGCTTGGCGCTGACGCCCTGGATGATTGGGATAAAGAAGAAGTCGGTATCGTCGCCATTCATCATGGCAGCCTGGCCCTCCGGGCTGGTCATGAAAGCGACGAACTTTTTGATCGCGTCCATGTGCTGGGTCTTGGCACTGATGCCGATGCTGGCAGGCAGCGCGACTGAACCTTCGGCCGGGTAGACGGCTATAACCGGCTCGCCACTCGCTATCTTCGCAAAAATCGAGCTATCCTGATTGATGCCAACCTTGGCGTCGCCGGTGATGACCGACTTGTCGACCGGGCCACCACTTGGAAAGCCAGATAGGGCCTTGTTGGTGAGGATCTTGGCCAGCATAACCTTGCCGGCATCGACGCCCTTGGTCTGGAAAACGCCGGCGAGCCACTGATACATGGGCCCCGACATGTTGGGGTCCTTGGAGGCGACACTGCCGGCGAACTTTTCGAGGTCCGCCCACGACTTCGGTATCTGGTCGGCGGGGACCTTCTTGGTGTTGACTTCGATCGCCGTCGTGCTGGCGCCTGTCGGCACGAAGGCACGACTGGCAGGAATGAGGGATTTGCCAAGATCGTTGTACTTGATCGAGCCATATAGCTCGGCCGGGACCGGCTGGAGCACGTGGTTCTGCATCATGCGCTCCATGACGGCGGAACCGTCCACCCACACGATGTCGAACTGCGGATTGTCACCTTCGGCGGCGATTTTACCCAGCGTCTCGCCGGTGCCGCCTGGTTCCACGACATCAATGGTGACGCCGGTCTTAGCGGTGAATGCCTTCGCCGCCGTCGCGGCGAAATCGAGCGCATCATACATGACCAGATCAGCGGCCATGGCCGGTGAATTTAGTAACATCGCAGTTATGCTAAGCGTAATTCCAATACTGACGCGAGCTTTCATAGTCTAACTACCTATATTTGGAGATTGCCAACAGTATTTATAAATATAATTTATTATTTCTTCATGAATGTTATGTGTCATTATTTGGCTTGGCGCGAGATTTACGTTTTCTGGTTCCTCGCTTTGCCCATGATTTGTCGAGGGCGCCGCGCAGGGCGCTCAATCGGTCGAGGTTGTCGATTGCCGCCTGGCGGCGTCGACTAGCGAGTCCAATGATCATCGCCTCGATCAGCACCATGGTGCCGCCATGCATGGCGAGATGGTCGGCTTTGCCGCGCGACACAGGAAGCAATTCAGCGATCTGATTGGCGACGAGCGCACCCAGATTGTCGCTGATGAGGACCACGGGCACGCCTTGCCGCTGCGCTTCTTCCAGGACCACCGTTACCTCACGGTAAAGTGGCGCGTAGGCCATCATAAGGATGGCGTCGCCCGGCTCGATCCACAGCAACCGATCGGCGAGACCAATCCCGGAGATCGACATCGCGTTGGCGCTCAGCCCGATGCGGTTGAACTGGAGCGCGGCATAGTCGGCCATGGCGCCGGATGGGCCAATACCGAAGATGTGCCGCCGCCTGCCCTTCGACAGGATTTCAACGGCATTATTGAAACGCTGTGAAATGTCGGGGCGCTTGAGAACGTCCAGCACGCTCTCGTGAATGCCGATGACGTGATTGAGTGCGCCCTCACCGGCGGCGCCCGTCGCGTCAAGCGTATGTTCGAGACGCTTGGCGGGAGAGGGCGTTCCCGTCAATTCAGCGAGGAGCACCTCGCGCAACTTCGACAGGCTGTCGAAACCGAGCGAGCGGGCCGTTCGCACGACCGTCGCGTCGCTGGCGCTGGCCATCTCGCCGATCTGAGCCGCGGACCCTAGCAAGACGGCGTGCTTTTGCTCGACAAAAAACAGCGCCATGCGCTGCTCGGCCGGCGTTAGCGTCTCCAGCGCCGACTGTACGTGCTCATCAAACGATACCCGTTCGACTGATCCTGTTGTCCCGCTCAAACCACTCTCCGTGCCATGCAGGTAGCAATCGCTACAGGATCACTATGAGTAGTGTTCGTTACAGGCAGATGACGGGTTCTTCCCGTAGTCCGCCGTTCAGGAGAGTGTTGAGGTGAGGTGCAGATCGAGAAGGCTCTGCTCAATCATATCAAGGACGGCCGCGCGAAGTGTTTCGCTCTGCGCGGGATCGCCGGCGCTTGGCATGAGGGAGGCTTCCACTTTCCTGCTGGGGCCAGCCAGCCTTCGAATCTCAATATTGTCCAGTGGAGCTGCGGGTTCGGCCGCTTGATGCCACATAGAACCTTGACGCCAGAGAATGAGATAACGGACAAGCTGCGCAACGCAATACAGGCGGGCACAGGTTTGCCGGACGTCGCCCAGATGGAATTTAACTCCCTTTTGAGTTTCAGGCAGCTTGGCGCACGTGCCGATATTGGCCCCGACGTCAGCGCCGCCAAAGAGAAGTTCATAGACTGGACCTGGAAGTCGGTCAGCGACGGGGACAAGGTCTACGGGGCTCCGTGGGATAGCGGCCCTATGCCCTCGACGAGCACCTCCCCGACGTAGGCCTCGTCGTTAATTCCATCCCAAACCGTCACGTTGCGAAACAGATAAGAGCCCATCGCTTCCTCCTCCATAGTTTTTACCGACTTCAGTGGCGGCACTGAGCACGAGGATAGGTTGGAGGATTGGTAGGTGCCACGATGATTAGTGTCACGGAGTCGCGCATTTGAGACAGCCCGATTGACTGGCAGAAAATGACCTGCTCGGTGAACGAGATTGAGCGAGTGCTTTCTCGGAGAGGCGACACTATTCTCCTCGGGCCGCTCCTTCGCAGCATGGCTTGGTCCGACACCGCGCTCGATAGCTCCGGCGGCAAGGAGAAACTCCTCGGCATGACCAAGCGTGGCGATAGCTGTATTCGGCGCTTGCTCGTTCTCGGGACCACGGCGGTGATCCGTCAGGCACGACAGGATCTTCCGTTCGGCAGTATTAGGTAGCAAGCTGAACGGTAGGCAGCGAGGGCGATGAGATGTGATGACAAACCGGTCGACTGGGGATTGGATCAATCCGAGATTCTCAAGGCGCTTCGAGCGCGCTAATTTGATTGGAGGCCGATCTCCGCCATAATATTCGATCCGCCCACCAGCGCCATCATCTGAGAAGCGTCAACATCGCTCAGGCGGTGGGTGTGTTTGACGATTTCAACATCACCATTTCAAGGATGACATTTCGGGCGCGATAAGCACGCTCCAAGCGACCGTCGATACTATTGGCATGCGATATCCAACGAGGATCGGTCAGCAAAAGTCGCCACTGTCATCGAACCTTTGCCGGAGAGAGATATGCCCCTTAAACGAAGTGAAATTCACGAGCTATCGATCTTTCTCGTGATCGTCCAATATAGAAGCTTCCGCAAAGCCGCGGATCATCTGGAATTGACCGCTTCCGCGCTCAGCCATAGCATGAAGGCGCTTGAGGCGAGACTGGGTGTGCGGCTTCTTAACCGGACAAGCCGCAGTGTCGCGCCCACCGCTGCGGGCAAGGCCCTCGCGGAAAAGATTTCCGCGGGACTCGATCTCATAAATTCCGGCCTGAACGAGCTGAGCGGTCATCACCGGGGCGCAGCAGGGAGTATCCGCATTAACGTCCTGCGGGATGCCGCCAACTTGCTTCTGAGGCCCGTTTTGCCAGTCTTCCTACAGCGCTTCCCGAACATTGAACTTGAGATTGCTGTCGATGACCAATTCGTCGATGTCACCGCGGAAGGGTTCGATGCCGGGCTGAGGTATGCCGGAACGATTCCTGAAGACATGATCGCGGTCCCCTTAACGCCGCCGCTCAAGTGGGTGGCGGTCGGCTCGCCCGACTACCTTGATCGTCACGGTCGTCCGGAGTTGCCGAAAGATCTGCATTCCCATGACTGCATTCGGATCCGCACCGGCAGAGGGCAGATTTACAAATGGGAATTTGAACGCGGAGAGGAACGAAGCGAGATCGATGTTCCAGGTGCGCTTATTTCCGGCGAGTCCGATCTGGCGCTTGGAGCCGCGATCGGTGGAGCGGGGTTGTCCTATTGTTTGGAGCAGCTGGCTCGCCCTCATTTGGCGGCGGGTCGGTTGGAGGTCGTGCTGTCTGATTGGGCTTCTTTCGGGCCGCCTCTTTCAATCTACTATTCCAGCCGACGACAACTCCCTTTCGGCATTGATGCCCTTATTCGGATCATACGCGAGCTTAGCCCGCTGGGATAAGTGCCCGGTCGGCTGCCTAATTGATGAGCGTGGCTCATCGATCTAGTGACCTGTCCGCTATTGATTCATCCTTCCACCCCGCCTACCGATACGGCATGGCGGGTAGGATCAAGGAGAGAATTACATGTCGACGGCGGCCAAATGGTGCCGTGATTGACCACTGATTCAAGCCATTCGCATCACAATCGAGAAAGATGAGACAATGAGCAAGCGCGTTATCTTTACCGGCGGCAGCGGCAAAGCCGGTCGTCACGCAGTGCCCTATCTGGTGAACAAGGGCTACAAGGTTCGCAATCTCGACCTCGTGCCGTTGGATTGTCCCGGGGTCAACACCTTGATCACCGATCTCACGGACAGCGGAGAAACCTTTAATGCGCTATCGATGCATTTCGGTTCTGATGGGCTGAGCACAGGCGCAGGTCCCTCCCCTGTCGACGCCGTGGTTCATTTTGCGGCAATTCCCAGCCTGCTGTTGAAGCCGGATAACAAGACATTCGCGGTGAATGCCATATCGACTTACAATGTCTTGGAGGCAGCACTGAAGCTCGGCATTCGCAAGGTCATCATCGCCTCAAGCGAGACGACATACGGCGTCTGCTTCGCTGAAGGCGACAAGGATTTTCATTCCTTCCCGCTTGAGGAGGATTACGACATCGACCCGATGGACAGCTATGGCCTGTCGAAGGTCGTCAACGAGAAGACCGCCCGCGCCTTCGCGATGCGCTCTGGTGCCGACGTCTATGCCCTTCGCATCGCCAACGTGATCGAGCCGCATGAATACGACCGCTTTCCGGGCTTCCTTGCCGATCCGCCCAGCCGCAAGCGCAATGCCTGGAGCTATATCGACGCCCGCGACCTCGGCCAGATCGTTCATCTCTGCATTGAGAAGGATGGCTTGGGCTTCCAGGTGTTCAACGCCGTCAACGACACCATCACGGCAAACGAGCCCACTCGCGACTTTCTAAAGCGCTGGGCACCGAACACGCCGATCCATCGCGAGCTTGGCGAATTCGAGGCACCGCTCTCCAACCGGAAAATACGCGAAGTCCTGAGCTTCAAGGAAGAGCACAACTGGCGCAAATACGTTCCAAAATCATGATGCCAGACACCCGAAAGTTACAACTCCCGACAATCGAACGAAGGACCAAGAAAATGACGACTGAACCGACGGTCGCGGGCATTCCGCAGATGGGCTATGGCACTTGGAACCGTCCCGCGGACGAAGCCTATCAGGGCGTCATCTGGGCATTGGAAGCTGGATGCCGCCACATTGATACCGCTCAGGGCTATAACAATGAGCAGGATGTCGCTCGCGGCATCAAGGATGCAGGCATACCTCGCAGCGAGATTTTTATCACGACGAAGGTCAAGCCAGACAATTACGGTCCGGGCGAGGTTGTGCCGTCCATCAAGGAAAGCCTCGATAAGCTGAAGGTCGACCAAGTCGACCTGCTTCTGCTGCATTGGCCCTCGCCGCACAACAAATACGCGCTGCAGGACTACGTCAGCCAATTTGTCGAAGCGCTCGACATAGGTCTCGCCAAGCGCATCGGCGTTTCAAACTTCACAAAGGCGCTGATTGACGAGACGATCCGATTATTCGGCGATCGCAAGATCTCTACCAATCAAGTCGAATGTCATGTCTACATGCAGAACAGGCCGATCATCGACCATTGCGAGAAACTGGGCATCCCGGTGACCGCCTACTCGCCGCTTGCGCGTGGCGCGGTCGTGGGCGACGCACTGCTCGAAGAGATTGGCAACTCCCACGGTGTTAACGGCGAGCAAATAGCCCTCGCCTTTCTGATGGCCAAGGGCCTGATCGTGATCCCGTCGTCAGCCAAAAAGGATCGCATCGCTTCGAACTTCGAGGCGCGCAAGGTCGTCTTGACGCCAATAGATGTTAAGCGGCTCGAAAGCCTGGAAAAGGGAATGCGTCTCGTGACCGGAGACTGGTGCCCGGTCTGGGATCACTAGAACACAGATACGGGAACATCGTCACTGCATATTGCCTCGGCGCCATGACCTTTGGCGCCGAGGTCGACGAGACAGCACGACTGAACGACGTCAGCGCATCCCAGCCTTCGGGCTATCCCTATATTCGCCTGCCAGAATTGTTCGCCCGCCATACCGCGCGAACCCTTTCCAATCCACATCTCGGTATTCACAGGGGGACAATGGGCGACCGTCGATAGCTCTCACCCTGTCGACATGTAGACCGCATTCATCTGCTTTCCTCCGCATTGCCGCCCATCGCTCGACGGAGCTGTCGAGATTGATGACGTAGATGCCGAGCTTCATCATGAATCGCCAACGTGCTTTGCGACACCGAACGAGGGCATCACAACGTCATCTGGTCGACAGTTTTGATGTCTAGTCACGCCGGCTCTTGATTGAAGAAGATGACCGAGCAGTCGCGCTAGCCGATAGACCAACCGGCAAACCTCGATAAAGATTCGATACGGTATAACCGTCAAATAATGTGCCCGCGACCTATGGTAACGGCGGCGCTTTCCCTGGATCTGCGACGGCAAACCCAGCTGCTGATCAATGGGCACTGGCACGACGAAGGCTGATTTCAGCCCGGCGAAGAATTCGAGATCGAAAGCCAAGTCGAAGGGCAGGTGCATCGGTATCAGCTTCTTGACGAACCAACGCGCCGCCCGCCGATTTATAATGTAGGCACCAGATCCCTTCTCGCGCGTCAAGGCGATCGCCAGGCTGCGGCTTTCAGTTAACCGAGAGAAGCGGAATTTCTTGCCGTCACTGACCGTCGACAGGCGCAGAACATCCCATTCCTCGGCGTGTTTGAGCGCCGAATCCAGAAGTTCCGCGAGATCAGGCGGAAACTCGAGGTCATCTTCGAGAATGAGAGCAAACTCACAATCCGAAGCAAGCAGGCGCAAGGCGCATTCTATGTGGCTCAGATAGCACCCCACTTCCGCGGGATTGGGTCGGCGGCCATGTTTGAAGCGAAAGGGGGATTCGCTGAATTCCGATATCGGAAACTCGATAGTGGCACCATCAACCGCCGGCACACGTTGAAAAGATAGTCCAGCTCGCCCAAGCTTCTCCTGCATAGCGACCAGGCGATCGGCAGACCGATCGAGATTAATCAAGAATACCTTCAGCGATGCATTGCCCGGCTTTTCACCAATCATGCCTAGTCCACTCCATGGTGGCAGCTTGGCTGCCGCAACGGGAGCGACCATGTTCAGTCCGGCTTACGGGACACTTACAGAATTCTGGCGAAACGATGAAATCTGGCGCCCGTGCAGCATCTTGCCTGTCCCACACATCCGATCCGCCGCACGTGGGTTATGGGCCCTGAAATCGTGCCGGGCGGACAGCTAACTGACAGGTTCGGTACGCTAGTCCTCTTTCTGCATCACCGAACTCGATGCCTAGGAAAAGGACAGCCCATGCATTTCAAGACTCTTGTCGCCCTCACCGTCGTCGTTGCCTGTCCTTCGCTGGCGCTCGCAAGCCCGAGCTGCACGAAGGAACCCAAGGCCAAATGGATGCCGGAAGCAGCTATGAAGGCGAAAATCGACGCTCAGGGCTACAAGGTCAAAACCTTTCAGGTGACCGGAAACTGCTATGAGATCTACGGCAAGGACAAGGACGGCAAACGCGCTGAAGTCTATTTCAATCCGGTGAGCGGCGAGATCGCCGAGGCAGGAATCGGAGACTGAATCATGTCAGAACCCCTCAGGAAAAATCGAGACGACGTTGCCACATCGAGCAAAACCACGACCATCAAGGTCTGGGATCCGATCGTAAGGCTCTTCCACTGGATAGTCGTTTCGGCATGCGTGCTCAATCTCTTCATCCTGGAAGAAGGGCATTATTGGCATCGAGTGACCGGATATGTCGCGGCTGCAGCCCTCGCTATCCGGATCCTGTGGGGTTTCATCGGCACGAAGCATGCGCGTTTTCCGACTTCTTTCCAACGCCAATGAAAATCTGGAGGCAAATATCCGAAATCATGGGAGCTCGCGAGAAGCGCTCGATCGGCCATAATCCTCTGGCGTCGGTTATGATGCTATTGCTTATGTCTCTGCTTGCGGCGACCTGCCTCACGGGCTGGATGATGACTCTCGACGCATTCTGGGGCGAAAAATGGCTCAGGGAATTGCATGGGACGATTGCCAATAGCATCATGGTGCTGGCTTTGATCCACGCGGTCGCTGCCTTGCTTGAGAGCTGGAGGCATCGTGAAAATCTTGTTTGGTCGATGGTGACGGGACGAAAGCGAGCATGAGAATACTGCTGGTGGAAGACAACGCACGCCTCCGGGAACTCGTCTCGGAGGCGATCCACGAAGCCGGATGGCGTATCGATGCCCTGGCAACAGCGGAAGAAGGAAGGCTGGCACTCGCTTCAGCCAGCTATGACTTGTTGCTTCTCGACCTTGGCCTCCCAGACGAAGACGGTCTGTCGCTTCTGAAATCACTCCGCATCCAGAAATTCCAACTGCCCGTTCTTATTCTGACCGCGCGCGGCGCCATAGACGAACGGATTGCAGGTCTGGATGCCGGCGCCGACGACTATCTGGCAAAGCCGTTTAACAATGGCGAGCTTATTGCCCGTGTCCGCGCCTTGATGCGGAGCGCGCCGTCGACCGTGATGCCTATACTCGAATTCGCCAGCCTGGAGTTCGAGCTCGCGTCCAGGCAAGTACGCTGCAACAATCGTGAGGTTCCATTGATGCCGTCCGAGAAGGCCCTGCTGGAACTTCTGATGCGCGATGGAGGCAAGGTCGTTTCGAAGCGCCGCATAGAGAATGCCGTATCCGAGTTCGGAGATGAACGCAGCGCCAACGCCATTGAACTCGCGGTCTCGCGCTTGCGCAAGAAACTCGAGGCGCAGCCGGCTGGCGTTAGAATCGAGACCGTCCGCGGCGTTGGCTATATGCTGCGCGAGATTTCCCCTTGAGCAGGGCCAACCCCGCCCTTGCTTCCATCCTCACACGGAGGATCGTCTTTTTTGCGGTCCTCGCCATGTTGGTCCAGCTTATCGTCGTCTTCTCCGAATATTATTGGAACGACGGGGAACTTTCGCGGCTCTTCGTCGAGCAGGAAACCGACCGACTTGCTTCAGGTATCGCTCAAGACGGCGCCCAGATAAATTACAAACTTCCGGAAGGATTGGCGGGACGCTACGGTGACGGCAACACTGGCTATGTCGCCCGCATTCGCGACGTCGACGGCAGAGTGATCTTTGCATCTTGCAGCGATGCCTGCGAGCAGCATTTCCTACCTGCGGACATAAGACCGCCCGACTTCTGGCTCAGGATCGTGAAGGCTGGAAAGCCCCTGACGCTGGTCGGAGGGCGTGCCTTCGTCATCAACGGAAGGAGTTATCTTGTCGATGTCGCATCTATGGGCGATCCCGCCGGGGTCGTATCCCACGTCCTGTGGAAAGAGGTGCGCGAACATATGATCGTACCGATGAGCATACTCCTCGTCCTGGTCCTCGGCGCGACACTGATTTCGGTGCGTTGGGCGCTGCGACCAGTTCACGCGGCAGCCGTTGCGGCTGATGCCATCGACCCAATGGACGCACGATCGCATCTATCAACCACGGGAATGCCTTTGGAGATCGCCCATCTCGCGGAGGCCATGAATAGGGTGTTCGAACGCGTCGGCGAACTCATGAAATCCCAGAAGGTGCTGACCTCAGGCATTGCGCACGAAGTTCGAACACCGCTTGCGGCTATCAAGCTGGAGCTCGGCCGCATCGATCACCCGAGGGTGCGCAAGGCTGAAGCCGACCTTGACGAGCTCTCCGCTTTCGTGGGCCAGCTGACTGCGCTTGCTCGGCTCGACAGCTTCGATCATGGCATGTTTACCGATGTCGATTTGGCGCAGACAGCCGCGGAAGTGGTCGAACGGCTTGCCCCCTGGGTCTATCAGAATAGCCATTCCCTGGAACTGGAACTTCAGGCCGATGTTGTGATGGTTTCAGCGGTTGAAGGCCTGCTCAAGGATAGCATGCGCAATCTGGTTGAAAACGCGGTCAAGCATACGCCGGTCGGTACGAACATCATTGTGCGCGTGACCCCAAAAACATTGCAGGTCGAAGATTGGAACGCCGGGTTGAGTGGTGATGCCTCGCCACGGCAACCTATGAAGGCAAATGACGGTCTGGGCATCGGCCTGAAGATCGTGCGACGCATTGCCATCCTGCATGGCGCGACCTTCAGGCAACAGATAGGCCAAAGTGGCCGGATCGCAGAGATCGCATTTCCGCCTGCGGTTTCATTGCAATCATCACAAAAGAGATAGAATGGGTCATGCGAGTACTATTGGTGGAGGACAACGCAAAACTCGCCGCTGTAATCAGCGACGCCATGCGGGCGCACGGATTCACTATCGACCACGTTGCCAAAGCCCGTGATGCCGAAGAAGCCGCCGCGACAGTCGACTATGATGCTATCATACTCGATCTCGGCCTTCCGGACCGCGACGGCCTGACGTTGATCGAGCCGCTGAGAAAAATCGCTCCTTCCACTCCCCTCCTGATCCTGACCGCGCGCGATGCGTCAAGTTCAATCATTGATGCCCTCGACAGCGGAGCCGATGACTACCTTTGCAAGCCATTCGTGATGGGTGTGCTGATTTCCCGTCTGCGTGCCATCATGCGCCGCGGCCAGCCTCGTCATGGCACGATCCTGCAATACGGCGACGTCGTCTTTGATCCGAGCCAGTACTCTGCCTCTGTCGGCGACATCCAGCTGTCCCTGAGCCGCCGCGAATTTGCCGCGCTCCATCTTTTTCTGCGTCGCCCAAATCATGTGCTGTCCAAAACCGAAGTCGAAGAAGCGATATACGGATTCGGCGACGAACTGAGCTCCAACGCAATCGAGGTGCTTCTGCATCGATTGCGCAAGAAGCTTCAAGGGGCGGGATCGATACTCTACATCCACAACATGCGTGGCATTGGTTACATGCTCATGGAAAAGCCGCTGTGACGTGGCCGCGGTTGACGCTGCTGCAGCGCCTGGTCATGGCGATGTCCATCATTGCGATTATAGCGATCTGTGCGAGCGTGGTGTTCCTCTACATCCGCTTCCAAGCCTCGAATGACACGTTTCGCGAGGAAACCCTGTCGACCTTTGCAGAGGATCTGCACCGCGAACTCATCACGGATCCGCACCTTTCCAGTGTCTACGCAAAGGCACTTACGGCGCGTATTCAGGAGCTGCGCGGCCAATATGCCGTCGTGAACGATGATGGCACCATTGTCGCTTCCCCAGCACTTACAGCACCGTTGATTCCTTATAGCGGCGGCCGAGCGCAATATTTTCAGCTTCCGGCCCACGAAGGCCAGCAGACACTTTTCGGCATTTCCTTGCCTATGACCAACAATGGATCCAAGAGCGTCATTCAGGTTGCCTTTCCCAAAGAGCATGTCATCTTCGACAGCGTTCTTGAAGAATTCGTCGTGGATATTGCCTGGATCTGGGTTCCGTTTGTTCTGGTTTTGCTCACAACAAATATTATTGTCTTGAGTTTTGCCCTCAGGCCGCTGAGCGCCGCCGCGCACGAAGCCGCTCAGATCGGCCCATCAAGCATCGCGACGCGACTGACTGAAAGCGGAATGCCAAACGATGTTTTGGCCTTGATCAGAGCGGTGAATGCCGCCCTCGACCGACTACAAGCCGGATTTCTGTCGCTCGAACAATTCTCGGGACAATTGGCTCACGAGCTTCGCACCCCTCTAGCCATTGCCAAGGCTCGCTTTTCCCTTTCGCAAGATCCGATTACTCACGCTGTTGAGAAGGACTTCGAAGACATGGAACGCGTCATAACGCAGCTTGTCGACCGGGTGCGCGTCAAGACCCTGCATTACGAGGCCAACGATATCGTGGAGCTTGCAGGGATCGCCACCGACGTCGCTCGCTATCTGGCACCGATGATCGTGGCTGCTGGCCGCAACATCGAGTTACGGACCCTGGACAGTCCCGTCTACTTAAACGGCGCCTCCGATTTTATCTTTCGAGCACTTCGCAACCTGGTCGAAAACGCATTGCATCACAGTCCCCAGGGCGGAACGATTACCATTACCGTCTTTAATTCCGGAATCGCAGTGACCGACGAAGGTTCCGGTTTCCCGCAGGAGCGCCTGACCGAGGGCGCCGAGTTGCTAGGCAAGACTGATCGCAAGGATGGCTTGGGTCTCGGCCTTTCCATTGTCGCCGAAACCATGACGGCCCACGGCGGAAAGCTGGAGTTGGCGAATCGGCAGAGTGGTGGCGCGATGGCAACCATGCTGTTTTTGTGCCAGCCTGTTTTCCAAACTGCTTAGGCAGTTCTGGGGAGATCAGCCATTGCCCCCTCATATCGACCGCGCAGAGGCCTAAACAACCGCAGCGAGAACTCGCATCCATGTGAGATGGAGCAGTGCGCCGCCTGTCGCCAACAATACGACGACGCACCAGGGCGGCGCCCGGTATACCGCTAGCAAAAGGAATTCACCGAGGGTGGACGTGAGTTTGCAGCCTGATCAGAGAACGTGCGGCATATGAGCTTAGTCCCTCAACGCCCATGAAGTCCAACCAACTGAATTCGGCGCCGATCATTCTTGCCGCTTTAAAGTCACTCCGCCGCCATCCTTTTGTAAGTATGCCGTAAGATTCGCCCGTCAGCTTCGCCTAGCGTCCTACGGGCGAAGGCGAGATGTTAGGAGCGATAATCTTGGCGCGGCAAAATGCAAGAAGGCTTGCCGCTGAAGCGGCAATCGGCGACATGTTCACAATGGGCTACGGCGCACGTGTATCTGCATTCGCCGACGACGGTATCGCCACAGACGGCGGAGCAACTTGTCGAACCAATGGCATCGGCTCCCAAACCTATCCTTATTCATTGTCGGTGGAGTGTCGGTCGCAGCGGTCTCGTCACAGTCATTTACGTGAGGAAGATTGCTGGGCGGGACCAGCAAAAGGCGCAAGGCCGAGTTCGAGAGTTGAGCCGTCGCGAGATAGGCGCCTGAAGTAAACGTTCCCTTTCTTTCAGCCGTTGAAGACCTCGGTTCGCCGTAGAGACCAGGCGCGGTGCTTCCAGACAGACGCAGTTCGCAAACACCGTCCGGCAAGCCCGCTGAAGACCATTTGAAGGACAGACAAAGCACATGAGAAAATCACAAGCGTCATCAATTCATTCATCGCGCTATATTGCAACCGCGCTAGCTCTCGCAATCGTGGTTGGGCCGGCTTTTGCCGCGTCATTGAAAAGCATAATGAGCGATATGCGCGACAACACGACGTCTGCGAAGGCCGTTCTGGCCAACTTCGATGGCGCATCCGCCAAGCAGGTTCTGCAACGCTATGCGTCGGAGGCTCAGGCGGCGAGCGACATGTTCGCCGGTCAAGGCGGCGCCAAGGAGAAGGATCTCCGCGCTCGTTTCAAGCAATTGGCGGCCATGGCCGATGCTGCAAGCCAGGCACCACAGAACAAAGCCGCGTTTCGCAAGGCATTCACAGAGGTCGCAAGCGAGTGCAGGTCCTGCCATACGGCTTACAAGTAATCGTTTCGAGCCTCGTTCAAGCAGGAGCTTAAAATGAACGAACAAAGGCGCGCCTTTGAAAGCTATTCCGATCAGCGCCCAGAGGACGACCGCGACACCTCATCGCCAAAGAACGACTATGTTCGGGCTTGGGATCTTCCCACACGCCTTTTCAAATGGTCGCTTGTGGCGCTGATCATCACGGCATGGATATCGAGCAGCTTTGACGATCCTGACATGGTTGTCCACAAAGCTGCGGGTTACGGCGTTCTCGTGCTTGTGGTCTATCGGATCCTTTGGGGAATCGTGGGCAGCTCGACGGCTCGCTTCTCAAACTTCGTGCGCTCGCCATCTGCCGTATGGAACTATCTCAAGGCTTTGCGTCGTAAGAGAGCTGGACGCTACCTCGGCCATAATCCGGCCGGCGGGTTGATGGTCGTCGGACTGCTTTTGGTCTGCGCTATTCAGGGACTGCTCGGGCTTTTTTCCACTGACGGAGTGACGGCAGCAGGCCCCTTTGCAGAGGCAGCAGGAGACACAATTTCAGGCTGGGCAGCCCGGATCCATTCGATCTGGTTTTATGTCGCTATTCTCGGACTGGCCGGCCTGCACATCGCAGCCAACCTCTATTATCAGTTTGTCAAGCGCGACAATCTCATCGGCGCAATGATTACCGGACGCAAAACGCGCGCGAACTATGTCGACCGCAAGGAAACCCAGGGGGGATCGCTGCTTCTCGCAGCAATCTGTCTGCTTGCGTCCATCGGTCTCGTCTATGGGACGATTAGCCTGCTTGGTGGAACCTTTTTCAATCCAACCTGAGGTTTTCTCTTTCCCAATGTGAAGCTCGTCGTCTCAAGATGATGGTGGCGAGGGAGAGCAAATCTTCCGGCTGGACTGGAATCACTCTCTTCTCGGCTCGGAACGCTCCCGGACATGCGATCCCATCGCAAGATCGATCCAATACCTTATTTCCGTAGATCGGCTGTAAGCTTCGCCGGAATAATCAAGGCGCTGGCGAGGCGAGCAGATTCGCTGCTCAATCGGGACCCGGTTATTCGGTGCTAATCAATCGCATCGCAGATGTACAGTGGACGCTATGATCGCAAAATGGGCGGAAGCTATGTGGATGGCATCGTCAACTTAACGGAACGTGGAATTTGAAGTGCGATGACGGGCGATGACAGATCGTGATCCGCTATATCGTCGCCATCGCTTTCCCGCTGAAATCATTGCCCACGCGGTGTGGCTTTAT
>NZ_JAFEVL010000072.1 GCF_016901135.1 Martinezella lusitana | reverse complement strand
CATCAGGGCCAGCGGTCATCACGCGCCGCATAAATAGGCCGAAGACATGACTGCACCCGACCCGCAAAGCTCAAACACCGGCCAAAATCACATTGCCAAACGGGCGCCATCCAGACATGACATCACCCTCGCATGGCATCGAATCTGGGTTCTGTCGCAAACTCGCAGTTGAGACGCGGAAAGGCTTCTGCTGAGTTTTTACGTGGCCAAGATTTCAAACTGTTCGACAAATGACGGTGCGGGATTGTCCGCGTACCCCGCCTGTCGTTTCCGCATCATGTGAACCATTTCAATGCCGCACAGGATAGTTGTTGCGCAGGTGATCGATTTGAAGCCGAGCATAGACCGGATCCGGCGCTTGGTTCGACGATGGTCCTGTTCAATCCGGTTATTGAGCTATTGGCTCTGCCGGATGCGAAATCAGCTTTGCAAACACCCCGTGAGCCGCGTCACGCCGCTAATTATCTGTCCGTGTATCCGAAACGAGCCGCGTCAAGTGCTGCCGTATCTCCGCTATGGCATCCGCGTGGTGTTGGAGGCTAGCAAGATCGAACTCCAACAATCCTTCGATCTTTTCCATTTGTCTTAGATGTCTTCGCGCTATATTGCCGCGCTCACCCGGTCCAAATGCTTCTTGCATTGTCGTTCTCCCGTGTCACATCTGAAACGCTGCATGACGACAAAAGATCAACCAGCAAAATCCCATCTTTCATCATCTTCTGCCCAGGCATTCAACGCCAGCTCTCGACCAGGCTCGCTGACGATCCTAGGATGGGATCGGTAACCGGCACGGGCAATGACGAGATCATTGCCAGCATTTCGCTCGTGGCGGCGGCGGTCTGAATGTCGGCATGCTGGCCTTCCGGATACGCGCCGACAACCTCGAAGTCCCAGGAGCAGCCAAGGTTTTGGTGTCCTGTTCCAGCGGGTAGGATCAAGCAATCTCCCTCTGAGATCTCTATCGGCTGTCCTTCTGGGCCACCAGCCAATAGGGTGGCGCTGCCACGTCCAACACCCAATACCTCATGAGCACCGGAATGGTAATGCTGGTAGTCAAAGACGCCGTTTTTCCAGACGCCGGTCCATCCGTTCGCGGCGAACAAGGTCTCGAAATCTGCAGACGATGCGCCAATCGGCAAGGCATCCTTGTAAATTAAAACGGGGAACCGCTGGTTATTTGGCACCCAGTCACTCGGCTGAAAAACTATTTCCTCGGTGTTCATGCAGGACTTTCCTCCATCAGCCAAGGTAGTTGTATCTTGCACCGATTGAGATTTTCTCTGTCATTTGGACGCTGGCTCGTCTCTCTCGTCATTGATCGACGGCAGGAAAGTCTGGACGTCTCGCTTTTCTCGGTCGGATAGGGAGGCAATTTGCTCTTTCCAGAACTTGGCGGCTTCTGGAGTATCGCCTTCCCAATCGCGCGATGAGCCAAGGTTGTCGTCGATCACTGCAATGCGGCGACCGCCGAGACGCCGGTATTCCTCAGCAAGGTTTTTCGATGCGTTTTCCATTTGATCCCTCATCAACGTCGTGAGCTGCATGAGGTAAACTTTTGCCAGCGCGAGTAGTTCCCTTATCATCGCAGCCGGGACTGTCGGAAAATAACCGACCGGTCGCGGACGGCAGAACATGGTCGAGCATGATGATTGACCCTGATAGCCTCATGGTTCCACTTCCAGACACCATGTCGCTGAAGAAAATCCTTCCGATTTCGCAAATTCGCTCCAACTTTTTTCAACGTCGGCTAAGTTATAAGCGACTTGTCTCCGGGTCGGGCAAGTGTTTGGACCCGTCCTCACCAAGAAAATTGTGCAATCCGGCTTCGGAGGGCTCCAAAGCCAGGCCCGTTAGTGAAGGATCAAGAATCTCGATGCTCGGGGATCGCCTTTAACTGATCCTTGGTCCATGAAGTCACGCCGTGAATCTCGCCGCTTTCGTCGCGCATGAAATCGAGATCGGTCACCCGAACCGACACCGGCTTTGCACCGATGCCCAGGAAGCCGCCGACGTCGATCACGACACTGCTGCCGTTGCCGGCTCCATGCACATGATCAACCGTTCCGACGTTGTGGTCATCGGTTCCATAGATGGATGCGCCTTTCAGATTGGCTTGTGTGAGTTCATCTTCAGTCAGTCGTATGTGATTGCTATGACCCATAGGTCATTCGTCCATTTGATTTCGCATTGAATGCTGATTGGATGATCAGATCGAACCGCTGTTCGGAAGTTTTTTTCCCAAACCGCAGCCTCTCAGGGACAAAGCCTTATGCGTTGCTGCTGCGCTTTTCGCAGCGCGCCGTTCATGCTCAGTGGATCTTGGGTTGAGGTGCCAACGCCCGGGATCCGAGCGTTAATTCAGAAACTTTGCGACGACGCCGGGTTTAACCATGCCGGCAAGCTCTTCAACATCCCAGTTTGTTAAGCGAACGCATCCGTGCGAACCGACCTTATCAATCAGTTCGGGCTCCGGGGTCCCGTGAATGCCGTAAGTCGGCTCGGTCAAATCAATCCATACGGTGCCGACGGGATTATTGGGACCACTCGGCAGTTTCAGAATCTTCCTGTTGTTTCCCTGCTGGAAGTTGACTTTTGGATTATAGATGTAGGTCGGCATGCGGGCGACGCCCTTCACCTTGTGCGTTCCCGTCGGTGAAGGCGTCTCCTTGCTGCCGATAGTAGCCGGATAGACAGCCAGCAAAGAGCCGTCCTGTGCAAAAGCGAAGACTTGGCCCGATTTCCGATGAACTTCGAGCCGCTTAGCGGCGCCGGTCCGTACCTGGCCGGGAACAGCAACGGCGATTGTCTCGCCGGGAACGAAAGATGCCGTGGGATTAAGTTCCTTCATCAGACCGACATCCATATGGAAGCGTTCAGCGAGCTTCTCGGCAATGCTTGTGTAGCTCAGATGGTCCATCTCGGCCTGCCTGGAATAGTCTTGCGGAATGCTGTCCACCAAGTCGTTGCCGTCGTCGGTCGTGATTGCGTAGGCTTGAATGGCGGGAACTTGATCCTCAAGGCGACGTGTGACTTCGGGATCCAGTTTTCCGTCGACGGGAAGCCGCTGCATCGCTTCGAACCCAGAAATCGCTTTACTGAGATTGGTGCCGTCGAGCCCGTCAATCACGCCTGGGGAGGCTCCGGCACGATCAAGGAAAATCTGAAGTTTTACGATTGCAGCGTCAGGTTTTGCCGGCTTTTTGCGAGGCGCTTTAATTGATATCGTTTCGATCGATGCCGTGTCCACGTCGTGAGCGTCGATGGCAGCTGCGACTGTCGGAGTAAGCGCAATCGAGCCTATGACGAGCCCGAGGACTGCGGTTGAGTTTTTCATATCTTAGAAATTAAGATGTATCGAATTTGTTCCGGCAAGCGCCTGTATTGTTGGTGCCGGATGCCTGGATCAGGCTTCCGCATCGGTTATGGCACTAAACGACCTGCATGATCCGGGTGACGGCGTATGCCAGGCTCTTGGCCGAGCTCTGAGAGACGTTTGGGGGAAAACAAGTTCAATGTTTGCCGAGCAGCTCATGCTCGTAAAGCTGGTCCATGCTGAGGGACGCGAC
Source organism: Martinezella lusitana (assembly GCF_016901135.1). Classification (GTDB taxonomy): domain Bacteria; phylum Pseudomonadota; class Alphaproteobacteria; order Rhizobiales; family Rhizobiaceae; genus Rhizobium; species Rhizobium lusitanum_D. The sequence continues at coordinate 34,739 of NZ_JAFEVL010000072.1, read as the reverse complement.
CTGGGTAAACGAGGTCTGGTTGCGGACACGCCCGTCACTGAGGATGACGATGTCGTCGCAGAACGAGATCGTGCTGCGATGATGGCTGATCACGATCGTCGTCCGGCGACCGGCACGCAATTTCAGCGTCTCGACGATGGCAGCTTCCGACAAACCATCCATAGCGTTGGTTGCCTCGTCCAGAATGAGGATATCGGGGTCGCGCACAAGTGCCCTTGCCAGCGCGATCCGCTGCCGCTGTCCGGCTGACAGGCTGGCGCCCCGATAGCCGACGAGGGTTTTGTATCCATAAGGCAGCGTTTCGATGAATTCATGCGCCTCCGCAAGCCTGGCGGCATGCTCGGCCTCCGCGGGTGAGGCATGCAGTCCATAGGTGATATTTTCGAGGATGGTACCATCAACCAGTTCAAGGTCCTGGCTGGCGAGTGCGAGCCGGCTTCGCCATTGCGCGGGATCGATGCGGCTGAGTGGAAATCCGTCGATCAGAATCTCGCCCTCGTCGGGTTCGACAAAGCGGCAAAGAAGGTTGACGATCGTCGTCTTTCCCGCACCGGAGCGGCCAATGAGCGCGGTGGAGCGACCGTGGCAGATCTCGAAGCTGGCGGAGTGCAGCACCACCGGGCGCGCGGCAGAGCCCGGATATTTGAAGGTCACACGGTCGAATCTTATCTCTCGGTTCAGCCCAGCGGCCGGCGCGTCTCCCGTCGGCGGATGCGGCTTGTCGGAGGAATCCAGCAGCCAGCGGACTTCCTCCAGCGAGCCACTCCAGCCTTGCACCTGGCTCCATGCCTGCTGCAAGGCGCGCACATGCGGCTGCAGTCGGTAGAGCAGGACTACGAAGGCCACAATGATCGGAAAGCTGACGCCCCAGGCCCAGGCGCTGACGACGACCGCGAGGAAAAGTGCGGAATGCAGTACCTCGGTCAGTGGAGGCAGCGCGCCCTGGCGGGTCTGTAGAATGAAGCCCGCCTTTCTGACGGCGTTCGATGCGCCGTCGAACACAGCTTTTTCGCGCGCCTCCTGGCCGAAGATGCGGATCAGCCGTCCGGCATGGACGAGGTGCAGCATTGTGCTGGCGAGTTCGTTGTTGAAGGAGGTGACGTTGCGGCTAGGCATCTTCAAGCTGGCGGAGAGGCCGGCATGCGCGACCTGGACAAGGATGAGGCCGACCGCGACGCAGAGTGTCATTTGCCACGACAACAGCAGCAGAAATGTAAGCAGGATGATGCTCACAGATGCGTTCACGATCGCAGCAAGCGCCGTCTGTATCGCGTCCGATGCCCGCCAGGATTCATTGGAAATGATGTTCAGCAGCCGACCCGGACTTTCCTGCAGGAAGAAGGGATATCCGATCTTCAGGAGCTGGTCGGCGAGCGCGCTGCGGATCGCATGGCCCGCCTTGCCGTAAACAAAGTTAGTAAGCGCGGTATTTGCGAAGGCGATAATGTTTTTCAAGGTGATCAGCGTCAGGATGCAGGCGGCAATCGCCATCATCCGCTGCCGATCGTCCATGCTTGATCCAATCTGCTGGAAGAGAGCTGAAAGTCCACCCAGTCCCGTCGGGTCCTTTTGACCGCCGATGATGCTGAGCATCGGAATGATGAGGCCGATACCGGTGCCTTCAAGCACGGCGCTAATCAGGCCGAACATGACGACGACGGGTAGAAGGCGCATCTGTCGGCCGAGTGCTTGTCGCAAAAGTTGCAGACCCGGCAGGAGGAGTTTCAGCATGAAGGATCTCACCTCAACGAACGGGTTGCCTGTTTGATTTGGTCCGGTTCCGACGACCGGGGCAGGTTCATCACGGCATGTCGCGCGAATTCGACCGCTCCCAGCAAATTCATGTACACAATCGGCCAGTGGGACAAGGAAACTTCTGGATCGAAGCGCGATCCGCCCCACAATTCCCACCAGGCCGAGCGGCAAGTCCAATAGAAATGGCGCAGCAGCCACGGCGCCGTGAACAGGTGCTTCAGGCAAAGGCCGCCGTTTCCGAGGCTATAGCTGCGATGAAGCCCTTCGATCGCTTCGCGTGTACTACGCCCGTGATAATGCAGGACCTTCATATCGGGCACATATTCGATCGGGATGCCAAGCTGAAAGGCGCGGACAAGGTAGTCGGTATCTTCCGCCGATTGCAGGGCGCTGCCGGCACCGAAGCGCTCGTCGAAGCGGCCAACCTGCATGGCGACTTCCCGGTGCATCGTCATGTTGCAGCCCAGGACGAAGCCGCCTGGATGGACATCGGGCGTAAAGCGGGCTCGGTGCGGCGATCGCTTGATCGTAAATGGCAGATCGAGCGCGTTGCCCAGTTCGACGCGGCCACCTCGGACGACACAGCGCTCTCCGTTCGCGTAATGTCGCTCCAGATCCCGTAAGTAGTGCAGGTCTATTTCGCAATCGTCGTCGATGAAGATCAGGATGTGCCCGCGAGACCGCTCGATTCCCGCGTTGCGGGCTGCGGCCAAGCCGCGGCGGTGTTCCACCAGTGGCGTAATCGTCATGCTCGACGTCGCGGCGATGCGGGCCAACCGCTCGGCGGTGTCGTCGGTCGAGCCATTGTCGACCACCACCAACTCACTTGTCATTGAGGCATGCGCGCGACAGGCCGCTTCGATCGATCGGATACAGGTCTGAAGCGCTTCGGCGCGGTTGTGGGTGCAGACGATGAAGCTAGCCGCGGGATCTCGACCGGTGGACGGGTGAGGAGGCTTTGCGGACGGCTGCGCGCTCTCCCGCGTGATTTCTGAACGCTCTCCCGCCATGTTAGGTAAGCCCCTGCAGCGGCAGTACGCTCCTGGCCGGCACTGATTGTCGGTATCTTGCTAGGGCGTCGAGACGCAGGCTTGCGTCGCTCCAGAGGCGGCTGCACCAGGGCGCATGGGTGGCGGCGCGAAGCCCATATCGCTCGCGACGCCGTATCCTGTGCCATTTGTCCGTGTGCGTGAGGAACTGATGCGTCAACCCGGGCTGCTTCTCGTCGGCGATGAGCTGGTAAAGAAAATAGAAGAAGCACATCAATCCTTCCTCATGGCTCGCGGAGGACCGCATGCCGCGCGCGGTGATCCTTCCTTCGATGGAGAGGAGACAGTCGGCGACACGCCGAACCGTGTCCGGCGTCACTGTCGTGCCGATAGCAAGAAACGCATCGGGATCGTCGATTAGGGATTCCCGTTGGAGATTCTCGGCGGCGATCTTCAGATGTGTCCGGCGCATCGGCCGCCTGTGCTTGTTAGTGACGCTCTCTTCGTGAACGCGATAGGCAACGAGGCTCTCATCAATCATGGCCGCAGGGAATTCGCGGGTGATACGCCGGAACAGATCGAAGTCTTCCGCATGCACATAAGTCGCATCGTAAGTCAGCATGTCCGCTGGAATGATGTTGCGATTGTACATCACGGTCGAATGCATGAAGACGGTGTAGAACATCGACAATACATGCCAGTCGGCCGATCGATGGATCGGATTGGGCGTGCCGCGCACGACGCGATCGCCGATGAGCCGGTCGACGCCCGTGCCGCTGATCCCGAGCCGAGGCCGCTCCTGGAACAGAGCAATTTGGCGCGAAAAGCGGGTTGGATAGGCGATATCGTCGGCATCCATCCTGGCGATCAGCTCGCCTTTGGCCATGGTCATGCCTTCGTTGAGGGTCGCAATAAGCCCGCGGTTCTCGCGCGAGACGACGCGGAGCCGGCCATCGGCCTCCTGATAGCCTCGCAGGATGTGCAGCGATCGATCGGTGGAACCATCATCGATGGCAATGACCTCGAGGCGCTTGTAATCCTGCCGCAGGACGCTTTCCAGGGCGGCGGCGAGATAGGGTTCGCCGTTGTAGACGGGCAGTAGGACAGAAACCAGTGGAACGGACATTCTTCAGCTCGCGCACCTATTGGAGATCGGAAGTTTGGACGGCGTCGCCGCGATAAAGCGCCGTTTCGAACGCCTTCGCGCCGTGGCGTTGTTCCCGCGGCTCGCCGGCTGTGGCAGTCGACGGAGCAAGCGACGGATGGCTGTGCGCGACATAGGGAAAATAGCGCTTGAGGTTGTTCAGCGGCTTTTCGAAAACGAACCATGAGATCGAGGCCAGCGCCAATGTGGCAACGCTTCCGACGATTAAGCGGCCGAAGCCCTGCTCGGATACACTGACCGGAATCCAGGATTGGGCCTTGACGATCAGCGAAAGGACGATCGGATGGAAAAGGTAGATGCCGTAGCTTATCCGCCCGACGGCGGTGATTGGCGAGAGTTCGAGTAGCCGGCTAAAGGGCGATCGAAAGCCCGAAGAGCTGCGGCCGACCAGCATAACGAGCGGAACGAGCGGAAAGACCTCCGAGCCGATCCAGATCACCCAGTCGATGATCGGTGTTATCGGATCGGGTCTCAGCCACAGCGCCACGGTGGCTGCGGCCGCCAGCGGTATCCAGCTCATCCGCAGCCATTGCGGCCAGGCCTGCGTTCTCTGGCGGTAGGCCGCAAGCAAGGCACCTCCCGCCAGCGCGTCCATCGAGGCCGAAGGGAGCAAGTCGCGCATCAGGGAGGGTGTCCCCGTCAGCGGCCAACAGAGGCGATAGGCAAGCGAACAGGCAATGACGGTGATACAGATCTGTTCAATAAACCGGCGCGGCGCCAGTAGGATCACCAGAGGCCAGACGATATAGAACTGTTCCTCGATGCTGAGGCTCCAGGTATGGCACAAAACCCAGGGCGTCCATTCGTTGTGCAGGGCATACCAGTAGTTTGCCAAATAGAGCACATGCCATTTCAGACTGCCGCGAGCACCTTCGAGATTGACGAACCACACCAGCGCCAGAACAGCGAAATAGGGAGGAAATATGCGCAGCGCGCGGCGGATGTAGAATGCCTTCAGCGCCGTCATTGGCTGGTAGCGGGCATCGGCTCGTGCTTCCAGCAGCAGGCGCGTGATTAGGAAACCGCTAAGCACGAAGAAGAGCCGGACGCCGAGATGACCCCAGATGGAGCCGTCTGCCGCAAAGAAATGTGCATATAGCACAGTGGCAACGGCAAGAGTTCTCAGGCCGTCCAATTGGCGGTCGCGTGCACTCGACATAGACACCCCCGGCTTTCAGCCTTTATCGAACACTCCCCTCGACAGCGCTAACTCCCCGATACTCTGCCGCTTGTGTCTACGGTTCTTTTTTCGCTGCGCATGGATCGATGAACTGCCAAGCAATCCGGCCAAACCTGGGCTGTTCTGAGCTGATAGGGCAGTGGTCGATCCCATGTTTGAAACAACGGCCGTGTTTTCTAAATTACGGAAATGTCCCCTCTCGTAGGGCCAAGACTTTGTCATTCACCATGCAGACCTGTCCGCCAGTGGCGGGGGCGGATCAGGGTGCCGCAGTGTAATGTTGGGCGTGCCTTACTTCGGTCAACCCCGTGCTTGCATAATGCAATTATTGAGGGATTTCAGAAGTATCAAACATTCCTAAGACTGTAGCCGCCGACATATTTCTCGACCAGTTCCGCCTTTTTTCCATTTCTGGTGGATGATGTTCGAACTATTCGTTTTAAGTTTTTTTCCGATTGCTTATGGATTGATTAGCGTTGTGTAGATCGTGAAGGCGCTTTGTTGGGAAGAAATGACGTAGTTAGTGAAAGCAGCTTATGTCGCTTGGCAATTAATCGGGGTCTTCCTCACTTTGTGTGGTGACCCCGTCAATTGAGCGGAAGCATGCGTTCTCCGAGCATGCTTCCGGCCAATTCTGCCATAAAGCGCCCGCTCGACCGTCTTCAATCGGCTGATCTGATCTCTGCATGGCCACTACTTCACGGATATTCTCCTCCGCCCATACGGCGTCACCGATCATCGACATTGAAGTGATCGCTTTCACTTTCGATACAGAAGGAAGTATTCCTCTTCCGCCATCGCGTTATATCGATAGGGGCGATAACCGGCCGCCGGCGTGAAATTGCGGTGATATGCCTCGATATGGGGAAGCAGGGCATCGATCGCATCCCAGGCTTGCCGCTCGCCTTGCGTTTCTGGTTGTTCCAACCTCCCGGCGATTTCTGCCAGCACCGCCTCACGGTCGATCGTGATGACTTTGCCGTCATTGACGACCAGGCGACCGCCAACGAACACCTGGTTGACGGCATGCCGTCCGCCGCGATGCAGGACGCTTTCCACCACCGGCGTCCGAGCGTTTACATGCGGTCTTCCGATCTTGCGGCGATCCATGAGCACGATATCGGCCTGAAGACCCGGTTCGAGCCGGCCCGTAAAGCCGCCAAAGCCGACGGTTCTGGCGCCGTGCTCCGTCGCCATCTGCAGCACGGCACCAGCATCAGGACGGTCGTTCCACAGGCCTGTTTCGCGGTGTAGTGCCCAGACCAGCTTCATTTCAAGCGTCATGTCGCGGTCGTCGGCTATGTTCGACTGGTCTATCCCGAGCGCGACCGGAATGCCGCGGCGGCGCATCTCGTTGACGGGGGCGATACCGCTGCCGAGCCGCAGGCCTGATGAGGCATTGTGGCACACGCTGCAGCCGCAATCGGCTATAATGTCGAGATCCTCGCGGCTCATCCAGTTGCCGTGCCCGAGCGTGACGTTTGGCCCGAGGCATTCGAGCGCCTTCAAATGCTGAACGGCACTGTTACCGAACTTATTGTGGGCGAAGCGCGATTGCCGTTCGGTTTCCAGAAGGTGCATATGGACCTGCGCATCGGTTTCGCGGGCCGTCTCGAAAATCGCCTGCAGGCATTCGTCCGTACACCAGTGCAGATTGGCAGGGGCGAGATTGATGCGGACCTGATCCGGCCGGGCGTCGAACCAGCTTTCCCTGAGCGCACGATAAAATGTCATCATGTCTGCGATGGGGATGTTGGACGCGTCGAGTTTGGGCGCAATCCAGCTGCGGACGGCGTCCGGAAGGGTGGCCAGCACCTTGGCGTCGTCGTCATAGGTCAGAATGTTGCGGTCGCGGATCATGAAGGAAAAGCCGGCCCGCATGCCTATCTCGCTATAGGCCTCCAGCGTGGCGTTTGCCGTCGCCATCCAGTTCTCGGGTGCGCCCGCAAGTCCGCTGTTGATATGCTGCACCATCGTCGTTCCGCTTTCCAGCATCTCGATCGCGGAATAGAGCGTATCCAGCCGGACATCGATCTGGCGCATCGCCCGGAACTGCGGCAGCCATAATTCCAGCGGGGCAAAGGGTACGCCCTGCATCAGGGGCGTGATCCCGAAATGGTGGTGGCTGTTGACCAATCCCGGCATGGCGATCATGTCGGGAGATCCGAAGCGGGCGAGATGGTCGTTGCCATAGGCAACGGCGGCGAGAGGCCCGATCTGCGCGATCATGCCGCCAGCGACACGGATGCCCACGTCGTGGCGCATGGACATGGTGCCGTCAGGCAGCACGCCGCACAGCACGGCTCCGGCTTCAATAATGCAGTCGCCGGACATTGGCTCTTCCAGGCTCATTTCTTGTAGTCTCCAATAAGTCCGAGGCGGCGGGCGACCACGACGCGATAGAGCGGGTCGCCATAGACTTTCATTTCCTCGCTGGCGGAAAAGGCGAGACTGATATCGTGCTCGTCGTAGCTTTGCGCGGCGATCGCATGCATTTCGGGCCAATCCGGCACATGGATATGACGCCAGCGATCGACGATCGCTCTGTCCGGCATCTCGGGAAACCCGAGCTCGCCCATCAGCGCGGCGATCCCCTGCCAGAACACCCGCAACATCCGATGGAGGGTCGCCTCATCGCAGTGCGGCTCAAGGAGACGGATCCAGTGCAGCCCGGTGATGATGTGCAGGGCAGCGAAATGCTGGGTTGCGGCAAATATGGCGAGCGCAGTCGCCGCCATTTTTTCCATGGTGTCCGGCCCGATGTCGAGCCAATCGACGACGGGCGCAAATTCGGGCACGTTTCCGGCGTCGCGCATGTTTTGCCAGAGAAGGTCGTGAAGTTCCATGCCATGCAATGGCTTGATCGCAGCTGTCAGGGCCAAGACTTCCGCTGGGTCGCGCGTGATCGGTGACGTTCCCTGCACTTCCGGAAGCGGCAGATAGGTGGCGGCCCAGTAGGCGAGCGCAATGGCGACATCGGTCTCGTCGGCGCGAAGCACGCCATAGGCTGATCGCATCAGCGCGTGAAAGGCGCTGGCGGCAATGCCGTCGGCAAGATCGGGAAGATAAAGCTCCAGAGCCTCGTGTATTCCAAGCCGCGTCACCTCGTCGGCAAAAAAGACGCGCAGATCGGGTTCGCGCTCGCGCATGCCGATGGCGGTTTTCCAGCTTTTGCCATCCAGGCGCTTCAACGGCTGGGCGAAGGGCAGAAGCTGCTTGGCGTCTCTGTAGTGATGGAAGAACCGCCGAAGCTGAGCCGGCCCGCCGCCGATCCGGTCCAAAGCGACGAGGACCATGGGCGCATGATTGGCGAATGCGCGCGAAAATTCAGAACCCCATGCCGGCATGTCGGCCAGCAGAGTTTTCAGTTCGTCCGAAGTGCTTTCTTTTGGAACCATGGATCTAAACTCCTCCTTGAAACCGGCGGCTCATGCCTGACCTTGTTGAAAACAGAATGCCCGCTTGTATTCACGTCGTTGGTTGCCAGGCGTCCCGGTGAACGGCTTCCGCTTCCGTCTCAATCAAGGGTCCGATGACCTCGATGCTTTTCTGGCCGGCTGCAAAGACATCGCGGCATGGTAGATCCATTGTCGGGTTGTCCGGGTGGTCCCCTGTCATGGCCTTCAGCCGATGTTCGGACAGGCCATAGACGACCCGGCCGATACCGACCCAGTAAATCGCGCCGGCGCACATGGCGCAGGGTTCCGCCGAGCTGTACATGGTACACTCCGCCAGAAACGGCTCGCGATAGAGCTTAGAGGCACGCGTCGCCAACAGGCGCTCGGCATGGGCTGTTCCATCGAGGTCGGGAAAATATCCGTTCTCTTCCTCAAGAAGAATTTCGCCGCCGGGACCGGCCAGAAGCGCGCCGAAGGGCATATTGCCATGCGCTTTCGCCCGGTGCGCAATCTCGAAGGTCAATCTGAGAAGGTTTTCGTGATCAAGGCTCAGGTCCGTTCTCCTCTACGGTATGGGATTGGCTGTCTTTCGCATCGGCCTGCCGCATCACGGGCAATCGCAGGGTGGAGGGGTAGCCATCACCTGAGCGGAGTACGAGGGTCGTGACCAGCCGATCCGTTACGGCTGAGTCCTGGGGACGCGCCCCGGTGCCCGGATTGACGGGGAAAGCGGGGAACGACGCCGCCTGTATGGATAGACGCAGGCAATGCCCTGCCGGCACCGTCACGTGGACGGGCCGCAGCGCGACGGAAACTGGCGATCCTCCGCCGTCCGCCTTTACGGTTTTATGTCCCGACGTCACGCTGATGGCGGCCCCATCAGGGGTGAGCGCGCTCAAGGTGCAATCCAGGTCGAAACTCGGCCTGTCGGCAGTGATGAAGAGGACCACTTTCGCGGCACCGGTCAGCAGGAGCGGCCGGTCGAGAGGATCGCAGGTATAGACGAGCACGTCTGCCCTGTCGTCGATCGCCGCCCGGTCGGCAAAATCCAGAGGCGTGCCGAGATGCAGCCCAATGCTCGGGGCCGGCCGCCATGGATCGTGGACGAGATAATCGGCGCTCGAAAGCCCCGGCTTCTCGGCAAGCGTTCCATCGATGCTCGTGGCGGCCGCCCGGCCGCCCGATGCGACATGAAGCACCAGCGTCTCGGCTGTCGGCAGGCTTTCGAAACCGGCCCATGTTTTTTTGACGACATCGTAGAGCCGGATCTTCGGGTAAGGATTTTCGCGGCCTTTGAGCGCCTCGTCAAAAAATGCGACGATTTCGCGGTCGATACCGTCTGCCGCGCCGGCTCCGGCATCTAGTGTCCCGACCCGTCGTCCCCAGGGGATATGCGACCATGGTCCGATAGAAAGCCGCTGGAGATTGCTGCCCGCAGAAAATGCCTCGAAGGCGGCGAAAGTGCCCTCAAGCATAATGTCGTTCCATCCGCCGACATGCAGGACGGGAACGTCGAGCGTCACGCCCTCAAGCAGCGATTGCGGCGACCTTGCCCGCCAATAGGACGGATCATCAGTGAGCCAGTCATGATAATGCGTGTACCGCGCTGCCTGCTCTAGCACGTCCGGCCGTGCCGAAACCGCGCCGGAATGCAGAGAAGGCAAAGCGGCATGCAACATATGGGCGGCATCGAGGTCGCCGGCCAGCCGGGCGTTTTCGACTGCCATCTGGCACGCCCACATCTGATTGGACTGCAGACGGAACCCGTCGCCCTCGAAGGCCCAGTGGTTGCGCACATCGAAAGCCGCCATGGCGATTGCCATCGCATCGGGCACTTTCCCGCCGGACTTTCGAGCGCCGGCAAGGGCCAGGAACTGGTTCATGCCGTGGTAGCTGAAGCCATAGCTTGCCACCATGCCGTTGCCGCCTGCAAGATCGGCCGCCAGCGAGAATGTTTGCGCGCCGTCGGCGACATCGTCCTCGAGAATTCTGAAGGCCCCTTCCGAATCTCCACGGCCACGAACATCCTGCACTAGCACCACGTAACCCTGTGCCGCATACCATGCGGGATGGGCCAGAACGACCGCCGAGGCCACCTTTCGCCCGTAGGGCAGGCGCATCACCAGAACGGGATAGCGCTCCGGGCCGACGGGACGATAGACGTCTGCCGCCAGGTGGACACCGTCAGCCATGCGCATCCGAAGAGTTTCGATGTCGCGGAGTGCCAGCATCTCTTATCTCGTGGCCGAAAAGCGGGTTTCAGAGGTGAGCCTCTTCATGTCGAAATTGCGCGTCGCTTCGATGAGGCGCACCAAACCGGTCGCTGCGCGGTCAAGCACAAGCGCGCCTTTTACGGCATCGGCATTGGCGGCATTTCCGCTGACGCCCGCGGGATGAAGGTCTTGCGCCTGCCAGCCGAAGCCGACCGCGCCTTCCGCCGTCAACGGGCTGCCAGACTGCTCGATGTCGACGGTCAGCGGCACGAAATCTTCGGCCTTGTCCATGGCGACCAGTTCCGGTGCGATGGCCAGCATCATGCTGGTTTCGATATCGCCGCCGTGAATGCCGTGAACGATTTCCGAGGACGAAAACAGATCGTCGACCGGCGCGATCCTGAACCAGGAGCACGCGACCGCCAGCATATGGAGTTCGACACGGATATCGCGGCAGGTCATCTCCATCAGCGAGATTTGCCCGCCATGCGAATTGAACAGGATCATCTTTCGGACGCCGGCTCGCTTCACGCTTTTGGCGATATCAAGCCAGACGAGGCGCAGGGTTTGCGCCGAAATGGTCAGCGTCCCCGGATAGGCGAGGTGCTCATCAGATTTGCCAACGCCGAACGGCGGCAGGATGAGGACGTCCGCGTTTGTGTCAAGCAACGGCACCATCCGATCGATGATGGCGGTGTTGATCGCGGCGTCCACCTGCACCGGAAGATGGGGGCCGTGCTGCTCGACAGCCGCAATCGGCAGGATAACGACGGTCTCGCTCAGATCGCGGGACGCAAAATCCGCTGTCGAATGATCGTCCCAGTAAAAGGAATGCGTCATGGGCCACTCCGCATAGTTGGCTTGTCTGTCTCGGGCGATCCTGCCGATTGCCGATTGGCCTCGGCCACGACCGTTTCGAAATCGTCCGGTATCGGCAGATCCGGTGAGATGTAGGATGCCAATTCCGGCAGGATGACCGCTTCCCGATCGAGCAGCAGCCGGCGCAGGACACCGCGCACGAGCCGTGGAACGGCGTGCTTGTGCCCGCTGATCGACGTCGAGTGCGGACCATGACTGACGAAACTGCTGCTGTTGAAGGCAAACACCCGGCTGACCCATGTCTCATCAGGATCCTTCGGGATGAATCCATAGAACCCGTCGAGATAGGGAAACCTTGCCAGCCGGGCATCCGCGCTGCCGTCTTTCGGCGTGTAGCGTTCGCCCCAAAGCGCGACCTTGTCATGAATGGTTTTAAGTTCAGGCCTGACTGCGAGATCGACATCCATGCCTGTCGCAAGAAGCAGGTGATCGAACTCCAGAATACCGTCAGGCGTGGTGACACGGATCGCATCGGCCTGCTGGGAGACCTCCAGCCAAGGGGTTGCGGGACGAAGCTTGAAATTTTCAAGGCGCATCGCGGTCTCGAAACTGCGCACCGGCGGCGGCTGATCGGCACTGCGAAAGAACCGGGCGATATCCCAGCGTGTGGTCTCGGAAAGGTCAGGGTAATGCGTCATCATGCCGGGCGTTTCGACCGCGCGGTGGGGATTGGTGCGCGGCAGTCGCGCGCGCCGGAAGCAGAGATCGACGGAGGCAGCACCGGCTTCCAGCGCCTTGATCGCATTGTCGAACGCAGAGGCACCATGGCCGAGCACGCCGACGCGCAATCCCTTCAACGCGTCGAAATCGACCGGCCCGTTCGTGTGATCGAACTTTTCGGGTGCAAGGGCTTCGGATACAAGCGCCGGCACCCGCCATGCGCCGGCGCCATCATAGCCGGTAGCCAGCACGACGGTTCGCGCCAGGGATTTTTCAATCCTGCCTCCGAGACGGGTCGTGACGGCGATCAGATCGCCCTCCGGGGCGACGTCCAGGACCTCGCAACGGTTGGTGATGGCGATCTCGAAAGCGTCGGCATACCAGTCGAGATAGGCCTTCCAGTCCGTTCGCGGAATGCGGGACAGGTCCGTCCACGCTTGTTGCCCGTAGCGCGTTTCGAACCAGCGGCGGACAGACAGGTTGATAACATTGAACTCGTTGCCGACCTGGGTCTTCGGGGTGCGCAATTCCTCCATGCGCGCAAAGGTCAGCCATGGCCCTTCGGCGCCCGGTGCGCCGCTGTCCAGGACGCGGATATGCCGGAGCCCATCCCATTTCAAAGCTGCGGCGATCGTGACGCCTGACTGGCCACCACCGACGATGATCGCATCGGCGATTTCAGCCGCGTCGGGTCTCGGCAGGTCGCTGAGCCACGCTGCGCTCGGGTAGCCGAGCGCGGCAAGATCGGCAAGCGCCTCCTGCTTCAGGTCGTCAAGCGTCATGCGCGGCGCGTCGATTGCGGCAATCATCATAGGTCATCTCGTACATGGGCCATACGTCCGCGCAGGCGGCGTCGGCGATTGATTTCGGTCAGTGCCACGATCAGGGCCGTCAATACGAGAACGGCAACCTGCATGGCATTGAGGTCGGGCTTCAGCTCGCGCCGGAATTCCGATGCGACGATCAGCGACAGGGGCTGCGTGCGGCCGGCCAGGAACATAGAGATGGTCAGATCGGCCAGCGACAGGATGACCCCGATGGAATAGGCGGCACTCAGCGCGACGCTCAACTGTGGCAGCAAAACGCGTCGGAAGCTCTGCCATGGCGTGGCGCCGAGATCCCGCGCCGCTTCCTCAAGCCGAGGGTCGAGCCTGACCATCACGGCGGCAAGGATTGTGGTGGTGAAGGGAATGACGACCAAAGTCTGCGCCAGTATGAGCGCCGTTGCCCCACGTCCCAATCCCACCCAGCTCATGAGCATGGCTTGCGCAATGGAAAGCACCGTCTTCGGCACTAGAAAGGGCACGAGGACCAGGATGGCGAATGCGGCCCGGAACTTCATGCGCGGCGACGTCACGGCCAATGCTGCCATCAGCCCGATCAGCGCGCCGAGCAGACCGACGGGCTGCGCGATCAGAAAACTGGTGACGAAGCCGCCAAGAAACGCTTCGTTCCCGAAAAGATCGGCATACCAGGACACGGTGAAACCGCTCAATGGGAAGGCCATCGTGCTTGCGGCGTTGAAGGAAAAAATTCCGAGAACGACGATCGGCAGATAGAAGAAACACACGGCAAGACCGAGCGTGAGGATGACCAAGCGGCTCATCGTGCCCCTCGCCGAAAGACTGCCCGCGCACCATCGAACCGAAGAAGGATGATCACGAACCCGGTGGCAAAGGCGAACAGGACGATAAGAAGGCTAAGCGACAGCGCGGAAGCCAGCGGCCAATCGAACGCCGTCCCGAACAGGTTGTCGATCATGGCCATCGGGGTTGCGCCCGACGTCCCGCCCAAAAGGCTCGGCGTCATCATGTCGCCGGCGGCGAGCGCAAAGACCGTAAACACGCCGACAGCCAGTCCAGGTGTCGTCAAAGGCAAAATGACCTTGAAGAACGCATCTATCGGGCGAGCCCCGAGATCCCGTGCGGCTTCGATCAACCTTTTGTCGATCAATTCCGCCGAGATCCAGATTGCCAGCACCATGAAAGGAAGATTGTTGTAGAGAAGCACAAGATGCGTGGTGAACGGCGAAAACAGCAGGAATTTCAACGGCTCATCGATCACGCCAAACCATTTTAGAGCGGCGTTGACCAGTCCTTCAGAGCCGAGAACGACCCGCCAGGCATAAATCCGGACGATCTCGCCGGTATAGAGCGGTGTCAAAAGGACGATGCTGCCGACCCCCTTCCACAGAACGGGAAGGCGCGTCATCGAAACGGCGATCGGGTATCCGATCAAAGCCGCCAGTACCGCTGTCCCAGCACCTGAGATAACTGCCTTGCCGACCAGAAAGGCGAAGACCGGATTGGTGAACATCTGCGCCCAGCTATGTGACGAAAAGGCCGGAACGAGCGTGAATGCATCGAGATCCACCTCGAAGACGCTGAAAACCGCGAGCAGGGCAAGCGGGAGAATGCATCCCAACACCAGAATGCAAGCGACGGGCATCGCAAGCTGCGCTCGGTGAAAAACCGGAGCCATCAGTCGATCCTCGTGATGAAGGCGCGGTCTTGATCGACGACAAGCCCGACATTCTCTCCAGGCGTCAGCGGGTTATCCGCCAGGAACCGCAAAATGACGCCATTGACCTCGGCCTCGATAAGGTAGCGATCGCCTTTGAACACCACATGCCGGATCGTCGCGTTGGGGCCGTCCACGCCAATACGGACCTGTTCCGGCCGGATGGCGAGCACTGCCTTATCCCCTTTGGCCAATCCCTCCACTGCCGGGCATTGCACCGTGCCGATGGCTGTATCGATCGCGGTTGATCCGGACACCCCGCCACTGTTTACGATTTCACCTGGAATGAGTGTCGCCGCACCGATGAAGTCGGCAACGAAAGCGTTGGCAGGACGGGCATAGATCGTCAGCGGCGCAGCCTTTTGAACGATGCGCCCCTTGTTCATGACGACGACGATGTCGGAGAGTGCAAAGGCCTCTTCCTGATCGTGCGTGACGTAGACGAAGGCGATGCCGAGACGCCGCTGCAAATCCTTCAGTTCGATCTGCAGGTGCCCCCGCATCTTCTTATCCAACGCGGAAAGGGGTTCGTCGAGCAGAAGCAGGTGCGGCTCGGCGATGATGGCGCGGGCCACCGCCACCCGCTGCTGCTGGCCACCCGAGAGCTGGTGTGGATATCGTTCGCCAAACTCCGCCATGTGCACGGCGTCCAGCGCCCTTTTGACGCGTGCAGCGACATCGACATTGCTGTGGCGCCGGAGTGTCAGCGAGAACGCGACGTTTCCGAACACGGTCAGATGCGGGAACAACGCATAGCTCTGAAACACCGTATTGACCGGACGGCGCTCCGGCGGCACGCCGGAGAGCGAGCGTCCGTCAAGCACGATCGATCCCGCATCCGGCGTCTCGAAGCCGGCAATCATGCGCAGTATCGTGGTCTTGCCGCAACCGGAAGGGCCGAGAAACGTCGTGAAAGCCCTTTCGGGAATGTCGAGATCGACACTGTCGACCGCGCGGTCCTTGCCATAATTCTTGGTCAGGCCGCGGGCCGACAGCAAAAGCCCGGACCTTGACGGATCGGACACCATGTCAGGCGTGTTGACCTTCATCAGCTTGCCTTGACTTCATTCCAAACCTTCAGCCACTCCGAGTAATTCTCCGGGGCGACGGGCCACATGAAAGATTTCATCACATCCATGTCGTCGACGAAGATCGCTTCCTGCTCCTCCTTCGACAGCTTGTCGCGAATAATGGACGAGGTAGTTGCGTAGTTGCCGATCTTGGCAATCTGGGTCGCGAAGTCTGCGCCAAGGAGATAATCGATGAATTTATAGCCGATTTCGGTCTTTTCCGGAGATAGTGTTGCCGGCATGGCAAAGCAGTCGCACCAGCCCATGATCCCGGCTTTCGGCTTCGCCATTCCCATCTTCAGCTTGTCTTTAAGCGCGTCATAGGGAACCCGCCACGAAAACGCGCACGAGACCTCGCCCGTGGCAAACAGGTTTGTGAGATCGCCGATCGTCTGCCAATAGGTACGCAGCAACGGCTTTTGCGCGATCAGCAGTTTTTTGGCTTCCGCCAGTTCCTTGGTCTCCATGAGGAAAACTTTGTCGCGCGGTATGCCGGCGACCAGACCGGCTATCCCGATGGATTCCAGCGCATAGTCGCGCATGGCAAGCTGGCCCTTGTATTTCTCGTTGAACAACGTCGTGTAGTCAGGCTCGCTCTCGAACTTGTCCTTGCGGTAGACGATCGGGTTGAGGCCCCAGAGATAGGGAACCGCAAAATGTTTACCCGAGGCGTCAAGAACCTTGGGTGTCGTCTTGAAGACATCGTACATTTTGGCGGCATTTGGGATCTTGCCCATGTCGATTTCTTCAAGCAGTCCTGCCTTGATGTAGCGCCAGCTTCCGTTGAGGGACGGATTGATCATGTCCCAGTCAGACGCCGTTCCGGTTTTCAGCGCCGCGAACTGCGCGTCCTCGCTGGAAAGATAGGACAGTTTCACCTTGACGCCGGTCTGCGCTTCGAAGGCGGCGATGTATTCAGGATGGCCGTTGGAATCCCAAGTCGCCCAGACCATTTCGGAAACGGCGGCTCGGGCGCTGCTCAACGAACCGAACATCCCTGCTGCCGTACCGGCGGCAATCCCTGCAAGCACTTCACGTCGGCTAATTCCTGAACCTGCCATCATGCCCTCATCTGGTTGCGAGTGAACTGCGACCAGTGTCGTTTGTTTGGACGGGAAAGCCTATAACGGAACCCAAATAGACTATATTGCACTGCGCAAAAGGCGGGCGACCTCTCTGCCGCGATCCCGCGAGATTGGTTCAAACGAAGACCGGCGCTCCGGACCGCAGGAATGTGATCGGTACCGACCCCGTCGGATCACAGACGCGGACGCCGGCCGCAACCGACTTGATCATCTGCCGGAGCCAGACGTGATCGGGAGACTGGTGCTTGCACTCATGCCACAGCATGTAGAACTGCATCTGTCCGAGTTCGCGCGGTGCCTCCAGAACGACGAGTGGAAAGGATTGAGCGATCTGCTCGGCAAAAATTCGACCCGTGGTGAAGACGAGGTCCGATTGTGTCAGCACGTAGGGCGTGATCGCATATTCTGGCACGGATACAGCGATGTTGCGCTTGAGCCCGAGTTCGATCAGTCGCCCGTCGATCGGACTCAGTTGGGCGCGCTTGTCGGAGGTCGGAGAAAGATGTTTTTCCTTCAGGAACTCGCCCATCGAGATCGGTCCACGTTGACTTGCCAGTCTATGGCTTGGGCGGACGACGCAGACGATGTCGGTGGTTAACAGGGGAGACATCCGCAGATACTCCGGCGGATGCGGCCAATTGCCGATGACCGCATCGATGGACCCGTCCGCAAGCTGGCTGATAAGATCATCATAGCTCGGCATGTGGGACGCATCGACGCCGACATTGGGTGCCTTTTGTGCAATTTTTCCGACCAGCTGAGGCAGAAACACGGCTCCGAGGCAGTTGTCTGCGATGATGCGGAAGTTTCGCGTCGCATCGTCCGGGTCGAAGGTGGCGTGAGGCGACAGGTGCGCGTCGATCTGGCCGAGAATGTCGCGCAACGTCTGCTTCAGGGCGAGACCTCGCTCCGTTGGTACCAGCGCCCCTCCGGACCTGACTAGAAGCGGATCGTCCAGCATTTCCCGCAGCCGTTTCAGCGTCAGGCTGACCGTCGGCTGGGCCTGCCCCAGAATGTCAGCGGTTTTCGAAACGCTACATTCCGTCAGCAAGGTCAGGAGCGTGCGCATCAGACGCACATCCATCATCCCATTCGCCTGTCGCATCATGATCAGCCTTCCCTTTCTCGAACGGTGCAGCAAGCTTGAAAAGACGCATTTTTCATGCCAACCGGAGAGGTCGATGGTCATGCCGTTATGCATGATCATTGCAGTCAAGAGCGTCGAAAGCCAGCTGTCAGACATTCGAGCACGTTCCAACAGCATTGGTGCACGGACCAAATTTCAACGTTTTGCATCGATGCGGCCCTGATCGAAAATAGCTTGATTGGTCCAGCATGCCGCATAAGCACGACGCGTCCCGTCGACACCGTATCACCAAGATGAAATTCAAAGTGACGAACTGGGCGGAGTATGAGGCGGGCCTTCGCCGCCGTGGCAGTATGACCCTTTGGATAACGCCGGAAGCACGTGGCGGTTGGGCTGCCCCACGACGCAAGACGAGAGGAGGCCAGCCGCGTTACTCTGATCTGGTGATCGAAACTACGCTGATGCTGGGCATGGTATTCGAATTACGGTGGCGCCAGAGCGAAGGGCTTTTGAGTTCGGTGCTTGGGCTTATGGGACTGGATCCGCCTGTGCCCGATCACACCACTCTGAGCCGGAGGGCCAGAACCTGGAAGCTACCGGCTAGAAGCAACGACCGGCAGCATGTGGCTGACGGACCCATTCACGTTCTGGTCGACAGCACCGGGCTGAAGATCTGGCGCTGGCCAATGGCTGGAAGAAAAACATGGGGTAGAGTCCCGACGCGACTGGCAAAAACTGCACCTGCTGGGTGATGCCGACAGTGGCGAGATCATTGCACATAGTCTGACAGATCAGGAAACCGGCGATGCCTCGCAGCTGGAGCCGTTGCTGGCTCAGATCGACGATGAGCTCGGCCAGTTCACTGCTGTCGTTTGGCAGTTAATCGGGGTCTTCCTCACTTTGTGTGGTTAACAAATCATTAGTACTGACGCCAGTATGGGCTGGCATGCGAACAAAATCAAAACTGTCGCCCGGTCCGGGCATTAGAGTGCAGAGCGCCGTATTTGGGCGGCAGCGGTATCTCCAAACGCACGCTCTATAAATATTTCCCCTCAAAGGAGGATCTGATCGAGGCTGTGCTACAGCTTTATAGCGAGCACGTCGTCGATGAAATGTTCGGCCCGGTCGCGGCTATCGAAGATCCTCGTGAACGGATCGTCGAATTCTTCGACGTGAACAAGATCGATGGGCGCATGCTGACGCGTGGATGCCTGGGGATGAAGGCTGCTCAGGAATATGCCGGAAAGAATGGCCGTATCGCCGAGTTTGGCCAATATGCGAGCTCTCGGGTGAGGCCAAGTTCCTCGAGCTGTGCCGCCAAGCAAATTTTGCGGAACCGGAACGCCTGGCCAAACAACTCAATCTGATTTTCCAAGGCGCTTTAGTCCTTTCCCATACGTCCGGCGAAACGTCATCCTTCATTTCGGCGAAGGACACGGCAGCCGCTATTCTGGAAAAAGCCGCTAAGCACTGATTGCAGCGACGGGAGCGGAACCTCTGCCGCTAATCGCCCGAAGATAGACAGTTACCCAATTTCTTGACGGTGACATTGTCACGATCCATAGGGCCAGCATGACTAGATATTGCGGGTAGATCGGTTGTAGCGGCTCGAGCGCAATCCTGTAGATCCTATTGGATGCATGGGAGGCGCATAAAGCGAAAAGCATAGTTGGTCTTTCTGTGCAGATAGATGCTGTCCCCGACCTCTCACATCTCCTCATCTGGACGTCGAACGACAAAGGTGGAGGCAAAGATGATCGTGCCGCCATTTGATCAACCTCAGGAACAGCATTGTTGCCGTCCCCCGAATTCACTCGAGTGGACGGCGTTCTCTCCGCGACAGTCAGAACGCGCTCTTCACAACGCCGCCATCGACCCGCAGTGCCGCGCCATCGGTGGCCGAGGACAGCGGGCTCGCCAGATAGGCGACCATGGTTGCGATTTCCTCAGGCGTCGTGAAGCGTTTGATCAGTGAAGTTGGTCGGATTTTTTCGAAGAACTCGCCCACGCGATCGCGGTCTGGCGAGAAATCTCCTTGTCGATTGAAGCGTGACATTCGGGCCGAAGCAATTACTGCGTCCCACGCCCGGTTAAGGCGACGCCACCCCACACCCATAACGTCGGTGACGGATTACGCGCTGCCGGATTGTCGCAGGTGCGCATCACACCACTAGATCAGAGAAGGGGTGTCCTTTGTTTGAGACATGAGCAATGAAACGGATTTTTGCCCGCCTGCATATAAACGAACCAGAATGCCTTTAGTCTAGTATTTTTATAGACAATATTATGCCCGTTCAGCTCGGACGATCGCAGATGTACGGCTCTCGGCCCCGCGATCGACGTGGCAGCGATCAAAATCAGGGACGGGAAATGGACAAGAGTTCTTTGAATGTGAATGGCAGGAGGCGAGGCACCATCGGCGTGGCCTTGGCATTTTCCCTTTTGACACTAATCGGCACACCGGCGAATGCCGCATCGGATACGGCAAAGCCGGTGGACGGCGGTACTCTCAATGTTGGGTTGGCAACCGATGCGTCGATCATCGATCCATCGATTACGGGCAACTCGATCACGGCTCTTATCACTCGCAATATCGTCGATTCCCTTGTCGGGCAGGCCGAGAACAACAGCTTCACGCCTTGGCTCGCTGAACGATGGGAGATTAACGGCGACAATACCGTCTATACGTTCCATCTGCGTCAGGGCGTAACCTTCAGCGATGGCACGCCGCTCGATGCGGCAGCGGTCAAATACAATTTCGAACGCATCCTCGACCCTAAGACCACGTCGAGTTACGCCAAGTCGCTGCTCGGGGCCATCGACAAGATCGAGGCGCCCGATAGCCAAACGCTCGTCATTCGTTATCGCCAGTCCTTCGCACCCCTGCTGCAGGGACTGAGCCTTCCTTATCTCGGCATCCAGTCGCCGACCTACCTGCAGAAGGCGCAGAACACCACGAATACCGTCGTTGGTTCCGGCCCCTATGTCCTTGACAATTTTACCAAGGGAAGCGGCAGCAAGCTTAGCCGGCGAGCGGATTACAATTGGGGGCCCGGCTATGCCACACATAAGGGGCCAGCGCATTTCGACCAGATCGTCTTCAAATATCTGCCTGAGGCGTCCGTGCGGCTAGGCGCTCTGGCAAGCGGACAGTTGCAGGCAATCGACGCTGTGCCGCCGGCAAACTATCGCTCCGTCCAAGGCAACGGCAAGTTGCAGGTGGTGACCAAGGAGAATCCGGGAGTCAATAGCTCGTATTTCCTCAATACGTCCAAGGGGCCGTTTCAGGACCTGAAGGTGCGTCAGGCCTTCCAAAGCTCCGTGAATGGCGCAGCTGCCGTGAAGGCCGCCTATTTCGGTACGTTGAAGCCGGCGGACAATATCCTTGGGCCGTCGACGCTGTACTACGACCGCGATATCCCGCGGGAATGGGGTTTTGACCTCGGTAAGGCGAACCGCCTGCTCGACGAAGCGGGCTGGTCGCAGAAGGATGCCGACGGGATACGCAAGAAGGATGGCGCGCGCCTGACCCTGCATTATGTCTATGACACGGGTTCGAGCAGCGCACAGGAAGTCACCCTGGCGCAGGCCGTTCAATATCAGGTAAAGCAGGCAGGCTTTGATCTTCAGCTTGATCCGGTCGACGCCGGCGGCTGGACCGCCCGCACCAATGCAGATGATTACGATCTCGTCTCGTTCTACTATGTGCGCGCCGAACCGGACATCCTGCGCACAGTGTTTCATTCGGCCTATATTCCGCCCAATGGCCAGAATGCGTCCCGGATCAAGAGTCTCGACGATAAGCTGAGCAAAGCGGTTGGAGCAACGGATGCGGAACGCAAGCAGCTTTATGCCGACGTGCAGAAGGAAGTGATCGAGCAGGCCTATGCCGTGCCGCTCTTCGTCGCCGCCTATCAGCTCGGCGCCGCCAAGACGCTTCATGGCATCTCCTGGGCCACCAACGCCAAGCCGAATTTCTATGATGCCTGGCTGGATCAGTAAGCCCTTCCGGACCGCGGTGCGGCGGACCGGCGTGATCGTTGCCGTGCTCTGGGGCGCGGCAACGATTGCTTTCATTGCCGTCAAGCTCATCCCCGGCGATCCGGTGTCGATCTTGGCCGGCGGGGAAAATGTCGTCGATGAGGCAGAGCGAGCGGCATTGATGCATCAATATGGTTTGGATCAACCGCTCGCCGTTCAGTATGCGCACTACATTGGCAGGGCCCTGACAGGTGATTTCGGTCAAAGCTATCAGTATCGCCAGCCTGTGAGGGAGGTGATCTATGAGGCGGCCGGACCGACGTTGCAGCTTGCCGGCAGTGCCGTTGCTATCGCTCTTCTATTGTCGGTCAGCATCGCCTTGGCGACGGCAGGCCGCCGCCGAGGCCTGGCGAGACTATCGTCGGGCGTGGAATTGATATTGCTGAGCACGCCGGTCTATTGGATCGGCATCCTTCTGCTCACGATCTTCAGCTTCAATCTGCAATGGTTCCCCATCACAGGCAATGACGGGCTATCGGCCCTTGTCCTGCCGGCCATCGCCCTGAGCCTGCCTCTGGCAGCCCTCCTGAGCCAGGTGCTGCGAGATGGGCTGGAAGAGGCACTATCCCAGCCGTTCTCGCTGACCGTCAGGGCACGTGGTGTTGGTGAGACGGTCTTGCGCGTCAGGCATGGACTGCGGCACGCGGCGTTGGCGGCATCGACGCTCACCGGCACTCTGCTGGCCGGAACGCTGGGTGGCTCCATACTCACCGAGACGATATTCGGACGTTCGGGGATCGGGCAGATCACGCTTCAGGCGATCAAGACGCGCGACATGCCCCTCGTCCTGGGGCTGGTCATGCTATCCGCCCTCGTCTTTGTCATCGTCAATCTGCTTGTCGATGCTTTCTATCTGATGATCGATCCACGTTTGCGGAGGACAGGTCTATGAGAAGCGCAGATCTGCTGGAGGATGACACACGCTCAAACCTTCATGAAGGCAGGCGCCGTCCCTGGCTGTCTTTCGGCTTGCTTATCCCACTGGCCTTTGTCCTCGTTCTCGCCTTGGCAGTCTGGGCGCCGCAATGGTTTTCCCATTTCGATCCGGAAGCGGTCGATCCGGATGCGATATTGATGGCGCCGGACGCGACGCATTGGTTCGGCACGGATGAGCTCGGACGCGATCTGTTTTCCCGCGTCGTCTACGGCACCTCGCAGTCACTGACCATTGGTGTCGGGGCGACCCTGATCGCCAGTATTGGCGGCATCGTACTCGGCACAGTAGCGGCTCTGGCACCGAGGCTGGTCGCCCGGCCTCTCCTGCGCCTCATCGATATCCTGCTCGCCTTTCCGGAAATACTGCTCGCGCTGCTTGTTATAGCGGTGCTCGGCCGGGGACCCACCAACACCTTGTTGGCCGTCGGGCTTTCCAGCATAGCGGGGTATGCCAGGCTGATCCGTTCGCAGGTGCTGCAGGTCAAGCTGTCGGGCTATGTGGAGCATGCGATCGCACTGGGGGAACATCCCTGGACCATCATCAGCCAACATATCGTGCCGAATTCCATTCGCCCACTGCTGATCCTGGCGACGATTGGGGTTGGCAGCTCGGTCCTCTCGGCGTCTGCCTTAAGCTTCCTCGGGTTGGGTGTTGTGCCGCCCGCGGCCGAGTGGGGCGCACTCTTGGCCAACGGTCGCAATTTTCTCGATATAGCGCCTTGGACGAGCCTGCTTCCGGCAACAGTCGTCGCCGTCTCCGTGATTTCGATCACGCTGCTTGGCCGCCGGCTGCAGACCATTCTTGCAACGGGCGATGTGCGATGAATATCCAAACCAGCTTGCAAACGTTTCTTACCGCAACCGACGAGACGCCGTTACTCTCGGTAAGTGGTTTGAATGTCAGCTTTTCGACCCCGCAGGGCCGTGTGGACGCTGTACGCGATCTGTCCCTGGAAATCGCACCGGGGGAGATTCTGGCTTTGGTCGGCGAATCCGGATCGGGGAAGTCGGTAACAGCGCGCGCCATCGTCGGTCTGGCCGGTGCACGTGCCGCTGTGTGTGCAAACACCTTGAGCCTGACAGCCCACAATGGCCAGTCGCTCAACCTTCTGGAGCTGTCGGAGAAGGACTGGCGCGAGGTTCGCGGCCGCGAAATCGGCTTCATCCTGCAGGACGCGCTGGTCTCGCTCGATCCGTTGAGGACGATAGGCCGCGAAATCGCCGAGCCTATCTTGACGCACCGACTGTCATCGCGACGGCTCGTGTCTCAGCAAGTCGTGGAATTGCTGAGACGTGTGGGCGTTCCCGATCCGGAAGTGCGGGCTGGGCAATATGCGCATGAACTCTCGGGTGGACTGCGGCAGAGAGCCTTGATCGCTTCGGCTCTTGCGGCCCAACCTCGATTGCTGGTTGCCGACGAGCCGACGACGGCGCTCGATGTCAGCGTCCAGAAAAGGGTGCTGGCCATCTTTAGGGAATTGGCCGCCGCCGGACATGGCATTCTCCTGATCACTCATGATCTTTCTGTTGCTGCACAGTTGGCCGATCGGGTCGCGGTGATGCAGAAAGGCCGACTGGTGGAAATCGGCCCGGCGCGCAACGTCCTGTCGGACCCCCAGCACGACTATACAAGACGGCTGCTCGCGGCCGTGCCGAGCGCCGCCAATCGCGGCCAACGTCTTAGCGAACCTGGCATGCCTTTGCCGAGCAGGCAGGCCGTCCGTTCGGATCAGCGCCTGTTGGAGATCCGCGAGATATCGATGAGCTTCTGGCGCGCGGATGGCAGCCGGCTGCAGGCCGTCAAGAAGGTATCACTGCACATCGATCGCGGGGAGACGCTGGGTATCGTCGGGGAATCCGGTTCCGGCAAGACGACGCTCGGCAAACTTGCGCTTGCCTTACAGTATCCGGATGCGGGAGAGGTCTTGTTCGAGGGGCGGCCATGGAGCACGCTTCCAGAGCGGGTGCGTCGTCCCCTGAGGGCCGGTATTCAGACCATTAGCCAGGACCCGCTCAGCTCCTTCAATCCGCGCTTCACCGTCGAGCGCATCATCGATCAGCCCTTGAAGCTCTATACCGAGCTGGACAGGGCAGGGCGCCTCGAAAAGATCGTCAAGCTGATGGAGTTGGTTGGCCTGTCGCAGGATCTGCTGACGCGGCGGCCGACAGCCCTTTCCGGTGGACAGCGCCAACGCGTGTCGATCGCGCGGGCTCTTGCCGCCGAGCCGAAGTTGCTGATCTGCGACGAGCCAGTTTCGGCCCTGGACGTCACGACACAGGCGCAAGTTCTGGATCTTCTGGTCGAACTGCAGACAAGACTGGGGCTGTCGATGATCTTCATCTCGCATGATCTTGGGGTCGTACAGCATGTCAGCCGGCGAATTGTCGTCATGAAGGATGGAGCGGTTGTCGAGGCTGGGACGGTAGAGCAGGTTTTCGAACGGCCACAGCATGCCTATACGCGTGAGCTCATCGCGTCGGTACCGAAGTTTCGCGATATCTAAGGAAGATTGCAGGCAATCCCTTGCTTTTGCGGTCACCGTGCTCTTTAGGCAGCACTTTCGTTGCTAAGCCTGGTTCGGCAAAAACATTCCTCCATGCTTGCGAAGTTTGGGCGCTGGTCTCTCCAAATTAGTCCACCGAAAAACTAGATTTATGATATCGAACTTGCAGGAGCCAGAATGTCCAGCCAGGCTGCTAATATCATTGATTTTCAAGCCTACCGCGATGCCCGCGGCAAGGATTCCGTGGCAACATCGTCTTCGAATTCCGCCTGGCCGGTTCAGCCGTTCCTGATGTGGGTTCCCTTTGTCGGCTTCATCCCCGTCGTGCCATTCGGCAATCAGAATTATGGTGCTTGAGGCGGGCGGGTCATTACATTTGGTCTCCAGGGCGGAGGCGATCGACGAAATATCGACACTGACAGGCCAGAACTTGCGCCGTCTGAGAACGCGCCGCGGTTATTCGCTCGATCGGCTAGCCAAGATATCGGGTGTCAGCCGGGCCATGCTCGGTCAGATCGAAACCGGCAAGAGCAGCCCGACCATTGCCATCCTCTGGAAGATCGCCGCCGCACTGGATGTGTCCTGTGGTTCGCTGATTGCCGAACCGCAAGAAACGACCCTCCAGGTCCTTACCCATGCGAAAGCGAAAGTCTTATCCGCCTCGGAAGGAAGGTTTCAGACACGGGCGCTTTTCCCCTATGAGAGCGAACGCAAGGTCGAGTTTTACGAATTGCGCATCGCGCCGCATCACACAGAGGTCGCCGAGGCGCATCGCCCCGGCACGATAGAGAACCTCGTTGTGTCGCGCGGAACGGTCGAGATCGTCGCCGGCAGGCACTCCGCGCAGATCCTGGGCGAAGGCGATGCCGTCATATTCGAGGCGGATGTGGCCCACAGCTATCGCAACATGACCGCCAGCGAGGCCATTCTCTACCTCGTTACCACCTATGTCGAGGAAGTTCGCGGCTGAGAACTCTGCCGCATAAAAAGGCCGCCCCTTTGGGCGGCCGAAGTGACCGGAAAGACTAATTGTTATTCCGGCCAGCAGCAGGAGGCGGTATCAGGCCGCTTCCATCGTGCAGCACATCATCATGTTGCCGCACATCATCATCATGGGCATGCCGGACGACATCATGGACATCATGCGCTTGCAGCATTCCATGAACATGTCCTTGTCCATGCCTTCCATGGGCATCATTTCGCAGACCATGCCCTTCGGCGTCATCTTGCAGGTCATCTTGCCCATCATCATCTGCATCATTGGCATCATCATGGGGTTCATCATCGGCATGTGGCCCATCATTGGCATGCCACCCATCATCGGATTCATCATCGGCATGCCGCCCATCATTGGGTTCATCATGGGCATACCCCCCATCATGGGGTTCATCATCGACATGCCATTCATCATGGAGTTCATCATCGGCATCATGTTCATTGCAGGGTTCATCGTCGTCATCTCCCGAAGTCAGCCGCATTTCGGCTTTCAATGAAAATTGAGGTATGCCAACTAATTTTCGCTTTCAATGCGAAAAATTGTTTTAATATTCTTTTATCCAATAGAATAGATTCAACTCTGCTGGCTCGTCGCTTATTTTCGTTATTGCAGAAATTCATCCGTTATTACGGATGCTGGCATGAGTACACCACTCCCCCTGTTTGCCTCGCTCGCGTTGATCGCTTCCGATTCGCCACCTGCGAAGAAATGCATTTTGTTGACACCACCGGCATCGGCAGAAAATCGTTTCTTTAATCCACTAATTTTATAGACAATATTGTGCTCATGAATAATGGATCCGCCTTGCAGCCGCCATTCAGGCGCACGGGATAGGGCGGATGCCTGCATCAGGAGCTTTCATGGACACCGTTCTCTATCTCGCTTCCCTTGCAACCCGTCCGACATTGCCAACCCGCTGGCGCATTTGGCAGATGATCCAGCATCTGTTCGCGGCCTTCATGGTGCTCGTCTCCTTTCTTCTTCTATTGCATGCCCTGTGCGGGGATTGAGGCAGGTCGCTCCTGATATCGCTGCGACGGCTCCCAGATCCCCTTGTTCTACCCGCCCATTCATCAACAGGAGTGTTGAGTGACAAGAATATACAACAGCTTCTCGGACCTCATTGGAAACACGCCTCTGCTGGAGCTGCATAACTATCGTAGAAACAGGGGTCTTGACGCTCGCATCCTTGCAAAGACCGAGTATTTCAATCCCGCCGGCAGCGTGAAGGATCGCATCGCCTGGGGGATTGTCAGAGATGCCGAAGAGAGAGGAAAGATCCGGCCGGGCGATCTGCTTGCCGGTTCACGCGTTCCCGATGCGGACGTTGCCATTCTGCCGCTGAATAAGGATAAATTTGCAAACCTTGGCGCGGTCAAGTCTCCTCAACAGGGCGCGGTGGCCGGAATTTTCCAAGGGATTGTTCCTATTTCGTTCTTATGCCGCCGTTTGGAGCTTTGAAAAAGGTGCCATCGAGGTGAACCCATGTCGAGGCTTTTTGCAGTGGTTCGAACGATCGACGAGATCGCCGCACATTTTGGCGTTGACGACCCGCCGACGATCAGCGTGCCGACCGAGACAGTCGAGGGGAGCCAAGGTCTGATCGTGTTCGAGAAAGACGGTCGGCGCCTGCTCAAGTCGATGCCCTGGGGCTTTGCGCGCCACACCAGGGAGATGCGCCTGCATGGGGAACCGCCCGGTCGCATCGGACTTGTTGCCGACCTCACGAATCCGATGTGGGAACATCTCGTCGTCGATCCGCGCTACCGCTGCCTGATCCCGATCACGCACTTCGCAAATCCTGAAGGTGTCCCTGGCCACAAGACTCGGGCTTGGTTTTCGGTCAACGACGAACCCGTGGTCGCCTGGGCGGGGTTTTGAGGCTTAATCCCACCCAGCTCCGTAACTGCGATTATGAAAGCGAACGATCGGAGGGCGCCCGCGCTCTGCGAAATGCGACTTTGCTTCGCGCGCTCCCAACAGGACGCACTGGCGCCGATTAGGATGCGGTTGCGCGGCATTCTTGGAAGCCGGCTACGAAAAAGTCACCCGGCGTCTTTTTTTTGAGCATGTGGATTATTTAAGCAGCAGCACCGTCCAAACGTTGAATTTTGGCGGATTCTGCTATCATTTTGGCCGGAAATGCACACCCCGACACTATTGCGAAATAGCGTCGTTTTACCTGTAATGCCGCTCAAGCAAGCGTAACAGCTTGCCGACAAAAGCATCTGAACATCGAGCGCCAGCTTCAATTGAACCCGCATCGAGCGGGACGGCGAAGCTTTGTTCTGCACGGAGTGAGCGGCAATGCCCAAGTTGAAGACCACTATTCTGACGGGATTTCTTGGCGCAGGTAAGACGACCCTATTGAACAGGATCCTTACTGCGGAGAGTGGCGAGCGGATCGCCGTGATCGTCAACGAGTACGGAGAGGTCGGCATCGACGGACAGCTCGTCGTCGAAACCGAAGACGCGATCGTGGAACTGAACAACGGCTGCATATGCTGTACCGTCCGCGACGATCTGATCGCCGCCATTCGTGGTCTGCTCGCATCCGGCCGGCCGATCGACAGGTTCATAATCGAAACGTCGGGGCTCGCCGACCCTGCTCCAGTCATACAGTCCTTCATTCTCGACGAGGTTCTTTCGGCGAATCTGGAGCTCGATGCGATCGTGACGGTGGTCGATGCTCGCCACATAGCGCGCCAGCTATCGCAAGAGGAGGCGGTCGAGCAGATCAGTTTCGCTGACCTCCTCCTGCTTAACAAAATCGATCTCGAACCCGAGGAACG
This sequence comes from Martinezella lusitana, assembly GCF_016901135.1. Lineage (GTDB taxonomy): Bacteria > Pseudomonadota > Alphaproteobacteria > Rhizobiales > Rhizobiaceae > Rhizobium > Rhizobium lusitanum_D. The sequence continues at coordinate 5,468 of NZ_JAFEVL010000072.1, read as the reverse complement.
ACTGATCGAGGTCGAGCGCGACCTTAGAAGGCGCAACCCGCTGGCTCGGATCATCTGCACAACGTCCTGCGATGTGGAATTGGCCGACGTCCTGGGCATCGGCGCCTTTGATCTCAAGAATATCCTGGCAATCGATCCGGATATCCTGGGCGAACACGAGCATGAGCACGACCAGAGCATTGGCTGCGTCGCGATCCGCGACTATGAAGCGCTCGACCCGGCCGCCCTCAACGGATGGCTTACCCGCCTTGTCCAGGATATCGGCGCCGATCTCTTTCGCATGAAAGGCGTCCTGAACATCGCCGGTGAGGCGCGGCGATACGTCTTCCACGGAGTCCATATGACCCTGGAAGGCCGTCCCGGCAAGATCTGGCAGTCAACGGACGTCCCTGTCAGCAACATCGTCTTCATTGGCCGCAATCTCGACGAAGCAAACTTGCGGGAAGGCTTCAGAAGCTGCCTCGTCAAGCGGCATGCGCTCGCATCTTAAGCTCTTTCCAGTCCGAAACTTCCATTCGTCCATCAAGGAGACAGAATATGCCCCCTCTCGTTGCCGCAATGATCAGCCTCGGCGTGCTCGGCGCCATCGACACCTACATCACCGCGACCGTGTTCCCGGTCCCGGTGTGGGTGACCTTCATCGCCTGGGCATCGTTTTTCGCATGCGGAGGCGGTCAACGAGGGTTGCTCAAGAGCATCGTCTCGAACTGGACGGGCATCATCATCGCGTCCATCACGCTCCTGGTCATCCAGTATGGGCCTGGCAGTCCGGTCTTCGTCGCCTTGCTGGTCGGTCTCGGCACCTCGGCGATGGTCCTGGTTTCCGCCATTCCGATCCTGAACTTCCCGCCCGCCATCGTCTTTGGTTTCGCATCGTTCGTCGGGACGACGGCCGCGACGAACACGACGGTCGTCACTGCGGGCATCAATCATCCGACGCTTGTCGCCATGGCCGCGATGCTCCTCGGCGGCGTCTTCGGGCTGCTGTCGGAAATCGGCACCACGCTACTCGCCGCTAAGAAGCCCGTCGCAGTGTAACCCTCCAATCAATCGAAGGACATTTCAATGAAGCTCCAGCACTATCTCGGCGGACTGGAAGGGCTTGGCCCGGTCAGCACCGAAACGCGCGTCTTCGTCGAGACATGGGAAACCCGCATCTTCGGGATCCACACGGCGATGATGGCTCTTTCCTCTCAGCTCCCTTTGCCGCAGACGCCGTCCATCTTCTCGACGGTCTGGACCTGGGCGGACCTGCGCAAGGGCGCGGAATCGCTTAATCCATTCGATTACTTCAAATTCCGCTATTACGAAAAGTGGCTCGGTGGCATTTCCGGCTATTTTATCGACAAGGGCTACATCACGGCCGAAGAACTCGATGCGCTGACCGAGGAATACTATAGCGATCCCTCGAAGCCAGTTCCGACGGCCGGTGATCAGGCCATCGATGATCGCGTCGTCCAATATCTCGTCGAAGGCGACAGCCCGAAGCGGGATCTGAATGTTTCCTTCGAATTCGCAGTAGGGGATGCCGTTTCGATCAAGAACGTGCCCTCCGTGGAACACACGAGGCTTCCCGGCTTCCTGCGCGACAAGACCGGAACCGTCGAAACCGTCTATGACGGCGCCTATGTCTACCTGTGCGACACGGGCACGGATGGGATCGGTGCTGCAATGCCCGTCTACTGCATCAGGTTCGAGCCGGAAGAGCTCTGGCCAAACAACGCTGAGAAGAATTTCAGCCTCTACGCCGATCTCTACGCCCACTACGTCGGAGCTCCGGAAGCGGTACTTGCCGCGAAGGCCGCCTGACGCCGCGACACGATAGGAGCACACTCACATGATCGAACGCTTTAAATACCGCGAGGATCGCGAAGCCTACAGCGCCGCGAGGGTGAAGGCCCTTGAAGCCCTGCTTATCAAGAAAGGCATCATTACCGACAAGACCGTCGACACGGTTCTCGACTTCTTCGAAACGAAGATGGGACCGTTCAACGGTGCGAAGATTGTCGCCCGCGCCTGGGTCGACCCGGCCTTCAGGGACCGGCTCGTGGCCGACACGCCGGCAGCGATCGCCGAACTCAATCTTCCTGAAGGCATGGCCGGAGCAGAGGGCGAGCATATGCGCGCCGTCGCGAATGCGCCGAATGTGCACAATCTGATAATCTGCACGCTCTGCTCCTGCTATCCTTGGCCGGTCCTTGGACTGCCTCCCTACTGGTACAAGGATCCGACCTTCCGCAGCCGCGCCGCCCGCGAGCCACGCGCCGTGCTGAACGAATTCGGTCTGCCCATCCCCGAGGCCATCGAAATCAAGGTCTGGGATTCCAGCGCGCAGATCCGCTGGTTCGTGGTTCCTGAACGTCCTGCCGGTACGGAAGGCATGACCGAAGCTGAGCTGGAAGCTCTCGTCACTCCCGAAGCGATGATGGGCGTGGCTATCGCCAAGGCCGCCTGAGGTCGACGACGATGCTGACCCAGTTCGAACATTTCGCAATTACCGAGATGATGGGGAAGGCCGACAATCCTCCCCGCGCAAACGGATCCTTATGCTTCGGGTCGGAGTGGGAGCGGTCCTCGTTCGGAATGGCCCTGGCGCTGGCCAAGAACGGCTTTTTTGAATGGGACGATTTCCGCGACGAACTCATCGCGACGATCAAGGACTGGGAGGATGCGCATCCCGCCGATCGATCGAGCTGGAACTACTACGATCAGTTCCTTGCGGCGCTCGAAAGGGCCGTCGTGAAGGCTGGCATCATCGATCCTGAAGAGATCCGAGCCGCGCTCGCGGCCTGATCAACAGCAACAGTCTTCCCAAGGGGCGTGCGCGCCCGTCTAGAAAGGTACCAAAATGTCAATGACCGCATCATCCACCATATCAACGCCCGTGGTCGCTAACCCCGCAAGCAGAATTGTTCAAGCGGCCATGGCCGTATGCTTCGGCGTTATTATCGTCGGGTTCGTCGGGTTCTCGCATATCGAGATCGTTCACAACGCAGCGCACGACACCCGTCATGCCAATGCGTTTCCCTGCCACTGAGGTTAGTCCGATGTCCTTGTTTCGCTCCATCGTTTTCACGGCTGTGCTGACAGGCGTCATCGTCGGCGCCGCCGTCAGCATCATCCAGTTCGCCGGGACGAGCCAGCTGATCGCCAAAGCCGAAGTATACGAAAAGGCTGGCGAAGCTGAGGAGGCTCCGGCAATGGTTTCTCCCATGGCCGGCGCCCACGTCCACGATGCAGGTCATGACCATGACGAAGGTGGCTGGGAGCCGTCCGATGGCTTTGAGCGGATGGCGTTCACGGTTGCGGCCAACATGTTGACGGCCATTGGGTACGCATTGGTACTTTGTGGACTGATCGCGATACGTGGCAAGCCCGTGACGTGGCGCGAAGGCTTGTTTTGGGGTCTGGCGGGATTCGCCTGCGTCATGATCGCTCCGATGTTGGGCCTGCCGCCTGAATTGCCAGGAACGCCCTCAGCTCCGCTTGAGGACCGGCAGCTTTGGTGGATCGGAACCGCGCTAGCCACGGCCACAGGAATTGCACTGATCGCGTTCCAGCGGAGACCGTGGGCTGCGGTGGTTGCGATCGCGGTTATTGCGGCCCCACATCTGATCGGAGCTCCTGTCGCGCCGGAAGGAAAGGACGCGCTTGCACCCGAGGCTCTTGAGCATCAATTTGTTGCGGCGGCGGTTATGACCAGCCTGCTCTTCTGGGCGCTATTGGGCTCTTTGAGCGGGACGATTTTCAACCGCTTTGAGAGCGCGGCGTGAACCGACGGGATGATTTGGAGAGATGACCTCGACGCGTTGCAGTTCGCAGCTGGAAACGGTGCCTATTGCCTTGTCCATCGCAGAGCGTTTCGAGCACTTTTGCGAAAGCCGCCGTCGCCGCAGGACTGTCTCGATTTCTACGAGCGAAATAACGCCGTCTTCGAGGCCGCAGCGACGATGAGGATCGACGGTGGAGAGGTGTCGGGCGGAAGCAACTTTCACCTCACCAGCAGGCAAATCCGACGTAGTCTGGCAGCGCTTGGATTGGCCGCAATCTTGCATGACTGAATTGGCGAATGACAAACCAGGGGATCAAAGCCATGCGGATCGTCATCCTTGCGCCACCCGGCGTGCAATCACTCGACATCGTTGGGCCGGCCGAGGTCTTTTGGGAGGCTGCGAGACGACTTGGCGACATGGGCGCATACGACATCCAGATCATGTCGACGGGCGCTCCCACTGTGGCAGGAACGGGTCAGTTGCGGTTTATGGCCGATCGGACAATCTTCGACAAAGACGAGGATATCGATACCCTTCTCGTGGCAGGCGACCCGGCTTTCTTTGATATCGATCCTGCCGTTATCGCCTGGCTCCGGCGTCGGGTACCGACCGTCAGACGGTACGGATCGATCTGCACAGGGGTGTTCTTGCTCGCCGCCGCTGGCCTTCTTCAGGGGAGGAGGGTAACAACGCATTGGGAATGCGCTGCCAAATTCAGCGCCGAATATCCCGACATCGATCTCGATGCGGACGCCATCTATCTGCGCGACGGTTCACTAATTACTGCCGCAGGGGTCACGGCGGGAATCGATCTTGCGTTGTCGCTCGTCGAAGAAGATCACGGCAAGGATACGTCGATGATCGTCGCCCGCTATATGGTCATGTTCATGAAACGACCGGGAGGGCAATCGCAGTTCAGCGCTCATCTTGTGGGGCAGATGTCGGAGACGACACTGATCCAGAAGGCGCAGGGATATGTGCTGTCGAATTTGAACCGAAATCTCGACGTTGAGAGTCTTGCCCACGAGGCTGGAATGAGCACTCGCAACTTCGCCCGCGTCTTTCGGAAGGAGCTCGGGATTACGCCGGCAGAGTTCGTTGCGGCAGCCCGCACGGATGCGGCAAGACGGCTGCTGCAGGACACCACTCAACCGCTTCTGAGGATTGCTGCCACATGCGGCTTCGCGGATGTGAATGCGATGCGGAGGGTATTCACCAAGACCATCGGCGTCAGTCCTACCGACTATCGGAGCCGGTTTCAGACATCATCGATGCCGTCCCAATCCGCCGTCATCCGACATGATGAGGTACCTGAGCGCAAGGCGTTGGCGATGGAGATGGCACTGGCTACGTCGCATCCTGGAGCGCTGGCCAGACAAGGAACGCGCGGGATCCGAGTTTAACATCGTGGAAGTGAACTCCAATGGCGTCTCTTGCCCAGTTTCCCTGTTGCCCGGCTGGTGATCTTCTGTGGGTTCTGTTGCAAACTTTTTGCAAGGCCGCAGAGACGGCTATCGCAGGACACACTTACGCAGCGAGTGCGGCGAATTGCTGAAATGTTGAATGGGCACTGGTTGAAAATTGCCGCTTGCGGATCATGTGATCCACTTCGATGCCATCCAGTGTCGCTGACGCAGACTGAAAGGATTTGAAGCCTTTCATGGGGCGGGTCAGCGTCTTGATAAACCGGTGATC
>NZ_JAFEVL010000013.1 GCF_016901135.1 Martinezella lusitana | reverse complement strand
GGGAGGCCCTGCGCCAGTCACTATGGCGACGGCTTTCAGCCTGGCAAACGTGCTCCCAGTCACGACAAAAATCTCGGCAATCACACCTGCAAACACCACTCTCGGCCTGCTGGGACTGACAAACGTCACTGCGATCGGCGGCCCGCCGGAAGATCCGATACACAAAACCCCATAGCTCAGAGACTGCCGACCGCGGGTTCCTGCATGAGAGGCTTTCGTACGCCTGACGGCACCCGAAACCCTTCACCATGTCGGCCATAGAGGGCGGCTTCGCAGCTTCCTGAAAGCAGATCTTGCTGGCGATCACGCTGCAGGTCGTCGTTGCGCCGGCACTGGCTATTGCTCATCCTCTGTGCAAATGGCGGCAACAGGTTCAAGATCGGACATTAATCACCGTCATTGTACGACACCGGCCTTGCGTAGCCCCTCCACGACGAGCTCGAAATCGGCGGGGTTCTTGAAAGGCAAGACTTTGCGACGGTATTCCAAGGAGTAGTCGGGATTGACGCGCAGCACCTCTTGCCACGTCGCGCGAGCCTCTTCGAAACGGCCGAGGTGCCCGTAACAGGCGGCCAGAAGCGCGCGCGAGACATCGGTGACGGGGTTGCGGCTCACGCGCTGCAGCAACAGTTCGACGGCCTCTTCGTAACTTCCCAGTTGAAACAAAGCCAAGGCCTGAAAGTGGAGAACGACATCCGGAAAGTACGGGTTCAGGACCCTCGCCCGATCGAAATAGGCGAGTGCCTCCTCGGATCTGCCTGAATAGATTAGTGCCTCGCCGAGGCTGACCTGCCCTTCGGCGAAGTTCGGATTGAGGACTATCGCACGCTCGGCCTCGCTGATGGCTCCATCGTGCTGTCGCGAGTAAAGCTTGACCAGACCCAGTGCCCAGTGTGCCACGGGATCGCTATCATCCCGCGCTACCGCCATCGTCGCAGCCTCTTCGGCTTGCTCGATCGAGCGCTGCGGCAACGCGCTCCACCGGTTTAGGTAGTCGAGCCCGTGGGTAAGGGCGAGGAAGGCGTGCGCTGAGGCGAAGTTCGGGTCTAGCTGGACGGCCCGTTGCAAAAGGTCACGGGCGTCGCTGTTCGTTTGCTTCGTCAGCCGGTGCCACAGCTCCCGGCCACGCAAGAAGCAGTCATACGCCTCGGGGTGCCGGGTCTGCCCCGGCGCAAGTCTTTGCCGATCGCCCTCTGTCAGGTTGACCGCCAGCGCGCCGACGATCTGCTGCGTGACATCGTCCTGAACCGCGAATATGTCGGTGAGATCGCGATCGAACCGCTCCGCCCATAGATGCCCGCCGGTGGTCGCGTCGATGAGCTGCGCGGTGATGCGTACCCTGTTTCCCGATTTGCGTACGCTGCCCTCAAGTACATGCCGCACGCCGAGCTTCGTGCCCACCTCCTGCACATGGACGTTCTTGCCCTTGAAAGTGAACGACGAATTGCGAGCGATGACGAAGAGCTGCGACAGCTTCGATAGCGCCGTGATGATGTCTTCCGAGATGCCGTCGGCGAAGTAGTCCTGTTCGGCGTCACCGCTCATGTTGGCGAAGGGCAGGACGGCGATCGACAGCTTCGGCGGCGCTGCCGTCGCCGGTTGGCTCGTCGCGGTTTCCGAGGTCGCGGCTAACTTGGTCCCTGCGCTTCCGACTTGCAGCGAATAGACCCGGATCGGCTCGGCGATGTTCTTGAGCTGCGTGCTGCCGAGATCGCTGACCGAGAGGTCGAGCCTCGCCTTGACCTGGCGATAGGCATCCTCGGACAGGCAGATCGCGCCCGCCGCGGCGACGCCCTCCAATCGCGAGGCGATGTTGACGCCGTCGCCCATCAGATCGCCGTCGCTTTCCTCGACGACGTCGCCCAAATGGATACCGATCCGGAACTCAATGCGACGGTCCTGCGGGACGCCGTCATTGCGCTCCACCATACCGTTCTGCACCTCAATGGCGCAGCGCACGGCGTCCACCACGCTGCGGAACTCGACCAGCGCACCATCGCCGGTGCGCTTCACCACCCGGCCATGGTGCACGGCGATCGTCGGATCGATGAGATCGCTGCGCAGTGTCCGCAACCTCGCCAGGGTGAGATCCTCGTCGGCGCCGGCAAGCCGGCTGTACCCAACCACGTCCGCGGCCAGGATTGCAGCCAGCTTTCGGTTCTCGCTCATGGCGCAGTCTCCTAACTTCCACGATAGCAGGGAGACAGAGGGCAAGAAAGAACTTTTAGCCGCTGCTCAGAGCGATCTTGGTTGAGATCGAGTTGGCCATGGCTAATGTGGACGCAGCCGACATTGTAGCCCCACGCAATGACTGCTCTGTCATGCTCCCGGCCGTCCAACGCGGTCATTCCGAAAGCCCACTCAAGGTCAGGTCACGACGATGTCCGCGCCCACCCGAATGTCCGCTCTTTGAAGATCCGCAGCCTGAAATTGCCAGTCCGCTTCCGGCCCCAAAGCCGTTATTCCATCCAGGCAAAGCTGATGGCCGCTCGTGAAGAATTTCTGATCGATAGGTTTTGCGACAACTGGGTCGTCGGTTCAGACCCCTTCAAGACCAGCCGAATCCATTGCCGACTGCGCGCAAGCGTGTGCGGCTTCCGCAGCAAGATACTGTTTCGAATATCCCCAATCGGCGTGACCTTAGTCCCGCACCGCGGGCAGACGCGATCTATCCGACGCTAGAACCATAAGCACGTTATCGATCCCAGGAGGCACTTCGGACCATCGCTGAACGTTTTCCTAAGTTCGCCGCGCAATGGCCTCTGCGAAGAAATCGGTCACTTGGCGGACGCGGGCCGGAACGAAACGGCGTTTCGGCCAGACGAGGCTAATATCTCTGACATCGCTCATAAATTCCTCAAGGATAGTGATGACATCGGGATGTTGGAGTTCATCAGCAAGAGAAACCTTGGCGAACAGGCCAATACCAACACCGGCCAGAACCGCGGCCCGAATCGTTTCCACGCTATTGGAGAAGAGATTCCCCCGAACCGGCACGCTGAATCGACCTTTTTGCCCCACGAACTGCCAGCTCGCCGCCTCTGTTATCCCGCCATACAAAAGGCAATTGTGCTCAACGAGCTCCGCTGGGGTCTTTGGCATCCCGTGGCGCTCGAAATAGTGACGGGATCCGACGCACACCAGCGGGGTGACCGCGACACGCCTGACAACCGCGTCGGGTTCATTGACAGGCCCCACGCGTATCGCCAGGTCGATCCGGTCTTCCACCATATCGCGCACGGTGTCCGAGAGAATGATATCCACCTGAAGGCCGGGATTGAGTGACAACAGCTCGGGGATAAGCGGCAAAACATGAAGGCGGCCGAAAGTACCAGCTGCGGCGATCCTAATTAAACCCGAAACCTCCAGCGTGCTGTTGGTCAGTTCGCTATCAGCGTCCTGCATCTCGTCGATGAGTGGCTTTGTCCGATCATAGTATCTGCGCCCTTGATCCGTCAGGGTCACCCGGCGCGTGCTTCTGTTGAACAACATCACGCCCAGGCGCTTCTCCAACGCACCGATGGCCTTACTGATGGCGGGCTGTGAATCGCCGATTGTGCGCGCTGCGGCGGTGAACCCGCCTGCTTCAGCGACGGCTATAAAGGCGTTTAATTCTTGGAAACGATCCACATCCATTCCTCCTGAGCATTAGTATCATGGCAATTGGACCCATTATCGGCCGATGTGACATGATTTATATTCAGATGTCTCCACAGTTAAAAGGAATGGTGTCATGAATATCGATCTTACTGGTCGCAAGGCGGTCGTTACTGGGTCCACGGCCGGTATCGGCCGAGCCATTGCAGAAGGGCTGGCGCACGCCGGCGCCGCCGTCGTGATCAATGGCCGCCGTGAGGACCGGGTCGCTGCAGCGCTTGGTGAGTTGCGCGAGCTTTTCCCAAAAGGAGAGTTCACCGGCGTGTCCGCCGACCTTGCGACCCCGGAAGGTGCGGCAGAGTTGTTCGCGCGGGCGCCGGATGCGGACATTCTCGTCAACAACGTGGGCACGGGACGCCCGAAGCCCTTCTTGGAAATTGGCGATAGCGAGTGGATCGATCTCTTCGAGCTAAACGTCATGAGCGGTATTCGCGCCTCCCGCCACTATCTGCCGAAGATGACGAAGCGTGGCTGGGGGCGTGTCGTCTTCATCAGTAGTGAGTCCGCGCTCGCAATTCCCAAGGATATGATTGATTACGCCATGACCAAAACCGCTCAGCTCGCCATTTCGAGGGGCTTGGCCGAGGTGGTCGGCGGAACGGGCGTCACCGTCAATTCGGTCCTCCCTGGTCCGACAAATTCGGAGATTATGGGTGGTTGGATGAAGGCGACCGCAGAAGAGCAAGGCATTACCCAACAGGAAGCCGAGCAGCAGTTCTTGAAAACGATGCGCCCGACATCGCTCCTCAATCGCTTTGCAACAACCGAAGAGGTCGCAAACCTGGTCGTCTATGTCTGCTCGGAGCAGGCGTCGGGGACGACAGGGAGTTCCTTGCGTGTCGACGGCGGTGTCGTTCGCACAATCGCATAAGGCAGAAGCTTTTGGCACGCCTGAGCGGCCAATTCATTCCACACCGCATAAGTTAAACTTCCTGATCGAATGGAGTGTGCGGCTAAGGCCGCACGCTTTTCATTTTAGTTATGCCTAAACCCGGGATGTCCTTAAGACGAGCGGCGCGTGCGCGATCCTGAGCGCCGCGCTCAGATCACTTTCAACATCTAGAGGACGACATGGCATGACGGGTATTCTGGTGTTCATCGAAGCGATGCACCTCCTCCCGCAGAGCTTCGAATTCAGACGACCCACTCCTCCTCCCAGGGACGTCTGTAGGAACAGCGGCACTCGTCCTCCCAGCTGCTGTTCGGTTCTTTTCGAAAAGCCTGCCGCACCTCCTCCCGCGGCAGGCTCTTTCGTTTTCAGGCCCGGCTGCATCAAAACCCTAGATCGAGCTGCGGTTCTTGCCCGCTCTCTTCGGTGTTGAGTGATGAGAGGGTGACCCCTAAGAGCCGCACCGGGCGTTTGAACGGGAACACGGAGGCGAGCAGGGTCTCTGCAATCTCCAGCATCTGGTCGACGCCGGAGACGGCTCCCAGCACTGTCTGGCTGCGTGTCGCCTGGCTGAAATCCGAATATTTGATTTTGACTGTTACGGTCTTTCCCGTGATGTCGTGCGCCTCGCAGTAGCGCCGGACTTTCTCGGTCAATGGCCGCAGCTCGGCTTTGGCCAGGTCGAGATTGTCGATATCCTCGACGAACGTATCCTCGGCGCCTACGGATTTTCGGACGCGGTCAGGCCGGACCTGGCGCTCATCGATGCCCCGCGCGATGCCATAAAAATACGGGCCGGACTTTCCGAAATGTTCTTGCAGAAACGCGAGTGTCGCTTTGCTCTTAAAGGTGAGATGAGAGCTTTAACGAAATTAAAGGCGCTGCTTTGTCTCTAAATCTGATATTTTGTCTTTAAATTCGAGATTTTGCCCCTAAACTTGAGACAAAATTCACAGGGGGCCGGCGGCGGGTTGCTATGGATAGGGAAGGGACCACACCGGGACGATCGGTGCTGAAACCGCGCGGAGAGCGGCGGTCTTACGGCCACTTGTTCAGGATTATCTTTCTGGCAAGGGCAGTTTGGAGAGTGGCATTCATGATGCAGTTTGGGAGTTGGGCGTAAGCAGGGCAACGGTTTGGCGTTGGATATGGCGCCTTGCCGAGGACGACGGGCGGACCAGTGCGTTGGTGCCGCAGAAGCGTGGCCGCCGTACAGGCGCAACGGTCATATCTAGCGAGGTCGAGACGCTCATCGAAGAGTATCTTCGTCGCTACTACTTGCGGCGGGAACGAGCGAGCCTATCGCGGGTGGTGTCGGAGATCAGGATGGCCTGTGGTGAACTCGGGCTACAAGCGCCGACGCGGCGAACAATTCAGCGACGTCTTGATGCGATGGATGAGCGTGAAGTCATGAAGGCAAGAGAGGGCGCTAAGGTAGCACGTCAAAGGTTTGCGCCGGTAACAGGTAAGAACAGGGCCGAATTACCTCTGGATGTCGTTCAGATCGACCATACGCTTGCAGACATCATCCTTGTCGACAGTTTTGAACGCGCACCAATCGGGCGTCCCTGGGTGACGCTTGCGATCGACATCGCAACGCGGATCGTCAACGGCTACTACGTCAGCTTCGATGCGCCCTCGCGTCTTTCGGTGGCACTTTGCCTTACCCGGGCGGTGGCGCCGAAGGCAGAATTACTCTCCGATATCGGCTGCAATGCGCCTTGGCCCGCACAGGGTAAACCGCGCAGCATCCATGTAGACAACGGCCGTGTTTTCCGATCCAAGGCGTTTCAGGCCGCCTGTTTGGAGTGGGGAATTGAGCTTGCCTACAGGCCTCAAGGGAGTCCCCACTTCGGCGGGCACATCGAGCGGCTGATTGGCACGATGATGGGAGCTGTCCATCTATTGCCAGGAACCACACAATCGTCCGTTGCCGCCAAGGGCAGCTATAAAGCCGAAGTCAACGCGGCAATGACCCTGAGCGAATTCGATAGCTGGTTCGCCCTGGAAATCTGCCGCTACAACAACGGCATTCACTCAAGCCTCGGTTGCACGCCCGTCGCCAAATGAGAGGCTTTGGCCGCGCAGATGTCGAGCGATATTCCCTTCGACATGGATGCGTTTAAGGTGAGCTTCCTGCCAAGCGAACAGCGCCAGGTTAGGCGAGACGGTATCCATCTGTTCGGTATACGCTATTGGTCGGATGTCTTGGCAGGGCACATTGGTCATAAAGATGGGAAAGTTATCGTGCGGTATGATCCCCGCGATCTTTCGTCGATCTGGGTCGAACTTAAAGGAGGACGTTGTATCGAAGCGCGGTACCGCAACCTGGAGATCCCGCCGGTGTCGCTGCGGGAATATCGCGAGGCCATGCAGAAGGGCCGTGCTTTGGGCAGGAAAGTATCAAATAAGGTAGTACTTGCGCAGTTGATCCATCAGCAACGCCAGATCGCGGATGAAAGCCGCGTGCGGACCAAGGCGGAACGCCGGTCCCGCGAAAGCCAAAATCAATTGAAGGGAGCAGTGCAGACTGATGGATCATCCGAGGGGCTGCGCCCCGTAGACACGGGTGATACGTCGCGGCCGCTGTTCAAGGTGGAGAGATGGTGAGGTGAGAGCTGAAGGATCAGGTGAAGACGGTCGCATCGCCCTCATTCAATCGGACATCTGGATCGGATTTCCTCGCGCGGAAAGTGTCTTGGACAGATTGCAGTTTCTTCTCGAAGCGCCGAGGCAGACACGCATGCCAGGTCTTCTCGTCCACGGCGCCTCAGGCATCGGCAAGACGATGATCGCCCGGAATCTCTCGCGCAGGTACGCCCCGGAATATGATGCGATCGCAGGCATAACCCATACACCGCTTCTGCTGTTGCAGGCGCCGCCGGCTCCTGACGAGCGGCGATTCTACCTGCACATCCTCGCTGCCGTCGGTGCACCAGCCACGGCGTTGGGCATACGCGCGCAGAGTGTCGCCGCTCTCGAGGTCCGTGTCATTGCTCTGCTGCGCGACCTCGGTTTGCGGATGATTATGGTCGACGAAGTCCACAATCTATTGGCGGGTACACATCGCGAACAACGCCGTTTCCTCAATGTCCTGCGTTACCTCAGCAATGAACTGGAGGCCTCGCTGGTCTGTTTCGGGGTTAGCGAGGCAGTCGATGCCATCCGCGGCGATGTTCAGTTGGCCCGGCGTCTCGATGAGCATCACTTGCCAAACTGGCGTGACGACGCCGAATTCTCGGATATGATCCAGACCCTTATCGCGGCGATGCCACTCGCGAAGAAATCCAATCTGAAAATTAAATCCCTCAAGCAGATATTGGCGCTGTCTGGTGGAGTAGCATCGCGCATCTTCTCTTTGGTCAAGGATCTTTCCATCGATGCCATCTGCTCGGGCGAAGAATGCATCACCGATGGCGCGATCGCCACGTGGTCTCCCGTCTGGTCGCGTCATGCGCCTGTGCAACGGCGGCTGGAGCAGGCAGGCCCCTAAACTGCGCCCGCTGCCAAAAACTGTCATGCCTATCCAAGACGAGTTGCTTTCTGGCTGGCTTAGACGGCTTGCAACTGCCAACTACTGCGATTTAGTCGATCTTCTGGCGCACGTTGGCCTGGATTATCGGTATGCGGTTTCTCTCGATTTCGGGCTCGAAGCAGGCACAGCCGAAAAGATCGCCTTGGCCGCGAGGGTTACTCCTGAACTTGTCCAATCCCTGACCTTTCCGGCATTGAACGATACCGAGGCTGCGCTGACCGCGCTTTTTCCATTCCAAGCCTGTCCGAACTGTACGATGCGCAGCCTCGCACTCAAGCATTGGCGGCGAGCTTGGGCATTCGACTGTGAAATCTGTGGGGCGATGCTCACGCCGACGTTACCCAAGTTGGGCAAGGTCGTCCTGTCTCAAAAATTGCTTCGGCGCGCGCGGACTGGGTCGGTTCTGCTTCAGCAAGCCGTAATGCAGAACAGCATCCGCCAAATCCGACGGGCAATGCGGAGCGTCACCTTTACGATGGCACTAAAGAATGTCCGCGGAGACCCTGCTTCGGCACTGCAGAGCTTCGATCCGGACATCCGTCTATTCTGTCTCGCCGCGATTGCAGTGGTCCAGAAGCGTCCGCTACTCAAAGCAGCGTTGTTTGCCACTGATATCGATGACTTCGCCACGGTCGCCTTGTTCCGGAGTTATCAAAAGGACGATCGCTTGCTCGTAACCGTCGACCGGATCGGTCGCCAGATTGAGAACCGACGTCGCGCCTTTACATCAAATACTATCGAACGAAGCTGATCGTCGTCTCGTATTTAAGGGCAAAGAGTGGCGTCCGTCGACACACAACGCGAAAAATCTCGGAATTAAAGGCAAAGCGACACCTATGCCAGCCATATGGCTGTCTCCGAGCATTGGATGGTGCATTACCAGAACGCCGGCATGTCGCATTTCGAGGAGAGGCGCGCTGAGGAAGCCGCCTGGATGACGAGGTTCGACGAGGACTTCGCTATCCGCCACGCAAACGCCTTCGCCGAGCTCGGTCGGCGTTTCGGACTGGACTATTTTGCCATCGACTGCGCCGAATTGCCCGATGGCCGCCTGCTGGTGTTCGAGGCCGATGTGGGGATGTACGTCCACTGCATGGATTCAGCGGAGCTGTTTCCCTACAAAGAGCAGGTGATGAAGAAGTTATTTCGAGCGTTTGAAGCCGCCCTAGAACAGCGCGCTCGGCAACGCGACCAATATTAGAACCACCAGCCGCCAGGGCTCTTCTCTATTCGGCGTGTTGAGGTCAAGCTTTGACATCAAAAGGATGCTTCCGGTCGCTCAAGGAACAGCAGCGGCACATAACCAAATGGAAGAAACCGTTTAGCAAAATCCGTTCAATTTAAGGATCTTATGCGCTTCGATCGATGCTCGAAGCTCGTCCTCGGACGTGCGGTCGCCTTGGTTGGCATCCGGATGGTGCATTTTGAGCCTTTCCTTATAGCGGCTTTTGATTTCCTCCGGCGTCGCATCCGGCGAAAGACCGAGTGTCTCAAATGCCTTGGCTTCCAGCACCTTGAGTTTGCGTATCTGGAAATCAGTCTTTTGCGCCTGGCGCTGCGCGGCGGTTTTGCGGGCATTCAATGCCTTTGCAGAACCGGAACGGACGGTGGACGGCATCGGAGTTTCGGAAGCCTGATTGACGCTGGTCCCCCAGGTCGGACGGCCGCCGGTGGCCGCCTCCCTCTGATAGCGGGCAATGTCCTTGTCAGATAGACCCGTCGCGAAATTGTACCCCTTATTATACTCCTTCACGTGCTCAAGACAGAAGAACAGATACAGACCTTCGGCATCCCGTCCTACCGGGGCGCGGTGCGTACCATTCTTCTCGCAGCCGTCCCATTGGCATCTGAGAGCGGTGGGTTCGTTCTGCGGAGCTTGCTTCTTACGAGTCGATTTAAGGCCAACGAATATCTTCGAATCAAACGTCATGGCACCTATATGGCGGCAACGCTTCATCTCGGCAAGAAATAACGAATTGGCTGTTAGCGGATTCCAGGCAATCTGCGGAGGTTCTGTTGCAAACTTCCCGGTTACGGATGACATGGCATTGATCTCCGGAAGTTGCGGAGATTGGCAATGTTCAAAGGTCGGCATCTCGAGCAGTCGGTGATCTTGCTGTGCGTGCGTTGGTATTGTTTGACGGCGTCGATCCCGGCGGTAACCTGATCCATCCGGACCGACCTACAGCAATCTGAGGACCTGCACGAACTTCCGCTCGCTTCTCTTCACATGAGAGAAGCTGCGCCGGGATAGGGCGCATGGCAGTCACATCTTCTTTGGCATCCGATCCGGCGACACTTCAGTTTCACTGTTATTGCGGAGGTTCTGTCCTTCTCGCAAGGGGCAGGAAGAGTACGGCGCAGCCGGTCAGAATAGCGATGATCAGCCATGCTTCGTTCATGGCCTCGACGCTTGCTGCCGTCTGGATCAGTGGGTCGAGCACGGCCGTGGCATTGGCATCGAAGGCTCCCACGTGTCCCGCCACTGTCTGCGCCGGCGCGCCGATGAACGCCGCGGCCTCGGCATCGCCGCTCTGAAGCCGCTCCCACAGCTTTTGCCCGAGCGGCTCCGATCGCGTGTAGATGATGGTATCGATCAACGCGATGCCGATTGCTCCGCCGAGGTTTCGCATCAGGTTGAACAGGCCGCTTGCATCAGGAACGCGGTCCGGCGAAAGGGTTCCGAGCGCCAGGCGCGTCGGCGGCAGCAGGCAGAACATGATCGCGACGCCTCGGATGATCTGCGGCCAGAACATCGCATCGAAATCCGAACCGGGATCCTGAAACGCGCTCATGCCTAGCCCGACGGCAAACAGTGCAAAGCCCGCGGCAGACAGGAGACGCGCATCCATGCGTTTCTCCAACGCCACGGCGATCGGCGCGGTCACCAGCTGCGCAATACCCGTGACAAGCATGGTCGTTCCGATTTCAAGCGCGTTGTGTCCCCTGATGAAAGCCAGAAAAACCGGCATCAGGTAGACGGAACCGAACAGGCCAATTCCGAGGACGAAACTGAGCACAGAACCTACGACAAAGTTCCGGTCTCGAAAATTATGGAGATCGATGACCGGACGTGTCCGGCGCAGGCTGCGCCAGACGAAGACGTATCCCGAGGCAACGAACAGGGCAAGCAGGCTCATGACATACAGCGATGTCCAGCCGCTCGTCGGCGCCTCCTTTAAGTTGAGCTCCAGGCTGGCAAGAGCCGTTGCCATCATCACAAGCGACAAGCCGTCGAGATGGCGAAGCTCGGAGAAATCGATCCTCTGCCGCGGCAGGAAACGAGCGGCGACCAGAGCCGAGACGATACCCGGGACTATATTGATCAAAAACAGCCAATGCCAGGAATAGGTCTCTGTCAGCCAGCCGCCGACAATGGGGCCGACCGTCGGCGCCAGGACGGCAAGCACGCCGGCTATCGTGGTGGCGACCGCCTGCCGCTCATTGGGAAACAGAATGAAGACGGCTGAGAAGACGGACGGGATCAGCGTTCCGCCTGAAAACCCCTGGAGAACACGCCAGGCCACCAGCTCACCAAAGCTCCCGCTGGTCGCACAGCCGGCAGACGCAAAGACGAACAACGCTATTGCGGCCACGAAGAGCCAACGCATCGAAAGCAGTCGGGTCAGAAAGCCCGTCAGCGGAATGGCGACCACTTCGGCAATCAGGTAGGAGGTCTGGATCCAGCTCATTTGATCCGGATCGATGTTAAGCGCCGACTGGATTGTCGGCAGCGACGTCGCAACGACCTGCACATCGAGGATCGCCATGAACATGCCGACGCACATGGCCATGAAGCCGAGCCAGATCACGGCGGCATTTCCGTGGGGATGGCCAGGCTCAAGCGTTTTCGACATGTCATGGTCCGACGAGTGGGGTGGGGTTGGTGAAGATCATTAGCATAATCGCGCGGGTAATTAAGGCGATCAGCAGTCAATTCCTCGCTACAGCTAGACTTCTCCCCCGTCCCGTTCCCGGATCAGGGTCGCCGTTTTCAGAAGGCGATCGGGCGGCGTGAGTTTGAAGATGGCTGGCCGTTGAATTCCGCAAAGAATCGCCACCCTTTTCTGCAAGGCCTTGACCCACCCTAGCGTTGCTGTGCTGGACCCTTCCAGGCTCTTGAGCGGACGGCGACGGGTTAGTGCAAAACGGAAATGAGGGTCAACTCATGGCGAGCATCAACGCATGGAGTTGAGCTTGGCCAGTGTGTGCTGGGCCATCCGGCTATGTTCAGGTTGAACTCGCCCCGTTTGACGATTAGGCGGGCAAATTGTTGTGCGCGTGACGGATAACCGCACCTAAATGGCCGGAAACGATGGGTATACGTCCTTCTGACGATCTGTCTCGGCCTCTTTCGTGGCGGCGTGCGGGCAGAGGTCGTGATCGGCACGGCATGCCAATCAAGGAGTTAGATGATGGCCAGATTGACACCACTAGAAACCATCGCCACGCTGATCGAAGCGCGAAGAAGCCACGATATGCCGGCGGCCTTTGATTGCTATGCTACGGACGCGCTCGTGATCCTGCGGCCCGGTGAGCGCGGCGTCGGAGAGGCGGCGATAAAGGCCTTCATCGCCGCCGTCGGCGACTTGAACTTGGCTTTTGAGAAGCATGACGTCCTGGAACACGGCGACATCGCCCTGCATACCTCCCGATACATGCTGGATCTCGGCGATGCGGGAAGGATTTCAGGCCGAACCGCCGATGTTTTGCGACGCAATGTTGACGGCGCTTGGAGGATCGTGATCGACAACGCCTTCGCGGAATAGACGAGCGTGTCATCAACTTAAATGGCCGTTCTCAAATCACGTGCCATGTAAACTGCTTGATATCGTTGAAATGAGATTCTTATGATCAACTGCCAAGCGACAAGACAGGATGTACTGCAGCCAGTCGACAGGAAGGCGGTCGTGCGAGTTGATGCTGCTCCCATCAACCCGGCCGACCTTTTGGTCATGTTCGGGCCCGCTGACCCGCGTCAATTGACGTAAAACTCTGAAGCGTCCACTTGGCTGGATAGATGGCGTCAAATCTTTCCGGCTTTAATAGGAGAACCCAAACTGATCGAAAGCATTTGCCCCCGGCACCTTTATCAAGGCGTCGGTGAGCAACTCTCCATTGGACACTGTAAACTTAGCGGTACGGCCTGCAGGAAAGGGATATCTGAGGCACGAGAACGTCATATCCTCGACAGACGAAACATCCGTCACTCGATCCCCACTAGCGACCTAGCGACCAGGAGCTCTCGCCTTCTTTGGGGCCGAAATACCGCTTTCCCGCTCAAGCTTTTTGCGAGCGAGTTTACGGACACGCCTGATTCCCTCGGCCTTTTCACGAGCACGTTTTTCGGAGGGCTTTTCAAAACGCTCCCGAAGTCGGGCCTCGCGGAAAACGCCCTCGCGTTGCAGCTTCTTTTTCAAAAAACGGAGCGCTTGCTCAACGTTGTTGTCACGTACCAGAACTTGCATTCTAAACTCCTAGGATCACCGATGCGCCTCATTAGATCTATGCGCATTAATGATCAAGGCTTGGAAGACAGTTTGCCAAGATTCTCTGTCGCCACTGTTTTCATGAGCACGATCGCGAATGGGGCTAGAGGTAAGCTCTGCCAGCGATTGGTGGGTCGGAAGTTCTAATCCCATCACATCAGGATTTTTGTCAATGGTTCATTCGGATGGCATCAAATTGCTCCTCAGTCAGCGGGTCCACGGTCTGAGCCCCATAGCAATTGCCGGCCCGTTCTCGGGCCTGTACAACCTCACATTCGGTCGCCGTGTGTAGCGGCTGCACTCGAAAAGGGCAGAACCCGCCGGATCACGCGCATTCTAGAATTGCAACACAACCGTCCCTTCAGTGACCGAAACGGATCATTGAAACGCAGTCAATTCTTCGACCTTCTTGGTAAGATCGGCGATATAGGCCGCAGTTGCGAGATCGGAGCCAGTTGCGGCTATAAGGAGTTCGCTCGGGCTCCTCGATCGGCCGTGCCGGTGAACATTCTCGTTCAGCCATGTTTTGAGTGCGGCATAATCGCCGGTGTCGAGCCCTCCCTTTACGCCGGCGTCCTTGCACGCGGCAGCGAAGAACTGCGACGACATGATATTGCCGATCGTATAGGTGGGGAACGAGCCGACCATGCCGGATGACCAATGGACGTCCTGCAGAACGCCGAGCGTGTCGCTTGGCACGTCCAGTCCGAGATACGATTTGATCTTCTCACGCCAGATGGCAGGCAAATCGGTCACACGGATCTCGCCATTCATCAGGGCGGCCTCGATCTCGGAGCGGAGCATGATGTGGAAGTCATAGGTCAGTTCGTCTGCCTCGACGCGGATGAAGCCCGGCCGGACGGCATTGACGGCGCGCCAGAATTCGTCTGGCGTGACATCGGAAAGCTGATCGGGAAACGCCGTCTTCAGATCGTCGAAATGAAGTTCCCAGAAACGGCGCGAGCGGCCGACGCGATTTTCCCAAAGCCGCGATTGGGATTCATGCGTGCCGAAGCTGGTGCCTCCAACCGCATAAAGATTGATGAAATCGGTGGTGAAGGTTGAACGTGTGAAGGCCTCGGAGATGCCTTGCTCGTACATACCGTGACCGGCCTCATGCCAGACGGCGAAAAGGCCGCCCGGCAGCCAGGCGTCGCGGAAACGGCCGGTAATTCGGACATCCGATCGCGTGAAGGAAATCTCGAAGGGATGGACGGTGTCGTCTAGTCTGCCGCGACCGAAATCATAGCCGAAGCGGGAGGAGATGACGCTCGAAAAGGCGCGCTGCTGGTCGACCGGATAGGACCGGTCGAGGATTTCCATCCTCACCCTGGCTTCCTTGGCGGTAGCAAGTAGCGGACCTAATGCCTGCTGTAATTCGCCGTAAAGGCCGCGAAGCCGCGACCAGGTCATGCCGGGCTCATACGTTGCGACCAGCGCATCATAAGGGTGCTCGGCGTAGCCGATCGCCAGAGCGATCTCACGCTGCATCTCCATGCTGCGTTCGAGCAGAGGGGCAAAAGCCGCAAAGTCGTTTGCCGCGCGCGCCTTGCTCCATGAAGCCTGCGCGACGGTCTTGAGTTCGGCGGCGGCGCCGACGAGTGAGGAGGGAATACGTGAAAGGACTCCGATCGCATCCGCCGCCTGCTCGACAGCGAGCCTACGAATATCATTTGGGGGCACATCAGCCAGTTCAGCACAGGCACCTTCGATCGCACGTTGGACCTCATCGCCGGTCGCAAGATCGCGAGCAAGTCCAACGAGCGTGGCGACCTGCTTGCCGCGAGCATCGACGCCGCCGGGCGGCATCATGGTGCGCGCATCCCAGGTCAGCAAATTGACCGCGCAAAGGATGTCGTTGATTTTGGCGATCTCGGTTTCGAAGGCAGCGAATGTCACATCGAAGTTCCTTATTAGGAAATCTGTTTTTCTTCGGCTTGGGCTGCGCCGAAATCGGTTAAATGGCAGGCGGCGCGTTGGCCTTTGCCGCGTGGCGTAAGGATTGGCCTCTCGACGCGGCAGCGATCGAAAACATGCGGGCAGCGACTTGCAAAGGGACAGCCGGGCGGCAGATTGAGCGGGCTCGGCAATTCGCCGCGGGCGGCCACCGTTCTGTTACGCCGGGTCGGATCGAGTTCAGGCGCCGCATCGAGCAATGCCTTCGAATAAGGATGACGCGGCGCCGTGAAGAGCGCGTTTGCGGGGCTAATCTCCATGACCTGACCAAGATACATGACCGCGACACGATGCGAGATATGGCGGACAAGCCGCAGATCATGTGCAACGAAGATGACTGTCAGGTGAAGCTGCTCCTGAAGCTGCAGCAGTAGGTTCACGACCTGCGCCTGCACCGAGACGTCGAGTGCCGAAACAAGTTCGTCGGCAACGATCACATCCGGCTCGACGGCAAGGGCACGTGCAATGCCGATGCGCTGGCGCTGGCCGCCGGAAAATTCGTGCGGATAACGCCCGGCGGCATCCTGCGGCAGGCGAACCAGTTCCAGCAATTCGGCGATGCGATCCGGTATCTGTGCCTTCGGGCGCATGCGGTGCACGCTGAGCGCCTCGCCCAGAATCTGCCTCACAGTCATACGGGGATTAAGCGAGCCGTAAGGGTCCTGGAAAATCATCTGTACGCGTCTGTTGAAGGCGCGGCGCTCCGCCGCCCGCAGCATGCCGATATCCTTACCTTCGAAGCGTATGGCGCCTGCATCCGGCTCCTGCAGCCGGACAAGACAGCGCGCGAGTGTGGATTTGCCGCAGCCGGATTCCCCGACGATACCAAGCGTTTCGCCGCGATATACCTCCAGTGAGACCTCGTTCAGCGCATGGACCGCAATGGGCGGCTTTCCCCTCAGTCGGCCCAAAAGAGAGTAGGGGCCGCTAAAACGTTTGGAGACGCCATCGACGGAAATGATCGGCAGGTTCGCGCTCAAATGATCGTCTCCGCCTTTGCGACGAGTTCATGATGAAAGCACGCGGCCCTGCGCGCTTCGGAGGTAATCGGTTCCAAGGGCGGGCGCTCCCTGAGACAGATGTCGGTCGCGAAGCTGCAGCGAGGGTGGAACGAGCAGCCGGCAGGCAGGTTCGTCAGGCTGGGCGGCGTACCTTCGATCGATTGCAGCATGGTGCGGGATGTGCCGGAGCGCGGTACGGAACCCAGGAGGCCGCGTGTATAGGGGTGGTGCGGTCGAGCAAATACTTCGGCAACCGTGCCGGTTTCGACGATGCGTCCGGCATACATCACCGCCATCCTGTCGCAGGTTGCCGCAACGACCCCGAGGTCGTGCGTGACGAGCACGACGCTCATCGACAGGCGATCGCGAAGCTCCAGCAGCAGCTTCAGAATCTGGTCTTGAATCGTGACATCGAGCGCGGTGGTCGGCTCGTCAGCCAAGAGCAATTTCGGCGAACAGGCCAATGCAATCGCGATCATAGCGCGCTGCCGCATGCCGCCGGAAAACTGGTGCGGATATTCGTGAAGCCGGCGTTCGGCTGCCGGAATGCCGACGATGTTCATCAATTCCAGCGCTCTTGCGCGGCGCGCGCGTGCATCCAGCGTCATGTGTGCCAGCAGGTTCTCTTCGATCTGCATGCCGATCGGTAGCACCGGATTGAGCGCCGTCATGGGTTCCTGGAAAATCATCGCGATCTCGCTACCGCGAATCCGCCGGAGTTCTTCCGCGGACATCGAAACGAGATCGCGGCCGCGCCATTCGACACGGCCGCTCACGTGTCCCGGTTCACGGATCAACCTCATGATGGATCTAAGCGTCACGCTCTTGCCCGAACCGGACTCGCCGACAAGGCCAACAACCTCGCCGGGCGCCACGTCGAAATCGACGTCAGCCGCAGCGATCGCCGTACCGCGAACCGTATCAAAGGTCGTCGTCAGGCCACGGACCACAAGTCCGGCATTTTCTGCAGCACCCGTCGTCATCGCCGCACCCTCAACAATTCCGCTATGCCATCGCCGGCCAGGCTGAAACCGAGGCCGGTCAGGACGATCGCCACGCCGGGAAACACGGAGATCCACCAGGCCGTATTCATGAAATTCTTGCCGTCGGCGATCTGGACGCCCCATTCGGCCACGGGCGGCTGGGCGCCGAGACCGAGATAGCCGAGGCTCGAGCCGAGCAGGATCGCGAGCGCCATATCGGTCATCCAATAGACGATAGCGGGTGTGATCGCATTCGGCAGGAGATGCCGGAAAATAATGCGCAAGGGCGTATAGCCCATGACACGTCCGGCATCGGCATAGTCGAGACGCTTCTGCACCTTGATTTCAGACGCGACAAGACGGGCATAAAAGACCCAGCCGACAACGCCGATCGCGATGTACATGTTTCCAAGACCTGGTCCGAGGACCGAAACAACGGCGATGACAAGCACCAGGAAGGGAAAGGTGACAACGGCATCGACGATACGGCCGAAGATCGCTTCGGTTATGCCGCCGGCATAACCGACGAAGGCACCGATGATGGTGCCCGCAACAAAGGGGCCGGTGGTGGCGAAGAAGGCGATCTGCATGTCGATGGTGTAGGCATGGATAACGCGGGACAGAACATCGCGTCCGAAGCTGTCGGTGCCGAAGGGATGCGCCCAGCTCGGCGCCTGCAGCAAGGCGTTATAATCGAAGGCCGTGGGGTCATACGGGGCAAACAGCGATGGCCAGAAAGCAACAATGAGGCTGAGCCCAAGCATGATACCGCCAGAAATCAGACTGCGCGGCAGTGCCGGCAGGCGGAGACGCGTCGAGCTTTTAGCCTCTCTGACAGCATCACTCATCGCGCGATCCTCGGGTCGAGCCAAGCCTGAACGATATCAGTGATCAGGAACGTCAGCGAAACGAGGATGGCGAGCGCGATCGTCAGCCCCTGCAAAACGGGATAGTCGCGCCCATAGATGCTGTCGATCAGAAGTCGTCCTGCGCCGGGCACCGCAAAAACGGTCTCCGTGATAACCGCACCGCCGAGCAGCGATCCGATCTGCAGGCCGAAAAGCGTGACCGTCGAAATCAGCGCGTTGCGCAGGATATGGCGAAAGAGGATCACACGCGAGCGCAGGCCCTTGGCCCTGGCGAAGTCGACATATTCGGCATTCATTACGCCAATGATCGAGGCACGCAGATTGCGCATCAGTACGGCCGCAAAGCTCAAGGCCAGCGTAAGCGCCGGAAGGAAGAGATGATAAAGCCTGTCGCCGAACGTCTCCCCGTATCCGCCGACGGGAAACAATCTCATCTGCGCTGCGAACACGGTCAAAAGAACGATGCCGATATAGAAGACCGGCATCGAAAGCCCGACTTGAAAGGCACCCCTGATGATGGCATCCGGCGCACGCTCGCGCTTCAACGCGGCGATGAAGGCAAGCGGAACGGCAAGAACAAGCGCGATCAATGCGGCCATCACCGTGAGCATCAGCGTTACCGGCAGCCGCTGCAGGATCAGCGATATCACCGAAACCTTGAGGCTGATGGAATTGCCGAGATCGCCGGCGAGAATACGCTCAACATAATAAAGAAACTGAACCGGAACAGGTTGATCGAGACCCAGCTGACGATTGATGCGAGCGACGTCGGCGTCCAGCGCCCGGTCTCCAATCATTGCGCTTGCCGGGTCGCCGGGAAGCAGACGGACCAGCACAAAAGTAACGACCAGAATGAAAATCGCCGTCGGTATCATCTGGAGTACGCGGCGGATAACGAAACTGAAAAGTGGCAAAAGCCGCTCCCGGATTCCTGACCAAGGGGATGCGCGGACCGTTCGGCAGCCCGCGCACCTGCGATCCTGGGACTTACTTGTCCTTCCAGGCTTTGACGAAGATGTTGTTGCCGAGAGGGATTTGTACGAAACCGTGAACCTTCTTGCTGAGCGCTACGGGATAAGGCGTCTCGTAGAGCGGTACGATCGGTCCGTCGGCGTTGTAGATTTCCTGGATCTTGGCATATTGCCCGGCGCGCTTGGTCTTGTCGGCTTCCTTTTGGGAGTCCTCGAAGAGCTTGTCGACATCGGCATTTTTCCAGCCGGTGTGAAGCGCATCGATCGTCGGCGAATATGAGAAGTAGGACGTAATTTCGCTCGGATCGGCGATATCGTCCGTCCAGGCGGCATTCCGCATCTGGAACACACCGTCGCGGTACTGCTGGGTGAGGCTGGGATTATCGACCTGCTGGAGGTCCAGCTTGATGCCGATCTGTGACCACATCTGCTGCAGGGCCGTCGAAATGCCGATCTGGTCCTGATTGCCGGCAACGACGAGAATGCTGGTCGAAAAGCCATTCTGGAAGCCAGCTTCCTTCATCAGGCTCTTCGCCTTTTCAAGATCGTAAGGATAGAGCGGCTTGTCACCAGCATGAAGCGGCGTTGCGGTCGACATGAAGGACGTCATCGGCGTGCCGACGCCATGGGTTACGATCTGGATGATCGCGTCCTTGTTGATAGCATAGTTCATAGCCTGCCGAACCTTGGGATTCGACAGCGGATTATCCTGGCCCTTGATCTGCGGCCGAACGTTCATCGTCACATATTGTATACGGGTCGATGGAAAGAGCTCCATATTCACGACGCCTGCCGATTTCAGCTCGTTGACGCGCGCATAGGGAATGAATTCAGCACCATCGATTTCGCCCGAATTTAGCTTCAGGATTCGTGTCGCATCATCCGGAATGGTCTCGAAGTCGAGGCCGTCGAGATAGGGGAGCGGCTTGCCATCCTCGCCCTTACCCCAGTAATATTCGTTGCGGACGAGTTTCATGCTCGTGCCACGTTCCCAGGACTTCAACACGAAGGGTCCAGAGCCGATCGGGTGCTCAGCAAAAGCCTTGGCCTTCTCTTCCTCGGTTGCGCCAGGAGTGGCCTCAAACGCCTTTTGAGGCATGATGCCTGTGTTGAAAACGGTGAGAGCTGCGAGGATTGCCGGATCGATATGCTTCAGCTTGACGACGACCGTCTTATCTCCTTCGGGAACCACGTCGTCGATCGAGGCGACCATGAAGTTCCAGATTCCGTTGTCCTTCCGCGACGCGCGCTTCAGAGACCATGCCACGTCTGCAGGCGTGATCGGAGAGCCATCCGAGAACTTGATGCCGTCGCGGAGAGTCAGCGTAACGCTGAGACCGTCATCGGCGACTTTCCATTCGGTGGCGAGACCGGCCTGAACGTCCTTGCCATCGTCGGTCGGCAGAAGTAGCGTGTCGTAAAGGTTGGACAGGATCCAGATATCGACGTTGCCGTCGTTAAGCACAGGCTCAAGCAAGAGGCTGTCGGCATATCGGCCGTAGACGAGCGTACCGCCGCGTTCCACAGCGAATGCAGACATGCTGGTACCCAATAAAAGCGCAGCGGTCATGGCCGCTCTCACGAACGTCTTCATCGCATTCCCCTGTTAGTTTTAGGTAAAACTGTTATTATTGACTATAACGATTTCACGCACTGGATCGACTGTCAACTGCTTTTCTCATGAGCGTTGGTGCATGGATCCGGAATTGAGCGGCAGCCGATCTTTGAAGGGGCATACTATGCCGTAGCTTCTTTCCGGCGGACGGATTTCGGGCGTGCGCAGGCAAGCATTCGGTTGAGGGCGGCGCAGCCGATGGCGGCTTCTGTTTGCTGAGCAGGAAGCAACCGGGCTCGCAGACGCGGCCCGATGATGGACTAGTATCGCCCTATGGCGGTCTCGATTGCCAGATCGGAATAACGGTGCTGGCCGCCGCGGGTCTTGCGTCTAGGTGCCTGCCACTTGGACAGGGCTTCCAGTGTCAGCCACAAGGTCAAACTGCCGCGCCGACGAAGTCCAGCCTCATACTCCCGCCAGTTCGAAACCCTGAACTTCATCGTCTCAATATGATTGCGGCGGCTGGTATTGTGTTTGAAAGGCATGGCCTGGACTACAACGGCTATTACGGAATGCCGCTTGCCTAACTCAGACAGCTGAACGATCCATGCACCAACACCTGGCCAATGCCTTAGCGTCGGATTCCGTCCCCTCCCGCAAACGACCCCTTGACTTGTCGAAGTCGACGCGGCAGGGTAATCGTTATAATACACTATAACAGATGAAACTGAACGGCTTTCATGGAATTCTTCGTCGACCGTGAGCTGCCAGTGCCTCTGCGCACGCAGCTTCAAGGACTCATAGAGTATGGTATCGCCTGCGGTGAGCTGGCGCCGGGGGAGACACTTCCGTCGGTGCGTGAGCTTGCCGAAAAGGTCGGCGTCGCTCCGATGACCGTCAGCCAGGTCTATGCCGATCTCAAGTCCGCCGGCCTTATCGACACGCGTCCCGGTTCGGGCACGTTCGTCGGCGACAGCTACCAGGCGCGCCTTGCGGGCAGAGCGGATGCCAGCGGCCTGCACCGGTATATAGATAAGCTCATCGACGAAAGCCGCGAGCTCGGCATTCGCCCAGCGGAACTCGTTTCCCTGATCAGCGCCCGGATTTTTTATCGCGACAGCATCGGCCCGCGAATGCGCATTGTCATGATCGGGATCTTTCCAGAGGCGACGGCAAGTTATGCTCGCTTCATTGCCGGCCGACTTGGCACGGGTGTTACGGTGGAGCCGCTGACCGTTTCAGCGATAGAGCGTGAGGTGGACGCCAAGGCGCGCGTAAATTCGGCAGACCTTGCCATAACCTTCACCAACCGCCTTCGGGAAGTTTCGGTTCTCGTGCCGAACACCAAAGTTGTTGCGATCAGCTTCACGCCTTCCGAAGAGACGCGCATGGCGCTGGCGTCACTTGATTCACTTGCCTCGATTGCTGTCGTCTCCCGCATTCCGGACTTCCTTCCGATCATGAAGAGCGGCGTTCAGCGTTTTGCGCCGCATGTGAGGGAAGTCGCTGCCGCCACGCTGGAGACGCCGGGCCTGGATGCAATGCTCGCTCATGCGACGGTTGTGATCTACGCCTCCGGCACCGAAAGCATCGTGAACCGCATTCCGGCGGGCATGCAGGCGATCGAATATCGCCACGCACCGGATACCGCAGACATCGAGCGGGTGATCGTGCCGATCCTCCGCGCTGCGGGCATCCAGCTACCGTCAACAGAGAATTTCAAACGAACCGCCTCCGAAGGGCAGGGATAGGAAAGGCAGAGACATGAGAGTTTCGGAATCCAACTGGCATCAGATCGAGGCCTACCTCAAGACCGACGACCGCGCCATTCTGCCGCTCGGCAGTACAGAACAGCATGCTGGACTTTCTCTATCGGTCGATTCCATCCTGTCGGAACGGGTTGCGGCGGACGCGGCAGAACCGCTCGGCATTCCGGTCTTTCCCGTCGTAGCTTATGGCATAACTCCTTATTTTCTTGCCTATCCGGGCACCATCAGCCTGCGGCAGGAAACCTATATACGTCTCGTTCGCGATATCCTTGATGGCTTGCGACTCCAAGGCTTCCGCCGCATCCTCATCGTCAACGGCCATGGTGGCAATCAGCCGGCAGGCAGCCTTGCTATCGAATGGATGGCGGATAATCCGGATACTGCGGTGAAGTTCCACAACTGGTGGAACGCGCCCAAGACCTTTGCCAAGGTTCAGGAGATCGACAGCGTTGCCTCGCACGCCTCCTGGATGGAGAATTTCCCCTGGACGCGGCTTGAAGGCGTCGTGCAGCCGGCGCAGCAGAAGCCGATGATCGATCTAGCCCGCATGCGCGTCATGTCGCCTGCCGCTGTCAAATCCTATCTCGGTGACGGCAATTTTGGTGGCTACTACGAACGGCCGGATGAGGACATGCGCGCACTCTGGGACGTCGCCGTCAAGGAAACCCGGGCGTTTCTCGAAGGAGATTGGGCATGAGCCAGCCGATACTCATCTGGGGCGCCGGCGCGATCGGCGGAACCCTCGGGGCTGCCTTCATCCGGGCTGGACACGACCTGATCTTCGTGGACAACGTCAAGGAACATGTCGACGCCATCAACGCCGGCGGTTTGCGCATCGAGGGACCGATCTTTCAGGATACGGTCAAGGTAAAGGCCTATCTTCCGGAAGAATTGCAGGGAACGTTCGAGCGCGCATTTCTCTGCGTCAAGGCCCACCATACCGAGAGTGCGGCCCACGCCCTCGTGAAGCATCTGTCATCTGACGGCTACGTCGTTTCCGCACAGAACGGATTGAACGAACGGGTGATCGCCCCGATCGCAGGCGATCATCGCGTCATCGGCTGCTTCGTCAATTTCGGTGCCGACTATCTGGAGCCGGGCGTCGTTCACTATAGCGGTCGCGGCGCTGTCGTCGTCGGCGAACTGGACGGAAAAATGACCGGCCGCATTCAGGATATTCATGCCCTGATGCTGCAATTCGAGCCGAGGGCCATCCTGACGGACAATATCTGGGGCTTTCTCTGGGGCAAACTTATCTACGGTGCGCTGCTTTTCGGAACGGCGCTGACAAATGACAGCATTGCCGACGTGCTTGCCAACCCGCAGGCGCGTCCCGTGTTGCGGAAGCTGGCGCTCGAAGTTGCGACGGTTGCGGCCGTAAACAACATTCAGCCGGAGGCATTCGACGGATTCGATCCAGCGGCGTTCGGGCCACTGGCGTCGGCCGAGCAGACGAATAAATCTTTCGACGACATGGCCGCCCACAATCGCAAGTCTGCCAAATCGCATTCCGGCATCTGGAGGGATTTGGCCATACGCAAGCGCAAGACCGAGGTGGACGCCCAGGTGCTCCCTGTGGTCGAAATCGGGAGTGACAGCCATGTCCCGACGCCGCTTGCTGCCCGCGTCGTCGCCATGATCCATGAGATAGAGGACGGCAAACGGCCACTCGATCTTGGCAATCTGGAAGAGCTCGCAAGGAGTGTGGCATGAATATCGACTTCGAGGGCAAGGTGGTCGTCGTTACCGGTGCGGCCCACGGCTTCGGCCGCGCCATTGCGCAA
Organism: Martinezella lusitana; assembly: GCF_016901135.1. GTDB lineage: Bacteria > Pseudomonadota > Alphaproteobacteria > Rhizobiales > Rhizobiaceae > Rhizobium > Rhizobium lusitanum_D. The sequence goes on along the minus strand of NZ_JAFEVL010000013.1, from coordinate 16,491 downwards.
GCATTCGCCAGCCGGGGTGCTGCGGTCCATGTCTGCGACGTCAATGCCGCCGGATTGGAAGAGACCGTGAGCCTCTGCGGCCCTAAGACATATGGGCATGTGCTTGACGTGGGGAGCCGGAGCGCCGTTCAGCAAACTGTTGCGGCGATCGAAACTGCTGGTGGCGCGATCGATGTTCTCGTCAACAATGCCGGCGGCGTCCGCGGGCAGGTCGGGCGCCCGATCGAGGAGATTTCGGAGGAAGACTGGCAGACGATCTTCGACGTCAATCTTTCGGGCACATTTTTCATGGCGCAGGCGGCAGCACCCGGCATGAAGAGGCGGAAATATGGTCGTATCATCAATATATCGAGCGGTGCCGGCCTCGGCATTTCGCTGACGGGCATCCAGGCCTATGCCAGCGCCAAGGCAGGTCAGATCGGCCTGACGCGCCAGCTTGCCCATGAGTTAGGCCCCTGGGACATCACCGTCAACAACGTGGCGCCGGGTTTCGTGCGCTCGAATCCCACGACCGAGCGGCAATGGGAGGCGATGGGCGAAGAGGGGCAGGCGCGATTGCTGCAGAACATCGCCTTGAAACGTCTCGGCACGCCGGATGATATCACCGCTATGGTGATGTTCTTTGCCTCCGATTATGCCGGCTGGATTTCCGGCCAGGTCATCAGCGTGGACGGCGGCAAATGAGCACCTTGGCCTATCTCGAAGAGAATTTTCCTGCCGCGCTTGAAGACCTCAAGGCTTTTTGCCGTATTCCAAGCGTCAGCACGGATACCGCTTATGCCGAGGGGATTAGCGATGCTGCGAATTTCGTTGCCCAGCGCTTGCGAAAGGCGGGCTTCTCCTCCGTCGAATTACTGAAAACGGGCGGACATCCGGCCGTCTATGGCGAAGTGATCAGCGATCCCTCCCTCCCGACTTTTCTCGTTTACGGCCACTACGACGTACAGCCGCCCGATCCACTCGAGAAATGGACGACGCCGCCTTTCGAGCCGGACGAACGGGATGGTCGGCTTTACGCGCGCGGCGTATCCGATGATAAAGGGCCGCTGCTGATTCCGATCCTCGTAGCCGAAGCCTATCTGCGGGCCGAAGGCCGCTTGCCGGTCAATCTCAAGGTCCTTATCGAGGGCGAGGAGGAATCCGGCAGTCCGCATTTCGAGGCGACGCTTCAGAGCTACCGCGAGAAGCTTGGATGCGATCTGGTCATTTCCGCCGACGGTGCCATGTGGCGGCCGGATCGGCCGTCAATGACCGTGGCGAGCCGTGGATTAGCCGCCTTCGAAGTGACGGTCACTGGAGCCGCCAAGGATCTGCATTCCGGGCGCCACGGCGGGAGTGCCCCCAATCCGATCGGCGCACTTGCCACTCTTCTCGCCTCGCTGCACGGGCCTGATGGGCGAGTTGATGTCGAAGGGTTTCTCGACGGAACCAGCCCACCGGATGCCCGTATCGTTGCCGCGATCGAGGAGGCCGCCTTCGACAGTGCTACCTATTATCGCGACATCGGAGTTTCCGGCGCAGATCCTATCGATACCGGCCGCGAGCTTCTCATCCGGCAATGGCTGGAACCCACGCTGGAATTCAACGGTATTTCCGGCGGCTATCAGGGCAAGGGGACGAAAACCGTCATTCCTTCCTCGGCAAGCGCGAAAATCACCTGCCGATTGATCGCTGGCCAAAAACCGGATCACGTCGTCGCGGCGGTCGCCCGGCATCTGGAAGCGCGTCTGCCACGTGGCTTTTCGCTGGATATTCATCGGCACGGACCGGGCAGCGAAGCCTTCTTCATCGATTCAGACCTGCCGGCGCTTTCGATTGCCGAAGGCGTTCTGGCCGAGTTGCTGGGTCGGCCGCCGCTTCGTGTCGCCATGGGCGCAACGATTCCGATCGGGGCTTCCTTCCGGAGACATCTCGGCGTGGAAGCGATCTTCTTTTCCTTTTCCACATCGGATGAGGATTATCACGCCCCCAACGAATTCTTCCGGCTTGCCAATTTCCGTCTCGGAACCAAAGCCTGGGCTATGCTGCTTCAACGTCTGGGGGACCGTTACAGGGCGTAACGCTCCCTGAGCGCTCAAAGTGTTGGTTGGCGGTAGGCATCCAATGCCGCCTCGACGGCAAGCGCGATCTGCAGCAGCTTGCCGTCTGCACCGAAGGCGCCGGTCAACTGCAGGCCAAGCGGTAGATGTCCGTCTATTCCGCAAGGAATGCTGATGGAGGGCTGGCCCGTCATATTGGCAAATCCGCTCGAAAGCATCTCGCCTTCCTGTCCGTCCTCGGTGAATTCAGGGTCCTCTACAGGGGCAGGGAACGGAACGCTCGGGCCTAGCAGCACATCGACCTCGGCGAAGCGGGCTTCGATGGCCTCTCTGAGCTTCACCCGAAACTCCTGAGCGCGCAGATAGTCCACGGCGCTCGCTCCAAAACCCGTCTCGATCTGGGAGCGGGTTCTCGGCGCGTAGCCCGAAGGGTTTTCGGCATGCAGGCTGGTATGGATGACGGAAGCTTCGGGACGAATGATTTTTCTGAGTTCCAAATTTGCCGCCGCAAATTCCGGCAGATCGATCGTCTTGATGACCGCGCCTCTCAAGGCCAGCTTCTCAAGGATTTCCTGGAGGTTGGCTGCAACAGCCGGCGTCAGCTCGCTGCTGCCGGCATGGTAGCGAACAACACCGATCCGGACGCCCTCAAGCGACGGTTCCAAAAGGGAGAACGTTTTGTCGGAAAGGCAGCCGAGCATGGTGGCGGCATCGGTCACGGTGCGCGCCAGCGGGCCGGCATGGTCAAGGCTCCACGAGAGAGGGAAGACGCCGTCGAGCGGCACCAGCCCGAATGTCGGCTTCAGGCCGACAATGCCGCAGTAGGATGCGGGAATGCGGATGGAGCCGCCGGTGTCGGTGCCCACCGCCAACGGCACGACGCCAGCGGCAACGAGCGCGGCAGAGCCGCCACTCGATCCACCGGAGGTGCGGCCGGCATCGTGCGGATTGTTGGTCTGACCCACATCGGGATGGGCAATGCCATAGGCATATTCGAGCAGGTTGCTCTTGCAGAGGATGATTGCACCGGCGTCGCGCAGTCTTTTGACAAGCGTGGCATCTTTTGGAGCAATTGCGGGTGCCCGAACGCGGCTGCCGAAGCCCGTCGGTGCGTCTTTGACCTCGATGAGATCCTTGATGGCGACCGGAATGCCGTGCAACGCCCCGAGGTCGCGACCTGAACGAAGATCTACCGCGAGACGTTCGGCATCCTGCATGGCGGTAGCGACGATATGGGAGACGGCATTCAGTTTCGGCTCGAGGCGTTCCATGCGTTCGATTGCCTGTCTCGTCGCCTCGACCGGCGACAGCGCGCCATGGCGATAAAGTCGCCCGAGTTCCCGCACGCCAAGAAAAGCAGTCTCGCTCATGTGGAGTTCCTTACTCTCGCCCAGTTGATAAAAACGCCGCCACCCGATGGGGTGGCGGAGATCATCGCAGCTATCTGATCAGTTCTTGACGGTATCTTCCAGGAAGAAACGGCCGAGCGGGTTCTGGTAGAAGTTTTCAATGTTCTTGCGCGAGACATTGATATAGGGGCTGTAATAGAGATCGATCCAGTTGACATCGTCCTTCGCCATCTTCTGCAGATCGATATACATCTGCTCGCGCTTCTTCGGATCGAGCTCCAGGCGCCCCTTGGCGACCAGTTCCTTGACCGCTTCGTTCTTGTAATTGGTCGAATAGTTGTTGTTGGAATCGTGACCGAGCACGAAGGTCGTCTTCTGGTCCGGGTCGAGAATATCGTTGGTCCAGTAGTTGACCGAGATGTCGTAGTCACCCGCGACCGTCATATCCCATTCCTGGCTCGGATCGACCTTCTGCAGGTCGGCGGTGATACCGGCCTTCTGCAATTGCTGCTGCACCAGCACGGCCGTCTGCTCGTCGACCTCGTCGCCTGCACGCAGAAGATAGGTCAGCGTCAGGTTGGAAACGCCGGCGTCGGCCAGCATCTTCTTGGCCTTTTCCGGATCGTAGGGGCGCTGCAGGTTGTCGGCGTAATGATAAAGCGCGCCCTTCGGAATGTAGGAATTGGCGACCGTGCCCTGGCCGAAGGTAACGGCATCGACGATCGCCTTCTTGTCGATGGCGAGGTCGAGGGCCTGGCGGACTTCCTTCTTGCCGAGCTCGCCATGCGCGTGGTTGACCAGGAGGTGATCCTCGCGGGTCGAAGCGTCGATGTCGACATTGAGGTTCGGGTCCTTCTTCAGCTCCGCCACGCGGGAAAAGGGAACGAAGATCGCCGTATCGAGCTGACCGGCCTGAACGTTCAACATGCGGGTATTGTCATCCGGCACGGAAATCCATTCGACACCGTCGAGCTTCACCCGGTCGGCTTGCCAGAAGTAGGGGTTCTTCTTGAGGATAATGCGGTCGCCGCGCCGCCATTCCTCGACGGAGAAAGCGCCGGATCCGATCGGCTTTTCGGCGTAAGCGTCGGGGCCGAGCGTCTCCATGCCCTTCTTGGAGATGACCGAGGCGTTCGGCAGCGCCAGCGTCGACAGGAAGGGCGCGGAGGGATGCTTGAGCTTGATCGTCAGCGTATGGGCGTCAGTTGCAACCGCGGTGTCGATCACCTTGTAGGAATCGCTCCAGAGCGAAGCCGCGTCGTCGCGGATGCGCAGCAGGCTGAAGGCGGCGTCCTCGGCCGTCAACGGCGAGCCGTCGGAGAATTTCGTGTCGCGGATCTTGAAGACGTAGGTGAGGCCGTCATCGGATGTGGTCCAGCTTTCGGCAAGGCCGGGCTCCAGCTTGGTGCCGGTCTTGTCGACGCGGATCAGCACGTCATAGACGTTCGAGAAGACCCAGTTGTCGATGTTCTGCGCCGTCTTGATCGGATCGAACGTGGTCGAATCCTCGCGGCGGCCGATGGTCAGCACGCCGGCTGCTTCGGCATAGGTTGCGGTGAGGGTGAGGCCGGCGACGATGGCCGCGAGCCCGATTGATTTCCATCTGCTGGTCATAAGATCGTTCCCTTGGTTGTTATGGCATGCGTTTGAAAGGCAGGATTTCGGCGACGTTGTTTTCGGCGCGAAGATCGGTGTCGGCAAAGAGTTGTTTGTCCGGGTCGATGTCCGGAATGGCGGCGATGAGCGAGGCCGTATAGGGGTGTTTCGGACGCGCGAAGATCTCCTCGGACAGGCCCTCCTCGACGATCTCGCCGCCATACATCACGACGGTGCGTTCGCAGAGATTGCGGACGATGGCGAGATCATGGGCGATGAAGAGCAGGGTCAGGTTCATCTTCCGCGTCAGCTCGCGGAAGAGTTCGATGATCTGCGCCTGGATGGTGACGTCGAGTGCGGCGACGCATTCGTCGGCGATGATGAGCTGAGGGGCGACGGCGAGCGCGCGGGCGATGCCGGCGCGCTGGCACTGGCCGCCGCTCATGCTGCGTGGCTTGCGCTTGGCGAATTCGCGCTCCAGCCCGACGAGGTCCAGCAGTTCACCGACGCGGGCGGGGATATCGGCGGATGCGACCTTGCCCTGCACCTTGAGCACTTCGGTGAGCATCTCGCCGATCGTCAGGCGAGGGTTGAGCGCATTATAGGGGTCCTGGAACACCATCGCCGCCTCGCGCCTGAGCTTGGCGAGGCCCGCCGTTTTCTGTTGGGCCAGGTCAATGCCGCCAAAGGTGATATGGCCGGAGGAGAGCGGCGTCAGGCCAAGGATGGCGCGGGCAAGCGTGCTCTTGCCGCTGCCGGATTCGCCGACGATTCCGACCGTCTCGCCGGGCATCAGTCGCAGGCTGACACCCGAGACGGCGTTGACCGTTCTGGCGGCGCTGCCCTTGAAGAGGCCACCGCCGACGTTGAAACGGACGTGCAGGTCGTCGATTTCGAGGAGTGGCTTGAGCGGGGTGTCGGCTTTTATGGCTTCCGCGACGGATGCCGTCTCGTCCGGCATCGACGGATGGCTCTTGATCAGGTCGATCGTGTAGAGATGGCGCGGCTGCGACAGGAGCGTCCGCTTCGGACCTTGCTCCAGCAGCTTGCCGCCGCGCATCACGGCGATGCGGTCACAGGTCTGGGCGACGATGCCGAGATCGTGGGTGATGAGGATGATGGAGAGGCCGCGTTTGTCGCGGATGTCCATCAGGAGCTTGAGGATCTGCGCCTGGATGGTGACGTCGAGCGCGGTCGTCGGCTCGTCGGCAATCAGGATTTTTGGATTGCAGGACAGGGCGACGCCGATCATCGCGCGCTGGCGCATACCGCCGGAGAATTCGTGCGGATAGCTTTCATATTGCCTGATAGGATCGGGAAAGCCTACCTGGCCGAGGATTTCGATGGCAGCAGTGCGTGCCTCCCGCGCATTGAGGCCCTGATGATAGCGAATACCCTCGGCGATCTGGTTACCGATCCGCATGACCGGATCGAGATGGCTGGTCGGGTTCTGGAAGATCATGCCGATCTCACCGCCACGCACCTTCAGCATGTCGGCATCACTGATTGTTGTCAGGTCGCGGCCCTCGAGCAGGACACTACCGCTCTCGATCTTCAGCAGCGAGGAGGGGAGGAGGCGGATCAGCGAGCGGCAGAGCAGGCTCTTGCCGGAGCCGCTTTCGCCGACGAGGCCGAGGATTTCTCCCTTGGCGAGATCCAGCGACACGGCATCGAGCAGCGTGCGTTCGCCGCTATCGAGGTGTGCCTTGACGGTGAGATCGCGGACGGAAAGGACGGAGGCGCTCATTCGTGTACCCCCAGCAATTCGCCGAGCGCATCGCCCAGCATGCTGAACCCGAAGGCGAGGCAGACGATGGAGAGGCCGGGAAACAGCGTGATCCACCAGGCCGTTGTGATGAAGCTCTGGCCTTCAGCGACCATGACGCCCCATTCGGCCAGCGGCGGCTGTACGCCGAGACCGAGATAGCTGACGGCGGCGCCGCTCAGCAGCACGAGCACAGCATCCGACATGGAAAAGACGATCGAGCCGGCTATGGCATTCGGCAACAGGTGGCGGAACATGATGCGGAAGCGGCTGAAGCCGAGGCTGACGGCGGCAACTGCATAGTCGCTGTTCTTCAGCACCAGCATCTGCGCGCGGATGAGGCGGGCATAGGAGACCCAGCCGACCAGCGCCATGGCGATATAGAAGCTGCTGAGGCCCGGCCCGAGAATGGCGATGATCGACAACATCAGCACGAGGAAGGGGAAGGCGAGGATGATGTCGACGATCCGCATGAAGACTGCATCGATCACGCCGCCGAAGAAACCGGCGATGGTGCCGATAGTCGTGCCGATCAGGAAGGGAAAGACGACGCCGATCACGGCGATCTGCAGGTCGATGCGCGTGCCCCAGAGGACGCGGGACAGGATATCGCGGCCGAAATTGTCGGTGCCGAAGGGGTGAAGCCAAGACGGCGCCTGCAGGCGGACATCGGCATTCTGCAGGATCGGATCGTAGGGTGCGATCAGCGGAGCGCCGAGCGCCACCAGCAGAAAGAACAGGAGAATGCCGCCGCCGATGACGAGGGTGAGCCGCTTGCCGAGTAGATGGCGCCAGGCGATGGAAACGGGGGCGGTTGCCTGAAGGCTCATATCGTCACCCTCGGATCGGCGGCGACGGTGACGATGTCGGCGAGGAAGTTGACGAGCACGGTGGCGCAGGCAAAGACCATGGCGACGCCCTGGACCACCATGTAATCGCGCGAGAAGATAGCGCGCACCAGAAGCTGGCCGATGCCGGGGAGCGCAAAGACGCTTTCGACGACGACGGTGCCGCCGATCAGCCAGCCGATATTGACCGCCAGCAGATTGATGGTCGGCACCAGCGAATTCGGCACCACATGCCGCCAGAAAACGATGCTCTCCGGCATGCCGCGCGCCCGCGCCGCCGTCGCTACGTCTGATTTCAGCGATTCGATCATCGCGGCGCGCAGGCTGCGGGTCAGCACCGTCGACAGCGACAACGCGATGGTGAGACTCGGCAGGATAAGATGCAAAAGCTTGTCGCCGAGCGTCTCGCCGTAGCCGGAGACCGGAAGCACGCCGAGATCGACGCTGAAGAGGATGATCAGCATCAGGCCGAGCCAGAAGGGCGGAAAGCCGATGCCGAAGGTGGAGACGATGCGTACGAGATGGTCCGCCGCGCGGCCATTGTTACGGGCGGCAATCGCCGCCATCGGCACGGCGATGAGGATCGACAGGATGACGCTGGCGACGACGAGCGCCACCGTCGGCTCGATGCGGGTGGAAATCAGCTTCAGCACGTCGATCTTGTAGAGGATGGACTTGCCCATCTCGCCATTGGCGAGGTTTTTCAGGAAATAGAAATATTGCAGCCAGATCGGCTGATCGAGGCCGTATTGGGCGCGGATATTGGCGAGTGCCGTCGGCGTCGCGCGCGTGCCGAGAATATTGCGGGCGGGATCGCCGGGAATGAGGCGCACCAGGATGAAGGTGATGACGCTGATGCCGAAAATGACGGGCAGGAATTGCAGCGGGCGGCTGAGAACGAACCTATAGCGATGCATGATGACGCTCGCTCCCTTGCCTTCTTCGATTTTCGAACGCTTCCTGTCGCATCATGCCTGCCTGTGCCTCGCCAGGAAATCGAGAAGTGCTGGATAATAGTCGGCGGGGTTTTCATAGAAGGGCATGTGGCTTGCGTTCGCAAACACCTTCAACTCCGCGTTGGGAATGGCGAGCTTCATGCGTAGCGCGCAGGCGGGCGTCAGTTCGTCGTGCTCGCCGACAGTGATCAGCGTCGGCACGGTCATGCGCGGCAGGTCGGGGATGCGGTTCCAGTCCTTGAGATTGCCGATATAGAGGAATTCGTTCGGCCCCTGCATCGTCGCGTAAGGCCCCATGTTCCAGTCGTCGAGCGAACGGCGCACCGGCGCTGGCCATTCCGGCAGGCGACAGACATGGCGATAGTTGAGGATGGTGACGGCGGCCATATATTCCGGATGATCGTAGGTGCCCTGTGCCTCATGCTTCTGCATCATCGCCACGGTTTCCGGACCGAGTGCCGCCCGCAGTCGCTCTAGTTCCGAGATCAGGTGCGGCATGTCGGCGACGGTGTCCTCGAGGATCAGGGTCCGGAGGTTTTCCGGATAGGTCAGCGCATAGTCGATCCCGAGCCATCCGCCCCAGGAATGGCCGAGCATATGAACCTTGCCGAGGCCGAGCGCCTTGCGGACGGTTTCGGTCTCCTCGACATAGCGGCCGATGGTCCAGAGCGCCGGATCCGTCGGGCGGTCGGAGGCACCGGTTCCGAGCTGGTCGAAGGCAACGACGCGATAACCCTGGTCGACGAGGCAGGAATGCGCCTCACGCAGATAATCGCAGGGAAGGCCGGGGCCGCCGTTCAGGCAGAAAACGGTCTCCGCGCCGGAGCCGAAGCTATAGGCAATCACCTTGTGCCCATCGACTTCGACCTCCATGCGTTCATCCGGCTGCATTTCGCGCCACATCAGCTTACTCCGGCAAATATTCTTCTTGCTCAACATTTGGGCATGATTAAATTTTTACCGTAAACCGTGATCCACACCAGCTATAAGAAGTGATAGGGTCGGGGTTTGGATGTGAGCCGGAGTTCTCCATGCTTGACGAAATCGGAACGATCAGACGCAAGTTTACCGCGCATGATACGCTGGACGGACGTATCGATCAGGCTTTCGAGGCGATGCAACAGCTCGGTTTCGAAGCTCTGGTCTATGACTATACGCCGGTGCCCTTCGATCTCGACGGCGAGATCATGGTTCCTTCGTTTCTGAAGCTGCGCAACATCTCCGACGATATGCTCGAATACTGGCTCGACCGCGGCTATTTCCGCATCGATCCGGTGCAGCAGGTGGCGCTGCGCACCTCGGCACCGTTCTTCTGGAACTACAATGTCGAGGCCGATACGGCGATCAACCGGTATCTCGGAGAAAATACCGAACCGGTTGCGCGCTACCTCAACGAACGCGACATGTCGACGGGCGTCACCGTGCCGGTGCACATGCCGCGCGGCGATTATGCGACAGTGACTGGCATCCGCTTCGGCGCGAACAAGGATTTCGAGCGCAACGCGCTGCGCTACATCGCCGATTTCGGCCTGCTCGCACATGTCTTCCACGAGACGGCCTATGCGCTGTTTGATTCCAGTGCGCGCAGCGTCGGCAAGATGCGGCTGACGGAGCGGGAGCGGGAGTGCCTGCGCCATTCGGCTGAGGGGCTTTCGGCCAAGGAGATTTCCCGCGTCATCAACCGCTCGGTGCCGACCGTCGTCATGCACCTCAATGCCGCCGCCAAGAAACTCGGCGCCAAGAACCGCACGCAGGCAGTGGTGCGGGCCACGCATTACCGGCTTCTGGAAAACGAGCCATCCTATAACTTCTGATAGCTGCCGCAGGCCTTGAGGCCGCGTTATGCTTTTTCCATCCTAGTCAAAGAGATGGAGAAACCCGTGGCTGCCGTCGCATCGAAAGAAGCCTTCCTGCCCTTTCGCGAATACCAGACGTGGTATCGCATCACCGGATCGCTCGATAGCGGCAAGCTGCCCCTCGTCGTTGCCCATGGCGGCCCCGGCTGCACGCACGACTATGTCGACTCCTTCAAGGGCATCACGGAGATCGATGGCCGCGCCGTCATTCATTACGACCAGCTCGGCAACGGCAACTCGACGCGCCTGCCGGAAAAAGGCCCCGATTTCTGGACGCCGGCGCTGTTCCTCGAAGAGCTGGACGCGCTGCTGAAGCATCTCGGTATCCAGGATCGCTATGCTGTCCTCGGCCAGTCCTGGGGTGGGATGCTGGGTGCGGAACATGCGGTGCGCCAGCCGAAGGGACTGAAGGCACTCGTCATCGCCAACTCGCCGGCGAACATGCACACCTGGGTTTCCGAAGCCAACCGGCTGCGCCGCGAGCTGCCGCGGGATGTGCAGAATACGTTGCTAAGACACGAAGAGGCGGGCACGATCACCGATCCGGAATATATTGCCGCTTCCCGCTTCTTCTACGACCGTCATGTCTGTCGCGTTGTGCCTTGGCCGCCCGAAGTGGCCCGCACTTTTGCGATCATGGACGAAGACAGTACGGTCTACCGCAACATGAACGGCCCGACGGAGTTCCACGTTATCGGTACGATGAAGGACTGGACGATCGAGGACCGTCTCCACCTGATCGAGGCACCGATGCTGCTGATTTCCGGCAAATACGACGAGGCGACGCCCGAAGTGGTGAAGCCCTATGTCGATCGTGTCGCCGGCTGCGAATGGGTGCTCTTTGAACATTCCAGCCATATGCCGCATGTCGAGGAGAAGGAGCTTTGCCTCGCCACCGTCGCCGCCTTCCTGTCGCGGCATGATTGAAAATACGTATCGTCTCGCCTCACGATTGGTCCGGGTGCCGTCGATGACGATGTGCTTGGGGCGGCCGTTCCGGATCGACTGACCAGCGTGTCGGTCAACCAGCGCGAGGCATTGCTCGGAAATCCCGGTTTCGGGATAAGGCAAGTCATGGTATTTCGCGAGAAGAGCCGGGTCTCAAGATAGCGGTAAATAGTCGGAAATGATGGAGAAGGCTCATATGGAACCTGACACGGCAAATGCGATAGGAGCAACGGACAACTCCTCGGGTGATCGCGAGGCCATCCGCAGGGAATTGACCTCGACAGGCGCGCTGCGGGCAGGGGTGATCGTCGCCCCGGCGCTTTCAGCGGTCTTCGCCACTTTCGACGGGGAAACCGGGCACTATCGCGGCACGACGATCGACATGGCGCAAGCACTGGCGCTGCAACTCGGCGTTACCCTGGAGATCGTGAACTTTCCGAATTCGGGAGCATGCACCGATGCGCTCGAAAGCGGGCAGATCGATGTGAGTTTCATGCCGGTGGACGACGAGCGCCGCAAGAGGGTTGCGTTCGGTCCCGCCTATTACATTCTCGAGAGCACCTATCTGGTCACGGGCTCTTCCGGCATTACCAGTCTTGCGGGGGTGGACAGGGAGGATGTCCGCGTCGTCGGCATCGCCAACACGACCACGATACGCAGCTCGGCGCGCACTCTCACGAAGACGACGCCCGCGCCGGCGGAGTCCATTGCCGAAGCTGTCGAGCGCATGCTGACGGGAAAAGCGGACGCGCTTGCTCTATCCCGCGACGCGTTCCAGACGCTGTTGCCTCAATTGCCCGGCGCCCGCGTTCTGGACGGCGGCTTCCAGTCGACCGGCATTGCCATCGCGGTCGGGCCAGGCAAACCATCCGCCCTGTCTTGCGTAAGCGTATTCATGGACGCAGCAAAGAAATCTGGTCTCGTCCGCCATGCGCTTGACGACGCCGGTTTTGCCAATGAGCCCGTTGCGCCGCTGTCACGGTAGCATCCCCGCCCGCGTCCGGGTCGCAGACGGAAAGGGGGTGCCGGTTGATGTCGTGGACGATCGCGCGCGGCGAAGCAGCCGGTCCATCCCATTAGAGTCTGTCAGCGTTAAGCGGAATCGTTTTGGGATTGAACTAGGGGGCGTCCCCATAAACAGGGTTTCGTTTGATTGCGTATGATGCTTCACTCTCCTGGAAAGGAGAGTTGGATGCGACGTCACGAATTAAGCGATCAGGAATGGGCCATTATCGAGCCGCTTCTTCTTTCTTCTGACGAACAGTCGGGGTGTTGAGCGCGTCGATGATCGACGGGTGATCAATGGCATTCTTTGGCGATTTAGAACTGGGTCGTCCTGGCGGGATATTCCCGACCGTTGTGGACCGCGAATGACGCTGTACAACCGTTTCTCCCGTTGGCGGAGCGCCGGGGTCTGGGATCGGCTTCTCGATGCGGTTTCAAAGCACTACGACAGAGACATTGTGATGATCGATTCATCCTGTGTTCGCGTTCACCAACATGGTGCCAGCGCAAAAAAGGGGGGATCTACCGACCCTTGCATGGGACGTTCTCGTGGCGGCCTGACGACCAAGATCCATGCGCTTGTCGACGCCGAGGGTAGACCGGTGCGGATGGAGCTCACCGCAGGTCAGGCCGCAGATGCACCGATTGCTGAAAGGCTGTTGTCCGATCTGCAGCCCGGAGCGCCGCTTCTCGCGGATAAGGTGTCGTTTGGCACTTAATCGTAAGAATGCGGCCGTTCCGGCTAGCTACGGCACTTGATGTGAGATTCTTTAAAGCAATTTTCAGTGCTTAACGCCTTCAGATGCGGCAATAACCCTTTGTGATATTTGCGATTTTCTGACGAAGATCCGCCGGAGTCTGTCGCATGTGGGAATTCTATCGTTTTGTGCGAAATTGGGTTTCGCTTCCGGTCAATGATGGTGTTTCAGGTTCAACTCGCCAAGCGGGCGGACGCCATTCCGCTCAGCCGTGACTACATGACGACCTGGGAACAAGCCCATGATGCGCCCGCATCCGGGGCAGCGGAATGAGTGGCTGGTTGCCGCCACCCGTATCGCATGAGGACGCGGGTCAAGTCTCAATGATAGGTTGCCACATTGTCTCTTTCTATACGATTCCACCAGTCGAGACATGACCCTGATAAGTTGAACCCAACTGATTTGGGTCCACAGGGGGAAATGATGACCGCCACCGCGATCAAACTCGTGCAAGATCGGAAAAAAGTGTCCGATGCCTATGAACTCGATTATTTCATGCAGAAACATCCCATTCCCAGATCGGACGCAATCCGAATTCTGAATTTGCACCGATCTGATCGGGACGCCTGCGATCGCGCTGCACATCACCTCAAAGGGTGATTTTGACCCGGGAAATGAGCCTAACAATCGCGTCAAATCCGCGCCGATGACCCGATTACCCGTTGCGCTCCGACATGTGGCAGAAGTCGGATGAGAATGTTCTCAACATCCACATAACTATAAGGCTTCGACAATAGCGGACGATCCCGGTAGCCGGCACCGAGCGCATCGATACCGTATCCCGTGGCGAAAATGTAGGGCACATCCAGCGCGCCAAGCGCATCGGCGATGGGAAAGCTTTTCTCGCCATTCAGATTTACATCCAGCACTGCGCTATCGAACGGTCGGCTGCTGACCAAGCTCAACGCCTGTTTGATCGTCCCGGCGACAGCAATAGATCCGCAACCCAGATCGGTCAGGATGTCTTCGAGCACCATGAGGAGCATCATCTCGTCCTCGACGATAAGCGTGCGCTGGGCCGACAGCAATTTATTCATTTCGATCGTCCAGCACCGGCATGATGATCGCGCATGAAACGCCCTCCGCATGGTATTGCAGGTTAACCGAGCCATCCAGCTCATGGGCGAGGCCGCGCTCCAGGAGCTTGGTACCGAAGCCTTCCGAAACGGGGGCGTCACCGTCGGACCGCCCTTCTCTTGCCAGGAGATGCTCAATTCCTTGCCGCCTGAGACTGGTTCGACCGCCCAGCTGACGAGAACCGAACCGCCAATGTTAGAAAGTGCACTGTATTTCACGGTATTGGTCGCCAGTTCATGGATCGCCATTCCGAGCGCCAGGGTTGCTTTTGAAGGCAAACGGAACTTCTGTCCTATGATGACGAAACGCTCAGGCTGTGAAGCTGCGTCCTTGAACGGTGCCAGCGCTATAGCAACTAGATCGTGGAGTTCGGCGCCGTTCCAGCTCTCACGGCTCAACAGATCATGCGATCGGGAAAGGGCGAAAATCCTGGACTCGATCGCTTCGCGGATAAGTTCGGGATCTGACATCTGCCGCAAGGTCTGCGAAACGATCGATTGCACCGTGGCAAGCGTGTTCTTCACCCGGTGGTTCAAAGATCGCCAGCTCCTTTTCACCACCCTCCGAGAATATTGCCGCCAGCCTTGCTAGGACGTCAGGCGCTGACCCCCGCGCCATCAGGGCATCGAAGCTTTGGCCTAGCACCTCTTGCCGATCATATCCGGTGAGTGCGAGGAAGCTGTCATTGGCGAAGATGATAGGGTTGTCCGATTCCCTAGCGTTTGTGAATACCATAGGCATGAGTGTGGCTTCAGCAGCAACGACGAACGGCCCCAGGTCCTCGCGAAATCCCTCGGCTTCGCCTTCAGCGACGATCTGATCTTCCGACTTTTTCTCGACTCTCAACGTTAGGTCGGCCTGTCCATTTTGAAAGCCATCGCCGACGCAGGTGCATAACGAGTCGGCGGGCGAATTTTCGCTTTCATTTGCCAGTGAGATTCATCGCGAAGGCGAGCAGCCTATCCTTTGTCGTCATTCCTTTTTGAAAGGCATACGTAAGGACGGTTAAAAGATCCGCACCATCGTCGCCGTCGGGTGAGATGTCATGCCGGGCACACGCCTCCTGAAAGGCGTTCATGAGAACTGTCGACGAGGTCTCATCCATATAGTCGCTGGAAGATAGGGTCATGCGTCGTCCTTAAGCGGTTGCCGACGTCAAAATAGGTGCAGTTGTCGATCAAGCAGGCCGTTTCAATGGCGCGTCATCAGTGGGAACTGGCTTCGTTTTCCCTAGTACAATTCCAGTCAGGCGCTCGTATTCCATCTCGGCCGGGCCATAGGTGCCCCGGCTGAGATCCATCAGCCCATCGCGGTGTTTCACGCGAATTTCGCCGCGCTGCGATTTGATGAAGTGCTTTGCTTCGAGAGTTTGCAGAGCCACTGTCACACCCGGCCGGCGGACCCCCAGCATCATCGCAAGAAATTCATGCGTGACAGTAAAGCTGTCGCCATCCATGCGGTCGTGAACCATCAGGATCCATCGCGCCAGCCGCTCTTCCAGTTTGATCTGGCCGTTTGCAAGCGCCGTATAGGTGGTCTGGATGCCGAGTGCCCGGGCATAGTGCAACAAAAGTTCTGTCAATGGGGCACTCTGGGCCAGCGCGTCTTGCAGATTGCCGGCAGAAATACGGAATGCCGAGCCGCCCATCTGGACGAAGCAGTCGAATGGGCTTTCGGTATCTCCCTGGACAAGCGACGTCCCGGTCATGCCATCCCGGCCGAACAGGCCGACCTCGACTGTCGAGCCGCCCTCTTTGCTTGCCACCACCGAACCAAGACCTGCCTCGAGAAAATAGACGAAGTCGATCGGCTGATGCGCCCTCTCGAGGGATTGGCGAAGTTGAAGCTGTATTCTCTCCAGGCTTGGGGCAAGCAGACGCAGATCGTCAGGGGCGAGGGCACACAGCAAACGATTGTCAAATACGCTGAAATTCTGACGGGTCATCGTTGCTCTCCAGGGGGCGAAAGCACGATGATCTTCCAAACGTCAGCGCCCTTGCGTGGCTGGCGTCACATATCAGGATGCGCTTAAAAATTGCGCCGCACAACAACTTTTGTACGAAATCGTACCGGTGCACGGCTTGAATTCCCGACGGCTGATTACAACGTCGATATCGAAATGATCGCGAGACGTGTCGTAGCAATCCCAGATCGCCAGTTAGTGCCTGATCGGGACGTCGTCCTGATCGGGTGTCGCCAGCCGGATTCCATAGCACAACTCTCCTCTCCGACTCGGAATCGCATTCAGGTTTCGACGGTGGCCGGTTGGATCGCCGGCGCTCCTGACATGGCGA
>NZ_JAFEVL010000034.1 GCF_016901135.1 Martinezella lusitana | reverse complement strand
CTTCACAGCCCGAAGACCCCCTGAGCCCTTCAAGATATCCAATGTCATTGTGTCCACCGTCTCCCTTGTGGACACAGAATCCTTCATTCGCTGTTCAGTGAACAGGTGCGCGGAATTGCGCGCTTACGAATCAGCGATTGAGCGATATGGACAACGAGCGACTGAGCGCATCAGGGAATAGGCAATCGCCGGATTTCGGCAATCAGGTGGCAGTAGTTTCACAACCCGAAGCAGCATTCTTGTTGAGATAAGCGCATTGCGCCCTATTTCGGTCAGGGCTGCTGCTGCAAATCTTCCTATTCTGCGTCGCCGCACAAGTCGGGGAAAGGAATGCCGCTCTAATCGGAACTTCTGGGATCAGGAGGGAGGTATAGGATGAGAAGCTATTTTCCGTATATCATTGGTGCCTTCGCCGGAGCGTTGACAGCAATTCTCCTTTCGCACTTCTTTGGTCTTAGTGGAACACCTCAGCTGGTGATGTTCGGATGTTTACCAGCGCTAGGTGGCGCCTTATCGGAACGCTTTGCTCAACGTCCCTCGCAAAAGCCCTAAAGCTACGTCGCAGAGTCCAAACGCTAAGTCGGCGCAGCTGGTTTTGTCGCTTGAAGATGATCTTCCCGCTATCTGGGATCACTACGAGACCGCCGTTTGGGGGTGATGCGCCAATCCCCTTCCGGGTTTCTGGATCGACATCATCGGCACGGGCACGCCTTAGCTTGGCATGGGGGAGATGCTCCACCAAGAACGTCGTAGCCATAGGCGCGAAGGAATGACAGAGCGACGTTGAGAGGGAGGTCGCGGAAAACGCGATCCAACTCGGGATCGTGGAGCACTCCGTCCCGCAGGACTACAGGAATTTCAGTATCGGGCTCCTCCGCTGATCTGACCTGTGCTCTCAGGAGCGCGAAGCCGTCCTGACGCATGTTAATGATGTGGCCCCAACTTGCCAACAGCCCACTTTTCGCGTCGATCAACCGTGGAGGCAATCGTCGCGACGTTGCAGCTTTTCCCGCTTGAGCAAGCTGAGCACCGCTGTTACTTATACCTCAGTATAAGTTATGCGACGCTTTCCGACCGCAGGCTAAGCGATATCCGGTTCATCCACAACGGGGTCTGACGCTGACACACAATAGATCCTTGCTGACAAAAGAATGGTACAAAGTTCCGTTTTCAGCTGATTGCCCAAATTGCGGCGCGCAGACGCGGTCCGCCGCCATCGTGGTAGGTCCTGCGAGCTTGGTGCGCGACGCCGGATTCGCGCCAGAGAGCGATATCCTGATGAAGCCTTGGGAACGACTTGACGCGTTCGCATTAGTCGAGTCTCTGGCTGGTCGGACGGAGGACATCGAGCGCTCTATCGTCAATCGCTTCCATAGCGAATTCGCCTTCACAAATGGCCGACTGATATCGATCTGTGAGCATTGTGAGGAAAGCCTTCCCCCTGCTGCAACCCGTTCCACTGTGATGAACGGCTTCGTCCGTCTTGGCCAGCGACGCCTTCTGGTCAATGAGCATATGCTGCTCTTTGCGTCTGACGCTGCACTGACGGAATTCCGTGGCGGGACCTCGCTCGAGGAAAGTCCCATGCAGGATCCGGACTATGCTCTCATGCTGATCTGCGACGCGGAAGGCGTGAACGGCGAAGGCGGCACCATCGAGCTCTGGCATAGCATTGCGCGCAACGAGTACGCCATTGTGGTCAAGGGCCACGAGGGAATGGAAATGCTGCGAGACGCCCTTAACGATGACCTGAAGGACGTCGTGGCGGCTATTGCGGATCTCGGACTGGTGCTCACCCAACTTCACCTGGCACAGGCATTATCACCCTACTGCGCGCTCGCCCGCGATCTTTTCCTCGAAGCCCTCAACCATGCCGGCTATCGGCAAGCAAGCTAGAAAGCGACGATATGCAAATTTCCATGTTGCACTCCGTAGCTCTGACGATGGTGATCTTATTATCCGGTTGTGGCCACCAGACCGAACCGACACGCCCATTGCCGCCGACGCCGTTCGCGTATCTCCGCCTTGCCGGCTGCAGAGGCTATTCTGACAATATCGTCGAGTGTCAGCTGGAATATGGAACTGAGTACGGACGCCAGAGTCTCGGCCCTGTGCAGGAAAGGGGGCTGTCAATCGATCGTAGTGATGCTCGCTATCAAATCGATTCCTGTTATCCGGTTTCGAGAATTCAGCAGGAATTGCCCAATTTCGTTTGCCGAATCTCTGGCATTCGATCCGGCGCTAATGCTGGTTCAGTATTGATCAAAGGAGGCACGGCCGTGCGTCTGGCCCGTATTCTGGGCGATCGCGAGCAGATACAGTATCGTTGGACGCCGGACAAATGGTCGCGCCTACGCGATTGAATTTCCTTGAGAAACTAATTCCAGGCCATCGCGCTCAGCGCAGAGAATTATACTCAAGGCAAATTTCCGGTTGATTTCCGTAACGGAATGCAGTTCAAAATCTTATACCGCAGTATAATTTTGCACTGGTTCGGCCATGGATCGCATCCCGCTTTCACCTGTGAGAAGACCGCAAAAAGCATGGTCGCGAAGCGCGCTGTGGACGGCTGGGATTTCAACGCTTCTGCTCACCGGTTTCGCCTCCGGTCCAAATGACAACGACCCGCATTCCGGTTCGCGAATGTCTGTACAGGGCCGTTTCGGTAGCCGTGCCACAAGCCCGAAGGTAGCGAAATTGGAAGCTGAGCCTGCTCCGAGCGCCGCTTCGAGCGTGGCAACTCCAGGCCAGCGGCTCGCTTTTCCCTCGATCGACTGGGCCAGTTTCAACCAGCGCTTCGACGGACCAAACGATGCTGCCCCAATTTCCAATGCTGTTTCATTGGACGAGATTGGAAAGTTTGATAACAGTCGCGTCGAAATACCAGGAGAAGCGGCTGGTACTGCGAATGCACGGCGCGAACGCACCGTGCATTCGCCCATCAGCGTCTTCTCATTTGATCAGAGGCCAGCTCCTCCAATCATTGATCCCGCCGTCGAATCACAAGTCGATACCGGCCGATCATTGCCGCGGCCTCGACCCGATCTGCTTTCCAACACTCCCGAGATATATGCCAGGCTCGCTGTGACGATCGCCGCTGCGGAAGAGGTCGATCCGAACTGGGTGCTCTCGATCATGCGGGCGGAGAACGCCGATTTCGATCCGAGCCTTGTCAGCTCTGCAGGTGCCATCGGGCTGATGCAGGTGATGCCGCGGATCGGCAAAGCCTTTGGCGCGAATGACCTGACCGACCCTGAGCAGAACATCCGCGCAGGCACACGGTTCCTCCGTGTCCTAGTCGACAAGTATCGCAATCCCGTGCTCGTCGCGGCGGCCTACAACGCTGGCGAACCGAACGTCGACCTTCACCATTCCTTGCCGCTGATCCGCGAAACCGCAGATTATGTCACCCGCGTCGTCGGGTACTACATCGGCACGACCGCGGGGAAGGCCCCTCCACCTGTAAGTCGGTCGTCTACGGCCGTTCCTGGCTCAGAGCGCCGAACAGGATCGGCCGAGCGGGCAAAGTCCCCGATGCTTGTTTTTTCCGTTGCAAACCCGCCTCCGTCAGCCGTTCGCCCTCATCAGGAGGAGGCGAATATCGGAGCTGGCGGTCCGGTGAAGATCGTCAAGGAAGAGGTGCTTCAATGAATCCCATCACATTGGCAGTCCACACTGCAGTCCTTTATGGCAGCGTCGCCTGGTCCTCCATCGCCCGACAGAAGTGGGTCGGCCATGCCGCGATCGTGCTTGCGGCGAGCTTAATCCTGCTCGTCAGCCAGTACGAGCCGGCGGCGGCGCAGAACCTCGATCGCCTCCAGCAAGCGGCTGATCGCTTGGTGCAATTCTTTACCGGCCCGTTCGGCCGATCGGTTGGAGCGATTGCCTTCATCGGCATGTTCCTCGCCGCAGCATTTGGCTACTGGTCCTGGGGCGCGCTCCTGCGGGTTGCCGGTTGCCTTGCCGGCATGTTTGCCGCGGCCGAGCTCGTCGACTTCCTGGCCGGCGGCGGAGCATGACCATGGCCGCATTAGGCAACGACATCGGCGGGGGTGATGACTACATCGAATCCTATCCCGTCATCCTAGCCCTGACCCGGCCGCCGACAGTCATGGGAATACCCTACACTTACTTTCTGGCCGAGTGTTTCGTCTCGCTGATGGCGTTCATGATCCTCGGATCCATCCTCTGGTTTCCGGTTTCTTTCGTCATCCTCCACAGCATTCTCTATGTGCTGACAGTGAAGCTGGACCTCTGGTTTTTCGAGATCGTCGGCCGCCTCAGTATGTGCGGCGTCAACCCGCTCGGCCGCAAGCTCGGTGGCGGAGTGAGAACTTACGGGGTGTGAGCGATGAACACGATGGCGCGATCTTTGAAAGGGAGCTTGTCGAGGGGTTGGGAGATCTTTGCCGACCGCACTGTCTCGACCCATGTTCCCTTCTATGTGCCGACCGAAAACGGCATCATCCGTCTGAAGAACGACTGCCTTGTCTCGACCCTGCAACTGACCGGTTTTTCGTTCGAGACCGCTGACATCGAGACGATAAACATGCTGCAGCGGCAGCGCAACGCTGCCTTCCGCGCGATCTCCTCGATCGGAAGCTTCGCACTCTATACTCATGTCATCAGGCGGAAGGTGGCGCCGTCGCTGCCCTCGGCCTTCACCGATCCCTTCATGCAGCGTCTTGATCACGTCTATCAGTCGCGCATCTCGAAGAACGAGATGTTCGTCAACGACACGTATGTCTCGCTGGTCGTACGCCCCATGTTCAGAAAGGGCTCTGCGCTTTCCCGCATCATGGGGGTCGGCGGCAATGTCGTGCGCAAGGAGCAGTTCCGCGCGATGCGCGACAAGCTGATCGAGGCGACGCGGGCGCTGGAGAAATCGCTTGCCGTCTATGGCCCGAAGGTCCTGCGAGATGTGCAGCGGGTGCAGGCGGACCTCGGCGATAACCGGATGATCTTCCGTGACGTCTCGGACGACATGGTGGTCGATGACGCCGCGCGAAAAGCTTGGTTCTCCGAACAATGCGAGTTCTTCTATACGCTGCTCAATGGCGGACGCGTCCGGCCGATCCGGCTTGGCAACATCCCGGTCGATGAAATGCTGCCGGCGCGCAGGACATCGATTGGCAACCGCATTATCCACCTGCAGGGCGACACACCCGATGACGACCGCTATGGGGCGATGGTCTCGCTGAAGGAATATCCGCCAGAGACCGGCGCCGGCATGCTCGACTATATCCTCAAGCTCCCGTTCGAGCTGGTTCTGACCCAGTCGATGTCCTTTGTCGACGACATGGCGGCGCGTAGCCGGATCGAACGGTTGGACCGCCAGATGTCGAAGGCCGATGAAGGCGGGTCCAGCGTTCAGGCCAATCTCGACATCGCCCGGGACGAGCTCGCACGCAAACGCGTCGCTTTCACCGAGCATCATCTCACCGTCATGCCGGTCGCAAAATCCACCGCCCAGCTCGACGACGCGGTCGCCCTGATCGGAAACGAACTCGGCGCTCTCGGCGCGTCATATGTGCGCGAGGACCTGAACGCGGAGCCTGCCTATTGGGCACAGCTGCCCGGCAATCAGGCCTATATCGCGCGTCGCGCCTTAATCTCGACACTCAACTGCGCGGGGCTCAGCAGCTTTCACGCATATCCCTATGGCAAGCCAGATGGTAACCATTGGGGACCGGCGATCACGATTTTCGAGACGACGTCGGGCACACCGTTCTTCTTCAACTTCCACCAGGGGGATGTCGGGCATACGACCGTGTTCGGTCCGACCGGGTCAGGCAAGACCGTCATCATGGCCTTCCTCATCCTGCAGGCCTATCGTGTTAGCCCACGATTGAAGACGATCGTCTTCGACAAGGATCGCGGTCTCGACATCATGGTGCGGGCGGCGGGCGGAACCTACATGACGCTCGAACCCGGCGAACCGTCGGGATGGAATCCGCTGCTGCTCGACGACAGCGAGGAAAACCGTGTGTTTCTCTACGGGCTTTTGAGCTTCATGTTGAAGCCGTCGAAAGAAGGCGAGAGCCTGACGCCGCAGGAAGAATCAATCATCCGCAACGCGATCAAATCCGTCCTCAAGACAAAGGATCGATCGTATCGGCGCCTCTCGTCGCTCAGGGCACTGCTCGCCGGCAGCGAAAGGACCGAAGGCAGCCTGATCGCCAGGCTCGACAAGTGGGTCGACAAGGGACCCTATGCCTGGCTCTTCGACAACGCCGATGACGACCTCGATATTTCCAGGCCGATGATCGGTTTCGACATGACGTCGATCCTCGATGATCCCACGGTGCGCACCGCGGCCCTTCTCTACATGTTCCACCGGCTGGACGAAATCTACGACGGCAAGGCACCGATCATCAACTTGATGGACGAAGCCTGGAAGCTGCTCGACGACGACGAGTTCAAGCGCACGATGAAGGATTACTTCAAGACCATCCGGAAAAGGAACGGTCTGGTGATCTTCGGCACGCAGTCGGCTGACGATGTTGTGCGCTCAAGCGTCAGCCGCACAATCATCGAGCAGACGTCGACGAACATCTTCTTTGCCAATCCGAAAGCAGACGAAAGCTCCTACATGGAACACTTTGGCCTCTCCCGGGCGGAGTTCGAGTGGGTCAAGAACAGCGATCCCAATTCTCGCTTCATGCTCATCAAGCAGGCTAAGAACAGCGTGATCGCCCGCGTGGACATGTCCCACATGCCCGAGTTCATCAAGGTGCTGTCCGGTCGCGAGGAGACGGTGCGCGAGGTCGAGATGCTGCTCGACGAATATGGCGAGGATCCGAAGAGCTGGCTTTCGAAATTCTGCGACTGGGATGGGGTGGCGGTCGATGAAGAACGCAAAGCGTCTTGAGAGAGCCGCGGCCGGCGGTCTGGTGGTGGTCTTGATCCTTGCCGGGGGATCGAGCAACGCCCAGGTGCCCGTCATCGATAAGGCCCGCCAGAAGATCCAGCAGGCGACGTTGAACTGGTATCAGTCCTATCAGTCCGATACCCGCAAGGTGAAAGGCGCGTCGGGCGGTACGACCGATAGCGTGGCGCCCGGTCAGGGTTCAGGCGCTCCTGCCGATTGCTCGGTGGACGGCATGGCCGGCGATACCGCGCCGGCGGCGCCATCTCAACGCACGCCGAGCCAGCAGGAAGTTGCCCGCATGGTCGAGGAAGAGGCGACCCGGCAGGGCGTTGATCCGAACTTCGCACTGGCGATCGCCGAGCAGGAATCCCGCTTTCGCCAGTCCGCGCGCTCGGCGGTCGGTGCCACCGGCGTCATGCAGCTGATGCCAGGGACAGCCGCTCAGCTCGGCGTCAACCCCTACGATACACGCGACAACATCCGTGGTGGCGTCAAATACATCAAACAACTCCAGGGGATGTTCGGCGACCGCTACGACCTGATCGCCGCCGGCTACAATGCCGGCCCGTATCGGCAGTCACTGCAGAATGGCCAGATCCCCAACATTCCGGAAACCCAGGACTACGTCCAGAAAGTCTCTGCCTATTACAGCCGCAACAAGGCTCAGAATGGTGATCGTACGCCCACTGAAGGGGCCGGCGAGCCGGAAACCGCCAGCTACGGGAGCGGATGCGGCGAGCAGTTGAAGAAGGCCGTCGACCGGAACACGCAGGCGCAGGTTGAGCGAGGTTCGGTGTGGAACGAGCTGCTCGGTAAATCCCTAGCGGCGAACCAGCAATATCTTCAGCGCCTGCAGGCTGGCCTCCAATCGTCCTCGGCGAGCCTGCGGGGCAGCGGCGGCGGCAACGCCAAAGACAACGATGGCTCCCTTGTAATGGCGCAGATCCAGTGCCCGACCAACATCGTCGACACCGGCGGTACGCGGTGTTTTGCCGTTCCATCGAACGCCAGCAGCGAGCAGATCCAGCGCTGGCTCTCCGAGCTGCAGGAACAGGCGCGTGCCAACGGCACGGTCGCGACCTTCTCGGCGATGCAGGACCCCGCACTTGGCCTCGTCACCGTCGTCGATTCCCGACCTACAGCAAACTGAACAATGAAGAGAGGTTAGGCATATGAAGACAGCAGTGATCGCACCGGCATTCGCCATCCTACTCGTCTCGCACGCACAAGCGCAGGTCCCCGTTAAAGATTCGGAAAACATCTCCATCAGCGAGGAGATCAAGCGCCTGTCGTCGGAGATCCAGCAGGACACTTCCGTCGTCAAGGACAACACGACGAAAACCCTGGCAGCGATCACCGGCGATCGGACGCAGGATGCCAGTCAGTTTGCCAAACTTGCGACCGGCAATGGCTTCAGCATGGGACAGGCGCCGGACTTCAGCACGATCCTGTCGAGCAACCAGGCGGTGTTCGGAGGAATCGGCGGCCAGTTCCAGAACACCGCGGCGAAGCTCATCAACGGCCTGAACCTGGTCAAGATGGTGGTCGACACCGCCAAGGGCGGCGGGCTGTCCGGCGCCAATCAGGCCTATTCGCAAGGGATCAATGCGCTCACTACGCTCACCGCGCTCACCGACGCGATGAACAGCGCCACCAAGGACCGGCAGAACTCGTTCATGCAGGCCACACAGCAAATTGGCACGGCAAAGGATCTGAAAGGGGCGCTGGAGCAGAACACCCAGATGGTCCTTCAGGGCAATCAAACGGCAAACGAGGCCGTCGGCTCTCTGAACAACCAGGTCATGCTCCTGAACCAGCAGTACAAGGCCGCCCTTGCGACGTCGTCGCAGAACCTCAAGACCTTTGCCCCACTTCCCGACAGCGTGATGCGTGACGGGGGGACCGCGTCACAGGGCACTTCGGTTCGTGATCAGTTGAAGGCTTTGGAGGAGCAGAACCAGTGAGGGTCACCTTCGTGCTGGCGATCGGCTTCGTAGCGCTTACCGGTTGCGCCGGAAGGTACGAGCAACTGGCGAAATGCTCGGCCGACGAAAACCCGGTACCGGCACTTGGCTACCAGACAGCGATGAAGCCGACAGCTGCGGAGGTGGCGGTCGAGGGAGCAACCAAAGACGATTGCGGCCCGATGCGACCGGTCAATCAATTTCAGGATGAGATATGGATCCCGTCAGCTACGCAATAAATTTCTATGGCGATGCGCTTCGATATTTCGACAAAATCAACGAGGCTTCGTTGGAACGGGCCTGGGGGCTATTTGCCGAAAACGGCAATCTCGTTTCCGGCATCCTCGCGATCTTCCTGATCCTGTATTTCCTCTGGGGCGCGCTCGGATTGTCCAGCGTGTCCCTGCAGGACATGGCAATCACCGCCTTCAAGCTTACGCTCGCCTATGCCCTGATCATGTCCTGGGCGTTGTTCTACGACAACATTGGACAGTTCGTGCTCTCGGCGCCGCAGGATCTCGGCTCCGCCATATCATCGGCAATGGGCGGCCAATCGGCAGGAGCGGATATCGCCCAGCAGGTCGCCAGCATGGCCCGCAAGGTCTACGACTTTGCCATGCAGCTCTTCAATTCCTACGAGTCCGGATGGCTGCCGAATGTGACGGGCGCCGTCGTCGTTTTCATCGTGCTGGTCTTCGGTCTGCTGCCGATGCTTTTGATCCTCACCGGCGTCACGCTGTTTGCCAAGATGATCACCGCCGTCATGCTGGCGATCGGGCCGATCGCCATCCTCTGCTATTTCTTTGGAATCACACGCTTCGTTTTCGACGCATGGGTGAGGGGCGTTGCCTACGGCATGTTCATGCTCCTGTTCACCTACATCATGGCCGGGCTGTCCTTTGGATTCCTGATCGGCATGATGGACACGATCAATGGCGACATGGCCACCAAGGAGAACGCGCTGGCAATCGTGCTCGCAATGGTGCTCTACCTCGCGCTGATTTCCTACTTCATCTTCCAGGTGCCGGATTTTGCACGGACCTTCGCCTACGGAGCGGCCTTCTCCGGCGTGCCCGGGGGAGGTGGGGTCGACACGGCCTACAATACTGCCCGCAGGCGCCTTTCCTCCAGCAATTCCCGCGCCGGCCAGGCTGCGGCCATAGCGCTCAGCACGCTCGCCGGCCCGAGAGGCGCCGTCACCGCTGCTGCCCTTGCAGGCCGCGGCAGTGTCGCGGCAGCCGGCGCCCTCGGCCGCATGCTCACCAATCGCCGTCGCAACAGCGAATGACGCGGTGGCTGCGAAGAGAACATCCAGATTTTACCCATGCGACTTCGAGGTTTGAAACTTGGCATTGTTCAGAAGGCAATTGAAGGCTGTACCGACCGACCGGGTCCCCGGCCCCCAGGACATCTACGATGGACACCTCTCGTGGGGCGAGAAGAACCGCTCGCTACGGACACTGATCGGTCTCATCCTGCTGGTCTTCGCGGTCGCGGGCTGGATTGTCGCTGGCGTGCTCTCGTTTTCCGTTGCGCAGCTCTTTCCGCTCGTGCGCACCGAAGTCGTGCCGCTGATCGTCGACAAGAACACCGGCTACATGGAGACCGTGACGACGCTCGACAAAGACCGCTCGAACGTTTCCGAAATCCAGGCCGTTCGCGCCTCCTTCGTCGGCAACTACGTCATCCGCCGCGAGACCTACGATCCACGGTATCTCTCGGAAAACTTCGACATGATCGCTCTCTGGTCAGACCCGGATTCGTCGGCCTTCAAGGATTATTCTGAGTGGATGAACCCTTCCAATCCAAGAGGTCCCGTCAAGACCATGGGACCATCCGGCGAGATCCGGCCGGAAATCCTGTCGGTCAATCCGCTCAACCTGACGACGATGTCGGTACGCTTCGAGACGAGGGAGCGACAGCGCGGCGGCGAGGTCGTCAATCGCTGGTCCGCCACGGTCCGCTACAAGCAGATCAACTTACCCGCCAGCAACCGGGTCCGGCTCTACAATCCGCTCGGCTTCGTCGTCACCGAATATGTGAAGGTTCCTGAGACCATGCCTTCGGGGCTCGTTCAATGAAGCGGACGATGGCTGGTATTATGATGTCACTGCTCCTGGCAACATCATCGGCACAGGCCGAGCTCATTGCCCGGCCGGGCAGGCTCGATCCACGTGTCCGGACCTTGCCCTATTCGGCCGAGCAGGTCTTCGTGGTGACCGGCACGTACGGGATGGTGACGACCATCCTCTTTGGGGCGGATGAGGAGATCACCCAGGTCGTCGCCGGTGACACCGTCTCCTGGCAGATCCTCACATCGGCTGACAGGCGCTCCCTCACCCTGAAGCCGATGGAAAAAGACGCGCCGACAAACCTCTCGGTGGTCACGACGAAGCGGACTTATTCCTTCGATCTGGAGGTGAACGACAGCAAGGCAATCCAGAACCAGACCTTCAAGCTGCAGTTCATGTATCCGGAGGATGCCGGACTGAGGGGCACGGCCGAGCTTTGGAAGCAGGCGCAGGACGCCGAACAAAATCCCAATATCAAGAACATCCGGCGCGACAAGGTCAATTACGACTATGGTTTCAAGGGCAGCGATGCCGCCAAACCGCTCTGGGTGTTCGACGACGGATTGAAGACCTTCATGAAATTCACCGGCGATGTGCCGGCGATCTTCATCGTCGATAACAAGCGGCGGGAGAGCCTCGTCAATTATCGACGGGAGGCGGACTACATCGTCATCGACACGGTCTCGCGGCAGTGGACGCTACGCTACGGCACCGAAAACGAGACCTGCCTGTTCAATCTCAGGACCGCTCCAGCTGACGTACCGGCGCCGATCGAGGGAGCGGTGGCGCCCAAGCGGCTTGGCTCGGGCGGCGTCACTTCCTCGCCGAGATCAAAATAGGGAGGCACGATGTCGGATCCGAACTATCATTCCATCGAAAACGACACCGCGATTGGCGGGCAGGTTAGGCGCTCCGGGATCGGGCTGATGCGGCCGGTTGCGGTGGCATTTGCGATCGCCGGTGTCGGTGTCGTTCTCTATTTCCTGTTTTCCGGCGGCGAGCGGGAACCGACAGTCGACAATACCCCTCGGGAAGAGTTCCGCCCGGTTCAGGCGCCGAGAAACGAAGGCTTCAAACCGCCGGCGCCGCCGCCCCTGCCGACGGTGCAGGTGCCCGAGGCGCCGCCTCCGCCTCCACCCCCTCCGCCTGCTCCTGTGGTTCCGACGCCAGCCCAGATCGCACCGCCAGTCGATGTCGATTGCTCCAGAGGAAACAATCCCGACAATCCACGATGCATCGAGCTCGCCCGGCAGGCCAAGCTTCTCGAGCGCGTGCGCTCTACAGCCGTTGTCTTCGATCAGTCCGAACAAACGAACGGAGCAGCACGGGCTTCGTCCGATACTTCAGGAGCTGGTCTGTTCGGGGCGAACAGCACGGCCGGAGCATCTACGGCGAATGGGGACACTAGCGGCGCGGTCGATGGTGATCGCGCCTTTCTGAAAGCAATGGGCGGGCAGGGAGTAGAGGTCTCGGTCGCCGCCGAAAACCGCCGCATCGATGCCTGGATCCCGCAGGGCACAATGATTCGTGGCACGCTCGAAACGGCCGTGAATTCCGATCTCGCCGGCATGGTGAAGGCGATCGTCCGGGAGGAAGTCTATTCCTTCGACGGCCGCCGCATCCTCATTCCCGCAGGCTCCTCGTTGATCGGCGATTACAAGTCCGGTGTCGAACGCGGGCAGGAACGCCTCTTCATCGTGTGGACGCGGATGATCCGAGGCGACGGTGTTTCGGTCCAGCTTGGTTCCTACGGCACCGACCGTCTCGGCCGCTCCGGCATGACCGGCGTCGTCGACCGGAAATATTGGGAACGGTTCGGGCCGCCGGCACTGATGACGATGATCGGCGGTGTGACTCAATATATCGCCCAGCTCGGTCAGAAACAGGACCGCAACATCACGATCGTCAATACGGACGGAACAGTGACCAGCATCCCTCAAGACAATGGAAGCACATCGCAGGACAGGGCACGCGAGATCGGTGCGGAGACCATCGCAGCGGGCATCCAGCAACTGGCGACGGAGGCATTCCAGGATACGCGGAACATCAAGCCGACAATCCACATCGCCCAAGGCTCGGACATCACAGTTTTCGTCACGCGAGATCTGGATTTTTCCGATCTCTATCCTGACCCGGTTCGCGAGGCGTACGAGCGCCTGCGTAGAAAGAAGGTCGGCAAATGAATGCGCGCCCGTCGATCTCAGCCGAACAGCACTTCCTGTCCGAGGCGCTCGAGCCCATCAAGTTGTTTCTCGACGATCCCGGCGTGGTCGAGATCTCCTGTCAGCGCAGCAATGAGATCTGGCTGGAGCGGATCGGCCAACTCAGCATGGTGAGGCGGGAGGTCGATGGTCTCGACCAGGATGCGATCCGTCACATGGCGTCCCGCGCCGCTTCGTTCACCAAGCAAACCGTCAATACCGAAAACCCGTTGCTGTCCGCCACACTGGTCGATGGCGAGCGCGTGCAGTTCGTCCTCAATCCGACCTCGGCGACAGGGCATGCTTTCTCGATCCGAAAACAATTCATCCGCCGCTTCGACCTCGACGACTATGAGAAGGCAGGAGCCTTTCGCTTCACCAAGGTGACAGGCGACGACTATATCGATGACATCGACGTCGAGCTGTCCCGTCTGTTACGGGCGGGAAGGGCGCGCGCGTTCTTGGAGCTTGCGGCGATCAATCATCGTAGCATGTTGATCTCGGGCGGCACCTCGACCGGCAAGACGACGTTCCTCAACACGATGCTCACGGCCATTCCGAACCACGAGCGGTTTATCCTCATGCAGGATACGGCCGAGCTGGAGCCCCTGCAGGAAAATGTCGTCTCGCTGCTGGTCTCGAAGGGCGGGCAGGCCGAGGCGCGGGTGACGATGACGGATCTGCTCGCTTCGGCGCTGCGCCTCAGGCCCGACCGGATTTTCATGGGCGAGCTGCGTGGTGACGAGGCCTTTGATTTTCTCAATGCGATCAACACTGGTCATCCGGGCTCGATGTCGACCATCCACGCGAACTCCCCACACCATGCCTTCAACCGACTGTCGACGCTGGTGCTCAACAGCAACGTCCGCATGGAGCGTGACGATATCATTCGCTACATCCGCTCGATCATTCCGATCGTGGTCCAGTTGAAGAAGAGCGATGCCGCCGGCGGTCGCGGCGTCAGTGAAATCTATTTTGCCGACGAGGTGGACGAAGATGGCAAGCGTATACACGGACGCAGAGGCTGAACGCCCGAAGTGGACGAGGCTTCAGGAAGTCTCGGTCCTCACGTTCCCGGTCGTCATGTTCGGCGCCGCCGCGATATGGCTGATGTTCTTCACGCTGATCTATGACGCCTACGTCGCCTCTTTTGCGTCGGCCTCCTACTATGACTACGTCGCAAAGGCTCCTTTGCTCGATAGCATTGCCTACACATGGTCGATCATCCATGTCCGCAACACGGTCGGGCTCTCGATCCTGGCCTTCGTCCTTGCTTCGCCACTCGTTTTTTTTCTGCTGTGCTTGTGGATGTTGAAAGGCGGCAGGGCGCTGTCGCGCAAGATCCTCTACCTCCTGCACATCCGGTCGCTGTTCACGCTGATTGCGCACACTGCTCTCATATTCGCCGCTACCTATGCCGGTGTCATCGTCTACGGCATTGTCTTCTATCTCGTCGCGACAAGGGCCGGCGGGCACGTCGATATCGCGGACTATTACGGCAATCATCTCGCAGCCATGTACCAGGCGCCATTCGGCGCGACCGACGCGGTCGGCGCCTATCAGCGACCGTCGCGACAGACGGTCCTTGCGGCTCTGGCGGGCCTGGCGGCCGCAGGGGCGATGGTTGGGTTTCCGATCGGCGCTGCGATTCAGAAGCGGCAACGGATGATCATGGGCAAGGCGCGGCTGGCAACCTTGAAAGATGCCGCCGACTTTCGGTTGCGTGACAAGTACGGCATCGTGCTCGGTCTGAAACAGGGCCTGCTCCTGCGCAACGACGGCGACCAGCATGTGATGGTCATCGGATCGCCGGGGCAGGGCAAGTCGCGCGGCTTCGTCATCCCCACGATGATGAGTTTCCAGGGGTCGCAGGTGGTCCTCGACATGAGCGGTGAGCTCTTCGAGGAATCCTCGGGCTATCTGAAGGACAAAGGCTACGAGATTTTCCTGCTGGCGCCGGGATCGAAATTTACCGACGGCTATAATCCGCTCGATATGATCAGCGCCGATCCGAACCAGCGGATCACTGACCTGCAAAAGCTTACGCAGATGCTGTTGCCGGAACGTCTGCGCTCCGATTCATCCGATTTCTGGGAAGAAAGCGCCAGGATCCTTTTGACGGCCATGCTCGGCTTCGTGCTCGAATGCCCTGATACCCGCAAGTCGCTGAGCGAACTCTACCGCATCCTCAATTCGATGTCAGACGAGCGCAAGGCGATCATCCAGCTTTTGGAAAACTACGAGGCTGTCCTTTCCGACCAGACCCGCATGCAGCTCACCAAATTCGCCGGGCGCCACGAAAAACTCGGGGAGGGCATCGCGGCGGAGATCGTCGCCAAGCTGAATTTCCTGCAGAACCCGCTCGTCGAGGCGCTGACCTCAATCACCACGATCCCGATCGACAGCATCAGAAAACGGAAAATGGTGATCTTCGTCCAGGCCGACTGGAACGCCATTCAGATCTACGAGCGGCTGATCTCGATGTTCATCCAGCAGATGGCCGACAAGCTCGTGCAGATGGGGCCGCTGCGCAATGGCGAGCACGAGGTGCTGATGATGCTCGACGAATTCGGCAATGGCGGCCGCATCGACACGGCGCTGACGCTTGCTCCGCTGATCCGCAAGAACGGCGTGCGCTTTGTCTTCATCCTGCAGGACGGCGCCCAGCTCGAACGGCTTTATCAGCGCTCTGGCCAGAAGATCCTGATGGGTGCTTCGACGATCAAGTTGTTCATGAACTTCCAGAACCAGGAGGATGCGACCGCAGTGTCGATGGCCGCCGGCCGGACGACGGAGTGGGTCGAGCAATCTTCCTACACCCATCGCCATGGTCGCCGCGATCGGTCGATCGCGAAGGTTCCGGTCTCTGTCGACCTTTTGCCGGTCAACACGCTGATGATGATGAAACCCGAGGAAGCGATCCTGCAGGTCACCGGCATGCCGCTGATGCGGATCATGAAGCTGGATTCCGGCGGTGAGCGGATGTTTTCGAAGGTGCGGAAGTTCAAGCCGGTACTCAGGCCCTGTATGGAGCCGGTCGAATGGACAATCGCGAATAGCGACGCATTTCAGCCAATCGCGTCGGACGCGGAGACGACCATACCTCGGAGGAGCCCGTCGCCTGGCCCTCGAAAAGACATCGGTTTCAGCGCCGTCAACCGGCCGCAGCAACCACAGAATATGCGCTTCATCGTCAAGGACGGCGTGCGCCATGTCTACATATCATCGCTTGACGAACTCCGTCATCGCCTGGATCTCGACGAGAAGCGCGAGGCTGGAATGACAGAGGAAGATCTGCGAGAAGAAAAGCAGGAAATGACGCGGAAGATACAATCTGCCACGAAGGCCGGCCGACAAGGAAAGCGGAGCGCTTCCCGAGCTTCCGGAGTTATCCCAGTTGATAACGTCCATCTCGAAATCGACCAGGCGAAGCTGAACAGCAACGTTTATCCAGGGTCTCCGCGAGGGACGCACAATCGACGAGATCGCTTTCCTGATGTTCAGGCCGAAGCCGGAACCTCTCCCTCGGCTATTCTTCGACGCCAGGACGTCCGCGACGCATTCGGAGATGACATCCAAGCCTTGAACGCCGCGATTTTTGAGCAGGCTGACGCGGGCTCGTTCGAGCCGACGGAGCTGAATGCAGATGTCGCGCTATTGATCGGAACCCTCTCTGAGCGTCTGACCGAGGATAGTTCGAAAGCGCTTCTGCGCGAGTTTGCCAATCTTGCACGGGATCCGCTGCGCGAAGACACGGAGCCGCCCGAAGACCGTTTCGAATAGGTGGCAAGGGTGTCACGGCGTGCAGCATCCCGACAGCGAAATTCAGAAGCGGCTGTTTGCCGGTTCCCGCACGACTGATAGAGGGAGGAAAAGGCCATGGCCGAAATCAGATACCTCGCCAATCGAGATCTTTGGAAACACGACGTTCTCGGCCGGATAGTGGCAGCAGCCCGAGCCAACGCCGGCTTTTGGCTGATGGTCAAAGAGCGTGCGATGGAAATGCGCGCGCTCAAGTCCGAGCTCGGACGGTCGGGAGTGGGCGCAAGGGACATGGATCGCCTGTTTCCAACGAGTTTGACGCCGACGATCACCGAACTCACGGAAGAGCTTGTGTCCACTATATTCGGAAACTGCCCGCCGGAGGTGCGGTCCGATGCACAGACGGCTTTGCTTTTGGCTGCGGAAACCGAGTTGGATGGAGACACTAATGAACCAACCTAAAACCCTGAAAATCGGCAAGGCTACTCCTCCGTCGCCGCTCATCAATGAGCCGCGCCGGTGTTTCCGCCCGTGCGAAGCTGACCGACGACCCACTCCTGTAGCCTCCGCCCGGTGGCCTCGGAATTGGTCTCGGTGAGATCCTTAGGATAGATATCAAATATCGGTCCGAGATGCTGCATTCGTGGGAGCGTTTTTTCTTTGGCCGCCCGATATTCGTCCGTCTCCATCCCGAAGGCCTCGACAATCAATTTCCGGGGCGGATAGTCCTTGTACTTGACCTCTAAAACGAAGTCCGGCCTGCAGAGTCCGATGGGCGTTTGCGATGCGAAAAGCGGTTTGGTGACCTTTATCCGCAGTTCTGGTGCAGCGTCGAAGAGCGATTGCTGAAGCCAGAACAGAAGGTGCGATACATTCCGCTCAAACCCAGATTCGACCGGGAACAGCGTGTCGCCGTTGTAGACCGGCTGGGCGTAGGCCTGCACCGCCCGAACCGGCCCTTCATCATCCTCCTGAAAATCGACGTTCAGCAAGGTCAGGAACGGCCCTCGACTTGCCGGATCACCCCGCAGCGGCTGGCGCACCTTGGCAATGACGTCGATTGTTCGCGAAGAGGATGCCGGCATGATCGCCTGTGTCGATATGCCGGCCGAAAACAGCAGCATGAACCCGGTGCGGCGAAGCCCCTCCGGCCAGTCGGGGCGGGAGGTCGCAAGCAACCGTTGCCAACGGCTGTCCGGATCCCAGTAATCCGCAGCCCAGGTGGACATAAGCGCATTGAGCGTCCAAGTTCGAAGCACCCTGAGCTCCCGCGCGGCCGATCGAAGCTTGGCGAGCTGATTGCCGAGTGTGAGGTTGGGAACGTCCTGCAGCGGCGCAATAACGTTGGTTTCTGCCTTCTCGAGCATTCGCCACAAAATACCGCCAAGCCTGGAAGGCCGGTCGTTTCGCTCGGTTGACCGAGCGGAATCCTGACTCGAGACCTCGGCGAGGCGCGTTGGGATAGCCGGGAGTGCATCGATATAGGTGCGATCGGATCTCGGTAGTGGACGAAGATGAAAGCCGCGATCAAGGAGGGCGGGGTCGGCATCCTTGTCGACATGGAACGGACAGGTGAGGGCATGATTCGGCCGTTCGTCGTGTCGACCGGGGGCCTCTTCCTTAGGCGTCAGTCTCCGCAGCGTGAACGTGCGCTCCTGCTGAATTGGGGCGAGCAATGGCTGGTGTCGC
This sequence comes from Martinezella lusitana, assembly GCF_016901135.1. Classification (GTDB taxonomy): domain Bacteria; phylum Pseudomonadota; class Alphaproteobacteria; order Rhizobiales; family Rhizobiaceae; genus Rhizobium; species Rhizobium lusitanum_D. The sequence goes on along the minus strand of NZ_JAFEVL010000034.1, from coordinate 24,845 downwards.
CCGTCCAGGCAGTCGCATTCTATCCAGCCATCCATCCCCTTGACGCGCCGGATAATCGCTAGCGCGATCGCCTCGTCCTCGCTGGAACTGGCGTTGCCGTACCAGGCGCGCAATGCGACGGCCTCGCGTTCGGTCAGTTCCGCCAGTTTGTGAGTCGAGCTGTTGCGAACCACGATCCGCATCGGTCGCCGTTAATACCCGATCGACCAAAGGCTAAAGCCGAGATATCCGACGCCCACAGCCCCGGCGATAGCGGCGATCGTCTCCGCCCAACCGCGACTGTCGCGAAAGCTGCCTCTTTGAATCCGAGCGCCTTCTAGCGTGGCGGAGAGGAACACATAGGAGGGCACGACCATGGCATAGCCTAAGGTTAGACTATCTTTGAAGGTCAGCCGCGCGACGAAGAACACCAGGGCGAGGATCAAAGCCGCCATGCCGAGCCGCCGCAGATCAAGTCGATAACCAAACCGTTCGAGCCAATCCATCAATTGCCCTCTATCAATCAGAACGTGTCAAAACTTTAACCGCAGTTAAATTCTGATGCAATTCGACATTAATGTGCGGATCGCTTTTTCAATCTCGGAAGCCGCAAACGGTCCCCTTGCAGGGGCTGTTCGTCACAGTGTATGAAGCGCAACGAACTTATGAAGAGATGAATGCAAACGACAGACGATAAAGCGGTTACCCTTGGCACCCTAGGTCTCTGGACGACGTCAGGCATCGAATGAGCAGTGGAACCTCGAAACAATCGAACATCTGTCGCCGGCATGTGCTTGCGCGCGGGTGCCGCCGTTTGTCGTTCCGCGAACCGTTGATGAGATCTCCCACTGACGGTGGCGTTTGATGCCGCGGTTAAAGCACGAAGCACCCCACGAGCCGTCAGACGTCACAGACTTGGCGTCGCTAACTTTTCAGGAGAAACTCGCGATAGGGCTCGACCGCCTGAAGTCCACGCGCGGATTGACGAACAAGGAATTGGGTGAGCAGCTCGGGGTGTCGGAAGCATATATGTCGCAGGTCACGCGCGGAATGCGCGACGTGAAGCTGACAACGCTCGACAAGATGACGCGTGTTTGGGGCGTCTCGATCGAGGATTTGTTTACGGTCACGGCAGAGGACCTCGCCCGGATAGCAGCGAAGAAGGCGAGTCGCCGGAAGAAGAAGGCCGCCAAGCCATCGTCTTGATCCCGTCGTGAGCTGCATGCTCGGTGCCTACTGGCTCAGGTTGAACCAGAACCTTTGTTTCACGCCCTGGTCATTCGGGATATCGAAGAAGTAGGGGTCTGCGCGGCGTGGCCTCGGAGTCGCAATCTGCTCGATGCAGCTATCGCCTCGATCGCCAAAGCTCCGGCTTATCACAGTACCCTTGAGCCCGACTTCGGAACCACGCTGGCTTGGAGACCGGCAAACGTCAACCTTCTTGATGCATTGGTCAGGCTCGCCCCTCCAGCCATTATCCCCCTGCGAACTGTAGCCAGCGGTGGTGCCAGCGGGGCAGTCATCGAAAATCTCGTGCCCCGGCTTGCCGGCATTGGCCTCATGGCAGATTGGCCACGAAAACCCCGGCTCCTTCATGGCCGCAATCAGCTTGGTCATGGGTGCGACGCAATAGGAAATGCCATGCCAGGACGGATTTTGCGATGCCGCACAGAGCAGAACCTGGCATCCCCAGGACGCATCCTCGGCCTTCGCCGGCATAACCGGAGGGGCAAAGGCCGAACCAAGCATGACTGCGGTCAGAATCGTCAGTCTCATTTTTCGTCTCCTTCGGATGGTCATTGGATCTGCGCCCAGGTGCCGTCTATTTTCGCAAAGGAGAGCACTCCAGGCTGGGTAGCCCCGGCAAACGACCCCGTAGTCGTGGTAATCATGCCGGTGCAGGTCACACCCGGTACAGCTTGGCGCGGCTTGCATTCCGAAATCCGCATCGCCCGCCCGGACTTCGCAATCGCAGCGCTTGCCTCCTCGTCACTCGGGGCGCCAGTTCGCGTTTTTCGCTGCTCTTCGTCTTTCAGCCGGACGATCTCGCGTTCAAGATCGGTCACCTGGCTGCTGCTTACGATTTCATTGATCGCATAACCGCCGGCAATCCCGACGAGAAAGGCGATCGCCGCCGCTATGACTGGGCCATGGGAGGTTCCCGCGGTCGCCACCTCTTAATATCCCTCAATCCCGAGCCGCTTAAGGATGGCGACTGGATCGGTCTCGCAGTCTCGTTTCCACTCGCGATGCTTTGCACAGGCATAGGCATATTGGCTGAGGTCGGCCGAGGAGAGATCGGCAAGTTTGTTGCCAACCGCCTTCCACTGCTGCACCTCGGCCGGATCGCAACCGGCGCCTCCCGCTCCGCAAAAGTCGGGGTCGCGCTGATCGATCTGCTTCTGGGTGGCGCCGTCTTGCGCGAGTGCCATCGGAGCAAGTCCGAACAACAACATGATCGCTGCGGCGGATCCAACAATGCGATTCATTCAACCTCCATGCGTATCGTTGAGTGACAGTGATTTATCCGGGCCGATAGGAAGGGGTAGTGGGAGACCGCTGTCCGGTTTTTCCGTGGCGCTTCTGGCCTTGTCCCTATTTGCCGATGATGCGGTGTAGAGCCATGGAGGAAGCAGATCTGGCGAGGACCAGACACCATATCCAAGTCCTCGAGCTCTCCTCTCGATATCGAAATAGGCGGGCACCTGAGGTTCGCCGCGATAGTTGAAGGCGTAGCCGATGCCTTCCGCGACCGCCGTGGCGGCGAGGTTTGTCTCTCCGACGAAACAATGAGCGAGGATAACGCCGTTGGTGTCGCGCCCTATCGGTGCGCAGTTGACGTCCTGTCCAAGCGTTCGAAGGATCATCCAGGCCCGCGAGACCTGACCGGCTGGCCAATCGATGCCATCGCTTCTTGCCGTCTGTTCGAGGCGAGGGGCCTCGTATCCGGCAAGCCGCACGGTCTGTCCGCTTTTCCTGAATTCGAAGGTTGTCGCGTCCACGACCTGAACTTTTCCATAAATTTGACGGGGGATATCGACTGGCCGGTTCTGAGCGGCTGCGGTCGTCGCGGTCATCGTCAGCAACAAGATCGGCAATGAACCTTTCATCGCTGCGCTCCCGCTTGGCCGGTAAGGACGGCGACGGGGTGGGGCATGTCCGAATAGACCCACAGTCCCGCGCGAACCGATCGAGCACTTTCCTCCGCCACCCTGTAGCCAGGAACGATCAAGTGGCCCGTGTTGTCGACGGCGGCAAATCCCCATCCCTTAGCGATCATGTAGGTTGCCAGATCATAGCGACGTTGGCCGGCGGTCGTTTGGCAGGCGACCACGGCGTTATGTTCATCGAGATCCTTGATGGCCGCGCATACGGGCCTCGTGTCTTTGATCAATGCCTGCGCCATGATCAGGTTGAGTTCCCCGCAGTCCCTCTCAACACCGGGAGAAACAGTCACAGACGTTCCTCGCAGACACGTCTGCAGCCCGTACAGACGAAATCGCCGACCGCCAGAAATCCAGGTATCGCCAGTCTCGAATTGCGCCTGTGCTGGGAATGGGACGAATCCTGGCTGGTCACTACCTTGGCTGCTTGCAACCGGCACTTCACTTTCACGCGCCTGGACCGGAATGACTGTCGGCTGGAGGCGAGATGCTTCCGGAGGGTACGAGTTGCCCAGCATCGGCGTGAGAGTGATGCCTGCGTAAAGGCCGGAAACTGCGAGCGTCGACATTAACATCAAGAACCTCATCCGGATCAGTTTGTGGAGCGGTTGCCGCGATAGCGCTCACCAAAGGGATGCGTGAAATGGGCGTTTGCCCAGATCCCGGCCCTTGCCCTCTGTGCACCTTCCTCCGCCTCAGCATATTCCGGAAACACCGCGCGACCGGCGCGGTTACGGGCAGCGAAGGCCAGCCCCCTGGCAATGAGCACCTCAGAAAGCGATTGTGCTTCGCCATCCTTCACAAAAAAGCATTCGGCAAAGCGCACGGTCGGCGTGCCGGCATTTTGCCCGAGGAAATGACACGGGAACGCATTTCCGGCAGCCGCCCCGGCCTCACTGAGGGTGGCGGTCAAACCGGCGAGCGAGGCCATCGCGCAAGTCGTCTGCAGGCCGGCGACTTCCACCTCCTCGGTCGAGAGGCAGCCTTGGGTACCCGCAAGTTTGACGATGGTTCCGTCGGAGGCGAGAAACGCGCTACCGCTCAGCGCGCCTTCCGGTGTGACCGTTCGCAGGTCGAGCCGCTCGGCGATCGATGAGAGATCGAGGGTTCTTTGAGGCGCAGGAATCAGATCGCGCCCTTCCGCGTAGGCCTTCTGATACTCGTCGACAAATTTTAAAGTCGCGTCGTCCTGTGCCGCCAGCGTCAGGGCGTTCATCGTGCATGCAATGGTGCAGAAGAGGGGGCGAGTGAGCCGCCATGCTCCGGGATTCATGCTTGCATCCGTCATCGGTTGCCTGTCGCCCAGCATGCACAAATTATACTGCAGTGCAAGTCTGGAAAAGCTCGGCGGATTGCGGTATGTCTTTTTCAAATGTCGTACGCGCATGGAGAAAGGCAGATGTCGGTACATCAAAAGGCCCTCAGGGTTGTGACGATCCCCTTTAAGGCTGCGTGGCTCCTAATTTTGATCGTCAACTTTTTGATCCTCGCGGCTGCCTGTGTGCTGATCGCGGCCTTCGTTGCCTACGGCCTTGCCCTGATGATTTCGTACTTCTTCTTCCCGGTGGAATGGACGCGGGCACTCTGGCAGTGGGCAGTGGGCCTTTACGCACAGTTCGGATGGTTCAAGGCAACGACGATCATCTTCTTCGTGCTCCTTCTTCTGCCGATCCTGAAACTCTGGCCGGGCAGAGATCTCAAGGCAGACGCAGCCCGTGAGCGCGAAGCGACGAGGCTCAACGACGATCTGATCGCGGCTCGCCAGCGGGCGCAGAGCCAAGCGAAACTTCGAGGCTGAGGGATCCATGACAGGCAAACCACTTTCGCTCGCGATCTCGACGTTCAAGGGTGGCGCTGGGAAATCGACCTTGAACGTCAATCTCGCAGCCGAGTTCGCCCAGCAGGGACACAGGACACTGCTCATCGATTGTGACGAGCAGGAATCGTCGACGCGCTGGTACAATGTCTCCATGAAAAGGGGACTGCTCCCGACCAACGGCACGCTGTTGCATCTGCGGGTCGCGCCGGATGACCGGTTCGCAGATCGCCTCGCGGAGGCACCTGCGGCGGATATCCGGATCTACGACGTCGGCGGATACGTCCACCAACGGGCAATCGAGGTCTATCACGAATGTGATGCGGTCCTCATTCCGGTCATACCGGAACCGACGGCCGCGACCTCAGCCATCAGGGTGGCGACGATCCTCAAGGAGATTTCCAGGAAGCGGGCGCAGGGTCCGATCCCGTATGCGGCGATCTGGAACTATGTGGACATGATTGCCCTCAGGCACAATCGCTCCCTTCCGGAGGTCCATGCTATCCTGACGAGCGGCCGAATTCCGATGGTCGACACGGTCATCCGGAAGAGCAATCACTTCAGCGACGTCGGCGCCGGCTTCGGGTCGCTCTATTCCAAGCTTTCCAGCATCGAGAACAATCCTTCCCTGACGCCGTCGGCCAAGCGGCGCGCCTCGGAAAGCGTGCTCGATGCGATTGACCTCGTGAAGAAGATCAACAATGAGTTCATCGAGCTTCTCCAGGCGGAGGCTGCCTGAGCACGATGTCGAGGGAAAGGACGCCTGCCGGCAACATTCTCGCCCTTGCCCGATCGAGAGAAGATCAGGCGAGGGACGTGGAGGAGGATGCGACCTCCTACATGCCGACCAGCCTCGACCTCGACAAGCTCATGCCGGAGGATCCTCCTCAGGCGCAAGAGCTGAGCGTCGATGGCGAAACAAGGTCAGAGCACCGCCGCCCTCCAGCCAAAAGTAAAACTCGGGAAGAGCAGGCGGTAAAGGCCCACGCTGATATGGACGTGGGATCGGTCAAGCGAAAGCGTATCTCCCTTTACCTCGACGACGACATGCTGACGAAGATCTTCCGAGTGTCGCTGGAACGGCATGAGCAACTCTCATCGGCGACCCACAGACTGATCCTCGAAGCCCTGAAGGCGAGGGGGCTATAGGTAGATGCGCGAACCAGCCGTCATGTTCCGTCTCCCTGCTCATGTCCTTGGCAACGTGGAGCTGCTTGCCAGCCGTCTCGATATTTCTGTGAACCTCGTCGCGAAACTCATCGTCACCAGAGAGATCATGCATATACCCGCGATCCTGGAAGAGCATGACCGGCAGTTGGGAAACATGCACCAGTTCCTCCGCGAGCTCGCCTTTCGCAACGAAGAGTTTCTGTTGGAAGAGCGCGACCAAGCCATCCTGGGCGCGGCCATCATGGCGAAGCTGGACGAGGTGATGGGCGCCCTGGACTCAATCCGGGACGCAGCTTTCGTCAGACCATCCACCTTTATCACCGACCTGATCAGGAGATACGATGAACGACCTCACCAGAAGTCGCTCAGCGTCTAGGCCTGAAGGCCGCAGGCTGCCGAGCTATTTCGACCTCATCGAGGACGAGCTTCGACGGCGCGGCGGAGGTGGCGGTGGAACGAAAAAGGCGCTGCCGAGGACGAAAGCCGGGATATCCTCGGCAGCGCGGAACACCGGCGCAGCGACGGCATTCAGCCGGGCGAGTGGCAATAATGCCGTCGTCGTCAAGGTGTTGTCCTATGGGGCCGGTGCTTCCTCGGCACGCAACGTCCTTGCCTACCAAAGCAAGGAAGAAAAGGCGCATGATCAGGATGGCCGTGAAGTCACCGATCTCAGCGCAGCCGTCCGGTCCTGGGAGCGCGAGTTCGCGCACCGGAAAGGAAGTAAGGACGTTCTATGGCTAACCTATGAGCTCGAGAGTAGCGACCGAGAACAGATTGCCCGCGCACTGAACTCACTTGCGTCCGAGGGGTTCCGCGACGTTGGTGATACCGATCGGACCTACGCGTTCAGCGTGAGCCAGGGCGTGAAAGGTCAAACCCGTCTGAATTTCACGCTGGTGATTGCCCATGAAAAGAAGGACCGATCCGATCGCAGCAGCCAGAATCGCATTGCCGCCGAAATCGATGACGTGCATGCGATCGATGTGCGCGTTGACAGAGCATTGCGGATGGAGGGGATCACGCCGGTTTCGCGCTATCCGGTGGAGTTTTCGAGCGGTCCCAAGGGGTTCACAGCCACTCTGCATGCGATGCAGCGGCAAGGCGCAGAAGTAACGCTTTCGACGAAGACACAGATAGAGGAGCGGCCAGGAAACAGCGGCCGCTATAGGCAAGCCACGGACCGGCGCGAGACGACGACAAGCGATCACAAGCAGCTCACGGCGGAGGGCAAGATCGTCGGTGCGTTGATGCAAACGCGCCAGGCTCGCGACTTCATGCACCTGTTGTTGTCTGGGCCGGCCAATGTCGACCGGGATCAGTTCATCCTCGCTGGCCGCGACTTCCTGAAAGAGCAATTTTCCGGTCATCGCTATGCTTATGCCGTTCACAACCGCAGCAACCTTGATAAGCATCCGCATCTGCATGTGATCGTCGCGCTACGAAACAGCAGCGGCAAGATGATCAATCCCAATATCCGCGACTTCACCGAGTGGCGGTCCCTCTTCGCCGAAAAGGCGCGGGAGCGCGGGATATCTATCGATCGTCAAAAGCGCGTCGAACGTGCTGGCCCACCGCCCGTCAAACGATGGGAGTGGGAGATGTTTCGCCGTATGGGCGCGACCGCACCGACCAATGTCGTCGAAAAGGTGATCTCCAAGCTTCGCGACAAGCCGACCGCGCCGAAACTTGAAGAGGCAAGGAAGCGGCTCGATCAGAGCCGGCAGTCAATCAGCCGCGTTATCCAAATGCTGGAAGGCATTGCGAAGGACCGAAGTTCGCCCAGCACGGCTCGCGAACTGAGCCACGATCTGTCGATCGGGCTGAAGCGCGAGTACCGTCGGTTGGAAATAGCCGTGCGCGAAGGACATGATCCCACCAGAATGAAAGGAGAAGAACACATGCTGCGATCCACACCGATCAGCGCCGCTCAGGCGAAAGCAGCGAAGGAGACGCTGGCGACGACCGCCATCAGCGTTGCCGCGAAAATCCTAAATCCCGCCGATCGTCTGCTCTTCGAGCAAGCAACGAAAGTTATCGGTAAGGTCGTCGGGCTACAGCTTGACTCGCGCGTAACCAAGAATCGAGATCGCGCGGAGGCGGGCAAGGGTAAGCGCTCCTCGGATAGCTTGGAAACGAAGTCGGCGACCGGTCGCGACCACGTCGCGGAGCAGGGAATAGAGAACAGGACTTCGAGCAACCGTACCGCCGACCAATCCCGCATAGCACGCTCAAATGCGGAGCACGATAGTTCCGAGAACAGTCGGACGGATCGCGAACGCTACCAGCGACGTGAGCGCGATCAGTCAAAATCGATCAAACTTCGCCCCCCGCAGGACAAGGATCGGGACCGAAGCCGGTAGCCGAGTGGGCCGCGTCAGCAAACGCGGTTTTGTAGATCTGATCTCGACTGCCGAACCAAACTCACGGCAGTTTCAAAGCATGCTTGATTTTCGTCTTAAGCCAAACCAGTGCTGCTCGCCGGTCGCTGTCGTGGCCGCCGGTGCTTAATCCTGGATAAAGAATTTCCGTGAAAGCTGGCGTCGTTGAGCTGTAGTGATGGAACTCTCCCTTGCGCACCAGGACCGTCATCGTCGGATCGACGTCGTACCATTCAGTCAGTTTCAATATTACATCGAGATCGGAGGTTTCGGGCCAACGCCGGAGTTGAACTGGGCCCGGTGAATGGATTGCCTCTATCCAGAAGTCGGGTACGGCGCCCGAGACCTTCAGGAGATCGTCGAGCAGCCGCGTAAGCGTTGCACTGTCAATGCGCGCACCACGATCGGATCGGGAGGTTGTGTGGTGCCAAACAAACCCGAAGCGAACGCCAAGCTCGCGCATATCCTGAAGCATTGCCAAGAACTCGGTGTCGATATCTCCTAGCGTCTGGTCTGCGAGCTGCGGCCTGTGCCGCAGCAGAATGTCATCACGTTCGAAAATGACTAACCCAACTGACCCCTCTCGTCTTTGGATACAGTGATCGTCGAGTACGACAGTCTCCATAGCTGCTCTCATGCTGGCTTTGCTTTCCCTGAGTGCTGTAATCCGCGATTGGGACCGTCCCACCTGAGACAAGCCCGAACCCCGGCTGATTTGCGAGACGCCTTCCAGGTTTTGATAATTCATAAAAACGACGATTACCGCAGATTGCACGATATGATGCGAAACCAACTGAAATAAAACGAAACGGCGGCGACAACCGATTGGTTTCACACGCAAATTTTTGCGGAAATGGCTCGAGGCGCGTGCGCAGCAGGAGAACATCGAAGTCCACGAAATGCTGCAGATTGGCCTACCTGCAATGAGTTTCTCGCTTGCCGGCTTAGGCGCGATTGCGCCGAAGTAGGGGATTCTCCAGATTTGACGCAAAACGAGCTAGATGAAACCTACGGGCTCTCTCTTAGCTTCTGGACTTCTGAACCGCTGATGGAGCAACACTATTCGAAGCTTTTGCGCGCGACAGAAAACGCTTCAGGCTCCAACCCGCAAACAAAATGTACGGTGGCGTCGCGAGCGAATAGTGGCCGCAGTTCAGCTTCAGAACACTTGGCTTGGCTCCTGCTTGATACAGTTTTTCGATGAAGCGTTTCGTTAACTCGGGCAATACCACTTTGTCTCTTGTCGCAAAAACTACCTGAAGCGCGAGATCGGGCCGTGCCAGTTTCTGCGCGAAATTCTCCAAATTCAGCGGACCCCATGCCCTCCGGAGATCCGCGAGCGCAATTGCCGGTTCTAAGCTGTCGCGGATCGATCGGGTTGCGCGTCCCGTCCAGACCATGTCTGCGAGATTTCCGGCCGTCAAAAACAGCGAAGCCTTCGACACCGCAGGTTCATGCGCAGCGATCAGACCCGCCACCCATGAGCCCAGGCTCATCCCAAGAACCGAGATCTCTCGGTAGCCTTCGCTCTTCAGCCACCGGATGAGCTTTCGCCCATCCCAAACGGCCTGCCGTAAAGATTCGATCGTGCGGCCGAGGTTTGAGCTGAGCATATAATCGGCGTATAGCGCGCCGGGTCGGCTGCGTTCGAAGTGGTAGGGCATAGCAATCTCCACGACCGTGATCCCACGTTTCGACAAGAACCGGGCGATCTGGCGATTTCGGGCGCTGGCATTCCAATGATGAAAAATCACCAACGCCTGATCGCGCGAGCCACTTTCGGTAAGCTTTGCCCAGACGGTGTTGTTCTCTTCCACGTCGGTGACAATTTCCGACGGGAATTTGAGCCACGAATCATGCCTTTCAAAACCTTGACCGCTCCCGTCCAGCGCATCGTAAAAGCCTGGATCAGACACAGCCTGTTCCGCAAGGGCACAAAAATCAGCAAGAGAGTCTACCCCCTCCGCGTCGGGAAAGGCGCGACCGGCGTCGAGGATGAAATCCGTCGCTTTCTTCGCTCCTTCACCACGTTGGGCCCGACGTTCGTCCCAACGATCTAGCCAACTATAATACACCTTGATTGCTCTCCGATTTGCGCGATCGCCGCAGCTCGAACTCTGGATCAAACAGCCCGTATGTGGCGACTAACGCTGCAGCGATGAGAAGGATTGAGAAGCCGTCAAAGGCATCGATCAATAAATAGCTGGCAAAGAGTAGGGCAACGACTGCCGACATCTTCCACAAAACCTCACGAAACCGCGCTCCGACATTCAGGCGTATGGAACCGTAGAGAAAAACGACACAGGCCGAAATGGCGACAAGGAGGCTGCTATAATGCGTTGGCATTCTATAGTCGAAGCTGTTGGCGGGTTGATGATTACGATAAACGACCGAAAACAAATCGTGGAGTATCCAGGTTACGATATCCCCTCCGTTCGAGCTCAGATAGGAGCTTTGAACCTTCATGCATATGGCAACGAGGACCCCAACGATGGTGCACCGGAAAATCCCCCGCATGACCCTGATGCGAATTTCGCCTCCCTCGCGGCGATGTTCTCCACCAAGCCGCGGCATCATTCCTTCTTCGATTCTCCAGAAATCGTGAACGATCGTGTGGAGCAAAATGAGACCTGCGAAGAACAGGTAGAAGCAGAGGCACATATACAGGTATGCAAGCCCCGTGAAAACGATCTCCACTGGCACTGATATGAGATTAGGTTGCGCAGTTGCCACCGTGCCCCAACTTGTCGCGTAGTCGCCACCACCTTGCAGCAGCGGGATCAAGCACACGCCAATCCATTGCAAAACACCTGCGAATATCACGCAAATCACGAAAACGGCCGAGTACGAGTAAGAATAGGCCTGGACGTTGCGCGTCCAAGACGCCTCGCGTTCGAACAGGTCGGATTGCGCCAACAGCCTGAGCCGCGCGTCCTGTTTCCAAAAGAGTAGCAGCTCTGTCACAAACGAAAAAAATAGCGGTAAGAGCACCATGAATAGGAACGTCCAGTTCGGCGCCCAAAGGAAGCCGACCTGTTTTACGACCCCATCCGGCCGACTATATGTAACGCTGTGGATCCCCACGATGTACGACAAAAATCCGAGGGCAGAGGCGCCAGCGAATGTGGACGCAGGGAGGTTCAAGGGAGATCCGCTACTAAAAAGCGCCTCCGACCGTTTGGCCAAGCTGAAGCCCTTTTTTTGCGGAACGACCTCGCCTTTTTGTGCCCGGTCGTCCGCAAGCTGCGTGAGATTTTCAACGGTCAGTGGGCGGGGAGAATCTGGCGCCGCTGCGGTAGCAGCCGCTTTCTTTGAATCTCGTCTCTTGGCGGTGAGGCGTGATTGCGCCGCGCTGAGCTCCAGCAGCCATTCGCTCGTCGCTTCCTTATCGTCGCAGCCGAAGATCCGAGCCAGCCAGTTAATGTTGGTGGGGCTGATCCCCTTGTCGTTCTCTTGAAACCATAGTTGGACGGTGCGTAAATCGACTCCGGCCCGATTGGAGTCGATCTGCGTAATCGCCTCTGCCAAGAGCTCCGGAGTCCACGGCCCCTGGGGAAAGCCGTCAGTGCCTACCGCACGGCCCGCACCCACAGCAGCTAACTGCTTGAACAACTCCTTGAAGTCGCTTCCGTCCTTGGGCGGGGCGACAAAAATCTTCCCGTTCTTTTCCAATGGTTCAAACGCTCCAAATGTGCTCAGTTTCTCATATAATTGGCGGGCTCTCCGCCTATGTGAAGCCGTTCCGATTGATGCCGTGGAATCTCTTCTCTTCCTCATCGAAGCCATGGCGAAACTGCCGCAGAACGACGGATAGTCTTCCCGTCCGTCAGGGCGAAGTCGGCGCTGCTTCGCGACAACTTTATATACGGGAAATGCCTGGGCGAAAAGAAAAAAACAGCTCCTGCGTGTGACGAAATGCGCAAAAATGTGACGCCGAAATAGTAAATAAATGGCGATTATAGAATGGCTTACGGCCTCAGGGGTCCCGCCGCCGCTAAGGCGAAGGCTATCAGCGGATCAATCAAAGATTGTGTGGCGTAATACTATTTATGGAACTGGCCACTAATGAAGGACTTGAGAGAAGCAATTTGTGCTGTACCGGGCCGACGTACACCGCGCCACAGCTTTGGGGCTACGCGAAACTAGCGGGCTCTATTCGCTCTCCTCAATGTGCATCGGCGTGGGACAAGCAATCGCCGTTACTCTGAAATGCGCCTGAACGCAGCCAAAATGATCCGGGTCCATATTTAAACACGCGGATCAGCTTTGCAGAAAGTCCAGAAGAGCGGTGTTGAACGCGGGAGCGGACTCAATATTGACGATATGCCGGCCGGGCAGGGAAACATGTCGACTGTGGCGTACATGGGCGGCGATCGCTTCCAAATCCCGCGGCGGGCAGACCGGATCGTCGTCGCCTGATATGGCAAGCACGGGGTTGTCGATCCTCGCGATATCGGCGCGAAGGTCGGCCTCCGCGAGTGCCGCGCAGCAACCAATATAACCATCCGTGGACGTTGCTACAAAGCTGCCGAGCACCTTGCCGACTGTGTCAGGTTGGCTTTTGTTGAATTGCGGTGAAAACCAGCGCTCGGCGGTGGCGGCGGACAAGGGTGAAAGGCCGTTCATCCTGACAGTCTCTATACGCGCAGCCCATGACTCAGTTGTTCCGATCCGGGCAGCCGTCGCGCAAACCGCCATCTTGCCGAAGCGCTCCCCGGCATGGATCCCCAGCCATAAGCCGGTCAGCCCGCCAATCGACAAGCCGCAGAAATGTGCCTGGTCGATCTTTAGAGCGTCAAGCAAGGCAAGGACATCGCTGCCGAGATCGGACAGCGTATAGGGCGGCAGCGGTGCGGGCGAACGCCCATGGCCGCGTCTGTCATAGCGCAGGACCCGGAAATGTTGCGACAGCGCCGTCGCTTGCGCGTCCCACATGCTCATATTGGTACCAAGCGAGTTGCAGAACAGCAGCCAGGGCGCGCCTGCGCCCTGATTGCCGTCGATTCGGTAAAACAGCCGATTTGTAGAAAGATCGAGGTATCTCAGGCTCATGTGCTGCTTCCGGCTTTTACGCTTTACTTAGCCTCGACTCGCCGAGCTACCGGCATAAGCCACAGCCCGCCCGGTTCAGAAAGAACCGGACAGACTGCGGTGCCGATCAGGCGGCGACGCGCTTGCGCTGCTCGTTGAGCTGATTGTCCACGCCATCGACAAGATGTGTGAGTTGAATGTCGAATTCGATTTCGGCGAAAGGTCCGTCGAGGTTGTTCGCCTTGATGCTGGCTTCGTCGACCCGTTCGGTGACGTCCGGCACCAGGCCGTCGCGGGTTGCATAGGCGAAGTCGTCATGGAGCAAAGGATCGCCGGCGATATTGATCTGCGTCGTCAGTTTGCGATGGCCGTCGGCACTGATGAAGAAGTGAATATGCGCGGGGCGCTGTCCATGGCGGCCCAGCGCCGAAAGAAGCCGCTCTGTCGGGCTGCCGGGCGGCACGCCGTAGCCATGCGGCAAGATGGACTGGAACTTGTAGCGGCCCTTGTCGTCGGCGATGATTGTGCGCCGCATGTTAAAGGGCGCCTGCTGTCCCGTCGGGTCGAAATGAGAATAGAAACCGCGTGTGTCACAGTGCCACACTTCTACCAACGCACCTGGCAAGGGTGAGCCGTCGGAGTCGTAAACGGTGCCGTGCATGATCAGCGTATGCCCGTTGGCATCGGTGCCGTCATCAAGGCGGGCAAAGCCGGTCGAGACCGGTGCTCCCGCGACATAAAGCGGACCCTCGATCGTGCGCGGGGTTCCGTTCTTGATGCCAATCGCTTCGTCGATGGCGTCCAGACGCTCGTCGATGAAATGATCGAGGCCGAGACCGGGAGAAATCAGACCCGCCTGACCTGCAGCACCGATTTCGTTCAGCCAGGCGATACCTGTCCAGTATTCATCCGGTGTAATGTCGAGATCGTCGATCGCTTTAAACAGATCGGACATCAACCGGTGAACGATCTCCTTAACGCGTGGCGACCCACCTTCCTTGTCGAGCCCACTCAGAGTTTTCAGAAAGTCCTGGATTTCCGGCTTATCAAATATCTTCACAGTCATAGTCATTCCTCCTTCTTTGCGTGTGGATCCGACCCTGCCCCCGTACCTCCAGGGAGCGCGCCCGGAAAGCGTTTAGAGATCCGTCTCGCGGATCGACGAGGGATGCCGAAGCAACGGCTTCACCTCGATGTGCATGAACTTAGACAGCGGCAATCCCGAGATAATGTCGTGCAACTCCGTGTTGTCGTTCACGTCGAAAATGCTGATGTTTGCGTACGCGCCCGCCAGGCGCCAGATGTGGCGCCATTTGCCGCTCTGTTGAAGCTGCTGCGAGTAGGCTTTCTCACGCGCGAGAATATCAGTGACCTCCGAGGTCGGAAGGTCACGGGGAATATCGACGTCCATTCGGACATGAAAAAGCATAATCGTCTCCTCTACCCGGCGACACTGATCGTTTTGCGCGGCGCGCCACGCGTGAAGAACGTCACACGGTCGTCGTCCAGATCTATTCCTAGCCCTGGACCAACGGGGACGGTCAGCTCGAAATCCGTGTAGTCCAGCGGGGTGACGAGAATCTCTTCCGTCAGCAGCAACGGGCCGAACAGTTCCGTGCCCCACTGGAGACGGGAGAATGTGGCAAAGACCTGCGCGGAGGCCACCGTGCCGACCACACCTTCCAGCATTGTGCCGCCATAGAGGTCGATCCCCGCCGCGTCTGCGATGGTGGCGACCCGCTGGGCGTTGAAAAGGCCTCCGCTCTGCGCGATCTTGACCGCGAAGACATCAACATCGTGTCCTTTGGCGATCTCGAAGGCGGTTTCCGGACCGCGCAAAGACTCGTCGGCCATCAGTGCCACCGGAAAGCGGCGCACCAGCCGGGCAAGAGCGGCAGCCGAGGCTACAGGCTGCTCGACCAATTCGCATCCGGCATCGGCCAGAGCCGCCATGCCATACGCAGCCTCGGTTTCGCTCCATGCCATGTTGACATCCACACGCACCGCGCCACGCTCGCCCAATGCGCGCTTGATTTGCGCCACATGCGCAATGTCTGTCGCGACGGACTTCGCGCCGATCTTCAGTTTGAAGATTTTATGCCGGCGCAGATCCAGCATCTTCTCCGCCTCGCCGATGTCTTGTGCTGTGTCGCCGGACGCTAATGTCCATGCGACGGGCAGGCGATCGCGCAGGCGACCACCCAGCAATTCGCTGACGGGCACGCCGACACGCTTGCCCTGCGCATCGAGCAGGGCGGTTTCGACCGCACTCTTGGCGAAACGATTTTCTTTGATGCCCTTGCCGATACGCGCCATCAGCGCCTGCACGCGTGTCGGATCCTGACCGACGATCGCGGGCACGAAATAGGTATCGATGGCAAGCTTCATGCTTTCGGTGCTTTCGCCTCCATAGGCCAGGCCGCCGATCGTGGTCCCCTCGCCGATCCCGACGATGCCATCACTACAATGGATTTTGATCAGCATCAGCGTCTGGCCGTTCATCGTCGCGACAGACAGCTTGTGAGGCCTGAACGTCGGAAGATCGACCAGCATTGTTTCAACCCGCTCTATCGTCGGGTGAGAAACGCTGGTCGACGGGTTGATTGCAAATGTCGTGCTCATGGCCGGATCATGCAACGGCGCGACGTGCAGCGTCCAACATCATTTGCGTCTTTCATCATGCCTTAAAGGTATGACGGGAGTAAAAATACGAGTTTAAACAAAGTTATTGCACCGCAACATATACGTCGAATAACGCGGTCATGATCGGAGATCGGTTTCGCTTTCATGTGGCCATAGCGCGAACGGCAGATGGGTTGCCAAGCAGTGGAACTTGTCACATCATACTAAAAAGGTCTCATATGGAAACGCTTTGTGTTGATACGCAATGGACGTGGGCTTATCGAGGGAGGAAATATGGAATGTCGTCGCCTGACGTATTTCCTGGCTGTGGCAGAGGAGTTGCATTTTGGCAGGGCGGCAACGCGGCTGGATATGGCGCAACCGCCGCTGTCACGTCAGATCGCCTCGCTCGAGGAAGACCTTGGCGTTAAACTGTTCGACCGGAGCCGCAGCCAGATCCGACTAACACAGGCTGGCCTTGTCCTTCAGGACCACACCCGTCAGATACTTGAACGTCTGGACTCTGCGTTTCGGGATACCAGATCCGTGGGAAGCGGGGGGGGCGGGACGTATCAGAATCGCCTTCGTCGGATCCGCGTCTCATGGCGTGCTGCCAACGCTAATACAATCCTTCCGCTCACTCTATCCGGAAGTTGAGCTGGCACTTTCCGCAATGAATAACGCCGAATTGCAGCGGGCGCTTGTGAGCCGCGAGATCGACCTTGCTGTCGCACGGCCTGAGCTGAAGGATGAAGAGTTCAGAAGTGAACTTCTGTGCCGTGAAAATCTAATCCTGGCAATCCCCGACAATTCTCGTCTTGTAGAACTTACGGAAATCCACTTCTCAGATCTAGCGGACCAGACATTCGTTCTTTATCCGCGCCGACCCCGGCCAAGCTACGCCGATGTCGTTTTGGGGATGTGCGAGAAGGCAGGCTTCAGCCCGGCGAAACTTGAGCTTACGCAAGACTTTCAAAGTGCCATCTCACTTGTTTCGGTCGGTGTCGGCCTTTCGGTGGTTCCCGAAACCGTCTCCAGAACGCAACGCCCTGGCGTGCTTTTCCGACCCTATGTCGGGCACAATCCCGGCACCGGCCTGACAGTCCATGCGCGCTTGGACAACCGAGCGCCGCAAGTGATCAATTTTATGGAGGTCACCCGTAAATTCGCGCGCAAGGCCAGCCGACAGAGCGTAAACCTAGGGGAACAAGGATAGGGCTGAATTCTGTCGCGCCGCGTCTAATCCGATCTCAAAGAGCAACCGCCATATCGGGGGCATCGTGTGATGCTCTGCTATTAATAGACCGGCATCGACGGTTCAATCCTTGCGCGTCCCGCAATAATGTTAAGTATTCCAAGAATGACATGGGTTACTTCCGGCGGCACTACGTCCCGCAGGGCCACCAGCGCACGGATCCCGACGCCTCGCCACTCCTGGTTTCCGATCTGGGCAGCGCGCCGGTATCCCTGATCATAACGGCAGGCCACGACCCCTCCCTGCACGATGAAGGTGCGGCCTATGCAGACCGGCTTCGCGAGGCAGGGACGAAGGTCGTGTATCGCGATTTTCCTCAAGACATGCATGGTTTTGCCACCCTGCCCGCCCTGACGTCTGGAGATGACGCGCTGCGCGAGATCGCATCCTTCCTGTCCGGTCTGCGGTAATTCCGATCACTTCGGAATTTAATATCACCGGTCCTTGAAAGGACCGGTGATATTCCGCACTCGCGTCACGGCGCCATCAGCCGGATCGCGCCTGAGACGGACTGCGGGCGCAAGCGGCCCGACCGAGAGCGCGATCGCCTGCTTTGACTTTCCAAGGTCAGTTGGCCTTCGGGTTGTCTCCCAGTTGCTGCGACACAAGGGCGGTAGCCTCGACGACAACCCCGCGAAAGGCGCGCGGCTGGCGGGCATACCGGCTTTCCGGAACCACCATGGACAACACGGCAAGCGGCTGGTTGGAATGGCCGTAGACCGCCGCTGCGATACAGACGACATCCGGTTCCCTTCCCAGCGGCGCGGCAAAGAAGCCGTCTGTGGCAATCTCCGCGAGCTGGTTTCGGAATGTCGAACGGGAGACGATCGAGGCGCCAGGGTGCGCGTGCTCGTCCAGCCAGTTCTCCAACGCAGCATGGGTTAGGCCAGACAGATGGATCAGTCCGGCGGCAGTATTGTGCAAGGGCAGCGGCGATTCGAGCACATCCTTGCACACGCGCAATGCGCGCGTGCCTTCGTTTGCGGCAAGGACCAGTAGGCGGCCCTGGTCCTGCAACGTCAAATGCAGGGTTTCGCCGTGATCTTTGACAAGGGCGGTCATGATGGGCCTGGCAGCCTCCACCAGAGCCGAGCTGTCCTCCATTGCGCGGTAAAGCGTCGTTATCAACGGTCCTAGCCTGTACCGACCTCGATCAATCTTTCGCAGCAGCCCGATCTGCGCCAGCGCGTCCACCAGATCGTGAGTACCACTGGTGGAAAGCCCAAGTTCCCGTGAGAGTTCGCTCGTGGAATGCTCGGGCAGCGTGGCCGAGAACAACCGCAGTATTTGACCGACTTTACGGATTGTCTTCAATTTCACACCTCATCATTTCTGCACTTTCCGGTAATGCCGGAAAAAGTCGCGGTATCACGAGATACCTTTCGGAAATTCGGTTTACGATCCAATACTTATAGACTGAATACTTCGGTCTTGGAGGAGGAAATTAAATTGGATCAGATCGTAACGAAAGTGACACCCTATACCGGCGCCGAGTTTCTGGAGAGCATTCGCGACAGCCGTTCAGTCTATGTGCACGGCGAGCGCGTGAAGGATGTGACGACCCATCCGGCGTTTCGCAATTCCGCCCGTATGGTCGCTCGTTGGTATGACAAGTTTCATGAAAAGAAAGAACAACTTGCGCGGCCGACCGATACCGGCTCGGGCGGCTGGACCCATCCCTTCTTCAAGGGACCGAAAACGGTCGATGATCTGATCGCTTCGCGTGACGCGATCGCCGAAACCCAAAGGGTGGCAGCCGGTTGGATGGGTCGGGCGCCCGACTATAAGGCGGCGTTCCTTGGAACGCTCGGTGCGAACTCCGGCTTTTACGGCGAATATGCCGGCAATGCGAAGGCATGGTATTCCCGCACGCAGGAACGCATGGATTATTGGAACCATGCCATCGTGAACCCGCCCATCGATCGCCACCTTCCGATAGAGGAAACGGGCAACGTCTTCATGCAGGTGGACAAGGAAACCGACGCAGGCCTGATCGTATCCGGCGCCAAGGTCGTTGCTACCGGCTCCGCGCTGACGCATTGCAATTTCATTGCCCATTACGGCATTCCGATCAAGGAAAAGAAGTTCGCGCTTATCTTCACCGCTCCGATGGAGAGCGAAGGCGTGAAGCTGATCAGCCGCGCATCCTACGAGTTGAACGCCGCGGTGATGGGCACACCGTTCGACTATCCCCTGTCCAGCCGGCTCGACGAAAACGACGCCATCCTCGTGTTCGACAGAGTGCTGGTTCCTTGGGAAAACGTGTTCATTTACGGCAATATTGAAAAGATCAATGCCTTCTTTCCTGCTTCGGGTTTCGTGCCACGCTTCACGCTGCATGGCTGCACGCGGCTTGCGGTCAAGCTGGATTTCATATCCGGACTGTTTTCCATGGCGCTGGAAGCGACGGGATCGCGCAGCTTCCGTGGTCCGCAAACGGCCGTGGGCGAGGTTCTGGGCTGGCGCAACCTTTTTTGGGGCATGTCCGACGCTATGGTCAAAAGCCCTACGGCGTGGAGTGGCACCGATGGCTATCTGTTGCCGAACATGAACTATGGTCTTGCCACCCGTATCTTCGCACCGATGGCCTATGGCCGGATCAAAGAACTGATCGAGCGTCACGTCGCTTCCGGTCTCATCTATTTGCCGAGTTCCGCTCTCGATTTCGCATCGGATGAAGTTCGTCCTTACCTGGACCGTTTCGTCCGCGGATCGAATGGAATGGTTGCGGTGGATCGCGTGAAGCTGCTGAAGTTGCTTTGGGATGCAATCGGATCAGAATTCGGCGGCCGGCACGAGCTTTACGAAACCAATTACGCCGGTAACTATGAAAACATCCGCATCGAAACGATGCTGGCCGCCGAGGCGACCGGTGAGATGGAAACATTGCATCAGATCGTGCGCGATTACATGGACGAATACGATCTCACCGGATGGCTCTCGCCAGACATGATCAACCCATGGGACGTCAACCGTCTAAAGGGCGGTTTCCAAAAATGATGCGGCTGGCGGCCCGGCAGCGGGCCGCCCAGTTTCTCGGAGGAGGATCGCATGAGACCGGAACCGTTCACACGGATCTTGACCGACAGACAGATTTCATTGCCCGCAAGCATCGTGGCAATCGGCGCATTCGACGGCGTCCATCTCGGACATCAACGTCTTATCCGATCGATGGTGGAAGATGCGCGGACGCAAAGGGTGCCTGCGGTAATCTGGACTTTCGATCCGCCACCGAAGATTTTTTTCGGTCGGGCATCGCAACTGTCTCCCCCCACTCAAAACCTGGCGCGGCTGGCAAGCCTGCGTGCGGATTACATCGTCGTCGCATCCTTTTGCCAGACATATGCCAACCGCCCGGCCGATGCTTTTCTCGCCGATCTCTCTCAGATTGCTCCGCGCAGAGTGCATGTCGGCGCGGACTTCCGGTTCGGCAAGGACCAGAAGGGGGACGTAGCCCTCCTCTCCCGGTATTTTCCAACGAGCATCGCAGCCACTGTCACATGCGCCGACGGAACGGTTATTTCCTCCAGCCGCATTCGGGCATTACGCGCGTCAGGCCACGAGGGCGAGGCGGCCGCCCTGCTGGCCGCGCCGGACCCTCTCGCGCTGCTGGCAGGCAGCCTTCATTCATACGACACCAGATTCAGGGAAGATCTCAATGTCTGACTTTGATGCACGCGCCTTGCGTGACGCCTGTGGAAGCTTCGCGACAGGGGTGACCGTCATCAGTACGACCACCGACGAAGGCGATCATGGCATGACCGCAAACGCCTTCATGTCCGTTTCTCTCGACCCGCCGCTGATCACAATTTCGCTCGATCGGAAGTCCCGCATGCACACGAAAGTGCGTAAGGCAGGACGTTATGCCGTCAGCATCCTATCTCAGGACATGCAGCACGTGGCCATGCATTTTGCCGGGCGGCACAATCCGGACCTCTCCGACATCTTTGTGCGGCTGCATGATTTGCCGGTCATGCCGGGCTCGACCGCGGTATTCCTGACAGAAGTCGTC
Organism: Martinezella lusitana; assembly: GCF_016901135.1. Classification (GTDB taxonomy): domain Bacteria; phylum Pseudomonadota; class Alphaproteobacteria; order Rhizobiales; family Rhizobiaceae; genus Rhizobium; species Rhizobium lusitanum_D. The sequence continues at coordinate 3,418 of NZ_JAFEVL010000034.1, read as the reverse complement.
CAGGAGGTCGATGCAGGAGATCACACGCTGTTCATCGGCCGTGTGACCCATCTAGAACGCAATACTCTGGCCTACCCCCTTCTGTTCTGCGGCGGAAAATTTGGTTCGTTGGAAGTGTTGGCCTGATACGGCTTACCCGCGCTTGCAAACGCAAATTGTGTGGCAGCCGGGTTTGCAGGCGGTTCGAAAGCTTTTGAGCGTGTAACCGGGCTTTTTCGCGAACCTGGCGGTCTCTTCCGGCCAGTATAGCGATACGGCAGCTAGGTTCGAGACCTGAAACGAGATCGAAGCTCGCAGCGGCATTCCGTTTTACCGACCCCGATCTATCGACCATTTGCCCCTGCAGTTCGTCACCGATGTGTACGGCACGTTATGCCGCTCGGGCCCGCCGTTCGCCGGTGCTTGCTTCGCGCATTTGAAAGCGCGCCGCGAGGGCTGCGGATTCCGACGTGAAGCCGGCCGCCATTCCAATCAAAGACCGGCCACCATTCCGATTTGAAGCCGGCCACCGTTCCAATCAAAGACCGGCCAGTTTTCGGCACTGAACATAACCTCCTGGGTCAGCAACTTTTGGCATCGATACCTCGTGATGAACGAGGACCTTTTGATGCCGGCAAAGAGAAGGCTGACCATGAGACAGTTGAGACAAATGCTGCGGCTTGCCGGAAGCGGGACCAGTTCCCGCGAGATTGCGGTCGTATTGGGAATAGCGCGCAGTACGGTGCAGGATAACCTGCAGCGCGCAGCAGCGGTTGGATTGAGCTGGCCCTTGCCGGGCGAACTGACCGACGATGCGCTTGCGAACAAACTCTTCACTCGCAACGGTGTCAAACAGGGCACGAGAAGACGCGTCGAGCCGAACTGGGCCGATCTTGCCGTCGAGCTCAAGAAGCCCGGCGTCACCTTGCTTATCCTCTGGGAAGAGTATCGTGGGTCGCATCCTGAGGGTTACGGCTATTCCCGCTTTTGTGAGCTCTTTCGCGGTTTCGAGCAGCGGCTCTCGCCGACGATGCGTCAGGAGCATGCGGCCGGCGACAAGGTCTTCGTCGACTATTCCGGCAAGAAGATCCCGATCGTTGATCGCAAGACCGGTGAGATCCGCGAGGCGGAGATCTTCGTGGCGGTGCTCGGAGCCTCCAGCTTCACCTATGCGGAGGCGACCTGGACACAAACGCTCCCCGACTGGATCGGTTCGCATGTCCGGATGTTCCGTTTCTTCGCAGGCGTTCCCCGGCTGATCGTTCCCGACAATCTGAAGTCAGGCGTCAGTCGGGCCAGCTTTTACGATCCCGAGATCAACCGCAGCTACGGCATGATGGCCTCTCACTACGGCGTCGGCGTACTTCCAGCACGGCCAAAACGTCCGCGGGATAAATCGAAAGTGGAAAATGGAGTGCGTTTCGCCCAGTCCGCTATTTTGGGGCGGCTGCGCAATCAGACTTTCTTCTCGCTGGCTGAGGCCAATGCCGCCATCAGCCAGGCACTCGATCGCATCAACGATCACGTCATGCGCCGACTGGGTGTCAGTCGCCGACAACTGTTTGAGAGTGTCGAGCGTGCCGCACTCGCAAGCCTTCCTGTCGAAGACTACGAATTCGCCGAATGGCGTTTGGTCCGTGTCTCGACGGATTATCACGTCGAGTTCAAGAGCTTCTTTTATTCCGTGCCGCATGGCCTCATTCGCCAGCAGGTCGATCTGAGGGCGACAGCACGCACCATCGAGATCTTCCACCGCGGCAAGCGCGTCGCCGTGCATCAGCGCCGGTATGGCGGTCCTCGCCATGGAACCGACCCGGATCATATGCCCAGTTCCCACCGGCGCTATGCCGAATGGACACCGGATCGCTTTCGACGCTGGGGCGCATCCATTCCGCAGACAGAAGGTTTGATCATCGCAATCCTTGCCAGCCGTCCGCATCCCGAACAGGGCTTTCGAACATGCCTGGGTGTGCTTCGCCTGTTTCGCGACATCGAACGCAATCGGGCCGAAGCCGTTTCAGCCCGCGCCGTCGAGATCGGTGGCGTGAACTGCAAGAGCATCGCCTCGCTGCTGGCCAACCACAAGGCGGCGCGCCATTCCACCGAACCAACCGCCATTGTCGACCATGCCAATCTGCGTGGCCCTGATTACTTTCATTGAGGAGACATACCAATGCTGACCAATCCCACCATCGATATGCTGCGTGAACTCGGCCTCAATGGCATGGCCACAGCCTTCCAGGAGCTCGACGCACAATCCGAAGCGCGCGGCCTCGAGCATGGAGAATGGCTTGCCATACTGCTCGAACGCGAGGCAACTCTGCGCCGTCAGAAGCGTTTCGAAGCGCGTGCCAGGGCTGCCAAGCTTCGCCATGACGCGCAGATCGAAGATGCCGACTTCCGTGCCGCACGCGGTCTCGACCGCAATCTGTTCATGACGCTTGCTGGCTGCGACTGGATCCGCAGGCACCACAGCCTCCTCGTCACAGGGCCGGCCGGCGTCGGCAAGAGCTGGCTTGCCTGTGCACTCGGCCATAAAGCATGCCGCGAAGATTTCTCCGTCGCCTACCACCGGGTTCCCCGGCTATTCGCAACACTTGCCCTTGCACGAGGCGATGGGCGATATGGCCGGATCCTCAAAGCGCTGGCCAAGACCGACCTGCTGATCCTCGATGATTGGGGACCGGAAAAACTCAACGATGATCAGCGACGCGATCTCCTCGAGATCATCGAAGATCGCTATGAGCGGCGATCGACGATCGTCACCAGTCAGGTGCCCCTGGATCACTGGTGGGAAATCATTGCAAACCCCACGCTCGCCGATGCGATATTGGACCGCCTCGTTCACAACGCCTATCGCATCGATCTCACCGGTGAAAGCATGCGAAAACAGCGCTCGCCGATAGTGCCGGAAACACCGCACGCTTGACCTGAAACGAAACCCGATCCAAACATCAAACAGACCCAGGATCAGTCCGACAAATGGCCGCCTTCAAATCGGAATGCTGGCCGGAATGAAATCGGAATGACTGGCCGGCTTCAAATCGGAATCGGTGGCCGGCTTCATCGGAATACGCAAGGGCAGCGATGCGTTTGGCTTCGGTGGCGAGAGACCGGCTGGCAGCGCTGGATTGCTCGATCATGGCTGCGTTCTGCTGCGTGGCCTGGTCCATGTGATTAACCGCGACGTTCACCTCGCGCAAGCCTGTGGCCTGCTCGTGCGACGACTCGGTGATCGATGCGACGAGTTGGCTTAGCCCTTCGACCTGGATAACGATCTTTTCCAGCGCGGCTCCGGTCTGCTGGACCAGGCCGACGTTGTTGCATCGATCTGGTGGCTGCTGATATCAGGCGTCCGTTTTGGGACCCAGGATATTTCCGATGCCGCATAAGTTCAATGCCGACCGACGGGACAAGATAGCCAAGCAGAAGCTTAAGG
>NZ_JAFEVL010000019.1 GCF_016901135.1 Martinezella lusitana | reverse complement strand
GCAGTAACGCTTTCATCGCGCCGGCGAGCTTTGGTTGCTGCCAACCATGTGGCATTGCTAAAGATAGCGGTCGTCGGCGTGAACTTGATATGGCGACAGACGAAGCGTCCTAAGTCAAGGCATTCGTTACACAAAATGCTCGGCGAGCAACTGCCGGAGATGTCTCGAACGCTATTCCGACGTCAGCACCTCCGTCGGGGCGAAGAGCCGCAATATGCTGGAGCGCTGCGCGCCGATTTGCGTTGCCAACTGGACGCCGAAGGCGTACCGTAATCCTATCGCTGCCCAAGTAACACGGGCGGCAGCGCCTGAGAGGCTTTATCCACTCTCGCCCCGACTTGAAAGGGGCGAACCATGATCGGATCCCCCAGACATCCTACAGCGGCACCACCGGCTCTTGCGGAGATTCGCGCGATCTTCGAAGAAGCATGTGAGCGCCGTGCGAACTCGCAAGGCAGCACGCAGGCAACCGAGTTGGCCGGGTTCATGTTGAGCCGCTATGCCGATGGTCTCGCGACCGGGAAAGCCTCTGTGACCTCGCCGACATCTATCCATAGATAAGCATAGACCGCGTCTTTGGGCTTGTGGCCCGCAGGCTGCAAACACGCCTGCAGTTGCGGCGCGGACTTGCGTGGCTTCCCTTGGGAGAGGAACCCGCCATGTTCAGAAAATATACGAACACAAGTGACCAGCCACTGACGTCCGTGGATCTCGACCTTTGCCAACGCGCCTTTGACGCCGCTCTCTTTGAGCTGAATATCGACAAGGAGAGCGAAGAAGCCGAACGAGTGGCTGCTGTGATCATTACGCTGTTTCAACACGGCGTGTCTAATGAGCGTCATCTCACCGCCTTTGTCACCGCAACGCGCGGACATATCTATCGCGCGTCTGTGTAGAATATCTGCGTCCTCGGCGGCGGCTCGAACGAGAGCCTTTTCGTATCGCCGGCAAGGCCTCCTTCGGCGACTAATAGCACCTACCTATCTGGCGGTTGGTGGATGCTGTTGCCTTACCGATGTCCGGAAGGATTGCACTGAGCGGCCGTCGCAAGGTGCCCTTGACAACGCCGCTTTCCTGCGGGTCTTCCTTCAGTAAGGGGCAGTCAGATTATTGCGCGTCTGTTCAAAGGTCAGGTGTGGCGGTATCGGGAGGACCTCCGGATCGGTCTTGACCTCGAGCACGACGGCAGGCGGTCCCTTAAAATACGTGAACATCCAGGACAACGACCTGGTCACATCGAAGCTGGTCGGCGTCGACATCTATAACAAGCAGAACGAAACCATCGGTAAAATGTCAGACGTGGTCATCGGGGATGGTTTGAGGGCCATGCCGCATCGCAGTCTATAAGCGCTATGGAGCACAAACGTCATTTCGCCTGCCGAGACGACAAAGCTTCGTGTGGCGTTCCAAGCTTCCGAACGCTAGCTCACGGCAACACAGCCGCCTTGATAGGAACCGGGCAGGCGACCGCAAGTCGGAAAATCAATATAAAGTTATTAGCCGCCGGCGTTTGAGCCCTGCAACACAGGAACACACATCGGACATCTGCAACGGGAACTGATGCTAAGCGTCTTTGACGACGATATTGCGCCCATTCTCTTTAGACCCAGATCCAGCTCCCATCGCGAAGGAGAAAGCGACAGAGAAGCGAGTGGCGCTCAAGCCGGCTGTCGAGAAGTTCCCGAAAAGCCGATCTCGCACGATCAGCATCTTCGGGATGTGTGATCGCCATCGGTTGCACGCCGATCAACTCTCCAGGTTCGCGGCAGAAGATATCGCGGCACGCGGGAGAGACGTACGGATGCACAAGATCACAATCGAGTTGGAAGACCGTGTCGGTTCCATGGTCGACCAACAGTCGGTAACGAGCCTCGCTTTCCTTAATCCGCTGCTCGCTGATGACCCTGTCATGAATGTCCCTACCCACCGAGTGGATAGCAGTTATGCATCCGTCCAGATCCCTCAGGGCGCTTTGTTGGTCCATCCCATCCACCTGATCTGGCCATTGGGCAACACCACCTGATTTTCATTTTCAACGCTGTGATCAACGCTGCAGACCATACGCAAGTGATCCACGGCCGCTGGACGGTTGGTCTCGGGAATAAAGTCGAACAGACTTTTCCCGATCATTTCGCCGGGTTCTCGGCCGTAGTGACGCGCATAAGCGTGATTGACAAACCGGAGCTCGCCGTCAGGACTTGCCAACGACACCAATTCCGTTTGGCTTTCTACGAGGTCCCTGTATCGCGCCTCGCTTAGGCCAGTTGGCGCTTCGTTGCTTTAAGTGCGGTCACATACGTGATCACGGCCAACGACACGCCCCCAGCTTCGCATGGAACCCTATCCAGTACGCCGACAACAAAACGTCGATTATCCGGCCATCCTTACAAACCATTTGGTATTCGATATTGTCACTGCGCCCAGTCAGGAAGAAGGCCGGAAGGACTTCCCGTGTGGCGTATGCGCACGATTCACCGGTCAGAAATTCGGACGAGCCTGCCTATGACTTGATCACGGGTGTAGCCGAGCTTGTCCAGCCACGCATCGCTTACCGATATCAATAGCCCGTCCTTGTTGATCGAATGGAGCATCGCCGGGGTTACCTTGGTCCGATGTTCGAGCTCGGTCCTGATTTCTTCGTCGCGCCAAGCTTCGATATCAAAAGTTGAATTCCGCGACACTTATACTCCGATCCGATCTGGCTGTGATCCGACTTGCTTTTGCAGGTTATATGAAGAATGCACCCGACCCTATCTCTGTTACATTGTTATAGAATTATAGACACATATATTGGCATGGCCGGACGTTTGGTGGTCACTCGCGTCCCTTTTGGTAGCAGCGATTTCATCTGCTCTGCAGCCTTTGGGTGCCTATTGAACCGTTTGGTCCAGGTGGTCCTACGTGGCCGATACTGATATGGTATCCAGGCAGCTCGGCGCAACCGGCGAGCGCAAATCTTCTCGACAGGTGCGACCTACGCGGCCTTGCGGCGGAGCGCCTGGGTTAGATTGGCAATGTCCTTTAACGGCGGTCGGCCAAACAGCCGTGCATATTCGCGGCTGAACTGGTTTGCGCTCTCGTAGCCGATGCTGAAGGCGACCGATGTCGCGTTTCCCTCGCCCGCCAGCAACATCGAACGCGCGTGGAGCAGCCGCACCCGCTTCTGGTACTGGATCGGGCTGAGCGCCGTGACCGCCTTGAAATGACGATGGAAGGCCGACACACTCAGCGCGGCCATGTCGGCCAAGTCGTCTACCCTGAGCGGATTGGCAAAATTCTCGCGGATACATCGGATCGCGACGCCGACGCGTGAAAGCGCCGTCTCCGGCAACGCGATGTCCCGCAACATCCAGCCAAGCGGCCCCTGAAGAACACGGAACAGGATCTCGCGCTCATAGGCGGGGGCGAGTGCTGAAACTTCGTCCGGACGACCCATCAGTCGCAGCATGCGAACCCAGGCATCGAGAAGATCTTCGGTGGTGGGCGCAACTGAGAACCCAGCCGCGTAGAGCGCGCCGCCCGCAGGCTTCGGAAGTTCGGCGAGCATGTTGGCGACCACCACGGGATCGAGCGTGAGGCTGACCGCGAGATATGGCCGGCCATCTTCGGCAGGGTGAACCGCGCCGACCGCAGGAAGGTCCACCGATATAACGAAATAGGTCGCTGGATCGTAGTGAAAAGTGCGCTCACCCAATGTCATGGTCTTCGATCCTGTCAGGATCAGGTTGACCATCGGCTCATAGACGGCCGCGAGCTGGTGCTCTGGGATTTCTCCCTGCACCATCGCGACGCGCGGAATCCCGGTCTCGGTGCGACGGTTTTGCGCCCTTGACGCCAGATTTCGGAGTTCATCGAGTTTCTCGTTCATCGCCAGATTACTGCCACGGCTTCGGCAACGTCGCAAGCCAAAAGCAGAAATAGGCAATAATCGAAGAGAATCCGGACAGCAAACTTTCCAGGCCGAGACTACTTCTTGGTCATCGTCAGGCGAACCAATGGAGGGCCAAAATGAAGGTCGTCATCATCACCGGAGGCAGCCGCGGTATCGGCGCCAGCACTGCCAAGATCTGCGCCGCCCACGGCATGGGGGTGATCCTCACCTACAACAGCAACCGTGACGCTGCCGAGGAGGTCGTCGCCTCGATCGCATCGGCCGGCGGCACTGCCGTCACGCTCAGGCTCGATGTCGGCGACACCAAATCCTTCCCCGCCTTCCGAGACGCCGTCGCGTCCGTGCTGCAGACAAGCTTCGGCCGCGCCGACTTCGACTTCCTCGTAAACAGCGCAGGCTACGGCCTCTACAATCCGATTGCCACGGTGACGGAGGAGCAGTTCGAAGGACTGTTCGACGTGCATCTCAAGGGACCGTTCTTCCTGACGCAGACGCTGCTGCCACTGATGACGGATGGCGGTCACATCATCAACATGACCAGCGCGACCGTGCGTGTGGCGACGGCGGGCGTAGCACCCTATGCAGCCTTCAAGGGCGGCCTCGAGGTCCTGACCCGCTACATGGCCAAGGAGTTCGGCGACCGGAAAATTCGGGCGAATTCGATCTCTCCGGGCGCGATCCGTACCCAACTCGGCGGTGGCCTAAACGACGAATTCGAAGCCCTGCTTTCCGGGATGACGTCGCTCGGCCGGGTCGGCGAACCCGACGAGGTCGGAGGCGTGATCGCCAGCCTGCTCTCGGACGAGAACCGCTGGATCAACGCCCAGGATATAGAAGTGGCCGGCGGCTACAACATCTAACCCGGAAACGCTCAAGCAAAGGAGTACCACGATGCTCGACCACATCTTTCTCACAGTCAGCGACATCAACCGCTCGATTGCCTTCTACACCGCAACCCTTGGACCGCTCGGCATCACGCAGCGCCTCGACTACGATGGAAGGAATGGCCCTCCCGGCCATCCCGATCTCAAGGGTTTCGGTGCGAACGACCGCATGTTCTTCTGGCTCCGCGCCGGCAAGGCTTTTCCCGGCGCCGTGCATGTGGGTTTCGTCGCCGATTCCGAGGCGATGGTCGATGCCGCGCATGCCGCCGCTCTCGCTGCCGGCGCGCGAGAAATCCACCCGCCTCGTCCGCAGGTACACTACGATCCTCGCTACTACGCGGCACAGGTCCTCGACGCCGACGGCTACTCTCTCGAATTCGTTTACAAGAGCTGGCAGCACGGGAACCGACAAAATGGCCAGTGAAACGACTATGCGCGCACAAGTGAATGCCTTGATCAGCGCCACCAACGCTTTCGATGTGGAAGCGGCACTTGCCCTGTTCACGCCTCGGGCGGTCATCGACGACCCATCTACGGGCGAGCGCTTCGACCATCATGCGGGCATTCGCGATTATGTCGAAAGATTTTTCGTCGGCTATCACACGGTGACGCGTCTTCTCTCGGTCGAGGTTCTCGGCGAGAATCGAGCCCGTGCCCGGGTCGATTTTACAGGAGATTTCGGCCACGAGATCGGGCGGCTCGACATTGCCTTCAACCCTGAAGGTCTGATCGTTCGCATCGACGCTGATCTCGAATAGATTGACTGGCTACTAGACGCTCCAGATCAGACAGCATAAATCTTGTCAAAAATTCTGTTGCAATTGTCCTCTATTTCAATAGAGTGTAAATGTATTTTGATGACCCCCTTAAAAGAATGCATATTTTATGGGCACAGGAAGCACAATATTAATCAGCGTGCGTGGGCGGGTTGGAGCATGACAAGCGACATACCAAGCAACGGTGAAATTATTTCCGCTGTCAGCGTGTCCAAAAATTATGGTGCGACTCGTGCGCTGAATGAAGTCTCCGTCGCGATCAATCCCGGCGAGGTACACGCTCTTGTCGGAGAGAATGGCGCCGGAAAATCGACGCTTGCCAAGATCCTTGCGGGGGCAGTTTTACCGTCGTCGGGGCATTTGCAAATTGCAGGGGTCCCGGTCCACTTTGCCCGTCCGCGGGACGCGCTGCGTGCGGGTATCGCTATCGTTCAACAGGAGCTGGCTCTACTCCCCTCCCAATCCGTCATTCGAAATGTGTTCCTCGGACTTGAGGATCATCGCGCAGGGATTCTGGTCGAGAGTTCGCTTCGGGGCCGTTATGCGGAGCTGGTTCGACGCTGGGGATTTGATCTGCACCCTGACATGAAGGTGAGTTCGCTCAGCATTGGCGACCAGCAGAAGGTCGAGATTTTACGGGCGCTCGCGCGCGACGCAAAGCTCATCATCATGGATGAACCGACTGCGCGCCTCACGACGCCCGAAGCCGTGCAATTCCACAAGATGGTCCGGGAACTGCGCGATCAGGGAAAGGCTATTGTCCTTGTCTCGCATTTCCTCGAGGAAGTGCTCAAGCTCTCTGATCGGGTGACGATCATGCGGGACGGCTGCGTGGTCCGATCGTCAAAGGCTGCGGACGAGACATCAGCCACGCTCGTTCAGGGAATGCTGGGACGTTCGATAGAATCGACATTTCCTCCTCGCCCTCGGGCAAGTCTCTTTGCCGAGCCTCGACTTGAGGTGATCGGGCTGTCGGGAAAGAAATTCAACAACGTCAGCTTTTCGGTCCGTTCGGGGGAGATTCTGGGAATTGCAGGGATGATCGGAAGTGGCCGCTCGGAACTTCTTCGCACCATCTTTGGCGCCGATCGGGCAACCGGCGGCGAGATCCGGTTTGGGACCAATGGTCATTCCGGCTTCAAAAGCCCGCGCGAGGCAATTGCACAGGGATTAGCCTTGTTGCCCGAAAGTCGGAAAGACGAAGGTCTGCTTCTAAGCCAGACTGTCGGTGACAATATCGTGTTGCCCCATTTGCGGGATTATATCGCATCCGCCGGCGTTCTAAGCCGCCATCGGCAGCAAAACCTCGTCAAGAATAGCATCGGAACATTTGGTATTCGTTGTGCTGGAGGAGGTGCCGGAGTGAGTTCCTTGTCCGGCGGAAACCAGCAAAAGGTAGTTCTGGCCAAGTGTCTTCTGGCCGATCCGAAGGTGCTCTTGCTCGATGAGCCCACCAGAGGTGTCGATATCGGGGCCAAGCGCTCCATCTACGAGCTGCTTTTCAACTTCGTCGCCAACGGTGGGGCCATCGTCGTGGTGTCCAGCGAGCTTGAGGAAGTTATTGGCTTGTCGGACGACGTAGTGGTGATGCGTCGGGGGCAGATCGCCGGTCGATTTTCGAAAGGCGAGGCCACTGAGGAACGAATTCTGGCCGCCGCATTTGGAACAGCTTGAGAGGAATGAGCATGAGCTTAAGTAGACCCTCACAATCACCCTCCCTGGCCAAGGACCCTTCCCTGGTACCCGGAGCGGCGAATGGGCGAAGGCAACGTAAAATCGAGCGGATGCAGGACTTTTCAATCCTCGCTTTCCTTGTTGGCCTCTTCATTGTGTTGGCACTGACATCAGACGTGTTTCTGACCTCTAGGAACCTTGAGAACGTCCTGGCTCAATCCGTTGCTGTCGGGCTTATCGCCTGCTCCGGAGGTCTGGTCATCATGGGTGGTGGCTTCGACCTTGCAGCAGGAGCAATTTACGTCTTGTCAGCAATAGTCGCAGCAAAGGTCTCAAACGCATTCGGTGCTGAATTTGGCATCGTTGCCGGAATCCTGGCCGGCGTCGCGCTCGGCGGTGTCAATGCATTGATTTGCACGGTTGGAAAAATCAACTCGTTCGTGGGGACTCTCGGGACATCGATATTCTACGGTGGGGCAGCGATTGCGATAAGTGGCGGTGGGTTTACCTATATAAAGGACCCGGCATTCTCAGTGCTTTCAGCTGATATACTCGGCATCAATGTCTCGATCATTATCTTCGCCGCCTTTGCTGCCGTCTGCGCATTTCTGCTCAACCGGACGATCTTCGGACGCCATCTTCTAGCTGCCGGAGACAATGAGGAGGCTGCAAAGCTGTCAGGTGTTTCTGTCGATTGGACACGCGCTTGGGCCTACATGCTGTCGGGATTTTCAGCGGGACTGGCTGGAATAGTCGTCGCCAGCCGTTCGCTCGCGGTGGGTAGCAGCAGCGGCCTCGCCAACAGCGTCGTCTTTTCCGCCCTCGCCGCCATTCTTGTCGGTGGAGTTTCAATGCGGGGAGGCGACGGCGCTATCTGGCGAATCCTCGCGGGTGTGTTCATCCTCGCCGGCGTTTCCAACGGGTTCAACCTCAACGGTATAGATCCTCTGTATCAGCAGATGATGACTGGGGTCCTTATCCTTATCGCAGTGGCAATCGATGTCTGGGCGAGGAGGTAAGCGCGCCGGCAAGCATCTGCAACGATATGAATAAACCTCGAAATTCGAAGGCACAATAAGAAGGGCTCGTAACCTTGGAGGGCCGGAGCTGTTGCCTTGAAGTTCGGTACAACTTGTCCAACCAGAAGGAACCGCGCATGAAGTCTCTCGCCACAGCATTAGCCCTTGCGGTCGCGTTCGGAAGCGCTGCATTTGCCGATCAACCCAAAAAGAAAGCGCCCCGTATCGCGTTTCTGGCAGGCGTGGTCGACGCAACATACACACCCGCACAAAAACAGGGACTCGAGGAGGGCTCCGGCGGGGAGATCACGATCTTCAATCCTGAGTTCGATCCCACAGCTCAATTGCGTCAGTGCCAGGATGCGATCACCTCACAGCGCTATGATGCGATTGTTATTACTCCGTTGGACAACGCCACTTCAATCCCTTGCGCAAAGGCTGCGCACGCAGCTGGAATTCCGCTGATCGTCGACGGCACCAGCATCGGAAAGGATCCCGATGAGCTGAAGCCCCAGGTCGAAGGTGTCTTCGGTTCGGCCATTTGGCGACCGGCAACAGCGGGAGAATACACATGGAACCTGATCGCAAAAATCTGCGAAGGGCATGAAAGCTGCAAAATATTGATCGAGGTGAGTTATATATCGGACCCGCTATTCAAGGGCCAGATCGACTACATAAAGAAAAAAGCCGAAGGCACGAACGTTGAGATCGTCGCGATTTATGAATCTCAATACGATCCGGCCCAGACGACCGCGAAACTGCGCGATCTGCTCGTCGCGCATCCGGATGTAAATATCGTGACCTTCGTGGCCGATCCCACAGCAATGGCCGGGTTGCAGGTAATCAAGAGCCTGGGGATGCAGGATCAGATTAAGGAGATCGCGCAAGGCGGCACGAAAGCTGGCGCCACCGCGGTCAAGAGCGGCGAGCTGTTCGCGACGTTTTCCGTCCTCCCCTTCACAGTATCGCGCATTGAAGGTGAGATGGCTTTGAAAGCCATCAACGGCGAGCCAATTGAGCCCAATGGCATCGATGCGTATGCGGTTGGCAACATTGCGGGGGCAGTGACAATGGAAAACGTCGACCAATACAAACCTGAATGGTAGGGCGCAAGGCAATTGCTGTGACGACCTAAGCGTCAGCCGACACGGCGTTAACCAGCTGAAAATGCAGTATTTTATTTCAAGTGGCATTTGCCGCTCGAGGAGTGCTGCGCAAAAATTCTCCAACGAGAAGGAATTCAAAGATGATGCATCGTTGCCATAGCAGCCTTGCCACAATCACCCAGAGGACAGCTGCATGACCCAGCTTAGTTCTACCTCGCTTGCATCGCTGGACGAAATGAAGTGCGACTATCTCCGCAAGCACCCTGCTTCGCAGGCCATGTACGAGCGTGCCCGAAAAACGCTGGCAGGGGGAACGAGCCACAATTATCGCGCCTCTGTCCCGATCCCGCTTTACTGGCAGGGTGGCCAAGGCGCTCGCATGCGCGACGTCGATGGCCTGGAATATGTGGACTATGCCCTCAATGGAGCCTCCGCCATTATCGGCCACGGTGATCCGCGCGTTCTGGAGGCAATTGCTTCCTATGATCCGCGCCTGGGTGGGGCAACCAACAACGAGCTCGAAGTGATCTGGGCCGAGCGTATCAAGAAGCTTTATCCTTCGGCGGATCTCGTGCGGTTTACGGGCTCGGGCAGTGATTCAACCACGCTCGCCTTCCGCCTAGTGCGCGGCTACAGCGGCAAGGATCGTATCCTGCGGTTCGGCCGCGCCTATCATGGCTGGCATGACCATTCCGCGATCGGATATCTTGAAGGCGCTCCCATTCCGTGCGGCGTCCCTGCAAGCCAGGGCGATCTAATCGTTACCGCCTCTTTGGACGGTGACCTTGAGGCCGTCAGACAACGGCTCGCGGGAGGCGACATTGCCGGGATGATTGTCGAGCCTTCGGGCGCGGGTATGGGGATGAACCCGCTCTCTCACGACAGGCTGCTGGAATTGCGTGCGCTGGCCCGCGCCGAAAATGTGCCGTTCATCTGCGATGAGAATGTCACCGGTTTCCGCTGGTCACCCGGCGGCATTCAAGCGCTGCTCAATCTCGACCCGGACCTGACGCTGTTGGGCAAGATTGCGACGGGCGGTTTTCCCGGTTCGGCTGTTGCCGGCAAGGCCGCGATCATGGACCAGCTTGCGCACGGGGTTAGGTCCCCGGTTAGCCACTCCGGAACTTATAACGGCCATCCCGTCGTCGCTACCGCCGCCATCGCCATGATTGACGCCATCTCTGATGGTGAGCCGCAGCGTCGCGCGGAAGCCTTTGCAACCGACCTGAAATCCGAGCTGAACAAACTGATGGCCGCCCTCTCGATCGCTGGCTTCGCCTATGGCCCCTCCTCTACCTATTGGGTCTATTTGCACCCCAACGAGGCAGATCCGCTCGCTGTCGTTCCGGGCCGGCCCGACTATGACGCCGTCTCGCCCTCGATACTGTCGAACGCACCGCTTGAGATGGTCGAAGCCCTCTACTGCGGCCTGTGCAACAACGGCGTCTTCAATACGATCTTCAACGGGGGCTTCACCTCGTCGGTCCATGGGCCGTCGGAACTCGACCAAACCGTAAGCGCTTATGCTGCCGTTCTTCGAGAACTTCGGGATCGGGGCATCGTCGCGACTGTTTAAGATGAGGAAGTCAAGCAAATGACCAATATCGAGCAACAAATCAATTCCCTGCCCAAGATCGAGCTGCATTCGCATCTCGAAGGTTCGGTCCGCGCCGAAACCGTATTGGCGTTTGGGCAAAAGAACGGCGTCAGATTGCACGCCGATGACCCGTCGGCCTTCTATTCCGGCAGATACGAACAGGATGAATTCTTCAAGCAGTTCTTCGGCGTTTGCGAGGCCATGGCCACGCCCGAAGACTGCAGCAGAGCAATCTACGAGGTTCTATGCGATCAAGTGGCTGCCGGAAATGTTCGCTATTCCGAAATTTTCTTTCAGCCCACCATGCATAAACGCATGAGTTACCCTCAAATGCTTGATGGCCTGCTGGACGGGATCAAGAGAGCCGAAGCCGAAACAGGCGTCAAAAGCCGCATGATTGCCGCCATCAACCGCGAGCAGTCGCTTGATGTGGCCATGAAGCTTGTTCAGGACATTATCGATAATCCTTGCGAACGTATGTTGGGGATCGGCCTGGATGGCAATCCTTATTTCCGTGCCAGCGAATTCAAGCCGGCCTTTGACCTCGCCCGTCGTCACGGACTTCACCGAACCGCTCATGCGGGCGTCCCTGTCCACGACAATGGAGAAGTGATCGACGTTCTTGGGTGCCAGCGCATCGATCACGGCTATTACATCGTTGAGGACAAGGAGTTGCTCGACCGCCTTGTTCGCGATCGCGTGCATTTCACCGCTTGCTGGACCCTTGCTAGTGGGTATTTCGCGACAGATCCGGAAAACTCGCCGATCAAGGCGATGGTCGATGCAGGCCTGTCGGTATCGATCAACACGGATGATCCCCAGATCTTCCACACCGACATTGGCAAAGAGCACGTTCTTGCCGCCCGCCATTTGGGCTGGGGTCTGCAGACCGTCTGGGATCGCATCATTGACGCCGCCGAGGCAAGTTGGCTGCCCGAAGGCGAACGGCAGATGCTTCTTGCGCAACTGAAAAATGAGGTTCGCGATTTGGGGCTCGACCTAGTCACAGATCGCAGCAGCGAAGACAGCCTTCCTTAACGCTCAAAAATGAGCCTCCTGCCTCCAACGTACCAACGACTACAACAAGACTGCAATCGAGAGTGCGGGAACCTGTCGTCCCTAACTCGCCCAGGATTTCGAGCGCGCCGATACGCACGAATTCGCGCCAACCTGAAAGGAGAATAACCATGCGGTTCAACAAGAACATAAGCTCTGTAAGAGACTATGAAGACGTCGTGGCGACGGTCGAAGGCTATGTCGAGGGGCTGCGTGTTGGCAGCATCGAGAAGCTGAAGTCTGCTTTTTACAAGAATGCCGTCATGTACGGCTTCAGCCCGGGCGGACTTCTCGAGGGTCCCATCGACAACCTCTACACCTTCGTCGAACGCTATGGTCCTGCCAAAGACGTCAGCGCGCACATTGACGTTCTCGACATAACAACCACCACGGCTGTTGTGAAAGTGACCATGGAAAAGGATGCACAGGGCGGCGATTTCACCGACTTCCATTCGCTCATGAAGCTCGACGGACGGTGGAAGGTGATCGCAAAACTCTACCACATGTACGATAAGTGACCTTGCCGCGGACATCGCACTCGGGGATTCCAAGGTGCGATGACCGCTGCGGTGCAGACCCGCTATTTCAGGACAATGATCCGCTTGTCGCGTTGACGGCCAGGAATGGTGTCCTGGTAGATGCGCGCAGAGACTTTCGCCCTTGCTTCAGCAAATGGGTTGCCATTTGCGAGGTCAGAATAAGGATATCCACGATAATGAGATCGTAGAAACTTGTAGAGAAGAGACCACATTACCTTCCAGAGCGTTCGGCACATGCTGCTTGGTGAAGTCGCGTGTTTTCATTGGTAGCGAGATGCGCTAACGGTGCACCCAACAATCGCGAGATGGAGAATCGAATCACATATGATTCCTTTGCCGCGCACATCTCCATCTTGTTCGCACTCTGTTTCTGCGACCTTGACCAGACGCATATTTTAATAAAAACATCATCTGCAGATGCACATTATGCTGTTTCTGTGCATATATGCAAAATAATTTACGGAGGTGGGATTGCTGTCCCCACTCGAACGTTTGGTCGCTTGTGAGCTTCAGGCATCTCCACGGGGCTCGGTAGCCAGTATGGCCGCCAAGATTGGAGAACCCCAGCACGTCGTCCGTGCGGTCTTCGACCGCCTTATGCGATCTGGCGCTCTTAAAGTGACGGCAATTGTTGATCCATCTGCTTTTGGCCGGCCGCTGGTCATTGGATTCCGCATAACAGTCGCCGGCGGGCGAGACAGCACGCTGAAGTCGTTGCTGACTCATCCTGAATTTCACTGGTTGGCAGTGGTGGATGACGCTACGACGCTTCTGGCGACTGCAAACTTTGCGGATGTGCATGAGCTTCAGAGGTTCACCGAGGAAGTGATCCGACAAACGCCTGGCGTGCGTGAGACGTCGCTGCAAGCATATTTGGAATTCGAACCAGTCCCCTATTACTTCGACGCTGACTTTCCGCCAGTCCGCGTACCAAGACCCAGCATCGATAGAGTGCGCACTGCGAAGTTGGATGAATTCGACATTCGCCTATTGAAACAGTTCCAGCAAGACGCCCGCATCTCGTATTCGATGGCCGGCGAACGCGTAGGCCTGTCATTATCGGCGACGCGGCAGCGCGTCTTAACTCTCGTGGATAGTGGGACTTTGCGATTTCATGTCCTTCCCGACCCGTTTGTTATTGGATTTCACGCCGCAGTGATGGTGAGTATCAAGACAACAGGCCCAATCGCGCAAATTCGCGAAGTGTTGTCGCGACTTCCGGGAGCTACATTTTTTTCGGAAACAACGGGAGACTACGGATTTATACTTGAATTCTTCGCTGAGGACAGCGATGCGTTTGAGAAAGCCGTTGAGATTATTATCCAGACTCCAGGGGTTCTCGATATTCGGACGGACCTGTACCGCCAGATTGTCCGAGATACGGGGACTTGGTCACCATAAGCGGGCAGCGGCAATCAACGGCTTCCGCCTGCCCCCAAAATGACGCAGAGTACCTTCTTCGGCGACTAGCAAGGGTCGTAGGTCTGCAGATGTGCAACTACATATTGCATTACCACGTTATTACAACCATCCGCGTTAGTTCAGCGATCGGAGGCTCCGCCAACGCGCTCATCCATCTCAACGCCCTGCTGCCATATCACTTGAACCCGGTGACGTCGTCATCCTCGACAATCTTGCGGCTCACAAGAGCACCAGGGCGGCATAGGCCTTAAAGAACACAATGCCTGGTTCCTGTTACTGCCGTCCCACAGCCCCGATCTCTATTCCATCAAGATGGCTTTTTCCAAGATCAAGGCGCACCTGCGCGCCGCTGGCGCAAGAATTTTCGATACGCTGTACAATGCTTTTAGCTCTATCTGCAATCTCTTCAATAGAACCGAATGCTGGAACTATCTCAAAGCGTCAGGATATGCGCCCCGTTGATCGTACGGTGCTTTAGATATCAGAATTCATATCTTTCTAGCGTGACCCATGAGGTGACATGGGTTGCGCGGTTCCTACGCAGCGGAACATTCTTCGAAGCAAAAATGCCGAACGAGTTACCTGTCATGCTCGAAAAGGCCGTGTTCTACAATTAAGAAAGCATTCCCGCTCAAGCCCCAGCGGGCGGCTCTACCAGGTCATGTTGCGCGCCAATCATCACCACCAAGACATGGCACTGCTCGTCGAACGGATTGCTCCAGGCGTGGACCGCGCCGCACTGGATCAGTGTGTCACCCGCGTTCAACTGGATGCTGGCGCCGTCGTCCAGCTCACACACGCAGCTTCCCTTGATGACATAGACCGTGTCTATCGTGGCGGTGCGATGTTTGCCGCCTTTGTTTGTCAGGACGTCCTCGCGCGCCGGCGTTGCATGCTCGGACCGGGTCTGGGGTTCCATCAGCGTGTGCATGTAGCGGAAGCCACCGATCGGGGGGAAAAACCAGTTGACATTTGGGCGCTCGCCGGCGTCGGGGAAGTGAGGGTTTTCCGCCGCCCACACGTCATACACGGACCAGTCGGCCCTGTTCGATACCGGATTGGGCGGCAACTGTACGTCGCTGACGATTATCGCGCGGCCATCTTTGTTGTGGGCTGTCACTATGCGTCTCATGGTCATACTCATTTCTCCAGTTAGCTGCTCGATGTTCGTGCCGGATGGCTGCTTGGACGCGACGAATTGGAGCGAGGGCGGGCACAGCTGGCGATCAACACGAATTGCATCTAAACATGCTTGCACGGGCCAACAAGTAGGATGGATTTTTGATGGATAGTATGGAAATTCAGACCACCGCGGGGCTGACACCCGCGCAAGTCGCTGACAAAAATCGAAACATGCGCCGCGCTCTAGCCATGATCTCCGGAAAATGGAAACTGGAAATCATGTCGATACTCAGCCAACGGGCACACCGATTTGGCGAATTAAGGCGTGCTATTCCTGGTATCACGCAGCACATGCTGACGCAGCGGTTACGTGACCTTGAGAACGATGGATTGGTATCGCGAAAGATCTTCGCTGAGATCCCGCCACGCGTGGAATACGCTCGTACTGACCTTGTCCAAGAGGTCTGCCCCTACATGAATGGGCTCCTCGAGTGGTACTTGGATCAAAGGCACGGCAAGCGCGCACCCGGATCGCCGACGGGGCCATAGACCAGGCGTTCTAGTTTCCCCAAACTACAAATGCGCCTAGTACCTCTGCAGAGGTTTTGAGGGGTTGCATGGGGGCCTCTTGTCCGCGACCGCCTTCAGCCGGGATGCGGGAAAGCGGGGTTCCCGACTCTTTGCGGGCTTCAGCGTAGAGCTCAGTTGCACTGCCGGCGATCGAGCCGAGCGCTGACGCCATGACCTTCTTGGTGGCGATATAGTCGACGAACAGTCAAATCCATTCGCCGAGGGCCACGCCGGGGGGCAACGATCCGAGAAGGCGCGACGCCGAGCCGGCCGATTGCTCGACCTCGCGGCGGTAGACCGCCTCGACGATCGCGCCGCGAGTCGGAAAGTGCCGATACAACGTTCCGATCCCCACGCCGGCGCGGCGGGCGATCTCGTTCAGGCTGACGTCCACTCCTTGGTCGGCGAAAACCGTTTTCGCCACTGCCAAACGACACCAGAGACCAATTCGAGTCGAAGAAGGATTGGGGAGCCGGCATTGCGCCCGGGAGGCTCCGTTCCGGCATTGGCGTATTCATGCATATTTCGGCGTTCCCCATCTTGTCGAACGTTCTCGCCCACCGATTACCGATATAGGCTTGGTACGTCCCTAGCAACATGGCAGGGGCCGCTGTCACGTTGTCGGGAAAACGCCAGCATCGAGTTGCCGAGGAAAAGATCAGGCCAGGGCGTTGTCATGCCTGTTGACGGCCGGATGGGCGAGCAGGCCGAAAACTGGCCCCACCATCGCGTGAAATCGCCCCTTCCTTAGTTTCTACTGCGCCAGCGGCCAGGACTTTGCCCGATCGTCCGCTTGAACGCGGAATTAAATGCGGTGTCAGAGGCGTAGCCGACGCTCTCGGCAACCGTCGAAGGCTCTTGTCACCTTTCCTCAATTCGGCCCTGGCAACCGTCATGCGCCAGCGCATCAGATAGTCGAGGGGCGGCAAGCCTACGAGTGTCTTGAAGCGCTGGGTGAAAGTCGTTCGCGACATTCCAACGGCAAGGGCCAGGTCTTCGACCTCCAGCGTCGGGCTAGATCGCCATGCATCAGCGTGAGGGCGGCTCCAACCCGAGTGTCAATCATCGCGCCGAGCCAGCCGACGACGTTTGCGATGCTGCTGGCTGAGATGGCCGAACCTGGTTGGATCGTCTTGGTCTCATAAGAGAGCAGATCAAGGATCGCCCCAAGCGGACCGGCACTCCGTGAGGTGGCAGGAATATGAATCAGTGGTGGAAGCTGCTTAAGCAGGATGTCACTAGTTGCGTCATCGAACGTAAATCGCCCACCGGCCGCGACCACCTTGTCCCCATTATCGCCGTAACGGATAACACCATCTGCATCTTTGTGCGTATCGAAGATCAATACTGGCTGTCCTTGAGTGTGGCATTCATTCGGTCGCGCTTCTTCTTGAAACGCTCCTGCATAATGCCGTCCCCTGCCTTAGTGCCGTCATGCCAAGTGCCTATCCACTTGTCGATCGGTAGCATGCCATCGGCGTAGTTTACTTCGAAATACTTGTGGTGGAGGTAGTGGGCATACGCGTGAGTGTCTACCAGCCCTTCTTTTCCTGCCTCAACTTTATCGAAGCCAACGTGGCCGATGACTGCGCCTGTGCCGGTGACCTGCAGATGATAGAGTACCAGCAGGGGATGGGATGGGAGGACCAGATGGAGGAGGATGTCCGACCAGTAAAGGAGGTGCTCGACCGGGTGCATGGAGAGCGCCGACCACGGGCTGGGGTTAACAGAGTTGTGGTGAACCGAGTGAACCCACTTGTATAGCACCGGAACGTGTATCAGCCGGTGAATGCAGAAAAAATGTACCTCGTGGATCAAAGGGATAGCGAGACCAAAGGCGACAAGCCATAGAGGGTTGTCGCCGAAGGTGACCCACGGACCGTAGCCATTGGCCCAAGCCCAGAGCATCAGCACCTCATATGCGGTCCAAATTGGCAGGCCGGTTCCGAATGTACGGATGGCATTGTCAATGTTCTGGCTTTTGAACATGAAGATCGTCGATGGCTGTTCAGACGGAAACTTGCCGTTGAACTTATATCGATTGCCCTGGGATCGCTTGATGTAAAGGCGGAGTTCCAACGCTCCGTAAAGCACCAGAACAAGTGCCGAGTTGCGGAGAAGTAGCAAAAGGGGCCAGGTCCAGCTTATCGTTTGCAAGGCCTCACGCGAGGGCGTCAGATAGAGCCAAAAGATCGCACCGACTGCCATGAAGACCACGTTCCAGGGCAGAAAGTACGAGGGAAGCCACTTTAGTACGCGTAGCGGGCGCCATGGGAAATCCAGCAGAGGGCCAACCTTAAGCGGTTGGTTGGGCCGCCAATCGCCTCGCTTATCACGGGTACCAAAATCAAGATCATTCATTTTCATCTCCCTAGCTTTTGAGGGTCATTCCAGGAAACGGCAGCACTGGCGCCCATTCTTGGACGCCCGCTTAGTCTCTGCCGACGGCGAAGGCCGCGAGCTTCGAGGCGATTTCTGACACAAGCTTCGGCCCGTCCGATATCACCGCATCGCGCGGGTCGGCCCCGATCACGCCCCAGAGAGGATGTGAAGGATCATGACGGTCGGGCCTGTCATCGCCGTTCGTCTTCGCGGGCAGTGCGTCGAGCTTGACGGTCTCGGGCCAAAGCCCCGCAAGGAGGGTCGTTTCGAAACGGCCAGCATGGTCTGGGGGGAAGTCCGGGATGTTGAAGCGGTTTACCGCCGTCGCCAGCACTTTCATCGGCCCAAGTTTTTCAAACTCGCCCTTGAGCTGGTCGATCATATCTAACTGATCACCGGCAAAATGGCCGGAGAAGAGGACGATGCGCTCGACTTTTAGCTCCGCAAGACGGTTGAGTGTCTTCCGCAGAAGCGGCGCAAGATGTTCCGAACTTTCCATCATGACGGTCCACGGGTAGCTCCCATGATCGCCGCCAGTTCCATAGTAGAGGGCGGGCCAGACCAGGCCACCGGTCACTTCCGCCGACAGGAGGCACAGGTCACGTGCTGTGAGCGCATCCAGCCCGACCGGCAGGTGCTCGCAGTGCCATTCGATCGTTCCAAGCGGCAGATAAACGAGAGAACATTCTTCGAATGCACTTCGGATTTGGGAGGGGCGCAGCATTTCTATTGCTCTGGTCATTTGTAGTAGTTCCTGACCCAGCAATGCGTCCGCAGCCGTTCTATCAATTCGTCCGGCAGGAAACGGCCGTCTGAATAGGCAATGTTCATGTCAATCTGTTGGACAGAGCTCATGCCCGGGATCAGTACGCTCACCGCATCGTGAGACAGCACATAGCGCATGGCTGCTTCAGCAAGTGACCCGTATTGATCGCCGATGTCGGCTTTTAGCAATTCCAATCTGGTCAGTGTCTCGGCGAACCGCTCGCCGCGGAACATGTCGTGCTGCTGTGAACCAGGCTCCCAGCTGGCATAGGTATCGGTTACCCAGCGCCCGCTCAAAGAGCCGCTATCGAGCGGGACACGCGCAATAATAGCCGTGTCCGAATCCTTGGCGGCCTGAAAAAGATGATTGCGCGGCGTCTGCTCGAACATATTGAATATGACCTGCTGAGATGCGACCAACCCTAGCTTGGCTGGAGCGACACCCTCGTCTGGTCGGTTATCTCGCAATGAGATGCCAATCTGGTCGACTTTTCCTTCGATCCGAAGCTCGTTGAGCGTCTCCAGCCAGTCGAGTTCGCGATGACCGCTCGGGGACCAACTGTGCAACTGGAACAGATCGATTCTTTCAACGCCAAGACGCCGCAGGGAGTTCTCGACGCTTTCGCGCAGATGCCATTTAGGGAAACGGCCACGGAAAAGGGGGGCTTCATCTTCGGGATGTGGCCAGATCGTCGGTTGCGCCTTCGTTGCAACGTAGACCTTGCCACCCCTCCATTCTCGAAGAGCAGTCCCGATCACCTCTTCGGAATGCCCTGAGCCGTAGAGCTGCGCTGTATCGACAAAATTGACGCCATGCTCGAACGCGTGAAGTAACGTCCTCACGGACTCATCGTCATCAACCTTCCCCCACGTGCCGCCGATCTGCCATGCGCCAAAACCGATTTCCGAGACCTGCCAGCCGGTTCTTCCAAATTCGCGATACTGCATCGTTCTCCTCCCTAACGGGTTCGCTCCGCAGGCGCTCAAATTCTAGATGAACGGATTTTTGCTCGCTGCAGACAGGCACTTTCGCAGCACGTCACCCTCAATGTGGAACTCCTCAAATTCCCTTTTTGGGCAGCGTCACTCGAGGAAAAGGATAGCATTGGAGATTTGCGAACGCGGGCCCAATACTGATTGAATTCAATCAAAACCAATTCGCCTCGCACCTGGAAGAGGAATGCCATCTTCGTATTTCAGCGAGTGATCGACTCCGTCGAACCAGTGTTCAGATTTCGATCAAGATACGGCCGCTCTCGACCTTCGTTTTGTAGGTCCTGAGATTAACGCAAGCCGGTGCACGCAAAGCTTCACCGGTTCTGTAGTCGAATGCTGCCTGGTGTTTGGGACATTCGATTTCGTAGTCCATGACGAGACCGTCCTCGAGGTGCACTTTTTCATGCGTGCAAAGCCCATCGGTGCAGAAATACTCGTCATCGGGGCTGCGATAGATGACGAATGTCCGTCCGCCGTGGTCAAAGCGGGTCAAATCTTCGTTTTCGACGTCGCCGACGCCGCACGCTTCAATCCATTCAGGCATCATGCGTTCTCCGCACAGTTCTAATTGCCACGCAGTTCGATTTGTTCGTCAGGAAAAAGAATGGTCGGCGAGTGTCCATCGCTGGCCTTCCAAAGACCATTCAACGTAGTGGGGGCATCCAAGATTGATCAGGCGGCCTAACCCAGTTCGGCGACTGACGATGGATGTCCCATTCGCGCTCTTTGGTGGGCCTCGATCTCGGCCTCCAATTCGGCCATCTGCTCGCCACCCGCCATGAGGTCCGTGATCTCGTCGCGGTTTTTTTCGCCACGGCGGAAGTCGGCAGCTAGCGCTCCACGGATCAGGACCGCAAAGTGGTCGCCAACGGTCAGCGCATGGATAACCTGGTGTGTGATGAATATCACCGCGAGACCTCGCTTACGTGCTTCGAGCACAATGCGCAGCACATGTGCGGCTTCTTTGACACCAAGCGCTGCAGTCGGTTCGTCAAGGATTAGCACACGGGCACCAAAATGGACCGCGCGTGCGATGGCCAGCGACTGCCGTTCGCCGCCGGACAGGCCGCCGACTAAACGATCGCCGTCATCGATGCGCGTGATACCAAACTCCTGTACCGCCTTGACGGCAATCTCGTTTGCTCGCTTGCGGTCATAAACGGTGAACAGACCCCATGTTTTGGTGGGCTCGACGCCAACGAAGAACGACCGACCAATGCTCATCAGCGGAAAGGTGCCACCGAATTGGTGGACTGTGGAAATTCCCCGGTCGCTGGCCTCCTTCGGACTGTTGAACTCAACTGATTGCCCGTCCATCAGGATTTGGCCGGACGTTGGTCTGTGCACGCCTGCCAGGGTCTTTATCAGAGTCGATTTGCCAGCGCCGTTGTCGCCCAGCAGACAGAGTACTTCACCCGGATGGACCCTCAACGAAATGTCGTGAAGTACGTCGATTGGGCCAAAGGACTTGTTGACATTGCGAAATTCGAGAATTGGCTCGCTCATTGCATGTCCTCACTTCTTTTTTGGCGAATACGTGAGCGCCATCTTGCGGAATGTGTTGTTCATGAGAACCGCCAGAAGCAACATGACGCCGATGATGAGGCTCGACCAGTTTCGATCAAAATCCGTGAAATAGATGCCCTGGTTGACGATCGCAAACGTGATGGTGCCGAGGAAGATGCCGATGATCGACCCAAAGCCGCCGGTTAGGAGAACTCCGCCGACTACCACGGAAATGATCGAATTGAAGATGTAGGTCATGCCAGCCGACACCTGCGCAGAATTGAAGAGTATCGCTTGGCACATGCCAACGAACGCGGCGCTCGTTGACGACAAGACGAACAGCGTGATCGTCAGCTTTTCGGTGGGAATACCGGCATTACGGGCGCTAACTTTGTCACCGCCCATTGCAAAAATCCAATTGCCGTAGCGTGAGAAGTGCACGAAGAAGATATAGAGAACGGTCAGTCCAAACCACCAGACTATAATGTTTTGAAACGTGCCACCGATGAACTGACCGAATAGAAACTTGCTAACAGGATCGGCAGTGAGCGCGACACTCGTCGTGCCGGTTATGAAGACGGAACACCCGAGCACAATTCCCTGCATCGCAAACAGCGTGCCGAGCGTCACGATCAATGAGGGCACGGCGGTGCGCGCAACCAAGAAGCCGTTGACTACGCCAACGACCAGGCCCAGTGCGAGCGAGGCGACAACGCCGATCCATATAGGCAATCCGTAGTGGCCTGAGATGATGGCAACAGTCATCGACCCAGCGGGGATCATGGCCCCGACAGAGATGTCGAGTTCACCGGCAATCATTAGAAGGCCTACTGGAATGGCGATGATGCCGAGGTTGGCGGCGACGTTGAGCCAGCTGGCTGCGCCTGCCAGTCCCAGGAATTTGATACTTCCGAAAACGGAGAAGAAGGCAATTACGCCAATTAGACCAAGGAGTGCACCTGCTTCAGGCCGACGCAAGAGTCCAGTAAATGGCACGCCGCCTTTGGCTGTGGGGCGAGCGTTTATAGTGGCGGTCGCCCGGTTTGAGAGAGCATTGGTTGTCATGGATCTGGTTTCCCTTTGATGGGCCCGCGAACCTCGTCAATGAAGGCACGCCCGGTTTGAATGCCTGCCCCCAAGGTTAGGTGGCAGGCGAACTTCGCCGTCTCAGCGATAGCCTGCCTCGCCGCCTTTGAGCGTCACCTCGGCGTTCGAGGCGTCCACGATCCCTGGTCCGGTTAGAACCGGGGCCGACGATATTGCGAGCCCGTAGTTCGAGTAGGCGTCAGACATCGTGACTGCTAGAAAGCCTTGCAGCCAAGGCTGTTGGTCGATGGCGAATAGTTGTCCGGTACTTAGCATGCGCTTGAGACCAGCTGCATTCATATCAAACGCACCGAGCTTGACCGATCCTGTCTTTCCAGCCTGGCTGATCCCGGTCGCGGCAGCATCGGCGTCACCAGCAGAAATCGTGAAGACGCCGTCAATGGTGTCGTCGCGAACAAGCTCAGCTTTGATGGCTTCTGCAACAGCGGTCGGATCTCCAAATGAAGAGGAGGGCAGCGGAAGCTCTTTCGACTTCCCTCCTTTAGTTGCAATTCCGTCAGCAATCCCTTTGCAGCGAGCCTCAAGATTTCCAGCGCCAGGAACGGTATTCACACAGATTACGTTCTTAGACCCATGGTCTCCAAAGTACCGTCCACCTGCAACTCCAGCTGGATATTCCTCGTTTCCGATATAATTGATCGCTCCCAGCTCTTTCGCCTTCTCAGCACCACCCGCGTTGTAGAGCATAACCGGGATACCTGCCTTCATCGCGGCTTTGATAGCCTCATCCTCGGAGGCAGGAACCCAGTTAGGAACGGCGATTATGTTGACGCCTTGGCTAATTGCTGTGCGAATAAGGTTTGCAGCGTCGCCGCCAATATTGTCGTACGTCTGGAGCTGCAGATAGTTCACGGTGCCCCCATGTTCTTTTACGACAAGCGCCGCATCATCGATGCCTTTCTTAATTTTCGCAAAGAAGGCATCGTCAGTTTTGCCACCAATGATCGCAATATTGGCGGCAGTCGCACTGGTGACCATGACCACGCCTGCGGCCAATGCCCAGACCAGTGTTTTGATGGATTTTTTCATTTTCTCCCCTCCCATATGCCGTCCTATGACGGCGACTAAAACGACATGTCGACTCTGAACGAAGCAATGCTTCGCAAGATGTTTGCACTAGAGGCCGCAATTCAAGCAGGTCGGCTACGGGGCGATCCCGGCTTCGATCAGTGCCATGCTTGCGCGGAGGTCGCCTTCAATATCGGAGGCAGCGTGAACGCTTGTGGCGAACGGCTCGTAGGAAAAGACTCCGGTGTAGTGAGCTGCAAGATAGTGGTGGAAGGTATCATGGACGAGCTTGTAGCGGCCTCTACCGCCGACTGCCTCAATGGCCTCGACGGCTTCCCGCTTGCGCCCAAGCGACGAGGTAGGAAAGCCCAGAGGCTCTACGAGAGCCACGATGTTGGCCAATTCAACCATCGGCAGGATTTCCTGCAGGGCGTGGCGAAGGCCTGCAAGACGGGCCTCGTCTGTCACGACTGCGCCGTCATTGCTCGGAATGAGGCTGATGGATTTAGCCCCACTTTCCTTGGCCTGCTTGATGAGGCGCTCAAGCTTTGCCCGCATCTCTTCGGACCAGCGGTTGAAACCATAGACTTCCGAGAGCCCCAGCAGACGTATGCCCTTTCGGCGGGCATAGGCACCGATTGCATCCGGTTCATCGCCATCGAAGAACGGCCGATCCGCAAGTTTCTTGTCGGCCAAATCGTTTCTGAGCTCGACGCCGAGGCAGCCAATTCGCGCCGCAAGGTCAATGAACGCACGGATGTCTAGCCGTGGCGTCGTTATATGATTGAGTGCAAAATCTATCCGGCCACCCATGGCCATTCCTCCCAAACAGTGAACCGGTCCCGTTTCCCCCAACAGATTTTTGACCAGTTTCTCGCGCCCATCTTCAGAGCGGCGGCCGACTCAAGCAAAGAGATTGGTGATTGGATTCAATCAAGATCAATCAATCTGATCCGAAATGCCATCTTTCGGTGTTATTTTACGGCACATAGACATCTTTTGGTTGCCTTTCGATGCGTTTGCGTTCTTTCTGTACGATAAAGCACTGGCTTCTCCGCCGTGCTGACTTCCACTTGTTTTCCTTCGGCGAGCGCCCTCACCCCATCTCACGCTCGCACGGCAAAGAGATCTCTCGCTGCTTGAAATCGCGGCCACGCCCAGCCGAGCGTCTCCTTGCGCTCGCCGCCAGCTCACCATCGCTAGCAAATTCTGGTGCAAGAATTTACGAGATCATTGATTGAATTCAATCAGTCTCGATATTGGTGTTCTGAACGACAAATGGTGATGCCTATCGATGTGTTCGGCATCGGGGGCAGCTCTGCGATCACTGCGCGGCAGATCAAGCGCCGATCCGCTCGACCACAGAGACGGGCCAGCGAAATACGACGAGCGGACCATTTGAAGATTTCGTAGTTCGAGGTAGCAAGCAATGGCATCGAAGCGACTGACAACACGCATTACACTTACAGACGTAGCAAAACGTGCAGGTGTCGGTACAGCCAGTGTTGATCGAGTTATAAACGATCGCGGCAACGTCAGTGAAGAAGTCAGTAAACGCGTTCTTCAGGCGGCAAAGGAGCTGGGGCTACGTCGTATGTTACCGCAAAGCCACCGTCGCTTAATTAGGATAGATGTCATTCTTGCTCGGCCGGAACTGCCGCTGATTGCCCGCATGGGATTTGAATTTCGCCGCCTTTCGACCTCGCTTGACAGGTCAATTATCATTCACCGCACAGTTCTGGAGGACGAGCGAGCCGAAACGCTTGCGAAGGCCCTTACCAAGACGAGCTGCGATGCGGTCGTGTCGTATATGCAGGACCATCCTATCGTACACGCAGCTGTCGAAGAGCTCAGTGCTAAGGGGATTCCTGTTGTCACGGTAATTTCGGATGTTCCTGGATCCGCGCGGATTGGATACGCGGGAACGAATCATTATAAGGCTGGCCGGTCGGCGAGCTACTTTACTACGAAAATGGGACGCTCACCTGGTCCGATAGTGATCTTATGTAACCACCTCGGATTCCAATCCCATGCGGATCGAGTGCGCGGCTTCTGCCAGTTTCTTGTAGAAAAAGCCCCGGGATGGCACGTGGCCGAGGTTGTCGAAGGCGGAGATGACCGGATGCATTCAGAATTGCGGTTGCGCGAGGTCTTCCAAAAGCATCGGGACACCGTCGCCATCTATAATGTGGGCGCAGCGAACATCGGCGTTGCGCGAGCAATTCGCGCTGACCTTCTTGACGTACGCCCAGTGTTTGTGGGGCACGAGCTGACGAGCAATACGGCGGCATTCCTCCGAGAAGGGCTGATGTCGATTGCGATCGATCAGAGTCCGGAACTGCAGGTCCGGTTGGCGGTAGATCTCATCCTTCGCCACTTCGCCTTTTTTGGCCATGATCAGGCCCCGTTTCCGCTTGAGACTGAGGTGCCGACGGTTCTCTACGGGCCTGAAAATATCCCCAACCCGCTCCCCTTTTGATCCGTCGTCGGAAGTAATTGTTCTACCTCATGAAGCCGTTTATTGAGAACGACATGTATCGCCATGTTGCGATCATGGAATGGATCGTTCGGCCGTGGTGGCTCGATCGGCGATATCGGCACGCATGCCTATCATCTGGCCGGCTTCGTCTCGGGCCTCAAGCTTCAATCATTGACCGCCGATCTCGCCATCTTCGTGGACGGACGCGCCCTGGATGACAACGCCCAAGTCATGCTGCGCTATGAAGGCGGCGCCCGCGGGCTTCTTTGGTCTTCACAAGTAGCCCTTGGATCATCAAATGGTGTGCGGTTGCGGGTGTTTGGCGAGAAAGCCTCGCTGACATGGTTTCAAGAGCAACCGAACGAGCTCGTGCACGCACGATTGAATGGACGGACAGAGATCATCAAGCGCGGCGCCGACGACCTTAGCGACACCGCCAAAGCGCGGACCCGTACGCCTCCCGGCCATCCCGAAGGCTATCTCGAAGCGTTCGCCAATCTGTATGCCGGCTTTGCCGAGGCAATTCGTGCCAAGCGTGAAGGACGGGAACCGACAGCGATCGGACGCGATATTCCGACCGCTTACGATGGACTAAAGGGTGTAGCATTCGTTGATGCGGTTGTTGACAGCGCAGCGGCAGCCGATCAGCCCTGGCTTACGCCGATTGCGGTTTAAGAATTCAGGTCCTTAACTGACCGCAGCCGCATGGCTGCGATCTTTCTAGCAGCAAATTTATTGCCTTCTAGTAGACGCGGCAAGATCAGAATCCGAGCTTCTTCCCGCATGGTAAAAAGACGCCCCCTACTTTGGGGGTGTAGAGCCTTGCAAGGAACTAATGGAAAATGCGGGAACGTTGCGAAACGAGCGGAGAAGCGTTTTGCGGCATTGCAATAATTGATAATGCAGCGCAATATAACTGTTAGAATTCTGTGCAGTTGGGCGCCGTGCAATGAGAATTTGCATCTACAAGTCGGACATAGCACCCGAGCTTACTCTCTTGCTGCGAGAGGGCTTGCCCGTACCCGCCGATACCAAGATAGGCAAATGGACCAAAATCAAGGTCGTCACCGACGGGGAGATGAGAGCAGACCTTTTGATTCAAATTGGCGGTGCTGGGCATGCGTTAGTTCGACTTGGTGCGATTAGACAGCATTAGGCAATAGCACCGCCTAAATGCCGCGTTATCACCACACCACCTTCGCATCGCCGGGCTTTGTCTGCTGGAAACACGCACCCCTGGTGCTCGCGAGCCGACCGGCGGCCACATTGCCCGCCTCGGACTGAAAGCTCCCTTTCTGAATTGGTGGTCTTGATGGGAGTCGAACTCACGAGTTGCGGAGGCGTACATTCTGTGACAGTCCGCGAAACAGGCGTCCGCCATACGCAATGTTTGCTGCCAAGAACCCTCTCCGGAACTATTGGCTCAGAGAGGGTAGTTCAGTGTGTATTTGGCAGGCCGTAGAGCTTGGCGCGCTCAAAGTTATCCTGCCGTTCGACAAGGGGCGACCGGCTCGCGACCATTGTGATGAAGAGTCCCGCATCTGTGCCGCGCCAAGATCGGGGCACTCGGCGCGGCCGCGGTGGGTGATCAATTTGCTTGGTGTTCGTGGCGTCGCTTACTACTGTGCAGGCGCGGATTTCTGAAGCTTGTCCTGAACTTTCTTAACGAGCGCCGGATCCTTATTTGCAGCCGCTAGAATCGCGTTGTATTCGTCTACTGACATGCCCGGAGAGGTCTGAACAGCCTGTACCATTTGTTTGCTTGCCTCGGTCTGTAGCTGTTGCTTCGCGGTCGGATCCGACGTTGCGCCGATCTTGGCCGAGTATTCCTGCCTGATTTTGTCTACCTGGAGATACGCGACCGCAAAAGCCTCGATTTTTTGATCGCTCACGGTCGCAGGCGTACTATTGCTATCTGGTTGTGCTTGGGTAGGTTGCTTCTCTTGCGTTGCTTGCTGTGCGGATGCAGGATTGCTGAGAAACATCAAGCTCAAGACTGCAGCGGTCAACGATGCGGCAGGGATATAACGAGTGATCATCTTAATTCCTCTCTCGTAGCGTGCGGAGAACACCTCTTTGATGGCGTAGGGCGAACGGCGGCATATCGCATTGATTTAGCCGTTGGTTAGGGTTGAAGAACGATCCGGCGACAATGTGGCCGTCAAACGTTTTCTGTGGGGCAATAGCGCGGCGACCTGTTGACGGCCAAGCGGCGGCTTTATGGCTGTCGCCAATTAACCCAATGCTTGTCGTCGCGGCATCCGGCTGCACGCGGCGGTAAGGCTCGACGACAATACCGGTCATACGATGGGCCGATCGGCGCGTTTACTTAGGGACGTTCACTAACGTTCCTTTTCTCACGCATTCCTTATCTGTACAAACGTCATCAAAAACGGGTCGAAAAATCGATGGCGAAAGCGGTGAAGGTCAGTCCCCCTCCCCCAATCCAAAAACTAGTTGGCTATGCCCGCGTTTCGACGGACGATCAGCTCAATGACGCCCAGGTCGACGAATTGCGCGCAGCCGGCTGCCATCGCATTCATCAGGAGCACGGATCGGGAGCGTCACGCGCAAGACCGGTCCTCGCCAAGCTGCTAAAAGATCTCAGCGCCGGCGACGTGCTCGTCGTCGTTCGCCTCGATCGTCTGGCTCGGTCGGTCAGCCATTTACTCGACGTCATCGAAGACCTCGAACACACGGCGTGCATTTCCGCTCGCTGCGCGATCCGATTGACACCTCCACCCCGCAAGGCATGTTTTCGCTACAGGTGCTCGGCGCCGTCGCCCAGCTTGAGCGTGCTCTGATCGTGGAGCGAACCAAGTCCGGCATGAAAGCGGCCAAGGCGCGTGGGCGACTTGCCGGCAATCCCGGCCTTCGAGAACGTCAACCGGAGAGTACGTGCGGTCTCGGCCGCTCGTCGCCGCGTCTATTTGGACGAACTGATCTCGTCGGCGCAGACATGGCTGCCAACCGTGCGGCAGCTACGCCCGCAGCATAGTTGGGACGATGTCGTACGGATCCTCAATCGCAGGGGTCACGATTGGACGGTCGAACGATTGCGCGGGCGGTTCATCGCATGATTCGTGAGAAGCTCGCGGAGCCAGAACTGTTGGCGCGTTCTCCTCGTCGCGCGCCCGAAGATCATTTGATGAAGCTCGTCGCCGCGATCACGATCGCCGATCCGGATCTATCGTTGCGCGACATCGCCGCGCAACTGGATCAAATGGGGGAGTGGCCGGCACGTGGTGGCCGGAAATGGCAGCCGTCTTCCGTCAGGGCGCTGCTGGACGAGGCACGTCGCTTCGGGCTCGTTCGCGATTGAACGCCTGCTTCATAAGCCGGCCGAACTGTCTGTTACGCAAGCGCCCTCCGTGACGAAAACCAGACGGCACTACCGTCGCCGCATCCGACCTCTATGGGAGCAAGATTGCGGCGACCTACTCGGCTTTCGATCGTTCGATGCACCCAATGAGAATCAAGGCCGCAGTCAAACTTGCTCCGCCAATGACCAACCAAAGATTAAACGAATAGGTCAAACCATAAGACGCGGTCGCGACCAGAGCAAGCAAGGCATGCCCAAACGAAACCCACGAACCGGGGATTTTCTTCTTCGCTTTGAGCCAGATGAGCGCAAAGAACAGTGCTCCGAGAGCAATTAGTTCACAGAACAGCAAAAACTCGCGCAAAATTGAATCCCTTTTTCCACCCCATCGGCAAAGCGGGTCGAACTCAGCCATTTGACCTGCAACATTGCATTGCCTGTGCAGATGTCATACCCAAGATAGCCAAACCTGCGGCGATTGACCATCACACGGATCCTGCCAGGGCTACCGATGTCCGCAAGGCCGCGGGACTCTGACCTTTTGTGAGTTCGCCTCTTCCTTTGGAGGATTGTATTTCAATTCATTATCGAAGCTGCAGAAAGTTGTGATCGAGGTCATACAAATCCTGGCCTTTGAGTTCGACTCTCCGCGTCGAATCGAAGGCACCCGCCTTCTCAAGGTAGCGAGCGATAGCATCGAATTTTGCAACATCATCGCGAGTAGAGGGCGCCTCAGAGTCGAACCGCGTCCCCAGCATAACGAAAGGTATTCCGACGGCACTGGCGGACCCATGAAACATGAATTTTGCCTCGGGGTCAGCGAGACGTGTTTTGGCCAAGGCGAATATCGACGTGCATGCAGACTCACAGTTATTTCCGGACTTCACTTCCACCGGGTAGCCGAGTCCGTTGATCTCCTCTCCAATCCTACGCGCGATACGAATATCGCCGCCACGAGAGTCCAGAGCCACTCGCGCATTGCCTTGCAAGGCACCGGAGGTCGTGATTGATCGCCATTGGTCGTACATCGGCTGGTCGATTATTCCAGTTAACGTCACGGTTGTGTTGTTCTGAATGACCTGACCAACAGGTCCGCCAAAGGGTGAACTGCCCGACCAAATGAGAATGTTCGCAAACACCAAATACAGCATCCCGGGTCCGGACACCGCGCCCAATAGCACCGATAGCCAGGGAGCGAAAAAGCCGCGCCATCTCCCAAATAGCCAAAGGACACCAGAAATCGCCGTGCCGACCGCAGCAGCTGAACATTCCACAGCTACCCAATCGGGTCTTTGCGCACCTACCAAGAATATTCCTGCCACAAAGGCGGCCAAGCCGAAGAGAGCGACGAGGACCAGGGGGCTGATTCCATCTGCGTTTTTCGATTTCATTTTCGGTTGGCTTTCATGCAATTCTCAACGGTTGTTCTGCACCCCTTACCATCCGTTGACGAAGCAAGGGTTAAGTGAAATGCGACGATTGAAAGAAAGGTGTTTAGAAGCCACCGACCAAAGATCGCTATAACATTCAAGTAGCTATCTCAACGCTTCCGCCGCGGGCCTGTCTCACGGTAATCTGGCCGACTATCCAATTGAGGCGCCAACCTCCCTTATGCTCGCAATTGCCTGCCGAACATGATCGAAACGATCGCATTCTCACTGTTAAGTGCCAAGCAATACTATGTCCAAAAGCAGCTTGGCCATGCGTCCACCGAGATGACGCGCAAGTACCAGCTTCGACGTGACCGCTTCCGCATCAATTTGACAAAGGCGGCGGGACTGTAGAACACCTCGCCGCTGGCAAGAGTTTCAGTGAGCTGCCTGGGGGATGGCGCCGTCGCTATCAACCGTATCACGATTAGCCGACAAAGCCCGTAGCACCGCTTCAGGCTCCCTCTCCATGATCAGAAGCAAGGTCCGCGCTGCGCCGGACGGCTGCCGCTTTCCCTGCTCCCATTTCTTGTATCCAGATGGGCTGGTTCCCAGGACTGTCGCCATCTCGTCCTGGGTCAAATCGAGTTTCTTGCGGATCGCCTTCGCATCGACCATGCCAAGATCAATCGTGTGCACGCGGGCCTCCGGAAGGTCCTTGCCCTGAGCATGCGCCAGCGCTTCAGACATAGCCTGGATCAAATCCGCGCCGAATTTTGTCATCTCGCTCATGCCTTGCTCCTATTCGCCGCCTTAATAGCCCTCGCGAACGCGACCACGGCTTTGGCCTCTTCGGGTTTCAGGTCGGTTTTTTCGTTCTTCCCGTAAGCCAAGAGGGCATAAATTGGTGCATCGTCGCTGTACCAGTAATAAATCACGCGAGCCCCACCGCGCTTGCGTTTGCCCTTGGCACCGAACCGCACCTTTCGCACACCGCCCGTACCGGGAATTTCATCGCCGGCCTGTGGGTTTGCTGCGAGGAAATCGATCAGCTCCTTCCGCTCGTCCTCGGTAAAGAGCTCAGCTGCCTATTTCACAAACAGCGGTGTTTCGGCAACTGTTTGCACCTCTTTCCTATAACCCAATGGGTTACTATATGGAGCGTTCTACCCTCGAAGTCAACAAGGACCTATGTCGGCGCCACATCACACCCATCCCCTCACCTACTTAGCCTCACCGCGTCCTCGGCTAATCGGCGCGATATGAACAGCTGGCAAACCGGACATGAAAAAGCCCGGTGCGGGAGGAGGTGCACCGGGCTTCGATAGGTGACCGACAGCTGGGAGGAGGAGTGCTGTCCGTCGGACGAAAGGGCTCGGGAGGAGGTGAACCGTTTCGATACGTCGAAGGTAATGCTGCGTTGCAGCAATGTCAACATCCTTCATATTGCATCGCGTCATTACAAGTCGTCGGCGCGCCAAGCACCCTCTCGGAAACTGAAAACGACCGGTCGCAAAACCGGCCCTCTCGACAAGCTTCGCCCGAGCGCAAATTAGGCCTGTAGATTGTCCGCCGACATCTTGCCTGACTTGCGATCCTTCACCAGTTCATAGGTGATCTTCTGGCCATCGTTCAAGCCACGCATACCGGCGCGCTCTACTGCAGAAATGTGGACGAACACGTCAGTGCTGCCGTCATCCGGCTGAATGAACCCAAACCCCTTGGTCGCGTTGAACCATTTAACGGTACCAGTCGCCATAGTCTCTTCCTCGTTCGAAGCGTCGCGCCAAATCCAATGC
Organism: Martinezella lusitana; assembly: GCF_016901135.1. Classification (GTDB taxonomy): domain Bacteria; phylum Pseudomonadota; class Alphaproteobacteria; order Rhizobiales; family Rhizobiaceae; genus Rhizobium; species Rhizobium lusitanum_D. The sequence continues at coordinate 18,369 of NZ_JAFEVL010000019.1, read as the reverse complement.
TCGCCAGGCGGATCTCATTGCTGGAGCACAAATAGACTGTTCTGGCGGTGACGGAAAGCTTGAAATGCCCGTCGACAACCTTCGCGTGGCTACTTTCCGGCGGCACGCTTCATACGAATCCGGATTGGCCCACCCTCGCCCTGCTGGACTTCGAACTGGTTCGTCTTCCGGACGAGATCACTGAGTTTCTTGAACCCGAACGTACGCGGATCGAAGTCAGGCGCCAAGTTCAAAACCTGCTTTCCGACCGTGCCAAGACTGACCCAACCGTCCTCGGCGTCCTCCTGCGACAATACCTTCTTGATCAGCGAAACCGCGGCACTCGGCGGCTGCAAAGGCATATCCGCCGAAACTGCGCTCTCCTCATCCTTGGCCTTCCCGGGAAGAAGGTTCTCCGTGTAGAAGAACCGCCGGCAGGCCTGCCTAAAACTTCGGGAGCGTTTGAAAAGCCCTCCGAAAAACGTGCTCGTGAAAAGGCCGAGGGTATCAGGCGTGTTCGTAAACTCGCTCGCAAAAAGCTTGAGCGGGAAAGCGGTATTTCGGCCCCCAAGAAGGCGAGGGCTTCTGGTCGCTAGTGTGTTGATTATGGGATGGCCCGCCCTTCCGAAACATCGAGTATGATGCGCCGTCATTGAAGGAAGAGGAGCCGATCCATGACGATTTCAATTTTGGGCATCGCTGGAATGAACAGCGATAGTTCTGCAGTTTCCGATACCGATCGAACGCCAACCGTGTCGCAGCACACACTCCCCCTGCTACCTACTTTCGAACAGGTAGCGGCAGGCGACAACGCCCGTGACGTTCGATCACATCTATCCAAGCGAGAGAGCCGAACCTGTCGCCACGTCAAACAAGTGCATCTGGTTCATATTGAACGACAGTGGCATCGCCGTCTGGGGCTTAGGTCCGCTTTCCGGATCGATGCGAGCGCATAGGTTGGCGTCGCCGATGGAAAAATAGACCATAGTCTCCGGACCGAGAGGCTCTACCAGATCGATCTTCGCCTCAACGTCTGCAAAGCCTGGGCGCCGTTGACGATCGCTAATCGATTCTGGCCGTATACCGAAAATGACTGATTTTCCAGCATGGCACGCATACTCGTTGACGCGCGCATCGGGAACCGGAAGCTCGGCGCCGTCCCCCAGAACGACGGCAACTCCCCTGCTACTCGAAACCAAATGCGCCGGAAGGAGATTCATCGACGGCGAGCCGATGAAGCCGGCGACGAACTGGCTGACCGGGCGGTGATAGAGTTCCTGCGGCGGCCCCGCCTGTTCGATGACGCCGCCATTCATCACCACGACACGGTCGGCCATGGTCATGGCTTCGACCTGGTCGTGAGTGACGTAGACCGTCGTGGTTGGCAGTATCTGGTGCAGCCGCTTGATCTCCGTGCGCATCTGGACCCGGAGCTTCGCATCGAGGTTCGACAGCGGCTCGTCGAAGAGGAAGACCTTTGGATTGCGCACGATCGCCCGCCCCATCGCGACGCGTTGGCGCTGGCCACCGGAAAGCTGGCCCGGACGCCTGCTCAAAAGCCCGCTGATATGCAGCGTTTCGGCGGCCCGGGCGATGCGCGCATCGATCTCGCTTTTCGCCAGTTTCTGCTGCTCCAGGCAGAAAGAGATGTTTTCACGCACCGTCATGTGCGGATAGAGCGCATAGTTCTGGAACACCATGGCGATGTCGCGCTTTCCAGGCCCCAGGCGATTCACGACCTGGTCGCCAATGACGATATCGCCCGCCGTAATATGTTCGAGACCCGCGATCATGCGCAACGTCGTCGACTTTCCACATCCAGACGGACCGACGAAAACCACGAATTCATTGTCTTCAATTTCAAGGCTGATACCCCGGACGGCCTCGTAGATGCCGTAGGATTTGACGACGTTTTTCAGTTCCAGTCGTGCCATCGTTCTCTCCTAGGATTCCTGCAGCCAGATCGCCATCGCTCCGGCCTCGCGATTGGCCCAGAGATGGTAGGGGATCGCCTTGAACGGCCTCTTCTTCAACGCGGGCGGCGCGGTGCGATAAAGCGCATTTTCCCAACCGGCATCCTCAGCCTCGAGCGCTGTGCCCTCGAGAACTGCAGCACCACCGAGAAGCCCTGCGTCGTAGCGAGCCGAAATCTCCGACGTTGCCGGCAGGCGAAGCCGCTGCGGCTCGCCGCCGAGATCGGTCTCCTCGACGCAATAGACGACCGGGCCGCGCCGCAAGGCAACGCGCCCGCCATCTTCGGAGACGGCGGGATGGGCGTAGATACGGTCGACCGGCATCGACAGGCTGATGCGGACTTCGTCGCCGTTCTGCCATTCTCTTATGATCGCCGCATAACCGTTCGTCACGCGTGCGCCGAGATCGACGGCCACACCGTTGACGGAGATCTCAGCGCTCCGGCACCATCCGGGGATGCGCAGATGCAACGTGAAACGGTTTGGCCGCTCAAGCGCAAGCTGCAGCATGATGTCGCCGTCCCAGGGATATTGCGTCTCCTGCTTCAGACGAACGAAAGTGTCTCCGACCATCAGCTCGGCGGAATTGGTGCCATAAAGATGAACGGCGAGCTCACTCTCCTTGGTGGAATAGAAATACTGCCCGAGTGACGTGATGAAGCGGGCGATATTCGTCGGGCAGCAGGGGCAATAATGCCATTTCCAGCGGCGATGCTGCCCGTGGCTTTCCAGCACATTTTCATAGAAGTAGTGCTCGCCGTCGCGTGAGATGCCGGAGAGAGCGCCGTTAAACAGTACGGTTTCCAGCCTGTCGGTGAATTTGCTGTTGAGATCAATCTGGGCCATGCGATGGCTCCAGAAGCCGAGTGCGACCGCGGCGCACGTCTCGGCATAGGCCGTTTCGTTCGGCAGATCGAATTCGCGGGTAAAACCCTCGTTGGATGCGGACGGACCGAGGCCGCCGGTCACATAGAGCTGCCGGCCGACGAGATTGTCGTATAGGCGTGCGCAGGCTGCCTTCAACGCCGGATCGCTGTTCTCGACAGCCAGATCCACCATCGCCGAGAAGAGATACATGGCGCGGACCGCGTGGCCGACCACCTGCTGCTGCTCGCGTACAGGCATGTGAGCCTGGCTGTAGGCATATGTCTTGTAGACGTAATCTTCCGGATCTTCTCCGCGGTTGCGCGCTTCCTCGTCGTAATAGGATGGCATCTGGCCACGTTCGTCGACGAAATAGGTCGCAAGCTTCAGATGCCGGGGATCGCGCGTGACGCGATAAAGCTTGACGAGCGCGAGCTCGATTTCCTCGTGGGCGTCGTAACCCCTGAGCTTGCCGGGCTCTCGGCCGAAGGTATCGATGATGTGATCGACGGCACGGATCATGACATCGAGGAAACGGCCCTTCCCCGTTGCTTCATAGTAAGCGACGGCCCCTTCAAGAAGATGACCCATCGAATACATTTCATGCAGGTCGCGCAGATTGCTCCAGCGCTTTTCCGGCTCACGACGGATGAACCAGCTGTTGAGATAACCATCCGCCATCTGCCCGCTTTCAAGCTTGGCGACGATATCGTCGATCTTCGCCTCGATCTCCGCATTGGGTTGGGCTTTCAGTGTATAGCTCGCAGCCTCGATCCATTTGCCGAAGTCGGAATCGAAGAAATGCTGCATCGACAGGCCGCTCGGCTGGATCGAGCGGACGAGCGGGCCAGCGGGTCTGTCGAAATCGAGCACTTCTAGGAAGCCCTCTTCCTCGAGCCGCTTGTGCTGGGTGGGAATGGTGACGTTGCGAACGGTCTCGCTCCAGCTCTGCCAGAAGCCGCCATCGAAGGCGACGCTGGAATGATCGGCAGGCAGATAACGCTTGAGCCCTGCGGGCAGTGCCGATTGAACACGAGGGGAACTGGACATGATAACTCCTTCAGCGGAACGACCGCTGTCATTTCACGGCGCCGGCTGTCAGGCCGCGCACGTAGTATCGTTGCAAGAGAAGAAAGAGCAGGATGCAGGGGACCATGGTCACGGCAATGCCGGCCTGCAGCGCGCCCCAATCGATGATGCCGTAAATGCCCGAGGAGACGTTGACCAGCATGATCGGTAGGGTGAACTTGTTCTGGTCGGAGAGGAAAATCAGCGCCGCCAGGAACTCGTTCCATGAATTCAGGAAAGCGAACATGGCGATCGTGGCAACTCCGGGCAACGCGATCGGCAGCATGATCCGCCGCAAAATCGTCGCCTGCGAAGCGCCGTCGATCCGCGCCGCCTCGATCAACGCCTTTGGCACCGCATCGAAGGCATTGCGCATCATGAAGACGGAAAAGGGCAGCTGGAACGTCACGTAGATCAGCACCAGCCCGAAGAGATTGTTCTGCAATCGCAAGGCTTTCAGGATCAGGAAGAGCGGCGTGAGGATCGATTGGAACGGGATCATCATCGTCGCCATGATCAGCACGAAGAGCATGGATTGACCCGGAAAGCGGAACTTCGAAAAGCCGTATCCCGCCGGAACCGATATCAGCACCGTCAACAGCACCGTTCCGGTGGCGATCAAGACTGAATTGCCGGCATAGACGTACCAGCCGGCCCCGACATGCTCGAGGCGGCGGTAGTTCTCCAGCGAGAAGGTCTTCGAGAACAATGCCGCTGGATTGGCAAGCGCCTCGGCCGCCGGCTTAAAGGAATTCGCGAAGGACCAGACGATCGGCATCACAAAGAAGACGGCAAAGACAAGAGCCACGAGAATGAAGGCGAGATAGCCGAGCCGCTCGCCCGCGGGCTTGGGCGCAAGCTTGCAGTTTAGCCGGTGCATTAGCCTTCCTCCGGTCGCTGGCGAAGAAAGACGAACTGGATCGTGCTGATCGCTACGAGGACGACGAGAAGCGCAAGCGAGATCGCCGAGCCGTAACCCAGGCGATATGACGAGAAAGACGCGAGATAGATCGAGAACACCGCCGAGATCGTGCTGTTCTCCGGCCCGCCCTGGGTGATGATGAAGAACTGGTCGAAGGCCAGCATCGACGAGGTCACGTTCAGCACGAGCGCCAGCACCACCGAATTTCGCATCAGCGGCAACGTGATCCGGCGGAACCGGCTCCAGACATTGGCACCATCGATCTTGGCAGCCTCTATGACATCATCCGATATGCTCTGCAGACCTGTCAGCAGGATGATCATGGTGAAGCCTGCCGTCTTCCAGACGACCATCAGAATGACGACGCCGAGTGCCGGCCAGAAGCTTTCCAGCGGCCTCGGGGCGCTGTCGATAAGCCCCGCTCCCCGCAGCAGCTGCGCAAAGACGCCGCTGTCTGGATTGAGCAGCCACATCCACAATGTCGATGCGGCTCCGAACCCGATGACGACGGGCATGAAGTAGATCGTGCGGAAGAAGCCGGCAATGCGAAGCGGCCGGTCGACAAGCAGGGCGAGCGGGAAAGCCACCAGGAAGATCGCAGTAGTCACCAGCACGGTGTAGAGCAGCGTGAAACCCAGGGAATGCCAGAGTTGGACGTCGTCGATAAGCTCGGCATAATTGGCAAGGCCGATGAATTTTGTCCGGCCAAGAAGCGGCCAATTGTAGAAACTCATCCAGATTGTCATCACCAGGGGGACGAGGAAAAGTACGACGATGAACAGCAGACCCGGCAGGATGAACGCGAGACCAAGCCACCCCTTCGGTTCGGGCTCTCCGCTGGAGATAGCTCGCGTCTCATTGTGACGCACCGACGATCTCACGGCACTGTCCCCCTTGGTTGATTATCGACATGTTCGGTCAGAAAGGCAGGCGTGTTCAAACGCCCTGCCTAGATCGCAGACGATACCACTCAGTTCGGATTGGTCCGCTTGAGTATGCGGGTGAAATCGGCCTGTGTCTTGACGATCGTTGCATCGACATCGTCGCCGAAGATCGTGCCCTGAATCAGGTTGAGGAAGGGACCGGTGCGGCTGACGAAAAGCTCATCCGAGGAGAAGGTGTAAGGCGTGCGTGCCTTGGCGAGAATGTCGTAGGCGACGAGATTGCGCTTGTCGAATTTCGCATAGGCTTCTGTGGCGAGATCGGTGCGCGACGGCATGCCCGACTCCTGGGTGATGTAGACCTGCTGCTCGGGCTGCATATAGAAATTGACGAAGTCGAGCGCGACCTTCTTCTTTTCCGGGCTGATGCCCTTGATGAGCGCAAGCGTGTCGCCACCCGCAAAGCTCGATTCACCGCCCTTCGCCCCCGGGATCGGCGCGACGTTGAATTTCACATCCGGATATTTGCTGGTGAGCAGGTTCACGATGTAGGAGCCGGTCATCAGGATGCCGACCTTGCCCGAAGCGAACGCTTCGACGGCATTGTTGCCGTTGCCGGAACGGGATGTGGGATGGATCGCGCCCGCCTTCCACATATCGCGGTAAGCCGCGATCGTCTCGCGCAGCGCCGGTGTATCGACGGTTGCTGCACGGCCGTCATCGCTCAGCACGTCGGCATTTGCGGCCCAGAGATGCGGCAGGAAGTCATAGATCAGCCAGCTTCCCGAATTGGCCACGAAATAAAAGCCATAGGTCTCGTTGCCGAGCGCCGTGATCTTCTTGGCGTCAGTGGCGATTTCCTCCAGCGATGCCGGCGCCTTGTTGGGGTCGAGACCAGCCTTGGTGAAGAGATCGGTGTTGTAGGCGATGATCGACGCATCCGGCAGTGCCGGCACGCCGTAGATCTTGCCGTCATAGGTGGCAAGGCGGATATGGGACGGGCTCATCGCCTGCGAATATGGCAGGCCCTTCACAAAGTCGGTGATATCCTCCAGACCATCAGCCGCGGCAAAAGTCGGAAGGTAGATCAGGTCGAGCACGGCGCTATCCGGAGCCGCGCCGCCGGCAATAGCGGCGCCGAGCTTCGGCACCATCTGCTCAGCCGTGATCTGGGTCACGTTGATCTTGTCGGAATGCGATGCGTTGTATTTGTCGGCCAGCCCCTGAAGCACGGCGCCGGACGAGGTGCGCACCCAAAGGGTGATGTCGGTAGCATTGGCAAGCGTCGCGCTGGCCAGAAGCGAAAGCGCAGAAAGCGTCAACTTTAACTTGAACATAGATGTTCCCCTTTTTCTTGCCGCCAGCAGCCTCCCATTGGCGTGTGCAAAACGTTAGTCGACATTTTTTGGTATGTCGACAGTATGTACGCAGCATTTATGAAGGAATCTGATAAAACCTTTTATCATCACGATTATTTCTGCTAAAAGGTTTTATCATATTCGATAGAGGAACCTGCCTTTGGTTGAAAAGGACATACGACGGCGGACGATCCATGACGTGGCCCAGGCAGCCGGGGTCAGCATTTCGACAGCTTCAAATGCCCTGAACGGAACCGGCCGCACCAATGCCGAAACGCGGGAACGCGTTAAACGTGTAGCCAAGGAAATCGGTTTTCGGCCCAATACGCTCGCCCGCGGGCTTCTGAGTAAGCGCAGTCATGCGATCGGCATGCTCACCAACGATACCTATGGAAGGCTGACGCTACCCATGGCTGCCGGTGTGTCGGAAGTGCTCGTCGATCACGGCCTCTCCGTCTTCCTCTGCGCCACCAACAACGACCCGCGCCTAGCGCGCCTGCATCTGGAGGCCCTCCTCGATCGACAGGTAGACGGCATCATCTTCACCGCCACGCGCCTCGATCTCAAGCCGCCGGCTGAACTGGCCAAATTGGCAATTCCTGTCGTCTATGCCTTTGCCGAAGGACCACCCGAGAACATCAGCTTTTTCCCGGACGATGCTCAGGGCGCCCGCCTAGCCGTTGAGCATATGAAAGGACTGGGCCGCTCCCGAATCCTGCATATTACCGGGCCGGAAGATTATCTGGCCGTGCGCATCCGGGCGAAAGCCTATCGCGAGAGCTTCGGTAAGGATGCGGAAGTGCTCTATGGGGACTGGAGCGAGGAATGGGGTCACGAGGCAATCGACACCGTCTTTTCCCGCCCTGGCGAAAAGCCCGATGCCATCTTCTGCGGCAATGACGAGATCGCCCGCGGTGTCATCGATGCCCTTCGCGACATCGATATCGCCGTTCCGAAGGACGTTGCCGTCGTCGGCTTTGACAACTGGGAGGTGATCTCCCGACAAACCAGACCGCCTCTGACAACGGTGGATATGGAATTGAAAGAGATCGGTCGGCGCGCTGGCCTTGCCATCCTCAGTCTGACAAAAGGCGAAACCGTTCCGACAGGCATCACTCGATTGTCATGCCGGCTGGTTGTACGCCAATCTTGCGGCGGCCAGGCTGGCTAAACCTGCCATTGGTCAAACAGTCAACAGCTCGTCAGCTTGCAGTGACTGAAGATCGAATGCTGCAATTGAGGGTCCTGACGGGATACGAACCTGCGACCCCATTCGGACACTGTGGCATATCGTTTACCTATGGAACTTTCTTAGCCCGCTTGGGGATGCTCGCTCTTTCGAAGAGTGTCCGTATAATAATCCAACTCGCATAGCCCACGCAGAAAGATCAAGCGACTTGGGCAATAACTGGCCTATCGCTTCGGCGCTTGGAAACGCAGCTTGGCTTGGATGCCGGCGACCTCAGCGTCCGAGTTCATGCAAATACGCGAGGCGGGCCATCACGCCGGTATTCGTAAAGTCCGTGAAGACGCCGTCGGTGCCGAGTTGGTAGAATTTCAAGAACTCCTGCTGGGGATCGCCGCCATAGTCCGCCGCCAGGTACTTCTTCTCGTTGCGGAAGGTGAAGACATGCACGAACAGGCCGATCTTGTGCGCATCCGCGATGAGCGTGGTGGGCGCCTGTGTCGTCGATAGCGAATATGAGGGCTTGAAGGGCGTTCCGTCGGCATTCTTGTCCGGCCATGCCGTGATCTTGTACGGGATGATCTGCGGCTTCCACGGCCCGATGCCATCGGCATAGGTCTTGATCTCCGCAAGTCCGGCAGGGGTCAGCATGGCATCGAACCAGCGCGGATCACCTGCTACGGTCCAGTCGAAGGGACGGCTGTTAGTGATATCGTCATAGCTCACGGCACCAGTCTTGAAGTCAACGCCGTCGCCGTCGATAAGCTGCACGACCTTCGTTTTCAGGCCATGGCTGACCATATATTTCAGGCTGCCGGGCTCGAAGCTCTGAACGAAGATCGGCGCCTCCTTCGAGTTCAGTCCGTTCTCCTCGATGGCTTTGATCATCGCATCTTCAAGCGGGTGACTGCCGGGCGCGCCGCAACCATTCGCAATGGCCTGCGCATCGTTCCAGGTCGGATTCTTGGTCTCCGGATAGACGGAAATCGTCCGGCCGGTTTCCTTGGTCTTGACCTTGGCAATGTCGATGATGTCCTGCAAGCTCAGGATGGGGAACTTGCCGTTGAACTCCTTCGGCCGCTCGGCAGCGGCGTCGAAAGTGGTGCCGGCGATCCAGGTCTTGAGTTCGGCCAGGGTGAAATCCGAGATCGACCAGTCATTGGTGTGATCTTCACCGTCAACCACCAAAGATTTCAGCACCGATTTTGGATCGGCGGGATTGGTGAGATCGGCCAGATATTCGGCCGGACCGCTGGTCGGTGTCTGCGCCCATTTGACCTTGACCATGACGCCGGGCACCGTGCGCTTGCGAGCAGCGACGTCCGCATTGGTCTTGGCGACCTCCGCCACATTGGTGTTGTCGCTAAGCCAGGGATTATGGCGTGCGACCAGCTGGCAATCCTTGGTGAGGTGAATATCCTCTTCCAGGGCGTCCGTGCCGAGGGCAGCGGCCATATCATAGGAGGCTAACGTTTCCTCGGGCATCAGGCCTGGAAGCCCACGGTGGCCTATCACCAGCGGCTGCTTGCCGTCGAGCGTCAGGAAGGGCTTGGCATTTGCCGGCGAAGAAGTGTCCTGCGCGCGAACCGGCAAGGCGAGGCACAATGCCAAGATGGCGACGCCGACCAGCTGGTAGCCAGCTCTGGTATCGTGTTTCATCATCATCCCCGTTCAATGATTGACGATTAGGCGCTTAACCGCGCCACGGCTACCTGCATCACACAGCTGTGTAACGACCGAATGACGACTCCTACTGAGGGCTCCATCAGCCTCCATATCTCCGATGGCGAAGAAAAAAGTGAACACGAACGGCTCAAGCAATTCGTCCAGGTCGCCTGCTCTGACCAGGCGCGCGATTGGGCGCCATGATTCCATAGCTGCTGCTCGCAGCTCGCGATGGTGGGCGGATGGAATAGCGTAGCGGGGAACGTCAAGGAGCTTGGCGATCGGGTCGTTGATGGAAACGAAACGCTGAAGCAGTCGCGCCAACTTGAAGCGCTTCATGATCCTCTTCCGTTATCGGACGGGTTGATGAGAATTCTCCGCCCGATTGTTTGGGCCCTTATGCGAGCGATGCTCGGTTAACGTTAGAGTGCCCTTTCCAGCATGTCGCCCAGCCTCTGAGGGCCGTCAGACAACTCTTCCTGCCACGGAAAGGTAGTGGGCCTCGGACAGTGTCCGAGGCCCGCATGATTATCGTGTCAAGTCGAGCGCCGCACTCAGGTCGCCCATGGGCGCCTCGTCGTTGTTCCGCAGCGCCTTGTCACGGGCGACTAGACCCGGCAGGACGGGCAAATCATAGCGGGCGGTGATAAAGCGCAAGATGGACGTCGTGTCATATTGCGTGTGATCGACCATGCCGATCCGTGCAAAGGGGGAAATGATGAATGCGGGAATCCGGTTGCCCGGACCCCAACGGTCCGCCTTCGGAGGAGCGACGTGATCCCAGAACCCGCCGTTCTCGTCGTAAGTGACGACCACCAACATATGGCCCCACTGCGGGCTCTTTTCGAGATGAGAAACAATATCGGCGAGATGCTGATCGCCACTTGAAACGTCGGCGTAACCGCTGTGCTCGGTCAGATTTCCCTGAGGTTTATAGAACGTGACCGGAGGAAGCTTGCCGTCATCGATGTCCTTGATGAAGGCTGTGCCGCTGAGGCCTCCGTCCCTGAGATGCTGGGCGCGAGCCGGAGTACCGGGTGCATAGGCGGCGAAATAGTTGAATGGCTGGTGGTGGAACTGGAAGTTCGGCACCGGCGTCGCATTCTTCCCATCAAGGGTCGCCTGCCATGCTCCGGCATACCATGCCCAATCGATGCCTTTCAGCGTCAGAAGATCGCCGATCGTGACGTCGTGCTGCGGCGGCAAGGTTGTCGGCAGACTGGGGTCCGCAAAGGACGTATCGCCGCCAGCAACGGGAGGATTGGCGCTCGGCTCATATGGCGGCTGCATCGTGTTGACGGCGTGAAAGTCGGGCGTGAGATTGCCGTCGGATACAAATTTCGGCGCGCCCTCCAAAGCCGATTTGGGCGCGTTCTCGACCACAGTCAGTGAAACGCCATCCGCGTCTACCTTGGCGATGGTCGGCTTTGCCGGACTCTTGTCGGCATCCGGGAAAACAGGGACGCAAGCGCAGGCCAGCTGGAAGTGGTTCAGAAACGAACCACCGAATGCTCCCTGGAAGAAATTGTCGGCAAGAACGTATTTCTTTGCAATCTGCCACATGGGCAGATTGGAACCGTCGTAGTGGCCCATGACGAGGCCGCCGGAATCCGCCCAGGCGACGAACTTGTCATTCCTGCCACCATCGATCTGCATCTGCTCTGCTTTGGTGCACGGATCATTTAGCGAAGTTGGAATATGGAACCGCGATCGAAACAGTCCAGTGCCATCATCATGCCCTTTAAACATAAAGCCGCCTGCCGTCATCGTATTGGCAAGATGAAATTCAAGGTGACGAACTGGGCGGAATATGAGGCAGGCCTTCGCCGGCGCGGCAGCCTGACACTGTGGATGACGCCAGAAGCTCTGTCGTCCTGGCAGGCACTGAAGCGGACAACGCGCGGTGGCCAGCCACGCTATTCAGATCTGGCGATCGAGACCGCCCTAACACTGGGCCTCGTATTTGGCCTGCGGCTGCGCCAGACGGAGGGCTTGCTGGCATCGGTGTTGACGCTGATGCGACTGGACCTCGCCGTCCCTGATCATACGACGCTGAGCCGACGTGCAAGGGCATGGCGATTGGTTGACAGGCGGGCGGGCCGCAAAATTCCGACGAAAGAGGCCGTTCACGTCCTGATCGACAGCACTGGGCTCGAAGTCTACGGCGCCGGCCAGTGGCTGGAGGAGAAGCATGGCGCCAAATCCCGTCGGGCTTGGCGCAAATTGCATTTGGCGTTGGACGCCGACAACGGGGAGATTATCGCCCACGTCATGACCGATCAAGATGCGGGCGACGCTTCGCAGGTGGAGCCGCTGCTCGATCAGATCGACGGACCGATTGGCCAGTTGACGGCCGATGGTGCCTATGATGGTGAGCCGACCTACGACACCGTTACCAATCACAGCGCTGATGCCGCCGTGGTCATTCCACCGAGATCCAACGCGATCAACCGCTCGGACGCAGGGATCGCCAGCCAGCGCGACCAGCATATCGCGGCGATCAACAGAGACGGGCGGATGAAGTGGCAAGCAGCGACCGGCTATGGCAAGCGGTCGCTCGTCGAAACTGCTATCGGGCGCTACAAGTCGATCATCGGACACCGGCTTCGGGCACGATCCTTCGGCGCGCAGGAGACGGAAGTTGCCATTGGCTGCGCCATACTCAATCGCATGCTTGCGTGTGCACGCCCGAAATCCGTCCGGTGCAAGACAGCTACGGCATAGCCACAGCGTCAAAGATCGAAATCCAACCAAACCGCGACCCGTGCACCAAGGCCGCAAATGACCCCTTTCTGCCTTGCCAGACAAAGATTCTGGAAATATCAATGTCCCGACAATCGGAATGGAAATCTCCGCTGAATTCTCGAGGTCCGTGGTTCTTCCGCGTCTATCGCAAGGGATTTAAGATAGGCTATCGTGAGACATGTCTTCAGACATGATTGGCTCGTCAGCAGAAATTCGAAATCACGCATGAAGCATCGTCCTGCCGTTCTCTCTATCTCTCTCGTTATTGCAGTCATAATCATGAGCTCATTCGCCAGCCGCTCTGCTTTGGGGCTGGTCGTTAGAGCCTGCGAGATTAACTCTACCCTGACGGGATCGCCGTATCCGTGCCTCAAAGTAGTCCAGGCGCAGGATCCGTTGTCCGCCTACGCCATTCTTCGCGAGCCGACTGACAAAGAGCGAACCATTCTTGCGCCGCTAGACGATGTGCCCGGCATCGAAGACCCTCGCCTTCTAGTGGCCGGAGCGCCGAACTATTTTGACGCAGCGTGGAGAGAGCGATCAGCCGCAATCGGCCTGCACGCATGGAAGGTTTCGCCACAGGATTTTGCGCTAGCGATAAACCCTGCCAGTTGGCGCACGCAAGATCGTCTTCATGTACACATGGGATGCGAGACACCTCGCTTTCGCGCGTTGCTGAAGACCCATGCGACAGAGATTGGAAGCGGCCGGTTTACAAACTTGAGGACCAAAGCCGGTTGGTGGGCAACATTCCATCCGGCCGATGACCTCTCAAATTTAAACCCGTTGAAGGTTGTCGCAGACGGTGTTGATGGAGCCCGCTCAAATATGAAAAACGTAGTCGTTGGCGTCTTTGGCTCCACATTGTCGGACGGGCGGCATGGCTTCTATATTCTGGCGAGAATAATCGGAGCAAACAAATCCCACGGGTCCGCAGAGGATATGATTGATCCCAAGTGCCAACCCTAGGGCGGTCATATGGAGATCGCATGTTCCTATCCGGCATGCTGCAAACTTCGCGCATGGATAAGGGCAACTTCATCTGCATGGACTTCCAATGAGCATACACATGAATTCCGCAGTCTCAAAAGAGGTGGAAAATTAGTATCAACGGAGACGTCAACGCAAGCCATGATGCTGCTGTGAATCTTCTTGCCGACCGGTTCTCCGTTCAACTGTCATTCCCTAGTATGGACGAGTTGCTGTCTTCGATTTCGTGATATCGGTGCCACGAACCAGGAGAATCTCGAATGCCTCACGACGTCCTCATCACCGGTCCCGAAGACGCCGCGGTCACCGTCGTTCTCGCCCACGGGGCGGGTGGCGCAATGGACACGAAGTGGATGGAAACCGTGTCCGCGGCGCTTTCCGAGAAAGGCTTACGGGTCGTCCGGTTCGAGTTCGATTATATGTCAGCACGACGGTCTTCCGGAAAGCGGTCGCCACCGCCCCGCGCAGAACTCCTGAAGCAAGAATTCGAAGCAGTGATCGACGAACTCGATTTGGGAGGAACAGTCATCGCCGGGGGGAAATCAATGGGCGGCCGCGTGGCGAGCATGATCGCGGATGATCTTCGCGATGAGGGAAAAGTTTCCGGACTGCTTTGCCTTGGATACCCGTTCCATCCGATTGGGAAGCCTGGCAGTCTGCGGACCGCTCATCTGGAGGAGATGAAGACGCCTACCCTCATTTGCCAGGGAACTCGCGACTTATTCGGATCGCGGGAGGAAGTCTCCGGCTACATGCTCTCCGAAAGGATCGAAATTCTCTGGCTTGAAGACGGAGACCATGACTTCCAGCCGCGGAAAGCCGTGTCCGGTATCACGGCAGCGGAGCATGTCGCGACCGTCGCCGATCACGTGGCGCGATGGGCGGCGACGTTGCGTTAGTCAGCATCGTCGGCTTCGCATTCGCCCAATCCGCAACCGAAAAGACAAGCCTCAAAAACGAATATGTCACATTCGTTGAGCACCGCTAGACTGCAACTTCTCAAGAATACGCTCGCCGGAAACACTGCACTAGCTTTCAGCGCAGATTGTCATTCCACTCTCCATAGAGCTAAAGATCTCATTGCGGACGATGTCGATGATGGCATATTTCTCAGCCTGGTAGTTCCTGTATTCCAGCACAAAATTGCGAGAGATCCAGAAACTACTTTTCCCCGGTACCCCTACCCAACCCAAGCTACCAAGTTCAGCTGCAGACCTAAACAAACGTTTCAAATGTGTCCGAGAGATCATGAACTGGCTCTGTAGCGCCTGCATGGAAACCGGTCCGATAACGATCCTATCTGACAGGGAGCCTGTCAGGTTTATGCACGAGATGAGAAAGTCCATCACTAACCCGCCGGACGTTGCAAAATTGAATAGATTGAACGTTGGCCCCAGATTTCTCAGATTCTTGCTTTCCACTATCCTTTTGGCAATATGTGGCTGCATCTTCCAGATGGCTGCCACATCAAGCGCTGCTTCCGCAATTCGACTGCCGCCGTCCAATGTGTCCAGCACATGAAGATGTGTATATAACCACTTACCCATGTACTCATATGTTATCTCTGTTGGTTCGAGAAGAGTGATGCGCCGATCCTGGCCGTGAAGTACGGGCTGGACGAACTTGTAAGCCATCATCTCTTTGAGAAATGCCACTGCGGTATTATGGCTCGCTATATTGTACCTGTCTGCAAATTCCGTAAGGCGGCTACTATAAAGCCCCGGCATGAGATCACCGGGGTAGCCAAGATGTAGAGCGAAGGCAGAATGAGCTAATAGCCACCTTTGCTGAGAGGCCAAGATGGACGCGATGCGCGGATTCTCGACGTAGATGGCGATCAGGTCGTGGGCGCCCTGCAATATAGCTGATAAGAAACGATCATCTTGCTTAAGCTCGTCTACCGTAAATGCCATAGATATCCTAAATAGCCCGGAAGATGAGTCCCTATTAATACTTCTGATAGTATATTGAAAGGATCGATCAAGCTTATGTATTTGCTGGATCACGATTGACCGAAATTATGCCTGTCGGCCGAACAAATTAAAGCTGCGGCTACCCCCGGTTTCCTGAACAAGAGGCAAATAAAAGCTTCTTGAACGCGACTTTTGGTTCGGCCATCATGCAGTTGTCTCTATGGTGACTAGAGTTCGTGACGTGCCTGAAGATACCATTGCGCGAACGCTTTTACTCCTACGTTCAAGCCCGTTTCAGGCTTATAGCCGGTGAGAGCGAATAGAAGGTCGGGGCTGGCAAAAGTTCTAGGTACATCCCCCTTTTGCATCGGTAGCATTAAACGCTTTGCCTTACGCTTGAGCGCCATCTCAACCGTGTCAACGAAATCTAATAAGCTTACAGGCTGACCACCGCCTATATTCACGACGCGGAATGGCGCCTCGAGTGAAAGCGTCTCGACATTGTGGTCTGGGACGCGGTTGGCCTCCGCCGGGACTACTTGCGACAGACGGATAATAGACTCCACCAGATCATCAATGTAGGTAAAGTCTCGGCTCATCTTGCCCTCGCCATAAATCTCGATCGGCTCGTCTTCCAGGATATTCTTGACGAATTTGAAGAGTGCCATGTCGGGGCGGCCCCATGGGCCATAAACCGTAAAAAAACGAAATGCCGTCGTCGGAATTTTGTAAAGGTGCGAATAGCTGTGTGCCATAAGCTCCATCGACTTCTTTGTGGCCGCATAGAAGGTCAGCGGCTCGTCAGCGCGATCGGTTTCACGAAACGGGACGGTCGGATTCGCACCATAGACTGATGAAGTTGAAGCCAGCATGAGATGGCTGACGTTGAACCTCTTGGCGATTTCCAGAATGTTCCAAGACCCTTCGAGGTTCGAGTTCAAATAGGCTCTCGGGTTTTCAAGGCTATAGCGCACGCCTGCCTGAGCTGCGAGATGAACGATCACGTCGGGTTCAGCAATTCCAGCGGCGTCTTCAAGCGCTTGGCTATCCTCCAGCATGGCAGTCACCGCTCGGAACGCCGGAAACTGCGCCAGCGCGGCATTGCGCATGTGCTTTAGCTTGATGTTGTAATAGTGCGTCATTCCATCAAAGCCGGTCACCTCATGTCCATCCTCCAGTAAGCGTCGAGCAAGATGGAAGCCAATGAAGCCGGCGGTCCCCGTGATAAAGTATTTCATATCTATTCCCTTTAATTTCTTTTTCCGACAGCGAAGTAGCGGAAGCCATGCCTCGTGACTTCATCGGTTGGATAGATATTCCGCAGGTCAACGAGAACGGGATTTTGCATCAGCTCTTTAAGACGATTGAAATCGAGCGCGCGAAATTCGTCCCAT
This sequence comes from Martinezella lusitana, assembly GCF_016901135.1. Classification (GTDB taxonomy): domain Bacteria; phylum Pseudomonadota; class Alphaproteobacteria; order Rhizobiales; family Rhizobiaceae; genus Rhizobium; species Rhizobium lusitanum_D. Next base: position 1,431 of record NZ_JAFEVL010000019.1, on the reverse strand, counting down.
TCCGTCACCAGCACAATGGCATCGGCGCCAGCCGCGATGTCATAGGGGTTTTTGCCGTAGGTGACGGGACCCAGCACGCCCCGAGCAGCATCCATGCCCTCGGGGTCGTAAACGTGAACACTGGCGCCTCCGTCGAGGAGTGCCTGAACGATGGTAATCGACGGGGCATCGCGCATATCGTCTGTGTTGGGCTTGAAGGTGAGACCAAGGATCGCGATCTTCTTGGCACGCACGCTGCCATCACAAGCGGCAATAACCTTGCGGCCCATGGCGCGTTTGCGATTGTCATTGATAGAGACTGTCGTTTCGATGAGGCGAACGGGGCTGCCGAAGTCCTGCGCAGTCTTTACGAGCGCAAGCGTATCTTTGGGGAAGCAAGAACCACCATAGCCGGGGCCAGCGTGCAGGAACTTGTCGCCGATGCGCTTATCCATCCCGATGCCCTTAGCGACTTTTTGTACATCCGCACCGATTTGTTCACAAAGGTCGGCAATCTCGTTAATGAAGGTGATTTTCATCGCGAGAAAGGCATTCGCTGCGTACTTAATCAGCTCAGAGGTCCGACGTTCGCAGAAATAGAGCGGCGCTTCATTCAAATAGAGCGGCCGATAAACTTCACGCATGATCTGTGTCGCGCGTGCGTCCTCTGTGCCGATAACAATACGATCCGGGCGCTTGAAATCCGTGATGGCCGCGCCCTCGCGAAGAAATTCAGGATTAGAGACTACGGCAATCTCCTGTTCGGGAAATTCCTCGCGGAAGATGCGCTCAATCTCGTCTCCCGTGCCAACCGGCACCGTCGATTTGGTGACGACCACTGTAAAGCCGCTCACCGCGGCGGCGATCTCCCGCGCGGCGGCATACACGTAGGTCAAATCAGCATGGCCGTCGCCACGGCGCGACGGCGTGCCAACCGCAATGAACACAACGTCGGCTTCAGCGACAGAGCGGGCGAGTTCCTTGGAAAAGTGGAGGCGTCCCGCTTTCCGATTTTGCTCGATAATCATATCGAGACCTGGCTCGAAAATGGGAACCTCGCCGGCCTCAAGCGCATCGATTTTTGCTACGGACTTGTCAACGCAGGTGACATGATGCCCAAAATCGGCAAGGCAGGCGCCAGATACCAGGCCAACATAGCCTGAGCCTATCATCACAATACGCATGCAACCTCTCTTTTTAATTTTGATAAGAACGTGATTTGAAACTAGTGACGACCGAATTCGTCGACGAGGCGGATGATATCGTCTTCGCCGAAATAGGAGCCCGTCTGCACTTCGATCAGCTCCAGCAGAATCTTGCCGGGATTGGAAAGGCGGTGCACTTCGCCGAGCGGGATATAGACCGATTCGTTTTCGCGCAGCATCTGCACGTTCTCTCCGACCGTCACTTCCGCCGTGCCCTTGACGACGACCCAGTGCTCGGAGCGATGGT
>NZ_JAFEVL010000023.1 GCF_016901135.1 Martinezella lusitana | reverse complement strand
CTTTGCGATATCAAGTCCGATTGTCGTAATCTCTCCCATGGTGGGTGGCTCCTCTAAAAGGTTCTGCAACAACCTATTCTGGCACACTCGATGCCGTCGGAGGGCGCCATCCACCACATCAGGTTAATTCGGTCAGATACTCTTCTTTGGATGCCGGCTGGATCAGGCCGCTGTCCCGGTGACGGCCTTCCAATGTGCCATCGCTGCAAGGCGATGCAGATGAATGGCGATGGCTGAGCGTTTGGAGGGTGCGGGGACGAAGAGATTTCGGATCGCGGAGAAGACGCTGACGAAGCGTTGCGGCGCGCCCGGCGAGCGAAATCGCTGCATAACCCGCTCGCGCTTCCGCAGAGGAAGATGCGAGTTTTCGGTGCGGTTGTTCAACCCCTTGTGTGATCGATGCTCGACGGTTGGCATCAACTGCCGCCGTGCTGCGCCATAAGAGCCAAGCTTGGCCCCTGAACATTAAAAGGGCATAGATATACGGTAGGAAACAGAGGATGAGCGGACTAGTCGACCAGCGCGGATGGTTGTGGTCGCATCGGGTCGTCGAAGCTCGGTAAACATCCCCAGGTGGCTGCGAGGCGCCAAATGCTGCCAAATCAATGGGTTTTACATACGCTGTGTCGTCGCCATTCCAAGAAGCTCAAGACACTTTCCGATGATCCTGGCAACCAGTCTGCAGGTGGCAAGCCGTGCTGAGGGATCGGCCCCCTTGAGAACTGGGCAATCCGCGTAGAAACGACTGAAGGCGTCCGCCACCCGATAGGCCTGATCGGCGATCTCGAATGATTCGAGCTGTCGCGCCGCCTCCGAAAGGGCATGCGGATGCCAGAGGCATTCCATCAGCACGGCGCGTTCCGATGGATGACTGACCGAGACTGCCTCGCCTGGAACGATGCCGGCCTCAGCAGCTTTGTCCAGTATCGAGCAGATTCGGGCGTAGGCGTATTGAAGGTAGGGTCCAGTCCTTCCCTCAAAGGAGGTCATCCTATCGATATCGAAGACATAACCTGTTTTCCTCGGCGTAGAGAGGTCGGCGAACTTCAACGCGCCGAGGCCCACAACCATGGCGGCCTGACGGTCGGCGACCTTTTCAGACGACTTGGCGAGTGCGAGATCGATCATGTCTGCGAGCGAGGCTGCGGATCCGTCACGGGTTTTAAAGGGCCTGCCGTCATTGCCGCGGACGGTACCGAAGGTCACGTGCCACAGTTCGACGTTATCAGCATAACCCGCCGTCCGCGCCGCCGAAAACACGCTGGCGATATGCAGTGCTTGGCGGTCGTCAGTGCAGTAAACAATCTGCTGCGCACCGATGTCACGCACCCGTTGCCGGAGCGTTGCAAGATCAGTAGTCCCATAAAGGGACGCTCCGTCTTTCTTCTGAAGAAGCAGTGGTGGCACGTTGTCCGGAAGTCCGTCACCGGAGACGTCGATGACAAGAGCGCCGTCGCTCTCCCGCGCCAGCCCGCGCGTAATGAGATCGTTGAGCATAGGAGCGACTTCCGCATGCGCATCGCTCTCACCTTTGAATAGATCAAAATGGGCGCCGAGCATCTCCGCCGTGACGGAGATCGATTCAAGGGAAATAGCCCGCATGCGTGACCAGGCTTCTGCCAGCAACGGATCTCCATCCTGCAGTTTCGTGGTCAGCTTACGTGCGAGCGCGAGCGAAGCCTCGTCCTCGCACGCAGCGTTGCCCGACTTGTAGAGAGCGCCAAGCTCCTCGACGGTCATGGCATCGAATACCTGTGGATTGATAAAGGAGGTGGGGTCGCCGTTCTTCCATCCGGAGGCCAGAGCTGCGCCCAGAAGAAGCTTGCCCATTTGCAGGCCCCAGTCGCCGAGATGGATGTCGGATAGGACATCGTGGCCGATCTCCAAGAGAATGCGCCGCACGCTCTCCCCGATCACGAAGGATCGCAGATGGCCGACATGTAGCGCCTTGGCGACGTTGGGCCCGCCAAAATCAATGACAGTCCGCATCGGCTCAACCTTCTCGGCGGCGAGGGACGGATCGGCAAGCATGGCGCTTGCCTCCATGGCAATGGCGGCATCGGTCAGCCGGAAATTGACGAAACCAGGGCCGGCGACGGACACATCCTCGAAAAAAGTATTCGGGATTGCCTCTGCGACTGCAGCAGCAAGCACGCGCGGGTTCCTGCCGGTGGATTTCGCCAGCCGCATCATGTCGTTGCATTGGAGATCGCCGAACTCGGGCCGGGTCGAGCGGACAATGGAGGGAGCGCCTTCGAGGCCGTTCATTTTATATGCGAAAGCAAGTGCGGCGAGCGGGGCCGATTTTACGGACATGGTTCATTTCCTGGAATTGCGTGAATGAGGGAGCGCGGAAGCGTTAAGAGCTTCAGCGTCGTCGTTCTGCAATCGTCGGTACCATGTTATATCGTGCCTCTAAGTTTGATCTCTCAATAGACCGTCCGATGACCACTGGCAATGGCATCGTCAACTTAACGGAACGTGGAAGTTGAACGAACGAAACGGTATATATTCCTAGTGCTCCGAACTGCTTGAACGCCTAGATATTCCGCGCCAAAATTCCGTCGTGGTTGTGTCCCACGGCGTGGTTGTATAATCGCATTGCGTTCGTCAAGCTGGTTTGGCCATTCCGCATCCTTACCGGGTTGCGAAACAGGCAAACGCGGCTAATTCATCGGTTGAAGCGGCCTCAGCGGGCATGCCCGTCGGGGCTATCCCCGGTCGACAAATGCGGCCGCACGATAGGTCTTCGCAGATAGGAGTTCCTATACACGCATATTTAGACGTTGTCGGGATATCCGGCACGTGCGCCACCAGAGCCGCTATGCGCCGTAGGTGTTACCATTGACGCGTGTCTGTAGCCTGCAGGTTTCCAAACGACAGCATCTAGGTTGTCGGGGTGAGTTCCGCGCCGAGCACTTCGAGACGGGATCGACTGCGGATCAGCCGTCTGCCCTATCCGAAATTTCACGCCACTCCTCCCAAGTCGCGATTCGCGAAGCGTAGGCTTCCCTTGCCGCTGGCAAGCAGGTGGATCCGAGGAATAGTCGAAGTTGTGAATCAGCAGCGAACACTGACCCCTCGCTAGAGAAGCGCAAAGCGCTGATTTTTCGCAACAATTCGGAAAGTCAGTGGGGGCGCAACCGGCGCCGATGATGACCCCACCGGCACTACCAATCGATCAGTATTATCAGGCGCTTAACGCCAAATCCGCCCGGGGGTCAGTGTCCGCTGCGGATTCACAATGATCTCGACCGTCACCAATTAGGGTAAGACGCGCTGGATGATTATTGAAGAGAACTTCGGCGCAGATCGGCTGATCGAGTTCCTCGAAGCGCTTATTAAAGATGCGGATCGCAAAATCTTCCTCATCCTCGACAATCTCCGGGCGCATCAGTCGAAATTGGTCAAGGCATGGCTGGAGACACGCAAAGATCAGATCGAGATCTTCTATCTTCCCAGCTATCGCGGCACGCTTAGCGGTAACGTTCCGGCCTGAGAAATGAATTCGTTGATCGCTTCGGCTCCTAGGGGCCTGCTTATCAGGTAGCCTTGGAGGCGATCGCATCCCGCATTCTGCAGCCATTCCGCCTGCGGCGATGTTTCAACGCCTTCGGCTATCACCCGCATCTCCAGATCGTGAGCGAGGTTGATGATACAACGGACAATTGCCTGGCTTTTCAAATTGTCCGCCAGATCGGTGATGAAATACCTGTCGATTTTGATCGTGTCGAAAGGGAATGTCTTGACGTAGCTCAGCGAAGAGTACTGTGTACCGAAGTCGTCCAGCGAGATCCGAATGCCCAGCACGTTGAGAGTGTTCAGAGTGTCGAGATTATTGACGGTCCGTTCCAGCAGCACGCTTTCTGTGATCTCAAGTTCCAGCCGATCGGGCGGTAACCCTACTAGGTCGAGGGTGTGAGAAACACGGTCCGTTAGGCCGCTTGTCAAGAATTCAGCGGCCGATACATTTACCGCAACAATATAGTCCTTCGGCCAATTCATCGCCTCGCGACATGCGCGCTCCAAGACCCATCCACCTATTTCCAGCATTATGCCGTCGGCCTCGGCCATTGGAATAAACGCGATGGGAGGAATTCTTCCCAGCAGAGGATGCTGCCATCTCAGCAGGGCCTCGAACCCGACAATTCGACCGCTTTCAGCAATGGGTTGGTATTCGATGAAAAACTGCTGCTGCTCCAACGCCATTCGAAGGCTGCGGCGCAATAGTTCGCGTTGTTCGAGGATCTCAAGCATGGCAGGGTCGACCGCGCTTGTGCGACCGCGCTCTTCTTTCTTTGCAGCATAAAGCGCGACATCGCAGGCCTTCATGAGCTGTTCAGGACTGGCACCATCGTGGGGAGCTACGGATATCCCTATGCTGGTACCCACGAAAACCGCGATGCCATCAATCGTGAAAGGCCTTTTGAAAGCCTTGACCAAGGCTTCCGCAAGCCGGTGCCCTTTGGCGGGGTGTCCGTATCCCATCAAAATGATCGTGCATTCGTCGCCCGCTAGGCGATAGGCCCTGTCGTCGTTGTCGAGGCACCCTTTGATGCGAATTGCAGCGAACTGCAGCAGCTTGTCGCCAGCGAGGTGGCCGAGGGTATCGTTCACGGGTTTGAAATCATCAAGGTCGAGCTGCATCAAGGACAGAATGTCTTCAGTGCCCTCAATTTCCTGCAACGAGGCCGTTAGATCATCGCCGAACTGGCGGCGGTTAGGCAGCCCAGTGAGCGCATCGTGGGTGGCTTGATGCAAAAGTATTGCGCGCTCATCATCAGGACCATTTTGCACGGACTCGATGACGGCGATAAGATCTGCAATCCGATAGATCGTTAGGTTGGAAAATTCTCTTCCGTCCACATTGTGCGTCACCCGAAGAGGCGGCGCATTCTCACTAATGGAGCGAATAGCGAGCTTGATCTTCGGTCTATCCAGCTCGGGAAAATGGTCCCAAAAAGATTTATCAGTTTTGACCGAGACTGGTAGCTTTATGTTCAACAGATTTTCAACTGGTTTGAAGTCGCGATCAAAAAGGAAAAGCTTTTCTGCAGAGACCGAAGCCGCCTTTATTTTATCAAAGGTCGGCAAACCCGCACGACTTTTCCTCATATTTAGCGCCTTCCGTAGTCAAACGATTGCCCCGTCTACTGCGGGTGCTTCCTCTGGCACGACCTAAGCGATTTAGGCTCTTCATTAGCAACTTCTGAATAGAACTCCGAAAACAGTTCGAATTGCGTCATGACACGCCATGCGACTATCGAGTGTAACGAGGTCGAGCGTCTTAAGTTCCGAACGGTTCGGGGGCTTTGCTGCACGGCTCGGCAAGTGGCCGCAATTTAGTCTTTGATTGGGTTGGTCACTTCGATGTCACCGTCATTGCCTTGCAACGAACGGATCTCGGGCGTGCGCAGGCGAGCATTCGGTTGAGAGCGGCAACCAGACCAATGTCTGCTCCAGAAATAATTTGGCTATTGTCAACGGCGGTGGCAAGACAGGACGCTGCGCTGCCAAACCAACGGGATTGTCATGTCGCATCAATCCAGGCCGGTGGTGGGCTGAAATGTCAGGCGACCACCGGTTACGGCAAGCGGGCTTTGGTAGAAACGGCGATGGGTCGCTACAAGGGGATCATCGGCCGGCGTTTTCGTGCCCGTTCATTCCGCGCTCAGCAGACAGAGGCTGCTCTGGGTAGACTGAGGGATGCGGATAGTTACTGACCTTACCCCGAAGTTTTATCCAGTTTTGAGTTCGCTCCAGCGGTTTTGGATTTCTGTATTCGGGGCGGTAGCGGCGGGTTGCGGTGCGGAGCCATTCCGGCTGCGCAGCACCGCATCACGTCGCGGGTTGATGGTCTGAGCGAACTCGGCAGGTGTCATCCAGCCGAGTCCGGAGTGTGGTCGATGATCGTTGTAATCGCTGCGCCAGTTTGAAAGCGCTGATCGAGCATGGGTCAGTGACGAGAAGAGAGTTTCATTCAGGAGCTCGTCTCGCAGCCGCCCATTGAAGCTTTCGATGAAGGCGTTCTGGATCGGTTTGCCAGGCGCGATGTAGTGCCATTCCACCTTGGTCCGATCCGTCCATTGCAGGATCGCATTGCTGGTGAACTCGCTGCCATTGTCGCTGACGATCATCTTCGGCTTGCCTCGTCCCTCGATGATCCGGTCCATCTCACGGGCAACCCGCAGGCCGGAAAGGGACGTATCGGCGACGAGTGCCAGGCACTCCCTGGTGCAATCGTCGACGACCGTAAGCACCCGGAACCTGCGACCATCGGTGAGTTGATCCGACACGAAGGCCAGCGACCAACGATCATTGGCGGCAAGCGGGATCAGCATCGGTGCGCGTGTGCCGATCGCTCGCTTGCGGCCACCGCGCTTGCGCAATGTCAGCTTCTCTTCCCGATAGAGCCGGAAGAGCCGCTTGTGGTTCACAAGGTGCACGCCTGAGCAGCACATGAAGGCGTCGATATCCAAAGCGGCGGCGTTCATGCGCCAGCGCCTTCATCCGCTCGCGAAGGTCATGGTCATCGCTGCGCCGGGCTTCGTAACGGATCGTCATCCGGCAAAAGCCGATGGCTTTACACGCCCGCCGTTCACTCATCTGGTGGTAATCCATCAGATGAGCGACAGCTTTCCGCCTTGCTGCGGGCGTCACCACTTCTTTCCCAAAAGGTCTTTCAAAGCCGCATTGTCGAGCATCGCATCTGCCAGGAGCCGTTTCAGCTTCGTGTTCTCGTCTTCCAGCGTCTTCAGCCGCTTGGCTTCGGATACGTCCATGCCGCCGAATTTGGCCTTCCATTTATAGATGCTGGCATCGCTGACGCCGTGCTTGCGGCAAAGCTCCGAGACCGGCGCGCCAGCCTCGTGCTCCTTCAGAATGCCGATGATCTGTTCGTCTGTGAAACGATTGCGCTTCATTCCCTGGTCCTCTCAATGGGCCAGAGCTTACTTCAAAATGGATTATTTCAACGGGGCAAGGTCACATCGCCTACGTGTTGGCTCTGCCGATGCCTGGGATCGCGAGCGCAACGAGCGAAGCGCCGGCCTTCGAACTTTTCCGCTCGTAGCGATCGCGGCGTGCGGATTCATCCAGGCGGCCGAGACCGTGACCAAAGAGAATGCGGAGGCGACGGCAAGGATTGTAGAGGGCATCATCAACGGCGTCGGTTTCATCGGTGGAGGTGCGATCCTCGTCGGTAAGGCGGGCATTCGAGGGACTGCGACGGCTGCCAGCCTTTGGGCCACGGGTGCGATCGGCGCAGCGGTTGGTCTTGGAGCCTACGAGACCGCGATCGTGCTTTCCATTGCCACGTTCGTCACGCTGTGGGTGATGACGAACTTCAAGGTCGAGAAAAAGGAACCAGGGCCGGACGAGACCCCGGTTATCGAGGACGACGCTGAGAGAAGGCCTTGATCGACCACGGTTGAGGCTATCGCGTGCACCGCAGGCGTGATTGCGGTTTGACGTGGCCGATGGCCGCTGAAGCGAGGGGATAGACTTTGACGCCGAATGTCGGCGCTGCAATCCCGAAGCTTCCACTCTTAAGGTTTTAAAGGTCGCAAGGCCGAATAGGTGCAGGAAAAACTCCTAGATCAGATCTGAGGGTTATCTATGAAGGAAAGCGCGGCCACCGTCTGCCCGGCCCATCATTAGCGCTATGCATCAGCCCGAGCGGCAAAACTCTTTATGCCCAGCACCCATGAAGCCGATCTCCGAGAGTACGATCGGTTGCAGGGGTTCCTGCGATCGATTTAAATAAATCATTGGAACTTCTAGTTTTTGTGCGTGTTTTCCATTCCACACACAACAGGAGGAAACACCAATGAACAAAATCGCTATCCTCTCCGCCGGCCTGCTCCTTACTGCATCTGTCGCGTTCGCGCAGAGCCAGACCCCGAGCACCTCGCAGACCACGCCGGCGATCAAAACTGGACAAAATCCCGGCGCACCTGTCGCGGGCAAGAACAGCTTCACGGAAGCTCAGGCGAAATCCCGCATTGAAGATGCCGGCTACAAGGATGTGGCCGGGCTGAAGCTCGACGACCAGGGCGTTTGGCGCGCAACCGCGACCAAGGACGGCAAACAGGCTGGCGTCTCCCTGGACTTCCAGGGCAACGTGACGATAGCCAAGTAATCCAAAAAAACACGGAGGATATTGCAATGAGAACGATCACAGGACTCTATGATAGCTACGACGACGCCAAGGCAGCCGTCACCGCACTTGAAGATGCCGGCATACCTTCGGACGACATCAGCATTGTCACCAACAAGGCAAACGGCGTCGACGTTGAAGGACAGGGAAGCCGCGCTTCGGAAGGCGCCGGCACAGGTGCTGGTATCGGCGCTTTGGCAGGCGGCGCAGGCGGCCTTCTGACGGGTCTCGGCATGCTTGCGATCCCCGGCGTCGGCCCCGTCGTCGCAGCCGGCTGGCTTGCTGCGACGGCTGCAGGTGCTGTCGCCGGTGCGGTTGCCGGCGGCGCCGTCGGCGGCATTGTCGGCGCTATGGTCGAGTCTGGCGTTCCGGAAGAGGATGCCAATTTCTACGCGGAAGGCCTCCGTCGCGGCGGGTCGGTGGTGACCGCACGCGTCGATGAAAGCCGCGCCGCCTCGGCCGAAACGATCCTCAACGGTTCGCGGCGCGTCGACGTAGCGGCCCGCCGGGCCAGCTACGTCGAGCAGGGTTGGACCCGTTTCGACGAAACGGCCGATCCGTACACGCCTGAGCAGATTGCCGCCGAGCGCTACCGGACCAATCGTCTGTAGGCTACCGCAGAATTGAACAGGAAGCCCCGCTATCAAATGCGGGGCTTCTTGCGACCTCGCGCCGGCAAGAGCCACCCCGCATGTCAGGATATTGTCTAGATCTCGAACGGCTCACGACGGCGGCCTCCTCTCCAGTAGCTGCATAGGCCAAGGCCACCAAACCGGCGCGGTTGTGGTCTCCTGTGACGGCTTCCGTGAACGTTGATGGAATCGGACGAGCTTTGCTCTTCAGCGTTCACATCATCTCTGTCCAACGTCTTAAGCGCTTCAATGATCTCATCGTATGAAACCGCCTTGTCCGTCCCCGGATAAAGGCGAAGCGCGGGTGCCGATTCGTTTGCGGATATGTCCGATGCCCACGACGCGAGAATCGCACGCTTCTCGTCATTGCCGATATGGTCGGCCGCCAGGACGTCCTTTGGATGATCGAAGTGCATAGCCGGATGAAGCAGATGTGCAGCACTGATTGCTGCCGTGGCTTGCTCTGGTATGGAATTGGGAGTGCTTTCCTTTCTCATTGCTTGGCTCCAAAGATAGATCGATGGCCCCAGGTTTTTTTGTGAGACTTAAAATCCTCGTGTTTCTAGGCTCGCTCCGAGGCGAAGTCGGGCGGCGCATTGGAAGATTCCATGACGGCCGTCAGAAGCTGGTCGCGATCGCGCATACCTCTGTTGTATAGTGTGGCGACAGCTGTCGTCAGTCTTCCGATAGCCGCTGGGTCTCGGACGATGCCCCTGGCACGGGCAACTTCCTTTACGACATCAGCGCATAAACGCGCATCCTCTTTCGACGGCAGGTTTAACGTCATCTATCCCTCCAAATGTGGCCCGCCCCGGCGGATGGGACGGGCCACCTTTATCGCTTAGAAGTCCATTCCAGTGCCGGCAGGTAAGGCTGGGGCAGCTTCTTTTTTGGGTTTCTCGGCGATCATGGCTTCCGTCGTCACGAGAAGGCCGGCAACGGAGGCGGCATCCTGAAGCGCGGCACGCACGACCTTGGCCGGGTCAATGACGCCCTGGGCATAGAGGTCACCGTATTCACCCGTCTGGGCGTTCCAGCCATAAGAGAATTCGCTCTTCTCCCGCAGCTTGCCAACGATAACAGAACCTTCGGCGCCGGCGTTCTCGGCAATCTGGCGCACCGGTGCCTCGATGGCCCGGCGAACGATCTCGACTCCGACCTTCTGGTCCTGGTTGACGGTTGAGAGATTGTCGAGAGCCTTGACGGCTCGGAGCAGGGCAACCCCACCGCCGGGCAGAATACCTTCCTCGACCGCTGCACGGGTAGCATGCAGTGCATCGTCGATGCGGTCCTTCTTTTCCTTGACTTCAACTTCCGTCGAGCCGCCAACGCGGATCACGGCAACGCCGCCAGCGAGCTTGGCAAGACGTTCCTGCAGCTTTTCGCGGTCGTAATCGGAAGAGGTTTCTTCGATCTGGGCCTTGATCTGGGCAACACGGCCGTCAATCTCGGCCTTGGAGCCGACACCGTCGATGATCGTCGTGTTTTCCTTCTCGATCGAGACCTTCTTGGCACGGCCGAGCATGTTGAGTGTGACATTCTCTAGCTTGATGCCGAGATCTTCGGAGATGACGGTGCCGCCCGTCAGGATAGCGATGTCTTCGAGCATAGCCTTGCGGCGATCGCCGAAGCCCGGAGCCTTGACGGCAGCGATCTTCAGGCCACCGCGCAACTTGTTGACGACGAGCGTTGCAAGAGCTTCACCTTCGACGTCTTCAGCAATGACCAGCAGCGGCTTGCCGGACTGGACGACGGCTTCAAGAACCGGCAATATGGACTGCAGGTTGGAGAGCTTCTTCTCGTGGATGAGGATATAAGGATCCTCGAACTCGACTCGCATTTTGTCGGCATTGGTCACAAAGTATGGGCTTAGGTAGCCGCGATCGAACTGCATGCCTTCAACGACTTCGAGTTCGGTTTCGGCCATCTTGGCTTCCTCGACGGTGATGACGCCCTCGTTGCCAACCTTCTCCATCGCTTCGGCGAGATAGCGGCCGATTTCCTCGTCGCCATTGGCCGAAATGGTGCCGACCTGGGCGATCTCCGAATTGTTGGAGATTTTGCGGGCGTTGGTCTTCAGTTCCTTGACCACGGCGTCGACGGCAAGGTCAATGCCGCGCTTCAGGTCCATCGGGTTCATGCCCGACGCCACCGCCTTGGCGCCCTCCTTAACGATTGCCTGTGCGAGGACCGTCGCCGTCGTCGTGCCATCGCCGGCAAGATCATTGGTCTTCGAAGCGACTTCGCGCAGCATCTGCGCGCCCATGTTCTCGAATTTGTCTTCGAGTTCGATTTCCTTGGCAACCGATACGCCGTCCTTGGTGATGCGCGGTGCGCCGAAGGACTTGTCGATGACGACATTGCGACCCTTGGGGCCGAGCGTCACCTTGACGGCATTTGCCAGAACATCGACCCCACGCAGCATGCGGTCACGGGCATCGGTGTTGAACTTTACGTCTTTCGCAGCCATTTTTTCACTCCTTCAATAGGCAGCAAGTTCGACTGGTGATTGGCAGCGCTTTACGCGGCCTGCTTCTGCGTTGCCTGGGCCTCGATAACGCCCATCACATCGCTTTCCTTCATAATCAGAAGGTCTTCGCCATTGATCTTGATCTCGGTGCCGGACCATTTGCCGAACAGGATGCGATCGCCAGCCTTGACGTCGAGCGCCTGGAGCTGGCCGGCCTCGTTGCGTGCGCCAGGACCGACGCCGATGACTTCGCCTTCCTGCGGCTTTTCCTTGGCAGTATCCGGAATGATGATGCCGCCTTTGGTTTTCTCTTCGGACTCAACCCGGCGGACAAGAATACGATCATGTAACGGTCGGAACGACATGTCTTCCTTCAATGGGACAAACAATATTGACGTTGTTCCCCAGCCGGACCGGACGACCAATCCGGGCGGGTGCAAAACCTCGCTCGAGCATCTTGCGCAAAATGATCTGGTTTGGCGATTTTTCGATTTCAAGAGGACGAAAAAATTAGCACTCGTATGAAGTGGCTGCTAACGTGCTGGAAAGGAACAACAAACAGAGTTCTTGCGTTCAGAAATCCGTAGATGGCCGTAGAATTTTGCGGCCTTTTCGACTGTCATGAAACGGAGATGAAGCATGCAATTTTCATCGGATCTGGAGCGTCAGCTCAAAGGCTATGGACTCACCACCGCGCATATCCTTTACCGCATCCCCGATTTTGAGAGCATCCTGCAGACCTATCTCTGGCAAGGCTACGATTTGGCGCCCGATTTTCCCGAAATGCACAAGTTCCTCGATTTTTGGCAAGCCTCGCTCGATGGGCCGCTGCATTCGGTCCGTTATAGCCACCAGCGCCTGGTCGGACCGAATGAATGGCGCCGCCTCGAAGGCGAGTTCGAGCTGCACTGAGGCTCGGATGACGGTCTTCATCCGGACGCGGATGTTGCGAAGGCCAAAGAGTCCGATCGCCAGCGATTGTGTGAGCAAAAATTTCAGTCGCCGCTCTTGAATCCGAAACTTTGAAAAACCAATTCGATTGCTGCCAGCCGCTGAAGAAAGGGCTGGCCTTGCTGGAAGCGCGTCTTTCGGCGCTTCCGTACCCATGTTGCTTCAAGGAGGATATGGCTATGGCAACATCGTACGACTATGCACCGCTATACCGCTCGAGCGTCGGCTTCGACCGGGTCTTCAATCTTCTCGAAAATGCCCAGCGCGCCCGATCGATCAGCGATTGGCCACCCTATGACATCGTCAAAACCGGAGACGACAGCTACCGGATCTCGATCGCGGTAGCGGGCTTCGCGCAGGACGACCTCGACATCACCTTCCAGTCCAATCTCCTGACCGTCACCGGAAAGAAGCAGGAAGCCTCCGCTGACGGCTATCTGCATCGCGGCATCGCCGGCCGGCCGTTCGAACACCGGTTCGAGCTTGCCGACCATGTCAGGGTGAGCGGGGCAGACCTCAACAATGGTCTCCTGTCGATCGATCTGGTTCGTGAGATCCCGGAAGAGCTGAAGCCGCGGAAAATCTCGATTCAGAGCACTTCCGCTTTGACGTCTGCTGCTACCGCGCAGATCGAAGCGCACAAGGCGGCTTGACCCGCATTGTGCGCAGAACGTGGGCGCCGTGGCTACGGCGCCCAAACATTCCGGGTTGGGAAGGAGAGAGCGATGAAACCCGATATGTTCAGGCAGCCTGTTTCCATTCTTGTCGGCCTTGGTTTTCCGGCGGAGGTTCGCGGCGTGATGGACGCGTACCGGCATCTCGTCGAATGGCCGGCCTCGCTGAGGGACACAGCACCTTCGATTGCTCTGAAGGCCTGTGGTGCCGCGCTTCGTGGAGAAATCGAACCCGAGACCGCGCGGCCTGTTTGCCGCCTTTGCCGAAAAACATGATCTTCTCGCACCGGATGCCAATGCCATCGCCGCCTCGCGCCTGCAGCGCGACCGGGATCTGCACGTGCGATGAGGTCGACCGATGATGCAAAACATGTTGCAGCAGGCAGCCAACAATGCGATGGCGATGGGGCCAGCGGTTCTGGCTTAGGGCATGCAGCTTCGGCGGCCAGTCGACGTGGTGACTCGATCGGCGCGTTGGTAGATGACGAACCATACTCTCGACCCAGCGAACTGTTTCGTCGACTTGGCAACTGCCATAGCATCCCGGCCGATGCACAAAATTTCCAAGGCGTGAGAGCTCACCGAGAATTTAGATAGCCGCGAAGTCGGGGCAAACCTTCAACTCCGATCAATCTCGCGCTGGTTGCTGCCGCCCGCGTGAGATCGATTGCAGCGAGCCTCCCATAATGCCGCTGGGGTCGGCAATCGGAAAGCGTTGAGAAGGTCGATCGACCGACGTAACGGACCGGGCCGGTGGATGGCGGTTTACTCCATTGACGCGACAAGCTCTATCGGCGGGGCGATCCCACGCGTTACATGATCGGTGCCTGTTTCGGCAGGGTCGCTGCGGCTAGTGATGTTCGAGCGCGAATTGCCGACAATGTTCGAGATAGGATTTGTCATGGATCGACGGGAGCTCGGTTACACACGTCCAGAGCCACGACGGTGCATCCGGCTTTCTCTTGCGCACGCCGCTAAGTTCGCCGGTCCACGAACGCCACTCGTGCTCGCCCATCTGCCGACCGTGAGCAAGCCCCACGACCCCGCCGAGATAGCGGGCGATCTCGCAGAGTTCCTCTGCGCCAAGACGTCCGAGGTCGATTTTCATATCCTGGCGCGCGATCTCGCGAACGAACACAGCCTTGTCCATTACCCTTGCCGCAACCATGCGGTTGCCGAGATTGGGCGACAGGGCCTTTGCTCCCGCAACGACCCTTTCGGCATCATCGCGCGGCATTCCGGATCCGGCCGCCGAAGGGGCGGCGGCACCCTTTGCCTCCTTGATATCAAGCAACGAAACCGGCCGGTGCTTGCCATGAGCAACCAAAACCGCGCATCGCAGATGGCCGAGCGAACTGCAGCCCTTGACCCAGTAAGCTGCGTCAAGCACGGTCTGATCGCCAGACTTTTGCAGCTTTTCCGACCCAAGGATGATTTCCCCCAGTTTCCTCTGCCGGCAAAGCGCAAGAACCGCGGCGCGTTCGGACCTGCGGGGAAGCAAGGGGTGTTTCGTTTGAAAATTCTCCATTGCGAGATCTCGCCAGCGCCTACGCAATGAATGGCTAACAAGCTTTCTGATGTCCTTCGGTTGGCGCAGGTGCGGTGTGTGCGCCTGACTCCCCCGGATGCGGATTCATAACCACCAATCAGGGCGTCCAGCATTCTCGCAGTGGTCACACTAGGAAGGTCAGAATCCCGCGCGGCGGAGGCGAGAGAAAGCCCCAGCCTTATGAGATCGTGAGCAGGATTGCCAATGACAGCTTGATCAAAATCCCTGACCTGAACGCCAACGTCGCCGTTGCGATCCGCCAATGCCCCCGAGATTGCCCAGATGACAATCACCACAGATCCAGACGGCCGGTCCCTCAGGAACCGAGAGCGAGTGTCGGGCGAGCCATTCATAAAATAGTCTGGTCGTCCCCCTGATGTAGGCTTCCGGGGACCGTGCCATCTTGAGGTTGCGCCGGGCGATCAGAAGAGAATCGCGGTCCTTGGCGCTCATCGGTTAGCACTCGCATCGCAGCAAGCCGTAAGGCGCGGCGTGCATGCTAATAGGCGGTAATTCAGAATGGGTGTCCACTGCATGTACCATCCCCGCGAACGCTTGGAACGAATACCATAACGCCGGATCGTCGGAACAGTTCCTCAGGCGGACCGGCTTTGCCGCGATAGTGGGCCGGCGACCGGCGGACGGACCCGGCGATCCGGAAACACGGCCCTGCAGCCCGAAACGGATCGTCTGCGCCGCCAGGGTTTCGATATGGCGCGACATCGGATCGTCGGTCTCGTCGCAATGCATGTCGACCGGCAGGCCGCGATCGGCAGCGATGCGGCAGAGCGCTTCGACCGAGGCCGTTCCGTAACCAAAGCTCGCCGGCGCGATGAAAGCGTTACTGCACGAGTTCCCTGATCTTGTAGGCAACTTCCGTGCGGTTCGTCGCATTGAGCTTCCTCATAATGTTGCTGATATGAACCTTCACGGTGCTCTCGCAAAGGTCCATTTCATAGGCAATGATCTTGTTTGCCTTGCCGCGCCTCAGCGCCTCAGCAACGATGACCTCTCGCGGAGTAAACAGAGTGTCGAGGCTGCAGCTCCTGCTTGCGACGGGGGCGAGTGCCTCCTTGGCAGCCAGGATGCTGCTGGCAGGCACGAATACACCTCCAGCACGGGCGAGGGCCACGGCTTCCGCTGCGACCTTGACGTCGACACTGGTCGGAATATAGCCGCGAGCACCGCATTCCAGTGCTTGCAAAAGCTGTGCGAGCTCGTCGCTGTCGGCGCCGACGATCACGGGACTCGCCTTGAATCTCTCCACCAAGGCGCAAATCTTCGTGCTGATTTCGGAGTCGGAAACCTTGCGTCCGCCAATCATGAAGAGAATGGCTGACGGTGCGACCTGCATGTCCCGTATCTGCCATTCCTCGAACGACGCTACGGTGACGATATTCATGCTGTCGTCATAGTCTGTGAGACTTCTTGAAAAATACTCGCGACCCAGCGCCCTGGGATCGATCAGAAGGACATAGTCCTCTGATTCCGCCGCGCCGGCGATGCCTGAGGCAACAAGCGGCCTCAATGAATCCGGTGTTCGAACTGAAATGATGCGCGCCGCTGTTTCTGAAGCGAATTTCTCATTCGTTAATGGCTGTCCGTTCATGGCCTATACCCCCAACTTTTAGTGTGGCCTTTGTTCTTCTTGTAACCGCCCGAATAGTTCTGTTTTTTCGATAGCAAAGCACTCGCCCAAATCGAAACATTGCTTCCTATCGCCTGTCGCTCCCCTTATTCTCGTTTGTGTTATTGCAGATCGTTACTTATGATTCAATATATTTATTGAGTACATTAAGATATATAAATAATATTCTGGAGGCGTTGTCACGCAATTCTACAGCTGGGGAGTGTAATCCATAGGGATTAGTGGATATAGAATTGGGCCATCAACCATATCGGCCAGCCGCGTCACCGTTTTCCGCCGCAGCTTTGCCCGTGGCGGCGATCTGCCCCGGGAAATGTCGGCAAGGACAAATTTATAGTCGGTGTCCCAGCCGAAAGGGCCTGCGTTGCCGACAGGATCGACAGCATCCGGGTGACAAAAATAGGGTGATCGCAAGCGTCATTGGACGCCCCCGTGGAGAAGACTGATGCGAAGAATGCGAGGGCGGCCGTTCTTGTGGCGCTCAACCGACTCGACATATTCGTTTTCGAGTCTTGCGATAATCTGGCGACTGATTGTGCAGGGGGCGTCCGACGACACCGCTTGGGGGCATAGTCTCGTCGGACGCTGCAATAGCCGGATCGGGGGTGGCATCCAAACCGGTAGCAATTATTCTACCAGCTACCGACGGTTTACTTAACCTACCCGAACGGGCGGTCAACGGACTCCACACCCGTCGAAAATAGGATGAATCAGACCATGAAGCTTGAAATTTGCGACGAGCCCGGGAGGCGTGATCAATTGAACTATTCGAATTAGATGTCATCCAATGTTCGCAGCAGCGCGTGTGCTGCCTTTGAGTGACAGGAATAATAGACCACCTGGCGCTCCTTGCGGGCCGTCACCAGGCGTTGCGTTCGCAACTTTGCCAAGTGCTGAGAGGTTGATGAACCGCTTATCCCCATATGCGACGCAATGGCATTGACGGAGAACTCTTCGTCGGCGAGAAAAATAAGAATTGAAAGCCTTATTGGATTGGCCATCGCCGATAACATCGCCGCGGCAAGCTCGGCTTTCTCCGTGTCCAATTGCGTTGCCTCCCGGCTCCCCTGCAAATCTCATCGCAATGGATCACGTATCATTGTCTCTTAACAACCTCTACCGCGATCGCCCTATGCGCGCCATGTCGCAGTGGCGTTGAGATCGACCTGTAGGCTGTTACGCCCGCTAAAATGTGGAGGGCGGCGCAATTACTTCATTCGAACACACCAAAGCGGGTTCTGGCTCCAGCCGTCGGGGCCGCCCAACACTGGCGTGGTCTCGATACACTTTGGACATTGATCAAAATACCCGATCGGTCCGAATGTCATTCTCTAATTGCGCTGATACGGTATGACTTTGGTACTCCACCTCGAACGGGGATCGGATCTGGTCGCGCTTGACCAATGCCAGAGACCGTTGAAACGAGGACGCTGCTCCAGGAAAATTCTTCTGGTCATCCTGTCAGCCGAAAATCCCACGAACTCATTTTCCGGCGCAAACTTGAGCGGAGCACCACCGATAGGCAGGTTGAGCCTCACTCGCGATTGTCATGGATTGATCTTTGAAGGATGACCGCATCTGGTACATGTTAGTCTGCCGACCGTCAGATTTCTGTTTGTACGATTGGATGATAGATCTTGGTCACATATGGACGATAGACACCTTCGTTCCCGGCGTGGCGGCGGTGGTCGTAAACACAGCATCGAGCTGCTTTGCCATCGCCTCGACGATTCCTGTTCCCAGACCGGGTTTGGAGCTTACCGGGTCCGCGGGAACGCCAACACCATCGTCGCTCACCGACATCGACCATTGCGTCTTGTTCGAGTGATAGTCGACGACGATCTTGCCGTTGCGGTGGCCAGGGAAGGCGTGCTTGAGAGCATTGATCACCAATTCCGTGACGATCAGGCCGAGGCTCACAGAGACGTTGGCCTTGGTCTTGCTGTCATCGACGTTGACCTCGATGGAAAGTTCCTTCGGATCCCGGATCATTGATGCGCCAAGGCTTTTGCAGAGCTGCTGAAAGTACGGCCGCAACTGAACGTCGCCAAGCCTGGAGGCAGCCAACTGCTGCTGGACGGCAGCGATCGACATCACCCGGCTATGCGCTGACTGCAGATGCGTGCGCGTCTCCTCCGATTGCACATTTCGCGCGCTTTGCATCAGGATGCTGGCAATGATCTGCAGGCTGTTTGCCACCCGATGTTGGACCTCCTGCAGAAGGATCGCCTTCTCCCGCAAGAGATCATCCTTGAGTTTTTCGGCGAGGCGGGCGTCGGTGACATCGGAGACGGAAAGAAGAAGCCGGATATGGTCGGGGCCTCCGTAATCGAGTTTCTGCGCGTTCAATACCAGGCGCCGTGATGCTTGACCGTCGCGATTGAGGTCCATCTCATAGGCATGGATATTGGCGGCTCCGGTAGCGGTGGCGTGCAGCAAAGAAGACAATTGCCGCACATTCCATTCTCCGCTGCCCAGGGCCGACAGCGTTCGGTTCGGTATCTCGACCGGCTCGATCTGGAATTCGCGATAGAACGATGCGCTCGCAGCAATTACCGTCAGGTCGCCGTCGAGAAGCAACAGCGGCGCGCTCGATGAGGCAACCACAGCTAAGGCAAGATTAAGCCCGCCTTCTGGCTGCAGAGGTGGAAGCGTGGTCATGGTTTGATGTCCTGAGGGGCCGGAGGCTCGCGGCGCGAAAGCCTTCCCCGGTATGGACGTCGTCGTTCAAGACAGCGCCTGCTGCTATGCACGTTTCCGGACGATAACACGGATCGATAAGGCGGTGAGAAGAATCCGTTACACGTGCACCCGACGGCCCAGACCTTTCATGCGAAGTCATTGCTCTACGGATTACCACGCTCTAACAGCGTTTCCTCGGCTTGCCGGAGCCGAAAAAAATAGCCGGCCTGCGCGGGCGATGATCTGCGGCGCAATGCAATGATATGCATCTGGGTACGTCGGATGCTGATTCAGCGATTGCCTATGCACAGGAGCTGCTTGATGCGACTTTGGACAATACCGAGTTTCTGCCACCAAAATCGATCGCCGACGACCTTTTTGATCGCCTGATACCTACCCGTTCATCCGATACAGCAATGTGGGTGGGTTGGCCTCTTAGTTGGCGCTAGAGCTAGTGAACACACGGTTGGTAGATAATGGGGCTGAGAACCCCGAGATCGGCTACAAGAATCATGACCTCCGTGTACGGGCGATCAACCCCGTCGGCATGCTTTGTCTGCCAGCGACCGTCCGCGAGTTGATAGGAGATCTCGGCATCGCGGCCTTCGACATGCTACCGTTGCGCAGCGGACCTGGCAGCGCCAACAGCGGTGTCGTGGTTGAGGAACGTCTGCGACCAGACATCGAGCAGGCGATACCCCTGCGATGCTCGTGTTTGTTCCATCAGGTCGCGCTCGGCGACAGCCTGAAGCCAATGCTCCTGGTCCTTGCCATGCGGAGCCCAGTGCTGCCATAGGTCATAGGCACGTGCGTTTATCCAATTCATTCTTTCGTCTGTCATCTCATTCCTCCGCGGTCGTTCTAACGCTAACCGACCAGCGCAGTTCCCTGAGAAAACGGAAGTCCTGAAAAATATGTTGGTGCTGTCGCGACCGTGACAAAAAGCGACTGCAGCGCATCGAAAAATCTATCCCGTCGGAGAAAAAAAGGGGCCCTAAATTTCAATTCAGGAGGAGAATGGATATGAAAGGGTGTTGTCATCGGCAACCCGTTCGGCGTCGTGCGAAAACAGAGATGCTGATCTAAGCCTCCCAGACGAGGTAGCGATCAAGCCATTCCGGTCGCTTCAACCGCGACCGATCTCAGCTCGTGGCGCTCACTGTCACGGGCCCATTGCTCAGGCTCGACTAAGCATAGCTGTTTCAATTGCCTCGATCAGATCTGTGGGTGGCGAAGGCTTTGACAGCCACACGCCGGACGCGAAGGCTGGCTCCTGGTCGGCGACAGTGATGACGTCGCTGGAGTAGACTATAAATGGGACGTTTCTCTTTACTAATATCTGAGCAAGTCCGTCCATTCCGTCTCGCAGACGCGGATCGACGATGGCGAATACAGGGCTGCTTTGCTCGAGCCAGACTTCCTCGTCAGCGCAGGATGCGATGGTTCGAATTTCTTAAAAGCCCACATTGCCGAGGACGTCCTCAACGTCGAGCGCTATTAATGGCTCGTCTTCTAGCAGTAAGACACCCCCGACCGCCATCTCTCCCAAATACCGCACAAAAGTACTAACTGGCACGTGGTGCCGAAATGAGGAGCGCGCTTGGAAAAAGATCAACGTCGCCGAAAACCAGCTCTGGCCAACCCTTTGGAGGTCCCGGCACTTGCGTCATTTGCGTTGGCATTGCCGCTGGAATGAATAGTACCGGACGAAGCCTCTTCTGTCCAAGATAATCTAGATCGATCAGCATTCTCAACGCATTGCGCCGAAGACCCAGGCGAGGGCGGCGACGACCGCCACTGCTGTTAATGGTTGCTTGCGGATCCGATCTTCGATTTCACGAACCGCGCTCCGACCGCCAGCCTTGGCAATATGTGGTGTCTTCGAAACAAGCGGTGAGCCTAACGCCGGCTGCTGCCGCATCGCGCTGTTCGCCGCCTCGGCATCGACCCGCACGACCGAAACCGCACTACGCGTGGCCGAAATCGGGTCGGACGCGGGAAAAGTGCCCTCGAGACCGGTATCGAGCTCGCTCATTCGGGCACGAGTCCGCTGCTCCTTTTGTTCCTTACGCATGGACTGGACAGCGGGCGATTGCTTGGACGTCGGCATAAATATTTCCTCCAGAGCGTTTCGATGGTCAGGGTAGCGATTGCGAAAGACGGCCCCTGCGGATGGGGCGCAGATTTGCCGGTTTCGGAAACCCGCTTTCTTGGTTGTGTTGGCTATGGGACGGCCAGGCAATCGAGGAAGATCGCAGATACCCCAAACTTCGCACATTCCGCCCTCATGATCAGAGCCGTCCTTTCTTATCAGTGCCAGGCTGGTGCGCGGTCCGCTCATCTACTCATTCTGCACGCCTTGCGCGAAACTGGCTCACTTGTTCGTGCGGTCGAGCAGGATGCGCATTTCGTCGAAGCGCCGCTTCCGGTCGGCGTCGGCATCGCTTGCGGAATAGCAGACCTGGGACACGCAGAACCGCGTGAGATGGTAAGGTGCGTCGGACTTGTCGAACTCGCATTCGAAGCTGTCGATCATATCAGACTTGCTGGTTCCCGGTCGGGTGGAGTAAGTCAAACGGGCTCCGGGCGGCTTCAATTCGGGAAAGGATTGGACGATGCCGACGTTGAGATGATCCGTCAAAAGGAAATTCTTGGCGACGATCTGGCAGATATTTTCGAGCTGAGTTGATTGGGCCTCTGCCACGGCTGGCGGCAACAGGAGGGCGCCCGCCACGATCAACGTCTTGAATGCTGTTTCTCCGATGTTCGGGCGCGCGGTCATTCTCTGGCGGCGCCAAAAACCGATGCTAGTGCCTTGAATAGTACCCATGGAGGATGGCCTTTTCCGCAGATTCAATATGACTGCATATCGACGTAGAGCGCGGGCATTCTATAGTCTTTTCAAATGCTTGCTGTTGAAGCAGCTGTGCCGGTGATTGCCTTCAATGGCAATTGATGAGCGTCACCGCTCCAGGAGAGTCGCTAATGAACCGGTGAAAGAACGATTCAACGTTCTTATGGTTCCGGAGAAGCGGCGAAGACCGGGTCTTTTCACCCTCGCGCTGCATCAGATTGGCCGGCGATCTCGTCACGGGCGTCACGACCGCGGCTACGCTGTGGATTATGACGGCGATCGGCCTTTGCATCGGGGCGACAATTGGTGGTCGGAACAACTGGCGCCATCGCGGCCTTTATCGTGCTTTCGCCGTTCAAATGGTTCGATGAATTGATACCACATCAGCAGAAGGCGCACATGGAGATCGAACTCGTAGGCTCAGTCGAGATAGCAAAGATCCAGGCAATATTCGAGCCGCTCGACTACACTTTCCTCGTCATCGAAAAAAGGGAAGGTGAGGCCGATGCCGCCGTCCACGTGACCTATCAGGTGCGCTGGAAGCACTCAGGCGTCGGCGGCGCGGCGCTGGAACTGCTTACCGCCGTTGAGGAGCGCTACAAGGTCCTCTCCTTCGAGAGGGTGACGACGGCGGCGTGACTGGCCGATGTCCGTTGCGGAACATTCCTGACCGGCCGTGACTGGAGGCGAGCCGTTCCTATAGGCTTGGACCGGCGTGACGGGTGACGCCCACGGTATGATATCAACCTGGGCTTAATAAAATGCATGACAGCCTAGCTTTGCATCTAACAAGGCCCGGCGCTCCCAAGCCACTCCATCACTCTCGATGAGGACATTTAAATGGTCGCGTGAACCTCCTGGTCTTCTTCCAGGACATCCCTCCAGTTACAGTATGTCTGCGCCAATCGTCTGCGGTGTGATCGAAAGTTTTTGGGGTCGGCGAGCACGATCGGAACAATGCTCCACAAATTGAGTTAGTCATGGGCAACGGCACAAGCAAGAAAAGTTGCGAAACACATAAAATCCTTGCGTTACTCGAATTGCTCAATTGGGTCAGGGAGGAATTATGGCTACTGACAAACATGAACAAATCCGGCGCCGCGCTCACGAAATCTGGGAGGACGAGGGTCGCCCCGATGGCGCTGCGTTGCGCCATTGGTTGCAAGCCTGCGATGAACTGGAGGAGGACAATGAGCACGAGACATTGCAGGACCTGCTGGATGCGGACGATCATGACGCTGAAGCCCTTCTTCCTGCCTCCGGCGAAGCATCGCCAAACCGGACGCGTAAAAAGACCGTAGGGCATTGATTGTCATGCAACATCTTGACCACGCGATCCAAATCGCACTCGAGGCACATGAGGGACAGGTCGACAAGACAGGCCGGCCGTTCTTCGAGCATTGTCAGCGGATCGCGCTTGTCGTTTCCGGCAGTGAAGCTCGTACGGTTGCGTATCTTCATGACGTCGTCGAGAAGGGAAGAGGTTGGACGCTCGACCGCCTGAGGGAAGAAGGCTTTCCGCCAACGATTGTATCGGCTGTGGATGCAATGACGCAACGGACGGGCGAAACAGATGATGAGTTCGTGAGACGGGCAGCATCAAATCCGCTTGCGCTGCCCGTCAAGCGAGCGGATCTCGAAGATAATCTGTGGCAGGCAGAGCAGACTGGCATGAACCCTGAGAAATATCAACGCGGGCTGGATATCCTGTTCGGCGTGATGAACGGCTAAAACGGCGCCTTCGCCCACCTAACGCTCCCGGCAGCCGATATCTCGACGAAGGCGGGTTCCGTTGGAAAACATCACCGGACTTCATATTCGCGGACGTAGTTGGGGAGCTTCGTCGCGCGAGTACAAAAGGATGAGCGGTTGGTGACTGCCGAGGATCGAAGAACTTCGCGATGCGCTGTCGTCGGCTCGGTCACGAAAGCGAAAGCAGCCTGACAACCCGTGCCCCTCTATTGGCCATCATCGATTTTCGTCTTCAGACCGGTTCGTCCATCTCGATCATGACGGGGGCGTGGTCGCTGGTGTGGTCCCAGCTTCTCGGATCTCGACGGACGTTGGCTGACCGTAAGAACGGCGCAATGGCGGGACTTAGGAGAAGATGGTCGATACGCAGTCCAGCATCCCGCTCAAAGGAATTCCGCCAGTATTTCCAAAAGGTATATATCCGCTCGTCCGGATGAAGATGCCGGATCGCATCCGTCCAACCCTGTGCGATGAGGCCCGCATAGGCCTGACGCACTTCCGGGCGGAACAGTGCATCGGCCCGCCACCGCTCCGGGGCATAGACATCCATATCCGTCGGCATGACATTGAAGTCACCCACGAGTAGGGCGGGGACGTCAAGCCCGAGCAGGTCCGCGGCGTAGTCATGCAGGCGTCGGAACCAGGCGAGCTTATAGTCGAATTTCGGGCCGGGCGCGGGGTTGCCATTCGGCAGGTAAAGGCAACCCACGAGTAAACCATTGACGGCAGCCTCGATATACCGGCTATGGGTGTCGTCCGGATCGCCTGGAAGCCCACGCCGCGTGAAAACAGGCGCCATGCCCTTGGCGAGGATTGCCACACCGTTCCAGCTCTTTTGGCCGTGCCAGACTGCGCCGTAGCCGGCGCGCTCGAGCTCGCGATGAGGAAACCTGTTATCGGGCGCCTTGAGTTCCTGAAGGCATACAACGTCCGGGATATCCTCTTCCAACCACCGAAGCAGAACCGCTAGACGCCCATTGATGCCGTTGACGTTATAGGTGGCTATCTTCAAGCATGTTTTCCTCGTGCGTGACGCAGGGCTGCTGCATCCCCAGGTCCGTGTGGCGCGGCCCGCAATCGACAAGAAAAAGCGAGCGGGCGGCAATTTGTTCCGAGCGAAGACACGTCGCGCCGGTGGAGGTGAACGTCGGCCTATAAGCCCCCTAACGTTGCTATAGGGAATTGCCTGTGCCCACAGCAGATTGGACGGCCGCAACCAAGGAAGCCATCGTGTAGGGTTTGATTAACCATGCGATCGGCAGTGCCGGAGCGGCACGTGCGCGGATCTCCGGATCCGAATGGGCCGTTGAGAAGATCGAACGCAGGCCGTATGTCTTAAACATTTCGAGCGCGGTATCGACTCCGTCCAACGTTCCGGGGAGACGAACGTCCATCACCGCCAGCGCGGGAGTTTGCCCGCCAGCAATTTGCAAGGCCTCTTCGGAGGAGCTTGCCAGCGTTACCTCGAAGCCCGCTGTTCTCAGAGCTTCCTCCATTTGGATTGAGATCAGGAAATCGTCTTCGACGATCATGATCTGGGTCGGAACGGCGGGGCTGCGATCGAGGGCCGGCTTGTCGACCCACTGTTTTGCCGGCAGTTCTTTGCGCCCGGGCATCAGGATGAGATCCAACGAGCCACGATGATGGCGTGAAAAGCCGGCGAATAAGTTTTCAGGAGAAATGGATGCTGCATCGTGTCCTCGGTTCAGTTGTAACAGAAAACTGACCACGCAGCTGGCGTGCGAGGCCTTGAACCAGCTTCAGTCCGGACGAGCGGTGTCGAACAGATTCCCAATCAAAGCCTGGACCATCGTCTTCCACAAAAAGGCAAATCTCTCCATCGGCCCTTAGGAGGCCCGCCTCAAGTGTTCTTTCGCGCGCGTTGCCTCCGTATTTCAGGGCATTCGTCAGAAGTTCGTTCAATATGAGGGCGAGCGGCATTGCCGTATCGTTCGCCAGCACCGTATCATCGATCGAATATCGAATGGTAACCTGTCCTGGGAAGGTCTGACGTGCGGTTTCGCAGACTGACTCTAGAAGTTCTCTGGCGGAAAAATGCGTGGCGTCCGTCGTGCTGTAAAGAACCTGCTGCGCCGCAGCCATTGCAGCAATTCGCTTGCTGGCATCGCGAAGAATTTCGCGCGCTTCGGTATTGTCCGTCTTTCGACTTGCCAAGCTCACCAACGACTGGAGCATCTGCATATTATTTTTGACACGATGGTTCAGCTCGTTGAACAGCAAGCGTATCTGTGTCTCCGCATCTTTTCGTTCGCTGATGTCGACCAGCATATTGATCCCACCGATGACGGCGCCCGTTTCGTCGCGCAATGGCGTGGGGTGAGGGATGAAAGGTATACGCGTCCCATCCGGCCTTTCCGCGACGGCCTCCACCCCCCGCACGATACGACCCTCTTTTAACGCAATGGCCATTGGGCATTGGTCATGGGGCAGCGGCGTGCCGTCAGGCCAATAGAGTTTCGAACTCACGCACCATTCGTCAGAGCCGATTATGGGGATGCGGCCTGCAAGTTCAACGGCTGCTTCGTTGTAGTAGGTGATCTTGCCGTTGGCGTCGGTGGTATAGATTGCTGCCGGTATCGCTGCGAGTAGATCTTTCATTTGCTGTTCGTTGCGTCGGAGCTTAGCCTCCGCAGCCTTGCGATCCGTGATGTCGCGCGCGATTTTCGAAGCGCCGACAACCCGGCCGTGATCGTCCCGGATGGGCGAAATGGTCAACGAGATTTCCACCAGTGTGCCGTCCTTGCGTTGGCGCACCGTCTCAAAATGATCAACGCGCTCGCCACGGCGAATACGCCCAAGGATGAGGGGTTCTTCATCTAAACGATCCGGCGGAATAATCATGGTAATCGGCTTGCCGATGGCTTCTTCCGGCGGATAGCCGAATAGACGCTCGGCACTGTCGTTCCACGACGTAATGATGCCGCTAAGATCTTTGCTGACGATCGCGTCATGGGACGATTCTACGATTGCGACAAGCTGATTGGCGGCGCGTTCGGCCAGCTTACGCGCAGTTTCGTTGCGAACCCGCTCCACAGCGAATCCGAGTTGCCGGGCGACGGTCTGGGCCAGCCGAATCTGCGATTGGCTGAAGGCATGCGGAAGATCATAATAAGTCATGAACTTCCCCAAAAGGCGGTCTTGTGAGATGATCGGAATGAAGGCCAGTGCGCCAATGCCCTCACTGCGCATCGCATCCTTTAGCGGTTTAGGCAGATCCGCTCCCTCTATATCTTCAATTGCAATAGGCTCCGGATTGGTACTCTGCAAAGGCCAGGGAGAATGACCCGCGACCGCTGATTGATAGGCCGGCGAAAGGCGGCGTGAGGCGACAAAGTTCAACTCTCCTGTCTCGTTGAACAGTAAAACCGCAGAGCGGTCGCAACGGAGTGCTCGCCCGATCACACTCAGAGCGAGCTGGTAAACGTCATCAAGGGTTGCCGCGCGCTGAAGGCCATCGGTAAATTCATAAAGCGCAGACTGTTCTTCCACATGGCGCAGGAGGGCGATTTCAGCTTCTTTGCGAGCAGTCACGTCATGCTGAACACGCACGGCATATAGAAATCGACCATCTACGTCCTTGACGCTCTCCGAGGTCACCGCAATCCACAGTTTGGTACCATCTCGCCGAACGATGCGCTTCTCAACGGTATAATGATCTATCTCTCCGCGCACCTGACGTCGGAATTCCTGTTCGTCGATATTAGCGCTCTCCGCCAAGAACGGATCGAAGATCGAGCGATCCAGCAATTCGCTCGCAGGATAGCCGAGCAAATCTGCAAGACATCCGTTAACGCGCCGAAGTTTGCCATCTGCGTTGACTTCGGCGAGCCCGATGCCTGCGTGATCGAAGGTGGCGACGAGGCGCTGCTCCTGGCGCTTAACGGCGTCCTCTGCCTGAATGCGCCGAGTAATATCGTGGAAACAGCTGATGGCCCCGCCGATTACTCCATTTTCGCCCTCTACAGGCTCGATGTGGACCATCACCGAGATCATAGACCCATCAGGCCGTTCAAGTTTTCCCTCTAGTCCGTGAATTGCGTCTCCCGTCCGCAGCACCCTCGCCATGGGCGCTATTGCGGGCGAGATCTGCCGGCCGTTCAAGTAGAACTTGTGAGAGCCGCAAAACCGGTCGTCGTCAGAACCGATCGTCGGCACCCGACCCCAGAGTGCTGCTGCCTGCTTGTTGAACCAAAGAATGCGGCCCTGAACATCGCAAGCATAAATCGCCAAAGGCAGGTTTTCGATCAGATCCGGCTTGGCATGTAATGGGAATTCCGACCGGAAGACATCAGGTAAAACGGACTCCGCTATATAGTCGTTACGCATGTCTGGAACCTTCGCTTGAACCCCGTTTTTTTCTGAAACGACGCGCTATGTGGAAAGTTCCATCGAGGACGCGCCGCTTGCTGACGTGTTCATCTCAATTCCGGATCTCGTCAGGATCGTGGGGGTAATAGCTCTGCAGGGAGGAAAACGCGTTGGCACATGCGAACCAGAGCCACCGAACGTCAATCTCCCGACGCCGAAAATGCATTCATGGCTCAGAGATCAACCTTGGCATTTTCTCCCATATCCGGCTTTGCATTCGATATCGCGGCAGCAACCATTTTGATGGAGTTGACGATCGTGCCCGAGCAATCCCAATATTCCGCAAAGGACGGGGTTACTTTCAAAACCCTGATCGCAGGGCCATCCGGGCTATCCCACCATATCTTCGCGGGTGCCCCCCGATAACTCGTCGATCCACTGCCGATCCCTGAGAATCTCGGCTCGCCCCGAAACCGAGACATATTTCTGTCTTTTCGTATCTGCAAAGGCCAGGCACACGTCAGGTCGCAACGCAATTTCCTGGTCCTCGTGAGCCTTAACATCGGTCAGGAAATAGATCGCGTTTTCTATGCGCTCTGCGTGAGCCGTCATCGGCCGCGCACGCAGCTCAGACCCATCGTGTGTGGTCAACATGCAAAAGCCAATCGTTTCGACGAGTTCCCCAACTCGCGTCGCATTGTCTTGTTCGGTCATGTCGTTCTCCCGCTATTAGAGATACCAAAATCCCAATACGGTCCGGTTGTTCCCTTCCTAGGAGCTCCTGTCTTGAAGTCTCACAATCTCGCTATCCGGTGTTGTCACGTCGTTTGCGGAAGAGGAGTGAAGGGCTGTGGGTCGGATCATCTGAGCCAAAGCTGGAAGCCTATAAGGAAGGTGCCCGGAGCGATGGGCGATGCAAGGAGATTTCGCATTTAGTAGATCGCGCTTGGGAAGCTCTGAACCGTCCCGAGGACGTCAGGCTTGGAAATCAGCAGAAAACCGATCCGCACAAATCCCAAAAGTCATCAATCCGTCCGACAGCAGACAGGAACCTGATGACGTCTTCGCGAGTTCTGCTTGGTGATGTGATAGGAGAGGTGAGATGCAGCTTATAGAGACACGCGTTGCGTTGAACGGTGGGTCGACGACGGTGGAATTCGTTAGCGAGGGACCCGAATTCATCTCGGTCACCTTCAGCACGCCGAACGACACCCTCGACGACTTAGAGGCGATCACCCACGCCAAGGCCCTTATGGTTCAGCTTGCCACTTTTGGTGGCGAGCAAGAAAAAGAGGGTAGCGTCAACCGCTACGATGCCGTGAGCAACGGCAATTTCGATGAAGGAAGTAGGGGCCTCGAGCCTGTTCCGGTGCTCGGTCCAGCAAGGACGCGGATGTTCTCGAAGATGAACTCGAACTGGGACTGGAGAATAGCTTTCCCGCCAGTGATCCTGTCTCCGTAACCGTGACAAGTATTCCCTCCACACGATCGCGCAACTGATGGCGAACCGTGTCGTAATGGTGACTTGCGCGGGTTCCGGGATGGGACGAGCCTCGGCCATACTCCTGGCCTCCAGGGGATATTCGGTTGGTGTTCTCGGTCACAGCCAAGAAGAGATAGTAGCCACGGCTGCCGCGATTGCGGAAAGTGGCGGAGCAGCCATTGCTGTGGCTGCGGACATAACCCTTGAAGATCAGATGCGAAAAGCCGTTCGCGCCATTGTGAGACAGTTTGGTCCTCTTAACGCTGTTGTCGCCAATGCCGGGATTAACGGTGTGTGGGCTCCAATCGACGATCTGAAGCCGCACGAATGGGACCAAACCATCGGGGTTAATCTGACGGAAACCTATCTGACACTTCATACCACGGTCCCGGAGTTGAAGCGCAGTGGCGGCGGCTCGATTGTCGTCGTCTCGTCAATCAACGGAACGCGCACATTCACCACGCCTGGTGCGACGGCATATACCGCCACGAAGGCTGCGCAGGTTGCCATCGTTCAGCAACTGTCGCTGGAACTTGCCCGCGACCATATCCGTATCAACGCTGTCTGTCCTGGCGAAATCGAAACCAACATCAAAGCCAACACCGTGTTGCGAGAAGAGGCCGAAACTGCGATCCCCGTTATCTGGCCGGAGGGTCAGGTTCCCATTACGGGCGGCGCACCCGGCAAGAGCGAGGACGTTGCCGATGTAATCGCTTTCCTCGTCTCCGATGCGGCGCGGCACGTCACCGGAACGCCGATATGGGTCGACGGCGGCCAAGGGCTGCTGCGTTAATGGATGCTCACAACTTGAATAGCCAGTTTAACTGGGGTCTCATCGTTCACGACGATGGAAGCACAAGTTTTCGCTTGTGGGCGCCGGCACTTGGGGAATTGAGCCTCTGAATAGGCGACCAGGTTCTTGCGATGGAGCGGGATGTCGACGGCTGGTTCGAAACGCTTGTCGAAGCCAAGGTGGTTGGCGGGGCGCACGGATTTGTGCTTCCAGATGGCAGGATCGTGCCCGGCGTCGCGGCAGCAGGCAAGCGATGTTGGCAGCCAGTCGATCCTTGTCGATCCGCATTCATATCGCTGGCAACACCCGGATTGGAAAGGCCGTCCCTGGGGAAGAGGCCATAATTTATGAGATCCACATCGGGACGCTTACGTGCGAGGGCACGTTTCGGTCGGCAATGGCACAGCTGGAACACCTCGCGGGTATGGGCCGGGAATATTTGCAACAGAACCCTCATCCAGCCAAGGCGGGATGGGCATTGGTTTGGCGACGTGACCGCGCCTCTGAAATCTTGAAAAGCGTCTTTTGACGGACCTTTATCGATACGGCATCTCTTCCGTCAGCTCATCAAGGGACGGGGTCCGGCGTTTTGCCGCCATCAGCAAATCAAGCTCGATCGATGAGGGGCCGAAGCGAATGAAGAGGTCTTCGGCCATTCCGTTGTCCAGACCGTACTTCTGCTGAAAGTCCGCTAGCGTATAAGCTGGTCCCCTTATCGGCCGCCGCCGCTCGCACTGCCGTTGCGTTTCCATATTTGATAATTCTCCTCCATTCCACCAAGCAAATCGATACCCAGGCTGAAAGTTCCTTCGCAGGCGAAATATCGTGAAAATGCATGCAAAGATTGAGTCTAGTTCATAGATAAGCCTTTGTAGTTGCATTATTTTTGGCTTCCCTGTTTGTCCGGAACAATCAGCCGGCAAGCGCGATTCACTCGCACCCCGAGCGCTGGAAACGCGCCGTCTCGGGTTTCTGCTGGGAGGCCTTAATGAGTGACTATCAGATGGATGGCAGGAGCGCCGTTGTCGAACCTTCAAAACCACGAATATTGGAAATACTAGGGCCTGGTCTGGTCACCGGCGCCTCGGACAACGACCCGAGCGGGATCGCGACCTATTCTCAGGCCGGGGCGCAATTCGGATACATTGCGAGCTGGACGCTACTCCTGACCTATCCGCTGATGGTGGCCGTATAGATGATCAGTGCTCGAATCGGCAGGACCACGGGTCGGGGCTTGGCGGGCAGCATGGCCCAGTGTTATCCGAGATGGGTCGGTGTGACGGTCACCATTCCGCTTCTGCTTGCTAATGTCATCAATCTGGGGGCTGATCTTGGAGCGATGGGCGATGCGGCTCATTTGCTCGTCAACGGCTACTCGCTGATCTATGTCGCTGCATTTGGCGCGGTCTGCATCCTCTTGCAGGTGCTTCTGAAATACAAGCGTTACATCGCGGTCCTGAAATGGCTGAGCCTGGCATTGCTCTCCTACATCGCAACGCTGTTCGTCGTGCACGTCGATTGGTCGAGCTTCACGCGCGGGCTCGTGCTGCCGACATTCAAGATGGACCCGAGTTACTGGTCGATGATCGTCGCGATCTTCGGGACGACGATCAGCCCCTATCTTTTCTTCTGGCAGGCCTCGCAGGAAGCCGAAGACCTGAAGGAGAAACCGCGTAAGGAAGCTCTCGTCAAACATCCCCAAGAAGCGGAAAAGGCAAACACGCGCATCACGCTCGATACGCTGATCGGCATGGCGGCGTCCAATATTGTCGCGCTTGCGATCATCACGACGACCGCAGCCACGCTCAACAAGGCGGGAGCGACGAATATCGGCAGCTCCGTCGATGCGGCAAAAGCGATCGAGCCCCTTGCCGGACAATTTGCCAAAATCATCTTCGCGACAGGCATCATAGGAACAGGCCTGTTGGCTGTGCCCGTTTTGGCGGGTTCGGCAGCCTATGCGGTCGGCGAGGCGGCACGTTGGAAGGTAGGGCTATCGCGTGAGCCAAGCGAGGCCAAGGCCTTCTATACGACGGTGGGACTGGCAACGGTTGTGGGAATGCTGCTGAACTTCACGCCCATACCGCCGATGACGGCTTTGTTCTGGAGCGCGGTGATCAACGGCGTGGTCGCCGTTCCCGTCATGGCGATCTTGATGCTGATTGCTTCGAATAAGAAGGTCATGAAGCAGTTTGTCATCGGCCGTAGTTTGAAAACCTTTGGCTGGGCGTCGTGCATTGCCATGTTCGCCGCGGTCGTTGGCATGGCGGTGACCGCATTTTTTTAGGGACAGGGCGGGAACTAAACCTGTGTCCGACTGTTTGGAACGCGAGACCGAGTAGGTCTCGCAGTAACTAAGCCCGAGGAGAGAACATCATGACGAATCAAGGTGGATCCCAGGAATAGCACGTCAAGACTTGCCAGCAGCGCCACAAGAATTCGTAATCTCGCTCGCGGCGTTTCTTTTCCACAGGTGCGATAGGTCGCGTTTGCTGACCGTCTGAGCACCAGAATGCGGCATCCGAGAAGACTTTGAACGATCTCTTTCTGGAAACGCTGAAAGATATCTATTACGCCGAAAAGCAAATCCTGAGGGCGCTGCCAAAGATGGCGCGGGCAGCACAGGCGGAGGAAGGCAAGCAAGGCTTTCTTCACCACCGGGATGAAACCGAAGGTCATGTCGAGCGTCTGGAGCAGGTATTCGAACTCCTGGGAAAGCCAGCGCGCGGAAAGACATGTGAAGCGATCCAGGGCATCATTGCCGAGGCCGACGAGATCGTCGAGGAATTCAAAGGCACGCCGGCGCTCGATGCAGGTCTCATTTCTTCGGCTCAAGCGGTCGAGCATTATGAAATCGCCCGCTATGGGACGCTGATCGAATGGGCGAAGCAATTGGGGCTGAAGGACGCGGTAACTCTCCTACAGCAAACACTTGAGGAGGAGAAGGCCACCGACCAGAAGCTGACGAAACTGGCGGAAACCGTAGCAAATGCGAAGGCCAAGAACGCAGCATAAGGCGCGGTCGACTGCCATTCTTCGGTGCGTTGCGAAGCAGCGCACCGTTCGAGTTTGAACATGACAACATTCTACTTTGCGACGCAAGATAGTGAATGCGCGCGCGACGACGGCGAGGGCTGCGACTTGCCCGATCTCGTCTCTGCGATCGATGAAGCAAAGAATGTTCTATCGGAAATGGCCGCGGACGGGATTCCCCGGAAGGACGGGCAACAGCTTCTTGTCGAGATTTTGAACGGAGAGAAAGTTCCGGTCGTGCGCTTGACGCTGAGATTGGAAATTTCGTTCGTTGCTATAGAGGAAGGAGCAGGAAAGCACACTCATCGGTAGGAATGCCGAATCCTTTGGGTGCGCTTTGTATGATAAGATTGGCAGGAGGGTTTCGGTTCTGTCTCACGCCTATCTCAAGGCCAGCCAACCCATCCAATAAAGAGAACGGCGGCTGGCCTCAACGATTGGATCTTCATCGCCAAAATTGGGGGTCGCTGGTTCCGATAGCCTTTGCGAAACGTTGCTTCGGATCTCCTGGAGACAATGAGTCTACGAAAGACGGTGACTGGGGACCATTGCTCGAAGAAGGCGGCAGCGGACAGATTGGAAAAACCTCTAGGAGCCGAAACCAGCTCAGGCAGAACCTTGCGGTGCCAGTGGGCAGCGCAGGCTAATTCCTCACCAGCGGCGTATAACAGATTGACTCTCATGCGCAATTTGACGCAAAGGAGGGGTACGATAGGCGCCCTAGGGATGCCAACGGCTGCTCCGCCGCAGCGGAGCACTGTTGACCCCTGCCAACCTAAGGAAATATCATATGATGTCGAATGAGAGCCTGCTTGTTTTTCTCCTTGTTGGCGCCCTTGCCGGATGGCTTGCTGGCCAAGTGGTGCGTGGTGGCGGTTTTGGTCTGATCGGAGATGTCGTTGTTGGCATCATCGGTGCGTTTATCGCGGGATTGCTCTTCCCCCGCCTCGGCTTTAGCCTGGGTACAGGTATCGTCAGAGCGATTGTCAACGCCACGATCGGCTCGATCCTCCTTCTGCTGCTGCTCAGGCTTGTCCGTCGGGCATAATCGCCCCAGCACAAGAATTTGTCGAAAGATTTGGCGTTGTCGCGAGTGACAATAACCGGCGAGATAGCGCGCGCGGGGAGGCCGTGGTAGGCATCGCCGAGACCTGCCTTACGATCGTTGTTCGATGCGGCAAGCCTGGTCGGCGTACAGCAGCACCTTCCGGGAGACGAGGCCAAGGAGGCAGTTTTTCACGATTTCGCATTGTGCCTGAAAACGGGCGCAATGTCGGTCCTGGCGGGAAATCGCTACGCTCATCCATCTCAGCGCCTCATACCTGGCGGGCCGGGCCAGATCATACGGCACGATGATGACTGGCTTTCTCATCCCTATTTCCACCTATGTTGGCGGCTTCCGTGACAATCTCGATTTCGAACCGCATGAATTGCTGATTCAGGGTTTCCGCGAACTCTGTTGAGCGAGGGGTTCACGCAATGCACCGCCTAGCGCTGGCAGGAATCCAAAGAGTCCCCTTCAGGATGCGTTGAAGGCATTGCGCCCGGCGCAGGCATGACGTTGGTGCGGTGGGCCGGGGATGTTTAATGGGCCTGTCGCAAATTTTTTTGGTTAACGGCATGTTTGACGAACGCCGAAGAAATTCGCGCTCCCGATGTTGTGGAGCGTGCCGATGATTCTGAATGCCATTGCCGAAAAGCTGAAGCCCTGTCGAAGGATGATTTCAAGGGGCGGCATTTCGAGGCATGGCTGATCATGCAGGCAGTCGCCTGGTACTTGCGCTATCCGTTGAGTTACCGCGATCTGGAAGAGATGTTTAGCGAGCGCGGTTTCGAGGTCGACCACAGCACGATCAATCGCTGGGTGCTCGCCTATGCTCCGATGATCGAGAAACGCCTGCGCCAGTTCCGCCAACCCCATTGCGGTTCGGTCCGGATCGACGAGACCTACGTCAAGATCCGGGGCAAGTGGCGCTATCTGTACCGAGCCATCGATAAACACGGGAACCCGGTGGATTTCCTGCTGACCGCAAGGCGCGACCTCGATGCAGCCAAGCGCTTCTTCCGCAAAATGCTGCGGGACGAGCCCCTGCTCGCGCCGGAAAAGATCGGCACGGATGGCGCCAATACGTTCCCGTCAGCGATTAAAATGTCAGTCGATGATGGGCTCCTGCATCCAGATCCGGTACACTATGGCACCAAGCATCTACAACAAGGCATCGAGAGCGACCATTTCAGGGTGAAGAAGAACATGCCGAAAATCGGTAGCTTCCAGTCATTCAACACCGCGCGGCGGACGATCGCCGGCTTCGAAGCGATGCTGTGGCTGCGGAAGGGCTTTGGCTTTTCCGGTGGCTGGACGCCGTTGGCAGGCCGCTCCACCCCATCAAATTAGGTGCCGGGCTATCTTATTGAAACTATTGCAGAGAGAGTCTTACGATTAACTGCCAAACGACACTCTGCAACCGACATTACGCGCTAGTGGGCATCCCGCAAGTCGCGCCGTGTTTCCTCAGACGTGACCGCCCGCGCTTTTAACAGCAATATGCTGGCGATGATCTGGAGACTATTGGCAACGCGGTGCTGCATTTCCTGCAGCAAGAGGTGGCTCGGGAAATTCGAACAGCTAGGATAAGTGGAATTTCTGCCTGACTTCGGCTTAGATGCCGGGAACACGAGATAGCATGACAAGACGACCGCGCCGTACCCATACACCGGCTTTCAAGGCGAAGGTGGCGCTTGCCGCCGTCAGGGGCGAGCAGACGCTGGTGGAATTATCCCAGCAGTTCGATGTGCACGCCAATCAGATCAAACAGTGGAAAGACCAACTCCTTGAGGGAGCGACGGGCGTTTTCGGCGATGAAGCCAGGACCGAACCGGCGAGCCCAACCGTCGATGTCAAAACACTCCATGCCAAGATTGGAGAATTGACGCTGGAGAATGATTTTTTATCCGGTGCGCTCGGCAAAGCCGGGTTGCTGAGCGGAAAGAAATGATCAATCGCGGGCACAAACTGTCGGTCGTGCGCCAGGCAAAGCTTCTCGGCTTCAGTCGTGGCAGTGTCTATTATTTGCCGCGTCCCGTGTCAGATGACGATCTGGCCCTGATGCGGCGGCGGACGAATGCTGCGCATTCGCTCGGGGATCGACGAACTCCACCTCGATTACCCGTTTGCTGGAAGCCGCATGTTGCAATGGCTTTTGAAGGCAGAAGGGCTGCGGACAGGGCGACTTCACGTTGCCACGCTGATGAAGAGGATGGGTATTGAGGCGATCTACCGTCGCCCCAATACGTCAAAACCGGCACCTGGTCACAAGGTCTATCCGTATCTCCTGCGCAAACTGGCGGTTATCAGGCCCAATCAGGTCTGGGCCATGGATATCAGCTATATTCCAATGGCGCGGGGCTTCGTCTATCTCTGCGCTGTCGTCGATTGGTTTAGTCGTCGGGTTCTGTCGTGGCGGCTCTCGATCACAATGGAAGCGGCCTTTGTATTGAAGCAGTCGAAGAGGCGCTTGCCCGGTATGGCAAGCCTGACATCTTCAATACGGATCAGGGGTCGCAGTTCACTTCCACCGACTTCACGGCGGTGCTGAAGAAGGCCGAAATCGCCATCTCGATGGACGGCAAGGGTGCATGGCGAGACAATGTCTTCGTCGAGCGGCTCTGGCGGTCGATCAAATACGAAGAGGTCTATCTCCACGCCTACAAAAGCGTGTCCGAGGCCCGAACTGGCATCGGCCGCTATCTGATCTTTTACAACGCCCGACGTCCACATTCATCCCTTGACCGGCAGACGCCGGATCAGGCTTACTTCAACGCGCTGACACCGATGAAGGTCGCAGCATAATCGAGGCGGAAATCCACTTAGCGAAACGCTCGAAACTGTTCAGACAAACCGAGCCACCTCTGCAGGATTTCCTTCTGATGTAGCAGCTGTTCTGTCTGCTTAAGGAGCTCTTCCTTTTCCCGCTCGATCTTGCGCCGATCCGTGACATCGGTGAATGCCAGCAGGATCATCGAGCGGCGGCTATCCCCGTAAGTGACCTGTCGGGCGTTGAGCAGCATGGTCCGGCGCCCGAGATCGGGAAAATCATGCGCGACCTCAAAGCCCTCCATCGAGGCATGTTCGGGAATGATCGTCTCAAGAACAACGCGCAGGGCGGGAATATCCCATTGACCGTCACCGAGGGCGTAAAGCAGACGGTCTCTTGTATATTCGGGATCGAACTTGAAAGTCTCATGAAACGAACGGCTGGCAGCCAGCACACGAAACCGGTCGTCGAGGACAATAAAGGGCTCTGGAATGGTATTCACAATTGCTTGCGCCAAGGTCTGCGCGTCTTCGATATTTTGAAAATCGATCATCGGCCGCGGATCACTTGTTCGCAATGAAGGTTCAATTATCAACGTATAGTACACTCCTCCTCGGCAAATGTCGCCGCCTGGCTAAGCTAGGCGAGATGCCATATCGGGCCGGCGCTTCTGGGATTGTCGCCAGAATTGTGGCTGCGAGTTTGTCCTATCGAGTCGCAACACGCCGGCCTTTCCGCTGGCTGCACATCGCGTCGATCACTGATAATCTAGCCGGAGCAACAGGAAAAATTGGGCATGATACCTCTCGGCAAGCCAATCGAACAAATTCTGGGGCTCGGCGCCCTTCTTCTGCTTGCGCTCGGTTGCGCTCTCGTGCTTCAGCCATTCCTGTCAGCCATCCTGTGGGCGGCGGTGATCTGCTTCTCGACATGGCCGGTCTACAGGAGGTGCGAGCGGGCAGTCGGTGGCAATAAAAGTGTGGCCGCCACCATGATGACGTTGTTGGTCGCCCTCGTTCTGGTCGCACCGTTCGCCGTTATGGTGCCGACATTGACGGACAGCGTAGGCAACCTGCTCACGGCTGTGAACCAAGTTCTCGAGCAAGGCCCTCCGACGCCGCCGCACTGGGTCGCAGGACTCCCGTTAATCGGCGAGAACCTGGCTGCCTATTGGGAGAGCTTGGCCCACAATGCGCCCGCGTTCACCATTGAACTGAAGAAGCTGATCGGCCCCGCCACAAACTTAGCAGTTGCCAGCGGGGCGGTGCTCGGCGCTGGGCTCCTCGAACTCGGGCTGAGCGTATTCATCGCCTTCTTCTTCTTCCTTCACGCTCGGCGGATGGCGGCCCACGTGCGCGCAGTCGGCGAAAGATTCGCCGGGCTCCGGGCCCGAGAGCTGCTTGTGGTCGTGGGCGCGACCGTCAAGGGCGTCATTTACGGCTTGATCGGCACGGCACTCGCCCAGGCCCTCTTAGCCGGCATTGGTTTCTGGATCGCCGGTGTACCTCAGGCGCTGCTGCTTGGTTTCCTTACGTTCATCCTGTCGTTTGTGCCGGCAGGCCCCCCGCTTGTATGGGGCTCGGTGGCGCTATGGTTTCTTGCCCAGGGTGCCATTTGGCGGAGTATCTTCGTCGCGGCGTGGGGCTTGCTCCTTGTCAGCAGCATCGACAACGTCATCAGACCCTACGTCCTCGGCAAAACCAACAACCTGCCGGTGTTGCTCGGCCTCTTCGGGCTCCTTGGTGGCGTCATCGCCTTTGGCTTCATCGGCATCTTTCTCGGGCCAACGCTGCTGGCGGTCGCCTACAGCCTCTTCCGTGAGTGGACCATGGCCGAAGTCGAGGAACGCAGCCACCCCACGCCGCCTTCCAATTCCGACTGAGCGAATGTCAACGTGACTTTAACCGTGGCTCCGGAACAGGGTGGCCCGTTGCGGTTGTTTCGCACGAAGGCGCCGATGTGCCATTGGCCATGGCCGCCGGTTGCCGGTAACTTTATATCTCGCGGAGTTCCTGCGTGGACACGTCTCCAGGCGTCGCTGAATACCAGCGTCCTCGGCCGTAGCCGGCGCCTTCCGTTGGCAGCATCGCACAACAGCCGGTGAACAGCGTTTCGTGGCTACGCTTGCGTGGCTCATGCTTTCGCGAGCGGCACCACGCCTCTGACCTCGGCCTCCAGGGAAGCGACCGAATTAGGGCCCCGCCCCACATGCTTTGCGTCCCCAGATGTATCGCGACCGATACTTCGGAGTGATGTCTTGCGAGGTCCGTAGCGATTGACATGTAACGGCTGTAACATTATGCAATCAGCCATGACCGACCTGACCTGGCTGTTACTCATCTACAAAGTGCCAACCGAGCCGGCTGCCAAGCGCGTCGCGCTCTGGCGCAAGCTCAAGGGCCTCGGTGCAGTGTATTTGCAGAACGGTGTCTGTCTGCTGCCGAAAACGGACGAGAACGCCCGACGTATGAAGATGCTCGACAACGACGTCGCCGAAATGGGCGGGGAAGCCGTGCTGCTCGAAACCGCGGCGCTCGATCCAGCTCAACAAGAGCGTGTGGCCAGCCGGTTCAAGGCAGATCGCGACGAACATTACCGGGAGTTTCTGGAACGATGCGGTGATTTCGAAAAGGAAATCGCCAAGGAGCTTGCCGCGCAGAAATTCACCTATGCTGAACTGGAAGAAGAAGATGCCGATCTGAAGAAGCTACAGGACTGGCTTGAGAAAATCAGGAAGCTCGATTTCTACGGCGCCCCGCTGGCCGTCGATGCCTCCGAACGTCTTAAGGCTTGCGAGAAACTGCTCGACGCCTTCGCCAGCCAGGTGTTCGAGGCGCATGAGGAAACCCGAAGTGCGTCGAACCCACTCGAACCGAAGGGCTGACAGCATGGCAATCATGGGCACAGGACTTCGGCGGGTTGTGACGCGTGTGGCGCTGTTGAATCTCGCTTATTTCGGATTGGAGTTCGCCGTCGCGATCGCAATTGGCTCCGTGTCTCTGTTGGCAGATAGCGTCGACTTCCTTGAAGACGCTTCCATCAATCTCCTGATCGCCCTGGCGTTGGGATGGAGCTTACGCAACCGTGCCCGCCTCGGTGTCTTGCTGGCGGGCATCCTGCTCGTGCCGGGCCTGGCGACCCTTTGGACGGCGTATCAGAAATTCCTAGTGCCGGTTGCGCCGGACCCGCTGCCGCTCGTCCTGACTGGGCTCGGCGCGGCGGCTATCAATTTCGCCTGTGCGTCCATGCTGGTGCGCTACCGCCAGCACGGCGGCA
The DNA here is from genome assembly GCF_016901135.1 of Martinezella lusitana. GTDB lineage: Bacteria > Pseudomonadota > Alphaproteobacteria > Rhizobiales > Rhizobiaceae > Rhizobium > Rhizobium lusitanum_D. Next base: position 13,683 of record NZ_JAFEVL010000023.1, on the reverse strand, counting down.
GCCTGACGCGAGCGGCCTTCCTGTCGGCCCGCAATGATGTGGTCGCCAACATTGCCATCATCGGAGCCGGTCTTGTCACCGCATTCGTCTGGAACTCGGCGTGGCCCGACCTGCTGGTGGGGCTGGGGATCGCCGCGATGAACGCGGATGCGGCAAAAGAAGTATGGGAAGCGGCCCGTGCGGAGCATCGCTCCGCGACGCCTTAACACTCCGGCTGACAAGAGGGCGTTCAGGCTGGATCGTGCGGGCGAAGAAGGCGCTGGCTGCAGCCTCGTCGCGGTGCTCGGACAGCATGAAATCAAGGGTTTTGCCGAATTTATCGACCGCGCGATAGAAATAGGTCCACTTGCCTTTGACCTGAATATAGGTTTCGTCCATTCGCCAGGAACGGCTGGTCGCGGATTTGCGGCGCCGGCATGGCAGGCAATAAGCGGCGAATATTTCACGACCCATCTGTTCAGCGTCGTGTGGTGGGAGGCAATTCTAGCGCTCGGCGGCATCCTGATTCGACGAGAGTGCCGTGGCCCCATAGCTCGCCCGCAAGGAAGGTCATTCGAGATTTGTATGGTTCTTGCGCATATCTGCGTCGGACACGCCCAACCTATCCTTTAGCTTCAGGGTCATTACTTCGAACAGCACGAACAGTGCTCCTTCGAAAACAGATCCCATCGCCATTGCCGACTTGGCTTCTCCCTGATCATTTGCCATCGTCTGCGCTGGCAAAACCAACACCTCGTCCGATCCTTGCGGCACAGGGCCTTGCGGCTGCGCTGTTATGGTTAGGACTAGCGCCCCCGAAGCGCGGGCGACCCCGACAAGGGCTGATGCTGTCGAGAGCGTTCCTGGTCCGGCCACGACCAGGAAAAGATCTCCATGGCCTATGGCAGGAGTGACCATTTCCCCGACGACGGAGACCGCCCGCCCCATATGGAAAAGCCTCATGGCAAACCCACGAATTTGTAATCCTTCACGACCGCAGCCGAATACGCTGACGTGACGGGCCATGGCGATGAGCTCGACCGTGCGATCTATCGCGTCGGCGTCGATGCTATCCACGGACGCAGCAATCTCCTCGATCACCCGCCAGTGCAATCCGTTCTTCGCTTCAAGACTATTCACGCTGATTCCCTTTACCAAAACGTCGTTTGACTTTCAGAATTCCCAACACCCTATGAATTCAGGTAATTGAACGTATCTGTTGAGCTATTTCAGCTTCGCTTGCAGGATGACGACACCGAGCAGGAACAAGCCACGAATCACCGATTGCCAGTAAGCCGAGAGCGAAATCCAGCCGAGACCATTTTCGAAGTTGAGGATGTTGAAGACCATTGCAAGCAACAGCACGCCGGCCAGGGTCGCGCCGATAGAGCCGACGCCGCCGGTGAGCAGTGTCCCGCCGACGACGACCGATGCGATGGCGAACAATTCCCAGCCAACCCCTTCGGTGGGCTGACCGGCGCCGAACTGCGAAGCAAGGATGACGCCCGCAAGACCGGCGAGAATGCCGGACGTTATGTACACGCCCATCAATGCGCGTTCAACTTTGAGGCCCATCAGCTTGGCGGTCACCTCGCCATCGCCAATGGCGAGAATGCGCCTGCCGATAGGGTGTCGCTCCAGCGTGATCCAGCCGCAAATATAGATGAACAGTGCGATCCATGCGGGGGTCGGAAAGCCGAGGAAGTCACCTTGGCCGATATCGGTAAATCCTGAATCGTAGGATACCGATACGGATTGATTGTTGGCCAGAAGCAACCCCGTTCCGTAGGCGGCCAGCATGGCTGCAAGCGTGGCGATAAATGGCTGAATTCTTAAGCGTGTAATGAGGAGGCCATTGATGGTGCCTACCGCGAGACCCGCCGCCAGGCCGCCGGCGAGACCCAGAGCCCAATGATAGGGAGAGAGGAGAGCGGCTACCACGCTGGACATAGCCGCTGTACCACCGACCGATAAGTCAATGCCGCCGGTCATAATGACCAACGCCATGCCCAGCGCAATCAGGGCGAACATTGAATTATAACGCAGAAAAGAAAGCGCGTTGTAGGAGGATAGAAAGTGATCGTAGCGGAGAGTGCCGAACAGGATCAGCCCCAGAAGGGCAGCGACAACGCCGAGACGGGCGAGGTCACCGCTGGATCGTGGAGCGAATGGCCCGAGATAGGAAAACTTGGAAGCGGTTGATCTCATGATTTACCCTCTCTCCGTGTGCTGCTGAATGAAGACGGCAACAATGATCAACCCCGCTTTTACGACGAGTGCGGCGGCATCCGGAACGCCGTTGGCCAGCAAGGTATAGCGCACAAGTTGGATGACGCAGGCGCCAAGCAGAGTGCCGATGATATTGGCTCTCCCGCCACTCAGCAGCGTACCGCCGACGGCCACTGCGGCGATGGCGTCGAGCTCCATGCCCAACCCAACCAGATTGGCGTCACTGGCCGAATTACGGGCAACCACGACCAGACCCGCGATGCCGGCAAGCGCACCGCTGACAATATAGACTATCCGCTTGACCCGCTGAGCTGGAATACCCGCGAGGCGCGCCGCCATCTCGTTGCCGCCCACCGCGATAATCCGCCGCCCAAAACCGGTACGGCGGACAACGAAGGCGGTAATGGCGACCATCACGGCCATGATGATGACTTGCACTGGAATACCGAGGATCCGTCCGAGTGCGATGAACTGGAAGGCGTCATTCTTGAAAGACTGGAGATTGCCGTTGGTCAGCACTTGGGCGATGCCGCGACCAGCAATGAAGAGGACTAGTGTCGCTATGATCGGCTGGATCTTGTAATGTGTAACAAGGAAGCCATTGAACCACCCAAACAAGGCCGCGACAGCCACGGGGACTGTGAGAGCCAGTCCCACAGCGACAACCGGATTGGGGATAGGCACGATCTCGCCGAGCAAGATCATTGGCGCCAGCGCGCCGGAAATCGCCATCAGAGATCCGACGGAAAGGTCGATGCCCCCGGTCGCGATGACCAGTGTCATGCCGGTCGCAACGATGACGATCGTGGCGACTTGGGTGAGATTGACGTTGAGCGTTTGCAATGACAGGAAATTCGGCGTCACCGCCATATTGAAAGCGATCAGGACGAGAAGCGCGGCAAGCGTACCATAGCGGCCAATCCAGACAAACCAGTTCACATGCGGGCGAGTAGCGGTTGGCGGAAGTGAGTGAGGCGCGGTCATGCTACCGCCTTGCTCTGGTGAGCCATGGCGGTCATTAGTCGATCCTCTGATAGTTCATCTGCTGACAAATGAGCGACCGAGCGACCGTCCGACAGGACCGTCACATGATCCGCGACGGCGATCAATTCTTCGAGTTCGGAGGAAATCATCAATACGCTCAGACCGTCATCGGCGAGTGACCGAAGCAGGTTCAAGATTTCTGCCTTTGCACCGACATCAATACCTCGTGTTGGCTCGTCGATGATCAGCAGGCGGGGATTCATGCATAGCCAGCGGGCAAGCAGGACTTTCTGCTGATTGCCGCCGGAAAGCTCTCGGATCGGCTGTTCTGGCGATGCGCACTTGATGCCGAGAGCTTTTATATATTTGTCTACGATCGCCTTCTGCGCGGCGCGATCGACGATCCCGGACTTCTGCAGCCGGGGCAGAATGGCGAGCGTCATATTCTCGCGTACGCTCATGTCAGGCACGATGCCTTCCACTTTGCGATCTTCCGATACGAAGCCACATCCAGCGGCGATCGCGTCGACAGGTTCGTTATAAGCAGTCGCCTTGCCCGCAACGAGGACTGTCCCGCCATCGCGGCGATCAATTCCGTAGATCAGACGTGCGGTCTCAGTTCTTCCTGAGCCAAGCAGACCTGCCAGACCGGCGATTTCGCCTTTGCCGATGGATAGCGAGACGTCGCGAACCCGTAAGCCAGCGCTCAGGTTCTTTGCCTCGACAAGCGTCTCCCTTGGATTCCCACTCCGGTTACCCGCACCCGCCGTGAAAGCGGTCAGTTCCTTGCCAAGCATTGTGCGGACCAGTTCGACCTTGGAAATATCCTTCATGGCAGTGGCAGCGACCGTACGGCCATCGCGCATCACGGTTATGCGGTCGCAGATCGCATAGAGCTCGTCCAGACGATGACTGATGAAAACAGTAGCAACACCGTCAGCTTTCAATGCGTGGATTGTCTCGAAGAGAACAGCAACCTCGCGTTCGTCGAGCGAGGAGGTCGGCTCGTCCATGATGACGAGGCGGGCGTTCTGCGTGACGCCTCTGGCGATCGCTACCATCTGCCGGGTGGCCGCTCCGAAATCCTCAAGGGGTCGTTCGACATCAATATCTAGCTTGAATCGCGTCAGCACCGCTCTTGCGTCGGCGCACATTTTATTGCGATCGACAAGGCAGAATTTCTTGGGCTCACGGCCCAAGAAGATGTTCTCTGCAACGGAGCGGTGCTGCGCCAAGTTGATCTCTTGGTAGATAGTAGCGATGCCAGCCGTCTGGCTTTCGGCGGTAGATTGGAAGTTCGCCTGTTTCCCTTCAAAAGTGATGTCACCGTTGTCGCGAAAATAGGCTCCGGTGAGGATCTTAATGAGTGTCGACTTGCCGGCGCCGTTCTGTCCTATCAGCGCCATCACTTCCGCGGGCTCGATTTCGAGTGAGGCTTCTGTCAACACTCGAACACCGCCAAAGCTTTTGTCGATGGCCGTCATCGAAAGCAGCATATTCATTATCCTATGGGACGCTCCCCGTGGCGGAACGTAAGTTTGAAACGCCAAACAGGGTCCAGTCGAAGGCCCCGCGCTAGACGCAACGCAGCTGCCGACCAGACCCCGCCCGGAAGGGATCAGTATGCCTTTGGCAACGCATCCTTGGCATTGGAAGAATCATAGAAGTTGTCGACGTTCTTCACCCAAGGTTCAATTTTCTCACCCTTGGCGAGCCGCGCCATGGTTTCGAAGGCCTTAGGGCCAAAGCGCGGATTGCATTCGACGCTTGATCCGAGCTTGCCATCGACGATCGCCTGAACACCGTCCTTTTCGCCATCAATGGAAACCACCAGCACATCTTTGCCCGGTGTTTTGCCTGCAGCCTCTAGAGCTGCGATGGCGCCCATCGCCATCTCGTCGGCGTGGGTATAAATAATATCGGCTTCAGGATGTGCCTGGATAAGTGTTTCGGCGACTTGCCGACCCTTGTCGCGTGAGAAATCACCCGACTGAGAAGCGACGATCGTGAAGCCACCAGCTTTGGCGATCGCCTCATCAAAGCCTTTCTTACGGTCGTTCGCTGGGGACGAGCCGGTAGTACCTTCGATTTCGATGATCTTCGATTTGCCGTTAGCATTCTTCGCCAGCCATTCGGCCGCCTGCCGACCTTCCTGAACGAAGTCCGAGCCAATGAAAGTCACATAATCCTGACCAGCCTTGGCCAACGACTGATCGACGTTGCGGTCGAGCAGAATAACCGGGATTCCTGCCTTCTTGGCGGCCATCACGGCTGGAATAAGTGGCTTTTCTTCACGCGGCGTCAAAAAGATCAAGTCGACACCCTGCGCGATCATCGAGTTGACGTCGGCAACTTGCTTTGCGGCTGAGCTCGCAGCGTCGGTGTAGACGAGCTGATAACCGAGCTCTTTGGCCTTGTCCTGCATGCTCTTTGTTTGCGCGATACGCCACGGATTGTTGCTTTCGCTTTGGGCGAAGCCGACCTTGTAGCTAGCCTTTTTGGTCAGGACTGGCAGGCCATCTGCAAAGACCTGACCTGATAGTAAGGCTGCGCTCGCCCCGACTGCCGAGGCAATTATCAAATTTCGACGCGTAAGTGACATGAAAGGGTTCCTCCCGGTTTTCATTCCTCAGTGGCATCACCACGGATGCATATTCATTCAGTTATAATTATGAGTCAATATCAATAATAATTATAAATTGCGCAGCCTGTTGCGCGTTATGCGCCAAGACGCTAGAACTATATGAATAGGAATAGATTTTTTGACTATCTGTCGTGACGCCACGCAAGACGGTCCGCGGGGAATCGGAACCGACATGGAAGCGGCGATTGGAAGGCGCGCACTGACAATCAGGATCTACGTCGAGTTTAATAATAATTATAAATTTGCAGCGAGGAACGACAGGGAATTTCTGATCTCAGAGACGAGCATCCAAAAGAAGCGTTTAGATAACTGAAAGCGACATGAGAACAACAACGCATAAGATGCGCAGAGGTGTCCAAGTACGGACGGCGCGTGTAACAATGACTGATATTGCAAAGGAAGCAGGCTGCTCTCAGGCGACTGTTTCCTTGGTGCTGAACCGGACCGAGGGCGTGAAGATATCGCCCGATACAAGAGCACGTGTAATTAGCGTTGCGCGCGACCTTGGTTACAGTGCGGCAAACTTTCCCGATCTTTTTGAACCAGACATGCCGGTCGGAAGCGAGTCCACGATTGCATTCGTTGTAGACCAGCTGGCGACAAGCCCTGAGGCCGCCATTGCAATCGACGGGGCTCGACAAGCAGCGTGGGGCGCCGGGAATGTAATTATTTCAGCGCAGACGATGTCTGATCCGATCATGGAGCCCCACACGATCGAGGCCCTGCTGTCACGGCGCGTTTCCGCAATGATTTACATGACGATAATCACTAGGGAGTTGAAGGCACCCGAGCTTCTCTACAGGCTGGGAATCCCACTGGTTTTACTGAATTGCTACACCACAGATCATGCCTTTCCGGCAGTCGTACCCAGTGAAATTGCCGGCGGTGAAGGCGCTACAAAGCATCTCATCGACCATGGCCATCGGCGGATCGCCACGATCCTCGGCGAATCCTGGATGGATGCATCGAAAAGTCGTTTGGAAGGATATCGTCGCGCATTGGCGACCGCTGACATCCGGTTCGATCCAGAATTGGTGGTAGAAGGGGATTGGTCAACAACAGGTGGCTTTGCAGCAACTCAAAAGCTTTTGAAGCTCAACAGCCCACCCACGGCGATATTCTGTCAGAACGACAGGATGGCTTTGGGTTGTTATGACGCGCTGAAGGAAGCGGGACTTCGCATCCCGGAGGACGTGTCGGTCGTGGGCTATGACGACGAGGACGTTTCACGCCATATGCGCCCCCGGCTGACGTCTTGCGTATTACCCCATCGCGCAATGGGGCGTTGGGCGATCGATCGATTGGCGGAGCCTTTTACTCCCGACCGTAAGCGCTTCCCGATTACAAAAATCGAGTGCACCTTGGTGCCCCGTGACTCCGTTAGTGGGCCGCGAAGCCTGTGAAATCTATCTTGGGGTCGCGTTGGTGCAGGGATCCGATTTCAACATTTTACATCTATGCGGCTGCGATCGAAAATGGCTAGATTGATCCAGCATGCCGCACAAGCATAACGCCTCCCGTCGACACCTCATCAGCAAGATGAAATTCACAGTGACGAACTGGCAGGAGTACGAGGCGGGCCTTCGTCGCCGTGGCAGTTTGACCCTTTGGGTGACGCCGGAAGCGTTCGCAGGTTGGGCTGCACCGCTGCGCAAGACAAGAGGTGGCAAGCCACGTTACTCCGATCTGGCGATCGAGACGACCTTGATGCTGGGTATGGTATTCGGACTGCGGTTGCGCCAAAGCGAAGGCCTTTTGCGTTCGGTTCTTGCGCTGATGGGATTAGATCTGCCTGTGCCCGATCACACGGCACTCAGCCGCAGGGCAAGAACCTGGGTGGCATCTGTCGAACGACGAGCTACGCCAGATCTACCTCTTCACGTTCTGGTCGACAGCACAGGGCTGAAGATCTATGGCACCGGCCAATGGCTGGAAGAAAAGCATGGCGCAAAGTCCCGCCGTGGCTGGCGAAAACTGCATCTGGCGCTTGATGCCGACAGTGGCGAGATCATTGCACATAGCCTGACAGATCAGGAAACCGGCGATGCCTCGCAGCTTGAGCCGTTGCTGGACCAGATCGACGATGAGATCGGCCAGTTCACTGCCGATGGAGCTTATGATGGCGAGCCAAGCTATGACGCCGTGCTGCGTCACAGTGCAGGCGCAGAGGTCATCATTCCACCGCGCTCGAACGCGGTTGGACGGCTCAACGCCCAAGCATCCTGCCAGCGAGACGACCACATTGCATCTATGCAGACAGATGGGCGGCTGAAATGGCAGGCATCAACCGGCTATGGCAAGCGGCGCTGATCGAAACCGCGATGGGGAGATACAAGGGCATCATCGGGCCGTGTTTAGGCGCTCGTTCGTTCGCCGCTCAGCAGACAGAGGCTGCTATCGGCGTCGCCATTCTAACCGATTGCTCGCCTGCGGACGCCCGAAATCCGTTCGCTGTAATGCACCGATCGCGGCAACGAAATAAACGATATATCAAAGACCGAATTCCGCACAAACGCTGATCCACGCACCAATGCCATCCAAGGGTGCCCCCTTAAAAACGGAAACACGATGCCGGATGATCGCCGGGGAGACATTCAGGTTTTGCGCTAATTCGAGATCATAAATCCTTACCTCAGGTGCATTGACGGGATCTATGGCCTCGAGGAAACATTTCAAAGATGGTGCAAAAACTATCCAAATCTGTCACCATCTCCGCCTGTCTAAGGGAGAGTATCCATGAGATTCGGTCTTTTTCTTGCCATAACGACGTTGGGAATCGTCGCCGGTACCGAGGCACACGCAGCCGCTGGCCGCGACTATGAAGTCGCATATTACAAGGAATACGGGCTCAAGACGCAAGTCGGAACCTTCTACAAGCCGTGCGGCACCGGCGCAGCGAGACTGACTGGGCGCCGGACGCCCTATTTTACGAAATCTCAGTCGACATGCCGGGGCGGTGGCGGGCACTCGCCACCGTCGTCGGTCAGTTGCCACTTCACCCAGCCGGGCTGTACGGACGCTCTCGCCCGGGTGATCCCGAAGAAACCGCGCAAGAACGTGACGACCGCCAAAACGGTGAAACATCCCAGTTAATCAGCGCCCTGCTGACGGCACCGCAAGTCATTGCCAGATCGGGCTCTAAGGGTGTTATGTCTCGATCATTGTCGGTGAAGCCGTCGTGGTCCTGAAACTGATTGAGTAGCAGCATGCGCGCCCTGCGGAGCACATTCACCTAACCCTGTGAGCAAAAGGCGTAACGGCCTCTGACAAATGGTCCCGAGAACTTCTTGCACTGGCAAGCTTGCGAGGAAGAACCTCAGCGGCTCAATCGAAGCCCTAGCCTTGCCGCTACTCCTCGGAAGGGCAGATCCTGTAGATGCCAGTTGCGCCAGCCGGGACGGTGACCGAGCGTGCGCCGCCGTTCGGACAAACATCGCAACCCGCAATCGCAGTGGACATCGATCGCCGCGCCGTTCACATGGCATATATCCAATTTTCACTTCTGCATATTCCCGCGACCGTTCTGGTCGGCGATAGCCTGGCGATGAGATTTCATGAGGAGTGGCACACGCCGGCCCATGTCATGGGCGGCTGGAATGCGAAGCTCCGGAGAGCCGAGCAAAAAGGGGAAGGGGGCTGCACCGAGGCCTACGCCCGCGGCATCCGGACATGATCGTGTGCAACCCGCAGAACCAAAGCTACCGTCCTTTGATGTCGAAAGGACTGGTCAGCTCAGGCTTTTCCAAGTTCCTCAAATGGAACGACTTGATTGCGCGTAGCGGTGCTTTCCGGGCTTGCGAAATAGTCAAATAATTTGTATATTTCGTATTAATTGAAGGGAGCGTGATGATGGAAAAATTCTCGACCGTCGAATTGCTGCGAGACATCAAGACTGTGACCATGGCGGCAGACCGCCAGCCCGTCGCGATCACGCAGCATCGTAAGCCAAGATATGTCCTCATGACCTACGACGAATTTGAAGCTCTGAAAAGCCGAGGTGATCCGCGCCGGGTCTATGGTCCGAACGAAGCTCCCGCAGATCTCGCGGCAATGATCCTTCCCGAGCTTGACCGGCTGATAGAGGAAGGGCGAGACGCCAATGGCTGACGTCCCGGCCAACGGTTCCGTAATCCGATACCCCTATCTCTGGGCGTGGCAACGCGACAAGGGAGAAACGGAAGGGCGGAAAAGCCGACCCGTTTGCATGGTTCTTGCGATTCCCAAGGGGAATCAGACGAACCTCATTCTGCTGGCCATTTCGGGAACGCCGCCCCGCTCCGATCAAACAGGCCTTGGAGATTCCACAACTCGAATGCCGACGCGCCGGCATTCGAGAATGGAAAGATGCGTGGATCACTGTGTCGGAATTCAATCACGACCTGGCGGAAGCCTCATTCTACTACGATCCGAATGCGGAAGTGCTGGGATCGTTCAGCAAGGGCTTTCTTGCGAAGATCGCCGCAGCCTTCAAGCCGTTTCTGGCAAGCGCTAATGCCAGAATAAGCCGTACCGAATGAAGCGCGGTGCCCGCGCATCCGAGGCGGCGGTATGTCGTCTCCAGCCTTTGAACGCATCGAGCGGTGCGCTGGCTGGGACAAGGGGTGCTCATGGCACCCCATCCCTCGGAACTCCCTGCCCGCCCATGAAAAGCGGAGCGCAAGGAGCGGGGGCAGTCGGTCCCGCTTCCCCTTGGGGGCACCATGTTGAAGCTCCTGCGGCTGCCCTTGTTCCGCTCCTTGCGCGTCGAGAACTCCCGAAATCCCGGCCCTCGGCCGGCGCTCGCGCTGATTTCTCCGATACTCTCCATCATTTCCGGATCGCGCCTTGCTCGTTTCACGTCGCGTCGGCACGATCGGCGGCCGTGCCTGCCTCTTGCAATTCCAGCCTCCGTGAATTAAATGTGGTTACGTAACCACAAATGTCGGGGCCACGAACGTTGGAGTTTGCCATGACCGTCACCACGCTTTCAGGCCGTGAACTCAATCAGGATCTTGGCCGCGCAAAGCGCGCCGCCAAGGACGGCCCTGTCATCATCACTGACAGGGGACGGCCCGCGCACGTCCTCCTGTCGTTCGACGAGTACAAGCGGCTTACCGGAAAAATGCGGACGCTCGGTGATATGCTGGCTGCGCCGGGAGCGGAAGACGTTGACTTGCCTCTCCCGCAGCGCACTGAACATGCCAAGCCGGTTGACCTGTCCTGATGCTATTACTCGATACCAATGTCGTGTCTGAACTCCGCAAAGTCGCGAGCGGCAGGGCTGATCCCAATGTCGCGGCCTGGAACGAGACCATCGATCCGGCCGAGACCTTCATTTCGTCCGTGGTTCTGCACGAACTGGAGATTGGCGTTCGGCTGGTGGAGCACAATGACCCCGTTGCCGGGAAGGTACTGCGCAACTGGCTGGAAAACACGGTCCTCGGGACATTTTCCGGCCGTATCCTGCCGCTGGACGAAGCGGCAGCCGTTCAGGCGGCGAAATGGCATGTACCCAATCCCAGGCCGATCAATGACGCCCATATCGCGGCCGTAGCCTTCACCCGGCGTATGACACTGGTCACGCGAAACGTCAAAGATTTCGAGGGCATGGGAGTGAATCTCGTGAATCCGTGGGATATGCCGGCGTAACAGTTTTAGATTCCAACTGAATCTTCGCTCTTAATTCCCACCTGGACCCGACGGAGTCACCCTGACTTTCCGGCGTGATCGTTTGTGCGATGCGGCTATGACTGAACCCGTTTTCCAGCCGCAGCGCCGTGGGACGGCGCGGTCACGGCCGGAGCAAGCCGCAGGCGAGCGGTGGCCAAGCGAAGGAAACCCGCGCTCCCATCTAGCGCCGTAGGGTTTTCCGGAGCTTCGCGGGAAACGCCCCTTGAACCGTAACCGGTGTTCTGGCCCCACGTTGCCCGCCGTCGCCTGATCTGTGATCGAGTTTCCATGGACGAGCGACAAGGAGTTTCTCCATGGACACTACATTGGAGGTTCTCACGACGCGGCGGGGCCGACGTGAGGCTCATCGTCAATGGCCGGATGAGGTCAAGGCGCGGATCGTTTCGGAGAGCTTGCGTCCGGGCGTAACGGTAAACGAGGTCGCAGAACGCCATGGGCTAAAAGCCAATCATCTGTCGTCCTGGCGGACACTTGCGCGGCAGGGCAAGCTGGTTTTGCCCGAGCCGGAAGACGCAGTCGAATTCGCGGCCATGGTTGTCGAGATGCCCGCACCGGAACCACCAGCCACCAAGCAGACCTCCCGCGCCGAGATTGTCGTCGGTCCTGTCACCATCCGTCTTGAGGAAGGGGCGTCTGCTGCCCGGATCGCCGCCATCGCGCGTGCCCTGGCGGCGGCGACATGATCTTTCCATCAAACCGCGTGCGGATCATGGTCGCAACCAAACCAGTCGACTTCCGCAAGGGGCATGACGGATTGGCGGCGCTGGTGAAGAACGAGCTGCACAAGGACCCGTTCACCGGAACGGTCTTCGTGTTCAGGTCTCGTAAGGCAGACCGGCTGAAGCTGATCTACTGGGATGGAAGCGGCATCGTGCTGGCCTACAAGCGGCTGGAAGAGCACACCTTCACCTGGCCCGGCATCAAGGATGGCCTGATGACGCTGACCCACGCCCAGTTCGAAGCCCTGTTTGCAGGCCTTGATTGGCGGCGGGTTCATGCCGTCCAGCCGAGAACGCCAGAGACCATCGAATAGCTGCGGCACGATGACTCAGCACGACAGATTCCAAGGGCAAATCGGCGCGGGATTTGGTAGGTTCTGGCCATGCTTGATGTCGCCGATCTTCCCGATGATGTTGCCACCCGAAGAGTATCTCGATCCGGCAAAATGGGGATTTCCTATCAGCACGAAATGACTTCATGAATCGGGGGTCAGTGGCCGGAAATCAGGTCTTATCATTTACCACGGCTGAGTGAGTTGGCCGCCTCGGGCCGATATGCGCCAATGGCTTCCGTGCTTCTGCGTCGACCAGACGCCAGAGTTCGTATCGATGGGCGGAGGCTTTGTCGACGAGCCGGGATGGACGGCGGAGGACTTTCTGCGGAGAATACCAGGCCCACGCGCGGTTGAACGCGCAAGCGCGGCGAAAGATCGAGATTCAGCGGTAGCTTGACCCAACTTGGCAAGCTCGCGATCTTCCGTTTCGCGCCAATTGCCGTCATTGACCAGATTCTGGAAGGGCTAAATGCAAGGCAACGAAGCCACACCAACAGTAACTCAAGGCCTTCTAAGGCTGGGCACGCTATTCGTAATTGTCGCGGCTTGCGGCTTCTTCTTCTGGGACATGTTCAGTGAGACCGCAGCTCTAAATCGGCTCGCTACGACTGCCCGAAGCTATCACTATACGGAAAGCTGTGATGCCGAAGGTAACCTCGTTTCTGCAAAACCGGCTAACTGCATCGATCTTAACCATTATGTCTTTGTCTACGGTCCTGTGATGAAGGCGATGCGCAGGGACTGCACTGGAAAGCCAGCAGCGATGCTATCTTTCGAGAAGGGTAAAGTAGCTACGACAGAAATCAATCTCGTTGAGAAGATGCTACAGTTCCGGGCTCAAAATGGGGCGAGTTCCCCGTGTGGATCACATCGTTAGGGGATAGAAGAGACCGACAGCCGTGTCGGCCGAATCGCGCCCGCATCTCGGCCGTAGGGGTAAGCGTTGCCCTTGCCCGAAAGGAGACATCCCGGCGAGAATGCGAAGTCGTGGCTGCGCCTCAAGCACGAACCCGCTACGCGGGAGGGCGCGCGCGGTGAGTTTGGTATGATTATCTGAGGTTCTAGGCAGGCTGTTGGTGTTGCCTGACCATGACGTTCCCTTCAACGAGAGGAACGTTCAATG
>NZ_JAFEVL010000051.1 GCF_016901135.1 Martinezella lusitana | reverse complement strand
CCTTAAGCTTCTGCTTGGCTATCTTGTCCCGTCGGTCGGCATTGAACTTATGCGGCATCGGAAATATCCTGGGTCCCAAAACGGACGCCTGATATCAGCAGCCACCAGATCGATGCAACAACGTCGGTTCAACCTGCGCTGAGCCCGATACGCCACTGGAATGGCGGCGGTGTGCCGTTGACGGCGAAATCGCCGATGATCCGGTCCTTGTAGATACGCGGATTGTGCGACGACAGGGTCCGGGCATTGCGCCAGTGCCGGTCCAACGCGGAGGGTTTCTTGGTGGCCGATGCGCCGAGCGCATCGAAGACGATGGTCGAGGCCTCGAGGATCAGGGTCGAAATCACCACCAATGCCTGTGATGTTTCCAGTTCGGCCACCGCATTCGCAGCCTCCTCTAAGGCAGAGTCGCCGGCAAGGTGGGCATGGAAAGCGCGCTCGAGCGATTGCGCCGCCTGCAACACGATCGCGGACGAAGCGTAGGCGGCGCTACGTATCCGGCCGACGACCTGCAGAACCTGCGGATCCTGGCTTGAGCGCGGACCGGCGCCGTTGGTGTAGGTCCGGCGGCGCTCGGCAACGGCCTTGGCCACATCGTTGGTCAAGGCCCGGCCGATACCGGCAAGCGTTGCGAGATGAACGAGTTGATAGAAGGCGGCTGAATACCGGAACTTGTCCTCGTCGATGACCACGTCGTCCGGATCGACCGCTACGTCCTTGAATGTCGTCGTGCCGCTGGCAGTGAGCGTCTGGCCGAAACCGTCCCAGTCATCGACGATCACCACGCCATCGGCATGGCGCCTGACGGCAAGGCCAACCCCCTGCCCGTCGACCCCGCTGGCGCCGACATCGATCCAGTCGGCAAACAGCGAGCCCGTGGTGTAATATTTGGCGCCGTTCAGCACCAGCCCGCCATCCTTCTCCGACACGCGGGTCGAAAACCCTTCAATCTTTGCGTCGCCGATCTCGGTCCAGGCGTTACCGGCGATCTCGCCGCTTGCCAGCCGCTCCGTCCAGCGCTTGCGCCACGGCCCCTGCGGCTTGTTGACGATGTCTTCGGCGAAGCCGAAATGGCCGCGCAGGGCCTGGGTGATGTTCGAATCGGCTTCGGACAGTTCGATCAGCAGATTGAAAAGCTCCGGCAACGTCGCGCCATGGCCGCCTTCTTCTGGAGGAATGCGCAAAGCGCCGAAGCCGGCTTCCTTCAGCCAGGCAATCGGCGCGTGCGGAAGATCGCGGTCGATTTCGCGCTGGATGGCGCCTTCGGCGATCCGTTGAAAAATCGGCCTGAAGCGCGCGGCCAATGTCTCGTATTGCGTGCTCGGGCCGGCGCCCCAGGCCAAATCGATCTGACTCATTTCAAAGTACCATTCATTGTTTGGATATGCTGCCGACCGCATGGGCCGTCGTGGATGCGGAGTTGGCGCGTGGCCGAAGCTGCGATGCGGCCAGCAGCTTGCGGGTGAATGCGTGTTTTGGTGTTGTGAAAACCTCTTCCACCGCGCCATACTCGATGATGCGGCCGTCGAGCATGACCAGCACCTCGTCGCTCACATGTCGGATGACCCCGAGATCATGGGAAATGAACAGGTAGGAAATGCCCAGTTCGTCCTGCAGATCGGTCAGAAGGTCCAGGACCTGTGCCTGTACCGAGACGTCGAGCGCCGAGACGGGTTCGTCGCAGATGAGGAGCTTGGGCTTGGAGGCAAGGGCGCGGGCGATCGCCACACGCTGCCGCTGCCCGCCCGACAATGTGAGCGGCCAGCGATCGGCGATATCGGGTTCAAGGCGTACCTTGGAAAGCAGGTCGGTGATCTGCCGGTCGTGGTGCCGGCGATCGACGCCGGCGGCATCGAGTGCGTCGGAGAGGATGCGGGCTACATTCCAGCGCGGATCGAACGACGAGAGCGGATCCTGATAGACGACCCCCAGATCCCCGCGCAAGGGTCGCCGCTGGGCTTCGGTCACCTTTTTTTTGTCATCTTCGGATGTTGCCCAGAGCGTATTGGAAAAATGGACCTGACCCGCATCGGGTTGCAGAAGTCCGAGCGCGATCCGGGCAACAGACGTCTTGCCGGAGCCGGACTCCCCGACGATACCGAGCGTTTTGCCGCGTTTGATCGAAAAGCTGACCGCATCGACGGCCAGACGGACGCTGTCAGCCGGCCCGGCATAGGATTTTCTGACATTGCGAACATCGAGGACCGTTGTCTCATCCCAGCCGGGGCGCACCTTGGCGACCGGCCGTTCGTCGGAAAGCCGGCTGCCGCGCCAATGGCGGCCGGGAACGGAGTTGAGAAGCAGGCGCGTGTAAGGATGCCGGGGATGGCCCAACACCTCGCCCACCGGTCCCTGCTCGACGACCTCTCCCTGGTTGAGCACGATGGCCTCGTCGGCAAGGCTGGAAACCACATGCAGGTCATGGCTGATAATCAACAATCCATCGCCTCGCGCTTTCGTCGCGGACAGCAGCGCGATGATCTGCGCCTGCACGGTGGAATCGAGTGCCGTCGTCGGTTCGTCGGCAATCAGGATAGCCGGATCGAGCGCGAGCGCCGTGGCGATGAGCGCGCGCTGGCGCAGCCCGCCTGACAATTCGCCCGGCCTTTGCAGGGCTCGCACCTCCGGATCCGGGACGCCGACAGATCGCAGCAGATCGATTGCCTTTTGCCAGCGCGTCTGCCGGTTTCCCCAGCCGTGGGCCGCAAGCGCCTCGGCAATCTCGGCCCCCACCGGCCTCAGCGGGTCGAGCGAAACAAGGGCGTCCTGCAGGACGAAGCCGATATCCTTACCCCGCAATTGTCGCCACTGCCGCTCCGAAAGAGCGCGCAGGTCGATGTCTCCATAGCTGAGCCGGTCGGCCTGAACGGTTGCGCCGTCGCCGGTGAGACCCACCAGCGTGCGCGCGGTAACACTTTTGCCAGACCCGGATTCACCGACCAGTGCCAGCGCTTTGCCCGGCTCGACGCGGAACGTGAGGTTTCTGACGACCGTCCGGCGCGCATTCCCGGCGCCGATGGTGACCGACAGGTTCTGAACGACCAAAGGCTGCTTGCTCATTGCGCACGTCCTTCGATCCATTTTTGGAGATGCCGACCGACGACGGTGGTCGACAGCGTCGTCAGCACGATGAAGAGCCCCGGAAAGAAGGTCAGCCACCAGGCGCGGCTGACGAAATCGCGGCCCATCGCCAGCATGGTACCCCATTCGGCTGCCGGCGGTTGGGCACCGAGGCCCAGAAACGACAGGGCGGACGACCAGACGATGGCCTGTCCGACACCCATCGTCACCATAACGATCAGGGGACGCATGACGTTGGGCAGGATTTGCCGCCAGATCGTTCGCGCCGGCGAATGTCCAAGCGCACGGGCGGCCTCGATATAACCGGCGCGCCGGACACTCAGGGTCTGGCCGAAGATGATCCTACCGTAGCCGGGCGCGTTGCCGACGCCGGTTGCAATGATCAACGGGCCGAGACCGCCACCCAGATGGGCTGCAAAAAGCAGTGCCAGGATCAAGGTCGGGAAGGAGAACAGAACCTCAAGGACCCAGCCGATGACCCGCTCGGCCACCCGCCCGCCGAGCCCGCCGATCAGACCGAGAACGATGGCAATGGACATGGACACGCCGACCGCGCCAAGCCCGAGCATCAGAGACTGGCGCGCGCCATGGATGACCCGCGAGAAGACGTCGCGGCCGGACTGGTCTGTACCGAAGGGATGGCTCCATTCCGGTGCGTGGAAAGCAACCCGTGGCGCGATTTTCAATGGATTTGCGATCGCAAACAGACCCGGCGCCAGCGCCGCAAGCACGAGAAAAATGAGAAAGGCCGCAGCGAGCACGGCACCGACCGGCGGGAAGCCGACGCGCAATTGCGGCCGGGCCGTGTAGAGGAAGTAGGTCGAGACGGGTGCGCTCATGTCGCTTTGCCCTTCAGACGGGGATCGACAACCACGAACAGAATATCGGCGATCAGGCTGGCGACGACGTAGATTAGGGTGACCACGAGCGTGACGCCGATGGTGAGCGGCATGTCCTGAACGGTGACAGCTTGATAAAGGGTGCGGCCAAGCCCTTGCCGCGAGAAGATGATTTCGATCAGCACGGCATTGCCGATCAGTGACCCGACGGCCCAGGCGGACAGGCTGATGCCCGGCAGCATGGCATGGCGCAGGGCATGCCGCCATCGGACGGACCAGTCACCCAGGCCTCGCGTGCGCGCCGAAAGAATGAAGGGCTGGTCGAGCGACAACTCGAAGGATTCGCGGGTGACCTGACCGAGAAAGCCGGCAAGCGGCAAGGCCAGCGCCAGCGACGGCAGCACCAGGCCCGATATCCCGCCATTGCTCTGCGCTGGAAACCAGCGGAGACCGAAGGCAAAGACCGCAAGGAGAACGAGCGCCAGCCAGAATTGTGGCAGCGACGCCAAAACAGTCTCGACCGCCGAGCCGATGCCGCTGACGATGCGGTTGCGCCGCGTGGTCGCCAATATCGAGGCGATGGACAGAATCCACGCGACGACGATGGCCGAGGCCGTCAGCGTCAGCGTCGGGCCGATCTGCTCGGCGATGACGTCGATCACCGGCTGATGCTGCGAGAACGATGTGCCGAAATTGCCCTGCAGAAGCCGGCCGATGTGAATGAGATATTGCTGGTAGAGCGGCCTGTCGAGGCCGAACTCGGCGATGGCCATCGCGATCGTCTCGGGTGTCGGTGCGGCGGTCGGGCCCCCGAGCACGGCTCTGACGGGATCGCCTGGCGTCAACCGGAGCGCGAAGAACGTGACGGTTGCCGAGACCAGCAGGACCAGCACCCCGGAGAGCAGACGCTCGCTCACCTGCCATGCGATCCGGCCCAGCCTGCCGGACCTTAGTGTGTGACCGAGCACTGCCCTCATTTCTTTACCCAGGCATCGTAGAGGGTGGTGACGGAGAGAGACGGTTCAAGCCGCACGCCCTGCGCCGTCTTGTAAACACCGAGCCGTGTGCTTTGCGGGAAGGTCAGTATCTGCAGGTAGTTTTCCGCGACGATCTTCTGTGCCTGATGGTAGAGTTCGCGGCGGGTGGCTTCATCCGTGGTTTCCAGCGCCTTGTTGACGATCGCATCGAACTCGGGATTGTTGAACCCCGTCGCATTCTGGTGATATCCGCCGGAGCCTACGGCCCCGAGGAATTCCGACGAAAAGACGATGCGCAGGACGTCGGCCGTGTTGGTATTCCAGTATTCGCCGACAGCGTCGTAGTCCCACTTTCCCATCCGGTCGAGCCATTCCGAAAAGCCGAGATTCTGAAGCTGCACGTCGAAGCCCACCTCGGCAGCCGTCGCCTGGATCTGCTCCCACAACGAGCGCTCGGCTGCGCCCTGGAAATCGCCGATCAGCACGACGACGGTCAAGGGTTTGCCGTTCTTTGTCCGAACCCCATTGTCGTCGCGCTCGGTCCAGCCTGCGTCGTCCAGCAGTTTATCCGCACGTTCGACGTCGTAGTCGTAGGCGCTCTGGAAATCCGGCGACGCGAAGGGCGTCACGGCGCTCAAGGGGCCGGGTGCTCGCTTGTAGCGACCGAAATAAACGCTATCGAGGGCGCTCAGAAGGTCGGCCGAACGGACGAAAGCTTCGCGGACACGGATATCGTCGAACGGCGCGCGCTTGATATTGAGCGCCGAATTGGTGGGATTGCCGGGGCGGTCCTTGATGATCAGCGCGAGATTCGGGTCGCTGCCTGCGGCCTCCTCCGATTCCGGCGGCACGCTCTCGATCACGTCGACATCGCCATTGGTCAGTGAAGCGAAGCGCACCGAGGGTTCCGGAATGAATTTCCAGATGACCTTGTCGAGATAGGCCGGCCCCTTGTGCCCGGCGGTCGGAGGAGCCCAGTTGTAGTTTTCGTTTCGCTCGAAGGTGATCTGGCTCTTGCGATCCCATTTCACGATCTTGAATGGCCCGGAGCCGATCGGGCGCTGGCAATTCTCGTCACGGCTACGCGCAAGGGCCGCGGGCGCCTGAATTCCGAGAAACCCCTGCGCAAGCACTTCCAGAAACGCCGCATAGGGTTTCTTGAGGTGGACGACAGCGGTGAATTCATCGGGTATCTGGGTATCAACATATTGCTGAATGTAGCCGCCCGCCGTCGAGGATTGCGTGGCCGGGTTGACGATATGATCAAGGTTGGCCTTCAGCGCCGCCGCATTGAATTTTTCGCCATTGGTGAATGTCACGTCTTCGCGCAGCTTGAACGTATAGGTTTTGCCGTCCGCGGAGATCGTCCAGCTCTTGGCCAGCCAGGGCTGGATGCGGCCATCCTTGTCTTGGGAGACGAGAGAGTCCGTATATTGCTGCGCCACGAAAACCTGCGGCATGTCTCCATCGACATGCGGATCGAGGCACGTCGGCTCCCGATCCGTCGCGTAGATCAGCGTGCCGCCCTTGGCAGGTACGTCAGCCGCCATTGCGGTACCGGCCACCGTCAAGAGGCCAGCGCCGAGCAGCAGGGCGATACTGGAGGATGTGATCTTCGTCAGGCCATGGAATGTCGTCGTCATGCTCGTTCTTTCTCAAACCGCGTGAAGGGGGGATGGAGCGTCATCATTCGCCAGTAAGGCTCGGTGCGGATTGTTCCAATCGCTTCACGGCCTCGATATCGCGGTACCGGGCGCCGCGATGGGTATCGGGGAGGTAAGGTCCATCACCGAAAAGCTTCTCCCGCAGGGTTCCTTCGCGATAGGCGGTAGGATAGCGGCCACGTTTCTGCAGTTCGGGAACCAGCAGGTCGACGACGTCCTCGAACGTACCGGGCTCGATGGCGTAGCAGAGGTTGAAACCATCGACCCCCGTCTCATCGACCCATTCCTCCAGAAGGTCGGCGACGGTCGCCGCGCTGCCGACGAGGATCGGGCCGGCGCCGCCGATCGCGCCCCAGCGGGCGAGTTCCTCGACGGTCCACGGGTGGCCGGAGCTCTCGAGCCTGTCGAGAAGGGAGCGCAATTCCGTCGGCGCCGCCTTGCGCACAAGGTCCGTCGGGGCGAACCTGCCGAAATCGACGCCCGTCCATCCGGACATGAAAACCAGAGACCCGTCGTAGGATCCGTAGCTGAGGAGGTCCTGAAACTTCGCCTGGGCCTTTTCGTCGGTCTCATCGACGATCACCGTGGTCAGATTGTAGATGAGAAGTTTTTCCGGATCGCGGCCATTGGCGCTCAGCCGGCCGCGCATGTCGTCGACATAGGCCTTCAACACCGGCTTGGTCAGGGCACCGACGAAAGCGCATTCCGCGTTCTCCGCGGCAAAGCGTTTTCCGGCTTCCGACTGCCCCGCCTGAAACAGAAGAGGGGTTCGCTGTGGCGATGGCTCGCAGAGATGATAGCCGGGCACGCGAAAATGCCGGCCGGCATGGGCAATCGCGTGGACCTTCGACGGGTCGGCGAAAATCCGCCTGTCGCGGTCGCGAAGTACGGCCCCCTCTTCCCAGCTTCCCTCGAACAGCTTGTAGAGAACCTCGAGATATTCGGAGGCGACCTCATAGCGGTCGTCATGCTTTTTCAGGCCGTCCTGCCCGACGTTGCGCGCGCCGCTCTCGAGGTAGGACGTGACGATGTTCCAGGCGACCCGCCCACCCGTCAGGTGGTCGGCGGTCGAAAGGCGACGGGCAAATGTATAGGGATGCTCGAAAGAGGTCGATGCGGTAATGCCGACGCCAATATGCTTTGTGTTGATGGTGATCGGGACCGCGAGTTGCAGGGGGTCATTCACCGGGATCTGCGCAGCCTGCCGGATCGTGTGATCCATGCCGTTCTGATAGACGTCGTAATAACCGATGACGTCGGCAATAAAGATGCTGTCGAATATCCCGCGTTCCAGAGTTTGCGCGAGTTCTGACCAGTAATGAACATCCTTGTAGCGCCAGGACTGATCCTTCGGGTGCGCCCACAGGCCGGGCGACTGATGGCCCACGCAATTCATTTCGAACGCATTGAAGCGGATGTGCCGACCCATCTGGAAGTGCCCTGGTTTCAACGCGGCCTATCGAGGCCGACCCAATTGAACAGAGGGCAGGATAGTTGATAACGATCCACTTCACAGATAATCTATGTTTTTAATATACTAATCGAGGGAACAAATTTTCTCTTGCCGCTCGCTTGGGAGAATGGTGAGAAAGAAGCTTCGCTGCGACCCAATCGAACCGCTTCGGCCTGCGCTCCATCCGGTTCTGTTGCAAACTTATTGCTAACCTCGGAACGGTATTCAGCACTCGATATATTCGGGGATTACAATGTTCAAAGGGCGCCACTTCGACCAGTCGGTAATTATGCTCTGCGTGCGCTGGTATCTGGCTTACAGCCTGAGCCTGCGCGATCTGAAGGAAATGATGGCCGAACGCGGCATCAGCGTCGATCATTCGACGATCCATCGCTGGGTTGTGCACTTTTCGCCTTTGATATTAGAGCGCTTCAATCGAAGGAAGCGTACGGTAACCGGCAAATGGCATGCCGACGAAACCTATATCAAAGTCCGGGGTCAATGGATGTATCTTTATCGTGCCATCGACAGCGTCGGAGACACGGTCGAATTCTGGTTTAGCCAACATCGGGACCTGCTGGCCGCCAGGCGCTTCTTCAGAAAAGCCATTGAGCGGCATGGTCGTCCCGAGCGCATTGTTATCGACGGCAGCCAGACCAACAGGGAAACCATCATCTCTTGCGATATGATCAGTCGCTTGCAGCAACAGCCGCACAAATGCCTGAAGCCGATCAGAATTCGGCAGAGCCGATATCTAAACAATCGCATCGAGCAGGATCATCGCCGGATCAAGCGACGTGTCGGACCGATGTTGGGTTTCAAGGCATTCACGAGCGCGGCCGTGACGCTTGCAGGCATCGAGATGGTTCAAATGATGCGCAAACGACAGGGCAAATATTCCTACAACCCGAGCCCATCGCTTGCCGAGCAATTCCACATTCTGGCGGTTGCCTTCTGACGACGGCTCCGAAACGCCGCCTTCTCAGCCTTGTCCAAAATTTGCAACAGAGCCGTGCCAAGCTCCTCTCCTCTCTTGCTTTCATTTTCACGCGAACACGACCTGGATATCGGTGTATTCTGCAAGGCCCTCGTCGGCGAATTCGACGCCGATGCCAGAAGCCTTCACGCCTCCGAAGGGCGCATTCGGCTGGATAGCGCCATGTTTGTTGATCCAGACGGAGCCACAGGCCAGCCGGCTCGCAATCTGTCTCGCCGCTGCGATATCGGACGACCAGACGGAGCCCCCGAGCCCGTTGGGGCTATCATTGGCAAGCCGGATTGCCTCCTCAATGTCGGAATAGCGGATGATCGGCAGGGCCGGGCCGAACTGCTCCTCGTCGACCAGCGCATCACCGTTGCTCAGTCCGGACACGATGGTCGGCGGGAAAAACAGGCCTTCGCCAGGCTCACCACCAAGCAGCACCTCGCCATGAACCTTGGCGTCCGCCACAAGCCGCGAGACCTTGTCGAACTGCATGCGGTTTTGTATCGGCCCGAGGATGCTCGCCTCCTCCATGCCGTTACCGACCGGAATGTTCCTCGCATAGGCGACGAGTGCATCGCAGACCGCATCATGAATCGACTCATGAACATAAAGCCGCTTCATCGCCGCGCAGGTCTGGCCGTTGTTGAGGAAGGCCCCCCAGAACAAACCCTCGGCGATCTTTTCCGGATCAGCATCCGGGAGCACGATACCGGCATCATTGCCGCCCAGTTCCAGCGTCAGCCGCTTCATGGTTTCGGCGGCGGACTGCATGACCTTTTGACCGGTCGCGCAGGATCCGGTGAAGACGATCTTGCGGATATCCGGATGCGCCGACATCGCGCCACCCAGATTGAACGCCTTGTCATCGCCCGTCACCACATTGACGACACCTGGCGGCAGCACCTCGTTCATGATCTCGACAAGACGCAACGTCGACAGTGGCGTGTAAGGCGAAGGCTTGACAACGACGGTGTTGCCCGTGCGCAAAGCTGGAAGAATATGCCAGACGGCAATCATCACCGGGAAATTCCAAGGCGTAATCGAGCCGACAACGCCAAGCGGCTTGCGGTGCAGTTCCACCCTGCCCTGCTCGTTGTCTTGCAAGACCTTTACCGGGACCGAGAGGCTCGTCGTATAACCCGCCCAGGCAACGGCGCCACCGATTTCCCAGCGTGAACCCATGCCATTTAACGGTTTGCCTTGCTCCAGCGTGATGAGCTCAGCGAGTTCCGCGGCGTGTTCCTCGATCTTGGCCGTGACCGCCGCACAGGCGGCTTGCAACGCATCGTCACTCTGTGCCGACCAGGAGATGAAGGCCGCCTTGGCCGCCGCCACCGCAGCATTCAACTCGGCGCCACCCATATTGGGCGCGCGTCCGACTTCTCCGCCCGTTGCCGGGTTAACAACCGCAAACTCCGAGCCAGCTCGTGCCGGCTTGCCGCCGATAATTGCATTGAATTCCATGATCTCGATCCTCCACGGCCCAACCGCTCCTCTGGCGGACAGACCTAGCAACAAAATAGCCTCTAAAGCGACGTTAGTCTTGGACGACGCCGTCCCGCAGGTTGGACAAAAGCGTCAATGACAACGCGCAACTGCGCCCGGCGGCACGCCGTACTTTTTACGGAACTCGCGATAAAAGTAAGAAACATCGTTGAAGCCGCAACTATATGCCACCGCAGTCACGCCCTCCGCCGGCTGTTGTCGGTGCGCTGTGAGCAGCGCGTGCGCCAGTTCAAGACGCCTGTTGAGCAGCCGACGGCCTGGTGTTTCGCCTAGCGGCCTAAAATGCCGCTGCAGCATCCGTTCCGAAACATTGAGGCGGGTGGCCAGTTCTCGCGGACCAAATGACGGGTTAGCCCGATGGCAGTCGATCATCGCCAAGGCGCGAGACAGCAGTGTCTCGGTTTGTGTCGCCGCGCCAGTCGCGCTGCGCGAATGCAAGTAGGCGCCTATCAGGCAGAGAAAGGCTTCGCCAAGTTGTGCCTGCGTGCCATCTTCCTGCAGCATTTTCGCGAGCACGGCGCGCATGGCAAGCCAGAGCGGGTCGGCGCGCGAAATGGAAAGGCCGCCGGCAAGGGTATTGCCGAACCGGTGCACCACCTCCTCGCGAGGGATGTGCAGCGAGACTTGGTTGGAGCGTTCGCCGCAGTAGAGAAAGCTCGACGGCTTGACAGAATCGACGAGGAACATGTCACCGGCCAAAAGTTCGGCCGTCTGGTCCCCCTGCTCAACCCGACACTGGCCGGCATCCTGCACAAGCAGGAAGAAATACTCGCCGGGGTCCTGCCTTATCAAACGGCTGCTGCGGGCAACCTCTGAGGCATCGAGGCCCACAATCGCAGTGTCGAACGGACCAATGCGTTGCGTTGCTACGTTGCCGTTGACGACACCGGTACGGCGCAGGGGTTCCAGATCGAATGAGCCGCAAACCCTGCGGATATCGGCCTCTAGAATTTCCACTTGTACCGGCTTATGCACCGGCGTCATCAGCGACCGCATCGCGCCCTCCCCGGCCCCAAACCGTTTGCCAAACTTGCAAATCATCTCACCAGTGTCAGCAATGCTTACCTACCGTCCGTCAAGTCCCAAAAACCGTCCTCTCCGGCCGCGCGGCGGAGGCCATCGCACGGTGGCTCGGCAAGGCCTTCCGCAGCAAGTCTGTCAAGCACTGCCACGACATCGCTAAGACCTCGCGCATCCGCATAGTGCATCGGTCCGCCCCGCCAGCGCGGAAAACCGTAGCCATGAATCTTCACGAGGTCGATGTCGGCGACGCGGAGCGCTATCCGCTCCTCTAGAATGCGCGTTGCCTCATTGACCATGGGCAGGATGATGGCATCGGCAATCGACCCCTCGTCCCAAACACGTTGCAGCCGGCCTGCTGCCTCTTCGGCGATGATCGCCGCGACAGCTTCGGACGGTTTTGGCGCCCGGTCGCCCGGCTGGTAGTCGTACCAGCCCCCACCGGATTTCTGGCCGAAACGCTCGATGGCACAAAGCCGGTCGGCGACAGGCGCGAAGGGAGTTTCGCCATGCTCGCGGGCCGCCCTACGCTGGAAGGCAGCGATGTCGAGACCGCCGAGATCCTGCGCCTCGAACGGCCCCATCGGCAGGCCGAAAGCGCGCATGGTGGCATCGACAGCCGCCGGCGTCGCGCCCGAAAGCAGCAACCGTTCGGCCTGCGCACGGGTCACCTTCAAGATACGGTTGCCGATGAAGCCATCGCAAATACCGGCGCGAACTGGAATCTTGCCGAGCAATCGGGCAAGCGCGAAGCCGGTCGCCAGGACCTCCGGCGCCGTCTCCTCCGTCGGCACGATCTCCAGCAGTTTCATTACATGAGCCGGGCTGAAGAAATGCAGGCCGAGGAAACGTTCGGGATGTCTGACGCCTTCGCTGATCGCCTCCGGATCAAGGTAGGATGTGTTGGTGGCCAGCACTGCATCCCTCCGGCAGACCGCCGACAATTTTTCGAAGACTGCGCGCTTGACGGCAAGATCCTCGAAGACGGCTTCGATGACGAGGTCCGTATCGGCAAGCATTTCGTAGTCATCAATGCCTGTGACGCCGGACATCCGTTCATCCGCAACGGCCTGCGTAATGCGGCCACGCTTCATCGAAGCGTCGTATATGGCCCGAACATTGGCAAGCCCGCGCTCGACTGCTGCCTTGTCTCGCTCGACGAGCACGATCGGCAGTCCGGCATCACGCAACGCCGCGGCAATGCCCGCCCCCATCGTGCCACCACCGATGACCGCGGCCGAACGGATATCGTGCGGCGTCACCCCGGCAAGCTCTAGTGGACGGGGTGCGGCACGCTCTGCGAAGAAGACATGCCGCAACGCTGCTGCCTGCTCGGAACCTCGCAGGTGCAGGAAGGTCTCGCGCTCGAAGGCCATGGCACTGGCGAAATCCGTTTCGCTGGCGTTGCGGACGGAGGCGAGTGCCCTGAGCGGCGCGACTTCGCGTTTTACCTTGGCA
Source organism: Martinezella lusitana (assembly GCF_016901135.1). Classification (GTDB taxonomy): domain Bacteria; phylum Pseudomonadota; class Alphaproteobacteria; order Rhizobiales; family Rhizobiaceae; genus Rhizobium; species Rhizobium lusitanum_D. The sequence continues at coordinate 48,773 of NZ_JAFEVL010000051.1, read as the reverse complement.
GCGACGGCCGTTTCCGCGCCTTCCCAGAATCCGGCATCGACCTCGGGGACAGCGCGGGCGGAAATCGGCTGCAGCACTGGTTTTTCGGCAATGTCGTTCGCAAAGTCAATCGCACCGGCACGCAGGTCACCGTCGATCACCGTATCGATGAGGCCCAGTGCTTGTGCCTTCATCGCCCCGACCGGGCTTCCGCTCGTCACGAGATCAACGGCCGCAGCAGGGCCGATCAGGCGCGGCAGGCGCACCGTGCCGCCGGCACCGGGGATGATGCCGAGTTTCACTTCCGGCAAGCCGAGGCTGGCGGAGGCAATGGCCACGCGATAGGCGCAGCCGAGTGCGACTTCGAGGCCGCCACCGAGCGCGCTGCCATGGATAGCCGCGACCCAAGGCTTTTTCGCATTCTCGATGATCGCTACCACATCCGGCAGATGCGGCGGTTGCGGCGGCTTGCCGAACTCGCTGACATCCGCCCCGGCAATGAAGGTGCGGCCGGCGCAGATCAGGACGACGGCCTTTACCGCAGCGTCCGCATCGAGTTCCGCCACCGCCTCGACCAGTTCCTGACGCAGCGCCTGCGACAGCGCGTTGACGGGCGGGTTGTCGATAGTGACAACGGCGATAGCTGTTTGGCGCGCGATGGTAATTGTCATTGCTTTATATTCCCAGGTAAGCGGAGCGGATACGCTCGTCTGCAATCAATTCGGCGGCCGAGCCGGACAGCGTTATGCGCCCGGTTTCCATGACATAGCCGCGATCGGCAACGGAAAGCGCGCTAAAGGCGTTTTGCTCGACGAGGAGCACGGTAACACCGAGCGCCTTCATGCCTTTCACCACGTCGAAGATCTGGGCGACAAGGATGGGCGCGAGGCCCATGCTCGGCTCATCGAGCAGCAGGCAGGAGGGACGGGCCATCAGCGCGCGGGCTTCCTCGACCGTCAGGTTGGTAAAAATCTGGCGGCCTTCCGGCGACTGCGCAAGGCCCCGTTTTACACGGGCGTGCGCCCGCACGGAGGTCAGCGTCTCGCCGCGGAAGACGATCGAGCCGGACGAAACCGGCTGGATGCCGGCGAGGCATTTGAGCAGCGTCGTCTTGCCGGCGCCGTTCGCGCCGACCACCGTGACGATCTCGCCGGACGCCACGTCGAGGGCGCGGCAAAGCCGAGGGCAAGCGCCAGTGAACCTGCGAGCGCAGGTGTCGTCAGAAATTTCATGTTGGTTTCTCCTCCCAAAGAAAAAGGTTTAATTCGAAGTTCCTCTCACGCCGCCACAGGGCGGCGCCACATCACCACGCGGAACCGGTTTGCAACGAAAGCCGCATCCGTCAGGCTGGCATTGCCCGCAGGGTTGGCGCCGGTAACGTGGAAATCGCTAAAGGCGGCGCTCTGATTGACGTAGATGCCGCCGGTCAGGTTGACCGAAAGGTTGACACCAGCCGTCGCGAAGCGATCGGCTGCAGCGAGAATTTTCCCCTCGTCTGTTTCGTAGAGTGCGGCCGTAATCGCCCCCTTGCGCTCGGCAAGGTCGGCGGCGCGGTCTACGCCATCGGTGACGTCATCGACCGCGACGACAAAGGCAATCGGGCCAAAACGTTCTTCATCAAATGCATCCGTATCGGCTGCATCGACGGCGAGGATCAAGGGTGTGGCGGTGCGTGCGTCATCCAGCCCTTCGATCGGCGCGGATTCGCGCACAATGTGGCCAAGCGATCGGGCTTCGGCAATGCGAGAGAGCGTAGCGGGATTGGCAATGGCGCCGCAGACGCCGGCGCCGCGCGCCGGATCGGCAAGCAGGCCATCGACAGCCTTGGCGATGCCGATCGCGATCTCGTCAAAGCTCTTGTGCCCCTCATTCGTGTCGACGCCGCCGCGCGGGACAAAGATATTCTGCGGGGCCGTGCACATTTGGCCAGAATAAAGCGAGAGCGAGAAAGCGATATTGCTGCACATGCCGGCGAAATCGTCGGTACTGCCGATGACGATGGAATTGACACCGGCCTCTTCGGTATAAACGTCGGCGGTGCCTGCATTTCCACGAACCCAAGTCCCAAAACTGTTGGAGCCGGTGTAGTCAACGATGGCGACCGCCGGATGCTGCACAAGGTCTTTGGTGATTTCGGAACCGGGCGCATCGGCAGCGAGAAGCACGATATCGGCGGCAAAACCCTCTTCCACCAGCACCTGCCTGATAATCTCGACAGTAATGGCAAGCGGTAGGATGGCGGCCGGATGCGGCTTGACGATTATAGTGTTGCCGGTGGCAAGGCTGGCGAAGAGGCCAGGGTAGCTGTTCCAAGTCGGGAAGGTGTTGCAGCCGATGACCAGTGAAACGCCGCGCGGCACGACGCACCAGTGCTTTTCCATGACGATCGGCGCACCCTTGCCCTGCGGCTTCGTCCAGGTCGCCTGCGCGGGCGTGCGGGTCATTTCGGCATAGGCGTAAGTGACGGCTTCGAGGCCGCGATCCTGCGCATGCGGGCCGCCGGCCTGGAAGGCCATGCCGAAAGCCTGGCCCGTGGTGTGCATGACGGCATTGGCCATTTCGAAACTGCGGGCGTTGAGGCGGGCTAGGACTTCGAGGCAGACGCCGGTGCGCACCTGTGGCGAGGCTGCGGCCCACTGCGGAGCGGCGGCACGGGAGGCCATGATCAACATATCGACCGATGCTGCTGGATAGGTGACGCCAAGCGGCGGCCCGAAAGGCGACACTTCCGCACCCACAGAGCCTTCCGCCGGATGATCGGCTAGCACGAAGGTCTTGCCGAGCCGGGCCGTATAGGCAGCGAGGCCGTCATCCTTAGCAGTCTCGCCGTAGATCTTGCCGCTCGGTACTTCCGGATAAGCAGACCAGAAGTCACGTGTAACAGTGGCTTGCAAAGCAGCCTCCACCGTCGGACGATGGCGCTCGAATAGTCCGCTCATGTTTTACTCCTCCCAATCCGCGCATTTATAATTGACTGACCGGCCGGTTTATGCAAGAACTTTTTTACGGTCGCCGTTGGGAAGGGCGACAGGGAGGAAATATGACAAATTCCGACACCATTCTGTCGGCGCTCGCCGATGGCGTTCTCAGCCTGACGCTGAACCGTCCGGATAAACTGAACGCGTTCAACGAAGAAATGCACGTTGCGCTACGAACCGGGTTCGAACGCGCTCACGCCGACGCAGATGTTCGTGCGGTGCTTCTGACAGGCGCCGGCCGCGGCTTTTGCGCTGGTCAGGACCTCGGCGACCGCGATCCTAGCAAAGGCGTTCCCGATCTCGGCCACACGATCGAGACCTACTATAACCCGCTGCTCCGCCTCATTCGCAGCCTCGAAAAGCCGGTGATCTGCGCCGTCAACGGCGTTGCCGCCGGCGCCGGCGCCAACATCGCCTTTGCCTGCGACATCACGCTTGCCGCCCGCTCGGCCCGCTTCATCCAGGCTTTTGCCAAGATCGGTCTCGTGCCGGATTCCGGCGGCACCTGGAGCCTGCCGCGCCTCATCGGCGAAGCGCGCGCCAAGGCACTGACGCTGACCGCCGAACCACTCGGCGGAGAAACCGCCGCCGAGTGGGGCCTGATCTGGCGCGCCGTCGACGACGACACGCTGATGGACGAGGCAGTCGCACTCGCCACCCGCCTCGCCGCCGGCCCGACCCGCGGGCTCGGCATGACGAAGCGCGCCATTCAGGCCGCCGCCACCAATTCGCTGGACCAGCAGCTCGACCTTGAACGCGACCTGCAGCGCGAGGCCGGCCGCAGCGCCGACTATGCCGAAGGCGTCTCCGCCTTCCTCGAAAAGCGCAAGGCCGAGTTCAAGGGCAAATGAGCGCCGCCAGCCTCTCCCCGCAGGCGCTGGCCGAAGCCTGCGCCAAAGCCTTGTGGGACGACGACAATGCCACCCGCCATCTCGGCATGGAGCTTGTCTCCGTTGCCCCAGGCGAGGCGACGATCACCATGACGATAGCAGACAGCATGACGAACGGCCACGGCACCTGTCACGGCGGCTACATGTTCACACTGGCGGATTCGGCCTTTGCGTTTGCCTGCAACACCTACAACCAGCGCACCGTCGCCCAACACGGTTCGGTGACCTTCATCGCACCGGCGTTCCGGGGCGACCGGCTGACGGCGACGGCACGGGAGGTGTCGCGTCGCGGTCGGGGCGGTATCTACGATATAGGTATTACCAATCAGGAGGGCGAGGTGATCGCAGAATTCCGCGGTCATTCGCGAACAGTCAAAGGCACATACCTGCCGGAATAAACCCCGTTTCGGTACCATCCCGCATTCTCGGAGGAGATTTTTTATGGAAGACCTTTCCCCCCGCCCCGGCGACCTCGAGGCAATCGAAACTGCTTCGCGCGACGAAATTTCAGCGCTGCAGCTCGAGCGCATGAAGTGGTCGCTGACCCACGCTTACGAAAACTCTCCCTTCTATCGCCAGCGCTTCGACGAGGCGGGCGTGCACCCCTCCGACCTGAAGACGCTTTCAGACCTCGCGAAATTCCCCTTCACTACCAAGAAGGACCTGCGCGACACCTATCCGTTCGGCATGTTCGCCGTGCCGCGTGAAAAGCTCTCGCGAATCCATGCCTCCTCCGGCACGACTGGCAAACCAACTGTCGTCGGCTACACAGCTAAGGACATCGACACCTGGGCAAGCGTTGTCGCCCGCTCGATCCGCGCATCCGGCGGCCGCGCCGGGGATATCGTGCACGTCGCATATGGTTACGGCCTGTTCACCGGCGGCCTCGGCGCGCATTACGGTGCCGAAAAGCTCGGCTGCACGGTCGTGCCGATTTCTGGCGGGATGACCGAACGCCAGGTCACGCTGATGCAGGATTTCAAGCCGCGCATCATCATGGTCACGCCCTCCTACATGCTGTCCATCCTCGACGAATTCCGCCGCCATGGCATCGATCCACGCGAAAGCTCGCTCGCCGTTGGCATTTTTGGTGCCGAGCCCTGGACGAACGCCATGCGCGAGGAAATCGAACAGACCTTCGACATGCACGCCGTCGACATCTACGGCCTCTCGGAAGTCATGGGGCCTGGCGTCGCCAATGAGTGCGTCGAGACGAAGGATGGTCTGCACATTTGGGAAGACCATTTCTACCCCGAAATCATCGACCCTGTGACGGGCGCGGTCTTGCCGGACGGTGAACTTGGTGAACTCGTCTTCACGACACTAACGAAAGAAGGTCTGCCCATCGTCCGCTACCGCACGCGCGATCTGACGCGGCTGCTTCCTGGCACCGCACGTGCTATGCGCCGCATGGAGAAGATTACCGGCCGCTCCGACGACATGATGATCCTGCGCGGCGTCAACGTCTTCCCGACCCAGATCGAAGAGCAAATCCTGAAATGTCGCGGTCTTGCCCCCCATTTCCAGATTGAGCTGAGCCGCGCCGGCCGTATGGACAACATGACAGTTCATGTCGAATGTACGCTGGAGGCGACCGATGAGGACGCGCGCGCCGGATCGGCGAAGGAACTTGCCCATCACATCAAGAGCATCGTGGGTGTGTCTACCAAAATTACGGTGCATGAGCCAGGTGGCGTAGCGCGCTCCGAGGGCAAGGCAAAGCGCGTGGTCGATAACCGTCCAAAAGAGTGAATGAACGCAGCGCCGGTATAGCGGGGCGCGGGGTTGGCTGTGTATAGGGAGGGTGGCCGCCCTTCCGCAGCCACGGCCGAACAAGCAGAGCAGGAACTATGGCACGCACGCGCGCAGTAGACTTCGAGGAAAAGCAGAGGAGCATTCTGGCGAGCGCCGCAGCGGTGTTTGCCGAGATCGGCATGGAGAAGGCTTCTATGTCGATGATCGCCTCGCGCAGTAGCGTCTCGAAGGCCCTACTCTACCACTACTATCCGAGCAAGGACGCGTTGATCTTCGACATCGTGCGCACCCATCTGGCGGAGTTGGAGGAGGCGATCGAAGCGGCGGATCGCACCGATGTGCCGCCGCAGGAGCGGCTGCGCCTTCTGGTAAAGGCCGTGCTAGCGAACTACGAGGGTCGGGACAATGAACACAAGGTCCAGCTCAACGGCACGAGCGCCCTGTCCCAAGAACAACTTGCCGAATTGCAGACGATCGAGCGACAAATAGTCAAGCGTTTCTCGGGTGCCATTCTCGATATCAACCCCGATCTCAACAGGGATCGTCCACTGCTGATGCCTGTCACCATGTCGCTCTTCGGCATGATGAACTGGGTTTATATGTGGTTCCGCCCGAACGGGCCAATTACACGGGATGAATATGCGGATATAGCCACGACGCTTATCCTCGAAGGATTGAAAGCTGTTCGCTGATCAATCGCCTAGTTTCAGCCTTTCGAGAATGAGCGGGTCATATTCCGGCGCGACGATACGACGCCTTCCGGGCTCGGGTTCTGTCAGCGGCGATGTCAGCACGAGTTTGTGCTTCGCTTCCAGCGCGAGCCGTTGATAGACCGCCGTGCCTTGGCGTTTCCAGGCAATTTCCTCTGATGTTAGTTCGCGAACCACCCGTGCTGGAGCGCCGACCACAAGGCTATTTGGAGGGATCTTAGCGCCGGCTTTGACGAATGCCATGGCGGCGACGATGCAATTTTCTTCAATAACGGCCTCGTCCATAACGACAGCATTCATGCCCACCATGGCGTTGCGGCCGATCCGGCATCCGTGCAGCACCGCCCCGTGACCGATATGTCCCCCTTCCGCAACGACCACTTCGAGATTGGGGAAACTGTGCACGACGCAGGTCTCCTGCACGTTGGATCCGCGTTCAAGGACAATACGCCCGAAGTCCCCACGAAGAACCGCCCCAGGCCCCACGTAACACGCCGGCCCCACGAAGACATCGCCGATGACCACTGCTGCAGGGTGCACAAAGGCGGCTGGATCGATTACCGGAACCACGCCGTCGTAAGCATATATTTGCGCCACCAGTCCTCTCCCTTCTTATCGACATCGCACCCGGTCTCAGCAACGCTTTCCAGCCGCTCAGCGAATTCGCGCCGGAGTGTTCGGCGTAGCTAGGCCGCGTTGTATCGCCTGATATCCACCGGGTCCGTCGGCCGCATTTCCCGCACGCGGACCGGCTTGCCTATTTCATCCACCGCCACCATTGTAAAATAGCAAGAATTGGTGTGACGCCGGACGCCCGAGCGAATCTGCTCCGCCTCTACGCGAATGCCGATTTCCATGGAGGTTCGGCCTGTATAGTTAACGCAAGCGCGGAAAGTGACGAGTTCGCCGACATGGATCGGCTCCTTAAACATCACCTGATCGACCGAAAGCGTCACGGCATATTGCTGTGAATAGCGAAAGGCACAGGAAAACGCGACGCGATCGAGCAGGTTGAGCAGCGCACCACCATGAACCTTTCCCGAAAAATTTGCCATGTCGGGCGTCATCAGAACGGTCATGTCCAAGCGACGTGGATCCTGCTCGATCGGTGTCATGCGGTCACACCCTGGTTTTAGCCACCATCGTCAAAACGTCGTACTGTGCCACGGTCGCACCCAACTGGTTTGTCACGTTGCAATCCCAGCGGACTTCGCCATGGTCGGCATCGACACGCGGGTTGATTTCTTTGCAAGTCAATTTCACCTGCAATGTGTCATCCGGATTCACCGGAGTGAGAAAGCGCAGGTTGTCGACACCAAAGTTGGCAAGCACCGGCCCCGGCGCTGGATCAACAAACAGCCCGGCCGCGAAGGAGACGATCAGATAGCCGTGGGCGACGCGACCGTCGAAGAACGGATTGGCCTTGGCCGCCGCCTCGTCCATATGAGCGTAGAAAGTGTCGCCGGTAAAGCCAGCGAAATGTTCGATGTCTTCCAATGTCACCGTGCGGGTGGCGGTGACGAGCTGGTCGCCGATGCAAAGCTCGGCCAGCGACTTGCGGAAAGGATGTTCGCCGCCGACGTGCACCTCGGCGCCGGCAACCCAGCGGCCCGTGACGGCCGAGAGCAGCGTCGGCGAACCCTGGATAGCTGTACGCTGCATGTAGTGCTTGACGCCGCGCATGCCGCCGAGTTCCTCGCCGCCGCCGGCGCGGCCGGGACCACCATGGACGAGGCCCGGCAGAGGCGAACCATGGCCGGTCGAGGTCTTTGCGCTGACGCGGTTGCCGATCAAGACACGTCCGTGATACGGCGCCATGCCGAGCACGACTTCTTTCGCGAATTCTGGATCGTTGGTGAAGACCGACGTGACGAGGCTGCCCTTGCCGCGGCGAGCGAGGTCGACGGCTTCTTCGGCGGAATCATAGGGCATGACGGTGCTGACCGGACCGAAGGCCTCGACATCATGTACGGCCTTGGCTTCCCAGGGCCGGTCGCAGTACAGCAGCACAGGATTGAGGAAGGCGCCGGCTTCGGCATCGCCCGAAACGACGCGCGGCATGTCGGGATCGCCAGCGACGATTTCGGCATCGCCGAGCAGATCGCGGATGCGGGCACGGACTTCGTCGCGCTGGTCGAGGCTCGCAAGCGGCCCCATGCGGACGTTCTCATCGGTGGGATTGCCGAGCACCGTCTTGCTGAGCCGGTCACCCAGTGCCGCGACGAGCGAATCGCAATGGGCGCGCGGGACGATGACGCGGCGGATGGCGGTGCATTTCTGCCCGGCCTTCGACGTCATTTCGCGGGCAACCTCCTTTACGAAGAGATCGAATTCCTCGGTTCCGGGGCCGGCGTCGATGCCGAGCACGGAGGCGTTGAGGCTGTCGGCCTCCATGGTAAAGCGCACGGAATTGCCGATAACGGCCGGATGGCTCTTCAGCTTGCGGCCGGTCGAGGCAGAGCCGGTGAAGGTAACGACGTCTTGGCCCTCGACATGGTCGAGAAGGTCGCCGACCGAACCAGCGATCAGCTGCACCGCGCCTTCCGGCAAAAGGCCGGTTTCGACCATGCGGCGCACCATCAGCTCCGTCAGATAGGCCGTCTGGCTGGCGGGTTTGACGATGGCCGGCATGCCGGCGAGCAGCGTGGGAGCGAGTTTTTCGAGCATGCCCCAGCAGGGAAAGTTGAAGGCATTGATGTGGACGGCCACGCCCTGAAGCGGGCTGAGAATATGCTGGGCAGAGAAACTGCCGTCCTTTGAAAGCGCCTCGACATCGCCGTCGAGCAATACGCGGGTGTTCGGCAGTTCGCGCCGGCCTTTCGAGGCGTAGGAGAGCAGCGTGCCGATGCCGCCGTCTATATCGACCCAGCTGTCGGCGCGGGTGGCGCCGGTGGCGGTGGAGAGTGCGTAGAACTCCTCCTTCCGGTCCATCAGCGCCAGACCAAGCGCCTTCAGCATCGCAGCGCGCTCATGGAAGGACATCCGGCGCAGCGCCGGGCCGGCCTTTTCGCGGCCATAGGCGAGAGCGCTTGCGAAATCGATACCACTGGAATCGATGAAAGCGACGGGCGCGCCGGTCGAGGCGTCGAGAAGCGGAACGCCTTCTTTCGCCCCTGCGGTCCAGCTGCCGCAGACATAGCTTTCAAGCCGGCGAGGCCGGGACGCCAGAATGTTCATGCTCGTTTCCTTCCTGTCAGATCAGTTTCAGCGCAGAAAGCTGCGCCTCGACATCCGCCTGCCATTCGGCAAGGAGGGTTTCATTGGGAGTATGGCGAAGGCCGAACCGGGAAAGCGTGCCGTAGCGCGCCGAGCCGGAAAGCCCGAAGCTCGCGGCAACCCGCGGGCGCCAGTAGGCGATGGATGCCAGGGCGGCATCGCGTTCCGTCGGGTTTGCCGCGATGCGCGTGAGGCCAGCGATGCCAAGTTCGAGATGGCGGGTTTCGCGCGGCAGGATGCGGCGGAAAACCTCGGCCAGCGGCTGGTAGGAGACGTGCGAAAGTTCGCGCAGCTGGATGACACCTGCCTTGCCCATCAGCACGTTCATGACGACGGCATCGACCCATCCCTCAAGCGGATAATGGAAGACCGAAAGGCGCATGTCGCCATCCTGACGCACGGCACCGATATCGGCGTCGCGCGAAAGACGCTCAGCCCACGGGTGATGGACGGCATAACGCCTGCCATCGGCGCCGAAGCTCTCCATGAGCTTCAACACCTGACCGGCATGGTCGGTTTTCTCGAGCACGATACGGGCAGCAGAAATTCGCTCCAGGATACCCGGCGCGTCGTTGATGGTATCGGCAAAACCGGCGGAACCCGCCAGCTCGCTGTCGACGAAGCTTGCCATCAGGCGCAGCAGTTCGCCGCGATAGCGCGCCGGCACGTTGTCCGGCGAAGTCAGGACGCCGCCTTGCGCGAGGTAGTCTTCGATCGGCATGGTTTCGGTGTCGGTCATGCGTTCGTCCTCCGCTCTCACTGGTCGTAGCTGACGACGACCTTGTCGGTCAGCGGGTAGCACTGGCAGGTGAGCACGTAGCCCTGCCGGACCTCGTAGTCCTCGAGCGCATGGTTGACCTCCATCTCCGTCTCGCCCTCGATGACCTTGGCGCGACAGGTGGAGCAGACGCCGGCCTTGCAGGCATAGGGCGCGTCGATGTTATTTTGGAGTGCAGCGTCGAGCAGGCTCTGGCCCTGCTTGGGCATGCTGAAGACGCGGGTCGCGCCGTCGAGCGTCACGGTGGCTTGGCAGCTGGCATTCGCATCCGCGCCATTGGCACTCTCAGCCCTCGCCCGCGCCCGGCCGGGCTGCGAGGAGGCGAAAAGCTCGAACTTGATCTGGTCGTCGCGCAGCCCGTGTTCGCGCAACGCGCCGGCGATCGCCAGCATCATCGGCTCGGGTCCGCAGATGAAGGCCGTCGTCACCGACTTCAGGTCGATCCAGCTCTTGAACAGGGCCGCGCATTTTTCCGCATTGACGCGGCCAGTGAAGAGATCAATGTCCTGCGCCTCGCTTTCGAGCACATGCAGGATAGAGAGGCGGCCGAGATAGCTGTTCTTCAGGTCCTCCAACTCCTCGCGGAACATGATCGAGGAAATCTGGCGGTTGGCATAGACCAGCGTGAAGCGGGAGCGCGGCTCGCGCTGCAGCGTGGTCTTGATGATCGACAGGACCGGCGTGATGCCGCTGCCGCCGGCAAAGCCGAGATAATGCTTGGACACATCCGGCTCGATATCGGTGAAGAAGGCGCCCATCGGCGGCATGGCTTCCAGCGTATCGCCCGGCTTCAGAAGCTCGTTGGCCCAGCTGGAGAAACAGCCGCCATCCACCCGCTTGATGCCGACACGCAGCACGCCCTCGTCGCGTCCCGCACAGATCGAATAGGAGCGCCTTAGCTCGTCGCCATCGAACTTGCGGCGGAAGGTCAGATACTGGCCTTGCGTGAAATCGAAAGCGGCACGGTCTTCCTCGGAGGGAACCAGCGTCACCACGACGGCATCGCGGGTCTCGCGGCGCACTTCAGTAACATTCAGGGAATGGAAACGTGCCATGGGCGGCCCTCATCCTTTGCTTCGGGTCAGATGCACTTGAAATAATCGAAGGGTTCCAGGCAGTCGGTGCAGCGATAGCTGGCCTTGCACGGCGTCGAGCCGAACTGGCTGATCTTCTCGGTGTTGGCCGATCCGCAGCGCGGACAGGCGATCGACAGGTTGGATCGACCCGAAAGCCGGTCGATGCGTTTCATCAACACGCCGTCGGCAGCCGTGCCATCGATCGGCGGCGCGATGCCGTAGGCCATTAGCTTCTCGCGGCCTTCCTGGCTGATCCAGTCGGTGGTCCAGGCGGGTGAAAGCTGACGCTTCAACTTGACCTTCCCGATGCCGCGCTCGTTCAGCGCGCGCTCGATGTCGATGTTGATTACCGTCGTTGCCGGACAGCCGGAATAGGTCGGTGTGACCGTGACGACAAGCGCCTCATCCTCCCAGGCGACATCGCGGATGATGCCGAGATCGACCAGCGAGATCACCGGGATTTCCGGGTCCGGCACGTCGGCAAGCCATGTCCAGACCTGCTGCGTCGACGGATGCTCAATCGAAAGATTCCGGGCGGTCATCATCGCCGCCTCCTACCAGGTCCCGCCGGGATAGGCGCGCTGCAGGAACTGTAGATCCGAGAGGATGAAGCCGAGATGTTCGGTGTGGATGCCGCGCTTGCCGCCCTTCTGCATATAGCCGTCGGCCGGCGTCTTTAGCGTCGCCTCATCCAGCGTCTCGGCCACCAGCTCGTCCCAGGATGCCTTCAACGATGCGGGCTCGGGAGCCACGCCATCAACGGCAACCGCAGCATCTGACGCATCGCCCACGAACAGCTCACCGGTATAGGGCCAGAGGTCGTCGAGCGCGTCCTGCATGCGGCGATGGCTCTCAGCCGTGCCGTCGCCAAGCCGGATTACCAGATCGCGGCTCCGATCGAGATGGTAGGAGACTTCCTTCAATGCCTTTTCGGCTATCTCGGCGACGCGCTTTTCGCTGGAGCTTTTGAGCGCTTTCAGCAGCACGTAGTGCCACGCATCGAAGAGGAACTGCCGCATCAGCGTCTTACCGAAATCACCGTTTGGGCGCTCGACGAGCAGCACGTTGCGGAAATCCAGACCATCGCGCAGATAGGCGAGAGCATCGGCGTTGCGCCCCTTGCCCTCGACTTCGCCGGCAAGGCCGAGCCACAGCTGTGTCTGGCCGATCATGTCGAGCGCTGTATTGGAAAGCGCGATATCCTCTTCCAGCGCCGGCGAATGGCCGCACCATTCCGAGAGGCGGTGACCGAGGATGAGGGTGTTGTCGCCCATCCGCAGCAGGAACTCGAAGAGGGCGGCGTTGTCGATCGTGGCCGTCTGTTGAGCCGCACCCATCACATATGCCCCACTTCTTCCGGCACGTCGAAGAAGGTCGGATGACGATAGACCTTGGAATTCGACGGCTCGAACAGGGGACCCTTGTCGGACGGCGCGCTGGCGGTGATGTCGCTGGAGCGCACCACCCAGATGCTCACGCCCTCGTTGCGGCGAGTGTAGACGTCGCGGGCATTGTTTACGGCCATCTCCGCATCCGGCGCATGCAGGCTGCCGACGTGGCGATGATTGAGGCCATGCTGGCCGCGGATGAAGACCTCCCAGAGGGGCCATTCGCTGGACATGATTTCTCTCCCTGGTTCGCGCTCATCTGCGGCGGACCGCCTTGCGAGCGTATTGGCTGGTATCGGGACTGTGGGATCGCGCGACTTGGGACGCGCGATCCGGAAAACGCCTATTCGGCGGCGATACGGGCTGCCTGACGGCGCGACTGCGCCTTCTCGGCATGCGCGACGAGACCGTCACGGAACCATTCGCCGTCGTCCCAGGCCTTCTTGCGGGCGTCGAGGCGCTCTGCGTTGCAGGGGCCGTTTCCGGCGATAACAGCGAAGAACTCGCTCCAATCCGGCTCGCCGAAATCGTAGCCGCCCTTTTCCTCGTTCCACTTGAGGTCCGGATCGGGAACGGTCAGGTCCAGATATTCGGCCTGCGGCACAGTCTGGTCGACGAATTTCTGGCGCAGCTCGTCGTTCGAGTTCTGCTTGATCTTCCAGGCCATCGACTGGGCCGAATGCACGGAGGCGTCGTCGGAGGGGCCGAACATCATCAGCGACGGCCACCACCAGCGGTTCAGCGCGTCCTGAACCAGCGCCTTCTGCGCAGGCGTCCCCTTCACCATCTTCATCAGGATGTCGAAGCCCTGGCGCTGGTGGAAGCTTTCTTCCTTGCAGATACGAACCAGCGCGCGGGCATAAGGCCCGTAGGAACAGCGCTGTAGCGGCACCTGATTCATGATCGCCGCACCATCGACCAGCCAGCCGACTGCACCGATATCGGCCCAGCTCAGCGTCGGATAGTTGAAGATCGACGAGTATTTCGCCTTGCCGGAATGCAGCTGCTCATACATTTCGTCGCGGCTGATGCCGAGTGTTTCGGCGGCACAGTAGAGATAGAGGCCGTGCCCCGCTTCGTCCTGCACCTTGGCGAGCAGGATCGCCTTGCGCTCCAGGGTCGGCGCGCGGGTGATCCAGTTGCCTTCCGGCAGCTGGCCGACGATTTCGGAATGGGCGTGCTGGCTGATCTGGCGCACCAGCGTCTTGCGGTAGCCTTCCGGCATCCATTCCTTCGGTTCGATCTTCTGGCCGGCGTCGATGCGCTCCTGAAAGGCGCGCTCGACCGGATCCATCTCGTCGAGGCTCCGGACGCGGGCGGCGTCGGTCTTTACCATCTGTGCATACATGGTCGTTCCTCTTGATTACGCGTCAGACGCGTTCGAGAATAAGTGCGATGCCCTGGCCGACGCCGATGCACATGGTGCACAGCGCATAGCGGCCGCCCTGGCGGTGAAGCTGATAAGCGGCTGTTGTCACGAGACGGGCGCCGCTCATGCCGAGCGGATGGCCCATCGCGATCGCACCGCCATTCGGGTTCACATGCGCAGCGTCGTCCGGCAATCCGAGGTCGCGCAGCACGGCGAGCGCCTGCGAGGCAAAAGCCTCGTTGAGTTCGATGACATCCATCTGACCGATGGAGAGTTTAGCACGTTCCAGCACGCGGCGGGCAGCCGGCGCGGGACCGATGCCCATGATGCGCGGCTCGACGCCGGCAGCAGCCATGGCAACGATGCGGGCTTTGGGGGCAAGCCCCTGCTCCTTGATCGCCTTTTCACCGGCAATCAGCAAGGCGGCGGCACCATCATTGACGCCCGAGGCATTGCCGGCGGTGACGGTACGATCCGGGCCGTTGACGCCCTTGAGCTTTCCGAGTTGTTCGGCCGTGGTGCCGGGACGCGGATGCTCGTCGCAACCAACAACGATGGCATCGCCCTTCTTCTGGGCGACATGCACCGGCACGATCTCGTCGGCGAAGACACCGGCCTCCTGCGCCGCGGCCCAGCGGGCCTGGCTGCGTGCGGCAAAGGCATCCTGATCGGCGCGGCTGACGCCGAAATCGCCGGCCACATTATCGGCCGTTTCCGGCATGGAATCGACGCCGAAGGTAGCTTTCAGCTTCGCATTGACGAAGCGCCAGCCGATGGTCGTGTCATAGACGGCGTTGGAACGGGAAAAGGCGCTCTCGGCCTTCGGCATGACAAAGGGGGCGCGGCTCATGCTCTCGACACCGCCGGCCACGACGATATCGCAATCCCCGGCACGAATGGCGCGGGCGGCCATGCCGACGGCATCCATGCCGGAACCACAGAGGCGGTTGACGGTGGTTGCGGGAACGGTGACGGGCATGCCGGAGAGAAGCACGGCCATGCGGCCGACATTGCGGTTGTCCTCGCCGGCCTGATTGGCGCAGCCATAGATGAGGTCGTCGACCTTGGCCCAGTCCATATCGGGATTGCGGGCCATCAGGGCGCTCAGCGGCACGGCGGCGAGATCATCGGCGCGGACCGAGGACAAGGCCCCGCCGTAACGGCCGATGGGTGTGCGGACAGCATCGCAGATAAAGGCTTCAGACACGCAGGCTTCCTCCCTATGCGCGGGCCGATCATCCCCTCATCGAAGGATTAACCGACCGATCGGTCACCATTTAGCACTCAATGCGTCACAAATCAATGGTAATTTCTCAGATTTTTGTGATGTTTTATCGCGCCAGCATTTTAGCATAGCACAAGAGCCGGATTTTCCGCGTTAAATGCGCGCTAGGCCACATCAGCCAGCAGCGACAAGCGACGCAACGTCGCCTCGCTCGCCTCGGGCAATGCGCCGTCCGCGGTTACGAAATTGCGCGCGACATGCAGGTCCGCATCGGGAGAGAGCCGCAGATAGAGACGGGCGAACAGCGCCCTCGCCTCCTCGCCGGGCCAGGTGGCCGGCAGCGCCGCCTGCGGCAGGCGCGGATCGCGCAGCACGACCAGACGAAACTGGTGCACGAGCAACAACCGGGCCACAAGGCTTTCCGACGGGCTCAGCCGTAAACTGCCCGACAAGAGATCACCGAGGCGCCCCAAGCGGGAGAGGAAGCCGCGATAGGCTTCGGCATGGTGTTCGAGGTTCCAGTGATCGGCGGCAAACGCGCAGAGTTCCCCTTCCCCGCTGACCACCTCAGCGCGGAAGACGACGGACGATTGCGTGAAGGGCGGCATCGCACGTGCCCCGACCGCGAGCCTCGGCCCCAGCCGCGCATGGCCGGCGCGCTCCAGCACCTGCATCGCCTCGTCCGGCTTCGCACCCGTCAACTGCACGAAATGCCAGTCCGCCGGCTCCGGCGGTCCGAACAGCAGCCGGGCGGCCGCGGCAAATTCCGCCCGCGCCGGCGCGGCCAGCCGATAGAAACTACGGCGGCCTTCCCGCTCGCCGGACAACTGGCCGGCGGCGACAAGACGGGAAACCGCCGTCCGCACCAGAGTTTCGCTGATGCCGACGTCGGCACAGATGTCGACGAGATTGCCGGTCCAGACCACTCCCCCGCGCGGCTCCACCACGTCGCCATAGATGGTGACGATAAAGCCGGCCGCCTTCAACGGGCATTCCTCGAGGATTGCCTGCAGCTCCGCCGCAAACGATGTTCCGTTCCTGTCATTTCCCGGCAAAAAGGGACCTCGCTCATGATCGTGCCATCGGGCTCGACGGACTGAATAAGCCAAAGAGCCAGGCTGCGATACTCCGATTTCACAATCTCGACCATGAAAGCATGGTTGCAAGGTCGCGATCGCCGAGGCAACGCCTCTCCGGCTGACCCCGCCACCGCAAGACGCCCTCCCCGTTCAAATGGAGGGGACCGGAAACACCTCGAGCAATCGAATCGGCCGTCCCTGCCGCATTCCTCTTTTAGAAAGCAATAAATTTCGCTTCCCGCATTGGCACAGGGCCGATTCGACCTCGTTCATCTGAACGTCTGGCCGTCGGTCCGGCGACCCGGACAATGACAGGCCGACCCTGGGCGCCAATGGCTCCGGGGACAACGACAAGAACACCAAGGGGGTTAAAGAAGATGAACACCAGTCCGACACGACTCGCGCAGCCGCGCTTCAAACCATGCCCGCCACATGCGCCTATCCCCGGGGAGGCAAGACCATGACCTCGCCGTCCTTCACCTCAACGGCCGCGCCCGTCTTCGGTAAATCCACCCTCGCGGCGCTGGTGACATTTGCCGCCATCACGCCGCTTGTGCTTCTTGTCGCACCGGCCGTTGCCGCGCAGCTCGGCGTCCAGCTCGGCCTCAGCGCATCAGAGATCGGCACGTATTTCTTCGTCGAACTCGGAGCGTTCAGCTGCGCGACGCTGCCCTCCTATCTCTGGCTCGGGCGCATGGACGCCCGCCGCGTCGCCGCGTTTTCGCTTGCCATCTTCTGCCTCGGCAACCTGCTGACCGCCCTGTTGATGCCCGGCTTTGCCGCCCTGCTCGCCCTGCGGGCCGTCACCGCCCTTGGCGGCGGCACCTTGATGGTGCTGTGCATGACCAGCGCCGCCACCAGCAAAAACCATGACAGGACGTTCGGCCTGTGGGTAGTCGGGCAGCTTGTCGCCGGTGCGGTCGGGCTTTTCCTCTTGCCCTATTTGTTTTCGGCCTATGGCCTGCGGTCGTTCTACGTCGCGCTTGCCGCGCTGGGGGCGATCGCCGCGCCGCTCTGCCGTGGGTTCGACACCACCCGGCCGGATGCGGCGCGCGGGGCGGCCATCCCGCAATCCCAGTCGATCAGCATCGCCATCCTCGCTATTGCCGGCGTGCTCGCCTTCTATATTGCCATCGGCGGCGTGTGGACATTCGCCAGCGCGGCAGCAACCAATGCCGGCCTGAACGACGCCGACACGGGCAAGGTTCTGAGCGTCGCTACCATCATGGGCATTGTCGGTGCGCTGATTGCCTCGTTCATCGGCAGCCGGGTGGAGCGCAAGGCGATGCTGATCGCCGGCTACGCAATCCTCGCGGTTTCCCTGATCGTCCTTGCCACCCACCCCACCGCGACCGGCTATTCCATCGCCGTCTTTGCCTTCAAGTTCGCATGGACCTTCGTGCTGCCCTTGATCCTCGCGGTCGTCGCCAAGAGCGACGGAACCGGCCGGCTGGTTGCGTCCCTGACGCTGGTCATTGGCCTAGGACTGGCCGTCGGTCCGCTGATCGCCGGGGTGATGCTCGATACCGGATGGGGGCTTGGCTCAGTCTTCGTCGCCGCGACGGTCGCCTGCCTGATCTCCCTCGCCTTCCTATTCCATGTCGAGCGCAAGGGGCAGCCGGACAGAGCCTGATTCGATCGTTTGCCCCCTCCACCGACCCACAGAGACATCAGAGAGAAAATCCATGCTCAAGACAGCCCTCTTTACCGACGAACGCACCTTCTGGCACAGCGGCGGCAGCCACGCCCTCTTCTTCCCGATCGGAGGCTGGGTGCAGCCTCCCTCGGCCAGCGGCTACGCGGAATCCCCCGACTCAAAGCGCAGGCTGCTGTCGTTGATCCAGTTTTCCGGCCTTGCGGCAGCGCTCGACGTGCGCTCGGCACCGCCCGCATCGGAAGACGATCTCCTGCGCATCCACCCCATCAACTACATCAGGCAGTTCAAGGCGCTGAGCGATACGACCGGCGGCGATCTCGGCAATCTCGCCCCCTTCGGCAAGGGCAGCTACGAAATCGCGGCCCTCTCGGCGGGGCTTGCCATCGGCGCGCTCGACGCGGTGCTGAAAGGCGAGGTGCGCAATGCCTTTTCGCTTTCGCGCCCGCCGGGACACCACTGCCTGCGGGATCGCCCGATGGGCTTCTGCCTGTTGGCCAATATTCCGATCGCCATCGAGGCCGCACGCGCCCGGCATGGCATCGAGCGCGTCGCCGTCATCGACTGGGACGTGCATCATGGCAACGGCACACAGTCGATCTATTACGAAGACCCGAACACGCTGACGATTTCCCTGCACCAGGACCGTTGCTTTCCGCCGGGCTACAGCGGCTCCGACGAACGCGGCAGCGGCAAGGGCCTCGGCGCCAACATCAACATTCCGCTTCTCTCCGGCGGCGGTCACGAGGCCTATCTCCATGCCTTCAAGCGCATCGTCATGCCGGCGCTCGACGCCTTCCGCCCGGAGCTGATCGTGGTCGCAAGCGGCCTCGACGCCAATGCCGTCGATCCGCTGGCCCGCATGCTGCTTTACAGCGAAAGCTACCGTGCGATGACCGAACTCGTTCTCGATGCGGCGGATCGGCATTGCAGCGGCCGGCTGACGATCGTGCATGAGGGCGGATACGCGGAGGCCTATGTGCCGTTCTGCGGCCATGCCGTCGTGGAGGCCTTGTCCGGCATCCGGACGGCGGTGGAAGACCCGATGCTCGACATGGCCATCGCCTGGCAACCGGAGGAACGGCTCGTTGCCTTCCAGCGCCAGCTCATCGATGAGCTTGCCAACTCGTTCGAGCTCTAAACCCGTCTGGCCGCAGTCTACCCAGAGGCCAGCGACGTGGCCCAGCCGGCCCGTAGCGCAACATCGCGCCGGCGGGCCGCTTTTCCGCGGAATGCGGCTTGTCTGGGGACGGAAGCGAGCGCAAGATCGGCAGCCAAACCTGGCTTCGGGTCGGTGATTTACGATAAACGCTGGTCCAGCGCGGGGAGGCGGATGTTGAATATCGGGGATGTTGGGCGGCGCAATGAGGAGGTTCTAAAGGAGCTGCCGGACCCGGTCGTGCTCGAGGATGCCATGTGGGTCGAACGTCCTCCGCGCCGCCTTGATTTCTATGGCGCGCTTTCCGCGACGGATGCGGCCGCAAGCGGGCTCAGCCTGCTGTTGCTCGATCTCTATGGCGCCGCCCTCCGATCCGAGATCAGCGAGTTTGAAAAAACGTTCCTGCGGCTGCTCACCGCCTATGTGCCTTTCGATACCGCCTGGACCGGCGTCGCCACCCTGACGCCGGCAGGGCCGATCACCCACAACAGCTTCCTCTTCGGCCTGCCCGATCAGTTCTTCACCGACTGGAAGCAGGTTCGCCATTGCGACCCGCTCGGCGATTTCAACGCGCTTATCCAGGGCAAGGCGGCAGTTGCCTCCGTCCTAGATGCAAATATCGACCTGCGCTTTCGCGATTGGGCGGGGAGATATGGGCTCGCCTACATGCTGCGCATCTGCACGCTGGACAACCGGTTCGGCCTCAGCACCTTCCTCTCGATCTATCGGCATGCGCTCAACCGGCCGTTCTCGGCGGAGGAAAAGCAGAGGATAGAAGAGATCATTCCCCATTTGGCGGCGGCCCGCGAGATCAATCGCTCAAGCCACCTTGCGGGGCTTCAGGCCGAGACGATGAACACCACCGCCCGCGCCATCTGCGACAGCTACGGGGTTCTGCATCAGATGGACGACAGCTTCGCCCATACGCTCGCCAGCGAGTGGCCGGATTGGATGGGTGCAAAGCTGCCGGACGCGCTGATCGACCAGCTTCGGCACCGCAGCTCCATCCCCTTCGTCGGAAACACCATCCATATCCGCCTGTCCAAGGTGGCCGGCCTTTATCTCGTCGAGTCGCGCCCACGCTCGCTGCTGGATCGGCTGAGTCCGCAGGAACTGACGACGGTTCGGTATTTCGGGGAAGGCATCTCCTACAAGGAAGTCGCGCGGCGCATGAGCATATCGCCCACTACCGTGCGCCACTATCTGCGCTGCGCCTACAAGAAGCTCGGCATGCACGACAAGGGCCAGATCGCCAGCGTCCTGAAGCTGAAGACCTGAGCCGCGGCCGCCCCACGCAAATAACAAAGGCCGGCGGGTAGCAATGTCCCGCAGGCCTTATCGTCCCTGCCGCACGCAGCGCTTTACATCAGGTAGCGCCGGGCAAGCTCCACCGTTCGCTCGACGAACATCGGCGTGAGTTCCTGCGCGGTTTCCGTTTCCCTGCGCGTGTGCACCCAGCTGAGATAGGTGATGCTGCGCAGCAGGAGGAAGAGCGGCAATTGCGCCCAATGGGCATCCGAAAGCGCGCGCTCCGAGCGATAGCCGGCGACCAGCGCATCGCGGACCGCATCATAATGGGGCGTATCGAGATAGAAATAGAGCGCCGTCGCCAACTCGAACATATGCCAGCCGAAGCCGGCATCGTCGAAATCGATCAGTAGCAGCGACCCGTCGGCGTGCAGCAGGTTTTCGGGCACGAAATCGGCGTGGATCAGCCCGTAAACCGAAGCCCGACGGCCGAGTGCCGCCAACTCAGTTTCTGCTTTGCGGCAGGCGGTCTCGATGAGACCGCGGTGTTCGGCGAGCGCCGGAAGTTCCCGGAATTTTCCCCAGAACGGGTCCTCGCCGATCAATCCGCCGGCATCCCAGGCGTGGCGGGCAAAGCCGTCCGGCATCTGCCAGCCTTCGCCGAAATTGTGCAGCTGTGCAGCGAGCACGCCGGCCTTGACATAGTGGTCGCGAAGCGCCTCTGTATTCGAGGCGCCGATATCCTCAATGCTGCCGATCGGCTGGCCGGCAAGCCACACCAGCATGTCTATCTGCATGACCGGCCTCTCCGGCAGCTTGACCTTCACGAACAGCGCGCCATCGCGCGTCGGAACGATGCCCGGAACTGGAACACCGGCCGTCGCGAGCGCGGACATCCATAGCAGTTCCGACCGCAATTCCGCATCCGAATGATAGCCGGGGCGGTGAACGCGCAGGGCAAAACGCTGTCCAGCATCGTCATAAAGGCTGTAAACCGCGTTTTCGCGATATTTGACCAACGTCATATCCCGGAATCGGCCGGGCCAGCTGGCAAGAGCGCGCTCGGCGGCCTCGTTCATGGCGGCCAGTTGTTTGTCGAGAACAGGTGTGTTGGTTTCAGTCATTGTCGGCCTCAGATCCTGGCGATGGCGTCATCAAGTGTCGAAAGCAGCAGATCGGCATTTTCCAATGAGAAGGGCAGCGGCGGCCGCATCTTCAGAATGTTGTCGTGCGGGCCAATCTTGCTGATCAGCACCCCGCGCTCGCGCATGAGATCGATCAGGCGCCGGGTTTCGGCGGCAGCCGGAGCCTTTGTCTCGGTCAGGAATTCCAACCCGAAGAACAGCCCCCTGCCCCGCACGCTGGCGATTCGGCCATGACGCTCCGGAAGCGCGCGAAGACCCTTCTGGAGATAGGCGCCGACCCGGCGCGCATTGCCCATGAGGTCTTCCTGCTCAATGACGTCAAGCACCGCGCTTCCGACGGCGGCAGACACGGGATTGCCGGCAAAGGTGTTGAAGTAGAGCGCTTCGGCGGCAAAGGAGTCGAGATAATCCGGCCGTGTGACCAGCGCGGCCAGCGGGTGGCCGTTGCCGAGCGACTTTCCCATCGTCACGAAGTCGGGAACGACATCGAAAGCCTGATGCCCCCACATGTGATCCCCCATGCGGCCGAGGCCCGGCTGCACCTCGTCGGCGATGAACAGCCCGCCGGCGGCGCGGACATGGGCGACGGCTTGTTCGAGATAGGTCTTCGGCAAGAGCGGCAGGCCCTCGGTCGAAAAAATCGTGTCGAGGAGGATCGCCGCGGGCTTGTAGCCCGCGGCCTGCAACGAACGCACCGCCTCGTCGACGCGGGTCGCGTAGTCCCGCGCCAGCGCTTCCGAATCCGCGTCGGCATGGTGGAGATCGGGGATCGGCACCGCGCGGACATGCGGCCCCAGCGCCTCGGGCGCGGGCAGGCCGGTCGTGGCGGCCGCGAGGCTCGCCGAATTTCCGTGATAGCTGAAATCGCTGACGATGATGCCTTCGCCACCAGTGATAAAGCGGGCGATGCGCAACGCCAGCTCGTTCGCCTCAGTACCGGTGCAGGTCAGCATCGCCACGGACAGGTCCGCGTGCAACGTCGCGGTCAGGCGCTCGGCATAGGCCACCACGTTTTCATGCAGATAGCGCGTGTGGATGTTGATCATCCCGGCCTGCCGGCACAGGGCCTCGACGACGTCGGGATGGCAATGGCCGACATGCGGAACATTGTTGTAAACGTCGAGATAACGGCGCCCGCTGGCATCCTCGACCCAGACGCCATTGCCGCGCACGAGATGCAGAGGTTCATCGTAAAACAGCGGCGAATGCCGGCCGAGCACCGAATACCGTCTCTCAAGGAGATCTTTCTGGTTGAGCATGGTTGTTGACTTTCTGCGTTCGGGGGCTTCCGGCGCCCGTTAGGCGCCGGAGTGGAATTCGTCGGTGATGGCCGCATAAGCGGACGGGCGATTGCGCTTGAGCCAGCCGGCATAAGCGCCGCCCGCCAGGAAGGCTATGACCAGCAGCGCGGGCAGCGACAGGACGACGGCGTTCTGGAACCCGGTCAGGAGATCGAAATTCTTGACCGCCAGGATAACCGTGGCCGCAAGGCCGAAAAAGCTTGCAAGCGGTGCGAGGACCGTCGTCCACCAGTGCGAGCGTCCCTTGCGGCGAAAATAGGCGATGACGGCAACGCTGGTGATAGCCTGAAGCGCGATGACTCCGACCGTACCGAAGCCGATGCCGACCGCCCCGAGCTGGAGAAGCGGATCGAGACCGAGGAGAACGGCGATGCCGACAACGGCGACGGTGACCAGGGTCACCACCACGCTCGCGGCATGCGGGGAGGCATAGACCGGGTGAGGACGCCCCAGGAAGGCGGGCAGGCAGGCCTGCCGGCCGAGTGCGAATATATAGCGGCTGCAAACATTGTGAATCGCCAGATGGGTGGCGAACATGCTTGTCGCAAGGAACACCATCATGATCTTCGTGGCGAAGCCGCCGACATATTGGTTGCCGAGGTTGAAGTAGAGTTCCGCAACCTGCTGCTGCGCCACGGCCTGCACATCCGGGCCGACCGCGCCGATGGTGATCCATGTGGTCATGAAATAGAAGACCGACGTCAGCAGAACCGCGCCGAAGGTGGCGATGCCGATCGTGCGCGAGGGCGAATGGGTTTCCTCCGCATAGAGGGCGGCCGATTCCACGCCGATGAAACAGGTGAAGGCGAGCATTATGGCGATGCCCGGCGCGCCGCTCCAGACGGCATCGAGGCTCAGCACGCCGGACGGAAAGGCGGCGATCCCCTTCGTGCCGACGATGCTGACATTGAGCGCCAGCAGCACGGCAAACTCGACCGAAAGCAGTACCGCGAGCATCCGCGAGCTGAAATCGATCCGGCGATATCCGAGGAAAGCTGCGACGACCAGGGCGAAGGCTGCCGGCACAACCCAATGCACCTCTATGCCGAAAACATCGGCCAGCGCGACCTTCGCGAAGAACGAGAAATAGCCGACCACGCCGCAAACGAAGACCAGATAAGCAAGCAGCGCCAGAAAGGCCGCTCCCAGCCCGACGACGCCCCCGAAACCGCGGGCGATATAGGCATAGAACGCACCGACATTGACGACTTCCTTGCTCATGGCGTTATAGCCGACCGTGAAAAGGCCGAGAATGACGGCCGCCGCCAGGAAGGTCAGCGGCAAGCCCATGCCATTGCCGAAGGCAAAGGCGACCGGAACGACGCCCAGAACGCCTGCCATCGGCGCGGCAGCGGCGACGATCAAGAAGATCAGGCGAACGGCGCCCAATGTCGGGCGAAGCGACGCGGCCTCGTCAGCAGAGGCCGCCGCCGGAGATGTCCCCACGAGAGGGGTGCTCTGAGTTGTCATAGATTTCCTCCATGAGCAGGCGCCATCCACACGCCATGCCCCGTGATAAAGGTGAATTCGCCTGGATCGGCGGACGCTCGCAGACCGCAGCCTGCGCGTCAGTACAGCAGCCCGTGCGTCCTTACGCCTTGTCGAGGCCCTTCGCGCCCACCGCGTCGTCGGCCGCGAAGATCGGGCTTTCGGGAAGCGTGCTGCCCCCATCGACGACGATCGTCTGGCCGGTGATGTAGCCCGCGACATCGCTGGCCAGGAAAAGCATGGCGTGGGCGATGTCTTCCGGCGCCCCGAGCCGCCGCATCGGAATGTATTTCGCCATGAATTTCTGCCCCGCCTCATCGGCAAGAAGGTCCATGGCCGGTGTTTTGATGAAGCCCGGCTCGACACCGTTGACGGTGATCCGGTCATGGGCAAGCTCGATGGCGGCCGTGCGAATGAATCCGTTGAGCCCGCTCTTGCCCGCCGCATAATAGGACGAGCCCGGCATTGCGACCCGCGGCCCGGTAACGGACGAGGTGAAAAGCAGCCGGCCGCCACCCTGCCGCCGCAGATGCGGGATCGCCGCTTTAGAAAGCCGGAACGCAGCCTTCAGGTTGACACTCAGCGACTCCTCCAACTGCCCCTCGTCGAGGTCCTCAACCATGCCGCCGGCAAAGGAAGCCGCATTGTGGACGACGATATCGAGACGGCCGGTCCGCGCGGCAGTCGCAGCAATGGCTACATCGATCTGATCTGCATGGCCGACATCCATGACTTCAAGGACCGCCTTGCCGCCTGCCGCAACGATGTCGTCGACGACGGCACGGCCGGAGCTTTCGGTTCGCGTGGCGACGACGACATCCGCGCCCGCGCGTGCGAAAATCCTGGCGATGGACGCTCCGATGCCTTGGCCCGAGCCGGTGATAAAGGCGGTCTTTCCCGCCAGAGACAGTTCGATCATTTGCAGTTCCCCTAAGATTCGAGCCGGTGTGCCGGCTTCTATGATGAATGCAAAATATTCGAACTTTTTGTCCATTACAAGAACTTTAATTCACAGATTGAACTTTTTGTTCACTTGTTGGAGAAACCTCCCCTTTTCGCCGCTTCCCAAGCGCGCTATATAAGCCTGATGACAGAGCTCCGCCCCTTAAGTCTGCGCCACAAGAATCGCCTGAGAACGCGCCAGGAACTGCTGGATGCCGTGCTCGACCTATTTGCCGAAGGTGGCCTCAGCGTGTGTTCGGTCGAGGCGGCGGCCAAGCGCGCAGGCGCCTCCAAGACGACTGCTTATTCCTATTTCCCGGAGGGGCTGGACGAGATGCTGCGCGACATCTACCGCCTGATCGCGCAGCGCGTGCTGGAACAGGCCACGCGGCGGAGAAACGCCCAGGAACGCCCGGAGGCGCGCATTTTCGCTCTCGCGCAGGCGCTTCTGGTTATCTCCTCGGAACCAAAGGTCGGGCGGTTCTACATGATGCTGAGCCCTGCGCTCAGCCCGTTGCTGGAACCCGTCGTGGGCGAAGCCTCCGCCCGGTTCAAGGAGATGATCACAAGCGACCTGATCAACGCCGGAAAGGCCCCGGTGCAGGCGGCCAACTACGCCGTCCTGATCAGCGGCGCCCTGCGGGAATCGGCAACGGCCGTCGCGAAAGACCCTTCTCGCCAGGAACCGCTCGCCGATGCGATCCATGATTTGATCGACGCAATCATGACATCGGGCCGCTGACGGGTTTCGTCGTCCGGATATGCGCTTAACGCCTTCGCCGTGCATAAAGCTGCGAGGGAAACGCAGTATCCAACCACAGGCGAATTGCCGCTTCCTTTTTCAAGGCATTCTTTACGTAGCGCACCGGATCTGGCTGCACGCCGGCAGTATCCTGGATACGGATTGCCGGCAGCGACCGCATCTAAAATACCACCGTGATGAGAAGGTGCGACAGCGGCTTGCCGGCGTCCTCGGGGCTTGATTGAGTGAACGGCTCTCCTTTTTGCGGCTTCCAACAACCGCACTATGGCATCACAGATGCCGGGGTAGGAGACCCCACTCAATCAAGCCCATACCCGCTTAGGAAGCATCGATAAATTTCTGAATCGAGAAATCGCATTTGGTGGATTCCCATTTTCGTTGTTTGTTTGTAGACAGTGTCGGTGATCGATGTTGCCGCGATAAAGCTGCGTTATGAGGCGCTTAGTCCGATGCTGGACGAGCGGGGTCGTCGGCGTTTTGCTGCGGCGGAAGCGCTCGCGGCCGGTTGGGGCGGGATCGCGGCGGTGTGCGAGGCGACGGGGATCGCGCGCAGCACCATCGGCTATGGGTTGCGGGAACTGCGCGGCCAAGCGCCGGATTCAGCGCTTGGCGGCATCCGTCGCAAGGGCGCGGGCCGCAAGCCCCTGACCGAGACGGACCCGACGCTTCTGTCCGACCTGGAAAATCTTGTTGATCCGGCGACGTGCGGCGATCCGATGTCGCCGTTGAAGTGGACCTCGAAAAGCCTGCGCAACCTGGCGGGCGCCCTTTGCGCCATGGGTCATCGGGTCGGCTACGATGTCGTCGGCACCCTGTTGAAAAGACTTGGCTACTCTCTTCAAGCCAATCGAAAGACGATCGAGGGATCAGGCCACGTCGATCGCGACGCGCAGTTCCAGCATATCGCCGAAACGGTCAAGGCGGCCATCGCCGCAGACCAGCCGGCGATCTCCGTCGACACTAAGAAGAAAGAACTCGTCGGCGACTTCAAGAATGGCGGACGTGAATATCGGCCGGCCGGATCACCCGAGCAAGTCCGGGTCCATGACTTCATTGATCCCAAGCTCGGTCGCGCCGCGCCCTACGGCATCTACGATATCGCCGACGACAAAGGATGGGTCAGCGTCGGGATCGACCACGACACGGCGGCCTTCGCTGTCAATGCGATACGCTCCTGGTGGATGACGATGGGACGCGACCGCTACCCGCACGCCCATACCTTGACGATCACCGCCGATGGCGGGGGGAGCAACGGCTCGCGCGTCCGCCTTTGGAAGATCGAACTTCAAAAGCTCGCCGACGAACTGGCCCTGACCATAGTCGTCCTGCACTTGCCGCCCGGCACCAGCAAATGGAACAAGATCGAACATCGCCTCTTCTCATTCATCTCGCGCAACTGGAGGGGGCGACCGCTCACCGACTATCGCACCATTGTCGAACTGATCGCCGCGACCACCTCGACCGCTGGCGTCACCGTTCGCTGCGAACTCGATGAAAATCTCTATCCCGCCGGAATCAAAATCTCCGACGCCGAAATGGCCGCGATCAATATCCTCCGCCACACCTTCCACGGCGAATGGAACTATACAATTAGTCCAAGACCGGAAAAAACAGAGTCGTAATTTATCGACGCTTCCTTAGCGCCGTGGCAGCGCTTACACGGGGAGGGCAAATGACAACGGCGCAGATCCCTGAGATCGATCTTGCGAAGCGGAGCTTTCAAGTCTGTGCAGCATTGCTGGGTGGTGCG
This sequence comes from Martinezella lusitana, assembly GCF_016901135.1. Taxonomy (GTDB): domain Bacteria; phylum Pseudomonadota; class Alphaproteobacteria; order Rhizobiales; family Rhizobiaceae; genus Rhizobium; species Rhizobium lusitanum_D. Next base: position 20,880 of record NZ_JAFEVL010000051.1, on the reverse strand, counting down.
GCACCATTAAACCGCTTTTCGTCTGGGACCAACCAACAGCAGCTTTTGAGCGGCCAATCACCTGCAGTGTGGCTATGGAAGTCTTCGCCACCAGCCTGCCGGAAATCACCGATGCACCGTCGCGCTATAGGTCTTGTTCAGGATGTCACGCAGCTTCTTTTCAACAAGGTCGAACACCTCCTCGCCAACCAATCGTTGTTGGGGTGTCCATGCTTCGATTTGATCTTCGACGCGTTTGATATTTTTCATCCTGGTCCCCTTTGAAAATGTAGAAAAGGCGTGCCCGAGGCTCTCCAAGAGTCCACGTCCCGTCGGGAGATGCAGCTGCGTTCCGTACGCATGAGGCAGGCTTGCCTAACCACCGAATGCTCCGCCAAAACGCGCACAAAACCCACCCCCGCGAAGGAGGTGGGTTGAGATTCCAGCGGCAATGCAGCGCTTCATCATGAGTGGCAGCACGAGGCTCCCGAAGCTTCTCGATTGTCCCTACTATGCGGATTCTTTCCGGCCGGCAGGTCCATGGCGATATTGCCGGCGAAGAAGCCGTTCGGCTTCAGGGTGAAGCCGGCATACTCGACCGGCATGATCGGAAAATCCTCCGGCTTGCAGACATGGGTGTGGCCGAAAGAATGCCAAAGCACCAGGTCGGCATTCTCGATGTTGCGGTTCTGGGCGACATATTTCGGCAGGCCGTCGCCGCCGGCATGCACGTTCGGATAGTCGCCCGAGGCGTATTTCTCCGCTGGGTCGAAGGCCGTTATCCAGATATGCTTCTTGGCGAAACCGCCGCGCTGGGCGACCGTCGATCCCTCCTGCGCCAGCATCAGCGGGCTCGGCATCACAACCAGCTTGTAGCCCGGCGCCTTGCCGACGGAGTTCTTGACGTTCGGATTCTGAACCTTCCAGTAGCGGCCCGTCTCGCCATTGGCGACGGCGGGGCTATCCAACTCGCGCTTCAGCACCTTCGTCTTCGTATCGAAGACATTGCCATAGGGGTTGTCGTCGCCCCAGGGGCGGGGCACGAATTCGTGCTCGGTCACGGTGTTGTCGCCGCCATCGACATCCATGTGCAGGCGGGCGTTGAAGAAGTGCTGGTGGGTCGGGCCGCCGAGGTTGTCGTCGACCATGCCCCCCCATTGATAGGTCTCACCGGGGGCGACGGCGGCCGTCTGGATAATGCCGGTCAGCTTGGCCTCGAGCTGGATCGTGCCGTCCTGGTAGAGATGCCAGTAGAAGCCGTAGTCATAGTTCCCGACGGTAGCGAAGAAGGAGATGACGAGACGGCGCGAGCGACGAACCTCGAAGATGCCGTTGCGGAACTCGTAGTGCTTCCAGAGGATGCCGTAGTCCTCCTCATGCATGCAGATGGCATTCGTCATCACCACGGGCTGGCCGAAGTCGTCGGCCGAGGGCACGTCGAAATAGTGGATGTGACCCAAGCAATCGCAGCCGAGCTCCAGGCAGTTGGCGAGGCGGCCGAGGCCGTATTCGCCGGCGTCGAAGGCGCTCTTCCAGAAGTGGTTGGCGGTCGGGTCGGCGTAAGGCACGACCATTTCCGTCACCGAGGCGCGAAAGACGATCGGCCGCAGCTTGCCGCCGTCCTTGATGCCCAGTTCATGCAGCACGAGGCCTTCGCGCGGGGTGAAGCCGACGCGGAAAGACCAGTTCTGCCATTCGACCTTCCAGCCATCGACCGTGAAGCTCGGGCCCTCCGGCTGGACGATGTCGAGCGGCTTCAGTCCCTGCCGCGTCTCGGGGAAGGCCTCCTGACCATAGTTGCGCTTCTTCTTCGGCACCGGGATGATGCGGCCGTCGTCGACGAGATCGACCACCTGGTTCTTGACCAGGTCGACCACGGCAACCACGCCTTCGATCGGGTGGGAATAGCCGTTGTCGCGGATATCCTCGCGCCAGTAGGTTACGGCACGGACGATGCGCTGGCCCTTCTCGAATTCAAGGCCGAAATAGCCGGAGGAGAAGGGGTCGATCTGGACGAGCGGAATGTCCTCGTCGGTAATGCCGCGCTTCTTCACCGCCGCGATCCAGCGCGGGTCGGATTTCACCGTCGCCTCGACGGTCTCGAATTCGCAGAGCATGACCGGCGGCTGGCCATAGGGCAGTTCGTCATGCGGCAGCCGCTTGTGATCGTCGACGTGCTTCGCCGTCAGGTCGACGATGCTCTCGAAGGTTGTGCCCGTCGATATGTCGAGCGACAGGATGAAGGCGAGGCGAGGAAGCGGCTTGCCGGCACGGAAGGCCGCGAGGTCGGTCTTGATCGGCTCTTCAAGCCGGATGATCGGGAAGCGGATGGTGTCTGACAGTTGCTTCTCGTCCTTGAGGATCGCGACCGCCTCGGCGATTTCGGAAAGGCTCAAGGGATCGAGAGGGTGGATGATGGTGTCGACGACGGCGTCCATGGAACGGTCCTTCAGCAATCAGGTTGGTTGGTGGGGGTGGCGCTGGAGCTGGCGCCACCCGAAAGCGTCAGCGCCGGCTGGCGCAGATTTCGGTCTCGATCATCCGATCGCCATGGATGCAGAAGATCGAGCAGAATGCATGGGCCTCGGTGGCCATCAGGACGGTCGCTGCGGTCAGCACTGCGAGCAGGCAGGCCAGCACGCGGTCGGTGGGTCGGAACGTCCGGAGCGCGGTCATTCGAAGGCCTTTCCAAGTGCTGCATAGCGCTCCAGATCAGACGACTTGACCTTCAGGGCAAAGCCGATCCCCAAAAGACCAACCGCCAGAACCAGGAACGGGAAGGAGCTAACAACGATGTTCGAGGTGCCAGCCAGCAAAGACAGATTGGCCGTGACAAGAATAATCCCGCCCGCAAGGCCTACCAAAGAGATGGCAGGAGCAAGTGTCGTGGTCCAGATACTGTAACCCTTGTTGTCACGACGGAAGAACATGATGACGGCGACGGAAACGAGAACTTGCACGGCGAGGATGCCAAGCACGGCAAGTGCCGACATGTAGGAGAAGACCACGGCATAGGGATCCTGACCGGCAATGATGAACGCTGCCAGGATGACCGCAGCCGAAATCGATTGCAGCCAGCCTGCGACGTAAGGCGATCCGTGAACAGTATGCACTTTTCCGAGCATCTTGAAGGCTATTCCTTCGCGGCCGAGCGCGAAGAAATAACGGTTCAACGTGTTATGGAATGACAGGATACAGGCGAACAGGCTTGAAATCAGCAGGATATTCATGACCTGCGCCGACCATGCACCGAGAATGTTTGTCGCGGCATCAAAGTAGAAGGTTTCCAGAGCGGCGCTTGCTGCAGCCTGCACCTTGCTGGGACCGTAATATTGAGTGATGGCCCAGGTCGACAAGGCGTAGAAGACGGCAATCAGAAGCACCGAGATATAGGTCGCCCGCGGAATGGTCTTTTCCGGGTTTTCCGCTTCTTCACCGAAAATGGCCGTAGCCTCAAACCCGATGAATGAGGCAAGCACGAAAACCAAGGCTACACCGAGACCAGGCGCAAAAATCGTTGACGGCGCGAAGGTGGACAAACTCATGCCTTCCGGTCCGCCTCCATGTAAGACGATGCCGACATCGAGCAGCAACAATATGCCGATTTCGGCCAGCATGCATACACCCAGAATGGCACCGGAAAATGCGATATTCCGCTGACCGGCGAAATGCACAATCAACAAGACGGCGAAAGACCAGACCCACCAGGGAAAGTTCACTCCGAGCCCGGCCATTGCGCCCTGCGCAAAAACACCGATTAGGCCGTAAATGGCGATCTGGACGGCGCTGTAGGTCAAAAGCGCAACAAAGGCGCCGCCAACACCGAAGGGCTTGCCGATGCCGTGGGTGATGTAGGTATAAAACGCCCCAGCGTCGCCGACATGGCGGCTCATCGCGGTAAATCCGACTGCAAATGTCAGATAAAGCAGTCCGGCCAGGACAAAAGCGCCCGGAACCCCCGCACCATTGCCAAATGCAAATGCAGGCGGCGTCGCGCCGACCACCGCCGTCAGAGGTGCCGCTGCTGCCACCACGAAAAAGACAATGTGCATGACGCCCACTGAATTCTTCGCCAAGCGGCCGGATGGTGGACTGGCATTTTCGCTTATTGTCATGTTGAACCCCTTTTATTTTGATAAATTCTAAGAAATGTATGCTTGACATAGATCAAATGAAATTACTTACTACGCCATAATGTCGATAAACCACGCCATATATGCCTACATTTTGGGCATTATTTCGCAAAGCTTCTTTGGAGGGGTGTTTTGTCCGAAGCGGCGACAATCCGAGCTTCTGTGCTCCTGCCTATCCTGGCGCAGATCGAGAACACAGGTTTAAGCGTGGATACTCTGCTCGCACGGCACGGTATCCTGCGCTCCCAAATTTCGGATCCTTATGCGATGGTTTCACTCGCTCGTTACGTTTCATTGTTCGAAGATGCGGCAAAGTTAAGCGCCACCCCTCATCTCGGTGCTCTGCTTGGCACCAAAGTCACGCCGGGTGATCTTGGGCCTACTGGCGTTCTCTTTTCGATCTCACCCACCATTTTAGATGCCATCAATCGTCTCAAACTCTACATCTCGGCCATTCAGAGGGCGACGTCGAGCGGGCTTCAAGTCGTCGAGGACAACTACGTTTGGAGCTATCAACTGTCCTCGTCTAAACTCTGGCCACGACGCCAGGACAGCGAATTCACGCTCTCGGCATGCTGCCAGCTTATTCGGCTCGGCTTTTCGCGTAGTTGGCGACCGATAGAGATTCATTTCGAGCATCCTGAGCCACTCAACCCAGCTCCTCTTGAAAAGATTTTCAGGGCACCGCTGAAATTTGGCCAACCAAGCAACCGCCTGTTCATTACACGGGCGGATGCCCAACGAACCTACAGGTCCGAGGATTCCGCTTTGGTTGCCGTTCTCGAGCACCACATCGCGGAGCTCGCCGAAAAGCAAGGCGAGCCACAGTCCCTGCGTGACCGCGTCCGATCCTTGATCGGAACCAATCTCGGCTACGGAAAAATCACGATCACCACTGTCGCTGACGATCTCGGACTTGCACCGCGGACACTGCAACGCCGTCTGCAGGAAGACGGAACCTCACTACGAGAAATGATCGAGATTTACCGCAGTGAACTTGCGCAGAAACAGCTCGATGCGAAACTCAAGAAAGTGCAGATCGCCGATGCGCTGGGATATGCGGATTCGACTGTCTTCTGGCGCGCCCGTCGACGCTGGGCCAAGGACGGGTAAAAAGCAAATGTGTCGATTGTCAGCTTTAGGCGCTATGATCTCGGATATATCGACCTGGAACACAGAAACTGCAAACCATCGACAACCCGTTAAGCACGAGGTTATCACTCCTGTCTCAGGGACAAACTGTTACCTATGTATTCGAGTCAGGCACGGGCCGATTGGCCGCCTTGAACATGGGGTAATCGCGGCGCGATGGTCCCAGGCCAAATATAAATGATGGCTGGTTCTTCCTGTCCGCCTTCGGTTTGGAGACGCTGCGTGATCTACCCGATATCGAAAATCTCGAAGATGCCGGGTTGCTGAGCCGGCAGGCGCTGGCGCGGGAAGAGTTTGTGGCGCAACGTAACGAGCAACGGCTGGAGGCGGACTGAGACGTGCAGACTTCTTTCCTACGCAGGCAAACGCGATCCTGCAGCAACCAATCCGAAGGAGACCAGCAAAGGTAAATGATCGGACGCCAGCCGCGCGGCAGGTGTCACGATCGTCTCGATGCCGCCGAGGAGATCGATCTTCAGATGCTGAGGGAGCACGACGAAGGCTCGCCGCGTGAGCGACTGGAACGGGTGATGCGGGCTTTCGAGGATTGGAAGCAGGAAAGTCCCGGCCGAAACGGCCTGCTCCTGGACGATTGCCGCGGCGATCTCGATCGCTGCGTGACGACCGAATGTCATGAGACGGCGCTCGTCATCGCCCCGTGCCATGGCAACATGGATGCCCGTGACACGTTCCACGACATCCTTTTCAACGAACACAAGCTGGTGCTGGTGCCGCCACCCGGCCAATACGCCGGCATCTCATGGGCCATGTCGTGATTGGCTGGAAGCCGCACGATCATGTGCAGCGCGCCGTCGTCGCGGCGAGACGCTGGCTGGCGGCAGCCGATCGCATCACCGTTCTAGGGGTCGGTTCCGGCTGGGGGCGAAATGACACTCTAAGCGCTTGCGGCGTTGGGCCAGAGATATTCGCCGGTCAGTAATATATGTGCCCAACCCAGCGGAGAGATATGCGCCAGAAGTTCGGGCGGCACATCAAGTCCTTCGTTTCTCCGTTCGGCAACCGCTTGGCCGATATGGAGGGTGTTCCAGTAGATGATGATTGCGGTGAGCAGGTTCAGCCCAGCGATGCGGTAATGTTGGCCCTCGGTGGTGCGGTCACGGATTTCACCCTGGCGACCGATACGCAGCGCATTCTTGAGAGCATGGTGGGCCTCGCCCTTGTTGAGGCCGATCTGGGCACGCCGCTGCATGTCCGTGTCGAGGATCCATTCTATAATAAAGAGTGTCCGTTCCACGCGGCCAACCTCGCGCAGCGCAACCGCCAGATCGTTCTGGCGTGGATAGGAGGAAAGCTTGCGGAGTAACTGGCTCGGCTTGATCTTGCCGGAAGCCATGGTCGCCGCGCAGCGGAATAGGTCGGGCCAGTTCGCGATGATCAATTCCTCGCGGATCTTGCCACCGACCAGTTTGCGCAAATCCTTAGGCGTCCCTGCGGGATTGAATACGTAAAGGCGCTTCGAAGGCAAATCGCGGATGCGCAGCACAAGGCGGTATCCGAGCATGCCGCTGGTCCCGAACAGGTGATCGGTGAATCCGGCCGTATCGGCATATTGCTCTCCGACCTGACGACCGGCCTCCTTCAGGCCCGTGCTGTCGACCACAAGGTGAACTGGAGCCCGGCTTGCTGTTCGGTGCCGGATTGACGGCAAAGCTAGTCCTTTGCCCCGGCGCGACAGGGTGGAGAAATCCGGCACGGCAATCTCAACGCTCATCAGCTTCGCGATACTGCGCATCAGGCCTTGGGTTTGGCGCAAAGGCAGATCGTAAACAACACGCAGGGTCAGACACATCGTAATTGCCAGGTCCGAATATTTCGGCTGGCCACCACGCGACGTCCGCCGCGACGCTGACCACTGAGAAAGCGCCTCATCACTCACCCAGACCGTCAAATCACCGCGTCGTCTCAGGCTTTCATTATACGCCGACCAATTCGTGACCTTGAATTTCTGCCTGGCTATCTTGTGCCGTCTGTCTTCATTGAACTTATGCGGCATCAAAAAGATCCTGCGACCAAAAGCGGTCGCCTGATATCAGTAGCCTCGGGATCCTTGCAACAACGTCCCCTTCCGTGACATCGCAGCAACAGTAAACGTCCTGTCACGCGCCAGTTGGCCGAGAACTTTTGCTCCCAGGAATCCTGTGGCGCCGACGACCAGGATTTTTTTCTTCGCTGTCGCGGAAGAAGTGACGGTCGATGCTGATGTCTGCTCTATAAAGGGGTAATCGATGTATCCTTTAGCATCGCCGCCAAAGTACGTGTTGTGGTCTGCCAGGTTCATTGCTGCATTGGCCTTCAGCCTCGCGACGAAGTCCGGATTGGCAAGGACCATTTGTCCGAAGGCTTCGAAATCGGCTATCCCCGACGCTACATCGGAACCGATCTTATCGCGTGGATGACCCGGGCGGTTGAGGATCAGCGATTGGTGCCAAAGTTTGCGAATATCTGCCAGCAACACCTCGTTGCCCTGGTGCATGATATGCACATAAGCGAGTCCAAGCTTGTCGAGTTCGGCCACCAGATAACGGTAGAGATCCGGGCCTTCCGGGCCTTCGTCAATCCCCCATATCGTCGCGCCGGGAGACAGTCGGATCGAGGTCCGGTCAGCGCCGATCTCCTCGGCAATCGCCGTGGCAACTTCGATCGCAAAGCGGGCGCGGTTTTCCAGAGAGCCGCCATATTCGTCCGTGCGTGTGTTGGCACTCGGCGCAAAGAACTGATGGACGAGATAAGCGTTCGCGCCATGAATCTCGACGCCGTCGGCGCCGGCGTCAATGGCTGAGCGGGCTGCTTGGCGGAAATCGGCCACGGTCTTGCGCACTTCTTCGGTGGTAAGCGCGCGAGGCACAGGAATATCCTGCATCCCGATTGCCGTGAACATGTCCGTCCCTGGCGCGATCGCTGAAGGCGCAACGCCTGGACGGTGATGCGGCGTGTTGTCAGGATGCGACATGCGCCCTGCGTGCATCAGCTGGATGAAGATGTGGCCACCTTTATCATGCACGGCTGATGTGATCTTCTTCCAGCCAGCGATGTGTGCAGGCGTGTAGATGCCGGGGGTGCTGAGATAGCCCTGCCCATCATCTGAGGGCTGCGTACCCTCGGTTACGATCAGGCCAACGCCTGCCCGCTGCGCGTAATATACGGAAGCCAAATCGCCCGGCGTGCCGTCTAAGGCTGCGCGGCTGCGGGTCATAGGCGCCATGACAAGACGGTTGGAAAGCGTGTAGCGGCCTTTGCGAGCCGGCGAGAATAGCGAATTCATTGGTTTCTCCATTCGAAGATTTTATACAGCGCTCTCAGGGCGGCCCTCTGCAGGGGCCACCCTATTGATTTGCATTTAGGATGATCAGAGGTTTCCCTCTGCAACAAGTGCGCGGGTCCGCTTCAGCGTCGCCAGCAGGGCGGCCTTGTAGCCGTTTTCGCTGGCGAGCCGGGTCTGCTGGGCTTGCTCTTCAAGAGTATTCGGCTCTTTGCCACGCAGGCCCATGTAGCAATAGAAGCGAAGCTGCAGTGCGCCGTCTTCATCTTCGAACAGTTCGTTGATGATCGCGCCCTCGCGGGGCCCGGCCGCCTGAAAGAAAGTGACTTTGCTCTCATGTTCGAGCGTTACGATTTCTCGCAGGTCATTGCCTCCGATCGTGGCTTCACGCACGAAGTGGGTCGCGCTTTCCTCGACAACCTCACAACGGGTGCAAAGCCCTGGGGCAAGGAACAAGCGCGCGTCGCGTGCTTTGAGTTCAAGACCCTTCCACGCCTGAGCCCGCGTCAACCGCGTTTCGCCTTCCGGGTTTACCGGGACAATAGCGGTCGAATAAATCACGATGGAAGTCCTTTCGAGATAGCTGTTGCTTCCGTTAGGCAGAAGCGACAGTTTCCGAGGCGAAGTCGCGATATTGGCGGAGTGGGCGACCAAGTAGCTGAGTCAGGCGCTCGACGTCGCCGGCCCCAGGCAGCATCCCGTCGGTCAAGAAGCGTTCGCCCATCAGGCGCATGTCGTAGGCCATCCAGGCGGGCACGAACTGCTTCAGATTCTGCTCGAAGCCTTCTGTGTTGTCGCCGCCGTAGTTGATCGGGCGGGCAAGCACATCCGACCAGATGGTGGCAATATCCGTTCCGGTCAGAACCTCTGGGCCGACGAGGTTGATTCGGTTGATTGCAAGCGGCTCTGAAGCGTTTTCACGGCGCAGCAGCTCAAGGGCGGCGATCTCGGCGATATCACGAACGTCGACCATGGCGAGGCCCTTGGCGCCGATCGGCATTGTGTAGGCGCCGTAGCCGGCAATGACGTCTTTGACCATCAGATCGTTCTGCATGAAGTAGGCCGGACGCAATATCGTGGCCTTGAAATCCATCTGCTCGATCATTCGCTCGACGCTGAATTTTCCCGCGAAATGCGGCACATTCACGTAGACGTCGGCGTGGATTACAGAGAGATAGACGATCCGTTCGATGCCAGCCGATCGCGCGACGTTGAGCGCGATTAAAGCTTGAGTGAATTCATCCGGTACTACTGCGTTCAAAAGGAACAGAGTGGAAACGCCGGACATGGCGTTGCGCAGCGAATCGACATCGAGAAAGTCGCCTTGCACGACGGATACACCGTCCGGGAAGGTGGCTTTCGATGGATCCCGGGCGAGAGCACGCACGTCAGCGCCGCGCCTGACGAGGTGTTCAACGACTTGGCTCCCAATATTGCCTGTGGCACCGGTAACGAGAATAGTCATGAGGTTTCTCCTGCTGGGTTGGTTGACAGGCCCAATATGTATGGTTCACTGACAGTCCAATAGACAGATATTTTAGACGCGGCGTCTCATAGGTGGAACACACATGGATCTTCTTGCTCTCGCCGATTTCAATATTGTCGCTCGCCACGGTGGTTTCGGCAAAGCCTCAAGAGCGACCGGTAGGCCGAAGGCAACACTGTCTCGGCGTGTCGCGGAGTTGGAAAGCAGCCTCGACCTCCGGCTGTTTGAACGAGGTGCGCGGAACCTCAAGCTCACCGAAGAAGGACGAGCGCTAAACGAGCGGACAGGTAGGTTGCTCGCCGAACTGGACGAGACGGCTTCGGCGATTGCTTCGGGGGGCCACAACCCCAAGGGAAGATTGCGGATCAGCGCACCCTTGCATTTTTCCCAGACCGCAATGGGAAGGATCGCCGCGGGCTTTGCCCTCAAATATCCGGAGGTGAGGCTGGAGGTCACGACTGAAGATCGGACTGTGGACATGATTGAGGAAGGCTACGATCTGGTCATCCGGGTCAATCCAGATCCCGACGAAAGTCTGGTCGGACGCGCGTTTCTCCACGACCGGCTTGTTGTTGTGGCAAGCCCTGACCTTCCTCGCCCGACCAGTGAGCTCGCCGCCCCTGGTGTTGCTCGTGGGGCTGGCGAATGGCAAACATGGCACGTGAAGACCCCCTCTGGCCGGTCAACGATCAAGATCGAACCTGTCCTCACCCTGTCAACGCTTATCATGGTTCGGGATGCGGTGCGGGCCGGCGTGGGTGCAGGACGCCTTCCCATTTCACTGGTGGCCCACGACTTGGCTGACGGCACGCTGGTGCAATGGGGTGAGATTGACGGTCCTGAAATCGCTTTGTGGACGTTATATCCATCTCGCCGATTACTCAGCGCGCGTGTCTCTGCATTCCTGGATTTTCTGAAACACGCTTTTCCAAATGGAACACCTGACGAACTTGCCGCCTATATCGGTAGATGATGGGCGGAGGCGCATTCAGGCCAAAACGCTTGAACGATAATTACGCCTGCTGAAAACTGACATAACGGGACGCGCTGCGGAAACGGGGGTGACCTTTCCCGCTGACCTCAATCGTTCATCAGATTGTTTCAATCTGGTAGCGCTCTAAAGGGATCTATCAAGAGAACAGGTCATCAAACGTTCAATCAACCATCTTCCTGCCGGTCCGGGCGGATCGTCCGATCGATAGGCAACAGACATCGGCAGTTTTAGGCCCCCTGCAGGCACGTCCTCTACGAACAATTCGGCGAGGCGACCGCCCTCAATATCAGCCTTGACGGCATGGGCCGGCATACCGCCCCATCCGAGGCCATGGACCAAGAAACTATGCTTGGCGAATAGATCTGCGAGCCGCCATGTATGCGGCGACATCACGCCAAACTCCCGCCCTTTGGACAGTTCCGTACGGTCGGTGAGGACGAGTTGAACGTGGTGGCCGAGTTCGCTTTTGGAAATCAATCTTTTGATTGCAGCCAGGGGATGATCTACGGACGCAACGACCTGAAACATGATGCCTCCAAGCTGCTCCGTAGTGATGCCAGGAGGCATCAGCGGCAGCGTACCCACAATCCCAAGATTTGCTCGTTTGTCGAGGATTGGCTGGACGGTACCACCAAGTGCCTCGACGAACAGCCGCAGCGGCACGGTTGGAAATTGCTGCCGAAATTCTTTCGCGATTTCAGCAATCACGTCGATCGGGAAGAATACATCAATGACGACCGAGAGTTCGGGCTCCAGGCCCACCGCCATGCCCTTTGCCTGTGATCTGAAAGCTTCCACCTTGGCAAGGATCTCACGAGCGTTTGCCAACAGCGTTTCGCCGGCTGCTGTCAACTGCGGATACCGGCCGCTGCGGTCAAACAGTTCAACACCGAGCTGGATTTCAAAGGTGCGCACCAATTCGCTGACGGCGGATTGAGCGCGTCCAAGCTTTCGCGCCGCTGCAGAAAAGCTGCCTTCGTCGACAGTCTCAATGAAAGTACCGACTTGCTCGAACGAAAAGCCGGTTAGCATATCAAAAACATCTCCATATGGGATTCAGATATATATTGCGCAGTCGTTACATAATTTCCGATGGACGACAAATGGTATGAAATTCCGTTAGTGTCTCGGTTTCAAATCCCTAGAGACGTCCTTTCCGACCGACCGTTCCAATCTCAAAAACAAGGAGCCGAGACAAGGAAGCGCAGCTATGCCGTCTCTCCAGTGAGACGGACTGTCTCATCTCGACGACTTGTGGCCGGTATTCTAGACGCATACCTTCCAAGCCCAGAAGGAGATCCCCATGAGCCATTCGGTTGATAAGAACACCAATTCCACATCTGGACCGCTTGCCACCGGCCGGGCCTTACGTCTTCAAGCCTACGGCGGCCCAGAATTCCTGACAGTCGACAGCGTATCCGCGCCCGAGCGGGGCCCAGGCGAGGTCCTAGTGTCGGTCAAGGCTGCCGCTGTAAACGGCATTGACTGGAAAATCCGTGAAGGCCACCTCCGCGAGCGCTTCAAGCTGGTGCTACCAGCGACGCTTGGCATTGAGATAGCCGGCGTGGTGCTTCGGACCGGCCCCGGCGTCACGAACGTGAGGCCTGGAGATCGGGTTTTGGAAGCCCTTGGTGGTGTCGGAGCCTACGCCGACCACATTGTCATCGATGCCGGGAAACTGGTCCATACCCCAGAGGCCCTGACTGACGTCCAGGCTGCGGCTATCCCGGTGGCCTCCATGACAGCCTGGCACGTTATTCAGGCCGCGGGTTTCGACCTGTCTGGACGGCGGGTGTTGATCCAGGGCGCGGCCGGTGGCGTGGGCGGCTTTGCCGTTCAGTTCGCCAAGGCAGCCGGAGCGTTCGTCTATGCCACGGCCTCGACCACGAGCCTTCAGCACGTACGGGCGCTGGGTGCCGACGAGGTCATAGATTATCGTAATCAAACCCTGGGGCACCTTACAGGCCAGATCGACTTCGTCGTCGACACGGTTGGCGGTAAGGCCTTGGACCAGTGCTGGCCGGTTTTGTCCCCTGACGGCCTGTTGCTGAGCATCGCGGCTCCAGATGTGGTGTCGCGCGCACCAGAGGGTCGCCGCGGGGTCTTTTTATCAAACAAGCCCGACACCTTACGTCTGGCTGCTATTGTTCAGCAGGTCGCCGCCGGCTCTTTGCAATCGACAGTCGGCGAAGTGGTCGCGCTCGATGATCTGCCGGCGGCCATCGAGCGCAGTCGCACGGGTCACGCGCCCGGCAAGATCGTCGCAGATTTCACCCGCTGATCACCACGGTCGACTTAATGGCGGTTGGGAATCTGGCCCGCGGGGGCCGGATCGACCACCGGAAGGTGATTTCAGCAGCGCAGGAGAATGGATCGCCTCGTGGACCAATCGCATTCCATAAGGCGGTAAGACGCACGCGGTCGTTGCGCCGCGTTTTCCACATCGCTGTCGAAACCTTCACGCATGTTTTTCCCATTATCGCCACGCTGGCGTTCGATCTCGACCGGCGTGATACAATCTCAATGAAAGGCCTTTGTTATGAGCGACACCGTGTTCAAACCCTCCGTCTATCTGCTGCATGGCTGCCCTTTCTGCATGAAGCTCCGTTTGTTCCTGCTTGAGGCGAAACTGATAGATCAGGTCGACATCCTGTTGGTCAAAAGCGATAGCGACGAATTGCGTCATGTCAAAGAGAAGCTCGCCGTGTATTTGCCCAAGGTCGGCTTTCCTACCGTCGAACTAACACCTGGCCAGTATATGGCGGAATCCGACGACATCATCGCCTGGTTCGCTGAGGGTGCGGGCATCGATATCGAGACGCTGCCGACCTTCCAGGATTTTGCTAGCGGTATCTTCAATCGGCATCTCGGCCTGTACCGCGAGAACATGCAGCTTAAGCAGCAGACCACCTGACCCCAGCCTAGGAAGCATCGCCTAAATCACAGATCTGGCTTTCGATTTCTTCAGCAGTAACGTTCGAAGACGACATATCTATTTTTCCGATGGATAATGACTGGAATTAACGGCTACTCAGATGAATGGAACGTATGGCATTTATGATCTCCAGTCATTGAAACCGAATGTCGTCCAATAATAGCCAGAGCCGATAAAGTTACGAAAACTGGCTCCCGTGGCGCACACAAACATCAGAGGTTTACTCATGCCCCTGCATTCCGCATCAGCCCAAGTCGCACCAAGCAAAACTGTCACCATTATCTCCTGGACGCTCCGTATACTCGCGGCAGCTGCCTTCCTCGCTGCTGGCGGCGCGAAGCTTGCCGGCGTTCCAATGGTGGTGGCAATCTTCGACCAGATCGGGGCGGGTCAGTGGTTCCGAATCCTCACAGGCATTGTTGAAGTCAGCGGCGGTATCGCTTTGCTGATTTCGGCCACCGCGGCATTTGGAGCATTGCTGCTTTCGGCCACGATGGTGTGCGCGATCCTGACGCATATTTTCATCATCGGCGGCAGTCCCGTTCCCGCAATCGTCCTGCTGGTCGTCACGGCGACTGTCACATGGCTTAACCGCAGCAGATTCGTCGGGCTTTTGAACGCCTTGAGGTAAGTTAGAGCACCGACCGGCTGCCGCTGTAGCTCTATCGCCCCTGCCTGATGATGCGCGGCACCACGGCTACACCGAACTGGAGATTCTGATGGCACAATTTATCATTCTCATCTTGATCTCGCTCACACTCGCTGGATGCCACACAACGAAGATGGGCCAGTCTCTTGGCTGGCCCGAGCCTTCACAAGGCTATTCGCCAAATTCGTAACGACCGCGGAAGCACTCGTTATCTAAGAAAGGGAGAGGCATTGGAAATCGGAATTGATAGTTTTGCCATGCTCGCGCCGGAGCCGGGTACGGGTCGTCTGCAGTCTGCCGTCGACCGTATGGAAGGCGTGCTTGCCGAGGTGGAACTGGCAGACAAGGTCGGCCTTGATGTCTTTGGCATGGGAGAACACCATCGCGAGAATGCACTGGACTCGTCGCCGGCAGTCATACTGGCCGCAGCGGCGGCTCGAACGAAAGCCATTAGGCTGACGAGCGCCGTCGCCGTTATCAGCGCGGCGGATCCAGTGCGTGTTTTCCAGGACTTCGCAACGCTGGATCTTATATCAAGGGGTCGTGCAGAATTGGTGGTTGGGCGGGGCTCGTTCATCGAAGCCTATCCGTTGTTCGGCTACGATCTTCGTGATTACGACGCCTTGTTTGTGGAGAAGCTCGATCTGCTTTTGAAGCTCAACGAAGCGCCCCATATCACGTGGCAGGGACGTTTCCGCCCGTCGCTGAATGGCCAGCGTGTTTATCCGCGCCCGCATCAGGATCGACTGCCGGTGTGGCTTGGCGTCGGCGGGACGCCTGAATCCTTCGCTCGCGCTGGGACCCTCGGTATGCCCCTGATGGTGGCGATCATCGGCGGGAGTTTCGAGCGCTTCCGGCCTCTTGTGGATCTCTACAGGCGTGCATGGCAGGTCGCCGGACACCTGCCCGAAAAACAGAGGGTCGGCATTCATGCTATGGGTTTTGTGGCAGAAACCGACGAAGCAGCCAAAGAGGCCTTTTTTCCGGGTTGGTTCCAGATGTTTACAGCAGGCGCGAAGGAGCGAGGCTGGCCGCCGCCGTCGCGGGCTCAATTCGAGACGATGTGCGGCCCCAAGGGCGCCTTCCTGATAGGAAGTCCGCAGACGGTAGCCGCCAAGATGTTGGCTGCTAGCTCGGCGTTGAGCGGACTATCCCGCATAACTTTCCAGATGAGCACCGCAGCACTCGAGATAGAAGCGATGCGGCGTTCGATCGAATTGCTTGGCACCACGGTTGCACCGTTGGTCCGACATGCGGTGAGCGCAAAGGAGTAAAATTGTGGGCGAACTTATCAATGGCCTTTGGCAAGAGGCCACTTTGGCCGAAGATATCTCCAATGCCAAAGTTGACGAAGGGACGTTCAAACGCCGACCGTCGATTTTCCGAAATCGAATTACCCCTGACGGAGTGTCCGCTCAAGGTGAGCGGAGCTTTAAGGCTGAGCCGGGACGCTATCATCTCTACGTGTCGCTCGCCTGCCCTTGGGCACATCGCACACTGATCATGCGCAACCTCAAGGGTCTGGGCGATTTGATTGGCGTATCGGTCGTCCATTGGCTTATGCTCGAGAACGGTTGGACATTCGAACCTGGCCCTGGCGTTGTCCCCGATAATGTAAACGGTGTTACGAAGCTTCACGAGCTTTACACGCTTGCTGACCCAACTTGTACCTCGCGGGTCACTGTTCCTGTTCTCTGGGATAAAGAGGAACGAAAAATCGTCTCGAACGAATCCTCCGAGATCATCCGCATGTTCAATTCGGCATTCGATCATCTCGGTGCCCGTGAGGGGGATTACTACCCTATTGGCTTGCGTGACGAAATCGACGCAATTAACGACCGTGTCTACGACCACCTGAATAACGGTGTGTACAAAAGTGGCTTTGCCAGCACTCAAGAAGCCTACGAACGCGAAGTAGCGGCCGTCTTTGGCACACTCGATTGGCTGGAAGCGCGGCTTGAAACGGCCCCTTATCTCGTTGGCGGCCAGCTCACCGAGGCCGACATCCGACTGCTGCCCACCTTGCTGCGCTTTGATCCCGTTTATTTTGGGCACTTCAAATGCAACGTGCGCGCACTTGCCGACTACCCTGCTCTGTGGGCCTACACGCGCAAACTATACCAGCATCCAGACGTTCTCCCGACGGTAGATTTTCACCACATAAAGGGGCACTACTACGGTAGCCATGCAAATCTCAACCCAAGCGGTATAGTTCCAGTAGGACCCGATCGGGATTTTGAGGAGGCGGTCTCAGAAACAAGAATAACTGGCCCCTTTTGCTAAACTAGGAAACAGTCGGCTAGGCTGCTCACTCGTTCGCGCGATGGCGAGAAACAAATCCTCGGCTTGCGTTAACTGACCGGGCCTTTCGTCTCTTGAAGCAGAAACACGAATTTGAAATAGGATCTCGGTAATGGTCAATCGTTCAGAAATCTTCGAGTACGCGCAAAAAGAGTTGAGGGTGAAACCGGACTACCCTTTTAAAAATTTTCCCCACTACGCGGTCCTTCGACATTCCGACGACAACAAATGGTTTGGACTCGTGATGAACGTCTCCAAGAACAAGAAGGCCTCGAAGTCTTTGCCTTCGCAGGACTTGTCTATATCGCGATCAGCCTGCCGATTGCGGGACTATCGCGCTACGTCGACGACGTCGTCAGAGCAAAGGTGGCGTGATGAGCGATCTGCTTCAATTCTGGTTGGAAAACCTGCCCGCGATGATCGATGGCTTATTTGTTAGCCTCGAAGTGACAGCTGTCGCGCTGCTCATCGGTTTGCCGCTTGGCCTCAGCTTTGCGTTGGGGGTCCAGTCGAGGTCCTGGGCGATACAGTGGCTGTCGCTTGCTTGCGTCGAAATCGGCCGCGGAGCCCCCGCTCTCATTCTTCTGCAGTTTGCCTATTTTGGTCTTCCCTCTGCGGGATTGAGCCTGTCCTCGTTCACGGCTGCCAGCCTTGCGCTTGCCCGGACGACGAGCGCATACACCAGCGAAATCATTCGTGCCGGCCTGCAGGCCGTTCCGCATGGCCAAAAGGAAGCCGCCATCGCGGTTGGCTTCTCCTACCTCGACGGCCTGCGGTATGTGATCATTCCGCAGGGAATGCGCATCGCGCTGCCCGCCTTGCTCGGATTTGCCACGACCATGCTTCAGGCGACATCCCTATGCTTCACGATCGCGCTGCCGGAGTTGCTGTCTCAGGCCTACATGATTGGCACGTCGACCTTCGAGTACATGTCCATTCTTGGGCTGGCGGCCATCCTCTACGCCGCAATCTGCATTCCAGCGACCCTTGCTGTCGGCGGATTGGAAAGGCGGCTCAGCCGTCACATCGCATAGTTTCCTTCCTTCTCCCCAAGTCAGAGTTTAGACGATGAAATCCTTCTTCCTTGCCACAACCATGTTCCTAGCGGGTAGCTTTGCCAGGCCTCAGCCGCCGAATGCAGCGGCACGGTGCAAACCGTCGAAAAAGGCAAGCTGACAGTCGCAGCCTATGACTATCCGCCGTTCACGATCACCTCTGCCGACGGCACCTTCAGCGGCATTGACCCTAAGATCTTAATGCGTGTGGCCTCGGAAAACTGCCTCGAAGTCGTAACGTTGGTGACGGATCCGGCCGCAACGATCCAGGCGGTTGTGTCTGGCAAGGCCGATGTGGCGATCGGCAGTTGGAACCGAACCGCGAAGCGTGCTGCCGTGCTCAATATGTCGGCGCCAATCTATCTCGACTTCATGGGCCTTTATTCAAAGGACGGTGTCGATACTATTGACGCGCTGGTCGGGAAGAACGTCGGCACCGTGACGGGCTACTTCTGGGTTCCAGACCTGCAAAAATTGCTCGGCGCGCATCTCAAGCTCTATCCCACCGCCGTCGCGATGGCGCAGGATCTGCAGGTTGGCCGTATCGATGTCGCTGTCAACGGCTATAATGCCGGCACCTACATTCAGAGGAATTCAGGCGGATGTAAAGGGATCGTAACAAACAAGGCGCAATCCGACGACCGCATCCAGGCTTCTGTTCTACCCCCCGCAAACCGGCTTATACCAAAGGAAACGACAGTCTCGGTGTGGCAATCGATAGCAGCATCGTCCTTCAACGCGAGGACGGAGCCATCGTCAAAGCTCTGGAGGCGGCCGGCTTTGACAAGACCTTGGCGGATGTCGGCGAGCCACGGCTCGTGAAATAATTCGGCCCAACGATGACGATCTTGCATTGCTGACTGGGGTCACCCGAAAAAGCCTGATGAACAACCGACTCGACACCCAGCCTACTTGTTTAGGGCTCTACAATTTCCATGGAGCGCTCCGCTCAGGCGCTTGCGCGGTCGACAGCTTGCCGTCCTGCAATGGTCGCGAACAGATAAACGCTGATCGGGCAATTTCTCTTCCGTTTCAAGTTAACTTGGGCGGTGCCAACCTGATCCCGGTGGCCGTGACCCGCGATATCGCGCATGCCGTTTCCGTTTCGGGAAGCTACACGGGCAGAGCGGATGCGTTCCTGTCCATGGAGGTCACCGTCGAGGTGACGGAAATCGAGGGCGTCCTTTAGGGCAGCGCGCACCTCACTCCCCGATTTTCGTAATTATTTGTTGGGCAGAGAGGAAATTTGCTTCGAAGAGCGGCCCAGATCATCGGAACGGACGGCAACGCAGCGCTGTGGGTCAAGTCTAACGGGTGGCACAGATATTTACGGTCCAACACCTAGACCCGGTAGGGCGTGAGAGGTCCAAACGAGATACCAAAGGTCTTGAAGGGAAACGAACCCGTAACCCACTAATCATTCGTCTCCGATTACAGACATTTCACCCGTGAAAACTTCCTGTGTCAGCGGATCATGGGGATGCTCGATCTGGCGGACGAGCCCCTCGACCAAGGCGCGGCCGACACTGACCATGTCCACTGAGTGCGTCACGAGCGGCGTGGAGAGATAGCGAGCAATCCGCGTATTGTCGCGGGTCGCGATGCTAAAGTCTCGACCGGGCGCGATCCCGCGCTTGCGCAAGGCGCTGAGCGTCCCCAGCAACCCCAATTCGTTGGCGCAGACGAGCCCGGTCGGGGGATCGGCGCTATCGAGCAGTCGCTCGATCCACATCTCGCTGGCCCCCATAGTAAAATCCTCGTGCCCAATCAGGTCGGGGTCGAGGGTTAGCCCGTGATCTTCGATCGCGGCACGATAGCCCGCCAATCGCATGGCGCTGTGCTGATCCTCTCGGGTTAGCAACTGCAGCGCGATGCGGTGGCGCCCTCGCTCGATTAGGAGAGACGTCGCTTCACAAGCGATGCGTTCATTGTCGATGTCGATATAGGCGAAGTCTCGGTCGATATTGCTGCGGCCGAACGCGATGAACGGAACGCGCCGCTTTAGCAAGAAGGGGATTCGGGGATCCTCCGCCAGCATGCGAGTAATGACCACTCCGTCGGCGGCGCCGGAATGGAGAACCGTGTCGAGGTTCTCCTGAGGACTCTCCTCAGGGGTGGTCGAAAAGATGGTCAGGCTGTAGCCGAGTTCCCTCGCCGCCAGCGTCATTCCCTCAATCAAGGGAAGCTTGATGATGTCGGATAGGTAGTCCCTCGTCTCCATCGGCAGGATCGCCGTCAGGTTACGAGTCAAGCCGGTACGAAGTGCCCGCCCATGCAGATTGGGCACGTACCCGGCCGCGTCCGCCGCGGCCTTCACGCGCCTGATCGTGTCGGGATGAACATCTGACCGATCCCTGAGCGCCCGCGACACCGTGGTCATGGAGAGGCCAAGTTCGTCTGCTAGCCTTCGAAGGTTTGGCCGTCCCTTCGTCGTCATATCAGCCTCCGATCATTCTGATTTCGCACGTTGTAAGTCGGCGTTTCGATTATGGCAAGCAAGACGTCAACTGAAAAACAAAACGCTTGACACAGTTTCCTTATAAGGCATCTTAACGTTAAGGTTCGAACTTTAACGTTAAGGTTCAGACTTTAACGGACGATCTAAGAAGCGGTTCCGTCAAGAGTCGTCATTCAGAGGTGAACTCAGGGAGATAAGTCAATGATGCACTTTATCCGTAATTCCGTCGCGACGATCGCGCTAGTCGCAGCCATTCCGGCGTTTGCCCAGGACGTGACTATTACCACGGCCGGCGGTGATTATGGCGACGCCATCAAGAAGGCAATGTGGAGGGCACTGTAAACTTAACGCTCTGAAAACAAGTTCTGGGAGTGAGGCTTTGGTTCATGCGGTGTGAAGACGTGCGATTTGGTGCCAAGTATCCAAGGCTGCTGCTCGCAGTTGGCGATGGTGATTGG
>NZ_JAFEVL010000024.1 GCF_016901135.1 Martinezella lusitana | reverse complement strand
CGCAGCGTCCGGACGGCGCAAATATCGACGATCTGCTCCCATTTAACTTCGCCAAATCCACTGCCGCATAAGCCGCTGCGGGCCTCACAATCCACTGCGTCAACGCGCAGCGAAATGAGCGCTTACGCTGATTCGCTCATTTACGCTTTTGCTCAATCATTGATTCACGCATTCACGTACGCATCCGAGGTAGGCCGCGGGATTTGCGCAGTCGCGCGTGGTAAGATGGCGGAATGGAGATCGACGAAGGCAAAATCGATGATGCGGTTTTGGCGCTGCTATGGCTGACGCTTCACAACGAGCGTTGCGCCTGGAAGGGGTTTGACTGGGCGACGACGGATCGCTTGCATCGGAAAGGCTTGATCGGCGACCCGGTGAACAAGTCGAAGTCGCTCGTTCTGACGGATGAGGGCCTGCGCCGATCGGAAGAGCTTTTTCGGCAGTTATTTACGCGGCAACCGGTATAGCCGCTGCCTTGATCGCCTTCCACTCCCATGGCAACAGCTCATGCAGGCGGGAGACAGGAAGATCGGCGATGCGAGCCAAAACGTCGGCGAGCCAGGCCTTGGGGTCGATCTCATTGAGGCGGGCCGTGGTGATGAGGGTCAGCATGATGGCAGCCCGGTCTGCGCCGCGATCGGAACCGGCGAAGCTCCAGTTTTTTCGACCGCAGGCCACGCCGCGCAGGGCTCTTTCCGCCGCATTGTTTGTCATGCAAATCCTGCCGTCATCGGCATATTTGGCAAAGTCTTGCCAGCGCGACAGCATGTAGTTGATTGGCTCAATCACCGGCGAGGATCGCGACAAGCCTTCTAGCTGCTGCCGCAACCAGGCCTCCAGCTCATCGAGCAGCGGTTTGCTCTTTTCCTGGCGCACGGCAAGCCGGTCTTCGGCGCTTCTGCCATTGATATCACGCTCGATGTCAAACAGCGCGTCGATACGCTTGACCGCTTCCAACGCCGTCGCCGAGACAGGCCTCAAGCCCTTGCCCCGCCGGGCACTGCGCGAGACATCGGCCAGCTCGAAGAACTTGCGGCGTGCATGGGCAAAACAGAAGGCCGGCGTTACCGGGTTCTGCTTCAGCGTCCGGTCGAAGAGCGGATTGAAGCCGTTGATATGTTCTCCAGAACATATCAATGGTTATGTTGCGGCCAGCCATATGTAGCGGTGGCCGGAGAAAGGTTCGTTTCCCCGGCTTGCACCGCAACATAAACTTCAACTCCACGACCGCGCTAGAGAGCCTTCAGGAAGGCCATTAGGGACGGTAGCGCACGCTGGGAGACCGTGGTTTGTTGGTCAGAGATGTCGACCCGAGCCAGCGCCTTGGCCTTCATTTCCATATCGACTTCGGCGTAAACATGCGTCGTGTCCAGAGACACATGGCCAAGCCAGGCACGGATTGTGTTGATATCGACGCCAGCGCGCAGCAGGTGGACTGCGGTTGTATGTCGGATCGTGTGAGGACTAACGCGCTTCGTCTCGATCGACGGCACTATTTTGCTCGCCAGCTCGGCATAGTGGGTCACGAGTCTGTGGATCCCGAACCGCGTCAATGGCGAGTTGACCCGATTCAGGAAGACCGGATCCCGCTTGCCACGTCCGTCGACGAGCTTCGACAGGGTCGTTGCAGTGGCTGGCCACAACGGACATGATCGGAACTTGTTTCCCTTGCCGTGTAGTCGCACCGACGATTGCCGGCCAAGCTGCAAATTGTCGACGATCAACTGCGCCGCTTCATCGGCACGGGCACCGCTATTGTACAAGAACAGAAGCAAAGCGTAATCGCGATTGCCAAGAGGCGTACGACGGTCCGGCTGTGCCAAGAGGGCGTCCATCTCTGGCTTCTCGAGATATCCGATCATGGCCTTGGCGGTCTTCTTGAACGGCATCGCTCGTACTTCGCCGGACCACGCGATGTGGACCGGTGAGTGCATGCCAATGAACCTTGCTAATGAGCGTATGGTTGCCAGCCTCTGGTTTCGAGTGACCCCGCTGCACTTTCGATCGCGTTCCAGGTGATCAAGGAACTGACGGATGATTGACGGTGTCAGATCCTCGACCGACATTCGATCAATGGGACGCGCCGCGTGATTGCTGGCAAACGGAAGCAAGAGCATCAAGGTGTCGCGGTAGCTGGCCTGAGTGTTTCGGGACAGATTGCGTTCCGCCACCAGATGTTCAAGGAGGAACCGCCGCACCCATGGTCCCAGGAGCATCTCATTCTTCATGGCTGCCCTCCATCGCATACTGGGCGAAGCGTTGGCTGGCCGCCTCCAGGAGTTCAGGCGTCATTTGCAGATAACGTTGGGTCGATCGGATGTCGATGTGACCAAAGAAGGTCGCGAGTTGCGGGAGCAATCGTTGGACGTCCTCGCCGGAATGATACCATGCGACGACACGGTGCACGGCCGCTGTGTGGCGAAGATCATGGATACGTGGAGGGCGCAGTTCGCCGATCGGGCGTTCGATACCGGCGGCTCGGCGGACATGTTGGAACATGGTGACGACACTCTGATAAGTCCACCCTCGAATGCCGCGCGACGCGAATAGCGGCGCCGCCTTTCCCTGCGGCATTGGCAGCAAGCCACGACGCTCGAGATGCGCGGCCAGTTCTCCAGACAGCTTCGGTCCAATTGGAACCAGCCGAGTCTTGAAGAATTTGGTGCAATGGATGGTGATGACGTCTTCGACGAGGTCGACATCCTTCAAAGTCAAGCGCAGGGCCTCGCCGATCCGCATGCCTGTTCCGTAGAGGAGCAGGATCATCGTACGGTACATCGCCGGTACATGCTGGCTGTAGCCCGTTCGCAAAGTCGATGTTGCCTCCAGTAGTCGGCGCAGTTCCTCGGTCGAATATACGTACGGCGTTTGCTGCGGCGGCAGGTTCGGCAGAACTGTCGGCAGAGGCGAGCGATCGGCATATCCGCGGCTTATTGCGAATCTAAAGAGGCCACTCAGCACCCTGTGTTTGAGTGCCCACGTCGCGGTCGGCCCCTTGTCTCCATTGAGGAAATCAATGACCGATTCCGGGGTTACTTCGCCGATCTGTCGATCGCCGACTGCTCGCCTGAAGTGATGGAGCAAGCGTCCGGCAGACTCGAAGCGCATGCCCAGTGACCGTTGCCGGGCGAGGTAGACATCGATGACGTCGATCAGCTTCATAGGACGTCTCCCAAATCGAAGGCGCCGACTTCGCGAAGAGCTGTCATGTTCACCTTTGCGTAGACACTTGTTGCCGCGGTGCTGCGGTGTCCAAGATGGTCGCCGATTTCTTTGATGGTCAGCCCCTCAGCAAGCAAGCGAACTGCACAGGCATGGCGCAGCGCATGCGCGCCTCTATGCGCCGCTTGAATACCGAGCGCGACAAATCGCCGATTGGCGACGCTATAAATGCTGGTCGCCTTCAAGGGCCGTTGAGGCGCCTGCATACGGAGAAAGACTTCTTGGCACGATGACGGCGGCCGCACCGTATCGACGTAGCGCGCCAATGCTTCAGCAGCAGAGGGCACCAGCGGATAGATCTGGGCTTGTCGTCGCTTTAGACGGAAAAGCCGAAGAGTTCGCCCCGCCCAGTCGATTTGGTGGAGCTGCAGTGCGGCGACTTCGCCGCGCCGCATACCATATACAGCCAGCAGCAGTAGGATCGCGCGGTCCCGGATGTCGCGGGGCCGGTCCGTGTCGACGGCGGCCAACATCTTCTGGACGTCAGACCAATCCGGGGCATATGGCAGAGACTCTTGCTGATAAAGCCGAGGCCGCGATATTGACCTCGCCAAGCGGTCTGAGCACCACGCCTCTTTTGCCGCGTATCGCAGAAATGCGCGCAAGGCGGAGGCGACATGTGCAATCGAGACACGACCCCAGCGCCCGGCTCCTTGGGTCGCTATATAGTTGTCGATGTCTTCTGCCCTCAAATCCTTGAGCTGACGGTTCGCCTGTTCGCACCACAGTAAGAATCTGCCGGTCATGCTCCCCCATTGCTCCACCGTCGACGGTGTCAAACCGCGTTCGTCACGCATCCAGGCGATATACCGGTCGAGTTGCCCCTGGTATGACAATATGACAGTGGGTTCACGCCACCAGCCGAGGAACTTCAGCCAGGGGCGCCCGATATCGATAACCCGCCGTGCAGCGGTAGCCGCACCGCGAAGATTCTGCCGAGCCTGCGCGATCGGTAACAACTCCGCCATGCCGACTCCGGCCGCAGCTTCTGGACCGAGATGTAGCGCGATCCACAGGAGTTCGTTGCGTTTGACCCTAAGAACTTCAGGTCTCGCTCCGAGTGTAGCGCAGTGGTGCAAATAGCGGTTCCGCTCGTCAGCGAACGGCACTTCCAGAAATAGGGCATCAGCGGATTGGTTGGAAAAGGAAGGGTGATCCATGGCGAACCTCCAAACGAGAAAAGGTTCGGCAGCCAAACTCGCGATTTATGTTGCGTCAATCGGCCCAAATACTCAGTTGACAAAGGGAATAGGTCAGCAAGACCACATATGGCTGGCCGCAACATAACCGTTGTAGCAGTCGGCTTGCAGGATGCCACTGAACTCGGCCAGGTGTCGTTGCGGATGTTCGCCCCGCCGGTCGCTGGAGGCGTAGAAGACGGCAGCCGGCGGCGACTGTCCCCCAAAGGGCCTATCGTCGCAAACGTAAGTCCATATGCGCCCCGTCGTGCATTGCCCCTTGGCGAGGATCGGGATGGTGGTATCGTCGCCGTGCAATCGCTCGGCCGCAAACACATGGGTTTCGATGAGATCGAACAGCGGCTTGACGGCGGCGCTGACGTAGCCAACCTGGTCGGCGAGCGTCTGGGTGGACAGATCGATCCCCTCGCTGCGAAAGCGCCGACTTTGGCGGTTGAGCGGCTGATGCTCTGAGAACTTGTCGAAGACGATAGTGGCGAGCAGGTTGGGACCGAGGAAGCCGCGCGGCGTGGCATGGAAGGGAGCGGGTGCCTGACTGATGCAGCCGCATTCCCGGCAACTGAACTTCTCACGCACGGTCTCAACGACCTTGAAGCGGCGCGGGATCTCCTCCAGCGTCTCGGTGACATCCTCACCCAGCTTCGACAGCCGTTCGCCGCCGCAGTGATTGCAGGTCCTCGGCGCTTCGATGACGACGCGTTCACGCTCGATATTCTCTGGCCAGGGCTTGCGCACCGGTCGCTTACGGGTGAAGGCACGAACGGTCTGGGTTTCGCCAGCAAAAGCTTCTGAAGCCAGCTCGTCTTCGGTCGCATCAGCGACCAGCTCCTCAAGCTGCAGTTCCATCTGGTCGATCAGCCGCTGGGTGCGCTCCCGGCTCGGTCCATGTTTGTCGCGTTCCAACTTAGCGATCAGCAATTGCAGATGGGCGTTGAGCGCCTCGATACTGGAAAGCTTTGCTTTGGCGCTGGCCGCTTCTGCCTCGGCCCGTAACCGCGCCTCGCGTTCTGCCAGCAGCGCGGCGTGGGCGCTGGTAAGATCGTCAGGAAAGGAAAGCGGCGGCAGTGACATGCCGCTAAAAGAGCATATTTACTCAACAAATTCAATGCAAAAGGCGCTTAAACCCGCGTTGGACGCCAGGTTTCCTGAGGGGCTCGCCAGTCAATTCCGGACAACAAATAAGAAAGCTGCGCCGGCGTGATCGCCACCGCGCCACCCTCTACATTGGGCCAGATGAACCGACCGCGTTCCAATTTTTTCGTGAACAGGCAGGCGCCCTGGCCGTCATGCCAGATCAACTTTATCAGATCACCGCGGCGCCCTCGGAAGCAGAACAAATGACCGCCCAGCGGATCATGCTTCAAAACTTCCTGCACCCGAAGGGCCAAGGAAGGAAAGCCGCACCGCATGTCTGTATGTCCAGTCGACAGCCACACTTTGATCCCTGTTCCCATTGGAAACGGGTTCATCGCAACGTCTCCAGACCACGCATGATCCGGAGCAGAACGTCCACGTCGACATCCCGACCGACGATCACACGCCGGCCGTTCGCACTCACCACCTCCATGCGACCGTGGTCGGTGACAGGAGACGGCACAGCGACACTCGCCGCAGGTGGCCTCCTCGCAACAACGGGATCGGCAACGACTATCGCCGGAACAAAGCCCTTCGTCGAGCGGCCGACAAGCCGTCCTTCCCGCGCGGCCCTGCGCCAGGCATTCAACTGCCAGCGCGTGATCCCGTGGCGCTGCGCCGTGGCCGTAACCTGCCGAGGACCATTATAACTCTCAGCCACGATCGACAGCTTCGCTTCATCCGAGAAACGCCGGCGACGGCCGCTATCGACAATCTCCATCCGGCTGAAACGCCCTGCGAGATCGCTTGTGATATCCATGATGAAAGCACCGTCTATATTGCCGTCTATATAGACACAGCATCCACAGCCTCACTCACATCCGCAATGCGGTCCACCTCGGATGCGTACGCATTCACCTATCTGCCGATTGGCGCAATCACCGAAACGCTCATGCGCCAAAGCACCAATAGTGTGGTTCACCGATTCACCGATACGCTCGAAAACCTATTCGCGGGTTCCCTCATACGCCTAATCACCGATTTACCTATTGACGCGAACGCCCATCCTCCGATTCACGCAGTCACCCATCTGCCGATTGGCGCAATCACCGCAACGCTCATTCGCCTAAGCACCGATAGTGTGGTTCACCGATTCACCGATACGCTCGAAACCCTATTCGCGCGCCCTCTCATACGCCTAATCGCCGATTTACCTATTGACGCGACCACCTATTTGCCGAGAAACCGATACGCCGTTTAGGAGTATCCCCGATCGGCCATTTCTCTCATTGACGCATTCACCGATTCAGCGAGCGGCCGTTCTCGAAGCTGTACGGATACCGGTAACGACATCCTGTTGGCGAGGGGAACCCTCCAGGCGAGTAAGCCCGGTGTTTACCGGCATTCCGTCTCACTTCTGATCCGCCCGCAAACATTGGCATAATTCGGCATCGGATGCGCTGCCGCAACCCTCGCCCCTCGGGCGAAACGGCTAATGGTATACCATTAGCCTATCCTGCCATCCATCATCCAACTGGGCTGGCGACCATGCCCGAGGCGCCAATGCTGTTGCGAGTCGTCAGACAAAGCAACAGCGATCACAGGCCCAGCCTGTGATCTGCGCCGGAGGAGCAGCATGGTTGCCAGCCCAGTTGGATGATGGATGCTGAAGCAAGCCGTCGTCGTGAGCAGTCGAGGGGACGTGACCGGAGGGACCGGGCCCCGACGACATGCGAACGACGAGACGGCGAGCGCACCGCAGGAGAGGACGAACACCTGGAGCGGAGCCCGAAGCATGAGGGCGTAGCGCAAGGAGTTCGTCCTCTCCGTGTTGTTTGGGGAAGTCGCGGCAGCGTCCGTTTACCGGCCCGAAAGGCCGGGCGGGTGGCTACCCGCTCCGCAGGGAGAGGGGTGCTTGAGGGGAGAGGCGGCGAGTCTTTCCCCTCAAGACCGCGCGCAGGCTCGATGCCGGACAAGCGGTCAAGCCAGCAGGAGAGACGAGAGGCGCTGCCGCCTCTCGTCTTGACGTCAATCGCTGTCGGGTCCCCAGAGCGGATTGCTCTCGGGATCCTCGACATGACATGCCTCGGCCTGTCCGAGTTCGGCCTGTTCGAGTTCGGCCTGTTCGAGTTCGCGGATCACCGCATTGATGCGCCACAAGCCGATCTCCGTGCGGCGCTGAGCGACGAGAATGTCGACCGCCGTTTCGTTGGCCTCGATGGCTCGGATCGCTTCGTCCATGGCGTCCCATGGACCGAGGTTCTCCACCGGGATGACATCGCCGTCCACGTCATAACCGCCGGAGATGTACATCGGTGCCCGCTTGACGCGCTCATGAGAGCGTTCGGCTTCACGGATGAGACGAAAACCCTCGGTCCGCTGCCGCCAGTATTCCGGGCTGCCGCCGTCGATGTATTTGATCTTGCGCTGTGTCATAAGATGTCTCCTTTTCGTCCTCTGACGAAAGGAGGCCGCACCGTAGCCGCGAGGGGTCAGGGATCGCGGACGCGACCGCCAGCGGCGGCAAGCGGAGGAACCGATTTTCTGGTGATGGCCCGAAGGGACAGCGGCGGAAAATTGGAGGGGCCGCGCAGTCCTTGACGCCGGAGTGGTGGGTGCACAATGGAACGTCAGAGAGAGATAGACCACGGCGCCCCAGGCGCCGTGTCTGTATCCGGCGTCCAGCCGGCCATGCAGTCTATCCTCGGCCATGGTCGCGGCGACTTCGCGCCGCCGGCGCAGCAGCCGCGAGAGGGGCGTGACCCGAATGGGCGGAGACCGATTGCGGGCTCCGTGAGCGAGAGCGAATAGCACCGTCCGCCGCAGGCGGCTCGCTCGAATCATCCGCTGACAACCCATCATCAGCATGAATCAATCGAGACCGACCGATTCAAACATGTCGTTGGACGCCGAGTCGGCCCTGCCCGATTCTCCGTGTCATGATCGCGCAACGCTACCAGCTCTATGTCGAACGCATCGACGCCAAGAAAAACATGGCCCGCTACTATGCCATGTCGATTGAACCGAATCTGTTCGGCGATGCCTGTCTCATCCGCCGATGGGGCCGCATCGGTGCAAGAGGTCAAAGGCGGGAGCATCATTTCACGCGGGAGGAAGAGGCAGTCAGGCTCTTCCTTCAGCTTTTGCGAAAGAGGCGGTCGCGCGGATACAGGCCGAAACCGCATATACGGCAAGATGCGTCGGGTGATCGATAGCGAAGGGAGTGCCGTGGGGCGGACGCATCCTCATGTCGATTGGCATGGGATCGAAACAGGAGTGGGGGTGTCCGGCCGCTTTCGCCGTTTCCGTAGGAAACACCGCAGGATCTGGCACGTGCGGATGGCGAAGCGATGCTTCGGGCCTGAAGCGCCGGTCGATCCGGCGCGTCAGGCCAGGCGACATGGCGAAAGCCACCCTCAGAAGGGTGGCTCGGCGCCGATTGCGCCCTCCTGCTCTGCGGTGATCACTGCCAGCTCGGCGCGAGCCAGCTCCAGTTCGATTTCGATCTCGCGGCGCTCGACGGGGTCGATTGCTTCGCGCAGTTCGAGGCGAAGCTCTTCAATGTGTTGTTCCAGAAGCATCGTCGTCGTCTCCTTGACGTTTGTGAAAGACGACGCGCGCGGTCATGGGGGCGTGGCGGGGTCAGGGATCGCGGAACGCGACCGCCAGCGGCGGCGTGTGGGGGTGCCGATTTTGTCGGAGTGCAGGGAACCGGAGCGGAGGCAAAATTGGGGGCACCGCTCGTCCTTGAGGCCGTCATGCCCCCATGACACCCTCGGACGGACTGAGCAGACATTTCCTCAGGTATGGCACCAGAGATCCGCAAGCGGGCTCGATGCCCGCTTACGGATCCACCACGCAGACCCACGGAGATGCCTTAAAGCCCTTGGTAGTTGTGGAAAAATGGGCAAATCGTCGATCTTCGCGCGGTGCGTCGATGACAGCGCTTTGATCCCCTGTCAGGGATTCTCGCATCAACGATGATGCGGAGAATAATATGACCACGACCAATGAAATCGCCGACAAGATCGCAACCGACCACAGCCTTACAAAGGTGCAGGCCAAGACGATCGTCGAAGCTGTCATCGCTTCGATCACCGAGGCCGCGGTTGCCGGCAACGAGACAAGCCTCCCCGGCTTCGGCAAGTTCAAGGTGAAGGCGACACCGGAGCGCGAGGCTCGCAACCCGTCGACCGGCGCGACGATCAAGGTTGCCGCGGCCAAGAAGCTAGCCTTTACGCCGGCCAAGGCACTGAAGGATGCGCTGAACAAGTAATCTTGTCAGCATGCCAAAAAATAGCCCGGCGCCGTGCCGGGCTATTTTCGTTTTGGGATTGCGTCAGCGGGCGGATGTCCCGTTGAGAAGATCCTGGATGATCGTGTCGCTAACCGCATGACGGGCTTCGCGGGCATGGTCGTCCAGCAGCTTGTGAAGAATGCCAGATGCCAAGGGTATGAAGTCGAAACCGCGTGCGATCACTGCGGACCGCAGTTGCGACAGGGTTTCGAACTCCCTTAAGTCAGTGCCAAGCCAGAGTTCGAGATCCTCGCCACCGGCATCCGGAAATGCCTGGAGGAAGAACGTCTGAAGCGGGCGGTCATAGCCGATAATGGCATCCGGGTCGGCGTGGCGGACTGCGGTCCTGGTGACGGTTATTGTGTAGCGGCTCATGGCGGCCTCCTTTGGAATGGGGAGGCCGGCCCCGGTTTCGGGGCCGGCGGTCCGGTTCAGGCCGGGCTGTTCCAGAGGATGACCTTCTTGCCGGGCTCGCCGCCGGGCGCTGGGGCGACGTTGCCGAAGATCACGCCGATCTCGGGCGCTTCGAGCTTCGTGGAGATGTATTCTTCGCCGGTCTGGCGGGAGACGCGGTTCCAGCCTGCGCCGATCTCAAAGCCGGTCTTACGGTGGATAATGCGGTAGTCCGGGGCTTCTTCGCTCGCCTTGTTGGCGTTCGGCACGAGGGCGATGGGGGCGTTGACCCGTATGGTGGCGAAGACGCCTTCGAGAGTGCCGTCGGTCTTTTCGGTGAGAGTTGCGATCGTGGTAGCCATGGGATTGTCTCCTTCGTTGCATCGGGACCATTCCCGATGGCGCCCGAAGAAGGGGCCGCGCCGCAGGCGTCACCGCAGCGTAGCGAAGGGAAACCCCTTGCGGGTTGACGCTGATCGTGGCCGGTCCCTTAGAAAGGCGACATAAAGAACGGGAATGGTCTTTGATTGCGACGTCGTCAGGAGACCTCGCCGTGGCGCCCGTTTGCTGCCGCGCGGAGTGCCGCGCTCGTGACATGCGTTGGTGGTGTTCGGGTCAACGGACGCCGGCCGTCAACCAGTCGGGCACATCGCGAGAGATCGGCACAGTCCTGATCCCATCCTCATCGTCAAAGACGGCTTCGGTCGGCATCACGCTCGAACCGCAGGCTTCTCCTGACGCGACTGCAGTTCTGCGGAGCGCAACCGCGTGACACACGTGATTTCAAGGGATGTCGCCCCAGCGCCCGGCGGGGATGCGGCAAGTCTCAGTCGAGGCGGTTGACCCGGCCGGTTCGGCCGCGCGCCTCGGCAAACAGTCTGGCGATCTTCACCATGAAGGGTTTGCTGAAGCGGCCGACGATGTCCTGACCGGGCTCAATATACCAGGAGCGCTCGACGATATCGTAATTGTATTCGTCGACCATGATCCAGCACTGCTTCAGATCGCTTAAGCCCGCGCGCTTGCGCTCGATGTCCGGGATCTCCAATGAGGCGCGACCCGTTTGCGGCGGTTGGGTGGTGATGGCGAGAAGCGCCAGATGGGTATTTCCATCGGCCGCATTGCGGATGGCGATGACGACGCAGACGGGACGCTGCTTGCGGCCTTCGGTCTCACCGCGCTGCTGCTGCCAAGCCCAGAGGTAGGGATAGGAGATGACCTCGCCGGGTCGGAATTCACGGCTCATCGTCGTAGCCTTCGCCGCGCGCCAGCCGATCGAGCGCCTCGTCGAACAGTTCCGCATGCTCGGCGGGCATTTCCGAGATATGAAAGGCGCGGCGGGGGTCGCCACCGGTGCGCATGCGCTCATAGTGATCGTAGCTCATCAGCACGAAGCGAGGCTTCTTGTGGCGAGTCAGAACAACCGGCTCGCGGCTTGCCGCATCGGTAACGTCGCCGATCTGCTTGTTGAGGTCGCCTGTCGTGAACTGCTTCATCGCAAAGATCTCCACTTCGATTCCCATATAATCCATTTTTCCCATGTTTTCCATCTTTTCCATGTATCCGGGAAGACGGCGCTCACGCACCGTCTCCTGAAGCCTGCCAGACCGGAATGCCGAGCCGGCGTGCCTTGTCGGCGAGATTGCCTGTGATGCCGTTTCCGGGAAAGACGATCAATCCGGCGGGCATGACCGACAGCATATCGTCATTGCGCCGAAACGGTGCGGCCTTGGCGTGTTTCGTCCAATTCGGCTTGAAGGTGATCTGCGTCACCTTGCGGGCTTCAGCCCAGCATGCAGCAATCCGGTCGGCGCCCTTCGGCGAACCGCCGTGCAGCAGCACCATGTCGGCATGCTTGGCATGCGCCTGATCGAGCTTGGCCCAGATCCGCTCATGATCATTGTAGTCCATGCCACCGGAGAAGGCGATCTTGGTGCCGGCGGGGATCAGCACCTCGGTCTCGGCGCGCCGCCGCGCGGAGAGGAAGTCCCGGCTATCGATCATCGCCGCCGTCATGTTGGCATGGTTCACTTTGGAACCAGTGCGGGGCCGCCAGGCGGACCCGGTTTGCGCCTCGAACAGATCGGCGGAAACATCGCGCATGAACTCGAAGGCGTTGCGGCGTTCCAACAGCGTGATGCCCTCGGCGATGAGGCGCTCGAGCTCGACACTCTTGACCTCCGAGCCGTCCTGCTCGCGCTGGCCGGTACGCTGCGCCTCCTCGTTGCGATCGAGCTCGCGCTGGATGCGCTCGCCGGCACGATGGAACAGATTGGGGATCGACCAAAACAGGTCTTCGAGATCGGGCTCCAGGCGGGTGTCGCCGAGCATCTCGGCGAGGGCGTCGAAGATCGTTGTGATCGATGACTGGACCTGAGGTTCCTCCGGCAATGGCCGCGGATCGGGCTCGTCCTGGAAGGGGCGATAGCCGAAGACCTGCATCTCGTAGATGAAGCTGTCGGTCGGAGAGGAAGCGTGATGGGGCTCGAAGCCGTCGTCGGGGTGAAGGATCAGGTCCATGATGGTCTCCGTTTCGTGGGCCGCGCCTCTCGCGGCCTGACGGCGAACCCGGTCACGCGGGCCGAGGCCGGAACCGCAAGTGAAGCGCAGCGGCCCAGCGAAGCGCCGGGCGGCGGAGGGAGAGTTTCTTGATCCGCGAGGAATGACGGGCCGCGCCTGCGGCCGGCAGGGGAAGAAACCCGACCGACCCGCTGAAGGCCCGGAGGCCCGCGTGATAAGGGTCGCCTCTCAGCAGGCCCGCGGGCGCGCATTCACACGGGGAGCCGGCACCACGGACCGTCCTCTCACCCGCGCTGCAGCAATCCCGCCTGTGCTCCTTCCGACAAGCCTCATCAGGGCAGGAAGGCCACCGCATCTTCCGGAGTGAGTTGAGCCCTGAGGCTTGCTGTCAGCCGGTCGGGACCCAGCCGGCGCAGATCATCGTTGAAGTCGCCTAGTTCCGGCGACAGCACCAACGGCAGGATCCCGTGCGCCTGCGCCCGTCGGCTCAATCCCTCGATCCCATGCCGGCCTGCGGCATCCGCGTCGGCCGCGATATAGATACGCCGGCATCCGGGCGGGAAGTGGAAGCCCGCAAGATGATTGGCCGTCAGGGCGGCGACCATCGGCATGCCTGGCATCACATGTGAGAGCGACAGCATGGTCTCGAGGCCCTCGCCCGCTGCCAGGACCGGTACAGGATCGGTAACGGGATAGCGGAAACGGACGCCATTACCGAGCAACCCACCGAGAGCACGGCGCGGATCGTCCACCTTGGCCTTGCCGACGCCGTCGGGATCGAGCCAGCTGCGATGCACGCCGGTGATGGCTCCGGCCGCATCGGTCACTGCCGCAATGAGAGCCGGAAAGCTGGTCGTCCGAGCAGTGACGAGATCGCGATAGTAGCACGACGGATGGAAACGCAGCGCGCCATGGGCGGACGCCCGCAGAATGCCGCGTTCGCGCAGATAGATGTCGGCGAGCGTACCCGCCAACGGCTCCGTCATTCGAAACAGCCGTCGTGCCCGCTCCGTCGCCGGCCGCTCGGCCGGAGGGCCATCACCGACGTCGCCCCTGAGGTCCGACACCGGTTCGGGTTGGGGCAGACTGAGAAAATGGCGCGCCTCCTCGGCAACGTCACGGAAGTCCACGAGACCGCAGGCCTCGCGGACGAGATCGAGCAGGTCACCAAACTGACCGGTCGCCGCATCCGTCCACCGCCCAGCACGCGGGCCGATCAGATGCACATAGAGCGACCGGCCCCTGCTGTTGGCGACGTCGCCGACGAGCCAGTAGTTGCCGGCGCGGCGGCCGGCGGAAAGATAGTGACGGCAGACCGCCTCCGCGTCTTGCGCGAGACGGCCCGCCAGATCCGAGGCGGACAGCATGGGCAGGCCTCCATCAGGACCGGCGCGCGACATCGACGAGGCGATGACGCTGCATCAGCTTCGACAGGATCTCCGCGCCCTCATCTGTCACCGGCACGAAGAAGCGCAGCTTCCAATTGATCATCTCGGAGAACAGCCCGATCGACCGCAGCCAGTCGCGCATGCCGTCGGTAAAGCCGGTTAGTTCGACTCGGTACTCGTTCATGACGCGGACGCGGCGGAGCGTCACGTCACCGGCAAGGCCGACGATCGAGGATCCGTCGACCAGCGCCGTCCAGGCTTGGTCGCCGCTCAATACTTGCGTCTGATCGATCCCGAAGTTGCGGCAAAGGCCGGCCAGCCGGTCGGGCGCGATGACGCGGCCGACGATCTGCTCGCCGTCATCCGTCTCCAGACGACGAATGCGGCAGAAATCCTGCGGCAGCAGTTTCCAGATCGGCAGGAGCAGTCCGGTGACGATATGCATCACCGACGTCGAGAATTCCGGCACGGCGGCGACCTCGGTATTCCAGGCAAGGGCGAAGGCCTGTTCGTCGGCTTCCTCCCAGGACGTCTCTTCAAGCTGGCGGGTCTCGAACCGGAGCTCGTCCATCGGCCGGATCAGCGACACGCGCGGCTGGACCGAGCCATCGTCCAGCATGATCGAACGGGTCGGCACCATCACCGCCGGTCGCCCCGACTTGCCGTTGATCATCAGCTTCACGCGGGGATCGCGACCGACCAGAGCCTGCACATCATGGAGCAGCATCGGCGCATTGCGATCCCTGCGCTCGATGGTCAAGAGGTGCGACTGCGCGCCGGTGACCGGATGCGTGTAGATCAGCCGCCGGTCGGCGATTGTCATGCTGTCGGCGGTGATCGTCTCCAGGCCCTTGTCATAGATGCCGGCGGCAATAGCCCCCTCGATGCGGGCGGCCAGCAGCTGCTCGAAGGCCTCGAACAGCAGGTTCTGCATGGTGATGGTCAGTGCCAGCATCCGATTGAGGAATGTCTGGATCGGCGGCAGTTCATCCTTCAGTCCGCCCTCCTCCGAGGTGAGCGACAGGCCGGTGATGCTTTCGAACTTGTCCAGCGAGCAGCCTTCGATCCTGCCGGCATACAGCAGTCCGTAGAATTGCCGCAGCGCGTCGCGGGCATATTGGGATTCGAGATTGTCCTCGCTGCGAAACATCCCCTGCCCGCCGGTCTGACGCTGCCCCCGGGTGATGGCGCCGAGCGTATCGAGACGTCTGGCGATGGTCGAGAGGAAGCGCCGCTCGGCTTTGACGTTGGTGGCGATCATCCGAAACCGGGGCGGCTGTTTCTGGTTGGTGCGATGGCTGCGCCCAAGACCCTGGATCGCCACGTCGGCGCGCCAACCCGCTTCCAGAAGGTTGTGAAGACGCAGGCGCTGATTTTTGGCGGCGAGATCCGCGTGGTAGGATCTGCCGGTCCCGCCGGCGTCGCTGAAGACCAGAATGTCTTTATCGTCGTCCATGAAGGCGCGGGCCTCGTCGAGATTGGCGCTGGCCGGCCGGTTCTGCACGGCATAGCGGGCGATGGACGTGCTGTCCTCGCGGCGGACGATGCGACGCGAGCGGCCGGTGATCTCGGCGACCTGGCTGGTTCCGAAGTGCTGGACGATCTGGTCGAGCGCCGTCGGGATCGCCGGCAGGCTACCCAAGGTTTCCACTAGCTCGTCGCGCCGACGTTCCGCCTCCCGGCAGATCACCGGGTTCCCGTTTGCGTCATGGACGGGACGGGAACTGAGATTGCCCTCGGCGTCGGAGAATTCCTCGAAGAGCTGCACCGGGAAGGAGTACATCAGATAGTCGATGACATATTCCCGCGGCGTCACGTCGACCTGCAGATCGCCCCATTCCTCGGTCGGGATCTGTGCCAGCCGGCGCTCGGTCAAAGCCGCGCCCGTCGAGACGAGCTGGACGATCGCAGCGTGACCCTCTTTCAGATCTGCAGCGGTCGCTTTCAGAAGGGCCGGCGTCTTCATCGAGGTCAGAAGATGATTGAAGAAGCGCTGCTTCGAGCTTTCGAAGGCCGAGCGTGCGGCGGCCTTAGCGTTTTTGTTCAATGTCCCGGATTTGCCGGTTATACCGGATGCCTCCATTGCGGCGTCCAGGTGATTGTGGATGACTTGGAAGGCCTCAGCATAGGAGTCGTAGATGCGAACCTGTTCCTCGGTCAGCTCGTGCTCGAGGATTTCGTATTCCACGCCTTCGAAGGAGAGCGACCGCGATGCGTAGAGGCCCATGGCTTTCAGGTCGCGCGCCAGCACCTCCATGGCGGCGACGCCGCCGTCCTCGATCGCCGCGATGAATTCGGAGCGCGTCGGGAAGGGAAAGTCGGCGCTGCCCCAGAGACCGAGCCGTTCGACATAGGCCAGCGATTCGACGTCCGTGGCGCCGGTCGCCGAAACGTAAACGACGCGGGCATCCGGCAGTGCGCGCTGCAGACGAAGGCCTGCCCTGCCCTGCTGCGACGCCGCCTTGTCGCCGCGGTCGGACTTGCCGCCGGCTGCGTTTGCCATCGCATGGCCTTCGTCGAAGACGATCACGCCGTCGAAATCGACGCCGAGCCAGTCGACCATCTGCTGGACGCGCGAGCGTTTGCCTTCCCGCTCGTCGGTGCGCAGCGTCGCGAAGGTCGTAAAGAGGATGCCTTCTTCCAGTTTGATCGGGCTGCCCTGGCGGAACCGCGACAGCGGGGTCACCAGCAGCTTTTCCTGGCCCAGCGCACCCCAGTCACGCTGGGCGTCCTCGATCAGCTTGTCGGACTTCGAAATCCAGACATGGCGACGGCGGCCTTTGAGCCAATTGTCGAGGATGATGCCGGCGGCCTGGCGGCCCTTGCCCGCGCCCGTGCCATCACCGAGGAACCAGCCGCGACGGAAGCGGACGGCGTGGTCGATGTTAGGCGCGACAGCCTTCAGGTTGTCGAAGGAGGCATCGACATTCCAGTAGCCGGCGAGATAGCCGGAATGGGCTTCGCCGGCATAGATGACGCTCTCGAGCTGGGCATCCGAGAGATCGCCGCTGATGACGATGCGCTTCGGCAGGTGCGGACGATAGGTCGGTTTCGGCGGTGCGACGCATGCCATGGCAAGGGATTCGACCAGCGTGTCGGGATGGGGCTTTGCGTCGGGGATGTGGATCGACTGCAGCCGATAGGGCTCGTAGAGACCATCGGCGGCGCCAATATGGTCCGGCGCAGCAGCATCGTGCAGTTCGTAGGAGAGTTCAATGATCTCATCATCGACGGGAGCAGGACGGGCCATGGGTGAAGGCTTCGCCTGCCCGCCGACCGCGAGGCGATGCAACGGTTTGGCACCCGCTGCTGGACGCATCGTGTGCGCGCGCAGGATACCGTTGGAGAGCGCACCAATGGAATTAGGCGCCGCCGCAGGCGCGCGGGGTGGAAGGCGGGTGATCCAGGTGAGCAGTGTTTCCAGATCGTGCGCAGTGCCGCTCGACGTCACAAGCTTCAACGGATCGTCAGCCGGAATCTTGTCGATCACGATCAGGCGCGTTTTCATTGTCGTTCCATGACGGGTGTAGATGCTGCCCCCAATCGCCGCGCTGAACAGGACCGTACTCTTCTCCTGCAGCCGCACAAAAGCGTCCCGCCATGCGGGATTGTCGGGAGAAAGGCCCGCACCAGTGATCGCGACCAACCGCCCACCGGGAGCAAGCCGCGCGAACACGGAGGCCAGATGCCGCCAGGCGGCATCAGCCACGCGACCTTCGACTTGAACGCCCGCTGAGAAAGGCGGGTTCATCAGCACCACGGTCGGCCGAATGGATCGGTCGAGGTAATCGTCGATATGCGCGGCATCGTGTTGGGAGGCCGAAACGCCGGCGAAGAGCCGCCCCAGCAGCGAGTGTCGGACCACCGCATATTCGTTGAGCGCCAAGCGAGCGCCTGCGAGCTCCGCAAAGATCGCCAGCATGCCGGTCCCAGCCGACGGCTCGAGCACCACGTCAGCGGCTATGATGCCGGCAGCACGAGATGCGACATAGGCAAGCGGGATCGGGGTCGAGAATTGCTGACGTGCCTGGCTCTCTTCGGATCGGCGTGTATGGGTCGGCACGAGGTTTACCAGTTTCGTCAGCATCGCGAGCGTCGCTCGGGGCGACTGGGTTCCGGATACGACACCGCGGAATTTACGCAGAAACAGGACCTGGGCGATCTCAGCCGCCTCATAGGCCTCCTTCCAGAGCCAGAGGCCCTCGGCGTCGCTGCCGCCGAAAACCTCGGTCATGATTTGCCGCAGGTCAGCTGTGGTGACGATTTTACCTTGCTCCAGAAACGGCGTGATCTGACCGCCAGCATCCATAAGTGCTTCAGTGCGCGTTTTGATATCAGGACGTGGAGAGGTGGAGACGATCTGGGAATGCGAGATGATATTCATCGAAGGATGCTCCAAGAGTGAGGAAAGAACAGGGGAGCCCAGCGTCCTGCCGAAGGTCGGAGGAACGAAATCGGGCAGCCAGGGCAGGATCGGGGATCGCTGGCTTAAACCGCCGGCTATTGTCAGTGCCTAGGTCGTCGGGCTTACGAGGAAGCCAGTCGGATCATCGGGATCGGGCGGCAGATAGGCATCGTAGGGATTGCCTTCGGCAAGATGGCCAAACGGCGTGAAGGCGCATTCGCCGTCACTGCGGCCGACGGCGCAGGGCACGTAACGCGGCTCGCGTGTGGCGGCATCAAGGCATTCCATGAGAGCGAGATTGCCATCGGACGCGGCGCGAAGCAGCGTGTCGAAATTCAAGCGTGCGTAATCGGGGATAGCCATTGCAGTGCTCCATGAACGGAAATGCCCGACACGGGGCCGGGCTGATGGTGATGTTGATGTTGAGGCTAGTTTGATCTGTCTCGAGGCGCGTCAGGAGGCACTCTCCAGCAGCTTTTTCGCTTTGCCTTCGAGTTCCAGACGCGTGTCCTGATTGGTCTTGGTGCGCGCCAGCGCGGTGATGCCCTGCACGAAATCGAAGACCGACTCCGGCGGCCGCCCCTCCTCCGACAGCACCATCTCGATCACCTTGCCGGTCTCACTTTTTGAGAATCCGCGCCGGCGCAGGAAGGTTTCGCGGTCGTCCTCCTTGCGCGCGACGATCCGCTCCCGTGCCGCCTTGATGCCGGCGATGAAAGGGGCCGGCGACGAATTGGCAAAGCTGGTCAGCGCGGGTGCTGCCTCATGCGCAAAGCGCTGGGCGGCGAACTTCGAATGGCGGATGGTGATCTCCTCGAAATTCTCCGTACCCCAGAGATTGCGGTTGGCGCAGACCGCTCGCAGATAGAAGGAGGCTATACCGAGCGTCTTCGATCCAACCTCCGAGTTCCAGGCGTAGAAGCCGCGGAAGTAAAGATCGGGCCCACCGTTCGGCAGCCGTCCGGCTTCGATCGGATGGGTGTCGTCGACCAGGAACAGGAAAACGTCCCGGTCGCTGGCATAAAGCGTCGTCGTGTCCTTGGTGATGTCGACGAAGGGATTGTGGGTCATCGTCGCCCAGTCGAGAACACCTGGTACTTTCCACATCGTGTCGCCGGTTCCATTGCCGGCGATCTTCATGACCGACGAGACCAGTTCATGATCCCAGATCCGACCGTATTCCGGTCCGGTCACTGCCCGCAGTTCCAGCCGGCCGTCATCCATCTCAAGCGTCTTGACGAGCTCGGCACGATGGTTGAGCAGGCCATGCTGCAGGTTGATGGCAGCAAGCGGCGCCGGCAGTTGCCGCATATAGGTGGCGGGAGCGCCAACCAGGCTGCAAAGCTGCCCGTAGCTCCAGTGGGTCGGTGCGATCGCTTGGCGCTGACCTGGGACAACAAGCTCAAGCCGCTCCGCATTGTCGCGCGTTGCCTCGACCCGGATCGCAGCGCTTTCGATCGTTCGGGCATGGGCGCGCTCGGCGCGGGACCGGACGGTGTCGTAGAGATCGCTCAGCGACAGGAAGCGTTCATCGTCAGGACGGGAAAACCATTCCGACGAAACGCGGCCGATCCGCTCGCCGCGTGTGATATCGACCTTGAAGGCGGAACGGGCGGACGGGTTGTTGGAGGTGAGAGTGGTCATAAGCTGTCTCCTTAAAAGCAGAAACCCGGCACGGCGGCCGGGCGAGGTTGAGTGATGTTTGAGGAATAGGAAGGATCAATCGGAAGCCAGTCGGCGGCGTGCCGACCGGATTGCCAAGAGCGCCGCCTGGAACTCGGCGCTGCCAACGACATCCGAGACGTCGAATGCCGTAACTGCGGTGATGCACGCCGCGTGGATGTCGTCATCAGTGACCGCCTCCGGGGTGAGAGGGTCGAAACTTCGGTCGATCTCCAGCACGGCGGCGACCGCATGGCGGACCTGATCCTCCTGCAGCTTGGCGAGCACATGACCGGTCCTGGGTGGGTCGACCGGCTCTTCAGGATCCGGGTCTCCGGCGAGAATGGCTTCTCCTCGGGCAATCGCCCAGGCAGATCGGTCGAGCCAATCGAGCGACGGTGGCCGGGCAGCACGGACGTCATCGAACAGGATCTTCAGCAGTCCGAGCAGGATCTCGAAATGACGCGCCCGGCGTTGGACAGGTTCATCGAATTGCTGGGGGATCTGGATCGGCGGACCCGCATAGGCCGCATGTGCGCCGTCCCAGATGCCGGTGATATGAATTGCGCCCGAGGAATCGAAGTCCTTCTCGGCGATATCCCAACTGTCATCTTCGATGGCAGCACGGCACGCCTCGTCCAGCGTGCCGGCTTCATAGGTGCGACGCCGGAAGACCGGCAGGCGATAGGTGGTTTCGATGGTGAAGTCAGGCATAGGTGCCTCCTGAAAAGGAAAAGCCCGGCGCGATGGCCGGGCTGTTGGGAAAGAAGACCCAACCGCAAATGCGATCGGGTCAGGCTGATGTGACGCTCGTGAACCTATTCGGCGGCAGCGAGATGCTCGCCGTCGATCCCACTTTCCATATCGCCGTCGCCATCGCTCGACGTTTCCGGCTCGTCGAGCAGGAAGGCCGGCAGGTCTGAAGCTCCGAATACAGGCTCAACCTCATCGGGCTGGACGGCACTATCTGCGACAGCGTCGCTTTCGATCGTGCCTTCCCCGATCGTCATGCGAAGGGGTTCAGGCAACCAGCCGCAGCCTGTCATCAGCCGCTCGGCCTCGCGGGCCATGTCGGTTTTCTTGAGATGGCCGATCAGCTCCGCCCCCTGGTCCCCCTTTGCCTCACGAACCGCCTGCAGGATGTGCGCTTTTGTGACACGGCCGAGATAATTGTCGGCGGTCGACGTCCAACCGGCTTCCACCATGTCGAAACCGATGGAGCGGGCCAGTTGCTCGGCGTGGGCGATCGCCCGGGTCCGCTTGTTCCAGGGTTCGATCACCGCGTTGACCGACAACGCGGCGCAATGCGCAAACAGGGCCTGGCGGCTGACCTCGTCGAGCTTGATCAGGAAATCCCAGAGATCGTTCGGGTCCTTGGGCAAATCCTGGCCCCAGCCTTCCTGCCTTTGATCGATCTCCTTCGCCCAGACCGTTTCGCCGAGACCGGGCGTCTGGCTGAAGCGAGCGCTCTGCAGCGTCACCTCCAGGCACGAATCCGAACCGTAAACGTAGAAGGTCTTCAGGACGAAGGCATGCAGCACTGCGACAAAGGCGATGACAGGATTGTTTGCCAACGCGTTGCGCAAAGCGATTGTCCGAGCTGCCGTGAGATCGAGAACGAGGCGGTCGGGAAGCGGCTTGATCGTTTCGTCCTCGTCATCCGGTTGCGTGCCCTCGCCGCCGGCCGCCCGGGTTGCCGGAAGATCACTGCCATGATCGGCACCATCGTCGCCGGTATCAGCCGAGGGATCGGTCTCATCCTTTGGTTCATCCTCGGCCCGCACGAAGCCTCGCTCGATCTTGGGCTCGCCGCTGGCGCCGATCGACACGAAGACACCGCCGCGGGCGACCTCCTGTGGATCAAACACGTACGGACGGTCGTTGAGCCGGTCGAGCTCGGCACCAAGCTCCTCCAGTTTCTGTTCGGTCGCTTCCGAGTACTCATCTGCCTCCGCATATTCTGCGTCGAGCTTGTCGTATTCGGCACGGGTGGCGTCATAGCGGGCCAGTTCATCTTCAGTCATTTCAGCCTGCTCGCCGTAGACGCGGCGCAGGCCGGACGTGTGGCCGTAGGGGAAGTCGAAGGCGGCTTCGACCCATTTCCAGCCTTCGCTTATCCGAATTGCCTCGGCGTCAGCTTTCAGCTTTTCCATCACGAGCTGCTCGAGCAGCGCCGGATCCTGCAGCCAGCCGCCCTGATCCTGGTCGAAGAGATCGCGCATCGTCACACCGCCTGCGGCCTCGTAGGCTTCGATGCCGACATAGACGGCGCGGCGGTCGCTGGCGCGGATTGCGGTTTCGGTCAACAGCCGGCGGATGTAATAGGGCTCGCGACTATGCGAACGGGAGACCGTATCCCAGACCTGCTCCTGGCGGACGTGGTCGTTGGTGATCGAGAACGCCATGATCTGCTCCAGCGTCATCTCGTCCTCGGCATAGAGGTCGAGAAGCCGCGGGGAGACGGACGCCAGACGAAGCCGCTGCCTGACGGTCGCGACCGAAACGAAGAAGCGCGCGGCGATCTCCTCCTCGCCAAGCCCCTGCTCCCGCAAGGTCTGAAAGGCGCGGAACTGATCGAGCGGGTGCAGACTGACGCGCTGGACGTTTTCGGCGAGCGAGTCCTCGACTTCGAGGGTTTCACCTTTGCTGACGATGCAGGGAACACCGGCGGTTTTGGCCAACCGCTTCTGCGCGACGAGGCGTTCGAGGGCGCGATAACGGCGCCCGCCAGCCGGGATGCGGTAGACGCCGGTCTCGTTGCCATCGCCATCGAGTTCGGGGCGGACGTTGAGGCTGGTGAGCAGACCGCGATGGGCGATGTCTTCCGCCAGGTCTTCGATCGAGACGCCTGCCTTGATCTTGCGGACGTTCTGCTGGCTGAGCACCAGCTTATTGAAGGGAATATCCCGGGCTGCACTGAGGGTGATTTTCTGGATGGCTTGTGCCATGTCGGTTTTCTCCGTGGCGGACCGGCCGGAACCTCTCTCCAGCCTCCTATCCCGCCACAAATCCCCTTCCCTCCTCTCCCTCTATCGCCTTCCCACCATGTCCCACCGTCTCTTCGGCAGGCGACCCTTCCCCTGCGCCCAGGAGCCGGCAATACTGGGTCAGGGATTGGGCCCTTCGGGTGACGACTGGGGCAGCCAGGCTTGAGCGTTGCACACAGAGCTCATGTTCGAAAACTATTTGTGTTCTTGATTTGTTCTGCGGCTAACTCTAGGAGAGGGCCTTATCTTTTTTTCTGGAGCAGAACCCATACCGCGAACGCCTTGCGATCCGATCGCGGCGCCGATGCAAGATCTCTGATTGCCTGCTCACAGTTGTCGATCAGAACGAGGACCTCGGCCCGGACATAACGCGCAAGCGGGTCGTAATCGGCGCGGTGACGTTCTTCCTGCAGGATGACAAACGTATCGGCGAATGAGACGATACTACCCGGAAAGCCGCGGCTTGCCGCTGCTTTGCAGGAATTT
The DNA here is from genome assembly GCF_016901135.1 of Martinezella lusitana. GTDB lineage: Bacteria > Pseudomonadota > Alphaproteobacteria > Rhizobiales > Rhizobiaceae > Rhizobium > Rhizobium lusitanum_D. The sequence continues at coordinate 41,303 of NZ_JAFEVL010000024.1, read as the reverse complement.
TTCGCGACACCATGCTCGAGAGTCCGATAGACTTGCGTCCATGCCGGCTCACTGCGCGTATCGCCTGTCCCCACCAGAAGATCGGCACAATCGCGAGCCAGCGCATGAAACAGCGCATAGTAAGCTGTACTGACACCACGTTTGAGGTCGGACTGGCGTGGACGCTTCGGGCTGGCCTTGGCAAGCCGCCGAGCGGTGGCGATTAAATCATTCGACACTTAGCTTGCGATCTTCTGCTGTTCGTCGAAATGATGCCGAATATGCGGAAACCGCGTCTCGCCAAGGGCGCTCAAAGCTTTTCGCACCTCGGTGGAAAGACCGTAAGTGAGTTTCGAATTGATCGGCTTGTCCGAATAAGCATACTTCACGTCGACCAGCAGGATCGGATCGCCATCGCTGTCTCGATCGGCCCGAATGTCGGCGCCAGAAAACCCTGCCTGGCCAAGCCGGTCACGGAGGACCTTTTCAACGGCCGACTTGGTGGAGTTCGATATGGTCTGTTCGTCGCTCATGTTTGCAATATAGAGGATTCTGCCAGAGAGCGCCACTCGCGCAGGCGAGTATGTAAATAGCGTCCCTGCCCAGACTGTTTTGTACCAAATAGAAGGATGGAGCACCGTTGGGGCCTTGAGATCGACTTCCACAATATGCACTTCTGCAACAAGAATAGCTTAGACGACGCAGGTCCCAGCCTTGCAGGGAAGAGAAGATGGGTTGGAACGTATGACAAAAAATTGGACAGTCAGCCGCGGCCCGATCGTAGCTTCGCAGATCGAGATCCAGAAAGCAGACGCTATAAACGCGTTGCTTGCTCGTCCGGTCAGGATCTTACCGGCAAGGCCGGGTGATCTTATCCGACCGTTTGCTATCGGACTCTTTGAGGAAATTCGCCCGCTCTTGAAACCTGGTGTTGGCATGACGACGTTGCGCCGCGCGGTTGCTGCCTTTGTCCACTCGAAGCGTTATTATTTCGCAAGCGCCCAGCCCGATTCCGTTCGCCATGATCTGGACGGTAGGCCGCTGGAAGCGCTGAGTGAGGGTGATCGCATGACGGCTCAGAACCGCTTTCTTAGGCTGAAGCAAAAGGCAGCCGGCGGTGAGCGAAACTCAGAGCCCTCTTCACCCTCCCCTTCCCCGACGCCGGGCGCGACAAAATCAGAGCAGATCCGCGCCAGCCTCCTCGGCCGCGGAAAAATGCAACACACGTCATCCACCATGTCTTGAGCCGAAGTCGAACGCCGCCCCAATCGATTCTCGAACGAGAGATCCTCGACTTCCAACGAGGACCCTTACCCCTGAAAAATCCGGACGCAGATGCAACACGCAAAAATCACACGTACCCAGCACCCGGTCGGCCATGGCGGTTTTCACTCCGGCTTGATCTCGACGGTCGAGGGGCCGCCCGACGGCGTACGCTCGGCCAATGAGCGCCCCGTCACAAGCTTTTCCTATGTCTATGATTGCGGCTCGGAACGAAGCGACGCCTTCAACAGTGAACTGTCGCTCTACCGTGCGGCATCCGACGGAAAGACGGACGTGCTTTTTGTTTCGCATCTTCATGCCGACCACATCAACGGCATCGATCGTCTGCAGGCAATGGCGCCAGCGAAGACGGTCATTCTTCCCTATCTGGACGTCGTAGAGCGCCTGCTTTTCATTCTCTCCGATTTCGAGCTCGGTGCGGCCTCCCGATCTTCACTCGACTACTTTGAGAACCCTGTAGACTGGTGGCTCGGGAGAGGCGCGGAGCGAGTCATCTTCCTTCAGCCGGGCAGGCCCGACGATATCCCTCCGGCCCGTGGCGCAGAACCCGACAGTCCGATTGACGATCCGTCCGCTGGACGCCGAATACGACTTGATGACGCTCCGTCCAAAGGCTTTTCGGCAAACAGACTGGCGACTTACATGCGTGCGCCACACGGGCCGATCGCTGAAAAGCTCACTCCTGCGGATCCGACAGCACGACAGACGCAAAGCGGGGCGTTTGTGGCTGCATCCGGTTCGTATCTCCAACTGGAGTGGCAAGCCTTTACAGGTGACGCATGGCGCAGGGGCGATTGGATTCTCCTGCCCTATGTCCATCCGGTCGACGATCCGGCCCGAAAGCGGTTTCTTAGGGATATCAAGAAGGCGCTTGGCTTCCGGGGAAATGAAGAGACAAAGCTCTCTAAATCGCTGCTTCAGCACCTACGGTCTATCGAAAGTGCGAGGCGGCTGGTCGAAATCTACAACCGGCATTTCGCTGGAGGACACAATGCGATTTCGATGTCACTTTACTCTGGGCCGTTATCTCAACGGGCCGTCGCAAGTTCAAGCCACACAGAGCCGTCCCGGCAATGGCGCTCCTCGCTCGAAGAACCACCCTACGGTAGCTTCTTCTGGTCAGCTGATGGCATCGGCTGGTTGGGCACGGGCGACGCCGCGCTTCGCCAAGATAAATGGCGAAAGCCATGGCGGACATTTTTCGAAGGCTTTGATGACCGGATTGCGATCATTACATTGCCGCATCATGGCTCGGCGAACAATTTTCATCCAGACATCCTTGGGTTCCGAGGATTGCGGTTCGCGCTTGCTACGACCCTCGAAGCCCGAAACCGCGTCTCTCGCCTGAGAGAAACGCTCGGCGCGGTGGAACTGCGGGGTATTCGTACGCGAGTCGTCGACGATGAACGCTTAAGTCGTTTCTCAGTCACCTGCGAACGCAGCATGGCCTAGGCGGCCGACGGTAAGCCTATGCTCCAAAGTGTCGTTTTGCATTTATCGAAAGATTCTATTTCCAACAAAATCACACGGTATAGCAGCCCCTATGATGAACTGGCGCGGTTGCCTCCCGCGCCGCTGTGGGCTGGCTGACTAACGTTAGGCCGCCTGGCAAACGGGGGTCAGCCGAGATTGAAGCCTGGGGTTTCGCCGCACGGCACTCGCCACTCTTCTTCCCCCTGTCTCGCCGGGCGAGCAGCTTAGATCATGCGTTCTCAAGACCGTGAGGAACGACCCACTGGCGGCGCGTAGGGTCGATCCGCGCCCGCTAGCCGGTCCTGCGATGCGTTCGTGAACACGCAGCATCATCGCGTTATGAACCCGATGATCTTGAGCCGGTATCCGACGCAACTCAGGAGTACGCAGCAGCCGGGGATCCAAGGATCTCTCGAAAGCCCAGGAACTCGTTGCCGGCGCGCTGCTGAACTCGAAGAAACTGGCGGCAACAAAGACCGTTGGTCAATACCTTCGAAAAAGGTATGATTTCAGTAACTTGAGGCGGTTAGTCACGACTAACGACCATGAGCATCGCGTCAGCGATGCCTGTCGAGCAATTCGAGCGAACCAACGCATGCACCTGTCTTGCACCCGATCATCTGTGAACTGAAACTCTGACCAGTTTGTATTTGAGACGCTGGTAGGGTCGAATTTACCCACGCATCTGCACCTGCTACTCTACATCCCAGCACTATACATTCCGTCCTCCGGGCTCCAATATCGCGATGCCGGTATTGCAGTACAACGAACTTTGCCAAACCGCGAAATCGCCCGGAACGGCGACGGAAACGCCAAGCAATCCGGAAACACCTATCATTTGAGCCGCTTAGCCCGGTTAGTCGCAACTAACGGCCGATTACACGGCTCGAAGGAGGCTGCCCCCATTGTTGCGGAGCAGCGCCATTATCACCGGACCGAGAGAAAACTCACCGCGCTCAGCGCGCCGCGTCAGATCCCGTAAGTACCCACCTGGGGTATTGATCAGATTTGCGCGCTCAAGTATGCAGCCGACCGCCACCGCGGCGTTTTCCGGCCCCATGACCTGGCACGCATCTTGGTAAGCTGTTGGGCTGATCCCCAGCATCGATCTCACCACCACCGCGGCCGACATGAGGTCGCGCCAGCTTCCGACCGCGCCGCCCGGTCCATAGTCAACCATCTGCTGACAGGCCTTCAACACCACACCAAGAGGGAAAGCCTTCATCGGTTCGACCTTTGGCTTGTCGGGTTTGCCCGGCTTTGCGCCCTGCTCTTTTTCGGAGCTAGGTTCAAGTTCATTGAAGGATTCGGGATTTGAATTCTGTATGTGCTGCTCAATATGAGCAGCATTGCTGCTATTAAATTGTGAATTTTCCTGACTATCCAATCGATTAATGACCTCTTCGCGGAGCAGTTCCATCTCGTCGAGAATGTTCGTGATGTCTGTCATAGTCGGGGAGCGTGGTATGCGGCTCGCAAGTTCGACATAGATCGCTTCGATGGCCGCCCAGTCGCCCTCGGCGCCCTCCTCCATTGCTGCGGAAATCAGCTTGCGAACGTCACGTCGGCAGATCGTCAGGTTCTCCTTGGCCCGCCTGAATGCGGACCGTGCAGCGACGACTTTTTGCGCGACGAGCGCCAATTCTTCGGATCGGGCGAGGATTGGCGAGAGATCGAAGCCAAAGGCATTCTCGATTTCGCCGGCGGTATTCTTGCGAGCGTAGCGTTTGCCGTTCGCGCTGTCCTTCCGAACGATCAGCCCGGACTCTACGAGCAATGCAAGATGGCGGCGAAGTGTCGCCCCGGCCATACCGTGGGTACGAAGGATCAGCTGTGCATTCGAGGGGAACACCACCAATTGTGCTTCCTGGCGCAATTCGTTCTCCGGATAGAAACTCATTAGGGCGTCAAGAACAGCAAGGCTGTTCGACTGCAGGCCGAGTGCTTCCCTGGCCTCGGAAGCATCCCGGAAGACCTTCCACTTCTCGACTGATTTGCCCGCCTTGATCTCGCTTGTAGCAACCTGCCGCCTCACGAGAGCAAGCGTCATCGGCCGCCGCCCAAAGGGCGTCGTCACACTTCCTGTCTGCATCGTCTTTCACCTTTCACAAGGCAAAAGAAATCGGCTCACCAAATCGGTGCCAAGACTCTTGACGAACATTCGTGGAAGTGCGATTCTCAGGTTGCTTAGATCTGAAAGAGGTTTCCACGACGGCGACGTTTTGGGGGCCTTTTTCTTTTTGCGCTTAGTCTCCGTTGTTCAACTGGTCTTCAGCACCGCTCTTGGCGCGATGCTCCTCAAAGAGTACTGGCAATCGCTCGAGCACGAATGCGGCGAAGTCAGGCATCTCGCGCCGGTCAATCGACAGGTCCAATTTGGTTTTGCTCTTCGTCACCTGGGCCAGACGCACGCCGGTGGGCGTCGTCAGAACATGCGGAAGCCCGCGCTTTGTTGGCACGGGTTTGAGGCTGGCAACAAGTGACTTAAACCGGTCAGCCGAGGGCAGGGCCTTCGCCTCCGCCGATCGCAAGAAGGTTGAGGCATGTTCGAGGTCGGCGTCACGTGCGAGAAGGTCGGCGAGAGCCACCCAACTTTTTAAGCCAATCCCCGGCGCCGGGCCGATCGCATCGACAATATCCTTGGGAATGCGCGTTACGACGGACAGCATATTAGACAGATCACTTTTGTAGACTGACAACGCGGCCATCACCACATCTCGCGAAAACCTCTCGGTCAACCGGGAGGCAAAACGCGCCTTTTCGATGAATGTCAGATCCTCACGTTCATTGTTTTCCTGGCCCTGGGCAATGACGAGCTGCTCGTCGGTCAGGTCCCTGACGACCGCCTTGACGGGACGGTTGAGTTCCGAGACTGCACGCAGACGACGGTGCCCGAATGCGACTTGATAGCGACCCGGGGTTTCGGGGTGAGGGCGCACAAGAATCGGGATCTGCTGGCCTTGCTCGCGGATCGCTTCAACTAGACCGTCGATATCACCGGGCATGCGGTCCGGAATGAAAGACGGGTCGATTGTATCCGTATCTAACTCAATGATGGTCTGGCCTTCAGCCAGGCGTTTTTCGATTTCTTCGGCGCGCTCAAATCTTGCCTTGCCTTCTGCGAAAGCGCCGCCAACCTGGCTGGTGAGCCGCGATGACGCCGGTGTCGGTCCTTCCGCCGGTGGGGAACCCATGAGCGGAAGAATGCTTCGGCTCTTAGTCGGTCTTTCAACCGGCGCCGCGGCGGCGGCGGTTGGCTTGGGGGTGCGAAGGATGTCCTTCCTGCTCATGACTTTCTTCCCCATGCTTTCTTGATCAGCGACTCGATCTCGTCGTTGACGTTGTTCATCGCCTCAAGCGCGCGATCGTACGTGGCCCGCGTGAATTGGCCTCTCTCCACTTCGAAAAGGGTCTGGTTGGTAAGACCGGCGTCGGAAACGGCCGTTGTCTTCAGCATCGGGAAGTTTAGAACATTTTCTCCGAATATCGCCCTGAGATATCCGACCATCTGGTTCTGTGGCCCATCACTCGGCTCGAACCGTGTCACGAGATAGCGCATCCAGTTATAATCAAAGCGCGCGCCGTGCGATGAGATCTCCCGAAGCAGATCCGATGTCATCGACAAGAACTGGTTCATCGACATCACATCGAGCATCTGTGGATGCACGGTGATCAGAACAGAGGTGGCTGCAGTCAGGGCGGAGAGGGTCAGGTAGCCCAGTTGCGGTGGGCAGTCGATCACCACGATGTCGTAATTGGGCGCGACCTGGTCAAGCACCTCGCTGATCCGGTGGAAGAACATGGTATCGCCGATCTTCCGCTTCATCAGCGCTCGCGGCGTATCGTGTTCAAACTCCATAAGTTCAAGGTTGCCGGGGATCAGATGAAGATCGGGGATGTAGGTCGCGCGAACAATTTCGGCCATTGGGCGAGCGTCATCATACCGGATCGCACCGTAGAGCGTCTCATTTACGCCGACATCGGTTTCCGGCTGGTTGCCAAAGAGTGTGGAAAGGCTCGCCTGCGGGTCCAGATCGATCGCCAGCACGCGGTAGCCGCGAAGCGCGAGATATTGGGCCAGGTGAGCAGCAGTCGTGGTTTTACCGGAGCCGCCCTTGAAATTCATAACCGAGATAACCTGCAACGCTTCATCGTCGCGACGGTGTGGGAGATAACGACGATTGCCACGGCCGACCTGGTCGAGGTGCTTGCGGATCTTGTGCATATCCTCGACGGAATATGACCGGCGCCCGGTCGGACTGGTGCTGACCTCAAGCCCCTCGAGCTCGTTTGCGAGCTGACGGAGATAAACCTCTTTCACGCCGACCAGCTTTGCTGCCTCAGCGGGCTGAAACGTGCGGATGCCCTTTTCCGCCGTGGGGGGAAAGGTCGCGAGCTGATGCTCTTGCAGTTGCGCCGACAAGGAACGAGAATGGCGCTCAATCAAGCCCATCAGGTCTTCATCTTTTGGCGGTAATTTTGCAGCGATTTTGGGCATCCCCGGACCTGATTTCTTGAAATAGCGCTTCTGAGCGGAATTTCCTAATCACTCCGCTGCTGGCAATAAGCATCGATTCTGACAGGCTGGCAAGCTATTTAGGGTTAACAAAACCTTAACGCGTTCGCCGAGGAATTACATCGCACCTCGGGTATGTCCTTTACAAACAGAGTGTTATAGCCGCCACTCAAGCAATAGCAGCTCTCATTCATCAACTGGATTCTTTGCTCACCGAGCCGGCGCGAGTGAAAGGTCAGCCCGTTGGGATCGAAAAACTGACGCATCCAAGTGCCGCTCTTCGCGACTCAGTCAACAGCGTCGACTTGGACCCCGCGATGTGGGTGCGCCGGCGCCAGCAAAATTCTCGCTTCAAAGTATGGTCTGGGACTTTGTTGTTCCCGTCAGGAAACCACCTATGCGCAATTTTAACGCGTGTGGTTTAGTGCTTCTCGCAAGGACGAAAAGAGCGATCTTGAGAGCGAGAGAATGGTACCGAGAGACAAGCTTAAAACTGAGCGAAACAAACTGATCAGGGCAATCGATTCGGAATTGAATGAGTTGCTGCCTCTCGTTCTGCTGGACGCCAATTTGCCGGATCAGCAGACATTGAATGGGATTATCGGTAGCAAAGCAGGTGAATTTATCGACCTCCATAACGACATCATATCTGGGCCGGAGCAGTTTGTGACGGTTTGGATGGACGCCTGGATTAGGTTTCGCGCCTCGACGCCTTCAGACAGCAAATACAACATACTTTTCAATAACGTTAGGCGTTCGCCGGACTACATAAAATACCTCCATCTCTTTCTTCGTCGCTCATTTCTCAAACGCTACGAAGAATTCTACCGGCCGCGGCCAACCGTCGGTGAGGCCGAGGTATGGATCGGGCAGAACCACGCGAATTACGGTCTATTGGTTACGCCGCGCTTTGCCGATGGCGAATGGGAAAACGACAAGAGCGAAATACGCCGGTTCAAGCCGCGTTACTGGTCGATCGGGCACATTTTAGAGACGGGACTGGTGCTACCGGGCAAGAACGAAACAATGACGTTTTCAGGTGTGGCCGAGTATCTAAAATTCTTCAAAAATGTTCTGGTGCGAGGCGCTGCCTCCGACCACCAGGACGCAATTGCAGAACTTTACTCCCAATTCGTTGAAGCGTCCGACAAGCCCCTCGACGTCCCCTTGCTCATTCCGGAATACCGCTATGGCGGCGCGGCGAGCAAACACCAGTATCGTCTGGATTTCACGGTCATCCATCCATTCACGATGGACAAAGTGGGGTTCGAGCTTTCTCCCTGGTCGAGCCATGGTCGGCTGACAGGCTTGAAGACAAAGACGCAGAAAGCGGTGAACCAAGAGGCAGCGTCCAATTTCCATCGTGAGGTCGCAAAACAGAAGGCGTTTTTCAAAACACACGGAGTGACCGTGTTGATCTACACCGATCCAGACCTTGCTGACATTCAACAGGTTTTCGATGAAATCTCAGTTCAGTTGAAGCCAGAGAGTGACCCCGTGCAGTACAGCTTCAAAGCATTCGAAGACTATTTCAAATGACCACGGCGAACGAGTCTTTCTCGGAGTTGCGAAATCTGGGAAGCGGTGACGGGAATCCAGCTGGGAGATTTACGAAAGTAATCGCGCCGCCCTTCCGCTGCGTCGGGTGGCGCTGTTGTAATAGCTCGATGCCTGTTGGACCGATCGGTGGCGCGACTGCTCCATCGCCTCAGGAAGCGGTATGCCACGATTGGCAGCCTCGGTCAGATAGCCAGACCGCAGCCCATGTGCGGAAAACTCCCCAGGCGCCAACCCGGCCATCTCCGCCCGCTGCTTGATGATGGCATTGACCGACTGCGGATCGATCTGGCGCCGCGAAACAGTCCCCCAGCGCCCGATCGCCCGAAACACGCTCCCGCTCTCGATTTTCGCCGCCGTGATCCAGGCATTCAGCGCCTCCACCGGCCGGCCGGTCAGATAGACGACGTCGTCCTGCTCGCCATTCGTAGTCTTGGTTCGACCGAGATGAATGGCGAGAGAGGGGAGGGGCGCGCCATTCTCCACTGGGATCGGCGCCTCGACGGTCAGCTGCTCACGGCGCAAGCCGGCGATCTCGCTGCGCCGGCGGCCGCCGGAGGCAAAGGCGACCATCAGGATTGCCCGATCGCGGAGATCACGCAAACTGTCGGTTCCGCAGGTCGCCAGCAGTTTTGCCAGCACGTCACCCGTCACCGCCTTGGCACTCTTGCGACCCCGCGTCCGGGGGACGGCGCGAACCGCAAGGCGGATGGCCGACTTGAGGGCAGGGGAGGCGAAGGCACCATTGAGGCCGCGCCACTTGGTCAATGTCGACCAGTTCGCCAGCCGCCGGCGCACGGTGGCCGGCGCGTGCGGGCCAGAGGATTTCAGAAAGCGCTGGCTTCGAAGGTTGTCGTCGACATCGGCCGGCATTCCATGATCAGGGTCGGTCTCGCGGTGCTGCGGGTCCCAGAGGTGATGGGCAACGAATTTCAGCAGCAACGCCTCGGGTGCCGGCCAGGGCAGGGATTGTCCGGTCGTCGCCAGCCCCCACGCTTCGAGATAAGCGAGATCCGAGGTCAGCGCCCGCAGCGTGTTGTCGCCCATACCCTGGTTGACCAGATGGCGCAGCGTTTCGACGTCGTGGTCGGAAAGCAGCTCTGCGAGTTCGTCGCGGCGTTCGATCGGCAGCACCGCGGCAATGGTGTCGAGTTCTTCGGCGCGGCGCTGGACGGCAGTCAGTGATGTCTTGGGCTTGGCCATAGGCGCTCCAAAAGAACGGTTTCGGCGGTCTTCAAAGCCGTGATTTGCCCCGATTCTCGCTTGTGCCTCTTTTTAAATAAGCGGACTGCATGTCTTTGCCGCGTAACAATAATCGCTCATTCTAATTGAGTGAACTTGAGTAGGTTCGGTGGAATTTAGCCTGATTTGCAGATCGATGTAAGAGCGAGCGTCGATGGGCCGGAAACCAGACAAGTTGACCGTCGACGACGCAGCCTGGCTGAGGGCTGTGTCGCGCGAGAAGGTTATTCGCCCCTTGGCTTTGCTGTCCCGCCTTTCTGCCGCGCATGTGGGCAGGGCCTGCCGGGAGCTGAAGTTGGGGCAAACGCGTTTCTATAAGCTGCTGAACCAATATCGCGCATCGCCGGTCACGAGCTCATTGCTGGATGCTATGCCGGGACCCTCCAAGGGTAGAATGCTGTTGCCGCAGGACATTGAGGAGATCATTCAAGCGGCGATTCATGATACCTACCGGAAACGCGAGCGGCCAACGATCACCGCTCTTCACGATCGGGTACGGCAAATTTGCCATGAACGCGGAGTTCGCGCGCCATCGTGGACGGCTGTCCGGGCGCGGGTAGACTGCATAGATCCTAAGATACTTATGCGATGGAGGGAAGGAGCGAAGGCGGCATCCGAAAAGTTCGGCGTTGTCGTGCAAGAATATAACGCCGACTATGCCCTTCAGATTGTTCAGATCGATCACACGCTGGTGGATTTGTTCATCGTCGATGCGGTTAGCCGCAAGCCGCTGCAGCGCCCCTGGCTGACGTTGGCGATCGATGTTGCCAGCCGCATGGTGGCCGGCTTCTATCTCAGCCTGGAAAGCCCATCGTCGACATCAGTCGCCTTGGCGATCCAGAACCTGCTGATGCCCAAAGAACCTTGGCTGCAGGCGAAGGGCATTGATGCCGAGTGGCCGGTTTTTGGATTGCCTGACGTCATTCACCTCGACAATGGAGCAGAATTCCATGGCAAGGCCCTTGTCAGGGGAGCCCCTGAGCATGGGATCGACCTGATGTACCGGCCTGTGGCGCGGCCGCATTACGGCGGGCATATCGAACGGCTGATCGGAACCATGATGGGCGCAGTGCATCTGCTGCCAGGATCCACTTCGAGCAGCATTGCCAAGCGGGGCTCTTACGATCCGCAGAAGCATGCCGCAATGACACTGGACGAATTGGAGAGATGGTTGGCCCTCCAGATCGTCGGCCGCTACCATGCCGAAGTTCACAGCGCATTGCTGCTTCCGCCGAGGACAGCCTGGGACGATGCGGTCGCGGCCCGTTCCCAGCCCCTGCGCCTGCCGCGTGATCCAGAACAGTTTCTGCGCGATTTTCTCCCCTACGAGGAGCGCTGTATCCGCAGGGATGGCCTGCATCTGTTCGGAATTCGTTATTGGGATGACGTTCTCAGTCCTTTGGCTGGGCGATCGTCGCGCCAGATGCGGGTCAAGTATGATCCGCGCGATCTCTCCTGTGTTTATGTAGAGCAGGCAGACGGTTCGATCTGGCCAGTGCGTTTTGCGGCCCTAGACCGGCCGCCGATTACGCTCGGAGAACATCGCCTGGCGCGTGCTGCACTGAGGGCTCGGGGAGTCCGAGCTGTCGACGAGCATCTGATTTTCGAAACCATCGCCGAGCAACGGCGGCTTATGGAGAGCGCCGTTCAGCAGACCCGGGCCATGCGCCGCCATGCTGAGCGGAAAGAGCGTGCATTGGCAGCCCGTGATCGGACTACCGATTTACCGGAATCGGACGTCGAAGACGATGTCTGCGTCGACGTGTCGCCATTGGCCGTGGAGGAATGGTCGTGAGTGATTATGCCCATCTTCTCCCGGCCTACCGGAGTTATGCCGAGTTGAGCGACAGTGAGCGCATCGCCTGGATCCGGGCAGATCGCTGGCTCGAAACGGCTCAGGCGAATTCGGCCCTGCTGCGGCTCGAGGATCTGCTCTCCTATCCTCCGCGCGACCGCATGCCCTGCCTGCTCCTATATGGCGACACCGGCATGGGAAAAACAAAGATCATCCGCAAGTTTCTTCGTGATCATCCCGTGACTTTCGACAGGGGAACCGGCGTGACCTTCATGCCGGTTGTGGCGATGCAGATGCCCGCAGAGCCGTTGGAGCGCGATGTCTATGGCGAGCTCTTGAATGCGCTCGGCGCGCCGGGGCCGAACAGCGACGCGGCATTCCGCTTGAAAACGATCTGCCGTAGCCTGATGCGCAGGATGGGCGTGCGAATGCTTGTTATCGACGAGATCCACGCCATGCTGACCGGCACGTTTCGCCAGCAACGGATTTTCCTTAATGTGATCCGCTTTCTTGCCAACGACCTGAAGGTGCCGTTGATCTGCGCCGGCACCGATCTTGCCCGGCAGGCGCTTCTCACGGACCCGCAGCTCGCCGAGCGGTTCGAAGCGTTTCACCTGGAGCGCTGGTCGAACGATCAACAGCTGGGCCAGCTTCTTTCGAGCCTGGCGTCGATTTTTCCCCTACGCCGGCCTTCGGCAGTGACATCTCCGGCGGTTCGCCGGCGGGTTCTTGAGCTCACCGATGGCGTGACTGTGCGCATATTCCGGCTGATGGAGACCGTTGCTACCGACGCCATCCGCAACGGTAGTGAATGTATCACCGCCGACAGCTTCAGCCGCGACGACCTTGTGTTGCCGCTTGTCGCCATGGTTCGGCGGTCGGAACGCTCGCTCCAGCGGCGATCGGCGCGGTGAGGCAAATCCCCCTCTTGCCGATCGCACCGCGGCCTTACCCAAATGAACTGATCTCATCTTGGCAGTCCAGAGTGGCTTGTCGCTACGGATGCACGCCGGGCGAAATCGAGCATTGGCTGGGGCATGAGGATCGGCCGCCGGCTTCCGGCAGTTTCGAATTGCGGGATTTTCGCCCGGATCCGCTGGTCCTTAGATCGTGGGGGCGCACCGCCAGACTAAAGATCGCTGAAGTCGAAGCAATGATGTTGAGCCGATCGGTGAGGTCGATCACCTGGTATGTTGCCGACCGCCGTGAGCGCGGGATCTGCCTCGATTGCCTTGATGAGGATGTGTCGGTGGGCCGGGATCACTATCTTCGCCGTGAATGGGCTCATGTCGAAACAGCGGTTTGTCGGAAACATCGTTGCATGCTGCAAGATTGGTGTGACCACTGTTTCGCACGGGACCGCTTCCGCTTCGAATGTATCGAGGAAGAGGCGCGGCTTATCTGTGGACACTGCTCGACCGCGGTATCGGGGGGACGAAAGAAGGTCGAAGGGACGGCCACGGTAGATTTCCTGCTCCTGCTAACGGCTGCGGTAGACGCCGCTATCGAGGGGAGGGAGAGCAGCGTCGCACTGGATGAGATAAAGGTTGCGATCGAAACCTTGTGGTCGCCGTCACAGGCAAATGGCAAACCGTTCATTGCATGGTTTGACCTGAAGCTTCCCTTGGGACGCCTTCCCGCTTTCGCCGCCCGCGGCAACCCTCTCGTCTGCCTGTCGTTTCCGTGGCGCATCGTCACATTCATGGCCGTGGCGCAGTTGCTTGATCTGGCGCAGGCAAGGCGATGGCTCGGACCGCCGCCGTCTTACCTCGAGCGAGAGTTGGCCAATCGTAAACGCAATTCACTGCCACAGGACGCCGAAACGCCCCATTCGGTTGGAATTCTGGAAACCGCTCCGAAGCTCAGGCTCAGACCCGATATCGAGTATCATCAACTGGCCGAACAGATCCTGGCCAGCCAGGATTGGAAAGCGATTTCGGCCGTAAAGGGGAGTTTGCGGGACAGGAAGCTCGGGCGCCTTATGAACCAGGCACTCAGGAGCGAACGAGGCCGAAGCGATGTGCCTCGTCCAACAGGGCCCTGACGGAAGACGGCTGCCACTTCCTACCACCACGCACCGGCCGCTCCCCCATTTGGTCCAGTTGCGCGGCGATGTCGCGCAACGACAAAGCCGGATCGGCGATGGTGATCGCGGCAACCAGCTTCATGAGATGATCCTCCGGGGTGCGACGCGGCGACCGGGCAAGCAAGCCGGGATCGGCGAGCCTCTCGCGCACCATACGATGGACGGCGCGCCGGAGCCGCTCAACGGTCCAGTCGTGGCCGCGGCGGTTGAGGACGCGCACGACATTGTCCCAGCTATGCTGCGGCCGGAGCTGCCGCACAGTCGGGAGCCACGTCTGTGCCGACGAAATCAGTTCGCCGAGATAATGTTTCTCGCGTGCTTCCGACACCGCCTTGATCGCTTCTGGTCGGCGCTCGCGCAGACCGGGATTTCCGGGAAGCTTCCCTCTGGCCTTCGCAGCCTTGATGCCAGCTTTGGTTCGCTCCGCGATCAGGGCGCGCTCAAGCTGGGCGACGGCGCCGAGCACCTGCAAGGAGAACATCCCCTGCGGCGTCGATGTGTCGATCGGATCGCGCAGCGAGCGGAAATGAACTCCGCGCTTTTCGAGGTCTTCGATCACTTGAAGCAGATGGCTGACCGATCGTGCCAAGCGATCGAGACGAACGACGACCAGCACGTCGCCAGTAGTGAGATCTTTTAGCAACTTGGTGAGCACCGGTCTTGCGCGGGATAAGCCGGATCCGTGCTCCTGATGAATGCGATCGCAGCCGGCTGCGCGCAACTCATCAACCTGGGCATCGTTGAGCTGATCGTCGGTCGAAACCCGCGCGTATCCGATCAGCCGTTGCGGCCGGGAAGGGGAGCTGACGGTTGCAACCTGTGGCATTGGCTTTTGCTCGTTTTTGGTGGCGTTTGTACAGATAATGAATGCGTGAGAAAATGAGGGTTTGCAAGCGTGTTTTATGACCAAAATGGAAAGCCGCTGAGCGCGTTCTCTCATCAAGGGTAGGCAACGACTCATCTAGGCCACGGCGCGCCTGTCAGCAGCCTTCCACGGCCGAAGTGCCCCGAAACTGGTTGTTTTGCGAGGAATCGAGCGCTGCGCTGTAGTAGTGGGCCGACGCTGGCGAGATGTGCTTGGGGGAGGGGCGCTCGGCCGAACGGTTCGGCGCACCTTATTCCACTCAAATGAAGCGGGATATTCCACCGATCTAAAATGAAAAGGCGGGGAAAAGCCTGCATTTGCGGCCTTTCCGCCGATCCTCAACGACTGACATTTTGAACGTTCCGCCTCAAAACCATCACTATCGATACTTGATACTTATCGGAAGTGATAGATGGTCTGAACCATCAGAGGCAGTGACGAACCTTAACTCTCCACTAGAGTTCGTTGGATAAATCATTTACCATAATTTCAATGCCTTACGATTTCTCAAAGATTCCTCATGCCACCTTGCTGCGGCCGCTTTCTGATGCGACAGCGGCTCTGGTGCGGCTCGACGAGCGCATCGCCCGTTCCCCGGTCGGGCAGGGCTTCCTCGAACGCATGCATTTCACTGATGCCTGCGCCTCGCTGTGGATCGACGGCGAACTCGTCCATCTCGAGGACCTGGTGCTGCACGACGCCCGCGCCGATGTTCGCACCCCGACCCACGAACTCACCATCGCCAGCGACGTGCTCAGGACGCGTCGGCGGATTGCGAGCCAGCCGCCCGGCTGGGCGCTGAGCCCCGAGGGTCTCAGGATACTCCGCGGTCGTGGACGGGATATGACAACGGAACCTGTTGCGGCTGACAATACCGGAGTTGCCTCCGGCCCGCCAGCGGCCGAGGCGATGGAACCCGTTGGGGGAGGGGAGGGGGCTGACGGTTTTGATCCTCTCGCCAAGGAAATGGCAGCCATCAACATCGTGCTGGCCCGATCGGAAGCATTATTGAACAAGACGACAGCGCCCGCCGGCCGTGAAAAGGATCCGCTAGTCTATGACCTCGACTGGGACGAGGGCGAACGACTGGAGGAATGGCGCGGCGTGCTTGCAGCGACCGAAGGCCTGCCCCCAGTGCTGCGGGCGATCATCGCCCTCGATGACTGGAACGAGCTGCAGGTGTTGCAGCACGCGCCCTGGCTCGGCCGGCTGCTGGCCGCTTCTATGTTGCGCCAGGCCGGCCTGACGACCGGCTCGCATCTGACCGCCGTCAATTGCGGCCTGAAATCCATTCCCGTCGAGCGCCGCCGGCATCGTGATCGTGAGACCCGGCTGCTGGCGATCGCGCAGGGGTTGATCGCGGCGGCCGAGCTCGGCCTGAAGCAACACAATCGTCTGGCGCTGGCGCGGCAGATGCTGGAGCGAAAACTGGCCGGTCGGCGGACATCCTCAAGACTGGCGGAGTTGATCGAACTCGTCATGGCGAAACCGCTCGTTTCCGCCGGCATGATCGCCAAAGCCCTCGACGTGAAGCCGCAGTCAGCGCTCCGGATCGTCGGCGAGCTCGGTCTGCGGGAGATGACGGGGCGGGGAAGGTTTCGGGCATGGGGGGTGATCTAGCAAAACGATGGAAGGCAGAAAAAGCGGGTAGAGAATTTGCGTATTTGCAGGCAATCAGGCAGAATCAAATGCCGATTCTTTTTTGCTTGGCTGGAGGAAACATTGCGCGCAATATCGCCAAGCGCCAGATTCGCCCGTTGGTCTCGGAATCGATGGGGCTGGGCTGTTCCAAGTAGTATTTATTTAATGATTGCGCAGGCATATTGCCATCACCGCGAGACGATCCTCCAAGGCAGATGATGACACCGACGCAAACCGCGACATCGAACGGCGGCGCTCTGTGGCTCGGCGATCTCACGAAGGACGGTGTCCGCCGCGCCGTCAGCGGCCTTGTGCTTGCCGATGGCTTTGATCCGAACAATCGGGATCCCGAAGAAGTTGCCATCATTGAGAAGGCACGCGACTTCTCCGCCCATTCCGTGTTTTTCGAGGCGGGGCGCAACGGTCGACCTGGTCATGCGCAAGCCTTTGTCTTTGTCGATGATGAACGAACCGATCAACAGTTTGCCGAGCTACATCAGCGTCTCTGGAGCTGGGGAGGCGTTCCGTTGGTCTATCGCAAGACCGCGGGGCTTATTCAGCTTTTCCGCTGCGCCCATAATTCCGACTTCCTCGATAAGAACGGCAAACTCGTCTGCAATCCCGTTAAAACCCTCGAGTTGGCAGCTCGGATCGAAGAGGATGCAGCATGGTGGGATGCGACAAGGATTCGGAACGGCACTATTTGGGATGATCCAGAAGTGTGTCGTGAAATGCTGTCCTCGACGCGTGCTGCGCATCGGAGGTTGATCGCAGCGGTCGATGTTCTCTACCGAACTCTGATAAGCGAGAAAGTGCTCAACGAAGGCCTATCGCGGCGTTTGCTAATTCTGTCTTTGCTCATTGCTTACCTTGAAGAGAGAAAGGTGCTGAGCACTGACTATTTCGGTCAGTTCGTCGATGGCGCGACAAAGTTCTTCGAAGTTCTGGCTGATGGACCCGCGCTAATTCGGCTGCTTCAATCGATGGAGGATCGGTTCAACGGTCATGTCTTCCGGCTGAACGATGAAGAAAAGGCGATGTTGCGAGGTACCGACCAGTTGCGCCGTTTCGCGGATCTGGTCGAAGCGCAAAAGGAAGCTGGCGGGCAGCTGACACTTTGGAAGACGTATTCCTTTGGCGATCTGCCTGTTGAGTTGATCAGTCATATCTATCAGCTGTTTGTGAAGGATAACAACAGTTCAGTCTATACACCACCCGCGCTCGTCCGGCTGGTTCTAGAAGAAGCGTTGAGCTGGAAGCGGCTCGATCAACTGGAAGCGGAGAAGCAGGTCATATTAGACCCCGCTTGCGGCTCAGGAATTTTCCTGGTCGAGGCTTATAAGCGGCTTATTTTGCACTGGCGCAGCCGGAACAACTGGGCTCATCCAAGCGTCAGGGTTCTCAAAACCCTCATTCGACGTGTGCACGGCGTTGATATGGAAGCTGGAGCAATTCAGCTGGCGGGTTTCAGTTTGTGTCTTGCTCTTTGTGACGCGCTTGAATCTGAGGAAATCAAAGCTTCGGTCAAATTATTTCCGATCCTCGCAAACCGTAGCCTTCACCATGACTGCTTTTTCAACGCCGTTCAAACCTGCCGGCGCCTCCGGCACATTCGTGTTGGTGTGGTCGTTGGCAACCCGCCTTTTGAGTCGAAGCTCACGACGCCTGGCGCTGAAAAAGCTTTTGCTGCTTACCAAAAGGAGTTCGACGGCGCTCTCCCCGACAAGCAGCTTGGTTACCTCTTCCTGCACGAGGCGATGAAGATTGTCGCGGCTGGAGGGGCGCTCTGTATGCTGCAACAGGATGGTTTCCTTTATAACCAGGGGTCAGCAAAATTCCGCCGCACGTTCTTCAAGAGCTGGCGGGTGCGCGAAGTCTTGGATTTCGTCTCCGTGCGGGGGCTATTCGAAGCTGCTGACACCAAGGTCATTGTCGTCGTCGCGGCGGCGGAGGCGCCAAAGGAAAACAGCCGAATACTTCACGCCGTCTTCCGACGAACCGGCCGGGCGAATGCAGGGCAGGGGTTCGATATCGACTACTACGACCTGCATTGGGTTCCAAACACAGTTGCTCTGAACGCCGATGATATCTGGCCCGCCAACATTGTCGGTGGAGGACGTACATTTGCATTCTTGGAGCGCCTGAAAGAATACCCAACTCTGAAGGAATACGCCGAGGCCCAGGAATGGACGTTCGGCGACGGCTATATCGAAGGTGACCGGGGAGTATCGCGGGATGCCACTCACCTAATTGGCGAGAATATGTTTCCATCGTCTGCGTTCATCACAGACCAGATTGATCCAGACAAATTTCGCGTCATAGAGCAAAGGGATTTTGAAGGGCCCAGGACCGCTGAGAATTTTTCGCCACCCATGCTTCTGGTGCGCAAACATATAGGACTTCAGCACGCCGTCTGGGAGGACTCCTTTCTTGCATTCAAAAACGAAATTGTGGGTTTTGCCGGAAAGAAAGGTGACGCACCAAAACTGAAAGCAGTCGATCGGTGGATCACAGAGAACAGGAAAGCCTTGCAAGCATTCGTCGCCCTTTCCAGTTCTCGTCTCTTCAAAAAGAAAGCCACGGCCATTGGTGCGAGCGATATCCGCGCTCTACCCTATATGGAAAATGGCGCGCTAGAGATCAGCGCGAACGAAGCGATCATCGCGGCGGATATCGTCGATTATCAATCCGATTTGGTCAGATTGGGCGATGACTCAGCGGCTCTCAAAAAGACTGCCGAAAAAGCATTGGATGACTTTGCGAACGTCTACTGCTCCCAGATCAACGTTGTCTATGGTCAAGACGCATTAGTTCCACTTACCGCCTATGTCTGGCCGGGAGTTGTGTGCCAGCCCTTCAGTTTTGGAGGTGGAGCGTCGGTTGATTGGTCAGGCGCAGAGAAACTGCGCGGCCGGGTTGACCGGTTACTTAAAGAGCAGCGCGGCTCCAGTATCAATGTCACGCGAATCGCCCGCATCTATGATGATCGTTTCATATTCTTCATCAAACCAAATCGTCTGCGGTACTGGTTGCGGTCCGTCGCGCTGCGCGACGCGGACGAGACCTTGTCCGACCTCCGGCTGCAAGGCTATTGATATCGATGTTTGCTGACACCGAATTCTCAATACTCGCCAGCGGCCTTCTCCGGGAAAACCTGTTCCCGCGGGCGACTTCGTTGCAGAAGATCCTCGAATTTATTGGGTCGCAACTTCCCGTTTGGCGCGACCGCGAGGATCGACCATTCGCCCAGGCCGAGGATGAGCTGACCGATCAACTCTGCGCCCATCTCCTTTCGGCATCGCGGCTTCACGGATTTGACTTTCTGCAGTTCCGAAGGGAAACGCGAGATAAGGTTAAGGGCTCACGGAAACACGATCTTATCATTGCTCCCAATTCGGCTGTCATCGAAGTCGAGGGAAGGAGGCACACTGAATTTGATATCCTCTTTCCTCTCGAATGTAAGAGGTTGCCCACTCCCGTCAGGAGGGATCGTGACGAGCGCGAATATGTCTTCAGCAGCAAGAAAACCACAGGCGGGGTTCAGCGCTTTAAGGCTGGTCATCATGCCTCCGATCACAAAGTTGCTGGCATGATTGCTTATGTACAGGTTTCCGATATCGCGAGTTGGTCATCCCGTGTGACAGAATGGATCGACGGCCTGCTTCAAGAACGCGTCGCCGGATGGACCAAAGCCGACCATTTGATCGAGACTTTACAAGACAAGGGTCTCAAGATCGGGCAATTCATGTCAACGCACGGCAGGGAAAACACACTGGAGCCGATCACACTCCATCATTTCTGGATCGAACTTGGCGGCGCCAGAAGTTAGGCGCTTCCCACACCGAAAAAACGTTCGGTAAATACCCGTTACCTCACCTACTCGAAATAGCTCGGTCAACGGTTCGAATCGGTTCAAAAGCACGGGGCTAGAACTCATCCTACGTCACTATGCTTTTGCGGCTTTATTGGCCTTGTCCGATACAGTCGTAGTTGATTTTTATTTCTACCTCAAATCGGTGGGTAACCATCGTCCCTACCGTCAACCGCTTGCGAGTTGGAACAAGATTTCATCCTGTCATCGATGAGGTCAAGCGCTTCAATCCAAGGATGAAACGCATTCACATTCAAAAGATGGTCGAGTCCAATTTTCGTGTATGTTCCGGGCGTTGCAATCCGGTTTGAAATTTCTTCAAGCGAAACATTCGTCTGGGTCAACGCGTTGCCGGCCGCGCCGAGAAAATTGCCCGCCACTATATGCCGAGCCTTAGAGCGCTCGAGACCGTGCTCGATGAACCACCTCTCCAATTGAGCAGTGAATCGATACATAAAACCTGCGAGGCACGCTCCGATCATCGCGAGTTCGATTCCCTCTTCACTTTCGAACACCAGAACGTTGCCTGCGCGGCCTAACACTGCTTCAACATCTGTGAAACCAGGATACAAGGGAAAAAGACCCTGGCCGACCACACTAATATAGCTAGATGGCATGATACGCACGACGCGAACCAGCCCGCCAGCGGCTTCACGCAACTGATCGATTCTGACCCCGGCTACCGCAGAAATCAGAGTCTGTTCAGCACGAAGCTGCAATCTTGGCAGAACTTCTTCGAATTGTTCTGGCCGAACGGCCAGCACCACCCAGTCTGACTGAGCGATCAACGCCCCGTCGCTCTCGGAAACAATACAGTTTTGGTCGGCAGCGAGAGATTGAGCTCGCTTTAGACTGTAGGGAGATAGCAGTATTCGACCATGATGGCCGCCATTGCGGAGGGCGGAAATGAAGTAGGCGGCGAAGTCTCCGGTTCCAATGATGCCAATTGTCGGATCACCCACGAGCGTTGCTCCTCTTTATCCGGATTCAAGTGCAGTGCTTTGAGCTGTCGAACATCCGCGCCTCGATGAGCGATGACGGCTTGCGGCGAGCGTGACACAAGTAAGAGCGACACGACTAGGACGCTGATGGTCGCTCTACTTCCATGGCGTCGAGGCGTGACAGTACTATTGCCAGGTGGGACTTGTGAATGGTCGCGACTAAGCGAACATCCCGCAACTCCAAGCTCCTTCTTATCATGCGCAGTTCATCGAGAAGGTCTTCAACTTGTTGTCCAAAATCCATCTTCTCAAGCAAAAGGAACCAGAATCTCGCTGACTGAAAGAACAGGATATCGTTGAAGTCTCTGAGAGGGCCATTGCTGCTCAGACCGTGCAAGACCTGATGCAGTCGCATAATGATTTCAGCGAATGACCGTTTATCCTTTGTGCCCATCAGATCCCGACATTCGCGCTCAAGATCCTGAATGCTTTCCAGGATATCGTCAGTGACCGGATTTGGGGTAGATTCCGCCATGGCATCCATGAGTCTCATGCGAACGATGTAGATGTCACGCATGGAACCAAGTTCGATGGAAGTGACTTCGGTACCGTTGCCATGTTGGCTCACGATCAGGCCGTCGTACTCGAGGCGCTGAAGAACAGTTCGGAGGGGGGTCCGGCTTACGCCGAATTCCGAAGCGAGTTCTCTCTCGTTCAGACGGCTGCCGGGCTGATAATCGAGGAGACAAATTCTGCGGCGCAGCTCAAGGTATATGTCTTGCTTACTTAGTTTTCCGGCGGCCTGTGGTTCTTCTTCGAAGGAGATGTCATCAGCCGCGAGTATCGACTGTGGGCCTGCTGATGCGTCCGTGCTTGTCATTGTGAAGTCCCTTTTCCCAAGGAAAGTGAAAGCTGCTACAATCTTCATGTCCCTATCCTCAGTACCGCATGCAGCTGGCGCAAGTAAGCTTTCACACTTTGCGACGTAATCGGTCCGATGTCATCGCTGGGGCGGTTCTTTATGGACATTGAAAAGTCCGAATTGTCCGACTGCACGCTCACTGAGTGTGTATTGAACGTGAGATCCGGATCCGCCCATATTCCCATTTGCGTTGGTTCTGCTCCCAACCCTGCAAGGCTTACAGCCGCCGCGACGTTCCCGTTGGCGGGGAATTCTCTGGCGACATCACTGACAGTCCCGTTCAGAATGCAGACCGCCGCTTTGATGCCGTCCAGATCAATTTCATTCCGGATTATGGACTTTGCACTCATAAGGCTGGCTGGGGCTTACGGGTGATTATCTTAACTTCATGGAGCTTTCCCACTGCCGCCGCGTTCAAGGAGTCCAACCCAAGCATTGCGCCAGACGGAATGACAATCCGTCCTCCTGAATGGCGGGCTAGCTCCAGCAGGTTATCTCTCCCTAAAAGTTGGCTCGCGGACAGGGCAATCAAGGTTTTGCCCGTCCGAAGAGTCGGTAGCGCGATGGCCTCGAACATCGAGGGCGGGAGTGCCTCAAGCACCATATCGCACATCTCAGCCAGCTCGATCATCGTCGCGTCTGGCACGCGTTTCGACAGCGTCGATGTGAATTGTACCGCACGGTCGTCGTCACGAGCAGCGATAGCCGCCAACTCGCAACCGGGCATCTCTCCTTGATCCAAAGCGCGTGCAACGGCAGAGCCTACAGCACCAATTCCAGCAATTCCGATCCTCATATTCGCTCTGATCTCAATCTGCCGCCTTTACCGCGCTCAAGAATTGCTGCGTCCGTTTGCTTTGCGGGTTTGTGAAGAGCTCATCGGGCGTGTTTTGCTCCTCGATCTTTCCGCCGTAGAAGAAGCAGATGCGGTCAGAGATGTCCCGAGCAAACCCCATCTGATGCGTGACCATTAGCATCGTCAGGTTATGCTTGGTAACAAGGTCTTTTATGACGTTCGTGACTTCGCCAATCACTTCCGGATCGAGCGCCGACGTTACCTCGTCAAATAGCATCACCTTTGGCCTCATCGCCAGAGCACGAGCTATCGCGACACGTTGCTGTTGGCCTCCGGACAGGCGCGCCGGATGCTGGTCCTTCTTCTCGATCATGCCAACCATCGAGAGAAGCTCTTCGGCGCGCTCTTTGGCCTCCCGTCGTGGAAGACCGAGAACTTGGACCGGTCCCTCCATACAGTTTTCGAGGGCGGTCATATGCGGAAACAGATTGAAGTGCTGGAAGCACATGCCGATAGAGGACCGCGCATGGCGAAGATATTTCGAGTCGGCTGGGACCAAGACACCGTTCTTCGGCATGTGGGTCAGCGGCTTGCCATCCACATAGATTACGCCGCCGTTTATGGTCTCCAGGGTCATCAGCATACGCAGGACTGTGGTTTTACCCGAACCTGAAGGCCCGATTACGGTCACCATTTCGCCAGAGGCGATGTCGAGATTGAGATTGTCGAGGACGACGAAGTCACCATAGGTCTTTCGTACGTTCATGAACCTCACCATGGGAATATCGGGTCCGGTGAGTTCGAGGGGAAATGACGAAAGATCTTGCATTAGTACATTCCTAGCTTGCGGCGGACCCATCCCTCGAAGCCGCGGATGAAGGCAGCGGAGAACAGCGAGATGATGAGAAAAACGAGGCCGACGATCGTGTAGGGTTCGAGATAGCGGTAGTTCTGACCACCGATTGCATTCGCGGTTTGCATCAGCTCCGCGACACCGATGACCGAAAGCATCGGTGTGTCCTTAAAAATGCTGATCAGATAGTTTCCCATGCCGGCGACCGATGGCGGCAGTGCCTGTGGCAAAACTATTCGACGATAGGTTTGTACAGTGGATAGGTTGATTGCGGTGCAGGCTTCCCACTGACCCTTCGATACCGACTCAATGCCGCCTCGGTAAACTTCGGACAGGTAAGCCGCGTAGTGAAGGCCGATCGCGATCATGCCAGCGACCCACGGGCTCAACGACATTCCGTATTCCGGACCTACATAGTATACAAAGAAAATCTGCAGAACGAGCGGCGTAGAACGAAGGAACTCGACCACCTCGCGCACAGAGACAGTCAGCGCACGAAACCTAGTCCGCTGGGCGATTGCAAACACCAACCCAAGAATTGCGGCGATTGCGTAGCCGATGCCAGCGGCCATCAGCGTATTGACGGTAGCCCAAAGCATCCGAGGGAGGATCTCGGCGGTAAATTGCCAGTCCCATTGCATAGCTCAGGCCCCCCCCATCCGACGCGCCATCAAATGCTCTAAGGATCGCATGAGCGGAGTGATGAGGAAGCGAGCGAAAACGTAATAAATGATGAGCGCCGTGCCGAATGTCCAAGTGGATAGATAAGTCGAACTGTTCAGTTGCCGTGACTCGAACATCAGATCCGGCACGGCAATGAGAGCTACAAGCGCGGTGCTTTTGAGCAGTTCGATGACAAGGTTACCCCAAGCCGGAAGCATGATGACAATTGCCTGCGGAACGATGATACGCCGCATCCGCTTAGCCGGGGACATCGATAGCGCATAAGATGCTTCCCACTGACCACGCGCTACGGATTTAATAGCGCCATGAACGAGCTGCGCTCCATACGCGCCGATATTGAGGCCTACCGCCAAAAAACCTGTGAGGAAGGGGTCCATGGTCACGCCAAAAAGCGGAAGCACGTAGAACAGCCAGAACAGCTGTACGAGAAGCGATGTTCCCCTGAAAAACTCTACGTAGACGACTGCCACGCCTTTCACGGCAACATTGGCTGACAATAGCATGAGGCCGAAGACGTGGGCGAGCACGGTGGCGAGGGCCAGCGAGCAAAGAAACTGTAGTCCGGTAATCAATGCCCCATCAATGAAGCGGTTACCGTATTCGGCGAGAAACGAGATGTAGGTCATTGCAGCTCACTTCAATAGTACGGGCGAGCTGCCCTTATAACAGCTCGCCCAACCTTGGGAGGTTTATCTGTTAGCGCAAATCCAATCTGTTTTCGCATCACCCGGGAGTTGGGCCTTCGTGTATTCAAACTTACCTACGGCCTCAAGCATTTCGGGCGTTCCAAGGTATTTTGCCTGTGCTTCGTTGTAAGCCTTGAGAAAGTCCTTGTCTTCCTTCTTGAAAGCGATCGCCACCCAGTTGAAAGTCGTTTCCGGTAGAGCAGCGGGATCGGTTACTTCAATTTCGCCACCAGAACTTTTCGCGAGATCTTTCATAGCGAAATCATTACCGGCGCCGGCGTCGGCACGACCGGCCTTCACCGCTGCAAGAACTTCCGTGAGGCTCGGCACCTGCATGATCTTGCTCTCTGCAACACCTTCTTTCATTGCTGCATCGGCATTCACAAAGCCTGCAACAGTTACCATCGTCGCATCTTTTTGCTTGATGTCCTGATAGTTTGTTATGCCCTTAGGGTTGCCCTTCTTTACGATGAAGGAGTCACCAAATTTTCCCATGGGCTCGGCGAAACTTACGTTTTTGCAGCGAGGAGCCGTGATGTACATGCCGCCGGTAATGATATCGAAACGACCCGCCTGAAGGCCGGGAATGAGCCCGCCCCAATCGGTGACGACGGGCTCAATGTTCGTATAACCCATCGATTTCAGAACGCCGAGAGCCAGCGCATTTGCGAAGCCCAGAGGCTCATTCTTTTCGCCAGGATAGGCCCACGGAATTTCATGAGCGAACCCGATGCGAATGGGCTTACCGGCCTTTGCGCTATCGGTAAGAGCGTCGGCATGAGCGGTTGCTGCGCCGACGAGCATCGTGGCGGCTGCGGCGACTGCAGCGAAGATTTTATTCATTTTCATGAGTTCCCCCATTTTTGGGCTTCGTGGCACAATTGCCATATTGGTGTACCACTCATTTTAGCGCAAAGGCAAGAAAAAGTTTCCTCGGTCCTGAATGCGGGGCAAATAGCCTACAGAATAGCCAATTGGCAAAATGTCTATTGCGATTTATGCGAAGCTTCGGTACCAAAAGGTATACCTATCATCAACGCCAACACCTGCGAGGTTCACGATGGCTTATGAAACGGCGTTCCCAAAAGACGAACTCGATCGGCGTATCGCCAAGGCTCGCAATGTGCTCGCCAAGAATAACCTCGATGGCATTTTGATCGCCGTCCCGGAAAACATCTATTATCTGACGGGCCTCGATCATTGGGGTTTCTTTGCGGCGCACGTTCTTGTTCTCAACCGGGATGGTGAGATGGCGCTTAGCTGCCGCGCGATGGAGCGGATCACAGTCGAAAATCAAGTCACGAACGCAAAGTTCTATGGCCACAAGGACCACGAAGAGCTCTCGGACTATGTCCACCAGGCGATGAAGGACCTTGGTCTCGCAGGCAAGCGCGTGGGGATTGAGAAGCGGAGCCTCTTCCTGACGCCACGCCACGCCGAGCGCATCCAAGACGACAAAACTGGCGTTCAGTGGGAGGATGCATCTGGTATCCTGGATGATATCCGTCTGATCAAGTCGCCACTTGAGATGGAATACACGCGCAAAGCGGCACACGCCGTTGACATGGGCACCTTGGCGGCAGTTGAGGCCGTTCATGATGGGGCATCAGACTACGAGGTGGCCGCAGCCTATCATAACAAGATGATCCTGGAGGGTAGCGAATATCCAGGATTTGGCCCCTTCATTCGTCCCACGAGCCGTCTCGGCGAAGAACACACAACCTGGCGCGGTGATGTGTTCCGCAATGGCGACGCGGTGTTCCTTGAAACCTGCGCAGCGTACCGGAAGTACCAGTCGCCGATGGGCCGGCTCGTTTACGTGGGAAGTGCGCCCAAGGGTGTAGAAGAATCTGCCGAACTCGCAATCCGCGGTATGAAGGCGATCTGCGAGGCGCTCAAACCTGGCGCCAAGGCCGGAGATGCCTACGATGCATGGCATGAAGTTGCCGCGAGTGCGGGCCTAGTCGATTATCATCGCCATCACTGCGGCTATCTCGTCGGTATCGGCTTCCCGCCGAGCTGGACGGGCGGTTCGATGGTTACGAGCCTGTTTCCGAAGTCCACGCGGAAGATCGAAGTCGGCATGGTCGTTCACGCCCATTCCTGGTTCACAGACACGAAGGTGGCCGACTATTTCATATCCAACACAGTCATGGTCACGGAGAACGGCGGAGAAATCCTCACCAACAAAACTCCCGAAACGCTGATTGTCCGCTAAGCTTTCAAGCGTGCGCCCGCGACGCGTGGGCGCATGCTGGCTGCTAACTCTGCGAGGACCAAATGCAGAAACTTCAAAAAGAAACCCTGATCGGCATATGCACGCAGATGGCCTCACACAGTTGGTCGGACGCGGAAATCAGCGAACTCGTGAATCCACAGTTGGGGATCATCACCGGATTCCAGGATCTGCTAAACGAGTTGGAACAGCTTCGAAAGATTGATCTCGGAACCATCCCTCCTGCAATGGGCGTCCAGGGCGCAGATTCAAATGACTGACGATATTGCATTCAAAGACGTGAAAGGCCTCAAACAACTGATTTCGGCCGGGCAAATTACGCCTGCAGAGCTTGTTGAGGTCTTCGCCGAGCGAATAGACCGATACAATCCTTTGTCAAAGGCATTTATCACGCCTACGATCGACGACGCCAAGAAACAGGCCGCGCGCCTTTCTCGCGAAGACCTAAGCGCATCGTCTTTCGCTGGAGTGCCCTACGCTTCAAAAGACCTGTTTGACGTTAAGGGCGTTCTCACTACCGCCGGCTCGCGTGTCTTTCACGATCGGGTAGCAGAGAGCGACGCTTATGCGATTGCAAAACTTCGTGCCGCCAACGCAGTTAGTTTAGGCAAGACTAATCTCCATGAGTTTGCATACGGTGCGACAGGCGAGAACGAGGTGTACGGCACCTGTGTGAATGCTTATGATCCCACTCGGCTCGCAGGCGGCTCGTCGAGCGGCTCAGCTGCCGCAGTGGCGTTCGGGCTCGTTCCCGCAGCACTTGGGACAGATACAGGCGGTTCCGTCCGCGCGCCTGCCGCGCTCAACGGTCTTGTAGGATTGAAGCCGACGATTGGTCGCATTCCCACGGCGGGCGTTGTGCCTTATTGCTGGACGCTCGACCATGTCGGCCTGATGACGCGGACGATCGCGGACTGCGCTGAACTATTGCGTATTGTTGCAGGCTACGATCCATCCGACCCGGCTTCGGTCAATCGGCCCGTGGACAACTATAGCGACGCTTTAGGACAGAGCGTTTCGGGTCTGCGAATCGGCATACCCAAAAACTTCTACTATGAGCGTGCCGACGGTGAGATCCTTGCCGCGTTAGAGTCCGTCAAGGAATATCTTGTCGGCGCTGGCGCAACGTTGGTGCCTGTCACCTTTCCAGACATGCAGCATAGCCGTACCGTCTCATTAACGGTTCAAATGCCTGAAGCGCTCAGCGCCCACTCAGCATATGTGCAGGAGCGGGGAGATCTCTATGGAGCAGACTTCCGCGCCGGTCTCGCACTCGGGCAATGCATTCTGGCTGAGCACTATGTTAAGGCGAAGCGGTTCGTCGAGCTCTATCGACAACAGACGAACAAGCTCTTCGACGATGTCGATCTTATCCTCACTCCCGCCACACCGGAGATTGCCCAAAAAGTAGGGACAGTCAAAGTGACAAGAAACGGTGTGAACGAAGCCATCGGCAACGCGATCACCCGCTATACTACCTTTTTCAACATGACGGGTCACCCGGCGTTGACAATGCCGTGTGCTATCCACACGGAGGGCCTGCCTATCGGGCTGCAGCTGGTCGGACGCTACTTCGACGAGTTAACGGTTTTTCGGGCTGCGCATGCAATTGAAAGAAGCGGCCGTTTCTCCATCCCTCTACCAAAGCTAGGTGTTCAGTAGCGCCTGGAGCTGGCTCGTCTCTCAGCCGGATGGGAACCGGCAGCATCATGTCTTTCGCCGAGCCCTATTGCGCGGCGAAGGAATTCCGGCTGCGGTGCGATTGATCGGCCCCCGCTTCGACGAAGACATTGTTCTGCATGTTGCGCGATCGCTTGAGCGGAGCTCGTTTCACGAGGCGCGCAAAAGCTAAAGGCGAAGTTATTCGCCGACAAGGCGTTATTTCGAACGCCCGAGCCCAACAGCTCGGGCGTCTGCCGTTTCCGGCTTGAGCCCGCCACACAAAACTTTCTAAGCTTCGAAGTCGCCCAGCCGTGGTTCCCGGCAGAAGCTACATCGTACGCAAGACTGTCATATTCTTTCGACTATCGGCACGCCGGCGCCGCGGTGTGGAGTTGAACTGCTCGCGGAACGTTCGGGAAAAATGCGACAGGCTCGAAAATCCGGCGGCTATCGCGACCTCAGTTATAGGCAATGTCGATTGCTGTAGCAGTTCATTTGCTTTTTCCAAGCGCATCTTTCGATAGAATTGCATGATTGGTTCACCAATCTGCTCTGTGAAAAGTCGTTGCAACTGCCTCGAACTCAGACCGGAAAGGTCAGCTATCTGTTGCTCATTCAAGGGGTCAGCGATATGGCTCGCCATCAAATTAGTCGCCGCGATCAGCGCAGGGTGAGTGATATTCAATTGCTGAGCAAGGGTCGCGCGCTGGGGCTCGTCCGCGAGACGCATCTGTGTGTGAATAAACCAGTCGCTCACCGACCGCGCGAACACCGTTCCATGCTCTGAAGCGACAATCGCAAGCATCATATCAAGCGCTGCTACACCTCCAGCGCAGGTGTACCGGTCCCTGTCGATCACGAAAAGCCGGCGTTCAATCAGCAGGGCTGATGATAGCTCCTCGAGCGCCTCGATATGTTGCCAATGAACTGCAAATCGCCGGTTTTCCAATAAACCAAATCTGGCCAGAATCGCTGCTCCACCAGAAATACCACCGAGCTTCACCTTGTTTGCATTGAGCTTCCGGAGATATCGACCCAGATCAGGGTCTTCATAGCTCATCGGGTTTCCGCCCGCGACCACGAAAACGAGATCGAAATCAGATCCTGCCCCTGCCATTGTAAGCGTTTCAAACCCGCCACCAGCCGTAGATTTGGCCAATCCTCCTTCCGCAGAAACAAAGCTGATCTCGTACAGTTTTTTTCCCGCCAGATGATTGGCTGCTCGCAGTGGCTCCACTGCCGAAGCCGTGGCCATAAGTGAGTAACCCGTTGTCAGAATAAATGCCAAACGCATCACGTGGTGTACCTCAAAACCGCTAAAAGCGACAATTGCTGTTGCTTCCTCCAGAAATGGCAAATTATCTATAGTTTGCGTCTTATTCATGCAAATCATCTTTTTAAGGTATGCCAATCTGGTTTTCAGGATGTGGATGGTGTCAGCGCGGTCTTTACCCCTGGCGCGCAAGCGACGTTCACACATGCCACCACGAAACAGGACCTTGGTTATGGTGTTTGCCCTTCTTAAGTATGGCTTTTCGAAGCGGTACCCAGCCCGCCAGGAAATCCCCGTCACTCCTGATTTGAAAGCTCACTACGACGTGGTGATCATCGGAGGCGGGGGGCACGGTGCGTCTCTTGCGTACCACTTGGCCAAGCACCACAACATTCGCAATGTCGCAATCCTTGAGAAAGGCTACCTTGGTGGGGGTAACACCGCCCGAAACACGACTGTAATTCGATCGAACTACACGGATCAACGTTCGATCAAGTTCTACGCCAAGTCGCTAAGATTGTATGAGTCGCTCTCCAACGAGCTGGACTATAATATGATGTACTCCAGACGAGGGCAGCTCACACTGTCTCACTCAGACGGGGTCTCACGATCACTACGATTGCGCGCGGACGCCGGCGTTTTCTGCGGTGAAGCAAACGAGATACTTGATCGAAAGCAGATCAAAGAGCTTGTTCCCTCTCTCAATCTCGACATTAAAGGCATGCCCATCCTTTCCGGGCTTTGGCATCGGAACGCCGCTATCGCCCGGCACGACGCGGTGGTTTGGGGGTACGCGATTAGAGCGTGCGAGCGTGGCGTTGAGCTCCACCAGCGTACCGAAGTCCTTGGCATGGACGTTGCGAACAATAATGTGACGCGCATCCGGACTAACCGCGGCGATATCTCCGCTGGGCTCGTGGTGCAATGTGTTGCAGGCTATTCCTCCGTCGTCGCAAAGATGGTTGGCTTGAAGTTGCCAATACGAAGCTATCCGCTCCAGGCAATGGTGACCCATCCGATCAAGCCGTTCCTTGATCCGATGGTCTCTTCCACCGCGCTGCACTGCTACATCTCCCAATCAGCCAGAGGTGAACTCGTCATCGGCGGCGGTTCCGATCCTTATGAACTCTACAACACCCGATCGACCCTCGAACTTAAGGAGGGGCTTGCCGCCTCGGCTTTGGAACTGTTCCCATTTATCGGAGAGCTGAAGGTCTTGCGTCAATGGGCAGGTATTACCGACATGACGCCTGATTACAGTCCAATCATGGGTCAGAGCCCTCTTGCAAATTACTGGTTGGACGCCGGATGGGGAACATGGGGCTTCAAGGCGACGCCCGCCAGTGGCTTCTTCCTGGCGAAGGCCATCGCTGACAATCGTGTCCCAGAGGAAATCCTCCCATTCCAGTTGGATCGTTTCGAACGCTTTGACCTGGTCAACGAAATGGGCGCTACGGCCGCAAGCCACTGAGGAGCCTTACATGAAAATCATGACATGCCCTCTCAATGGGCCGCGAAACATAACCGAGTTCCAGTGCCATGGCGAAGTCCATCTGCACGTCGATCCGATCCAGGCGAGCGACAAGCAGTGGTCGGATTACCTCTGGATGTCGAACAACTCAGCTGGCGTCGTACGCGAGTGGTGGTGCCATACACCCACGAACCTCTGGTTCCTCGCCGAGCGAAATACCGTGACCGACGAGATACTTGCCACCTTCGCCGTGCCTGCTGACGGTCCTTTGGGAGAGGTTAAATGAATAAGCCAAGACTGAGGCAGGGACTGCTGATCGACGGATCGAAAAAGATCCGCTTCACGTTCGATGACAGAGAATACGAAGGCGTTGCGGGGGACACTGTCGCGTCGGCGCTTGCCGCGAACGACGAATGGATACTGTCGAGGTCGTTCAAATATCATCGGCCGCGGGGCATACTGACGATGGCCGCGCAAGACTCAAACACACTTGTACAGATCGGCAACGACGTAAGCGTCTTCGCGGATCGCCATCCGATTTCAGAAGGGCTCGCCGTTCGAGCGCAGAATGTCAGCCACTCGGCCCGCAGGGACAGTGGATTCGCGATGAACCGATTGTCGCGATTCATGCCTGTTGGGTTTTACTACCGAACCTTCTTTAAGCCAAAGGGCATCTGGGAGCGGGTTTGGGAGCCGCGGATTCGGGCAAGGGCGGGCTTGGGCAAGCTGGACACCACCAAGGCCACAGAAGGATATTACGACAAGGCCTACGGCTGGTACGATATATTTGTGGTCGGAGCCGGGCCTGCAGGTCTGGCTGCGGCGATCGCTGCGGCCGATGCTGGCGCTTCTGTTCTGGTAGTTGATGAGAACCCAGTGATTGGAGGAGCGCTTACCTATGCGCGCGTCGAGACGGACCGCGACCTTGTTCGGGAGGCCACCGATCATCCAGGGATCGAAATTTGGACGAGCGCTACCTGCAACGCCTGGTACGCGGACAACTGGCTTCCTGTCATCCGTGGCAACCGACTGTACAAGCTCCGGGCGAAGCAGGTCATCCTCGCCACGGGCATGATCGAACAACCATCGCAGTTTCGCAACAACGACCTGCCCGGCATTATGCAGGGGTCGGCAGCTCAACGGCTCATGAAGCTTTTCGGTGTTAAACCAGGAAAGCGCGCAGTTGTGCTTGCCTCGAATGATGATGCTTACGGTGTCGCGCTGGATCTTCTCGATGCTGGCGTGAGGCTCGCTGCTGTCTGCGACCTTCGCAAGAGCGTCGTCGATGGACCAAATCGCGAAGAGTTGAAGTCGCGAAAGGTTGAAGTACTTGATGGCTGGTGCGTCTGGGATGCCATGCCTGCCGTCGGCCACAGGCATGTCCAAGCGGTCGAGCTTGCTGAGCTCGATGGGTCCGGAACTGCTAGCAAGATCCGACTCCGGTTGGACTGTGATCTTGTGTGTATGTCGGTTGGATATGCGCCTGCCTATCAACTGCCGCTTCAGGCCAAAGGCAAGTTGGCCTATGACGACATCTCTGCCCAATTCACCATCCAAGGGCAAGACGAAGGCGTGCTACTGACAGGTTCTGTCGACGGCTTCTTCGATATCGAATCCTGTATCGCCGATGGGTTTGCGCAAGGTGCGCAGGCGGCTGCCAATTGTGGCCTGTCGGTTGGAGATCGGCCAGCGCGCCCGACGCGCACTCCAGTGTCGCCCAACCATCCGCGTCCAATCTTTCCGCACCCGGCTGGCAAAGATTTCGTCGATTTCGATGAAGACCTGCAGATCAAGGATATCAAGAACGCGGTCGCGGATGGGTATCGCGAGCTTGAACTTGTCAAGCGTTTCTCCACAGTTGGAATGGGTCCAAGCCAGGGGCGCCATGCCGCACTGGCTACAGCAATGTTGGTAGCAAAGGAAACGGGTCGCACGATTAGCGAGGTCGGTGTGACGACAGCGCGGCCTCCGGTCACGACCGAAAAGATTGCGACTCTGGCTGGTCGGAAGTTCACCCCCATGCGCCGGACGCCGATGCATGAGCAGCATAGCGCAGAAGGAGCTTCCTGGCTTCTCGCCGGAAACTGGATGCGACCGGCCTTTTACGGAACTGGACCTGACGACAAAAACATTATTGCTGACGAAGTGCGCAACGCGCGCAACAACGTCGGTATGATCGATGTATCGACGCTGGGCGGCTTGGATATACGCGGCCCGGATGCTGCCGAGTTTCTGAACCGCATGTACACATTCGCTTATGCGAAGCTTCCGGTCGGCAAGACGCGCTATCTTCTCATGACGAACGAAGCCGGCGCTGTCATTGACGACGGCGTGGCATGCCGGAGAGGCGAGCATTACTTTTATGTCACCGCTACTACGACCGGTGTCGATCGCATTTATCGCAACATGCTGTGGTGGAATGCCCAGTGGCGGCTTGATGTAGACATTGCAAACGTCACTGCGGCGTATGCAGGGGTAAATCTTGCAGGCCCCAACGCCCGAAAGGTGCTTGAAAAGCTAACGGAGGACATTGACGTATCGTCTGAGCAGTTTCCCTATCTCGCCTACCGCGAGGGTAAAGTCGCTGGAATCCCTGCGCGGGTGTTCCGTGTCGGTTTTATCGGAGAGTTGGGCTATGAGATTCATGTTCCTTCACGCTACGGCGCGGCCCTTTGGCGTGCGATAAAAGAAGCGGGCCAGGAATACCGGATCAAGCCGTTTGGTCTCGAAGCGCAGCGTGTCATGCGGCTTGAAAAGGGTCATGTCATCATCGGACAAGACACGGACGGTATGACGACGCCCGAAGAACTCGACATGAGCTGGGCCGTCGCGAACTCCAAGCCCTTTTTCATTGGCAAACGCAGTCTTGAGATCCGCGGAAAGACTTTGTCGAACCGTAAGCTCGTCGGCTTTACTCTTGACCGAATTCCTGCGTCAGGCTTGCAGGAATCTAATCTGGTCGTGAAAGACGGGCAGATCGCCGGCTTCATCACGTCTCTCACCAACTCTCCGAGTCTCTCAAAGGTCATTGGGCTCGCTTACGCCGACCGGGCCGACGCGGATCTCGGGAGCCGTATCACGCTCCGCTCGATCGACGGCAGCCAGCATCAGGCCCAGGTCGTCGACCCGCACTTCTATGATCCCGACAACAAGCGACAGGAGATGTAAAATGGCTGCGATCGCAAAAAGCCCTTTCGCTCATCGGATCGGGCAAAGTCGTGCTCTCCGCCAACCCGAAAACGTGGTCATTCATGATCTGACGCCTATCGGACGGACTGGATTCAAGGGTGTCGGAACGGGTGAGTGGCTTGCATCCAAGCTCTCCGTTCTCCCGGAGCGACCGAACAGAGCGGTCACGCTTTCCGACGGCACTGTGGTTGCTCGGCTCGGGAAGGAAGAGTACCTCGTTCTAGACGGCCGTGCCTCCTCCAGCGGTGTCGCAGCCGAACTTGAGGCATCCTGGGCCGCAGAGAGTGCTAGCGGCGCGGTTCGCATGGGCTATCCACTGCCGCGTGCTGACAGCCATAGCTGGCTTTTCCTCGAAGGCGTCCGTGTTCGGGACATGATGTCAAAGATCTGCGGCGTCGATCTTCGTGACGCGAGTTTTCCTCAAGGTGAAACCGCGCAAACAATCGTTGCACGGATCGGGGCTGTTATCATCCGGGAAATCGGAGGCGCGCCTGAAGGACTCCACCTTCTCACCGACTTTGCTTCTGCCGACTACCTCTGGGAAGTGCTGGAAGATGCGTCTGCCGAATATGGCGGCGGTTTTGCTCCGGCCGGGAGGAAGTGAAATAGCCACCTATCACTTCAATTCGGACAACGGGGCACCCGTTTGTGACCAGGTCATGAGTGCCGTGTTGCGCTGCAACCAGGGCACGGAAACCGCCTATGGCGCGGATCACCTCACGGCAGGACTTAGCACTGCCTATGGCGAGTTTTTCGAGCGCGAGTCTTTTGTGTTTCCCGTAGCGACAGGCACTGATGGCAACGGTCTCGCGCTTGGAGCCATCACGCCACCCTATGGCACCATTGTCTGCCATGAAAGCTCGCATATCGTAACGACGGAAGGCGGTGCACCCGAATTCTACAGCGGTGGTGGCCGGATGACACTTCTCCAGGGCGAACACAATAAGATATCGTCCGCGAGCTTGGAAGAGGCATTGCGAAAGCACGGGATCGGCAATGTCCATCACATGGCGGCAAGTGCCATCAGCGTCACGCAGGCGACCGAAGCGGGTGTTCTCTACGAAACAGGCGAACTCAGCGAGTTGAGCGAAATCGCTCATAGAGCGGGTCTGAAGGTTCACCTTGATGGCGCAAGGATCTCGAACGCTTTGGTCAGTTCAGGTGTCACTCCCGCCGAAATGACCTGGAAGGCCGGTGTCGACATCCTGACGTTCGGCACGACCAAAAACGGTACAATGAACGCGGAAGCGGTCATCACCTTTGACCCTGGGATCGCCAGAGTGCTTGGGTTCCTGCACAA
The DNA here is from genome assembly GCF_016901135.1 of Martinezella lusitana. GTDB lineage: Bacteria > Pseudomonadota > Alphaproteobacteria > Rhizobiales > Rhizobiaceae > Rhizobium > Rhizobium lusitanum_D. The sequence continues at coordinate 4,981 of NZ_JAFEVL010000024.1, read as the reverse complement.
GCGCGCGGGACATCTGTTCTCGAAGATGCGCTACATGTCCGCGCAGCTTCTGAGCTTTCTTGACAATGATCTTTGGCGTACCAATGCGCTTCAAGCAAACAAAAATGCCGCCCGAATCGAGGCAGCACTAAAGCGATGCGCATGTGTTGAATTTGCTCATCCAGTGCAGATCAACGAGTTGTTCGTGTTCCTGCCTCGACGTCTTTCAGAATCTCTTCGACAGAGAGGGTTTCACCTCCGGCCATGGGATCTAGGGGAGGGTCGTGACGGATTTCGACTGGTCATGTCGTATTGCGACAAAGCTGAAGAAATCCAACGCTTCGAAGACACCTGCAACGAGTACGCCTCTTCAAGCGACGTTGCCGATTAGGCGGCTTCGGCTCGACATGTTTTGACTAACAGTCAGCCTAATTACAGAAAGTACGAGAATGCTTGATTTCGAGATGATCGCCAAGGCTGCGCGCACCCTCAAGGGAGTGACGCGTGTAACGCCTTTACTTGAATCTGAACTCCTGAATAGGAGGATCGGTTTCCGATTACTGGTCAAGGCAGAATGCCTGCAGCGAACCGGATCGTTTAAGATTAGGGGTGCATATGTAAAAATTGCCTCCCTTACTAAAGAGGAACGGGCAGCCGGGGTCGTCGCGTTTTCATCTGGAAACCACGCTCAGGGAGTAGCTGCCGCAGCTTCGGAACTTGGAGTAAACTCCACGATAGTCATGCCGGATGATGCGCCTGCGGTGAAATTACGCAACACCGCTGAGTACGGTGCAAAGGTCGTTACCTACGACAGAATTACGGGTGACAGGGCTAAGATCGCCCGTGATATCGCCGACGAGACCGGAGCGGTGCTCGTACCTCCCTATGACGACTATGTCCTGATGTCTGGACAAGGCACAATCGGGCTGGAGATCGCAAATCAGTTAACGCAGCGCAACATTACAGCGGATGCATTGATATGTCCTGTTGGTGGAGGCGGTCTGATAGCCGGAGTCGCGACGGCGATGGCTCACGAGTCTCCTAAAACAGTGATTTACACAGCCGAGCCTGAACATTTCGACGATACTCGAAGATCTCTCCTTGTTGGTGACCGTGTTGCGAACGAGCCTGGCCATAGTTCGATTTGCGATTCCATCGTAACGCAAATCCCAGGGGAAAAAACTTTTCCGATCAACAAAGCGCTGGTCGCAGAGGGGTTTGCTGTGTCGGAGGCTGACGTCATTCGTGCCATGCGGACGCTTGCTGACGATCTAAAACTTGTTGTTGAGCCCGGCGGCGCGGCAGCGGCGGCTGCAGCCTTGCGCGACCACGAGACTTGGAAGGGCAAAACAGTCATCGTCGTCGTCTCTGGCGGTAATGCGGACCTCGATACGTGGCGATCATATCTCAACTCTTCCGACGGCCTTCGTTAGAACCCGAAGCTGTCCCGAAGCCTCCGCCAAATAGATAAAAAGCTTTTCAACGCGCTTCCAGCAGATCGGTTGTCGGCTTGAAAACTAAAGAAGGTGTGCAATGACCACTTATATCCTAACCGCAACATGCCAATCCAAGAGAGGGATCGTCGCCGCATTGTCGGGTTTGCTTTCCGAGAAGGGCTGTAATATCGTCGACAGCTCGCAATTTGATGACCTAAGCACTGGACGCTTTTTTATACGGACGTCCTTCGTCTCGGAGGAAGGTGCGACCGCCGAAGAGCTGACAAAAGCGCTTGCTCCGATCGCCGAGAAGTTCGAGATGGAGGCTGAGCTTCATATTCACACCCAGAGAATGAAGGTTCTCCTGATGGTGTCGAGGTTCGGACACTGCCTCAACGATCTGCTTTACCGCTGGCGTATTGGTGCGCTTCCAATTGACATCGTCGGGGTGGTCTCAAACCATTTCGACTATCAAAAAGTTGTCGTCAATCACGACATTCCTTTCCATCACATCAAGGTCACTAAAGAGAACAAGCCTAAAGCCGAAGCTCAGATTATGGATCTTGTCGAGCAGACTGGGACCGAGCTAATCGTGTTGGCCCGCTACATGCAGGTTCTTTCCGACGCCATGTGCCAAAAGATGTCGGGAAAGATCATTAATATTCATCACTCCTTCCTGCCGAGTTTCAAGGGAGCCAATCCCTACAAACAGGCTTATGAGCGTGGTGTGAAACTCATAGGTGCAACCGCGCACTACGTCACTGCCGACCTCGATGAGGGGCCGATCATCGAGCAGGACACAGCTCGCATCACCCACGCCCAAAGCGCCGAGGACTATGTTTCCATCGGTCGCGATGTCGAAAGTCAGGTGCTGGCCCGCGCCATCCACGCGCACATCCATCACAGGGTATTCTTGAACGGCAATCGAACGGTGGTGTTTCCAGCCAGCCCTGGCAGCTTTGCATCGGAACGCATGGGATGACTGGCGCGACAATTATTGACGGAAAGTCTGTTGCGGCCTCGGTAATCGATGCGGTGAAGGCTGCGGCCGCCACACTCGAAAAGGAGACCGGCGCCCGAACGGGATTAGCTGTGGTTATCGTCGGAGATGACCCAGCAAGTCATACCTACGTTAGTGCGAAAAGCCGTATGGCGAAAGAATGCGGGTTCGCATCTGCGCAGCACACGTTGCCGGCTGACACGACACAGCAGCAGCTCCTAACCCTGATTGAGTCTCTCAACGCTGATACAGAGGTTCACGGCATTCTGGTTCAACTGCCGCTCCCGAAGCATTTGAACAGTGATGCGATCATTCAGGCTATCCTGCCGGAGAAGGATGTCGACGGTCTACACGTAGTCAATGCCGGCAAGCTGGCGACAGGCGATCTGAAAAGCGGAATGATATCGTGCACACCCGCTGGTGCAATGGTGTTCGTGCGCCGCATCCACGGTGATGATCTCTCGGGTCTCAACGCAGTTGTCATTGGTCGTTCCAATCTCTTTGGTAAGCCAATGGCCCAGTTGTTGCTAAACGCCAACGCGACTGTAACGATTGCGCACTCCAAGACAAAAGAGTTGGCCGCCATTTGCAGAAGAGGGGACATTCTCGTTGCAGCTGTCGGCCGTCCGCAGATGGTCAAGTCTGATTGGGTGAAGCCGGGTGCGACCGTGATCGATGTCGGTATCAACCGGGTTGAAGCCCCGGAAAAAGGTGAGGGCAAAACCCTCCTCGTCGGTGACGTGGCATTCGAGGAAGTCGCAAGCATTGCCGGCGTTATCACGCCCGTCCCCGGCGGGGTCGGCCCAATGACAATAGCAATGCTCATCGCGAATACTGTCGCAGCGTCGCATCGAGCGGTCGGAAGGAAATTTGAGCTGAGATCATTCTGAGTTCAAGAGGAGATACATATGCAAATTCAACCGGAAACCGGCACTCCTGTCGCTCAAGGCAACTATGTGGTCGCAAAACGTCATCGCGACATCGTTTACACCTCAGGCATGACCCCCCGATTTCAAGGCGCGCTAGTGCGGACCGGCACGGTCACATGTGATGACGACCTTAATGATTATAAGGAGGCAGTCGAACTCGCGACATCGAATGCCCTCAAAGCGGCCGGTAGTGTGTTGGGGCCAGGCGAGAGGTTATCGGAAGTCCTGACCATGACTGTGTTCATTGCGGCCTCTCAAGATTTTCGGGAGCATTCCCGTCTGGCGGACTTTGCCTCGAACTTCCTCCTGGCGAAACTTGGAGAAGAGGCTGTTGGGACGCGCGCGGCGGTCGGTGTGAGCTCCTTGCCCGGCGGGTCAATGGTCGAAATCCAGATGACCGTTATCGTCTCGCTGTGAGCGGGGATTATTCATCGGATATTCCAGTCACAGTGTCACAGTGTGCCAGCCATCGAACTCAGCCAAGAAAATCTTTCGGCTCCGCGATACAGAACCCGCTATGTCTCCCGACTTTGCCAAAGGCACTCATTGCAGCGGTGACGTTCACGTCCTCTCAATGGCTCACTTCTGGAAGTCGAACAATGCCGAGAATTCCTCGACGTGTGGGCTCAAAGCTTCGTATGCGCTAAGTGCTGACCCGAAACCACGTGGTTACGTCCTCAATATCTTATGGCGATTTTGGCGCCAGTCATCCTCGCGCCCGAATTGTGCCGATCGACGACGATTTATATTTCCTGGAGTCTTACCGATCCCGCCCTCGACGTGCGTCGCGTCGTCCACTACAGCCTTAGGAACAACTCGCGCTCTTCGTCCCGCGACATCTCTAGGTACAACTCCATCGCCGCTTTGGTGAACGACTGCGAACACGCGCGAGCCTCCCGCCAGACACTCAGTTCGTCGTGGCTTACTTCCGTGTCCGGCAGAAATTCTCCGGGCGGGTATTGGTTCGTGCGAAGGATAGTGCCGCACATGTCAAGCGCGAGCCTGATAGCCGCAATGTCTGCGTGACCGAACATCATTTTCCAGGCGTATTCGGACCGGAGGTAGACGCGAAAACCAAGGTCTCTCTGGTATGCCAAAATATGCGTTCCGCACGGACGGCAGCATTGCCGGGAACGACTTCCTGGATATGAGCAAGGAGAGGTCGGAGCCTGCGGGGGAAAGGAACTCGCAGCAACGACAGAATTCTGTCGAATTCCGGAAGGATTGCGATGCCCTTCTCGACCCGTTGCGCTCGCGCGCTGCTTACCAGCCCGAAGATGATCTGCCTGGCCATAGACCGGACAGCCTCCCTCGTGAGGGTGGATCCCGCCAATTCCTCCGGGCAGAAAGCCGAATGTACGATCCTTCCTAACGGGACTTGCGATACCCACGTCGTCCGACCGAGGTTATTGCCGACCAAAATGGTTAGCGGCTCCTCTCTGCCAACGTGATCGTTCATGAACTGATGTCCCAGAGGCAGGTCAGAGGTTCTCTAGTTCGGCTAGTCAACCGTAAGCGCTCATTTCGCTGCGCGTTGACGCAGTGGATTGTGAGGCCCGCAGCGGCTTATGCGGCAGTGGATTTGGCGAAGTTAAATGGGAGCAGATCGTCGATATTTGCGCCGTCCGGACGCTGCG
>NZ_JAFEVL010000045.1 GCF_016901135.1 Martinezella lusitana | reverse complement strand
AGGCGTGGCTGGCCGGATCGTCGCCGACGATGACAACGGCAAGCCCGGTCCTAACACCGGTCTCCGTCTCTAGCCCGCCGGCGGCAACCTTCACCGCCTCGATCACCGAAGCCGCCGCAATCTTTCCGTCGATCACTGTCGCGAGCGTCATCACTCACCCCATCCGCTCGGATGCATAGCTTCCGGGGCTTGCCGGGAAGACAATGGTGCGGTTGCCGTTGAGGAAGGTGCGGTAGTGGATATGCGCATGGATGGCGCGGGCCAGCACCTGGCTCTCGACATCGCGGCCGATCGAGACGTAATCGTCGGCCGACTGCGCATGGGTGATGCGGGCCGTATCCTGCTCGATGATCGGACCTTCGTCGAGATCGGCCGTCACGTAATGCGCCGTCGCCCCGATCAGCTTCACGCCGCGCTCATAGGCCTGCTTGTAGGGGTTGGCGCCCTTGAAACTCGGCAGGAAGGAATGATGGATGTTGATGATGCGGCCCGACATCTTCTGGCACATCGAATCTGACAGGATCTGCATGTAGCGGGCAAGCACGATGAGTTCGGTGCCGGTCTGCTCGACCACCTCCATGATCCGTGCTTCCGCCTGCGGCTTGTTGGCCTTGGTCACCGGAATATGGTGGAAGGGGATGTCGTGGTTGACCACGACTTTCTGGTAATCGAAATGGTTGGAGACGACGCCGACGATGTCGATCGGCAGCGCGCCGATCTTCCAGCGGTAGAGCAGGTCGTTGAGGCAATGGCCGAAGCGCGACACCATCAAGAGCACCTTCATGCGCTTCTTGCCATCATGGATCTCGGCCTCCATCACGAACTTCGCGGCGACCGGTTTGAAGCCCTCGACCAGTGCCTCCAAGCCGACCCCTTGCTCGGAGATGAAGGAGACGCGCATGAAGAACTTGCCGGTGTCGAGATCGTCGAACTGGCTGGAATCGACGATGTTGCAGCCCTGGTCGGCCAGATAATTGGCGATCGCCGCAACGATCCCGCGCGTCGACTGGCACGATACAGTCAGTACATAGTTCTTCATGGTGATCTTCCTCCGCCGTCCCGGCCAAAAATCCGCGCCCGCGCCGGAGCTTGATACTCCAGCGCATGCGCTTATTCGGGCAATCGTCCGCTCCGCACTCAGATATCAAGCGTGCTGTCGCGCTCCCACTGCGTGAAATGCGAGCAGTAGGCGTTCCATTCCTGATGCTTGAGCTTCAGATAGGCGGCTGAGAATTCCGAGCCGATCGCCTCCTTCAGGCCCTCGTCCTCATCATAGGCCCGCAGCGCATCGAGCAGGTTGAGCGGCAGGCGCGGCGCATCCTTCACCAAATGACCCTCCGCATACATGTCGATATTGTGATGCGGGCCGGGATCGGCCTTGTTGCGCAAGCCGTCGAGGCCGGCCGCGATGATGATCGCCTGGAGCAGATAGGGATTGACCGCCCCATCAGGCAGGCGCAGCTCGAAACGGCCGGGACCGGGCACACGGACCATATGGGTGCGGTTGTTGCCGGTCCAGGTCACCGTGTTCGGCGACCAGGTGGCGCCCGATGTCGTGCGCGGCGCGTTGATGCGCTTGTAGGAATTGACTGTTGGATTGGTAATGGCTGCCAGCGACGAGGCGTGCTTCATGATGCCGCCGAGGAAGTGCCTCCCTTCGGCCGAAAGGCCGAATTCCGCTTCCCTGTCGGCAAAGACGTTGGTCTTGCCGTCATTGCTCCACACCGAAATATGGCAGTGGCAGCCATTGCCTGTAAGACCCTTGAAGGGCTTCGGCATGAAGGTGGCGCGCAATCCGTGCTTTTCAGCGACGGACTTGACCATGAACTTGAAGAAGGAGTGCTTGTCGGCGGTCTTCAAGGCATCGTCGAACTCCCAGTTCATTTCGAACTGGCCGTTGGCGTCCTCGTGATCGTTCTGATAGGCACCCCAGCCGAGCTCCAGCATATAGTCGCAGATCTCGGCGATCACGTCGTAGCGGCGCATGACGGCCTGCTGGTCGTAGCAGGGCTTTTCGGCGGTGTCGTATTCGTCCGAAATCTTCGAGCCATCTGCAGTGATCAGGAAGAACTCGGCTTCGACGCCGGTCTTCACCCGCTTGCCTTCGGCCTCAGCCTCCTTAACGAGTTTCTTCAGCACATTGCGCGGCGCCTGAGCGACCAACTCGCCTTCCATCATGCAATCGGCAGCAACCCAGGCGACATCCTTCTTCCATGGGAGCTGGATAACGGAGGACGCGTCCGGCACGGCGAAAAGATCGGGATGGGCGGGCGTCATATCGAGCCAGGTGGCGAAGCCGGCAAAGCCAGCGCCCTCTTCCTGCATGCCGGCAATCGCCTGCGCCGGCACCAGCTTGGCGCGCTGGCCGGCAAAAAGATCGGTATAGCTGATCATGAAATATTTGATGCCTTTGTCTTTCGCAAAAGCAGCAAGGTCCAGTGTCATTCTCGTTCCCCTTTGGATTTCTCAGAGACACTTCGGTTTATGCGTGAAGCCGCCGGGCTGTTCGGCCCGGTCGGAAAGTCAATAGCCTCCCTTGCCTGGATACCAGTTCGTGCCGGCAAGCGGAATCTGCGCCATGGCGGCAGCCTCCATCGTCAAAGCACACAGGTCTTCCGGCTCCAGATTATGCAGATGGTTCTTGCCGCAGGCGCGCGCGATCGTCTGGGCTTCGAGCGTCATGACCTTGAGATAATTGGCAAGACGACGTCCCGCCGCGACCGGATCGAGCCGCGCGGCGAGCTCCGGATCCTGGGTGGTGATGCCGGCCGGATCCTTGCCTTCGTGCCAGTCGTCATAAGCGCCGGCAGTCGTGCCGAGCTTCTGATACTCTTCCTCCCAGCGCGGATCGTTGTCGCCGAGCGCAACGAGCGCCGCCGTGCCGATGGCAACTGCATCGGCGCCAAGCGCCAGCGCCTTTGCCACGTCGGCGCCGGAGCGAATACCGCCGGAGATGATCAGCTGCACCTTGCGGTGCATGCCGAGATCCTGCAGCGCCTGGACGGCCGGACGAATGCAGGCAAGCGTCGGCATGCCGACATTTTCGATGAAGACGTCCTGGGTCGCGGCCGTGCCGCCCTGCATGCCGTCAAGAACGACGACGTCGGCGCCAGCCTTTACCGCCAGAGCCGTATCGTAATAGGGACGAGCACCGCCAACCTTCACGTAGATCGGCTTTTCCCAGTCGGTGATCTCGCGCAGTTCCATAAGCTTGATTTCAAGATCGTCGGGACCGGTCCAGTCCGGGTGACGGCAGGCCGAGCGCTGATCGATACCCTTCGGCAGATTGCGCATGTGAGCAACGCGGTCCGAAATCTTCTGGCCGAGCAGCATGCCGCCGCCGCCTGGCTTTGCGCCCTGACCGACCACCACTTCGATCGCATCGGCACGGCGCAGATCTTTCGGGTTCATACCGTAGCGCGAAGGGAGATACTGATAGACGAGGGTCTGCGAATGGCCGCGCTCCTCGTCGGTCATGCCGCCATCGCCGGTCGTCGTCGACGTGCCAGCAAGCGTGGCGCCGCGGCCGAGCGCTTCCTTGGCATTGCCGGACAAGGCGCCGAAGCTCATGCCTGCAATGGTGATCGGGGTCTTGAGAGTGATGGGTTTCTTGGCAAAGCGGCTGCCGAGAACGACTGTCGTATCGCATTTCTCGCGATAGCCTTCGAGCGGATAGCGGGAGATCGACGCACCGAGGAAAAGCAGGTCGTCGAAATGCGGCACCTTGCGCTTCGTGCCGGCACCGCGAATGTCGTAGATGCCGGTCGCCGCCGCACGGCGGATTTCGGCCAGGGTATGGTCGTCGAAGGTTGCTGATTTGCGTGGCGGCGTAAAAGGATTGTGATAGCTCATGATGTCTCTTTCGCCTCAATACGCGTCGGCATTGTCGATGTTGAAATTATAGAGTTTGCGCGCCGATCCGTAACGCTTGAACTCTTCCGGCCTGACACCGCTGACGCCTGCCTTGTCGAGAAGCTCGGCAAGCTTCTCTAGATGCTCCTGGCGCATTTCCTTCTCGATACAGTCGGAGCCGAGGCTCTTGACCGAGCCGCGAACGAAAAGCTTTGCCTCATAGAGGCTGTCGCCCAACGCATCGCCCGCGTCGCCGAGCACGACCAGATGGCCTGATTGACCCATGAAGGCGGACATATGGCCGATATTGCCGTGCACGACGATATCGATGCCCTTCATAGAGATGCCGCAACGGGACGCCGCATTGCCCTTGATCACCAAGAGCCCGCCCTGGCCGGTTGCCCCTGCATATTGGCTCGCATCGCCTTCGATGACAACGGTTCCCGACATCATGTTTTCAGCGACACCAGGGCCGGCGGAGCCATGCACGGTGACGTTGCCGCCATCGTTCATGCCGGCGCAGTAATAGCCGACGGAGCCCTTGATATCGACGGTGACGGGCGCATCGATGCCGACGGCGACGGCATGATGGCCGCGCGGATTGACCACTTCGAAGGCAGTATCATTGGCACCAGCCGCAAGGCTGTGGAGCATGCTGTTAAATTCGCGCAGCGAGGTAACGGATAGATCGAAAACTGGCATGAAAGAACTCTCTCGATTGCGCCAAGACTGGATTAGGCGGCCTTTTCGTGATCCCAGAAATAGACGGTGGCCGGTTCGGGTTCCCAGATGCGGGCATCCTCGATGCCAGGCAGGTTTACGAGCGCACGATATTCGGAGCCGAAAGCAACATACCGATCAGTTTCGGCCATGACGGCCGGCTTGCAGGCGATCGGATCGCGAACGACGCCAAAGCCGGACTTCGTTCCGACGACAAAGGTGAAGAAACCGTCGAGATCGCTGAGCGCGCCGGTCAATGCCTCGCCAAGGTCCTTGCCCTTGGCCATCTCTGCCGTCAGATAGGCGGCGGCGACTTCGGTGTCGTTCTGCGTCTCGAAGGTCATGCCCTCACGCACGAGCTCGCGGCGCAGGTTGTTGTGGTTCGACAGCGACCCATTGTGAACAAGGCATTGATCGGAGCCGGTGGAGAATGGATGGGCGCCGAGCGTCGTAACGGCCGATTCCGTTGCCATGCGGGTATGGCCGATGCCATGCGTTCCGGACATGGAGGTGACGCCGAAACGGGAGATGACGTCCTTCGGCAGGCCGGTCTCCTTGTAGATCTCAATGGCATCGCCGCTGCTCATCACCCGAACGTCGGGCCGCAGGGTCACGATCGCCGCCCGGCCGTCGTCGAGCTTGTCCTTCGCCAGCGTGATCACAGCATGGGTGCTTTTGACCTCGACCGACACCGGCGCATCCAGCGCGCGCCTCAGATCGTGCTCGAGGCCGTCGAAGTCCTTTGCCGGGCTGGCCGATTGGATTGTGATCTTCGCCTTGTTGCCATTGGCGCCGCCGTAAATCGCAATGCCGGCGCTATCAGGCCCGCGATCGGTCATCGTGACAAGCATGGACGAAAGAAGCGAGCCGAGCTCAGGCTCGAGGCTTTTGTCTTTCAGGAAGAGACCCACAATTCCGCACATGATCAGACCCTCCATTTCGCGTCTGCAAAATGGCTATCAGGTCTATTTTCAGATTTCAACCCAAAAGAATATTATTTTCTTTTAAGGCAAGTTATTCGCTCTTGCCGCGCTGTGGATAGCTGATGATCGACAGGTATTTGCTCGGCAGTTTCACCAAGACTTCCGGGCCGTGCGGCGCGTCGGCGTCAAAGAACAGGCTATCGCCGGGCTGCATCGGGAAGAGTTGGTCGCCATGGCGATAGATCACCTCGCCTTCGAGCATATAGAGGAACTCCATGCCCTCGTGCTGGAAGGTCGGGAAGACATCGGAATCGGCCGTCAGCGTGATGAGATAGGGCTCGACGATGACGCCGCTGGAATTGTTGTCGATATGGCCGAGCAGATTATATTGATGGCCGGCGCGCGTGCCGCGTCGTTCAAGCTCTATACCCTGCCCCGCCTTGACGAAGACCGCATTGCGCGGCTCCTCATAGCGACGGAAGAAGGCCGTCAGCGGCACGCCGAGGGCACGGGAGAGCGATTGTAGTGTCGTCAGCGACGGCGAGATGTTACCGTTTTCGATCTTCGAGAGCATGCCGAGGGAAATACCGGTGGCCGCGGCCAGGTCCGTCACAGTTATGCCGAGCTTCTTGCGATAGGCGCGCACCTCGTGACCGATCGCCATTTCGAGATTGTTGACCTTCGGTTCGCGAACCGCATGCGGATCCTGCAAGAATGCTGGTCGCGCAGTATGCGGATGGTCCTCGCTCGACGTCTTGTTCGGCTTGGTCTTCATTCACGATCCTTTTCCGGTCTTGCCCTATTGCATCAACTCTATCTTCCCAGTGAAATTTTCTCAACTGCGACGAAAACTACGTCTTGCGCGTTTCGCTCGGCGCCATACCGTAAAGGTTGCGATAGGCACGGGAAAAGTGGGCGCCGCTGGAAAAGCCGGTGGCTACAGCGATTTCGGAAATCGAAAGCGGGCTCTGTTCAAGCAGCCGCCGGGCGTGCTGCAGCCTGATGCGGCGATACTGATCGAGGAACGTCGAGCCCAGATGCGCAGCAAACAGCCGGTCGAGATGGCGCGGCGTAACGCCGGCGATCCGCGCCATCGCCGTGCGGTCGAGCGGCATCTCGATCGTCTCCTCCATCTTCTCCAGCACGCTCAAAAGACCGGGATGGTGGACGCCGTAGCGCTCGGCCAGCGACCCTCGCTGCGGCGCCGTCGGCTCACCGACCTCGGTGTGCAGATACCAGTCGCTGACGCGGCGAGCGAAATCCGGCCCCATGCGCTCGGAAATCAGCACATGCATCATGTCGAGCGGCGCGATACCGCCGCCGCAGGTGATGCGGTTGCCATCGACGACGAAGCGCGCCTGGCGCGGTGACAGAGCCGGAAAAGCCTCGAGCAGCGCCGGGGCGTGTTCCCAATGGATGGTGAAATCGCGGTCTGGCAAAAGACCGGCGGCGGCGAGCAGGTAGGGACCGCCCGATATACCGCCGATCCGCACTCCCTCGCGCGCCAATTGCCTCAGGCAGGTCAGCACCGCCGGATAGTGCCAATCTCGTGGCGAGCCGCCGGCACAGACGAAGATCGTTGCAAGCCCGGAGCCACGGCCGGGAAGCGCTACCGCCGGCACGGGCACGCCTGCGGACGACAATGCCGGCGCACCATCCGGCGAGAAAGTCGATAATCGGTAGATCTCGCGGCCGGCCAGCAGATTGGCGGCGCGTAACGGCTCGCTCGCCGAGGCATAGGACATCAGCGCGAATCCCGGGATGAGGATGAAGCCGATATGCTGGACGTTTTTCGCATCGATCGAAGACATGTCCCATTTCTATCGAAATATGTCCTGAATGGGCAAGTCGCCATTTCCCGCTCTGTCATCATGCAAGCAATTCCACTTGGATCCACCCATGCGCTATTCCGCTCTCTCCATTTTCCTCAACGGTCTTCGCGGCAATGCCGGCTGGGCTCCCGCCTGGCGTCAGCCCGAACCGAAGCCGCATTATGACGTCATCATCGTCGGAGGCGGCGGCCATGGGTTGGCGACGGCCTATTACCTTGCCAAGACCTTCGGCATCACCAATGTCGCCGTGCTGGAAAAGGGCTATCTCGGCTCCGGCAATATCGGCCGCAACACGACGATCATCCGATCGAACTATCTGCTGCCGGGCAACAACCCATTTTACGAGCTGTCGATGAAGCTCTGGGAAGGGCTGGAGCAGGATTTCAATTTCAACGCCATGGTCTCGCAGCGCGGCGTGCTCAATCTCTTCCATTCAGATGCGCAGAGGGATGCCTATACGCGGCGCGGCAACGCCATGCGCCTGCACGGCGTCGATGCCGAATTCCTCGATCGGGAAGCCGTTCGCAAGAAGCTGCCCTTCCTTGATTTCGACAATGCGCGCTTTCCGATCATGGGCGGCCTGTTCCAGCCGCGTGGCGGCACGGTGCGCCACGACGCCGTCGCCTGGGGTTATGCTCGCGGCGCCGATAGCCGTGGGGTCGACATCATCACCGGCTGCGAGGTGACCGGCATCCGCAGCGAGAACGGTCGGGTTGTCGGCGTCGAGACCACGAAGGGCTTCATCGGTTGCGGCAAGCTGGCGCTGGCGGCGGCCGGCAACTCCACCGTCGTCGCCGATATGGCCGGGCTGCGCCTGCCGATCGAAAGCCATGTGCTGCAGGCCTTCGTCTCCGAAGGCTTGAAGCCGTTCATCGATACCGTCGTCACCTTCGGGGCGGGGCATTTCTACGTCTCGCAGTCGGACAAGGGCGGTCTCGTCTTCGGTGGCGATATCGACGGCTACAATTCCTATGCGCAGCGCGGCAATCTTGCGACCGTCGAGCATGTCGCCGAAGCCGGCGTCGCCTTGATCCCCTCGCTGACCCGCGTGCGCTATCTGCGCAGCTGGGGCGGCGTCATGGACATGAGCATGGACGGCTCGCCGATCATCGACCGCACCCATATCGACAATCTCTATCTGAACGCTGGCTGGTGCTATGGCGGCTTCAAGGCCACGCCGGCCTCCGGCTACTGCTACGCCCATCTGATCGCCCGCAACGAGCCGCATGAAACGGCACGGGAACTGCGGCTCGACCGTTTCCGGCGCGGCTATCAGCTCGATGAAAAGGGCGTCGGCGCCCAGCCCAACCTGCATTGAGGACATGACGAGATGGCGAGCCTGATTTCCTGCCCTCATTGCGGCATCCGCCCGAAGGAGGAGTTTACCATCAAGGGCGACGCAAGCCTTGCGCGTCCGAGCCCGGATGCCGATCCCGACGCCTGGTACGACTACGTCTACCTGCGGGACAATCCGAAAGGGCAGCACAAGGAATATTGGCACCATTCCTCCGGCTGCCGCCGCTGGCTGATCGTTGAGCGCGACACGGTCACGCACAAGGTCCACGACGTGAGCGACGCAGCGCTCACCAAGCTCGGAGATCTGGCATGACCAGCTTCCGCCTTTCTTCCGGCGGCCGGATCGACCGCTCCAAGAGCATCCGTTTCAGCTTCGACGGTACGGAGCTGACGGGCCACCCCGGCGATACGCTTGCCTCCGCCTTGCTTGCCAACGGCATCCAGCTCGTCGGGCGCAGTTTCAAATATCATCGGCCGCGCGGCATCCTGACGGCGGGGGCCGCCGAACCCAACGCGCTTGTCACGACAGGCACGGGCGGGCGCACGGAAGCCAATAGCCGTGCCACGATGATCGAGCTGCATGACGGGCTGATCGCGCGCAGCCAGAACCGCTGGCCCTCGCTCGGCTTCGATATCGGCGCTGTCAATAGCCTGCTCTCGCCGTTCCTCAGCGCCGGCTTCTACTACAAGACCTTCATGTGGCCCGCCGCCTTCTGGGAGAAGGTCTACGAACCGCTGATCCGCAAGGCCGCCGGCCTCGGCAAGGCTTCCTATGAGGCCGATCCTGATTCCTACGAGAAATGCTGGGCGCATTGTGATCTGCTCGTCAGCGGCGCCGGCCCCGCAGGGCTTGCCGCTGCGCTGACGGCGGGACGCGCCGGCGCGCGTGTCCTGCTTGCTGACGAAGGCTTTGCCTTGGGCGGCAGCTTGCTTGCCGATCGTGAGTCGCCGCTTGGTGACATCCTAGTGGAGCTCGAAAGCCTGCCAAACGTCCAGTGCCTGCCGCGCACGACCGTCATCGGCTGGTACGACGACAACGTCTTCGGCGCGGTCGAGCGCGTGCAGAAGCATGTGGCAGCGCCCGATGCGCACCGACCGGTCGAGCGCCTTTGGCGCATCATCGCCAAGCAGGCCATTCTTGCCACCGGCGCGGAAGAGCGCCCGCTGGTTTTCGGCGGCAACGACATTCCGGGCGTCATGATGGCAGGCGCCATGCGCAGCTATCTGAACCGCCAAGCGGTCGCACCGGGCAACCGGACCGTTGTCTTCACGACGAACCGGTCGGGCTACCAGACGGCAGCCGATCTTGAGGCCGCTGGTGTCGAGGTCGCCGCCATCGTCGATAGTCGCTTTGAAGCCCGCGAGAGCTGGAGCGGCAAAGCTCCCGTGTTGTCCGGCGCGCGCATCATCGATGCCCATGGCGGCAAGCAGCTGCGCCGAGTGAGCATTGCGACAGCCTCGGGTACACAACATATCGAGGCGGATGCGCTCGCCATGTCCGGCGGCTGGAGCCCGATCATTCACCTCGCCTGCCATCGCGGCGGAAGACCGGTCTGGTCCGACAAGCATGCAGCCTTCCTTGCCCCGGAAGGGCAGGAAGGATTGTTCATCGCGGGCTCGGCTGCCGGTCTTGCCTCGATAGACGCCTGCCTCGGCGATGGAGCGGTCAAGGCGGCCGAGGCGCTGGAGGCGATCGGCTTTGCCAAGGTCGAGCCGGCTTTTGCGCCGGCGGAAGACGCGCAGGCTTCCGCCTCGCCGCTGTGGTCCGTCAAAGGTGCCAAGGGCAAGGCCTTCGTCGATTATCAAAACGACGTCCATCTGAAGGACCTCGGCCTCGCTGTGCGCGAAGGCTATGGGCATGTCGAGCTAGCCAAACGCTATACCACCAACGGCATGGCGACCGATCAGGGCAAGCTTTCCAATATCAATGCCATCGGCATCCTTGCCGAGGCCCGTGGCGTCTCGCCTGCCGACGTCGGCACCACGACATTTCGGCCCTTCTACACGCCGGTTTCCTTCGGCGCGCTCACCGGCGCGTCGCGCGGCAAGCACTTCCAGCCCGCGCGCAAATCACCGCTGCACGGCTGGGCAAAGAAGAATGGCGCGGTCTTTGTCGAGACCGGGCTCTGGTATCGCTCCTCCTGGTTTCCCCGCGAGGGTGAAAAGAGCTGGCGCGAAAGCGTCGACCGGGAGGTGCTGAATATCCGGAAGAGTGCCGGCATCTGCGATGTCTCGACGCTCGGCAAGATCGAGATCTTCGGCAAGGACGCGGCGACCTTCCTCGACCGCATCTATTGCAACGGTTTTGCCAAGCTGCCCGTCGGCAAGGCGCGTTACGGCATCATGCTGCGCGAAGACGGTATGATCTACGATGACGGCACCACAAGTCGCCTCGGCGAAGAACATTTCTTTATGACGACAACGACTGCGCTTGCCGCCGGTGTGCTGACCCACCTGGAATTCTGCGCCCAGACACTTTGGCCTGAGCTTGAGGTCTACTTTGCCTCATCGACCGATCAATGGGCGCAGATGGCGGTCGCAGGCCCGAAATCCCGTGCGATCCTCGCCAAGATCGTTGATGAAGACATTTCGGATGCAGCCTTCCCTTTCATGAGTGCACGCGCGGTCACGCTGTTTGGTGGCAAGCTCGAAGGCCGGCTTTTTCGCATCTCGTTTTCAGGCGAACTTGCCTATGAGCTCGGCGTGCCCGCCGCCCATGGGGAGGCCATTGCCGATGCCATCATGCAGGCAGGGCAACAATACGATATCTGCCCCTATGGCGCAGAAGCGCTCGGCGTCATGCGCATCGAAAAGGGTCATGTCACCCATGCTGAGATCAACGGCACGGTGACGCCTGGTGATCTTGGCTTTGCTCGAATGGTCTCCACAACGAAGGCCGATTTCATCGGCAAGGCCATGCTTGCCCGCGAGGGCCTTCAGGCGTCCGACAGGCCTCGCTTGGTCGGCGTCAAGCCGCTCGATCCGGCGACCAGCTTCCGCACCGGCGCCCATATCCTGGCGGATGGCGCGGCAGCAACGCTGGAAAACGATCAGGGCTATGTCACCTCGAGTGCCTTTTCGCCGAGCTTCGGCCATACGATCGGTCTCGCACTGGTCAAGAACGGTCCGGAGCGGATCGGCGAAAAGGTCTTGATCTGGAACGGCCTTCGAAACGAATTCACCGAGGGGCAGCTCTGCAGCCCTGTCTTCATCGATCCTGAAAACGAGAAGCTCCATGCCTGACCTTCCCGAAAAAAAGCCGGCTCTTGCCGGCAAAGCCATCTCGCAAGGTCCGGGCATCCGGCTCGAAGCCCTGCCCGAGGGTCATCTGCTGCATGTGATGGGAGCGACGACGACCGAAGGCCTCGAAGCATATCTTTCCACGGCTGGCATCAAGGACAGCTCGGTACGTCCGGCCGGATATCGGCAATGGTTCATCGCCGGCAACGACGTGCTTCCCAACGCTCTTGTACAGGATCTTTCCAATACCCTCGCCGATGGCACCTTCGTTTCGGACCAGAGCCATGGCCGCGTCCGCATCGGCGTCTCCGGTCTGCGTGCCGCCGAATTGCTGAGCAAGGGCACGGCTATCGACCTTCATCCGTCGGCCTTCCCGGAAGGGCGGACGGCCATGACGCTCTTCGGCCATATATCGGTACAGGTCACACGCATCGGCACCGGTGATTTCGAGCTGACCGTGCTGCGCAGCTTTGCGGAATCTCTCTACGAAGAGCTTGAAGCGCTGGCACTATCGCTGGGTTCCGCGCGCGTTGCATCCTGAACCATCGGGTATCGAAACGAACGGCTCTGCGCCAGAGACATCAGGCGCTGGCGGTCCTTTTCAACAATCTATCGGCGGCCAGGTTCAGGCATTCCTCAAACGCCGTGAGATCGAGAAAGAGCTGATCCGGCGCCACCTTCCGCGTAATGATCGCGCCGTTGCGCGCCGCGATACCGCCGTCGAGCATCAGATTGTCGGCCATGTCGAAATTTTCCAGCGCGAAGCCATCAGGCCCGCGATGGCGGCCGTCGGGACCGAGGCGGACTTCCCCACCATAAAACTCGCTCACCCGCTCGAAATGATTCTCGGTGCAGTTGGAAAAGGCAAATGCCGGGCAGCCGCGGGCACACATGAAGCCCAGCTCGAAAGCAGTGCCGATGTCGGCCGCAACGCCGCGAAACGGCGTCAGATTGGCAATGATCAGATCGGCGCTCGACATCAGGCTCTCGTTGATGGCGCTGATGGCGAGACCGCGCTGATGCCTCGTTTCTGTTTCCGGGACGGCCAGATCGCCGGGGGAGACGGGGGTAAAGCCATAGCTGCGCGCCAAGGCAATCTTGCGGTCGAGGACTTCTCTCGCATTGGGAAGGAACACTTCAGGACCTGCCAAATATGCTCTCAATGCTTTGCCTTTCCGACAAAATGTTGCACCACGGAAGCTGCGGAACCATATGAGGCATATGACCGATTCAACGCTCTCGCGCCATAGCGAAACGCGCGGCTTGCAAAATCGCGAAATGCGCGCGAGTGCCGTTCCCGGCCAATGGCAAGGGGCGTATATTCGCACTTCGAAGCGGGGCGTTGAGACAGCCGATGACAGGCGACAGAATTTGTGGGGTAAAAGAAATGCAATCTTCCATTGAGGCAATTGCCGGCTCGGAAAATGACGACCGTGGCAGCTGGCCGACGAAACAGAGCAAAATCCTCGATTGGTTGATGAATGACGTTCGTGAGCAGCGCTTCATCGACAATATTCTCGTCGAGCTGTGCGAGAAGATGCGGGCAATCGGGATTCCGGTTGCGCGATCGACGATGCATTTCAGAACGATGCATCCGCAATGGCTCGGCGCGCGCATCCTGTGGCGCACCGGCATGAAGGAAGGCGATATCGCCACGTTCAGTTACGGCGTCGAGAATACGCCGCAGTTTCTGGCAAGCCCCATCAACGAAATTTTCAACGGCGCAACCGAGGTCCGGCAAAATCTCGAGGTTTCCGACAAGGATCAGTTCGTCTACCCGCTATATAAGGAGCTGTATGCGGAAAGGTTGACCGACTATATCGCCTGGCCGATCTACCACACGCTCGGCAAGCGCCATATCGTCACTTTCGCCTCGGATGCACCCGGCGGCTTCACCGAACAGCACATCACCTTCCTGAAGGATCTGCTGCCCGCTTTGACAATGGTGACCGAAATCAGGTTGAAGAACATCATGGCGCGCACGCTTTTGCGCACCTATGTCGGGCCGCATGCAAGTGAACAGATCCTCGCCGGCGCGACGACGCGCGGCAGCGGCGCCACGGTTGGCGCGGCCATTCTGATCTGCGATCTTCGCGACTTCACGACCATTTCGGACATGTGGCCGCGAGACGACGTCATCGAACTGCTCAACGGCTATTTCGACGCCATGGTCGAGCCGATCGAAAAACACGGCGGCGAGATCCTCAAATTCATGGGCGACGGGCTGCTGGCCATCTTCCCGCTGAGCGACCCCAACGCCTGCCATAATCTCCTGGTGTCTATCCGCGAGGCACAAGAGGCGGTGACAGTGCTCAACGAGGAAAACCGCAAGCACGGCCGCGAAGTACTCCGCTACGGCGTCGGGGTGCATGTCGGCGACGTGATGTATGGCAATATCGGCTCGCGCACCCGCCTCGATTTCACGGTCATCGGTCCGGCGGTCAACATCGCCTCGCGGCTGGAAACGCTGACCAAGGAAGTGAAGCGACCGGTGCTCCTGTCCAAGGCATTCGTCGACATGGCCGGCTGCCAGCGCGATATGGAAAGCCTCGGCGCATTTCCGCTGAAGGGCCTCGGCGAACCGGTCGATGTCTTTGCCTTCACCGCAAAAGAGAAGTTGCTGCAGGATGCATGATCGACGGAGAGCCGGGGTTCTTCCCTCTCGCGCGGCCGATTTGACGCGGCGCGATTCAGTCGGTTGCAAAACGTGAAAGGGCAAAAGGCTGCCGCTGCCGACACAGCTCCCTATATTGTGAAACGGATCATGACGATAGCCGCCTTATTTTTGGGATCGTTCTGCGATTACAAACGTTAAGTAAGGGTTGATTCTATCGGCTCGACCAGAGGGTGCCCGCACCCATAATACTCTGACAAGGAGAAAACAGATGAGAAAAATTCTGACACTGGCGTTTTCAGCAGCATCGTTGATCGTTGCCGGCGCGGCGGTAGCGCGCGCAGCTGACCTGCCGACGACCTATCGCGAGGAGGAACCCGATCAGCGTAATGGCGTGAAGATCGGTTACCTTGATTGCCAAATCGGCGGCGGCGTTGGCTATGTCCTCGGCTCTGCCAAGGAGGTGGATTGCACCTTCCACTCGACCGTCGGGCGGGATCGTTCGGATCATTACACCGGTGCCATCAGAAAGATGGGTGTCGATCTCGGCTTTACGACCCGCAGCCGGCTCATCTGGGCAGTCTTTGCGCCGACAGCCGGCTATCATCACGGCTCTCTGAGCGGCCTTTATCAGGGTGCTACCGTTGAAGCGACAGTCGGTGCCGGCGTTGGCACCAACATCCTTGTTGGTGGCACTTCCGGCTCGATCCATCTTCAGACCGTGAGCGTAACGGGCCAGCTCGGCCTGAACGTTGCCGCTACCGGCACTTCGGTCACGCTGACTTCGACGGAATGAGGTTTTAGGCCGCTGTGAAGCGGCACGAGTTCCACGGCCGCCCTGCCAAAAGGCTGGGGCGGCCTTTCTTTGATTGACGACGTTGCCTCGAAAGCAATTGCCCGTTGGCCTGTCCGTCGATGATCATCGTCCCGCCATCGCCGAGTTCGATCAGCAAGGCCTGTTTCTTTTCAAGGGTCTCTGCCCTTATCTTCCTGTTATTCGGTGCCGTCGTTCTGGCGCGAAAATGGATTCCCGGCGATCCGGCGTACGGCTATAGCTATGCAGTGTAGAAGAACCATTGGAGCCAAGCTCATGACCGATACCGTTACCGATCGCTTCCTTCGCTACGTCGTCATCGACACGCAATCGGACCCGACCTCGGGCACCCAGCCCTCCACCGAAAAGCAGAGGAACCTCGGGCGCATTCTTGTCGAGGAACTGCTGGCGATCGGTCTTGGCGATGCGCATCTCGATGAGAACGGCTATGTCTATGCGACCATTCCGTCCAATGTCGACAAGCCGGTTCCGGTGATCTGCTTCTGCTCCCACATGGATACTGCGCCCGATTTCACCGGCACCAACGTCAAGCCGCAGATCCTGCAGAATTATAGCGGCGGCGATATTCGGCTCGCGGGCGATCCGCAGCAAGTCATACGTGTCGACGACCACCCTGCCCTGCGCGATCAGCTTGGCAACGACATCATAACCTCGGATGGTACGACCCTGCTTGGCGCCGACGACAAGGCCGGCCTCGCCGAGATCGTGGCAGCGGCTCAATATCTCGTCGACAACCCTGATGTGCGCCACGGCACCATCAAGCTCCTGTTCACGACCGACGAGGAGATCGGCCGCGGCGTCGACAAGGTGGATCTCAAGAAGCTCGGGGCACAATTTGCCTATACGGTCGATGGCGAAACCGCTGGACATATAGAGGACGAGACCTTTTCGGCAGATGGCGTCGAAGTCACCATCCAGGGTGTTGCCATCCATCCGGGCTTTGCCAAGGGAAAGATGGAAAACGCCATCAAGATTGCTGGCGCGATCATCGACAGGCTGCCGAAGGACATAGCGCCTGAAACGACGGCTGGTCGAGAGGGCTTCATTCATCCCACGGGCGTGACCGGCTCGATGGAGAAGGCCTCGCTCGGTTTCATCATCCGCGATTTCGACGACGCTGGTCTTGCCGTCAAAGAGGCCATGTTGGAGCAGATCGTCAAGGACGTGATGACAGCCTTTCCCGGCTCCTCCTACACATTCACGGTTAGACGCCAATACCGCAATATGAAGATGATTCTCGATCGCCACCCGCAAATCGTCGATTATGCCGTGGAGGCGATCCGACGTGCCGGTATGACGCCAGTGCGTGGCAGCATTCGCGGAGGCACCGACGGTTCAAGGCTCTCGTTCATGGGGTTGCCCTGCGCGAATATCTTCGCCGGCGGCCACGCCTTTCATTCCCCGCTCGAATGGGTCAGCCGGCAGGACATGGAAAAAGGCGTAAAGACGCTCGTCGAACTGGCGAAAGTCTGGGCGGAGCGCAGCTGATTGCCGGTTCAGGCAAGTAAAGTCGGCTCAGAAGAGCGCCCGTAGCCTCAGAAACAAGGCCCCGGGCGCTTGCAGTTGTTGCAGACGGCCGTGAGACTCACCAGTCGATGCTGGCGACATCATCGATTGCCCGCCGACCTCGGCGGAGCACGGCGCCAGGCGCGTCAACGGCCTGGCTCAACAGGTGACGCGCGCCAGCCAGCGGACGAAACCCGACCCTTTCCTCCACAACGGGAGGTGGCTCATCGTTCACCAGCGGCTGTTCTGCCTGGGCGTATTCCGGCTCTCCCGCGATCAACGGGTCTCGCGTTTCGCATTGCGGCAAGCAACGGTCGAAACGCTCGACGCCACCAGACGATGCGACCTTGGTCTTCGCAATACCGGCATGGGATGCGACCCGCTTTGCCGTAACGCCAGCTTTTTCCGCAGAGGCAAGCGGCGACGGCGATGGGATCGGTACGGACATCGTTTGTCGTACCGGGCTCGCATCGACCGCGACCTGCGGCCCGCTCATCGCGACGTGTTCGACGTGTTCCAGGGGTTTGGCGCTGCTGATCGCGATCACGCCACTATCGTCGACGAACCGCATGGCTCGATCGGCCGGAGCGGTTTGAACGATGAGGTAGAGGGCACCGACCACCGTGCCGCATACAGCAAGCCCGGAGCCTAGTCTCCGCGTCATCTCGCTTTGGCCATTCCACCAACTTGCAGGCTGCGTACCCATCGACAGCTCCTTTGGACAAAGATTCCAGATGCCAATTCACACTAGAACTGTGGCGCAGCTTTTGCCGAAACATGGCCAATTGCGGACCTTTTGCAAAGAAATGTTGACGGACAAGGACCTTCGTTCATGAGGCGACGCGGTTTGTCGGCGGTCGGCGGGCGGCGGGCGTCAGCGATGGGCCGAAAGAAGATAATGATGCAAGGCTGCATCATTAAGCTTTATCTTTAAAGTTAATCGGGAATGTCGCAAGACAAGTAAATGGTCTTGTGATTTTAGTAGTTCGTGGCTGGGCTGAGCCACGATTCCATCTCGAACTCGAAGATAACGTATTATCGCGCGCATGGTATTCACGGCAAAAGAACTTGGTCGCAACGAACATTTCCTGTCGGCCATACTGCAGAGCGCACACGAGCTCATGGCCATTTACAGCGAGAATCCTCGCATAGCGTCGATTATGGCTGCGCAACAGCGATGGCTCATGGCTCATTCGGGCTTTTCGCTTTCTCTCGGCTATCCGGATGAACCGACGCCTGGACTATATGGCAGCCGGTTCGTCGACTTTGCCGTGAAACACGGCATTGCCAGCCGCAATACTGCCGCGGCCTTCCTCAAGGAGATGCTGGCCTATAAATTCATCCAGCCGGTGCCGCAGAGCTCGGACCGCCGCATCACGCTGCTGGAGCCAACGGAGCTGACGCGCGAATATATGATGCGATGGATCCATACCCATCTCATCGTGCTGGATACGCTCGACGGTGGGGACCGGATGGCCCAGGTCGCCATCAATCCGGAGGCCATTTGGCGCATGCATCCGATCATCGCCAAGCGGATCATGGATAGTGACATTCTCCGCAATCCCGGCGTGACGTTCAGCCTATTCAACTGGGCGACGTCTGGCGGCGTCGTGATGGACTATCTCATCTCGCGCATCACCTCGATCGATTTTGCGGCCGACAAGGTCCTCATCGGTCCCCTTTCCATGAAGGTGATGCAGAGCCAGTTCATGATTTCCAGAACGCACCTGAAGCGCTTGTTCAAACGGGCGGCGGAATTCGGCAGCGTTGGATGGGCCGGCGCGCCGGGAAAGAGCAGCTTCTGGCTGTCCCACACCTTCGTATCGGAGTACTGGAACTATCAGGCCGAGAAATATGCGATGATCGATGCGGTGAGCGCGGCGGTGCTCAACACACCCGACCGTCTCGACGAAAGATCGCATGCAACCATCTCGACGCTGACCGACTGCTGACAGGCCGCCAGTGTCGATATTGCGAATCATCGACCCGCCTCAACAGAGGTTGTGACGGTGATTCTCCACAGATCACTCGCTCACCTCTTCCCAGCTCTCCCTTTTTGATCGAATGGGTTCATAGACGATTAACCATACTAATCAAAAGAAACTTACATATCCAAATATATACTAAATAGAGCTCGCTTATACTTCCGGAAAACATCCCTCGATATTGCTGCATGGCAGGCGGCCATTTTCAGCCTCATTGCCAGCGGGACTTATATATGATTAATATATTATATTATGATATGTTTTCATAACTTGCAGTTTTGGGGGAGTGCGAATGCTGAAAATGCTGCGCGGTGCCATACTTATTGGTGCCGCTCTAACCATAGCGGAACCGTCCGCCATGGCTGCCACCGCGACCGGTAATATGACGGTTCGCATCACCATTCAGGCACAGTGCCTGATCCAGACAGCCAGTGATCTTGATTTTGGCACGAACGGCGTCATCACCAGCAATATCGACCAGACGAGCACGATCGGTGTTCAATGCACATCGGGACAAACCTACAATGTCGGTTTGAGCGCGGGTGCAGGCACCGGCGCGACAACAGCCATTCGTCTCATGACCGGACCGGCATCGGCGACGATCAACTACGGTCTCTACCGCGATAGCGGACGCGCGCAGACGTGGGGCGTAACGATCGGCACCGATACCGTGCCAGGCACGGGCAACGGTAACGTCCAGAACCTCACAGTTTTTGGCCGGGTACCACCGCAAGCCACGCCGGCTGCCGGCGTCTACACCGACACAGTGGCGATTACCGTCACCTACTGAGAGAAACCTACGCCCAAGGAGGCTGCTATGCGACGCATGTTGCCATGCATTGCCGTGACTATGCCTTTGCTTCTAAGCGCCTATTGCGTGAACGCCACCTCCCTGCGAGTGGCACCCACCAATCTGGAGCTCATTGCGCCGGCCAGCACCGGCGTTCTCAACTTGGCCAATGACGACGATCATCCGATCAATGTGCAGGTGCGCGTCTTCAAATGGAGCCAGATGGGCGGCATCGAGCGGCTCGAGCCCACGAGAGACGTCGTCGCCAGCCCGCCATCGGCCAAGATGGCCCCGAATGGCCAATACGTGGTCAGAGTGGTTCGCACGAGCAAGGCCCTTGTGAAATCGGAGGAGACCTATCGCGTCATCGTCGATGAATTGCCGGATCCGGCGCGCGCGCGCGCCGGTACGGTGACGCTGATCATGCGTCATTCCATTCCCGTCTTTTTCAAGAATGCCGACGTCAAGGCAGCAGATGTTTCCTGGAATATCAGCCGTCAGGGCAGCAGCCTCTTTCTGACCGGGACGAACAATGGCGCCAGCCGCTTTCGCCTCTCGAACGTGACGCTGAAACAGGGGCCTGCGAAGATCGGCAGCCGCAGCGGTCTGGTCGGATATGTCCTTGGCGGCGCGACCATGCAATGGCCGATCACGACTGCGAAATCCCTGTCCGGCGGCACAGTCACTTTGCAAGGCCAGAGCGATCTTGGGCCGTTCGATGCAAATATCGCCGTTACGAAGCGTTAGGGCAGGCACGATCCTTGTCTGCACCCTGCTTTCGGTTTCGGCACCGCGCGCTCAGGAAGTACCAAATCTGCCGGCGGCAGCTGTAACCACCGAGCTGCCCGCCGGGACACGTGACGTCTACTTTGAGGTATTCATCAACAATGCGTCGATGAAGATGATCGGAAATTTCAAGCAGCGCTCGAACGGTTCGCTTGCAGCGACAGCCGAGGAACTGCGCGAGGTCGGCATAAAACCCCCGGCCGGCGTGGCCGATGACAAAGAGGTCGAACTCGGCGATCTGCCCGGTCTGTCATACCAGGTCGACGAACAGACCCAGCGGCTCTACGTGCAAACGATGGACAAAGGTCGTGCATCCCGCATCATCAATGTCAGGCAGCAGCAGGAGAGTAAAATTCCGGAGCCCCAAGCCGGCTACGGCGCCGTCCTCAATTATTCTCTCTACGCAAGCTCCAACAGTCTTTTCAAGGACGATTCCAGCATATTCCAGGGGATCTCGGGCTCTTTCGATGCCCGCATTTTCAGCCCCTACGGCACGCTCAGCCAATCGTTCATAGCCGGCTATTCCGATGGCAGCCTCAACGGCGTGACTCGCCTCAACACGACCTGGAGCTATTCCGATCCGAAAAATCTGGTCACCTATCGCGCCGGCGACATCACGACCGGCGGGCTGTCGTGGACGCGGCCGGTCTATTTCGGCGGTATTCAGTTCCAGCGCAACTTCGCCCTGCGCTCCGATCTGGTGACCGAACCCCTCCCCGCATTCGCCGGAAGCGCCGCAGTCCCTTCCACACTCGAGATCTATACGCAGAATGTCAGGACGTATTCCAGCGAGGTTCCGGCCGGGCCATTCGAGGTCACCAACCTTCCGGTCTTTTCCGGGGCCGGACAGGCGACCGTCGTGTTGCGCGACAGCCTTGGGCGGGAAACGACACAGACCTTGCCGTTCTACTCCTCCAACCTGCTTCTGCGCCATGGTTTGATGGACTTTTCCGCCGAGCTCGGCGTTCCGCGTCGAAGCTTCGGAACGGATTCAAACGACTATGACAACCACGTCATGGGTGTTGCCACTGCGCGTTACGGATTGACCGATTGGCTGACATTGGAGGGACATTTCGAGGGTGGAACGGATCTGCTCAATGGCGGCGCCGGTGTCGCCTTCCCCGTCGGCGCATGGGGCGTCGCATCGGTTGCCGGCGCGGGAAGCAGAAGTGGTGCCCGTTCCGGCGCGCTGCTGAATGCGTCGCTGGAGCTGAGCTATGACAGTTGGGCAATTTATGCCCGCATGCAGCGTGCCTTCGACGACTATGACGACATCGCATCCGTTTCCGCGAGGCCAGCGGCCAGCACCGCGGGAGAGTTCACGATATTCAGCGCCGGCGTGCCGCGCGCCATCGATCAAGTCACCTTGAGCGTGCCGGCGCCGCTGGACCTTTCCAGCCTCAATCTTTCCTACACGAGACTTGAAAGCGCCGACGGCACAAGGAGCAAGATCGCCGGCCTCTCCTACAGCCAGACCTTCAAGCGCGCGACAGTCTACGCCACCGCTTTCACCGATCTCGAGGAGCGGAGCAATTTCGGAATTTTCGCCGGCCTTTCGATTCCTTTCGGCGGCAATATCTCGGCTAACACAGGCATTGAAAGTGGTCCGAACGGCCTCAATGTCGTTGCCGATGTTTCGAAGTCGCTGCAACAGGAGGACGGCAGCTTCGGCTGGCGACTGCGCACATCCGAGGGGCAGGATCCGAACCGGGAGGCGGCAATCGGCTACCGGGCGCCTTTCGCGCAATTCGAGGCCGGCGTTCAGCAGCAGGATCAACAGACGCGCGCCACGGCACGGATGGATGGCGCCATCGCCGTAGCCGGCGGCGGCGTCTTTGCAACCAACCGGATCGACGATGCCTTTGCCGTCGTCGATGTCGGCGCTCCTGACGTCGAAGTCCAGCAGCAGAACAGACCCGTCGGCAAGACCAGCCAGAGTGGTCGGATTCTCGTGCCGAATCTCAATTCATATGAGCCGAATACCGTATCCATCGATCCGAAGAACCTTCCTGTCGATGCGGATGTACCAGCGACGAGGGAAATTATCGTTCCGGCGGATCGCAGCGGAGTCGTCGTCAAGTTCGGTGTGGCGCAGGCACCGCAAGCTGCTCTCGTTACGATCGAGGACAAGACCGGCGCGCCTCTACATGCCGGTCTCGGCGGTAAATTGCAGGACACGGGCGAAGAGTTTGTCGTCGGCTATGACGGCCAAGCCTACATCCGCGGCCTGAAGGTTCAAAACGCAATCGAGATATCTCTCGAAGACGGAAGTAAATGTCATGCCGAATTTGCCTACAAGCCCCAGCCGGGAAAACAGGTTGTGATCGATAACGTCAAATGCTTCTAAGCCGGAGATGAAAGAATGCTACGTCTGATCGGCTTCCTGCTCATCCTGCTGATGCCCACATTCTCCTTCGCGCAGACCTGCAATTTCACCGCCACCGACATGAATTTCGGTGCGGTCGATACGCTGTCCGGCAACCCCGTCAATTCGACGTCGACATTAAGCATCAGCTGCACTGGGGGGCTCCTGGATGGCGGCAAGCGCATCCTGATTTGCGCGAATATCGGCGCGGGCAGCGGCGGCGCATCCTCGGCTGCTGCGCGTCAGATGCTGAACGGAACCCAGCCCCTGAACTATCAACTCTATTCGGATTCCGGTCGGAGCGTGATCTGGGGGTCGAGCACATGGCCGTACCCAGCGCGGGCGCCGGTCTATTCATTGACGATGACCCTGCTTGGCGGCGTGATTAGTGCCGCATCCGGATCCGCCACCGTGTACGGCACGGCTCTGAGCAACCAAGCCACCGCGGTGACAGGACCTTTTATCTCATCGTTTTCGTCAGCCGATACCGCTTTCTACTACCGCTACACCAGCGCGACGACTTGCGATTCCCCAACGGGTTCAGTGGGAACGGCGACGTTCAACGTCAATGCAAATGTCGCCGCCAATTGTCTGGTCAGCGTCCAGAACATCGATTTCGGTACTCAAGGCGTGTTGCGCGCCAATGTCGATGCCACCGGATCGGTGACGGCGACCTGCACGCCAGGCACGACCTATACGATCTCGCTGAACGGCGGCACCACGAACGGAGCACCGACGGCACGAAAGATGTCGAAAGGGGCTGAGACGGTGACCTACGGCCTCTACAAGGATACGAACCGATTGCAGCCCTGGGGGGACGCCAATACGCCGGGCAGCACCGTGGCCGGAACCGGAACTGGAACAGCTCAGGCTCTAACGGTCTATGGTCGCGTGCCGCCCCAGACGACGCCGTCACCGGGAACCTATACCGACACAGTGGTCGTCACACTCACCTACTGATGTGAAATCCGACATGGCGACGGACCCTCGCGGCTTCCTCACGCGGCATCTGCGCCGCCTGCGCTGCGTTGCCTGGTTCCTACCGTCGATGCGGCCGCCTTCTCTTCAGGCATATCGGAGGAACAAACCATATTGCGGCCGCTTCGCTTGGCTTGATAGAGTCGCCTGTCCGCCACGGCCGCCAGTTCCTCCCAAGCCTCTGACCCACATTTTGCTCGCCAGCCGACGCCAAAGCTGGCGGTGGCACGCAACCCATGCTCTTCGCTGACGACGGCATGGGCCAAGGTCGCGCGCAGCCGCTCCGCAGTTGCATGAGCGGCCGCCTCGGTCACGTCGCCCAATATGATGATGAACTCCTCGCCGCCATAACGCGCAAACAGATCGCCGGGGCGCGGACACGGGCTCAGTATCTGAGCCATCCTTTGAAGCACGATGTCGCCGACGGCATGTCCATACCGATCATTGATCGACTTGAAACGGTCGATGTCGAACATGACGATGCCGAAACCACGGAATCCGGGTCGCGGAGCAGCGAGCAATTCCTCGACCGCTTCACTGAGCGCTCTGCGATTGAGCAGACCGGTCAGCGCATCCGTCTGCGAGAGACGCTTCAATTCCGCCGTCATCGATTTGCGCTCCATCTCCAGATGTCGCTTCAAACGCTGCTGCCCCCGAAGAATGTTCAGCCGCAGGAACATCTCGCGCACTTCTCGACCGGCGTGCGGCATCGCTTCGGGCTCCGATAGGTCGCCGGCAGCGATATCGTCGATCTGCTGTATGGCGGCAAGCATCGGCTGGAACAGGGATCGCCTGAGCGCATAGGCCAGTCCGGCAACCACCGATATCGCCGTTACGGCCAGGAGTGCCGATACCAGCATGGCTCTCAAGGCCTTCTGCTGTGATTCCTCCAACGACGTCAGCGCAGTCTCTTCGATGAGTTCACGCAACGTCTCCGTCGATTTCATCCCCGGAACATATTTTTGAGTGAACTCGCCCGCCGTTGGCGGATTGCCTCCATTGAGCCCAAAAGCAACCCGCTGCGCATAGGGCAAGGATCCGGCAAAGTAATTGACCGTCACTTGATCCAGCAGCTGCGCGACAGCCTGGGAATGCAGCGTTGAAGGAGCGTAGGTCTTCAACAGCGCATTCACTTCGAAAAGGCGGTTCAACTCATTGTCGAACGCCGCCCGGTAATGCGAGCGGGCCTGCCCTTGCGAGGCGAGCATCATGACCACATAGGACCCCAATCTCCCGGCGCGCTCCCTGAGCGTTCCGGCCATCGACGTCAGCATGACTTCGGCACCGGTCTGCGGCGCGAGAGCGATAATCGATCGCCCCGCAACGTCACGATAATCCTGTGCCCGGTCCGCCGCCCGGAACATAGTCTGTATCGCCTCGGCTATTTGCGTCCCGCTGCGCTCGTCGCGCGGAATGGCCGCGACCGCATCGACAGCTTGCCGGCCCGCTTCCAATTGCGCCTTGACGGCCATGAACGCGCTATGCATTTCCGGCGACGCATTGATCTCCGTCCGAAAGATTGTCTCGATCTTGGCGATATCAGCGTCAGTCTCGCCACGGCTCGTTTTCAACGCGGCGGCGAATTGCGGCTGCTGTTCTTCGGAGGCGCCCATAAGACTGTTCGCCGGCCCCCGCTCCTTCGATATCGTGGCAGCCGCATGCAAAGCGGCATGGAAGCGATTGAATTCGGTCACGCCGCGCTTGTAGTTGATGTAATCCGACAAGCTAAAGGCAATCGTCGAGCCGGCCATCATCAAGCAAACCATGATAACGGCTATGGCGCCGTTCCACTGTAGCTGTTGAATTCTAAGCCGCGACAATAAGTGCACTCCACTGAGAACTGTTTGATCGAGAATAAACTGCAACTGGTAGAATCTTCGTTTAAGGCACAGAAATGAATATTTCTCACGAGCTGATGACGAGGTTGCGCAAATTGTCAGCCAGTCGCGATAGCCCTCTGTTTATGCACAACAAAGAGAGGTTTTCGGCGCCATTGGCGCGGCGAATAACAGCCAGGAATAGTGGTCATCACTGACAAGGCGCCATGCGGGCGATCGTGCAAAGCGTGCGCGTAGCAGCTGCTTTGCACGACGTGAGTTTGCCTAGGCATCTCTCCCATCGAAGGGACTTCACCCGCCTATGGACGTCAACTATCGCCCCAGAACTGGGTCGGCGGCTCAAATGCTTATTTGCTGGCGAGCACGTTCAGCTTGTAGATCTGCGGCGGCTCGACAAAGAGATCTCCCGCCTGCACTTTTTCCATCAGAGCGGCCGCTACTTTGCCGTCAAGATGGGCCTGCCGGCCCGCTTCATTATCGAACGTGTCGAAAATGGCGAACTGTCCGGGTCCTTCTTCGATCGCATACCAGCTTGCCGTACCAGGCTCCGCGAGGACCAAAGGCAATGCCGATCGCAGAAAATCGGCCACCTCGGCCTCCTTGCCGGGCTTGGCCTTCAACGGAACATACAGTGCAAGTTTGCTCATGACCCACCACCTTTCATGTGCGGATGATGCCTTGGATAACGTCAACCAACGCCGGGCGATAGGAACTGTTCCCGATCATGGCAGACCAGAAAGCGATCACCTCTTCAAACCGGAGGTGACCGAAACCGATATCGCTGAGATAAAACTAGTTCTGCACGAATGCCGCCGGCATAAGATTTGCGCGGGCCGAATAATGCGGCTGGCCGACAACATGCGATATCACCAACGCGTAGACCAGAATCGAACCGATGACGATGGCAATGCCGTTTATAGGTAGGTTCTTCTTCGACGTCGCGCAGGGCGGGATATCTGGGACATTCGCGCGAAAACGTTGTCTCGCAGATGTTTCCGCCGTCGTGAAGGGAAGCATCAATTCCCTCTCGATACGAGCCTGCGCATCGATTTGCTTGCCATATCTCGTCGTGGGCCTGAACTGGATGACATCGCCCATTTTTCACGCGGTCCCTTTGCCGCTTGCGGCTGAACCTGCAATCGAGATTCCGACGACGACTGCTGAGATCCTGATCATGGGCACAGTATACTGCAACAGGGCCATGGAAGCGACATCGGTGCGCAAGAAAGCAAGCCTGTCGAGGTCATCTTTCAGCCGTATGTGACCAGGCCGTGAGGGATGGGTATCAGAGCTCTGCCGGGGCCACACGAAGCAATGGACTTTCTCGGTAAATTCACGGATGGAGATGCGGATTTTGACGATATCACCGTGCCGGAGGGACATATCGTGCGGCCGCATGTGCTCTATCGCATCGATCGGCCTGTCAGCTTGAGCCCCTGATCGGCACCCGCTGCGCAAAGCGGGCGCCAAAAGACTGGGTTTAGCGAAGTTCGATGATGGCGCAGCCATAAGCCTCGAGCGACAGAGCGCCGGATATTGCTTTGCCGTCATCGAGAAGATTGATCCCGGCCGGGACCTCACTCAGCTCTGCGCGCTGATCGAGGTAGTTCTGCAGGAAGAGCAGCCGCCGGTCGTCGTTCTGGCGCATCGTCACCTCGACACCATCGGGCAGATCGCCGACGAGCGGCCCGATGCCGGCTTCCGCAAAGGTCCTGTCGGCCAGGGCATCGGTCAGCTCCGGCGTCAGATAGGTACCGAGATAGAATACCCTGCCCTTGCCGACCCGACGCAAGCTTGCCATCGGCGCACCTTCGGCATAGCGGTTCGACCATGTCGCGACAACTTCGGCATCATCCGCAACCGTCAGGTTCTCATAGAAGTGTGCAGCTTCGATCTCGCGATTGCCGAAGGTGAAGCGACGAACGCGCCGATGGGATTCCGCCGGGCGATTGGGCGGGATGACCAGGCCGCCCGACCGGGACATGACGTCGAAAAGGCCCTTGGCGCCGGGTGCTGCCAGCCGGCCGAAATCCTCCACCTTGACACCCGTCAGCCGTGTCAGCGACGAACCCGGTGCTGTTTCGCGGATGACGTGATTGTTTTCGTCACGCGTGCCGGTGCGCGCGCCGATGACTACCGTGCCGCCACTTCGGGCAAAGGCTTCGAGCCGTTCCGTCCAACCGTCTTTCCACATCACCCAGTGCGGCACATAGAGCAGCTTCAGCCGCGAAAGATCGTCTTCGAGATGGATGAAGCCACAGGCGATGCCGCGGTCATAGCAATATTGATGCAACTGAATCGCATCGTCCTGCGGGCTCGGCAGACCGATCGAATAGGTCTTGTGCGCTTCCTGATTGTCAAAATCCGAGCCGGCAATACCGACATCCATGCGCACATGGGTGCCGAGAATCTTGTCCTTCAATGCCGTCATCTCGGTGGCAAACTGCTTTGCCTCATCATAGCGATGGCGCGGCACATCATCGTGATCGATGAGGCCCATCCAGTAGATTTCCGCGCCGAAATGCGCCGGCCGCCAACGGAAGAACAGCAGGCCATCGGCGCCTCGCGCGACCGAGGACATGGCCATGCGCCGCATTTCGCCGGGCTCCGGCGTCAGCGTGCAGAAACCGGGCTGGCTGCCGAAGCCGGATTGCTGTTCGGGAACGATATAATTGCCGGAGAATCCGCGGCAAATATCGAGGTGGAGCGCCTGCACCTTGGCGTGGTTGCCGATGCGCTGAAACTCGTCATAGAGCATCGGATAGATGTCATAGCCGACGAAATCGAGATCGGTGGAGAACTGGCCGCGGAAGTCGATATCGCGAAGGCCGCCGAGATTGTGGAAGATGAACCATTCAGCCTTGCTAGCGCGCAGGATTTCCACCTGATCGTGCTGGAAACGTGCCGTCGCGAAGGCGAGAAAGCGGTGATAGTCCTGAACGTGTCCTGGGCTTGGGAAGGTCGGCCCGAACTCGATGGGAAGCACGACCTGGCCAAAATCATCATAGGCCGTCGCCCAGAAATCGCCGCCCCAGGCGAAATTGAGCTCGTCGATCGTCCTGTATTTATCGGCAAGAAAGGCTTGGAATTCCGAAAGCGTCGCAGCTGAGAAGGATTCCGGCATGCTGGTGTTCAGCTCATTGTCGGTCTGCCAACCGATGACATGCGGATTGTTCCGATAATGCTCGGCCATGGCCTTGGTGATGCGCTTGCTGTGCTCGCGGAACACCGGGCTTGCGGTATCGGCATGCTGGCGCGAGCCGTGGCTCATCTTCCGGCCGTTGCCGTCGACGCGAAGGATTTCGGGATGGGCGGCAGTCAGCCAGCGCGGCGGCGTTGCCGTCGGCGTACACATGATGGTGTCGATGCCGTGGCGCGCCAGCATGTCGATGGCGCGGTCGAAGAGATCGAAATCGAACGCGCCGAGCTTCGGCTCGAAGAGATGCCATGCGAACTCACCGAGACGCGCGACATTGAAGCCGGCCTCTGCCATGCGCTTGGCGTCGCGCTCCCAATAGCTCTCGTCGACATGTTCCGGATAATGCGGTGCGCCCACGAGAAACCTGTCGGTCTTGATGGTCCGCCATACGGAAAGGTCGTTCTTACTGCTCTTCACTGACACGATATCAGGCTCCTGAACTGTTATTTGTCGAGTATTGGCTTGCGGACGGTGATGGTTCGCTCGTCCTGGGTGGAAAACAGGTAGATCTCTCGCGGGTCGATGCTGAGGCTGACCGGCGCATTGGCGTTGATGCCGGCGACATGGCCGACCTGCACGGTGATGTTGCCGGTGCCACTTTCGGAGCTGACGCATTGCAGCGCGCCGGTATCGACATAGAGAATGGTCTCGCGACCGAGATGCTCGACAAGACGGACACGACCGGCAATCGCCGCACCGGCCGACGGAGCATCCGCGACCGCGATATTCTCCGGCCGGATGCCGAGTGTCAGCTTCGCGCCCTTCTCGACCGACGAGCCGGCCGCAAGTTCGACGGCAACGGGCGCCAGACCCGGGGCGGAAACCGTGACGGAGTTTCCGGAGACCTGATCGACCGTGATGGGGAAGAAGTTCATCCGCGGCGCGCCAAGGAAGCCGGCGACGAAGAGATTGGTCGGATTGCGGTAGAGTTCCAGCGGCGAGCCGATCTGTTCGATGATACCGCGATTGAGAACGACGATGCGGCTCGCCATCGTCATGGCCTCCACCTGATCGTGCGTCACGTAGACCATGGTCGCGCCGAGCTCGGCGTGCAGGCCGCTCAGTTCGACGCGCATCTGCGTGCGAAGCGCTGCATCGAGATTGGACAGCGGCTCGTCGAACAGGAAGACTTCAGGCGAGCGGGTGATGGCGCGGCCGATTGCGACGCGCTGGCGCTGGCCGCCGGAAAGCTGCTTCGGTCGCTTGTCGAGCTGGTCAGTGATCCTGAGGATCTTGGCGGCGCGTGCCACGGCCGCATCGATTTCCGCCTTCGGCCTTTTTGCCATGCGCAGCCCGAAACCCATGTTCTCGGCAACCGTCATGTGCGGATAGAGCGCGTAGGACTGGAACACCATGGCGATGCCGCGATCGCCGGGCTCGGCGGTGCTGACATCGCGGTCGTTGATCAGGATCTGGCCGGAGGAGATCGTCTCCAGTCCGGCGATCGATTTCAGCAGCGTGGACTTGCCGCAGCCGGACGGTCCGACCATGACGATGAATTCGCCCTGCTCGACCGAGAGATCGATGCCGCGCAGCGCATGATAGGCGCCGTAATTCTTGTTGACGTGACGAAGTTCGAGACTGGTCATGCTTCAAGGCTCTCAAGGAAAGGATTTGCACGAAGGGCGGCGGTGGAGATGGCGGACGGATCGCTCATCCCTTCACCGCGCCCATGGTGAGACCGGCGATGAAATGCCGTTGCATGAGGAAGAACATGACGACCGGAGGGACGGCGACGACGATCGTGCCGGCCGAAATCAGGTTCCAGACGGAAACCCATTCGCCGCGCAGATTGGCAAGCCCGGCCGTGACCGGCTTCACCGTATCGCTCACCGTCAACACCACAGCCCAGAAATAGTCGTTCCAGACGAAGGTGAAGATCAGAATGGCGAGTGCGGCCAATGCCGGGCGCACCAGAGGCACGACCACATGAATCAACGTCTGGAACGGCGTCGCGCCCTCCGCTCTTGCCGCCTGGAACAGTTCGTCCGGCAAGGCGGCGATGAAGTTGCGCATGAACAGCGTCGCAAAGCCCGTCTGGAAGGCGATGTGGAAAATGACCAGCGCTGCCGTTGTGTCGTAAAGGCCGATACGCACCATCAGATCGCGCACGGGGATCATCATGATCTGATAGGGCAGGAAATTGCCGCCGACAAACAGGGCGAAGACCAGCATGTTGCCGGGGAAGCGATAGCGCGCCAGCACGAATCCGGCGAGCGTGCTCAGGATCAGCACGCCGATGACAGCGGGTATTGTGATCGTCAGGCTGTTGAGGAAATAGCGCGCCATCGGCGTCTGCGTGAAGACGGAGGTGTAGTTGTCCACCAGGCCGAATTGCGTCGGCCAGCCCCAGAGGTTGCCGCCCATCACATCTTGCGTCGAGCGGAACGACGTCAGGATGATGGCGAAGAGCGGGCATAGCCAAAGGATCAGGATGGCAAGCACAGCGATGAAATAGAAGCGGCGACGCCAGATGGCATCTTCGGGGATCGGGCGCGGATACATCAGGCCCCTCTTTCTTCGATGCGAATGATGCGCGTGAGATACCAGACGATGAACACCGCCATGATCACGAACAGGACCGAGGCAATCGCCGCGCCATAGCCGAAGCGATAGGAAAAGATCGACTGTTCGAACATCTGGTAGGCCAGCACTTCGGAGGAGCCGAATGGACCGCCCTGCGTCATCACCGAGACCATGTCGAAGGATCGGAGCGCGCCGACGACGGTAACCGCAATGGCAATGAAGGTGACCTGCGTCAGCTGCGGCAGCACGATGTGGCGCAGCATGTTCCAGCCTCTTGCGCCATCGACCCGCCCTGCGCCGATCAGTTCCTCGCTGAGACTGTTGAGGCCGGCGAGATAGAGGACCATGCAAAAGGCGATCTGTGGCCAGAGCGCTGCGATGACGATCGCAAAAGTGACGAAGTGCTCATCGGAAAGGACAGCCGGCGCGGCGGCGCCGAAAAAGCCGAAGATCAGGGCGAGCAATCCGAGTTGCGGCGTATAGACCCAGGTAAAGACCACGCCGACGGCGACCGAGGCCAGCACCAGCGGAATGAAGAAGAGCGACTTCATCAGCCGCATGCCGCGGATCTTCTGATTGACCAACAATGCGATCGCCAGCCCGATGGGCGGCGCTGCCATGAACATGACGAGCCAGATCACATTGTTCTTCAGCGAGACATAGAATTGCGGGTCGTTGAACAGCTCGACATAGTTGCCGAAGCCGATCCAGACCATCGGGCTGAAGCCGTCCCAATCATGCAGGCTGATCCAAAGGCTTTCCACCGCCGACCACAGGATCACGACGGAAAAGAGAACGGCCGCGGGCAAAATCAGCAAGGTCGGGGTGAGCCACCAGCGATGGCGGCGCCAAAATGTCATCATTTTGTCCTCTTTCGGTATGGGGAGGCGGAGCAGCGGCCCCGCCTCCCGGTCGCTGGGAGGAAGATTAGATCTTGTAGATGCGCTTGCGCGTACCCTCGAGCCGCTTCAGGATTGCATCACGCCGTTCGGGCTTTGCCATGAATTCCTGGAAGCCGACGAGACCGGCCTGGGCCATGTCGGGATCGCTGTCGCGGTCGTAATATTGCGAGGTGCCCTGCACCGTCTTCAGCGCCTCGACGGCGGCATTGACGAGCGGATCCTGGCTCGGCGGCAGGTCGTTGCGCGGCGGCACGTTGCCGCCGGGCACCAGATAGGGGCCGAGATTTTCGGGGCGATAGAAATAGGCGAGGAACTCGCGTGCGCCCTGCTTGTTCTTGGCATTGGCCGGAATATGCACCGAATTCAGCGAAAATTCCTCGAAACGGCCGACCTTCGCATCGATCGTCGGGAAGGGCGCGAAGGCGAGCTGATCGAGCTCCTCCTTCGGGAAGGTGGAGCGGACGAAGGCGCCGAGATTCATCATGCCGGCCTTCTTCTGCGACAGGAGAGCGCCCGCTTCCTGCCAGCCGAACGAGGTGTTGTTCGCCGTGAAGAAATCCTGCTTGATCAG
Source organism: Martinezella lusitana (assembly GCF_016901135.1). GTDB lineage: Bacteria > Pseudomonadota > Alphaproteobacteria > Rhizobiales > Rhizobiaceae > Rhizobium > Rhizobium lusitanum_D. The sequence continues at coordinate 1,014,550 of NZ_JAFEVL010000045.1, read as the reverse complement.
GGTTTCCCACATGTCGAAAACGGGCTTGAGCGCCGGATCGAGATAGCTCATCTCGCCGTTCATCAGCGCCATGTGCTTGTCGAGGCCGTTGATGCGCAGGTTCATCTGGTCGAACCAGCCGGCCGCCGGCCACAATTCCTTTGTGCCCATGGCGATCGGCGTCAGGTCCGCGCTCTTGCACTTGGCGCCGAAGGCGAGGAAATCGTCCCAGCTTGCCGGAACCGTCGTGCCGAGCTGGCTGAAGATATCCCTGCGATAGAACATGCCCCAGAGCGTGCCGCCGGTTGGTAGTCCATACTGCTTACCGGCGACGGTGACGGAGCCTGCGGCCGCGCCGAGCACGTCCTTGTATTTCTCCTTCTCGAAGAGATCGGAGATGTCGTCGAACAGGCCGCGCTTGACGAAGGCGCGCATGCGGTTTCCCGAAAACCAGAAGCAGATGTCGGGCGCGCCCGCGACCAGATAGTTGCGGATCGCTGTTTTGTGCGCTTCATGGTCCATGTTGTTGACCACGACCTTGACGCCGGCCTGCTTGCCGAAATCGTCAGCGATCTTGCGCAGGATCGCCAATGCGTCGGCGTTGTTTTCGTCGGAAATGATGTTGACGTCCTGTGCCTGCGCAATCGCGGGCATCGGAAAACCTGTGAGTGCTGCGACGGAAGCCGCACCCGCACCCTTCAGAAAGACACGCCGGCTTGCCGGCCTTCCAAGCAAATTGAAAGTCATTTGAATTCCTCCCGTTGTGACGTCTACCCTCACCCTGCCCAGCCAGCTGGACGCGCGGCGGGCGCCCCTCCTGCCCTCCTACACACGGTCGCAACAAACCTGCCGCGGCAGTGCATTTGCACAGCCCGGAACTTTCGGTTCGAGAAACCTTGTCCTATTGCTGACTTCTTTGTGCTTGCGCACGAGCCGGATGTTGATCGACGAGTGAAGTTATGCATAAGTCTGAAACGGACGCAATAATTAATTTACAAAATTAAGAAAGAGAAATCGTGAAACTGAAAGGCGACCAGAGCACGTCGCGAGCCATGAACCGGCGGCTCATCCTCAATATCCTGAGACAGGAGGGGCCGAAAAGCCGTGCCGAAATAGCGACGATCACCGGCCTCAGCCCGGCTGCCGTCACCTTCGTCATCGCCGATCTGATCGAGGAAGGGCATGTCACCGAAGGCAAGGCCGTGGCCGGGTTTTCAGGCCGACGCCCCATACCTGTCGAGATCAATTACTCCAATGGATTGGCGATCGGCTTCAAGCTGATGGTCGGCTCCGTGGAATGCGTCGTCACCGATCTGGCAACCAACCCCCTTGCGTCCTGTCGGCTGACCCTTATCGACAACGAGCCGGAAAATGTCGCGAAGGCTTTGGCCGAAGCGGTCCCCATGCTGGTCGAGGCTGCCGGGCGCCCGCATGCACGATTGGCTGGGGTCGGTATTTCCGTGCCAGGGGTCATCGACAACGGCCAGGCCGTATGCGTGCGCAGCTTTCGTTTCAAATGGAACAACGTGCCTTTCGCATCGATGGTGGCGCAGAGGGTCAAAGTGCCTGTCTGGCTTGAGGACGATACGAATGCCTACGCCATCGCCCAACAGCTTTTCGGGCTTGGACGGCAGTATCGCGATATGGCCGTCCTCGCCATCGGCGTCGGCATCAGCTGCGCCCTCATTGTCGACGGAAAGCTCTACCGGGGTGCGCATGGCGCGGCTGGCAAGTTCGGTCATACCTTGCACGATGAGAATGGCCGGCTTTGCGAATGCGGCAAGCGCGGCTGCCTGATGGCCTATTATTCGGAGCCTGCCATGCTGCAAACCTGGCGCGAGGTGACCAAGCGTGATGACAGTCATAACCTCTTCAATATGCTGGAGGCCGCAAGAGCCGGCGATGCGGAGGTCGGCAAGATCCTGAGCGAGGCAGGTGCCGGGATCGGCAAGGCGCTTGCCAACCTCGTCAACATCACCGACCCCGAGGTGATCGTCGTTGGAGGCGAGGCGGTTTCATTCGGCGATGCTCTTTTCGGCCCTCTGAAATCAAGCATGGCTGCCCGCACTTTTTTTGCCTCACCGCCTCTGCTGCCCGATTGGGAAGACAATTCCTGGGCACGCGGCGCAGCCGCCCTCGTCACCCAGAAATTCTTCGACTTCGAGACATCAGGCGGGACGATGGGGAGCAGTGACGCTCACACGACCACGTCGGCGGCATAGAGAGCAGCGATCGCCGCCATGCCCGTTGGCGGCAGGAAGCAAGCACGCCCCCAACGGTTCGGTCTTGCATCGCCAACCCTTTCACGCGACAAACGCCAGATGAGCGTTCCTACAGTCCATCCCTTCGCCTTCGACCCCACCTACTGCATGCAGCTGAAGCAGTTGCTGGCCATCAAGCCGCCGGAGGCGCCTGTTGGTTTCGACGATTTCTGGCGGAAGCGCTACAGCGCCGCGATTGCCGTCGATCCGCAACCGAAGCTTCGCCGCAGTAAACTGCGCCACGACAACTGGCACGTCTTCAACATCAGCTACGCATCGATAGGCTCGTTTCAAATCAACGGCTGGCTTCTCATTCCCCGCCAAGGCCAGGTGCGGCGCGGCCTTGTCGTCGGACACGGCTATGGCGGGAGAAACCAGCCTGATCTTGATCTGCCGCTGGAGGAGACAGCGGTGCTGTTCCCCTGCTTCCGCGGCCTGTCCCTCAGTGCCTGCCCGCAACTTCCACCGGATGCTGCCGAACACGTCCTCAGCGGTATCGAAAATCGCGATACCTATGTCATCGGCGGCTGCGTGGAAGATCTCTGGCTCGCCGTATCGACACTTGAGACACTCTATCCCTGGATTGCCGGTCAAATCGGCTATAGCGGCATCAGCTTCGGCGGCGGCATCGGGGCTCTGGCAATTCCCTTCGATGCGCGCATCGACAGCGGCCATCTGGTCGTCCCGACCTTCGGGCACCGGCAGCTTTGGCTGACGCTGCCAACGGTCGGCAGTGCCCAGTCCGTCCAGGCCTATCAGGAGAGGCATGGAAGCGTGTTCGAGACTTTGCGTTTCTTCGATGCTGCAATCGCTGCAAGCCGCATCAAAGTGCCGATGCTCGTTGCCCCTGCCCTTTTCGATCCCGCCGTGGCGCCACCCTGCCAGTTCGCCGTCGCAAATGCACTGCAGAAATTTAACGAAATCTTCATTCTGGATGCCGGCCATTTCGATTATGCTGGCATGGACGAGCAGAATGCACGTCTGCGTGACAAGGTGGGGCGACTTTTCAAGGTGTCATGAACCGGGAATATCTGCGCTGGTACAGCCCACGGCTGGATCGAGACATGGAGCTGCTGGTCTTCGGCCACGCCGGCGCCAAAGTGCTGATGTTTCCCACAAGGGATGGACGTTTCTGGCAGTATGAGCAGATCGGGATCGTTGCCAGCCTTGCGGAAAAATTGAACGCCGGACATCTTCAGCTCTACTGCATCGAGGGGCTCGCCATGGAAACCTTCTATGGCTCCCACCGGCATCCGGCCGAGCGCATCCGCCGGCATGGGGCTTACGAGGATTATATACTGAACGAAGTCCTGCCGCTTATGGCGCAGAAGAACCCGCATGAGTGCACCATTGTCCACGGCTGCAGCCTCGGCGCCTTCCAGGCTGCCAGCCTGGTCTTCCGCCACCCTCACCTCTTCCACAAGCTCGTCGCTTTTTCAGGTCGTTATGACCTGACGATGCAAGTCGAATCCTTCGGCGATCTGTTCGACGGTTACTATGACGACGACATCTATTTTCATATGCCGACGCATTTCCTGCCGGGACTGGATTCTGATTGGCGGCTGGAAAAACTGCGGCAGGTCGATATCGTGCTGACGATCGGCGATGCCGACCCCTTCTTGGACAACAACCGCCATTTGAGCCGGCTTCTCGCCGACAAGCAGATCAGCCATCGATTGCATGTCTGGGGTGGCCGCGCGCACCGTGCCGGCGCATGGCGCCGGATGGCACCGCTCTACATTTGAGCAAGGCTCAAAGCTTGATCAGCAGCCGCTGCGAAGCAATCTAGACCAGACCAACCGGAATGGGTCTGATCACCTTGCGAGCGCCATAGTCACGCTCGTGCGATTTGCGGTGCTGTTGCTCGTGGCTTGCGGAGAAGTCGATAAGAATGCGCTCCACCATGCCATCCGGATAGGTTCCGGTGTCGTCGGTCTCTACCTCCGACTGCGCAGTGACGATCTTCAAATTCATCTCTAGTCCTCCGGCTTGGCACGGAAACCCTTGATTCCATGATTTGTTCCATTAGTATCCGCACAATTGTTAAAAAATTAACTACGTCCGTTAATCAATTCGGGCGCTTGCGGTATCGAACTTGAACGGCTTGCCGGATTGGAACATTGTTGCAATCCTGGCGTTCAATCTCCAACTGGATTGGAGGGCTTAATGTATCGATCCAAATCGCCCCGGACACGGCGCCGGTTGCCGCCGCCAATGCAATTCTCATCGATTTCGACTTCCTTCGGTGCTGGATCCCCTTAGGGATTCCGGCTGAGCCTTCACATGCCTTCGATCAATCACTGTCAAATCGGCGGATAGACTGGAACAGATCATGGCCATTCTCATAACATCGATCATTCTGGCGCTTATCGGGCTTGCGCTCGGCGGCGGCGGGCTTTGGCTTGTGCTGCTCGACGGCAGCTTCTTCTACCTTCTTGCCGGCCTCGCCTTTCTTGCGACGGCGATTTTGCTCTCCATGCGCAAGGTGGCCGCGCTCTGGCTCTATGCGATTTTCGTAGTCGCCGCGCTTGGCTGGGCCATATGGGAGGTGGGGTTCGACTGGTGGCAGCTCGGTCCGCGCGGCGGACTGATCATCCTGATCGGGCTATGGCTGCTGACACCATGGATCCGGCGCCCACTCGGATTTCGCAGCCTTGATGGTGTCCACTATGGAGCCAATCCCTGGCCACTCGCGATACCCCTGATCATCGCCGTTCTCATTGCAGTTTATTCCATGACGACCGACCCTCACGATCTCTCAGGCGACCTGCCGACGACGGTGGCGGCGAACGCTCCCATGGGAGGTGATGTGCCGAACGGCGAATGGCATCAATATGGCCGCACATCTTTCGGCCAGCGCTATTCGCCGCTCGACCAGATCAACGCCCAGAATGTCGCCAACCTCAAGGAAGTGTGGCGTTACCAGACCGGCGACGTGAAACGTCCCGATGATATCGGCGAGACCACCTATCAGGTCACGCCGCTCAAGGTCGGCGACACGCTGTTCCTGTGCACGCCGCATAGCCTGGCGATTGCAATCGATGCCAAGGACGGCAAGGAGAAATGGCGTTACGATGCCAATGCCGGGATGAACCCCAATCGTCAGCATCAGACCTGCCGCGGCGTCTCCTACTATCACGACAAGACCGTCGCTGCCGGAGCGCCTTGCGCCGACCGCGTCTACCTGCCGACCTCCGACGCCCGGCTGATCGCGCTCGACGTCGCCGATGGCAAGGTCTGCACGAGCTTTGCCGATCAGGGCACGCTGCATCTCGAAACCGGCATGAAATACAATCCGGCCGGTTACTACTATTCCACATCGCCGCCCGTCATCGTCGCGGACAAGATCATCATCGGCGGCGCGGTCAACGACAACTATTCGACGCAGGAGCAATCCGGCGTCATTCGCGCCTTCGATGCCAGGACCGGCGCACTGCTCTGGAACTGGGATTCGGGCAACCCCGACCAGACGGCACCCCTGCCTGCCGGGCAGACCTATACCACCAACTCGCCGAACAGCTGGTCGGTCTCCAGTGCCGACGAGGCGCTTGGAATGGTCTATATCCCGCTTGGCAATCAGACGCCCGATCAGCTGGGCATGGGACGCAGCGCGAATGTCGAGCGCTTCTCCTCCTCGGTGGTCGCGCTGGACATCAACACGGGCCAGCTCAAATGGGTTCAGCAATTCGTCCATCACGATCTCTGGGACATGGACGTACCGGCGCAGCCCGTGCTCCTCGACCTGACGAAGGCAGATGGCTCCGTGGTCCCCGCGCTGGTCGCCTCGACCAAGCAGGGCGATCTGTACGTGCTCGACCGTCGGACAGGCGCTGCGATCATTCCCTTTAAGGAAATCCCCGCGCCGGGCGGCACCATTCCGGAGGATCACGCTTCTCCAACGCAGCCGATCTCGGATCTGACCTTTTCGCCGCCGCCGCTGCAGGAAAAGGATATGTGGGGTGTCTCGCTGTTCGATCAGCTTGCCTGCCGCATTTCCTTCCATCGGCATCAATATGAAGGTCGATACACGCCACCGTCGCTGCGCGGTTCGATCATCTATCCCGGCAATTTCGGCACCTTCAACTGGGGCAGCGTCGCCGTTGATCCGGAACGCCAGATCATGTTCGGCATGCCGACTTACCTGGCTTTCACCTCACGGCTCGTGCCTCGCGCCGAGATCGCACCGAAGGGAGAGGGCGAAAAGGGCAGCGAGCAGGGTCTGAACCGCAATGAAGGCTCCCCTTACGGCGTCTATATGGGCCCGTTTCTCGGGCCGCTCGGCATTCCCTGCCAGGCGCCGCCCTGGGGCTATGTCGCCGGCGTCGACCTGAAGACCGGCAAGATTGCCTATAAGCACAAGAACGGCACCATCTACGACATGACGCCGCTGCCGCTGCCCATCAAGGTCGGCGTTCCCGGCATCGGCGGGCCGATCATCACCAAGGGCGGCGTCGCCTTCCTGGGAGCGGCGGTAGACGATTATCTGCGGGCCTATGACGTCACGACCGGCAAGCAGCTCTGGCAGGCACGCCTGCCGGCGGGCGGCCAGGCAACGCCGATGACGTACACCGCCAGCGACAACAAGCAATATGTCGTCATGGTGGCCGGTGGTCATGGCTCCGTCGGCACCAAGCCGGGCGACTATGTCATCGGCTACAGCCTGCCATGATCTAGCGTTGGAACGGGCGGCTTGCTCGCCCCTCCCACCCGAAGCTTGCGGTCAGCTCCTCGAAGGGCGGAAGTGGTCTACCGTGCTGTCACCCTCCGAATTTGCAGGAGGCTCCTCCCAGCCGAAGACGCTGCGACCGCCATAGGACGAAGATCTGTCGAATTCGCCGGCGACGATCTCCTTGAGATCGGGGCCTCTGACGTATCGCTCCAGAATTCTCGACTGATCGTCCAGTCGCTTCAGCGCCGCCAGTTCCTCGTCGAGGCCAAGGCGACCCTTCCTGACAGCAGATTTCATCACGCTGATGGTCTCGTCGTAAACCTTCAACGGCACCGGAAAGGGATGCCGATCCTTACCGCCATGGGCGAGCGAGAAACGCGCCGGATCGGAAAAGCGGCAGGGTGCACCGTGAACGACTTCGGCGACCATGGCCAACGCCTTGACCGTTCTTGCGCCGACTCCGGGCGTCAAAAGCAGCTCCTCGAAATCAACAGGGCCGCGATCTGCGGCGGCGGCCAGATTTCCGTGCAGGCGTCGCATGTTCACGTCTGCTTCCCGTACGTCGTGATGGGCGGGCATGATCAGGTGCGGCAACATCGGTTGCGCTTCGTGTTTTCTACTTACTGGAGCTTGTCCTTCCAGCGCACTGAATTCACGGATAATTTTATCAGGACCCAGAGAAGCGAGGAGATCCAGCTGATTATTGCGAGAGCGCTCTGCACGCCGATCGGCAAGGTTGATGATCTCACCCTGTTCCCTTCCCTCGATTGCGGCATGGGGAGAATCCAGAAAACTCGTCAGCCCCTCGGACAGCCAGTGATACCGGCGCGCCTGCCGCCGATCACCATTCATTCCCTGCTGGACGACGACCCATTTGCCGTCATCCGCCACGATGAACCCGTGCAGATAGAGATCAAAACCATCCTGCACGGCCGCACTGTCGACCTTCGCAATCAGCCGGCTGGTGGTGGCAAGCGACGTGCCGTCGATGCCGACGCGATCGCCGATATCGACCAATTCATCCGGCGTCTTGCGCGAATGCGAGCCGCGGCCGCCGCAGACATGGATGCCGAGCTCGCCGGAAAGCGGCGTCAGACCGCGTTTCAATGCGCCGAGGACGCTGGTCGTGATGCCGGAGGAATGCCAGTCCATGCCCATGACAGCACCGAAGGACTGGAACCAGAAAGGATTGGCCAGGCGACGCAGCAACTCGTCGCGTCCGTAATGCTGCACGATCGCCTCGGTGATCACGGCGCCCAGGCGCGTCATCCGGTCTCCCAGCCAGCGCGGCACGCGGCCGCCATGCAAGGGAAGGTCAGCTTTGCCGGTTCTGTGCGCCAAGTTCATCATCCACGATCTTCGGAGATCTGAATGTAGTGCGAACAGCCGATTTGCGCCATCCGCACCGCTTTTTATCAAGCGCCACCGGATCCGGGACTGCCTTGACCAACGAGCGTCAATCGCTGGCAGGATCTTCCCCTGATTATTGACAGTCAACCATAGAAGGGATTTAAAAACATGGAGGTCTTCCAGGGAGGCTTTTGTTGCTACCAAAAGGTGTTATCGCGGATACCGTTCACTCAATGGGACGATTGATCGTTCAACATGGGTGGGAGCCTGGCATGCAGCTTCCTTTGGAAGGAGAGCTGGCCGCTCAGTTCGGTGTTGGCCGCAATGCGTTGCGCGAGGCGGTGAAGGTTCTGGTCGGCAAGGGTCTTATTCAAACAGCCCGCCGGTTCGGCTCGCGCGTTGCCGAAGAGCAATATTGGAATTTCCTCGATCCGGATGTCATTCGCTGGCGCTTGCATGACCGCTCCTCACACGCTGTCTTTCGTCGTGAAGTCGCGCAGCTTCGCGAGCTGATAGAGCCGGGCGCGGCGGCCATGGCTGCAAACCAGGCAACGGATGCCGAGCGGGTCACGATCGTGGAACTCGCCCGCCGGCTTGACGATGTCCCGTCTGTGCCGGTGATTGAAGCGGATATCGCCTTTCATCTCGCCATTCTCGAGGCAACGCACAACAGCCTGGTGATCGGCCTGCGCCAATCGCTCGACGTGATCCTGCGCACCCTCTTCCAGGCCGATCTGGAGCTGAACGAAGCCGATCTCACCTACGACCCCAATCCGACGATCCATCTTGCATTGGCCTTGGCGATCGAGGGTGGCCGCGCTGAAGAGGCACGTTATATCGCCATGGCGATGATCGCTCGCGGATCTGAGGGTGCTGGAAGAATGGTGCGTGCGCATGTCCGTTTTCCCGATCCCGATGAATGGGCAAACAGATAGAACGGCATGCGCTGGCCAGTATGCTTCGATCTTCGCAATCAACTTCTGGTCAAGGTCGCGGCCCAAGATGGGATTTATGGCTGAGACAAGCGCCGTCACGTGCTGCGCCGAGTAGATCGCGGCTCAAGAGCGATTGCGCAGCAGATAGGAGCGCATTGCCGCAATGCCTTCATCGATATTGGCGCGGCCGAAACCTATGCGGAATCGATTGTTCGGCGTCGAGTTGAGATCCGAGCGGTAAAGGCTGGCGGGCAACAGCAGCACGCCGGCCCGTTCCACCAGATCATGCGCGAAACTCTCCACTCCGTCCGCCCCCTTGTAGCGCGGATAGCAGACGCAGCCGCCATCGGGCGTGTACCAATCGAACAGATCCTCGAACTCGGCAAACAGCGCCTTCAACTTTGCCAGATTGGAGGCGATCAGCCGGTTGTTGCGATCGAGGATCCTGTCGGCATTGAGCAAGGCGATCTTCGCCAGGCTTTCGCTCGGGCCTGAGTTGCAGATGGAGAGATAGTGTTTCATCCGCTCCATTTTCGAAATCAGGTCGTGATCGCGGCAGGCGATCCAGCCAATGCGCAGACCCGGCAGTCCATAGGCCTTCGACATCACGCCCAGCGAGAGGCCCCGCTCATAGGCGTCGGCCGCCGCCGGCAATACCGGTCTGCCTTCGACGGTCAGGCCGCGATAGACTTCGTCGCTGAAGAGCCAGATGCCATGCCGGCGGCAGAGATCCACCAGCGCATCAAACCTTTCCCGTTCGAGGACTTTGCCTGTGGGATTGTGCGGGAAATTGATCGAGATCAGCTTGGTATTCGGCCGGATTGCCGCACTGACCGCGTCGATATCGAGCGACCAGCCATCCTCCGGATCAAGCGCCACGGCCGAGACGTCACAGATACTCAGCGGTATCGTTTCGGACGATTGATAATTGGGTGTCACGACGATCGCATGGTCGCCCTTTTCGAGAAGCGCATGCATGGCGATGTAAATGCCCTCTTCCGCTCCGGCGAAGCAAAGGATATCCGCCCTTTTCTTCTGCAGATACAGGCCGGCGATGATGTCGCGCAGTGCCGGATCACCGAAGGTCTCCGTATAGCCAAGCCATAGGGTCTCATGAGCTTGCCGCTGCTCCGGCGTCGCCATATCAAGCAGCTCGGCCATCGTCATACTCTGCGCGTCGGAGGCGGTCATGTGATAGCGCGCGCTGAATTCCCACTTCGAAAAGTAGGTTTCTAGCTTGAAATCAGGCAGGAGCGGCATGGTGAATTTCCCAGCTTCAATGGCGAGCGGTACGACTTGGCACCAACCCTATTGCTGATGTCGAAGGTAGAAGCGTGTTGACAAATTGTCAAATACGGAGTTTTTGTCAATTCACCTACCCGGAGTGCAGCGATGCCAGGAAAGACAACCTCGAACATGGATGGATCGACTGGAAACGAGGACATTATGGTCTTCGCACCCATTGCCGAGGCGGTGGCGGCCTTGCTCAAGCCGCATGCGGAAGTCGTCATCCACGATCTGAGAACCCAGACGATCGGCTATATCGCCAACAATCTGTCGCGGCGCGAGGTCGGCGGCTCGTCGCTTGCCGAGTTGAAGGACATCGGATCGCTTGGCGCAGATGTCATCGGCCCCTATCGGAAAACCAATTTCGACGGGCGCCAGCTCAAGTCGATCACCGCAGTGCTGCGAAACAAGGTCGGCGAGCCGTTCGGATTGCTATGCATCAATTTCGATATCGCGCCGATCGAAGCGGCGCGGGACGCGCTGAACCTTCTGGCGGCCTTTCAGGGTGCCGGCGCGCAGCCATCCGCACTCTTCCGCGCCGATTGGCAGGAAACGGTCAATGCCGCTATCGCGGATTTTCTCGGCGAGCGGGGGCTGGCGGCCTCCGCACTCGCGAAGGAGGACCACGCCGCCCTCGTCGAGATGCTGGAACAGGAGGGCTATTTCTCCATCCGCAATCTGGTCCCTTATCTCGCCCGATTGCTCGGCATTTCGCGGGCAACCGTCTACAAGCATCTGCGCGAGGCTCGGCAGAAGAAGCTACAGACGACCAACGCCTGATATTCCCTGCAGACCGGCGACCACAAGCTAACGGCGAACTCAGGCCGATGCGGAGATCGGAGCAAAATCGCTCATCGCGCCGGAAAAGGACTTCGGGAGGGGCGAGGCATAGGAGCTGCGTTTGCTGGTGGAGAGGCCGAGAGAAACGAGCGCTTCGGCCTGTTTGACCGCCGCCGCCACACCGTCCACCACCGGGACGCCGTAGATCTCCTGCAGCTCCCGGGCAAGATCCGTCATGCCGGCACAGCCGAGCACGATCGCCTCCGCACCATCTTCGGCAAGCGCCCGTTCGATTTCCGCCCGTAATTTTCCGATCGCGTCAGAAGACGCATTCTCAAGCTCCAGAACCGGGATATCGGAAGCGCGCACCTTGGCGCGACTACCCATGCCATAACGCTGGACGAGATTATCGATCAGGATCCGCGAACGCTCGAGCGTCGTCACCACGCTAAACCGCTGAGCGAGAAAACCAGCCGTTGCGACGGCCGACTCGCAGAGCCCGACAACCGGAACGTCGCAAAACATGCGTGCCGCCTCGAGGCCGGTATCGTCGAAACAGCAGATGATCGCGGCATCGTAGCCTGCGGCCTGCCGCTCCTTTAGCTCGCGCAGCAAGCCGGGCACGGCAAGAGCGCCGTCATAATAGCCTTCGATAGAGGCAGGGCCCATCTGCGAGGTGGCAGCGATGATCTCGGTGCCGGAGGCAGCGACCGCGCGCGCGGCAACCGCCGCCTTTTCGGTCATCGAGGCGCTGGTATTCGGATTGATAAGCAATAGGCGCATGATCTCAGCTCTTCTTGGCCTGACGGCGGCCAAGCATGGTCATAATTGCGAGCGCCAGGAGAATGATGGTGAAGGAGAAGAGCGTGGTCACCGTTCCGAGTGCATAGAGCACCGGCGTCGTGACGTTCGTCGTCATCCCATAGATTTCGAGGGGCAGGGTGTTGTAGGTGCCTGATGTCATCAGGCTGCGGGCGAATTCGTCATAGGACAGCGTGAAGCCGAACAGGCCGACGCCGACCAGGCTCGGCGCGATCATCGGCAGCACGACATGGCGGAAGGTTTGCCACGACGTGGCCCCGAGGTCCCGGGCGGCCTCCTCGTAAGCCGGTGAGAAGCGATTGAAGACTGCAAACATGATCAGGACGCCGAACGGCAGCGTCCAGGTCAGATGCGCGCCGAAGGCCGAAGAATACCAGGCGGGTGCAAGACCGCCCTGCTGAAAGACTACGCCGATCCCCAGCGAGATGATGATCGACGGCACCACGAGGCTCGCGACCGTGGCATAGAACAGAAACGTCGAGCCGCGGAAACGGCGGCGAAAGGCAAGGCCGGCCAAAAGCGAGACGACGACGGTCACGATCATCACCATCACGCCGAGGATCAGCGATCGCTGGAACGAGGCACCGAAATCGCCGACCGCCTGCTTCTCGAAGAGATTGGCGAACCAATGCAGCGACACGCCGTTCAACGGAAAGGTCAGGCCGCCATCGGGACCCTGGAAGGACAGGATGACAATCGCCGACAGCGGGCCGTAAAGGAACAGTACGAAAATGGTGAAGAAGATCGCCAGAACATAGAATTCCAGGCTGCGCTTTTCGTGGTTCATCTCAAAGCTCCTTGCGGATATCGACGATGCGCAGGATGGCGGCGACCATCAGCAGCACGACGACGAGCAGCACCACGGCATTGGCCGCCGCGGCCGGATATTGCAGCAGCGACATCTGGTTCTTCATCATCAGGGCGATGGAGGCGCTCTGGCCGCCGGACATCACCTGCACGGTCGAAAAATCCGCCATGACGAGGGTGACGACAAAGATGCTGCCGATCGCCATGCCAGGCTTGGCGAGCGGGATCACCACGTTCCACAACACCTGCCATCCGCTGGCACCGGCATCGCGGGCCGCCTCGAACAGCGAGCGGTCGATGCGCATCAGCGTGTTGAAGATCGGCGTCACCATGAACAGCGTATAGAGATGCACCATGGCCAGCACGACGGCGAAATCCGAATAGAGCAGCCATTCGATCGGCTTTGGAATGAGGCCCATCTCGATCAACGTCGAATTGACCAGGCCATTGCGCCCGAGCACGGGTATCCACGAGATCATGCGGATGATGTTGGATGTCATGAACGGCACGGTACAGACGAGGAAGAGGATCATCTGCGTCGAGGTACGGCGGATATGGAAGGCGAGGAAATAGGCGACCCAGAAGCCGATGAACAGGGTCAGCGACCAGACAATGACAGTGAATTTCAATGTGTTGAGATAGGTTTTCCAAGTAACCCATGAACCGAGCGTATCGGTATAATTCGTGGTCAGGAAGGCGGGATAGAGACTGGCGAAGTCATAGTCCCAGAAACTCACGACGCCGATCATCGCGATCGGCAATAGGAAGAAGAAGCCGAGGATCAGGAAGAGCGGCGTGGCCTGCAGGTAAGAGACGGTCCAGGCGGGCACGCCAAATCCGCGTCCGGCTTTTCGTGTTTCCTGCTCCGCGTCCGAGGAAGCGATCGTCGCCATGTTCCGGCCTCTCCGTTGATGGGCCTCCCCCCGCATGAACGGGGAGAGGAAATGGTGAAAATGCAGCTTAGGCGGCGATGAACTCGTTCCAGCGGCGGACCATGTAGCGGTCTTCGTCCATGACCGAGTTCCAGCAAGCAACCGCACCCATGCGGGCCTCGAAGGAACCGCCGTCGCGAACGGCGCCGGCCTTCTCCATGACTTTGCCTTCCGGAGACAGGATATCGCCCTGCGCCGGCTTGCCTTCGATCCAGTAGCCCCATTCGTCGGCCGACATGAAGCCCTTGGCGGTTTCCATGCAGGCGGAATAGTAGCCCTGGCGGTTGAGGTAGCCGCCGACCCAACCGGACGTGTACCAGTTGATGTATTCATAGGCGGCATCGAGCTGCGCACCCTTGAGATGCGAAGCGAGGCCGAGACCGCCGCCCCAGGCGCGATAGCCTTCCTTGAGCGGCTGGAAGGTGCAGGCGATACCTTTCGAGCGGACGGCGGCAACGGCCGGCGACCACATCGACTGGATGACGACTTCGCCCGATGCCATCAGGTTGACGCTTTCGTCGAAGGACTTCCAGAAGGCGCGGAACTGGCCCTCGCCCTTGGTCTTGATCAGGAAATCGATCGTCTTGTCGATTTCCGCCTTCGTCATGTTGCCCTTGTTGGCATATTTGATCTTGCCGGCGGCTTCCATGATCATTGCGGCATCCATGATGCCGATCGACGGGATGTTGAGGATGGCGGTCTTGCCCTTGAAGGCCGGATCGAGAATGTCGGCCCAGCTGGTGATCGGACGGCCTGTCAGATCGGGACGAATGCCGAGCGTGTCGGCATTGTAGATGGTCGGAACCATCGTCATCCACTGCGTCGGCTCCTTGGCGAATTTCTTGGAGCCTTGCGCTTCGACGAAGCCGACCGTGTGCGGCGCCGTACCCTGAGCGATGACGCTATCCGGCTTCAGCTTGCCGTTGATGAACAGCGGTACGATCTTGTCGTAATATTTCAGCTTCTTGACATCCATCGGCTGCAGCACGCCGCCCGGGAATACCTTCTTGGCGATCCAGTATTCGATGTCGGCGATATCGTAGCTGTTCGGCTGGGTGACGGCGCGCTGGGCGGCAGCGTCGGAATCGGTCGCGGTCATCTCCAGCGTGATGCCGAGGTCGGCCTTGCACTTCTCGGCGATGGCATTGATGTTCGAAACGCCGGTGCCGAACTGGCGCAGCGTGATGTTCGATTGCGCCCAGATGGTCGGAAAGCCGGTGATGAGGCCGGAGCCCGCGATGGCGCCGGCGGCGGCAGCGCCGGTCTTTAGCAGCGAACGGCGGGAAATGCCCTTTGCCACCTTGGTAGTCTTCGTCTCATTCGTCATGTCAGTTCCCCTTTTGTGATGTTTAGGATTCATGCGGAAATGCGGCCGAGGAGGATGGCGTCCTCCAGGCCCCAACTCAGAGAGACGGCATCGCCGACCGATAGGAATTTGGCGGCGCTATCGTCGTTGCTTGCGATAACGGTGAAATCATCGCTGCCGGCACCGATGACGGTGATCTTCACCGTTGCGCCGCGGTATTCGATGTTGGAGACGACGCCATTGAAGCCGAGACCCTTTTCGGCGGATTGCGAAAGGCGGACGCGATCGGTGCGGATACCGAAGTCGACCGGCTCTCCGACTTCGCGACCGGCGCCCCGCACGGAAAAGCTTTGTCCCTCCGGCGCGGTCATGGTGATGATGCCATCCTCGTTCGACGTCACCCGCCCCGACAGCACATTGTGGTCGCCCATGAAGCGCGCGACGAAGGCCGTCGCGGGACGTTCGAAAACCTCGCGCGGCGAAGCCGCCTGCTCGATGCGGCCATCATTCATGATGACCATGATATCAGCGAGCGCCATCGCCTCTTCCTGGCTGTGCGTAACATGGACGAAGGTGATGCCCAGGGTCTTCTGCAGCTTTTTCAGCTCGGCGCGCATGCGGATCTTCAGGAACGGATCGAGCGCCGACAGCGGCTCGTCCAACAGCAGCGCCTCAGGATCGGTGATCAGGGCGCGAGCGAGTGCCACGCGCTGCTGCTGGCCGCCCGAAAGCTGCGCCGGACGACGGGTCGCATAGGCTTCCATCTGCATGAGTTTCAGCATTTCGAGCGCCTTGGCGCGACGCTCCTCCTTGGCGACACCTTTCATCTTCAGGCTGAAGGCGACGTTGTCGATGAGATCGAGATGCGGAAACAGCGCGTAGGACTGGAACATCATCGCCGTGCCGCGCTTGGCGGGCGGGAAATCGGTGACGACGATATTTCCCAGCCGGACATCGCCCGACGAAATGCTTTCATGCCCGGCGATCATGCGCAGGGTCGACGTCTTGCCGCAGCCGGAAGGGCCAAGAAAGCAACAATAGGATCCTGCCGGTATTTTGAGGCTGATCGCATGCACGGCCGTCGTTGTGCCGTAGACCTTCGAAACGGACGCTATATCTATCTCTGCCGCTTTCGACATCATCTTCCCCTTTTGTCTGGGAGAGACGTTGCATCAATCGTGCCAGTTTTGCTGCGCCGCACTAACTATTTGCGATCCTTGTATTTTTATAGGGATCTAAAATAAATGCCCTCTACAAGGCAATCGGCTGTCTGCACATGAAATAGGCTATTGTCCTCGATAAATGCAGAGAATTGTATACGATCTGACTTTATTTATGCATCAAATTCCGTTTAACTTTTGCAGCAAACCGGGATATCATTTCTCTGATCATCAGGTATGCGACTTCATGAATTCCCAAGCAGACGCGCTGCAGGCGCCCGGCGACTCCACGGAAAACGGTGCACAACAGATTCGCGATGCCCTTCGCGAGGCAATCGTCGAGCGCAGGCTTTCGCCCGGTACGAAACTATCCGAGAGCGATGTCGGCAGTCTGTTCAATGTCAGCCGCACACTCGCGCGCGCCGCCCTGCAGGCTCTTTCCTATGAGGGTCTCGTCAGCGTCGAGAAGAACAGGGGCGCGTTCGTCGCCTACCCTTCCCTCGATGAGGCCAGGCAGATCTTCGCGGCCCGCCGTCTGGTCGAACCCGGCATTCTTAGATCCGCAGCCGAACGCATCACACCGGCTCAACTCAAGCACCTGAGGCAGCTCCTCATAGAAGAAGGGCGGCTGATGAGCGAGCGCGGCCAGTCCGCTCGTCGCGCCGAGATCAAGGCATCCGGCGATTTCCACCTGATGCTGGCCTCGATTTCCGGCAACCTCATCATGCAGCGCTTCATGGAAGAACTGGTCGCGCGCTCCTCACTTGTGATCGCACTCTATGGCCAATCGAGCGCCTCGAGCTGTGGTCATGCTGAACATGGCGACATCATCACCGCGCTCGAGCGCAAGGATATCGATACGGCCTGCCATCTGATGCTTCATCATATCGCGCACATCGAAGCAGACCTCGATCTGCGCGAGCGCAAGAGCTTCGGCCTGAAGGAAGCCTTCGAGCGCTAAGGGGTCGCCCATATCGGAGCGGCACCCGAACGAACGAGTTCCAGCAGTGAAGGAGAAAGATTTGAGCGCGATCGAGACGCTTTTTACCCGAGCCAAGCTCGCCGACGGCTCGATAAAGGATATCGGCGTTGCTGACGGACGCATCGTTTCGATCGAGCCGACAGGATCGATAGTCGCAGCGGGCGCGATCATCGAGCTCGAAGATGCATTGGTCGTTCCCGGTTTTGTCGAGGGCCATATCCATCTCGACACCAGTTTTTATGGCGACGCCTGGATACCGCACAAGCCATGCACCAATGGCTTCGATGTCCACGAGCGCGTCGCGTTTCAGGCTGAGAACATGGCGCAGGCAGCACCCATGGACGTGCGGGCGAGGAAGCAGCTCGACCTCTGCATCGCCAATGGCAGCACGCATATGCGCAGCCATGTCATGGTCGACGGCTCCGTCGGGCTGAAATCGCTCGAAACCGTGCTCGCCGTGCGCCAGGAATATCGCGGACTGATCGATATCCAGCTCGTTGCCTTTCCGCAAAGCGGCATTCTGAAGAGCCCCGGCACGCCGCAGCTGATGGATGAAGCGATCGCGATGGGTGC
The DNA here is from genome assembly GCF_016901135.1 of Martinezella lusitana. Taxonomy (GTDB): domain Bacteria; phylum Pseudomonadota; class Alphaproteobacteria; order Rhizobiales; family Rhizobiaceae; genus Rhizobium; species Rhizobium lusitanum_D. Next base: position 996,707 of record NZ_JAFEVL010000045.1, on the reverse strand, counting down.
CGATCTCGTCGGCGGCCTTGATCCGGCAAGCTTCGATCGCGATGTCGAGAAGCATCTTGACGTCGTTTTCGGTGTCGCCGAAAAGCATGGCGTCGGTGTCGACATTCACCTCCATGATGGCGGCACACTCGGCCTGTTCACCATCGAGCAGATCTGCGCCCGCACGCGCGCCCTCTCCATGGGCGGACATGTCACGGTCAGCCACGCCTATGGGCTCGGCGATCTTTCGATTGATGCGGCAAAGCGCGCCGCTGCCCTCCTTGCCGACAGTGGCGTTTCCATCATGACCAATGCGCCCGGCAATCACCCCTTCCCGCCGGTCGCGCTGCTTCGCTCCGCCGGTGTCACCGTCTTCAGCGGCAGCGACAATATCCGCGACTCCTGGTGGCCCTATGGTGATGGCGACATGCTCGGACGCACGATGATGATCGGCTATCGCTCCGGCTTCTACACGGATGACGAGTTGAGGGCCGCCTTCGACGTCGTCACGGAAAGTGGCGCCAGGGCGCTCCGCCTTAAAGACTATGGCTTGCGCGTCGGCGCGAAAGCCGATTTTGTAACGTTGAACGCCGAGCATGTGCCAGAGGCGGTCGTCGCGGTTCCGAAGGGACGCTCTGTCTACAAGGCCGGCAAGCTCGTCGCCAGAGACGGTGCCGTCCTGCGGAACTGATAAAGCACCGGCATTAAGCTTACGAAAATAAGGTGTCCGATGCTTGACCTGGTGATTTCTAATGTCCGCATCGCCAACCGCGAGGGCTGCTTCGATATCGGCATCAGGGACGGCAGGATTGCCGCAATCGAACATGCTTTGGATGCTGATGCACCACGCCAGGACATGTGCGGCTGCCTCGCCTTTGGGGGCTTCGTCGATAGCCATATCCATCTTGACAAAGCCTGCATTCTCGACCGCTGCCTGATATGCGAGGGAACGCTGGAGGAAGCTGTCCGCGAGACCGCCAAAGCAAAAGCCGGCTTCACAACCGAGGACGTCTACGCACGCGCGGCCCGTGTCGTCGAGAATGCCATCCTGAACGGTACGACAGCGATGCGGACCTTCGTGGAGGTCGATCCTCGTGCCGGCTTTCGTTCGCTGGACGCAATCAGGCAGATCAGGCGCTCCTATGCCTGGGCGATCGATATCCAGATCTGCGCCTTCGCCCAGGAGGGCCTTACCAACGAGCCTGAAACGACGGCCATGCTGGATCGCGCGCTCACCGACGAGGCAGATCTCATCGGCGGCTGTCCCTACACCGATCCCGATCCCCAGGCTCATATCACTGGGATTTTCGATCTGGCCGAGCGCCATGGTGTCGACGTCGATTTCCATCTCGATTTCGATCTCAATCCGTCAGGCTCCGCGATCCCGGCGGTCGTGGCGGAAACCAAGCGGCGGGGCTATGGCGGTCGTGTTTCCATCGGCCATGCCACCAAGCTTTCGGCCATGTCGACACAGGCAGCCGGCGAACTTGCCGCCCGTCTTGCCGATGCTGGGATAGCCGTGACGGTGCTACCAGCGACAGATCTCTTCCTGCTCGGCCGTGACAGGGATCATCTCGTCCCGCGAGGTCTTGCTCCGGCGATGCTGCTGACGGCCAGTGGCGTCACCGTGACGGCCGCGACAAACAATGTTCTCAATCCCTTCACTCCTTACGGCGACGCCTCGCTCGGCCGCATGGCCAATCTCTTCGCCAATGTGGCGCAGCTCTCGCGGGATGAAGACATTGGCAGGGCATTCGACATGGTTACGGTCAATGCCGCCCGCCTGATGCGACGCAACTATGGTCTCGAACCGGGCGCACCCGCAGATATCGTCGTGGCGGACGCGGCCGATCCGCTATCGATGGTCCGTGAAATCCGACAGCCCATCGCCGGCTGGAAGAACGGCAAGCAGACGTTCATACGGTCGCAGCCGCGCCTGTTGGCTCCCGCAAGCTAGGGCGAATAGGTACTCGACCGTCTACCGTTTCAACTCGCGCTCGAATTTTTCGATCTGCTGCAAGACCCATGGGTCATCGGCGGAATACTGAATCGTCTCGCGCTCCAGCCGCCGCTGACGGCGACGCTTAATCCAGTCGATGAACGCGAGAAGCAGCCGCATACGTCTATCCAAGTCTTTCAGTATCTGCGAGGCCCGACAACCAGGCTCGAAAGCCGATCGGAAGTCGGGCCTCGGCGACCGCAAGGCGTTGCGGCAATTAGCTATTTGCCCGTGCGTAAATGAACGGTAGCTGAACACATTTACACGGTTAGATAGTTTTCCTCTTGAACTTCGCATCCAAAAGGAGACCCGATAAACTACAACCTATGCTAACGGGAAGGCTCAAGCAGCCGGCATCAGCGACATGGTTCAGGGATGAAAAGCTTTTTTATGCGAGCGTACCGCTATCGCCCAATCTGACCTAGCCGAGCAGAATGACCACCGCTAAACAACGCTGCGTCGCTTCCGATTTCCCCGGAGCGGCACAAGCTTGGCCTCGCCTTTGCGAGGCCTTTTTCTTTTGGGCAGAAGTTGCTAGCGGCGCGGCTCGCCGCCCGGTGCATAGACCGTGTCCTGCTCGAAACGGAAGATAGAGCCGCAGCGGCAACGCATCATATGCTTGCGCGGGTCGGTCGATGGCCGTTCGGTGGAGAAGCCGCGGGGCATCTCGTCGATCTTGAAATCGCGGCTGGGTGCCCGACGGTTGTCGGTCTCGGAAACCTCGGCAAAACCGACGTGCCCGCATCTCGCACATTCCAGCTTCCGTGAATATCGATCTCGCGCTGCCATTCTCTTCCAACTCGGGGACTCACATTAGGCCCTTTCTATCAGCGCTGTCAGCACTCTTGAAGACCGCGCGATCTCGCTGTCCCGCCTTCTTCCCATCGATCCGTCAATCTTGATGCCGAACACAGAAAAATGCGGCTCGCCGGAAAAAGAGATTGACCTGATGGCAGATGTCAGACCAATTTATCATCCATGATCAAGGCCATGCTCACACCCCTTCCCTCCATCGACCGGACTCAGCAAGTCATCGACGCGCTGTCGACCTTCATCGAGTCGTCCAAGCTCCAGGCTGGCGACCGGCTGCCGACGGAGCGGGAGCTGATGGTAGCGCTTTCCGTTGGGCGCTCGACCATCCGCGAGGTGCTAACCTATTTCCAGGCCTTGGGTGTCATGGAGACCCGCAAGGGCAGCGGCACCTTTCTGCTGAAGCCCGTTTCCAAGGGCACCATCCACATGCCCTTGTCGCTCGACCCGCCGCACCTGCGCGATGCACTGCTGCAGACGCTGGAGGTTCGTCGCGGCATAGAATGCGAGGCCGGTATGGTGGCGGCGAGGAAGCGCACCGACGAAGACATCGTCATCATCGAGCAGAAGCTCAACGAGATGGAACGTGTCCACATGGCCAAGGGCACGTCCGGACCCGAGGATCTCGCCTTTCACCTCGCGGTCTACGACGCCACGCACAATCCGCTGTTCAAACAATTGCTCGAGCAGATGCGCGAAACCTTCGAGCGCTTCTGGTCCCATCCCTTCGACCGGCAGGACTTTGCCCGCCGGTCCTTTCCCTATCACCGCACGCTGTTCAACGCGATCGTCGACCAGGATCCCGAGGCAGCGCGGACCGAAACACTGAAAATTCTCGACGTTGTCGAGGAAGACATCAAGGAAATGTCCAAATGACTGAAGGGCTAGAGCCGTTCGATCTTGCATCTCTCATAACAGCCCATGACGAAGGCAATTTCGCCGAGGCCGTGGTGCCGCCGATCTTCCAGACGTCGCTGTTCACCTTCTCCAGCTATGACGAGATGATCGCCTCCTATCGCGGCGAAAAGGTGCGGCCGATCTATACGCGCGGCCTCAACCCGACCGTGCGCATGTTCGAGGAAATGCTGGCAAAGCTCGAAGGCGGCGAGGATGCGCTCGGATTCGCCAGCGGCATGGCGGCGATCTCGTCCGCCGTGCTGAGCTTCGTCGAGCCGGGCGACCGGATCGTCGCTGTCAAGCATGTCTATCCCGATGCCTTCCGCCTTTTCGGCACAGTCCTGAAACGGATGAAGGTCGAGGTGACCTATGTCGACGGCCGCGACGAGGAAGCCGTCGCCAAGGCACTGCCCGGCGCCAAGATCTTCTATATGGAAAGCCCGACGAGCTGGGTCATGGAGGCGCACGATGTCGGCGCTCTCGCTGCGCTCGCCAAGCGCCATGGCGTCGTCTCGATGATCGACAACAGCTGGGCGACGCCCTATTTCCAGCAACCCCTGAAGCTCGGTGTCGATCTCGTCATCCATTCCGCCTCCAAGTATCTCGGCGGGCACAGCGATGTGGTTGCGGGCGTGGTGGCCGGCTCTAAGGAGATGATCGCGCGGCTGAAAGCCGAAGCCTATCCCTATCTCGGCGGCAAGCTTTCGCCTTTCGATGCCTGGCTTCTGATCCGCGGCCTTCGCACGCTGCCGATCCGTATGAAGGCGCATGAGGCCGCTGCGATGACGATTGCCAAGCGGCTGCAGGAACTCGACGTCGTCGAACAGGTCTGCCATCCGGGCCTTGCCAATCGCCTACCAGCCGGCCTCAACGGCACGTCCGGCCTGTTTTCCTTCATCTTCCGCGAAGGCGTGGATGTCCGCACCTTCGCCGACCGTCTCAGGCTCTTCAAACTGGGCGTGAGCTGGGGCGGACATGAGAGCCTGATCGTGCCGGGCGAAGTCGTGCTGCAGCAGAAGGCGCAGCCGAATTCCGCACACACCTTCGGCATCAATCCACGCTCCGTGCGGCTCCATATCGGCCTCGAAGGAACCGAGGCGCTGTGGAGAGAACTCGAGGAGGCGATCGCCGCCGCCTCGTGAAGTCATCAACCCAAAAGGAAAACCTAAAAAGGGGGAACCAAGCATGAAAAGACTGATAACCGCAGCACTATTCACCGCCATGATGGCCGGCACAGCCTTTGCCGATACGACGCTGAAGCTCGTCGAAGTGATCACCAGCCCGGAGCGTACCGAGACGCTGAAGTCGATTGTCGCTCAGTTCGAGGCAGCCAATCCCGGCACCAAGGTCGATATCATCTCGCTGCCCTGGAACGAGGCCTTCCAGAAGTTCGCGACCATGGTCTCGGCCGGCGACACGCCCGACGTCATGGAAATGCCGGACACCTGGCTTTCGCTCTACGGCAACAACGGCATGCTCGAAAGCCTCGAGCCCTATTTGGCGAAGTGGGAGCACACGAAGGAACTGACGCCGCGCGCCCTCGAGCTCGGCCGTGACGTGAAGAACACCGCCTATATGCTGCCTTACGGCTTCTACCTGCGCGCCATGTTCTACAACAAGAAGCTCCTCGAGCAGGCCGGCGTCAGCGAGCCGCCGAAGACGATGGACGATTTCGTCAAGGCATCGGAGGCGGTCTCGAAGCTGCCAGGCAAATATGGCTACTGCATGCGTGGCGGACCGGGCGGCCTGAACGGCTGGATGATCTTCGCCGCCTCCATGGCCGGCGACAACAAATACTTCAAGGATGACGGCACGTCGATGATGAACAGCCCGGGCTGGTCCAAGGGCATCGAATGGATGGTCGATCTCTACAAGAAGGGCCTGGCGCCGAAGGATAGCGTCAACTGGGGCTTCAACGAAGTCGTTGCCGGCTTCTATTCCGGCACCTGCGCCTTCCTCGACCAGGATCCGGACGCCCTGATCGCCGTCGCCGAGCGCATGAAAAAGGATGACTTCGGCGTTGCGCCGTTGCCGAAGGGACCGGACGGAAAATCCTTCCCGACCATCGGCTATGGCGGCTGGTCGATGTTCTCCACCAGCCAGAACAAGGACCTCTCCTGGAAGCTGATCGCGACCCTCGAGGGACCGGAAGGCAACCTCACCTGGAACAAGAAGATCGGCGCCCTGCCGGCCTATACCGCAGCTGAGAAGGATCCCTTCTATGCCGGCGATCAGTTCAAGGGCTGGTTCCAGGAGCTGGGAGACAAGGACACCGTTCCCACAGTGATGCCGACCTATCTTGAGGAATTCGCCTTCTTCAAGGATTCTCTCGCCATCAAGACCTCGCAGCAGGCGATGCTCGGCGATATCTCGGCGAAGGATCTTGCCGACCAGTGGGCAGACTATCTGACCAAGGCGCGGCAGAAGTTCCTCGCCAAGAAATAATCCACATATCCGGCGGCGGAGCGATCCGCCGCCATTCTTGCCCACCTGAAACAGACGGCGTCCGAACGCCGCGAACGGGAACTCTTGCAGATGACTTCGATCACCGACACGCTCGACAGGCGTCACGACCAAAGGCCGTGGCTGAAGCGCCTCGCCGACGCCTCGGAGCCTTATCTTTACAGCGCCCCTGCCCTCATCCTCATCATCGCCGTCATGTTGGTGCCGCTGGCGATCGGCATTTCCTACGCATTTCGCGATATCCAATTGCTCAATCCATTTTCGGGCGGCTTCATCGGCCTACAGCACTTCCGCGACCTCTCCAAAGATGTAGCCTTCTACGGCGCGCTGAAAAATACGCTCTGGTGGACCGGCGCATCTGTTGTGCTGCAATTCATCTTTGGACTGATCCTCGCCCTTTTGCTCGACAAGCCGTTCTTCGGCAGGGCGATCGTGCAGGCGCTGGTGTTCCTGCCCTGGGCGGTTCCCTCGTTCCTGGCCGGCCTCAACTGGTCATGGCTCTTCAATCCCGTCATCGGTCCGATCCCCCATTGGCTTTACGCCATGGGGTTGATGAGCGAGCCAGGTAACATTCTCTCCGATCCGCACTATGCGATGTGGGGGCCGATCATCGCCAATGTCTGGTGGGGCATTCCCTTCTTTGCGATCACGCTGCTGGCAGCCCTTCAGGCGATCCCGCGCGATCTCTATGAAGCGGCCTCCATCGATGGCGCCGGCTGGTTCGAGCGCTTCCGTTCGATCACGCTTCCGTTCCTCGCGCCGACCATCGCCATCACCGTGCTCCTGCGCACGGTCTGGGTTTCCAACTTCGCCGACCTGATCGTCGTCATGACGGGCGGCGGCCCGGCGGACCGCACGCAGATCGTCGCCAGCTATATCTTCACGCAGGCCTTCAGGCGGCTGGACTTCGGCTATGCGTCGGCCATCGCGCTGGTGCTGCTGATCCTGCTGCTTGCCTATTCCATGCTGATCATCCTGCTGCGGCAGACCCTGCTGAACAAGGATTGAGCCATGAGACGATCCGTTCTCCCAACCATCGCGCACCGCCTGGCGATCCTCTGCTACGTAGTCTTCGCGCTCTTCCCGCTCTTCTGGCTGCTGAAGGTCTCGGTCACCCCGAACGACCTGCTCTATACGGAAGGCGTGCGCATGTGGCCGTCGCGCACGACATGGGAACACTATGCTTTCGTGCTGCAGCACAGCGACTTCCCGACATTCTTCAAGAACAGCTTGATCGTCTCCGGCTCGACGGCGATTGCGGTCACCATCTGCGCTTCGCTGTCCGGCTATGCGCTCTCGCGCTTCAACTTCCGCGCCAAGTACTGGATCGTGGCGCTGATGCTGCTCACCCAGATGTTTCCGCTGGTCATGCTTGTGGCGCCGATCTTCAAGATCCTGACGCCGCTGCATCTGACAAATAGTCTCACCGGCCTCGTCGTCGTCTACACGGCCTTCAACGTGCCGTTCGCCACCTTCCTGATGCAGTCCTTCTTCGACGGCATTCCGAAGGATCTGGAAGAGGCTGCCATGATCGACGGAGCGACCCAATTTATCGCGTTCCGACAGATCATTCTGCCGCTGACGCTGCCCGGCATCGCCGCGACGCTCGGCTTCGTCTTCACGGCCGCCTGGAGCGAGCTGCTTTTCGCGCTCATGCTGATCAATGGCAACCAGGCTGCGACATTCCCGGTCGGGCTGCTCACCTTCGTCTCGAAATTCTCGGTGGATTTCGGGCAGATGATGGCCGCCGGCGTCATGGCGCTCATTCCGGCAGCACTCTTCTTCCTGCTCATCCAACGCTATCTCGTGCAGGGCCTGACGGCCGGCGCGGTCAAGGGTTAGTCACATGGCATCGATCGATATCCAGAACGTCAAAAAGGCCTACGGCCATGTGCAGGTGCTGCACGACATCGATCTCCGGATCAAGGATGGCGAGTTCGTCGTCCTCGTCGGCCCGTCGGGATGCGGCAAGTCGACCCTGCTCAGGATGATCGCCGGCCTGGAAGACATCAGCGGCGGCGAAATCCGGATCGCCGATAAGCGCGTCAACGAATTGCATCCGAAGGACCGCGACATCGCCATGGTCTTCCAGTCCTACGCGCTCTATCCGCATATGAACGTCGCCGGCAACATGAGCTACAGCCTGCGGCTTCGGAAGATGGCGAAGGATAGTATCGCGAAAGCGGTCGCGTCGGCTGCCGCAAAGCTCGGCCTCGATCCCCTGCTCGAACGTCGGCCGAAGGCGCTTTCCGGCGGCCAGCGCCAGCGCGTCGCGATGGGACGCGCCATCGTGCGTCAGCCCAAAGCCTTTCTCTTCGACGAGCCGCTGTCGAATCTCGACGCCCGTCTGCGCGAACAGATGCGGGCCGAAATCAAGAAATTGCATGGCGACCTGAAAGCGACATCGATCTATGTCACCCACGACCAGATCGAGGCGATGACGCTGGCGGACCGGATCGTCGCCATGCATGGCGGGGTGGTCCAGCAGGTCGGGAGCCCCCTCGAGCTCTACGACCGCCCCGCCAACCTCTTCGTTGCCGGCTTTATCGGCTCACCCGGCATGAATTTCCTCGATGCGACCTATGAAACCGGCGGCATGAAGCTGAAGGACGGCACCATCGTGCCGCTGCCGGCGCCGCTGCAACTGCCGTCGGGCACCAAGGCAACCCTCGGCATTCGCCCAGAGCATGTCGTCCTCTCCTCGGATCAGTCCAATATGGCCGCCAATGTCGAGCTTCTCGAGCCCACCGGCTTCGGCATCATCCTACATCTTTCGCTGCATGGCCTGCCGTTCAAGGTGTTCACGCTGGATCGCAGTGCGTTGAGCGCCGGCGCCCAGGTGAATGTCGCCTTTCCACCGCAGCATCTGCACGTCTTCGACGAAGAGGGAAAAAGGGCGACCTAAGCGACGACTTTTTTCCTGGCTGGAGCCAAATCGCGCAAACCGATAGAACTTTGACGCGCGCGCGGCTATCTTCTAATGTCGCAGAAGTTTCATTCAAGTACGACACTATGCTCTTCCTTAAATAGACCAGGGAGGATGTCATGCCGCTTAACAATTACGCCGTGCTCAAAGGCAGACCCATCAACAATCGCCTGGCGACCGGCTCGAGTCCGCATTATCAAGTGCTCGTTTCGGAAAATGGGACGCTGTATCGCATCGCGATCAATGTGCGTTCGCAGGATGGAAGCGAGGTCGAATTTCTCGTCCGGGATCGCTTCGAACATCCGATCACGGCACAGCTGGCGGAGCTGCCGGAAGGATTGCACCCGACGCCCAGCCAGCCCGGTGGCGTCGCGCTCGATTTCATCCGCGGCAATCTCATGCAGCCCTGGGAACTGAAACCGCTTCCGATTTCGGCGGCGGGTCCAGACAACGATCTCAACGAAAAGATCGATAGCTACATTCAGCGCGCCGTGTCGGACGAACAGGCGATGATCTATGCCTTTGGCGAGACCTGGGGACCGGAGAACAACAAGGCGGATCAATATTTCGGCTTCAAGCCCGGCCGCGGCATTCATGACATCCATTTCAATCAGGGCAATCCGGGCGGAAAATATGCCTCTCAGAACGGTCCCTGGCAGGATGGCGGCCTGATACTGGAGTTTCCTCGCGAGCAGCAATGGGTCGCGATCTTCATGAAGTTCCAGACGCAGGCATGGCATTCGGACGACACGGACGGATCCGTCATCGTCGCGCCGAGCCAGGATCATCCGAACCTGCCGCATGCGCCGGTCGATCGTGACGCCATTCCGACCTTCGATGTACCGGACGGGCTGGTGCGCATCATCGCCGCCTATGTCAACGACGTTAAGACGCCCGAACGCGAAACCGTCACGCTGCTGAATACCGCCGATGTGCCTGTCGATCTCACCGGCTGGCAAATCAAGGACAAGCAGAAGAACGCAATGCCGCTCGCAGGTTCGATTGCTGCCGGCGCGACGCAGGTTGTCGAGATCCACTCTCCCGTTGCCCTTTCCAACAAGGGCGGGATTATCACCCTGCTTAATGCGCAGGGCATCAAGGTCCACGGCGTCTCCTACACCAAGGATCAGGCAAAGCAGCCGGGACGCACTATTCCGTTCCAGGCGTGAGCCCGGCTGATCCGTTCCTCAGGCATTTCCCGGCGCTATTTCCCTGCGGAGCGCCGGGGGATGTCTGTCATCAGGAAAATGGTTCGGTCGGCCCCTTCGACGGCTGGGTGAACCAACGCGGACCATCCGCCGTCATGTGGATATGGTCCTCGAGCCGGATACCAAATTTCTGCGGAAAAACGATCATCGGCTCGTTCGAGAAGCACATGCCGGCGGCAAGCGGTGTCGCATTGCCGCGCACGATATAGGGCTCCTCATGGATCTCCAGCCCGAGGCCGTGGCCGGCGCGGTGCGGCAGTCCTGGCAGCCTATAGTCCGGACCCAGGGAATGTTTCGCAAGAACGGCACGAGCCGCATCATCCAGACTTGAGCAAGCGGCGCCCAGCTTTGCCGCGTCGAAGACGGCCTGCTGCGCTTCGCGCTCGATCGCCCAGGCCTGTTCGAAGGCGCTGTCGCCTGTCTTCAGCTTGTAGGTTCGCGTCAGGTCGGAGTGATAGCCATCGATGCGGCAGCCGGTGTCCACGAGAATGACATCGTCTTCGCCGAGCGTCTGGTCGCCATTGGCGCCATGCGGGAGCGACGTCGTTTCGCCGAAGGATACGATGCAGAAGGTCGATCCGCCATGCGCGCCTGCCTCCCGATGCCGCCGGTCGATGAATTCCACCACTTCGGACGCGCGGATTCCCGGCTTGAGCAAGGCATGCGCCTGCCGGTGGACATCGAGCGTCAGGTTCATCGCATAGTGAATGAGCGCGATCTCCGCAGGCGATTTGATCCGGCGAAGGCCGTTGATGATCGGCCCGCCGTTCGTCAGCCTTTCAGTTCCGAGCTTGGCCGCCAATGCATGATAGAAAAAGAGCGGCATGCTGTCATCGAGCGCCAGAACACCGGCATCGCCGAGCAGGCTTGCGATCAGCCCAGCACTGCTTTCCTCCTCCTGCCATTCGAGAATTTCGGCAGGCAGGCGCGGCAGGGTTTCGACGCGACTGCGCTCGAAGCCGGGAACGATGTAATAAAGCTCGGTCGGCGTGACCAGCGCTCCGAGGAACCGTTCGCTCGCATGCCAAACGAGCCCGGTGAAATAGCGCAGGCTCTCGCTCGGCCCAATCAGCATGCCGGCCAGGCCTTCCGCATCGAGCCGCTGGCGAAGCCTTGAAAGGCGCTCCTGCCTTTCCTCCTGGGTGATCCGGGGTACGGGATGCTGCCACGACATGTCTTCAACTCTCCTCAATGATCCCAGGCGAATGCGTTTTGGCGCCATACGAAATAGCATCGACACTAGCGACCCTGTAGGCAAAATGTCGACAGAAAAAATGCAGTCATTGCCGGCCGCTTGCGTGGCCAGCTTTCAGCCCAGTTTGACAGCCACCGGCCTATCCATGTCACGGGCGACATAATCCTGGATCTGACGGACGATTTGGGCGGCGTGATCGATTGCGAGCCTATCGGCCTGCTCGACATCGCCAGTCTCGATCGCGGCGATCATCTCTTCATGCTCATCGACATATTGACGCGGCAGGCGGTCGTCGAAGGTGGAATAATAGAGCCGCAGGATGCGTCGCCCCTCGTCGAGCAACCGCGCGAAGAATGTCGTGTAGTAGGGGTTGCCGGCGAGCTCGGCGATGGCGACGTGAAACTCACGGTTCGCCTCGATCATCGCAAAGGCATCGCGCGCGAGCACGGCGTCGGCGAAATCCTTCTGATGGGCGCGGATGGTCCGCATTATGGCCGCATCCCGTCTCTCAGCCGCGCCACGCGTCGTCACCCGATACATCAGCGTGAGCGCCTCGAAATAGGTGGGAAGGCCGGCGAAATCGATCGTGGCAACGATGGTATTCCTGTTCGGAAGCGTCGTTACCAGTCCGTCGGCGGCAAGGCGAAGCAGCGCCTCGCGCACCGGCGTCCTCGACATGCCGAAACGCTCCGAAAGCCGCACCTCATCGAGTGGACTGCCTGGTTCGAGAGCCATGGACAATATCTCCCGCCGCAGCGTCACATAGACGCTCTGCGTGCCGGATCCCCGCACTCGCACATTTTCCGCATCGCTTTGCATTCGGATACCCCTTGCAGCCAAGGCTCCAATATTGCCTTTTCACATGCCTCGGCAAGGCCGAGCATCATTCATGGAACTTTGATGCCATGCTTCTTGAGCTTTGTCGACAGTTTGTATATAACGCATTTCATCTCCAATGAGGATCGAACGATGACGACAGGATGGAAGGGCGTATTTCCCGCCGTAACGACGCAGTTCAAGGAAGATCTTTCCGTTGATATCCCGGACACGCAGCGCGTTCAGGACGCGCTCGTCAATGACGGCGTCAACGGCTTGATCGTCATGGGGACATGCGGCGAAAACAACTCGCTCGACCCGGAAGAAAAGCGCACCATCCTCAAGGCCGCTGTCGAGGTGGTCAACGGCCGCGTGCCTGTGGTCACGGGCGTCTCCGAACTCGATACCCGCCGCGCCGTCGCCTATGCCCGCGATGCCGAAAAGCTCGGCGCCGACGGCCTGATGGTGCTGCCGGCTATGGTCTATGTGCCGAAGCCTGAAGAGCTGATCGCGCATTTCCGCGCCGTCGCACAAGCGACCTCGCTGCCGATCATGCTCTACAACAATCCGCCCGCCTACCGCGTCAATATCGGTGCCGATGTGCTGCAGGCGCTTGCCGACGTGCCGAACATCAAGGCGGTCAAGGAAAGCGCGCCGGATCCGCGGCGCTTCACAGATCTCATTAATGCTTTCGGCGATCGCTTTGATATATTTGCAGGTTTGGACGATGTTGCCCTTGAGGGCCTGATGCTCGGCGCCAAGGGTTGGGTCTCCGGCCTGACAAGCGCCTTCCCGCAGGAATCGGTGCAGCTGGTTGCCGCCGCCGAGCGTGGCGATTGGGAGGAAGCGCGCAAGATCTATCGCTGGTTCATGCCGCTCCTGCATCTCGATGCCGAGCATGATCTCGTGCAGTCCATCAAGCTTGCCGAACAGATCATGGGCCGTGGTTCGGAGCGCGTCCGCATGCCGCGCCTGCCGCTTTCCGGAGCCCGTCGCGCCGAGGTTACCGCGATGGTCGAAAAGGCAGCAGCCACCCGGCCGTCGAAGGTTCGCGCCGCCGCCTGATTGTGAACGCCGGCGACCCGCGACAGCGGTTGCCGGCTGCCTTCCCTCCCTGCGGTGAAATGATCGGCCCTGTTCGATCGCTAAATTATCTGACAGCGCGGACGCCGCGGGAGTGGTTGACTGCCTCCATCGAAACCAACGGTGGAGGATCACCATGCAAAGCCTCAGCATCACAATTTCATCCGCGCGAATTCGCGTAGGCCTCAAGCCTCGGCGCGGGCCCCTTTCCGTTATCGCAGCCGTCGCGCGGTTGCTGATGCACAAGATGGCTGAACGGCGCAATCGAAACGCACTTCTGGAGCTTTCGGACGACCAGCTGAAAGATATCGGGCTTTCACGCGGCCAAGCGGGAAGCGACGTTCATGTTTACAGCCGCTACTAAAAAGCCGGCGCGAGATGTGCTAGGGTCGGGCAGCGGAGCCGCACGGCTCGATGGGGATTGCGGCATGTCACAAATTTTGACAGCTCTGCTGCTGAAGACGAAAACCGTCATGATCCGCGATGTCATCTGCGATGGCGAATGCCGCCACAAGAGCGACGAGGAATGCGCTCACAAGACAAGCCTCGTCTACCCCTATCGCGGCGTCTTCAAGCGGCATGTCGGCCAGAATGACGTTGTCGCCGAGGCCAATCAGGTCATCTTCTTCAACGGCGGACAGGACTACAGGATCAGTCACCCGGTCGAGGGTGGCGATTCCTGTCTCGATCTGGCGATCGACGAGGCTGTACTCCAGGAGCTTGCGCCGAAGGAACAGGTGCAGGCCGGCGAAGGCGTCGTCTTCCGTCGGCAGCGCCGTCGCGTCGACCCGCGCGCGCAGGCGCTCGTCGCCCTTCTTCGCCACGGGCTGAGCCGTAACATAGCTGAAAGCCTGGAGGGCGAGACCTTGGCACTGACGCTGGTGCGCCGCTCGCTCGGCGAGCGCACGTCGCATGCGGCCGGCGCGAGCTTCGGCCGGCAGAAGCTTGTCGATCGGGCGAAGCTCGTCCTGTCCTCCGATCTTGCCCGTCGATGGACGCTCGCCGAAATCGCCAAGGAGGTGGGAGTCTCGCCGGTCTACCTGACGCAGGTCTTCCAGCAGGTCGAAGCCATGCCGCTCTATCGCTATCAATTGCAGCTGCGGCTGGCCCGCGCGCTCGATCTTCTTGGCCAGTACGACGACCTGACCATGCTCGGCCTCGATCTCGGTTTCTCCAGCCACAGCCATTTCAGCGCCGCCTTCAAGCAGACCTATGGCCTGACACCGGCCGAATTCCAGCGCTCGGCGCAATTGAAACCGAAGCGCTACGTCAGTCGCTAAAGATTCCGACAGCGCCGATGCGGCCAACGGTGCTCTCATGACTCTGCCCCGATCGGGGGATCATTCAGGAAAGGGTTATGACATGAAGAGAACCACATGCGCCGCCTGCGACTGCGAACTGGGTGCGGAGACCATCACGGTCAACCTCGGCGGCAAGTCGGTCGAGGTCTGCTGCGAGGAGTGCGCTACCGCGCTGAGGGAGGCCGATCAATCGACATCGTCAGCGTCGAGCAGCAAGGAATAGAGACACGACCGAAGCGCCTCGAACCGCGCTTTCATCAAGCCATTATCATGGAAAGAGCCGCGCCCAAGGTGCGGCTCTTTCCATGATGAATTGGAGGAAAATATAGGCGCCAGGGTGCGAGGGACCGCAGATTTCGCCCATTGCGTGTCCTCCGCAGGAAAGTTGTAAAGAATTGTTGCCACGGGGCTCCTAGCAAACTTCGTTCGCAACATTCCTTCGCCAAGAAACATTCGGAAATATCGGGACGTATTGCATTCATACGGCCTCGCTAGCCTCAGCATCAGTAAATCGTAATGAAGGCACTGATCATGAGGCAACGACATATAGTCGCAACTTTGTTGATAACAGCCATCGGCGGCATTGCCGTTTCGGCGCTCGCCGCCGAGCCGGCCGCCACGCCCGACGCGCAGAAGCCCGCCGGCATCGAGGCGGCACAACCCATGCCGGGCCGCATGCAGCCGGGCGGTTGGCCCTACCCAGGCCCGCATCCCGAAGGGCCGATGATGGGCTTTGGCGATGGCATGCCCATGCCGCCGCACGAGCCGCCTGGCGGCTTCCATCATGGGCCGGATCCGGCTCTTGAGCTTGCTGGCAAGCTGTCGGCCATGGAAACGCTGATCGGCATTCGCAGCGCCCAGCTCGATGCCTGGCGGGACTACACCAGCGCGCTGTCGGATTTTCTGGCTTTTCCGAAGCATCGGCCACCCGGCCCGCCGCTCCCGGATGACGCTGCCGCGTCACAGCCCGATCACGATGCCGACAAGCAGAAGGAGCTCTTTGGCGAACTCGTCGCCGATCACGCGCTGGATCGCGCCGCCAAGGCGACCGTCCTCAAGGACAAGGCCGTCGCCCTGCGCAACATCCTGACCGCCGATCAACTTGCAAAGCTTGAGGATGCGGAACGATCCCTCGTTCCAGGCCCTCACGCATTCCGCTGATCAACGATCGAGGATTCGACCAGGGAACATCCGACTGCATAGTCACAACAGACCATTTCCTCTCCGCCTCCAACCGATCGAGATTCCCCCCGGACGCCCTCGTCGATTGGAAGGAGCGGCCCATCAAAGGGCCGAATGGTCCGGGAACGCCCCGCCCGGCGTTCCCGGACCAATGACGCGTGAGCTTCATCGTCCCTTCCCGCAGAAGGAAAGCCGATTGCCTCCTCAAAAGCTCCGCCTCCTGTCCGAGCCACAACCAAGGCCGGCGCACATGATCCATAAACAGGGATAGAAATCTTGCCGATATGTTCGCCTTCAAACAAAGGGTTGTCGAATATTGCCGTTGCCGCCGCACTTGCCGTGACGTTGACAAGCTGCGTCGTCGGCCCGGACTACCGCACACCTGGCCTTGCCATGCCGTCACATTGGGGTAGCAAGGCCGTGACCAAGCCTGCGAAGGCCCCGCAATTGTCCCAATGGTGGAAGCAGCTCAAGGACCCAACGCTTGATGCGCTGATCGAGGAGGCGATCGCCGGCAATCTCGACGTCGCAACGGCCAAGGCGAAGATCCGCGAAGCGCGCGCCACCTACCGCGAGCAGAGAGGCGCTTTGCTGCCGACAGCCGAGGGAACCGCATCGGCAAACCGCACGCGCACATCAGCCGCGGCAGGTGGCACGACCGATGCGACCTTTTCCACACTATATGAGGGAGGTTTCGACGCCAGTTGGGAGCTCGATCTCTTCGGTGGCAACAAGCGCGCAGCCGAAGCGGCAAAATATGGCGTCGATGCAGCCGACGAGGAGTTGCGCGACACAATGCTGACCCTGATCGGCGATGTCGCTTCCTATTATGTCCAGGCACGCGAATACCAGGCGCTGCGCGATCTGGCCAAGCGCACCGCCGTCTCGCAGCGCAAGAGTGCTGCCCTCACCCATGCCGAATATCTGGCGGGCAGCGCCACTGGCGTCGATACCGCGAAGGCAGACGCCCTGGCGAGCAGCACCGAGGCCGATATTCCGGCCTACGAAATCTCCTACGCCGAAGCTGTTCATCGTCTCGGCGTACTGCTGGGCAAGCCGCCGGCGGCACTTGAGGAGAGGCTCAAGGCCAGCGCTCCCATTCCCAGCCCCAAGATGAGCGTCTCGACGGGCATTCCCGCCGATATCCTCGTCTCACGACCGGACGTCCGGCTGGCCGAACGGCAGCTTGCGCAATATACCGCCAAGATCGGCCAGGCCGAGGCCAATCGCTATCCATCCATCTCGCTGACGGGCGACATCTCCTCGTCCGCCGCCAGCATCGGCGACCTCGCCAAGAAATCCTCCATCGGATGGTCGCTCGGGCCGTCGCTGACTGTGCCGATCTTCCAGGGTGGCCAGCTCAAGGCGGCGGTCGACGTCGCCGAGGCCGAGCGCGATCAATATTTCATCGCCTATCAATCAGCCGTGCTTTCGGCCATGGAAGACGTCGAAAATGCCGTGATATCGCTCACCCAGGAACGATTGAAATACGGCAAGCTCGTCTCCTCCAGCAGCTCCTACAACCGTGCTTCGGATTTGTCGCGCACACTCAATAAGGCCGGCGTCACGGACTTTCTCGACGTGCTCGACGCCGAACGCTCGCTCTACAGCGCCGAGGAAGCCGTCATTCAGAGCCGCGCATCGATCGCCACCGACTATATCTCGCTCAACAAGGCGCTCGGCGGTGGCTGGGACGGTGATGTCGACGTCTCCAAACCCGCGGTGGTCGATACCGACACCGGTCCACATTTGACCATGGCCAAATAATCATATGTTGAACACCCTAGATCGCGAAGCACCGGCGACCATCAATCCGAAACGCGCCGCAGAAGCAGTACCCGCGAAATCCCTGCCACGCCGGGGCTTCAAACCGATGCGGCTGGCATTTGCGACTTTGCTCCTGCTCGCCGCCGCCGGCCTCATCCTCTTCTGGTACGGCTTTTTCGACCGGCAGACATCATCCGCCATTACAGCGCCGGTGACACGCGGCGATGTCGAGGAAGCCGTGCTTGCCTCCGGCACGTTCAAGCCCGTCAAGCTGGTCGCGGTCGGCGCGCAGGTCTCGGGGCGGATCACCGCGCTCGATGTGAAGCTCGGCGATGCCGTGAAGAAGGACACATTGATCGCCGAGATCGACTCGACGACGCAGAGCAACGACCTCAGGACCGCGCAGGCCTCGCTTGCCAACGTCCGGGCGCAGCGCCAGGAGAGCGAGGCCGACCTTGCCAATGCGGAACTGACCCTCATCCGCCAGCAGACCGTCTTCCGCAACCAGGCCGGCTCCAAGGCCGATCTCGACAGCGCGGAAGCCAGCGTTAGAAAGATCACAGCGCAGATCGCCGCTCTCGATGCGCAGATTACCTCGGCGGAGGTGGCGGTGGAAACGGCGCAGGCCAACCTCTCCTATACGCGCATCACCGCGCCGATGGACGGCACCGTGCTTGCGATCGTCAATCAGCAGGGCCAGACGGTGAATGCGGCGCAATCGGCGCCGACCATCGTCATTCTCGGGCAACTCGATACGATGATCGTTCGCACAGAGATATCGGAAGCGGATGTCGTCAAGGTCAAGGTGGGGCAGCCGGTCTATTTCACCATCCTCGGCGATCCCGGCACCCGCTACGACGCCGTGCTGCAATCGATCGAACCGGCGCCGGAATCGATCACCAGCGACAGCAGCGTCACCTCCTCTTCCACCACGACATCGTCTAGCAGCAGCACGACGTCATCCTCGTCGTCCTCGGCGATCTACTACAACGGGGTCTTCGCCGTACCGAACCATGACAATCATTTCCGCACCTATATGTCCGCCGAAGTGCACATCGTCCTCGGCCAGGCCAGGAGCGTGCTGACCATTCCCTCCTCCGCGCTCGGCACCAGGCTGGCCGGCGGTTCCTACAGCGTTCAGGTCGTCGATCAAAATGGCAAACAAAATTCCAGAAAAGTCACGGTCGGCCTCAACAACAATGTCACGGCCGAGATCCAGTCCGGCCTGTCGGAGGGCGAGAGTGTCGTGATCGGCGAGGCCATCGCCGCGACGACGAAAAGCAGCAATAGTGGTGGGCCGCCGCCGCCGATGGGATTCTGAGCCATGGCTTTCCCGATCATAGAATTGCAGGGCGTGCGACGGGAATACCAGTCGGGCGAGCGCACCATCGCCGTGTTGCAGGACATCGATCTCTCCATCGAGGAAGGTGAGATGGTGGCCATTGTCGGCCCTTCCGGTTCCGGCAAATCGACATTGATGAACATCATCGGCCTGCTCGATCGCCCGACCGGCGGCACCTATGCGATCGCCGGCGCGCAGACACATCGTCTCGACAGCGACGCGCTCTCCAGGCTGCGGCGGGAGCATTTCGGCTTCATCTTCCAGCGCTACCATCTGCTCCCCGAGTTGACTGCGATCGGCAATATCGAAGTGCCGGCAATCTATGCCGGGCAACCGGGCGAGACGAGACGCGCGCGCGCCGCTGCACTTCTCGAGCGCCTGGGCATGGCCGAAAGGGCAGGACATCGGCCCGGCCAGCTTTCCGGTGGCCAGCAGCAGCGCGTCTCGATAGCGCGCGCGCTGATGAACAACGGCAATGTCATTCTCGCCGACGAGCCGACCGGGGCGCTGGACCGACAAAGCGGCGAAGAGGTACTGCGCATCCTTGGCGAGCTGCATGCCGAGGGTCATACGGTCGTCATCGTCACCCACGACATGAATGTGGCTGCCCGCGCCGATCGCATCATCGAGATCTCCGATGGCCGGATCGTTGCCGATCGGCGCACGCGGGAGGAAATTCCCCGGCTTCGCAGCGTGGCCGCCAAAGCCGGTTTTGGCAGATCCAGGTGGCGCGAAATGGCTGGCCGACTGGCTGAAGCCTTTCTCATGGCGATGCTTGCGCTTAAGGCCCACCGGCTGCGCACCTTCCTCACGATGCTCGGCATCATCATCGGCATCGCCTCGGTCGTCAGCGTCATCGCGCTTGGCGAGGGATCGCAGCGCAAGGTCCTGGCTAATATCAACAGCCTCGGTACCAACACGCTGGAAGTTTTCCCCGGCAAGAGCTTTGGCGATATGCGGTCGGGGCGCATAAAGACCCTGGTCGTTGCGGACGCCGACGCGCTGGCGGAGCTCACTTATGTCGCAGCCGTCACACCGACTGTCTCGACGAGCAGCACCGTGCGGTTCGACTCAACGGAAGCAAATGCGCTGATCAACGGGGTTGGCGACGCCTATTTTTCAGTGAAGGGATCAAAACTGGTCGCCGGCCGTCTGTTTGATGCTGACGGTATCAGGCGCATGGCGCAGGACGCTGTGATCGATCAGAACACCGCAACGACGCTGTTTACCGACAAAGGTATCAACCCGATCGGACAGACGATCTTCGTGGGTAAGGTGCCGGTCCGCGTCATCGGCGTCATCGCGTCACAACAAGGCGGCTTCGGCTCCAGCGACAATCTTTCCGTCTATCTGCCCTATACCGGCGTGCAGGCGCGCTTCCTCGGCGACATGTCGCTGCGCAGCGTCACCGTACGCGTCGCGGATGACACGGAAAGCTCCACGGCGGAAGCGGCCGTGACGCAGTTCCTGGAGCGCCGCCACGGCACCAAGGATTTCTTCATCCTCAATACCGACGATATCCGCCAGACGATCACCAGCACGACCAGGACGATGACCCTCCTCGTCTCGGCGATCGCCGTCATCTCGCTGCTTGTCGGCGGCATCGGCGTCATGAACATCATGCTCGTCTCGGTATCCGAGCGTATCGCGGAGATCGGCGTGCGCATGGCCGTGGGCGCAAGGCGCCAGGACATCCTGCAGCAGTTCCTGATCGAGGCGGTGCTGGTCTGCCTGCTCGGCGGTGCTTTCGGCATTGCCACAGCGCTCGGCTTCGGCGCCGCCTTCAATCATTTCGGATCCAATTTCACGCTGGTCTTTTCGGCGAGTTCGATCATCCTCGCCTTCACGTGTTCGTGCGCCATCGGCCTAACCTTCGGTTATCTGCCGGCACGCAACGCCTCGCGGCTCGATCCGGTCGCAGCGCTTTCAAGAGACTGATTATTAAGGGAAATGGTAGGGGTGCCGCCGGAGATAATCCGGCTTCGCCATTCGTGTTGGGGGCGTCATGGCGAAGCCGGTATGCGGGGCGATCAAAGCCTGCTCGAGCCAAGCTTGTGATCGACTGTGATACTACATCAGTCCGCGGCCCGAACATTTCTGAATGTTGCTGAAAGGAGGCATTTTCGAGAAATTTAGTGTCTCGGCTTTGCTAATGGACCGGCTTTATTTGGTAAGTTCTGTAACCTTATTATAATACTATCGTCCATTGAAATTTTCGAAAGTCTTACGCAAGTAAATCTTGTTTTTGACCGAAGCGCCAGTCGGAATCCGGCATTCGCTTCGAAAATGCGACCGAGTTTGCGCCCACCACGAAAATTTGGGCGAACCGACATGGCTCAATTCGCAGATTTAGCCTCGGCGCTCTTAAACGACACGACCTGCTCAAGCCCGGTGGGGTGCCGGTTTCGCACGGTGATCTCGCCGTCGAAGCGGGTAACGATCTCGTGGGCGATGGCCATGCCGAGACCGGCGCCGGGGAAGGATCTTTGCCTTGCTATGTCGATGCGGAAGAAGGGCTCGAACACCTGATTGAGCCGCTCCTCGGGGATGCCGGGACCGGTATCGATAATTCTGACCACCGCCCTGTTGCCGAGATGCGTTACAGTGACCGTTGCCGATTGGCCGTGCGTGGCGGCATTGATGAGCAGATTCCGCAATGCCCTGGTAACTGCCAGCGGCCCCGCAGAGATCAGCGCAGGCTCCAGCTCGCCGCTTTTGACATTCATGTTGATCGCCTGAAGCTCCTCGACGATCTCCTCTACGGCTGTATCGAGCCTGACGCGCTCCAGGCTGTCCTTGGAAATCTCTTCCCTCACCAGTCCAATCGCACTGTCAGCGATCCTGTCGAGCTCCTCGAGATCGGCGAGCCATTTGCGCCGCTCTTCATCGTCCTGGATGAACTCTGCCCGCAGACGCATCCGCGTCATCGGCGTCCTCAGATCATGCCCGGCAGCCGCCACGAGCCGCATCCGGCTTTCCGTGGAGGCCTTCACTCGGGCCGACAGACCATTGAGCGCCTGTGCGGTGACCCGAATTTCGCCCGGACCGGTTTCCGGTATATGTGGGAGCGTGCCATCCGGGTTGACTTCGGCCACGGCCCGCTCCAGCAGGCGAAGCGGTTTCATGATCTTCGAAGCCGCGAAGATGGAAACCAGCACGCTTCCGATGATGATCAGGCCAAGCCACCCGACAAGAATCTTCCAGCCTCCTGGAGGTGGACCGTGTTGCGGCATCGGCGTGACGAGCCAGGTGCCGTCGGAGAGCTTCAGTGACGCAATCATCTCGCCGGTCGATTGGCGCGATATGATCGCCTCGCGCATGCTGGAAATCCGAAGCAGCGCCTCCACGAGAAAGCGGGACAATTCTTCATCGCGCGGACCGTCGGCAGGGGTGGGAGCGACAATCAACCCCGCCGCGGCGGCTGTGGCCCGGTCCTTCTCCGCGAAGGCGGCCAGAACGACGAGTTGCCGTGCCTCTGGCTCGATCATCATGTCCGGCCGTGGTCCCCGCATGACAAGGCTTGCCACGAAGGACGATGAAATGACGACCAGAACGATTGCCGTCAGCAGGAGCAGCGCCAGACGCGCACCGAGGGATTTCATGGATCGCCCTTGACTGCCGTCACCGGTACGACGAGCTGATAGCCGCCATTGCGGATCGTTCGGAAGACCGGCTCCTCAGCGGTTTCGCCGAGCTTCCGGCGCAGCCGGCTCATCAGGACATCGATCGAACGGTCGGCAGGATCGCGATCACGCCCCTGCGTCAGGTCGAGCAGCTGATCACGAGACAAGAGCCGCCCCGCCCGCTCGAGGAAGGTCTTGAGCAGATCGAATTCGGCGCCGGTCAGCGGGATCACCTCGCCATTGTCCCTGGTCACCCGGCGGAGCTGCGGATCAAGGGTCATATCAGCGAAAAGATACCGCCTTTGTTCAGGCTCGGAAGACATGTCCTCGTTCGTACGACGCAGAACGGCACGAATACGGGCGGCCAGCTCACGCGGATTGAACGGCTTGCCGAGATAATCGTCAGCGCCGATCTCGAGGCCAAGAATCCGGTCTATATCCTCCTTTAAGGCCGTCAGCAGAATAACTGGGACGCGCGGGCGCCTGTTGCGCAGGTCGCGGCAGAGATCGAGACCTGATCCGTCCGGCAGCATGACATCCAGAACAAGCAGATCGGGGGAGCGCCGATTGAGGGAATCATTGCAGCCGCGAAGGTCGCTTGCCGTCGACACGCGAAAACCCTGCTCCTCGAGATACCGGCTCAGCAGCGAGCGAATCTCATGGTCGTCATCGACGATTAAAATATCCGGTGCGGCGGTAACAGTCATAGGCTTCATTCCGTTTCTCAACTCTTATACGAACTATCAACTCCATGAAAAGACGGGTTTTGCGGCGCCAATACGGAATTTCTTGCGTCGGAAATGTTGGTTTACAAAATTCCCGACAATAGAAATGTTTAGCAACAAAATCGCATTCATGACGGGGGAAAACACCTCCGGTGAGATCACCCGCACAGCATATCACGGTTCGGAAAAGTACGATCGGCCGATAGCCACGGCAATGCGCCGCTGGATCGGCGAGATCCTGGGCTCAAGGCATCACGCTGCGCGCAGCCATTCGACACTCCAGGCCGAAAGCCGCCCTTCGATGGCGCCGCTGTCCATCATGACCCGAATTTCGATAGGGGCTCGCGGATTGGTGACTTCGACGGGCACTGCAGCTTCGAAAGAACCGGTACCCTGCGGGCAGACGCGCAGCTTGCCAAGCAATTCCGCAGCATGGATTTCCACGGTGAAAATCTGGCCGTGGCAATCCTCATCGACATCGAAGAAGAATTTGGCGTTCCAGCGGCCAGTCGGCAGATGAAGATAGGGGCCATAGATCAGGCAACGCGCGCCTCCGGTCAGATCCAGGCTATCATCCAGGCCCTGCCCCAATCTGTCACCCGACAGGAACGTCTCCCGTGGCCAAGAGATGACAGGGCCGGAAACGTCGGCGTGACCGAGTTCCAACGGGTAAAGAACTTTCTTTGCCGTTTCACGCAGCGCCTCACTGAGCTCAGGCACGTCCTCCCTCGGTTGCATATATCCCGCAATCACCGCTGCCGCCGCCTCCTCCAGTTTCGGCATTCCGGCGGTCGGCGAAACCTCGAGATGCGCCATGCCGACATGCCTCAGGGCGTTTGCGATCTGCTCCAGTGTAAGCTCGGTGCTTAAATGCTGGTCCATTTTCTTCAGCAATAGATCGATGCTGCTTCCTTGGCCAACATCGTTACGGCGCATGACTAGCGCTGCAGATGCATTCGTGAGCGGCTCCAGACAGGCAAGGCTAGCCGAAACGGCCCTGATCAAGCCAAGATCTCGCTGCTCGCTGGCACGTGCGAGATAAGAGATCGCGTCTATGGGATCTTCAAGGAACAGCAGGAAGGGAGCGTTCACCCTCATGATCAGCTCCGACAACTTGGGCTCGGGGAACTGCGAGACGAGTACCGCATGGAGGCTTGAGCGGCCCTGGACATGCTGCTTGAGGTCCTCGATCGCATCCGTGGCAATGATCGTGTATTCGCCGAATGCCTCGCGCGCCAAAGCATGAACGGCGGCCACTCCCCAGGAGGACATGACCCCCGGCATGCCGAAAGCGAAGAGGATCGTCATCGCATAACCCTCCCATTATTATCCATTGAACAGAGTGTCATACAGAGCGCTCACCTTCTGATTGTATCGGTCCGTCGAAAAGCGCGCAGCCTGTCTTGGGCCTGCCTCTGCCAAAGACGAACATAGCCCGTCGTCCTGATCCAGCTTGAAGATGGCCTTGCGCATATCGTCGGTGCTGTAGGGATCGACAAGCAGAGCCGCCTTCCCGGCAATCTCCGGGATCGACCCTTCTGTCGAACTCAGAACCGGGGTCCCCAGCTGCATGGATTCGAGTACCGGCAAGCCAAAGCCCTCATAAAGCGATGGAAACAGCACCGCCCGCGCTCCCCGGATCAGGCTTATCAGCAACGGATAAGACACGAAATCGAAGCGCTGGATCTGACGTTGCGGCACGATGCGGTCCTCGGAGCGAACGTAGAAGCGAAAACGGTCGTCGTCGATCAGCTGCTGGGTTTCCGCTCCCTTCCAGCCCGGGGCGCCAACGATGATCAGCGGACGGCTTGTCTTTGAAGAGAGATAGGCTTCGATCAGGCGGGAGATGTTCTTCTTCGGCTCAAATGCGCCAAAGAACAGGAAATATCCCTTCCAATCGAGATGGAAGATACCGGCGATCTCATCCGCGACCACATCCGCCGGCTTGTCGCGAAGCTGCTCCGGCACATGGACAGCCTGATAAGTATTGCTGACGCGTGCCTCGTCGGCACCGAGCACCTTGATGATATCGGCGCGCGAGGTCTCGGACACCGTGACGATATGATCGGCCCTGCGCACGAGGGAGCGAAGCATCTTGTAGTGATAGCGCTTGTCGTCCTCCGTCAAATAGGGCAGCCGCAGTGGAACCAGGTCGTGGATCGTGTAGATATTCAGCGCCTTCTTGGCGGCAATCGGCATCGGATAGGTGCAATGCAGGAGATCGGGCTGCGCCTCGAACGTCATGGGGAGGTTGTTGCCGTAGCGCTTGAAATGAAAGCGCGCGAGATTGAACAGGTCGTTCGAGGCGTAAACCACGCCGGAATCGCCGAACTGCGACTGCAGCGATTTCAGAATGACCGTGCCACCCAGCGGGATAGGAACCGGCTTCACGCCGAAAGGGGCGGCGATGCGACGGCGCAACCAGCGCCGCGCGATGAAGTACGCTCCGTGGGAGCGCGTGTTGGAGTCATCGAACAGCACCACCTCCCGCAGTATGGGGTCTCGCGGGACGTTTCCCTGCAGTCCGTGGACGACTCCTGTCTGATAGCCGAGTGAACGGGCAGTGGCGATCAAGCCCCTGGTGTAGGTGGCTACGCCCGTTCCTTTCTTCAGCGAAAGATTGAGACCGTCATAAAGAATCGTCTGACTCACGCCTGCCTCTCCTTCACCATTCTTGTTCCGCTGCTGATCTCAGGCCGGTTTGTCGCGGGAGAGGACGAGAAGCGAATCGTCGCTTCCGTACATCGAAAGAAGGTCTTCACGCGTGACCGAGATCGCTTCGCCGCTGAAATCGAGCCGCCGAAGCGACCCATAGATTGCGGCAAGCCGATCGAGAAAACTGCCGGCATCCACATAACGGGCGGGATTAAATTCGACGACGATCATCGGCTTGTGACGGGCTATGGTTTCGCCCATGCCGTCGAAGATGAGCTCCTCTGCCCCCTCAGCATCGATCTTGATAAAATCGACGCGCGAACACGGTGCGCTGAGCTGGTCGAGCGTCGTCACCGGAACCCTGATGACGCTGCCGTCCTGAGCGAGGGGAATGAAGTTCTCCGCGACGATCAATGCGTTCTTCGGCTCGCTATGAGGGACGTAGAGAGATGCCTCGCCGGAGGCCACGTTGCCAAGGGCCGAACGTTCGATCCGTGTCCGTCCGAGCAGCCCGTTGAGTTCGACGCTTCGGCGCAAGAAGTCAGCGGCGTGTGGATTTGGTTCCACGGCGATCAGCTCGCCCTTGGCACCGACAAGTTCGCCCAAGAGCACTGAATAATAGCCGAAGTTCGCGCCGACATCGACGGCAGTCATGCCTCGCTTCACATTGCGAGCGCAGAACAATGTGAGCCATATCTCCCAGAAACCGTCCAGAAGGACGTGTGATCCGAAGCCCCTGTCGCGGGTATCGACATAAAGCTTGTAGCGGCCGAGCACACGCACCAGAGCCGTATGATTTCCAAGATAGGCATTGGTCACTCGCTGCAAGATGGCCGCCTCGGCCTGCTGCCGATCGAAGGCCATCAATTCGTGAAGATGTAGCAGCGCGGGCAAACCCATTGTATCCCTCTCAAACCAACCTGAGCTGAGTGCGGTCCGCAAGCCGGACAACATCGTAAAGGCTCCCTCAATCTTTCCGCCGCCATCTCCGCTTCCGTCGTCAGCGATCTGGCAGGCGGCAAGCGCCGTCAATTTGCCGTGGAAGCGGCTATGCCGACGGATGCCGCGGACAATGCTGTTCCACTGACACCCTGGAACAGGCCCATGACTTTCTGCACATCGACCGACGAGGCATTGGAGATATAGATGATGTCCCGCGGCTGGACCTCGAAGGCCTGCATGGCAAGCAGTGTCGAACCGTTCTTCAGATTGAAGCGATAGACGATCGGAACCGGGCCACCACGTCGTAGAAGCGGATTGTTCTGGGCGACGATACGGCGGGCGACTTCCTGCGGCTCGTAGCGGAAGAGGAAGACGCCCGACACGTCAGCCCGGTTGTCTTGTAACCCTCCCGCACGCGCTACCGCATTTGCCATGCTCACATGTTGCGAGCTGAAACCCACCTCGGCGTTCTGTCCAGACGCCCCGAGGATCGTATAGGTGTTTGGCTCGCGAACCACGGTGACCACGTCTTCCGGGCGCAATCCTATGTTCTCACGCGGGTTCTGAACGATGGTGGTGAAGGGGAGATGCATGGTTCTGCCCCGTCTCGTCAGGTAGACGACGCTATCGTTGACCCCGGCACGTAATCCGCCGGCCGCCGCAATCGCATCGAGTATACGATCGCCAGCCGGTGAAAGCGCGACGCGCGCGCCGCCGGTAACTTCGCCCGTGACAGTGACGGTATTGGCAACGCTCTGCTGCACCGTCACAAGCGCCTGCGGTTGCACCGCCTTGCCTGAAAGCCCCGAGACCACGGCTCTCTCGACAGCGGCGGGGGTTTGGCCGGCGGCGACGATGCGGCCCACATAGGGGATGCTGATCGTTCTGTCACTGTTGACGGTTTGCGGCGGGATCATAACCGAACTTCCCGTCGCCTGCTGCTGTCCCGTCGCGCTTGAGGCCGTGCCGAACAGGCTGCCGGGCGGAGCCTCCCAAAGGCTGACGGAAACGACATCGCCCACCGCGATCCGCAATCCGGGATCACGCGCACCCTCGCCGAAGTAGGCGGCGAGGCTCGTCTCGGGCCGTTCGACATTCCTGGCTATTGTCTGCGACGTCACATCGACCAGTGCAAACGGCGGCACAGCGCGCGTTGCCGCCTCCTCCAATATGCGGGAGGTTTTCGGTCCGGCTTCGGGTAATCCACAGCCCGTAAGAACGCAGGCGAGAACACATACTAATCCGAATTTCAACGGCATCGACTATCCTGAATGGCATAGAGGTATTTATGACCAGGCGTTAATTTGCACCGTGCATTATGCCATCCCTGCATTGTCGCTACGCTCCCGAGCAAAACGAAGGATCGATGAAGGACTAAAGCCGTAAGCGTGCTTATAAAGAACGGAGAACCGGCCGGGATTGGAGAATTGAAGGCTCATCGCAAGGTCGGTGATGCTTTCGGCTTGGCCGCCTTTTATAGCGCCGTGCGCCGCCGCAAGCCGGTAGTTGCACAATATTCCCATCGGCGTGTCGCCTCGATAGGTCTTGAACATGCGTTGCAGAGCGCGGGGGCTGCAGCTGGCGGCATTGGCGAGGTCCTCCAGCATGATGGCATTGTGCAGATTATCGCGCATGAAGGCCTCTGCCCTCAAAAGCTGCCGCGGCGCGCTTTCCAAAGCACCGCGGTTGAAGTCCTCGGACAGATTGTGCGGCAGCTTGGTGAACAGCTTGACCAGCAGGAGTTCGCTATAAGCCTTGGCAAGCATCACTCTTTCCGCCGGCCGAGCGGTCATAAGATCCTTTTCGGCCTGCCGGAGCGTCTGATAAAGCCCCTGCGCTCCGCCTTGCCGAAAGCTGACCGGGGCCAACGAGAATTCCTGCACATAGGGCTTGCCCGTCAGCTCCTCGAAATGCTGCCTGATGACCGATTCCGGAATCTGGAATATCAACCAGGAACTGCGCGGCTTGATATCAAGCCGTTTGCCGGCGCGATCGCTGATACTTGCAACGTTGTTGGCGGGAATGCGCGATGTCCTTTGCGTCCGCCTGTGGCTGATCCCGATCTCGCCTGCCAGTACGAATACGATGCTCACACGGGGCAGATCGTGTTTCGCGATACCTTCAAGGGCACCCGAATGTTCGGCACTTATGATGGACGCCGATTGAAGGGGTTGCTTGCTGAATTTGAAGGAATAGTCACCGCTGGATTCCGAAGGAACCGTCCACTTCCAGTTCGGTTCTAGCACATCGAGGTTGCGAATGATTGCATCCCGGGAGTACACCTCAAAAGTGCCTACGCATTGCTCGACAACTCGTCCCAACATCGTCATCTGCTACCCTACTCAAAATCTCAAGTTGTATATTAGCGATAGCTAACACGTGATTTCTATCTAGGCAGATCTTTCTCAAGTCCCCTACGGCGACTCCATGCACTCGTCTCCCTTGTCCATGCTAACGGGATATAATTATTCAGCTTAATTTACATTACGTCATGTTAAATTAGCACACCATTTTTCGGCGAAACAGTACAGATAGCGACAAAGCTATACCGATTCATGCTCTTGCCTTCTCTCGCGGAAGGTGAAATTTCCGTTGCGACGATGTCGGACAAAAAGGATCTGACAAACAACCATGCCAACGGATAAAACCGTCTAGGGTTGCATTATGGATTGCTAATTTAGTGTATTTAAATTTCGTCGGCACAATACGAGATGCGACATCTGGAGTGTCCCATCAGAAACACCCAGGCTGGGTAGTGTATTTCATGGGATCAATTCCAAGGTGATGTTATTTAAATTATACTAATATACAATATAACTTGTTCAGAGCGCCGTACTAGGGGGGGTCGCCAGGATGAATCACTTGCGTCACTTGATCTACGGTGGATGAGCCATCGATCGATTGGTCGCATGATACTGTCTGATTTTGAGAAAATGTTGCATTGCCTTATCGGCAATCGCCAAGCTTCCCGACTGAAAGCGTGACAGGTCTACAACGTGGAATAGATTCGAAACGCCTCTTCAATATCGCCAAAGACGCGGCCGCGGCCATTTTTGAGGACGAGCGCCGTTTTGCACAAATCTCCGATCACATTGAGATTGTGCCCGACGATGATCATCGAACGATCCTTGCGCTTGACGAAAAGCTCTTCAAAGGAGCGAAGCTGGAAACGCTTGTCCCCGACAGCCATCACCTCGTCGATAAGATAGCAGTCGAAATCAATAGCGAGCGACATTCCGAAAGCCAATCGCGCCCGCATGCCCGACGAGTACGTCCTGATCGGCATCTGCAAATACCGGCCCAGCTCGCTGAAGTCCTCCACCAGGTCGCGGATGTCATTGAAGGGCTTATTGTAGATTCGCGACAGGAAACGCATGCAATCAAAGCCGGTCATCGACCCGCCAAATCCGCCGCTTAGCGCAATGGGCCACGACATGGACATGTTGCGGACGACCTTGCCGGAGGTCGGCTCCTCTATGCCGGCGATCATGCGGACAAGCGTCGACTTGCCGGCGCCATTATGCCCGAGAACGGCAATCTTTTCGCCGCGTCCGATCTTGAAGGTTACACCGTCAAGCACCCGGCGCATGCGGCCATGGACCTCATATTCCTTGACGAGATCGAAGACGCCGACGATGCCGTCCTCCCGCCACGGCTCCTCATTCTTCGGCGCGGGCACCTGCGGCGATACAAACCGGGCAAGGCTTGGAGGAAGACCATTCATTGCTGTTCCGCGTGCTCGAATACCTGGGCGATGAAGAAGCGCACGATCCAGAAACTGGCAAAGCAAATTGCAAGCAGCGTCAAAAACGACAGAACGCGTTTCGGATAGAGCGCATGATCGGGCAAATTCGGGTCGGCGATTCGTTCCAGATACAGTTGCTGCCGCTGCGCATCGATTTTTGCATTTTCGAGAGATGTGGTCGCCGATGTCAGCATCTTCGCGGCCATTTCCCTCTCCAGTAAAAGCTGCTCATACTGCGCGATGCGTGGCGCCATCGAACTGTCACTACCGACAATGCGTGCCCGCTCATCGCTGATCTGCCGTTCCATGGCCGCTACCCTCGCCCGTAGCGCTTCGCCCTGCGGGCTCTGCGGCGCCTGCTCGTCAAGAGCGCCCAAACGTGCCTTGCTGTCAGCCAAATCGTCCGCGAGCCGCGCGATCAGGTCCAATGCCGCGGAAGATTGCTTGGTCGGATCGACAAGCGATTCGCGATTGCGGAAATCCGTTAATCCTTTCTGCATGCCCGACAGCCTGGCCTGGCTGTCGTTCACCTCGATCTGCGCATAGCGAATCGCATCCTGGCGGGCGCGGTCGTTAAGACGATTGATGAGTTCCTCGGCATGTTGAACCAGAGCACTTGCCAGATGATAGGCGTCTTGCGGCCGAAAACCACGCACATCCAGGGTCGTGACGCCGCTGCCGCTATCGGTATGTATGTCGATGAAGCGAAGATAGTGCTGAAACAGTTCCTCGCTGTTGGCCGTGCGCCACGGCAACGGATAGCGATTGAGGAAATCCGCTTCCGGACGTGAAAGCATGGCCTTCAGGTCGTCGTTCGCGACAAGCGCGTCGACGGCGGCGCGAGACTTTATGAACTCGCTCACGATGTAGCTGTCGTCCTGGGCACGAACGAAGCCCGTGCTTTGCAGGAACCCGCTGAGCAGGCCTGCGGCGGTTCTATTCGGGCTGCGCACGACGAACTGCGTTTCGGAAACATACTGGTCAGCGCTGATCGATCCATAATAGACGCCGCCGAGCAGACCGGGAACCACGACCATCAAAATAAGCAGCAACTGCGAGCGGATCCATCGCACGATCGATCGCGGCCAGGAAACCGGCTGGCCTATGGCCACGCCGGACGAGCGCGCCGTTACCAACGTAACGAAATCGGCGAACTCCTTATTATTCTCGATACGGCTCATTTTAGGACCATCAACTCTCTCTTGGAGAATAGCCGGGAACGTTCCGAAGTCTTTCCCGAACCTCGGCAAGATCTCGGAAACTTACCCACTCCACACGCCCGGGATCGCCATTTCGCGCGCTTGTACAGTATCCGGAAGGGCGCATCTTGCCGCGAAAGATTCACATATATCCTTTGAAAGTCAAATATAATTCCAAGTCTACAGAAAATTACGTCGATTAAATCTGAATAGTTGATGTTTTGTCGTAATTAATACTTTGGCGACGCGATCCGTATGGCGTGGCGAAATTGTGACGGCGATAACTGCCAACCAATTGGCCGTTTCTCCTTCATTGCTGTTTCAAGGAATTCGGAATGGGAAAGTTCGGAGGTATCTCGAACCGTGGCAGCAATATTGTCGGATCATATGGCCGCGCGGGCTCACAGGTGATCAGCCAACTTCGTTGGCAGCTCCGCGTGGCGTTCGCCGGAAAACCGCGCCTGTCCTTATTGCAGCATATTGCGGCAGCCCTCTTCGAGAGCTTCCATAGTGCGCTCCTCAACCTTCGACCACGCCGGCAAACTACGCCTACACGCTACACCCGCATCGCCTGGCAACAACCGCTTCATGCCCCCTTGGAAGCGATCTTCCTTGTGCAACCGGTCGAAACCGAGTGGCGGCGGCCGCTTCGCCACAGCCGCTGGTGACTTGGACACTTTGGGGGATCACATGTACTCAGATTCTACGATATTTCCCCACGAGATGCGGTCGCCGCCGGCGGACCGAGGCAGACGGGCGTCCTGGCTGCCCCCGGCAAATTCGCGACTGCTGGCTTTCCTGTTGACACGCCAGCGTTTTCCCTTGATCGGCCCGGCGATTTCCGCCTCCCTGCGGCCGATCGAGCTGGCGATGGGCTCTGCCGACGGTGTGGTCGGCTGGGGCGATAAGCCGCTCGCGCGCCTTGCGCGCCTCTATGCACGCATCCATCGGCTTCCATTCTGGACCATCGGTGACGGCTTCCTGCGATCCGTCGGTATCGACGGCGCACCATCCGTCTCCGTCGTGGCGGATGATCTCGGCATCCATTTCTCGGCGCATCAACCGTCTCGTCTCGAGGCGCTGCTGCAAAGTGATCTGTCCGATGCCGATCCGGAGCGCGCCCGGACGCTGCGGCAATGGATCGTCCGCGAAAGGCTTTCCAAATACAATCACCTGCCGGACGGAACTGTTCTGCTTCGACGGAGCCGCAACAAACGCATCCTGCTGGTCGACCAGGTGGTGGGCGATCGTTCGGTCGACAGCGCCGGCGCCGATGCCGGGACCTTTATAAGAATGTGGAACGCCGCACTTGCCGAAAGCAATGCAGACATCATCGTCAAGAGCCATCCCGACGTCGTCGCAGGCCGCGCGAAGGGCTTTCTTGCGCCCTATGCTCATGCGAGCCGGATACAACTCATCGACAACGCCGTCTCTCCACATTCGGTTCTGGATGTCGTGGACGAGGTCTGGACCGTATCGAGCCAGCTCGGCCTGGAGGCGCTCCTACGCGAAATGCCCGTCGTCACCTTCGGCATGCCCGCCTATGCCGGATGGGGGCTGACACAGGATCGAGCGGAAGGCACGGTCGCCGCGGCGGCGCGCGCGCGCCGCAGGCGCCGTGTCGGCATCGACGAATTCACGGATGCGGCGTTTCTGCGATACTCCCGCTATGTCGATCCGGTTTCGCGCACGCCGATCACGGCCGAGCAAGCTGTCGAAAGGCTTCTCGGGTGGCGTGGCCGCGCGCGGTCTCTTTCCGGCCGTTACCTTTGTGTCAACTTCTCGCTTCACAAACATGCGGTGATGCGCCGCTACCTGGCTGGCTCGCGATCGCAGATCCGGTTCGCGACCAATCCGACGGCCGCCGAAATCGAAAATGCGGATGCCGTCGTCCTGTGGGGCAACGCCGCTCCGCCCGATGAAAACCTCCTATCGAAGCAAGACAAGAGACTGCCGATCATCCGGGTGGAAGACGGCTTCATTCGTTCCGCCGGGCTTGGCTCGTCGCTGGTGCCGCCCTCCTCGCTCTGCTTCGATAAGGAGGGCATATATTTCAACGCATCCGCCCCGAGCCAGCTTGAAACGATCCTGAGCACCACGGATTTCGACACTGCGCTCCTGGAACGTGCCAAACGCCTGCGGCAGACCATCGTCTCCATGGGCATCACCAAATATAACCTGCCGCCGCAGCCCGCACCCGACTACCGCGCCCGGGCCAATGGCCGGGCCATCATTCTCGTGGCCGGGCAGGTTCCGAACGATGCTTCCCTGCGGTTCGGCATGCCAAGTCACGCATCCGACATCGAGCTGCTCAAAGCCGTTCGGCGAGCAAGGCCCGAAGCATTCATCATCTACAAGCAACACCCGGATCTTTTGGCCAAGGCTCAGACGCATGGCACGATCAACCTGCCGTCGATGGATGTCGCAGATCTCATCGTCGGCAACGTCGATATCAACAAACTTCTGAACGTCGTCGACGAAGTCCATGTTGCGACATCACAAATCGGCTTCGAGGCTTTGCTGCGGGAACGACCGGTGTGGTGCTATGGTCTGCCCTTCTACGCCGGCTGGGGCCTCACGCACGACACGGTGGTTTCGCTCCGTCGCAAACGCAATCTAAGTCTCGACGCGCTCGTTGCCGGCGCCCTGATCCTCTATCCGCGGTACTGGTCGAATATCACAGATCTCCCCTGCGAAGCGGAGGACGTTGTCGCCGAGCTTTACCGCGCCCGCCAGGGCACCGCACCGAACCCTTCACGTCGCCGGTGGCTGACGCAGATCATCCACATGGTCGAAATGAGAAAATCCCAATGAATCCCATAGTCATGGATATTTCGCGACTGATGGAACGGGCACACTGCCCGACCCCTACCGGCATAGATCGTTACGAGCTCCACTACGCACATTGGCTGAACGAGCGCCGCAAGCGCGTGCCGTCGAAGCGCGCTTCAGAGATTTCCCATTCGCCCTGGTTCGTCGAGACTGGCCATTATGGAGCGATATCCGTTGCGAGCGAACGCGCGGACAGACTGGTTTCGACGCTTAACAACCGCTGGGCGACGACGGAAATATCAGCGCCGCAGGCTGCCCTTCTTGAAAGAATATTCGCCGCCATCGATGGCAAGATCAGGTGGCAGGCGTCTGCCGAGGCAAAGACTGGCGAAGTACATTCCCAAAGACTGCGTAAGATCGCGCATGTGGTCGCCAACCACTTCACCCATGGGCTAACCTTGCCCCGCAATGCATCCTTCGTGCATGTGTCTCACAGCCGGCTGGAGCGGACATCCGCATTTTCATGGCTCGGCGAGACCGGCAGGAACGGCGTATTTTACGTCCACGACCTCATCCCGCTGTCGCATCCCGAATTCGTGCGCCCGGAGGAGCCGGAGCGCCATAGGCGCCGGATGGAAACCGTACTGAAGCATGCCGCGCTGGCCCTATGCAATTCGCAGGTGACCGCCCGCGCGCTCCGCACCTTTGCGCAGGAGAACAACAAAAAGCTGCCCTCCATTGCGGTACTGCCTCCGGGTGTCGAGCAGAGCTTTCTAAGCCCGCTCAACGACACTCCCCTGCCGCAGACGCCCTATTTCGTGGCGATCGGCACCATCGAGCCGCGCAAGAACCACATGCTGCTGCTTCGCCTCTGGCAATATCTGGCCGAACGCGACGGTCCCAAGGCGCCGCGTCTGGTGATCGTCGGCAAGAGAGGATGGGAAAACAGCCATATTCTGGCGATGCTGGAACGATGCCCAGCCCTGCCGGGGCTTGTGATCGAGGTGCCGGGGCTGGAAGACGCCGCCCTGGCGCGGCTGGTAGCAGGATCCGTAGCGCTGCTCTCGCCGTCCTTTGCGGAAGGCTACGGCATGCCCATCACCGAAGCGCTCGCATTGGGCACCCCCGTCGTCGCCTCCAACATCAACGCACATCGCGAAGCGGCTCGCGGTCACGATGCTATCTTCCTCGATCCGCTCGATGGTTTGAGCTGGAAAGCGGCAGTGGACATGATCGCTGCTTCTCCGCTGCGCCGAGCCAGGCGGAACCTCGCAAGCGGATGGGATACACATTTCGACGACCTGGAAACCCTGATCGGGACCGATTTTTCCGCACAACACTACGCGGCTCAACGGGCTCCGCAACGCCTGCAAAGGCTGTTGCCCGGCGCAACTCTACAGTGACCGCCACCGCGAAGGGAGGAAAGTAACAATGCAGGCGCAACAACGGGAACGGAACCTATTCAGATCGTGACCAGTATCAGGGGCAACAAAGTGACAAGCTTTTACGATATAGAGAACTGCTATAAGTTCATCCTCGGCCGGCCGATAAACGAAGACGAGCGCAATGCCATCGGGCAGAATCTGCTGCAGCTCACGGACATTCCGCTGGATGAGCATCGCAGACGTTTCCTCGGCTCCAACGAGTTTCATCAGCGCCACAGCGAATTGCTCTTCGACAATTTCGTGCCGAAATCCATTTTTGTCCTGTTCGAAACGAAATATAACTTCAAACTGTATCTCGATCTTCGCCAGTACCACATTTCCTTCGGCATCATGAGCGGCGAGTACGAGAAATTCGACATCGATCTCGTCAAGGCTATTCTGCCCGATAATGGACAGTTCATCGATGTCGGCGGCAACGTGGGCTATTATTCGCTTTCCGCCGCGGCACATCCATCGTTCAAGGGCACGGTGCTTGCCTTCGAGCCGTTGCCGAAGCTTTGGGATCTGTTCAACCGCTCCATCCTGGAAAACGGCTTTGAAGATCGCGTCAGCGTCCGGCAGCTTGCACTGGCCGATGCGCCGGGAGAGATGCAGCTCAATGACGCCGAAGAGACGGTCAATGCCGGTGCGACGCGGTTGGTTACAAATGCCTCCGACACCGGGGTAGGACGGATGACGAAGGTCGAAACGCTCGATCACGTCATCGGCAACTTGCGACCGGATGTCATGAAAGTGGACATCGAAGGCGCGGAAGGCCTCTTCCTGAAGGGGGCGCAAAAAACCATCGCGACCCACAAGCCGTCGCTGCTGATGGAAATCAATCGCGATATGCTCGCCGTTCTATCCAAGACGACGCCGGGGGCGATCCATCGCCAGCTTGCTGATCTTGGCTACAATATCTGGACAAGCTCGCAAGATCAGCTGGCGCAGGTCGCTTCGCCCGACGAACTCGATAGGAATTTCTCGGTGGGCACGGTCGCAAATATTCTGGCAGTTCATGACGACCGTGTGGATCAGGTCAACGAACGTGTCCAACGCCTCGGCGTCGCTCTCGCACCGTCCGGGGCCAAGCGTCAGCGACTGAAGGAGGCCGCGCTCTAACCGCAGTCTCCGGTAACGTCGCGTCGATCACAGGCACCGGCCTGTCAGCGTTTGACATGGAGAGATCATTGGATGAACGGGTCAATTACATGAGCGACATTGCCTATTACGGCTCATGCCCAAGCGAGGAGTTTGTAAAATACGCATTCCCCGAGAGCAGGATCGCGTTCTTCTGTTATGGCGTAAACGTTGCCAGTTTCATGGGCAGCCGGAAAACCACCATAAGGGTCATCGAGGATTGGCCCGAGCCGATCAAAAAGAAGCTGCATTTCGAGGCGCGCAAAGGCTTTTGCGATCGACTGAAAAAGGCCGCTCCGACGACGCTCGTCATCGATTTCAGCCGTGTCACGCGGGCTTCGTTGATGCGCTACGCCGCAGAAGTCTGGGCGGAAACAGCGGCGCACTTTCATGCGGCCGGCGGATTTGAGGGCCTGCCGCGCTCGAGCGATCTGGTTTCGATCCTTACCAACTACTCCAGCCTCATGGACGCCTTCACCAGAACGGCGGCGTCGAGACCGGACCTGCGGCGGTTCAGCCTCGATATCCTGCATGGGGCGTTGCCGTACCTCTTTGCAAAGATCAGCAGCCCTGCCCACAGCCATTTCGGCGACCCGGTCGATTCACACGACGTCGTTGCCGCCTTTCGCTGGATCCTTGGCCGCGAGCCGGAGTCCGCGCTGACGTTCCTCAATCACTACGCCCTGCCCAACCGCAAGGAGCTGCGCGACACGCTGCTGCGTTCCTTCGAATTCCAGAGCCAGGTGCCCTATTATGCCGACTAGTAGCACCCGCTCGCGCCGGACAACGGCTGAATCATTCGAACTTTATGTGCTGACGAGCCTGGTTGACCAGGAAGAGCCCTACGGCGGTGGTGAAAAGACAGCATTTGAGAATAAAACCAACATCATAATAGGTTTGTACCGTATCGCCGAATACGCCGGCGCGGAAAAGTTCGAAACAATGGACGGTGGGGACGTAGAGCGCGAGCTTCTGCATTCCGCTGGGCAGCCAGGCCACCATGAAGAACATGCCGCCAATCGGCAGCGTCAGATATTGGAACGGCGGAATGAATTTCTCCACGAACTCGAAGCGCTCCGACGCCGCGGCAAAAATCAATCCGACGGCAAAGGAGAACCAGGCCATGAAAAACCAACCGGCCAACAACAGGCCGAGATCCCGATAGGGCTGCATGAAACCTGCCAGACGCGCCAGGGTATAAACGACGATAAGGGCTGCGGTAGTGCCGGCAATCTCCAGGAGCGCGCGGGCAATCAAAGCGTCAGCCAGACGGATCTGGCGGTGATACATCAGCGGCATATTCTGACGCAGGCAGGAGACGGCATGACCGCTTATATGCCGCCAGAGCGTCAGAGGCATGTATCCGCTGAGGACAAAGGCAGCAACCACGAGCCCATGCGCTTCGTGACGCAACAGTGTCCACATGAGCATGACACCGGAGGTCAGGATCATCGGCTCCAGCGCAAGCCAGAGAAAGCCGATGTTCTCTCGTCCGTAGCGGATGAGCATCTCGCGCATGATCAGCGCGCCGAGAACACGCCCCTGGATCTTCAATCCCGCCAAGAACTGCGAGGGGCCGCGGGTCGTAATCGGCGCATAATCCATGCGAGAGCCTCCTGTTCGGCATCCAGACCTCGTCGGATGGTTACTCAACGATACTGTCGAAGGCTGTGCGCTCAATCTCCATTGCGTCAGCTTCGGACAATAACCGTATCCGTCACACCGTTGCCGGCGTGTCCCGGCAGACAATCAGCAGGAAGGGCACGACCATGGCTCTGGTGAACTCGGAGACTGAGAGCAAGAGGCGCGACGTAAAGCGACGCTGGCGGCCGTTCAATCGCCTGACAACCGGGCCTACCGTCGGGCCTACAAAGATCAGGAAACGCCGCAAGCGCTCCAATCGCCTCGGTATCTATGTGCTTGTCGTCGTGGCCCCCACTCTGGTCGTCAGCGCCTACTATGCCTTCGTCGCCGCCCCGATTTACGTATCGGAAGCCTCTTTCGTCGTGCGTATGGCCGCCCCGCCTTCCTCCAATGCTTTCGGATCGCTATTGCAGAACAGCGGCATAACCCGCTCACAGGACGATACATTCTCGGTACAGGAATATATCCGCTCGCGGCAGGCCCTGAAGGAGCTCAGCGGACAGCTTCCGGTGCGCGCGATCTTCGGCAGTCCGCAGGCCGATTGGTTGACGCGGTTTCCGCGGTTCTGGGAAACCAACAGCGAGGAAGAACTCTATAGCTATTACTCGGATCGCGTCACCGTCATCCACAACGACACAACTGGAATCACCATGTTGCGTACCACAGCCTTCCATGCAAAGGACGCCGCGGACCTGAATACGGCGCTGCTGGCGCTTGGCGGCGACCTGCTCGATCGCTTGAACAATCGTGCCCGCGGTGATGCCGTTAAGTTTACCGACAACGAGGTACAGGAGGCCGAACAGCGCGTTATCGACGCCCAGAAGAACATAACGACCTTCAGAAACAAGGAGCTGATGATCGACCCCAACGCCAGTTCCATGTCGATGGTCGAACTCATCACCAACCTGTCCGCGGAATTGGCCAATACCAGGGCTCGCCTCGGCGAGACACGCAAAACCGCGCCCGACAGCAACGCCATTCCCTACCTGACAAGTCAGATTGCGGCGCTGGAACAACAGATCGAGAACGAACGGGCCAAGATGGTCGGATCCGACAATTCCGTCGCACCGAGAATTGCTGATTATGAAAGCCTGGTTCTGATACGGGAATTCGCGAACAAGGCCCTCCTTGCCGCGCTCGACGCGCGGGAGGCTGCCAGGGCAGATGCGCGCCGACAACAGCTCTATCTCGAAGTCGTCGTCCCGCCGCATCTTCCGGATGAGGCGGAGATGCCTTTTGCCCTAAAGAACATCTTCGTCGTCTTCCTGTCGCTGAGCCTGGCCTACCTGCTGGGCTGGCTCATGTTCACCGCCATCAGAGACCACGAAAGCGGCTGATGACGGCGTGAGCATCCCCGAGGCCGAAGTGGTGTCCCGATATCAATCGGGATGCCAGAAGCAGGTATATATCTCGCCCATGCAGGAACGGATTTCCCGCCCGGCAATCGAATCCGGAGTGACGTGGCCGTATAGAGTAAACTCCGCGTCCCGCGCGCGGATATAATGCCGCAAGGCGGATTCGATTTCCCGCATGGCCTTGTGCAGGTGTGCCGTCTGGATTTCGACGTCAATCAGCGACGCGTCGCCGAGATCCTGCGCATATTCACGATAGATCTCGTAGAGTTGCAACGCTTCGTCGAAATCGCCGGCCTCCTTGGTTACGTTCGCATAGACGGCGATCAGATCGATTTCGCCATCCGTAGCCACCAGCTCCTTCAGTTGCGCACGCGCCAGATTCCAGCGTTTCGCCTGAACCAATTCCATAGCTCTTTGGCGCTTGCGCTCCACATCCACGCGCGAGAGCCGCAAACGTGCCGACTCCACATGTCCCACAATGTCTGCGTCATGGGGCGCAAGCACCTGGGCGCGGCTGTACCATTCGAGAGCAGCTTCCGGATTGTTCATTTTGTTGTAGAGATGGCCGAGCTGCAAATGAATATCGGCGTCGTCGGGCTCCTCGTCGAGGAAGTGCCGGTAAGCTTCCAAAGCAGCCTCGAAATCACCCATTTCCTTGTAGGCATGGCCAAGCTGCACGAGAAGCGCAACCTTGCCGGGATACAGATCCACCGCCTGAAGATAATAGAATGCGGCGCTGGCCCAATCGCGCCGGTCGCGTGCCGCATCGGCCTCGGCAAGGATGTTAGCCGGTGCGGGGGCCTCCGCTGTGCCGTTCACGGCGTTGCCAACGCGCAGAAGCGTCGATGCAAATCGTAGCTCTTTTATCATGACGCTTGCCGCATGGAGATGTTGCGAGGGCGCAGCCATGAGTCTTCGGGGTCGCGTTCATGGATGCGCACGCGCAGTTCAACGAAGCGATGCTCTCGCT
The DNA here is from genome assembly GCF_016901135.1 of Martinezella lusitana. Lineage (GTDB taxonomy): Bacteria > Pseudomonadota > Alphaproteobacteria > Rhizobiales > Rhizobiaceae > Rhizobium > Rhizobium lusitanum_D. Next base: position 955,545 of record NZ_JAFEVL010000045.1, on the reverse strand, counting down.
TGATGTTAACGCACAGGGTTCCAGAAAACGAACCCACCAATGTGATGGCCTGGAGAAAATCGATGCCCGAATTCGCGACGATCTCGATGTCGAGCTTGGCCGTCGGCGGTTGAATGAGTTCCAGGTCAAGTAGCCAGTTTCCTTCCGAGAAACTGCGTTTCGGACCCGTCAACAGCCAGCCGGGCTGCACGCTCCAGTTACCGTCGGTGATCTGCAGGGGCTGGCGCAACAGATCGGGGCCGATCATCCAACCGACATTTTCCACTTCGCGAACGAAGACCGCCATCGCCTGTCCGTCGACGTTGACCAACAATCCGGACGGCGTGATGCTTGCATTCGAGGAATCGACGGTTTCCCGCGCCTCGCTTTCACTGTCTGGCAACAATGTGTCCCAGTAGGCCATCTGGCCGTCGCGACGGGCAATGGCAACGATCTTCTTCACCACTGCTGCCCGCGTGAGAACACCTCGTCTGAGATCGAATTCCAACCCGAGCCTCTCGGCCGACGTCGGATCGCGGCCGCAAATCCGGGAGAAGGCAAAACGCAGGAAAGCCGCATCATCGTCGTGGGCGAAACGAACGAAATTTTCCAGCATGGCAAACTGATCCGGCTCGCGGCGGAGCGCCTGCACGCCGGAGCGGCCGTTCAACGAAGGCGGGATGGGACGGCGGGCCTTCAAGGCATCGACAACGCGAAGGCGGTTGGTGCCTCCGCGAATGGCATTTGCAAGTGAGAGCCGGTCGTCCGGCGTCAGGTCGCTTTCCGTCAGGTCCAATGCCTTTGCCCAGGCATCGATGAAGGATTCGGCAGGCAAGGAGAACACGTCCTTCGAGAGGACGTTCAAGGGCTGTTGTCTATGCAACTCGGCGATGGTCAATTTTGCCCCCTAACATTTTGTCGATCGCGGTGACGTGCCGCGCTGCAATGCGCGGATAGGAATACCAGTGAGCGGCTTGGCCGCGATCCTTGTCCAGCATCTGCAGCAACGATGGGTTCTGCGCGAGGCTCAGCAACGCCTCGGCGATGCAATCGGTTTCGGTGCTCTTGGCCACATGGCTGATCGGCCACAAGTCGCGTAGCACCGGCGAGCGAGAGCATAGCAACGGCCGGTTGACGCTCATCGCGATGCGAGCAGCCCCCGTCGCCGTTTCGGTCGAATGGCCGTATAGAAACGAGAGCAAGTTGCAGGTCATGAGTTCACGGCGCAGCTCTTCTTCGGGAATGAAGTCGAAACGCGCCGTCACCTTGTCCGATACCCCTAGATAATCGATCAGGTTTTCGATCGTGGCGCGTGTTATCCGCGACTCGTCGTTCGGCACCATGCAGTTGAACAGCTTCAACCGCAGCCGAGGATCGTAGTTCAGTGCCTCGGCAAAGGCCAACACGAGGCGATCGATGTTCTTGTGCGGCATGAGGAAGCCGAAGGATCCGATGGTGAAATGCTCCGCATCGGGCACCGGCGCGTTCTCGGGCTCGAGAAGGACGCCATGTGGAATGACGATCGGGTTCGGATGACCAGCGGCAGAAAGCGTTGCTGCATCCTCAGCCGAATGGACGAAGACGATATCGAATGCGTGCGTCCAGCCCAGTGTCCCGCCGCGCTGCGCCTCCTTCACACTATGCATGGTCAAGGCGCGCAACCGATGACGCGTTGACGACATCGACTGAATGAGGAGTTCCATGTCGGGTGTCGAGAAATGTCCGGGATGATGCTGCATCCACAGCACATCCGCCCGCCCCTGCTCCAATCGTCCGGCGAGGCGCTTCAGTGAACTGAGATCGTATCCCCACAGCCTCGAAATGCCCCGGGGCACGGCCTCAGCGACCTCCGGGGTCGTTTCCGGCAGGGAGTCATTCGTGATCCGCCGTGCGAAGATGTGATCGATCCTGTCCGCGAAAGCGGGCGTGCCGTAGAGGTGCTGCGAATATGTGGCAATGCCACATTGCTGCTGCCAGGAGGAAATGAGATCCAGCGACCAATCGCGCCGCGCCTCAGCCGCGATGGGAGCAGGCTTGGCGAGAGCGGCCAGCATGCGCAGCGCCACGGATCGCCAGCCGAAATGAGCCTTGAGCAGCCGCTTGGCCTTCTCGCTTCGAAGGCGAGCCTCGTCGGGACGACCGAGGACGGCGCGCATCTGTGCGCCGAGGTGTTCCACCGACGGTTCGGCCCAGAGACTGTGGGAGCCGGCCACATGCGCCTGCGACGCAGACAGGTGATAATCAACCAGCCACGCGGTATCGGGGCGGCAGAAATCGATCTGGCCGCTATAATTCGTCGTCACCACGGGGACATCGAGCAACATGGCTTCCGCCAGGGGCAGGCCGAAACCCTCGCCACGGCTAGGCCCCACCACCATGGTGGCGGAACGATATAGAGCCCGAAGTTGCTCTGCATCGTAATGCTGTTCGATGACGGTGATCGGCGGCGCGTTGGCCAATCTGTCTCGTTTTTCCGCAAGGATTGACGCCAGTATATTGTTCGGGTTCGGGAAGGTCTTGATCACCAGTTCCACCGGATCTTCCGCCCGGAAGCTGCGCAAGAATGTCTCGACCAGGACATCGATGCCCTTTCGCGGGAAGCAGGAAGACACATGCAGGATGCGCTTGCGGCCGCTCTCCGGCAACGGCGCGCTTGATCTGTCTCCCGCATCAGCGAGATGATCGCAACCGGCCCCGATGACCTCCACCGGGATCGTGATCCCGGATCGTTCGAAACTGTCACGGATGAAATTCGAGAGGACCGTGATCATATCGAGATCACGATTGAACCTGTCCACCAGATATTGTGGGAATTCGAGCTCTTCCCAGGCGAAGGCGACATAGGCATTGATGCGCCCGACCATGTCATGGGTCGCCGGCGGCCAAGTGTTCCGCAGATGGATATCGAACGTCCCCTTGGCCGGATAGTCTTCACGCATGTGGCGCATGACATCGGTGGCAGCCAGCAGGTTGGCATCGCTCTGCCAATCGTCCTCAGCCGTATGGCAAACCAGCTTGACGCCCAAATCCAGGAAGGCTTGCGCGAGATGGCGATTGACGATCGCCAAGCTGTAGTCGCCTTTGAACACGCCGTCGAAGAAGACCGTTTTATCGACGAATCTTTTTATCAAAGATCGCTCATCGATGTGCCCGACATCGAGTGAATAGGGCGAAACGATATCGTCTTGGCGCATTCAGTTCTCCCAAGCCCTGGAGACAAACAGGCGCGATGCTGCATTTGCCGATGCTTCTAGAGCATAAGAGAAATCAAATGAGGGAACCGCCGCCCTGAATCACTTCTTTTGTTTCGGAGCGGGCGGCCGAAGCCGTCCGCGCCTGCTTGTCGTTCCGCTGATGCGTCAGGATGCTTTGGCGTCCTGAACGACGTAGCCCATTTCCTGTGCGCGGTCCCGGAGAGCCATGCGCGCGGCCTCGAGCACCGAGCCGGCATAAACCGGCGGGTAGCACCAGTCGTTCCAAGTGCGCGTCCCGGTTATCGGGCCGAAGCGCAGAACGCCAGGCTCGAGGAACGATAGACGTCCGCCGAGATCAAGATAGGTTTCGGTTTGAGCACCTTCGGCTAGGATGATGCTGTGTTGCTCCAGCTCGATATGATAATACTCGAACGGGGCAAGTGTTGCTTCCTGACTGATCGTCGTTCCGTTGACGAGGAACTTTGCCGGGATCAGCGACTCCTCAAGGAACATGCAATGGTCCGGTGAAACGAAGAGATCGCGTGCCGGAACATTTTCCGCGATTGCGCCCGCCTGGATGCGGATCGGCAACGTGTCCCGCGGCTTGTCAATCGCTTTCGGATCGATCATACGGCGGCCGACCCATCTTACTTCCGCGACCCCTTTATGAGTGACCACGAGATCGCCGACGCGCAGATCCTCGACCGGCACATCTCCTTCCGGCGTCCTGATGAGAGTGCCCCGCATGAAGCAGCTCGTAAATGTCAGCGTATCGGTACTAGCATCGTAGGTGTAGGTGACACCCGCGGGTATCGTATAGGAGCCGAGCGGGCTCAGGGGACCCAACGCGCCGAAGAAACTGACGGTATTCCCAGACTGCGTGACAGAGTCCGAACCGACGACCTCGATCCTGTCTCCCGATTGAACGTTCAAGACGTTCGGCGGCGTCGAGAGATTCAAATTGACGCCGCCGGGATTGTACGCGAACAGGCCAGTACCATTTGCACTGGCAAAGTCCACGGTCACACCGTTCAACAAACCGACGTTGAGCAGGGCGGCATCGACCGTAATACTCGAGCCCGCGCCGATCGCATAAGTGTAGGTCGAACCAGCTCCGATGTTCGCAAGGCTGGCATCGATCGTTACGTTCGCGCCGTTGATGGCGTCGATCGTGGTACTCGAGAGCGCGCCGGTACCAACGACATTGCTGATATTGACGTTCACGCCATCGACAATCACGGTGCCGTTGGCGACGAGATTGAGCTGGATCGTATCCGAAGCGGTACCAGCGTTACTGCTATCGATGGTGGTTGTGCCGCCGTCGACTAGGTTGATGCCAATCAAAGCCATATGATTATCCTCTCTCTTAGATTAATCCCTTGTCTTTCAGACAAACCAACCATCAGAACTTGTAGTTCAAGCCTACGCGAATGGCATGGAAGTTGGAGCTGGCCTTGGTGGAGAGCACATCTCCGCCCATGGTGTTGCCGCCGAAGTCCACATACTGATATTCGAGCTTCGCCGTCACATGATCGGTGAAGGCATGTTCGACACCGGCACCCACCGTCCAGCCGGCCTTGGTCTTGTCGTCGTCGAAGCTGCCGATGCCGGCTAGCGAGCCCTTGTACTTGATGTGGCCATAGGCAAGACCGCCGGTGCCATAGAACAAGGTATTGTCGTAGGAGTAACCGATGCGGGGACGGAGCGTGCCGTACCAGTCGATCTTCGAAGAGGTGCTTGCGACATCGCTTCTGAACGAGTCATTGATGTCAGCGCCCTGGAAATCGGCTTCGAGGCCGATCACCCAGCTGGGGTCGAACTGATAGTTGTAGCCGATCTGGCCACCGCCGAGAAAGCCGGATCCGTCAAGCTTCCCGAACTTGCCCAGATAGCTCCCGAAGGAACGGAACCCGACATCGTCCTTGCCGCCGAAGCCGCCGCCTGCGTTCAAGCCGACGTAGAAGCCGGTCCACGAAAATACTGGTGCCGCCTCCACCGGAGCCTGAGGCGGAGTAGAGACTGAGAGGTCGGCCGCATAACCGGCACTTGCCGCAACCGTTGCCAGAAGGAAAGCGGTAGATCCCAAAATCTTGCGCATTCGAAAATTCTCCTCGAAGGAATTCACAGGATTCAACATGCAACTTGCGAAAGTTCACGTTGTCGCCATAATATAGGCAAGATCATCACTGTAAATACGAGAGAGCTAATAAATATTTTCAGAAGTTATACGCTATCTGTATAATCATGTCGCAATATGTATTGAGACGTAATTTAAATTATACTTGTTGACTTTCTCAAGTCCCGAATTTCCACCTATTTACTGCCGTCGCACAAGAAGTGATTCATGGCGTCTCGCTCGATAAGCGCGGAATTGGTATGGCGTCTGACGGGCGCTATTGTTCTCGACGCAAGCCGACGAACGATCGGCGGCCAAGTCGATGACGCGATCGGGCTCATCATGTCGCTTTTCAAATAGACGCGTCTGGCGCTAGCCTGCAGGTTTGTGCCGCTGCTGCGTGGATATCGATCTGCCTCAGCGGGAGGCTCGACGGGGCGGACCTTTAAAGGAACGTCGAGCCTCCCCAATCACCTCGACCGGCATCCGGGCCGGCCTCGCATTGTCGGGCAGCGGCTTTCGCGCCGCGCGGAGGCAATAGACAAATTTATAATTCGATCCGTCTCGTTCCGGGACGGAAAGCCATCAGAAATTAAGTTTCCGGCCACCCTGAATTCAGCTTTCCGCTGTCAGGCGCAATCCGAACTCTTTCGTCGTTTTCTGCATGGACGACATCCCTGCCGCGGGCCACATCTTTGTCACTGTCGCAACCGCCAATTTGCGACGGTCGAGAGGCCCGGCCACCTTGCTTCACGCAACGGTCGGGCCTCTTCGTCTGAGCCGAAAACACGTCGATCGATTTGCCGCTTTCGTCGCAACGCGCGGTAAAGTTTATGGATGCAAATACAGGCAACCGGTCGCAAAAACCGATGGGAATCGCTCGCCTCAGGTAATTATACGGATACCTGCCTCATTGGCGGCGGCAATGACTGATGACCGAACCTGCTGTGGAGAAGCTCTGCCTTTCATCCCATCAATGCAACTCTGAAGCGCGTCTTCATATGCCTGACCATGACGCACCGGCCAAAGCGTCGTCAGACATTCGATAGCTCTCTCGATGGTATCGACAACCAGGGCGCCGTCCTCGGTGGGCATTTCCATTCTAATCGGTGAAAATGCGGAATCTTTTGAATCGTTCGGATCGGCGGCAAAGATATCTCGAACGGCCTGCGAGCCAAGATCATCGACCTTCGCGCCTCCTCGCCTGATCACCGCATTGGCAAGAAGCGTCATATCGCGAACAGTCTCGTTTGGATCGGCTGCCTTGTCGTCTTCGGCGACCACGTCACCGAGACCGCCATCGCTCGATTTGGACGGTTCTTGCGACATCATCAAACTGCTGTTCAAGCTCACTGGTGGGTTGGAAGCGTCAAAGGGCACAAGATTGTCAAGCTGCTCGCCGATAGCGGGGCCGGCGCGAAAAATTTTATTATTCTGCCGCATGCCTACATTTCCTAACAAGTGTTCATCAAACCCGCCCGGCGGCGGACCTACACAGTCGCGATACGGTGCTTCAAAACAAAAATGCTACTACTTCAAAAGCAATTATTGCAGCCAGAGCAGGGCCTGAGTCGACTTCGACTGATACCGATCCAGCAAACATCATTCATACACGCTGAATATAATATTTTTGGCCCCTTTTATAGATTGTATACTTATAGATGTTTTCGGGTCGGAAGTCCAGCAATTAGTTTCACATTTGAAATTGTGTTCCACCAATGGAACTACTGTATCATCACGAGGATCATGGGAAGAGCTCCCTGGAAGATGCTATCGCCGCTTTAAGCTGCTTCTGCTGAAGGAGCCAGTATTGACGCAGGCCGGAGAAGGCCGGCAAAGCGGGCAGGCATACGGGATACATGGCCGTATTCGATGGATTGGAGCTCACCACGCAGCTTCGAAGGAGGTCATCACGGCCATGCGGGCGACGGGGCGCTCCCTGTCCTCCAATGAAATCCTGTACGGCGTCTCATCTCAAGGCATTGCGGCTCGCAGCGCGACCAACGGCGAGCTGGTCGGCATCGCTATTTCCTACCGGAAAGCATGGGATCGAACGAATTCAGGCAAATGGTTGGCGACCATCTCCATCGCACGCGCATCGAACTTGCGAAGCGCCGAACCGCGAATTGAACGAGGCCTTCAACTAGAACAGTTGCAGCGGCCTTCGAAATAGTCGAAGGGCGCACCCGTCAAGGTGCGCCCTGCTATCAAACTATGAAAAAAGTTGAAGGCGGAACCTGCAATGCAGCGGCTATTCGCCGAAGTTTTGCCGGATCAGCCTCAGCGCCAGCCTCTATTTCGACAATTTCCTCGCTCGTGAGCCCACAGGTTTCGGAGAGATCACCGATTGTGTAACCGATGGCTTCGCGAGACTGTCGAACGGCATCGGCGATTTCTTGATGGGGAACTGTAGAAGCCTTTGAACTATCGAGATTGTTCGGAGTAATGGACATGAAATTTCTCCTTCCAAAGTCCGCCGGCAAATCGAGTGCCGGGTGAAGGCGGCTGTTGCAGCCAAGCAGCATCTCGGCCTAAACACGCGGCCGAATGCTCGCTCAATATAGGCATCAATGCGGCACTGGCAAGCGTCGAAGCGCATAGCTGCCAATCCGCCAGCTCTCGGCTCGCCTGACGCCCTCGAGGGACGACCATGAGCGTCACACGCTATGGTCACAGCCCGATCGGGTGTGCAGCTGTTCGACCGGCAATCCTCGCGGGTGCCGAGGTCCGGGCGGGCGGGCAAATTCACCGAGGAAGCGCCCTACCCCAGCGCCTGACTGGCCAAACCATAGGTCAGCGGCTTTCCATCGACAGGCGGACGCCCATCCCCGTGCAACCAGACCTGCCGCAGCGACATGCTCGTGACGGTGTCATGGATCGCAAGTCCGGATTGCATCAGAAATTGCGGGAACGGACCGGTCTGCTGGCGGGTATCGAGGCGCAGGAAGCCGCCGGCGCGTTCGGCGACATACGGCCGAACAACGGCAATCGCTTCTTCGTCGCCCATCGCCACCACGGGGCCGATCACATGGCCGCGCCCGAAGCGGCGACAGAGCGCAAAGGCGACCATATGTTCACCCTGGACAAGCGCCAATCCCTCCGAGATGGCGATGAGACGTTGCAACAGGAGTGTGCGGTCAGCGCCATAGGCGGCCAGATCCAATGCAGCGACCTCGGTCAAATCGGCCTCGACGATCGGGCGCAGTCGCGTGCCCGGCGGCAAAAGCTCAGCCGGCGGCGCGATTGCCTCCCCTTGGCACTGGTAGACGACCTGCTCGGCATTAAAGCCGAGAGACTGATAGAGCCGCTTGGAGGAACGGGTCGCGTTCAGTCCAAGTGGGCGCGAGCCGGCCTGCGCGATGACATGATCCATCATCCAGCGCCCCGTTCCCAGCGCCTGCAAACGCGGCGAGGTGATCACCATGCCGATGGTGGCGAAATACAGCCCGAAGTCGAAAAGCATGGCGGAGCCGAGCACACGACCGATCGAATCCTGCGCCACGATACCTTGACCCAGCTCGCGGATGATCTGCCAATCCTCCGCTCGGTGCGGCCAGCTTACCGACAGCGACAGAGCGTGCAGAGCATCGAGATCGGCCTTTGCGATATCCCCCATGGTCAGTTCAAACGATTCCAGTTGAAACGAACTGGAATTAGCCATGACACTCCCCCATTCTCGCAGGCACATTAGAGGTGACCCGAATTGCTGCCGGGCTCGGTTTGAATTCACAATTTGCTGGCAATACCCGCCTGTATCGTTTGTAGCGTCGCTTACGCAACAGAATGCGCTTGAGAGCCCTGCAAATACGGAAGATTCCACCGAAGCTGCGACGCTTTCAGCAGCCGGTGGCATTGCGGCATATTATGTTGATGAAAGCCACCTTTACGGCGTGGCTGCTGGCAAATCAGGAATGTTGCAGTGACTGAAATGACTCCGGATCAGATTCTTGAACGGCTGGTGGCCTTTCCATCCGTCGTCGGCACGCCGAACCAGGCGATCGTCGGCTGGATCGCCGATTATCTTGAGCAGGCCGGCGCGCGCGTCACCCTGCTCGCCGGTCCCGAAGGTGACCGTTCCAATCTGTTCGCCACTGTCGGCCCGGCCGATCGGCCGGGTTATCTGCTTTCCGGCCACATGGATGTCGTGCCCGCGGGCGAGCCGGCGTGGACAAGCGATCCATTTTCGCTGCAGCGCGACGGCGAAAGGCTGACGGGGCGCGGCACCAGCGACATGAAGGGCTTTCTCGCCTGTGCCCTCGCCGTCCTGCCGGCAATCGCACGGCGACCGCTCGACCGCCCCTTGCATCTGGCGTTTTCCTATGATGAGGAGGCCGGATGCCGCGGCGTGCCGCACCTGATCGCACGGCTTCCCGATCTCTGCGCGCGCCCCTTGGGATGCATCATCGGCGAGCCGAGCGGCATGCGCGCCGTTCGTGCGCACAAGGGCAAGGCCGCGGCCCGGGTCATGATCGGCGGCCGTACGGGTCATTCCTCCCGCCCGGATCTCGGCCTCAATGCCATCCACGCCATGGTAGAAATTCTCGACGAAGCCGTGGCGACCGCCGAGCGTCTGACAAAGGGACCGTTCGACGGCAATTTCGAACCGCCCTATTCCTCCTTGCAGGTCGGCACCATTCACGGCGGGCAGGCCGTCAACATCATTCCCGATCAATGCACGATCGAGCTGGAAGCCCGCGCCATCGAAGGCGTCGAGCCGGTCAGTCTGCTCGCCGAAATCGAAGCTCGTCTTGCCACTTTGACGGATCGCGGCTTTACCACCCAGTGGCAGGTGCTCAGCAGCTATCCCGCACTATCGCTGGCCGCCGATACGCCTCTGGCCCGGCTGATGGAAGAGCTGACCGGACAGACGCCGCTTGCCGCAGTCAGCTACGGCACGGAGGCCGGCCTCTATCAGGCCGCAGGCATGCCCGCCATCATCTGCGGCCCCGGCGACATCGGCCGCGCGCATAAGGCCAATGAGTTCATCGAACTCGGCGAGCTTGCAGCCTGCGTTCGGATGATCGAAGCGCTCGGGGATCGTCTATTTCGGTAGGTTATGACGATCGCACCGCAAGACTGCGAAAATCCGCATCGTTATGCGGTCCTATGGCCAATTTCGATGCATCCTGCCGTGAAGGTCACGGCAGTCTGGCTCAAGCAAACCCGAAGGAAAATCATGGCCTTCTTATTCAATTCCGACGCCGAACGGGCCAAAATCTTCAAGGCCGCCTTCGCGCGCGAGCTGCCCGGCCTTCCCTTCATTACGGATGCTGAAAGCATCGACCGGGACGCTATCAAATATCTGATCACCTGGACTGCGCCCGCCGACCTTGACCGTTATCGCAATCTGGAAATCCTGTTTTCCATCGGCGCTGGTGTCGACCAGTTCTCCCTTTCGGCCCTGCCCGAAAAGGTCGAGCTCGTGCGCATGGTCGAAGACGGCATCACGCGGATGATGCAGGAGTATGTGACGCTTGGAGTGCTCGCTATACATCGCGATCTTCCGGGCTATATCGAACAGCAGAGAGCGCAGAAATGGGCTGCCCGACCCGTGCGCCAGGCGTCCGACCGGCGTGTCGGCGTGCTCGGCCTCGGCAATCTCGGCCTTGCCGTTCTTGAGCGCCTGCGCGCCTTCGGCTTCCCGCTTCGCGGCTGGAGCCGCTCGCCGCGCAGCATCGAAGGGGTCACCTGCTATCACGGGGCCGATCAATTGCCGGAGTTCCTGGCGGGCACCGATATTCTCGTCTGCCTTCTGCCGTTGACACCTGAAACGCAAGGCATCATCAACGCCGATCTCTTTGCCGTCTTGCCGCCGGGCGCAGGCCTCGTGCACGCCGGTCGCGGCCCGCAACTCGATGCGGCGGCCCTGATCCGCGCGCTCGACGACGGCCACCTCTGCGGCGCTGTCCTGGATGTCACCGACCCCGAGCCGCTGCCGGCCGGGCACCCGCTTTGGCATCACCCCAGGATCATTCTGACACCGCATGTCGCCAGCGTCACGCAGCCCGAGACGGCGGCAAATGCCGTCATCGCCAACATCCGCCGCCACGAGAACGGGCTCGAGCCCATCGGCCTGGTCGACCGCAGCCGCGGCTATTGATCACCCTTGAAAGGAACCACATGTCCCTGTTGAAAGCCATCGATCTCGCGCCGACATTCGAGCCGAAGCAATCCAAGGCCCTCCCCGAGCGGCTGATTTCCGGCGATCCGTCCTTCAAGACCTGGGCGCAGGACAGCGCCCGCGACGGAACGGTCAATACCGGCGTATGGGAGGCGACGCCGGGCGAGACTCGCTCGATCAAGGGAGAGACTTTCGAATTCTGCCATATCCTGCAGGGCGTTATCGAGCTGACCGAGGACGGCGGCACGGCGGTCACCTACCGCGCCGGCGACAGTTTCGTCATGAAACCGGGCTTCAAAGGCGTCTGGCGGACGATCGAGACCGTCCGCAAAATCTATGTCACCGTCACCGGATGACACGCTTTGCGGACCTTTCCGTTCTTGAAGCCGAACCAAGCGTGCAGCTTCGTTGCGCGCCGCGCTTTCAGGCACCAAATCTTGCGCTGAAACACCGGGGACAAACGGGATATTCCGTCGCAACATCGCAGACGCACGACCGAAACTGCCACGGCACAGCCGTTAGACTTGCCGGAACCATCGGCAAGGAAACGCCATGACCCTCAGTTTCGACCCAGACTCCCTCGATCTTCCGAGCGGGCATTTTATCGGCGGCCGCTATGTCGCAGCAAACGGCGGTATGGACGTCCACCGGCCTTCGGATGGCGTCGCTTTCGCGCAATGCCCGATCGCGGGAAAGGACATGGTCGATCAGGCCGTTGACGCGGCCAATCAAGCCCTCAGGACAAGCGGTTGGGCCAGCCTTCGGCCGCGCGAGCGGACCAAGGCTTTGGTGCGATGGGCCGACCTCATAGAGGAAGAAGCCGCCACATTGGCGCGCCTCGAGGCCGTATCCTCGACCCGACCGGTCGGGCAGCTCATCGCCGGCGACATTGCCGTAACAGCCGAGCAGATCCGCTTCTTCGCCGAATTCGCCGACAAGGAAGGCAGCGATCTCGTGCCGACTGACGGCAACAGCCTCGGCATGATCATGACTGAACCCTATGGCGTCGTCGGCGCGATCACACCCTGGAACTTTCCGATTTCCATGGCTGGCTGGAAGATCGGCCCGGCACTTGCGGCCGGCAACGCCATCGTGCTGAAGCCATCCGAGATGACGCCTTTTTCGACGCTCTATATGGCAGAGCTTTCGGTGCGCGCCGGCATCCCCGCCGGCCTGATCAACATCGTGCTCGGCGACGGCCCGACGACGGGGGCTGCGATCACAGGCCATCCCGGCATCGGCAAGATCAGCTTCACCGGTTCGACCGCCGCAGGGTCGGCGATCATGGAGAACATCGCCCGCACGGGCATCAAGCCGATGACGCTTGAGCTTGGCGGCAAGAGCCCACAACTGGTCTTCGCTGATGCGGATATCGCGCTGGCAGCCGAAGCGATAGCCCGCAACATCCTGGCCAATGCCGGCCAGGCCTGCGTGGCCGGATCGCGGCTAATTGCCGAACGCAGCATCGCAGCGCCGCTTGCCGAAGCGATCCTCGAGCATATGTCCAGGATCAAGCCGGGACCGACCTGGGACGAAAACAGCCTCTACTCGCCCATCATCTCGGAACGCCAGATCGGACGTATCGACCGGATCGTCCAGGCAGCGATCGATGCCGGCGCGGAGTGCCTGACCGGTGGAACACAATTGGATCGACCCGGCTATTTCTATGCGCCGACGCTGCTTGCAAGTGTCGATCAGGCCTCCCCCGCCGTTACCGAGGAAATCTTCGGCCCGGTGCTGACCTTGCAGACTTTCGAGGATGAGGAGGAGGCGCTCGAGCTCGCCGATCACCTGATCTACGGCCTTGCAGCGGGCCTCTTCACGCGCGATCTTTCCCGCGCTATTCGCGTCACACGTCGGCTGCAGGCAGGCACCGTCTGGGTCAATCGATACGGGCGTTCGCGCGACCATATTCTGCCAACCGGCGGCTACAAGAGTTCCGGCATCGGCAAGGATCTTGGCCGCGACGCTTATCTTGCCAATCGCCGCAGCAAGTCCGTGCTGATCAACATCTGAGGAACCGACCATGAAGACCTACAGGATCGCGCTCATACCCGGCGACGGTATCGGCAAGGATGTCATCGATGCGGCATGGCAAGTCTCGGAGAAAGTGGCCGGGAAGACGGGCTTCGGGCTGGAGCCGACGAGCTTTCCCTGGTCCTGCGCCTACTACAAGGAAACCGGCGCGATGATGCCGGCCGACGGCATTGCGACGCTGCGCGGTTTCGACGCCATCCTGCTCGGCGCGGTCGGCTGGCCGGCCGAGGTGCCAGACTCCGTCTCCCTGCACGGCCTGCTTCTGCCGATCCGCAAGGCTTTCGAGCAATATGCCAACATCCGCCCCCACCGGCTGCTGCCGGGGGTCGAAGGGCCATTGAAAGCCAAAGACTTCGACATCCTCTGCATCCGCGAGAATACCGAGGGCGAATATTCCGGCGCAGGCGGCCGCGTGCATCAGGGCACGGCCAACGAAGTCGCCGTCGAAACCTCGATCTTCACCCGCACAGGTGTGGAGCGCATCCTGCGTTTCGGTTTCGAGCAGGCGCGCATGCGGCGCGGCAAGCTCGCCTCCGTCACCAAGTCGAATGCGCAGAAATATTCCATGGTGTTCTGGGACGAGATCACCGCCCTGGTCGCGGCCGACTATCCCGAGGTTACTGTCACCAGCTACCATATCGACGCCATGGCGGCGCGCATGGTGATGGCGCCGGAGAGCCTTGACGTTGTCGTCGCCTCCAATCTGTTCGGTGACATCCTGACGGACCTCGGGGCGGCGATCCAGGGCGGGCTCGGCTTTGCCGCCTCCGCCAATCTCAATCCGGATCGGACCGCGCCTTCGATGTTCGAGCCCGTGCACGGCTCCGCCCCGGATATCGCCCATCTCGGCATCGCCAATCCGATCGCCGCAATCTGGTCGGCCGCCATGATGCTCGAGCATCTTGGCGAGAAGACTGCCGCCGACGCGATCATGGATGCCATCGCTGCGGCGACTGCGGCCGGCATCGGCACGGCTCCAGGCCAAGACAAAACCGACACCATTACCAAGGCCGTGCTGAACGCACTCAGCTGAACGACAAGGACGCAAGACATGATCGACCTCAAGGACAAGAGCCTGTTTCGCCAGCAGGGCCTGATCGGTGGAACCTGGCTGGATGCGGCCTCCGGCAAGACGGTTGATGTCCTCGACCCGGCCTCGCAGACGGCTGTGGGCACCGTTCCCGATATGGGCGAGACCGAGACCCGGGCAGCAATCGAGGCCGCCAATGCAGCCTTTCCCGCCTGGCGGGCGAAAACCCATGCCGAGCGGGCGCAATTGCTCGAAGCCTGGCACGATCTGATGATCGAACATTGCGACGATCTCGGGCTGCTCCTGACAAGCGAACAGGGCAAGCCACTCGCCGAGGCACGCGGTGAAATCCGCTACGGCGCGTCTTTCGTCAAATGGTTCGCCGAGGAAGCCCGCCGCATCAGCGGCGGCACCATCCCCTCGCCGACACCCGACCGGCGGATCATCGTCCTGAAGGAGCCCGTCGGCGTCTGCGGCATCATCACGCCGTGGAACTTCCCGAATGCGATGATCACCCGCAAGGTGGCGCCGGCTCTTGCCGCCGGCTGCACTGTGGTCATCAAGCCCTCAGACTTCACGCCCTATTCGGCGCTGGCGCTTGGCGTGCTCGCCGAGCGCGCCGGCATCCCTGCTGGCGTCATCAACATCGTCACTGGAATGCCGACCGAGATCGGCAACGAGCTGATGCGCAACGAGATTGTGCGCAAGATCTCCTTCACCGGCTCGACCCGTGTCGGCGCCCTGCTGATGCGGGGTGCTGCCGACAGCATCAAGCGTCTCAGCCTCGAACTCGGCGGCAATGCGCCCTTCATCGTCTTCGACGATGCCGATCTCGACCTTGCCGTCGAGGGTGCGATCGCCTCGAAATTCCGCAACGGCGGCCAGACCTGCGTCTGCTCCAACCGCATTCTAGTGCAGGACAAGGTCTATGACGCCTTTGCCGAAAAGCTTTCCGCCCGCGTTTCCGCCATGAAGGTCGGCCCCGGCACGCAGGCGGGAATCGACATCGGACCGATGATCAATGCCGCCGCCATCGACAAGATCGAGCGCCACGTCAGCGATGCCGTCGAGAAGGGCGCAAGGATCATCGCCAGGGCTTCGAACTTGCCGGAGGGCCGCCAATACGCTGCTCCTATCGTCCTGTCTGGCGCCACCACCGACATGCTGCTGGCGAGCGAAGAGACTTTCGGCCCGGTCGCGCCGCTCTTCCGCTTCACGACGGACGAAGAGGCAATCACCATCGCCAACGGCACGCCCTTCGGCCTTGCAGCCTATTTCTATACGCAAGGCCTCAAGCGTTCCTGGGCCATCGGAGAAGCACTGGAATTCGGCATGGTCGGGCTGAATACGGGCGCGATCTCGACGGAAGTGGCCCCCTTTGGCGGCGTCAAGCAATCCGGTCTCGGGCGCGAAGGCTCGCAGGCCGGCATCGAGGAATATCTCGAGATGAAAACCTTCCACATCGGCGGGCTTGCCTGAAAGTCGCGTCCTAGCAGACTTGCAGCGCGGACATGGTGGCAGCTTCCTGCCGACAGGAATTCACGCAGGCTTCGTGAGAAGGCCCCCGGCCAAGGCATGGAAAGTATAGATGGCCTTCGGCAGCACATGCTGCGGATCGTCGCTGGCAGCGACCCAGAGAGCAGCATTGAGGGCGGCGCCGCTGAGAAGCCGGGCGGCCGCCTCCGCGTCGACCGGCTTCAAGGCTTTTTGGGCGATCAGACGCTCCACTGTCCGCCTGGTTGCTTGAAGACAGCTGCTTTGACTGGGCCACTTTGACGGATCACCCAACACTGCAGGTCCATCGAGCAGAACGATGCGTTGGACCTCGGGAACAAGCGCCATCTCGATATAAGCAGCGCCTTCGGCGAGCAGGCCCTTCCAATCATCGCCCGCTCGAACGCCGATCTCTTGGGCGCGTAACGCCATTTCCGAGTCGATCTGATCGACAACCGCCGCCAGAAGCCCGCGCTTGTCACCGAAATTATGGTAAAGCGCGCCCCGTGTTAGGCCGACTTCGGCGGTCAGCTCGTCCATGGAAGCGGCCGAATACCCTTTTTCGGCGAAGGCCTTGCGTGCGGCCACGATCAACTTGGCACGGTTCTCTTCCATCGTTTCGACGCGTCGTTTCGCCATCTTGCCCTCAATTTCATATACGCGCCGTATATTAATTTGACATACGGCGCGTATGTCGGCTATTTCAGATACGCAACGTATATCAGATGATGCGACAGCGTGTGAAGTTCCCGGATCGCGCTGCGCTCATCGACCGCCCGTCAACGTCTATGAAGAAAGATCAGGAATGACCAAGCGCGAAGCAATCTTCCCTGCCAACAGGCACGCCCTTTACGAGGAACACGGCTATTCGGCCGCCATCCGATCCGCTGACCTGCTGTTCGTGTCAGGACAGGTCGGCAGCCGTTCCGATGGAACGCCCGAACCTGATTTCGAACTCCAGGTCCAGTTGGCTTTCGAAAACCTCAAGGCAACGCTGGATGCGGCAGGCTGCACGCTCGATGATATCGTTGATATAACGACGTTCCACACCGATCCTGAAAACCAGTTTGCGACGATCATGGCCGTCAAACAGAAGATCTTCAGTACGCCGCCCTATCCGAACTGGACCGCGATCGGCGTGAACTGGCTCGCAGGCTTCGACTTCGAGATCAAGGTCATTGCCCGCATCCCCCCAAAGGCATGATTCTGGCAATCCCCGGCTATTGAAAGCGATCGAGCGTCTTGTAATACATGCCGACGAGCGGCAGGAACCAGGGCTTGCCGAAATGCCCGGGAACGGCAGGCCATTCCAGCCCCTTGACCGGGTTGCGATCCGCCTTGCCCAGGATGGCGTCGGCGATGATCATGCCCATATGCGTCGCCATCTGCGCCCCATGGCCCGAATAGCCCATCGCATACCACAACCCGTCGACGTAGCCGGCGCGCGGAAAGCGATCCTTGGTCATATCGACCAGGCCGCCCCAGCAATAATCGATCTCGACCTTGGCGAGATGCGGAAAGATCTCGGCAAGGCCGGCGTGCAGGATCTCCCCGCTCTTGGCATCCGACTGCTGATCGGAGGTGGCCGAGAATCTGGCCCTGCCGCCGAAGATCAATCGATTGTCCGGAGCAAGCCGGAAATAGTTGCCGATATTGAGCGATGTGACGCAGGTGCGGTTGCCCGGCATAGTCGCGGCAACTTCCGCCTCCGTCAGGGGTCGGGTGGCGATGATGAAACTGCCGACGGGCACGATCCGCCGGCGAAAATAGCCGAAGATCCCCGGCGTGTAGGCGCCGGTTGCGAGCAGGACATTGTCGGCCGTGAGCTTGCCGCGCGCCGTCGTCAACTCGTGCTTATTGCCATTGGTTCGCCGGTCTGTGACCGCTGCATTCTCGTAGACCACCGCTCCATGGCGGACAGCCGCCTCTGCAAGCCCGACCGCGTAGCGCCCCATATGCATCATGGCGCTCTTCTTCGACAGCATCGCGCCGTGAAACGAGGCCGATCCGATTTCGGCCTTGAGGTCGCTTGCCGTCAGCAGCGCCGTATCCGGATCGATCTCGCGGTGAACCGCCTCGAAATTTCGGGCAATGCCATCGAAGTGAGTCGGCTTCGACGCAAGCTTGAGCTTGCCGGCGCGGCGGAAATTGCAGTCGATCGCCTCTTCCGCGACGATCCGTTCCACCGTATCGACAGCGTCGTCGAAGGCACGATAAAGCGCCTTGGCCCGCTCGACCCCGAGTTCGGCCTTGGCAGCAATGAAGCTGTGGGCGATGCCGTTGTTGAGATGACCACCATTGCGGCCGGAGGCGCCGGAACCGACTGTGTTTGCCTCCAGCACCACCACCTTGGCGCCGGCCTTGGCGAGCTGGCGTGCCCCGCCCAAGCCGGTGAAGCCGCCGCCGATCACCGCGACATCATAGTGACCTTCGATCGGCGCTGCACTCTGACCGGCAAAACGCGGCGCGGTGTCGTGCCAGTAGGACTTGAACTGCATTGCCGTCTCCCGTCAAAGCCCGAGAACGCCGGGCAGACCGGAAATGTCCTTGATCTCGGCATATTCATAATAGGGGTTTGCGGGCTCATGGCCACGATTGACCCAGACCTTGTGCTTGATGCCGAGATCATGGGCCGACATCAGATCATAACGGAAGGAGGAAGAGCAATGCATCACGTCCTCCGGATTGCAGCCGAGCATGTCGAACATGTACTCGAAGGCCTTGAAGCGCGGCTTGTAGGCATTGGCCTGCTGCGCCGTGAAAACAGCATGGAACGGCGCGCCGAGCTTTTCGACATTGTGCATGATCTGCTCGTTCATGGCGTTCGACAGGATGACCAGCGGGATTTCCTTGGCGACCTTGGCAAGACCCGCCGGCACATCCGGATGCGGACCCCAGCTCGGAACGGTCTCGTAGATTGAGCGGGCATCCTCGGCGTGGAAGACGACCCCGTTCTTGCGGCAGGTACGCTCGACAGCATTATGGATCACTTCATTATAGGGCTTCCAGTCACCGAGAATTTCGTCCAGCCGGTAGGCGGCGAAGTTCTTGATGAACCGCGCCATGCGCGGCTGATCGAGCTGCTCGCCATAGATCTTCTGGGCCGCTTCGGCCATCTGGAAATTCGTCAGAGTGCCGTAGCAGTCGAAGGTAATGTATTTTGGCCGGAACGTCGTCATGTCCTTGATCCCTTACAGAATGCCGTGCTGGCGCTGATCTCGCCCCATCATAGGCAGCCTTCGCCCATCGGTTCACCGCATTTGCGCCGTCGGGAAGCAGAAAGTTCTGTATGCTCGCACTGCTTTGGCAGAGAGTTGCGCGCCAGACACCTCCGCGCGCTGTCTTCTCGACCGGTTGCGCCGCGTCGCCGGCATAAGATGCGGCGGGCATGTCGACGGACGGTGAAAGATACCGCCGCGGCTTCGTCGTCGGGACGATCTTCTTTCCTTGTCGGTCTATCAAATAGATAAAGCAACAGACGGGAGAAAAGGCCTGTGCAGGCATCCGCGATCGACGTTCGCCCCCTCGACCAGTCCCATCTCCAATCAGCCCTCGCCCTGTCGCGCCAGGCCGGGTGGCCGCATCGGCTCGAAGAGTGGCAAATGCTGCTCGAACTCAGCAGCGGCCTTGTGGCGATCGAAAATGAGAAAGTGGTCGCGACGATCTTCGTCACGCCCTACGGCGCCGACGTCGCGACGATCAACATGGTGATTGTCGACGAGGCCATGCGCGGGCGCGGCATCGGCCGGCGCATCATGCAGGCTGCCCTCGAGATCGTCGGCGCCCGCGAGTGCCGGCTGGTGGCGACGGCCGAGGGCCTTCCCCTTTATCAAAGTCTCGGCTTCGAGAAGAAGGGTGAGATCGTCCAGCATCAGGGGCCGTTGCGCGCCTGTATTGCGGCCGGAGCGGTCGATCGTGCGACGTCGGCCGACTTCGACCACATCGTCGCTCTCGATCGTCTCGCCTATGGTGAGGACCGCACGGCGCTGCTGCGAACATTGTTCCAGGCCGGTCGTCTCGCCGTCTTGCGCAAGACCGATGGACTGCGCGGATATGCAGCGTTGCGCGCCTTCGGCCGCGGCGAGCTCTGCGGCCCGGTCGTCGCGGAAACGGCGGCGGACGCCGAGGATCTCCTGAGCTTCCTGTTTGCGGCCCGCCCCGGCGTCTTCATGCGCGTGGATACCGGGGCAGAAACCGGCCTTACTCCATTTTTGCTCGAACACGGCCTTGCCCATGTCGGCGGCGGCATTGCCATGCGCCGCGCCGCATCACTCGCTCCGTCAAACACTTCAAGCGTTCACACATTTGCCCTGGCGAGCCAAGCCCTGGGCTGAAGAGAGATATCATGCTGAGCAATTCCCTTGTCGAACTCGATCGCGCTCACCTCGTCCATCCGGTCGCCTCCTATCGCGGCCACGAGCGAGCCGGTGTGCGGGTTCTGAAATCCGCCAAAGGCGCCACCGTGACTGACGCAACCGGGCATCAGATGATCGACGGCTTCGCCGGTCTCTGGTGTGTCAACGCCGGCTATGGCCACGAGAGCATCGTGGAAGCGGCTGCCCGCCAGATGCGTGAGCTGCCCTATGCCACCGGCTATTTCAGCCTCGGCTCGGAGCCCGCCATCCGGCTTGCCGCCGAGCTGGCCGACCGTGCACCGGGCGATCTCAACCACGTCTACTTCACGCTCGGAGGCTCGGATGCCATCGACAGCACGATCCGTTTCATCCGCTACTATTACCATTCGCTCGGCAAACCGGCGAAGGACCAGTTCATTTCGCTCGAGCAGGGCTATCATGGTTCCTCCACGGTAGGTGCCGGCCTGACGGCGCTGCCGATCTTCCATGCCGGTTTCGGCGTGCCGCTCGACTGGCAGCACAAGATTCCGACGCATTATGCCTATCGCAATCCCGTTGGCAGCGATCCGCAGGCGATCATCGCAGCCTCCGTCGCGGCGCTGCGCGCCAAGGTCGAGGAGATCGGCGCGGAACGGGCGGCGGCCTTCTATGTCGAGCCGATCCAGGGCTCCGGCGGCGTACTCGTACCGCCTCCCGGCTGGATGAAGGCGATGCGTGACCTCTGCACCGAACTCGACATCCTCTTCGTCGCCGATGAAGTGATCACCGGCTTCGGGCGCACCGGGCCGCTCTTTGCCTGCTCCGAGGAAGACATCGTCCCCGACCTCATGACCACCGCCAAGGGTCTTACCTCCGGCTATGTGCCGATGGGCGCCGTCTTCCTGTCGGAGCGTGTTTACCAGACGATCGCCGATGGTGCCGGGTCCGCGGCGATCGGCCATGGCTACACCTATTCCGCCCATCCGGTCAGCGCCGCAGTCGGCCTCGAAGTGCTGCGCCTCTATGAAAACGGCTTGCTGGAAAACGGCGTCAAGGCGGGCGCTCGCCTGATGGCCGGCCTGCACGAGCTGGCCGCGCATCCGCTTGTTGGAGACGTGCGCGGACGCGGTATGCTGGCCGCCATCGAACTGGTCGTCGACCAGGAGCGCAAGACGCCGCTGCCCGCAGCCGCCGATCCCTCGCGCCGCATATTCGATCGTGCCTGGGACAACGGGCTTGTCATCCGCGCCTTCGGCAACGGCGTCCTCGGCTATGCGCCGCCGCTCTGCTGCACCGATGCGGAAATCGACGCGATCATCGAGCGTACGCGCAGGACGCTCGATCAGACGCTGGAAGATCCGGACGTTCGCGCGGCTCTTGCTTGAGCGCGGCGGTCGAAATACCGCTTTGCGCCCATATTCGCAATTTTGTGCCGCCACAGCTCCGCCATTCAGAGACTCCGGCAGGCCTTAACTGCGAAACTGGACGTGCTGCCACCCTCAGAGCCTAAAAAGCGCGGATTCTGAGGAGATAGAACAGAAAAAGCGGCAAGATCGGAACAGCATTTTCTTCTGCATTCAGTCGCGCGACCGAAATTGATGGCGCTCATTCGAGGACGGATACTTGGCCAAGAGCTTAGCGGATTTCAAATATTTCACCTTCGATGTCGTCGGAACGCTGATCGACTTCGAGGGCGGCATCAAGGAATGTCTGGCTGGGATCGCTGAAGAAGCAGGCGTCTCCGTCGATGGCGAGGAGGCGCTCGCACTCTATCGCGCTGCGCGCTATTCCGGCGACGCCGGTCTTTTTCCCGATGATCTGGTCCGTGTCTATATGGTCATTGCGCCGAAGCTCGGCTTACCGGCCGAAGTGAAATTCGGTGAACGGCTGCGCGATTCCGCTGGCAATTGGAAGGGCTTTGCCGACAGCGCCGATGCTCTGCGTCGTCTGTCCAAGCGCTATCGGCTGATTGCCATGACGAATGCCCGCCGCTGGGCCTTCGAGCATTTCTCCAAAGAACTCGGCAATCCGTTCTATGCGGCATTCACCGCTGATGACGCCGGCACGGAAAAACCCGATCCGGCCTTCTTCGAACAGGTCTTCGCCTTCATCGGCAAGGAAGGCGCTTCGAAGGACGACATTCTGCACGTCGCCCAGAGCCAGTATCACGACATCGGCATATCACGCCAACTCGGCATGACCAATTGCTGGATCGAGCGACGCCATGCCCAGAAGGGCTATGGCGGCACCATCGAACCTCAGGAATTCACAAAGCCCGACTATCATTTCACCTCCATGGCAGGACTTGCAGAAGCAGCGGAGGCAACCGAGACCACCTGACGGAGCACGATCCGATACTGAGCCCGCGTCAAAGACGGGACAACAAACCGACCTTAACAAAAAGGGGAACGCAATGAACGACAAGATCACCAATTGGACCAGCGCAGACGATGCCATGGTCGAAAATGCCATTCGCCGTGGCGCAACTCGCCGCGATCTCCTGCAAATGCTGCTCGCCGGCGGCATCGCCGCGGCGGCCGGCGGGGCGATCTTCGGTCGAGCCTCCGCGGCCTTCGCCGCAACCGCGGTCTCGGGCGGTTCGCTGAAGGCGGCCGGCTGGTCATCCTCGACCGCCGACACACTCGATCCGGCCAAGGCATCGCTGTCGACGGATTATGTCCGTTGCTGCGCCTTCTACAATCGCCTCTCCTTCCTCGACAAGGATGGCGTCACGCAGATGGAACTCGCCGAGAGCATCGAAAGCGCCGATGCCAAGGTCTGGACCGTCAAGCTGCGTAAGGGTGTGACCTTCCACAGCGGCAAGACCCTGTCTTCGGCCGATGTCGTCTATTCGCTGAAGCGCCATCTAGATCCGGCCGTCGGCTCGAAGGTCAATGCCATCGCCAAGCAGATGACAGGCTTCAAGGCCGCCGATCCGCTGACTGTCGAGATCACTCTCGCCAATCCGAACGCCGACCTTCCAACGATCCTTGCCATCCATCATTTCATGATCATTGCCGACGGCACGACGGATTTCAGCAAAGCCAATGGTACAGGCGCTTTCGTCTGCGAGACTTTCGAGCCTGGCGTCCGCTCCGTCGCCATCAAGAACAAGAACTATTGGAAGCAAGGCGGTCCGCACCTCGATTCCTTCGAGTTCTTCGGGATCGAGGACGATTCCGCACGTGTCAACGCGCTCATGTCGGGCGACATCCAGCTTGCCGCTTCCATCAACCCGCGCTCCATGCGGCTCCTGGACGGGCAGGCGGGCGTGACGCTGTCGAAGACCACCTCCGGCAACTACACCGACCTCAATATGCGCCTCGACATGAACCCGGGCAGCAACAAGGACTTCGTCACCGGCGTCAAGTATCTGCTGAACCGCGAAACTATCCAGAAGTCGGCGCTGCGCGGCCTCGCCGAAATCGGCAATGACCAGCCCGTACCGCCATCCAGCATCTATCACAATGCCGACCTGAAGCCGAAAGCCTTCGATCCTGAAAAGGCGAAGTTCCACTTCCAGAAGTCGGGCCTCTTCGGCCAGTCCATCCCCGTCGTCGCCTCCGATGCCGCAACATCTTCCATCGACATGGCGATGGTGTTGCAGCAGGCCGGCGCGGATATCGGCATGAAGTTCGATGTTCAGCGCGTGCCCTCCGACGGATATTGGTCGAACTACTGGCTGAAGGCGCCGATGCATTTCGGCAATATCAATCCGCGTCCGACACCGGATATCCTGTTCTCCCTGCTCTATTCTTCCGATGCCCCTTGGAACGAGAGCCAGTACAAGTCCACCAAGTTCGACAGCATGCTGATCGAGGCGCGCGGCTCGCTCGACCAGGCCAAGCGCAAGGCGATCTACGGCGAAATGCAGGTGATGATTGCTGAAGATGCGGGCACCGCTATCCCGGCCTATATCTCCAACGTCGACGCGATCTCCTCGAAGCTGCATGGGCTGGAAGCCAATCCGCTCGGCGGCATGATGGGTTATGCCTTTGCGGAATATGTCTGGCTCGATGCCTGATCCCTGCCTTCGTACCCGGCCGGTGGTGCCTCGGCGCCGCTTGTCGGGTACAGTGCCGGCAAACAGGCACATCCGCTCTCGCGATGGGGATCCGTCATGAACCGCCACGTTCTTTATCTCGTGTTCGGCCGTGTGCTCGTGGCCCTCGTCACGCTGCTCATCGTGTCGTTCACGGTGTTTGCGGCGACATCGATGCTGCCGGGCGACGTCGCGCAGATCCTGCTCGGCCAGGCGGCCACTCCTGAAGCAGTCGCCGGCCTTCGCGCCGCCATGCATCTGAACGATCCGGCCATCCTGCGTTTCATCCGCTGGTTTGCTGGCCTCGCCACCGGCGATCTCGGCATTTCCTATGCCAACAACATGCCGATTGCCGATCTGATCGGTTCGCGGCTTGGAAACTCGCTGAAGCTAGCGGCGGCGACCACGCTGTTTTCCGTGCCCATCGCACTCACACTCGGCATTACGGCGGCCATGCTGCGCGGCTCGCTCTACGACCGCATCATCACCATCGTCTCGATTGGCGTCATCTCCGTGCCGGAATTCATGGTCGCCACTTCGGCCGTATTGATCTTCGCCGTCTATCTCAAATGGCTTCCGGCACTTGCCTTCGCCAATGAGATCCACTCCTTCGGGCAGATGCTGCGCGTCTTCGCGATGCCCGTCATCACGTTGAGCTTCGTCATATCCGCTCAGATGATCCGCATGACGCGTGCCGCCGTCATCGAGACGCTGAACACGCCCTATGTGGAAATGGCGCTGCTGAAGGGGGCGTCGCGCCGGCGCATGGTGCTGAAACACGCCTTGCCGAATGCGCTAGGACCGATCGTCAACGCGGTGGCGCTGTCGCTGTCCTATCTGCTGGGCGGCGTCATCATCGTCGAAACCATCTTCAACTATCCGGGCATCGCCAAGCTGATGGTCGATGCCGTCGCCACGCGCGACCTGCCGCTGATCCAGACCTGCGCGATGATCTTTTGCGTGGTCTATCTCCTTTTGATCACCATCGCCGACATCATCGCCATCATGTCCAATCCGAGGTTGCGCTGATCATGGCCCTTACCGCCTTCACTCCCCGCAAGCTCGGCTTCCGCTTCAACATCGTCGGCATGCTCGGCTTTGCCGTCATTCTCCTATGGGCGCTGGTGGCGATTTTTGCGCCGCTGATTATCCCCTATTCGATTGGCGATATCGTCGACTTCGACTATTTCGGTCCGATATCAGTCAAGTTCTGGCTCGGCACGGATTATCTCGGCCGGGATATCCTGTCACGCATCCTCATGGGTGCGCGTTATACCGTGGGCATTTCGCTTGCCGCCGTTTGCATCTCCTGCGTCTCCGGCGTGGCACTCGGCATGATCGCGGCCGTCATCGGCGGCTGGTTCGACAGTGTGCTCAGCCGCTTTCTCGATGCTTTGAATTCGATCCCGAGCAAGCTGTTCGGCCTCGTCGTCGTGGCTGGTGTCGGCTCCTCGATCCCGGTGCTGATCCTGACGCTCGCGGTCATTTACACGCCGGGCGCCTATCGCTTTGCCCGCGCGCTGTCCGTCAACATCAACACCATGGATTTCATCACGGTGGCCCGTGCGCGCGGCGAAGGCACGCTCTATCTCATCCGTTCCGAAATCCTGCCGAATATTCTGGGGCCGGTCATGGCCGATCTCGGCCTGCGCTTCGTGTTCATCGTGCTGCTCCTGTCCGGCCTTTCCTTCCTCGGCCTCGGTGTGCAGCCGCCGAATGCCGATTGGGGTGCGCTGGTGCGTGAGAACATCGGCGGCCTGCCCTTCGGTGCGCCTGCGGTGATCTTCCCGAGCATCGCGATCGCCAGCCTGACGATCAGCGTCAACCTGCTGATAGACAACCTTCCCCAGAAGATCCGGGACCGGAGCAATTGATGGCCAAACTCGTCGAAATCCGCAATCTGAAGGTCGAGGCCAAGACCGATTCCGGCCGTCGCGTCGAGATCATCCGCGGCGTCAGCTTCGATATTCAGGATGGCGAGATCGTCGCCCTGATCGGCGAAAGCGGTTCCGGCAAGACGACAATTGCCCTGACTTTGATGGGCTATGCTCGCCCTGGATGCCGGATCAGCGGCGGCGAAGTCCTGCTTGCGGGCAAAGACATGGCGAGCCTGCCCGAAAAAGCCAGAGCGAAGATCCGTGGCACCGAGGTCGCCTACATACCGCAAAGTGCAGCGGCCGCCTTCAATCCGGCCCAGACCATCATGGAACAGGTGATCGAGATCACCCGCATTCATGATCTCATGCCGGTCGAAGACGCGAAGGCGCGCGCCGTCGAGCTTTTCAAGGCGCTTAGCCTGCCCAATCCGGAAACGATCGGCGCGCGCTATCCGCACCAGGTATCCGGCGGGCAGTTGCAGCGGCTGTCGGCGGCAATGGCGTTGATCGGCAATCCGAAGCTCGTGATCTTCGACGAGCCGACGACGGCGCTCGACGTGACGACGCAGATCGAAGTGCTCAAGGCCTTCAAATCGGTCATGAAGGACGGCGGCATCGCCGGCGTCTACGTATCGCATGATCTCGCCGTCGTCGCCCAGGTCGCCGACAGGATCGTCGTGCTGAAAGGCGGCGAAATCCAGGAAATCGGCACGACCGAGCAGATCCTTTCCTCACCCTCCCATCCCTATACGCGGGAACTGCTCGCCGCGTTTGAGCCCAAGCTCTACGCCTCACCGGCGCAGGCAGCCGCCGACAAGACGCCGGCCCTGCTCGAAGTTACGGATATCGTGGCCGGATACGGCCCGATTCAGCCGAGCGGCCTGCCGGCGGCGGTCGCGCTCAAATCCGTGAGCCTCAGGCTGGAAGCCGGCCACAATCTCGGCATCATCGGCGAGTCCGGCTGCGGAAAATCGACGCTTGCCCGCACCATCGCCGGGATATTGCCGCCGGTTTCGGGAGATATCGTCTTCGACGGCAAACAGCTCGCCGCCGACGCCAGGCATCGTCAGCGCGAAGAACTGCGCAGGCTGCAGATCGTCTTCCAGTTCGCCGACACCGCGCTCAACCCCGCCAAATCGATCGGAGACATTCTCGGTCGGCCCCTCGCCTTCTACGGCAACCCAAGCGCCAAGCAGCGCGAAGCCCGCATCGAGCAGCTGCTCGACATGGTGCATCTGCCAGCGGCCATCAAGCACCGCCGTCCGGCCGAACTATCAGGCGGTCAGAAGCAGCGCGTCAATCTGGCCCGCGCCTTGGCGGCCGAACCGAAGATCATCCTCTGCGATGAGATCACCTCCGCCCTCGATACGGTCGTGGCGGCCGCCATCATCGATCTCCTCAAGGAGTTGCAGCGCGAGCTCGGCCTGTCCTACGTCTTCATCAGCCATGATCTTTCGACCGTGCAGGCGATCTGCGACGAGATCATCGTGATGTATGCGGGCGAGAAGATCGAGCAGCTTTCCTCCGCCGATCTCGCCGGTGGCGCCAAGCACCCCTATTCGAAACTGCTGTTCTCCTCGGTGCCGAAGCTCGACACGGGCTGGCTCGACGGCCTGCAGCAGGACGACGAGCTGGTCGGGGCCTTCGCGAGCCGCTGAGGTCCGCGAGTTAGGCTAAGGGCTCAATGCCGATCAGACAGGAAACAGGCTGGTGAGCGGCATATGCGCCTTGACGATCGGCGATTTCAGCACGACGAAGCTGAAATATTTGTCGATGCCGATCTCCATATCGATCAGCCGCTCCATCGTTGTCTGATACTCGGCGATACCGGCGGTAACGAATTTCACCAGATAATCGTAGCCGCCGGACACCAGATGGCATTCCACCACCGAATCCACCTTTTCCACGGCCGCCAGAAAGCGGGCGAAATCGATCTGGCGGTGGTTCTTCAGCGTCACTTCCGTAAAGACCGTCAGTGTCTGCCCGAGCTTGGCGATGTTGATTTGGGCCGAATAGCCGGAGATATAACCCTCCGACTGCAGCTTCTTGACCCGCATCAGGCAGGGGCTGGGCGAAAGGTTGACCAGTTCGGCCAGTTCGACATTGGTGATACGGCCGTTCTTCTGCAGTTCATAGAGGATCTTGATATCGATCCGGTCGAGTTTCATCGGCGCGCTCCGGTTTGCGGATGGCAGGATGGCTGCCTTACGGAATAATCTTTCGTCATTTTAGGCCGAAAGCCTCGCTTAGCAAGCGGAATAGGGCATGTTTATCTCGATATAACGACGTAAAATCCGTGCTTTAACAGAAGAATTCGCGGTCTCGGCCCTGCACAGAAGGAAATGCTGTCTGGTAGCGATCTGCAGCATTTGCAGACGAAAAGCTCGATTAGAATGGGGGTCTGCGAACGGAGATTGCCATGCCCGCCCCCCTTCTTCACATCGAGACCACACCGACGCTGCCCGAGACGGCGGATGCAGTGGTCATCGGCGGCGGCATCGTCGGCGTCTTCTCCGCCTATTACCTTGCGCGCCGCGGCCTGAAAGTCGCCCTTGTCGAGAAGGGACGCATCGGCGCGGAACAATCCAGCCGGAACTGGGGCTGGTGCCGGCAGCAGAACAGGGATGCCCGCGAGCTGCCGATGGCGACCAAGAGCCTGGCGCTTTGGGACACATTCGCCGAGGAGAGCGGCGAGGACACCGGCTTTCGCCGCTGCGGCCTGCTTTATCTCAGCGACAATGATGCAGAACTCGCCGGCTGGGCGCGCTGGGGCGAGTTTGCCCGTGGCGTCGGCGTCACCACCCATATGCTCGACAGCAAGAGGGCTAGCGAATTCGGGGCTGCGACCGGCAAGGCCTGGAAGGGTGGCGTCTTTTCGCCGACGGACGGCACCGCCGATCCCTCTCGCGCCGCGCCGGTTGTCGCCCGCGCCATCATGGCGCTCGGCGGCAGCGTGCATCAGATGTGCGCGGCCCGTGGTCTGGAGACGACGGGCGGCCGCGTCAGCGCCGTGGTCACCGAGGCCGGCACGATCCGCACCGGAACCGTTGTCATGGCGGGCGGTGCCTGGGCATCGTCCTTCTGCCGGCAGCTCGGCGTTCGCTTTCCACAGGCGGCCATCCGATCCTCGATCCTGTCCGTTGCGCCCGGTGCCAAGAGCCTTCCGGCAGCGCTGCACACGGCCGCCGTTTCGGCCACCCGCAGAAGCGACGGCGGCTATACGCTCGCCATCAGCGGCAAGGCCCGCGTCGACCCCACCCTGCAGCAGCTTCGCTTTGCCCGCTATTTCGTGCCGATGTTCGCCCGACGATGGAAAAGCCTGGCGCCGGGGGGCCTGGAGGGGTTGAAGGGCGGCCACGAGACCCTCTCGCACTGGCGGCTCGATCGGCCGACGCCGATGGAGCGCAACCGCATCCTCGACCCGCGTCCCGACCGCAAGCAGATCGATCTGACGCTTGCGCGGGCACGCACACTTCTTCCCGCGCTGGTTCATACCCCTGTTTCGGCTGTATGGGCCGGCTATATCGACAGCACGCCGGATGGCGTGCCCGCGATCGGCGAGATACCTGCAATCCCCGGCCTGATCCTGGCAGCAGGCTTCAGCGGCCACGGCTTCGGGATAGGTCCCGGTGCCGGACATCTTCTTGCCGACCTCGTTACGGGTGCGACGCCGATCTTCGATCCGAAGCCCTATCATCCGGATCGCCTGAACCGCTCCACCTGGGGAAAGGTTGCCGATTTCTGAGAGACGGCTAGCCTGGGCTTGAGGCATAAGCGCATTTGTCGCGCCAAGCGAGTGGGGTCATATCGGTGACGCGGCGGAACTCGCGGTTGAAATTCGATTTGGTCTGGAAGCCGGACTCAAGCATGACCTCTGTGACCGGCCGATCGCTTTCGACAAGAAGACGGCAGGCCTCGGCAATGCGGTAGTCGTTGACATATTGCGAGACGTTCTTCGCCATCCGGCGATTGATGGCGCCCGAGATGCGGCGCGACGGTATGCCGGCCCTGCGGGCAAGGCGCTCGAGATTGAGATTGGCGTCACGATAAAGCTTCTTCTCGCCCATCAGCGCCTCGATGCGGGTAATCGTTTCTGCGTCTTCCGCCGTATCCGGTACCGGCGCAACATCGACAATATCCCTTACTGTCGAATTCCGGCTGGCCGCGGCTGCGGCCATGCCGAGCATGAACAGGCCGAGAAGATTGGCGATGCTGAGGATCTTGCCGACATGAGCACCCTGGGTCCATTCGAAATCGAACATGACAAGCGCGTCGATCGCTGCCGAAAAGCTCAGCGTCGCCGCCGCAAAGACGAAAGCTCGATGGGTCGGCTGAGCCGTCTCGAAAGACGCAAGCGGCAGCACGTCGGGACCGGCGCGCATCAGCCAGAGCAAGGCACCGGCATAGCCGAGATAGATCAGGATCATCGCGATATCGATCGCCTCGGGCCAGATAATGACCAGCAGCGCGATGATTGCAGGTGGAAAGCCGTAGAGGCCGATGCGCTCGGACCAACGGCGCGGACCAGCGGCACCGAGGTGCATAACACCTGCAACAACCAGCGACGGCATGATCGTCGCAAGCGCAAGCGTCAGGCGGCCGATGACCGGTAGATCGTAACCCCAGCGCAAGCCGACAAGGACCGACTGCACGCAGCAGAGTGCCAGCAGCACCAAAAACGGTCGGTTGGCGGCCATGCCGTCATCCCGCCGCAGCATTGCCAGAAGCAGCAGCAGAAGCAGCAACGCGACGACGAACGGCAACGGCACGAACAGCATGAGACCCCTTCCACGATCAATCGTGATCGGCCGCCACTATGACCTGACTCGCGACCTCAGGCGATCCAGATCGCGATCCGGGACGTCCTGAATCGTGATCCAGGTCGCATCGGCAGCCTTGTACGGCGATGTTGGCGACGCAACCAGCTGGAGATCGCGATGAGCGCCGACGCAAACATGGCAACCCGACTTCGTTCCCTGGCGATCGATCGCCCCGATAGGCCGCCACCTAACTCAACAGCAAGCCGACGGCTCGCAATTCGCAGCCTCATTCTAGCAAGCGCGATCGCGATACCGGCAGCTATCGTCTACCTGCCATCGAAGCCCGCCATCGATACGACCGTAAAGTACTCGTCTTCGATCGCGACCAGTTCCGTATCGCCTGCGACGGCAGACACATCATCGCGGAATGGAGACACCGTCGCAGCCGTACCCATCGCCAGCCTTCCCCAGGCCGTGATCGGCTCCGGCTATGTCGTCGCAGGGCGCATGATCACCTTGCGGCCCGAGGTCGGCGGTAAGGTCGTCTCCCTGCCATTGGATGTCGGGGATCATTTCATCGCCGGTCAAGTCATTGCAGAGCTCGATACGACGACGAGCGGGATCGAGCTGAAGATCTCAAGGTCACAGGCCGCTGCTGCCCTCATCACCGTACAGCGCAACGAGATTTCGCTCGCAAAGGCGCAAAGGACCCTGGCACGCACCAGGCAACTCGCCGATCGCGGCGCGGCATCCCAGAGCAACCTCGACGCGGACGAACTTGCCGTTCTGCAATTATCCAATGATCTCGACAGCGCAAGACAGGCGGCCGAGACCGCACGGCTTCAGGTGGAGAAGCAGGAAAACACCATATCGCTCCATCGCATCGTCGCCCCCTTCGACGGTGTGATCGTTGCCCGGCTGGCCGGTCTTGGAGACATGGTCGCCTCGGGGACCGACGGCGGCGGCCCCAGAGACGGAATTGCGACGCTTCTCGATCCGGATTCGTTAGTCATCGATGTCGATATTGCCCAATCCAACGCCGCACGCATTGAGCCTGGCCAGACCGCACTCGCCGTTCTCGACGCCTTTCACGACCGGCAATTCAGGATGCGGGTAACAACGATCGTGCCCGTGGCATCGATGCAGAAGGGCACCGTCACCGCGCGTCTCGAATTCCTGACGGCGCCTTCAGGCGTGCTGCCGAACATGGCGGCGAAAGTGACTCTGAACCCACCGAGCCTTCAAGCGAAGGCCGACGAGAAAGGAAACTGAGATGGACGGCATTTTGATCAACAACGTGCGCAAGGATTACCGGCTCGGACGCAATGCCGTGACGATCTTTTCCGATCTGACCATGACGATTGCGCCGGGCGATTTTGTCGCCATCGTCGGACCGTCGGGGTCGGGAAAATCGACCCTGTTGAACCTGATCGGCGGCATTGATCGCCCGGACCAAGGCGAGATCGATTTCGAACATGCCCGCCTCAGCCGGATGAGCGAAAGCGCTTTGGCGAGGTGGCGCGCGGCCAATGTCGGCTTCGTGTTTCAGTTCTACAATCTGATGCCGATGCTGACGGCGGAACAGAATGTCGAGCTGCCGCTGCTGTTGACGAGCCTCACTGCGTGCCAGCGTCGCGAGCGGGTCGAGACGCTTCTGTCCATGCTCGGCCTTGCCGACCGGCGACGGCATCTGCCGTCGGAGCTTTCCGGCGGCCAGCAGCAGCGCGTCGGCATCGCCCGAGCGCTCGCAAGCGACCCGAAACTGCTGCTATGCGATGAGCCGACGGGCGATCTCGATCGTGAATCCACCGACGAGGTGCTCGCCATGCTGCGTATCCTCAATACCGAGCTTGGCAAGACGATCGTCATGGTGACGCATGACGATGCCGCCGCCCGTTCCGCCCGGCGTCAGCTGCGGCTGGACAAGGGCAAATTCATCGAAGCGGAGGCTGCGTGACCGCCATGCATCGCTTTACCTTCATTCGCCGCGGCATGACGCGCAAACCGGTGCGCAGCGCGCTGCTGATCACCAGCATCGCCATCGCCTTCTTCATTTATCTCGTGCTGACGAGCTTCGAGAGCGGCTTCCTTGGCGGCGAGGTCGAGTCTGAGCGGCTCGTCGTCAGCAACAAGATTGGCGACGCACTGCCCCTGCCGATCAGCTATTACGACAAGCTCCTGGCTCTGCCCGGCATCGCCAGCGCAACCTATATGGCGCGCAGCCGCGCTACCTATCGCACCCCAAGCAATTTCCTGGGGCTGACGGCGGTGGAACCCGACAGTTTCCCCACCTTCATCGGCGACCAATACGATATTCCCGCCGAGACTCTCACCCGCTTCCGTCAGACCCGCAACGGCGTCATTGCCGGGCGAAGCATCGCCACCCAGGAAGGCTGGGTCGTCGGGCAGAAAATCACGCTAAACACGTCAAGTTTCTTCAGGGCCGATGGCAGTTCGGACTTCGAGTTCGAGATTGCCGGCATATTGGATGGCCGAAAATCCGCCGACACGCATTTTGTGATGGCGCGCTACGACTACATCAATTCGGAGCGCAGCGTCGATCGCGACACCGTCAGCAACTTCGGCGTCCTGCCAAGGAGCAACGCAAATGCCGACGATGTCATCAAAGCAGTCGATACGCTTTTCGCCAACTCCGCCTATCAGACCCGGACGCGAACCGAGGCTGAATTCATGAGGGATTTCATCGCGCAGTTTGCCGATATCGCGACCATCGTCCGGCTGGTGGTCGGCGTCGCTTTCGTCACCATTCTGATGATTGTCGCCAATACCATGTTCTTCGCTATTCGCGAGCGAACGAAGGAAATCGGCCTGTTGAAAGTGCTGGGCTTCTCGCGCCGCTTCATTCTCGGCAATGTGCTCGCCGAGACATTCGGCCTGTTTGCCGCCGGCCTTGGCCTTGCGGTCTGCCTTGCCTATGCCGCGATCATCCTGCTGCGGGAGCCGCTGCACACGATCGTGCCGGACATGTCACTTGCCCCGGCAACCGTGCTGCAGGCCATCGGTCTATCCGCCGTTCTGGCGGCAGCGACCGCTGCAATACCGGCTTACGGCGCCATGCGAGTGCCTCCCCACGCAGCCCTGAGAGAGAAGTGACGACGATGACGACTATCATCAATCAGATCCTTGCCCTTACCGCATCCAATGTGAAATCGCTCTATCGGCGCAAATGGATGTCGCTGTCCCTGGTGTTTTCGGTCGCCATGGTCGTGACCGTCCTGCTCGGCTTCCTGGCAATGTCGAACGGCTTCCGGCTATCCCTCATGCAGGCAGGTTCCCCGGACATCGCCATCGGCCTTGGCAAGGGTGCCGCAACGGAACTCGGCAGCCGGATCGACATCTCGCAACTCCATTATCTGGATGGCGCCGCCGGTATCGCAACCAATGCCAAAGGCGTGGCGCTGATATCGCCGGAAATGGTCGTGCCCGTCGATCTTCAGCAAAAAGCCGGCGGTTCTTCTGCCACATTGTCCCTGCGCGGCATCGGTCCATTTGGCCTCGATGTGCGACCGAGCGTGCGCATCACCAGCGGCCGCACATTCACACCCGGCACCAGCGAGATCGTTGTCGGCCGGCGGCTCAGTCTCGATTACAAGGGGCTCGACATCGGCGAGCAACTGACGCTCGGCACATCGAAATGGACTGTCGTCGGCATATTCGACGCAGGCGGATCCGCTTTCGAATCCGAAATGCTGGGCGATCTTGATGTGGTCCAGACGTTGTTCGACCGGCCCAATCTGGTTCAGAGCGTCCGTGTGAAACTCTCTTCGCCGCATGCCCTGCCCGCCCTGCAATCCGTGGCGGCCAGCGTGCCACAGAGCGCATTGACGCTGCGTTCGGAGCAGGATTATTTCGCAGCGCTCGCCGAACGCACGTCGAAGCTCATCCTTTTGCTCGGCTGGCCGCTCGCCGTCATCATGGCTATGGGCGCTGCGGTTGGCGCGATGACCACCATGTTCAGCTCCGTGTCGGATCGCAGCACCGAGATTGCCACGGTGCGGGCGATCGGCTTCAGCCGGCGTGCCGCCTTTGCCAGCACCTGGATCGAAGCGATGATCCTGACAGCGCTGGGCTGCCTGAGCGGCATCGCCATTTCCTATCTCGTGCTCAACGGCTGGAGCGCATCGACGATGAGCCTTGATCGCACGCAGATCGGATTCCAGCTGATCCTTTCGCCTCCCCTTATTATCAAGGCCGCAGTGCTGGCGCTGGCCATCGGCGCGATCGGCGGCGCCGTTCCCGCCATCGCCGCCACTCGAATCCCCTTACGGTCGGCGATGAGCGGCAGAACATAGGCCTCGATGCGAACCGGAACACCGCTCGGCTATTTCTTTGCCTTTGCCTTGGATATCTTTCGCTCGGCTGCGAGCAGAAGGCCCTTGAGTTCCGGTTCGCGCACGCGGCTTGCCGCTTCGATGAAGGAAACCCATTCGCTGCGGCGCTGGCCACGTTCGGGAAAGTCCTGGAAAATCTGGGCGACCTCGAGCAAATGCAGCTCGACCAAGCAAGGGACGTCATTGCCATCGCCAAGCTGCTTTACGTAGGTGAAGTAGCCGAAGGGCTTCTTTTTCACCTTTCCGCGCACGCCCGCCTCCTCAAACGCCTCGATTGCCGCAACCTCATGCGGCTTCTTGCCCTTGATCGGCCAGCCTTTGGGAACGACCCAACGGCCACTTTCGCGGCTGGTGACGACCAGGACTTCCGGTGCATCGCGCTCGGCAGACTTTCTGTAGCAGATGGCTGCATATTGCTCATAGGCGCGGCCGCGAAACAGCGCATCGGTATGCGAGGCGAGTTCGGATAGGAAACTCTCCGAACGCCTCAAGACTTTTTCCTGCGCTGAAATGGAAGATGCCATGCCCTCGGCTACCCGCGATGATGTCGCCCGAGGCAAGGCCGGCTCAAAACCAGCTGGCGCGCGCTCACAAAGATTTTCTGCGACACGCTGCTCTCCTGTCCTGCACGCGACTCTGCCGAAATTCACAACTTTCAATCCCATGCTGTGGGCCGTTGCCGTGACAGTTTTATGAAGACGGCTGTTGATTGAGATGGTCAGCCCCTGCAGCGATCGTCGGTCTGCGCCCGGTGTGACGATGCGGCCACGCAAACTGAAAACGGCCCCATGAAAGGGCCGTTTTGCATTTTGGAGGATCGATGAAAGCCTATTCGGCCGCCTGCAACGCCGGTGCCTCGATCTCTTCGCTCAATTGCCCGGCCATGGCCGCGGCGAACTTCGTTTGATCGAGCTCGTTCTCCCAGCGGGCAACGACGATCGTGGCCACCGCATTGCCGACGAAGTTGGTCAGCGCGCGGCATTCCGACATGAAGCGGTCGATGCCGAGGATCAGCGCCATGCCGGCGATCGGAACCGAAGGCACGACGGCGAGCGTCGCAGCAAGCGTGATAAAGCCCGCACCCGTAATGCCGGCCGCACCCTTGGAGCTCAACATGGCCACCAGCAACAGCAGGATCTGGTCACCAAGTGCCAGCGGTGTGTCGGTCGCCTGCGCAATGAAGAGTGCTGCCAGCGTCATGTAGATGTTGGTGCCGTCGAGGTTGAAGGAATAACCCGTCGGGATGACGAGGCCGACGACGGAGCGCTTGCAGCCTGCACGCTCCATCTTGTTCATCAGGCCGGGCAATGCGGCTTCCGAGGAGGAAGTACCAAGCACCAGCAGCAGCTCTTCCTTGATATAGCGGATCAGCGCCAGGATCGAGAAGCCGTTATAGCGGGCGACGGCGCCGAGCACGACCAGAACGAAGAACAGCGACGTGGCGTAGAAGGTGCCGATCAGGAACGCCAGGTTGGCGATCGTGCCGATGCCGTATTTGCCGATCGTGAAGGCCATGGCACCGAAGGCACCGATGGGAGCGAACTTCATCAGCAGCGCAACCATGCGGAAGATCGGCGTGGTCAGTGCCTGCAGGAAGTCGGTAACCGGGCGGCCGCGTTCACCGGCAGCACCAAGCGCGATGCCGAAGACCACCGAGAAGAACAGCACCTGGAGAATATCGCCCTTGGCGAAGGCACCGACAATGGTGTCCGGAATGATGTTCATCAGGAAGCCGACGACGGAAGCGTCATGCGCCTGCGCCGCATAATTGTTGACCGCCTTCGTATCCAGCGTCGCGGGATCGATATGCATGCCAGCGCCCGGCTGCACGACGTTCGAGACGATGAGACCGACGATCAGCGCCAGCGTCGAGAAGGTTAGGAAGTAGATGAACGCCTTGCCGACGACGCGACCGAACTTCTTCAGGTCCGACATGCCGGCAATGCCGGTCGTCACCGTCAGAAAGATGACCGGCGCAATGACCATCCGCACCAGCTTGATGAAGGCATCCCCGAGCGGCTGCAAGGATGTGCCGAGCTGCGGATAGAAATGGCCTAGCAGGATACCGGCGGCAATGGCGGTCAGAACCTGCACATAGAGATGCCGGTAAAAGGGAAGTTTAGCGCGCGTTTCGGCGGCAGCGATGGGAGCAATCATGATGTCCTCCATTATGCCCAACCGATTTCTCGGCCCTCCGGGCGACGACTAGAATTCAACAGCCTCCGACTGTTTGACTTCTCTTTGCAACGAGCGTGCCAAATGGGACGACCAGAATTAACTCTATGATTTTTCAAGATTTAATAATCCACCGCGATAACACCCCTCACAACATGTGCGAAAATCCGCACATCTCGAATTGCGGCGCGCGCGAAATCGTGCACAATATGAGGATGCTGCAGCGCCCGACCACGGAACGATTTTCGACGCCAGAGCAATTGAGCCGGCGCTCCCGTCGGGTCTGGTTTGCTTTTGCATTCCTGTGTGCAGCCATCATCGCAGCCGGCTTGTACGGCGCAAGCTTTTACGGCCGTCTTGCTGCCATCGAGACCCTCCAAAGGCAGGGGCATACGGATGCGAACCTCAAGGTGGCTCTCTTGAGAGCCGTGCTTGAGCGCCCGCGCGCGCTGCCACTGCTATTGGCGGATGATCAGCAAGTGCGCGACGCGCTTGCCCGGCGGGAACCCGATGCCGTGGTCGGCCTCGATCGCAAACTGGAAAGCCTCGTCTCCGGCACGAGTGCGTCGGTCCTCTATGTCGTCGGCAAGGATGGCATCGCGATGGCATCAAGCAACTGGCGGGAGCCGCTGAGCTTCGTCGGCAACGACTATTCGTTCCGTGACTATTTCCGCAAAGCAATGGAGACGGGAACCGCGGAACATTACGCGCTCGGCACCGTCAGCAATCGTCCCGGCCTCTATATATCCCGGCGCGTCGGTGACGTCGGTTCGGCTCTGGGCGTCGTCGTGGTCAAGATGGAGTTCGATCAGCTGGAAGCCGATTGGAGCGAGACCGGACGCCCCGCCTATGTCACCGACGAGCGCGGCGTCGTCCTGATCACCAGCCTGCCCTCCTGGCGCTTCATGACAACCACGCCGTTTTCGCGTGAAGAGGCGGCGACCATTCGCAAAAGCCTGCAATTCGGCGCGGCACCCCTCTCGCCCCTGCCGATCAGCCGTCCAGAAGCAGTGGGGCCGGATGCGGCCATCGTGCGCGCCGTTTTGCCCGGCAGTAGCGCCGCTGAATATCTGCGGCTGACGACCACGATCCCATCGACACCCTGGCAGCTCGGCTATCTGATCCCGACAGACCAAGCGATCGCATCTTCCGTGCGTGAGACACGCTTTCTCACCTTGACTGTTCTACTGCCGATCCTGGCTTTCGCGGCTTTCCTGCTACGCCGGCGTCATGTCTCCGCCATGCAGATCGCCGTCAGCAGGATCGCCCGCGAAGAGCTGGAGCGGCGCGTTCTGGAGCGCACCGAAGATCTCAGTCGCGCCCGCGACCGCCTGGAAGCGGAAATTGCCGACCATCGTGCAACGGAGGCGAAGCTCCAGGGCGTGCAACAGGATCTCGTGCAGGCCAATCGTCTCGCCATTCTCGGCCAGGTCGCCGCCGGCGTCGCCCATGAGATCAACCAGCCGGTCGCGACGATCCGCGCTTACGCGGAGAATGCGCATATCTTCCTCGACAGGCAGCAGACCGCGCCGGTCAAGGACAATCTGTCCGCCATCGCGGCGCTGACGGAGCGCATCGGCACCATCACCGAAGAACTCAAGGCCTTTGGCCGCAAGGGCAGAACCGCACCGGAGCCGGTGGACCTCAGAAGCGCGATCGAAGGTGCGGTCATACTGCTGCGAAGCCGGTTCGCCGGCCACCTCGATGCCCTCAAGATCGAGCTGCCGCCGGTGGGGCTCACCGTCGTCGGCACGCGGATCCGGCTCGAGCAAGTCCTGATCAACCTCTTTCAGAATGCCCTGGAAGCTCTCGAGGGCCAGGATCAGGCCAAAGTCGAGGTCTCCGTACACCAGACTTCCGATGATGTCGAAATCGTCGTCTCCGACAACGGTCCCGGCATTCCCACCGCAATTCTCGACTCGTTGTTTACGCCGTTCAATACCTCCAAGGAAAAGGGTCTCGGCCTCGGCCTCGTCATTTCCAAGGATATTGTCGTCGACTATGGCGGCCGCATCGAAGTCGAAAGCAACGGCGACGGCACCCGTTTCACCATTCACTTGCGCAGGGCCACGACATGAACGACAGCTCCCCGGTCTTTCTCATCGACGATGACAAGGATCTGTTGAAAGCGACGAAACAGACGCTTGAGCTCGCGGGCTTTGCCGTTTCCGCTTTCGCAGTAGCAGGTGAGGCTCTCGCCGCTCTCGATCCCGGCTTCGCCGGGGTCGTCGTTTCCGATATCCGCATGCCACAGATGGATGGGCAGGAGCTCTTCGCCCGGATCAGGGAGCGCGACGCCGATCTCCCGGTTATCCTGGTGACCGGCCACGGCGACATTCCTATGGCGGTGCAGGCAATCCAGGACGGCGCCTACGATTTCATCGCCAAACCCTTCGCCACGGACCGACTGGTGCAGAGCGTGCGGCGGGCCGCAGAAAAGCGCCGGCTCGTGCTGGAAAATCGCTCGCTTCGTCTCGCCGCCGAACAGGCGCAGGGCGATCTGCCTCTGATCGGCCAGACCCCGGCCATCGAGCGCCTGCGCCATACGTTGCGCCAGATTGCCGATACGGATGTCGATGTGCTCGTAACCGGCGAAACGGGCAGCGGCAAGGAAGTCGTGGCAAGCCTGCTGCATCGCTGGAGCCGGCGCGCGAAGGGCAATTTCGTCGCGCTCAATTGCGGCGCCCTCCCCGAGACCGTGATCGAAAGCGAACTCTTCGGTCATGAGCCCGGCGCATTCACCGGAGCGCAGAAGAAGCGTATCGGACGCATCGAGCACGCAAGCTCCGGCACGCTGTTTCTCGACGAAATCGAGAGCATGCCGCCGGCGATACAGGTACAGATGCTGCGCGTGCTTGAAATGCGCGAGGTGACCCCGCTCGGCACGAACGAGGTCCGCCCCGTCGACCTGCGCGTGGTGGCGGCGGCGAAGGTCGATCTCGGCGACCCCAGCCAGCGGGGAGATTTTCGCGAGGATCTCTATTACCGCCTCAACGTCGTCACCCTCTCCATTCCGCCGCTGCGCGAGCGGCGCGATGATATTCCGTTGCTGTTCGGCTATTTCGCGGAGCGCGCCGCCAGCCGCTTCAAACGCGATGTGCCCACTATTTCCGCTACCGTACGCCGCCATTTGCAAGATCATGACTGGCCGGGGAACGTCCGTGAACTGGCACATTTCGCAGAGCGTTTCGTGCTCGGCCTCGAGACGACGGCAATGCCGAAATCCACCGAACCGCCTGCCACGGATTCAGCACTACCGCTGCCTGCCCGGGTCGAGCGCTATGAGGCGGAACTCATTCGCGAGACGCTGTCGCAAAACAATGGCGACGTCCGCCGCACCATCGAAGCGCTCGGCATCCCCAGAAAGACCTTCTACGACAAGCTGCAGCGGCACGGCATCGTCAGGGGCGAATTCGCCGGCTTTGATGGGGACGACCGGCGGGGCTCATAGGCCGACTGGCAGATGACAGGCTATGCGCTTGCGACCCGCATCGGCGCAACATCGGGCTCGCCTGATTGGCGGGCCGCCATGTCGGCCGTCCGATCGAGAACCGTCATGGCCTCAGCAATCAAACCGGCAAGCGCTTCGGTGCTTTCGCAGGCCGCGACGATCAGCGGCGCACTCAGGCAGATTCTGAGCGCACTTGCCGGCATGTCACCAAAATCGGCGCAACGAACGGGTTGACCGAGGCGCACCGCCGCAAGCTCGCCCTCCTCGACCGCCAGGCCCTTGTAGACATCAGCGGTTTCCGTCGCCGTCAACAGGCCGTTATGCTGGGGATTGCACAGGTAAAACGAAAAGATCGAAGGGATTTCATCCCAGCGAAGGACCGACGTTTCGCCCCACAGATCGCTCCGGTCCAATGGCCGGCTATCCAGTAGTTCGAAGGCAGCATCGCTCCTAAGCCGGATGGTTACCGCTCCGGCGAAGGCAGAGAGAACTGCAATCACCTTCTCTTCCGGAATGCCGACAAAGCGTTCAAGTTCGAACAAGGCCGCCTTCCAGCGCAGCAACAGACCGAAATTGGCGCGATCGGGCAGTGCCTCGCGCGCCGCCCAGCCTTCCGG
This sequence comes from Martinezella lusitana, assembly GCF_016901135.1. Classification (GTDB taxonomy): domain Bacteria; phylum Pseudomonadota; class Alphaproteobacteria; order Rhizobiales; family Rhizobiaceae; genus Rhizobium; species Rhizobium lusitanum_D. Next base: position 913,966 of record NZ_JAFEVL010000045.1, on the reverse strand, counting down.
CCACTCCGCCTTACCGCAATAGTCGGCAAGTGCCGCCGGCACGGTGCGATGCCTAAAACGTTCCGAGATTGCCGGCGGGCACAACAGCGCGCCGCTGAAAATCGGGCCGGCCAGGAATTTCGAACCCGTCACCGCCACCATGAAATCACAGGCAAGATAGGCGCGGATCGTTGCGGCAGACAGGCGGAACTGGCAGGCATCGATCATGATATCGAGCACGGCGCCGAAGCGCTCCTTCAGGCGCAGGATCGTTTCCAGGCTCGGCGCCAGCAAGCTGGTCTTCGACACATCCGTCACGACAAGCAGGCATCTGAGGCCGGCCGCGCGGGCAAGCTCGATCAGCCCCCGCAATTCCTCCTCGACCTCCTCGTCCGTACGCAGGGAGCCATCCTTGTTGCGGACGGCTACGGTCGTATTCCGTGTCGCGTCGCCGAGCTGCAACTCCTCGCCCTTGGCGACGGCGCGCTCGCTGCTGACGCGGCCCATGAAGTGTCGCCCGGCAGAGGCGGTCATGACGCCGCTGCCCGTCTCGTTGCCCATCAATGTGATGGTCATCAGGACTCGGTCATCCTCCCGCGCCAGCAGTGCGGAAGCAAAGAGATGAATGTCAGTGCCTGACGTCGCCAATATGGCATCGACGCGCGGTTGGTCCTGAGACTGATTGAGGCCGAGCAGACGCAGCAAATCATGGCGAACTTGGCCAATCTCGCGCTCATAGATCTCCGTAGCCGAACCGGTTTCCATTTCGCGCAGCAGGTCGTCGTAATAGGCGCCGACTGCGGCGAAAGCCGCGGCGGAAATGGTCGAGGCCGTCGACGAGCCGAAGGCGAGATCGCGCGGACGAGGCGACGGACCATGGCCATACATGTTGAGGCCGGTAGCCTCATCGCAATCCAACCGCTCGTCGCCGCCCGAGATCAGGCTTCTTAGAAGAGCCTCCTCTTCCTTGCCCGATCGCTGCAACGGCGCGCCTGCGGCCACGTTCCTGTCCAGGGCACGGTCGTCAACGATTTGCGGCATGGAGAAGCATTCCTCTGGCATCAATGGTTCGGAACGCTCTGCATGGGGGTGCACTGCGCTCTGTTCGGCCGGCAGAACCCTGCCAGCAGCCGCACATTAGGCCAAACAAGATGGAGCGAGGCTGACTTGCCGGCCCTAATCAGCCGGCATTCAGGACCGAACAAAACAAAAAGCTCGCGGCTTTTGGGCCGCGAGCTCATCACGATCGAGATCAAATGCGAATGTCAGCCGGCGGGCGCGATCTTGTCCTGTGTCTTCGTGTCGAAATCGCCGGCGTCATGGCGCTCACGCAGCTGCTCGGAAGGGTCGCCGGACATGCGGTTGACCATGCGCCCGCGCTTGACGGTCGGCCGTGCGAAAATCTGCTCGGCCCAGCGCTGGACGTTCTTATAGTCCTGCACCTGCAGGAATTCGGCAGCGCCGTACTGCCAGCCCTTGGCGAGACCACCATACCACGGCCAGATTGCCATATCCGCGATCGTGTATTCGCTGCCGGCAATATATTCGCTTTCGGCCAGACGGCGGTCGAGCACATCGAGCTCGCGCTTCACTTCCATGGCGAAACGATCGATCGCATATTCGATCTTCGTCGGGGCGTAGGCGTAGAAATGGCCGAAACCGCCGCCGAGATAGGGGGCGCTACCCATCTGCCAGAACAGCCAGGAGAGGCATTCGGCGCGAGCCGGCTGTTCGGTCGGCAGGAAGGCGCCGAACTTTTCGGCGAGATAGGTTAAGATCGACGCCGATTCGAAGACGCGGATCGGCTTGGGGCCACTGCGGTCGAGCAAGGCCGGGATCTTCGAATTGGGATTGACGTCTACGAAGCCGCTGCCGAACTGGTCGCCCTCGCCGATCTTGATCAGCCAGGCATCATACTCGGCGCCGCTATGGCCGAGCGCCAGCAGCTCTTCGAGCATGATGGTGACCTTTACTCCGTTCGGCGTTCCGAGCGAATAGAGCTGGAGAGGATGGCGTCCCACAGGCAATTCCTTTTCGTGGGTAGGCCCCGCGATCGGACGGTTGATATTGGCGAACTGGCCGCCATTCGCCTTGTTCCAGGTCCAGACTTTTGGCGGCGTGTATTCGGCAGAACCGGTCATAGGCATCCTCCTGTTTTGGTGAATCAGATTGGGGGTGATCATCGATGTAGCGCGCTACGCCTGTGGCACATAGTGGCGGCGGTTCATTTTTGCGAGAGGAACACGAGCTGCTTTTTGGACGGTCCCGCGTAAAACGAAAAAAGCCTGCCGCGGGAGGAGGTGCGGCAGGCTTTCGACAATAAATGAACAGCGCACGGGAGGAGGAGTGGCGCTGTTCCCGCAGACGACCTTGGGAGGAGGAGTAGGGCGTCTGCAAAGCGAAGGGATGCGGGAGGAGGTGCATCGCTTCGATGAAAACTATAATACCTGGCTTTTGCTCACTTCATAGGCATTTATTTGCAAGGCAGTTATGCGCTATGCGAAAAGCGGAAAGCTCGACTGCATAATGTCTCGACATACAAAAACAGTGGCGGCCGTCATGCGGACAAAGCAAAAGCGCCTGCTCGGGAGGAAGCAGGCGCTGGCAATATGCAGATTGCAGATCAGCGTTTCGAGCCGTTAGCCGGCGATGGCTGCACGGGCAAGATTGCGGATTTCGCCGCGATCGATACCCAGGTCATGCAGTTCGCGCGTGGACATGCGGCCCAATTCGGCGACCGTCTGACGGTACTTGCGCCAGTTGTTGAAAGAGCGTGCTACGTTCATGATGTTCCCCTTTCCTCGGGCATTCGAAGCTGAGCTGCCGTCCTCGGCGCTCCGTTCGCTTCGATGAGAAACATATAGTTCTAGTCCCTCCCCTTTTGCAGCGCCAAGGCTTCACTGCACCCATGCGTCATATGCATGGGTTGCTGAGGGTCTGAAGGAGCTGTGCGCTACGGCTCTTCGGCACCGTTTGCGATTTATTGATGACAGAACAGCCTTTGTCTGCGAAAACAACGGAATTGAGAGACAGGGGCGTCTGCTATCCGGCGGGCTGAGAAGTACCCTTTGAACCTGAACCAGATCATGCTGGCGGAGGGAGTCGCTCGGGGCTTTGCAGCGTCGCATGCCGCCCCTCGCGTCTCGCCCGCCCGAAAGGGGCGATATGCAAGACCAAACCACTGCCGGCACTCTGCTCGGCGCCATGCGGGCAAATCCGCCGCTGGTGCAGTGCATCACCAATTTCGTGGCGATGAACATCGCCGCCAACGTGATGCTCGCCGCCGGCGCATCGCCCGCCATGGTCCATGCCGAGGAAGAAGCGGCCGAATTCGCCGCGATCTCCGGCGCGCTGACAATCAATATCGGCACGCTGTCTTCCAGATGGCTTGTCGGCATGCTGTCGGCCGCGCAATCGGCAAGACAGGCCGGCAAGCCCTGGGTGCTCGATCCGGTCGCTCACTATGCGACCGCATTCCGGCGCAAGGCAGTCGCGCAATTGCTGGAGCTGCAGCCGACGGTCATTCGCGGCAATGCATCCGAGATCATCGCACTCGCTGGAGGCATCAGCCGCGGCCAGGGTGTCGATAGCCGCGATCCTGTCGAGCTGGCCGAGCAGTCGGCCAGGCAACTCGCCGAACGGCATGGATGCGTGGTTGCCGTGACCGGTGTCACCGATTTCGTGACCGATGGCCCCAAGGCGCGACGCATAGAAGGCGGATCGCCGCTGATGCCGCAGGTCACGGCCCTTGGCTGCTCGCTGACCTGCCTGGTCGGCGCCTTTGCAGCAACTGCGCCTGACAATCCCTTCGATGCGACGGTGGCGGCCCTCGCCGTCTTTGCCGTTGCCGGTGAACGGGCGGGAGCTGTCGCCGAAGGACCCGGCTCCTTTTCCTGGCGGTTCCTCGACGCGCTGGCCGCTCTTGATGCGGAAGCGCTCACCGCCAAAGCGAGGATCATGCCGGCATGAAAAGCTTCGACCTTTCGCTCTACCTCGTTCTCGATCCGATACTCTGTGCGAACCTCGGCATGGTCGAGACAGCCCGTGCGGCGGTCGCCGGCGGCGCCACCGTCGTCCAACTGCGCGACAAGCATGCCTCGACTGCGACCATGATCGAGACCGGTCTTGCCCTCAAGCAGGCGCTGGCCGGAAGCAATGCCCGCCTCATCGTCAACGACGATGTCGAGGCCGCCATTGCCATCGGCGCCGATGGCCTGCATATCGGGCAGGAAGATCTGGATGCCGACACCGCCCGCCGTATGATTGGGCCGGAGATGATCCTCGGTCTCTCGGTGGAGACGGAGGCACTGGCCTCGGTCATCAATGCCGAGATCGTCGACTATGTTGGTGTCGGTCCCGTCTTTGCCACGCCGACCAAGCCCGATCACAAGCAGCCGATCGGCTTTGACGGCCTTGCCCGCATCATCAGGCTCTGCCCGGTTCCTGCCATCGCCATCGGTGGTCTCAAGGCCGAACACGCAGCCGATGTCCTGTCGGCCGGCGCAGACGGACTGGCGGTCGTCTCGGCAATCTGTGGCAAGCCCGATCCCGCGGCCGCCACAGCCCTTATCGCCGACGCCATCGAGGAGGCGCGCAAGTGATCCGCAACGTCCTCTCCATCGCCGGCTCCGATCCTTCCGGCGGCGCCGGCATCCAGGCCGATCTCAAGGCCTTTTCGGCACGCGGCGTCTATGGAATGGCTGTCCTGACAGCGCTGACAGCCCAGAACACGCAAGGCGTTTCCGGCGTCCATCCGGTGCCACCGCAATTTGTCGCCGATCAGATCGACGCCATCTTTGCCGATATACGCGTCGATGCCGTCAAGATCGGCATGATCGCGAATGCTGAGATCGCCGAGGCTGTCGCCGACGCTCTGGCCAGGCACCGTGATGTTCCCATTGTGCTCGACCCGGTGATGATCGCCAAGGGCGGTGCCGCCCTGCTTGCAGCGGATGCCGTTGACGTGCTGACCCGACGGCTGTTGCCGCTGGCGACGGTGCTGACGCCGAACATTCCGGAGGCGGCTGCCCTGCTGCATGAAGCCGAGGCCAAAAGCCGTGAAGACATGGCGCGTCAGGCGCTCGCTCTAGCCGATCTCGGCACGGCGGCGGTTCTCGTGAAGGGCGGCCATCTCGAAGGTGATGAAAGCCCGGACGTATTGGCAAGCGCTGGCACTCTCACCTGGTTCGAAGCCGAGCGGCTGCCGACGAAGAACACGCATGGAACCGGCTGCACGCTGTCCAGCGCAATTGCTGCCGAGATCGCCAAGGGCTTGCCGCTGCCGGAAGCCGTTGCTTCCGCCAAACAGTACCTCGCTGGCGCGGTTGCAGCAGCAGGGCAGCTTTCCGTCGGCAGCGGCCATGGCCCTGTTCAGCATTTCTATGCGCTCTGGTCAGACATGAAAGGAACATCGAAGTGAACCTGCCCCTCAACAAACAGATCGTCATCGTCTCTGGCGCCGGGCGCGGTTTCGGTGCCGCGATCGCAGCAGCCTTTGCCCGCGAAGGCGCCAAAGTCGCCATCAATTACCGCGCCAGCCGGGAGCCGGCAGAGGCGCTTGCAGAACGACTTGGCGACCACGCAGAGGCGTTTCAGGCCGACATCCGCAGTCTCAACGAAACAAAACAACTCGTGGCAGACGTGACGGCCCATTTCGGGGCGCCGACCACGATCGTCCACAATGCGCTCGCCGATTTCAGCTTCAATGGTGACGCGCGTTCGAAGTTGGACGCGCTAAGTTGGGCCGAAATGGCAACGCAGCTCGAAACCGCTCTGCAGGGCGCGCTCAACCTCATTCAGGCGGCGCGGCCGGCCATGGCGGCGGCGGGCTTTGGCCGGATCGTTACGATCGGCACCAACCTCTTCCAGAATCCGGTCGTGCCCTATCACGATTACACGGCGGCAAAGGCGGCGCTGCTGTCGCTAACCCGAACGGCGGCGGCCGAGCTCGGCCCGCTCGGAATTACCGTCAACATGGTCTCCGGCGGCCTGCTGCGCACCACAGATGCCAGCAGCGCCACGCCCGAAGCGGTCTTCGATATTATTGCCGCGAACACCCCGTTGCGCCGTGTCACGACGCCGGAGGAAGCCGCCGACACGGTTCTCTTCTTCGCAAGTCCTTGGGCGCGCGCCGTCACCGGCCAAAACCTGATCGTCGATGGCGGGCTCGTCTTCGGATAGTGATCCGCAGCAAAGCGGCGTGCCGGCCGACGATCAGAACTCCACTTCCAGTTCGATGATCTCGTCCGGCTCAGCCACTGCCCCTTCGGTCCACTCCCGCATCAGCGGCCAGGCAAGCACCGTCTCGACATAGGCGGCCAGTCTCGGTTCCAGCTCCACCGCATAGGTGCGGAAGCGCGTGCAGACGGGCGCATACATCGCATCGGCGACGGTCGGCGCCTTTCCAAACAACCAGGGACCCCCGCTGGCGTCGAGGCAGTCTGTCCAGATCGTCTTCACCCGCTCCACATCGGGCCGTGCGCCTGAGAAAATCTTGAAGCTCGCATGCCGCGCCTTGAGATTCATCGGCAGGGCCGAGCGCAGATTGTGGAAACCGGAATGCATTTCGCCGGAGACGGAGCGGCAGAGAGCACGGGCAACCCGCTCAGTGGGCCAGAGCCCCGCCTTCGGAGCGATTTCGCTCAGATAGTCCGCGATCGCCAGCGTATCCCATACGGTGACGTCCTTGTGGGTCAGCCTCGGCACGAGAACCGATGGCGACAGTAGCAGAAGCTCCTGGCGCGCCTCATCGTTCATTTCCACCAGCATTTCGGTGAAATCCAGGCCAGCCATGCGGCACAGCAGCCAGCCACGCAGCGACCAGGAGGAATAGTTCTTCGAGGAAATCGTCAGTGTCGCCTGCGTCATCGCGATCCAATCCCTGCCGGACAAATAATGGGTCGGCAAAACAATCTTCTCGCATAGCGCGGCATATTGCACTAGCTTTTTTGCACTGCCGCATTTCTGCGGCGGTGCGGGAGACGATGGCAAATGCTTTATCAAGCCTATCAGTTCCAGGAGGATCTCATTGCACCCCTGCGCGATCTGGCGCGGCGCCTGCAAATATTCTCCACGTCGACGTTCTGGGGGCCGGCCGGCGCGATGGCGCAGCACTTTTCTGCCGCACTGGAAATGATCTCCCGCTACGAGATCACCCACGAGCGGCCCGACTTTGCCATCGACGTCGTCAGGGTCGGAAATCGCGACGTTCCGATCAGCGTTGAAACCACGCTCGATCTGCCCTTCGGCAAGCTTCTGCGCTTTGCCGCCGATATCGATACGCCGCGACCGCGGATCCTCGTGGTCGCGCCGCTGTCCGGCCATTTCTCAACGCTCCTGCGCGGCACGGTGAAAACCCTGCTGCGCGATCACGATGTCTACATAACTGACTGGGCCAACGCCCGCGATGTGCCTGTCTCCGCCGGGCGCTTCGGCATGGACGACTATGTGGACTATATCATCCGCTTCCTGGAGAAGATCGGCCCGGGCGGGCACGTCCTTGCCGTCTGTCAGCCCTGCGTGCAGGTGCTGGCGGCGGTTGCTGTCATGTCGGAAGACGGGCATCCTGCGACGCCACGGACCATGACCTTGATGGCCGGTCCGATCGACCCGCGAGAAAGCCCGACCGAGGTCAACGAGCTTGCCGTGTCGAAGTCACTCGCCTGGTTCGAAAATTCGCTCATCAGCAATGTGCCGTGGCGCTATTCGGGCGGCGGCCGACGTGTCTATCCCGGCTTCCTGCAGCTCGTCGCCTTCATGGCCATGAACATGCAGCGCCATCAGGACGCCCATCGCAAGCTCTACGAACATCTGGCCAAGGGCGAGACGGCTGAAGCCGACAAGATCAAGACCTTCTATGACGAATATTTCGCCGTTCTCGACATGACCGAGGAGTTCTATATCGAGACCATCGACCGGGTGTTCCAGAAAGCCGAGCTGGCGACGGGAGATTTTACCTATCGTGGTCAAAAGGTCGATCCCGGCATGATCCGCAAGACGGCTCTTTTAACGGTCGAGGGTGGACGCGACGACATCTGCGCCCTCGGCCAGACCTCGGCCGCACACGATCTCTGTCGATCGCTGCGGCCGCATCTGAAACGGCACCATCTTCAGGCCAATGTCGGACACTACGGCGTATTCAACGGCCGCCGCTGGGAAACGGAAATCTATCCCATCGTCCGCAACATGATCCTCGCCATGGAATAGCGCTGCCGCTCAAGCCCAACCCAGGGTCAGGACGCCGAAGAGAATGACGACGCCCAGCACGATGCGGTAGATCACGAAGGGCCAGGTGGAGAAGCGTTCCAGGAAGCGCATCAAGCCCCAGATCGCCGCGAAGGACGAGATGCTGCCGACAATAAGCCCGACGAGCAGCACCGACCAGGCCTCCATCGGAATATGGGCCTTGTAGAGCGTAAACAGCTCCTTCAGCCCGGCAAGCGCGATGGCGGGAAGTCCGAGCAGGAACGAAAACCGCGCCGCTTCGTCGCGCTTCAGGCCAAGGAAGAGTGCGCCGGTCAGCGTAGAGCCCGAGCGCGAGACCCCGGGAACGAGGGCACCGACCTGAGTGATGCCGACGAACAGGGCATCGATCAGGGTCATCTGTGCCATGTCCTTCCTATGTCGGCTGTAGAGTTCCGCGACGGCCAGAAGAATGCCCATGACAAGACAGGCGATACCGATGACCCAGAGACTGCGAAACGACGTGCCGCAGGCATTGAGCGAAGACGATAGCAGCAGGCCGGCAATGACGATCGGGATGGTGGCGATGATGATGGCAATCGCAAGCCGCATCGCGGGCGAGCGCCAATCCCTCTGCCTGATGGCATCGAGCGATCCGAAGGTGACATAGCGGACATCGCTCCAGAAATAGGAGATGATCGCCGCCAGCGCGGCAAGCTGCATCGCCGCCGAAAACGCCGAGCCCGGATCCTGCCAGCCAAGCAAGGCCGGCACCAGGCGCATATGGGCCGTGGAGGAAACCGGCAGGAGCTCCGTCAGCCCCTGCACGACACCCAGAAAAGCTATTTTGGCATAACCCAGGGCTACAAAGCCCGTGTCCACGCCCTGCGTACAAACATCAGCCACGTTTCGATATCCTCAGTTCTTAAGTGGGAGGCTTGGCGCCGGAATGGCACGATGAACTTTGCTGCGAAACAGTTTCCGACACGTTATCGGTGGCGCATGTCGAATGCATTACCGATCTCGCGCTCAGAATCGAGGCGAAGATAGTCGGGCAGGCTGAACCCTATCTGAAATTATCGACTTTATTTTCCAAAGTCTGATGGAATTCTAGCTATCGTCCTCGGGCAACGACTGCATGTAACGGATGACGCCATAAAACGCGACGAAGAGGACGATGGCGCCGATCACACGATGAAGATCATGCAGCATGTTGTGATGGTGCCGGATCAGCAGGGAAATCAGATTATAAAAAGCGATGGCAAGCACCGTCATGACGGGAGCCAGGACAAGCGCCATGTTCCGATGAATGAAATTGATCATCACGCACCTCTTCTACACGTCGGCAGATGCCACGAAGATTGAGGAGGAATTGCGACAAATATACGGGTCCCCACGAACCGTACGCGGCGGGCGCCTCGAGGAAGAGGCGTCTATCTGGTATAGAGTGCGCGCGACCGCTCCAGATGTTTCAGTACCGCCGCCTCCGCACCATCCGCATCGTTGTCGGCGAGCCGTCCAAGGATTTCTTCGTGCTCGACCAGGGTGAACTTTTCCTTGCCCGTCCAGATCAGCATGTCCGTATGGTAGGTCTTCAGCCAGGCCAGCATGGCTTCACTGACGGCTGCGAAGATCGGGTTGCCGGAAATCTGCGCGATGCGCGTATGAAACTGCATGTCGGCTGAAATGAACTCCTCGGCATGACCTAGAAAGGCGCGCTGCCGCTCGATGATCTCCTGGAGATCGGCGACATCCTTTTCGGTTGCGCGCAAGGCTGCCTCGCGCGCCATGCCGCGCTCGAAGAAGATACGGGCGCTCTTCAAATGCTCCAGCGAATCCGTCGATTGCGACAGCATGATTTTCGCTGTCAGATCGACCTGCCGGAAGAGTGACTTAGCGGTGAGTTGGAGCACTTTTGCCCGCTCACCATGGGAAATGTTGACGAGCCCCATATTGGCAAGTGCCTGCATCGCCTCGCGGATCGCTGGGCGCCCAACGCCGAAACGCTCCATAAGGACACGCTCGGACGGCATTTCGTCGCCCGGCTTGAGTTCTCCCGATGTAATCAACCGTTCCAGCCGGTCGAATACTTCATCAGACAGCTTTCGACGTACAATCTGTTCTACTGGCTGGCCCATGGAACCCCGCTTGCTCAAAGCTTTTCTTTCCTTATGCCTTTTTGCCTGCCGTCGAGAAAGCCCATACGGAACAGCTTGCCGGCTAACGAGCAAAAAAATCGTTGCAGAAGTTGGAATACTCATTATACCACATCACCAGTTTGCGCCACGCGAAAATCGTCGGCGAGAGGAGCACTCAGCTACTTATGACCATCACCATCACCTACCGTATCGAAACCTCAGGCAGCATCGAGGCGATGGCCCGCAAGATTGCCAGCGATCAGTCGACCGGCACCTTCGTGGCGGTCCCTGGCGAGACGGAAGAGCTCAAATCGCGCGTGGCCGCCCGCGTCACGGCGATCCGGCCGCTTGCCGACGCCGAGCGGCCGACATGGCCGGAAGCTGCCGAAGGCCACGGCCGCATCCGCCGCGCCGATGTCGATATCGCATTTCCGCTCGATGCGATCGGTACCGATCTTTCGGCGCTGATGACGATCGCGATCGGTGGCGTCTACTCGATCAAGGGCATGACCGGCATCCGCATCGTCGACATGAAGCTGCCGGAAGCCTTTCGCGACGCTCATCCGGGCCCACAATTCGGCGTCGCCGGCAGCCTGCGGCTGACCGGCGTCAGCGGTCGCCCGATCATCGGCACCATCGTCAAGCCGGCACTCGGCCTGCGACCGAAGGAAACGGCTGACCTGGTCGGCGAATTGATCGGCTCGGGTGTCGATTTCATCAAGGACGACGAGAAGCTGATGAGCCCCGCCTACTCGCCGCTCAAAGAGCGCGTCGAGGCGATCATGCCGCTGATCCTCGATCACGAGCAGAAGACCGGCAAGAAGGTGATGTACGCCTTCGGCATTTCGCACGCCGATCCCGACGAGATGATGCGCAACCATGATCTCGTGCTGAAGGCCGGCGGCAATTGTGCTGTCATCAACATCAATTCCGTCGGCTTCGGCGGCATGAGCTTCCTGCGCAAGCGTTCCGGGCTGGTGCTGCATGCCCATCGCAACGGCTGGGACGTCCTGACCCGCCATCCCGGCGCCGGTATGGACTTCAAGGTTTATCAGCAGTTCTGGCGCCTGCTCGGTGTCGACCAGTTCCAGATCAACGGCATCAGGGTCAAATATTGGGAACCCGACGACAGCTTCGTCGAGTCCTTCAAAGCCGTCAGCACACCGCTCTTCGACCCATCGGACTGTCCGCTTCCCGTGGCGGGTTCAGGCCAGTGGGGAGGCCAGGCGCCGGAGACCTACCAGCGCACCGGCCGGAACACGGATCTTCTCTATCTCTGCGGCGGCGGCATCGTCAGCCATCCGTTCGGGCCTGCGGCCGGCGTTCGTGCCATCCAGCAGGCCTGGCAGGCGGCCGTTTCGGATACTCCGCTCGAACAATACGCCAAGAACCATCCGGAGCTTGCCGCCTCGATCGCAAAATTCAGTGACGGCAAGGACGCCTGACTGCGATGTCCAATCTTCTTCTCAGCTACTACGGCGATGACTTCACGGGCTCAACCGATGTCATGGAGGCCCTTGCCTCGAACGGCGTGCCAACCGTGCTGTTTCTCGGCGTGTCGAGCGCAGCCATGCTGGAGCGTTTCAAGGACTGCCGCGCCATCGGCATTGCCGGCACCAGTCGGAGCGAGACGCCGGAATGGATGGAACAGCATCTGACACCGGCCTTCGCATGGCTGAAAAGCCTGGACGCAGCAATCTGCCACTACAAGGTCTGCTCCACTTTCGATTCCAGCCCGAAGGTCGGCAATATCGGCAAGGCGATCGAGATCGGCAAGGCGCTTTTCAAGCAGTCGGTCGTACCGGTCGTCGTCGGCGCGCCGCAGCTCAAGCGCTATACCGCCTTTGGCCACCTCTTTGCTGCCTATCAAGGCCAGGTCTTCCGCATCGACAGACATCCGGTTATGAGCCGGCATCCGGTCACGCCGATGGATGAGGCCGATCTTACCGTGCATCTCAGCAAGCAGACATCCCTGTCCGTCAGCCTTGCCGATCTTGTGACCATCGTGGCGGCAGACGCAGACGCGCGGATCGACGGGCTTGCAACGGGAGATGCCGGCATCCTCCTCATGGATGTCGACAGCACGGAAACGCAGGCAGCCGCAGGCCGTCAGCTATGGCGTCTTAAAAACAAGGGCGGCTCCTTCATCGCCGGCTCCTCGGGCGTCGAATATGCCCTTCTGGACGCCTGGCGCGACGCAGGATTGATCGGGCCGAAGCCGGACTTCCAGCAGCCTGGCAAAGTCGAACGTCTCGCCGTCGTCTCCGGCAGCGTATCGCCGACAACCGAACGCCAGATCCGCCGCGCGGTGGCCGAAGGCTTCGACGGCGTCGATGTCGATCCGCTGGAGCTGGTCGGCGAAGACGCCGAGCGCGCACTGGAGAAAGCAGCCAATGCCGGCGTTGCGAGCTTAAAGGCAGGCCGCAGCGTCATTCTCCATACGGCACTTGGACCTTCGGCCGACCGCGGCGGCGATATCGATCGAATTCCCGGCACGCGGCATCGCCTCGGGCAAGCTCTCGGCATTCTTCTGCGACGGCTGATTGAACAGGAAGGTCTCGGCCGCGCCGTCATCGCCGGCGGCGATACATCAAGCCACGCGTTGCAAGAACTGCGCGTCGACGCGCTTACCACCCTGCTGCCATTGCCGCAGACGCCGGGATCCCCGCTCTGCACCGCGCACGGCAGCTACGCCCCGACCAACGGTCTGCAGATCGCGCTCAAGGGCGGCCAGGTGGGGACCGATGATTACTTTGCGCAGATCCGCGATGGGAGAAGCTCGTAGCCGGAAGCGTCATTTTCCTGGGCATCTGTTGGCATACTCATTGACTCATCATACCAGTTGCGATATCACGACTTGAAGATGAACGAGGTACTATCATGACTGCAATTGCTCTTTTCGGCGCCGGTGGCAAAATGGGCTATCGCCTCGCCAAGAATCTGAAAGGCTCGCGTTTCGACGTGCGCCACGTCGAGGTCGGCGACGCCGGCAAAGCGCGCCTGAAGAATGACCTTGCCATCGATTGCGTACCGGCGGACGCAGCACTCGACGGCGCCGAAGTGGTCATCCTCGCAGTACCGGATACGGCAATCGGCAAGGTTGCCGCCGGTATCGTCGACAAGCTCAAGCCCGGCACCATGGTCGTCGCTCTCGACGCCGCCGCTCCCTTTGCGGGCCATCTGCCGCAGCGCGAGGATCTCACCTATTTCGTCACCCACCCCTGCCATCCGCCGATCTTCAACGACGAGACGGAGATGCAGGCCAAGAAGGACCATTTCGGTGGCCTGTTTGCCAAGCAGCATATCGTCTCCGCCCTGATGCAGGGACCGGAAGGCGCCTATACGCTCGGCGAGGAAATCGCGAAGATCATCTGGGCACCCGTCATGCGCTCGCACCGCGTGACCGTCGAGCAGATGGCGATGCTGGAGCCGGGCCTTTCCGAGACGGTTTGCGCCTCGCTGCTCGTCGTCATGCGCCAGGCCATGGATGAATGTGTTTCCCGCGGCGTTCCCCCGGAAGCCGCGCGCGACTTCCTGCTGGGTCATATGAACGTACTCGGCGCCGTGATCTTCAAGGAAGTCGACGGCGTCTTTTCCGATGCCTGCAACAAGGCAATCGAGTTCGGCATCCCCGCTCTGATGCGCGACGACTGGAAGAAGGTTTTCGAACCGCAGGAGATCGCCGCAAGCATCCAGCGCATCACCTGATAGACGTCCCGGGAGGGCGTCGGCCCTCCCTTGCCGCCCTGCCGGGAACAGGGCCTGTTTCATACCTGGGAGGGGACCATGAAACTGAGTGACATCAATGCAAATGGCATAGGCAGGCTGAAATGACAGAGATCAAGGGCGCTTTGATCGGTTGCGGTTTCTTTGCGGTCAATCAGATGCATGCGTGGCGAGACGTCAAAGGTGCCCATATCGTTGCGATCTGCGATCGCGATCCGGAGCGGCTGAAGATCGTCGGTGACCAGTTCGGCATCGAACGGCGCTATGCAGATGCAGCGGCACTCTTTGCCGATGGCGGTTTCGATTTCGTCGACATCGCGACGACGGTGCAGAGCCACCGCACCCTGGTGGAAATGGCAGCTGCGCACAAGATCCCGGCGATCTGCCAGAAGCCCTTCGCAAAGACGCTTGGTGATGCCAAGGCTATGGTCGATGCCTGCTCGCGAGCCGGCATTCCCCTCATGGTGCATGAGAACTTCCGCTGGCAGACGCCCATACAGGCCGTGAAGAGCGTCCTGCAGTCAGGTGCGATCGGCGAGCCCTTCTGGGGCCGTTTCTCCTTCCGCTCAGGCTACGATGTCTTTTCCGGCCAGCCTTATCTCGCCGAAGGCGAGCGTTTCATCATCGAGGATCTCGGCATCCATACGCTCGATATCGCCCGCTTCATCCTCGGCGATGTCAGCTCGCTTACGGCCCGCACCAAGCGGGTCAATCCGAAGATCAGGGGTGAGGATGTCGCCACCATCCTGCTCGACCACGAAAGCGGCGCAACCTCGATCGTCGATGTCAGCTATGCCTCGAAGCTTGCAACGGAGCCATTTCCGGAGACGTTGATCGAGCTCGACGGTACGGAGGGCACGATCCGGCTTTCACAAGGCTATCGCCTTGAGGTCAACGGCCCCGACGGCATGACGGTCTCCGACGCCTCACCGCAGCTTCTATCCTGGGCTTCGCGTCCCTGGCACAACATCCAGGAGAGCGTTCTGGCGATCCAGCAGCACTGGGCAGACCGTCTGGCCGATGGCGGCGAGACCTCGACCTCCGGTGCCGACAATCTCAAAACCCTAGCCCTTGTCGAGGCGGCTTATGAGAGTGCCGCCAGCGGCCGCGCCGTCGATATCCGGGCAATGCTGCAATGACCACCGAGATCGACCCGTTTCAGCTCTACGGCACACATGAGAGCGAAACGCCGCCGGTGCGGCTGACTGCCGGCGGGCTGGTCGTCGACTTCAAGGACGGCAATCTGCGTACCATCAGCTATGACGGCACGGAGGTGCTGCGCGCGGTTTCCTATCTTGTCCGCGACCGCGATTGGGGTACTTACGCTCCGTCTGTCAGCGACCTACAAATTAATCAGCATCCGGATGCCTTCTCCATCAGCTATGTCGCGCGCTGCGCCGGACCTGACGACACAGAGCTTGCGATTGACGTGCGGATAACCGCTGCGGCGGGTGAACCTCTGATCTTCGAGGCCGAAGCCCTCTCCCGAACCGGCTTCGAGACGAACCGCTGCGGCTTCTGCATCCTCCATCCGATCGTCGGCGTCGCTGGCATGCCGGTTTCGGTCGAGCATGTCGACGGCCGCCGCGAGGAGACGCAGTTTCCCGATCTCATCGAGCCTTGGCAGCCCTTCAAGGACATGCGCGCGATCACACACAGGGTTACCCCGAGCGTGACGGCGGAATGCCGCATGGAGGGCGATACCTTCGAGATGGAGGATCAGCGCAACTGGTCGGATGCGTCCTACAAGACCTATGTCCGTCCCCTCGCCTTGCCCTGGCCTTATCGGATACCGGTGAGTGAGCCCATGTGGCAGCGGATCGTTCTCAGTATCCGCGATAGGGGGCACTCATCGACCGCTCCAACATCGCTTTCCACAGGAAATGGCTCCATCACACTTTCGAGCGGTAGCAGAAGCGGCGTCATGCCCCCGATCGGGCTTATCATCACGCCGGAGGAAGCGAAGGCAACGCTTGCGGCCCGCGACAGGCTTGCCGAGATCATGCCGCAGGAATTGCTGTTCCATTTCGATCCCAATGCCGGCCATGGTGCCGATGCCTTCAAATCCTTCGCTGCCGTCGCCGAGCTTCACTCCGGCAGCTCGACGTTGGAAATTGCATTACCCTGTCGACAAACCCCGCTTGCCGAAGCAACACAGATCGCGAGCTGGATGCAAGCGGCCGGTTTCAATCCCGATGCGGTCGTCATTTCTCCTTCCGTCGACCGGCAATCGACCCCACCGGGCAGCGAATGGCCCGAATGCCCGCCTCTCGAAGAGGTCTATGCTGCGGCACATGCGGCCTTCCCCGGCATGCGCCTCGGTGGCGGCATGCTGAGCTATTTCACCGAGCTCAATCGCAAGCGGGTTCCCGCCAGCCCGCTCGATTTCATCACGCATTGTACCAATCCGATCGTGCATGCGGCGGATGACCTCAGCGTCATGCAGACGCTGGAGGCATTGCCTTTCATCACCCGCTCGGTGCGTGCCATCTACGGCAACAAGCCCTATCGCATCGGCCCTTCGACCATACCCATGCGCCAGAACCCCTATGGCAGCCGCACGATGGACAATCCCGATGGCGGACGCATCGCCATGGCCAGCACCGATCCCCGGCACAACGGCCGCTTCGGCGAAGCCTTCACTTTCGGCTATGCCGCCCGCGTGCTCGATGCCGGATTGGAATGCCTGACGCTCTCCGCCCTGACCGGATCTTTCGGCCTCATCGCGGGCGAAAACGAACCGTCCCCAGCCGGCGCCACTCGCCCGATCTTCAATTCGGTCGCGACGCTGGCTCGCCTCGCCGGCAGTCGATGGCGCGAATGCATATCGTCCGACCCGACCTCGGTGCTTGCCTTCGTCACCGCGCGAACCAGCGAGCGACGGCAACTGCATCTAGTCAACATCACCCCCGCAACGCGCCGGATCGAGCTCGGAACCTTCCGTCGTGTCGGCCAAGCCAGCGCCCTCACGCTCGGAGCCTACGCGGTCACTTCAGTGACTTTGACGGATTGACCTGAACCAGCAGACGCGCATGTTAGTCCTAACAATCGCAGTGATTTGGGAGGACCGGCATGAAGACGAAGAAACTGATCAACGAGGGTGCGGCGGCGGTCGACGAGATGCTGGCGGGCATCCTGGCAGCCCATCCGCGACACCTTCGCACTTTGGAAGGGTCGCCCCGTTCGATCGTCGCCAAGCATGGGCCGCGGCCCGGCAAGGTCGGCATGGTTATCGGCGGCGGCTCGGGACATGAGCCGAGCTTCCTCGGTTTCGTCGGCAGGGGACTTGCAGACGCGGCCGCGATTGGCAACGTCTTTGCTTCGCCGCCGCCCGACCCGATCATCGAATGCGCCAAGGCTGTCGACGGCGGCGTCGGCGTCCTGTTCCTCTATGGCAACTATGCCGGTGACGTCATGAATTTCGACATGGCGGCCGAGATGCTTGCCATGGATGATATCGACGTACGCACTGTTGTCACGACCGATGACATTGCTTCTGCACCGCCTGAGCAGAAGGAACGCCGGCGCGGTGTTGCCGGAAACGTCTTCGTCTTCAAGGCCGCAGGCGCGGCTTGCGACATGATGTATGGTTTCGACGAGGTCGAGCGGGTGGCGCGCCTGGCCAATGAGCGGACCTTTACAATGGGGGTGGCTCTCTCCCCCTGCTCCTTGCCGCAGACTCTGAAGCCCAATTTTGAACTCGGGGCCGATGAAATGGAGATCGGCATGGGCATTCACGGCGAGCCGGGCGTTGCACGGGGCCCGCTGAAGCCGGCGGATCAGGTGACGGACGAGCTGGTCGGCAAGATCCTCCATGAAATGAAGCCGGCGCGTGGCGACCGCGTCGCCGTGCTCGTCAATTCGCTGGGCTCGACCCCGCTGATGGAACTCTACATCCTGATGCGCAAGGTGAAGATGATGCTCGATGAAGCGGGCCTGGTCATCCATTTGTCGCTGGTCGGCAACTACTGCACCTCGCTGGAAATGGCCGGCGCCTCGATCACGCTGATGCATCTCGATGACGAACTCCAGCGGTTGATCGACCATCCCTGCGATTGCGCCATGTTCCGCTCGGGTGAGGCCCTGCAATGACGACTGTGACGGAGGAGGATCTGAAATCGCTTTTTGCACGCCTCGCCGAGGCAATGACGCGTGAAAAGGATCGTCTGTGCGAGCTTGATGGCGTAATCGGCGATGCCGATCACGGTATCGCCATGGAACTTGGCTTTGCCGCTGCCGCCAAGGCAGTTTCGGAGCTGGATGCGACAACGGCCGATCCGACGCTCGTGTTCAACACGGCCGCAAAATCCTTCCTCAATGCTGTCGGCGCCTCTTCCGGACCGCTCTACGCGACTGCTTTGATGCGGGCTGGCGCATCAGCGAAGGGGAAAACGTCACTCAACGACGATGACATGGTCGAGATATTCGCTGCCTTCGCCAAGGGGATCCAGGACAGAGGCAAGGCGGAGGTCGGCGAAAAGACGATGGTCGATGCCTGGGCGCCCGCCGCCGCAGCCTGCCGAGCCGCGCGTGACCAAGGCCTACCCCTTGCTGCCTGCCTGGCGGCAGCGCTGGAAGCTGCGCAAGCCGGGGCGGAAGCAACCAAGGACATGATTGCAGCAAAGGGCAGGTCGTCGCGGCTCGGCGAGCGTACCCTTGGACACATGGATCCGGGAGCTGCCTCGGCGGTTGTGATGATATCGTGCTTTCATATTCACTTCACATCATAATGATGATGAGCTCATCATACCAGTTGACATGCTGATATCTATTTGCCAAAACCGCCTTCAGCTTTGCTCGGAGGAGGATGGGAGATGGCTATCAGTTGGAAATATGCGCGTTGGTTCGGCGCGGTTGCGATTGCCGCGACAGCGCTGGCGGCAACCAATGCCGCCGCAGAGGACCTGACGCTGTGGACGCTGAATTTCGACAATGGCGGCGCCAATTCCGCCCTCAAGAAGGTGGCGAAGGATTTTGAGGCCGCCAATCCCGGCACCCATATCGAAATCGTCCAGCGCGGCGTCGATGAACACAAGACGGCCCTTCGCGTGGCTGCCGGCTCCAGCAAGGGTCCCGATATCTATTTCAGCTGGGCCGGCCTCGGCCTTGGCGGCGAATATGTGAAGGCTGGCCTGTCGCTGCCGCTGGACAAATATTACACCCAGTACAAATGGAGCGACGAACTGCTTCCTTCGGCGGCGGCCTTTGCCGATCTCTATCCGGGCGGCAAGCACGGCGTTCCCTTCACCTTCAAGGGTGAGGCCATCTACTACAACAAGAAGCTCTTCCAGAAGGCCGGTATCACTCAGGAGCCGAAGACCTACGAAGAGCTGCTCGCCGACGCGGAGAAGCTCAAGGCTGCCGGAATTCCTGCCTTCACCTTCGGCGGCTCGGTCAACTGGCATGTCATGCGCCTGATGGACGTGCTGCTGGAAACCAAATGCGGCGCCGACAAACACGACGCCCTGATGGCCATGAAGACAGATTGGACCAAGGAGCCCTGCGCCACCGACGCCTTCACCGAATTCGCCAAATGGACGAATGACTATACGCTGAAACCCTTCATGGGGATCAGCAACCAGCAGTCCTACACTCTGTTTGTCGCGGGCCGCGCCGCGATGATGCTGGAGGGCGACTGGCTTGTCAGCCAGCTGAGCGGCAGCGGCGTCAACCTCGACGACTACGGCGTCGTGCCGTTCCCGACGAACACCAACCGGCTCTACGGCTTCGCCGAGTACAACTACGTCAGCACCAAAAGCAAGAATCCGGACCTTGCCGCCAAGTTCCTCGACTATTTCCTGTCGACCAAGGTCCAGCAGGATCTCGTCGGGCAGATCAGCTCGATCTCGGTCAACAAGAACGTCCAGTATGCCAACCAGAAGCCGCTCGAGGCAAAATGGCTGGATATCTTCAAGACCTACGGCAAGGTCTACATGAACGGCGACCAGGCATTCCCGCTCGATGTCACGACGGAGTATTTCCGGGTGATCAACGATGTGGCGGCCGGCAATATTAAGCCGGCGGATGCGGCAAAACAGCTGCAGACTTTCATCTCGGGCCGCACCTAAGCCTTCGAGGGAGGCCGCCGTCTCGATCACCGATCGCAGTGGACGGCTTCCCTCACCTTGGTGCCCACGCGCCAGCCGCCGGGAGCAATCAGAATGTCATTCCGCAACCGAACACATGATCCCCGCGTCCAGGCGCTGATCCTGCTCGCCCCGGCCATGCTGATCTACGCGATCTTCGCACTGTACCCGATGTTGAACGTGGTGGTCCTGAGCTTCCAAAAGTGGAACGGGCTTGCCCCGCAACGCGCCTTCGTCGGTCTTGCGAATTATCAATACATCTTCACGCAGGACCCGGTCTTCTGGGTCGCCTTCAGGAACACGGTGATCTGGACGATCATGTGCGTAATCTTTCCGCCGATGGTGGGGCTTCTGCTGGCGCTCAGCCTCAATCAGAAGCTCTTCGCCCGCAATACCTTCCGCGCCATCTTCTACCTTCCCGTCATCATCGCGCCGATCGCGGTCGCGACCATGTGGAAGTGGATGTACGATCCGTTCTTCGGCCTCTTCACCGAGATCCTCACCTCGATGGAGCTGCAGAGCTGGATCCAGGATTGGCTCGGCGATAAGAACGTTGCCCTCTATTCGGTCTTCGTTGCCTATCTCTGGCAATCGGTCGGCTTCTCCATGGTCCTGTTTCTCGCGGGCCTGCAGAACGTCTCGCAAACGCTGGTGGAGGCCGCGCGCATCGACGGTGCGGGTCGCTGGAATATCTTCAGATATGTCACGCTGCCCGCGCTTCGCACGACGATCACCATCGTGTTGGTGCTATCGGTCATCTCGTCGCTCAAGGCCTTCGATATCGTCTATGGCCTCACCGGCGGCGGACCGGCCCAATCCACGCAGATGCTGGCGCTCTGGGCCTTCACGCAGGCAATGCAGATCTTTGATTTCGGCCGAGGCGCTGCGATCTCCGTCGTCCTGCTGTTGATCACCATCGCCGTCGTCATCCCCTATCTGCGCTGGACGCAAAAGCATGAGGAGGCCGAGCAATGACGGCAACATCGGCGACCTCCATGTCCGACGGCTTCGAAACCATCACAGCCGCAAAGCGCAAGCGTGACCCCATCCTGATCGCATTGTGGATCGCGCTATTCGTCGTCGCGCTAATTTGGCTGGCGCCCTTCATTTTCATTGTCTTCACTTCGCTGAAGACACAGGCGGACGTGACGACGACGGGCGCTTTCATGCCTCCCCTCAATCCCGCCTTCGAAAACTACACGAGCGCCTGGGGACGCGGCAATTTCGCCAGCGCCTTTCTCAACAGCGCCATCATCACCGTGATCAAGGTGCCGCTCGGCCTCATCCTGTCGGCAATGGCGGCCTATGCTCTCGCCAAGATCCGCTTGCGGTTCGGCAAGCTGCTGCTGCTTCTCGTCGTCTTCGGCACGATGATCCCCTTTCAGGTCATGCTCGCGCCGCTGTTCACGCTCGTCAATTCGCTCGGCCTGATCGACACCTATCCCGGCGTCATCCTGCCCTATATCGCCTTCGGCGTGCCCTATCAGGTCTTCATCCTGCACGGTTTCTTCCGGGGCATTCCGAAGGAGCTGTCCGAGGCTGCGCTGATCGACGGCGCCAGCCACTTCACCATTTTCCGCCGGATATTTCTGCCGGTTTGCCTGCCGGTGCTCGCAGCCCTGCTGATCCTGGATTTCGTCTCGACATGGAATGAATTCGCAATGGCGCTGGTGCTCCTGCAGGACCAGCACATGTGGACGCTGCCGCTCGGGCTGATGTCCTTCCAGGGACAATTCTCCAACGATTACGGACAGTTGAACGCCGCAATTGTCATGACCGTGCTGCCGGCAACCATCGTTTATCTGATCTTTCAGCGCTACTTCGTCTCCGGGCTCACCTCCGGCGCGGTCAAAGGCTGAACGGTCAAATCATCCATACATATCGAGGAGAATATCATGTCCAACGCGTCCGTCGAAAAATGGGGAGTCTTCGAGGCGGCCTTCAACGGCCCTTCGGGCGGCAATCCCTATCTCGATGTGGCATTCGATGCCGTTTTCAGCCAGCACAGCCGCGAGATCCGCGTGCCGGGCTTCTATGATGGCGACGGCGTCTATCGCGTTCGCTTCATGCCGGACAACGAGGGCGAATGGTCGTTCCGCACACGCTCGAAGACTACAGAACTCGATGGCAAGACCGGCTCATTCGTCGCCACCAAGCCGTCGGAGGGTAATCATGGCCCGGTGCGCGTGCGCAACAAATTCCATTTCGCCTATGCCGACGGCAAGCCTTTCCTGTCCTTCGGCACCACCTGCTATGCCTGGACGCACCAGCCGCTCGACATGCAGGCACAGACACTCGAGACGCTGAAGAAGGCGCACTTCAACAAGATCCGCATGGGCGTGTTCCCCAAGGATTATCCCTACAACGTCAATGAGCCTCTTTATCCCTGCTTCGAGAAAGGCGCAGACGGCAACGAGGATTTCGACAGACCCAATCCCATCCTCTTCCGCCATTTCGAAAAGCAGGTGGCAGCCCTCTGCAATCTCGGCATCGAGGCCGACATCATCATCTTCCACCCCTATGACCGCTGGGGCTATGCCGACATGTCGGCCGAGCAGGATTTCCGCTATGTCGCCTATCTCGCCGCCCGCCTCGCCGCCTATCGCAACGTCTGGTGGGCGCTCGCCAACGAATATGATTTCCTCCTCGACACCAAGCCGATGTCGCAGTGGGACCGTTATTTCCACATTCTCGAAGAGAACGATCCCTACGGTCACCTGAAATCCATCCACAACGGCGAACAGACGATGAATTTCGATCATCGCAAGCCGTGGGTGACGCATACCTGCATCCAGAACTGGGATGTGAAGCGGACGCAGGAATGGCGTGACGCCTACGGCAAGCCTGTCGTCAACGACGAGCCTGAGTATGAAGGCAACATCATTCAGTCCTGGGGCAACCTGACCGCGCAGGAGCTGGTCCATCGTTTCTGGATCACCATGACGCGCGGCGGTTATGCCGGCCACGGCGAAACCTATTCGCATCCTGAAGACCTGATCTGGTGGGCCAAGGGCGGCGAGCTTCGCGGCGAGGCGTGGAAGCGCATCGGCTTTCTGCGCGACCTGCTGGAACAGGACGTCGTCAACGGCCTCGAACCGATGGCAGGCGCCGGCGAATGGCCCTGGACGCGCGTCTCCGGCGCCCGCGATGGCGATGTCAGCTACATCTATCTCGGTGAACACCAGCCCGTCATCTGGTCGACGGGGCTGCCGAAGGACGGCACCGGCTACGACGTCGACATCATCGACACATGGGAAATGACGATCACGCCGGCAAAGAAGGTCGAAGCGCCGATCCCGCACCCGACACGGCACGGCGCGGTCGTGCGCGGCGGCAAGGCGGATGCGGCCTTCGGCGTCGAATTGCCCGGCAAGCCGTACCTGGCGCTACGCATCCGCAAGAAGCACTGATCGACCTTGAAGGAAAAAGTTTCATGTCCGGATTGACCATCAAGAACGTCAGGAAATCCTACGGCGCGATAAACATCATCCATGGCGTCGATGTCGATATATCGGACGGCGAATTCGTCATTCTCGTCGGCCCATCGGGCTGCGGCAAGTCAACGCTGCTGCGCATGATCGCGGGGCTCGAGGATATTACCGGCGGCGAGATCTCGATCGGCGGACGGGTCGTCAACGACCTCCCGCCGAAGGATCGCGACATCGCTATGGTGTTTCAGAACTACGCGCTCTATCCGCAGATGACGGTCGCGGAGAACATGGGCTTTGCGCTGCAGCTTGCGGGCGCAAAGCGCGCCGAGATCGACCGGAAGGTTGGCGAGGCCGCCAATATTCTCGGGCTGCAGCCGTTGCTGGGTCGCAAGCCGGCACATCTTTCCGGCGGTCAGCGCCAGCGCGTCGCCATGGGCCGCGCCATCGTGCGCGATCCGAAGGTCTTCCTCTTCGACGAACCGCTCTCCAACCTCGATGCCAAGCTGCGCGTGAAGATGCGCGCCGAGATCAAGGCCCTGCATCAACGCCTGAAGACGACGATCGTCTATGTCACGCACGACCAGATCGAAGCGATGACCATGGCCGACAAGATCGTCGTGCTGCAAGGCGGCAAGGTGGAACAGATCGGCTCGCCGCTGGAGCTTTACGATCGTCCGAAAAACGTTTTTGTTGCTGGTTTTCTCGGCTCGCCGGCGATGAACTTCCTCGAAGGCAAGGTCACCGGCGGCGCAACACCGGCACTCACCCTCCCGTCCGGAACCCGCATCGCGCTCTCGAACGTTCCGGCCCAGGCAGACGCCCTAGATATCATCCTCGGCATCCGTCCGGAAGACATCGCCTTTGCGAGCGATGGCGGCATCGCCGCGACCGTAAGCGTGGTCGAGCCGACCGGTTCCGAAACGCATGTGGCGCTCGAGCTGGAAGGCAGGGAAATCACATGGGTAATGAGAGAACGCGCCGAACTGACGCCTGGCCAGATCGTGCAGATTTCCCTGAAGTCGCCTAATCTTCACTTCTTCGACAAGGTCACCCAGCAGCGGCTGTAACTATCTGGGCCGCTGCTGGGCTCGCTTCATCGCGATGTGCGCTTGCGGGCGTCGCTCATGACCAAGAAGACCCGTTTGATGAACGCATCGCCGTCGAATTGTCGCGCAGCGCCCTCGGCAACATGTTCGGGGCGATCGAATATGAAGGCCTCGAGATTGACGACCGGCAGCTTCAATCTGGTTCGCACCTCGCCGATCATTGCCGTATGCGTGATCACCACCTGACAACCGTTCGGCTCGAACCATTCCTGGATACCGGTCGCCGGCATGGATGCCACCGTCAGCCCCTGCTCCGACAGAACAGAACCGATGCGGGAAGCAACCTGCTGATTGTCCAGACAGATCAGCACATCGGTTTGGGACTGGGACGACGAATAGTCTGAAAGCATCGGGCGGCCTCTCGTTCAAGCTGAGGCGAATATACCGATTCGGATGTAACGCGGTATTATAAGTTGTTACATTTTGTTGCAGGACAGTGGCGGCCCTGAAAGCGGCGTTTGTCCGCGAAAAATTACGCGGCAAATTTAAAGAATATGCCGCAACATAACGACACACACGCGATCCCGGAAAGCTGGTTTCCTAGGCTCATCGAGATGGAAACAAAAGGGTCGGCTTTGCGACAAAACCACGATGAGGGATCAAGCTGCGCCACAGGTGCGCGCGGCACGCTGATGGGCGCGCAGCACTTTCTCGCCAGGCGTCTGCATCTGTGGGCCGGCTGTCTTGTCTGCAATGCCGCCTTCAGCTTCATCGGGGCCGGTCCCCGCCAGTTCATAATCTTCAATCTGCTGACATTGCTGGCGTTTTCGGCGAGATCTTTTCAAGATACGTTCCTTCGGGCCGCTGAAAACCATCCGTCTCGCCGCGAAGCGAGCCGGTCAGCGGCAGGCTGGAGACCGCTGATCGGATATCTGATGGACTTGCTGGTCGCATGTTACGCAATGACCGTGTTCATCGACAATCTGGCGACGGGATCGAGTTTGCTCGACACCCTGCGCTGACCGCCCAAGAATGCGGCCAGACTATCTGGAAAAACGCTCCGGCCGGAAGTCGGCCAGAAGCGGGTGGCGCTTGCCGGTGGCGATCTCATCGGCGAGCAACTCGCCGGCAATCAGGCCAAGAGTTGCGCCGCTATGGCTGAACGCGACGAAATAGCCTGATATTGCTTGCAGCTCTCCGAAGACCGGCTCGCCGTCGCCCGGAATGGGCTTGGGGCCGACGCCGTAATCGCCGATTTCGAGCTTCGGATTGCCCTCCAGCACCTTGGAGGCTTCCAGCAGCAGACCTTCGAGCGTCGATGACTTGATGTCGTAAGTTCCGTCCGCATTTACGATGACCTCCTCCTCGGACCAGGCCGAATCCAGCGCGAAAGCACCATCCGGCGTGGGCCGGATGGCGACACGGGGCGTGTTGAGCACAGCCTTCAGCGGGTGATCGATCGGCTTCGTCCTGACCAGAAGCGCAATCGGTGTCCCATCACCGATATGTTGGCCGGCCTCCGCGACGATCGCCGGCACCGCACCGCCTGCGGCAAGCAGCACCGCATCGGCCTGCCTGCGGGTTCCGTCCGATGTCGTGACACCGCGGACACGGGCATCCTCGACGTCGATCGTCGCGCGACCGGCATCGGTGACGATTTCGCCGCCCAGCGCCACGAACTCCTCGGCGAGAACGCCGATCAGCGACGGCAGATCGACCCAGCCCTCGCCCGGATTGAAGATTGCACCCTGCGGCGTGACAGAGCGCGCGTCGACGCCCGGCGTCGTCCCGGCGATCTTCTCGGCAGCAAGCAATTGCGCATGATAGCCCAGGTTGCGTTCGTAGTCGAAGACCGCGGCGATCTCGTTAGCGGCATCGTCGGCATCCCACGTCAGGCCGCCGTCGAAGCGCAGCCAAGCGGCATCCGGATATTTGGCGGCAAGCGTACGATAGCGATCGATGCCGGCAAGGCGTAGCCGGTGGTAAGCGTCGGAGCGACGGCGCGCCGAGTTGAGCCAGGCAAGCGAGCGACCCGACGCACCGTTAGCCAACGGGCCGTCGTTGATGATGGTCGTGCGAATACCGAGCCGCGCAAGATGAACGGCCGTTGAAACCCCGAAAATGCCGCCGCCGACGACAATGACTTTCGAAGGACGAGTGGGAGCATGCATGTTGGGTAACCTTGTCTACAATGGATGTTGCGATGGAAAAGCTGTCGAGGTGCTCGCCAGCCCTGCTTGTCAGAGAACCTCGGCGAGGAAGCGCTTCAGCCGCTCGCTCCGGGGATTGTCGAAGATCTGCCCAGGCGGGCCCGCCTCGACGATGCGGCCTTCATCCATGAACACGACCTGGTCGGCGACCTTGCGGGCAAAACCCATCTCGTGCGTAACGACAGCCATCGTCATGCCCTGGCGTCCGAGATTGGCCATCAGGTCGAGAACGCCCTTGACCAGTTCCGGATCGAGCGCGCTCGTGACCTCATCGAAGAGGATAACCTCAGGATCCATGGCGAGTGCGCGAGCGATCGCAACGCGCTGCTGCTGGCCGCCGGAAAGGCTCGCCGGCCTGTGATCCTTGCGTCCGGCAAGACCCACCTCCGTGAGACGCGTCTCGGCGATCCGACGCGCCTCGCCTTTCGGCATCCTCTTGATCTTGGTCAGCGACAGCATGACGTTCTCGAGCGCGGTATGATCGGGAAACAGATTGAAATGCTGGAACACCATGCCGACGCGCCGTCGCAGGCCTTCCGGCTTCATCGCCAGAATGCTTTCGCCGTCGAGCAGGATGTCGCCCCCCTTGGGTTCGACAAGCCTGTTGAGGCATCGCAGCAGCGTGGATTTGCCGGAGCCGGACGGGCCGATGATGCAGGTCACCGTGCCCTTGGCGATATCGAGGTCGACGCCCTTCAGGACATCGAGATCGCCATAGGACATGCTGAGATCGCTGACCTTGACGGCTCCCCCCGTGAAACGCGCCACACCGGCGCCGCTTGGGGGCTGCATGTCCGACGCCGCTTCCAGCTCGGTGACTTCGACAAGCCCGCTGGCGGCACCCGAGCCTCGCCCCTGCCGTCCGAGGCGCAAACGCGTGTCGATATAGTTGACGAGATGGGTGAGCGGAACGGTGATCACCAGGTAGAAGACACCGGCCAGCAGCAGCGGCGAGAGATTGCCCGTGACGACCGCCTGGTCCTGGCCGACGCGAAAGATCTCGCGCTCGGAGGCCAATAGCCCGAGGAAATAGACAAGGCTCGAATCCTTGACGTTGCCGATGAACTGGTTGACGAGGGCCGGCAGAACGCGCCGCACGCCCTGCGGAATGATGATCAGCCGCATCCCCTGCCCGTAGCTCATGCTAAGGGCGCGGCAGGCCTCCATCTGGCCACGTTCGACGCTTTGAATGCCGGAACGGAAAATCTCGCCGATATAGGCGCCTGCGATCAGGCTCAGCGCAATGATCCCAAGCGGAAACGGCGATGGGCCGAAGAGTTCGCGGCCGATGCGGGCAAAGCCCTGGCCAATCATCAGGATCGTCACGATTGCCGGCAGGCCGCGGAAGATATCGGTATAGATCCGCGCCGGTAGGCGCAGCCAGCGCGATTGCGAGATGCCCATTACGGCCAGCATCATACCGATGCCGACGCCGAGTACGGTGGAAGCGGCCGCCAGGATCAGTGTGTTCTTCAAACCGACGGTGATCATACTCGGCAGGACTTCCGCCATCGCATCCCAATCAAGGAAGCTGCGGCGGAGATTTTCTAGCCAGTCCATTCAATTCCCCATGAAATTCTCGAGAGCAGGCAAATGCCGCCGCCCGGCAGGCCGGGCGGCGGGCGGCCTTACTTCTTGGGAAGATACTGGTCCGGCATCGGCGAGCCCGGGAACCACTTTTCGTAAAGCGTCTTCCACGTTCCGTCCTGCATCGCCTCATGCAGACCCTTGTTCAGCGCCAGACGAAAGGCATCATTGCCTTTCTTGACGACGAAGCCTGCCGGCGCGTCGAAGGACGGAATATTCACGGCGATCTTCAGCGCGGGATAACGCTCGCCATATTGCTTGGCGGCTTCATAATCGAGGAAATGCGCAGCGACGGTGCCGTTGTTGAGTGCTGCGACCGCCGAGTTGTTGTCCGGGAACTTGACCAGGTCCGTTCCGGTAAAATTCTTGGTCGCATAAATCTCCTGCAAGGTGCCCTGCACGACGCCGAGGCGCTTACCCTTGAGGCCGCTGGCGTCCTTGATCGTAGCGTCGGATGTCAGAACCGAAAGATAGCCGGCCAGATAACCGTCGGAGAAATCCACGGTCTTCTTGCGTGCCTCGGTGGTTCCGATCGCCGCGACGGCGACGTCGAAACGCTCATTGGCAACCGATGGCAGCAGCGCCGAGAATTCCTGGCCGGTGAAGGTCACCTTGTCCTTCGGAAAGCCCATGCGCGAGACAACGTTCAGGAACAGCTCGATATCGAAGCCGCTGAATTGACCGTCGGCCGTGGTGAAGGCGTAGGGCTTGGAGTCGCCCATGGTGCCGACGCTGATGACGTTCGGATCGATGAGATTATAGGGATTGTCGGCCGCGACAGCCGGGCCGACGCTTGCCGCGACGAGATAGGCCAGCACGCCCGCGCGCAAGGGCGCCGCGATGGCTGAGAGGATGCCAGATATTTTCATGTTCGTTCTCCGCTCTGAAAGGATGCTCTTATCGGCATTCATGCATGCTACGCCCATATCCCTGATCGACAATCGAAAAGGGATATCTGGACAAGAGACCGGTCTCAGATATAAAGAGACCGGTCTCAATGGATATTTGTTAACTTGAGATTGACCGCCCGTCAACAACTCTTGTAGTCGTCATCCCATGGAAGAACCGCTTGCTTCGAAACGCTCCGTTACCGTCGCCGATGTCGCCAGGGCGGCGAAGGTCTCGAAGGCCACCGCAGCGCGTGTTCTGGGCGGCTACGGCGTGGTCAGTGACAAGGTTCGCGAGCAGGTGACGGCCGCAGCCGCAGCGCTCGAGTATCGGCCGAACGAGCTAGCCCGCAGCATGACGACTGGCAAATCCGGCATTATCGGCGTGGTCGTCGGCGATATCGAGAACGCCTTCTTCAGCCTCGCCGTGCGCGGCATCAGCGACGTCGCGCGCTTGGCCGGCTTCAATGTGATCATCGCCAATTCCGGAGAAGAACTCGAAGCTGAAAAGTCGGCGGTGGACCTGCTGATCGGCAAGCGCGTCGACGGATTGATCGTCACGCCGGCGCGATGCGACCGAATGGAACACCTGCAGGACATACGCCGCGTCGGCGTGCCGCTTGTGCTGTTCGACAGAAGCATCCCGGAGCTTGGTGTCGACTCCGTAACGGGCGATGACTTCGACGCCGCCGCCACCGCAACACGCTACCTGCTCGATATGGGGCATCGTCATATCGCCTATATATCGGCCATGGACGCCGACGACGAGCGGCTCACCGACAGCCGTGAGCTTTCCAACTCCGCAGTGCGCGAGCGCGTGGAAGGGGTGCTGGAAGCGCAGGCTGCGGCGGGCATTGAAGACCCGCAGCGCTATATACGGCTCGGCGCCACTGATCAGGCGCGCACGGATGCAGTCGTCAAACACCTGTTGCAAGAAATGCCGGCGCCGACCGCGCTCGTCGCATCCGACAGTCTCGTCGGCCTCAGAGTCTTCAAGTCGCTGCAAGCTATCGGCCTGTCCATACCCGACGATATCTCGATGATTTCCTTTCTGGATGCCGATTGGACGACCGTCACCACGCCGCCAATCACCGTCGTCGACCAACCGGTCTACGAGATGGGCAAGAAGGCAGCCGAAAGGCTGATTTCAAGGCTGAACGGCAAGGACATGCCTGTCGAGCGCACCGCCGTTAAAACGAGCCTGATCAAGCGTGGATCGGTGGCCTGGCCGCCTCACAGCAGCGAGCAATAGCGCAGCGCATCATAAATGGCGGCATGGATATTGCGGCTTGCGATCGCGTCGCCGATGCGGATCAGGTCGAATACACCGGCTTCGTTTTTTGCCGGCAGCGGCGCACGACGCACGATCAGGGCCGGATAGTCGACGGCGCCGAGGTTGCGCGACAGCGGCTTCAACTCAAGGTAAAGCTCGTCATTGGCGACGGTGCCATGCTCGACCACGACCTGGGAAACACGGCGCTCCCATTGCGTCTGCTCGGAAAAATCGGACCCCAGAACCGCAACCAGCGCATTGCCGTCGCGGCGCACCGATTTCAGCCGCGTATTGATGGTGACCCGGACATTCTTCTCGGCAAAGGCTTTTGCATAGGGCACATGGTTCATGCCGCCCATTTCCGGCGCGAAGAAACGCTCCGGCGAGACAAGCTCCAGTTCGGCGCCGCTATTGGCAATGACCTCGGCGGCCGACATGCCCGGATGCCCGCCATTGTCGTCGTAGAGCAGGACGTGCCCCTCAGGCTTCACGGCGCCGGCCAGAATGTCCCATGAAGACGTGACAAGGCCATCGCCACCGTCGAGTTCGGGCGACTGCGCGATGCCACCCGTCGCCACGACGACGAGATCGGGCTCGAATGCCATCACCTCATCCGCCCCGGCATAGACATCGTAATGGATCGTGACGCCAAGGCGCTCCAATTCGGACAGCCGCCAATCGATAATGCCGATCATCTCCTTGCGGCGCGGATTGCGGGTGAGGAGATTGACCTGACCGCCGGCCTTGCCGCTTGCTTCGAGCACGTCAACCTTGTGACCACGCTCGCCAAGGACGCGCGCCGCCTCCAACCCGGCAGGGCCGGCACCGATGACGACGGCCTTCCGCGATACCGGCGCCTTCTCGATCTGATGCGGCATGTCTGCCTCGCGGCTCGTCGCCGCATTGTGAATACAGAGCGCCTCGCCACCCTCGTAGATCCGATCGAGACAGTAGGTGGCGCCGACGCAAGGGCGGATATGCGCTTCCTGCCCTGACATGATCTTGTTGACGATATGCGGATCGGCAATATGGGCGCGCGTCATGCCGACCATGTCGAGCTTGCCTTCCGCGATCGCGTGGCGCGCGGTGGCAACATCGCTGATGCGGGCAGCGTGAAAGACCGGGAACTTGGTCGCCGCCCTCACCTCGCCGGCAAAATCCAGATGCGGAGCAGATGCCATCCCCTGGATAGGAATGACGTTGTTGAGCGCCGTATCGCTGTCGATATGGCCGCGAATAATGTTAAGGAAGTCGATGTTTCCCGAGGCGGCGAGCCGCCTGGCGATCTCGATGCCCTCTTCCCGCGAAAGACCCTTCTCCCAATCCTCATCGGCCACCATGCGCATGCCGACGATGAAATCCGGGCCGACCGCCTTGCGGATCGCCTCCGTCATCATCATCGAAAAGCGCATGCGATTGTCGAGTGAGCCGCCGAACTCGTCCTCACGCCTGTTCGTCGCCGGCGACCAGAAGCCGTCGGTCAGATGGCCATAGGCCTCGATTTCGATGCCATCGAGGCCGGCATCCTGCATGCGCTGAGCCGCGGCGGCGAAATCCGCGATGATGCGCTCGATATCCCAATCCTCGGCGGCCTTCGGAAAGGCGCGGTGCGCTGGCTCGCGGATCGGCGACGGCGCCAGCACCGGCAGCCAGTCTCCCTTATTCCAACCGGTGCGGCGGCCGAGATGGGTCAACTGGATCATCACAGCCGCGCCGAACTCATGACAGTCGTCAGTCAGTTTCTTCAGCCACGGAACGATCTCATCGCGATAGGCATGGAGATTGCCGAAGGCCGGCGGCGAATCCGGTGACACAACTGCCGAACCCGCCGTCATGGTCAGTGCGATGCCACCCTTCGCCTTCTCGCGATGATAGAGCCTGTACCGATCCGTCGGCATGCCATCTTCGGAGTAGGCCGGCTCATGCGCCGTCGACATGATGCGGTTCTTCAAGGTGAGGTGCTTGAGCTGATAGGGCTGGAGCAAGGGATCGTTGGAGGTCATGACGTTTTCATCGCTTTTGTGAAATCGAGGCTCAAGCCGCTATCTTTGCCGAGACGAGGGCCGATGGCTATAGCCTATTCGGCAGGCGCACGCGCACGGCGGCCATGTCGGAGATCGACGGCCGTGTGCCAGACGATCGTCGCAAAGATGATCGCCCCACCGATGAATGTGGCAACGGGCGGCGTCTCGGAGAAGAAAAGCCAGACCCAGAAGGGGGTCAACACGATCTCCATCGAACTGATGAGGGCCGCATCGGCCGCGGGCATTCGCCTGGACCCGAAAAGGAAGAGGACGAAGGCGAGCGCGAAATTCGTCGCCCCGAAGGCGGCCAGCAAAAGCCAGTTGTAAACGTCCAGCGAGCTTGTCGAGGCGAAAGGCACGAAGATCACGAATGTCAGGAGCCCGCCGACAACGCTCGACGGCAGGATCGGAATGCTGCGATCCATACGCGGGATAACGATGATCAGCGCGAAAGTGATTGTCATGCCGAGCGCCAGCAGGTCGCCGACGCCGGTGCCGCCACCGATCGAGGAGGCGACGATGACGGCAACACCGATGAGACAGACGCCGCCGGCAATCAACGTCCGCTTCGCCACGCGCTCCTTCAGCATGGACCAGCTGAGAAACGCAGCGATGAATGGTGCCGTCGCATAGATCATGGTCACATTTGCGACCGTGGTCATGTAGAGCGCGCCGATGAAGCAGGCCTGACTTATCATCTGGCAGGCGAGCATCGCCAGGCCGGAAGGATGAAAGATCGAGGCCCATTGGCGCCGTGAAAACCCACCTTCGAGGAAAAAGCTGGGAATCAGCAGGAACAGGCCGCCAAACAATGATCGCCAGGCGATCGCCGTCCAAATGTCCGTGGTCAGAAGGCGTGCGTAGATGCCGCTGCAGCTCCACGCAAGCATTGCCGTAGCCACGAGTATAACGCCCCTCTCATAATCGCTGGCAAAAGCGGAGCGGGTCGGGAACTGGAATGTCATGTAACGGACTCAGTGAGGAAACAGAAGGAACGCCCACTGTGTGCGCCGATATTTGACATCAGACAAACGAATAGTAGAGATAGTAGCTATCAGAAATATTTGTGACTTGCCCCATGCACGAACCCATCGAAAGCGATTTGCTCCGGACCTTTCTCGTCATCAGCGAGACGTTGAATTTTTCCCTTGCCGCGCAGCGTATCGGCCGCACGCAATCGGCCGTCAGCGCCCAGATCAAGCGCCTCGAGGAAACGATCGGCGAGACGCTGTTCGAGAGAAATGCGCGAGGAGCGGTCCTGACCCGGGCGGGCAATCAGTTGCTTCCCTATGCACAACGGGTCATTGAGCTTCTGAACGAGGCGGCCGCGACGATCCGCACCAAGCCACTTGACGGACCAGTGCGGATCGGAATTCCGGAAGAGTACAGCCAGACCATTCTGCCTGCGGCACTTGCCGCCTTTGCCGTCAGGCATCCGGCTGTCGAGGTGACCGTTTCCTGCGACTATACCGCCCGAAACCTTGCAGCCCTGGAAAAGGACGAACTCGATCTGGCTGTCGTCTTCGACTGGAGCAACCAGACGACGGGTGAAATTCTCTGCATCGACCCCACGGTCTGGGTGACCTCGCTGGTACATCGCCTGCACGAAGCGACACCGCTGCCGATTGCGGTCTACCGCAACTCGACATGGTGCCGCGATTTCGCTCTGCGATCCCTGGACCAAACGGGATTGCACTATCGCATCGCCTTCGTCGCCGACACCAGTTCGGGCCTGAAGAACGCCGTCCTGGCCGGCCTTGCCGTTTCGACGCTATCGCGCAGTAATATTCCGCATGGATGCCGGGAGCTGACGAGCGAAGACGGCTTCCCGCCCGTCGATTCCTCCCGCGTCGTGCTTCGCCGCAATCCCTATCATTCGAGCGAGGCAATTCAGGAGCTTGCCGAAAGGGTGCGTGAAGCTTTCCAGCCTATGTCCGCTCTGCTGCAGCCGTGACGCGACCGCGCAGCCTGCGGCGCGTACCGGATGGGCTTTCGGAAAAGCTCGCCCTGTAGCTGCGGGAGAATGCCGAGGCCGAATTGAAGCCGGTTGCTGCCGCGATCTCGGCAAAGGAGTCCTTCGTCTCGATCACCTTGCGTCGCGCCGCGTTCAGTCGAAGTGCCAGATAGTGCACATGCGGCGGCGCGCCGATGCTGTCCTGGAAAAGCGCCTGCAGATGGCGTGCGCTGATACCGACGCGGCGCGCCAGGCGCGCCAGAACCAACGGCTGCTCGATATGGTCTTCCATCAGACGGATGGCCTGCGCGACGCGTGGATCGCGCATGCGCAGACCCGCGGTCGACGGTGAAAGCTCCGCAGCACTTTGGGCGGACGCCGGCTCGTAGATGAACAAGCGGCTAACCTCGAGCGCCAGCGAATAACCCTGCCGCCGGCGAATGATTTCGAGCATCAGATCAACCGTCGGCAAAGAGCCGGCCGTGGTGATGCGTTTGCCGTCGATCACGAAGCGGTCCTTGACGGCGCGCACCTGCGGATAGGCCAGCGCAAAATCGTCGAAATCCTCCCAGTGGACGGCGGCTGAGACATTGTCGAGAAGGCTCGCCTCGGCCAAAAGCCAGCTGCCGGATTCGATGCCCGCAATCATCGAGCGATGGCGCGCGGTCTGCGACAGTTGCATCTTCAACGCCTGCGTGGCGCTGCGCCGCCAGTTGTAGCTCGCAAGCACGAAGAGCGGCGCCGTATCCGACATCGGCCTGAAACCGCCGGACGCGGGCACCGGGATGAGGCTGGTCGTCTCCACCGGCGAACCATCCGGCGTAAGCAGGCGCCAGCGATAGATCTCGGCGCCGGAAATGCGATTGGCCCCGCGCAACGGCTCGATCACCGATGCAATCAGGATCAGGTTCGTTTCCGGCAGGACCAGCAGATCGATGTCGAGTGGCGTATCGGACGAGGTCAGCATAACCATTATCTCAAATTTCCGATAATGTATCGACTTGTTCCAATAATGCAAAGCATGAAGATGTCGCATGCCTCGTAATGTCCTTAATACGAGGGAGAACAAAATGCCTCTTGCGATGAACCGCGATGTCTTCATCACCTGCGCCGTGACAGGCTCCGGCGATACGGTTTCGAAATCCAGTCATGTTCCGATTACTCCCAAGCAGATCGCGGATTCGGCGATCGACGCCGCCAAGGCTGGGGCGGCAATCGTTCACTGCCACGTCCGCGATCCGGAAACCGGAGCTGCCAGCCGCCGCAACGATCTCTACAAGGAGGTCACCGACCGAATCCGCTCGGCAGACGTCGACGTGGTGCTGAACCTGACTGCCGGCATGGGCGGCGACCTGATTTTCGGCGATGTCGAAAGCCCGCTGCCTCTGAACCCTAAGGGCACCGACATGGCAGGCGCGGCCGAACGTGTCAGCCATGTCGCCGAATGCCTGCCGGAAATCTGCACGCTCGATTGCGGCACGATGAACTTCAGCCTCGGCGACTATGTCATGACCAATACGCCCTCCATGCTGAGGGCCATGGCGAAGAAGATGACCGATCTCGGCGTGCGCCCCGAAATCGAGGCCTTCGATACCGGTCATCTCTGGTTTGCCAAACAGCTTGCCGAGGAGGGTCTTATTGAGGACCCGGTCCTCATCCAGCTCTGCATGGGCATCCCTTGGGGGGCGCCCGACGACCTGAACACCTTCATGGCGATGGTCAACAACGTTTCCACCAGCTGGACCTTCTCGGCCTTTTCCATCGGTCGCAACGCCATGGCCTACCCTGCTGCTGCCATCCTTGCCGGAGGCAATGTCCGCGTCGGCCTCGAAGACAATCTCTATGCTGGAAAAGGCATGCTCGCCACCAACGCCCAGCTCGTCGAAAAGGCAGTGCAGGTGGTCGAAGGCATGGGCGCGCGCATCATCGGCCCTGAAGATGTCCGCAAGAAACTGAAACTCACGAAGCGCTGAGGCCCCGATGACGAAGATCAACAAGGCGGCATGTATCGGCGGCGGCGTCATCGGCGGCGGATGGATCGCGCGCTTCCTGCTGGCCGGCATCGATGTCGATGTCTACGATCCGCACCCCGAGGCAGGCCGCATCGTGGGCGAAGTGCTTGATAATGCCGAAAAAGCCTATGCGATGCTGACCGGCGCGCCCCTTCCGCCACGCGGCAAACTGACGTTCCGCGACACGCTGGAAGCAGCCGTCGCCGGTGCCGACTGGATCCAGGAAAGCGTGCCCGAGCGGCTGGACCTCAAGCGCAATGTCCTGACGCAGATCGACGCGGCGGCACGGTCGGATGCGCTGATCGGCTCCTCCACTTCGGGCCTGCTCCCGACCGACCTGCAGCGCGACATGCGCCATCCCGAACGCCTCTTCGTCGCCCATCCCTATAATCCGGTCTATCTGCTGCCGCTGGTCGAGATTGTCGGCGGCGAAAAGACAAGCGCTGCGACGATCCAGGCCGCCATGGACAGGCTGCCGCCGATCGGCATGAAGGGCGTGCATATCGCCAAGGAGATCGAGGCTTTCGTCGGCGACCGCCTGCTGGAAGCGCTCTGGCGCGAGGCGCTCTGGCTGATCAAGGACGATATCTGCACCGTCGAGACGCTGGACGACGTCATTCGTTACTCCTTCGGCCTGCGCTGGGCGCAGATGGGCCTGTTCCAGACCTACCGCATTGCCGGCGGCGAAGCGGGCATGCGTCACTTCCTGGCGCAGTTCGGCCCGGCGTTGCAGTGGAACTGGACGAAACTGATGGACGTCGTCGACCTCGACGATGCCCTCGTCGAGAAGATCGGCAAACAGTCGGACGAGCAGGCAAACGGATTGTCGATCCGCGAGCTGGAACGCATCCGCGACGAAAACCTCGTCGGCATCCTGCAAAGCCTGAAAGGCAGCCATGGCGGCAAGGGCTGGGGCGCCGGCAAGCTGCTCAAGGATTTCGAACAGAGCCTTTGGGCAGCCGGCGGCGGCGAGAAGAAGCCGCAGGACGTGGCAAGGCCGCTGCGCCTGATCGACACGAAGGTCAGCCCGGCATGGGTCGACTATAACGGCCACATGACCGAGCATCGCTATCTGCAGGTGTTTGGCGACACGTCAGACGCGCTTCTGCGCCTGATCGGCGTCGATTTCGACTATGTCGAACGCGGCCACAGCTACTATACGGTGGAGACCCATATCCGCCATATCGGCGAGGCCAAGCTCGGACAGGCCCTTCATTCGACCTGCCAGGTCCTCGCGTCGGACGAGAAGCGGCTGCATGTTTTCCATAGGCTGCACGACACAGTGAATGGCGATGTGATCGCCACTGGCGAGCACATGCTGCTGCATGTCGACGCCAAGGTGGGCAAGGCCACGGCCGCACCGGAGGAGGTGCTGACCAGGCTAAGGCCAATCGCCGCGGCGCATGCCGCTTTGCCAATGCCGGAGGGAGCCGGCCGTCATGTGGGACAAAAACGCTAGGAGGAAACGATCGTGAATTTTGGGCTCAGCGAAGAACAGGAAATGATCGTCAAGACGGTCCGGGACTTCGTGGAGACGGAGATCTATCCGCACGAGAACGAGGTCGAGCGCACCGGCATGGTGCCGCCGGATATTGCTGAGGATATCAAGCGCAAATGCATCGAGCTCGGCTTCTATGCCTGCGGCTTTCCCGAGGAGATCGGCGGCGCCGGCCTCGATCATCTGACCTTCACGCTTGTCGAACGCGAGCTTGGCCGTGGCTCGATGGCGCTCACCGTTTTCTTCGGCCGCCCCTCCGGCATCCTGATGGCCTGCGAGGGCGAGCAGCGCGAGCGTTATCTCCTGCCGGCGGTGCGTGGCGAACGGATCGACGCTCTCGCCATCACCGAACCGGACGCCGGCTCCGACATGCGCGGCATGAAATGCGCGGCGCGGCAGGACGGCGATGATTTTATCCTCAACGGCACCAAGCATTTCATCTCCCATGCCGATGTCGCCGATTTCGTCATCGTCTTTGCCGCCACCGGCGAGGAAGAGACGTCGAAAGGCGTCAAGAAGAAGATCACGGCCTTTCTGGTCGATCGCGGCACGCCGGGCTTTGATATCGTCAAGGGTTATGACTCGGTCTCGCATCGCGGCTACCACAATGCGATTTTGAACTTCACCGACTGCCGCCTGCCGAGATCGCAGGTGCTCGGCGAGGTGCATCGCGGTTTCGATCTCGCCAATCAATGGCTCTACGGAACGCGGCTGACGGTTGCGGCCACTTGTGTTGGCCGCGCGCGCCGTGTCTTCGATCTGGCCCTGCCCTACGCGGCTGAGCGTAAGCAGTTCGGCCGCCCGATCGGCGCCAATCAGGGCGTATCGTTCAAGCTCGCCGACATGATCACCGAGATCGACGCCGCCGACCTCTTGACGCTGTCCGCCGCCTGGAAGCTCGATGCCGGCATCCCGGCCAATCGCGAGATCGCCTCGGCGAAGCTCTATGCTTCCGAAATGCTGGCGCGCGTTACCGACGAAGCGATCCAGATCTTCGGCGGCATGGGGCTGATGGACGACCTGCCGCTTGCCCGCTTCTGGCGTGACGCGCGCGTCGAGCGCATTTGGGACGGCACCTCGGAAATCCAGCGGCACATCATCAGCCGCGACCTGCTTCGGCCGTTCGGAGCATGACGACATGACCCCACGCCCGCTCGATCGCCTCATCAGACCCAGAACGATCGCCGTCTTCGGCGGTCGCGAGGCGCGGCGGGTCATCGAGCAATGCGACCTCATGGGATTTGCCGGCGAGATCTGGCCGGTGCATCCGACGTTGGAAACCGTGCTCGGACGCCGTTGCTATCGGTCGGTGGCCGAGCTGCCGGCTCCGCCGGATGCCGCCTTTGTCGGTGTCAACAGGACGCTGACCGTCGAGATCGTGCGAGCCCTCTCGGCACGAGGTGCAGGCGGCGCGGTCTGTTACGCCTCCGGCTTCAGCGAGGCGGTTGCGGAGCTGGCCGACGGAGCGGAGCTGCAGCGGGCCCTCGTCGAGGCGGCAGGCGATATGCCGATCGTCGGTCCCAACTGCTACGGCATGATCAACGGCCTCGACGGCGCCCTGCTCTGGCCCGACCAGCACGGCATCGAGCGCAGCGAGCGCGGCGTCGCGATCCTCACCCAATCCTCGAACATCGCCATCAATCTCAGCATGCAGCGGCGCGGCTTGCCCATCAGCTACCTGATGACAGCGGGCAACCAGGCGCAGATCGGGCTATCGGATCTTGCCCATGCCGTTCTCGACGACCCGCGCGTGACAGCAGTCGGCCTGCATATCGAAGGTTTCGGAAACATCCAATCTCTCCAGGCGCTCGCCGCCCGCGCTCGCGAACTGAAAAAACCGGTAGTCGCCCTGAAAGTCGGCAAATCCGAACAGGCTCAGCGCGCCGCGATCTCGCATACGGCCTCGCTTGCAGGCAGCGATGCCGTTGCAGAGGCCGTTCTCGATCGACTCGGCATCGGTCGTGTAGCGACATTGCCGGAGCTTATCGAAACGCTGAAGCTGCTGCATGTCGCCGGCCCGCTCGAAAGCAATGCGATCTCATCGATGAGCTGTTCGGGCGGCGAAGCGTCGCTAATGGCGGATGAGGCCGTCGGCCGGAACGTGGAATTTCGCGCCTTGAAGGCCGAGCAACTGCCGGCCTTGCGCGCAAGCCTCGGCGAGATGGTGACACTCTCGAACCCGCTCGATTATCACACCTTCGTCTGGGGCGATCTCTCCCGCCAGACGGACGCCTTCACCGCCATGTTCGAAGGCAGTTATGCCCTCAATCTGGTCGTGCTCGATTTTCCCCGGGAAGATCGCTGCGACGGCGCGGACTGGATGACGACGGTCTCGGCTGTCGCGGCTGCCGCCAAGCGTACCGGCGCCCGAGCCGGCATCCTCGCGACTCTGCCGGAAAATCTGCCGGAACCGATCGCCAAGCAGCTCTTCGAGGCCGGTATCGTGCCGCTTTGCGGCATCAGCGAAGCGCTGGCTGCCGCCGATGTCGCGAGCGGGATCGCCAGAGTTTGGAAGAAGCCGCGGCCATTACCGTTGCTGGACCAGCCCGCAGACGCAGGCGAGATCGAGACCTTGAGCGAAGCTGTGGCCAAGGCGGAGCTTGCCGCTGCCGGCCTTACGATTCCGCTCGGGAAAACGGCCGCCACCGCAAATGAGGCAGCCGAATCTGCGCAGCAAATTGGCTTCCCAGTCGCACTCAAGGCGCTCGGCGTCGAGCACAAGTCTGAAGCCGGCGCCGTCAAACTCAACCTATGGGATAAGAATGCGGTCAGAGATGCGGCCGAAGGCATTGCCCACATCGCCTGCGGATATCTGGTCGAGCGGATGATCGAACGCCCTGTCGCCGAGCTCATCGTCGGAGCAGTCCGCGATCCCGTCGTCGGCCTGACGCTGACGGTCGGTGCAGGCGGAATCCTCGTGGAATTGCTTGAAGATTCCGTCGTCTTGCCGCTTCCGGTGACGAAAGCGGAAGTTTTGGAGAGGATTTCGCGACTAAAGGTCCGCAAGCTCATCGAAGGCTATCGTGGCAGCGTTGGGAGCAGTCTCGAAATCGTTGCCGACGCCGTCGTATCAGCGGCAGAATATGTCGTAAAGAACGCCGCGCTGCTCGAAGAACTGGACATTAATCCCTTGATGGTCTTGGGTGAATCACGCGGCGTCATTGCCGCGGATGCCCTCATCCGGCGAAGGAGGTAGCAGAAGTTGCAAGACCCCATTCGCACCCGATGCGACAACGGTATCCTCGAGGTCATTATCGACAGGCCGAAGGCGAATGCCATCGATCTGGCGACCAGCCGTACCATGGGACTGATCTTCCGCGACTTCCGCGACAATCCGGGGCTGCGCGTCGCCATCGTTTCGGGCGCCGGCGAAAAGTTCTTCTCCGCAGGCTGGGATCTGAAGGCTGCGGCTGATGGTGACGCTGTCGACGGAGACTATGGCGTTGGCGGCTTTGGAGGCCTGCAGGAGCTGCGCGATCTCAACAAGCCGGTCATCTGTGCCGTCAATGGTATCTGTTGCGGCGGCGGGCTGGAGATAGCGCTTTCGGCCGATCTGATCATCGCCGCCGCGCATGCGGCCTTCGCGCTGCCGGAAATCCGTTCCGGAACGGTCGCCGATGCGGCATCGATCAAATTGCCGAAACGCATCCCCTATCATATCGCCATGGATATGCTTTTGACTGGCCGCTGGCTCAATGTTGAGGAGGCGCATCGCTGGGGTTTCGTCAACGAGATCGTTTTGGCCGACAAGCTGATGGACAGGGCATGGGAACTTGCCCGCCTCCTCGCTAGCGGCCCGCCGCTCGTCTATGCGGCCATAAAAGAAATCGTCCGGGAAGCGGAGGGAACGACGTTTCAAACTGCCATGAACAAGATCACCAAACGGCAGTTTGCGACCGTCGACGCCCTCTATTCGAGCGAGGATCAATTGGAAGGCGCAAGGGCTTTCGCGGAGAAGCGAGCCCCAATCTGGAAAGGAAAGTGAAGGGCGGCAGCAACCGCAGCATTTTCCCGCATGATCGCGGGCAACAGGCTTCACGCGGAAGAGGAAACCGTGACGTGAAGCAACTTGCTCGGGAATTCTGTCAACACGGCAAAAAGAAGGAACAGGGGAATGAACGACTATACGAAATATCTGGCAAGCCGCGTGACTTCGGGCGGGCTCAGCCGCCGCGAATTCATGGGACGTGCAATGGCAGCCGGCATAACCTTGGCACTCGCCGACCAGCTCTTTACCGAAAGCGCGATGGCGGCCGAGCCGAAGCGCGGCGGGCATCTGAAACTCGGCCTCGAAGGCGGAGCTGCGACTGACTCCAAGGACCCGGCGAAATTCCTGTCTCAAGTCATGTTCTGCGTCGGCCGTTGCTGGGGCGACATGCTGGTGGAATCCCACCCGCTGACCGGCGCCGCCGTTCCGTCCCTCGCCGAATCCTGGGAGCCGTCGAAGGATGCCGCTACCTGGACCTTCAAGATCCGCAAGGGCGTGAAGTTCCACAACGGCAAGGATCTGACGATCGACGACGTCGTCGCCACCCTCAAGCGCCACACCGATGCGAAGTCGGAGTCGGGCGCGCTCGGCGTCATGAAATCGATCAAGGAGATTAAGGCCGACGGCGGCAACCTGGTGCTGACGCTGACGGAAGGCAACGCCGACATGCCGTTGCTGCTGACCGACTACCATCTCGTCATCCAGCCGAATGGCGGCTATGACGATCCCCTCGCCTCGATCGGCACCGGGCCCT
The DNA here is from genome assembly GCF_016901135.1 of Martinezella lusitana. Taxonomy (GTDB): domain Bacteria; phylum Pseudomonadota; class Alphaproteobacteria; order Rhizobiales; family Rhizobiaceae; genus Rhizobium; species Rhizobium lusitanum_D. Next base: position 871,192 of record NZ_JAFEVL010000045.1, on the reverse strand, counting down.
ACAAGATGGTCAGCTTCGAACCCGGCGTGCGCGCCACGTTCGAGCGCAACAAGGACGACTGGCGCACCGACCGCGGCTATGTCGATTCAATCGAGATCATCGGCATGAACGATGCGACCGCACGCATCGCCGCCCTCTCCTCCGGCCAGGTGCATTACATCAACCGCGTCGACCCGAAGACGGTTGACCTGTTGAAGCGCGCACCGAATGTCGAGATCCTGGCGACGGCTGGCCGCGGCCACTACGTCTTCATCATGCATTGCACCACGGCGCCGTTCGACAACAACGACCTGCGTCTCGCGCTCAAATACGCCATGGATCGCGAAACCATGGTCAAGAAGATCCTCGGCGGCTACGGCAAGGTCGGCAACGATTTCCCGATCAACAACACCTATGCCCTGTTCCCCGAAGGCATCGAGCAGCGCACATACGACCCAGACAAGGCCTCCTTCCATTACAAGAAGTCCGGCCACAGCGGCTCGGTGCTACTGCGCACCTCCGAAGTCGCTTTCCCGGGCGCCGTCGATGCAGCCGTCCTCTATCAGGAAAGCTGCAAGAAGGCGGGGATCGAGATCGAGGTCAAGCGCGAGCCGGGCGATGGCTACTGGACCAACGTCTGGAACGTCCAGCCCTTCTCCACGTCCTATTGGGGCGGACGTCCGACGCAGGACCAGATGTATTCCACCGCCTATCTCTCGACGGCCGACTGGAACGATACCCGCTTCAAGCGCCCCGACTTCGACAAGCTTCTGCTTCAGGCCCGCTCCGAACTGGACGAAGCCAAGCGCAAGGAGCTTTACCGTGCCATGGCGATGATGGTGCGCGACGAAGGCGGTGTGATCCTGCCGATGTTCAACGACTTCGTGAACGCCTCCACCAAGAAGGTGAAGGGCTACGTCCACGATATCGGCAACGACATGTCGAACGGCTACGTCGCGACCCGCGTCTGGCTGGACGCCTGATGCCCGAAGCGGGGCGGCAACGCCCTCATCTCTGACGAAGCCTGGACCGCGGAAACTCTTCGCGGTCCTCCCGACGTTTAGAGCAACTCCAGGAAAAGTGCGCAGCGGTTTTCCGTCAGGAATTGCGTAAAACAACAAGAGCGCGAGGCATCGGCCATGTCCAATCCACCCCCCGGAACCGTTTTGCCCGGGCTGCGGCTCAAGCAGCGTTTTCCGCTGCTGTCCCTGATTATCGAGCGCTGCCTGCTCAGCATCGTCCTGCTGTTTGCGGTGTCCATTCTGATCTTCGGCGGCCTCGAAGCCCTGCCGGGCGATTTCGCGACCACCTATCTCGGCCAGTCGGCAACGCCACAGGCGGTTGCCAACATCCGCGCCGATCTCGGCCTCAACCGGCCGGTCGTCACCCGCTATGTGGAATGGCTCGGCAACGCCGTGCAGGGCGACTTCGGTACATCCTGGGCCAGCAAGAATTCCGTGAGCGAACAGATCGGCAAGCGGCTCGGCAATTCACTGTTTCTGGCCGGTTTCGCCGCGCTGATCTCCGTGCCGCTCGCAGTCGGCCTCGGCATGCTGGCGGTGCATTTCAGGAACCGCATGCCCGACAAGATCATCAATGTCGTTTCGCTGGCGGCGATCTCCTTGCCGGAATTCTTCATCGGCTACCTCCTTATCCTGTTCTTCGCCGTCAAGTTCGGCGTGGCGACCTTTCCCGCCACCGTCTATGAAGGCATGGGCCTCATGGACCGGTTGCAGGCGATCGCCCTGCCGACCGCGACCCTGGTGCTGGTCGTGCTCGCCCACATGATGCGCATGACCCGTGCCGCCATCCTCTCGGTCATGTCGTCGGCCTACATGGAAACGGCTGAGCTCAAGGGGCTGTCCGCCTTCCGCGCCATCGTCAAGCACGCGGCACCCAATGCGCTGGCCCCGATCATCAACGTCATAGCTCTGAACCTTGCCTATCTCATCGTCGGTGTCGTGGTTGTCGAAGTGGTCTTCGTCTATCCCGGCATGGGCCAGTACATGGTCGATGCAGTCACCGTGCGCGATATGCCTGTTGTCCAGGCCTGCGGGTTGATCTTTGCCGCCGTCTACATCTTCCTCAACATGACCGCCGATATTCTGGCGATCGTCGCCAACCCACGTCTGAGGCATCCACGATGAGATTGAGAGAGATCCCCATCACCGCATGGATCGGTATTCTCGGCATCCTGCTCGCGTTCATCTGCGCCGTCTTCGCCCCTTGGATTGCGCCCTACGGCGAGACCCAGGTCGTCGGCGACGTCTGGGCACCGGCCGACGCCAACTATTTCTTCGGCCTCGACAATCTCGGCCGCGATATCCTGTCGCGTCTGATCTATGGCACTCGCACGACGCTGTTCGTCGCGCTGACAGCGACGATCATCTCCTTCTCGCTCGGCATCATCCTGAGCTTTACCGCCGCCGTTTCGCGCGGGCTGATCGACACGATCTTCTCACGCTTCAACGACCTGATGATGTCGATCCCGACGCTGATCTTCGCGCTTGTGGTGCTGGCGGTGCTGCCGCAGAACCTGATCGTGCTGATCCTGGTCATGGCCATCCTCGATTCCACCCGCGTCTACCGCCTCGGCCGTGCCGTGGCGCTCGATGTCGCAGTCATGGAATTCGTCGAGGCCGCCAAGCTGCGCGGCGAAGGCAGGATCTGGATCATCTTCCACGAGATCCTGCCGAACACCCTTTCGCCGCTGCTGGCGGAATTCGGCCTGCGCTTTGCCTTCTCGATCCTGTTCCTCTCCACCCTGTCCTTCCTCGGCCTCGGCATCCAGCCGCCGGCCGCCGACTGGGGCGGCATGGTCAAGGACAATAAGGACGGCATCATCTTCGGCATCTCCGCCGCTCTCGTACCGGGCTCCGCGATCGCGGCGCTCGCAGTCTGTGTCAATCTGGTGGTCGACTGGCTCTTGAAGCGCACCTCCAGCCTCAAGGGAGGGCGTGGCGATGCCTGAGCTTCTTTCCGTTCGCGATCTCAAGATCGAGGCCACCAGCTATCCGCCGGGCGAGCCGCCGAAACGCGTCACCATCGTCGACGGCGTGTCCTTCGATCTCAAGAAGGGCAAGGTGCTCGGGCTGATCGGCGAATCCGGCGCCGGCAAGTCCACCATCGGTCTCTCCGCGCTGGCCTATGGCCGCGGCGGCGCCGAGATCACCGGCGGCCAGGTGCTGCTCGACGGCGTCGACATCCTGCCGCTCGGCAAATCCGGCATCCGCAAGATCCGCGGTGCCCGCGTCTGCTATGTCGCGCAGTCGGCAGCAGCCGCCTTCAATCCGGCGCACAGGCTGGGCGATCAGGTGATCGAAGCCTCCGTCAAGCACCGGCTGATGACGAAGGACGAGGCCAGGAAGCGTGCGCTTTATCTCTTCCGTGTGCTCGGCCTGCCCAATCCGGAAACATTCGGCGAGCGTTATCCGCATCAGGTCTCCGGCGGCCAGCTTCAGCGCGCCATGACGGCCATGGCGCTCTGCTCCAACCCCGAACTGATCGTCTTCGACGAACCCACAACCGCGCTCGACGTGACGACGCAGATCGACGTGCTGGCGGCCATCAAGCATGCCATCGAGGAAACGCATACGGCGGCACTCTATATCACCCACGACCTTGCCGTCGTCGCCCAGATCTCCGACGACATCATGGTGCTGCGATACGGCAGACAAGTGGAGTACGGCAGCGTGCAGCAGATCATCGAGGCGCCGCGACAGGATTACACCCGCGCACTCGTCAATGTCCGCCAGGCGGCGAGAGAGGAAACCGCCGATCAATCGGGAGCGCTTCTGAAAATCGAGAATATCAACGCGCAATATTCAAACGGTTTCAAGGTATTGCACGATGTTTCTCTACATGTACCAAAAGGTCAGACACTGGCGGTTGTCGGTGAATCCGGATCCGGCAAATCGACGCTTGCCCGCGTCATCACCGGCCTGCTGCCGCCGAGCGACGGGCGGATTTCCTTCGACGGCAAACCGCTGACGCCGGCCTTGAAGAACCGCTCGCGCGAGGAATTGCGGCGGATACAGCTGATCTACCAGATGGCCGACACCGCCATGAACCCCCGCCAGACCGTGCGCGACATCATCGGCCGCCCGCTGACCTTTTATGACGGTCTGCACGGCGCGGCGAAGACGGCGCGCGTGAAGGAACTGCTCGATCAGATTGAGATGGGCACCGGTTTCGTCGACCGTTATCCGGCCGAGCTTTCCGGCGGCCAGAAGCAGCGCGTCGCAATCGCGCGTGCGCTTGCCGCCAAGCCGGAGCTCATCCTTTGCGACGAGCCGACCTCGGCGCTCGATCCACTCGTTGCCGAAGGCATTCTGAAACTGCTCCTGAGACTGCAGGAGGAAGCCCAGCTCTCCTACATCTTCATCACGCATGATATCGCCATCGTGCGCGCCATCGCCGACAGCGTCGCCGTCATGCATCGCGGCAAGCTCGTTCGCTTCGGGCCGAAATCACAGGCGCTGTCGCCGCCTTTCGACGACTACACGGACCTGCTTCTGAAATCCGTGCCCGAAATGGAAATCGGCTGGCTCGAGCGCGTGCTGACAACCCGCAGGATGGAGAGCGCCGGAAACTGAAGACTCGACATCTCAAGGCCTCCACTCAATCTTAATCCTGCCTGCAATACCCGGAATGGAACGCATGACCGACCGCAGCTTCACCACCATCGAAAATCACTGGATCACCCTCAAGGACGGCACGCGCCTGGCGGCGCGCATCTGGATGCCCGATGGCGCAGACAGCGATCCCGTTCCCGCCGTCTTCGAATTCCTGCCCTATCGCAAACAGGACGGAACGAGCCCTCGGGATGAATCGACCTACCCGGTCTTTGCCGCTGCCGGCATCGCCGGCGTGCGTGTCGATATAAGAGGCTCCGGCGAATCCGACGGCATCATCGATGGCGAATATACAGAGCTCGAGCTTGCCAATGGCTGCGAACTGATCGCCTGGATCGCGGCGCAACCCTGGTCCAACGGCTCGGTCGGCATGATGGGCATTTCCTGGGGCGGCTTCAACTGCCTGCAGGTCGCCGCCTTGAAGCCGCCGTCGCTGAAGGCTGTCATATCGATCGCCTCCACCGTCGACCGCTACAACGACGACATCCATTACAAGAATGGCTGCCACCTCTCCGCCCAACTCTCCTGGGCGGCGACCATGCTCGGCTATCAATCACGCTCGCCCGATCCGGCCATCGTCGGCGATCGCTGGCGGGAGATGTGGTTAGAGCGGCTGGAACAAGAGCCCTTCTTCATGGAGGAATGGCTTCAGCATCAACGCCGTGACGACTTCTGGCGGCATGGCTCCATTTGCGAGAATTTCGCGGAGTTCGATATTCCCGCTCTCGTCATCGCCGGCTGGGCGGATGGCTATCGCAATACACCGCTGATGGCCGTCGAGGGACTCGGCGACACAGCAAAGGCGCTGATCGGCCCCTGGGTCCACAAATATCCGCATTTCGCCTGGCCGAAGCCGCGGACCGACTTTCACGGCGAGGCGATCGTCTGGTGGAGCCGCTGGCTGCGTGGCGACCAGAATGGAGCAGAAAGCATACCGCCAGTGCGCGCTTATATTCTCGACGCCATAAAACCCGCAACACGCCGCGATTTCGACCCTGGATTCTGGATCGCTAAGCCGGAATGGCAAAAGCCTGATATGCAGTGCTTCTATGTCGAGCAGTTCGGCACGCTGATGGAAGGCATGCCGATCCCGCATGCGCCGGAACATCCCATCTATCTGCGCTCGCCGCTCGATACGGGCACGGCCTCGGGCGAGTGGTTCACCTTGAAATCAGATGTGGAAATGGCGATCGATCAGCGCCTCGACGATGCCGGCTCCCTCACCTTCCAGACGCCGCCGCTTGCAGAGGATCACGATTATCTGGGACGCCCGGTGCTTGCATTGACGCTTCGATGCGACGCGGAAACGGCAAATCTCTGCGCAAGACTTGTCGACATCCATCCGGACGGCACGGCGACGCGCGTCTCCTTTGGCGTGCTCAATCTCGCCCATCGCAACAGCAATGCCGAGCCCGAGCCGCTGAGCAAGGGCGAACGGACCAGGGTCACGCTGACGCTCGATACCTGCGGCTACCGCTTCCGCAAGGGTCATCGCATTCGCCTGTCCCTGTCGACGGCCTACTGGCCGATGGTCTTGCCGCCGCCGGAAGATCCGGGCCTGACGATCGACCTAGCCTCTGTCGGCCTCGGCCTGCCAAAGCTGGGGGCGCATGACGTCATCGACTTGAAGCAGCCCGATAATCCGGATCCGCTGCCGAAATACATCGAGCATGCGCCAGCCTCGACGAAACGGCAGGTGGTGCGCGACCTTTCGGCGGGTCAAACTCACTATGAAATTCATGAGGATACTGGACTTTTTGAACATCCCGGTACAGGTCTTTCCACGCGCCAGCTGCGTGAAGAAGTATGGTCGATCGCACCGGACGATCCGCTGTCGATGAAGGGTATTTCGACCTGGACATGCGACATGCAACGCCCTGACTGGTTTGTTCGGACGGTTGCGACATCGGCGATATCCTGCACTGCAACGGACTGGATCATCAGCGCCTCCGTCACCGCCTATGAAGGCGAGACGCAGGTTTTCAGGAAGGTATTCGAAGAGACCCGTATCCCGCGCGACCTGATGTAAATCAGCGGGAGCCCGCGAACCGGCTCGCCGCAGCGCATATGGCGGCAAAGCCGGCACGTGCGCCGTCGCTCATATGTCTCGCCCGCAGCCAGGCATGCACCATCTGCGGTTCCTCGCGGAACCAGACCTCGACGCCCGCCTGCGCCAGCCTTGCCGCATAGTTGCGACCGTCGTCGCGCAGCGGATCGAAATGCGCCACCGTGATGAAGGCGGGCGGAAGGCCTGCGACCGATTGCGAGGCAAGCGGCTCGGCAACGGGGTTGCCTGTCGGAGCCCGCAAGACTCTGCGGTAGTAGCCGACATCGGCGGTCGTCAGCCCCGGCGCATCCGCCATCTCCTGATAGGAACCGGAGACGAGATCGCCGCCGAGCGCGGGATAGATGAGAATCTGGCCTGCAATCCCCGAAAGACCCTCGGCCTTCGCGCGGACGGCCAATCCAGCCGCCAGATTGCCACCGGCGCTGTCACCGATCAGCACGACGGTCTTTCCCTCGGCAAGCAATTGCCCGAGAACGGTGAAACAATCATCCGTCTGCGCCGGCCAGCGATGCTCCGGGGCAAGACGATAGTCGACAGAGATAAGCTCTGCTCCGACATAGTCGGCAATCTCGGCGCAAATTGCGTGGTGGCTTTCGAGCGAGCCGACGACGAAGCCGCCGCCGTGAAGATAGAGCAGCCAGGTTGCGGTGCGGATGTCAGCAGGATGATAGCGCCTGACCGGAATCGTTCCCGACACAAGCTCATCGCGCATGCGCATGCCATCAGGCAATGGTCGGTCGAAGCGAGCGCACAGCGCGTCATACCATTGGCGTTGCTGTCCGATGGAAGCCGTCACCGCGTCCGGTGGATAAAAGGAATCGCAGATCTCCATGAACTGCAAGATACCCGCCTCGGTCGGCATGGGGCGCTGCGGAGAATCCATCTGAAATCCTCGTTCCGTTGGGATTGTCGAGCAATAGCACAATCCCACCGCAGGCCACTTATCCTCTTACGGCCAAAGCCGCCACAACGACGACATGAGGTCGGGTTGCTCAACGAGCAGCGGCCAATACCGACAGCGGCACATTGCCGGAAGATTCGCCAGAAACTGCACATTTTTCGCGCAAGTGCATGCACTATTGATTTCAGAAATTGCCGCTCAGCCACATCACCAAATAAAATCAATGAGTTGTAATTTGGCACGCCGCTTGCGTTATCATTCTCGAGTTGGTGGCTAGGGTTCCGGCGCTCCTATAGGGAGCGTGACTGGTCCGAGAGCCGCCACCGGTCGGGAGAGAAATCCCACCGGATGCACGGCGGGATAAAAGCCCGGGAGACCTCGTAAGCCAAGGGATTGGCGGCGCGATGGTCATTGCCGATCCCTTTTGACGAAAAGCAAAAGGGGAATTTCTATGCAGACTTTTTCGAAGATCCTTTCCGTAACCGCTCTTTCGGTATCGCTGGCTCTCGGGCTTGGCTCCGCCGCCAGCGCCGCACCCAAGACCAGCTTCAAGGTCGCCTGGTCGATCTATGTCGGCTGGATGCCCTGGGGCTATGCCGCCGACCACGGCATCGTCAAGAAATGGGCCGACAAATACGGCATCAATATCGAGGTCACACAGTTCAACGACTATGTCGAGTCGATGAACCAGTACACGGCAGGCGCCTTCGATGCCGTGACGCTCACCAACATGGACGGCCTTTCGATCCCGGCGGCGGGTGGCGTCGACACAACCGCCGTCATCGTCGGCGACTTCTCCAACGGCAATGACGCCGTCATCCTCAAGGACAAGACAAGCCTTGCCGATATCAAGGGCCAGAACATCAATCTCGTCCAATATTCGGTCTCCCACTACCTGCTCGCCCGCGCGCTCGAGAGCATCAAGCTGACCGAACGCGACGTGAAGGTGGTCAACACCTCGGATGCCGACATGGTCGCGGCTTACAAGACGCCTGATGTCTCTGCCGTCGTGACCTGGAATCCGCTGGTCTCCACCATTCTCGAGGATCCCACCGCCAAGAAGGTGTTCGACAGTTCGCAGGTGCCGGGCGAGATCATCGACCTGATGGTCGCCAACAGCAACGTGCTCAAGGACAACCCGAATTTCGGCAAGGCTCTCGCCGGCATCTGGTATGAAACGGCGGCGCTGATGAAGGCCGACACGGCGGAGGGCAAGGCAGCCCGCGAGGCGATGGGCGCGGCCTCGGGCACGGATATCAAGGGCTTCGAGGCCCAGCTTGCAGCCACCAAGCTCTTCGACAAGCCGGCCGACGCCGTCGCCTTCACCGCATCGCCGAGCCTGCCGAAGACGATGGATCTCGTCCGCAACTTCTTGTTCCAGAAGGGCTTGCTTGGCAATGGCGCTGCTTCCGCCGATGTCATCGGCATCGAAATGCCCGATGGCAAGGTTCTTGGCGATAGTAAAAACGTCAAGCTGCGCTTCACCGAAAGCTACATGAAGGCAGCCGCCGACGCCTCGCTCTGAGCGAAAGACCCATCGGCGGCGCGATGGCGCCGCCCCGTTTCTTCATTCGCGGAGCATTGTCCATGCGTTGGATCAACACCAGGCCGAGCCCGGGCGCGCAGCTTGCCTTGACGCTGCTGCCCTTTGCGCTGCTGATCGTCGCCTATGCCATCGGCTCGGCCGCGCGGCTTGCCGAAAACGCCAACGACAAGCTGCTTCCCAATCTTGCCGGCTTTGCCGACGCCATCGACCGCATGGCCTTCATCGCCGACCCGCGCACGGGAGACTATCTGCTGTGGTCGGATACCGGGGCAAGTCTCATTCGGCTTCTATCCGGTCTCAGCATATCCACCGCGATCGCGCTTTGCTTGGGCATGCTCATCGGCATGTTGCCTTATCTGAGAGCGCTGCTCTCGCCTTTCGTCGCTGTCATATCGATGGTGCCGCCCCTGGCGCTGCTGCCGATCCTCTTCATCGTCATGGGCCTGGGCGAGACATCCAAGATCGCGCTGATCGTCATCGGCGTGACGCCGACGATGGTGCGAGACCTGGCATTGAAGGCGCTGGAATTGCCGCGCGAGCAGATCGTCAAGGCCGAAACGCTGGGCGGCTCTTCCTGGCAGATCGCCCTTCGCGTCGTGCTGCCGCAGATCCTGCCGCGGCTGATCACCTGCCTCAAGCTGCAGCTCGGCCCGGCCTGGCTGTTCCTGATCGCAGCCGAGGCGATCTCCTCGGATGCCGGCCTCGGCTACCGCATCTTCCTCGTTCGCCGATACCTGTCGATGGACGTGATCTTTCCCTATGTCGTCTGGATCACGCTGCTCGCCGTGCTCATGAACTATCTCCTCGATCGCATCCGCATCGCCGTCTTCCCCTGGTCGGAATTGGAGAGGCAGGCATGAGCGAGCTTAGGATCGAAAAGGTCTGGAAGGAGTATGGCGACCAGATCGTGCTCGAGGACGTGTCGCTGACCGTGGATTCTCGCGCCTTCGTCGCACTGGTCGGCCCCTCCGGCTGTGGCAAGTCGACCTTCCTGCGCATGCTGCTGGGGCAGGAACAGCCAACCAGGGGCAATATCCTTCTTGACGGCGTGGCGCTGCCCTCGGAACCGGGCGCAGATCGCGGTGTCGTCTTCCAGCGCTACTCGGTTTTCCCGCATCTGACCGTGCTCGGCAATGTGCTGCTCGGCAAGGAACTCACCGCCTCGCGCTATAAGGCAAGGCTCTTCGGTGCAGCGCGCCGGAGCGCCATCGAGGAGGCTCGCCAACTGATTGCCGAGGTCGGCCTTACGGGCGCAGAGGACAAATATCCCGCCCAGCTTTCCGGCGGCATGCAGCAGCGCCTTGCGCTCGCCCAGGCGCTCATCATGCGGCCGAAGGTGCTGCTGCTCGACGAGCCCTTCGGCGCGCTCGATCCCGGCATCCGCGCCGAGATCCACACGCTGATGAAGCGGCTGTGGCATGAAACGCAGATGACCGTCGTCATGGTCACCCATGACATGCGCGAGGCCTTCACGCTCGCCACCCGCGTCGTCGCCTTCGAGCGCCGCCGCGACCGGCCGGAAGAAAAGGAGCGCTACGGCGCGACCATCACCAAGGACATTGCCATCTGGCCGCCGCGCATCGCCGGCGCAGCCTCGATCTTCAGCCCCGACCGGGACGGCCCGGTCGCTTCCCTGGGGCACCGCCGGGACGACCTGGCACCGCTGGGAGACATCTAGCCATGCAGCACGTCAGACGTTCGCCGGAAGAAATCGCCGCCAATCGCGCACGCTATGAGGAACACCAAAGAAAAGGACTGGATTTCGCGCCCAAGGCGTTACCCGCGCCAAGCCCCCTTCCCGCCCCGCCTGTCGACGCAGCTTGCGTCGTTCATCAGGAGGTCATACCGGGCGGCTGGTATTGGTCGACGCGCATCAAGCGCGGCGAGACGCTGCGCATCGCCCAGCAGCACGGTTTCTCGACGGTGACGCTCGTCGCATGGAATGCGGCCGACACAAGCGAGCGGCTGAATCTACCCGACACTGTGAAAATGCAGTGGACCACCGCCCTTTCGAAAGGCCGGGTGATCTTCTCCGATATGGGCCGGGTGATGTTTTCCGTGACGGAGGATTCCTCCGGCACCCATGATTGCCTGATGGGCGGCTCCACGGCCGCGTCGAATCTCACGAAATATGGCGAGAGCACCCGCAACACACGCGACAACCTTGTGCTGCTCGCGACCAAGGCCGGGCTCGACCGACGCGACATCCCAGCGGCGCTTTCGCTCTTTGCCCCCGTCCGCGTCGACCAGGACGGCAAGTTCCAATGGAGGCCCGAACTGCTAGATGACGGCGACTATATTGAGCTTCGCGCCGAGATGGAGATCATCGTCGGTCTTTCCAATTGCCCGCATCCGCTCGACCCCAACCCCAACTACCGGCCCAATCCGGTAGCGGTCACCCGCATCGCAGCAACCGAGCCGCGCGCCGACGACCTTTGCCGGACGGCAACCGCCGAAGCCGTGCGCGGTTTTGAAAACAATGCGCTGGCAGCGATCTGAGCGAGGAGCGATATCATGACCCCATTCATCCAGACCGCATCCCGCCGCACCCTCGATAACGCCACGCAGGATCACTTCATCCCGGCCGAAGCGCCCTTCTCAACCGTGATCCGCAAGGGCCAGACGCTGCGCATCGAAGACAGCTACGGCCAGCAGGCGATCGACACGCTGTTCTACAACGCTGAGGACCACTCCGAGCGCTATTCCAGCCAGGACACCATGCGCGAACAGGGCGCGGCCTATATCACCACAGGCACCCGGATCGTCTCCAACGAAGGGCGGGTGATGCTGACGATGAGCGCCGACAGTTGCGGGCGCCACGACACGTCGGCCGGCGCCTGCTCCTGCGAGAGCAACACGGTGCGCTTCGGCCATGGCACGAAATATCTCCATGCCTGCCGGGACAACTTCGTCCTGGAGGTTTCCAAGCATGGTATGAGCAAGCGCGACGTCGTGCCCAACATCAATTTCTTCATGAACGTGCCGATCGAACCATCAGGCGAGATGACGATCGTCGACGGCATTTCCGCGCCGGGCGACTATGTCGAGCTGAAAGCCGAAATGGACGTGCTGCTCGTCATTTCCAACTGCCCGCAGATCAACAACCCCTGCAACGGCTTCGATCCGACGCCGATCCGGGTCCTCGTCTGGGACGGTGAGGCTTGAGATGTTCAAGAAGATATTGATCGCCAATCGAGGCGAAATCGCCGTCCGGATCATCCGGACATTGAAACGCATGGGCATCGCCTCCGTCGTCGTCTATTCCGATGCCGACCGGTTTTCCAAGGCATCGCTGATGGCCGACGAAGCCGTAAGGCTCGGCCCAGCTCCTGCCTCCGAGAGCTATCTCAACGTCGATGCCGTCATCGCCGCCTGCAAGGCAACGGGCGCCGAAGCCGTCCATCCAGGCTACGGTTTCTTATCGGAAAACATCGGCTTTGCCGAGCGGCTGGCCGCGGAAGGCATTGTCTTCATCGGCCCAACGCCGGAAAACATTGCCGCCTTCGGCCTGAAGCACACGGCACGTGAGCTGGCGCGAGCAAGCGGCGTGCCGCTGCTGCCCGGCAGCAATCTTGTCGAGACGAGCGAAGCGGCGCTCGCAGCCGCGATCGAGATCGGCTACCCGGTCATGCTGAAATCGACAGCGGGCGGCGGCGGCATCGGCATGCAGCTTTGTGAGGATGCCGATAGTCTGAGAGCCGCCTTCGAAAGTGTGCAACGCACCGCCAAGGCAAGCTTCGGCGACGCACGCGTCTATCTCGAACGTTTCGTTTCGAAGGCCCGCCACGTCGAGGTACAGATCTTCGGCGACGGCGAGGGCCGGGTGATCGCGCTTGGTGAGCGTGATTGCTCGCTTCAGCGCCGGAACCAGAAGGTGATCGAGGAAACCCCCGCCCCCGGTCTTTCGCCCGCCGTGCGAGAGCGTCTGCATGCCGCGGCTGTGGCACTCGGCACCTCCGCGGGCTATCAATCCGCCGGGACGGTGGAGTTCATCTACGATCCACAGCGCGAGGAATTCTACTTCCTCGAGGTCAATACCCGCCTGCAGGTCGAACATCCGGTCACCGAAGCGGTCTACGGCATCGACCTTGTCGAATGGATGATCCGTCAGGCGGCCGGTGAGGATGTGATCACAGGCAACGAGGATCTGAAGCCAAGCGGCGCTGCGATCGAGGCGCGCATCTACGCCGAGATGCCGCATGCCGGCTTCCGGCCGAGTGCCGGTCTGCTGACGGAAGTCGCCTTCCCGGTAAGTGCGCGCGTGGACGGCTGGATTGAGACCGGCACGGAAGTCACGCCCTTCTATGACCCGATGCTCGCCAAGGTTATCGTCACGGCCGAAGACCGACCGTCCGCGATCGAGAAGCTGCAGCATGCGCTTGCCGAGAGTTCCATCGCCGGCATCGAGACCAATCTCGACTATCTGAAAGCGATTGCGGGATCCGATCTGCTCTCAAGCGGCGATGTGGCGACGACCGCGCTCAAGGATTTCGCCTTCGTACCCGATATCATCGAAGTGGTAGCGCCGGGTGCGCAGTCGAGCATTCAGGAGCTACCCGGCCGCCTTGGCCTCTGGCATGTGGGCGTGCCGCCGAGCGGCCCCATGGACGAGCGCTCATTCCGCCATGCCAACAGGCTCGTCGGCAACGCCGACGAGACGGCGGCGCTGGAACTCACCGTATCCGGCCCGGTACTCAAGATCTTCTCAAACATCACCATAGCGCTCGCAGGCGCGCGCATGCCGATGAGCCTCGACGGCGTCCCTCTGCCGCATGACGAAGCCGTCACCATAAAGGCAGGTCAGACGCTTGCGATCGGCGCGATAGAGGGTGCCGGCCAGCGAGCCTATCTCGCCGTTGCGGGCGGGTTTGCAGCACCCGTCATGCTCGGCTCGCGAGCGACCTTCGGCCTCGGGAAATTTGGAGGACACGCGACCGGCACGCTCCAGACCGGCCATGTGCTAAGACTGGCACGCACGCCGAGACACCGGGCCAAAGCGGCCGATGCACCGGCCCTACTAACGCGCAACTGGCAGGTCGGCGTTCTCTATGGTCCTCACGGCGCGCCCGACTTCTTTTTGGAAGACGATATCGAGACGCTATTCTCGACCGAATACGAGGTGCATTTCAACAGCGCCCGCACCGGCGTACGCTTGATCGGCCCCGCACCAAAATGGGCGCGCAGCGATGGCGGCGAAGCCGGCCTTCACCCCTCCAATCTCCATGACAATGCCTATGCGGTGGGTGCTATCGACTTTACCGGCGACATGCCGATCATTCTCGGGCCCGATGGCCCGAGCCTCGGCGGCTTCGTCTGCCCCGCCGTCATCGCACGCGACGAGCAGTGGAAAATGGGCCAGTTCAAGCCCGGCGACAAAATCCGCTTTCGTCCGGCCGCGCGCGCGCAGGATCCTGTCGCCGGTCCCATGGTGCGGCGCATCGGCGATGAAGCGGGATCGGCAATCATCGGCCAAAGCGAGAGCGGTCCGGTAGCCGTCGTCTATCGCCGCCAGGGCGACGACAATCTGCTGGTCGAATATGGCGCGATGACCCTCGATATCGCGCTGCGCCTGCGGGTGCACCTGCTAATGCAGGCCGTCTCCGAGGCACGCCTGCCTGGGATCATCGACCTGACGCCCGGCATACGATCGTTGCAGATCCATTATGACGGCACCACGCTCACGCGAAAGCGCTTGCTCGGTCTGTTGGCGGAGATCGAGGCGGGCCTGCCGGCCGCGCAGCAGGTCAAGGTCCCGAGCCGCATCGTACATCTGCCGCTCTCCTGGAACGATCCGGACGCCGAGCTCGCGATGCGCAAATATCAGGAGCTCGTGCGCCCGAACGCGCCCTGGTGCCCGTCGAACATCGAGTTCATCCGCCGTATCAACGGCTTGCCCGACGAGCAGGCGGTGCGCGACATCGTCTTCGATGCCAGCTATCTGGTGCTCGGCCTCGGCGATGTCTATCTCGGCGCACCGGTGGCAACCCCGGTCGATCCGCGCCATCGGCTGGTGACGACGAAGTACAATCCGGCCCGTACCTGGACGCCGGAAAATGCCGTCGGCATCGGCGGCGCTTATATGTGTATCTATGGCATGGAGGGACCGGGCGGCTACCAGCTTTTCGGCCGCACCATCCAGGTCTGGAACAGCTGGCGGCAGACGCCCGTCTTCGCCCAGGGCAAGCCGTGGCTGCTGAACTTCTTCGACCAGATCCGCTTCTTTCCCGTCAGTCACGAGGAGCTGACGGAGGCTCGCGCCGCCTTCCCGCATGGAGGCTATCCCGTCAAGATCGAGGAAACGGAATTTTCCTACGGTGCCTATGAAGCAGGGCTTGTCCGCGACGCAGCCACCATCGGCGCTTTCAAGTCCAGGCAGCAGGCCGCCTTCGAAGCGGAGCGCCAGCGCTGGAAGGAGCTCGGCCTCGACAGCTTCACCGTCGAGGAAGGGGCCGGCCCCGGATTGGGCGGCGACATACCCGACGGCTGCTTCGGCATCGAAAGTGCCGTACCCGGCAACGTCTGGAAAATACTCGTCGAGGAAGGCCAGCCGGTTGCCGCCGGCGATACATTGGCCATCATCGAATCCATGAAAATGGAAATTAACGTCACCGCACATGCCGCCGGGCGCGTCCGCGATCTGCGCGCCGGCCCGGGGCATAACGTTAGAGCTGGCGATGTGCTCGTCATACTGGAGGAAATCTGATGCTTCCCACCATTCTCGATCTCGCTTCGCTGAAAGCGGCCTATGCGGAAGGCCTGTCGCCGCTCGACCTGGTGGAGGAGATCATCGCCAGGCGCAAGGCATCGGACGATCCGGCGATCTTCATCACGATGACACCGGACGACGATCTGCGCACGGCAGCCCGCGAGCTGACGGCAAGAGCGCCTGAGCCCAACAGCCTGCCGCTCTGGGGCATTCCCTTTGCGGTCAAGGACAATATCGATGTTGTCGGCCTGCCGACAACAGCCGCCTGCCCGGCCTTCGCCTATCATCCTGAGGAGGATGCGACCACGGTCGCGCGGCTGAAGGCCGCCGGCGCCATTGTTATCGGCAAGACCAATCTCGATCAATTCGCAACCGGCCTCAACGGCACGCGCTCGCCGCATGGCGCACCGCGTTCCGTATTCGACCGCAACTATGTCTCCGGCGGCTCCAGTTCCGGCTCGGCCGTTGCCGTTGCGGCCGGATTGGCAAGCTTTTCGCTCGGCACCGACACGGCAGGCTCCGGCCGCGTCCCGGCCGCCTTCAACAATCTCGTCGGCATCAAGCCGACGCCAGGGCTTGTGCCCAATGTCGGCGTGGTGCCGGCCTGCCGCAGCGTCGATGTCGTCACGGTCTTTGCCGCGACGGTCGGGGACGGCATTGCCGCGCGCAAGATCATGGAAGGCTATGACGCCCGGGATCCATTTTCGCGGCAAGCGGCACCCGCAGCCTTGCAGTCATCGCGCCCGCGCATCGGCGTGCTCGACGGCGTGGAGCGCGAATTCTATGGCAACAAGGATGTCGAAGCTCTCTATGACGCAGCCATCGAGCGGGCGAAATCGCTGGGTGCCGTCATCGTACCCTTCGACTATGCGCCTTTCCGGCAGGCGGCCGAATTGCTCTACAACGGCCCCTGGGTCGCCGAGCGGCTGGCGGTCGTGAAGGATTTTCTGGCGACGAATGCCGATGATTTCGATCCGACCGTGCGGACCATCATCGAAGGGGCAAAGGCCTATGACGCGGTCGCCGCCTTCGAAGGCCGATACAGACTGGAATCCTTGCGGCAAAAGACGAAGGTGGAATGGGAGAACGTGGACTTCCTGATGCTGCCGACCTCGCCCACCACCTACACTGTCGAGGAGATGCGGGCCGATCCGATCGCCAAGAATGGCCATTTCGGCCGCTATACCAACTTCGCCAACCTCCTCGACTGCGCGGCGATCGCCATACCCGCCGGCTTTGACGCCGGTGGCCATCTGCCTGCCGGCGTGATGCTCGTCGGCCCGGCCTTCACCGACGAAGCATTGGCTCCCTTCGCCGACGCCATGCATCGCGCCCTGAACGCCGGAATGGGCAAGGACCGCACGGCCGCGCTGCCCGATGCCAGCCGCGTAGCCCCGGCTGCCGAAGACCTCGTGCCGATCGTGGTCGTCGGCGCACATCTGACCGGCATGCCGCTCAACCAGGAGCTAACCCGACCTGGCGGATACAAACTGAAAACCTGCCGGACGGATGGCAGCTACCGGCTCTTTGCGCTCCCCGGCACCGTCCCGCCAAAGCCTGGATTGGTGCGCGATCCGGGTTTTGCCGGCAAGGGCGTGGAAGTCGAGGTCTGGGGTCTGCCGCCTGCGGCATTCGCCCGCTTCGTCCAGAATATTCCGGCACCGCTGGGCGTGGGCAAGATCACGCTCGACGACGGAAGTAGCGTCTCGGGGTTTCTCTGCGAGGTCCATGCCGTCGCCGGCGCTCGAGATATTACCGAATTCGGCGGCTGGCGCGGCTATATCAGCGCCGCTAACTCAGCTTCTTGAGGGAGGGAAGTCAAATGCAGGAATTGCTGATGAAGGCATTGCGAACCATCCTCGAAGGCCTGATGGCGAGAACCGATGCCATCGGTGGCAGCCGCCCCGACAGGCGCGACCTCCATTCCCAAAAAGCTCGTGCTGGAGATTCCTAACTGATCTCGGCCACCGCGGATGACTCGTCATCCGCGGTGGCGTCTAGGGCGCCATCAGCGAGCGGATGCTTCGATCAGCCGATTGCAGCAGTTCGAATGCGGCATAGCGACGTTCGTGCAGCACCTTGATGGCGCCGTCCGCCGGCGCGAACAGTTTCGCCAGCCGCGACATGGCCGCCATCGCTTCCGCGAGCGAGCCATAATGCCCGTGGGCCGTGGCGCCCAACATGGCCGCCCCGAGAAGAACCGGCTCCTCAGTGTCGGCAACCGCGACAGGCATATTGGCCGTATCGGCCAGAAGCTGGCGCACAAGGCCGCTCTGGGCAGCACCGCCGCTCGCAACGATGAGATTGCAGACGATGCCATCCTGCGCCAGCTTATCGAGCAGCTGCCGCAGGCCGTAGCCGATACCACAAAGGCCGGCGACGTAAAGCGCGACCAAATCGTCGATGCCGGTCTCCAACGCCAGACCCGAAATGACGGCACGCGCGTCAGGATCAGCGAAGGGCGAGCGGTTGCCGAGGAATTCGGGCACCACCTGTATGGATTTGGCGAGCACGACTGCGTCGGACGCATTCTTGCAGGCTTCGCCTGCCTGACGGTCGAGCCAGGCGACCAGCGACAGGCCCTCCGCCTCGGCCTTCGCCCGCGCTTCGTCAGCTGCAGGATGCATGGTAACGAGGTGATCGATGGCGGCTCCAGCCGCCGATTGCCCGCCTTCCGTCAACCACAGGCCGGGCACCATGGCCGAATGATAGGGTCCCCAGACGCCATCGACGAAAACCGCCGCCTCGCTTGAGGCCATCGAGCAGGCTGATGTGCCGAAGATGTAAGCAAGCCTGTTGCTGATATCGGCATTCCCCTCGGCGTCTTGGCCACCCAAAGTGCCGACGCCGCCGGCATGGGCGTCGATCAGCGATGCGCCGACGGGCGTGCCAACTGCAAGACCCAGATCGCGCGCAGCAGCGTTGCTCAGCCCGTCGCCCAAGGCAGTGCCGGGCTCGACGATTTCAGTGCCTATTCTTGCAAAGCCTCCGTCAGCCAACTCTCCGAGACCGATATCCCTGAAATATTGGGCATCCCAGCGCTTTTCATGTGCGAGATAGGTCCATTTGCAGGTAACCGTGCAGACCGATCTCTTCAGCGAGCCCGTCGCGCGCCAGGTCAGATAGTCGGCGAGATCGAAGAAATGATCGGCTGCGGCAAAGGACTGCGGCAGGTTGCGCTTGAGCCAGAGGAGCTTCGGCGTCTCCATCTCAGGCGAGATCCGGCCGCCGACATAGCGCAGCACGGAGTGGTCGCCGGCATTGATTTCGGCAGCCTCGCCGGCGGCGCGATGGTCCATCCAGACGATGATATTACGATCCGGATCGCCGGACGGGCCGACGGCGACTGGCGCGCCATCCGCCTTGACCGCCACCAGCGAGCAGGTCGCATCGAAGCCGACGCCGGCGATAGCGGACGCCACTATTCCAGCCGTCGTGACAGCTTCCTTGACGCTGTCACAAACGGCCTTCCAGATCTGCTCGCTGGACTGCTCGACAATGCTGCCGGCCTCGTGCCAGATGGTGATCTGGCGTTTGGCCGAGGCAAGCAGGTGTCCCCGCGCATCGAAGACGCCGGCGCGGGCGCTGCCGGTTCCGACGTCGATGCCGATGAAATAAGGTGCCGTCATCAGAGATCCGTACTCAAAGGCAGGATCACCAGATCCCGAATGACAATGTTGCGTGGCCTCGATAGCATGAAGAGGACGGCTTCCGCGACTTCAGTCGCTTCCATGAGGCCGCCGGCGGCGATCGTCTCGTCCAGTTTCGCCTTCGGCCAATCGCTGATGAGCGCGGTCACCACCGGCCCTGGCGCGACTGCGCCGACGCGGATGCCATGCTTGGCGACTTGGCGGCGCACGGTATGGACGAATGCCTGAACGGCATGTTTCGAGGCAGTATAGATCGGCTCCCAGACCACCGGCACCAGACCGGCAATGGAGCTGGTCATGATGATATCGCCGGTCTTCCGCTCGACCATGTGCGGCAGCACCATCCGGACGGAACGGAAGGCCGCGTTGATGTTGAGATCCAGCATCCGATCCCAGGCATCGGGATCACCATCCACGACCTCACCGCCAATATAGGAGCCGGCATTGGCGTGGAAGATATCGAGATTGCCAAATTTCTCCAGGATCTGCGGCATCATGGTGGCGACACTCGCGGGATTGAGGAGGTCGATGACGACGGGATGGGCATTCGGCCCCAGGTCGGCGCAGAGGCTTTTCAGACTATCCTCGGCCCTGTCGATGAGGGCGACGCTGGCGCCCTCGTTCAAAAGCGATTTGGCGCATTCCAGCCCGATCCCGGAGGCGGCCCCGGTGATGGCGGCGACTTTACCGGCAAAATCCTGTCTCATATCAATCCTTACCTTGTGATGAAATCAGCCACGCCCATGCGAGGCGCGGGAACGGCGAGCCAGCGAGTCGACGATAACAGCGATGGCAAGAACTGCGCCGGTGATCATGTAGCGAAGCGCCGACGACAGATCGAGCATCGTCAGGCCGCTCGCGATTGACTGGATGACGATGATGCCAAGCAATGCCGAATAGGCATTGCCGCGGCCGCCAAAGAGGCTGGTGCCGCCGATGACGGCTGCGGCGATCGCATTCAGGTTAACGTCGCCGGTACCGGCTTGCTGGCTGGCCGACGCCAAACGGGCTGCCGCCAGCACACCGCCAAGGGCCGCAAACATGGCGCAGAGAACGAAGGCGCTGGTATAGATCATCCGCACATTGATGCCGGCACGCCGCGCAGCCTCCCGGTTGCCGCCGACCGCTGACATCGACCGGCCCCATTGCGTGCGCGTCAGCGCGTAATCCATGATGATGACCAGCACCACGAACAGGGCGAACATCCACGGAATGCCGCGATCCTGATTGAGGTAGAAGGCGACGAATTCCAGAGCCACCGTGATGGCGACGGCTTTCGCAACGAGGCCGCCGATGGAAGGAGCCGACAGGTTCGCCTGCTTGCGGCGCCGAACCACGGCGAAGCCGGCAAACAGCATCACCACGCCGGGGATGAGCGCAAACACATAGGCGAGCGGACGCGGAATAACCAGGAGCTGGCCGAAGTTCACGATCGCCGAACCATAGGGCAGATTGATGGAGCCGGTGGCGCCGAGCAAATAGAGCTGCATGCCCAGCACGGCAAGCAATCCCGCCAGCGTCGAAACGAAGCTCGGCATGCCCAAACGGTTGAAGAGCAAAGCGTAGATCGTGCCGATCACGCCGCCGAAGACAAGCGCGGCCAGGATGGCCAGTACCACCGGCCAGCCTTCATTGACCCAGAGCATGCCGACCATGGCCGAGGCGAAGCCGCTGATCGAGCCCACCGAAAGATCGATCTCGCCCACCATCAGCACGCAGACGATGCCGAGCGAGATAATGCCGACCGTCGACGCATCGAACAGCAGATTGGCGAGATTGTTGCTGGAAAGGAATGTCGGGTTGAGCGTGCCGAACACCGTCCAGATGATGACGAGGCCGACGACAACAGGCAGGGAGCCGAGATCGCCTGACCGAACCTTGTCGATGGACGAACGGATCGTCGCGGCAATGCCCGTTTCATGGCTGACGCGAACGTCGCTGCGGTCGAGCAACACGGTCGGCTGCTTCGTGTCCTGGTTCATATCTGGCCCCCTTCTCTTTGTTCCTGTTGGGCCTGACGTCGCCCGGCGCGCCGCGACACAGCGTTTTCTGTGGCACCGGTGATGGCGCTGACAAGTTCCTGGTTCGAGGTGTCGGGATAGAAGATCCCGTTGTTGCGGCCGAGGCGCAGCACGACGATACGGTCGGCCACGGCGCGCACATCCTCCATGTTGTGGCTGATCATGATCACGCCGAGCCCCTTGTCGCGGACGCGTTCGATGAGGTTCAGCACTTCTGCGGTCTGCGCCACGCCAAGTGCGGCTGTGGGTTCGTCCAGCATGATAAGCTTCGGTTCGAGGAGCAGCGAGCGGGCGATCGCCACCGTCTGCCGCTGTCCGCCGGAGAGCGATGCGATCGGAATGCGCACGCTCGGGATGCGCGCCGCAAGCTCGTTCAGCAGCGTCCAGGCGCGCACTTCCATTGCGGTTTCGTCGAGCTTCAGCGGGCTGAGCTCTCGGCCGAGGAAGATGTTCGCAACCACATCGAGGTTCTCGCACAGTGCAAGATCCTGGAAGACGGTAGCGATGCCGAGATCGAGCGCGGAGGACGGATCGCTGAGCGTGACTGGCTTGCCTGCGAATGTGATCGTGCCGGCGCTCGGCTGGTGAACGCCGGCAAGGATCTTGACGAGCGTCGATTTGCCCGCGCCGTTGTCTCCGACAAGCGCTACGACTTCGCCGGCATGCACATCGAGGTTGATATCCGTCAGTGCCGAGACGGCGCCGAAATGTTTGGAGACACCTTGCAGGCTTAGCACCGGCTCGCCTGTCGGGGCTCTTTGATCGGAAGCGTCAATCATGTTTCGCCACTCTCTCGGTTTGCAATGAAGGTCGGTTCATTTCCGGCCGCCGAAGCGGCCGGAGCATATCGATGGCCGTAATCAGCTGCCGATACCGAGCTTCTTGCAGCCGTCGGCGTAGCGATCGGTGCAGAGCTGATCGGGCGTCTGGATCGGCTTGCCGTTGACGGCCTTGTCGATAATCTCGGCCTTGAGATTGTCAGCCGTAACCAGCGCCGGCGTGAAGAGCTTCGTCGGCGTATCAAAGAGCTTCGTGTCCGCCTTCGGCGTCGTGCCGGAGAGTAATTCAATCGCGACATTGGCGGCAGCCGCGGCGACGATCTCACTTGGCTTGGAGATCGTGTTGTACTGATCGCCGGAAATGATGAGCTGCAGGCCGGCGATGGTGGCGTCATTGCCCGTGACCGGTGGCACCGGATCGAAACCCGCCGCCTTGAAGGCCGCCACGGCAGCGCCGCCGGTACCGTCATTCGCGGCAACCACGCCGAGGATCTTCTTGCCGAAGCGGGTGATCTGGCCGCTTGCCCATTGCTGTGCCTTCGGCGGCGCCCATTCCGGCGTGTCGAATTCCGCAAGGACCGGATAGCCGCCCTCGGCGAGACCGGCATGAATGCCCTTCTTGATCAGGCCGGCCGCAGCATCGGTCGGCGAGCCGTTGATCTCGAGCAGGCCGCCGTCACCGGGTTTGACATTCTTGGCCTTCAGGTGATCGACGAGCGATTTCGCGATCATCTTGCCGATCTCTTCGTTGTTGAAGGACACATAGTAATCGGCAGGGGTCGACGGGATCGGGCGGTCATAAGCGATGACGCGAACGCCCTGGCTCTGCGCCATCTTGACCAGCGAGGCCGCGGCGGTGGAATCGACCGGGTCGAGCACGATCGCCTTGGCACCCTGCGAAATCGCCGAGTTGAACTGCTGCTGCTGGCGCGAAGCATCGCCATTGGCATTCTGGTAGATGACCTTGCAGCCGGCGCAGAGCTTCTTCATCTCCGCCTGGAAGCCCGGGAAGTCATGCTCTTCGTAACGCGTCGAACTCTGGTCGGGCATCAGGAAGGCGACGGTTGCGTCGGTCACCTTGGCGGATTGCGCGAATGCGGACGTGCCGCTCAGAAGGCCGAGCGCGGCTGCGCCAGCGATTTTCAGTGCGAAATGGTTCATTGGAATTTCTCCGTTCCAAATGGTAATGGTTTCCCTCGATCATCGCGGCCCTACGCACGCGATGCTCTTGTTTGACGTCCACCGGCGACGATCATCCGACCGAGGCGGCGGCTATTTTTCGGACAAGCGTTCTCCTTCGGGCGACAGAGGTGCCCGCTCGCTTGGCCTGAATTGTTGTCTCTCCTCCCTGTCCTCCCCTTGGTTAGGCGGCCTCCACCGCGCGCGCATGCTGTGCCAATAGTGATCTGAACCGCGAGGGCGCC
Organism: Martinezella lusitana; assembly: GCF_016901135.1. Classification (GTDB taxonomy): domain Bacteria; phylum Pseudomonadota; class Alphaproteobacteria; order Rhizobiales; family Rhizobiaceae; genus Rhizobium; species Rhizobium lusitanum_D. Next base: position 847,484 of record NZ_JAFEVL010000045.1, on the reverse strand, counting down.
ATGCCCTTCTGATCCAGAAAACGGCGATTGAAATTCGAGATATTGTTGAAGCCGGCGGCAAAGCAGATGTCGGTGATCGACATGTCGGCGTTGCTCATCAGCAGATGGCAGGCAAAGTTGACCCGCAGCCGGTTGACATATTGCACCAGCGCCATGCCGGTGTGGCGGCGAAAGCTGCGCGAAAAGGCGCTCGGGCTCTGGCCGGTCAGCTCAGCCAGATCGCATTCACTAAATGGTTCGGTCAGATGCGCATTGATATAAGACAGCGCCTGATTGACACCCGCCGACATGAAGCCGGAAGGATCCGGCTGATAGCCGGCGCTGGCAAGCGAGCGGGTGCCCTGCGCGCTGCTCATCGCGTCGAGAATGTTCATGAAAAGCTCGATACGTCGAATGCCTGATGCCTGGACCAACTCGCCGAGGATAGGGCCGACGATAGCGGCGGTCTCGGGCGTGAAAAGCGCACCACGGCGGCTGGTTTCCAATATGTCGGCGCAGGCCGACAATTCCGGAAAAATCTTGCTGGCATCGGCAAAGAAGGATTCGGAAAATTGCAGGACACGGCAGCGCAAGGGAAGCGTCACACCGGCCGGGACATTGCTTACCCAGTTATGCGGCAGGTTTGGCCCGGTCAGGATCAGATTGCCCGGTTCGAACTCGCCGATGAAGTCACCGATGAAATATTGGCCGGTGGTCGCCACGACATGATGGATTTCGTATTCGGGATGAAAATGCCAGCGGACCGTGCGGTAGGGATAGCCATGCTCCCAGGCCTTGAAGGACTCGCCACTGCCGATCGCAACAACTTCCAAATCGGGGTTCATCAGCCAGCCTCCTTTCGCCCGCCCGTGCTCAATCCGGTTGCGGCGCCTCCTCCCAGAGGCCATCGCGTCTTCTATGGGTTGAATCTACGCCTCGTATTCGCCGCACGCTACTACGCCCTGAACGCTCGGCCGATACTTTTTTGACATGAACGGCCCCTTCTTTGGTCAAATGTGCAGTGCGGTATGACCAACTGCAGCGCGAAGGGCGCGGCGATATTATGAAACGACTTCAATCCAGATCGTCGCGGATGCACGCCTTGAATTGTCCCGGCGCGATTTCACGTAACTCCGGCACTGTTGCTGCACAGGCGTCGAGAGCATGCGGGCAGCGCGTGCGGAAGACGCAGCCGCTGGGCGGATTTGCCGGGCTTGGAATGTCGCCCTTTAGAATCTGGCGGTCACGCCGAGCATCCGGATCGGGGGACGGAATGGCCGATAGCAGTGCGCGCGTGTAGGGATGGCTGGGGCCGGCGTAGAGATCGGCGCTTGCAGCGATCTCCATGATGCGGCCGAGATAAAGCACAATCACGCGATCGCAGATATATTCAACAACGGCGAGATCATGCGAGATGAACAGCATGGTCAGGCCAAGCCGTTGCTGCAGGCTACGCAGCAGATTGATGACCTGCGCCTGAATGGAGACATCCAGCGCCGAGACGGGTTCGTCGGCCACGAGAAACTCCGGCCCGAGCGCAAGCGCGCGTGCGATGCCTATCCTCTGTCGCTGACCGCCGGAAAACTCATGCGCATAGCGATTGATCGCCTCTGCCGGCAGATCCACCTGCTCAAGTGCTGCCCGCGCCCTGTCGAGCCGATCCAGGCGATTGCCGAGGCGCTGTATCTTCAGGCCTTCCGTCAGGATTTCGCCGATGGTCATCCGCGGCGACAGGCTGGCGAAGGGATCCTGAAAAATATACTGCATGCGCGGCCGTATGCGCCGCAACGCTCCCGCGCTGAGACCGGTCATCTCGGTGCCATCGAAACGCACGCTGCCGGCCGTCGGCTCGACGAGCCTGAGGACGGAGCGCCCTATCGTCGTCTTGCCGCTGCCGGATTCGCCCACCAATCCAACGACCTCGCCCCTGCCGATATCGAAGGAAATATCGCGAAGGATGGCAAGCTTTGCGCCACGGGAGACATAGTCCTTGGCAAGGCCTTGCACGGAAAGAAGCGGTTCGGTCATCTAGATCTCCCGCCAGCGGATACAGCGGCTCGCATGCCCGGCACCAACAGTCTCCAGAGCCGGCACAGCTTCGGCGCAGGCGGCGATGGCGTGGGGACAGCGCGGCGCGAAGGCGCAGCCCGGGGGCATCCTCGTCAGCGCCGGCACGACGCCGGGAATGGCGACCAGCTGTTCGCCGGCTTGCCGCATCCGCGTTGCCTCGCCGAGGCGTGGCATGGAGGCAAGCAGGCCCTGCGTATAAGGATGCCTTGGATCGCGAAACACTGTTCCGACCGGTCCTTCCTCGACAATCCGGCCGGCATACATGACGGCGACGCGATGGGCGATCTCGGCCACCACACCGAGATTGTGGGTGACGAAAAGGATCGCCATGCCGCGCTCCCGTTGCAGCCGCTGCATGAGTTCAAGGATCTGCGCCTGGATCGTGACGTCGAGAGCCGTCGTCGGCTCGTCCGCGATCAGCAGCACCGGGTCGCAGGCGAGCGCCATGGCGATCGTTGCCCGCTGTCGCATGCCGCCGGAAAGCTCATGCGGATATTGCCGCACCCGCCGCTCCGCATCGGGGATGCCAACGCTCTCCAACAGCGCGACCGCCTCGCGCATCGCCGTGCGTCGGTCGGCCTTGCGGTGGATACGGATCGGCTCGGCGATCTGGTCGCCGATGGTCAGCACCGGATTGAGGCTCGACATCGGCTCCTGAAACACCATGCCGATATCATCGCCGCGTATCGCGCGCATATGCCTGTCGTCGAGCGTAGCGAGATCGCTGACGACGCCTTGCTTGTCCCGCAACCTGATACTGCCGGCGGCAACGACGCCGACATTGCGCGTCAGCAGCCGCATGACTGAAAGACTGGTGACCGACTTGCCTGAACCGGATTCCCCGACCAATGCCAACGTCTCACCCGCCTCGATGGTGAGGTCGATATCCCGCACCGCCGTCAACTCGCCGCCACGGGTGCGGAAGACGGTCCTCAGCCCCCTGATGTCGAGAACGGGTTCGGTGGCCGGCGTCATCATGTCTACAGCAGCCCCGTTTCTCGCAGGATGCCATCGATCCTGGCCGTCTCCTCCGCATTGAGCGCTGCACGCGGACGCGGCATGATGGCGGTATCGATGATACCGAGACTTTTCATGGCTGCCTTGAAAGCGCCGATGCCGGACGCGCCGCCGCTGACGCGGCCCTGCGCCACCCAGACGATCTCGAACAGACGGCAAAGCCGCTCCTGCTCACGGCGTGCCGCAACCCAATCGCCGCGCTGTGCCGCATCCCAGAGGCGGACATAGCCATGCGGATCGACATTGGCGATACCGGGAACCACGCCATGCGCGCCCATCAAGAGGGCATTGTCGACGACGATCTCGGACCCGGTCATCAGGAAAATATCCTTATTGTCGGCGAGATCGAGCAGCGCGTAGCGGAAATTGCCATCATCGCCGCTGGAATCCTTCAGCCCGATGATGGTGCCTTCCTTGGCAAGCGTCACCACCGTCTGGCGCTGCAGCTTCACATGCACGCAGACGGGAATGTCATAGGCCACAAGCGGAACATCGACAGCGTCGCGAATATAGCGGAAGTGGTCGAGGATCTCGGATTGGCTGGTAACCGTGTAGAATGGCGCGGTGACGACGACGGCGTCTGCCCCGGCGGCCCTGGCGATCTGCGAATGGGCGATCACGCGGTCGGTGGTCGCGTCGATAGTGCCGACCAGCAGCGGAACGCGGCCATTCACAACCTTGGCCGAATGTTCGATGATCTCGCGCCGTGTCTTCTCGTCATGGAAGACGACTTCGCTCGTCGAGCCCAGCACGAAGACGCCATGGCAGCCGGCCTCGATCAGGTGCTCCAGCACCCGCGTATAGGATTTATAGTCCACCGTAAAATCCGGGTTCAGCGGCGTTACGACGGGGGGCACCACACCCTTGAATTTGCTCATTGTCTCTTTCTTTCCTGGTTTAATGAAGCTCGGCGCGCGGATCGAAGGCATCCCTCAATCCGTCGCCGATGAAATTGATGGCAAGGACGGCAAGAACCAGCGCGGCGCCGGGAAACAGCCATTGCCAGGGATATTGTTCGAGGACCGCGGTGGAGCGGGCGGCATTCAGCATGTTGCCCCAGCTTGCCGCGGGCGGCGCGATGCCAAGCCCGAGGAAGGAGAGCCCTGCCTCCAGCAGGATCGCATTGGCGACCTGCGTCGTCGCGTAAACTACCAGAATGTCGATGCAGTTCGGCATACCGTGGCGCAACAACAGATGGGGCAACCCGGCTCCCATGCCGCGCGCGGCCGTCACGAAATCGCGCTCGCGCAATTCGAGCAGCCTTGAGCGCACCATGCGCGCAAGCAGTGGCCAGGAAAGCAGCGATATGACTATGATCGTCGGCAGGATACCGGTGCCGGTGATGGAGGCCAGCACCAGCAGGAAGATCACCGGCGGCAGGGTCATGACCAGATCGACGAAGCGCATGCTGAGTGCATCCGCCCAACGCCCCGCAAAGGCCGAAATGGAACCGAACAGGAAGCCGATCAATGCCGAGATCAAGGTGGAGCCGGCAGCCACCATCAGCGAAATACGACCGCCTTCGAGGACTCTCGCAAAGACATCGCGCCCGACGCCATCAGTTCCGAACCAATGCGTCGCATTGGGTGCGGCGTTCATCGCCAGAAGGTCGATATCATTGGGCTGGAACCGCCACCACAGCGGATAAGACAGAATGAGCACCAGCATCGGCACGGCGATGCAGACGCCAAACAGGGCCGCACCGTTCAGCCTGAAACGGTCGAATGCGCGAGCCAGCGGGCCGGGACTTGGTCGTTCGGTCCGCGCCAGCATCGCTCAGCTCACCTTGATGCGCGGATCGATCACCGCATAGGCGATGTCGGTCAGGAGATTGACGACGATAACGCAGGCGCCGATGACCAAAGTTGCCCCCATGATGACGGGATAGTCTCTGGTCGTGACTGCATCGACGAGCAGCAGGCCCATGCCGGGCCAGTTGAAGACGCTCTCGATGAAGATCGCCCCGCCGATGGCAAGCCCGATGGTCGAGCCGATGACGGTAACAATAGGCAGCAAAGCGTTGCGCAGCGCATGCTTGACGATCACCCAGAACTCGATCACGCCCTTAGCGCGCGCGGTGCGCACATAATCCTGATTGAGGACTTCGAGAAGCGAGGCGCGCATGTAGCGCATGATCAATGCCGCCTGAGCTATGGCTAGGAGTGCCGACGGCAAGATGAGATGCCGAAGCAGGTCGCCGAGAGAGAAATCCTCGCCCGGCGTCAGCATGCCGCCGGACGGCAACCAGCCGAGACGCACGGCAAAGATATAGAGGCCGAGAAGCGCGCTCAGGAAGGCCGGGCTCGATATGCCGGCCAGTGCCAACACGGAGAGCGAGACGTCCGTGACGGAATTGCGCCTAACGGCGCCGACAACGCCGGCGGCAATGCCGGCGACGATCGCCATGATCAAGGCGGAGCCCATCAGCAGGACTGTCGGCCCGATGCGCGACAGCACCAGCGTCAACACCGGCTGATCCAGCCGCTTGATCGAATAGCCGAAATTGCCATGCAAGGCCTGCTGCAGCCACCCGATATATTGCAGCGGTAGGGGCTGATCCAGCCCCAGCCGGCTGCGCAAATCGGCCATGGCGGCCGGAGACAGCGGCGCGCTCGGGTCGATATAGGCGTCGATCGGATCACCCGGTGTCAGCCGCAGCAGCACGAAGACCAGCATGCTCAGCGCAATGAGCATGCCGATACCGATCGCCAGACGCTTGAGACAGTAACGAAGCATATCGAATCCGCGCTTGAAAGAATGAGCCGGCCGCAGCCCGCGACCGGCCGTAAGCCTATTCGGAGAGCTTCCACGCTTCCGGATGGGCCACATACGGACCGCCGCCGGGCGCGGGCGTCCAGATGAAGTCCTTCACCTTCGATGAAACGACGCCATAGCGGTTCGCCACCCACATGGTCGCCCAGGGCAGATTCTTGTTCATGACCTTGCAGACATCCTGATAGCGCTGGTCGCGCTTGGCGGCGTCCGTCTCGGCAATGGCGGCGTCGAGTGCTTTGGTCAGATCCGGCATGCGGGCACGCACGACATTGGCGCCGGCCGGCGGTATCTGTTTTTCATTGAGGCCGGTATTGATGTTGCTCGGATCCGGGCCATTCTGCAAACCGGCATAGACAAGCGGGAACTGCGATGCGTCGGCGTCAGGCTTGAGCACCAGACCGTTATAGGTTGGCGCATCGACCGCGCGCGGGACCACATTGATCCCGACCTGCGCGAGCATCGCCTGCATCGCCGCCAGGATGTTTGTGGTAAGCGGGGTGTTGTAATAAGTCAGCAAGGTGATCGGCTTGTCGCCGTTGATCTTGCCCCACCCGGCCTCATCCAACAGCTGCTTGGCTTTGGCGGGATCGTAGGGATAGGCCTCGATACCTTGCGGAACCAGCTGACCTGCCACATAGGCGCAATTGGCCTGCTTTGCCGCGCCGCCATAAAGGCTCTTGATGATCGCATCGCGGTTGATGGCATACATGACGGCCTGGCGGACACGGAGATCCTTCCAGAGCGGCGAGTCCTGGTTGAAGCCGAGATAGTTGACGACGAAGGAAGCTCCCTCGATCACCCGGAAGGATTTATCGTCCTTGAAGGTCGGCACATCGTTGGAATCGATGTAGGTGAACTGGATTTCGCCGGCGCGCAGCGCCGAGATCGCCGAAGCAGGATTGGCGAAATAGCGATTGATCAAACGATCGAGGACGGGCTTGCCGCCGCGGTAATCCGGATTGGCGGTCAACTCGACATATTGATCCTGCACATATTTGACGAATTTGAACGGACCCGTCCCAATCGGCGAGGTCGACCACCAGGTGCTTTTCGCAAGCTGATCGGCGGGTACAGCCGCAAGCGCATGCTCCGGCAGCACCATTATCTTTGTCAGCGTGTCCAGGAGACTGGCGGAGGGAGCGGAAAGCTTGATGACCAGGGTATGATCGTCAGGCATCTCGATCGCGGACAAAACCTTCAGGCGAGCTGCAAAGATCGAACCCGTCTTGGCATTGGCAGCAAGCTCGATGGTGAATTTGGCGTCCTTGGCCGTGAAGGGCTTGCCGTCGTGCCACGTGGCATCGGCAAGCTTGAACGTGTAGGTCAGCTGATCCGGGCTTACCTCATAGGAGGCGGCAAGCACGCCGACGATCTTCTGCAGCTTCTCGTCGTAGCTGACCAGCGGCTCGAGGTAGGTGCTCAGCCAGGTTAAGCCGGCGGTTGCAGCCAGCGGATTGAAATTGCCCTGAAAGCCGCCGGGGCCAACATCGAATCCACCAGACAATGTCGCGGCAGCTGCGGGTGCGGCCACACCACCTAAGACGGGCACACCGGTGATCGACATCATCGCCCCCAGCGCGATTGCCGGCAGACAAAAAAGTTCCCTCATCATAGTCCTCCTCCCTAATTTCGGGTCGCTAACCCTTCTTGTTGTTGGCTATTACCCTCGAAATCCCCTCGTAGTGGCGGTCGAGGCGCATACGCACCTCTTTCAAGTTCCTCGCTTCGACTGCATCGACGATCGCCTCATGGTCCCTCCACGTGGCCATGGGGTCGGCATTGTCGAGGTCGAAGAAGTTGGATGCCTTGTTGAAGGCGAGCCAGAACACGTCGATCAAGCGGACGAAGGTCTCGTTGCCCTGGCAGCGAAACAGCAGCCGATGAAACAGCTGATCGTCCTCGGCGAAGGGTTCGCCGCGCTCGGCATGGACCCGCATGCGGTCGACGGTGGCGCGCAGTTCGGCCAGATCCTCCGGCCCGATCATCTCAAGCGTCTTGCCGATCAGGCCGACTTCGAGTGTGCGGCGAATTTCCAGCACCTCCTCCATGTGGCGCAGCGCATTGCCGAGCCCATAGGCAAGATTGTCCAGCAGCGGCCCGAAGGAAAATGCCTTGACGAAGATGCCGATGCCGCGGCGCGTCTCGAGCACGCCGAGGGATTCGAGCGCCTTGATGCCTTCGCGCAGGGAATTGCGGCTGACGCCGAGCTGCGTCGCCAGCTCGGCTTCGGCCGGCAACAGCGTTCCCGGTTCCAGACTATTGTCGGCAATGTAGCTGCGCAGGCTCTCCTGCACTGAGACATGCAGCAACGGCGCGCGCGTCAGAGGCTGAATGACTTTGCCGACCATGAAACGAGGCTCCCAGAGGTATCGGCATTGATCCTATGAACTTGTAGGATATCCGTCAAGTGGATAGGTACGCGCGCAAAGAGGCCGGATAACGCCTGCATGAATTCGCCTCCAAAACAAAAAGGCCGGGCTGTTAACCCGGCATCTCAGACGCCATTCGTTTCAGGGGATTATTCGATGATCTAGGAGCGCAGCGAGTCGAAATGCTGCATCATGCGCTCCACATCGGGGCGAATGCCGGTGAACAATTCGAAGGCCTTGACCGCCTGAAACACCGCCATACCGCCGCCATCGAGAACACGGCATCCCTTCTGTCGGGCAAGTTTCACCAATTCCGTTTCGATGGGGAAATAGACGATTTCCGCGACCCAGAAGCGATCCGAAACAAGATGGGCATCGAGCGGCAGACCGGGATGGGCGCCCATGCCCGTCGGTGTCGCGTGCACCAAGCCATTCGCCACATTCAAGGCTTCAGCGAGATTGCGACCGACGGAGAAGGAACAGGTGGCATGAGCTGCCTGAAGCTGATCGGTAAGCGCCTGCGCGCGGGACGGGTCCAGATCGAAGATCTCGATCGAGCGCCCGCCCATTTGCGCCACCGCATGCGCGACGGCAACCCCGGCGCCGCCCGCTCCCAATTGCACGACACGATCTAGCGAGACACCGCCCAGCCCGCGACGAAAGCTTTCCGCAAAGCCCCACCAATCCGTATTGTGCCCGATCCTGCGCCCACCACGAAAAACGATCGTATTGATCGACCGCAGCGCCTCAGCATCCGGCGACAGTTCATCGACCAGTGCGACGGCCGCCTGCTTGCAGGGATGCGTGATATTTAGGCCGGCGAAACCGGCCGCCTCGGCCTCGTCGATCAAGGCTGGCAGATCCGACACGGAAAGCCCCCGTGCCTCAAGATCGATCAGATCGTATTGATAGGAAAGGCCGCAATGCCCGCCTTCGCGCATATGCATGGCCGGCGTTAGCGAGCGACTGATGCCCGCGCCGATCAGGCCGACATGAAGTTGACGCGGAATGATGGCTGCCTGAGTGTTCAATCTATCCTCCCGAGCAGCGAGTTAAAGCAATATCTCGGCTCGCAATCAAAATGTACGAACTAGTACGTAAAGTCAATGAATAACGCAGAAATCCTGTTCCGGGGCAACGCCGGTCGATATCCTCCGGCGGTTCAGATTCTCATGTAATGTCTGAGGAAGGTGTCTTTAAGAAAGCCAAGATTGCGTCGACTATCAACGCCTTGTGCCGATTCTTTAATTCATCGGAAGATAGGTCGCGTTCGAAGATCGCCCCGAAGGTATGGCGGTTGGACACGCGGAAAAAGCATTGTGCGCTAATCATCATGTGCAAATCGACCGGGTCCACCCGGCGCGAAAAACTGCCGTCGGCATAGCCCCGCGCCAGGATCTCGGTGATGATGTCGATCACGGCGATATTCATCTGCGATAGCACGACCGAACGTTTCATATGCTCAGCACGATGAATGTTTTCGATGCTGACGAGGCGCACGAAATCGGGATTCTGATCGTCGTGATCGAAGGTGCTTTCGATCAGCTGGGCCATGGCCTGAACGGGCGGCATGTTTTGCAGATCGAGTTCGCTCTCCAGCGTGCGGATCTTGGTATAGGCCTGCTCGAGAACGGCGAGATAGAGCCCTTCCTTGCTGCCGAAATAATAATAGATCATGCGCTTGGAGGTCTTGGTGCGCTCGGCGATCTCGTCAACCCGGGCGCCGGAAAAACCTGCAGCGACAAACTCTTCCGTCGCGATCTTCAGAATATTTTCCTTGGTCGCGTCGGGATCATTCTTTCGCGTGAGGCGCTCGATCTTGGCCGCTTGCGCTTTGGTCATGCCTTGCTCGTCTTCCTGGGTTCGTCGATGCCCGCCATTGAAGATCAAAGCTTTAACACAGCCTCAACGCGAATGGGGAGAGCCTAACGCTTCGGCAGACCAATCGGTCGCAGATGCCGCCTCAGCGCTGCGATGCGGAAGATGGCGTTCGCCGCGCCATAGCCGCGATAGCCGCTGCGCTGGACGATCTCGAAGAAGAAGCCTTCGCCATAGGTCGGGCTGTAGAGCTGGAAATATTCGCCATGCTCGTCGCGATCGTAGAGAATATTGTGCGCCTTCAAGCGCTCGGTGAAATCCGGGTCGAGGCCGAATCTGGCTTCCAGATCATCGTAGTAATTCGGCGAGATCGCCAATGTCGTGAAACCGTTGGCCGACAGGGCCGTCGCCGTCGCGAAGATGTCGTCGGTCGCAAAGGCCAGATGCTGAATGCCCGAGCCGAAAGTCTCGGCGATGAAATGGCCGGCCAGCGTATTGCGGTTTTCCGCACCGTTCAGCGTGATGCGCAACGTGCCCGGCCCGTTTTCGACGACCTGGCTTCGAACGACACCCGCCGGGTCGATGATGTCGACCATAGGCGTCTTATGCGCATCGAGTATCGCCGTGTAGAACAGCAACCAGGTCAGCAGTTCTTCATATTTCATGGTCTGCGCGACATGGTCGACGCCCGTCAGGCCAACCGGCTGCCAATCGGCACTATCCTCGACGGGGTCGAACTCGATCTCCCAGATCCGCCCGAGCGAACTCTTACGATCGAGGAAATACAGGATACCGCCGCCGACACCGCGTATAGCAGGCATTTCGATCTCGCCGGGATCCAACGACTGTTCGAAACGCTCCGCGCCCAGCGCCTCAGCCCGCGCAAGGGCTGCCTGCGCGTCGCCGACCCATAGGCCCATCGCATAGGCCGATTGCCCGTGCAGGGCATAGGAAGCGCCGGCAAATCCGCCTTGATCCGCGTTGACGACCAGATTGATGCCTCTCTGCCTGAAAACATCGACGCGCTTGGTTTTATGGCGGCCGACATGCCGGAAGCCCAGCGCGCGCAATCGATCGGAAAGGGCTGATATCTCGGCTTCATCGACGGTGAATTCGACGAAAGCCACGCCCTCGACCTCGGCGCGCGGCGGCATGGGCGCCAGCGTCAGGTTGCTGTCGCTTACAGCGCGGCGGACCTGATCGCCCAGATAGACAAGCGAGCGCCTGCCGTCCACGGCAATGGCCGCCGGCGAGCCGCCACGGAACTGGTCGTTGAAAATCTCCAGCGAGAGATAGCCATCATAGCCCGTCGCCGCCACCGCATTCATGAAATCAAGGACGGGCAGATCGCCCTCGCCCGGCATATTGCGGAAATGACGGCTCCAGTAAAGAAGATCCATGTCGATCAGCGGCGCATCGGCAAGCTGGATGATGAAGATCTTTTCCTTCGGGATCGAGCGGATCGAATTGACGTCGATCTTGCGCGAAAGCGTATGGAAACTATCGAGGATGAGGCCGATATTCGGATGATCGGCACGGCGGACGATTTCCCAGGCATCGCGGTGATCATGAATATGCCGCCCCCAGGCAAGCGCCTCGTATCCGACGCGCAGACCGCGCTTTGCCGCCCGCTCCCCGAGCTCGAAAAAGTCGGCGGCCGCACGATCGATGCCGCCGAGCGCCGCTGAAGAGACGTTCGAGCAAACAAGCACAAGGTCGGTGCCCATTTCCTGCATGAGATCGAATTTGCGCTCGGCTCTATCGAAAGTGCGGCTGCGCAACGGCTCTGGCATGCCCTCGAAATCGCGGAATGGCTGAAAGAGCGTGATCTCCAAGCCATGATCCTTGACTATCTGGCCGACCTGACGGGGCGATTCATCGAAGGCCAGGAAGTCGTTCTCGAAGATTTCGACGCCGTCGAAGCCGGCCTTGGCGATGGCGTGAAGCTTCTCTTTGAGATCGCCGCTGATCGAAACGGTCGCGATCGAGGTTTTCATTGTGTCATCCCATCCATTTGGCGATTTCCAACAAACTCATCCGCGATCGCGTGCCCCCGCTGCTGCCATGAGGTGCCGACGCAAATGCACCGGCACCCGTTCATGCTCAGACGGCGCGGTCGGCATGCGGCGCCGTGGCCGTGTATCGGCGCCCATCCCTGCCGAGCTGGTCGATCGGTGTCTGATAGGTCTCCGTCGCCGTTGCCGCCGAGACGGCGGCAACGAGGGCGGTGATCGAGGTAAATGCTGCGACCGGCACCCAGCCCATCGGCCCGGTGCCCATTAAGGCTGCACTGATCGCCGGCGCGAAACCGCCGAGCGCAAAGCCGATCTGGGTACCGACCGCCATACCGGACAGACGCACGCGGGTATCGAACATTTCCGCATAGAGCGCCGGCCAGATGCCATTGGAGGCGCTGTAGACCACGCCCGAGAGCAGAATGCCGAGGACGAAGACGAGCGGAAGGTTGTTCTGGCTGATCGCCCAGATATAGGGCCAGATCAGAATTGCGCAGCCGACGGCGCCGAAGATGAAGATCGGCTTTCTGCCGATGCGGTCGGCCAGGATCGCCCATAGAGGGATGGCGCCGAGCGCCACGATATTGGCGAGTACCAGCACGGTCAGCATGGTGGAGCGGTCGATATGCATGGTGTTGACTGCGTACGACAGGGTGAAGACGCTGAAGATCGTGCTGACGACAGAGATCAACGCGGCAAAGATGATGCGCAGGACATCAGCCCAGTAATTCGCCATCAGGGAAACCAGCGGCAGCTTGGCAACCTCGCCCTTCTTTGTCTCCTCAAGGAAAGCGGGCGTCTCGGCCAGCGTGCGGCGAACCCAGAAACCGACGATGACGACGACGAAGCTCAGGAAGAAGGGAATGCGCCAGCCCCATGACAAGAGAGCGGCTTCATCAAGCCTCGCGAGCGGTATGAAGACCAGAGTTGCAAGGATCAATCCGGCCTGTGTTCCACTCAGCGTGAAGCTGGTGAAAAAAGCACGCCGGTTTTCAGGCGCATGTTCAAGCGTCATCGAGCTGGCTCCGGCCTGCTCGCCGGCGGCGGAGATGCCCTGCAGCAGACGTGCCAGAACCAGAAGCATCGGTGCCAGGATGCCGGCCTGATCATAGGTCGGCAGGCAGCCGATGATGAAGGTCGAAAACCCCATGAGCAGCAGCGTGAAGGTGAGCACCTTCTTGCGGCCGAACTTGTCGCCGACATGACCCAGGATAACGGCACCCAGCGGGCGCATGATATAGGCAACGCCGAATGTGGCGAACGAGGCGATTGCCGCCGTCTGCGGATCTTCCGCAGAGAAGAATATCTTTGGAAAGATCAGCGCCGCCGCCGTCCCGTAGACGAAGAAATCGTAATATTCGACAGCACTTCCAAGCCAGCTCGCCAAGGCGGCGCGCTTCGGCGTTTTATGTTCGACTGGTGTTTTCATCATCGTTCCTCCCCAGAACATTTCCGTTTCGAAGACATGCCGCATCCCTGAGCGCAAGCCTCGGCCGGCACCCTCCCGCAGGACATCCAAGATTGTCTTGGCAGTCACCGATGCCGCCCGTGGCAGCGTTCGTCACTCCTCTCGAAGGATAATGTACGAACTAGTTCGTTTTGTAAAGTACCCTGCTTCGGAGGCGAGTGGCCAGCGTGTTTGCCCAGATTGATCCGCGCCGGCTCCACCCCTTTTCATCGGGCAGATTCCAGCGTCGAGATAACGATCTGTGCGGATGATGCTAATGGCTTTTGGGGCGACACATAGGCGCGGGGCAATCGCAACGCAGAGACGCGTGCGGCTGGCGCCTTAGGCTAGCTCACGATGATGTGTCCCGGCTCTCGATTGGAGCAGCCCCGAAACTTATTTCACACCTTGAGGTGCATCCGTAGCAGGCAGGCGAACGAGCTTGCCTTCCTCTGCCTTGTAGAAATATTGGCTCGCAATCAACCAGCCCTTCAACGGCCGTAGCGGCGGAATGCAGGTCGCCAGCATGAAGGGACCGGTCACCAAAAACTGAACCCAGATCGGTGCGGAATAGGCAACCTCCAGCCAAACACCAAGAAGTACGCTCGGAATGCAGGCGAAGCAGATGACGAAGAAGGCTGGCCCATCGGCCGGATCGGCAAAGGAGTAATCGAGCCCGCATGCCTCGCACTCCTTGCGCAGAGTCAGGAACCCGTCGAACAGCCGTCCCTGACCGCAGCGCGGGCAACGGCATCTCAGGCCGGTCTGCAGCGGCTTTAGTGGGGGATATTCGGTATCCATGGCAATCTCGCTCTCAAACGGTAAGGCAGCGTTATGATGCATTCAATACGCATTATTGAATGCATACAATATGATTACAATGAAAGAGAATTGTTTGTCCATTCGTCAGAATGACGCAGCGTAAATGGAGCGGAAGCGGGAGCAGAGGATTGCGTGTGCCGCCCGCAGTCGCGAGCTGCCTGTCCATCGCAGCGCTCGGGAAGCTGAGCGAACTCAGAAAAATGAGGCCGCCATCTCCGGAGGACCTTCCAGGGCATGCGCCATGAACTCCAGCGCGCCTTGCAGCCTTTCGCGTGTGATCGGGCCGCCGAGGCAGATCCGTACAGCCTCGGGTGCTGCTCCGTCGACCGTAAAGGCATCGCTTGCAACGACGCCGATGCCGGAGTTGCGCATATGGCTGCCGAAAGTGGACCGCGTCCAGCCGTTGGTCAGCGGCAACCAGATATTGAAGCTGATCGGATCGGCCTTATAGCTGCCGGCCGGCAGGATGTTTGCCACCATAGCCTGGCGCGCCGCCGATTCCGCGCGAATGAAGCGCAGAATGCCATCGGCGGTGCCGTCCTCTATCCAGCGGGTTGCGAGCGCCACATTCAGCGGCGAAGCCATGACATTGTTGGTTCGCATGGCGCTGACGAAGGGCCATATAGCCTTCGTATCCGGCGCAACGACATAGGCGAGGCGAAGCCCCGCACCGATGCATTTTGCCAATCCGCCGATGTGCCAGGCAAGATCCGGCGCGATGGCGGCGATCGGCGGGGGACCGTGCAGCGGAATGAACCCATAGGCGTCATCCTCGATGATCGGCACGTGGTATTCGCGAGCGATGGCAGCAATCTCCTCGCGGCGCTTCTCCGGAATGGTCAACGTCAACGGATTTTGCAGCGTCGGATTGAGATAGAGCGCCTTCGGCCGCAGCCGTTCGCAGGCCTCGGCGAAGGCGTCCGGCAGGATACCCTCTTCATCCATCGGAAGGCCCGCGAGATTAAGCCGGAGCTGCGCGGCAATCGAACGCATACCCGGATAGGTAATCTTCTCTGACAGTACCACCTCTCCCGGCTTAGCAAGCAGGCCGAATATCGCAAGCAAGGCCGGATGCGCTCCCGGCGTTACGAAGATGCGCTCCTGCGACGGCACGAGCCCGCGGCGGCTGAGCCAGGCGGCCGCCGCTTCCTTGTCCATGCTCGAGCCGCCGAAACCCTGATAACGCAGCAGTGAAATGAGATTGGTCGCCACCGCGGACATGCCTTCGCGCATGCGGGCAACAAGATCCGGATCGTTCGGCTCCGGTGGCAGGTTCATCGAGAAGTCGACCATCGAGGTGCGGCGCGGATCGGGCGCCGCATCCGACACGAAGCCACGGCGCTCCTTATCGGCACCGCCGGTCACGAATGTCCCACGACCCACATGCGAATCCACCAGCCCGCGTTTCTGCGCCTCGACATAACCCCGCGCCACCGTCGTGAAATCGATATTGAGGCGCTTGGCAAGCTCGCGCTGTGGCGGCAGCCTGTCGCCCACGACCAGAACGCCGCTGCGCAGATCCATTTCGATCAGGTCGGCAATGGCGATATATCGGGGATTTGAGGAGCGGCTGAGATCGGGATGCCAGTTTTTCATTTCATGCTCCGCGATGATGATCGGACGGGGGAAAGAAATCCAACCGACATTGATCGTATATTGTTGCATGCGGCTCACGTCACGCGAAAACATCACTTCCACTTTGCAGGCGACGAATGACCAAATGCCGCAGCTGACATATCGATGATACGCTCCGCTCAGCGAGAAAACCCTACAATTGAATGCACCGAAAACTAGATTGATGGTATTTCTGCGCAGCCAGTTTGCGAAAGCGCCGCTCAGACGACATGGCAGCCCGGTGGAAGCCGGGATGCCATTCCCGCGCGGCGGGGATAGTCATTGCCCCTCTTGGGAGGCTTTCTCTTTCGCCTGATCGTCGACGAGTTCGTACCACATGGCATTGAGGACAGCGAAAGCGGCGGCCAGGGGAAAGCCGAGGAGCCAGGCGAAGTACCACATGCGGAATCTCCTTGAAGGTTAGTAGGCGTGACCGCCCTTGTCGTTGACCGTCTTCTCGTCGACCTTGCCCCACAGCACCCGATAGACCCAGGCAGTGTAGGCAAGCACGATCGGCAGGAAGATGGCAGTGACGACGAGCATGATGAACAGGGTCAGATGACTGGACGAAGCATCCCACACCGTCAGGCTGGAGCGCGGATCGAGCGACGACGGCAGGATGAACGGGAACATCGACAAGCCGACCGTCGAGATGATGCCGAGGATGGCCAGCTTGCTGAACAACAGCACGGTCACTTCACGCCGGGCCAGCATGGCAAGCAGGGCGGCGGCGGCGCCGACGAAACCGAGAACCGGTGCGATCATCATCCACGGATGCGTACCGTAGTTGACGAGCCACGCCCCTGGACTGTGCTCGACGGTCTTGAGCAGCGGATTGGAAGGGCCGGCCGCATCGATGGCGCTGGAGATGCGATAGCCGTCTATCCCCATCCAGAGAAACAGGCCGCCCAGCGCAAAAAGCACGATCACGGCCACAGCCGCCAGACTGCCATAGCGGCGGGCACGCTCCGCAACGACACTATCCGTCTTGACCTGAAGCCAGGCCGCTCCGTGCATGACGAGCATGGCGACTGAGAGAAGGCCACAAAGCAGCGCGTAAGGGTTCAGGAGCGCGAAGAACGACCCTTCATAGTAGATGCGCATGTCGTCATCGAAGCGGAAGGGCACGCCTTGGAGCACATTGCCGACTGCCACGCCGAAGATCAGCGAGGGGACGAAGCCGCTGATGAAGAGCGCCCAGTCCCAACCGGCCTTCCAGCGGGCGCTTTCGCGCTTCGACCGATATTTGAAGGCGACCGGCCGCAGGATCAACGCAAACAGGATCGCGAACATGGCAAGATAGAAGCCGGAGAAGGACACCGCATAGAGCGGCGGCCAGGCGGCGAAGATGACGCCGCCGCCGACGATCAGCCAGACCTGGTTGCCTTCCCAGGTCGGGCCGATCGAGTTGATGGCAATGCGCCGCTCCGTATCCGTCCTGGCGACGAAGGGAAGAAGCGTGCCCACGCCGAGGTCGAAGCCGTCGGTGACGGCAAAGCCGATCAGCAGCACGCCGAGAAGCAGCCACCAAATGATGCGCAGGGTCTCGTAGTCGATCAATTCATGAAGGATCATGGCAGGTCACTCCGCAGCCGGAACGAGGTTTTTGGAAATCAGCTTGGCCTCCGGCACGTCGTCCGGTTCCGGGCCTTTGCGGATCGCCTTGATCATCAGCGTCATCTCGATGACGATGAGGACGGTGTAGAGCGATGCAAAGCCGAGGATGGTCAGAAGCACGGTGCCCGCGCCGAGATTGGAGACGGCAGCGGCAGTCGGCAGCACGCCTTCGATGATCCATGGCTGGCGCCCGAATTCGGCAACCACCCAGCCCAGCTCGATGGCGACCCAGGGCAGCGGGATGGCGAAGACCGCAACCCGTAGCAGGAGCGGGTACCGATCGAGCTTGCGCCGGGCCGAGAGCCAGAAAAAGACCGTCATCAGCAGGATGAAGAACATGCCGAGCCCGACCATGATGCGGAAGGACCAGAACAGCGTCGGAACGTGCGGAATAGTGTCGCGCGCCGCCTGTGCGATCTGCTCTTCGGTCGCCTGGCGCGGGTCGTTGACATAGCGCTTGAGCAAGAGCGCATAGCCGAGTTCATGACCGATCTCCTCGAAGGATGAGCGCGCCTCGGTGGTGGCGACATCCTGCGAGGCCTCGCCTGAAGTTGCCGGCTTTGCCGCGCGGATCTTCATCAGGGCGTCATAGGCCTTGATACCCTGGCGGATATTGTCCTTGGCCTCCGCTTCAAGCTTGTCGATGCCAGGGATTTCCGTCGTCAGCGACCGCGTGCCGATCAGGCCCATGACCCAGGGAATATGCACAGCATAATGGGTCTCGCGCGCTTCCTGATCCGGAAAACCGAAGGCCGTGAAGGCGGCCGGCGTCGGCTCTGTCTTCCACATGCCCTCGATCGCCGCGAGCTTCATCTTCTGGTGCTCGGTCGTCAGATAGCCACTCTCGTCGCCGAGTACGACGACCGAAAGTGCCGAGGCCAGACCGAAAGACGCTGCGACCGTCATCGAGCGTTTCGCCAGCTCGACGCTGCGGCCCCTCAGCAGATACCAGGCCGAGACGCCGAGCACGAAGACGGAGGCGCAGACATAGCCGGCCGAAACGGTGTGGACGAACTTCGCCTGCGCCACCGGGTTGAAGACGACATCGAAGAAACTGACGATCTCCATGCGCATGGTCTGCGGGTTGAGCGCCGAACCCACAGGGTTCTGCATCCAGCCATTGGCGATCAGGATCCATAGAGCCGAGAAGTTCGAGCCGAGCGCGACCGCCCAGGTCGCCACGAGATGGCCGACCTTCGACAGCTTGTCCCAGCCGAAGAAGAACAGGCCGACAAAGGTCGCCTCCAGGAAGAAGGCCATCAAGCCTTCGATCGCCAGCGGCGCGCCGAAAATGTCGCCGACATAATAGCTGTAATAGCTCCAGTTCATGCCGAACTGGAATTCCATCACGATGCCGGTGGCGACACCGAGCACGAAATTGATGCCGAAGAGCGTCCCCCAAAACTTCGTCATCTGCCGCCAGATCTGCCGGCCGGTCATGACATAGGTCGTCTCCATGATGGCAAGCAGCACGGAAAGGCCGAGCGTCAACGGCACGAACAAGAAGTGATACAGCGCCGTCATGGCAAACTGCAGGCGCGATAGCGCCACGATATCAAGTTCCATAGTCTTTCTCCCACCCCCTACGGTGTGTCTGACAGGAATGCGGCGCCATTCGACGCGCCGCGGGCATGCTACTTTGCCCCTCAGTCCGGCCGGAGCCGGTCGAGGAGCATGTCGAATTTCGGTGTGCCGCGCAGCGCTGTGGCGGCGATACGACCGCCGTCCAAAAGTACGATGCGGTTGGCGATATCGGCCTCGCGGCGGATGTGCGTGGCAATGACAAGGCTGCGCCCGGCGGCCGCCGAAACCAGCCGCGTGAGCACCGCGCGGGCCGTGCCGGCATCGAGGCCTTCCGTCGGCTCGTCGAGCAGCCACAGCGGCGTGTCGCGCAACAAAAGCCTTGCGAGCGCCAGCCGGCGCAATTGTCCGCCGGAGAGGCCACTGCCTCCTTCGCCGAGACGGCTCGAAAGACCACGCGGCAAGGCTTCGATATCCTCGAGCAACCCGGCGGTGGCGAGCGCGCGGCGCAGCCGGCTATCGTCCGCATGCGGATCCACCAGCCGCAGATTGTCGCGCACCGTATCCTGAAACAGCTCGCTGCGCTGTGTCAGCGTCGCCGCCGGCAGAGAGGCGACCGTGCCGCTGGTCGCGGCGATCTCGCCTGCGAGCAGCGCCAACAGCGTCGACTTGCCGACGCCGCTTGGGCCGACAACGGCCAGCCGCTCACCGACTGGTAGCGACAGGGACAGATCGCGCAGAACCGGGAGTGCCGTACCTTGATACCCGGCGACGACGGCCGTCATCTGGAAGGCATGCCCCGCGTCCGGCATGACAATCCCGGAGGAAGCGGCAGTCGGCGCCAGCCGGGGCGCGATGCGTTTGGCGGCAAGCAACGTCCGCCCGAGCTCAAGGGCACCACGACGCATGGCCGCGAAAGGCTCGGTGGCACCTAAAGCGATCAACAGCGCGAAAGCGGCCGCGGGCGCCCCGATCGCTCCCTGCTTGGCGAGCAGGGCCACGGTCAGGAGCGTTGCTGTCAAAAGCAAGGTGGAGGCTAGCGAAAAGCCGGCGGCGACAGCGGTGTCGATCCGGTTGAGGGCATCGTCGGCCTGCGCCAGCCGTTGATCGGCCGCGGCAATGGCCACCCGTTGCGCCTGCAAACGCCCGGCCATTGCAAGGTCCGTCTGGCCGGCGACAAGATCGATGCTTCGGGCGCGCAAGGCTTCCATGGCATGGGCGCGACGCCGCCCCGGCTTCAACGCCAAACGTCCCGCGACGAGCGAAAGGCCGAGACAGATGGCACCAAGCCACAGCCCCACCAAGCCACCAAACAGCGGATCGATGAAGGAGAGCGCGATCGTGACTGCAAAAGCGGTAAGGACAGCAACGCCGGCCGGCACCAGCACGCGCAGATAGAGCGAATCGAGCGCATCGACATCGTTCGTCAACCGGAACAGCAGCTTTGCCGGCCGGCGCATCATCGCGGCAGCAGCAGCCGGCTGCGCCCAGCCGCGAAACAGCCGCTCGCGCAGCGCGGCGAGAACCTTGAGCGTCGCATCATGCGTCACAATTCTTTCGCCGTAGCGAGCTGCCGTGCGACCGATCGCCAGCAGGCGTATGCCGGCGGAAGGGGCAAAGACGTCGAAGACTATGGCGCTGGTAACCGTCAGGCCGGCAAAGGCCGAGGCGGTGATGAACCAGCCGGACAGCCCGAGCAGCGCGGCACCGGCGAGCGTTGCCAGCGCCGACAGACCGGCGCCGAGACCAAGGCGCGCGCCGCGTTCGATCCAGAACAGCCTGATGACCGGAAGAAGGGCCGTGAGAGAGCGTCTCATGCAGCCACCCTCCGCGCCGGTGCATCCAGACGAATGATACGGTCTAAACGCGCCGCAAGAACCGGATCGTGTGTGGCGACGATCAGCACGCGACCCTTGGCAAGCGAAAGCAGCGCATCCGTCACGGCAGCCGCCGTTTGCGCATCGAGATGGGCAGTCGGCTCGTCGGCAAGGATGATATCGGCGTGTTCGTCGACAATCATCCGGGCAAGCGCCAGCCTCAATGCCTCGCCGCCGGAAAGACCGAGACCGCCCTCCCCGACCGCTGCAACCCTCTCGGCAGTAAAGACTTCGTCGAGCGCCACATCCCGGAGAGCATTCGCAACCGCATGACCATCGATAGCGGTACGTCCCAGGGCAATATTCCCGATTACGCTGCCAGCGAACACGTGAGGCGATTGCCCGATCCATGCCATGCGCCGGCGCAAGCCATCCGCCGTATCATCCCGCAGCGGAATACCGCCGACACGGATCACGCCGGCTTCATGTAGCGCCAGGCCGGCAATCAGCGACAGAATAGTCGTCTTGCCGCAGCCGCTGGCACCCCATAGAGCGATATGTTCGCCTGGAACGACGGAGAGATCGAAATGATCGATGACAGCCCTACGCTCCGCACCATGGCGGAAGACCAAACCTTCGATCTCGACCGAGGCCGGGCCGGTGGATGCGCACGGCTTCGCATCGCTGCCACCGAGAATCGTTTGTTGCGGCGACGCCAGATCCTTCAGCGCCGCAAGTGCCGCTTCGCCACTGGCGCGGTCATGCCAAACGGCCGACAGTGCACGCAACGGCTCGAAGAAGGCGGGCGCGAGCAGAAGGATGAACAGCCCCTGCGTCAATGTCAGGCGGCCCTCCCAGGTGCCGATATCAATCGACCCGAGCAGGCTGAAGCCGACATAGACGGCCATCGCAGCAACACCGAGAGCCGAGAAGAATTCCAATACCGCCGACGACAGGAAGGCGATTTTCAGCACCGCCATGGTGCGAACCCGCAGCGACTCCGCATCCCCACGCAACCGCAGCGCCGTCGCGTCGACAGCGCCGAGCGCGCGAATGGTGGCAAGCCCGCGCAGCCGGTCGAGCAGAAAAGCGTTGATGCCACCGGTTTCAGCGAGCTGCTTCTCGCTGGCGGCCTTGGCACGCCAGCCGATCAACGCCATGAAAATCGGAATTAGCGGAGCGCAGAGAGCGAGGATCAGAGCCGCTACCCAGGAAATCGGCAGGATGCAGACGAACATGACGAGCGGCACCACGCTTGCCTTCAAGCGTGCGGGACGGAACCGCTGAAGATAAGGAACTATCGCCTCGGCCTGCTCTCCCAGCACGCTCGCCGCCAGACCGGATGCGGGCCTGGCGCTATCGAGGGGCGACCGGAGTGCAAGCGCAGCCGTTGCGGCCGAGCGATGCGCGGTCAGCTCCCGGCGCGCCGCCTGGAAGGCCAGCCGCCCGCCAGCCGCATCCAGGGCAGCACGCAGGATGCCAAGGCCCAAGACGATGGCAGCGGGTATCGTCACATCCGACACCCCACCACCTTCGCTGATCGCTCCCACGCCGATTGCCAGCATGGCTGCTTGCCCTATCCACACCAGAGAAGACAGACAGAGCAAAGCCGACGCAAAGCCCAAACCGGCGGGCCGCTCCGCGGACCGCAGAGCGGCAGGACGAAAGGCATCAGCACCTTCAGACCTGCTCGGGCCGACAGCCTCTCGTCTTTCCAACATTCCATCGCTGGTAGAGGAAACACTCACTTTAGCCCGTCCTTTCCAATTCCGTGCCCTCAAGAAGGGTCCGTCGCCAAACCCGGACACACTTGCTGCAACCGAAGATATCGGAGCCCTCACTAATATGACTGGCTTTCCGCTTCTTGTCAGCGACAAGAATAGCATCGCCAGCTCGCCGAGGAGTTGATACCCTAGCAAGTTGTTCGCGAAATAGTATTAGTGTAGTTTTTTGCACTGCACAAAAGCGCAGGATGTCGCAGGGCGCCTCCGCAGAGAGGGCAGATTGACGCAGAACGGGCCATTTCGATCATTCGCACATAGGCTGTTCACATCGATTTCCGTCAGTCCAAAGCGCGAATGTGTATTGCCTCGCATCATTCCTGGCACAGGACTTGACGGGCGCCGTCGTTATCGATGTGTTGGGTAGGGATCGGCTTGCGCAAGCGAGAGTTGACGGAGAACTTGCGGGCCGAATTCGACGACCGCCAGCTATCGACGCATTTTATGGAGATTGAGATGTATGCGAAAATCATTTGTGCGATAGGGCTCGGCTCCCGCGAGCGCGCCGAACGTTTGTTGCGCACGTCTCAGGCTCTCCTGACGCCGGGCGGCGAGCTAACCGTCGTGCATGTCATCGAACGCTCTCCTTCCGGAGACGAGAGCCCTGATAATTGGGCGGTATCCGTTATCGGGGAAGCCGAGGAAAAGCTCAATGCACTCTGTAAGCGTCTTGGTATAATCGCCTCCATCGACGTACGCATGGGGACGGCATCGAAAACCTTGCTGATCGTCGCCAAGGAGAAGAAGGCTGATTTGATCGTCCTGGCAACTCATGCGTCCGATATCCTCGACCGCATATTCGGCTCGACAGTCGAGTACGTCACCCGGCACGCCGAATGTTCCGTTCTCATCGATCGGGCCGAGAAATCCGACCATAGCGCAACAACAAAGGGCAAGGACAAGAGGGGATAATGTTCTGTCGAGCAACGCCATAATGACCGCTTGCGCTACCGTTCGACAGTGTTACATACCCGTTCCCATCCCCTATCCAAGACGATCTACATGACCGAATCCGCCATCACCTGGAGCATCGCCGGCCTGACCGCCATAGGGGTCGTCACGCGCCCGTTCCGATGGCCGGAAGCGGTCTGGGCGGTGTTCGGTGCGGCACTTCTCCTTGCCTTCCAGCTTATCGGGCCGGCAGACGTGTGGGCCGGCGTGTCCAAAGGGTTCGATGTCTATCTGTTCCTGATCGGCATGATGCTCCTGTCGGAACTCGCCCGTCGGGAAGGATTGTTCGATTGGGTGGCGGCGATCGCCACCTCGCATGCCAAAGGCTCACCTCGGCGGCTGTTTCTGCTCGTCTATGTCGTCGGCGTGGTCGTAACCGTGTTTCTCTCGAACGATGCCACCGCCGTCGTCCTGACACCTGCCGTTTATGCGGCCTGCCGCGCGGCCCGGGTCAAGGACCCCATGCCTTACCTGTTGATCTGCGCCTTCATTGCCAATGCCGCCAGCTTCGTGCTGCCGATCTCCAACCCGGCCAATCTCGTCATCTTCGCCGGCGGCGAGATGCCGCCTTTGTCGCGGTGGATGCAGACCTTTCTGCTGCCGTCGATCGTCTCGATCGTCGTGACCTTCGCCTGTCTCTACTGGACGCAAAGACGCGCATTAGCGGAGGACAGCATCGCACGCAGTGTGGAGGAACCTGCCCTTTCGCGCAGCGCCCGGCTGGCCGGATGGGGGCTTGTGGCGACGGCCATCATTCTGATCGGGGCGTCGGCCATGAACCTCGATCTCGGTATCCCGACATTCGCCGCTGGCGTCACCACAACCATCCTCGTCCTCGCGCTCACCCGGCAGAGCCCGGTCGAAACCATCCGCGGCATCAGCTGGAGCGTGCTGCCCCTCGTTGCCGGGCTGTTCGTGATCGTCGAGGCGGTCAATCATACCGGCTTGACCGCTCTTTTATCCGGCAAGCTGGCTTCGCTTGCGGCTCAGTCCCAGGCGCAGGCAGTCGGAGCGGCGGGCCTTTCCGTCGCTATCGTCTCCAATCTCGTCAACAACCTGCCGGCCGGCCTTTTTGCCGGCAGCGCGGTGCAAGCCGCCCATGTTCCCGACGCCATAGCTGGCGCAGTGCTGATCGGCGTCGATCTCGGCCCCAACCTGTCCGTAACCGGTTCCCTCGCCACGATCCTGTGGCTCGCCGCCCTGCGTCGCGAAGGCCTTCATATGGGCGCATGGGCATTCCTCAAGCTCGGTATCGTCGTGATGCTTCCCGCACTGATCCTCTCGCTGGCAGCGCTTTCGCTGATATGACGGGCAAAGAATCTCGGCGTCGTAGACGACCGGTCGATTATTTGTTACGCACGGATCATGACGACCAGAAGGAAATCTGATCTGACGCGCAACCACATCCTCGCGATCGGGCGAGAGCTGGTGCTGCGAAAGGGTTTTGGCGGCGTTGGCCTGAAGGAACTGCTCGAGCAAAGTGCAGTGCCGAAGGGGTCGTTCTATTATTATTTCGCGTCCAAGGAAGCCTTCGGCTGTGCCCTGCTGAAGGAATATTGCACCGATTATGCCGAGCGGCTCGATGCTCTCTTCGGCTGGAACGGCAATGGCCGTCAAAGGCTGATGCACTACTGGCATGCATGGGTTTCCGACGATCATGCGGCCAGCCTCGCGGATCGCTGTCTCGTCGTCAAACTCGCGGCCGAGATCTCCGACCTTTCCGAGGGCATGCGTGTGATCCTGCTCGGCGGCGTCGAGGATCTCATCCGGCGCATTACCAAGACAATCACCGAGGGTCGCGAGGATGGTTCCATTGCGCCGTCATGCGTCCCGGAAAAAATGGCCCGGTCACTTTATAGCTTGTGGCTAGGCGCAGCGATCCTGGCCAAGCTTGGAAAGGACAAGACACCGCTCAACCAGGCGATGCTTAGCACCGAGCAAGCGCTTTCCGTACCCGGCAGCCTTTGATCCAAGCCCGGACCAGCACATGAACATACAAGGAAAATAGAATGCGTAGTGCCATCCATGATGTCTTCGGTGATCCTAGTACGGTCCTTCGCCTCGCTGACATGCCCCTTCCCGAACCTGCTGCGGGAAGCGTGCGGATTCGCACCATTCTGTCGCCCATTCACAATCATGACCTTTGGACCGTCCGCGGCGCCTATGGCTACAAGCCGGTGCTGCCCGCCATCGGCGGCAGCGAGGCGGTGGGTATCGTCGATGCTGTCGGCGCTGGCGTCGATGGGACGCTGGTCGGCAAGCGCGTCGTCGCAGCCGGTGTCCATGGAACCTGGGCCGAGCAATTCATCGCGCCCGCTGCAAGCCTCGTTCCGGTGCCTGATGTCATCACCGACGAGGCGGCTGCCCAGCTCATTGCCATGCCATTCAGCGCCATTGCGCTTTTGGAGTTCCTCGATGTTGGAAAGGGCGACTGGATCATCCAGAATGCAGCGAACGGAGCAGTCGGCAAGACCCTGGCCATGCTGGCGCACAGTCGCGGCGTACACGCGGTCAATCTCGTCCGGCGGGATGCCGGCGTAGAAGAGCTGGCCGCGTTCGGCATCGAGAATGCGGTCTCGACCGCCTCTCCGGATTGGAAGGCCAAGGTGCGCGCCATCATTGGCGACGCGCCGATCCGTGCCGCCGTCGATTCTGTCGGAGGCGTGGCGAGCAACGACCTTGCCGACCTTTTGGGCGAGAACGGCCTCCTGGTTTCCTTCGGCACAGCAGCCGGCAAGCCGATGCAGATCGCATCGGGCGCCGTCATCTTCAAACAGCTGACGATCAAGGGATTCTGGGGCAGCAAGATCAGCGCCGCCATGTCCGCCGACGAGCGCCTGCGACTGATCGGCGAACTTATCGCGCGCGTTGCCTCCGGCGACGTCCAGCTGCCGGTGGAAGCGGCCTATGACATTACGGAGATCGCCGAGGCGGTGAAGTCCTCGCTGACACCGGGCAAGGCAGGCAAAGTTCTATTGAAACCGTAGCTCCCGCACAGCAGCGCTCGCTTCCTGACGAACCCGATTGATTGCCGGGGTTCGTGCGTGAACAACTTCCCTTCGCCCTCCACAGGTCGCACCGGCCGTAAAGCGTTCGGTGCGATTGCCGGCGAGTAAATTCAAACACTTCGCCTCGAAACACGCGCCTCGTTGCGGCGCGTGCCCAGCTGCAACACGCGTGCCGGTCAGTTGCAGCAGCGGAGCTGAGGCGACATAGCCGCACTCCATGCCGATAGATTGCCGCCGACAGCAGGCGGCCACTGCGAAAATCCGTAAAAATGCTCTTGTCCCTCTAGTTACTAGAGGATGTAGCAATGGTTCCACGACCCAATCTGGAACCCGAATATGACTTCGACAACACAACAGAGCCGCTATCGCGTGGAGGGCATGGACTGCGCTTCCTGCGCTGCGAAGATCGACACGGCCGTTCGCCGCCTGCAGGGCGTTGAGGACGTTTCCGTCTCGGTCACGGCAGGCACGATGACAGTCAAACATCAGGGCGATGACACTCTGGCACCGGCGATCGCCAAGCGTGTGACGGGACTGGGCTACAAGATCATTCCGCTTCCTCAAAGTAGCGCGCCAGCGGCCAAGGAAGACGAAAGCCATGCCTGCGACTGTGGCCACGACCATCATGATCACCAGGCACAGCGCCATGATGACAAGGATCACGACCATGGAACCGGAAGCCATGAGCATGACCATCCGGGACACAGCCACGACGCACATGAGCACGAGGCGGCCGTTGCTGGTCTCCACGGGCACGATCATGGGCCGACCATCGGGCCATGGTGGAAGTCTGCAAAGGGCCGATTGACGATCGCCAGCGGCATCGCACTTGCCGTGGCCTGGGCCATCGGCAAGCTTGTGCCTGGACTGGAGGCCTGGATCTTCACCGCTGCCATGCTGGTCGGCCTGCTGCCGATTGCCCGGCGCGCCTTCGTGGCCGCGATGGTCGGAACACCGTTCTCGATTGAGATGCTGATGACGATTGCGGCGGTTGGCGCTGTTATCATCGGCGCCAGCGAGGAAGCCGCAACCGTGGTCTTCCTGTTCCTGATCGGCGAGCTGCTGGAAGGTGTTGCGGCCGGCAAGGCCCGTGCCAGCATTCAATCGCTGACGGATCTGGTTCCCAAGACCGCACTTGTCGAGGAGAACGGCAAGACCCGTGAAGTGCAGCCGGAGAGCCTGTCCGTCGGTGCCGTCATCCTGGTGCGTCCGGGGGACCGAATTCCCGCCGACGGCACGATTCTATCAGGCGAAAGCGCCATCGACGAAGCGCCCGTCACCGGTGAGAGCACGCCCGTGCGCAAGGGGGCCGATGCGACTGTCTTTGCCGGCACAGTCAATGGCGATGCAGCGCTGCGTATTCGCGTGACGGCGGCAGCTGCCGACAACACGATCGCCCGCGTCGTCAAGCTGGTCGAGGAGGCGCAGGAATCGAAGGCGCCGACCGAGCGCTTCATCGACCGCTTCTCGCGTTATTACACGCCGGGCGTCGTCGTCGTCGGCGCGCTCGTCGCCGTCGTCCCGCCGCTTCTGCTGGACGGCAACTGGGGCGAATGGGTCTACAAGGGCCTGGCCATCCTGCTGATCGGCTGCCCCTGCGCCCTCGTCATCTCGACGCCGGCGGCAATCGCAGCCTCGCTGTCATCAGGCGCGAGACGCGGCCTGCTTCTCAAGGGCGGCGCCGTGCTGGAGAATATCGGCAAGGTGACCGCCGTTGCCTTCGACAAGACAGGCACCCTGACGGAGGGCAAGCCCAAGGTCACCGATATCGTTGGCCTCGGCATGAGCGATATAGAGGTGCTGCGATTGGCAGCAGCGCTGGAAACCGGCTCGAACCATCCGCTTGCCCGGGCGATTCTCGATCGCGCCGCCGCGGACGGAACGGAAGTGCCGACGGTCATCGATGCAAAGGCGATCGGCGGCAAGGGCGTGAGCGGCACGGTTGACGGCATCGAGATCTTCCTCGGTTCGCCGCAGGCGGCGGCCGACAGAGTTTCTCTTGCCCCGGAACAATCGGCCCGAATCGCCGAGCTCAACGACGAGGGAAAGACCGTCTCCGTTCTGGTGGTCAAGGGTGCGGCCGCTGGCCTGCTGGCAATGCGCGACGAACCGCGCGCCGATGCCGCGGCAGGCCTGAAGGCACTCGCGGATGCCGGCATCAAGACGATCATGCTGACCGGCGACAACAGGCGCACCGCGCAAGCCATCGGCAAGACGCTCGGCATCGAGGTCAGGGCGGAGCTGCTGCCCGAGGACAAGCAGCGGATCGTTGGCGAGCTGAAACGCCAGGGCCTTCGCGTCGCCAAGGTCGGCGACGGCATCAACGACGCGCCGGCGCTCGCCGCCGCCGACGTCGGGATCGCCATGGGCGGCGGAACAGACGTTGCGCTTGAAACCGCTGACGCAGCCGTGCTGCATGGCCGTGTCGGCGACGTCATCGAGATGATCGACCTTTCGAAGCGGACGATGTCCAACATAGGTCAGAACATCACCATCGCGCTCGGCCTGAAGGGCGTCTTCCTGGTCACGACGATCGTCGGCATCACAGGCCTCTGGCCGGCGATCCTCGCCGATACCGGAGCGACCGTGCTGGTCACCATGAACGCGCTGCGCCTGCTTGGCGGGAAACGGCGGCGGATCGAAGCCTGACGTCCACAGCGGATCACTCGCGGATATCAAGCAATTCGTCCCGAAACCCGCCTATTTTCCTAACGGAGAGCGACACGCGCCCTCGGGCGCGCGTCGTTTCGCTCATGGGCAAAAATCTGTGCCGGGAGCGACGGAAGCTCCCGAATGATATCCGCACCCTTCTCGCCGACCATGATCGTGGGCGCATTGGTGTTGCAGGAGGGAACGCGCGGCATGACGGAGGAATCGCAGACCCGCAGCCCTTCCAATCCGCGCACCTTGAGATCAAGGTCGACAACGGCATCCGGACCAGTCCCCATTTTGCAGGTGCCGACCGGATGGTGGTCGGTTTTGGCATTGGCGCAGCCATAATCGAAAAGCTGTTCGTCGGTGACGACCTTCGGGCCTGGAAGGCGTTCGGCGAGCACGAACGGCTTGAGGGCCTCCTGCTGCATGATCTCGCGCGCAATCTTCAAGCCTTCCAGGGACATCGCCCTATCGTGGGGATCCGACCAGTAATTCGGGTCGATCAATGGAGCGGCGGCGGGGTCCGACGAGGAGAGTCGGACCGTGCCCCTGGACCGGGGGTGAAGATAGGCCGAGTTCAGCGTGACGCCGGCATTCTTGAGGCGCTCGACGCCCGCCTCGATCCCCGAGCCGAGGCCTAGATGAAACTGGATGTCGGGAGAACGCGCCTCGGGATCGGCATACCAGAAGCCTCCGGTCTCGAAGAGGGAAGACGCCACGGGACCGGTCCTGAACAGGGCATATTCGAGCCCGGCCCAGAGCGTCCGGTGGAGTTTTGCCACGCCGTCATAGGTATGGTCGCCGGTGCATTCCGCGATCACGAAGAGATCGAGGTGATCCTGCATGTTCCCGCCGACGCCCGGAAGATCGTGCAGGACCTTCATGCCGACCGACCTCAGGTGATCGGCAGGGCCGATGCCGGATTGCAGCAGCAGCTTGGGCGAACCGATTGCGCCGGAGGAAACGATGACTTCCCGCTCCGCCCGCACGATCTCCGATCCCTGTTGCGATGCGATTTCAACGCCGACCGCTCGCACCCCTTCCAAGACGATGCGGGCCACACGCGCGCCGGTTCTGACCGTCAGGTTCTTCCGCTGCTTGATGGGTGAAAGATAGGCGAGCGAGGCGGACGAGCGGCGGCGATTGCGCTGCGTCAGCTGATAGAAGCCGACGCCGGCCTGCTGGCGGCCGTTGAAATCATGATTGTAGGGAATGCCGAGTTCCTGGCCGGCGCGAATATAGGCATCGCAAATCGGCAAGGCGGAGACCGGCATGGAGACACCGAGCGGCCCGCCATAGGCATGATAGTCATCCGCAAACCGCTGATTGTCTTCGGCACGCTTGAAATAGGGAAGGATGGAACGATAGTCCCAACCCTCGCAGCCGTCTTCATTGGCCCATAGATCGTAGTCGGCCGCATTGCCGCGCGTGTAGAGCTGTGCGTTGATCGATGACCCGCCGCCGATGACTTTGGCCTGGGTATAGCGAAGGACCCTGCCCTTCATGTGCTTCTGAGGTACGGTTTCCCAGCCCCAGCTGGCTACTCCCTTCGTCATCTTGGCAAAGCCCGCCGGCATGTGGAAGAGCGGGTTCCAGTCTCCACCGCCCGCCTCCAGCAGCAGCACGTTGACATCCGGATCCTCGCTCAGCCGATTGGCCAGAACGCATCCCGCCGGTCCAGCGCCGGTAATGATATAGTCGAAACGCATATCTCAAATCCTGTCTACAAACGGGGAATGGACAGACCGCCATCCGCATCGATCACCGAGCCGGTCGCGAAAGCGAAGTCGCCGGAGGCGAGAGCAGTGCAGATCCTGCCGAGGTCTTCCGCTTCGCCCCATCGTTTCATCGGCACCAGCCCGCCCTCGATGAGCGTGTCGTATTTCGAGCTGACGCCTGCCGTCATATCCGTGCGGATGATGCCGGGGCGGACTTCGAAGACGGCGATGCCGGATTCGGCAAAACGCAAGGCAAGCCCTTGCGAAAAGGCGGCAAGCCCGGCCTTGCTGATGCAGTAATCCAGCCGTTCAGGTGAGCTCGCCTCTGCCGAAACAGACGTGATGTTGATGATCGAGCGCGGGTGCGAGCGGCTGCCGGACACCAGCATCGCCTTGACCACGGCCTGGGTGAAGAAAACGGTGCCCTTGAGATTGGTCGCCAGGATCGCATCGAAATTCTCGGGCAGCAGCTCGAGAAAATCGCCGCGCACGACTGCGGCCATGCCGGCATTGTTGACGAGGCAATCGATGCGGCCAAAGCGCGCCAGAATGGCGTGGACGGTTGCGTCATGCTTTTCGACATCGGACAGATCGGACTGAATGTAGAAGGCTTCACCGCCAAGAGCCTTGAGCCCGGTGATGGCTTCCTCGCCGGTCTCTTCGGGTCCGATGCCGGTAATGACGACGCTGTAACCGGCCTTTGCCAGCGCGGTCGCTATGCCGAGACCGATGCCCCGCCGTCCTCCGGTGATGACCACGACCGGCCGTTCAACCTTGTCTGTCATGCGTTCAGGTCCTTGGATGCGATGTGATCGGCAACGCGCAGAGCCTGGCTTGCGACCGTGAGCGCCGGGTTCAGGGCTGCCGAGGTCGGCAGGAAGCTCGCGTCGACCACGAAGAGGTTCGGGTGGTCATAGGCGCGACAAAAGATGTCGAGCGGTGCCGTGGCCGGATCATTGCCGATCCGCACCGTACCGCATTGATGGGACGGCGTGCGCTTGTCGAAGGGGCGCGAGAGCACGAGCGGAAAACCGATGGATTTCAGTATGCCCTTGAGCTTGGCGACCAGTGCGAGATGGGCGTCCCAATTGGTGCGCTGCCATTGCAGGACGATACGGTCGCCATCGACCATGACGCGGCTTTCCGGATTTGGCACGTCCTCGCTCATCGCGTAGAAATCGATCGCCCGCTTCGTCATCTGTCCGAGCACCCACTCCGGCACCTTCGGCAGCGAACCCTTGAGTACCTGGGCGGAGATCCTGCCCAACAGCTGAACATTGCCGAGAGGTGGACCGCCATTCCCGTCGGAGAGATAGAAATCGTTGAAGCCGAAGGTCTTCTGGTAGATGGAGGTGTTGCGATAGGTCGGCGACACGCCGATCACCGCCGAGGAATTGTGGTTCATGAAGTTCCGCCCGACCTGATCGGAAGAATTCGCCAGCCCTTTCGGGTGCCGGTCATCGGCCGAGCGCAAGAGAAGCACCGCCGATTGCACCGCGCCGGCGGACAGGATGACGAGCTTGGGGGAAAGCGTGATCTCCTCGCCGTTCATGCGGTAGACGACGTGGGCAATGCTGCCGTCCGCCCCGGCCTCGAGCCTTGTTACCCGCGCATCCGTCTGAAGACGGACATTGCCGTGCTTCAGGGCAACGGCAAGCGCGGTCGTTTCGGCGTCCATCTTGCCGTCACGCGAATTTGGGTGGGCATCCCAGGGGGTCTTGGCCTTGGCAAGCCAGGCCTCGATGTCGACGCCCAACGGCAGAGAATAGGGATGGAGGCCCTTCTCCTTCAACCGCGCCCTGACGTCGGCGATCGGCGCTTCGTCGGGAACCGGCGGAAAATCATAGCCGAGCGAATGGCCGGGTTCGGTCGGATCCTCGCCGAGGCGTCCGCGGACCTGATACAGGCGCTCGGCGCGGCTGTACCAAGGTTCCAGCACATCATAGGAAAACGGCCAGGCGGGAGACACGCCCTCGCGATGCTGTATCTCCTCGAAGTCCTCCCTACGGTAACGGACGAGGACTCCCCCATAAAACTTTGAATTGCCACCAACATTGTAATAATTTCCGGGATTGAAGCCGACCCCGCTGGTCTCGTACCAGGTCTCCTTCGGGCGGAAATGGCCCCGTTGAAAGATCGCCCTCTGGTCCCGGTTTTCGGGACGATCGGCGATATGATCGCCGGCCTCGAGGATCAGGATCTCGGCTCCCGTCGCCGCCAGTCCGGCCGCGACCGTCGAGCCACCGACGCCCGAACCTATGATGACGATGTCAGGTGTTTTGCTCATGTCGATATCTCTGATGCCGTCTCACGCGATCCGCGTCTGGCTTTGCGGGTCGAAGAAAACAGCCTTGTCGAGATTGAAGGCGAGCCGTGCGTGCTGACCTGCCTGGATGCGTGCATCCGCGCGCAGCCGGGCGACGACCTCTTTGCCGCCGAGCTTGATGACGGCGAATGTGTCGGAGCCCGCTGGC
Source organism: Martinezella lusitana (assembly GCF_016901135.1). Taxonomy (GTDB): domain Bacteria; phylum Pseudomonadota; class Alphaproteobacteria; order Rhizobiales; family Rhizobiaceae; genus Rhizobium; species Rhizobium lusitanum_D. The sequence goes on along the minus strand of NZ_JAFEVL010000045.1, from coordinate 814,016 downwards.
TCGACCACCTCGATCAGGCAATCATTCTCGGCCACCGTCTTCGCGTTGCGGTCGGCGCCGTCCGGATCGGTCAGCGCCTCGGGGCGAATGCCGAAGACGACCGCACGTCCGGCATGTGCCTCCAGCTGCTCCCGGCCGGCAGCGATCGGCAGCCTGATCGGCTCGCCATCCGCGCGCGCCAGCGAGACGGAAAGCCCGGCGCTTCCCTTCTCGATCGTTCCGGAAAGCAGGTTCATGGCAGGCGACCCCATGAAGTCGGCCACGAACATGTTTGCCGGATTGTTGTAGATTTCCGCCGGCGAGCCGAACTGCTGCAGGACGCCGTCTTTGAGAACGGCGATCTTCGTCGCCAGCGTCATGGCTTCGATCTGGTCATGCGTCACATAAACGATGGTTGTCTTCATCCGTTCGTGCAGACGCTTGATTTCCGTGCGCATATCGACGCGAAGCTTGGCATCGAGATTGGACAGCGGCTCGTCGAAGAGGAACAGCTTGGGATCGCGCACCAGGGCACGGCCCATCGCGACGCGCTGGCGCTGGCCGCCCGAGAGCTGGCTCGGCTTTCGATCGAGGAGATGGCTGATCTGGAGGACCTTGGCGACCTCGTCGATCGCCTTCTTGCGCTCCTCGGCAGGGACGCCGCGCATCTCCATGCCGAAGGCGATGTTGCCGGCCACAGTCATGTTGGGATAGAGCGCATAGCTCTGGAACACCATGGCGATGTCGCGCTTGGATGGATGCAGGCCGGCGATGGAACGCCCGTCGACGCGGATGTCGCCCTCGCTGATCGCCTCCAGGCCGGCGATGGTATTAAGCAAGGTGGACTTGCCGCAACCGGACGGTCCCACAAGAACCAGAAAGCCGCCCTTCTCAAGCTCGAGGTCGATGCCTTTCAGGATATCGACTGCGCCATAGCGCTTCTTCAGTCCGGAAATTTCAAGAAAAGCCATAGCGATTATCCTTTGACAGCGCCCGCCATCAGACCGCGCACGAAGTAGCGGCCAGCGAGAATGTAGACGATGAGCGTGGGGACGGCGGCGATCATGGCGGCGGCCATGTTGACGTTGTATTCGACCACGCCGGTCGAGGTGTTGACGACGTTGTTCAGCGCCACCGTCATCGGCATGGAATCGCCGGTTCCCGCGTAGGCCGAGGCGAACAGGAAGTCGTTCCAGATGTTGGTGAACTGGTAGATGACCGTCACCACGATGATCGGCAGGGAATTCGGCAGCATGATGCGGCGGAAGATCTGAAAGAAGCTCGCGCCATCGACCTGCGCTGCCCGCACCAGCTCGGTCGGAAAGGCTTCATAGTAATTCCGGAAGAAGAGCGTGGTGAAGCCGAGACCGTAGACGACGTGAACGAAGACCAGATTGACGGTCGAATTGCCGAAGCCGAAGCTGAAGCCGACCGCATCCTGCAGCGACATGCCGAAGCGTCCGAGAGCGCCGAGGATCGTTGCCATCGGCAGCAGCACCGACTGGAACGGAATGAAGCAGGCAAACAGCATCAGGCCGAACACGAGCGTATGGCCCGGAAAGCGCCACTTTGTCAGCACGTAGCCGTTCAAGGCGCCGAGGATCGTCGAGATCGCCACCGCCGGCACGACCATCTTGATGGAGTTCCAGAAATAACCCTTGATGCCGGCGCAGGTAAGGCCCACGCAGGTTTCGCCCCATGCTTTCACCCAGGGATCGAAGGTGGGAGACTGCGGCAGTGCCAGCATGTTGCCGTTCTGGATCTCGTCCATCGTCTTGAACGAGGTGACCAGCATCACGAAGAGCGGCGCGAGATAGAAGATCGCAAAGAGCAGCAGAAGGCCGTAGATCACGACACGGCCGATCCATCGGCCGCGATTGCTGCTATGCGCCAGCTCGACGGCAGGAGAAGCAACAGAGCTCATCGCGCCTTCTCCTTCAGTTCAGAGTAGAGATAGGGAACGATGATCGCCGAGATGGTCATCAGCATGATCACGGCGCTGGCGGAACCAACGGCCATTTCGTTGCGCTTGAAGGTATATTCATACATGAAGTTGGAGGGTAGCCAGGCCGAGCCGCCGGGGCCGCCTGATGTCAACGCCACCACAAGGTCGTAGGACTTGATCGCCATGTGCGCGAGCACGATGAAGGCGGACAGAAACACCGGCCGCAGCAGCGGAATGATGATGCGACGGTAGAGCTGGAAGGGCGAGGCGCCATCAATCTGCGCCGCCTTCATGATCTCGCTGTCGATGCCGCGCAGGCCGGCGAGGAACATCGCCATGATGAAGCCGGACGCCTGCCAGACACCGGCGATGACGACGGTGTAGATGACGAAATCCTTGTTCTTGATCCAGTCGAAATGGAAGCTCGTCCAGCCGAACTGATGCAATGTCTGCTCAAGGCCGAGACCCGGGTCCAGGAACCATTTCCAGGCAACGCCCGTCACGATGAAGGAAAGCGCCATCGGATAGAGAAAGATCGGCCTGAGCACGCCCTCGCCGCGGATCTTCTGATCGAGCAGGATCGCCAGCAGCAGGCCGAGCGCCAGGCAGATGAAGATATAGAGAAAGCCAAAGATCCCCATGTTGACGATCGAGGTGTACCAGGACGAGGGCGGATCGCTTTCGAACGTCCAGCGCCAGAGCCGCTGATAGGCGCGAGGCCCCGTTAGCGCATAGGAGGGAAACGTCTTGGAGTTGGTGAAGGACAGATAGACCGTCCAGAGAATGAAGCCGTAGACGAAGATAAGTGTGATCGCGAAGCTCGGCGCAAGCACGATCTTCGGCAGGGCGTCTTGCAGGCGCGCGCGCAGAGAAACCGCGGGCCGTCGCGCCGACACCGGTTCCGTGGTAGCAACTGAGCTCATGAGGTCCATCTCCTCCCAATGATATGCTCGCTATCGGAGGCTTCCCCGCCATGGCGGGGAAGCCGTTCTCGACCCGATCAGCGAGCGTCGTCGATAGCCTGAACGAGCTGCTTGACGGCCTCGTCAGAAGTCTTGATCTGGCCGTGGACGAACTTCGAGACCACGTCCTTGTAGGCGTTGGCGATCGCCGGAGGAGCGCCGTAGCCCTGGGCGAGCGAGCCGAACAGCGTGCCGCCTTCGTTGGCGGCCTTCAGGTCGGCGATGCCCTTCTTGCCGCAGGCGTCGAAGGCGGTATCCGGAACGTCGGTGCGGGACGGAACCGATCCCTTGACGACGTTGAAGGCCGACTGGAAGCTCTTGGAGAGTGTTGCTGTCGCGAGTGCTACCTGAGCGGCCTTTCGATCGGCGGGAACGTTGAACATGCCGAACATGTCGGAGTTGTAGATCACGCTGCCTTCGGTGCCCGGGAAGCGGTAGCACAGGTAGTCAGTCCCCGGGGTCTTCTTGGCTGCAACGAATTCGCCCTTGGCCCAATCGCCCATGACCTGAACGAGAGCATCGCCCTTGATGACCATGGCGGTCGCAAGGTTCCAATCGCGACCGGAGAAGTTCGGGTCGACGTATTTGATGATCGTGGCGAGATTGTCGAAGGACTTCTTCATCGTGTCGGACTTTAGCGAATCCTCATCGAGGTCATTGAAGGCCTTCTTGTAGAATTCCGGACCGCCGGTCGAAAGGACGATCGAGTCGAACATCGTCGCTTCCTGCCAGTTCTGGCCACCGAGCGCGAGCGGAACAACACCTGCCGCCTTTGCCTTGTCCAGAAGGGCGATCAGCTCGGCAAAGGTCTTCGGCTGCTTGCCGCCGATCTTTTCCATCACTGCCTTGTTGATCCAGAGCCAGTTGACGGAGTGAACGTTGACCGGAGCGGCGACCCACTTGCCGTTATAAACGGCAAACTTCTGCAGAGCCTTCGGAACCGACTTGTCCCAGCCTTCCTTCTTGGCCGTCGCGGTCAGGTCGCCCATGACGCCTTCCTGGGCGTAATCGAGCACGGTATAGCCCAGCATCTGCGAAGCCGTCGGATAGTTTCCGGCAGCAACCATGGCCTTGAGCGCCGTCATGGCCGCATCGCCGCCGCCGCCGGCGACCGGAACATCCTTCCAGGCATAACCCTCCTTGGAAAGATCCTGCTTGAGCACGCTGAGTGCCGCGGCTTCGCCGCCGGATGTCCACCAGTGCAGCATCTGCACCTCTTTTACATCAGCGGCGCGAGCGGATGCGCCAGCACCGGCAACTGCCAGTGCGATCATCGCAGTTGTCGTTAGAAACTTACGCATTGAAAACCTCCCAATTTACAATTTTTAGATGCGGGACCCATTCTCGCATCCACTCCCCCGCCCTCCTCAGGCGTAGTCCTCCACTGGCTAGGCCAGCTTTTCCTCCTGCGGCATCCACCAGCTGGTGCGGCTGCCGATGTGCATGTTGAGTGTCTTGGTCTCCGTATAATCCTCCACCGCATGGCGCCCGAGCTCGCGCCCGAGCCCGGACTGCTTGTAGCCGCCGAACGGAAGCTCAGGGGTACCATCCATGAATGTGTTCATCCAGACCGTTCCCGCCCGCACCTTCCTGCCGATCGTCAGGCAAGTATCGAAATCGCGGCTCCAGACGCCGGCCGACAGGCCGTAATCGATCGAATTCGCGATCTCTATTGCCTCGGCGGTCGTCTCGAAGGTTAGCACCGACAGAACGGGACCGAAGACTTCCTCGCGCGCAACCGCCATATCCGGCGTCACGCCGGACAGGATCGTCGGCGCCATGAATTGCCCCATGCCGAGATCGAGAATGCCGCCGCCATGCGCAACGTCCGCGCCGCTGTCCGTTGCCTTGGCGACGTAACCGGCAATCTTGTCAAAGTGTTGCGGCGTTATGATCGCACCCACTTGCGTGCTGGGGTCCAGCGGATCGCCGACCCTGACGTTCTGGGTGAGATCGGCGACGCGCTTGACGACATCAGATGCAATGCTCTTGTGCAGGATCAGCCGCGATCCGGCGTTGCAGCATTCGCCGGCGTTGAAATAGGCGCCGAAAACTGCCGCATCGATGAAGGCGTCCAGATCCGCGTCCGGGAAGACAATCTGCGGGTTCTTGCCGCCAAGCTCCAGCGATACCTTCTTCAACGTTTGTGCGGCACTGGTCATGGTGAGCTTGCCGACGCCGGTGGAACCGGTGAAGGACACCATGTCGACATCAGGATGAGACGTCATGACGGCGCCGACCTCGGGCCCGGTTCCGGTGACGATATTGACCACGCCGTCCGGCACGCCTGCCTCCTGCAGGATTTCGCCGAGAACAAGCGTCGAGCCCGACGTCAGTTCGGACGGCTTGACGACGGCGGTGCAGCCGGCCGCCAGGGCGAAGGGAAGCTTCTGGCCGACAATCAGGAACGGGAAGTTCCACGGCGTGATGATGGAGACGACGCCGATCGCCTCGCGCAGGACGACACCCAGTGTTCCCTCGCCCAGCGTATTGTAGCTTTCGCCATGCAGATCGCGTGCGAGCGCCGCCGCATAGCGCCAGATATCGACGGAACCGGCAATCTCGCCGCGCACCTGGCTGATCGGCTTGCCGGCCTCGATCGCATCGAGATAAGCAAGTTCTTCCGCCCGCGCCGCAATAAGATCGGCGGCCTTCAGAAGAACAGCCGATCGCTCGGAAGCTGTCATTCGCGGCCAGGGACCATTGTCGAACGCCTTGCGGGCGGCAGCGATTGCCCGTTCGGCATCCGCCTTGCTGCCGGCGGGAAAGCGGCTGACCACGACGCCGTGGCTCGGGGCGATGCGTTCGATCGGCCTGGCATCACCTGCCTGCCACCGACCGTCGATCAGCATTTTGAAATCCCGCGCCTCATGAGAGCTCAGCGCCTTTGGTTTCACCGGAATCGTCATCACCATTCTCCCTTGAACTGTGCCGGGCGCTTTTCGCTGAAGGAAGCGACGCCCTCTTTCAGATCGCCGGTCTTGGCAGCGAGAATCGACCCCAGCGCCTCGACGGCGGTGCCGTTGTCCTCTCCGTTTGCCGAAGCGATCAGCAGCTTCACGATTTCCAATGCCACAGGCCCGCGCGCGGCCACGCGCTGCGCATAATCCTTGGCCGCAGCGACGGCGTTGCCGCTCGGGGTGACCGCATCGACGACGCCCAGATTGCGCGCCTCCTCGGCCGTGAAGATCTCTCCGCCGAGCGCCATGCGGCGAACGACCTGTGCGCCGAACCGTTTGACGAGGCGCTGCGTGCCGGACCAGCCGGGCACCATGCCGAGGCCCGTCTCGGGCAAGCCGATCTTGACGTGCTCCTCGGCGATCCTGATATCCGCCACGCCGGCGAGCTCCAGGCCGCCACCGAGGGCATGGCCGTTAAGTGCCGCGATCAGAGGAACGCGCAAAGTCGCCAGCCTTTCGAAAACGCGATGACCGTAGCGAACCCAGGCGTGTCCAAACTCCTGTGGCTCCATCCCGCCCCAGGCCCTGATGTCGCCGCCAGCCGAAAAGCCCTTGCCTTCGCCCGTCAAGATCGCGACCCGAACGGCGCGGTTTGCCTCGACTTCGTCCGCCGCATCGCCGAGTGCCTTCAGCATGTCCAAGTCGAGAGCATTGAGCTTTTCCGGCCGCGAGACCGTCATGATTGCGATGTGCCCGTCTATCTCGACCTTCATCGTACCGCTAGCCATGGAACGTCCCCTCCAGAACGCGGGCGTGTTTCTTCGGCAGAGAGAGGCCGATATTGCCTTCCGCAAAGAGTCCAGCGTCCATCACCTTGAGATCCGCGGCCACGGTCAGCGGGAATTCGGATTGTTCGAGGATATGTGTCTGCAGATCGATGCCCGGCGCGATCTCGGTCAGTACTATGCCGGCCGAAGTCAGCTTCATCACGCAGCGTTCGGTGACATAGGTGATGTCCTGACCCTGCTCGACTGCCCGCTTGCCGGAGAAGGTGACATGCTCGACTTCGTTCACCAGTTTCTTGAGCTTGCCTTCCTTCTCGATGATGAGCATGCCGTCGGCAACCGCGATCTTGGCGCCTGCATTGAACATGCCGGAGAAGACGATTTTCCTGGCGCGGGCGGTGATATCGACGAAGCCGCCGGCGCCGGCCGTCACATGCGGCCGGAACGACAATTTCGAGACGTTGACGGATCCGTCCCGCCCGATCTCAAGGAAGGAGAGAAGCGAAGCGTCGAAACCCGCACCTTGGAAATAGGTGAACTGATAGGGGGACGGCATATAGGCATCGGCGTTGGATGCGCAGCCGAAAGCAAAGTCGAGGAGCGGAACGCCACCGACAGCGCCCTGTTCGATGACCCAGGTGACCGCGCCATGCAGTCCCTCTTCCAGCAGGATGCGCGGCACATTCGCCGAGATGCCGAAGCCGAGATTGACGCAGCTGCCGGCCTGCAGTTCCTGCGCCACGCGTCGCGCGATCACCTTCTGGATGTTGAATTCGGGAACGCGGAACGTGTCGAGCGGACGGAAAATCTCGCCTGAGATTGCCGGATCATACAAGGTCTGGGTCGTCTGCTTCTGCTCGGGATCGACGATCACATAGTCGACCAGCATTCCGGGAACACGCACATCATGCGGCTTCAGCGAGCCTTCCTTGGTGATGCGCTTGACTTGGGCAATGACGATGCCGCCATTGTTGCGCGCGGCAAGCGCCTGATCCAGACCGCCCAGATAGGCGCCCTCGTGCTCATAGGTGAGATTGCCGCGCTCGTCCGCCGTCGTCGCCCGAATGATCGCGACCTGCGGAACGATAGCCGGGAAATACAGCCATTCATCGCCTTCGAAGGATACGCGCTTGACCACCGGCTCTTCGCTTGCGGCGGCATTCATCGCGCAGCCCTGACGCTTGGGGTCGACGAAGGTCTCGATCCCCACCTTGGTCAAGACACCTGGACGCTTGGCGGCAGCCTCCCGATGCATGTCGAAGAGGATGCCCGACGGGATGTTGTAGGCGGGAATTTGGTTATCCGTGATCATCTGCCAGATGAGCGGCGGCTCGGCGGTGGACGGTCCGGACGGATAGGAGCCGCCGATGATGCGCTTGAGCAGGCCTTTCTTGGCGATATGGTCGACACCCCTAATGCCGCTCATGTCGCCTGCCGCGATCGGATGCAGCGTCGTGAGATTACGCGGGTGCCCCGTCTCATCAAAGCGCTCGCCGATTGCCTTCAGCATCAGATCGGGGCAGCCGAGACCGCTTGATGATGAGACCGAGACGATGGCTCCATCGGGGATCAGGGCGGCGGCTTGGGCCGGAGTGATGTGTTTGCTCATATGCATAATCTAGAGTCCGGTTTTTATCTTTACGGCCGCGCCGCTTCTGGCGGCCTCGACGACAGCGAGACCGGTCGCCAGCGACCAGATCCCATCCTCGGCTGTAGCCGCAGGGCGCCCCTTCCCGGCCACGGCGGCATGGAAGGCTTCGAGCGCGGTCTGATAGAGGTTCTTGTCGGTCGTCGGCAGCTCCTGCTCGCCCTTGGCCGTCCGCAACATCACGGTGCCGATCGGCCGCTGCGTCATGACGTTGCGAGCGATGAGCGACCCCTCGGTTCCATGCACCTCGAAACCGGTGTCGGCATATTTCACCGTGAAGGCATCATGGAACTGAGCGATGACACCATCCTCGAAGCGCATCACGCCCATGACGGCATCTTCCAGCCCTTCCCTGCCCATTCCGCCCGACTGTGAGAAAGCCGTAACCTCCACCGGGTTACGCCCGAGGACAAAGCGCAGCGTATCGGCATCGTGAACCGTGATGTCGAGGATCACGCCACCGCCGGCGGCAGGCTTCTCGATCCTCCAGCCCTGAAGATGCGGCGGCAGATAGACGGCGTGGAATACCCGAGCCGCCAGCGGCTTGCCGATCTTGCCGGAGGCGATGGCATCCCTCATGGCGCTGTGGGTAGATGCATTGCGAAGATGATGATTGGTCGCCAGAACGACGCCGGCATCCTTCGCCGCCTTTGCCATGGCGTGCGCATCGTCCAGCGACATTGCCAGCGGCTTCTCGCAAAGCACATGCTTGCCGGCGCGAGCCGCGGCAATCGCCTGGTCGCGATGCAGCTCGTTGGTGGTCGAGATATAGACGGCATCGATCTGCGGATCCGACACAAGCTCCGAGACCTGCGAAACCGATCGGCCGATACCGTTTTCAGCAGCATAGGCTCGTGCGCGCTCCGGGCTCGAACTCATGACCGACACCACCTCGCCGCCAGCAGCACGGATGGCGCCGATGACCCACTCGCGCGCGATGGTGCTTGCGCCGATAAGACCCCAACGAACAGTCACGCCAACTCCTCCCCTGATTTTCTCTGCCAGGCACCGCAGCTCTCGCGAACGACGAGACGCACGGCCGCGGTCACGTTCTCCGCCTCCACCTTTCCCGCATTGATCTGCTTGAGAAGAAGCTGGGCCGCACGCCTGCCCATGCCCTGCGGATCGACTGAAATCGTCGTCAGCGCGGGCACAGCAGTCTGCGCCTCGATCACATCGTCGAAACCGACGACGGCGAAGTCACGGCCGGGCTCCATGCCACGCGCGCGAAGCCCGTCGCAGACGCCGAAAGCGACCGCATCATTGAAGCAGACAGCCGCGGTCGGCGGATTGCCCATCGCCATGGTGCGAGCAATCGCATCCGCACCGCCGGCCCTCGATGGAGCTGATGAGACAATCAGCTCGTCGTCGAAGCCGAGACCGACTTCCGCCACTGCATCCCGGTAACCGGTCAAGCGTTCCGCAAAAACGGCCGTATTGGGAAAACCACCCAGGAAGGAAATCCGCCTATGGCCAAGCGAGGCCAGATGCCGGACTGCGGCCGCCGTTCCCTCGTGATTGTCCGATACGATCGAGGAAACCTTGGCGCCAGGCAGGCTGCGCACCGCGACCACGACCGGGATGCCGGCTGCGACCAACGGCTTGAAATCGGCCGCTTCCGTTGCACGGGCCGGCGAAACGATCAGGCCGGAAATGCCATGCTCGCGCATGGAGGCAATGACCTCGCGCTGGCGATCGATGCTTTCGCTCGTATTCGACAGAAACTGCACAAAACCCGCTGATTGAACGACCATGTCGACGCCCACTGCCAGCTCCGCGAAGAAACTGTTGGTGAGGTCGTTGACGACGACACCGATGATCTTCGACTTCGCGCCCGTCTGCCGGAGCGTGGCGGCGCCACGATTGTAGACATAGCCGAGCTCCCGCATCGCGGCACTGACCTTCACCCGCGTGCCCTCATTGACCAGAGGGGAGCCCTGAAGCACCAGCGAGACCGTCGACTTTGAAACGCCGGCAGCCTTCGCGATGTCTATGACGGTAACCCGTCCCCCGGCCATGCAATCCTCCATGCCAATTCGCTAAGCAATTAATTGGAACGTTCCAATTGTGTCAAGAGCATTTTTCCAAATCCAGATCGCTTGCTGCCACATCTTTTCTGCCATTTCGTAGATTCCCCTTGTTTTAAATGGGTATTTCTACCTATTTCGTAGCACATATCGCCAGCGCTAGCATTTTTCGGCAAATTAGCGGATCCCGAAAATAGCCTCTTGCAATTTGGAACGATCCAAATTAATGGGTCGTCCATCTTGTGAGGAGGATTGTCATGAGCCTGACTTTGAACCTGCCGAACTCCGATGGCATCATTCGCGGTTACGAGCTGGTGGGAACGCCTATCGCACGGCCGGCGGCGCCCCCGCGCTTCAATCGCATCGCTTATGCCGCCGCCCATGTCGTTTCGGATCCGCGCAAGGAAACCGACCCCTGGGGCCGGCCGGCCATCGACTGGGAGGCAACGATCGCCTTTCGCCGGCATTTGTGGAGCCTCGGCTTCAAGATTGCCGAGGCGATGGACACATCGCAGCGCGGCATGGGCCTGGACTGGGCCGGCGCACAGGAACTGATCAGACGGTCGCTCGATGAGGCAAGGAACGTCAATGGAGCCGACCTTGCATGCGGCGCCGGCACCGACCACCTCATCGCGTCAGAGGCGCGATCGCTTGATGATGTCATCCGAGCGTATGAGACGCAGGTCGAATATGTGGAGAAGCATGGCGGCCGCGCCATCATGATGGCAAGCCGCGCGCTCGCCCGCCTCGCCGCCTCGCCCGATGACTACGCCAAGGTCTATGGTCGCATTCTCTCGCAGACCAGGGACAAGGTCGTCCTGCACTGGCTCGGCGACATGTTCGATCCGCAACTGGCGGGCTATTGGGGCAGCGCCCAGTTCGAGCCGGCGCTTGAATGCGTCTTGAGGATCATCGGGGAAAATCGCGACAAGGTCGAGGGCATCAAGATCTCGCTTCTCGACAACGCCAAGGAAATCCAGCTTCGCAATCGGCTTCCGAACGGCGTTCTGTGTTTCACCGGCGATGATTTCAACTATGCGGAGCTGATCGAAGGGGACGGCGAGCGCTACAGCCACGCTCTTCTCGGCATTTTCGACGCGGTCGCTCCATCCGCCTCGAAGGCGCTAGCCGCACTCGCGGCCGGGGACGCAGCGACCTTCAGGTCCGTTATCGAACCCACCGTTCCCCTGTCGCGCAAGATTTTCGAGGCGCCGACGCAATATTACAAAGCGGGCGTGGTGTTTCTTGCCTGGCTGAACGGGCATCAGGACCATTTCAGCCTCCCCGCCGGCATGCAATCCGCGCGCGGCGTCAATCACTATGCCGAGATCTTCCGACTGGCGGACAAGGCCAATGTCCTCGACAGGCCGGAGCTCGCTGTCCGACGCATGAAGAATTTCGTTGGAGTCTTCGGCGTCGAGTAAAGCACCTTCAGCTGCGGGTTGGCGACACGACGCGCGGAGCGACGTGTCATTATAGAATAGAATGTGTGTGCCTGCACGAAAGCAGCGTTTTCATTCTGCCCGGGCCCGCAGTGCCGGCATCACCGCATCCGTTGGCCTGAGCCAGACGACAGAAACGCGCTTCCCGGTCTGCTTGGCAAGATACATGTCGTTGTCGGCGCGTTTGACGAAGGAAGCTGACGTATCTCCCGACCTCAGAAGCGTTACGCCGACGGCCGCGCCGACATCCGTCAGGGCACCACCGATCGCTATCGGCTTGAAGATGCGCTCGATCGCCTCGAACAACATGTCGCGCGCCTCGTTCAACAGTGCGGGGTCGATTTCGAACAGTACGATGAACTCGTCGCCACCGACGCGCGCTAAGAAATCATGCGCACGGAAACTGTCCCGGAAACGGCTTGCAATGGTGCGGATCACTTCATCACCGGCATCGTGGCCCATGGTGTCATTGACGATCTTGAAACCATTGAGATCGATGAAGGCAAGCGCGAGCAGCCGCTCATTCGATTCCTGCGTGGCAACCCTTTCCCTCAGTACCTCGTCGAAGCAGGCGCGGTTCGGCAGGCCGGAGAGCGCATCGGTGCGCGCGGAGGCGCGAAGCGCAAGTTCGATTTCGGACTGGTGGCGGACACGCGCCGATACGTCGAGGATGATTTCCACGTCGAAAGACACGCCGTCGACGACGGTGCGCTGCGCTGATATCAAGGTCGGAATGATGTTGCCGTCCGCATGTCGGATTTCGACCTCTTCCAGCACATAGGCACCATCCTCTTGCAGCAGGCGATGCCGCCGGTCACGAGCCGGGCTGTCAATGGCTGCGCCCTTCGAAATGAGCTTCTTGCCGCGAATATCGTCCCATTTGAGCCCGGTCAGCTTGAGATAGGCATCATTGACCTTTGCATAGCTCGACGTCTTCGTATCACTGGTCGTGATAGCGATCGCGATTGGCGCGAATTCGAACATCCGCATCAGCATTGAGGCCAGCACTTCCGGCGGCAGGATTTCGGTATCGTCCATTTAAACACCGAGAATAGTACCCAGATCGAAAGAAATGTAGACCAAAGTCCTTAAAATCTCGCTGATGTCAAAGAAACATATCTAAACGCGTTCCTCGCAACCATCGACTTCTTGCCACCGAGCCACAATCTCGCGCGGATATCCGTTGCCTGACCGCAACAGGCGCGCAAAAGCACGGAACTAATAGTCAATATAAATCTCGGCAAAACGGGGAAATGAATTGAATGAAAGCAACCACTTGTTGGGCCGACCTACGCTCGGCCCGCCGAACGGTATCCCGACGTTGATGATCGCTGACCCAGATAGAAGAACGGATCGGCGTATGCTCCCACCGATCCGTTCCCTCAGATATGCGGTTCTTTGACGATCACGATGCCGACCGGCGCAGTATCGGCGCGGCCTTCCATCCCAATTCAGGTGCGATGGTCGTCACGAAATCATGGAGGATCTGCCGATATTCCTCGTCATGAAACTCGTAAGGCAGCTCCAGACGAAATTCGTTGACATATGGCAGGATCGGATCGGCATGAAGACGTTCGAGGATTTCATCCGACGTGCCAACGATGTCACGTGCAAAGAGTGTGCGGCGCTCCCCCTGCGGTGACAGTGTTCGCTCGTAGCGGCCGGCGGCATAGTCGGTGTAACGCTTGCGCGTGATGGCGTCCGCACTGTCGAAAGGGACGATGACGCGACCGAGCGCCACCCGTCTCGTCTCGCCGCCGGAAGCGCGGTAAGTCTCGAGCTGCCGGGATTGCGCGACAAAGAAATCGTCGGTCTCCTCGCCCGTCGCCACATTGCCGATCAGGAGATTGAAGCCGTTGCGGCCGGCCCAGGCCGCAGAACGCAACGAACCGCCACCATACCAGATGCGATCGATCAGACCCTTCGCATAGGGCTGAAGACGCGGACGCTGCGGACCGAAGGGCGTCTTGATGAGTGTATGCTGATCGCCGATATAGGTCCCGCGCAGATTGTCGGCAAAACGCAGCACCCGCTGATGGGAGAAATCATGGTTTTCCCAATCGCCATCAAAGGCAAGCGGACCGATGAGGTCGGCATGCAACGGACGACCCGCGCTCAGCCCGATGTTCAATCGTCCGCGCGACAGGACATCCACGGTCGCGAGATCCTCGGCAAGACGATACGGGCTTTCGTAGCCGATCGGAATGACGGCCGTCCCGAGTTCAATATGGTGGGTCCGCTGCGTTGCCGCGGCGAGGAAGGCGCTTGCCGAGGAGATGCCGGGCTCGAGATGCCGCTGGCGCACCCAGGCGCTGTCGAATCCCCTCTGCTCGCCATGCTCGAGAAGCTGCAAGGTTTGTTCCAGGCCAGCCAAGGGATCTTCATCCGGATAGTTGCCTGGCGTGAGAAAGCCGATGTGGCTGATCGATGGGGCTGGATGGCTCATCCGGCTGTCTCCTCAATATTTCGGCAGGCCGGGCGGATTGGTTTCCGATTTCGGCAGGGCTTCCTCGGCAAGATGCCAGTGATCCAGAATCCTGGCATAGGTGCGGTCCTTGATCAGCCCGTTCGTGGCAGTCGTGAGCGCTGCCGCAAGGCCGCTGCCCTTGCGCGTGGTGATTGCGACGTCCGAACGATCGGGCCAGCCGGCGCTCAAGGTGCCGACACGTCTAATGTTCTTATCGCGGGCGGCGATGTAGACGAGCTGGGCATGCGGCTGCACGATGACGTCGGCGCGACCCGATTGAAGGGCGAGAAGGCTCGCCGCGTCGTCGTCGTAATATTGCAATTCGAGCGGCTTCAGGCCGGCCGCCACATCCTTGTCGCTCCATTTCAGCAGGATCCGCTCCTGGTTGGTGCCCGCACCGACGATAAACCGGAGGCCGGCAGCATCCTTGGGCTCCTTGATCGATACGACCTTGCTGTCGGTCTTGACGAAGAAGCCGTGTAGGCCCTGGCGATAGGTGGAGAAATCGAACTTCTCCTTGCGCTGCTCGGTGACGCCGACATTGGAAATGACAGCATCGTACTTGCCCGATGTCAGCCCGAGCGGCCAGTCGATCCACGCGACCGGAACGAGTTCCAGCTTCAGGCCGAGCGCATCGGCAATGGCGGAGGCGTAGTCGGGATCGGCACCGACGACGGTCTTGGCATCTGTGGCGTAGGTGGCAAGCGGCGGCCCGCCGGGAGCAACCGCCACGGTGAATGTGCCTGGCGTCACAAACTTGAAGCCCTTGGGAACGGCGGCAATCGCCGCATCATTCTTTACTGCATGGACACGTCCGGGCTGTTCCGGACTGAGATCGAAGTCTTCGGATGCCTTCACCGGGCCAAAGCCGATCAAAGCAGCCGCAGTTACAGTGGCAAGCATGGTTCTGAAGGTAGGAAGGATCGTCACGAACACTGTATCTCCATAACAGATGAATGGGAGCGGACCGGCGCGGGCCCCACCAACGCCGGTCCGCTCGACCAACATTACGAACCGCTCTTCGGCAGGCCCGCAGGGTTGGTCTTGGATTGATCGACCGCTTCGGCAGTCAGGCTCCAGTGCTTCAGCACTTCGCCATATTTGCCGTCCTTGATCCGATCATTGATAGCGAGCGTGAGGGCGTCGGCGAGGCCGGAGCCCTTCTTCGTCGTGACTGCGATTTCAGCCGTGAGCGGCCAACCGCCCGAAACGACGCCGACAAGCTTCCTTGTGCCGTTGATGGCGGCCTTGTAGGCCTGCGTCGCGTTCGGATTGAACTCGACATCGGCGCGACCCGACTGCAGGGCAAGATCGGCGGCGGCGCGGTCGTCGTAATACTGTATGTCGATCGGCTTCAAACCGGCCGCCACGTTCTGGCGATCCCATTCGAGAATGATCTTCTCCTGGTTCGTGCCAGCTCCCGTGATCACCTTGAGACCCGCGACATCCTTGGGCTCCTTGATCTCAGTGATCTTGCTGTCTGATTTCACGTAGAAGCCGAGCACGTCCTTGCGATAGGTGGAGAAGTCGAATTTCAGCTTGCGCTCCTCGGTGACGGTCACGTTGGAGATGACGGCATCATACTTGCCGGAGGAGACGCCGAGCGGCCAGTCTTCCCAGGCGACCGGCACCAGTTCGAGCTGCAGACCGAGGGAATCGGCGAGCAATTGCGCGATATCCGGATCGGCACCAACGACGGTCTTCGCGTCGGTGGCGTAAGTAGCGATCGGTGGATCCCAAGCGTTGATCGCCACCGTGAACTTGCCGGGATTGACGAATTTGAAGCCGGGTGCGATCGCCTTGATCGCCGCCTCATCCTTCTCCGCCCTGACCCGATTGGACGTATCCGGGCTGAGATTGAATTTCTCGGCCGCATCGGCTGTCGCGCAACTCATCGCAACGGCAGTGACTACCCCCGCCAGCACGTATTTTGCTCTATCAAAGAATGCCATGTCCCTACTCCATTTCATCTTTAGGTTGTTTATTGTGTCGTTATTATCCGGATGCCCGTCACGGCCCGGCATTTTCACCAGCTGTGTCTGCTAGAGAACCTTGTCGAGGAATGCCCGTGTGCGCGGGTGCTTCGCATCGTTGAAGATCTGTGCCGGCGAACCGGTCTCGAGAATGTGCCCGCCTTCCATGAAGACGACGGTATCGGCGACTTCGCGGGCAAAGCCGATCTCATGCGTGACGATGACAAGCGTCGTCCCGGTGCGGGCAAGCTCCTTGATCACGTCAAGCACCTCGCCGACGAGTTCCGGGTCGAGCGCCGAGGTCGGCTCGTCGAACAGCAGGACTTTCGGCCGAAGCGCCAGGGCGCGGGCGATGGCGACACGCTGCTGCTGCCCGCCGGAAAGCTGGCGCGGATAGGCGTCGATCTTGTCGCTGAGGCCGACGCGCGCAAGAAGCTCGCGGGCGAGAAGCACGGCCTGCTCCCGGCTGAGACCGCGCACCTGGATCGGAGCCTCGATGAGATTCTCCAGAACCGTCAGGTGTGGAAAGAGGTTGAAATTCTGAAACACCATGCCGATGTCGACACGACGCTTGAGAACATCCTTTTCCTTGAGTTCGAAGAGCACATTGCCTTGCTGTCTGTAGCCGACAAGCTCGCCATCGACGGAGATAAAGCCGCTATCGACACGCTCCAGATGATTGATGGCGCGCAGCAGCGTCGACTTGCCGGAACCCGACGGCCCGAGAATGGCCGTTACACTGCCGGTCGGCAGGTTGAGCTCGATATCGTCGAGAACCTTCAGCGTGCCGAAGCTCTTCGATATGCCATGAATGCGCACGGCACCGCCCGTAGCCCGCAGAATGCCCGCATCGCGAAGGCCTGTCTGACCTGTCGTTTCCAAGACTGAAACGTCAGACGCCGAGGCCCGATTGCGGCGGCGCTGGAAGAATGCCTCGAATGGCAAGGGCGTCGGATTGCGCAGCGCGCCTCGGGAAAAATAACGCTCGATATAGTGCTGGATGATCGACAGGACCGTCATGATGACGAGATACCAGACCGTTGCCACCATCAGCAGCGGAATGACCTCCAGATTACGGCGATAGATGACCTGCACGGTGTAGAAAAGCTCCGGCAATGCCAGCACGTAGACCATGGATGTGCTCTTGGCGAGGCCGATGATTTCGTTGAAACCTGTGGGAAGAATGGAGCGCATGGCCTGCGGCAGAACGATGCGGAATGCCTGGCGGCGGCGCGGCAGGCCGAGCGCGGAGGCTGCTTCGAGCTGACCCTGGTCGACCGACAGGATGCCGCCGCGGACGATCTCGGCGAAAAATGCGGATTGGTTCAGGGTCAGCCCGAGGAAGGCCGCCGCGAATGGCGTCAGGAGCTGCGTTGTGGGATAATCGAACAACACCTTGTCGGTGAAGGGCACGCCGATGGTGATCGTCTCGTAGAGATAGCCGAGATTGTTGAGCACGAGCAGCAGCACGATCATCGGGATCGAACGCAACAGCCAGATATAGCCCCAGGAAAGGCTCGACAGCAGCGGCGATCTCGACACACGCGCCAAAGCCAAGGCTGTTCCAAGGATTGAGCCGGAAACGGCGGCGAGTGCGGTCAGAAGCAATGTCCTTCCGAGACCCACCAACACCGGCTCGGCAAAGAACCACTCGGCAAAAACGCCCCAGCCCCAGCGCGGATTGGTGAAGGTGGAATAGAGAATGGCGGCAAGGACGAACGCGGCAAAAATCGTACCCGCGGTACGTCCGGGATGACGCGCCGGCACGATGCGGTAGCCCGAATAGTCCGTCTTCGTCTCGTTGGTTCTGGCGCCCGGATCGATGCCCGCGAAGTCTGTCGTCAGTGCCATGATGATTCCCTTTTATGAATAATCGGTCTTTGCCGTTTTCAGTGGTTCGCGCCGGCTATGCGTCGGCGCGGCTCATCGAGTGCGCCGAGCGCCAGGTGGCTGATATCCTTCTCGAAGGGCAGGCTCTTGTGGATCTCAGGGTCGACAGACGTGTCGAAGAGAGCGGTGTAGCCGTTGGTGAGATAGAGGCCGACGGCTTCGGGCTGGCGAAAGCCGGTCGTGAGATAGATGCGCGAATAGCCCTGCCGCGCCGCCTGGGCTTCCAGCTCGAAGAGTACTGTCCGCGCAAGTCCCTGACGCCTCAGGTCATGCCGCGTCCATACGCGTTTGAACTCGGCGGTGTTCTCGTCGTAGTGCTTGAACGCTCCGCCGCCGATCGTCTCGCCGTCGCGCAGCAGAAGCAGGAAGTTGCCATGCGGCGGCGCAAAGGCTTCCGGCGGATAGCGGTTCAGTTCGGCAGCCGCACCCTCTGCATTGAAATAGGTGCCGTAGCGGCTGTCATATTCGAAGATGAGTTCATCGATCAGCGGCTTGGCGCGCGGATCTAGCGGGGTCGTATAAAGAAACGTGTCGCTCATGTCGTTCGTCACCTGTTGTCATCCGCGAGGAAGGTTTCGGCGAGCCGCACCCAGTAGCGGGCGGCAGGCGCAATGATGGCGTCGTTGAAATTGTATTGGGCGCTGTGCAGCGGGGCGCTGTCGCCATTGCCGACGAAGAGGTAGCTGCCGGGCTTGGCTTGCAGCAGGAACGCAAAGTCCTCGCTTGCCGTGCGCGGCCGGAAATCTGCCTCGACCGCAGCGGGACCAAGCGCCTGCACGGCAACGCTGCGAGCAAAGGCGGTCTCGTCGACGTGGTTGACCAAAGCCGGAAAGCCCAGACGATAGTTGACCTCGGCCACGGCTCCGAAGCTTTCCGCCTGGGCACGGGCGAGCGCTGGAATGCGCTCCTGAAGCTTCACGCGCACCTGCTCGCTGAATGCGCGCATGGTGAGCTTCATCTCGACGCTTTCCGGAATGACGTTCGATGCGGAACCGGCATGAATGGAACCCACAGTCGCGACAGCCATGTCCTGCGGATCGATGTTGCGCGAGACCACGCTTTGCAGAGCCGTGATGAAGGAAGCCGACGCCAGCACGGGGTCGACGGACCGATGCGGCTCGGCGCCATGGCCGCCCTTACCGACAATCTTGATGACCGCCTGATCGACGGAGGCCATGGCAGGACCGGCAACGAAGCCGAACTGCCCCTCGGGAACACCCGGCCAATTGTGCAAGCCGAAGACGGCATCGACCGGAAAGCGATCGAAAAGCCCTTCCGACAGCATCTTGCGGGCGCCAGCACCGATCTCTTCGGCCGGCTGAAAAATCAGCCGAAGCGTGCCGCTGAAATGGCTGCTTTCCGCGAGATAACGAGCGGCAGCAAGCAGGATCGAGGTATGTCCGTCATGGCCGCAGGCGTGCATGACGCCGGGATTGCTGCTGGCATAGTCAAGCCCGGTCGCTTCGTCGATCGGCAGGGCATCCATGTCGGCACGGATGCCGAGACTGCGCTGCCCATCGCCCCGTTTCAGGGTCGCGACGACACCGGTACCGGCTATGCCTGTCGCAACTTCGTAGCCCCAATCACCAAGAAGGGACGCAACCTTTTTGGCGGTTCGATGCTCCTGAAAGGCCAGTTCGGGGTATTGATGCAGATCGTGCCGCAGTGCGATGATCTCGTCGAGATAGACGGCAATCCCCTTCTCGACTGGGTCATTGAGCGAAGCAGTATTGACGATGGCGTTCATGGCGATCAGTCCGGGCTCAGGCGCCAACGGCCTTTGCAGGTTCGATATGATCGGATTGCGCCACATGACGGCTTTCGCGGAACGGCAGGCCGAGATGATCGCGCAGCGTCTCGCCCTTCAGCTCCGGATCGAAATAGCCGCGGCTCGTCAGGATCGGCAGGACATATTTGGAGAAGTCGTCGAAGCCCTCGGCAATGACCGGAAAACCCAGGATGAAGCCATCTGCGGCCTCCCCGTCCACCCAGCGGATGATCTCATCGGCAATATGCTCGGCAGTCCCAATGAAGGCGGTGCGCGGCGTTGCCGCATCGAGCGCCACTTCGCGCAGCGTAAGCCCCTTCTCTTGCGCCGTCTTCTTGATGCGATCGGTCGTGGCGCGAAAGTTGTTGCGGCCGATATCGCCGAGATCCGGAAACGGCTCATCCAGCGGATAGACGCTGAAATCATGATGATCGAAGAAACGGCCGAGATAGGTGAGCGCCTCGTCGACAGTGACGAGATTGCGGATTGCCTGATACTTGGCCTCCGCCTCATCCTGCGTCGCGCCGACGATCGGGCCAATGCCGGGAAAGATGCCGACATCCGCCGCGCTGCGGCCATGTGCAATCGCACTCTGCTTGACCTGCTTGTAGAAGACCTTGGCATCGTCGAGAGGCCCGCCATTGGTAAAGACGGCATCGGCATGTTTGCCGGCGAGCCGGATGCCGGAATCGGAGGCACCTGCCTGGAAGACCACAGGCTGCCCTTGCTTGGATCGGCCGATGTTAAGCGGCCCTTCGATACGGAAGAAGCGCCCCTTGTGGTTCAGACGATGCAGCTTGGCCTTGTCGGCATAAACGCCGGTTTCGCGGTCGCGCGGGAAGGCATCGTCATCCCAGGAGTCCCACAGGCCCTTGGTGGCATCGAGATACTCGTCGGCGATCTCATAGCGCAGCTCGTGCTCGGGGTGCTCGCGGCTGTAGTTACGGCCGGAGCCTTCGAGCGGCGAGGTCACGGCATTCCAGCCGGCACGACCGCCGCTGATGAGATCGAGCGAGGCGAACTGACGGGCAATGGTGAAGGGATCGCTGTAGGAGGTCGAGACCGTCCCGACCAGGCCGAGCTTCGTCGTAAAGGCGGCAAGCGCTGAAAGGATGGTCAGCGGCTCGAAGCGGTTGAGGAAATGCGGGATCGACTGCTCGTTGATGTAAAGACCGTCTGCGACGAAGGCGAAGGCGATGCCAGCCTCTTCCGCCTTGCGGGCCGTCTTGACGAAGAAATTGAGATTGGTGCTGGCATCGGCCGGGACGCTCGGATGCTTCCAGGCGTTCATGTGGCCGCCTGGGCCCTGCAGCATGATGCCGAAAGTGACGTGTTTCTGAGCCATGATTGATCCTCCTGGGACAGGCTGTTCAGGCAACGAGGGAAAGCCGCTCTTTGGCGAGCAGTTCAATTGAGGTGAGCCGTTCAGCCGCCGTCAGCGCCGGCGTATCGAGCACGAATTCCTCGACCCCGTAGCGGCGGTGCAGCGCGTCGAGTTCTTCGCGGATCTGTGCGGCCGTGCCATGCAGCACGCTCGGCACCTTCTCTTCGGTGCGATAGTCCGTGACGCCAGCCTGACGAGCGAATTCCGCCGCCTGTTCCTGACTGCCGACGTTGACGCTTTGGCCATTGGGCAGGAAGAGCTTGACGATGCGGAGCTGGCCGACGCGGTCGCGGGCATGCGCCTCGCTTTCGGCGGCAAAGGCGGCGAGCGCCAGGATCGGAACCTTGCCACCCGTCGCGCGCCCATAAGCATCGAAGGTCTTGCGCAGATTTTCCGGATCGCCGTTCAGATGGCCGGCGAAAACCAGCTTCCAGCCCTTTTCTGCCGCAAGCTCGGCGCTCTCGACGCTGGCGCCGAGCAGGAATCGCTCCGCTGCGCGAGGCGGAAACGGTGTCGCCAAGGCGCCGTCGGAATGAGGGTCGGCGGCGAGATAGCCATTCAGGTCGGAAAGCTGCTCGGCAAAGCTCGGCTTCCTTTCCGGATCGATGGCAACCTGCAATGCGCGGGTCGACAAAGGGAAGCCGCCGGGCGCCTTGCCGACGCCGAGGTCGACGCGGCCCGGCGCGAGCGAAGCCAGAAGATTGAAGGCCTCGGCGACCTTGTAGGCGCTGTAGTGCTGCAGCATGACGCCGCCGGAGCCGACACGGATCTTCGAGGTTCTGGCGATGAGATAGGCGATCAGCACTTCGGGTGCCGAACTGGCAAGGGTCGCCATGTTGTGATGCTCGGCGACCCAGAAGCGATGATAGCCGAGTTCTTCGGCTCTGACGGCCAATCGCGTCGTGGCGCCGAGCGCATCGGTGGCGCTGAGCCCCTGCTCGATCGGGCTCTTGTCGAGAAGGCTGAGGAGATAGGACATGCCGTTTCGTTCATCCATGTTTGCGCCCAATGACGACCATCGGCGCTATAATCTATAAAAAACATAGATTTTACGGAATTTAAGAAACAGCTTTCTTTTTCTTCATACAGATGCGGAAAAAATAAGCAGCCGATTAAAGGAGCGGCAAGCGGATTTGCGAAGCTCGGTTGGTGCAACATCCATGGAAGCAAGGCTCCCACCGACCTCCTGCTTTTGCTTCCGGAAAGATGCCAACGCTGCAGCGCCGGTCATTTCAGACAAACAATTCCCCTTATAGTCTATAAAAATAGTTTGTTATTTCTATCGATGTTCCACCCTTCTTCGCTAGGCTCGGATTATTGAACTCAGGGAGCGCCGGAAAATATGGTCCGGCCAAAGGGATAAACATGAACCTCAAGAATCTGATCGCTGCGGCCGTCGTCGGTCTCGCCAGCATTTCGACTGCAGCGGCTGCAGCCGCCGCCGACAAAAAAGTCGTCGTCGGCTATCAAACCGACGCGTTGCCGTCCTCAGTCGCCATTGCCAACGGCGACTTCGCCAAGGAGACCGGATACGAGATCGATTTCCGGAGATTCAACTCTGGAGCGGAAATCTTTGCGGCCATCGCGTCGGGTGACGTCCAGATCGGCTACGTGGGCTCCAGCCCGTTTGCGGCGGCTGCATCCCGAGGTCTCGAGGTCAAGGCCTTCTACCTGTCGTCGATCTCAGGTGTCGACGAAGCGCTTGTGGTGCGCAACGGCTCGGGCATCAACACGCTCGCCGACCTCAAGGGCAAGAAGCTCGCGGCGGCACCGGTTTCCACCGACCACTATCAGTTGCTCGCCCTTATCAAGTCCCTCGGTCTGACGGAAAAAGACGTGCAAGTGTTCGCCATCCCGCAGCCGGAAATCGTCGCAAGCTATAATCGCGGCGATATCGACGGCGGCTTCGTCTGGGATCCGGCGCTGACCGAGCTGAAGAAGAGTGGCAAAGTGCTCGTTACCTCCAAGGATGTTGCAGACAAGGGCGCTCCGACGTTTTCCGCCTGGGTGGCAACGTCGAAATTTGCCGCAAGCGATCCGCAATTCCTGAAAGCCTTCGCATCCGTGATCAACAAGTACTACGCCTCCTTCGCGGCCGACAAAGCGGCCTGGGGACCGGATAGCGACAACACCAAGGCTCTTGCCAAGCTTCTCGGCGGTACTGCCGATCAGCAGGCTTCGGCCCTGAAGAATCTCACCCTGTTGACACCCGATGTCCAGGCATCGGCAGCCTGGCTCGGTGGCGGCGACCAGTCCGGTGCCGCAAAGATCCTGAAGGACACCGCGACCTTCCTGAAGGGCCAGGGCAAAGTCTCCGAAGTCCTGCCGAGCTACAGCGCGTTCGTGACCGCCGACGCGCTTGTCAGCGCCAGCAACTGATCCTCCCTGACGCCGGCGCGCCTGTCGCGCCGGCGTCGAACTTTCGAGAGAGCACATGCTTCAAGTCGATCATGCCAGCGTATTTTTTGCAGCGCGCGACGGGAGAACCGTTCACGCGCTCGATCGCGTTTCCTTCAATATTCCGGAGCGCGGTATCGTCGTTGCGCTGGGTGCATCTGGATGCGGCAAGTCCACCTTGCTCAATGCGATCGCGGGCTTCCTGCCGCTTTCGGAGGGAACGATCACGCTCGACGGCAGATCCGTTTCCCGCCCCGGAGCCGATCGCGGCGTCGTCTTCCAGAAGGATTCGCTGCTCCCCTGGAAATCCGTGGTCGATAACGTGGCTCTTGGTCTGCAGTTTGCGGGGTTAGGACGACGAGAGCGTCGAGAGCGCGCCTTCGAGTTGCTGCGGCTCGTTGGATTGACCGACTTCGCCAATGCCTTTCCTTACGAGCTTTCGGGCGGCATGCGTCAGCGCGTCGGCATTGCCCGCGCACTCGCCCCCGATCCCGACATATTGCTGATGGACGAGCCCTTCGGCGCGCTCGACAGCCTGACGCGCGAGCAGATGCAGGAGCTGCTGGTCTCGGTTTGGGCCAGAACCGACAAGCGGATCTTCTTCATAACCCATTCGATCGAGGAGGCCTTGTTCCTCGGTACGGAGCTGCTGGTCATGTCTCCGCGACCGGGCCGCGTCGTTGCCCGCTTCGAGCTCGATTTCGTGCATCGCTTTGCCGCCAGCGGCGACACGAAGTCGATCATAGCCTCTCCCGAATTTACCAATCTGCGGGAAGAAATTCGCGCTATCCTCCACAATGCGGATGATTTCAGGAGCGCGGCATGAGCGACATTATCGAGGCGCGACCGATCACGGCTTCTCAGCGCGAGGCAGAACCGAAGCTTGTCCGCATGCCGAGCTTCGGTGTCGCCGACAAGCCGACCATTGCCATCAGCATCGGTGCCGCCATCGCCTGTTTTGGTCTGTGGTGGCTTGTCTCCAGGCTCGGTCTGGTTTCCCATCTCTTCCTGCCGCGGCCCGACGAGGTATGGACGCAGATCGGCGTCGTCTATCGCGACGGCTATGCCGGCGCGTCGCTATCCGAGCATATTTTCGCAAGCCTGTTTCGCATCGTCGTCGCAGCGGCAATCGCCATTGCGGTCGGCATTCCCGTCGGTCTGCTGATGGGCCTCAATCGTTGGGCCAAGGGAATTCTCGACACGCCGATCGAGTTCTATTGGCCGTTGCCGCCTTTGTCCTACCTGCCACTGATGATTATCTGGCTCGGCATAGGCGAGACCTCGAAAATCACGCTTCTCGTTCTGGCCATGTTCGCACCGATCTGCCTTTCTGCTCAGGCCGGCGTCCGGTCGCTGCCGCTCGAGCGCGTCAACGCAGCCCGTTCGCTCGGCGCGAGCCGGCTGCAGCTCTTCATCTCCATTGTCCTGCCCTCGGCCTTGCCGGAAATCCTGACGGGTGTCAGGATCGCATTCGGCATCGGCTGGGGAACGCTTGTCGCTGCCGAGCTAATCGCCTCAACGCGCGGTATCGGTTTCATGATCATGTCGGCATCGCAGTTCCTCGCCACCGACGTCGTCTTCGTCGGCATCGGCATTATCGCGATCTGCGCTTTTGCCTTTACGGCTGGCATCCGCATTCTGGAGGCCGTTCTCGTTCCGTGGAAAGGCAAACTCTAGCCGCGTGCTCCCGCTGCGATCAAAGGACTGATCACGAACGCCCGCACCGGAGATCTCCCCTCCAATCCATACAGACCTACAGGCCCAGACATGAGCAGCAATAGCGAGTTTCTTTGGTATATTCCCAATGACGTCAAACCCGGCCATCGCGGCGATTCAGCAGTCGAAAACCACAACAGCCTGCAAACGCTAACTGCCCACGCCAAGGCGCTGGAAGACCACGGCTGGAAAGGTGCGCTGATCGGCACCGGCTGGGGCCGGCCCGATACATTTACCGTCGCGGCGGCGCTTGCAGCCACCACAACCACGTTTGAACCTCTCATCGCAATCCGACCGGGCTATTGGCGGCCAGCGCACTTTGCCTCCGCCGCTGCCACGCTGGATCACCTGAGCGGTGGCCGCGTCCGCGTCAACATCGTGTCGGGCAAGGACAATCTTTCGGCCTATGGTGACAGCGAGGGCGACCAGGCACACCGCTATGCCCGCACCAAGGAATTCATGCGGCTCGTTCGCAGGCTCTGGACCGAAGAGAACGTCACCTATGAGGGCGAACATTTCGGTGTAACCGAATCCACAGTGGCGCCGCGCATCCAGAGTCGCGGCGATCGGCGGCATCCCAAGCTCTATTTCGGTGGCGCCTCGGAAGCAGCCGAGCGAGTTTCCGCCACCGAGGCCGACGTCCAGCTCTTCTGGGGCGAGCCGCTTGACGATGTTCGCGAGCGGATCGAGCGGCTGAAGATATTAAGCAGGCAGCTGGACCGCGACCTCGCTCCGTTGGAATTCGGATTGCGGATCACCACGCTGGTGCGCGACACCACCGAACAGGCCTGGGCCGACGCCGAGGCGAAAGTCGCCGAAATGGCGAAGATCAAGGGCGCCGGCTGGAACGATCATCGGCAATCGATCGCCGTCGGCCAGCGGCGGCTGCTCGATCTGCATGCGCGCGGCGATGTCCTCGACGACAATCTCTATACGGCGCCGGGCAAGTTCGGCGGCGGTGGTGCCGGCACCACCTGGCTGGTCGGCTCGGCCGCCGACGTCGCCCGTTCGCTGCTTAAGTATCGGGACCTTGGCATCACGCATTTCGTCCTCTCCGACACGCCTTATTTGTCGGAAATCGCGCGTCAGGGCGATCAACTCCTACCGCTGCTGCGCGACTGAGGCGATTGGCGCGACGAGACGACATCAACCTTTGGATAGCGCGTTCTGACGGCTGAACTGTGGTCCGACGGACATGGCTTTGACCATTTTGGAGAGTGAATTGCTCAGGGAGGTTGTTCAGCGCGGAACATCTCCCCCGAGCAATGCTCCGATTCCTGTGCCGGATAATCGTTGATTACATGCCAGTTGGGGTTTCATGACGGTTGCGATTTATTTATAGTCGAGGCTAAACATTATCACGTAGCTCTTAATCTTCTGGAGGTGAGCCACCTTGACGAAACTGCCCGCGACCCCGGAGAGCCGACTTGCATCGACAGAAATCGAGTCGCATGCCGAGGCCTTCCAGAAAAGCCGTGAAGACCGACGTACGGAATTGATGGAGGATTACGTCGAACTCATCGCCGATCTGATCGAGCACGCGGGCGAAGCGCGCCAAACCGATATCGCGCAGCGTCTGGGGGTCACGCAGCCGACCGTCGCCAAGATGCTCAAGCGTCTGGCCGAGGAAAATCTGATCACCCAACGCCCTTATCGCGGCGTCTTCCTGACAGAAGAGGGACAACGTCTCGCAGCGGCCACCCGTCGCCGCCATGAGGTCGTCGAGGCCGTGCTATGCCGTCTCGGCGTCGATCCCGATACCGCAAGAAACGATGCTGAAGGCATCGAACATCACGTCAGTGAGAAGACGCTCGAGGCATTCGAACGCTTCCTGAAGACCCAATAGGCCGTAGCGCGGCCGCCGATCGTCTGAGTTTGGCAAGCCATGGGGTTGAATTCTCTTCCCTGCCCGTTCCGGCAGGGATGGATATGAAAATGGCTTGCCCGCGATCTGCAGGCTTGACCAATCGCCCAGTGTCAACGCAAGCTTTACAAATGGTCGCTAAGCAGAACTTAGCGAATTGCCGGTCTTTGTGATTAACATACTGATTTTATTGCCGGCGCAGGGAATTACAAATGAACGCCCAGGATTTCAGCGCCACCGTATTCGATCTCGCTCCCGTCGCCATGTGGTTGGAAGACTTCAGCGCCGTCAAGGAACAGTTCGAGCTCTGGCGCGTGGAGGGCGTGACTGACCTGCGCGCCCATCTGCTCGCTGATATCAGGCGCGTCGAGGCCTGCGCGCAAAAGATACGGGTCCTTGCGGTCAACGCCAAGACGCTGGAATTGTTCGAGGCGCAATCCTTCGAGGCACTGGTCGGCGGGCTTTCGAACGTCTTCCGGGACGAAATGCTCGAAAGCCATGTGAACGAACTGCTCGCACTTTGGGAAGGCAGGACCGAATTCTCCGGCACAGCCATCAACTACACGCTGTCGGGCCGCAGGCTCGACATCCAGCTTCGCGGCATCGTTCTGCCGGGCCACGAAACGTCCTGGAGCAGGTTGCTGCTGACGACGGAAGACGTGACGGCACGCGAGGAAGCAAGGCGACAGGAAGAACGGCAGCGCCGTTACGCGGAAGGGATGTTCGAACATTCGCCGGTATCCCTGTGGGTCGAGGATTTCAGCCGCATCAAGGTCCTGCTCGACGAAATCCGCGGCCGCGGCATCGTCGATTTCCAGGTATTTCTCGACGTTCACCCGGAATTCGTCCGGCAATGCATGAGCGAGATCAGCGTGCTTGATGTCAATCAGGCGACGCTCGATCTTTTCTGCGCACCGGATCGCCAAACCCTGCACCAGCGGATCGGTGAAGTGTTTCGCGACGACATGGAAAAACACTTTCGCGGTCAATTGGTGGAATTGTGGAACGGGCGCCTGTTCCATCAGCGTGAAGTCCTGAATTATGCCCTTGATGGCTCGGAACGCCACGTTCTCCTGCAGTTTTCCGTCTTTCCGGGCTATGAACGCGACTGGTCGCTGGTTCAGGTAGCCCTGACCGACATCACCGCCCGCAAGAAGGCGGAAGCTTATCTCGAATATCTTGGCAAGCACGATGTTCTGACCAAGCTCTACAACCGTGCCTTCTACACGGAGGAGCTTAACAGGCTCGAACGCAAATCGCTTCGGCCGGTGTCGGCCGTCATCATCGACCTCAACGGCCTGAAGGAGGCCAACGACGAGAGCGGGCACGATGCCGGCGACTCCCTGCTGCGTCGCATGGGAGAAGTGCTGAGCAGCGTCGTCTCTCAGCCGAACCATGCCGCCCGGATCGGCGGCGACGAATTTGCCGTTCTCATGCCCGGCGCGGACGACGTCGCGGCTGCCTCGATGGTCGAGACGATCAATGAGCTGTTGAAAATCAACAATCAGTTCTATTCCAGCGCGCCGTTGACAGTTGCCGTTGGCGTCGCAACGAGCCGGAGTGGAGAGACCATGGAAGCGATGGTCAAGCGCGCGGATCTCGGCATGTATGAGGATAAGAAGACCCATTACGCCGCCGCAGCCGTTCGCAGCGCTCATCACGCAAAGCATGGCGTCTAGCGTAACGGCGTCGATTTCCCCTCCGCAGTGCTGGCCGAGGGCGCCCCACCCTGGAGGCGTCTATCGCTCAGGAACAAAAGCCGCCACGTCTCATTTGGCTTTTTGGAAAAGATGGAGCTCTCACATGGAAGATCAAACGGCCAACGTTGTCGTCGCCGCTCGGACTGCCCTTAACCAGGCCTCGGCACTTGCCGTTCAGTATGGCTTTTCGATCCTGGGCGCGATCGTTCTCCTGATTGGCGGCTGGATTCTTGCCGGAGCCATCAGCCGCTCGGCCTATCGCGTCATCTCGCGTGTCCGTGGCATCGATGAAACGCTGGCGAGCTTCTTCCAGAACCTCCTGCATTACAGCCTGCTTATACTGGTGTTCGTCACCGTCCTTGGTCAGTTCGGCGTTCAAACCGCTTCCATCATCGCCACCCTCGGTGCCGCTGGTCTGGCGATCGGCCTGGCGCTTCAGGGCACGCTTCAAAACATTGCCGCGGGCATCATGCTGTTGGTACTGCGCCCATTTCGGGTCGGCGAGTATATCGAAACCACCAGCGTCAAGGGTTTCATCAGGGACATCGGGCTCTTTGCAACAGAAATGAAGACGGCGGACGGTCTCTATCTCATGGCGCCGAATTCAACGCTTTGGAACACGCCCATCATCAATCATAGCCGTGAGCCCAACCGCCGCCAGGAATTGTCGCTCGCTTTTGGCAATGACGTCGACACGGATCTTGCTCGCAAAACCATCCTCGACGTTCTGAAAACGGATAAACGCATCCAGGCCAAGCCTGCGCCGGAGGTCTATTTCGACGATCTCACAGCCGATCAAATCGTGATGAAAATCGAATACTGGACCGTTACCGCTGTCTGGACACAAACGCGCCATGACATCATAGCGCATCTCAAGTCACGGCTTGCGGCGGCGGATATCCCGATCAAATAGTAAAAGCCCGGCACACAGGCGGTCTGCCAATCAAATCCGCGGTTCTTTCGGGTCGTTTGCGGCCAAGCCTGCCGCCGGCAGGGAGTTGAACCAGCGGCAGGCTTCATGGGGCAATGCGCCCTGAGCAGGATCAAGCGATCTTGCGGTCCGTAAACTGCGGCACGAGATATTTGTTCCCCGCCGCACTCAAAGTCCGCAGATGTCGCCAATTCCGCGGCGCACGTCCTTGCCTACCACTTGATGCGATAGTCGAGACGCACATCACCGGTTGGCGTCACCGTCAGCGGATTCGTGAAGGAAGCGGAGAAATTGAGGTTCGATGCCAGCGGCTGCTGGAACACAACCGTGCTCGAGAAGACGCTGTCGCCATCCATCAGATTGCCGCTCGCCGAGATGGACGTCCCCGTCCAGGGAACGGCAATCGCCACCGCCTGCGTCGCGGTGATCGCCGTCGGCCCACTCCTTGCTCCCACATAGTTCACGTTCAGAGACCTCGATGAGCGCATGTCAAGATTGTCCGACAGGATCCAACTTCGCGAGCGCCCGAGATAAAGCATGCCGCTGCCGTTGAGCGCGTCTACCCGCAAGGCTACCTCCCGCTGCCAGACGGTCGCGAAGCGGCTGCGATCATCGACAGCCCTTCCCCAGAGCGTTGCAAGCTCACTGCTCGGCAAGATCGCTCCGCCCGCCGTGCCTCCCAGGCCAAGATCGACACCCGCGCTCATTTCCCACGCCATCGGCAGTCGAAAGCCCAGCGTCGTCTTATAGGTCTGAGGTGCAACTTTCACCGGCGACCAGATCATCAGATCACTGGCATTGGCGGCCTGCGACAGCGACATCACGCTTGCAAGAACGCCAAGAAGGGCGCGCTGTGCAACAAAACTCATTCATAAACCCATTTATCTCTGCCCTGGCGCAACGACGCTCAGGTCGCGTTAAGACAACAGCCGAACGCGCAGCAGATGCCGCATTCTGGCCTCGGATTGATTTTCTCGGTTAAGCGCCCGAAATCAAAGCGCATCGGAGCCCATAGCTTAGGCATCCGGTCGAAGGAATCATCGCCACCGCAAATCAGCAGCACCTTCCCTCAAACGATCCCATCCACCACCGCGCTTGTAAACCCCGTGGGTCCAAGTTTTTTGCTGCGGTGCACATTTGCCGCACATCATGACAATGCCTGGGATCGCCGATGCTCTCCAGGGAGACTGCGATCGAAAGCTGGCTCCGCGGCTTTACTCCACCCGAAGCCCGGCTTTCTTCAGAAGCGGAAGCACCCGATCGCAAAAATAGGGGAGCTCCTGGGTGTAGTTGACGAACGACAAGGCGATGCCCGCATAGCCTTGCTCGGCAATCGCGATCATCTCGTCCGCGATCCGTTCCGGCGTACCGATGAGAGGATAGCTGCCCGCTCCGCCCGCAAAACGCTGTCGGTAGCGCTCATAGGCCTCGCGATCATGGGATTGTGAAAACTCCTTCTTGCCGGCCATATGCTGGTCGACGGCGGCATGATCGGCCATGGTGACGGCATAGCGGGTGTAATAGTCCTCCGCCTCAGCCTGTGTCTCCCGGCAGACGACGTGGCACACCGTGTAGACGCCGACTTGCCTGCCGTTCTTCTCCGCACGCTCGCCGATATCGGCCACATGCTTTCCGGCATCGGCGATCTCGGTAAAGGTGGTGAAGAGATAGTCGCAATGGCCAGCCGCGAAATCGCGGCCGGGACCGCCGAATGCGGCATTCATCGTCACCGGGCGCGGAGTCTGCAGGCTCGCCGGCCGGCTGACGGCCTCCTTCAAGCTATAATAGGTTCCCGCATAATCGAGCGGCTCGTCTGACGCGTAGAGCTTTTCGACGATCTCAAGCCATTCCGCCGCCTGATCGTAGCCCTTCTCGACCAGCGGCACGCCGAACATGCCGAACTCCTTCGGGTTCCAGCCGCAGACGATATTGAGCCCTGCCCGCCCCTGGCTGATGTGATCGACTGTCGCAAGCGACTTTGCCGCATAAAGCGGGTGGACGAGCGGCACATGCACCGTCATGAACAAGCCGATGCGATCGGTCGCGGCCGAAAGTGCTGCGGCCCAGGTAAAGGTTTCGAACGACCATTCGCGCACCCGGTTCTTGCCGCCGAAGCCACGCCAGCGGGCGATCGGCAGGAAGAACTCAAGGCCCGCCCGGTCGGCGATCTGCGCGGCGGTCAGATTATCCTGCCAGCCAGCCGTCCAGCGCTCCGGTACGTCGGTAATCGCCAGGCCGCCATCGGCGTTTGCCGAAAACACGCCAAGCTTCAGCCGGTTCGGTCCCTTCAGCGGATGCATCTTCATGGTGTTCTCTCCTCCGGCGTCATCTTGCAGCGTCCCGGCAGCCGACGACGATGCGACAAGCAAAGGTGTGACGCCCGCCGAAAAGAATTTCAAGCCTAAAATTTATTGCATGGCCGCCACGCAAGACTATGTCGCGTTGGCCGCGACTCGTGATGGAGGCGTCACCTGGCTCAGCAGCCAATCCTGAAAAAGCATCGCGATCTCGTGGGTCTGCTTCTTCTCCGGCATGACGACATAATAGCTGTTTTCGGTCGGCATCGGCAGATCGAACAGAGGCAAGAGCGCGCCCGTCTTCAACTCCTCTTCGATCAGATAGGTGGGCAGGAGCGCGACGCCGAGCCCGGAAATGGCTGCGGCGATGATCATGGAAAACTGATCGAAGCGTGCGCCGGGATAGGCGTTTTCCGTCGGCAATCTCTGCAAATCGAACCACTGCGCCCAGAGCTTGGGGCGCGTCGTCAAATGCAGCAGCGGCGCATATGACAGATCCTCCGGACCGCCGAGCTTCAATCGTCCGGCAAGCTGCCGGCCAGCGACAGGCAGAACGGTCTCGTTGCAGAGGAAAGTCGCGACAGCGCCTGCCCAGGCGGGCAGACCGTAGTGAATAGCGAGATCGAAATTATCCTCATCGAAACTGAAGGGCTTGGAGCGCGACTCCACCGTGATGGCGACATCGCGATGCTCCTCGAGAAAATGGCCGAGGCGCGGCACCAGCCACCGCGTGCCGAAGGTCGGCAGGGTCGCCACCTTCAGCGACAGCTTCATCTGGCCTGCGGCGACGGCGCCGATCATCAGTCGCTCCGAGCGCAGCAGCAGGTCCTTGACCTCCGGCAATAGCCGAAGCCCGGCTTCCGAAAGCACGACACGCTGCCTCACGCGTTCGAAGAGCTTCAACCCGGTCTGCTGCTCCAACTCGCTGATCTGTCGGCTGACGGCACTTTGGGTCAGGTTCAGTTCTTCGGCGGCACGCGAGAAGTTCTGATGGCGCGCCGCACATTCGAACGCCTGCAGATTAACGATGTCGGGGATGAGGCGTCGGCGCATGATCATTCCATTTCAGCATCAAGTTAGAATTTTCTCTCACAAGACCAGCCGCCGGACAAGAGATATCCTGCGAGATAGGAATGATATAGCCTTTCAGGAAGAGTTCGCCCATGAAGTCTGATCACGTCTCGGCCAGTGATATTCGCAGCGCCTTTTCGGCCGCCCTGTCCGCCATGTATCGCGAGGAAGTTCCCGCCTATGGCACGCTCATGGAGCTGGTGGCCCGCGTCAACGACGAAACGCTGACGGCGCAGCCGGCATTGAAGGAACGTCTGAAGGCGACCGACTATCTCAACCGCATTTCCGAGGAACGGCATGGCGCGATCCGGCTCGGGACGGCGGCGGAACTCGCAATCATGGCGCGCGTATTCGCTGTCATGGGCATGCATCCCGTCGGCTATTACGACCTTTCGACCGCCGGAGTGCCGGTACATTCAACGGCATTCCGGCCGATCGGCGACGCTGAACTGAAGCGCAACCCCTTCCGAGTCTTCACTTCGCTGCTGCGGCTCGACCTCATCGCCGACGAAGACCTGCGCGAGGAAGCAGCCCAGATCCTCTTAAAGCGCCGGATATTCACCGAGCGCGCCATCGCACTCACCGAGAAGGCCGAACGCGACGGTGGCCTGAATATGGACGATGCCAGCCATTTCGTGGACGAAGTGCTGGAGACCTTCCGCTGGCACGACGAGGCCAATGTCGATGCCGCCATGTACGAGCGCCTTCATGACGCACATCGCCTGATCGCTGACGTCGTGTCGTTCAAGGGGCCGCACATCAACCATCTGACGCCGCGCACGCTGGATATCGATCGAGTGCAGGCGCTGATGCCCAATTACGGCATCGCGCCCAAGGCTATCGTCGAAGGCCCGCCGACACGCGCCTGCCCGATCCTGCTGCGCCAGACCTCGTTCAAGGCGCTCGAAGAGCCCGTCTCCTTCCGCAATGCCGACGGCGTCTGGGAAACCGGCTCGCACACGGCCCGCTTCGGCGAGATCGAGCAGCGAGGCATTGCGCTCACGCCCAAGGGCCGTGCGCTCTATGACCGTCTGCTCGAACAGTCGCGCAAGATCGTGCGGCCTGCGGCCGACGGATCGAATGCAAGGGATTATGAGGCCGCGCTCGCGCGGGGCTTTGCCGAATTCCCCGACGATTGGTCGTCCATCCGCGCCGAGGGCCTCGGCTATTTCGCCTACTCTCTGACAGCAAAGGGCGAGGCAGCGGGGGCGATAGGCCACGCCGACCTTGAGACATTGATCGCCGAAGGCCTCATCCAATTCGACCCGATCGTCTACGAAGACTTCCTGCCCGTGAGTGCCGCCGGCATATTCCAATCCAACCTCGGCGACACTGCCCAGCAGGATTTCGTCGCCAGCCCGAACCAGAAGCGGTTCGAAGCCGACCTTGGAATGAAGGTCCTGAACGAATTCGACCATTATGCCGGCATCGAGCAGGCATCGATCGACGCGTGCCTCCGGGCACTATTCCAACAAGACGCAGCCGAGTGACACTACGCGGCCTCCTAAGGTCGCGCCGCAGGCCCGGATCAGAGACAAGTGGAGTTATGAGATGAACATCGCAGCAAAGAACCTTTCCGTCGCAGCCGAAGCTGCCGCCATCCTCGAAAAGCTCGGCGTCGACAAGGCGCTCTATACGCAGGGCGACATGCCCTCGTATTCGCCGGTCACCGGCGAGAAGATCGGTGATTTGAAGACCGCTTCTGCAGAAGAAGCAGCCCAGCGGATCGAAAAGGCCCACGCCGCATTCCGGAGCTGGCGTCTCGTACCGGCACCCAAGCGCGGCGAACTGCTCCGCCTGCTCGGCGAGGAGCTGCGCGCCGCCAAGGACGACCTTGGCCGTCTTGTCTCAATCGAGGCCGGCAAGATCCGCTCCGAGGGTCTCGGCGAAGTGCAGGAAATGATCGACATCTGCGACTTCGCGGTTGGCCTCTCCCGCCAGCTTTACGGTCTGACGATCGCCACCGAGCGCCCGGGCCATCGCATGATGGAAACCTGGCATCCGCTCGGTGTCGTCGGCATCATCTCGGCCTTCAATTTCCCGGTCGCGGTCTGGTCCTGGAACGCGGCCCTGGCACTCATCTGCGGCGACGCCATCATCTGGAAGCCCTCGGAAAAGACGCCGCTGACGGCGCTGGCCTCGCAGGCAATCCTCGACCGTGCGCTTACCCGCTTCGGCGATGCACCGGAAGGCCTGTCCCAGCTTCTGATCGGCGACCGCGCGGTCGGTGAGGTGTTGGTCGATCACCCGAAGGTGCCGTTGGTCTCGGCGACGGGCTCGACCCGTATGGGCCGTGATGTCGGGCCGCGGCTCGCCAAGCGCTTCGCCCGCGCCATTCTCGAACTCGGCGGCAACAATGCCGGTATCGTCTGCCCTTCGGCCGATCTCGACATGGCGCTGCGCGCCATCGCCTTCGGCGCTATGGGCACTGCCGGTCAGCGCTGCACGACGCTGCGCCGACTTTTCGTGCACACGAGCGTCTACGACCAGCTCGTGCCGCGGCTGAAGAAAGCCTATCAGAGCATTTCAGTTGGCGATCCCCTACACTCCGCGGCTCTCGTCGGCCCGCTGATCGACAAGGCCGCGTTCGATGGCATGCAGAAGGCGATTTCGGCAGCGAAGTCGCATGGCGGCACGGTGACCGGCGGCGAGCGTATCGATGTCGGCCATGCCGATGGCTATTATGCCAAGCCGGCGTTGGTCGAGATGCCCAAGCAGGCCGGGCCGGTCTTCGAAGAAACCTTCGCGCCCATTCTCTATGTCATGCCCTATGACGATTTCGATGCTGTTATAGACGAACACAATGCAGTCTCGGCCGGTCTTTCCTCGTCGATCTTTACCCGCGACATGCAAGAATCCGAGCGTTTCCTTGCGGCTGACGGCTCCGATTGCGGCATCGCCAACGTCAATATCGGCACGTCGGGCGCCGAAATCGGCGGCGCGTTCGGCGGCGAGAAGGAGACCGGCGGCGGCCGCGAATCGGGATCCGATGCCTGGAGGGCCTACATGCGTCGGGCGACGA
The DNA here is from genome assembly GCF_016901135.1 of Martinezella lusitana. GTDB lineage: Bacteria > Pseudomonadota > Alphaproteobacteria > Rhizobiales > Rhizobiaceae > Rhizobium > Rhizobium lusitanum_D. Next base: position 777,848 of record NZ_JAFEVL010000045.1, on the reverse strand, counting down.
ACACCGTGAACTATTCCAAAGCCCTGCCGCTGGCGCAGGGCGTTTCCTTCGACATCGAGTAAGCCTCATGACGATCGCCACCACCACCGAGGAAGCGGGTTTTCGGCCCGCTTCGCGCATCGCCTCCATCGGCGTTTCGACAATCCTGCAGATCGGCGCGCGCGCCAATGCGATGAAGCGCGACGGCCTGCCTGTCATCATCCTTGGCGCTGGCGAACCGGATTTCGATACGCCTGACAATATCAAGGAGGCCGCGAAAGCCGCCATCGATAGCGGCGAAACGAAATATACCGCTCTCGACGGCACGCCGGAACTGAAGAAGGCGATCGCGGGCAAATTCCTGCGCGAGAACGGCATCGACTACGCCCTCGATGAAATCACGGTGGCGACGGGCGCGAAGCAGATCCTGTTCAATGCCTTCATGGCATCAATCGATCCGGGCGACGAGGTGATCATTCCCACGCCTTACTGGACCTCATATTCCGATATCGTCGAGATCTGCGGCGGCGTGCCGGTGCTGATCCCGTGCGATGCCGAGGCAGGCTTCCGCCTCAAGGCGGATCAGCTCGAGAAGGCAATTACCCAGAAGACCCGCTGGCTCCTGCTCAACTCGCCGTCAAATCCATCGGGTGCGGCCTACACGGAAGCCGATTACCGTCCGCTCATCGAGGTCCTGCTGCGCCATCCGCATGTGTGGCTGATGGTCGACGATATGTACGAGCATATCATCTATGACGGTTTTCGCTTCACGACGCCGGTAGCAATCGAGCCTAACCTTAAGAGCCGAACGCTCACCGTGAACGGCGTTTCCAAGGCCTATGCCATGACCGGCTGGCGCATCGGCTATGCCGGCGGCCCCAAAGCCCCGATCAAGGCCATGGCCGTTATCCAGAGCCAGGCGACGTCTTGCCCCTCCTCCGTCAGCCAGGCGGCGGCCGTTGCCGCGTTGAATGGCCCGCAGGATTTTCTTACGGATCGCACCGCAAGCTTCCAACGCAGGCGCGATCTGGTAGTCAACCGGCTCAATGGCATCGAAGGCCTGGATTGCCGGCTGCCGGAAGGCGCCTTCTACACATTCTCGAGCTGCGCCGGCTTGCTGGGCAAGACGACACCGTCGGGAAAGACCATCGCAACGGATGCGGATTTCTGCGCCTATCTGCTCAACGAGGCCCATGTCGCCGTCGTGCCCGGCTCGGCATTCGGCTTGTCGCCCTATTTCCGAATTTCCTATGCGACCTCCGAGGCCGATCTTGTCGAGGCTCTCGATCGCATCGAACGGGCCTGCAAGGCGTTGCGACCATAGCTTCGTCGCCAAAACGAATGTGGCGCCCGTCAGGACGCCACTTGTTTAGTAAGCAATGACTTCGGCTTAGACAGCTTCTCTCACCCTGAGCTTCTCAAGGCCGTAGACCTGACCGAAGCGATTGGCCAGGAAGTCGCCGAGATCGATTTCCTCCTGGCGGACGAAGCCCTGGGTGGGAAGCCTGCCATGCGAAAGCAGATCGAGCACGGTCGTAATGCCGGCAGCGGTGGTGATCTGGATAGCGCTCATCCTTTTGCCGGCAACGACGCCCGCATAGACCTTGTTGGCGTAGGTTTCCTGCATGTACCGACCATCGCGCCAGCCGCAGACGGTGACGAAGACGACGACCACATCCTGCATGGTGGCAGGCAGCGCGTTTTCGAACAGATCCTTCAGCACATCGCGGCGATTCCTGAGGTTCAGATCGTTCAAGAGCGCCTTGATGATGGCCTGATGGCCGGGGTAGCGGATCGTGCGGTAGTTCATCGTGCGCACGCGACCAGCGAGCGTCTTGGCGAGCGTTCCGAGGCCACCGGAGGTGTTGAAAGCCTCATAGGTGATGCCGTCGAGGGAGAATTCCTCTCTCTCTTCCATGGCCGGCACCGTCACGAGCTTGCCTTCGACGATTGCTTCGCACGGCTCGATATACTCGTTGATCAGGCCGTCCGTGCTCCAGGTCAAATTGTAGTTCAGGGCATTGGAAGGATACTGCGGCAGCGCGCCGACCCGCATGCGCACGCTGTCGAGACTATCGAAACGCTTGGCGAGATCGTTGGCGACGATCGAGATGAAGCCTGGAGCCAGACCGCATTGCGGGATGAAGGCGGTGCGTGCGCCCTGGGCCAGCTCCTCTACCTTCTTCGTCGTGGCGACATCCTCGGTAAGATCGAGGTAGTGGACGTCCGCTTCGAGCGCCGCTTCGGCGACAACGCCGGTCAAATGGAAGGGTGCGGCCGACAGCACGGCGAACTTCCCGGCCAGAACAGCCACCAGCCCAGCATGATCGGCAATATCGACTGCCGCAGTCGAAATCGCAGGGTGACGATCGACCTTGGAAAGTTGTTCCGGGCTGCGGTCGACGACGACAACCTTGTAATCGCCCGTATCGGCCAGCATCAAAGCAATCGCTCCGCCGATCTTGCCTGCACCGATGACCACTATGTCTTTCATATAAATCCCCTGCATTTCATTGATAAGATTTTTATAAGTGTAGGCGAGGACTGGACGATTCATAGCGACAAAAAACGCGTTTCGTTGTATAAATCTGGTCAATATGACGCTTTGATTTTGCAGAATGCAGGAATCGCGATGCAGGTAACGGAAAAGGACAGGGAGTTGTTGGCATTGCTCGGCCAGAATGCCCGTATGCCCGTGGCGACACTCGCTAAAATGCTCTCGTTGTCGCGAACGACGGTTCAGGCCCGGCTCGAGCGGCTTGAGAGGGAAGGCGTGATCGCGGGCTATGGCGTTCGACTGTCGGAAGCCTATCTTTCAGGTCTCATCCGCGCCCACATTCTGATCACCATTGCGCCGAAATCGCTCTCGGCAGTAACGGCTTCGCTGGATGCGATCCATGAGGTGACAACGCTTCACTCCGTCAGCGGTACCTTCGATCTGATCGCCATCGTCGCGGCTCCGTCGATTTCCGAGCTCGACCATCTGATCGATGAGATAGGCAAGATCGACGGCGTCGAGCGGACGCTATCGTCCATCATCCTTTCGACGCGGATCGCGCGCTGAAAGCAAACCCGTGCCTGTGGGATCACACTAGCGAAGCTGGCTCCATATCCGGGCTGGCGGATAGGACCGCCTCCTTCAAGGCCCGCGAATAGGGATGCTGCGGGTTGTCGAGAACGGCGCGCGCGCCGCCTTCTTCAACGATCTCGCCCTTCTTCATGATGATGATGCGGTCGCTGATGTAATAGGCCGTCGCAAGATCATGGGTGATGTAGATGATCGACAGGCCAAGTTCCTTCTTCAGCTGGCTGAAGAGATTGACGATCGCCATTCTAAGGGAGGCGTCGACCATGGAGACGGGCTCGTCTGCGACCAGCAGCCTGGGTTGCGGGATGAGCGCACGCGCAATGGCGGTTCGCTGCAGCTGACCGCCCGACAATTCATGCGGAAACCGCCCCTTCACTTCGGCAAGCGTCAAGCCGATATGGGCGAGCGCCGCATCCGCCATGCGCTCGACTTCGGCGCGGCTCGGCCGCTTGCCATCCGGCGCGAAATTTCGCGCTGTTTCAAAAAGATAGCGATCGACCCTCTTAAGTGGATTGAACGCCTCGAACGGGTTTTGAAGTACTGGTTGAACTTCGCGCATGAAGGCGCGTCGCTCAACTCTTCCATGAACGGCAACCGGCCGCCCGCGAAAATTCAGACTGCCCTCGGTCGGGGCCGTCTGGCCAAGGATCATCGCCGCGATGGTTGATTTGCCCGAACCGGATTCGCCGACGATGGAAAGGATTTCCGGCTCTTCGCCGAGCGTCAGGCTGACATCGCGAACAGCCGTGATGTGACGACGGCTGAGCATACCGCCCTGACGGTAAACCTTGGTGACATGCGAGAGTGAAAGCAGGTCGCTCAACTTTATCCTCCCGTCACGGCGAAACAGGCAACGCGCCGATCCGGCTCGACCATCACCATTGGCGGCACTTCGCGGCTGCAGATATCCATGCGCTTGGGACACCTCGGATGAAAACGGCACCCTTCCGGCGGCATGGCGAGATTGGGCGGCCTGCCCTCAAGCGAGGGACGGGTGGAGAGATCGCCGATCCGCGGCAAGCTCGCCACCAGATGCTGCGTATAGGGGTGCAGCGGCAGATGAAAGAGCTTGCGCGTCGGCGCCTCCTCGACCAGCCGGCCGGCATAGACGATGCCGATGCGGTCGGAGACGGCGGCATGCACGCCCATGTCATGGGTGACGAATAGGAAGGAGGACCCCATCTCGCGCTGGATCTCGCGGATCATCTGCAGGACATCGCGCTGCACGATGACATCGAGCGCGGTCGTCGGCTCGTCGGCGATGATGAATTCCGGCGTCAGGATGGTGGCGAGCGCAATCGTCATGCGCTGGCGCATGCCGCCGGACAATTCATGCGGATAGGCATTGAGGAGATCGGCATCGAGTTTCAGGCGCTGCAGATGAGCGGCGACCCGATCGAAGAAGGCGGCGCGATCGACCTTCATGTGGCGAAAGGCAAAATCCGTGAACGAGTGGCGGATGCGCCTGACAGGATTGAGCACGTTCATCGAGCCCTGCATGATGTAGGATAGATGCCGCCACCTAAGCGCCGCCCGCTGCTCGGGCGCCATAGCGTAGATATCCTGCGTGGCACCGTTGAAGTGAAACTTGACCGAGCCCGAAACCACCCGAAGCGGCGGCCGGATGGCGCCGGCAATGGTCTTGATCAATGTCGTCTTGCCGCTGCTCGATTCGCCGGCGACACCATAGATCTCACCGCGACCGATCCTCAGGCTGACATCATCGACCGCGCGCACTTCGCGATCGATGCCATAGAGGAAGGCCCTATAATAGGCCTTGAGGTTGGTGACCTCGACCACAGCCTCCATCCCTAGCCCCCCATCCGGTTCAAGCGACTGCGCGGATCATTGTATTCGTTCATCGACATCGACAGCAGGAAGAGCGCCAGGAACAGGACGATGATGGCGGCGACCGGTGCGGCAACCCACCACCACGTTCCGGCGATCAGCGCCGAATGCGCATTGGCCCAATAGATCATCATGCCCATGGTCGGCGTCTCGATGTCCGTGAAGCCGAGCACCGAGAGCGTGATCTCCATGCCGATCGACCAGATCATGTTGTTCATGGTCGTGGCGAAGACGATCGGCAGCACGTAGGGCAGATGCTCCTCAAGAAGGATCTTGCGCATGCTCATGCCGGAATAGACACTCTGCGTGGTAAAGGGGCGCGTCTTCAGGCTGATCGCCACCGAGCGGATCAGGCGGGCATCATAGGACCAGCCGAGCGAGGCCATGACGACGATGAGCACCGTCCAGGTCATTCCGTCCTTCAGCACGAAATAGAACAGGATCAGCACCGGGAACTGCGGAATGACCATGATGCTGTCATTGATCGCCATCAGCACCCGATCGACGAAGCCGCCGGCATAGCCCGCCACCAGTCCCACCACCAGCGAGATGATGCGCGACAGGACGGCGACGCCGATGCCGAAATAAAGGGTATTTCTGAGAGCGGTCGTGAGCTGCCAGAAGACGTCCTGACCGCGCGAGGTCGTTCCCAGCCAGTATTGACCATCGGGCGGCATGTCGGGCGGCAGCAGATAGATGTCGGAAGGACCGTAGGGCGAGAAGTAGGACAGGATCACGAGCCCGACGATCACAGCGAGCAGCATGAGACCGAAGAGGAACTCCGTGTTCTGGCGGGCAAGGTCGCGAACGATCGTGAGCATGGCCTATTCCACCTTGATGCGCGGGTCGATCAGCGGACCCAATATGTCTATGATGAAGACTGCCGCGGCGACACCGACGATCGACAGCGCGCTCAGCCCCAATACGAGGCTGTAGTCGCCGGCATGCACGGCCGAGATCAACAGATTGCCGATGCCGGGATAGCCGAAGACGATTTCGGTGATCACGGTGCCGTTGAAGATGGCGCCGAGCGACATGGCAAGGCCGGTGAACTGCGGTACCATGGCATTGCGGGCGATATAAGAGCGCAGGATCTTGCGCTTCGGCACGCCGCCGAGCTCGGCGAAAACGACATAGTCCTCGGTGATGATATTGGAGACGAGCGCGCGCATCCCGATCAGCCAACCGCCCGTCCCCACAAGGATCAGCGACAGCGCCGGCAGGATGGAGTGGCGCAGAATATCGAGCACCAGCGCAAAGGACAGCCGCAGATCGGTGTTCATCTCATAGCCGCCGTTGATCGGCAGGATCGGCCAGATATAGCCGAAGAGGATGATGAGCACGAAGGCCAGGATGTAATAGGGTATCGGCTGCATGGCGATGAAGACGAGGCTGACGGCCTTGAGCGCCATGCTCTTGCGATAATAACCCGCGAGCGCGCCGATCATGTTGCCGAGGATAAATGTGAACAGCGTCGCGACGGTCATCAGGCCGATGGTCCAGGGCAGCGCCCTCATGATGATGGCGGAGACCGGCGTTGGAAATGCCGATAGCGACGGCCCGAGATCGCCCGTTGCAAGGCGGCCCCAGAAGTGAAGATATTGCTGCCAGACGGAGCCCTCGAGCCCGTAGAGTTCACGAAGGGACTGACGCATCAGTTCGACGGCACGTGGATCGGATTGCCCCATCTGCTGTATCGCGCCGATGCTTTCCTCGACGGGATCGATCGGCGTCATATGGGTGATGAAGAAGGTCGCGGAGATGCCAAGGAAGACAACGAGCAGGAACTGACCGAATCGCTTCAATACGAAAACTGGATAGGACGTCATGACGCCGTCTTCCTTGCTGCTTGCGCTTCATCATCAATTCAAAAGATTCGCCGGACGTGCCTAATGTCCGGCGAAAGGTGCCCGATGCGGCAATTGCCGCACCGGGGTCGGGAGAATTACGGCTGCGCCGGCTTGAGCTTGACCATCATCAACCGGGAGTTCGCCCAATTGGGAACGGGGTCGGTGTAGGGATCCGCGATGGTCGGGTAGCCCTTCCAGTAGGTCGTATCCATCGAGGTGAAGACGTTGTAGGACATCAGCGGGATGGTCGGCATTTCGCGGGCGACCAGCTTCAGATAGTCCTTGCCGAGCTCGACGCCCTTCGGATCATCGGCGCTCACCTGGCGAATGTTCTCGATGATCTTGTCGAGTTCCGGGTTGGACCAGCGCTGCCAGTTGCGTGGCGCCTGATTTTCACCTTTCTTGGCAACGAATTCCGAGTGCCAGCTGTCGAGGAAGAACGATAGGTCGGGATCCCCGCCCCAGGTCTCCACACTCCAGGCGATAGCGACTTGATAGTTGCCGGGCTGTAGCCCCACCTGCCAGAGATTTGTGGTCGGCGCCGCCTTGGAGTCGATGCCGAAGGCCGCCCATTGCTGCGCGATCAGGGTACCGGCACGGGTAAAGACCGAGCGCGTATCGCCCTCAACCGTCAGGCGGATCTTGAAGGGCTGGCCATCAGGTGTCATCCACTTGCCGCCGACCTTCTTGAAACCGGCCTTTTCCAGCAGTTCGGCAGCAGCCTGCGGATCGGGCTTCCACCAGCCATAGCCAAAAGCGGCGCTGATGGCGGCCGGATCGGTTGGGATCTGATCCTTGTATTTTGGTTGCTTGCGCAGGATATCGGCGATCTGCTGGCCGATCGTCGGATCATAGGGCTTGATCTTGCGCTTGCCGGTGTCGACTTCGAAGTTCTTCAGCCAATCCTGCAGCGGCGCCTGATAGTCCGTCATGGCGATCGCCGTCGGCGGAACGCCGAGCGCGGAAAGCGTCGCGGCGCCGCGATAGCTTGCCATGTCGACCGCCTTGATATCGATGAGCAATGCCAGGGCCCAGCGTACATCAGCATTCTGAAACAGCGAATCCTGATTGTTGAAGATCACGGCCGGCAGGGTCGGATCAGGATGGGCGAAAGGGAAGCCGGGGAACCAGCTATCGACGGTCTTCGACTTCTCCTTCAGCGTGAACATGCCCTCGGGCGTGTTGTCGTGAATGATATCGAGATTATGCTCGAGCTGGGCGATGGTGCGCTTATCCGGCGGCCCTGGATCGACATAGCTGACATATTTCGGAGCGGGCTCGCCGAAGCGGGCAAGCGAGGTGCGCTGCCAGTCGTCGCGCTTCTCCCAGGTGTACCATTTGCCCTGCGGGTCGAAGGCCTTCAGCTTATAGGGGCCGAGCGAGATGGGGTTGGCAAAATCATAGCGAACGGGATCTGCAACCTTTTCGAAGACATGCTTCGGCATGATCCAGGCGCCGTTCCAGCGCACCGTGAAGATGGCGTGGAAACGCGAATTCGGCTTCTTCAGCTTGAAGACGACCGTGTATGGGTCCGGCGCCTCGACGCTTGCGACCTGCACCGAGAAAGCCGCGCTCCAGTTCATGCCCGGATGGTCCATCTGCGTCTTGACGGTGTAGACGACATCGTCAGCGGTGAATTCGACGCCGTCGCTCCAGTAGAGACCCTTGCGCAGCTTCACCGTCATCTGTGTGAAGTCGTCATTGTATTGCGGCTTGTCGGATGCAAGCGAATTGTCCCAGGCAGAACCACCCAACCCCTTTTCGGGGTCGATGTACCACAGCGTGTCCATGGTCAGCTGCTGCAGACCGGTCGAGACACCGCCGCCGCCATTGACCCAGGCGTTGAACCAGCCGGGATTCTTGATCGTTCCTTCCGGATTCTCGACGATCAGCGTCTCCTTGCGTGGCAAGGCAGTATAATCCTGAGCCTTGGCTGCCGCGATGAGGCCGAACGTGGCCAGTGCGACGCCGAAAGCAAGCTTCTTCCACTGTTGCATGATCTCCTCCCGTTGTTATCAATTGCGCGCTGCGCCCGGACAATGCCGGGCGGACCGCGACTTTCTTCTCCTTACGCTTCCCAGGCCGACCGGGATCGCCTCCTCGCGATCTTGCGGCCGCCAGCTGTCATACCGACAGCCGGATCACCGTGTAGGACAGCGGCTTCAATGTGGCGCGAAGCCGCCCGTCCTCGACTTTCGCATCGCTGGTGCTGGTCGGAACGACCGCATTCGGCCGGGATGCCGTGTTGACCGCCCCCAAGTCCTCATGAACCATCTCGTGCTGCTCGACGACGCGAGCGTCGGCAAAGCCTTCCAGCCGGGTGTCGAGGTCGAGCGAACTATCGGGATGACGGTTGACGGCGAACAACGTGACCATATTGGCCGCCACATCGTGAACCGCAGAGACATCGAGATAGGGTACGTCGTCCGCCTCGTCGCTGTCATAGGTCGGACCGTCGGTGACCAGGCGCAGCGCATAGCCACGACCGTACTTCGAGGCGAAATAAAGGGGATAATAGATGGTCTGCCGCCATGCCGGGCCGCCATCCTCCGTCATGATCGGCGCAATGACGTTGACGAGCTGGGCGATGCAGGCGATGCGCACACGATCAGAGCGGCGAATGAACGTGTTGAGGATGCCGCCGACCTGCAGCACATCCTCGAAATTATAGACATCCTCAAGCAGATGCGGCGCATCCGGCCATTCGTCGCGCGCCAGGATATCCTTGTCCTGCTGGTTGGAATGGTACCAGACGTTCCATTCGTCGAAGGAGATGCCGATCGTCTTCTTCGAGCGCTTCTTCGCCTTGATATAGTCGATGACGCCGCCGATGGTGACGATGTAGCGATCAAGCTTTTCCGCTTTGGCGAGATAGTTGAGCGTGTTCTTTTCACGGTTGGCGAAATACATGTGCAGCGAGATATGATCGGCGCTGTCGTAGCACTGTTCCAGCACCTGGGCTTCCCAATCGGGATAGCTCTTCATATCGGAATTCGACGAACCGCAGACGACCAGTTCCAGCGATTTATCGAAACCGCGCATGGCCTTTGCAGTTTCATCGGCCAGACGACCATATTCAAAAGCCGACTTGTGGCCGACCTGCCACGGGCCATCCATCTCGTTACCGAGGCACCACAATTTGACTCCATGGGGATCAGCCCAACCGTGCTTGCGACGCAGATCCGACCAATAGGTGCCGCCGGGATGATTGCAATATTCAAGGAAGTTACGAGCATCATCCAGCCCGCGTGAGCCTAGATTGACGGCGAGCATCGGCTTGGTATTGGCTTTCTTGCACCAATCGACGAACTCGTTGACGCCGATCTGGTTGCTCTCACGCGTCCGCCAGGCAAGATCGAGGCGCACCGGGCGTTCAGAACGAGGTCCGACGCCATCTTCCCAATTATAGGCGGAAACGAAATTACCGCCGGGATAGCGGCAGTAGGGTGAATTCAGCTCGCGGACCAGTTCGATGACATCTCGGCGAAAGCCGTGCTCATCGGCGGTCGGATGGCCGGGCTCATAGATGCCCCCGTAGATCGCCCTGCCCAGATGCTCCAGAAACGAGCTGTAAAGTCGATCGTCAATGTCGGCAATTCGGAAATCGCGATGGATGACCACGTTCGCCTTCACGGCTATCCTCCCTTATGTATCATATATCTCGTTCTTATACCTTGATCTTGATACAGTTTTATAAGGTCGTCAACGCCATCGAGGGAGCATTCCGCGCAAATAATCGTGTATTCACAGCCTGCGAATGCAGAAATATAATGATAAAACAATTAGTTATAAAAAATATGATAAATTCGAGATTCAGCCCGATTGCGCGCTATATATCAGGAAATGTGATTTATTTTCACGTCAGGTCGATGCGCATCAGAATATCTCGGCCATAATTGCCGAAACCACGACCGAAAATGTTGACGCCACCCGTGTGGCGCGCATTCTCGGCGATGCCGATCCTCAGACGGATCGAGGAATGCTGGCTGATGGCGAGGTCGTCGACGGTCACGTCGGATGCGACGACGCCGTCGATGAACGTGCCCTTCTTCGAGATCCGCCAGGTCTTGAGCTTGCCGTATTGCGAGCCCTCGAGCTTCCACCAGCCCGGCGTGAAGGCCCCGCGCTTGTCGCCATAGTCTCCCGGCGACGTCCATGTGCCGACGGCAACGCCATTGACCCAGATCGTGATGTCGGACGGCCAGTCGGGATTGGTGCCCGGCACTTCGGACGACAGCTCCATCGAAAATTCAATGGCATTCACTGCCTTGTTCAAGATCTTGGCATTGTTGGGAAATTTATACTCCACATGGCCGCGGCCGAACCAGAGAAGGCCGGCCTGCATACGCTGCGGATCGAGGAAATAGTCGGGAACGTCGAGAAGCCCGATCACTCCTTCGGTCGAGCACAGACCGCAAGGCGCATGGGTCTCGCAGCTCGTATAGAGGCCGATCGGCATGGCGACCTCGATCACATCCTCGTCATGCTTGAAGGCGGTATCCTCGAAGCTCAGAAGGATTTCGTCGTAAAGCGCCGTGCAGATCTTCTGGTAACCCTTGCGCGCCTTGGCCGCCTTGGTTTCGACAAGGCCGGCCTCCTCCAGGATCATGATGCCGGTGGCGACGGTCGATTGCGGCAGATCCAGCTCGCGGGCGATCTCGTTGACGTTCATGGCGCCCTTGGCGCAGAGCAGCTTCAACATGTCGACGCGCGCCGGCGCCGAAAGCGCCCGCAAAACCGCGGCATTCTCACCCGCATAAATTGTCAGAAAGCCGCGCTTCATCGAATCCCGAAAGCCCCATCAATAAGCTTCATTTATATCAGGATTTTTGATTTCACAAGAGATATCGACATAAGATCATCGCTGGCGCCTCCCCGCTGGGCATAAGGACGCCATTGAACAGCCCTATACCGGGACACGCTGGACGAGATTTGCCTTGCGACCTCGGATTACTGCTTGCGTTTTGCCACGTCGTTGACACCATCGAGATCCGGCGCCTGCCCATAGCTCATATTCTTCATCTGCTGGATGACACGCGCCATTTCCTCGTCGTCGAGAACAGGCGGTTCACCAAGCGTCAGCGCCTGAACATAGAGGCGCGACAGGGTCTCGACCTCGATCGCCAAAGCAAGTGCAGCCGCCGGCGTCTTGCCGAGCGATATCTGGCCATGCTGGCCGAGCAGGCAGGCAAGCCTGTCCTGTAGGGCCTCGATCGCCGCATCCGAGAGGGCCTGGGTGCCGAAAGTGGCGTAGCGCGCGCAGCGGATCGTCGTGCCGCCGGCAACGCCCGTCATGTAGTGAAAGCTCGGAATGGTCTTGTGATGCACCGCAAGCGTGGTCGCATAGACCGAATGGCAATGCAGCACGCAATCGATGTCCTGGCGGGAGGCGAGAATGTCACGGTGAAAGCGCCATTCGGATGATGGCCGGCGCTCACCCTCGTAGCTGCCGTCGAAATACATCTGCACCAGGTCATTGGGCCGCATCATATCGTAAGGCAGGGAAGTCGGCGTGACCAGAAACCCCTTGGGATTGCGCACCGATACGTTGCCGGCCGTTCCCTGATTGATACCGGAGGCGTTCATACGGCGGCAGACCGCCACCATGTCCTCGCGCAGGCCATTGTCGTCATATGTCGTCACGATACTTGCTCCATTGTCTTGACCAGGGCACGCCAGCGCCTCTGGTATGATGAAAAGTCGGGAAGGTCTGATATATCCGGGGTCTCGGCGGCCAGCGACACGGGCGACGCTCGTGTTTCGTGCTCGGCGAGCATGGCAGCACCTGTCGCCGTTCCGGTGGTGCTGCGGCTGACCAACACGCGCCGATCCGGCAACAGCGCCGCGACGACGGCGCCATAGAGGGGATCGACGACAAAATTGCCGTCCAGCACCACCGTCTCTGTCGGCGGCAGATCATCCACACAGGCGGCGGTCAGGAGCGCCGAGTAGAGGACAGCCTGCGTGAAGCGGACATTCTCGTCATGGGCAAGCGGTCCTTCGAGACGGCCGCGATGCGCCGTGCCGGGAAAGAGCCCCTCGTCCGAACCGAATGTCGGCACTGCAAACGTCCCGGATGCGACGATCTGCCGAAGGGCCGGCAGCGAGGCCGGGCCGGACGCGGTCGCGGCGACGGCGGCAAACTCACGCCCGCCCATGGTCAGCATGCCGGGCATCGGATTGCCGAACACATCGGCATTGCACGAGTGCCCAGGGCGCTCGACATTGAAATCGACGCCGGTGCGATCGGTCAGCGCCACGATCCAGGTTCCCGTCGAGATGACGGTGACGTCGGAAAGATCAGCAGCCTGATAGCGATAGAAATTGGCTGAGGAGTCGTGCACGCCGCACAAAATACGCGTCGTCGCCTTCAGACCGGTGCGTCGTGCCAGTTCGGGCTTCAATGGCCCGAGCGTCTCCCAGGCGCGTCGCATCGGCGGCATCAGCCGCTGCCAGCCGCGGTTCGCCACGAGAGCAGACGCCCGCCCGTCGGCCGATGCCCAGAGATGCGACTGGGCGGCCAGGCTCGTCACCTCGCTTGCGCGAACGCCGGAGAGGCGGAAGGCCCAGTATTGCGGCGTGGCGAGATAGGCCGAGGCCGAGGCAAAAATCTCGGGCCAGTGCATCTCCTGCCACAACATCTGCCGCGCAAGATGTGCCGCGCCAAGCATGACGGCGCTCGCCCTCTCCCGATGGGGACCGACAATCCTCCTGTAGCATGTATCGACGTCGGCGGGTGTGGGCTGCTCATAGTCGATCATCGGCATCGCAGCGCCTTGCCTGTCGACCAGCACGCCGCCGGAGCCGTGGGCGCAGGTGACGATCGCGCCGATATCATGCCGGCGGCCCAGCGCGGTCAAGCTGTCGATCAACCAGTCGTCCAGCCCGTCGAGATCATGATGGCGATAGGGCGGACCGTCCCGGACGACATTCGGCACCGACAGAGTTTCCAAGACGCGGCCGTCGCCGCTCGCCGCCGACAGCTTCACATTCGTCTTGCCGATATCGAAGACCGCAACGATGCTCATTTCGAACCATCGAAACGTGAAGGCAGCAACCCCATGAGATAGGGACGCGCCGTCTGGGCCATGGCGACGAAGATGAGAGTGCCGCCCCATATCGCCACGGTCAGATAGTTGCTGAGGCCGAACTGGTTGAAGCCCGAAGAAATGACCTGCAGGATGGCAAGCGCCAGCATCAGGCCGCCGGCCGTGCCGAAGCCGCCGAAAGGATCGACGCCGCCGAGGACGGCTGCGAGGATCGTCACCAGCAGATAGGATTGGGCATAATCCGCGCTGGCCGAATTGAAGGTTGCCAGCATGACCAGCGCGGCAAAGAAGCAGATCAGGCTCGACATGACATAGACGCCGACCAGCACGCGACGCGTGTCGATCGCCGAATAGCGCGCCGCCTCGATGTTGGAGCCGATCATGGCGCAGGCGACGCCGAAAGCGGTGCGCCGCAATATGATGCTGACGATCACCGCCACCACGATTAATAGCAGGAAGATCAGCGGCACGCCGATGATCGTCATCGTTCCGATACGGGCAAACCCATCCGGTATGCCGGAAAGGGCCATGCCGCGGGTCAGATAGATGCTGATGCCGTCGATCAGCGATTTCGTGCCGAGCGTGATGAGGATCGGATGGACGCCGGTATAGGCGATGAGCGCACCGGTGATGAGGCCGATGAGAAGGCACAACGTCATGCCGGCGACAAGCGCCAGAACGATGACGGCTGCGACCGAGGCGGCGCTGCTATCGGGCGTGATCATGCTCTGCATGATGAAGGCCATCAGCAGCGCGCACTGGTTCGTCGTGGCGATGATTGCGAGATTGAGACCGCCTGTTATCAGGGGCGCCATCATGGCCAGCGACAGAAGTCCCAGCAGCGGCAGCTGGTACATGAACGATTGCAGCGTGCCGACCGAGGCAAAGTTCGGAATGAACAGGGAAAAGCCGGCAACCAGCAAAACCAACAGGACGACAAGCCCCGTATGCGCGCCGGGAATTCCCGCCTTCATCCGCGTCATCAGGTCGGAAAGGCCGTTGTTGAGGTTATAGAGAAGCGGAGGCTCAGCCATTGGATGGTGCTCCCGCGATGATACGATGGCGGCGGCCTGGCCGTGAACTGATCACCGTGATCGAGGTCGAAACCAGAATGGTGACGCCGATGACGATCTGGAAGAAATAGGAAGAGACGCCGAGCAGGTTGAGCCCGTTCTGCAGCACAGCCAAAAGCACGATGCCGAGCAGCACGCCGGGCACGGTGCCGATGCCGCCCGTCAGGCTGGCGCCGCCGAGAACCGCGGCGGAGAGGACGGCAAGCTCGGTATTGTACATGGCATTGGGCACGCTTTCGCCGACGCGATGGGCCTGCAGCAGACCGGCGATCGCCGCCATAAGCCCGAGATAGCCGTAGGCGACGAATTGCAGGCGGCCGATATTCATGCCGACACGCCGCGCAGCCTCCGCATTTCCCCCCATGGCATAGAGCTGACGCCCGACCGAAGAGCGGGTCATCCATGCCCATGTAAACAGGGTTACGACCGCCATCGCGACAATCGGAAGCGTCACCCGGACGATATCGCCCGATGCCGTCTCCATCCGCCAGAACACGATGCGATCCGTCCACCAATCCGGCAGCGTATAGATCGACTTGCCGCCCGAGAAATACATGAGCAGCGAGAAACTGACGCTCATCATGGCGATCGTGGCGATGATGGATGTGATGCGCACATAGTGGACGAGCAGCGCATTCAGGCAGCCGAGCGCGACACCGATCATGAGACCGCAGAGGATGACGACGGGTGCGGAAAGTCCGAGCTGCGTTGCGAGCAGCGCCGCGCAATATTGCGCGACGGATGCAGTCGCCGCAAAGGAGATGTCGATGCCGCCGGAAACCAGGACGACGAAGAGGCCCATCGCCATGATCGCCTGCACCGAATAGGTCTCGAGCAGATCCATGATGTTGGCGAGCGTCAGGAAATCACGTGCCGTCAGCGAAAAGACGATCACCACCACGGCGATGACGGCCAGCAGCCATGCTTCCGGACGACGACGCAACTGCACGAGAAAGGACGATCCGGCCGCCATTTGGCTATCCTCATGCATAGATGCGCTCCTTCATGTTGGCTTCGGTGATCTCGCCCGGCACCGCCTCGCCGACAATGCGACCGGCGCGCATATGCAGGATACGGTCACAGGTCGCGAAAAGTTCGGACACCTCGTCGGAGATGAGAATGACAGCGACGCCCTGACGGGCCAGATCGGCAACCACATCGTAGATGCCCTGCTTGTTCTTGATATCGACGCCGACGGTGGGGGAATCGAGGATCAGGACCTTCGGCCGCGTGGCGAG
Organism: Martinezella lusitana; assembly: GCF_016901135.1. GTDB lineage: Bacteria > Pseudomonadota > Alphaproteobacteria > Rhizobiales > Rhizobiaceae > Rhizobium > Rhizobium lusitanum_D. The sequence goes on along the minus strand of NZ_JAFEVL010000045.1, from coordinate 761,723 downwards.
CCATTTCGCCAGAACGACCCGCTGCTGATTGCCGCCCGAAAGCGTCTGCACGGCCCGATCGGCCGATGGGACCTTGATGGCGAGGCGCCGCACCCAATCTTCGGCGAGCTGCCTGCGTGCGTTACCGGGAATGAGCCCAAGCCGGTTTGCCATGCCCCGCATGACCGCGAGCATGATGTTGTCGCCGATCGATTGCTGCAGGATGACGCCGAGGCTCAGGCGATCCTCGGAGACATAAGCGATGCCCGCGCGCACGGCATCGCGGTTGGAGCGTGGCGCAAGCGGCCGGCCCTCCAGACGGATGCCGCCGCTTTCGGCGCGATGCATGCCGAACAGCGTCAGGGCAAGCTCGGTGCGGCCCGACCCCAGCAATCCGGAAATGCCCAGCACCTCGCCGCGACGAAGGGTGAAATCGATATCGGCAAATTCGCCGCGGCGTGACAGGCCGCTGACCTCGAGGACAGGCTCGGCCTTGCCCATATCGCGGGCGACAATCGAGTGATCGATATCGAGCCCGGTCATCAGATGCGCGATCCTCTTCTCGTTCACCTGATCGGCAGGCCAGGTGCCCACCTTGCGGCCGTCGCGCATCACGGTCACCCGCTCGGCGATCTCGACCACCTCATCAAGACGGTGGGAGACGAAGACGACGGCAATGCCATCGGCCTTGAGCCGCCCTACGATCCCGAGTAGACGATCGACCTCCGTTCGCGTCAGCGAGGCCGTCGGCTCGTCCATGAAAATCAGCCGCGCCTCGGCGACGAGGCCACGCGCAATGGCGACGATCTGGCGCTCGGCAACCGAAAGGTCTGATACCACGAGATCGAGGTCGAGGGTGAAGCCGAGCCTTGCGAGTACGGCATTGGCGCGCTCACGCATCCGCTTCCAGCTGACTGGTTTCAGGAGACGATCGAGATGGTTTTCGACGGCGATGTTTTCCGCAACGGAAAGATTGGGAAACAGGGACAGATCCTGAAAGATCACCTGGATTCCCAGAGCCTTGGCCTGGGCCGGATCAAGCGGAAGAACGGGCTTGCCTTCGATTTCGATCGTGCCCGCCGAGGGCGGATGCACCCCCGCCACGGTCTTGATGAGCGTCGACTTGCCGCAACCATTCTCGCCGACGAGGCAATGGATTTCGCCTGGGCGAACGTCCCAGTCGATCTCCTCCAATGCACGCACGCCACCGAACCGTTTAGACAGCCCGGTTAAACGAAGAAACGGAACATCATCGCTCATCGATCCACTCCGATTGTTTGGGTTGGCCGGCGGCGGCACTCAGGCCAACCGCCGGCCCTCGGGAGGAACGCCTAGAGACCGAGTGCAACCAGCCGGTCGATATTCTGCTTATCGAGGGATTCAAGCTTCTGCGCCTGAATGAGCTTCTTGTCCGGATAGACCCGCACCTTGCCGACGCCGGTCAGCTCCATATTGTCGGTCGGCTCCTTGCCGGCCGCCAGGATGGAGGCGAGCTGAACGAAAATCTCCCCCGCCGTCATCGGATTCCAGATGAAACCACCGCGGATCGTGCCCGACTTGACGTATTTAACGCCCTGCCCCGGCGAGAAGCCACCAACCAGCGCGATCGACTTGGCTTTCTCTCGATCGTCGAGGACGCGTGCCGCGCCGATCGGCCCCTGCGAACCGAAGGTCAGGATGCCCTTGAGATCCGGATTGGCACGAAGCTGATCCTGGGTCGTCTTGATGCTTTCATCCAGGCTTTCGGCAACGCCGAAGCGATCGCCGAGCATCTGCATCTTCGGGTATTTCTGCTTCTGATAGGCAATCGCCGCATCGGCCCAGGCGTTGTGGAGCGGAACGGTCAGCGAGCCGACATAGACGATATACTTGCCTTCCCCGCCCATCTCCTTGGCAATCAGGTCCATATGCGCCTGACCATAGCCTTCGATGGTCGTCAGCTCAAAGTCCCAGTCCGCTTCCTTCTGGCTCGGGCCTTCATGGGCCAGCACCTTGATACCCGCGGCCCGCGCGCGGCCGAGAACGGGGTCGAGCGCGGCGGAATCGTTCGGCACGATACCGATGACCGCGACCTTGCGGGCAATCAGGTCTTCGATGGCGCGGACCTGCTGGGCAGCGTCCGCCTGTGTCGGCCCGACCATCCAGGCATTCGTCTTGAATTCGGGCGCGGCCTTCTTGATGCCGACTTCCATGGCATTGAACCACGGGATGCCGCCGATCTTGACCACGACGCCGAGCTGCGGTTCAGCAGCCTGGGCGACGCCGATCGTGCCGCCAAGGGTGCCGACAACGACGGCGCCACCTATTCCGGTGAGTATGGTTCGTCTTGTAATTTCCATTTTCTTCCTCCCAGTTTCAGTTTGCCCGCCTCCTCAAGCGGGTTCCGCGGTGTCGAACCACGGATCTCGACGGCGCAGCGCAAGCGCCGCGTAACCGGCTTGCCGGCAGAACCGGTCATGCGCCGCAACAGCAGCGCCCAGGCCTGCTCGGCCATTTCCTCGACAGGCTGACGCACGGTCGTGATCCCGGGCGTCACCAGCCGCATCCATTCCATCTCATCGAAGCTCGCAAAGGCGATATCGCCGGGCACGGAAAGCCCGATCTCAGCCATGGTGCAGTAGGTCAAAAGCGTCGTTCCCTGATCGAGCGAAAACAGCGCGCCGGGCAGCGGGCGATGGCGCAGCCGCTCCTCCAGAAGCTGTGCGCCATGGGCGTCATCGATGCCGATTTCCAGCATCTCGACCCGCATGCGCTTGACTGATGCACATACACCCTCCCAGCGCTCGCGTATATTGCTGATCAAAAGACTGGTGCCGACGACGAGGCAATCCTCATAGCCCTGTTGATCAAGATGCGCAGCGACGGCACCGGCCGACGGCCCGTTGTCGACGGCGATGAGATCGAAGCCCGCGGCGTCGGGTATGCGGTCGGCAAGGACGACGGGCGCAAAGAAGCCATCCGGCAGGCGCTCGGCAAAGGCGCCGTCGCAGGGAATGACGATCAGGCCGGCTGGGCGCCAGGCGCGAATCTTGCGCAGCCGGTCGGCCTCCTCCTCCGCATTGTTGCGCGCTGATACGACGACCAGATCGTAGTCTGCGAGGCGCGCCAGATGCTCCAGCGTGGAAACGAAGGAGGCGAACATCGGATTGGTAAGATCTGGCACAACGACGCCGGCGAGCTGCGCCTTGCGCGAGCGCAGCCGCGACGCGCTGAGATCGACGACGTAACCAAGCTCGCGCACTGCATCATTCACGCGCCGGGCAAAATCCGGAGAAACCGTTGGCTTGCCGTTGAGGACGTTCGAGACCGTCGCGACCGAAACGCCGGCCCTGTCGGCCACCATCTTGATGGAAGGGCTTTGCTGTCTCGACATCTCGCCCTCCCCCATTGCGCCCTCGCCAATGATAATATGAAAACTCTGGTGAAACGATTTATTCTAAGCTATACCTGCGTAAGTGCGGTGTCAACATGAACGATTTCAAGTATAAAACGATTCATGTCTTCCGCACTGCAGCAATTCATTTTGCATCCACGAAACCGGGAGGAAGATCATGAACAAGCTGGGAGTTCACGCGCTGGTATGGGAAGCCGGCTGGAGCAAGGAGGAATGCGCCCGCGCAATCGCCAGTAGTGCAGAGGTGGGCTACGATTTCATCGAGGCGCCGGCGCTGGATCCGAGCCTGATCGATCCGGAGTTTACCCGTCGACAGCTGGAAAAGAACGGCATCGGCATCAACTTCTCGCTCGGCCTCGATTTCGACAGCGACATTTCGAGCGGCGACAAGGAGAAGGGACGGCGCGGCAAGGAAAAGCTCGAACAAGCCATCGCCGTCTGCCGCGATTGCGGCGGCGAATATATCGGCGGCATCCTGCATTCGGCCTTCGGCAAATATTCCGAGCCGACCACGGCCGCAGGCGTCGCGCAATCGGTCGATATCCTGCGTCAGGTGGCCGAGACGGCGGCGAGAAGCAACATCACGCTCGTCCTCGAAGTGGTGAACCGCTACGAATCCAACGTGCTGAACACCGCTGCCCAGGCCGTCGAGATGTGCAAGCGCATCGGCATGCCAAATGTGAAGGTACATCTGGACGTGTACCACATGAATATCGAGGAATCGGATATTCAGGCCGCCATTCTCGAGACAGGCGACTATCTCGGATATTTCCATACGGGCGATTCCCATCGCGGCTACATGGGCTCGGGCACGATCGATCTTGCCGGCGTTTTCCGCGCCCTTGTCCGCTCCGGCTATAAAGGCCCGATCACCTTCGAATCCTTCTCCTCGCGTGTCGTCGGCCAGCCTCTCGAAGGCATCCTCGGCATCTGGCGCAACCTTTGGGACGATGGCCGCGACCTTGCCGAGCATGCCCTGATGTATACCAAGGCCCATCTCAAGGCCGCTCAGGAGGCGCAGCGCCAAAGCTTGCAGCGCAGCCTCCTGCCTTGATGGCGGGCATCAGCTTGCGCTGAACGAGACCCCACTCGATAGCGAGGTCTCCACTTCGGGTCGCATGCCGCGGCCCACTCTTAATTGCAGGTCTCTATTCGCTTCAGCGCGGACGTAATGCCAGACAGCGAGTAGGAGTAACTCGTGGCGGTGCCGCGTTTCGACGTGGCCTCTTTCAGATCATAGCCCATCGCTGCTTCGGGAACCAATTTGTCGCCGAGCGACAGACCGATATCATGCCTCGATCCGGGGTTGCGTTTCAGCCCAAAAATGGGCCGAGCATTGCGCGCAATATGTATAGCTCCTAGGCACTGAAACGCTTAAAAATATACGCGACCCATCTTTCACCGAAGGATCAATTCGATGACGAAACTTCGCTTCGCACTGGCGGCGTCGGCGGCATTCTTTTGCCTTGCAGGCATCGCAAGCGCCGAAGACCTGACCTTCACGCTCAAGAACGGCACCAAGTCCGTTCTCACCAATTTCTACTCCTCGCCCGTCGGCGTCAACAATTGGGAAGACGATGTCTTCGGCAAGCAGGTGCTGAACCCCGGCGAGAGCATCGAGATCACCATCGGCGACGGTCGGGCCGTCTGCAAGTACGACATGAAGTTCGAATTCGAGGAAGGCTCGGACCTCGACACGACGACCGATACCCAGAACCTGTGCGAGCTCGGTACCTATACCATCCACGAATAACGCAGGCGGGAGGCGGCCGGCACCAATCGTCCCGTTTGGTGCAAGTCGATCACGCCTCGGAATTGGACGATGAGAGCCATGATGGCTTTACCCGTTTTCCGGCGCTTCCCGACATCAATCATCGTTGGACCAATTGGAGAGTGCGATGCGGCAAGTGCTTGCATTGATATTTGCAATATCTTTTGTTGCTGTTGCCCATGCCGATCCCCTGGCAGATTTGGCAACTGCACAAAAGGCAGTAATCGAAGCCTGGGCCAAGGTGCCGTTCTCACAACAGGACGTCACCTTCGTGACCGAACCTTCGACCGGTTACGGGGTTTACAAGAAACGTGACTCAAACGTTTTCAAGCCCGGCGAACCTATCTTCAGCTATGCCGAACCGATCGGCTATGGCTGGAAGCAGCTTCCCAACAATCTCTATGAACTCCACCTCGTTGCCGACCTCGACATTATCGACGCCAGCGGCGAGGTCGTGTGGAGCAAGAAGGGCTTCTTGGACAGCGCCCTTCAAAGCCACAAGCAGAATCTGGAGTTCAAGCTCGACATGACCTTGAACGTCAACGGTGCACCGGCCGGCAAATACAAGCTTCACTACACGCTTTATGACATGACCTCGGGAAAGACGAGTTCGTTCGATCAGGATTTCGAGATCGCTTCGGCCAGCTGATTACACCAATCATCCTCTTTTCCGGCCGTCTCCGCACTGCCGAAAACCATGCCAACCTCACGCATCCGCTGAGATTGATCCATGCCCTAAAACTCAAAGACAGAATGGAAGCCCCATGAAAAAGATACTGCTCATTGCCGCTGCGCTCGCAGCCTTTCCAATGCTCGCCAATGCCAAGACGCTCGCATTCCCGAGCGAAGCGCCTGTTGCCAGCGTCACCATCCCCGACAGCTGGAAGCCGCAGGAAACCGAATCCGGCATCGACGCCAATTCGCCTGATGCCGCCATCTACTTTGCTCTCGATGTCGCCAGCGGCGACAATGTCGAGAAGGTCATCGGCGATGCCATCGATTTCCTCGACAAGAACGGCGTCAAGATCGACGCCAGCACCCGCAAGGATGACGACAGCAACGAAATCAATGGCATGAAGCTGTCTGTTCTGAACTGGCAGGGCACCGATGCAGACGGAGCCGTCAACATCAATCTCGGCGTCCTTTCGCCTGCGCCGAACAAGATCCTCGTGCTCACCTATTGGGGCTCCAAGGAAGACCAGGCCAAGCACGAAAAGGAAGTGCTCGGTATCGTCGGCTCGATCCAGCCAGCGAAATAACGATCTTCAGCTGGAGGCCGCAGGCGCGGCGGCTGCATCGGCCTCCCTTGGGCCCGCCGGAAACGGCGGGCCCAATTGTTTGATACCGAGGACGCGGCTCGCGCAGGCAAGATACCTTCGCTCCGCTTGTATCGACAGCCGAAATCATGTCATGAAGCAAAGCTGAGCGAACCAAACGTTGCGGAGCGGGACCATGAAGAAGATCGGATTTCTTTCATTCGGCCACTGGACACCCTCGCCCCAATCGCAAACGCGTTCGGCATCCGATACGCTCCTGCAATCCATCGATCTCGCCGTCGCTGCTGAACAGCTTGGCGCGGACGGCGCCTATTTTCGCGTGCATCATTTTGCCCGCCAGCTCGCTTCGCCATTTCCGCTGCTGGCGGCCGCCGGCGCCAAAACCAGCCGCATCGAGATCGGCACCGCCGTCATCGACATGCGCTACGAGAACCCGTTCTACATGGCCGAGGATGCAGGCGCGGCCGATCTGATCGCCGGAGGCCGGCTGCAGCTCGGCATCAGCCGCGGCTCACCCGAACAGGTGATCGATGGATGGCGCCATTTCGGTTACGAACCGGCCGAGGGCGAGAGCGACGCCGACATGGGCCGGCGGCACGCGGACGTGCTGCTCGACATCCTGCGCGGCGAAGGATTTGCGCAACCCAATCCCCGACCGATGTTTCCCAACCCGCCCGGCCTGCTGCGTCTTGAACCGCATTCGGAGGGTTTGCGCGAACGGATCTGGTGGGGCGCGAGCTCGAACGCGACCGCCCTTTGGGCGGCAAAGCGCGGCATGAACCTGCAAAGCTCGACGCTCAAAAACGATGAGAGCGGGTTGCCATTCCATGTCCAGCAGGCCGATCAGATCAGGGTCTACCGCGAAGCCTGGAAGGAGGCCGGCCACAAGCGCGAGCCGCGGGTCTCGGTGAGCCGCAGCATCTTCGCACTGGTCAACGATCTCGACCGCGCCTATTTCGGCAGCAGTGGCAAGGACGCGGACCAGATCGGCTTCATCGACGACAAGACACGCGCAATCTTCGGACGCAGCTATGCCGCCGAACCGGATCAGCTGATCAAGGAACTCGCGACGGACGAAGCCATCGCGGAGGCCGACACCCTGCTTTTGACCGTCCCCAACCAGCTCGGTGTTGAATACAACGCGCACGTGATCGAGGCGATCCTCACCCACGTCGCACCCGCTCTCGGCTGGCGTTGAATCATGGCGCTGGGGTAAACACCCTCTCCGGAAAAGCCTTCTCCAGCACATCCAGGAACGCACGGACCTTGGCGCCGATCAGACGGCGCGAGCTTTGGAGTGCCCAGATTTCCACGGGCGGGCCGCTGAGGGTTCCCCAATAGGCGAGCCGGCCCGCCGCAATATCGTCGGCGACAAGAAGCTTCGGCAGCAAAGCCACGCCGGCTCCCGCCAAAACGGCATCGCGAACCATCAAGAGCGACGAAAGACGAAGGACAGGCTCTGGTTTCAGCACCACGTCTGGCTCTGTGCCGGAGCCAAGTCGCCAGACGGCGGTTTGCGAGGACGCACTGAGCAATACGGCCTTCACGGCAAGCTCTTCGCCCTCTGTCGTGCGAGTGGGGCGCCGCATACCCGGTGGCGCCACGATCAGGCGTTCGTCGTTGAGGAAGCGTCGACCGACGAGCCGTTCGTCCGGTGCCGGATCGATGCGGATGATCAGGTCGTAGCCATCTTCGACCGGGTCGACCTTGCGATCTTCGGCGACGATCTCGAGCTGAACCTCGGGATAGGCCAGGGCAAAACGCGCGCCGATGCGACCGAGCGCGACATGGGCGAAGACCACGGGCGCGCTGACACGCAGACGGCCCTTCGGGGTCGAGGCCCCGAGGACAACAGCCTCGCCGGCCTCAGTGATTTCCGATAGCAGCCCATCGGTGCGCTCGTGGAGCGCCCGTCCCTCGTCAGTTAGGCGCAGGCTCTGCGATCCGCGTTCGATCAGTCTGACTCCGAGGCTCTGCTCGAGCTCGGCGACCCGCCGCGACAGCGTTGCTTTCGGCCTTCCGGTGACGCGGCTGGCGCGACCGAACCCGCCATGGGCAGCCACAAGGTTGAAATCGGACAAAGCCTGCAGATCCATTCTCGTGTTCCATAATTGAGACGACCTGTCTTGATACTGGCATCTCCAAATAGAAATTGGAACGGCTATCTTTCTTCTCGAGACATCGGGTCTCCCACAACATCTTGAGGAGTTTTTAAAAATGGCTATTCTGATTACCGGCAGCACGGGGACCATCGGGTCCCAGGTCCTGGCCCACCTGCAGGGTCACGATGTCGATGTCCGCGCCCTGACGCGCTCGCCTGAGGCGGCACAGCTTCCGTCCGGCGTGACAGCAGTCCGCGGCGATCTCGCTGACCCGGATTCATTGCGCGCCGCGCTGAAAGACGTCAGCACATTGTTCCTGCTCGCCCCGAACGTCGCCGACGAACTGACCCAGGCGATGCTTGCGCTTACCGTCGCCCACGAAGCGGGCATCAAGGGCATCGTCTATCTTTCGGTGTTCAAGGGCGAGGCCTATGCGGACGTGCCGCATTTCGCCGGCAAACACACGGTCGAGCGGATGATCGAGGCTCTCGATCTCCCGGCTACGATCCTCCGCCCGGCCTATTTCATCCAGAACGACCTTCGCCAGAGGGATCTGTTGCTGAATGTCGGTGCCTACGGCGTACCCGTGGGGTCGAAGGGCATCTCGATGGTCGACATTCGCGATATCGGCGAGGCAGCTGCGCTCGAACTAATCCGCCGGGAGCAAGCTTCCGCACCGCTCGGCCGCGAGACCTATACGCTCGCCGGTCCGGACAGTTTGACGGGCGAGAACATTGCCACCATCTGGAGCGAAGCGCTCGGCCGCGCCATCCGCTATGGCGGCGATGATCTTGTCACGATGGAGCAGCGTATGAAGACGATGCTGCCCGCCTGGCATGCTCTCGACCTGCGCCTGATGTTCGGCCGCTACCAGACGGATGGCGCGGTCGCCACGGCGGACGACATTGCCCGTCTCACCAAGCTGCTTGGTCGTGCGCCGCGCTCCTACAGCACCTTTGCCAGGGATGCCGTCGCCCAATGGGCAAAGAGCTGATCGCCGTAGACTTCATCGGCCAAAGCGAAATATCGTGGCCCGACATAGGGCCGCGAATAAGAGCGACGCCACTAAGCCGGACCCGAAAAGGCAGGGCAAGTCCAATCCTATGACGGCAGATCCTCGATCTCGGCAATCAGCCATTGGCGAAACGCCTTCATCGATGCCGTTTCCGCTCGTGATTTGAGCCGCGTCAGCCAATAGCTCCCGGTGACAGCGGTGATCCGGAACGGCTGTACGATCCTGCCGGCCTCGATCTCATGCGAGAACATGGCGACGGGGACGAGCGCGACGCCGACACCGCGGGCGGCAGCCTCTACCAGTGTCAACGAAGAATCGAACATCCAGCCGCGAAGATTGGGCGGCGTCAGGCCTGCCGCCCTGAACCAGAGAGCCCACTCATCGATCCGGTAGGAGCGCAGCAGCTCGACATCGGCAAGGTCGGCCGGCGTGCGCAAACGTTCGCCGATCGAGGGTGTGCAGACCGCCGACAGCGGCGCATCCATCAGATGGATCGCCTCGGTTCCATGCCAGGCGCCATCGCCGAAACGCAGGAAGAAATCGAGCCCATCGAGCACCATGTCGGCACGATTGTTGTTGGTCTTCAGGCGCAGATCGACATGCGGATGCCGAGCCTTGAACGAGCTCAGCCGAGGCAAAAGCCAGCCGATCGCAAAGGTGCCGACCACGCCGACCGTGAGGATCTCGTCGAAATTGCCTTCCTCGAGCTGGCGCAAGGTGACGCTCATGCGGCGAAACGCGTCGGTCAGCACAGGCAACAATGCGTGACCTTCGTCGGTCAACGCCAGGCCGCGCGGAAGCCGCTTGAACAGCGTCACCCCCAGCACATCCTCCAGCGCCTTGACCTGATGGCTGACGGCCGTCTGCGTCACCCGAAGCTCGAGGCCGGCCCGCGTGAAGCTGCAATGCCGCGCCGAAGCTTCGAAGACGCGCAGGGCGTTCAGCGGCAGCTGTGAAATGTCCATTGTGTCCTAAGCCCAAGTTTTTCTCATGCCTAAGCCCAGAATTGATCGTTTGTCTAGGGCAGGATGCGACGCCATAGTCCGTGTCGCGAGGTGATTGCAGGGGCAAATGACCTCCATGCAGGCACCGACAGCAACCCCGACCGAGCTCACCAATCCCGGATCCATGACCTCAGGCCGCAATCGTCTGCGCGGCCTGTCACCAATATGAGGACCTTATCTTGCACATGCATTCCATCTCGCTACCGAAACTCGGCATGATCGCCAGCTGCCTTTTCTATGGTGTCAACGCTCACGCCGCCGACGGCAATGATCCGGATCGGCTGGAACGGGCCGTCAGTGAAGCTATCCGCCCGGCCATGACGGAAAACGATGTCCCGGGAATGGCCGTCGCGATCACGGTCAAGGGCAAGCATTACTTCCTCAACTATGGCGTGGCCTCGAAGGAGACCGGACAGAAGGTCTCAAACGACACGATCTTCGAGCTCGGCTCGATCAGCAAGACCTTCACCGCCGTCCTTGCATCCTATGCCCAGGTCAGCGGAAAGCTGTCGCTCTCCGACAAGGCAACCAAGTATCTTCCTGCACTTTCCGGCAGTAGCTTCGACAAGATCAGCCTCCTTGATCTCGGCACATACACGACAGGCGGCCTGCCGCTGCAGTTTCCCGACGATGTGGCCGATCAGGACAAGATGATCGCCTATTATCGCAACTGGCACCCTTCCTATGCGCCGGGCACCCATCGGCTCTATTCCAACCCCAGCATCGGCCTGTTCGGCTATCTGGCCGCCGCAGCCATGGGCGAGCCATTCGATACGCTGATGCAGGAAAAGATCTTCGCTGGTCTCGGCCTCAATCATACCTACGTCCGCGTCCCGCCGGGCGAGATGGGCAATTATGCCTACGGCTATTCGAAGCAGAACAAGCCGATCCGGGTGACACCAGGCGTTCTGGACACGCAAGCCTATGGCGTAAAGACCACTTCGGCTGACATGATCAGCGTTCTCGAGGCCAATATGGACAGCTCCCGGCTTGACGACACCCTTCAGCGCGCGGTCGCCGCGACCCATATCGGCTATTACACCGTGGGAAACACGACACAGGCGCTGGGCTGGGAGATCTACACCTATCCGACGACGCTCACCCGGCTACTTTCAGGCAATTCATCTGACATGGCGCTGAAGCCACATAAGATAACCCGGCTCGTGCCGCCACAACAGCCGCGCAAGGATATCTTGCTTAACAAGACCGGCTCGACCAACGGTTTTGGCGACTATGCGGCCTTCATTCCCGCTAGGCAGGTTGGAATCGTCCTGCTGGCGAACAAGAACTATCCGATCCCGGAACGCGTCAAGGCCGCATACAAGATCCTGACGGCAATCGAAAGCCTGTCCGGTTCGAACGGCGCGCAATAGGAGGCAGCACCTTCGGGAACCTGCTCGATCCACAAAAGGGCCGGCTCTCGGGAAAAGACGTCGAGGGCCGGCCATTTTCATTCCATGCGTTGATTGCTATCGATTGCCGGAAGACCCACGCGGGGCAGCATCTGCTTGGGAGGCTTCCACCCCGTTGAAGAACTCCTGCAGGAGCCGGGTAATCCGCTCGGGGGATGTGCCCTTGGCATATTCTTCCTGCATCCGGCGTCTCACTAATATTTCCAGGACTGACATGTGTTTCACCTCATCAATCCGGCGCGAGGCAAATGTCGCTCCCAATGGCATGGGAGGCAAGTTACAGTTTCTTCATGGTTTTGATCGACCGCAACCGAAATAAACCGATGGCGCCATGATCTGCCCTTGATCCCGTGCGAGAGCTGCGATGTCCGATCAGGATCAGCTCATCGCCAGAGTTGCCAATTACCAGCGCATCGTAGAATTGAAAGCGGCTAAGCGGTCGGTTGTTTGCGTTTCATTAACTTCCGTGCTTTAGCGCGCACACCCCGGCCTTTGGACGAGGTCGCATGCAAGGAATGAATAATGCCCGTAAAGAAAAGCTCTGCCTCTGATGTTTTCCAACGCAAGATCTCGGATTTCTGCGACTTGAGGCTCGCGCCTTTGCTGCAGCCCCGCAGCTTTGAAAACCTCAAGGGCTTCATGATCGGGCTTGTCGTCTTCCAGTCGCGTCCTCCGCTGCGGGCAGGAAGAGTGGACTGGCAGGAAATCGCAACGCTTTGCGGCATGGATGCGGAAATGAGCCCCGAGTTCAAACGTGCGGCTCAACCCGGTTTTGACGCGATTCTTCGGTGGTTAAGGGCGGGCCAAGGCAATAAGGCGGCCATCCCTCATGCCGCTCAAAAAGGGCAATTGCAGAGCGCCGGCAGAGCGGGCATCGTGGCGCGGACTGCGCGTCGAGCAATAGCGCCGCAAAGACCATAGAGCAGCTCATTGCGGCCCACCTGGCGTCCGTATCATTCTTCTCCTCCCTCGACAGATCGCGAAAAGCCGTACAGTATAATACCAGTATCGGACAGGAGGAAATTCGCTCCTAGTCGTGCGATCGAAGGGAAGGTTTGCCTTGGCGACTGATATCATCGACCTGGTCAGGAAAGAGTTCGCCGCCGGCGCGCCGGGGATGCCGCTCTACAAGCAGCTCAAGACGGCTATAGAAACCGCCATTCGCGACCACGCCTTCAAGTCCGGCTCGGCTCTACCGGGTGAACGGTCGCTCGCCGAAGCCCTGTCGCTGTCGCGCGTGACAGTCCGCAAGGCACTCGCAATGCTGGAAGAGGAGGGCATGCTGAGCCGGCGGCAAGGCGCACGCAGCGAAATCGGGTCCCGGGTCGAAAAATCGCTTTCCACGCTGACCAGCTTCTCCGAGGATCTGCGGGCGCGCGGAATGGAGCCGGGATGCATCTGGCTTTCCAAGCAGTTAACTCGACCTTCCCCGGCTGAAATGATGGCGCTCGGCATTTCCGCAAATTCGCAAGTCCTGCGCATGCGCAGGGTGCGGACCGCCGATGGCGCACCGATTGCCGTCGAACATGCGGCTGTGCCCGTACGCTTTCTCCCCTCACCTTCGACCGTCGGCGATTCCCTATACGAAGCTCTTGCCCAGCGCGGCTTTCTGCCCCGGCGCGCCGTCCAGAGAATGCGGGCGCGGGCAGCTTCTCCTGAAGATGCCCAGCATCTGCGCTGCGAGCCGGGCGCACCGATCCTGACGACGGAGCGCCGCTGCTTTCTCGCCGATGGCGAGATCGTCGAATATTGCGAGACGCGCTACAAGGGCGAGGTCTACGACTTCGTCTTCGAGCTTCAGAGATAATACCAGTTTAAAACCGGTTGCTTTCTGGTGACCTTGCTCTATCGTGACACTCCGAAAGGGGTGCCGAATGCGCAAGGAAGATCTCAATCTAAGCCTCATCGTCTCCTGCCAGCCCGTGCCTGATGGCGCGATGGACGAAGCCGTTTTCGTGGTCGGCTTTGCGCGCGCGGCACTCGCAGCTGGCGCGCGAGCCCTGCGCATCGAATCATCAGCCTATGTCGCCGCAGTCAGATCAGCCGTCGACGCGCCCATCATCGGCATCGTCAAGCGCGATCTCGATGACAGCCCGGTGCGCATCACACCCTTTATCGCCGATGTCGAGGCGCTGGCCGATGCCGGCGCCGACATCATCGCCTTCGATGCCACGGATCGGGGCCGGCCGGCGACGATCGAGGCACTTCTGGCGGCCATCGAGGCCAGGGGCCTGCTCTCCATGGCCGATTGCTCCTGCCTGGACGATGCGAAACGGGCGCTGGCGGCCGGCGCTGATTTCGTCGGATCGACCATGTCGGGTTATGTCGGCGGCCCTGAACCGGAGGAGCCGGATATCGCGCTGATCGCAGCCATGCGACAGCTGACACCCTATGTCATTGCCGAAGGTCGCATCCGCACCCCGCAACAGGCCGCCGACGCCGTTCGCGCCGGCGCTTGTGCTGTCGTCGTCGGATCGGCGATTACGCGCACCGAGCACGTGACCTCATGGTTCCACGACGCCGTTTCGGCGGCCTTCTCGCAACGCGACGCGGCAACGCTTGCGATCGATATCGGCGGCACCAAGACGCTCGCGGCTTTGGTGCGTGGCGCAGAGGTGTTGGCCGAGGCAACCATTGCCACCAGCCGGGAAGCGGGTCCCGACGATTGGCTGGCTGGCATCGCCGAACAGGCCAGGCATTGGAGCGGCCAATACGAGCGTGTCGGTATTGCCGTAACCGGCCTTATCGACGAAGGGCGCTGGTCGGCGCTCAATCCCGCAACGCTCGCGATCCCCGACGGCTACCCGCTCGTCGCGCAGGCAAGCAAACTGTTCGGCAAACCCGCCTTTGCCGTCAACGATGCCCAGGCCGCGGCCTGGGGCGAGCATAGGTTCGGCGCCGGAGGCAACGAGGATACGGTGTTCCTGACCATATCCACCGGCATCGGCGGCGGTGTCGTCATCAACGGAAGCCCGCTGCTCGGTCTTGCCGGCCATTTCGGCCTGCTTCGCAGCCCGACGCTCGGCGAAGCTCCACTCGAGGATGTCGCTTCCGGTCGCTGGATGGCAATTGAGGCCGCTCGTAACGGACATCAGGCCGAGGCGCCCGAGATCTTCGAGCAGGCTCGCAACGGCGCGGCCTGGGCGCAGGCGATCGTCGCGCAGTCGGCGCTGCGGGTAGCACTCCTGTGCCGCGACATTCAGATGATGTTTGCCCCGAAACGCATCGTCATCGGCGGCGGCATCGGCCTGGCAGCCGGCTATCTCGACGCCATCAGCGCGCATCTCGTGGCGCTGCCGCCGCAGCTCGCGCCGCATCTGGTCGCCGCAAGCCTCGGCCCACGCGCCGGCATCATCGGCGCGGCAGATCTTGCCAGCCGCAACGGATAGGCGGATCCAACGCAATTCAACAAACAACGATAAAGGAAAGGGAACAATGATGAAATTCAAATACATATCGTCTGCAGTGCTCGCCTTGATGCTATCGGCGACGGCGCTGCCGGGTCTTGCCAACGCCAAAGTGGTCGTGCTCGGCTGGCCTGGTGGTTCGGAGGAAGCGGCACTGCGCGCCACCACCGATCTTTACAACAAGACGGCGGCGGATGCCGACAAGATCGAACTTCTGTTCTTCAACCGCGACGGCTTCTTCGACAAGCTGCAGGCCGATATGGCCGCCGGCTCGAACGCCTTCGACGTCAATCTCGTGGCGACCTATTCGATCGGCCGTTATGCGCCCTACATGGAGCCGATCGAACTCAACGCCGACGCATCGAAGGTTTTCGGCGACGCCGTGTTGAAGACGATGCAGTTCGACGACAAGCAATATGGCGTGCCGACGGACCTCTCGCTGCACTTCATGTACTACCGCAAGGATCTGATCGACGCGCTCATCGCCGACCCCGATGCCAAGGCCAAATATGCCGAGATTTCGAAGAAGTATCTCGGCAAGGAGCTTGCGCCCAAGCAGCCTGACGATTGGACGTGGGATGACTGGGCGGCGACCGCACTCTATTTCAGCAAGCAGGTGAACCGCCAAAGCCCGGTGCGCTACGGCACCGTGCTGCAGATGAAGAACCTCCTCTTCAACATGATGGTGTTCCAATCCCTGCCGCGCGCCTATGGCGGTGACTGGACGGATGCGAGCGGCAACGTCACTGTTGATTCCGATGCCTATAAGACCGGCCTCACGCTCTACAAGACGCTCTATGACGCCGGCGCTTCGCCGAAGGATTCGCTGAGCTATGAATATGCCGAGACCAATGCCGCCTATAGCTCCGGGCAGGCAGCGACCGCGCTGCAATGGAATGCCGCCGCGGCTGAACTCACCGACGCAAAGAAATCGCCTGTCGTCGCCGATGTCACCGGCATTGTCGCGCCGCCGGCCGGACCGAATGGACGCGCCGACCATATCCACGGTCTCGGCCTCGGCCTGAACAAGAACGCCAAGAACAAAGAAGGCGCCATCAAGTTTCTCAAATGGCTGTCCTCCGAGGAGGCCGCGCTTGCCTATGCCCGTGCCGGTGGTTCCCCTGCCCTGACGCCCGATGTCGTCGCCAAGGTGGCCAAGGAACGTCCTGATCTGGTCAAGCTCGGCGAATTTGCCAGCAAATACGGCTACGTCATGACGGGCGCCACCTCCGCCAAGGCGCTTTCGGTCTACGAATTGCAGGCCAAGGAATTCACCGGCTACTGGTCCGGCCAGCAGAGCCTTGAGGATGCGCTTGCCCATACCAAGGCAGGCATGCAGGATCTGTTGAAAAAATAAGGACAAAGGTCGGATGCCGGCTCTACGGCATCCGACCGCTGCGGCTAACAATATGGCTCTCGTAAAACGCGCCGAAGGCAGGCTCTACCTGGCACCGCTTGTCGGGTTTCTTCTGCTGTTCCTCGGCTTTCCGGCACTTCTCAATCTTCTTTATTCCGTCTCGACGGTCTCATTCGAGACGCTGCGTAGTCCTGAGATCAGTGGCTTCGGCAACTATGTCGCGGCCCTGACGGACGCGGCATTTTGGCAATCGGTGTGGTTCTCGCTGCGCTTCGGCATCATCACCGCGGTTTCGGAGTGCCTGCTCGGCCTTTTCCTGGCGATTTTCCTGAAGCCGCTCCTGTCGGCGCGGCCGGTGCTGATGGCGCCCCTGATGCTGCCGCTGATGGTCGCGCCCGCCATGGTCGGCCTGATGTACCGCCTCGTCCTGCATGAGTTCGCCGGACCGGTGCCCTATTACCTGTTCGAATGGTTCGGCGACAGCCCGGCCTTTCTCGATTATGCGAATGCCTTTCGCACGCTCATCGTGATCGAAGTGCTGCAATGGACACCGTTCGCCTTCCTGCTTTTTTACGTCGCCTATATCGCCATCCCCGAGGACGTGCACGAGGCGGCCGCTCTCGACGGCGCCACGGGCCTGCAGCGGCTGTGGCGCATCGACCTGCCGCTGATGCTTCCGACACTGACGGTCGCCTTCTTCATCCGCTTCATCGACGGCTTCCGCGTTTTCGACAACGTCTATGCATTGACCGGCAGCGGCGCCGGCGGATCGACCACGTCGCTTTCGATCTACATCTACCAGGCCTTCTTCAAGGAGGGCGCCATCGGCAAGGCGGTGGCAGCCTCCGTCGTGCTGTTCATCACCTCGCTGCTGGTCCTCTACGGTTTGAACTGGCTGAGCGCCCGAAGGAACAAGTAGGATGTTGAAGTCGCTGCGCTGGATCGTCTATGGCGTCATGGTTCTTGCCATGAACTTCCCCGTCCTCGTCACTCTCATCACCTCGTTCAAGACGACGCGCGAGATCGCCAGCAACCCCGGCCTATGGATCGAGCAACCAACCTTCGACAACTATCTGAAGGTGCTGACGGAAACAGAGCGCTTCAACATCTTCCTCTATCTTGCCAACAGCACCGCGGCAGCCCTCATCGGCACGACCCTTGCGATCCTGCTCGCCTTCCCGGCGGCCTATGTGATCGCGCGCAGCGAGATCGGCCAAAAACTCTTGCTTCCGCTCGTCATCAACCTTCGCGCCGTGCCCCTGATCGTCTTCGCGATCCCGCTCTATATGATGTATCAATGGCTCGGCCTGCTCGACACGCAGATCGGCCTGGGTCTCATCTTCACGATCGTCAACATTCCGCTGGCTCTGGTCATGCTCGTCAACGCGATTTCTGACGTGCCGGTGGAGCTCGACGAAGCCGCGACCGTCGATGGGGCAAGCGTCTTCGACATCATGATCCGTATCATTCGCCCGGTGATCCGCCCGACGCTTGTGACCACCTTCATCTTCGGTTTCATCACCGCCTGGAACGAGTTTCTCTTCGGGTTGATGCTGACGACCAGCCGCGCCGTGCCGATGACGGTCGGTGCCTCCTTCTTCTTTGCCGCCAGCGGCGGCGGCGTGCAGTGGGGCATGGCATCGGCCGTCATGATCCTCGGCGCATTGCCGCCGGCGCTGCTCGGTATCGTGATGTATCGGCAGCTCTCCGGCTCGATGACCTCAGGCGCAGTCAAGGGCTAGGCGCCGCTAGAGCCGGCTTGCCAGCAAAGCGAGGATCTCGGCACCGCGCGCGACCTCCTCCATGTCGACGTGCTCGTCAGCGGCATGAGCCTGTTCGATCCGGCCGGGACCGAAGATCACAGTCGGCGTTCCCGCGCGTGTAAGCTTGGAAGCATCCGAGCCGAACGGCACGCCGATAGCCTGATGAGGCAAGCCAGCCTCCGCCAGAATGGCGGACAGCTCCCGGACGATGCGCGCATCCTGCGGCACTTCCATCGACACGGAATCGACGAACGGAGCCTGCATAAGAATATCGGCGCCCGCGGCATGACCCCGCGCAAAGGCGTTCACCACATCAGCGATTTCCTGCCAGGCCTCATCCCCGGTCTGATCAGGCAGACTACGGAAATCAAAGGTCAACGAAGCATGGCCCGGCACCGTGTTTGCCCCTTCGCCCGCCTGCATCAGGGTGCAGGTCAGGCTGCGGCGGCCCAGCAGCGGATGCGTTCGATCGGTCGCGCGCATATAATCGCGAAGATGGCGCAGGAGATCGGCGGCAACGGCCAAGGCGTCGATGCTGTCCTCAGGCTTTGACGCGTGCCCTGCCCGCCCCCGCACATCGATGACCCAGCGAATGACCCCTTTGCAGGCGCGGACGACGGCAAGGCTGGTCGGCTCGCCTGCAACGCCGAGATCATACGGCTGGTGAGCACGCACATGGTGCTGAACGCCTCTGAAGGTCATCTCTTCATCGATCGCGGCAACGAAGGTGAGATCGCAGCCGCAGCCGCGCCTTTTCAGCGCCCGCATTGCCAGCATGAACATGGCGAGGCATCCCTTGTCGTCGACGGAACCTCGGCCATAGAGCTTCGTGCCCTCGATGCGCGGCTGGAAGGGCGACGCCATGCCCTCCACCTGAACCGTATCGGTATGCCCTTCCCAGATCATCGACGGCGCTCCCGGCCCGCCGTGCAGGTGGGCAACGACATTCGGGCGCCCAGGCAGAACCTCCTCCATCGCGACCTCGATCCCCTCGCGGCTCAGCCAATCGGCGATGAACGTGGCCAGCTTTGCCTCACCGAACCAGTCCGCCGGCAAACTCGGCTGACAGAAGTCGGGATTGACGCTGGGGATCGACACCATGGCGCTCAACAGGCTCGCAACCTCTTGCGGTTCGATGCGATCATGTCCTGCAGCGGCACTCATCCGATCGATCCTCTGTATGGCCTATCGCGTGATATGACCGACGCGACATACCTCGATATGCATCAACTGCCCGTACCCATCTCCTTGGGCGAGCGCAGACGCGGCGAGAGCCGCGCGGAGATGCGGTCGCAGGCGGCCTGCAGGACGCTGAGCGTCGCCGCGTGGCGGCTTTCCCGCGTATGACGATTGATATAGGCGATGATAATCGACGCGATGGCATTGCCATCGGCACCGATGATGGGGCAGCAAATATCCGTAATGCCGACGAAGTCACGGCTGTTATGCAGCTCGTAGCCTCTCCGGTGTATTGCCGCCAGCTGCTTGTCCAGTGCCTTACGGTCGATCGGTGCGGCTGAGCGCCCCTGGCATTCATCGATGATCCGTTTTGCCGTCGTGGGTGATTGGAAGGCAAGGATCACCTGGCCGGAGGTCGAATCCGTTGCGAGGCGACCGTAACCCAGCCTCAGCGTGAACGACATGTCCTCGCCGCCGGGCACGGCAGCGGTGACGACCGTCAGCCCGTGGCTGATGACAACGAGATGGGGCGACTGCTGGCTTTCCAGGGCGATCGTGGACAGCTCCGGCATCGCCGCCGTCATCAGGTCCTGGGTACTCGGCGTATGCAGCCCGAGCTTGAAAAGCCGGTCCGTCAGCGAAAAGGCATCCGTCTCGGCATCCCGCTCTATGTATCCGCGTTCCTGCAGGGCAACGAGCATGCGAAAGATCTCATTCTTCGAACGGCCCAGGCCGTCGGCGATCGCCTTCATCGTCAGGGACGTGTCGGCCTCGGCAAGCAGTTCCAGGACTTCCAACCCCTTCGTCAAGGCTGGAGCCGAGTAGGAAAGCTTGCCGCCTTCATTGGAACCATTGCTCATGAACCGAATCCTCCATGGGACATCAACCATAAGAATTGCCGGAGCGCTTGTCATTCGTTTCATATTCAAACTTGACACCATATATAAAACCGCCATGATGCCTTCAGCAAGATATATGAGTGGACAGCATGACAAATTTCAGTGTGGTAAAATCGGGCACCTCGGAGCGAAAGCCGCTGACACCGCGTCGCAACAGCATCTTCACATCAGTCGATCTCGATCGCCTCGGCAAGCAGATCGGCTATTTCAGCGTGCCGCAATCGCCGCATGACGATGCCTGGGGTGTCGTTCAGGTGCCGATCGCCGTCGTCAAGAACGGGACCGGGCCGACAGTGCTGATCGAAGCGGGTAACCATGGCGATGAATATGAAGGGCCGATCGCGCTCGGCGAATTGCTGCGCGAAATCGATCCGGCCGACGTGACCGGACGCATCATCGCGATCCCGGCCATCAACGTACGCGCCGTCGAGGCCGGGCAGCGCACGTCACCCATCGATGGGCTCAATTTCAACCGTAGCTTTCCCGGCGATTTCAACGGCACGCTGACAAGCCAGATCGCCGCCTATGTCAATGATTGTCTCTTCCCCATCGCCGACTATTTCCTCGATCTGCATTCGGGCGGATCGTCGCTGATGATCCTCCCAAGCGCCATCATCGAGCCGTCTCCGACGACGGAGGGGCATCGGCGCAACATCAGGGCCACCCTCGCCTTCGGCGCACCGACCGTCGTCATGATCGACAATCTCGGCGACACCCGTACGTCGACTGCTGCAGCCAACCAGCAGGGCCTGATCGTCATCGGCAGCGAGATGGCCGGCGGCGGCCTCGTCAGCCAGGAAGCGCTCGCTATCTGCCGACGTGGCATCCGCAACGTCCTTAAGCATGCCGGCGTGCTGAAAGGCGCGCCGGATGTGCCGGCGGGCGCCAATGCCCGGGTACTGAAGGTGCCGGGCACGGAGGGCTATATACTTTCCGACGAGGACGGCGTGTTCGAGCCGATCACCGAGCTCGGCTCCGTCGTCAAGAAGGGCGAGATCGCAGGTCGAATCCATTTCCTGCGCTCGCCGGCCCGGGAACCTGTTATCCTCCATCATCCGATCGATGGTATCGTTTTCGCCAAGCGTCAGCCCGGCCGGGTTCGCCCCGGCAATTGCTGTTTCGTGCTTGCCAACGAATATCCGGAGGCGTTGAGCAATGAGCTATGAGGATATCAAGGCCGCCGCTGGCCGCATCGCCCCCTTCGTGCGCAGCACGCCGACGATCAAGCTTGAACATTGCGCCGGCTTCGATCTGCGCAACGATTTCCACCTGAAGCTCGAATGCCTGCAGGTCAGCGGCTCCTTCAAGATCCGCGGCGCGGCAAATCGCGTAAGGTCGCTGCCGCCTGAGCGAATTCAGCGGGGCCTGGTGGCCGCCTCCGGCGGCAATCATGGTCTCGCCACCGCCTACATGGCGCATCAGTCCGGCGTTCCGGCAACGATCTTTCTGCCGAGCAATGCCAGTCCAATCAAGGAACAGAAGCTTCGTCGCTGGGGCGCGGACGTTCGCCGTGCCGGCAATATATGGGACGAGGCACAAGAGGCCGCCCTTGCCTTTGCCGAACAGCAAGGCGCATTCTGCATGCATCCCTTTGCGGACGAGGCCATCGTCTCGGGCCAGGGAACGGTGGCTTTGGAGATGGTGGAACAATTGCCCGAGGCCGATCTCTACATCGTCGCCATCGGCGGCGGCGGCCTGATCGCCGGCATGTCCCAAGTCATCAAGACGCTCAATCCGAAAGCGCGGATCATCGGCGTCGAGCCCGTGGGCTCGCCAACGCTGCGCGCCTGCTTCGATGCCGGCCGGGTCGTGCGCCTTGCCGAAGTCACCACCAGGGTCGCAACGATGGCCTGCGGCCGAACGGACGAGAGCATCTACGAGATCGCACGGCGCAATGTCGATGATATCGTTCTGGTCGACGACGATGCCATGCAACGTGCTGCTGCATTGCTATGGTTCGAGTTCGGTATCGCTGCGGATTTGAGCGGCGCGGCCTCATTGGCCGCGGTCATGTCAGGAGCTCTCGTGCCGCCACCCGGAGCCCGCATCGCCGGCCTCGTCTGTGGTTCGGGAGTCGATGGTTTTAACGCGTAAAGGTTGAATAATTCTGGCACTTTTAGAAAGTGCTGTATAAGAATGAGCGCAAAGCGCCATAGTCACCGACAGGACGCGTCACTGGGGACGAATGCCTGACGGGCGGAATGTGAAGAAGAGGCGAGACAATCGCCCGCCATGATCACGAAAAGCCTTCAAGGCAGAGGAGAACTGAAACATGCGCACACTTCTGAAAGCATCCGTCGCCCTGCTCGCGCTTGCGCTGGCAACACCATCGATCGCCAAGGACAAGGTTCTTGGCCTGGCAGCGATCGACCTGCAAAACTCGTTCTTCGTCCGCATGAAGGAAGCCGGCGATGTCGCCAGCAAGGACTATGGCGTCAAGGCCACCTGGCAGAGCGCTGAAGGCAGCCTGGAAAAGCAGGTCGGCATCATCGAGAATTTCGTCAATCAGGGCGTTAGCGCCATTCTGATCGACCCGATCGACAAGAATGCCGTCGTTCCCGCCATCAAGAAGGCGCTCGCTGCCGGCATCCCGGTCATCACCATGGGCAACAAGGTCGAGGCCGGCGGCAACTATTCGACGCTCTATCCCGACTATGACAATATGTCGATGGTCGCCCGCGCCGTCGGCACATCGCTCGGCGGCGAAGGCGAGGTCGCCTTGCTTGTCGGCTCCCGCGGCAACTTCGTTTCCGACACGCGCGAGAAGGGCTTCGTCGAAACGATGAAGAAGGAGTTTCCGAAGATCAAGATCGTCGGCATCGAGCCGACCGGATGGGATGCCGCCAAGGCAACCAACGCCGCGCAGACATGGCTGACGACCTATCCGGACCTTAAAGCCATCGCCTGCATTTCCGATAGCCTTTGCCTTGCCGCCGATTCCGTTGCCAGCTCGATGAACGTCAACCTGATCTATGGCGGCTATGACGGCGACGCCGAAATGAAGGACATGATCGACAATGGCAAGATGGTCATGGATGTGCTCACCGGCGCCTATCGCGTCGGCTACTGGAACATTGCGGTCGCCGCACGTCTTGCCAACGGCGAGAAAATGCCGAACGATCTCTTTATGCCGACCTATTTCGTGACGTCGGACGCGACGGCGGAGAAACTGAAGAAGGCCGGCCTCAATTTCGAGCATATCAACACCGACAAGGAAGCGGTGGAAGCCAAGAACTATACAGAGCAGCTTGGACCGAAGGTTCCGACCTCGGCAATGACCGTCGGGAAATAAGTCCGACGCAGGGCTGCCGGTGCGCATCCGTGCCGGCGGTCCCCACTCCATGAACATCCTGAATCCTCGCCCCTCCGGGCGATGCGCATTGTGTTCGAGAGGCGGCCGACCATGCTTCAAAACCGGATTTCATCCCTGCTCCGTCGCAACGAGCCGGTTCTTGTCATCGTCCTTATCATCGCCGTCATCGTGTTCGGCTGGATCGACCCACGCTTTCTGACGACGGGCAACTTCGTCAGCATCGCCCAGCAGAGCGCCGTCATCGCACTCGTCGCCTTCGCCATGACGGCCGTCATCATTGCCCGCGGCATCGATATCTCCGTCGGCAGCACGCTGGCCTTTTCCGGTGTGGCCGCCGGTCTCGTCTATGCATCGACCGGTTCGGCTGCGGCAACACTGCTGACGGCGATCCTGGCCGGTGCCGTCATCGGCCTGCTGAACGGCGTGCTGATCGGCTTTGCCGGTATCTCTCCTTTCATTGCGACGCTTGCGACCATGGCCTTCGCACGAGGGCTTTCGCTGAGCCTTTCGGGCGCGTCGAGCATCGCGATCGACAATCCCGTCATTCTCTATGCCGGGCGCGAAAGCCTCGGTCCCATTCCGGCCGCCGTCATCGTTGCCGCTGTCTGCCTGCTTGCCTGGTGGTTCGTCCTTGCCCGCACCGTCTATGGCCGCTGGATCTATGCCGTCGGCGGCAATGCCGATGCGGCGCGGGCCTCCATGGTGCCGGTCGGCCTCGTGCGCATCTCGGTCTATCTCATCGCCGGAGCCACCGCCGGGCTTGGTGCCATCCTGACGATCGGCCGTCTCGGCTCGGCCCAGCCGCTTGCCGGCACCGGCCTCGAATTCACCGCTATCACCGCAGCGATCGTCGGCGGCACCAAGCTTTCGGGCGGGCAAGGCTCCATCTGGGGCACCGCGATCGGGGCATTGCTTCTCGGCGTGATCAACACCGGGCTTTCGTTCCTGCAGGTGCCGCAGATCGTCATCTACTATATCACCGGCGCCCTCATTCTCGTCGCGGTGCTGGCCAGCCAGCCGGAGAGCATCACTGCATTCGTCAAAACCGGCCGGCGCAAAAGCCAGGCGACAAAAATCGCACCGCCGCAGAATGGGGTGGCGAAAGCGCCTGCGGGTCGGCGCATAGAGTTGCGCGCCCTCGGCAAGTCATTCCCCGGCGTCAAGGCATTGGACGGCGTTTCGTTCGCCATATCGTCGGGCGAGGTCGTAGCACTCGCCGGCGAGAACGGTGCCGGCAAATCGACGCTGGTGAAGTGCATTTCCGGCGTCTATCGATCTGATGAAGGCGAGATCGCCATCGACGGCCGCCTGGTCGATTTTCATGCGCCGAGCGATGCCGAGGGCATCAGCGTCATCCATCAGCATTTCAGCCTTTCGCCGGATCTGACGGTCGCCGAGAACCTTTTCGTCGGTCGCGAGCCGCACACGCGCTTCGGCTTGCTGGACCGCGGCCGCATGCGCCGCGAGGCCGCCGCGATCATGCGGGAGCTGTCGCTCGATATCGACATCGATGCCGAACTGCGGTCTCTCTCCGTCGGCCGCCAGCAGATGGTGGAGATCGCCCGCGCCGTCCTCTCCGACGCCTGGCTCTTCATCATGGACGAGCCGACGAGCGCGCTTTCCAATCGCGAGCGAGATCATCTCTACGAGCTGATCGCCAAGCTTAGGCAACTTGGGGCGGGCATTCTCTACATCTCGCACAAGATGGAGGAGATCTTCAGCCAGTGTGACCGCGTGGTCGTGTTGCGCGACGGCAAGTTCATCGGCGAACGGCAGACGCGACAAACAAACGAAGCGGAGATCGTCTCCATGATGGTCGGCCGCGATCTCGGCGACATCTTCCCCTATCTCAAGGCCGATATTCGCGAAAAAGCGGTGGAGGTGCTGGATGCCTCGAACGGCAAGCTGCTGAAATCCGCCTCGCTCTGCGTCCATCGCGGCGAGATCGTTGCCATCGCCGGGCTGATGGGCAGCGGCCGCTCCGAAGTGTTGCGGCTGATTGCCGGTTTGGAAACGCTGCATGGCGGATCCATCGAGATCTTCGGCAAGGGCCAATCCGGCGGCGACATCAAAGCGGCGAACCGTGCCGGCATCGTCTACATTCCGGAAGACCGGCACCTCGAAGGCTTCGTCGGCACCATGTCCATCCGCGACAATCTCTCGCTCGCCTGGATACGCGGCAACAGCCGCTTCGGCCTGCTGTCGCCGCGCCGGATCAGTCGACTGGCGGGCGAATTGATCGCCTCCCTCGGCGTGCGGCCGGCGCAGCCGGATAAGAGGACGATCGAGCTTTCCGGCGGCAACCAGCAGAAGGTCGTCATCGGCAAGTGGCTGGCGACGAAGCCGCAGATCATCCTGCTCGACGAGCCGACGCGCGGCGTCGACGTCGGCGCCAAGTCCGAGCTGCACCACCTTATCGCCGAGCTGAAACGGCAGGGCGCGGCCATCCTGATGGTATCGAGCGAATTGCCCGAGGTGCTCGGCGTCGCCGATCGCATCATCGTCATGCGCGAGGGACGCTCGGTCGGCGAACTCGGACGCGGCGCCAGCGAACAGGACGTGATGGCGCTTGCTTTCAGCGAAAGCGCCCGCCCGCCGAATATCAATCCGAATGACGCCCATAACGCGCCGCAACACGTAGCATAGGGAGGAGATCAATGAGCAGACTGCGTATAACGATCGTCGGCGCCGGCTTCATGGGACTTCTGCATGCTCGCGTGGTGGCCGACAGCGACCTTGCCGAAGTTTCCGCCATCATCGATCCGAATGTCGAACTCGGCAGGCAGGCAGCAACCGAATTCGGTGTCCCACATTTCGCCGATGCGGCGTCCGCGCTCAGCGCCGGTGCGGCCGATGCCTATATCGTCGCGGCGCCCGACCGGCTGCACGAGGCCGTCACCTGCGAACTCCTGGAGGCAGGCAAGCCGGTGCTCCTCGAAAAACCGATGGCTCACACGCTCGATGCGGCCAAGGCGATCGCAAAAGCGGCAAAAAAGAGCGGCGCACGCCTGCTCGTCGGCCATATTCTTCGCTTCGATCCCCGCTATTGCGAGGCAGCTACCGCTGTGCGCGAGGGCCGCATCGGCCAGCCGATCCATGCCAGCAGCGGCCGCTTCACCAAACGTGATGTCGGCCAACGGATGAACGGCAAGTCAAGCGTCTGCTTCTACCTCGGCATTCACGATATCGATATGCTGCAATGGATCAGCGGCGCCGACATCACCTCGGTCTATTCGCGCTCGGTCTCCAAGCTCATGCCCTCTCTCGGCGTCGCTTCGGAGGACGCGATCTTCTCGACGGTCGAGATGTCCAACGGCATGAGCGGCCAGCTCTATTTCGGCTGGACGCTGCCGGAAGCCGCACCCACTGGCATATGGGCGCGCACCGAAGTCGTCGGCACCGACGGCCTGATCGATCTCGACGTGCGCGACCATGGCCTGCGCTTGCTGTCGCGCGGATCCTGGTCTCTGCCTGATAGCCTGCACTGGCCGACGACGAACGGACATATCGTCGGCGATCTCTACGAGGAAGTCAGGCATTTCATTGCTGCGGTCCAATCCGGGAAGCCCTTCGTCATGCCGGTCGAGGATGCCTTGAGGGCTGTTGCCGTCAATGACGCCATCCTGCGCAGTGTCGAAACCGGCAAGCGCGAAGCGGTAGAAGATTGGCACATTTGAGGCGGGATAGACGATGACGACGACAAACAATCTGCGGCTGAGGCGTATCCTCGATCTTTCACCGGTCATCCTCTTGGCGGTGCTGCTGGCCGTCTTCTCGGCAGCCGATCCGCGCGTGATCTCGACCCAAAGCCTGATCAATATCGTGTCGCAGGCAACACCGGTTGCCGTGCTCGCCCTTGGCGCGCTGATCGTGCTCTTGACCGCCGGTATCGACCTGTCGGCCGGCGTCGGCGTTGCCTTCTGCGCCGTGTTGATCGCGACCTTGATCGATTCCGGACTCGGCCTGCCAGCCGCCCTGGTGATCGCGCTGGTCGTCATGCTCCTTGTCGGGTTGGTGAATGGCCTCGTCATCGCGCTGCTGAGAATCCCGCCCTTCGTAACGACGCTCGCTACCATGGTGGCGCTGCAGGGGGCGACACTCGGCGTCGCCTCCAAGGGCGTGCTGGTGCTGCGGGAACCGGCCTTGAAGTTCATCGGCATCGAACGCACTTTCGGCATACCGAACGTCATCTTCGCAACGCTCGCCATCATCCTCATCGCCGCCGTGCTGATGCGCCGCAGCGCATTCGGGCTCAGGACCTATGCCTTAGGCTCGGATGCCGCAGCTGCGGAACTGGCCGGCATCCCGGTTACCAGGCACATTATCCTCGTCTACTGCGCGTCGGGCCTTTTCGTGTTTCTGACGGCTTTCATCATGATCAGCCGGGTTCCCGTCGTCACACCGAATATCGGCGGAACATCACTGCTGCTCGATGCGATCGCCGCGGCCGTTCTTGGCGGCACCAGCATCTTCGGCGGGCGCGGCACGGTCTGGGGTGCCGTCGTCGGCGCCCTGATCGTCAGCCTTTTGACGACGGCCCTGCGCATCTTCGGCACGGACCCATCGAGCCTGGAGCTCTACAAGGGCGCGATCATCATCGCGGCATTGCTCGCCGACGCCGCCATGACCCACGCGAAGGCGCGCCTTGTGGAGGCTTCACGATGACCTCCTCTCGTGACGATGCCACCACCAAGCACACAGCCGGCTTTGCCTTCATGACCTCGCCGGACGCGAAGGCGCTTAGCAAGAGCGGGCCGAAAAGGCCGGTCGCAATATTGCCTGTCGGCGCGGTCGAACAGCACGGCCCGCACCTGCCGCTCGGCGTCGATATCTGGCTTGCCCATGCCGTTGCACTCGCTGCGGCTGAGGGCGAAGAGGGCATGCGGGTCTGCGAGCCTTTGGCCTACGGCTCCTCGCATCATCATCGCGCCTTTGCCGGCACGATGAGCCTGAGCCCCGACACATTCATCGCCGTTCTGGTCGATCTCTGCACATGCCTTTCCGAAGACGGCTTTCTGCCCGTCATCCTCAACGGCCATGGCGGCAACCGCGCCGCCATACAGGTCGCGATCACCAAGCTCGGCCAGCGCGGCATCACGTCAGCCGGCTTCTCCTATTTCGACCTTATCGCCGACGTGGCGGCCAAGGTCCTGCCCGATGCCGCCGGCGGCACCGGCCATGCCTGTGCGCTCGAAACCTCCCTGATGATGCATGTCGTGCCGGAAAGCGTCCGCGAACCCCTGATACCGGAGGGCATGACACCGCCCTCCTGGCCGGATCCGCATCTGTTCGCCGGCTCAGCCGTCACCGTCTGGCGGCCGTTCGAGACAATCCGCGACAACGGCGTCATCGGCACACCCTCGCAGGCATCGAGACAAGCGGGCGAAACGCTGTTTGCCGCCGCCGTCAAGCGCAGCCGCGCCACAATCCTCAAAATCCAAAAGGACTATGGTCACAGGAGGCCTACATGACATTCCATTTCAAATCCTCGATCGACGGTCCGAACCTGCGCGGCATGCCGATCGTCAGCGAGACGGAAGCGGGCGCGCGCGTTGGCAAGAACCGCATCGGTTCACAATGGGTCGCCGGCAGCGCCGGCACCTTCCTTGCCATCGACAGTCCGGCAACGGGCGAGAGGCTGGGCTATCTGGCGCTATCGACCCGCGCCGATGTCGGGCGCGCGGTGGCTGCTGCAGAGGCAGCTCGCGAGACCATACGAAAGATGGGCGTCTTTGCGCGCGCTGCCCTTTGCATGAAGATAGCCGATGAAATCGATCGCCGCGCCGAGGAACTGGCGCGCCTCCTGTGCCTCGAACAAGGCAAGCCTTTCCACGCCGAGGCCAAGGGCGAAGTTGCCGCGGCAGCGCTCGGTTTCCGCAATGCTGCCGAGCAGATCAAGTGGCTGGAAACGGCGGCCTTCCCGGTCGCCGACGCCAACAAGCGCGCCTTCAGCTTCCTGCAGCCAAAGGGCGTCTTCGCCATCATCACGCCGTGGAATTTCCCGGCGGCCCTACCCTGCCTCTATTATCTCGGCCCAGCTGTCGCGACCGGCAATACGGTGGTCTGGGTCCCGGCGCCGACGACCTCGCTGATCGCGGTAGCGCTGATGGAATTCATGATCGAGGCCGGTCTGCCTGATGGAGTGATAAACCTCGTTCTCGGCGATGGCGCGGAGGTCGGTGACGAAGCGGTCATCCATCCGGGCACGCATGCGATCGGCTTCACCGGCAGCTCGGCGACCGGAGCGACGATCGCCCGCCGTGGTGCCGGCAAGCCGCTGCTGCTCGAGATGGGTGGCAATGGTCCGACCATCGTGCTTGCCGACGCCGATATCGACATGGCGGCGGCGGAGATCGGCGCGGGCTGCTTTGCCAATGCCGGACAGATCTGCACGGCGACGGAGCGTGTTCTCGTGCACAGATCCGTGCATGATCGCTTCGTGGACGGGCTGATCAAGGCCGCCGGCAAGGTGCGCATGGGGGATCCCTTCGATCCGTCAACGACGATGGGGCCGCTCAACAATGCAGCCTCGCTCGACAAGATGCTGAGCCACATGACCGACGCGCATGCCCGCCAAGCGCGCGTCGTGACCGGAGGCAACATAGCCGCAGGATTGCCGACCAACCTCTATTTCGAGCCGACTGTCGTGACGGGACTGACACGCGAGAGCCTTCTGAACACCGAGGAATCCTTCGGCCCGGTCGCCCCGGTGCTGACGTTCGACACGGATGAGGAGGCTTTGGAACTCGCGGCCTCCAGCCCCTACGGCCTGTCGGCGGCGGTCTTTACCAACACGATCAAGAGGGCCTTCTTCTTTACCGAAAGCCTTCGCGTCGGCATCGTCAACGTCAATGAGAAAAGCTGCTATTGGGAGCCGCATATTCCCGCCGGCGGCGCGGCCGGAACGCAGAGCGGGCTTGGCCGCACGGGCGGCCGGCACACACTCATGGAAATGTGCGATCTGAAGACGATGACGATCGATATTTCGCGATAAGCAGGAATGCTACCGGCCCGGCAACACGCCAGGTCGCAATAAAAAAATGGCCTTCGCACACAGAGGAAACGAAGGCCAGTTGGGGAAAACAGTCAAAAATCAGTCGCGCGGCAGCACGCGCAGGATAGCCTCGATCTCAACGGTGATGCCATTCGGCAAGGATCCCATCCCGACGGCCGAACGAGCATGGCGGCCCGCTTCGCCCAGCACCTCGATGAGCAGATCCGATGCCCCGTTGATCACCTTGGGATGATCCACAAACTCGGGAGCCGCATTGACCATACCGAGCAGCTTGATCACCTCGACACGGTTGAGATCGCCGACAGCATCGTGAACGACGCCGAGCAATTGCAGGCCGACGAGGCGCGCATGCTGGTAGGCCTCTTCCCAGCCGACATCCTTGCCGACTTTGCCGACACACCAAGACCCGTCGGGCCGGCGCGGCCCCTGCCCGGCGAGATAGAGCATCTCACCGCACAACTTGGCAGGAATATAATTGCCAGCCGCTTTCGGCGTCTTCGGCAGCGCGAGCCCCAGGGCATTCAGTCGTTCGTAAGCATCCATCGCCATGCGTTCGCCCTCCGCTCTCAATGCACAGCCCGGCGCAGGCTGTCGGCCATCTTCTCGCCGATCATGATGGTGGTGAGGTTGGTGTTGGCCTGGCAGTCGAGCGGCATGATCGACGCGTCGATGACACGCAGGCCTTCGAAACCATTGACGCGGCATTCCGGATCGACGACGCCGGCGCCGGCACGCCCCATGCTGCAGCCGCCAATACCGTGCTGTGCATCGGAAGATTGGGTCAGCAGGAAATCCTCCACCGCCACGTCGCTGGCGGTGTCGAGCCAGGAGAGCGGCAGATCGGAATCGCCGAGCAATATGCCTTCGCTGATGGCCTGGATCGGTGCCTGCGCTGCCATATTACCCAGATGGCGGTAACCGGTGCGCATGCGCGCCAGATCGAGCGGATGGGACAGCATGTTCTCCTCGACGACAGGCTGATCGAGCGGATTGACCGAGCGGAGGCCGACCGAGCCGCGGCTCTTGGCCTCCATCAGGATCAGATTGATCATTGCCTCGCCGAATTGGGCGCTGTCGGATTCGACGCCGATACCGCCATGGTTCATTGATACGAAGAGAATATCGTCGCGTTGCGCTCCCGGCAGGCCCGAGCTCATGCGCACACAGCAATTGGTGTGGCGTGCATTGACATCAGTCGCCTTGAACTCGCTCCTCAGCTTCAGTTCGATACGGCAGTAGGGATGATCGAAGAAATTCTCGCCGACCGGCAAGTCAGCGACGACCTCGACGCCGCGTTTTCTAAGCAATGCCGCCGGGCCGATGCCGGAGCGCTGCAGAATGACGGGCGAGTGAATGGAACCAGCCGAGACAATGACGAGCGGTGCGAGGAATGTCTTCGCCTGACCATTGACGATGGCACTCACCCCCGTCGCCCTGCGGCCATCAAGAATGACCTTATCGACGGTGGCCGAACCGACGATCGTCAGGTTGGCACGGCCGCGCGCCGGCTCCAGATAGGCATCGTTGACCGAAACGCGTTTGCCACTGCGGCTGTTGATGGGATAGCAGCACACGCCTTCAGCTTCAGGATCGTTCAGGTCGTCGTTCCAGCTATGGCCGAGAGCAAGCGCACTGTCGCGCATCGCCCTATCGACATTGCCCCATGTATCGACGGGCGCGCGATAAATCGGTGTCGGCCCGCCGTGACCATGGTAGTCCGCATCGATAGGATCGTCCTCAAGCCGATTGAAGAAGGGGAGCACATCGGTACCGGACCATCCGTTGCAGCCGATATCGGCCCAGCGGTCGAAGGCATGAAGCAGGCCGCGAATGGCAATCTGACCGTTGACGGCCGTCGAGCCGCCCATGCCCTTGCCGCGCCAATAGACGCGATGCGGCTGCCTGTTCGTCCGGCGCGCCATCAGATCCGGATACATGTAGGCTTCCTGGAAGCGGCGCGGCAAAAGGAGGTTGAACGGGTTCGGACTTTCCATTTCGGCTGGCTGCTCGCTGCTGCGATAGTCGGGGCCAGCCTCCAGCAACAACACCTTCTTGCTTGGATCTTCCGTCAACCGACCGGCAAGCACTGCGCCTGCCGCTCCGGCACCGACAATGATGACATCATAAGGCATCCGGTCATTCCCCGTTTTGTTTGTATGATATTTCGCCTGCGCGACGTGCTCCCCATTGCAGCCGGCCATAAGGACACCGGCGCATCAAGATCATCATACTTCAGTTTATATGTAAATGAAATTTTGTATATGAAACCATATACTTTCTCGTCGATCCTCGCCAAAAACCACACTCGCGCGACAGCGGCATCAACCGACCAGTTTGGGGTCCAACGCCTCACCGCGCTGGCGACGCAGGATTGCCTCTGCATGCCGATGCTATCAAGGATCGGTTAAGCCTGCATCTGTCATGTCGGCGATATCGTGGAAACAACAGCTCCCACTTTCCGCGTATGTCAGGAGGCGCCGCTTTCGTCTGCTATAGGCAATGGCTGCCGCGCGGCCGCACGCCGACGCCGCGGCATATCACCGAAGAGCCCGCCGGGACGCACCAACAGGATGATGCAGAGCATCACGCCGATCGCCACGATCTGCAAGGACGCTGCGCGCGCCTGCTGTTCCGGCGAGACAAGCGCGCTCGTCAGCGCGCCGGACCCCGCCCAGATCGCCCAGACCAGGATGCTGCCGACAACCGCGCCCTTGTTGCTGCCCGAGCCGCCAACGATCAGCATGACCCAGACCTGGAAGGTCAGGATCGGAACGTAATTGTCCGGCGCGATGAAGCCGATGAAATGCGCCTGTATGGCCCCGGCAAGCCCCATGATGGCACCGCCGACGGCAAAGGCCTGCACGCGATAGAAGCGGGCGCTCTTGCCGAGAGAAACGGCGGCGCGTTCATCTTCGCGGAGCGCCTTCAGCACGCGTCCCCAGGGACTGCGCGACAAATGCTCGAGCGCCAGATAGACGATCAGCATCACGATTGCCACGACGCCAAGATTGGCAAAATTGAAGAGCAAGGGCGTTTCGGCAAGGCTTGCGAAGGGACGCGGGATGAAGCCGATGCCGAAGGGGCCGCCCGTCAGGCTTTGTGCATTCAACGCCACGAGCTGGACGACGACAGCCACGCCGAAGGTGGTGATCGCAAGATAATCCGATTTCAGCCGGAGCGTCGCGACCCCGATGATGGCGGCCGCAAGACCGGCGACGATCATCCCGCCGAGCCAGCCGACAGCGATCGGCAGATCGAACCCGCCGAAGCGACCGACGGCGTCCGGAGTCGTCAGAAGCGCCGACGTATAGGCCCCGATGGCGACAAAGCCGGCAAGACCGACATTGAAGAGACCGGTCAAACCCCATTGCAGGTTCAGCCCCAGTGTGATGAAGGAAAAGATCAGCGCCGTCGTCAGGAAGAAAGCGCCATAGCCAAGAATATCCATTATCGCTCCTTCACTCCGAAAAGGCCGATCGGCCGGATGAACAGCACCGCCATCAGGATGATGAAGGAGACGGCGGCGCGCCATTCGGCGCCGATAAGCTGCACCGCGCCGGCCTCGGCAAGGCCGATGATCAGGCCGCCGAGAACAGCACCCGGCACGCTGCCGATGCCGCCGAGAATGGCGGCGGCAAACATCGGCAGCAGCATGTCGAAGCCCATCAGCGGACGGATCTGCACGAGAATGCCGATCATGACGCCGGCAACGCAGGCAAGACCGCCGCCGATCAGCCAGGTGACGCGAACGACCTTGGCGACATCGATGCCGACGACGCGCGCAAGCGCCGGGTTCTGGCTGAGCGCCTGCATGGAACGGCCGGTCTGCGTCTTCGTGATCAGCAGATGCACGCCGAGAACGAGCAATGCCGTGACGATCAGAAGCACGATCTGGTCGGGCGTGATGCGAATGCCGAAGCCGACAGGCATGGCGATCTGGATGGCGCGGCTGAAATAGGTCGGCCGCGAGGTGAAGAGGAATTCGAGCAGGCTGCGCAGCGCCATGGAGGCACCGAAACTCGCCATGACGACGATGATCGACTGGCCCTTGGATCGCAGCCTGGCAAACAGGATCTTGTCGAGCGACAAGGCAAGCAGACCGGTGAAACCCATGGCGACAATGACGGCCACGATCAACGGCCAGCCGAAGGAAAGCGGCCCGATCGGCGCGACCTTGCCGAAGATGGCACCAATGGCGCTGACGACGGCCAGGGTCGCATAGGTGCCCCAAGCCATGAAGTCGCCATGGGCGAAGTTGGAAAAGCGCAGGATCGAATAAGTCAGCGTCACGCCGATGGCGCCAAGGCCGATCATCGAGCCCGTCAGCAAGCCATCGACGATGAATTGCAGGTTCATGCCGCACCTCCTGTTCCGGAAGCCGCCGGACGCTGGCCGAGATAGAGCTCGGCGACGACGGGGTCGTTCCACAGCTCGGATGCAACCCCTTCATGCCTGTCCTTGCCTTCGACGAGGACATAGGCGCGATCGCCGATCGAAAGGGCGGCCTTGGCGTTCTGTTCGACGAGAAGAATGGTGACGCCCGACTTGCGGATATCGGTCAGCATATCGAAGACCATCGAGACGAATTTGGGCGAAAGACCTGCCGATGGCTCGTCGAGTACGAGCAACCTTGGATGTACGATCAAGGCGCGCGCGACCGCCAGCATCTGCCGCTGGCCGCCCGAGAGATTGCCGGCCGCGATGCGGCGATGGCGGGCCAAATCCGGGAAGGTTGCGTACATTTCCTCGATACGAACAGGCACCTCTTTCGCCTTCAAGATGCCCCCGGCAACCTTCAGATTGTCATCCACCGACATCAGTGGGAAGACATTCTCCGTCTGCGGCACGAAAGCGAGACCGAGCCGCACCATATTGTGAGCAGGCGCGCTCGTTATATCGTTGCCAGAGAGTTCCACTTTGCCGCTTTCGATCGGCACTAGGCCGGCAATCGCCTTGATGAAGCTCGACTTGCCAGCACCGTTAGGGCCGAGGACGACAACGATCTCCTTTTCAGCCACCGTGATCGAAGCGCCGCGCACGATCGGCACGCCCGGCTCGTAGCCGGCGACGAGATCGCGAACGATGAGGACAGGCTCGCTCATGCCGCGCCTCCCAGATAGGCTTCGATGACGCGCGGATCGCGGGCGACCTCGTCCGGCGTACCCTCGCAAAGAAGCTGGCCGCTCGCCATGACGAGGACGCGATGGCACAGGCGCGTGACCATATCGATATTGTGCTCGATCAGAAGAAAGGTGACGCCGCGCTGGTTGATATCGCGGATACGGTCGATGATCGTCTCCAGGAGGGTCGCATTGACGCCGGCGGCAGGCTCGTCGAGCAGGATGAGCGCGGGATCGGCCATCATGATGCGGGCAAGCTCCAGAAGCTTGCGCTGGCCGCCCGAAAGCACCCTGGCCGGCTCATGCGTCAGCCGCGTCAGGTAGACGAGGTCGAGCAGTTCCATGGCCTTCGCCTGAGCCGCCTTTTCCTCCGCGGCGACTTTCCAGGGCCGTAGGAAATTCGACAGCAGGCGCTCGCCGGCCTGACCCTGCGCCGCCAGCATGACATTGTCGAGCAGCGTCAAATTGGGGAAAGGGCGCGGAATTTGGAACGTCCTGCCAAGGCCGCGGCCGATGCGGCGATGCGCGGGCTCGCCTGCGACCGACGTGCCGTTCAAAATAATCTCGCCG
Organism: Martinezella lusitana; assembly: GCF_016901135.1. GTDB lineage: Bacteria > Pseudomonadota > Alphaproteobacteria > Rhizobiales > Rhizobiaceae > Rhizobium > Rhizobium lusitanum_D. Next base: position 725,146 of record NZ_JAFEVL010000045.1, on the reverse strand, counting down.
CTGCTGGGCGCCACGCTGCCGGCCAGGAGATCGAACATTGTCGTCTTGCCGGCACCATTCGGGCCGATCAGGCCGAGAATCTCGCCTTGCCGCACATGGAATGAAACGTCGTTTACGGCGGTGACGCCGCCGAAGCGTCGCACCACATTCTTGGCCGTCAGAACAGGCCGGGCTTCCTCCCCTTGCCGTTCAGTTGTCGTACTCATGAGATCCCTCTGGCCGGAAGACGGTCGTAGCCGCTCCCTGATTATTTGATTTGTGATCACACTTGCATTGATCACGCTAATCAGCTTTAATCCACTCCGCAAGCCAAAAAAGGGACTTCGAATGCAAAAGGCCACCGCCGAAAAGAGCGATCCGATTGCCGCACAGCTTGCGCCCGTTGGCCGCGAGACCGTCCAGGATCGCGTCTATTCCGAACTGCGCCGCGCGCTGATCGGCGGGTTGTTCGAGCCCAGCCAGGTATTGACGATCCGGGGGCTCGCCGATGCGCTGATGACCAGCACCATGCCGGTGCGTGAAGCCCTCGGCCGGCTGATCACCGAAAAGGCGCTGGAGGCCCTTCCCAACCGCTCGGTGCGCGTGCCGCCGATCACGCTTGAGCGCATGGACGACCTGTTGCGTGCGCGCATCCTGATCGAGGGCGAAGCCATTGCGCTGGCGGCAACCCGCATGACCCCGCGCCAGATCGCCACCATCGAGAGCATGCTCAGCGAATGGGACGAGATGCGCGCGCTGAAGCACAAGAAGGACGTCGACCGCGAGGTGACGCTCAACCAGGCCTTCCATTTCGAGATCTACCGCGCCTGCGGTTCGGCCGTGCTGATCCCGATGATCGAGAGCCTTTGGCTGCAGTCAGGCCCATGCATCCGCGTCGCCATCTATGCCTTTTCGGAGGCGGGCGAGGTCGACACCGCCCATTATCACCGCACAATCGTCAAGGCGATGGCTGCACAGAACGCCAGGGAAGCACGCGAAGCGCTGGTCGCCGATATCAGCCGCCCCTTTGTGTTCCTGCGCAACAAGCTGGAAGCCGATTCCAAGAAGGGCATACCCGCATGAGCCGACGCGCCATCAAGATTTCCGAACCGCGCTCCAGCCTTAGCGTTTTCGCGCCGCTGCTCGACGCCAAGGCGCCGGACAATGCAGCCTTTCTCTGGGATTATCTAAGTGAAGCGCGCATCGTTCCCGGCATTCATGCGATGTGGACAGGTCCGGAGATCTCATGCCCGATCCCGCCTGCACATTTGAAGGGTGCCTCCTATGCCGCCGCCCTGCCGGCCGAGAACGCGACGCTGACACCGCAGCCCGGCGATGTCGTGCTGAGCTATGTTCCGCCGCGCATGTGGGGCGGCAATCCCGACGCGATCTTCGACATCGGCCTGTTCTACGGACAGGGCGCGCGCCTGCTTTTCCCGATCGGCTGGCTTGCCGGCAGCGTCGTCGCGCAGGTCAGACCCGAGGAGCGCGAGCAGTTCGCCGCCGCCTGCGGCATTATTCGCCGCAACGGCGCCTGCGACGTCACCTTCGAGCGTGCGGAGATCTGAGATGGCAACGGCAAGCGACGACAGTTTCGAACTCTTCGACCTCAGGATCGAGGCCGTCGTTCCCCAGGGCAAGCCGATCTATTGCGGCGCCAAGCCTGGCGATTATTTCGAGCTGAAGGGCGAGATGCTGTCGCTGCCACCGGGTCAGGGCTTCTCGATCTATTCGATCTCGGCCGTGTTGCCACTTCTGGCGGCCAAGCAACGGCCGACCCATAGGAATGATTGGATGACCTCGGATGCGGAAATCGCCTGTCCCGACCCGAATTGCGCGAGCCGGCTGCGGATCGTCAGGACGGGAAAAAGGCGATTCAGCCATGCCGAAACGACGGCCGAGCCGTTGCCTGAAGGAGAATGATCGTAAATGAGTGCCAAGACGTTCGAACTGAGCCCCGGATATTCGATCTCGCGCGTCATCCGCGGCGGCTGGCAGCTGGCCGGAGGACATGGCGCCGTCGATCGCTCCCAGGCCGTCACCGATCTGATCGCCGCCTTCGACGTCGGCATCCGCACCTATGATTGCGCCGACATCTATACCGGGGTCGAGGAGCTGATCGGCGAGGCGCGCGAGCGGCTTCGCAACGAACGTGGCGCGGAAGCGGCAAGAGCCATGAACGTCCATACCAAGCTCGTGCCGGATCTGGAGAAGCTTGCCACGATCAACCGCGACTATATCCGCGGCATCGTCGACAAATCGCTGCGCAAGCTCAGGACCGAGCAGCTCGATCTCGTGCAGTTCCACTGGTGGGATTATGCACTGCCCGGCTATCTCGACGCGCTCGGCTGGCTCGATGAGGCACGCCGCGAAGGCAAGGTGCGAAATGTCGGCACGACGAATTTCGACACGCCGCATATCGCCAAAATCCTCGAAGCCGGCATCCCCCTGGTCAGCCAGCAACTGCAATATTCGGTTCTCGACCAGCGACCGCTCAACGGCCTGTCGCAACTGGCGGCCGAAAAGAACGTGAAATTCCTGTGCTATGGCTCGGTGGCCGGCGGCTTCCTCAGCGACAGATGGCTGGGGCAGCCTGAACCCGACATGCCGCTCGAGAACCGGTCACTGGTCAAATACAAGCTGATCATCGACGATTTTGGCGGCTGGGACCTGTTCCAGTTACTGCTCGAAACGCTGAAAACGATCGGCGATCGTTATGAGGTCGATATCGCCACGATCGCCAGTGCCTGGGTGCTCAAGCAGCCGCAAGTGGCCGCAGTTATCGTCGGCGCCCGCAATCAGGCACATGCGCTTGCCAATGCGAAAATCATGGACATCGCGCTTGACGACGAAGACCGCAGGCAGATCGCCGCCATCATCGGCCAAAGCCGAGGACCTGAAGGCGACGTCTACACGCTGGAGCGGGATCGCAACGGCAGACATGGCTCGATCATGCACTACAACCTGAATGCGGGGAAGATATGAGCCAGGAATCGCCGCTCTTTCAGAAGGCCCGCGCAGAGGTCCTCGCCTTCCATCGCTTCTTCGAGGAGTGGTACGACGCAGCCACCGCCCATGGCGTCGACTTTGCCCGTTGCGAGCGCACCTTCGGCCAGGCCTTCCACATGATCCCGCCGAGCGGGCGCCTCTTCAGCCGCGCGGAGACCATCGAGCTGATCCGCGCAAACCGCGCGACCTATCGCGGCGACTTTACCATCGAGATCACCGATATCAGCGCCGGCTTCGAGACGGCGGATACGATCGTTCTGACCTATGTGGAAGCGCAGTGGCGCGCCGGCAAACATAGCCGGCGCCAGGCAAGCGCTCTCCTTACCGCAAGTTCATCGGCGCCCGATGGCGTCGAATGGCAGCATCTGCATGAAACCTGGCTGCAGGTGCCGGACAACTGACAGGTTCTCAAAAACCGCAATGAAAATCGTTGACCGAACAAGGGGAACAAAGATGAAAAAAACGATATTTCAGATCACGACGGCGCTGGCCCTCCTGGCCGCGGCCGGTGCTGCCAATGCCGCCGACTGCAAGGTAACCGTCGGCCTGGTGATGGAACTGACCGGCCCGGCCGGCGAATACGGCCAGGCCGGCGCAAAATCCGTCGAGATGGCCTTCCGCGACATCAATGCCGCCGGCGGCGTGCATGGCTGTGATCTGGTGACGGACACGCGCGACAGCCAGAGCCAGGGCAACGTCGCCGTCGATGCGGCAACGCAGCTCGTGCAGGTCAAGAAGGTGCCGGCCATCATCGGCGGCATTATATCTTCCGTGACCATCCCGATCCTGACCTCGGTAACCGCGCCTGCCAAGATCGTGCAGGTATCGCCGGCCGCCTCCTCGCCGACGCTGACGGCGCTCGGCCGCGATGGCAAGACCAACGGCATCTTCTTCCGCACCATCACCTCGGATTCGCTGCAGGGCATCGCAGCCGCCAAATATGCGATGGACAAGGGCTTCAAGAAGCTGGCGATCATCCACGTGAACAGTGACTTCGGCGTCAACATGGTCGCGGAATTCTCCAAAGCCTACAAGGCGCTCGGCGGTACGATCGTCTCGACCACGCCCTACAATGAAAAGCAATCGAGCTACGCGTCGGAAGTCACCGCCGGCATGGCCGGCAGCCCGGACGGCCTCTATCTCGTCAGCACGCCGGTCGATGGCGCAACGATCACCCGCACCTGGATCTCCCAGGGCGGTCCGCAGAAATTCCTGCTCAATGACGGCATGAACAGCCCGGACTTCATCGATTCCGTCGGCGCCGACTATCTGAAGGAGGCCTATGGCACATCTTCAGGAACGACACCGACGCCGTCGACGGACTATTTCAACAAGAACTACAAGGATTTCTCGGGCATCGAGCCATCCAATCCGGCCGCCGACCGTGCCTATGATGCCGGCGCTATCGTCGGGCTTGCGCTGGCAATCGCCGGCGACGACACATCCAAGCTCAAGGATGCCATGTTCAAGGTCGTCGATCCGAAGGGAACGCCGATCTACGCCGGCAAGGAGGAGTTCGCCAAGGGCCTCGGCCTCATCAAGGACGGCAAGCCGATCCGCTACGAGGGCGTCATCGGACCGGTCTCCTTCGATCAGTATGGTGATATAACCGGCCCGTTCCGCCTCTGGAAGATCGCCGACGGCAAGGTGGCGACCGACAGCGAAATGACGATGGAGGACGTCTCGGCGCTCAAGGGCAAGCTCAAGTAAGCTCGAGCTCGGCCTAGACAAAAACTGCGAGGTGCTCCCATCGGGCGCCTCACCTGGAGAAAATCCTTGAGCAATTCCCTACAGCGGCTGACATATCGAGATAGCTACCAGCGCGTGCTCGACGTCGTCGATTCCCATACCTGCGGCCAGCCGACGCGCGTGATCCTTGCCGGACATGGGCTGGAAGCAGGCATGTCGCCGCTGGTGGCGCGCGACATGCTCCGCAATGAACGGGATTGGGTCAGGACCGTCTCGGTCATGGAGCCGCGCGGGCATCGCTCGATGTTCTCGGTCGCACTGATCCATCCGGATCGGCCCGGGGGCGAGTTCGGCGTTGTCTTCATGGATGCCGCCGCCTATCCGGACATGTGCGGGCATGCGACGATAGGGACCGCAACGACATTGCTTGAGCTCGGCCTCGTGCAGCCTCCGACACCAGACTTTACCGGCATGTTTGAATTCGGCCTGCAAACGCCGGCCGGCCGGGTTCCCCTCCGCGCCCGGCTGGAAGCAGGCCACTGCAAATCGGTCGCCTTTGTCTTCGAGGGGGCTTATTTTCTGAAGACGGTCGATCTAAACCTTCCCGACATCGGCGCGGTCGCGGTCGATCTCGCCTATGCCGGACAATGGTATGCTTTCCTGCCGGTCTCGGCCGCGCGGACGACCATTGATGTCACAAAGATCAAGGAGCTCATCGCGGCGGCATCCGTCGTCAGGGATGCACTCGCCGCGCGACTTTGCGACACGGGCACGGATGGGCAGATAGCACCGGTCATCGGCAATATCGTCTGGACGGATGCGCCGAGCCATCCGCAGGCTCAACACCGCAACGCGCCGATTTCGGCGGCCGGCTCCTTCGATCGCTCGCCATGCGGCACCGCCACCTGCGCCCGCATGGCGACTCTGGTCGCCAAAGGCAAGCTCGGCTTTGGCGAGCGCTTCGTCAACGAAGGGCTCGTCGGAACGATCTATCACGGTGTCGCAAGGCCCGGCGCTTCAAAAGCGGGGCAGCCGACCATAGTGGCAGAGGTTGAGGGCAGCGCCTGGGTTACCGCCGTAAGCACCCTTCTTGTCGATCCGAGCGACCCGCTCGGCAACGGCTACCTGGCATAGGCTTTGGAAGAACGCTCGCCGATGTCCAACCATATTGCTCCCCCCAACCAAACGCTGTGGACGCTGACGGCAGGCCCAGCCCCTGACCTCGCTCACGACGTGCCTTCACGCTGCGACGTGCTCGTGATCGGCGGCGGCTTCACGGGCCTGACGGCAGCACTCCATCTTGCCCGCGCCGGCCGCTCCGTCACCGTTCTCGAGGCGGGACAGCTAGGCTCCGGCGCAAGCGGCGTGAATGCCGGCTTCGTGGTCCCCAATTTTGCCAAGGCCGACCCGGCCGTTGTCCGCCAGAAACTGCCTCGCGGCAAGGCGGATGCTCTCCTGTCGCTCGTCGGGGCGGGAGCCGACCAGGTCTTTACTACTATCGCCGAGGAAGCGATCGCCTGCGATGCCGCGCAAACCGGCTGGCTGCAGCCAGCCTATGGCGAAGACATGGCAGATATCCTGCGGCAGCGCGCTCGCAACTGGACGCAGCTCGGTCGCCCCGTCGAATTCCTCGAGGCGCGCGAGATTCATGCCGAAACCGGAATGAATATCTATTCCGGCGGATTGATCGACCATTCCGGCGGCACCATCCATCCGCTGAACTATCTTTATGGGCTTGCGCGCGCCGTGATGCGGCGTGGCGGCATCATCCGAGAGAACACAAGGGTCGAGCGCATCGCCCGAAATGGCGGGGGCTGGCGGGTCTCTTTCGCGGATCGGGAAATCGAGGCAGACAGCGTTCTGCTCGCCACCAATGCCTTCACCGGCGGTATTGCGGCGCGCATGGGACGCACCGGCGTGCCGCTCAGGGTCTATCAGGTGGCAACCAGGCCGCTCGACACCGGGACTGTCGCTCGCATCGCGCCGCACCGGCGCCCGGTGGGTGACACGCGTTCCAACCTTTTCACCTACCGGCTGGATCGTGACAACAGGCTGATCAGCGGCGGCATGGCCATCAATCCGATAGGCGCCTTCGATCGCGTCGGCCGCGCCGTTGTCGACCGTCTTGTGTCCGAACTCCGTCTGCCGCGCCATCCGGGCGTCGAAGTCGTCTGGACCGGCTTTGCCATCATGACGCCGGATTTCCTCCCGCGCCTTTATCGTTTCGATGAAGGCTTCTTCGGCGGCATCGGCTGCAACGGCCGTGGCATCGCCATGACGGCTCAGCTGGGTCAAGTACTTGCCAGATTGGCACTTGGCGAAGCAGCGGAGTCCCTGCCGATCCCGCTTCAGCCCGCCCGCTCGCTACCTTTCCATCGTTTCACGCCCCTCGTCGCCTCACTTGCCCTGGCGCATGCCCGTTTTGACGATTGGCGAACGGGCCGCCTGTGACCGGCAGGCGCAGTTAACGCGCATGTGAGACATCACTCCGAACGCAGTTATTATCTATCTATTCTATAGATAAAGAAATCACGAACTGGGGCCCTCCACAAAAACGAAATGCCTTTCCTCGAAGCGCGGCTTTGAATGCTGCATCGTGGCGCCGATGAAACCGGAGTCCGCCTATGAACGCGCAATTGCACCATCTCAACTCGACGCATCCGCAGGCAACGTTGCTTGAGACTGAGCAGCAGGCGCTGGCCGTCGCTCGCGAGCTTGCCGCGCATTTTGCCTCCACAGCATCCGATCGCGATAGCGAGAGGCAACTTCCCTTTGCCGAGATGGATGCCCTGTCGCAATCGGGACTGCTGGCGATCACGGTTCCCGAGGAGTATGGCGGCCTGGATGTCTCGAATACCGTGCTGGCGGAAATCACCGCCATCCTGGCGCAGGCCGACGGCTCGATCGGCCAGATCCCGCAGAACCATTTCTATATCCTGGAAGCATTGCGCGTCGACGGCTCGGAGGAGCAGAAGCGCTACTTTTTCGGCCGCGCACTGGCCGGCGACCGCTTCGGCAACGCCTTGTCGGAACGTGGCACGAAGACGGTCGGACATTACAATACCCGCATCACCCGCGACGGCCCGGGCTACCGCATCAATGGGCGCAAGTTCTATTCGACAGGCGTTCTCTTTGCCGATTGGGTCACGGTCTTCGCGCTCGACGAGAACGACAAGCTGGTGATGGCCTTCGTTCCGAAGGGCACGGAAGGCGTCGAGGTCATCGACGACTGGGACGGCTTCGGGCAGCGCACGACCGGCAGCGGCACCACTGTACTCAACAATGTCTACGTCAATGCCGATTGTGCCGTTTTCCATCACAAGGGTTTCGAGCGGCCGACGACGATCGGCTCGGTTGGCCAGATCATCCATGCCGGCATCGATCTCGGCATTGCCAGAGCCGCATTCGCCGAAACGCTGGATTTCGTGAGAACCAAGTCGCGCCCCTGGATGGACAGTGGCGTCGAGCGTGCATCAGACGATCCGCTGACGATTGCCAGGATCGGACAGATCGCCATTCGATTGGAGGCCGCAACCGCGACCCTCGAACGCGCCGGCCGAAAGGTCGACGCGGCGCAGGTCGAGACCACGGAAAAAAAGGTGGTGGAGGCGACGCTGGCGGTCGCGGCAGCCAAGGTGCTGACGACGGAAATCGCCATCGAAGCGACGAACACGCTGTTCGAACTTGCCGGGACTGCATCGGTCAAACTGGACCTCAATCTCGACCGCCACTGGCGCAACGCCCGTACCCATACGCTGCACGACCCGGTCCGCTGGAAATACCACGTCGTCGGCAACTATCACCTGAACGACGTCATCCCTCCGAAGAACGGCGCGCTCTGACGGAGACACAAAGAAAAGCCCCGTTGCCGGAACCGGCAACGGGGCTTTTCTTTGTTCAATTCATTCGGGATCAGCTGTAGAGGCTAGGCTTATTTCCGCTAATACAAGCGCTTAGGTGTAAAACTACGCATTCGATACGCGGAAAAGCCCTATCCCCCTTCGTCCTTCAATAAATCAAGGCGGCGCTCAGAATTCTTCCCAGCTTTCTGCAGCGGCCGAGGTTGCCGTTGCGCGCCGCGACATCGCGACTGGAGTTCGGACTGGTGAGCGCACGGGTGCGGCCGGTGCCCGCAGGCGGCTTGCCGCCTGACTCAGACTTGAGGCCAGATGGCTTCCAAGCTGAAAGTTGCCGAGCAGACTTTCGAGACTGACGCTCTCCTGTGCTAGACCGGCACCTGATGCGTTCATCTCTTCCACCATCGCCGCATTCTGCTGCGTCGCCTGATCCATGTGGTTGACAGCGGTATTGACCTCCGCAAGCCCGGCTGACTGCTCCTGGGCTGCGGTCGCAATCGCATCCATATGCACGTTCACCGTCTGGACGAGGCCCTCGATTGCGCCAAGTCCCTCCCCGGTCTCGCTGACCAGCTTGACACCTTCCCCGACGGCTGCTGCAGAATTGCCGATCAGCGTTTTGATTTCCTTTGCCGCATTTGCAGATCGTTGCGCAAGTTCGCGCACCTCCTGAGCGACGACAGCAAAACCCTTGCCTGCTTCGCCCGCTCTTGCTGCTTCGACACCGGCATTGAGTGCAAGAAGATTGGTCTGGAATGCAATCTCGTCGATGGTTCCAATGATCTGGCCGATCTGGCGCGAAGACTGTTCGATGCGCTCCATGGCCGTCACCGCATTGCGCACGACAGCGCCAGAACGATCAGCGCGCACGCGCGCCTCACGTACAACGTCGCGCGCTTCGGCGGTCCGCTTAGACGTTGAGACGACATTGGCCGTGATCTCTTCGAGGGCAGCTGCTGTTTCTTCGAGCGAGGCCGCCTGTTGCTCCGTGCGACGCGACAGGTCATCGGAAGCGGCGGAAATCTCGCGTGCACCACTGCTTACGGTCGATACCGATCCCTCGACGCTCTGCAGCGCCTCACGCAACTGGCGTACAGATACATTGAAATCATGGCGCAGTGTCTCGAACTGCGGCGCAAGCGGCGTCTCGATCTCGCATAACATATCTCCGGACGCCAAGCGCTTCAGGCCGGCCGCAAGCGAGGCAGTTGCCTGCGACAGGCGCTCGTCAGCCTCCGCTTCCGCCCGTCGCTGGGTGTCGATCCGTTCCCGCTCAGCGGCAACGCGGTTCTCTTGCGCACCTGCTTCCAGCTCTTTGTTGCGAATCGCGGCCTGACGGAAGACCTCAAGGGAAACGGCCATATTACCCACTTCGTCGTTGCGTTCGACAAAGGGAATCGCCAGATCAGAATCGCCCTGCGCCAGCTTCTGCATGGAAAGCGTGAGCGCTCCAATCGGACCGACGACGCGGCGAACCACTATAACCAACCCAGCAAGCCCCATCGCCAATGCACCGATCAGGAGCGTGCTATAGGCAATAACTCCCTGCAAAGCGGCCGATGCCAGATCATTGGCCGTATCGTTCAAAACGACCATTGCCAGCAATGCGACGTCGGCGATGCTCGCCTGACCCTTCGTGCTTCCGACTTGCCAATCGTCCAGACTAACGCCGGCCACGCCGCCGCTCGACACGCTCTTGACGATCGCATCGCGCATGTCGGCAAACGGACCGCTGAAATAGGTCGCCTCGGCATTGGCTAACGCTGCCTTCAATGAGTCGGCAGTCTTTGGATGATTGACCAGGGTCTTGACCTGGGACCATGCAAATACTGAGCGGGCCAAGCCGGCAGTCATCTCCAGGATCTCTGCTTGTGACAACGGCTTGCCACTGGCGGTCGCCTTGTTGATGACGAGCGCAGCCGCGCCGACCGAAGCCCGGGTCGCCCAAGCATTGGCACGGATTTGAACGAGGTCCATCAAGGAGTTGTCGAGCGAGCGAATGCCTGCCTCAGTGACATTCGAGGCCGCTTCAAGATCGCCAAGAAAGCCGGCACCGAACGACATCAGCTTGTCGCTGAGCGCCTTGTCTCGCGCCTCAAGTGGCAATCCCGACTGGCGGTCAACCTCCTGGCGCAGCGCTAAATTGGTATCGTAAGCGCTTTTGATCTTGGCCAGCAGCGGCGAAAGCTGCGAATCGTTAACGGATGCGGTCGCGGCAAGGAGATCGGCGACGCCAGCATCCACCTTGGTACGATCGCCTGGAACCATCTCAAGCGTGCTCTTTGCCGTGCCTAACGCAGCGGTCAGGACGGTAACGCTGTGGCCCCGCTCCAATCGGTAGTTCAGGAGAATGGTGAACAGCGCCTTGTCGACCGCTGTGCGGTTCGCCACTCCTTTGAACGTCGTGTAATCGGCGTAGGATTGATAAAGGGATTTGCTAACAACTGCGCTAAGCGCCAAGCTGATCAGCACGAATACGGTGACGAGAACATTACGAATTGAAAGCATCGTTTTTCACCAATAAAGCTCGATATTGAAATGTTAGCTAAAAATACTGAACTTCGTATAATAACTGTTTAATGATGTCGCTCTTATTGCCACACGGCGAGAGACTGCCTGGAAGACGACAATGTGAAGCGACATTTTATTGAAGTCCCTTCAATGGTTCTGCGGACCCGAGCATTGAACCCTTCAACTGAATTGACGTGTACGGCATCCCGGACATATTGACTGCTGGAGTGGTTGACTGTTTCGTGCGCGGCGAAGCTTTCGCCAATGGCCACGAACGCCTTTGCCTCGTCGCGGCAACGGTTCATCAGATAGCCGAAGGAACGCACGCTTTTTGGTGGCGCTGAGTCACGTCCTATGTCGAATGGGCAATGCGGCACCCTACATGATGCGCGCGGCGTGTCGCTTGTTGTCAACCTTGGAGAAGACGCCCGCCCCCCACTCGACAAAACGCGTAGCTTTGCATTGAGGTGCCTGTTGAATGGATACATCACAGATAGAGGATGATGGAGGGCGAGACCAAGCCTCCAAAATTGGGACGAAGCTACCATTGTCGACATAGGTGACGTTTTACACCGGAGATATGGGTAACACTTTTCAATTTGCCCTCGGCGTCATTCTCTGCAACAGAGCCGAAAAATTGACTGGGATTGAACATCGACGCATAGTGGCTACGATCAGGCATATGGGAGGAAGATGTCATGTGCAGGCTTTTTGCCGGACAGGATCCGGGCCGCTATCGCCCCATTAACCGCTCCGTGCGGATTGGTGGCCATTCCACTAGTATTCAACTTGAAGCCGCCTTTTGGGATTTGATCGACGACATGGCTTTGAGTCAGGGAATGTCCACGCCGCGATTTTTGTCAATTCTGCATGATGAGGCGCTGACGATACATGGATCCGTATCGAATTTTGCCTCTCTCTTGAGAACAAGCTGTCTGATCTATCTCATCAATGGCGATAGCCACACGGAAGAGCGAGCACCGCCTCAAATCATGGCGGCGGAGTAGGCGTAGGGATCGTTTTGTATCAAGACCTCGCCAAAGACGGCACGCCGTCTTTCGGTGTGGCACCCCGCTGCTACCCGCATCCTCCGGACATGGCATATATTAGTCTGTCAGTGAAGCTGCAGACGTATGCCAAGCTTCGCGCGGAGGACTGGTTGCCGATAGGTTCGGTAAGGATCTGGGAGGATTCATGGTCGACATTATCTCCAAACGCGACGGTCCGCGTCGTGAAGACGCGCCCTTAAGGCAGTTGATCAACAATAACCGGGGCATCATCACGCAGCTCGCTGACCATCTAAGCGGCGGAAACTATTCCGCATCGAAAAAACCTCAAATCGCTCCGCAGACGAAGGGGCTGATCATCCACGTTGGTGGCGCCCGACCGGCTTCAGCTGAGATATCGGCAAATGTCCGGGTTACCAGGAACGGCCGCGTCATTATAATGGACATGAACTCCGCGCGGCAGCTCCATCATATCGGCGATATCCGCCGACGGGACGGCACCGACATTTTCTTCCTTGCGACAAAGGGCAACGGCTTTCTGGCGCCAGTGGACGAGACGATTGCCGAACCTTTGTCGGCAATCGATGGCGTATGTCTGGATACCACCTATACGGAGGAAAGGCTTGCTGCCGACATCGGCGCGAGACTCGGCATCAGCCACTCCTGACCAAGAGGCCATCTTCCTTTCGATTCCAGAAAGGCGTTCGCAGACGAATCCTTTTTCTCCAGGTTGGAGTGTGGATATCCGCATGAAACAAGATCCGGACACGATAAAGAACAGTATCAATGCGCTTCAAACCCGAAGGCCTATGGCGTCGGCGGGCTTGGCCACCATCGATCTGGGCTATGACGAGCGAAAGACGATGCGCGCCTGGGAGACGCTGCTGTCGGGAGACCAGGAGCATCCGCGTTCAGAGTTTCTGGTGCGGTCAACGATCCATGATTCCTGGAGCCGCTGCGCGACCGGTGGCATCGATGCATTGCAACAGGAAGCACCATTCGAAAGCGACAGGGACGCAGTTGAAAATGTCGCCCGTGCCAGCGCCGAACTGTTGTCGGCGGCGAAAAGATCGTTCTCCGCCATCGGTCAATTGCTGGATGGCACGGGCGCGATGCTCATGCTGGCGGACAGCGACGGCGTGTTGATCGACGCCATCGGCGACAAGAGAACCATCTATGACGGCATGGATATCCATCTGGCTGTGGGTGGAAAATGGACAGAAGATGTCGTCGGCACCAACGGGATTGGAACGGCACTATGGACCGGGGAACCCGTCCTGGTCCATGCTGCAGAACATTTCTGCGCCGGTATCAAGTCGTGGACCTGCGCCGGTGCGCCTGTCCGTGATCCGTTCGATGGGAGAACCATCGGTGTCGTCGATCTGTCAGGCCCCCCTAACATCTTCCGTCCCCACAATATAGCCTTGGTCGCCGCCGCCGCGCGCGAGATCGAGATGGCACTCGCCGATTCTCAGAAGGAGGAACGGGCTCGCTTGCTGGAAGCGTTCATCTCCTCGGCAAACAACTATCGCTCCACGGACGGATTGATGATCATCGACCGGCATGGAAGGGCGATATACAGCAATAATGTCCCCGGCGCGCAGAAGAGACGCCTTGCCGAGGGCATCCGCCACGGAACGAGAAACTGTCGCTTGCCGGAGCTCACGGACTCCGGCTTTCTCGATAGCGTCACGACAACCCTTCCCCAGGAACTGCGATCCTGCCATGTCAGCCCGCTGAAGCTCAACGGCGATCTTCGTGGCGCTGCCTTGCTGTTCCCGATGACGATAGAAAGAAGGAGCAGCATATCGATCGTCCCGGGGACCGCCATATCTCAGCGTCTGCGGGACGCCGCCTCCGCAATTGTCGGCCAGAGTCCAGCCCTGCTTTCCGCCGTCGATGTCGCCACTCGGGTCGCACAATCCGAACAGGTCACGTCGCTGCTGATCGAAGGAGAGACAGGCGTTGGCAAGGAGCTGTTCGCGCGCCTCGTCCACCTGGGCGGTCAGGGTGGCACTTCAACGACCCCATTCGTTGCGCTCAACTGCGGCGCGATCACCAAGGAGTTGTTCGGCAGCGAACTGTTCGGCCACGTCGCCGGAGCCTTTACCGGCGCATCGCGGGAAGGAAAGCCGGGCGTCTTCGAACTGGCCCATGGCGGCGTTCTGAGCCTGGACGAAATCGGCGAAATGCCCATCGATATCCAGCCATTTCTTTTGCGCGTCCTTGAGGAACGCGTGGTGCAACGTCTTGGCGATAGTCGCAGCCGCGCTGTCAACGTGCGTCTGGTCGCCTCCACCAACCGTGACCTGAAACAGGAAGTCGAGGCGGGGCGCTTCCGTCGGGATCTGTTCTATCGGATCAGTACCGTCTCCATCCGCATCCCGCCATTGCGAGAGCGCGGCAATGATGTCCTTCTGCTCGTCGAACATCTGAACCGCAAGATCGCCGACCAGAAGGGAAGCGCGCCGCTGAGGTTCGCAAACGAGGTGTTTGACGCGTTTCTTGCCTATTCGTGGCCCGGCAATGTCCGAGAGCTGAAAAATCTGGTGGAGCGACTGCATGTCCTGACCGACGGCAGGACAGTTGAATTGCCTGATATCCCTTCGGAAATCAGCAGTTGGTCCGCACGTCTGGACGCTCCGTCGAATGCCGCCGGCGGACCGGAAGCCGACGTCCGCAGTTTCGAGGACGCAGAACGTCAGGCGATCAGGAATGCATTGGCGGCCGAACACGGCAATCTCACCAAGGTCGCATATCGGCTCGGCATATCCCGGCCGACGCTCTATCGGAAGCTGGAGCAATACGGTATCCGCCGCGGCTTCCTATAGGACGCATGCCGGCGAGATCACCGCCATGCGTTTCTGCATTTGTGTCCAAGGCGTCACCCGGCTTTCACGGAACGATGACGCCTCGCCCGGTAAATCGCCGGTTTTTGAAGTCGTCGAGCGCGGTGTTGATGCTCGCCAGATTGTATTCCGTATAGTGCATCTTCACCTTGCCGTCGGCGTTCAGTTCCATCAGTTCGACCAGTTCGGTGAAATTTCCGACCAGGCTCCCGCCAATATTGATCTCTTCGATGACGAGATGCGCTGTCGGCACATTGATCGCGCCGCCGTAGCCGACCACAAACAGTTGCCCGCCCTTGCGCACCATCTTCCAGCAGATGTTCTCGACGCCGAGCTCGCCGACGAAGTCGATGACCACATGCGCGCCGCCGCCGGTGATCTGCTTGACCTGCTCAACGACATTAGGCCCTCCGTCGAGGACAAAATCCGCGCCGAGATCCTTCGCCAGCAATTGCGCGGCCGGCTCGCGATCAACCGCTATGATGCGGCATCCCGATATCGCGTGAAGCGACTGCAGGGCGATGTGGCCAAGGCCGCCGATGCCAAGAAGAACACAATAGCTTCCCGGCCTCAGCAACCTAGCTGCTCGCTTCGCAGCCCTGTAGGCCGTGATGCCGGCGTCGGCGAGCGGCGCAACTTCGACGGGCGTCACGTTTGGGTTCAGCTTGATCAGCGATCGCTCGCTGGTGATGAAGTATTCCGCGAAACCGCCATTCATTCCAAGGCCGGGAAACTGGCCGTTGTCGCAGTACATATCCTCCCCGTGACGGCAATTGAGGCAGATGCCGCACGATCGGAACGGGTGGCAGATCACGGCATCGCCCGGCTTGACCGACTTGACGCCGCTGCCGACGTCCTCCACCCACCCGGCGTTCTCATGCCCCATGATGTAGGGCAAGAGCGTGCCGTTCGGATCCATCGTCGGTTTCCAGATGCCTTCGATGATATGCAGATCGGTGCGGCACAGACCCGCCGCTCCCACCCGGACGACAACTTCATTCGGATCGGTGATTGTCGGGGCGGCAACCTCCTCTATTTTCAACTGGACGTTCATCTTCGGGTCGTATTCGTACAGTCTCGCAGCTTTCATGGTCGTATCCTCTTGGCTTTCCAATGCTGGAAGATGTTTGTTCGCGTCACGCGCGCCCGAGCTTTTCCGCTCCGCCGCCGAGCGCCGGCCCGGCTGTCGGGTCCTCGTTTTCGGCAAGATCTCCGATCAGCGTCTCCGTGGTAAGGATCAGCGTCGCGACCGATGCCGCGTTTCTGAGCGCCGTATAGGTGACACGAACGGGATCGATGATGCCGGCTTCCATCATGTTCTGGTATCTGCCGAGCGCGGCATCGTAACCATGGCCGCCATTGACGCGCGTGACCTTCGCAACGACGGTATCGGGATCGGCGCCGGCATTGGCGGCGATCTGCCAAAGCGGGCGAGAAAGGATGCCCTGCACAAGGCGCACGCCCTCTGCGACATCGCCGTCAACCGAAGTCAGCACCTCATCAAGCACCGGTGCGATCTGCGCGAGCGCCGAGCCGCCGCCAGCGACCACGCCTTCCTCCACGGCAGCACGCACCGCATGCATCGAATCCTCGATGAGTTGGATGGTCCGCTTCTGCTCGACCGGCGTTACCCCGCCGGCATAGAGGACAGCGCTTCCGCCGGATAGTTTCGCCAGCCGTTCACGCAGCTTGTCCTGCTCGATATTGGGTGGGGCGACATCATGCTGACGCTGGACCTGGGCGCGTCGCGCCGCAATCGCCGCAGCATTGCCGCCTCCGCGAATAACGGTTGTGTAGGATGAGCTGGTCCTGACCCGTTCGGCCGTCCCGAGATCCTCGACAGTCACGTCTTCAAGCCTGCCGCCGAGGTCGTGCGCGATCACCCGTCCGCCGGTCAGGATCGCCAGATCCTCCATCATCGCCTTCCGCCAATGGCCATATTCCGGAGGATGGACGACCAGATATTTTCCTGCCCCCTGCTTGCCGAGCAGCGTCACCACGACTTCAGGCGACATTTCCTCCGACACGATCACCAAGGGCCGGTCGGCCTTTTCGGCGAGCCGGCGGACGGCGTCGAGAGATGCCGGCTCCTTGATCTTCAAATCGGTCATCAAGAGGTACGGCCGATCCAGAACTACCTCCATCCTCTCCTGATCAGTGACCATGTGATGGGAGAGATAGCCGCGTTCGAACGACATGCCCTCGACGACATCGAGGGTCGTTTCCGTCGTCACGCTGAAATCGGTAGAAATGGCGCCGCTGGTTCCAACGCGCTCATAGGCTTCCGCAACCAGTGCTCCGAGCTTCGGATCGGTCGCTGCGATGTTGGCGACCGCGGCCAGGCTGCCGTTTCCCTTTGCCGGTTTGGCGCTCGCCTTGAGCGCCTCCACGACCTTTGCCACGGCAATATCGATGCCTTTGCACAGATCGACGGATTTGGCGCCGCGCTCGTTGGCCTCGATACCTTTCTGGATGAGCGCGTTGGCCAGGACGATGGCCGTCGTCGTGCCGTCACCGGCGATTTCGTTGGTCTGCATCGAGACTTCGCGAACGACCTGCGCACCCATGTTCTCGAACCGGTCGCGCAACTCGATCTCGGAAGCGATGCTGACGCCGTCCCGGGTCACCATCGGCGTTCCGAGCGGGCGATCGATCATCGCATTCATGCCCTTTGGGCCGAGCGTCGGCTCGACAGCCGCCGCGAGCTTGCCGACGCCGCGGGCGAGCGCACGCCGAGCCTCGGAATTGTGGATCATAATTTTAGGCATGACTCCTCCTTCCGCCTTACGGGCGGTTTGTTGATTAGGGGCCTTGTGCTGAGAAGGCCGTTGTTTCAGGTCCGGGTGGGTTGGGTCACGGCGCCGGAAGCAGGAACCCGATCCATGATGAAGTCGACCAGCGTCGGCTCGCCATCAACCATGTCCAACTCCTTGTAGCGCGTATGCTTCAACCCCCGGCAAAGGGCGCCGTTGAACTCCATGTTGATGCGGACGCTTCGCAGATCGGCGAGATGAGCGCTTAGAGCATTGGCGGCAATCTGCACGCCCTCCCATGTTACGAAGACGGGATCTCCAGGTTGCCGCTCCGGCCAGCGTCCCAGCAATGCCTTCCGGTATCGCGACTTCTGCTTGACATCGTCGATCTGGTCGAGACCGGCGATGTCGAAGGCCGTCAGATCCATGCCGACGATCTCGCTGTCGGTCAGGCCCTGATGACGGAGCCCGAGCAGCACAGCCTCCTGTCGCCGTTTGAATGCCTTGATGCGGAAGATCTCACGCAGGCTTTCGAGGTCCTGATCTCCGGCAAGCTCGCCGAAGATCTCGCCGAAGCCCTTTCCAGCCGCGATGCCCTTGTTCACCTCCTCCGCGAACATATGATCGTGCAGGCTCACCCGGTAGATGGGTGACCAGGACAGCGCGTCGAGCGCCCTGCGGATGCCATCCAGCATCAGAAAGGCGAAATTCGGCGAACACCAATAAGTGGGTAACCGAAAATCGACATCCACGCTGCCGTCGAGCCCGACATCTGCCCGCTCGACGAAACCCATCTCGGTGATGGGTTCATCCAGTTCCGGGTCATTCACCTGCTCGAGCCGCCACCAGAGCTCCCCCTGGCGGCTGGCGGACATGCTGACCGGGTTCATCGTCCCTACTCCGCAGCAACGCTGAAAGGCGAACTGATCAAAGCTGCCTTCTTCGCCTCGATGTCGATGTCGTAGAGACGTGCGGCATTGAGGCCGAGGATTTTTTCCTTGATCTCCGGCGTCAGATCCACGCCCCGTTCCTGCTTGATGTCGTCGGGTAGTTCGAAGGCCCAGAACTTCTCGATCAACCAGCGCGGCGTCCAGATCGCGTAGTCGGAGCCGAACAGGATCTTGTCCGGGCCGGCCCAGAACAGCAGCTCGGAAATCACCTCGGCAAAATAACGCGGCCGTGAATGAATGAACGGAAGCGCCACGGCGAGGCCGCCATAGACGTTGGTCTCCTGGACGGCTATCCAACAGAAGTCATCGAGACGGGGCAGGCCGCAATGTTCGACGATCCAGTTCAGATTCTGGAAGTCGGTCGCCGCATAGTCGACATCATGGACATCGAAGGCATCTTTGTTGAGCGGCAGAATCGTCGGTCCCTTGTGGACATGGATGTTCTTGATGCCGAGTTTCTCGCAGAGTTCGAAACATTTGTAGGCATCCGGATCGTTGAGCTTCCATCCCTTGGAAGCGCCGTTCCATTCGGCCGTGTACATCTTCACGCCCTTGATGTCGTAGGTCTCCTTCATGAAGTGGATATATTCGAGAGCCTTCTCTCCATCGCGCGGATCGAAGGAGCCGTTGACAATGAAGCGCTCCGGATAGCGCTTGGCCACCTCGGCGTTGCGCTCGATGGTATTGAAACCGTTCTTGTAGAAGTCCTTGAGATAGGTCGACTGAACGATCGCCACGTCGTCCGGACCGTCGATGAAAAGATCGCGGTAAAGATCGTCGGCGCTGTATTTCTCGAACTTGCTTTTCTCCCAGAGCTGCTCCTTGGGGCTCAGCGCCGTGTGATAGGCGTAAAAGCATTCGACAAACTGCTTGCCGTGAATGTTGCGCTGATTTTCTGGGCTCCCATCCCAGAAATGGGTGTGGCCGTCGACCACGAAGATTTCCTTGCCTTCAGGTGTCTTGAACATTGTTGCCTCCGCAGCAATTGCGTTGATGTTGCCGGCGCGCCTCCCAAACGGCGCGCCGATTCCGGGCGTCTTCTCAGATGTATTCGAAGACCTCCTCCATGTTTCCGAAGAGGATCACCTGGTTGTCATCGACGCGGACCATGCGGCCGTAATGCGTGGACGTGTTGACCTCGAAGATCTCCGCCGTCATCTCGCGTCCGAGATACTCACTGATTTCATCCATCTTGAAGATCAGCTTGCCGTCCCCGTCGATACGGATCATCGCGGGCTGATAGGTCACTGTGACACCGGGTTTCTTGCCCATGAACTCGGCGATGGCCCTCGCCTCCACCGAATCGTTCATGGTGACACCGCACTGATGCGAAATCGTCTGGTCGAAGGTGATGTCCTTCATCGATTTGAAGATGTTGGACTGCGTAGCGTCGCGTGCGACTGATGACATGATGATTGCTCCTTGGTTTAACGCTTGAGGCCGAGTTCGCCGAGAATTTTGCCGATCCGCTCCTTGGATTGGGCGCGAACGTCCGCAAACGAAATCGGTTTGGAATGCGGCATCGACCAGATCGGTTGAAGACCGGTAGCTGCCTTGTCGGCGAGCGCGCCGTGCTTGCGGACCCAGCCCTGAAAGAGCTTCTTGTTTGCCACGCCGTGGACTTCGTCGTTGGCCAGCAGGTAGATCAGGTCGATCGTGTTGGCGAGATTACGCTCATAGTCCGCCTCGGCTGCGGAGATCACCGGCGGCGTGATGAAGTCGTGGTTGGCGGCGGCCGCCTGCATGAGAAAACCAGACCGGAAGAGTTCGCCGACAAGGGGTTCGAAGACGATGTTGATCGCGAAATACTGCTCCAGATAGTCGGTGGTGCCCATGATCGTTTCGACGGCTTCGCGCGTTCCTTGCCAGGCGCCATCCTCAAGCCAGTGCTTCTTGCCGAGGTCGTCGTCCCAGCCGGGAATATCCATGCCGATCTCGGCGAGATACAAAGTGATATCCTGGGCGAGCCTCAGCTTGTAGGACGAGTTCGTCAGCGTGGCATTGTTGATCATCTGCGTATAGCCGTAGCGCTGCGCCTGCATGAGCGACGTACCCAGACCGAACTCCGCGTGTTTCCACGCTCCCAGATGTGCCTGCAGTATCTTGATCCAGACCTTGTCGAAGGCTTTCGGCGCGCCGGCCCTTCGGGCATTGGTGATCACGCTTTGCACCATCGTTTCGATCTTCGACTGACGCTGGTAATGGGTGCGCTCCCATTCCTGATCGGGCGCGCGGAAGGCGTGCCAGTTGGAGCTCTTTGCCGCCGTGTAGTCCTTGACATAGGCGCCGTCGCCATTCGCAAAGGAGATGATCCAGTTCTGAATCAGGTACCGTTCGGGATCGGGCTGGACATCGACGGTCACATCCTCGTAGTGCGTGGCTCGCTGACCCCTCGGATCGAAATAGCGGTATTTCCGGCTATCGGAATCGGCGAAGATTGCCGAGCCTGCGGCTCCCGATCCGACTGAACTCGAAGTAGCTGTCATGGTTCTCACTCCCTTGTTGCAGTTGCTCTAATGCTGTCCTCATCTGGCTCAGCCTCAATGGCCTGGCTTGCCTCCCGACGAGGTGGTGAATTTGTCGAAGAAAATCCGTTCGGTTTCGAAGCCGTTCATGAACAACACCGGTTGAAGCGCATCGATCATCGGTGGCGGACCGCAGGCATAGACATCTCCCGCGCCGTCGATCGCCAATTGCTTGAGCACCGCGTCGACGGTCTGGTGGACGAAACCCCTCTCCCCGTCCCAGGCTCCGTTGCCGTCGGCATGCGACAGCACGGGTATGAATTTGACGTCCGGATGCCCGCTGACGAGGTCTGCGATACGGTCGAGGTAGAACAGGTCGTCGGGTGTGCGCGCACCATAAAAGAAGTAGACGGCCCGCTTCTCGCCGCTCCTGACGTGATCGTTGAGTATCGACCAGACCGGCGACATGCCGGACCCGGCTCCCACCAGCACTAGCGGTCCTTCCCGGTCCTCCCGTCGAAAGCAGGTGCCGTAGGGTCCGACGACGGAGACTTCGGCTCCAACCCGGATTCCTCCGGAATCGAGTTCGCCAGAGAACTTTCCTTCTGGGTATTTCTTGATGATGAAGGAGAGTTTTTGGGTTTGGTCCGGCGTATTTGCCATGGAGAACGAGCGCGTAATCGTCTCCCCTTTTTCCGTGGTAACCGTGATGTCGACATATTGCCCCGCCCAAAACTTCATCGGGGAGCTGAGCTCGATTTCGATGCCGCGAATATCGTGGGTCAGGTTCTCCTTATGGGAGATACGGCCCTTGAATGTCTTGACGGCAATCGCTTTCGCCAGCAGCTCCTCGTCATAGTTCAGAAGCTCGACTTCCATGTCGGAATAGGCGATCGACCGACACAGCAATATATGGCCGGAATCCTTCTCCATGTCGTTCAGTGCGAAGGTCGAGTATTTGAGCATGTCGACTTCGCCCTCAAGCAGGACGCATTTGCAGGCGGAACATTGCCCTTCCTTGCAGCCATGCGGCAACGCGATGCCCTGGCGAAACGCCGCATTCAAAACGGTTTCGCCGTGTTCGACCTCGAACTCGACGCCGACAGGTTCCAGACGCACTTTATGAGCGTCAGCCATATGATTAATCTCCCAATTCCTGCCCGTTCCACCTTCTTGCGAAGGGAGGACGACCGACCTCTTCCCGGAATATTGCGGAGGCCGGTAACCGGCCCCCGCGCAGGCAGCCTCAGTTGCAGGGGTTGACGGTGAACCCCGCATGGTACTCGGCAATGTGCTTTTCACGATCCGCAGGCGACATCTGGCGCAGCAGCGTCAGCGGCGATTGGATGGTGTGTCCGCGAATATCGTCGAGCGTCCACATTTCCTCGGCATCGAAGCGCAGATGCGGCTGCGGAATGAGGGTCTTGCCGTCGGAGCGGATGAAGTTCAGATCCTTCATCGCATCGCCGAGATCCCAGCCGTGATAAACGGTCTCCCACTCGCGCTTGCCGCTGAAGCGGCCCATCGCGGGCGTCGGCCGACCCTGATACTCGTCGGCGAACGCCTCGACGGCGGTCCAGCGATCCAGCTCATGGGCAAATGTATGAAGCTGACCGTCGATCTCGTCGACCACCATGTCCTCGCGGATGAGGCACGGCACGAGGCAGCTCCAGCAGCGATGCGGATAGACGTAGCCGACATCTTCGTTGAAGGTGATGATCTTTTCGCCGCGATGGCTAAGCTTGGCGTGCCATTTCCAGAAGTCGCCGAACTCGGCATACCAGCCTGGATACTTGTGCTCGAACCATTCGAAGTCCTTGTCCGTCTGGGCTTCGATGCGCCAGAAATTCAGCGGCCAGCCGACCGTGAAGAACTGAGCGACCTTGTGGACATAGTGCTTCTTTGTGATCCGATTCCAAGCTTCATGGACGTCGTCGTGATGGACCTTGATGCCATATTTCTCAAGCGGCAGCATGTAGGTCCGATAATAGTCCTCGAAGATCCAGCGGTGCCACATCTCCGCATAGGATTCCTTGTTTTTGTCGCGATTGGTGGTGCCGTATTCGATGAAGGTGCCAATGGCGGCATCGACGATCGCGTGGTTCTGCCAGAAGGCGTAGCGCAGGTCGCGCTCGAGCAAGAGGTGATTTTCCGGCTCCTTCAATGCCGCCATCAGCAGCGAGTGGCCGTTGCCGATGTGCCGGCTTTCATCGGACTGAACCGACAGGAACACGGTCGGCAATGCATAGTCGCCATTGCGCGCGGCTTCCGATGGCATTGCCACGAAGAGGGTATTGGTAAAGGCCGTCTCCGCAACGACGGTGAGATACATGCAGGCGGCGGTCATCACATCGCCGGTGATGAAGCCTTCGCCGAACTGGCGACCGATGGTCGTGGCATAACATTTCCCGAAGGCTTCCTCGGTAATATCGAAGCCCGCCGGGTCGATATAGTTTTCCATGTACCATTTCTTCAGGTTCATCTGGATCGTTGAATGCCGGAACTCGTCGACCATCTGCATGGTGAAGCCGGTCCGCAGATCTTCACCGGGCGCGATGCGCGCAACCATCGCCATCGAACGGGCGGCGGAGATTTCCGGGAAAGGAATGATCGCCAGGAAGAGCTTCATCCACTCGACCCAGCGCGGCTCGACGTTGCGGAACATGTCGCCACGCAAGGCGGCGTCGAGCGCGCCGTAGACGCGGTTATCCTTTTCTTCCTGCATCGGGAAATAGGACCGCAGGACCTGCTTCATCGGATCGCGCGGTGCCTTATTGATCTTATAGTCCGTCGGAAACGTCATCGCTTCCTGAACGTAAGTCGGGTTCCAACCCAGGTCGGAAATTTTCTTGGTCGCCTCGCCGACGGAAATGCCGCGTTGCGAGGTAATCTTGTTCAGCGTCAAAGACGACATATGATAAGCCTCCACTATGTTGCGCCGTCAGCCCGTTGGCCTCGGCATGAAGCGACGCCAGGCGCCGCGTGCGAGAGTTGGAACGGCACGGCAAAGAGATGCGCCGTCAGGCGCGACCAAGGTCCGACCGTTCAAGTGGATCACGGCAAAGGTAGTCGGAAAGCTCGCTGGCCAGCCAGTCAATCAACGCAACGGCAGGCGCTTAGATCTCGCTTCTCCATCCTTCGTTCTTCTAGCATCGCCTGAAACGCGATGGGCTTCTTATGGCAATGGATATGCAACGCCCGTGCCAGTTCGCAAATTAACGGATTTCGAGCTCTGCAATAACCTGCCAAGCCATCTAGATTAATCTGCGTGCAATATAGTGTAACATTATTTTACGATTGTAATTTACAGAAGTAATATTTGAAATATATTCGCTATTGCAACATGTTTACTTAGCAAATGCACAACAAACAAATGTCGACAACCCTATTTTCTTATCTTACATTTTAGAGACAAAGAGGAGCGGAAGCATCCTCTCGGATTGCCAGGAACCGGATATGACAAAGAAGGACGGAAATCCTGTTCCGCCGCCCCCTTTGCAGGGCGAGGGCGGCGACGATGTCACGACGGATTTGGTCCGGCTCATGCAGCGCGATCTCGTTTTCGTCATTCGCTTCATGGGAGAAAGCCAATATCGGCTGCAGAGCCATTTCCAGGACTTCATCCTGAAGCAATTGGCCGGTACGGGGGTCACCCAGGAAACCCATCCGATGATCCATGCCTTTGTGGAAAGACACGCCATCATGCTGCGTGATTTCGTCTTTTCCGGCGTTTCGCTGTCACGTCAACTTCATTTGGAAGAGGTCGAGAAGCTTACCGGCGACACGATGATTCGCGTCGATATCTGGGATGAATTGCGAACTCATATAGAGATGGCGGAAAGGCAGTTCAGGGCACAATTGCCCGAGCTTCCGCCCATCCTCGAAGCCTGGAAGACGCCTGAACGGCCAAAATCGGGAGACGGTCGATGACCGATCGGACGGGCTCGCATGTCGATCTGCTCCATCGGCGCCTGGCGCTGGTCGCGAACCTGTCGACGCTCACCGCCGGCGCCTTGAAGCTGACTCAAGCCCTCGCCGGAACGGAAATGGACATTCTTCGCCTTGAGATGGAAATCGGCAGAGATGGAACCTCGGAGGAACTGGTACGGGAATTGCGTGATGTAGAGGCGAAAGCCGACGCAATCCGAGCCGCGCAGGCCGACAGCAACAAGGCCATCGCCGAGGCCGAGCATGCGGTGGCTGAAGTCGACGCATCGCTCGCGGCGGAGAATGGCACATGACGGGAGGACCAGCGTGAACCAGCAAACCCTTTCCAACCCGACATTGTTCGACCTCCTGGCGCGAAGCTGGCAGTGCCCGTCGCCGGTCACCGGAGTGCAGTTCAACGCCGACGACTCTGTTCTTGCGATTTCGCAAATGGATGGAACAGTGGCACTTGCCCGCGTGGCCGACAGCGAGCCACCACGTTCGCGGATGCACACGAGCGCCGATTTCGGCCGGACGACGATCCGTCCCCGCATGTCTCCGCCGTCGCCCCTGGTTCAAGTCTCCACAGCCGCAAAGACGTCGTCGATCGCCGGCTATCAGAATTCCGATTTCGTTCTGGGAATGACCGATGGCAATGTCGCCCGCCTCACGGCCGAGGGCAGTGGTGCGGGAACGCTGTTCAAGACCGGCGAGCCCGTCGTTTCGATCGCCCACTGCAGAGTGACCGGCGCTACAGTCGCCATCGACCGCCAACATCTGTTCATAAAGCTGCGCGGCACCGACCTTGTGAAGATCGGAGACATTGCAACGTCGCAGCTTGAGTTGGTATCGATCTCGAGAGACGGAAGGTTGGTTGCCGTTGCCGCCGGCGATCGGCTGTCTGTCCGACAGATGGGCGATCCTGCGGCCTCATGGCGCTCGATCTCTTTGCCGTCCCAGCCTCTCTCCGTCCGCTGGAACCATGACGGCGGTTGGCTGGCATGTGGGCTCGCCTCCGGAGGGCTCTGCCTGCTTGATCTTGCGGGCGATCGATCCGGTATCATCGCCGACTTCCCCGGGCCGGTGCGGACCGTATGCTGGAGCAGCGCACCGAGCGCATTGGTCTCATCGGGAGCCCTTCGAATTGCGGCATGGTCGATGGACGCGCCACCCCTTTCGGGTGACAACAAAGGCGCCCTGACGACCGGCCGGGCAGGTTTTCTCCTCGTCGACACGGTGGCGGCCCATCCAAAAAGGAACCTCGTTGCGGCCGGCTACGCCAATGGCCGGCTGGTCGTTTCCCCGGTCGGTTCTCCGGCGGAACTTATCCTCAGACCCTCCGGCGGCGCGCTCAACGCGCTCGCCTGGTCCGCCAACGGTCAGCATCTGGCGATTGGCGACGCCGACGGAAACGCGGCGATCATCACCTTTCCGACCCAGTTGTTCAAATAGCACGGCAATAATCACGAGATGGAGGAAGCAATGCAAACCGAACTCAGCCCCGAAGAGAAAAGCAAGGACGCCTTTTTCGAGCAGCTAGCTCGATTGTCCGAGGAAATGGTTGCCAGGCACGGCAAGGACTTCAGCATGGGTGCGCTTGTGCTGGCGGCCCGCTGGATCGCCGAGGACCGGATCCAGCAGAAGAACGCGAACTGATTTCATTCTGAAGACGACGTAACGCTGCCTTGAGCGTGTTGCGCAAGCACGTCATACAAAAATTGACATCGAGAGATACATGGAGCAGCGCGCAACTCAATGGACCGAAACTCTCGCACGACGTTGAAGCCGTGGGATGGACTCTTGCTCGATTGGCGTTACCATGACCTCATTGTCACCAAAAGATCCCGTAGGCGGTGGCGACAGAGGGGTGCCACCTGCTCTCGCCTGCAAGATACACCTGGATGAGCATTGATGCCTCTGCCGGAATCCGCGGAAATGGCTCAAGACCCTTCACTCCGTGCCATCCTTCAAGTATGGGCGAGGAAGCTTGTCGACTCTGACCAGGCGGTCGATCGCGTTGTACAGAGAACAATCAACGTTATCTGCGACGACCCTGACATTTTGGATGGCGCTCAAGTGAACGAAGCGCTTTTTGCCGTGTTGCGTCGGTTCGCCTTCGATGAGAATGATTTGCGGGCTAGTCGACAGTCTGAAAGGGTAACCCCTGCTCTCGGTCCTGCGTCCCAAAGAAAAGATGCCGAGCCGCGGTAATGCCGTCAACTACGCTTCTTTTGCACTCTGCCAATTGCGGATCCATGAGCAATGCTTGCCGAGCGTGATCAAGTGAACAGGCGGAGTGCAGCGAATGGACATTCTGCCTAACGCGAGCTCCCAGGGAGCCCGCGTTAGGCAGAATTCAATCGACGTTGTTCCGGCGTCACTTCCAGCTGGTGTAGTCTGAAGCGGTGCATCCAAAGGGCGCGCGTTGATCGCCGAAGCGCTTCTTCAGCTGATCACAACCCCAGCGGTTGAGAGCCGTCGGCATCATATTGTTGAGATCCATAGCGGGCGAAGTAAACTGCGAACCTGCGCTGGTCACATACCAAAGCCAGTAGCCGAAAATGCCGCCGATGATCAGGAGTATCACGAGAAAGAATCTCGCGAGCCGCGTCATGATGGACGGCCCTTTCTTCCCTCGCACAACGAGCTCCAGCGGACGCCCGCCTAGTTCGGCAGTCAGCGGAGCGAGAACCCTTGCGCGCTCTTCCGCCGTCATCTCGATCCGCTCCAGCTGCGCATCCAGAAGCACCGGGAGCGACGTGTTTCCATGCCAGACGGCAAGCGCCACGGCTTTACCGCCATTTTCGCCGACGAGAAGGGGTTCCTGTCCCGGCTCGAAACGCGTATGTGCCGCTCGCCCGGTCTTTTTCCCGGCTATCTTGTCCGCATAGGTCACCGTCAATCGCTTGCGCCGCCGGTCGAATGCCGTGATTTCCACCGGGACCGGCACGAGTTGAGCAGGTTGGCGCAAGCGCCCGCGGACGCGCCAGACACGCAAGATCTGGAAAATCACGGCGATGCTGGCGCCGCCGAGAAGGGCAACGAACACAGCCAGCGTTATGATGCGATTCCAGAGCTTATCAATGCCGAGGCTCAGGGTCGCCAAATCCGGGTGATCCCCGGAAATGACGAGATTCGTGTCATAATCACCGGCATGGATGTCGACGAACATGATCTCGACGTCCTTGTCATAGCTCTGACCATTATACGTATAGTTGAGATGGGCCGAGCAGTTGGTGAAGAAGCCCTTTCTGGTCGAGCATTTTCCGTCGCGAATATCGCCACTATCAAGCGTGACGGGGTTTTGATTGATCGTCCAATCCCTCAAAATGCCCGGAGCTTCAGAAATCACCAGGAAAACGGTAAGGGCGATCACTATCGGCAACGAGAAATAGCTGGCTTTCGGCATTGAGATTACGTTCTGAGAAAGCGTGAGAGCTCTCTGCGGCAGCTGTATCGTTGGAAATGTCATTGTCTGCCTGAAACTCCGAGTGGTGGCGTAGGCATCCGCAAAGCAAGGGGCGAAGCGTGAGCTTCGCAAAATCCTGGGGGTTCGACGTTGCGCCCACATTTACAGCGCGAAAAAATAGACATTTTGTCTTGAGGTTCAATACCCGGTTGTGGAACATCCACTAACTTCACGATGCAGTCTCAAACGTTTGCCGGGTAGCCGTGGTGCTCCCATACACCTCGTCGCACCAGTCGATATGGGCGTCGATCGTGAGCCCGCATCGCTGCAAAGTTCATCAATGACTTCAAAGGACTAAATCGGGGTGGCCACGGGGGTCGTCCGTCAACGCCGAATCACAGCCGATCCAAGTTAAAGCGACGCCACCATCCATGGCGGTCGCGGATTGAACGCTGCGACGAGGAAGTCGATCATCACCCTGACCTTTGCCGGAGGGGACCGGTCCGGCGAGTAGACGATGTGTATGCCTCCGAGATCCGCCGTCGGGGCATCGAGCCGTACAGCTTCCAACTCGCCGCGCCGGATTGCATCCGCGACGATGAACTCAGGCTCGTAGAGAACGCCGAGACCGGCCACCGCGACCGCGACAAGGGCATCGCCATTGTTGGCCCGCATGGTGCCCTTTATCGCAATGCGCTTTTGCCGATCCCTGCCGAAGAACCATTCGTCGGGCCGTGCGATGTTGGAGAAAACAAATCCGAGGCAATTGTGGTTTTGCAGATCAGCCCAGGATTCGGGTCGGCCATGCTTCGACCAATAGCCGGGAGCGGCGCAGATGATCATGGCGCTTTCCGCCAATTTTCTGGAAACAAGGCGGCTGTCCTTCAGGCGGCCGACGCGGATCGTCAGGTCCCAGCCTTCGTCCATCAGATCGACCACCCGGTCGTTCAGGCCGAGATCCACGGTGACGCCCGGGTGTCTTTCGCTGAAGGTGGGGATGAGCGGCGCTATATAGTGGACGCCGAATGAGAGCGGCGCGTTCAGTCGCAAAAGGCCGGTTGCCTCGACGCGCTGGGAGGCGATCGTCGCTTCCACTTCCTCCAGTTCCGGCAACAGGCGCGTACAAAGCTCCAGATATTGCTGTCCGGGCTCCGTGAGGCTGAGCTTGCGCGTGCTGCGATGCAACAGCCGTACACCCAGACGCTGCTCCAGGGCGTCCAGATGTTTCGTCGCCATGCCGGGCGATAGTCCCATTTGCCGAGCGGCTGCCGAGATGCTGCCCATATGGGCGGATCGAGAAAACACCTGCATTCCGGTGATGCGATCGAGCATGGTCATTTCCTACTGTGATTGAGAAGTGAATCGCGCCAACGGCAGATTATCACCTCTGACGAAAAGCTATATCTCAAATCCATTCGAATTTTCATGGGAATATTTGCGGGAGACATGCATGATCCCAGAGAAAGGCACCTCGGCGCGATCGGGCGGTTTTGCGATGACCAGACGTGAGGTTCTCGCGGCAGCCTCCGTTAGCGGCTTCCTTCCTGCCCTTGCCACGCAGGCATTTGTGGATCTTGCCGCGTCACCGGCCGCAGCTGCCGAATGGGAACCGGCAAAGGCGCTCGATTCCGTCATCGATGCCGCCACAGGCTCCGGCAAGATCGTCGGAACGACGGTTGTCGTCTCTCAGAATGGCAATATCGTCTACCAGCGCGCCGCAGGCTTCGCAGACCGGGAAGCAGGCCGGCCTATGGTCGTCGATGAGATCTGCCGGCTTGCATCGATGACGAAGCCGATCGTCTGCGTGACGGCGCTGACTCTCATCGACAATGGTGAGTTGGCTCTGGAAGACCCGGTCACCCGCTGGCTACCGAATTTCCGTCCGAAGCTCGGCGATGGGCGCGAACCTGTCATCACAATTCGCCATCTGCTGACCCATACGGCCGGCCTTGGTTATGGTTTCCTCGAACCGGAAGATGGTCCCTATCATCGCCTCGGCATATCCGACGGGCTGGATAGCTCCGGGCTCTCCCTTCAGGAGAATGTCGCACGCATCGCCTCCGCCCCCTTGCTCTTCGAGCCGGGCAAGGGCTGGCACTATTCCGTTGCGATCGACGTTCTGGGCGCCGTAGTCGAACGCGTGACGGAAAAGACGCTTGCCGAAGTGGTGCGGGCTCTCGTGACCGGTCCGCTCGGCATGACCAGCGTGGAATTCGTGGCGGCAGAGGGCAAGCCGCTTGCAATACCCTACGGCGACGCTTCGCCGCTGCCCGTTCGCATGACGGACCCCTTCACGTTGAAGTTCGGCCAAAGCGGAATCGTCTATTCGCCCTCCCGCGCCTTCGACAGAACGGCCTTTCCCGCCGGCGGCGTCGGCATGGTCGGGACCGCCAGGGACTACTTGCGCTTTGCCGAAGCAATCCGCACCGGCGGCGCCGGCATCATACGCCCGGAAACGGCAAAAGCGATGACCACCAACGCCATCGGCGATCTGCCGGTCGGCGCGGCCGGTCCCGGTTTTGGCTGGGGCCTCGGGGTGGCGGTTCTCAAAGACCCGGCCAAGGCAAATTCACCGGTGACTGCCGGCGCCTGGAACTGGTCCGGCGTCTATGGCACGAATTTCTGGGTCGATCCGACAGAGGCGCTCTCCGTCGTCGCACTGACAAATACAGCCGTCGCAGGAATGACCGGTGATTTTCCGATGGCAGTCCGTCGTGCGGTCTATGCTCGCTGACGTCCAAAACGCGTCCTATGCATAAAGCAGAAGTTCAATCTCCAGGACACTGAAATTCAGAAAAGTACTGCTGACACCCAAGGAGAAATATCATGAAGGCCTATCAACTGAAATCAGGCGCAGGGCTTGCAGGATTGCAGCTTGCCGAACGGCCGAGCGCCGCATTGGGAACCAATGATATCAGGGTACGCATCGAGGCTGCGGCGCTCAACCCGCGCGATGTCAGCTTTGCAAAAGGACAGTTCTATAATCCGCCCGACCATCCGATCGTCCCGCTGGTCGATGGCTGCGGTGAGGTGGCGGAGATCGGTTCCGGCGTGACGCGTTTCAAGCTCGGAGACAGGGTCATCACGAATTACTATCCCCGCTGGATTGATGGCTCCATTTCGCCCGCAAAGACCAGCGTGTCATTCGGCGCACAGATCGATGGCACGCTTGCTGAGGAGATTACCGCGAGCGAGAACGATTTCGTTGCCGCGCCGGGCAATCTCGATGCCGCAGCCGCCGCCACGCTTTCGTGCGCGGGGGCTACCGCCTGGAATGCCCTGTTCGTTGCCGGTGCCGCAAAACCAGGGTCCAGCGTTCTGCTACTTGGCACGGGCAACGTATCGCTATGGGCCCTGAAGCTCGCAAAAGCAGCCGGGCTGTTCACGATCATCACATCGTCGCAGGACGACAAGCTCGAGCGCGCGCGCGCAATGGGGGCTAGCGCGACGGTCAACTATCGGACGACGCCGGAATGGCAGCAAGAAGTGATACGGCTGACCGGGGAAGCAGGCGTCGACCTTGTGGTCGAAGTTGGTGGCGAAAATACCTTGGCGCGCTCCCTGAAAGCCACAGCATTCGGCGGAACTGTCGTGGTCGTCGGCCGCGTCAGCGGCAGCGGCGGCGCCTCCATCGAGCCAGGCGCACTTATCGGCGGGGCCAAGCGGCTGGTTGGCATCACCGTCGGTAGCCGCGCCACGCTCGAACAGCTTGTACGTTTCGTCGACGTGAACAGGATCGAGCCCGTCATCGACTGCTCCTTCCCGTTTGGTGAGGCTGCTGCCGCTTACGAATACCTCCAGGCCGGGCAGCACTTCGGCAAGGTCGTCATCGATATCCGTGCCTAGCGCGAGTGAGCCGGCCTGCCCTGCGCCAGGCCCGGCGAGCTGCAATATTGATCGAAGCTCTTAATCAAGGATATGTCCATGAAGCTCAAATATGTACTGATAATAGCCGCCTGCCATATTCTTTCCCTCGGTCCGGCGCTCGCTGCAGACCCTATCAGGATCGGCGTGACGACGATTCTGAGCGGGCCGAATGCGGATCGGGGGCAAAGCGAGCAGTACGGCATAGAATTGGCATTGCAGAAGATCAATGAAGCGGGCGGTGTTCTCGACCGTCCGGTCGAAGCGTTTTACGCGAACAATGCAGCCGACCCGGCAACCGGTATTGCGGGAGTAAAGCGGCTGCTGGAAGACGTGCATGTTTCGGTGCTGATTGGAGCACTGGCGACGCCCGTGACCAGAGCTGTAATGCCGATAGCAAACGCGGCAAAAGTGCCGTTGGTTATCGACATTTCAGCCGGGCAGGAGTTCGTCGATGCAGCAGGTCCGAGTGGTTATGACTATGTGTTCAAGACCAGTCCATCAGACGGCGATGTTGCCAAAGGCATGATGCAGTGGCTCCGCACCGAAAACGTGCAAAGCGTTGCCATTCTTGCCGACGACAACGACTTCAATCGTGCGAATGCAACTGCAATGGCGCAGGCTGCCGCCGCTGCGGGGATCAAGGTTCTGGCCAACGAAGTTGTCGCCAAAGGCACAACCGATCTGGCACCCACTCTTGAAACTCTTAGGAGCCGGAGCCCTGATCGGCTGATCACTCTTCTAAGCACATCCAGCGGAGCCTTTTTCCATGCTTACGAGCAGAGCGGCGGTAAAATTCCTCTCGCCGGCCGCATTGATTTTCCGGCAGCCTTGGCGACACTTTCTCCGCAATTCATCGCCAGCGGCGCTTTCGACAAGACTGCGGGAATTTCGGTATTTACCCCCTCATCCTCCGGTGCGCAGTTGCAGGAATTCGTTCGGGCCTACCGGGAGAAGTACGGCTTGATGCCGACCCAGCGCTCGGCATTTGCATTTGAAGCAATCCAGTTGGTCGCCGACGCTATCAATAGAGCGGGCTCCGACGAGCCGTCGGCAATACAGCGCACTTTGAAAGCGTCGTCGATGAATTCTTTCCTCGGCGGCAATTTTAAGATGGATGAACATAACCACGCCCACACATCCATGCAGATCATAGGAATCCGCAGTGGAAAAGCCGTCGCGCTCGATAATGTCGGCGGTTAAACTTTCCTCCGGCCACGGTCGGCGAAAGCAATGCAACAGATGGTCGTTCTAACACATGAGCCTCGCCGGAACTCCCCCAAGGTGTAAAGCGGCGCCGGAGTTTTCTCTCTGCTCAATTTGCCTTAGATACCTGGTAATGCTAATCGACTTTACTGTAGAGGGGTGGAAGCACTCTCAAATGAAGAGGCGCTGCCATCTCCTTCCAGTTCGAAGGTTACCGTCCGCTAAGGAGAGGTTGGGGTCTGGTCAACGGCCGCATCAGACGCATGATTCCGAAGAACGCAGCAACGGCGACAGTGCCCAGCAAGGCGGCGACAGACAGAGACCATGATACGCCGATGTTTTCCATCATGAACGCCAGAATGAACGGCGCGGTCGATGAGATCACCAGACGAATGGATAAGACTTGTCCTTGCCGCTTTCCGTAGCCCTCACTTCCAAATAGTGCCAGCGGCAAGGTCCCCTGCACGATGCTGCTCAGGCCCGAGCCGAGACCGAAGACGACGGCAAACGCCAGTGCGCCTGGCACCGACGGCGCGGTGACTATCAAAACGACAAGAGCCGCTGGCAACAACACAGCGGAGATAAGTGCGAGCCTCAGTTGCGACAGTCCGCCCCCGAAGACCATGTTGATGAAGCGGCTCAGCACCTGCGACGGGCCAAAAAGCGTGCCGACCATCACCGCCATGGCTCCGAGACCGAGTCCGGATAGGACGGGAACCATATGCATGAGAAGTGCCGCGTTGACGAAGCTCTCCAGAGCAAAACCCATGACCATCAGGATGAAGGCCGGCGTCTGGATCGACGGCGGAAGGCTTGGTTCGACATGTTTTGTCGCTTCGTTCTTCTCCCGTTTTCGGATTTCGCTGACGCTGCGCGACAACCATGCATGAATGGGAAGGCAGACCAAAAGATTGATCGCCGCGAAGATCAGATAGACGTTTTGCCAGGAGAGATGCGCATGCAACGCCGTCGTGATCGGCCAGAAGATCGTCGAAGCGAAGCCGGCGATCAGCGTCAGATATGTGATGCTGCGCTGAGCCACCCGCGGCCTGATCTGTACGAGCAAGGCAAAGGCGGCGCCGTACTGCACGAGATTGGACGCCGTCTCGATGGCGATCAGGGCAGCAACGAAGGTGATCTTACCGGGAGCGAACGCGCAAGCGGCAAGTGCGGCAGCCGCGATCGCCGAGCCGGCTGTCATGATCCTGCCAGCGCCAAAGCGATCGATCCACTTGCCCATCGTTGGCGCGGCGAGACCGCCAACCAGGAGAGCCGCCGATAGCGCGCCAAAAATCCATTCCGACGACCAGTTCAAATCCCGCGCCATAGCCGGCGCGAGGATGCTGAAGCTGTAATAGAGTGTTCCGTAGCCGATGATCTGCGTGAGACCGAGGGCGAGGATTGCGGCGATGGGTGGCCGTTCGTTGCTGGTGGTCATATGGATTTCAGGCTCACACGCTGTTCGAGCTTTTCTGCTTCTTCCTTCCGTTCGCTGTAGCGATCGGTGAGATAGGCCGATGCGTCACGGGTCAGCCAGGTGAACTTGACCAGCTCCTCGCAGACGTCGACGACGCGGTCGTAAAAGGACGAGGGTTTCATGCGACCGTCGGCATCAAACTCCTGGAAGGCCTTCGCTACAGACGACTGGTTCGGAATAGTGATCATCCGCATCCAGCGGCCGAGGATGCGCAATTGGCCGATCGCGTTGAAGGACTGCGAGCCGCCGGAGACCTGCATGACGGCAAGCGTCTTGCCCTGTGTCGGCCGGACCGATCCGACCGACAGCGGAATCCAGTCGATCTGCGCCTTCATGATCCCGGTCATTGAGCCGTGGCGTTCGGGGCTCACCCACACCTGGCCTTCCGACCAGGTTGACAGGTCGCGCAGCTCCTGCACCTTTGGATGGCTGACCGGTTCCGCATCGGGAAGAGGGAGACCCTCCGGGTTAAAGATCCGGACCTCGCAGCCGAAGTGCTCGAGCAACCGCGCGGCTTCGTGCGCCAGGAACCGGCTGTAGGAGACCGTCCTCAGCGAGCCGTATAGGATCAGGATCCGAGGTTTGTGCGTGGAGAACGGCGGCCGCAACGCAGCCATATCGGGAAGCTCGAGATGTTGCTTTGACGCAGCAGGCAGATCAGACAACGCGCTTACCCTCGTTATCGAGCACCTTCTCACCGTCTTCCTTGGTGAAGGCGCCCTTGTGCGTTTCCGATAGGATCTCAAGCACGACCTCCGACGGCCGGGACAGCCGCGTGCCGAGCGGTGTGATGACGAACGGCCGGTTGATCAGGATCGGATCCTTCAACATCGCATCGACCAGCTGATCGTCGGTCAAGGCAGAATTGTCGAGACCGAGCTCGGCGTAGGGCGTATCCTTCTGGCGGATGGCTTCGCGCACGCTCAGGCCGGCATCGGCGATCATCTTGACTAGCTCGTCACGCGATGGCGGCGTCTTGAGATATTCGATGATGGTCGGGTCGATACCGGCATTGCGGATCATCGCCAGCGTGTTGCGCGATGTGCCGCATTCCGGGTTGTGATAGATGGTGGCGTTCATAGCTTTGCCTCTGACGATACGGTTGATGAAGCGCTTGGCTGCAGCAGCCAAGTGAACAGGATGAGGGCTGCGACCGCGCCGGCGATCTCCGCCACCCAGAAGCCCGGAAGATCGACCGGGCGAACGCCGGAGAAGGTATTGGTCAGCGACCGGGCCAAGGCCACCGCCGGATTGGCGAAAGAGGTCGAGGCGGTGAACCAGTAGGCGGCGGTGATGTAAAGTCCGACCAACCACGGCACCGCCTTCTGTTCGAACTTGATGCCGGCGAGGATGGTTGCCACCAGCCCGAAGGTTGCGACACCTTCCGAGAACCACTGCGCACCGCCGGTGCGAACCTTGCTCGACAGCTCGATCAGCGGCAGGTCGAACATCAGATGCGCGGCCAGCGTGCCGGCCACACCGCCGGCAATCTGTGCCAGGACATACCCGCCAAAATCGCGCTTCGGCAGCGAACGAGACATCGCAAAGATCAGCGACACCGCCGGATTGAAGTGGGCGCCGGAGATCGGTCCGAGCACGGTGATCAGCACGACGAGGATGGCGCCCGTCGCCAAGGTGTTGCCGAGCAGCGCGAGCCCGAGGTCCTGCGTCAGCGACGTTGCCATGATGCCCGATCCGACCACGGTCGCGACCAGCATGGCGGTGCCAAGGGCCTCGGCAACCAGCCGACGCGGCAAATCAAACCCAACCATCAGCTTGCCTTGGGCTGCTTGATGCTGGCGCCTTCCGTGGCGCCGATCTGACGCAGGTGCGTTTCCAACGCGAGCTTGTCGATCGTTGCGAGCGGCAGGTTCACGAACAGCGATATACGGTTTTTCAGGTATCTTGCGGCCTGGGCAAAGGCACGGCCCTTCTCGATTTCGTTGCCCTCCATGGCGGCGGGATCCTCGATGCCCCAATGGGCTGTCATCGGATGGCCGATCCAGACCGGGCAAGCCTCGCCGGCCGCGCTGTCGCAGACGGTGAAGATGAAGTCCATTTCCGGAGCACCCGGCTCGGCGAACTCGTCCCAGCTCTTCGAGCGGAAACCGGTCGACGGATAGCCCTGCGCCGCAAGTTCCTTCAGCGCATGGGGATTGACCTCACCCTTCGGCTGGCTGCCGGCTGAATAGGCCTTGAATCGACCTTTGCCCTCGGTGTTGAGAATAGACTCCGCCAGGATCGAGCGGGAGGAATTGCCCGTGCAGAGAAAGAGCACATTGTAAACGCGGTCAGTGGTCATTGCAGTTTCTCCTCCATTTTAGGGGTACAGCAAGCCGCGACCTCCGCGGCCGGCGCACAAATTTCCGGGTGCCCGGAGCAGCAGTCTTCCATCAGGAATCTAACCAGGCCCCCGAGTGCCTCATAGTTCGCCGTGTAGATGATCGATCGGGACTCACGCTGCTGCGCGATCAGCCCTGACCGCTCCAGTTCCTTCAGGTGGAAGGAGACATTCGACGGCGACACCTCTGCCCTTTCCGCAATCGCACCCGCCGCCATGCCGTCGGGGCCGGCGACCACAAGCATTCGGATGATGTGCAGCCGGGTTTCCTGGGAAAGCGCGCCGAATGCGGTGAGGGCTTGACGTTGGTCCATATTTCAACAATCCTTGAAGCATTGAAACGAGGAATAACGTGGATGAACGCCATCGACAATAGCAAAATTCAGGAAGACGACATTAACCTCGGGTTGCTGCTGAACACGCTGGCCGGCGCCAAGGATTCTTCGCTGGTATTCTATTACGACGGTCGCCGGGTAAAGCCCGGCTACCACGTCACCGAGGTCAAGGCTGGCCAGTTCTCCGCTCTCGATTGCGGCGCCAATCCCGAGGCATGGATGGAGATTTTCATTCAGCTCTGGGACATCGAGGAGGGCGATCGCACCCATATGCCGGCCGGCAAATTCTACGCCATCATCCGCAAGGTGACCGAGCACGTGAAGCTCGACGATTCCGCCAAG
The DNA here is from genome assembly GCF_016901135.1 of Martinezella lusitana. Lineage (GTDB taxonomy): Bacteria > Pseudomonadota > Alphaproteobacteria > Rhizobiales > Rhizobiaceae > Rhizobium > Rhizobium lusitanum_D. Next base: position 687,176 of record NZ_JAFEVL010000045.1, on the reverse strand, counting down.
CTGACCTTCGAAGTCAGCGACGGCGTACGGCCGATGCAGCTCTATCGCGCAGGCATGCCGGTACTGCGCGCCGGCGCCGTGCATGTCGAGCTCTCACCGCGGCCGGCGAGCTGCAAACCGCGCGATCGCTGGCTGGCCGAGCAAAACGCGGCATCCTGCTGCAGCCCCTCTGCCGGAAAGAACGCCTGCTGCAGCTAATAGCTATCGATAGCGAACCCATGGGGATCGGTCGGAGTCGATAAGCGACTCCGACCGGGTTGTTATTCGGCGGCCTCGAAACTGCGTTCGTTGTGTTCGGCGATGGACTTATCGATGGCGGCCGTCACAGGCAGTCGCCATCCCTTGACCAGCCCGTAGACCGCCGGAATGACGATCAGGGTGAGCAGCGTCGACGACACCATGCCGCCGATCATCGGTACGGCGATGCGCTGCATGATCTCGGAACCCGTACCGGTTCTCCAGAGGATCGGCACGAGACCCGCCATGATGGCGACGACCGTCATCATCTTAGGCCGGACACGCTCGACCGCGCCGACCATGATGGCCCTGTTGAGGTCAAGCCTGGTGAACGGGCGACCCTCCGCCTCGCATCTCTCGCGCTGTTCCTTCATGGCATGATCGATGTAGATCAGCATGATCACCCCCGTCTCCGCCGCGACGCCTGCGAGCGCGATGAATCCGACGGCGACGGCAACCGAGGCGTTGAAGCCCATCCACCACATCAGCCAGATGCCGCCGACCAGCGCGAACGGCAAGGACAGCATGACGATCATCGTCTCTGTTAGCGCCTTGAAGTTGAGGTAGAGAAGCAGGAAGATCAGCGCTAGCGTCAGGGGAACGACAACGGCGAGCCGCGCCTCGGCCCGCTCGAGATATTCGAACTGGCCGCTCCAGGCAACGGAGTAGCCGGGTGGCATCCTCACGCTTTTGGCAACCGCCTGCTGGGCTTCCGCAACATAGCCGCCGAGATCGCGGTTGGCGATGTCGACATAGATATAGACGGCGAGCTGGCCGTTCTCCGTGCGGATCGTCGTCGCGCCGCGGGTCAGCTTGACCTCCGCCACTTCGCCGAGAGGAATGGTACCGCCGCCTGGCAGGGAAATCTGCACGTCCCTAGCGATGGATTGCGGATCGCTCCTGAATGCCCTCGGATATCGGATCGCCACTCCATAGCGTTCCCGGCCTTCGACCGTCGAGGTGACGACCTCGGAGCCGAGCGCCATGCCGACGACGTCCTGGACGTCATTGATGGTCAGACCATACCGGCCGAGCGCCGTCCGGTCCGGAACGATGTCGAGATAGTAGCCGCCGATTACCCGCTCCGCATAGGCGCTCGACGTACCAGGCACCGTCTTCAGCACCGTCTCGATCTGCCGGGCGATCCTCTCCATTTCGCCGAGATCAGTGCCGTAGACCTTGACGCCGACAGGCGTCCTGATGCCAGTCGAGAGCATGTCGATGCGGGCGCGGATCGGCATCGTCCAGGCATTGGAGACGCCGGGGAACTGCAGGGCCGCATCCATCTCCTGTTTCAGGCTGTCGGTCGTCACCCCCGGCCGCCATTCCGATTTCGGCTTCAGCGTGATGATCGTTTCGAACATTTCTGTTGGAGCCGGGTCGGTTGCGGTGAGCGCACGGCCCGCCTTGCCGAAGACGCTCTGCACTTCGGGGAAGGATTTGATGATGCGGTCCTGCGTCTGCATCAGTTCGGCGGCCTTGGTGATGGAGATGCCGGGCAAGGTGGTCGGCATGTACATCAGCGTCCCCTCGTCGAGATTGGGCATGAATTCGCTGCCGATGTGCTGGACGGGCCAAACCGTGACCCCGAGGATAACAAGCGCTGCAAGGATGGTCAGCGTCTTCACCCTCAGAACACCTGATATGACCGGACGGTAGATCCAGATGAGGAATCTATTCAGCGGGTTCTTATGTTCCGGGACGATATATCCCCTGACGAAGAGGATCATCAGGGCGGGTACCAGCGTCACCGACAGCAGCGCAGCCGCCGCCATCGAGAAGGTCTTGGTGAAGGCGAGCGGCCCAAACAGACGGCCTTCCTGCGATTCCAGCGTGAAGATCGGCAGGAACGACACGGTGATGATCAGCAGGCTGAAGAACAGCGCCGGGCCAACTTCGCTTGCCGCCTCCACGAGGATTTCCACCCTCGGCTTGTCGGGCGGCGCTCGCTCGAGATGCTTGTGCGCATTCTCGATCATGACGATCGCCGCGTCGATCATTGCGCCGATGGCAATCGCAATGCCGCCAAGGCTCATGATGTTGGCTCCGATGCCGAGCAGCTTCATGGCGATGAAGGCCATCAGGATGCCGACCGGCAGCATGATGATGGCGACGAGCGCGCTGCGGACATGAAGGAGGAACGCAATCGTCACCAATGCGACGACGATCGATTCCTCGACCAGTGTGCCTTTCAGGGTTTCGATCGCTGCCTCGATCAGCGTCGAGCGGTCGTAGACAGGAACGATCTCAGTGCCGGCAGGAAGGCTGCTCTTGATCGACTCTAGGCTCTTTTTGGCATTGTCGATGACCGTCAGGGCATTGGCACCGAACCGTTGCAGCACGATGCCGCTTGCGACCTCGCCTTCGCCGTTCAATTCGGTGATGCCGCGGCGTTCGTCGGGCACAAGCTCAACCCTGGCGACGTCGCTCAGCTTGAGCGGCACGCCGTTCTGGCTTTTCAGCACGATGTTTTCGATGTCGGGAATGCCCTTGAGGTAGCCGCGACCGCGCACCATGAACTCGAACTCGGACAGCTCGACGGTGCGGCCGCCGACATCCGTGTTGCTGGCGCGCACGGCGTTGGCGACATCGTTGAGCGTGACGCCCTGCGCTTTCAGCCGAGCCGGATCGACGACGATGGAGTATTGCTTCACAAAGCCGCCGACGCTTGCGACTTCCGAGACGCCTTCGGACTTGGAGACGGCAAAGCGCACCACCCAGTCCTGCAGAGACCGCAGTTCGGCGAGCGACAATTGCTTGGCGACAACGGCATATTGGTAGACCCAGCCGACACCTGTGGCATCGGGACCGAGCGTCGGCGTGACGCCCTGCGGCAGGCGGCTCTGCGCGGCGTTGAGATATTCGAGAACGCGGCTTCGTGCCCAATAGGGATCGGTGCCGTCATCGAAGATCACATAGACGAAGGAGACGCCGAAGAAGGAGAAGCCCCTTACGACCTTGGACTTCGGCACCGTCAGCATCGATGTCGTCAGCGGATAGGTGACCTGGTCCTCAACCACCTGCGGCGCCTGGCCCGGATATTCGGTGTAGACGATGACCTGGATGTCGGAGAGATCCGGGATGGCGTCGAGCGGCAGGGACCGCAGCGCGTAGACGCCGCCGGCGACGGCAAGTGCCGCGCCGACGAAGATCAGGACAAGATTGTGGGCGGACCACGAGATGACGCGGGAGATCATGGTTTCGTCTCCTCTGATGTCATGGCGCTGAGCGCCGAGTTCAGGTTGCTTTCGGCATCGAGCAGGAAGTTGGCGGCAACCACCACCTTGTCGCCAGCGGCGACGCCCTTGGTGATCTCCGTCTGGTCCTCGCCCCGGACGCCGAGCTTGACGTCCTTCGGCTCGAACTGACCGTCGCCCTTGTCGATGAACACGACCTGGCGGTCGCCCGTATCGATGACGGCGCTGTTGGGGACAGCGACGACAGGGTTCGGGGCTCCTGCCTCGATCTCGACGTCGGCGTACATGTTAGCCAGCAGTAGGCCATCTGGATTGGGAAGCTCGATGCGGACCTTCGTCGTCCGTGTCTGCATATCGACCTGCGGATAGATCAGATCGACCACGCCCTTGAATGTCCTGCCGGGAAGGCTCCTGACAGTGACATTGACCTCGGCTCCGTTGCGGACGGAACCGAGATTATATTCCGGGACGTCAGCGAGCACCCAGACGTTGGAGATATCGGCAATGCGGAACAGCACGTCACCTGGCTTGGCCATCATGCCCGGCGACGCCAGGCGCTCAAGAACGATGCCGTCGCGCGGTGCAAGATAGCTGATGCTGGTCGGCACTTGATGGGTCCGGGCAATGCCTGCAATCGTTTCATCCGAAACGCCGAGGTTCTTGAGGCGCAACGCCGAACCGGCGTCTCCGCTTGCTCGCATATCTCCCCGTCCACCAGCAGCGAACTCGGACGCCGCGGTGGCGATCTCCTTCGAATAGAAGCGGAAGAGGCTTTGGCCCTTACTGATCCGGTCGCCCGTCGTGACATTGGCGACATCATCGACGAAGGAATCCGTCCGCATCGAGATGATGCTGACGAGGCGCTCGTCCAAGGTGACGGTGCCCGGCACCTGGATTTTCCGGCTGATGCTGGCCATCTCGGCGATCGCGGTCTTCACGCCCGTGCGCTGAAGCTTGCCCAGCGAAACTTTCACGGTCGAGGCATCGCTCTGTTCACCCTCATAGACCGGGATGTAATCCATGCCCATGGCGTCCTTCTTTGGCACCTTCGATGTGTCCGGCAGGCCCATCGGGTTGCGGTAATAGAGAAGTTTCCCTTTCCCGGGCGCGACTGCGGACGACACCACGGTCGTTTCCGCTTCGGCCGGCCCTGGTGCCGCGGCGTCGGCGAAATTCACGTCCTCGCTCGCATGCACGGCGATGAACGGCCGGCCATCCACGGCATTCTTCGGCGTTGCAGAGAACTGCGGGAGGCCGTCCGGATGGCGGTAGTAAATGATCGCGCCCGTCGGCGCGATCATGGAAGCTGCCGGCGTGGCAAGCGCCGTCTCGGCGAAGGAAAGGCCGAGAACCTTGCCAAAGTTGTTCGTGCCAGCCCAATAGCCTCCCCCGCCGAGCAATACGGCGAGGGAGAGCGTGGCTGCCACACGTAGTGGCTTGCTCAAGGGGCTGCCTTCAGGATGAGTTCACCCTGAACTGTATCCGGCTCGCCCTGGACCTTGGCTCCAAGCTTGAAGCGCCAACCGCCCGCCATGGTGAAGTCAGCCTTGAAAGCGTAGACGCCCGGTTCAGTGGAAGCCGTCGCCTCGACCGGGATCGTCATCATCTCCATGCCCTCGGGGGCCATGTCCATGCGCGTGGTGAAGATGACGGCATCGGGAACAGGCTTGCCCGTGCGCTTGTCGACCAAGCGGACGGAGACCAGTGAGCCTTGCCCCTGCTTGACGTCGGTCGAGACCGGCTGGAATTCGTAGTCCTGCGAGGCCGCAAAGGACACGGTGGCGGAGCCGACGATCAACACGCCGGCAAGGAGCATCGCTCCCGCGGAAAAGGTAGTCTTGTTCATGATATCTGATCTCATCGGGATGGGCGTTCAGGCCGCATCCTCGGTCAAAATTGATTGCCATGGGATCGAGCCGATGCGCTTAGCATCCGGCGAGAGCCGTGGACGTGCTTCAAAAATGTCTTGAGATCAGGCTTTCGGAGGTCGGGCCGGAGGCTCGATGAGCGCGGACGTCAGTTGCGAGGCCGGGAAAAGATCGTAGCGATGGGACAGCCAGGAAATCGCAAACGACCAACCGTGGGCGTCGGGAGTGTGGGAGACGACCGAGGTTGTGCAGACCAGCGACAATAGGCATCCCTTGCCGCAGTCTGGCTTGACCGGTTGCTGTTCAGGGCAGCACGGCATGCCTTCCGCCATCTGCATACCGGCCATTCCGCCGCTCATGCCGTCGGCCATCGCCGGAGCAGAAGAGGCCATAGCACTGCTCGCCAGCCCGATGCTCATCGGGCCGACGACGACCGCGAGCATGGCGATGAACAGAAACAGCCGATGGATAATGGGCGAACCTCTCATGCTCCCAAACCTATCTTCAACGAAAGATATTTGAAAGTAGGTCACATAAACGTGTAGCCATTGCCATCACGCCGATCCGAACTGTGCCAATGGTGCTGTCACATTGTTTGTGATGTAGACGCACGATAGCCATTGCGTGTTTTCAGGCGAGTTCGGTCGCCACGACCCTCCATTCGTCCATAGCCTGACGGCGATGAGATCGAATTTGCGATGCGGCACATCTGGACTGGAACGGGACGAAGAGGTTACGGACGGCGGAGAAGGTCGACACGAATTGCTGCAGCGAGCCGATCGACCGGAAGCCTTGTCGCGTTTGTTCCCGTTTTCTCAATGGCAGATGCGAATTCTCCGCACGATTGTTCAATCCTTTTGTGGTGTGGCAAGCAGAAAGTCAAAATCGCACCCTTGGTCGGCAAGCAACACCTCGCGACTGTAGAGCCGCGCATAGCCTCGAGTAGGATTTGCCGTAATGGGAATCGTTGTCGCTCGTCGCGTCGCCATTTCGATCTCATCGACTAGAAGATCGATGCGTCGCGTCTCGACTGAGAGACGGATTCGATCGCCAGTGCGTACTAGTCCAAGGGGGCCGCCAGACGCAGCGTCCGGCGTTACGTGCAAAACGATAGTTCCATAGGCTGTGCCGCTCATCCGCGCATCTGAGATTCGGACCATATCCTTTACACCCGCTTGGGCCAATTTTTGTGGGATTGGTATGTACCCAGCCTCCGGCATGCCGGAAGGACTGAGAGGTCCGGCATTCTGAAGGACAAGGAAATCATCGGCTCGGACATCGAGATCCGGATCATCGATGCGTGCAGAAAGATCCTCTAGCGACGTAAAGACAACTGCCCGACCCTCCTTCTCAAATAGTTTCGGGTCCGCTGCTGCCCGTTTCAAAATTGCGCCCCGGGGCGCAAGATCACCAAATAGCGCGACAAGGCCGCCCTGCGGCTGCAGGGGATTGTCCAGCGATCGTATTACCGCACGATCGACGAAGCCGGACGAACCCTCTAAACGCGCTCCGAGTGTCTCGCCGGAAACGGTGAGGCAATCGAGATGCAGAAGCGGCTTCAATTCGCGCATGACGGCACCTATCCCGCCGGCAGCGTAGAGGTCCTCCATGTAGAATGAGCCGGTAGGCTTGAGATCCACCAACACCGGCGTGGTATCGGATAATTCGTTCAAGCGACGCAGATCAATCTCGATACCAGCGCGGCCAGCGATCGCGGTGAGATGGATAATCGCATTGGTCGAGCCGCCGATTGCCAGGAGAACACGCAGCGCATTCTCAACCGATTTCGGTGTGATTACATCGCGGATGGTGGTCCCAGCGCGAATGAGTTCCATCGCAGCCGCTCCTGAAGCCTCGGCTGCGCGGATGCGGTCGGCGTGCACCGCAGGAATGGCGGCAGTACCGGGAAGCATTATTCCCAATGCTTCAGCAAGGGATGCCATAGTGCTTGCTGTTCCCATCACTGCGCAAGTACCAGCCGTCGTCGCAAGATTGCCTTCAACTTCTCGAATCGTCTCTCCGTCGATATCGCCCGCGCGGAATCTCGCCCAGAACCGCCGGCAATCCGTACAGGCTCCAAGCCGTTCGCCGCGCCAACGGCCGGTCATCATCGGACCGGTCACCACCTGCACAGTTGGCAGGCCGGCTGACACAGCGCCCATGAGTTGGGCCGGAACCGTCTTGTCGCAGCCTCCCACCAACACAACCGCGTCCATGGGCTGGCCCTTGATCATTTCCTCCGTGTCCATAGACATAAGGTTGCGAAAAAACAGGCTCGTCGGATTGAGGAACACTTCTCCCAGCGAGATGGTGGGAAACTCCAGTGGCAATCCACCCGCAGCCAAGACACCGCGCTTCACAGCAGTTACGAGTTCCGGAACGCCGCGATGGCAATTGTTGAACTCGCTGTAGGTGCTGGCAATACCGACCACAGGCTTTTGGAGGAGGCTCGACGAATAACCCATGGCTCTGGCCATGGATAACCGCAGATAGCGCGCGAAATCTTGGTCACCATAGTTGGTAAGGCCGTTGCTTAGACCAAGTGGCTTGGGTGCGTCATTCATGAGTGCTCCTGAGCAAGTCGCTATTTTTTCTCAGCGTGTAGAACCGTAAGCTCGTAGATAGGCTAACTTCGACGCTGGCAGATGGTCGCGGCATAGTCTGATGAGAGCCTCGCGATCGTTGTTTTCTATGGCAGCGATCATGGCGTGGTGTTCAAGACGCGCGGTCTCGCGGCTTTGCGCGTTCGTTAAAACAAGAAATCGCACGCTATGGGCACGCTGCGAAGCAGCTTCCACAGCTCCTGAAAGAAACGCGTTGTTGCAGCACCCAAACAGGTGGCGATGAAAGGCCAGATTGGCACGGAAAATCCCGGCCAAATCCGCCTGCTGAACGGCAATGTCATGGACGGCTTGTCGCCTCTTGAGCTCATCCAATGCAATAGGATCCAGGGGGAGAGGAATCAGGCTCGCTGCTTTCGTCTCCAGCAATTCGCGAAGTACGTAGAGGTGCTCGACTTCATCCGCAGTGTAGCTCCTGACCAGCGCGCCGCGATTTGGAATGCGGTCAATCAAACCAATCCGATCAAGCTCCATAAGAGCTTGTCGCACAAGATGTCGCGTTCCCCCGAGGCGAGCGATCAGTTCATCTTCGACCAGCCTTTCGCGTGGGTGAAGGCGGCCTAATACGATGTCTTCCTCCAGTGCCGCCACCATCGCCGCAAGCGTCATCGAGCGAGCCTCTGAATCGGCATTCTCTTCATGGCTCATGCTGCGTTCCGAGTTGGGCATACCGATTCCTTTCCGTGTGCATCGACTGACTTTGCCAGATGAGAAAGATCGACGCCCGATTTTTCTCAATATAATTATCAAATTAATCATTGTCAAAATTATTGATGAAATTATTGACAATCTGAGATCGCGATCTTAGCCTGCGATCAGGAAGGGTGCTCGACGTCCAATGGTTCCGAAATCGTCAGGTACGGTCGAAACGAGGACGATGCCTCGGCATCAGCATTTAGAATCTTCAATGAAGCTTCCATGCCGGAGCGCTCAATGCCGAGCGCTTTCTCAGCCGGGCAGCACACTACGTTCTGGGAGGAACGAACACATGTCGAGCGTCAGCAATTCGGCAGAGGCAGCAACAGAAGTCGCCGAGGAAGGACTCTATCGGCGGCTAGCATGGCGTATCATGCCAATGCTGTTCATAGGTTATGTGATCGCATATTTGGACCGCGTAAATATTGGCTTCGCTAAACTTCAAATGATGAATGATTTGAAATTTAGCGAAACCGTCTACGGAATAGGCGCTGGCGTATTCTTTCTGGGATACTTTTTATTCGAAGTGCCCAGTAACATAATATTGCATAAAATCGGCGCGCGCGTTTGGATTTGCCGGGTGATGGTGGTCTGGGGCATTGTCTCTGCCTGCACAGCCTTCGTAACAGAGCCATGGCAATTCTATACCGCTCGCGCAGCTCTTGGTGTGGCGGAAGCCGGGTTCTTTCCAGGCTTGGTCCTCTATCTTACCTATTGGTTTCCGTCCCATCGGCGCGGCAAGATGATGGCGGTGCTCATGGCTGGGAATCCCGTATCGGGCATGATTGGTGGCCCGCTTTCGGGAGGCATTATGAACCAGTTGGAAGGCTACCGTAGCTTTGCCGGGTGGCAGTGGATGTTTATACTGGAGGCGATCCCAGCCATAGTTCTCGGTGTGATTATCTTTGCACGACTAGAAGACAGTATTGCCGCGTCCAAATGGCTCTCCCCTAGTGAAAAGAACTATTTGTCTTCTCAGATTGACGCCGAGGCCAGAGGCAAAACGCAGGTTTCGATGCTATCCTCGTTTAAGACTTGGCGCGTGTGGTTGATGTGCGCAATTCTCTTCGGCATTGTAATGGGATCGTACGGCATCGGGTTCTGGCAGCCGGCAATCATCAAGCAATCCGGGGTGACAAACAACTTCACGATCGGGTTGCTTACGATAATACCGTACGCTTTGGCTTTGATCTGTATGCTGCTAAATGGCCGTCACGCCGACGAAACGCACGAGCGCCGTTGGCATGTAATTCTCCCTGCCCTTGTCGGCGCATCAGGTTTCGTACTACTGACCCAGACTGGCGGAAGCACATTAATTTCGATGGTCGGTTTGTCGCTTGCTGCCATCGGCGTGATTAGCGCGCTGCCAATGTTTTGGGCGCTGCCGACGTCATTTCTTGGCGGAGGAGCGGCGGCCGCGGGCATTGCATTGATCAACTGCACCGGAAATCTGGCGGGCTTCGTGAGTCCGGCAGTAGTTGGTTATCTCAAGACCCAGACAGGCACCCTCGATTCAGGCCTATATCTCATCGCGGGCTCGCTACTGATGTCAGCTATTCTCATCCTGTTTTTGGTACCCGCCAGGCTGGTGAACCGCTAGACAATCGATTTCGCGCTCCACGTATTTGCGAGGGCGCGCTTTCGAGTACTGCCGTGCGCACTGTAGCAGCCCTGCAGTTGAAACTCGCTTGTTACAATTGGTTGTGGGGCAGCCTTCAACAACTGGCATAAAGGGCCGATTGGCCACCCTCCTTTTACGGGCTTGGCTCTCGCCGAGGAACCTCACGTTTGCGACGTCCTAAAACTCTGACGATTGGCGCGCGTGTACTCACCCAATTCACCTTTCACGATCTCAATGAATTCCATCATGTAAACGGGTTGCACTCGGCCACGCGGTACTAGGAGCGAAATCCGCGCCGGTTCCATAATGCCAGAGGCAAGCGGTGTCCACGCAAGCTTGCCTTCCGAGACCTCCTTTTCCACGCCGAGCAGCGAGAGGAAAGCGATACCCAAGCCAGAACGAACGAGAGCCTTCAGAATGCCGGGACGTTCGGCGCGCGCGACGATGCGGCCGGGAGCCTGCTCACCCTCAAAGATGTGCTTCAACCCGCTATGCCGAAGCCAGTCGTCACCCGGCGCAATGAGTGCCCATTCAGCAATATCGGCCCGCGTCACAACGTCCTTTCGGGACAACGGATGGTCTGGAGCGGTGATAATGCCGATCGGATCGGTGACCGAATGCACTCGTTCAGCACGGACATGATCGCTGACGTCGTAAGCGAGCACGAGATCCGCTTCCTTTGCCAGGAGCTCGTTTGTAATGCGTTGGTTGTCACCCGAGATCAACGTGTAGTTCACATGCGGAAAAGTAGCCTCCAACCGCATCATTGCGTTCGGCAACAGGTCCTCGGTGAAGGTTTCTGCGGCGGCAATCCGGATCGTTCCGCGCACGCCACCACTGAGGCTGCCAATCTCTTGTTTAACCAGCACCGCCTCTCTGTTCCAACGACGAATATAACTGAGAAGAACTCCACCCGCAGCCGTCGGCCGAATACCACGTGGCAGTCGTTCGAACAGTTCGGCGCCGATCTCCTGTTCGAGTTGAAGAAGTTGGCGGTTCATGGCCGAGGATGCGACATTCAGGCTTTCAGCCGCCTTTCGGATGGAGCCATGCCGGATTGCAGCATCGAATTGAATGAGTGAGGTCTTCAGAAGAGCCAAGCCAGCCTCCAAGTGAGCGAATTATTCGAGCAGCAAGCGCCAATAAATCTGCTGGTGCAAGACCGTCTGACGGTCATATCATCGAAATTACTGAAGAGAAGGCCAGAAAGGCACATTCAGCGATGCCAAAGAAAGGGCGGCAGGCCGCCTGAGGGCAATCGGAACCAGGGGAACGAAATGCTAGTCAAACCGACGGGGGAGATCTTCCCCTCGATTGAACAGGTGATATCAGACTCAATCGCCGCGCGCACTGCGATCGAAATTAGAGACGTCTCCATGTCGTTTGCCGGCAAATGCGCTGCCGTCGACGCACTGGTCGACGTCAATTTATGCATCCCTGAAAATCGCTTCATTTCGATTATCGGAAGAAGTGGATGCGGAAAATCGACCTTGCTTCGGATCATCAGCAATCTCATACCACCGACAAGGGGTGAGGTACGGGTTCATGGCCTTTCCTCTATAGAATACCAGCGCCGCAAGAAATTCGGTTTTGTCTTCCAGGACGCCAGCCTCTTTGCGTGGAAGACGGTTTTCCAGAATGTGGAACTTCCTCTGGCGATCCTCGGCTCAGGCTCTCCGGCTGAACGGAAAGAGAAGGTTCTCGATCTTCTCAATCTCGTCCACCTGGATGCCTTTGCAGATCACTATCCGGCTCAACTTTCCGGCGGTATGCGGCAACGCGTCTCGATCGCGCGGGCTCTATCCTATGAGCCGGACATTCTGCTGATGGACGAGCCATTTGGGGCTCTCGATGATTTCACGCGCCACGAGATGCATGACGAATTGATCCGCATCTGGAAAACACGCGGCCTGACGGTGGTTTTCGTCACACATTCGCTCAGCGAGGCGCTTTATCTTTCGGATCAGATCGTCGTCATGGCCCCGCGCCCTGGCCGAGTGAAATCGATCGTTCCCGTTCTCAATCCGCGTGTCAGCAATCCCGCGTTCCGCGCCGGTGCCGATTATGTGCGCCAGATGCAGGAACTGGAGGCATTGATCCATGAGCAATGATCTCGTCGTACCGTCCATACAAGTCACCATCGCCCGCTTCGTTTCCCGCCTCATCGATCTGGCACCGGCCATCGGTCTCTTTGTTGCGATCGGGGTCGTCTGGGAAGCCGCGGTGAAGCTCTTCGCCATTCCGAGCTATCTGCTTCCCGCCCCCAGTGCCATCGGCGTAAAACTATGGGAAGCACGTGACATGCTAGTGCAGAACCTCGCCTGGACCATGGCTGCGGCGGTTCTCGGCTTCATCATCGGCACGGCTTTTGCCGTTTCGCTTGCTGTCCTCTTCCTCTATTCGAAAGCGGCCGAGCGGGCACTTTTCCCGTGGGCGATCACCTTGAAGGCGATCCCCATTCTTGCCATTGCTCCGCTCCTTACTATCTGGCTTGGCTTCGGCCTACCGCCCAAGGTGGCGATCGCGGCGATGGCATGTTTCTTCCCGACCCTGGTCAACACGGTAAAGGGACTGCGCACCGTCGATCGGCAAAGCTTGGAGTTTCTTTCCGTCATTGGTGCAACCAAGGCGCAAACTTTTCGTCACGCTCGGTTCTACGCCGCCCTCCCCTATATTTTCGCGGCTGCCAAGGTGAGTTCCAGCACGGCCGTCATCGGTGCCATCGTGGCGGAGTTTACCGGTGCCAATTTCGGGATCGGCACCGTCATCGTCACAGCCGGCTACCAGCAGGACGCTGCTATGCTCTTCTCCGCGATCGTGGCGTCATCCGTCGCAACCATCCTGATGTTCTATCTCGTCGTCATCATCGAAAAAATCAGCCTGTTCTGGCCCGAAGCCAGCATGGACGCCTGAAACATTTCCCAACCTGTTCGGAGACTTTGCAATGAGATTAGGTGCAAAAACCCTTTCTGCTGCCCTGACGCTGACCGCCGTCATTGCTCTTTCGGCATCAGCTTTTGCGGCCGACAAGGTCTCGCTTCGGCTGCCGTGGCTTCTCAACGTGCAGTCCGCCGGTTACGTGATGGCCCGCGAGAAGGGCTTCTACGCCGATGCCGGGCTGGACGTCGACATTATGCCAGGTGGCCCCAACCTGAACTCGACGGCCCTGGTGGCTTCAGGCGCAAATACGTTCGGAACGAACGATGTCGGGCAGATTCTGCTGGGTGACGCCAACGGCATGGATCTCGTCATGGTCGCAGCATGCTTCCAGCGCCATCCGGCCGGCGTGGTCTCGCTGGAGAAGAGCGGCATCAAGAAACCCGCAGACCTGATCGGCAAGACGCTCGCCTATACGGAAGGCGGTCCGTGGACATTGACCAAAGCAATGCTCGCCAAGGCGGGCGTGCCACTCGAGAAGATCAAGCTGGTCGTGTCGCCGAGCGACCAACTCTTGGTCAACGGTTCCGTCGACGCCAGGACCGATTTTGTTATCAACGAAGCCGTGGCTCTTGACCTGCAGGGACACAAGACATCGTCGCTATTGCCCTCCGATTTTGGTGTCGACACCTATGCCGAGGTGATCTTTGCGGCCCGCAAGACCGTCGATGGCAACCCGGATTTGGTCAAGCGCTTCGTCGCAGCGACACAAAAGGGCTATGACTACGCCTACACCCACAAGGACGAGGCCGTGAAGGCCATCGTCGGCCTCAACAACCAGCTCGATCCGGTGCAACAGACCAAGCAGATCGAACTGCAGGAGAGCTTTGTCTACACCGATTTCTCACGGGCCAAGGGTGCTTGCGCCTTCGACGGCGCAGTGATCGGAGAGACCGAAAAAACGCTTCGGGAATTCGGCGATCTGAAGACCGGCGTTGACGTTTCGAAGACGTATTCGACCGAATTCATACCCGCGAAATAACATAGCACTTGAGGAGGTAACCATGACGATCCAACACACACCCATTCATCCCGGCGGCTTGCAGATGCACCTGAAGATCAAGCCGGGCGATGTTTCTCGCTACGTCCTGACCCCCGGCGACCCCGGCCGCGTGCCCGTCGTTGGAAGCTCTTGGGATACGTACGAAGAGGTCGCCTATTTCCGTGAGTACCGGACGGCACGCGGCAAGCTCGATGGGGTCGATATCACTGCTTGCTCTCATGGCGTTGGCGGCCCTTCGACCGATATCGCAGTTGTGGAGCTCTCGAATTGCGGCGCCGACACCTTCATCCGCGTCGGTTCCTGCGCCGCCCTTCAGCCGGAGATCAAACCCGGTGACCTCGTCATCTCCACCGGTGCGCTGCGCCTTTCAGGCACGGTCGACGCCTATGTCGACAGATCCTATCCGGCGGTTGCCGATCACGAGGTGCTGATGGCGTTGATTCAAGCGGCCGAAGATATGGGCGAACGCTATCATGTAGGCCTCGCTGCCAGCGTCGACAGCTTCTATGCCGGCGAAGTCAATCCCATGCCGGGCGGCTTCCGGCAGTCGAGGATGGACCACGTCATCGATGACCTGCAGAAGGCAAAGGTCGCCAACTTTGAGATGGAAGCAGCGACCATATTTACACTGGCGCAATTGTTCGGGTTTCGCGGCGGGATGATCTGCTCCGTCGGCGCCAATCGAATCACACGCGAACGCGAAGATTCGGCCGACTCGATCAAGAGGTGCTGTGCTGTTGCCAGCCGCGCGGTGGTCATTCTCGCCGGCTGGGACGCCAAGAAAGCTGAAGCGGGCAAGAAACATTTCTTTCCGACGCTCCTGGCGAAAGCATGACGACGATGTTGAGTGCAGAAAACCCCGCGCGGAGCAGATCGCTCAAAGTCATCTTCGACACTGACCCCGGCGTCGATGATGCGGCAGCACTTCTGTTTCTCAACGCCTACCCATCCGTGGCGTTGGTTGGCATTACCACCGTTTTCGGGAATGCCGACATCGATACGGTCACGCGCAACGCCCTGTATCTGAAGAAACGCTTTGCCATTTCCGCGCCGGTCGCGCGCGGCGCTGGCGCCTCGCTCATCGGCGAGACCGGTTTGCCGCCGGTTCATGTCCATGGCCAGAACGGGATCGGAGATATTGTTGTGGACCCGGGCGGCCTACCGGAGCCGGATCCGCGCGCCGCGCATCGATTCATTATCGACACGGTGCGGGCAAATCCGGGTGAAGTCACACTCCTGGCGGTGGGGCGGATGACGAACCTTGCCCTTGCTCTGCGGGAGGCTCCTGACATCGTCTCCCTTGTCAGGGACGTTGTGATCATGGGCGGTGCATTTTCGCTTTCCGGACACAATGGCAACGTGACACCCGTGGCAGAAGCAAACATGATCGGAGATCCTCTGGCAGCCGACGAGGTCTTCGGCGCGGCATGGCCCGTCACCGCAATTGGCCTCGATGTCACGCGGCAGGTTGTTATGGGGCCAGCGGAGCTCGATCGGCTGGCCGCCCATGGTGGTGAGGCGGGACGCTTCATCGTCGATACGTCAAGAGGGTATCGCGCATTTCATGCCCAGTTCGGAATTGACGGCTATTACGTTCATGATTCCACCGCTGCGGTCTATGTGGTCGATCCATCGCTGTTCCAGGTGCGCTCAGGACCAGTCCGCGTGGCAACAGACGGGGTCGCGGTCGGACAGACGATTCAACGCGATTGGGAAACACCCTATCCACCCGGCGAATGGGATATGGCTCCCGATCAGAAGGTTGCGGTCAGCGTGGACTCCAGTCGCGTACTTGGCATGTTGGTCGGAACACATATCCCTTGCCTCATGGCATCGTGAAGGGGCCGCAAGCGATGAATGTTCCAGGAAATGACGATCTGCTTTTGAACGCCCTTCTGACCACATTGGAAGATCATATTCTGCCTCTGACGCAGCAGGGCGTGTCGCGTGGCAACAAGATCTTCGGTGCCGCCTTATTGAAAAAAGACGACCTCTCCGTTGTCCTGGCAGAAACGAACAATGAGACAGAAAATCCACTTTGGCATGGCGAGATTCATGCCCTCAAGCGGTTTTCCGAACAGCCGGCGCCAGGAAGACCATCCACCAGGGATCTGATCTTCCTGTCCACGCACGAGCCTTGCCCCATGTGTCTTTCGGCGATCACCTGGGCGGGGTTCGATAACTTCTATTCGTTTTTCACCCACGAGGATTCTCGCGATGCTTTTGGCATTCCTCATGACTTGAAGATCTTGAAGGAGGTTTTTGGATTAAATCCCGGAAAATACCGCCGCAAGAACGCCTTCTGGCAGAGCCGGTTTATTCGCGACATGATCGCCGTTTCGGACAGAACGATGCGTTCGCATTTTGAAGCGCGCGCGGCGGCAATAGCAGACGAGTACGCCTCCCTGTCAACGCTTTACCAGCAGGGCAAGCATCAGAACGCCATACCGCTGAACTGACGGACGCTCAGCGGTTTTCTGCTTGCGCGGCAGGTCTATGGCAGATCTCGGACTTGAACGGCCGGGCCTGTCGAAAGCTAAGCTACAACCAACATGGTTTGAGGAAAATTCGTAGTCGCGGCCCGAATGGCCGTCCAATCGTCTAAATCAGCCAGGAGATAGCAAATGCCGAATCCGAATTCCACTTTGCAATTCTATCTCAACGGCGAGACGGTGGTGATCGAAAATCCATCGCCGTCTGCCTTGCTCGTCGACTATCTACGCTCGCCTGAGGTACGGCTAACCGGCACAAAAAAGCCTTGTGGCCAAGGAGGATGTGGCGGCTGCACCGTCATTCTGTCCGATTGGCCAAGCGGTCAAATTAGAAGCCGAGCCATCAATTCCTGTCTACGCAGGCTTTGCTCGTTGAATGGAATGGCCATCACGACGATCGAAGGAACGGGCGGATTGCCCACCGATATTGCGGTCTATCCGGCACATCATCCGACAGCCTCCCGCTGGGCAGCGCCCTTCAATGCCCCCTTGCCTCTCAACCTCCTCGGAGACGTCAAAACGACGGTCATGGATACAGCGCCCGGCGCAAGCGCCAGCTCACCCGATGGATCGCATGTCAACCCTGTCGCCTACTCGCTCGCGACGAATAATGGCAGTCAATGCGGCTATTGCAGCGTCGGTTTCGTGATGAACATGTCCGAATTCATTACCAACAATCCGCAGGCTACGAAAAGGCAGATCGAGGGGATCTTCGACGGAAATCTGTGCCGCTGCACGGGCTACAGACCGATCCTCACCGCAATGGAAACATGGGCAAGCGATTGGGACGCAGCGGACGAGCAAAACCGCATGAAATGCCTCCAGGACAACCTGCCGCTCCACGTGCCGAAGACAATGACCATCCCGGTTCCGGCGACACCCCTGTCGGGGCCGCCGCTCTGGATCGAGGGAACCGGCATAGAATGGTTCGCGCCTTCGAACATAACGGACGTCGAGACCATCGACCTCACTCTCAGGAGCCAGTCAAAGAAAATCCGGTTCATCCACGGCGGCACGTCTTATGGCATCTACAAGACCGAGTTCGCCGAGGTGGAAGTTGACGCCTTCATAGATTTGGCAGGCGTCACCGAACTGCATGGCGACATAAGCAGCAAGGCCGGTAATTTGCATATACCTGCTGGTGCGACATACAGTCAGGCCATCGATGCTATCCAGGCGATTTATGATGCCGCCGGCAGATCCGATGAGGCTCTCAGCGATCCGATCTTTTACATGTTGAAGCGGACCGCGGGCCGCATCGTACGCAACGCCGCCACCATCGGCGGCAACTTGATGCTTTATCTGCACCATATTGCAAACGGCACCGGCGACCCATTTCCATCGGATCTAGCCACCGCTGTGTACAATGATGCGATGTCCTGCAGTATTGATGTCTATAATTATAGCAACGGTGCGTGG
Organism: Martinezella lusitana; assembly: GCF_016901135.1. GTDB lineage: Bacteria > Pseudomonadota > Alphaproteobacteria > Rhizobiales > Rhizobiaceae > Rhizobium > Rhizobium lusitanum_D. Next base: position 669,085 of record NZ_JAFEVL010000045.1, on the reverse strand, counting down.
GTACCCAGTCCAAATACCGTTCTAAAGGACGTATTTGATGGCGTGGCGAATGGGCAATCTCCAGATGATTTGATCATTTCGGGGATTACCGTCCCATTGGCACTTTCCTATCGGGATCGCCACTTCGTTGTCGCTCAAAAAACGGCGCTGAGAGAAGTGAACTCCCATTCTATCATAAATTCCAGTATTGCTTTCGACTGGGACGTCTTTCAGAACATGACGACCTCCGTCCATTTCGGCGGGGTCGACGGCGCCATCTGGACGCCGGATGGAGGGGTTTTCAGTGCGTTCACCGGGTTGTCAGGTCTAAACCTGACAACTCTTTCGAAGGTATGCTCGAATTTATATGCCGCGGCCACAAATGCTCTCCAACAGGCAGCGCAGGGGAGAATGCTGGATACGACAGACGAAGGTTTTACGATCGAATTCAAAGCTCAGCTTATCGCAGGCATGTTTTTCAAGGCCGGGATCGCATTGCTCTTGAAAGTAGGCGTGTCGGTTCCTTCCGAACTCGCATCGGCCGGTGAAATCACATGGGGGACCTGGCCTGTCAGCGGCGGCCATCAGGATTACGCGGCGCAGGATTATAAGGCGCCGGTGGGCCAACCTTACATCAAGGCCACCGCGCTCGAACAATGTTCAGGCCGAACACACTATACGCATGAGCTGGCATATCCTCAGGGCACGTTGCACGCTGCCTTCGTTCAAAGCCGAAGCGCCTTGGCGGAGTTCAATTTCCAGTGGGTCAATGCCCCGGTCGCCGCCAACGAACTGAGCGACCATTTGACGGCAACATTTCCAGCTTTCCGACGCCTGATAACCTACACGGACGTCCCCATACAGTCTGCTAACTTTCAAGGCATGGGCGGCGATCAACCATTGTTCGCAGTGGATAAGGTGCTCTACGCAGGTCAGGCGATCGCGCTTGTCCTTGCCGACACCGAGCAGGACGCGAACCTGATCGCTGAATATGTCTCGGCGAAGTGTCTGGCCTACATGCCGATCGACTGGGGAGGAGCTTGGGACGCAAGCTGGCAAAACCCCATCCTCACACTGGAGGACGCCATTCAGAAGGGAAGCGTCTTCCCTGACACGCCCCAAGCGGTCCCCTATCTCTGCCATATCTGGCAAGTCAGGCGCCTTCGGAGCCGCATGGACTGGGCAGGCCCCCCGGCAGCTCCAACCAATCTCGATGCCGCCCCTGCGACCGACGCGAAAACCGTTGACGGAGTAAGCTGCGTCCATGTCGTCAACAACCAGAAGACCGGCGGCCAGGCTCATTTCTATATGGAAACGCAGGCCTGCCTCGCCGTTCCCGCGGATGAAGGTCGCATCGTTGTCAACTCCTCCACTCAAAGCCCAATGGAGATGCACCAGACTGTCTCGTCGGCTCTCGGGAAGCAATACAATAAGGTCAAGATCCAGACCCGGCTGCTGGGAGGTGCGTTCGGGGGCAAGACCGAGCAGGCTCGTTTTACCACGGGACCGACTGCAGTTGCTGCCGCAGTCATGGACACTCCGGTGCGTCTCGCGATGCCCCGCGACGAAGACACGGCCATGATAGGCAAGCGACATGCACTTTATGGGGTCGGAGAAATTGCAGTAGACGACGGATCGGTTCGGTCAGAAGACAAAGGCGCCATCAAGGGCATGCAGCTAACGATGTGGGCCGATGGCGGCGCCTATTACGATTGTTCCTTTATCGTCACCAATTGCATTCAGACCCGTATCGATAATGCATATATGATCGACAACTTCCTAAGTCAGATCGATGTCTGCAGGACGAACACCTCTCCCAACACCGCGATGCGAGCCTTTGGCGACATCCAGGCCACAAATATCGTAGAAAATCTGATCGATGACGCCGCGGCCGCCCTGAATATGCGCGCGGAGGATCTACGCGAAAAAAACTTCTATCAACGCGGTGATGTGACGCCCTACGGCCAGACGCTGACGGCCTGTTATATGAGCGAGGTTTGGCGCTACCTGAAGCACAAGGCGAACTTCGATGACCAGCTTGCGAAAGTTCAGGCTTTTAACGCGCAGCACAAATGGCGCAAACGGGGCATCGCGCTGATCCCGGTCAAATATGGATCCGGATATAACTTCGAGCAGTTGAAGCAGTCTTCAGCCATAGTTGTCGTCAACCAGGCGGACGGTTCGGTTATCGTTCATCAGGGTGGCGTCGACATGGGACAAGGGCTACTGACGCAAGTAAGGCAGGTTGCGGCCTATGTGCTGAATATTCCTCAAACGCTCGTTCACGTCGAATCGCCCCAGACAGATACGACCCCCAATACGAGCAGCAGCGGTGCATCTACCGGCACACCCTATAGCGCGGAAGCCGTAAAACGTACATGCGAGCAGCTAAGGCAACAGCTGCATGAATTTGGATATCAACTGCTCAAGGACAACGGAAACGACTGGTGTAAGGATAACGGCGTCGATTTCTGGAACTACGGACAGGACGGTTGGAATACGCTGGTGAAGACTGCGCAAGGGGTCAAATTGATCTGGCAGAATCTGGTCAGTCTGGCCTATGTCAACCGGCTGCCACTGACAGCCACGTTCAACGCCAATATCGAGCACGGCGAGTTCGACATGCCTGTCTTGCGGTTCAAGCAACCGGATGAGCAGAACGATATACCCGGCATCACGAGAGCGCACGTTTCCACCGTTACCGACGTGCAGAACCAGTTCGTTGGCTTTACCTATTCCGCCGCCTGCTCCGTTGTCGAGGTGGACATCCTCACGGGCGAGACGACGATCCTGCGTTCTGACCTCGTCTATGACGTGGGTTGGAGCCTCAATCCCGCGCTTGATGTCGGGCAGGTCGAAGGCGCCTTCGTCCAGGGGATCGGCTTCCTTCTAACCGAAAACCTTGTGACCCAGATGGACGACACAGGGCCGAATGAAAAAGGGCACCTAAACACCACTAACACCTGGCGCTATAAAATCCCTGCGCATGTGACGATCCCTCTCGAGTTCAATGTATCGCTTTTCCCGCGCAACGATCCATCCGTGGTCAACATTCCCCCCGACGACCAGGGGATCTTTTCCGCCAAGGAAGTGGGGGAGCCGCCTCTGGTGCTGGCAAACTCGGTGTTCTTCGCGATCAAAGATGCAATCAGGGCATCGCGATTGGAACGCAAGCACAGCGGGCTCTTTAATCTACGCGCGCCGGCAACGGTGCGGGAGGTACGAAACGCCTGCGCAGTCGTATGGAGTGAATTGGCAAGCTAACGGCGTCTTGGCCTATCACTATCGATAGCAATCAAGTATCGATAGTGATGGATTTAGACTGCTAAGCTCGCTGTGTCGGTCGTTCTAGATCGTTGGATTAGGACCGAAACCCAGAACCTTACGAGATTTTCTCGCCCGAACCAGTGGCCAGCCCACGGGGCGTACTTGGAAGTTTGCCCGTCCTCCCTGCACATAGCACAAAATAAGATTAGCTGTTTATCACGTTGCTGAGACTGGTGCTTCCGTGGTCGGGAGATCGCTCTGTATGCCTTGCGCCTGTCCTCCGCTCCATTGCTCGCGCAGCAAAGCCATCAGGACCAGGTCTATGCGGCTTGCATCAGCCAGGCGAAGCGCCGAGCGCATGATGCCCTCCTCGACGAAGCCCAGCTTGTTATAAACATGCCTCGCACGGACATTTGAGGGGAGCAAATCAAGCCACAGCCGTTCAACATCATGTTCTGCGAAAACCCATTGGCAAATTGTCTGCAGGAAGGTTGTGCCATAACCTGTCCCCGGAGGAGATACGGCGATCCGATGAAGCTGCGCGGTGCCCATGCCATCGTCGTCCCGGCGGATGACGGCGAACCCTACCGGTTGGCCCTCAACTCGACAGAGAAGATAGGTGCAGTTCGGTGCAACGAGCCGGCGGCGATGTTCATCGGCGTCATAGTGGCCAACCAGCGCCTGGTAACCAGGACTGCGTTCCACCGACATGATAAAGGGGATATCCGCAATGTTCGCAGGCTCGACGGTCATGGATTGTCGTATGATGCTGTTCCGCATCTGATGTTCCTCTCCGTCTAGCACTTGCGCGGGCCGATTGTATCGAGCAACGCTTCACGCCATCCATCGGCGCGTGTCAGATAGGAGACGCGGCGATATCCGGCGGCTGCGATTGCGGCAAGTGACTGTTCCAGCCCGACACCGACCGTCTGCACCCCGTGGCTGTCGTCGCCAAGCGTGACGCGAATTCCCATTGTCTGAGCCTGTTCAAGGATCTGCGGCAACGGATAAACCGGTCCGTATCCATTCCGGAAGGCAGCGCAGTTGACGTCCAGCACGCCCCCCGTAGCGCGGATCGCCTCGAGCGTTGTCTTGACCGCCCGCGAGACGCGGTTGGAGAAAGTGAAACCGGCTGGTTCGTATTTCCGAACCAAGTCAAGGTGCGCCACAACATCGGGACGAAGGGTTTCGACCATATTGGTGACCGCGTCGAAATAAGCGAGTTGCAGCGCCTCGGGGCCTCCGAGGTCCGCTGTCAAGGCGGCGGTGGCTGTCGCCGAGTAGTCGACCCAACGACCACAGATGTCATGAACGCTTCCGACGACGTAATCGAACGGATGTGCCGCCCGCAGCTGGGCCATGGCCTTAAGCCATCCATCGGGTGGAAGGGTTTCCGTTTCGAAACCGACCAACAGCTCGATCTGCCCAGCTCGCGCGTTGCGCATTGCGATGGCATGCGTTGCGTAGGCCTCGAATGCAGCGGCGAGACCGGTTACGCCGAGCCTTTCCTCGCCGGGATAGAGATCCTCTTCACGGTAGCGTGGGCAATGCTCGCTGAGCCCGTAATAGGTGAAGCCACGGGCAATGGCAGTGTCAACCACCTCTTCGAGCGTTGAGGTTGCGTGAGCGCAAAATTCTCCGCTGTGACCGCCGTGATAGCTGAACCAGACCACTCGATTCTTCCTTTTCTGCCGCCATCTCAGGGACTGCCGCCTAGGTTGATGACGATTGATTATTTTATTCATTTGTCATTAGTTTGATATGTTTGATGAGTAGGCCTTACGGCCTATCCGCCGTGTGGCGCGGATCCCTTCCCGCAAAATCTTGTTTCGAAAGGTCTGTGCACTTTGAAAATCGCCGTTCTCTCCGATCCCCATATCGGATCGACCAATCCTGTCTTCGTTCCCAATTGGGAGAAGGTCGTCGCGCACGTGAATACCCGGAAAGACATCAGTCTCGCCGTTGTTCTTGGCGATTTGACGCTTTTTGGTTCGGAACGCGAGGAGGATCTGCTGTTTGGCCGAAACGCTCTGGAGGCGCTGAACCCGCCTTGTCTTGTTCTGCCCGGCAATCACGACGTCGGCGACATCGCCCGTGAAAGCCACCAGCCGTCGAACGCTGAACGGCTTTCCCTCTGGGAGACGCAGTACGGACCCTCGCAGTGGCATTCGGACGTCTTGGCGGGCTGGCGTTTGATCGGCCTGAACAGCCAAATCATCGGCACCGGCCTGCCAGAAGAAACCGCGCAGTGGCAGGCGTTCGACGAAGCTCTTGCTACCCGTGGAACACGCAAAGCCGTGCTGTTTACCCATATGCCGCTCTTTCTGAATAGCTGGGAAGAAGTGGACAGACCCGCCTGGGCACTGATGACCGAAGGTCGAAACAGACTGCGCCGGCTGATCGTCGACCATGACATTCGTGCTGTCGTGACGGGACACATGCATCGAACCGCCCAGATCGATCTGCCGGAAACCCGGCTGATCTGGTGCGCAGCTTCAAGCTTTCTCACCTACGACCATTCTATGCCCTCCCAGCCGGGTGAAGCCTTGCTCGGCGTGACGATTTTGACCCTATCGAACGCGGAGATCAGTGCCGAATTCATCGCGTTCGACGGGCTGATGATCAGCCATATCGAGGATTACAACGGCACGATCTACCGCTCGCCCGCAAAGGAGTGAGGCGTGATCGGCCGGCAAGCATGAGCTCGCCGGCCTTTCGTTGCGCACACAGTGTCGGTGTGCCAGTGTTCCTCACTTACCGGCCATGACGCCGGCGACGTGATCGCGGAGCTTCGGCATGGCATCTTCGGGGGTGATCTTGCCACGCTGCAGTTGGTCGAGAATAGGAGCGACCCCCTGCCAGACATCCGATGCCGCGTTGTTCGGATAGGCGAACCAGGGCATTGCGACATCCATCGACTTGAAGACCGTCTGGAAGTTGGGGTGAGCGGCATAGAAGCTTTCCAGAGCCTTGGCGGTCTGTACATTGGTCGGCATGTAGCCGCTGGCCTTGGAAACTTCAGCCTGAACCGCAGGGCTGGTCATGTATTTCACAAACTCCCACGCAGCGGCGCGCTTTGACGCATCCTGGGTGAGAACCATCAGCGCATTGCCGCCCGCAGGAAGGCCGCCTTTCTTGGCGTCGATCAGCGGGAAACGGACGGTGCGCATTGCAAACCGATCGCCGATGGCGGTTTCATAAGCAACCAGATCCGAGGGCGATTCGACCACCATGCCGACTTTGCCTGCAAAAAACTGCTGCTGGGCTGGCTTTGGGTCCGCATAGACCGACATGCCGGTCTTGATCGCCATGTCCTGGGTAACGCGCAGCGCCTTGAGGCCTGCATCGTTGTCGTAGCCGATGCCGGTCTTCTCGCCGTTCAGCATCTGGTCGCCGGCTCCCATGACCATCATCTGCCAATACCAGTCGTCGCTAAGCCCGCCGACCGAGAAGCTGATACCCGAGATACCATCGCCGAGCTTGCTGATCTTCGCTGCCAGATCGATCACACCATCCCAGGTATCCGGAAACTGATCGACGTTACCACCAGCCTTCTCCACCAATGCCTTGTTGACGTACAAGAGCGGCAGCGAAGCGGTGAAGGGCATTGCGAACTGCTGTCCGTCAACCTTCGCCAGGTCGAGGATGGCCGAGGCATAGTTCGCCGACTGCCAGTCCTTCCCCTCCTTGCCCAGCAGTGCGTCGAGCGACGTTGCTTCGCCGCGGTCCTTCATCACACCGACCAGGGTCGGCACAGAAGAATAGGAGGCAAGATAGACGTCCGGAGCGGAGTTGGTCATCATTCCGCGAATGACGCTCTGGTCACCGGCACTGTAGTTTTCGGCAGGCGCCTGCTCGTTGATCGTGATCCCGGGATGAGCTTCCTTGAAGCCCTTGAGAATGGGCTCCATAAATGCCAAACGGGTGTGGTAGAAGGTCAGTGTCACTGGATCGGCGGCATAAGCCGATGCAGTGCCGGCAAGGGTCAGGGCGGCAGCTGCGAAGATGTTCTTCATTTTCATGGTGGTTCCTTCGGAGTGAGTTGTCTTGACTTTCGGGTCTGCCCGGTGGCAGCCGGGCAGACTCGTCTTATTTCACCCCGGTCATCGTCACGCCTTGAACAAACCTGCGCTGCGCGGCGAGGAACATCAGGATCAGCGGAGCGGTGACAAGGGTTGCACAGGCCATCAACGGCCCGAAACTGTCACCACCTTCCTGACTCCGGAAGAACAGGAGACCCAGGGTTGGCGGCGACAGATCGATGGATCTAATGACGATTATCGGCCAGTAGAGATCGTTCCAATGAAAGGTGATCGAGAAGATCGCGAAGGCGGCAATGGCCGGCATCATCGCGGGCAGGATGATGCGGACCACGATCTCCATCTCGCTCATGCCATCCAGACGCGCAGCCAGAAGGATCTCGTCGGGGAAGGAGCGGATGAATTGGTGAAAGAGGAAGATCGCGAAGCCCGAAGTCAAATAGGGCAGGATGACGCCAGTATAGGTGTCGAGAAGGTCCAGCTTGGCGAGCACCATGAAAATCGGCAATGCGGTCGCCTGCGCGGGAACCGACAGGGTTAGCACCACGATCCCGAAAATCAGGCGCCGCCCGCGGAAGTCGAACTTGGCCAGCGCGTAGGCGCATGTCACCGTGGTTAGGATCTGGAACAGCAGTATGCCGCCGGTCATCAGGACGCCGTTGAGCATGAAGCGCGGCAACGGCGAATCAAATAGAGCGCGTGCATAGTTTTCCGAGATCGAGGTCATGATCGGAGGTGCATCCCGCAGCGCGCCGAAGATCTCCCCAGGGGCTTGCGTCGAGGCACGCCACATCCAGAAAAACGGATAGATCATAAGAAAAGCGCCGGCCATCAGCACGGCATGCGAAAGAAGCGGGCGGATCGAGAACCGAAACATCAAAAATGTGCCTTCCTGTTACCGAGCGCGACCTGAACAATTGAAAAGGCACCGATCAAAACCAGGTAGACGACTGTAAGTGCGCTGCCGTACCCGGCCTTCAAGCCGATGAAAGTATCGGTGTTGATCTTGTGCAAGAGCATCTCTGTCGCGCCATAGGGGCCGCCATTGGTCAGCACCGCCACCGTATCGAAGACCTGGAACGACTGTATGCAGCTGAGAACGACAACGACGATGGTCGTCGGTGCCAGAAGCGGCCAGATCAGGTAGCGCAACCGGTCCAGAAATCCGTCCATCCCGTCCAGTGCTGCCGCCTCGCGCAGATCTTTGGAAATCAGCGTCAGACCGGCAAGGAAGAGAATGAGATTGAAGCCCAACAGGTGCCATATACCGATGATGGCAAGGCCGACGAGCGCAAGCGTACCGTCAGCAAAGAAATCGAGCGGCGGCATTCCAAACGCATTCAACAGGCCCGCCAGAGGCCCGATATGCCCGTTGAGCAAATAGCTCCAAACGATCGACATCGCTGTGAGCGTCGAGGTCACCGGAAGAAAGTACACGATTTCGTAGAAACGACGCGACCGGCGGCGGCCGTCAAGGAGTATTGCAAGGCATAGGGCGCCAAAGACCGATATCGGCACGACAATCGCCGTATAGATCGCGCTGTTGCGCAGGGCGCCCCAGAACCAGGGATCGCCCAGCATTCGCGCATAATTGCCAGCCCCTACGAAATTCAGCGTGATCCGCCCGAGGCGGTAATCGGTAAAGCTGATCAAGAAGACCACAAACACGGGAGCGACCACGGTCGCAACCAGCAGCAGAAAGGCCGGCGCCGAGAAGGCGCGGGCGATGGCCGCGTGGCTCAGTCCCTTTGTCGGGACCGTAGCGGAATGCGTTCCCACGTCAGAGAAGGAGGCCATGATGCCTCTCCTCGACCCTATCGACTTTGGTGACCGAGCCCGTTACGCGCTTTCCGTTTGAGTCGAACAGAAGCGTGGCATCGGGCGTGATCTGCAGTGTAATCCTTTCGCCTACGTTGCGGCCTTGCATCAATCGTGCAAAGCCCTCGGGGCGAAGTTGCACGCGCACCGGACCGGCGCCTATCTCGGTGCCGTCACAGCGGATACCGACTTCGTTCCCGGTGAACTCCACCTGCTCTACCGGAAGCGAGAAATCGCCAGTCCCCTCCGCAACGGGGTGAAGCCGCTCCGGCCTGACGGCCAATTGAAAAGACCCATCGGCGATGTCTGGCAGTTTTAGCCGCAGTGCCCGACCACCGGCCAAGACGGTTCCGTCGCGTATCTCTACCGGCATCTCGTTGATCGTGGTCGTCCCCACGAACCGTGCAACGGAGAGATAATCCGGATGATCATAGACCTCCGTCGGCGTACCGCACTGTCGGATCTCTCCGCCTTCCATGACGGCTATGCGGTCGGACATCGCCATCGCCTCGGTCTGGTCGTGGGTAACATAGACGAATGTGATCCCGGTCCGGCGATGGAGATCGACAATCTCCTCGCGTAGCTGGTGGCGTAGCTTGGCATCAAGATTGGAAAGTGGCTCGTCCATCAGGAACACGGCCGGATGTCGGACCATTGCTCGTCCCACAGCCACCCGCTGTCGCTGACCGCCCGAAAGCTGCGAGGGCTTGCGATCCAGCAGCGCCTCAAGACCGAGTTGTTTTGCTACCGTTTCGATATCCCCTTCGATACCCTTCCGAATGTCACGGGTCTTCGATGAAAGGAGACCGGCGCCGGGCTGACGTTGCCAAAATGACAGGCGCGCCATTTCCAGGGGCACTCCTATATTGGCGCGGACCGTCATGTGCGGATAGAGCGCATAGGACTGGAACACCATGGCGATGTTGCGCGCCTTTGGCGCCAAGGGCGCGACGTCGCGATCTCCAATCAGGATACGACCGTCGCTGCATGGCTCAAAGCCGGCAAGCAGCCGCAGCAGCGTGGATTTTCCGCATCCGGAGGGTCCAAGCAGAGTGAGGAATTCCCCTTTCCGGATCGAAAGATTGATACCACGAAGGACCGACGTGCGGTCGAACCGCTTTTCCAGATCTACGATCTCAATGGATTGACCTACCATGTGTACTACCGTTTTCGCTGGCAGCCTCCCCGCCTTGGTTGGCTGGATTGGCTTATTCCTGTTCTCTTCGCTGGCTGCGGCCGAGCGGAAGTGTGTTGGTCACGTCGTCCAGAACCGCTCCGTGCGTCAGGGCTGACTCAAGCAATGCGCCCTCCTCTATGAGTCTTTCTTGACAGCGCGATGACGCCGCGCCCAATTGTTGAAATAAATTCTCTTTGTTTTATATTGGCATATAGATCGCAAATAACCGCTGGGTTACTTCTGGCCTCCGACTTCAAGGCGTTGACATCTACCGCAGACAACCTCTATCGAACGGTTTGTGTTCGCCCTCTTGGAGCCGGCAAGCTCGTAGGATGGTTATGAAAAAGCTCGAATGGGCTGTGAGTATCAGGAGGCATCGTGACGGGAAGGAAACATGCGGGAGCGGAGGCGCAGGATCCGCCCCGACGCCGGTATCCGCGTCGGCCTGATCTTTCGCAAAGCCGAATTCTCGATGCCGCAGTCGCAGAATTCGCAGCCAACGGGTTGTCCGGTGCACGTGTTGAAGCGATCGCCGAACGGGCCGAGATCAACAAGCGGATGATCTATCAGTATTTCGGCAACAAGCAGTTGCTCTATCAAGCCGTCATCGAAAAAGTTTACTGCGACATTTGGGAAGCGGAGGCCGCTCTGAGCCTTGATCAGCTCCCTCCGCGCGATGCGTTGATAGCATTGGTCACGTTTGTCTGGACTTATTATCGTGATCACCCGGAATTCATTACACTCCTGAACTCCGAAAACCAATTAAAGGCTGTCTACTTTCGCAAGTCCCGCGTGATACGGGAGGGAGCAGCCAATTCGCGCCCTCTTGTCGATGAGATCGTGCGGCGTGGGGAGGCTGAAGGTACTTTCCGCGTTGGGATCGATCCCATACAGCTTGGCCTTACCATTACATCTGTCTGCTACTATTATTTTACCAACCAGGCCACCAGCTCTATCGTCTACGGCCAACGAATGATGACCCGGCAGGCACTGGAAACGCGCCTCGCCTTCAATATACAGACGATATTGGCAATCGTTGCCCCCTGAACGTTGCGCATAAAGTCATTACGTTACCCCCTGCTTTGGCAGCTGATTTGCGCTGCCTTGCGCTAACATGAACGGACATGAGCCGCCGCGGAAAGCATTGGGTTCAGATATTCCATGCCGAGCGTCGGAAATAATTTCCGCCGTTCGCTAAGCCACGCGTCAAGTATCGATAGTGATGGCTTTCAGCCTCCAAAGCGGCAGTGTTAGTGTCCTCTCTCGGTGGATTCTTGGGCGTGATTGAACGGACTGACATCTCCCTGTCCACTTCGGAGCAGAGTTTGTTCTTGCGCTATCCGTTGGATGGTCGCTAAACAATTTGCCATATCCGTGAGCTTTAATGGCCGACAAGCGACCTCGGCTTAGTCGAATTCGAGAACCGAAAGCAATTCAATGACCCGACAACTTTCTCTCCCGCGCGATCGGATTTCCGTACTTCTGCTTGAAGGCATTAGCCAGAGCGCTGTGGACTACTTTTCGTCATCCGGTTACGTCAATCTGACTCATCTGCCGAAGGCTCTGGATGACAAGGATCTCAAGAGCCTTATAGCCGATGCGCATATTATCGGAATTCGCTCACGCACCCAGCTGACAGAGGAAATTTTCAGTTCCGCCAAAAAGCTTATTGCCGTCGGTTGTTTTTCCGTGGGGACAAATCAAGTCGACCTGGATGCGGCCCGCCGACGCGGCATCCCCGTGTTCAACGCTCCTTATTCGAATACGCGCTCGGTCGCCGAACTTGTGATCGGTGAGATCATAATGCTGACCCGGCGGATTTTCCCGCGTTCGGCCTCTACTCATGAGGGCGGATGGGACAAATCCGCCGTCGGCAGTCGTGAGGTGCGCGGGAAAACGCTTGGTATCGTGGGCTACGGCAACATCGGCTCGCAGCTTAGCGTTCTTGCGGAAAGCATGGGTATGAACGTGCGCTATTTTGATCCTTCAGACAAGCTTCGCCACGGCAATTCGGAATCGATGGCCACGCTCGGCGAACTTCTCGAAATCTCAGATTTCGTGACGATGCATGTTCCGGAAACCAGTTCGACGCAAAACATGATAACTGAGGCCGAGCTGCGCCGAATGAAAAAGGGAGCCATTTTCATCAATAACTCCCGCGGGACTGTGGTGGATCTTGAAGCGCTTGCGAAGGTTTTGAAAGAAGGACATCTCGCAGGCGCGGCTGTGGACGTGTTCCCGAAAGAGCCGGCATCAAATAAGGAGCGTTTCGAAACGCCTCTGCAGGGTTTGGACAATGTAATTTTGACGCCGCATATTGGTGGGTCGACCGAAGAAGCCCAGGAGCGCATCGGAGGGGAAGTCTCCAGGAAGCTTGTGGAGTATTCCGACGTCGGCTCGACGCTGGGCGCCGTCAATTTTCCCCAGGTTCAACTGCCGCCACGTCCAAACGGCACGCGTTTCATCCATGTTCATGAGAATCGCCCTGGCATGCTGAACAGTCTGAATGCGATTTTTTCGTCGCGTGCGCTTAATATCGTCGGTGAGTTCCTGCAGACGTACGGCGAAACGGGTTACGTGGTCATTGAAGCCGAGGGCATTGGCCAGACAGCCGACGACATACTTGATGCGCTTCGCAAGATCCCGGGAACGATACGAACTCGATTGCTCTACTGACACCAGTATGCTGTATCGAGGAATTCAATCAGTAGCGCGCCAATGGCGACCAAATGAGGCTGAGATTCCAGCCAATGATGGCGACTGTCGTCAATTAGGATCGGCTTTTTGACCTTGCCCGCATGCCGACCGATGAAGCTGCGGATTGGAACGCGCTCGGTCTTCGAACTTCCTGAAGAACCGTCAACGCGGACCAGCATCTGCGAAAGCGCTCATAACTCAGCTAGCCAGTTCGCAATGACTTTCAGGCGCCGCAATTCTATAGTCAGAGCCGCGTTCTAACCTGCCGCTGCCCGCGAGTATTCCGCGTAAAGTTGGCAAGCGAGACTGAGCAGCGTGAAATCAGCCGCATCGGTAATTTTGCGACCCGTTAGCGACTCGACTCGTTGCAGGCGCTGGTAAAGCGTGTTCGGGTGAATATTCAGCGCCTGCGCTGTGCGGGTGACAGACTTCCCCTCGTGAACGTAGCGCGAGAGGGTTTCATGCAGGACGCGATGTTTTGGATCCTGAACCAGCGGCGTAAGGATATTGCGCGTAAATTCAATAATATCCCGCCTCGCGCGCCCTTCCAGCAACAGTTCCACTCCCATGTCTCGATGCCGCAAAAGCCCCGAGCGTCCGCGACGTGACAGCGCATCTGCCGCCTGTGCAGCTAGGTCGCGCGACGCGAGATGGCGCTCGCTTTCTCCATAGATCTCGCTTGCTCCAATGCAGATGCTGAATTTCGTCGCGGCATCAGAGATCGCCCTGAGATTGCGTTCCAGTGCCGCCGTGGTCGACGCGGAGACCAGCGCTACGATCTGGTCCTCACTGTGAAAGATGAGGGCGTTGGACAATGTCATCCCCTTTTGCAGGTCCGATTGAGATTTATGAAGGGAAAGACGAGTGTTGTTGGAAGCCTCGCGTTGGGGCGTGCGTGCCACGAATACCTGACTGTAGCGCTCAAGCCGAAATCCATCCTGGTGGCTATGACGCCCGTCCCAACCCAGCCCCGCAATCAGGGCGTCAAAATGCGCTTTGCGGCGCGCATTGAGAACATCCATCCGCGACATGTCACGCACGAAGTCCAGCGCCGCGAATGTTGCCAACGTGCCAAATAGCGCCCGATGGTAACCCGCATCCCCGGACGTCGGGAAGTAAAATTGCCCTACGGGTGCTTCCGCGACCTCGACGGTCTGAATCACGAATTGCTCGTCGTCCACCCATCCCACGGATCGATAATCCAAGCCCAGCACGTTCTCGAACCGGAAATCGACACGAAAGAGCTCGGCCACGGCGCGAAGCTGTTCTGGCAGCCCGTTGCGTGTGGAAAAGATGCGTAGCAGCGCCTCGTGCAGCTCGACTGCGCGATCCAGCTCGGCATTCTTGTGGGCAAGATCGCTGCGCATCTGTTCGAGCCGATGAGCGGTGGCGACGGCGTTCTTGTAGGTCAGCGACCGTTGAAAGGCGACTGCGATCTGCGCTGCCAAAAATTCCAGAACGGTTCGATCGAAGATCGAAAAAGCTCCATCATTCGAAAAGCAAAGCGTCGTCAGCGTGCCCAAACGTTTCCCCTCAGCCATGACGGGAACACAGAGCAGCGCGTTGGCTATCTCGGAGCGCTCCATGAAGGACTGACTCTCAGGACGCATAACGCGATGAGCGTCGATGATATTCTGCCTGCCATTGTGAATGGCCGGCCGACCGGTTGCAAAAACCTCGCCCGAGACGGATTCATTCGGCTGCACGCGGTAGTCGCTGTAGTCCTCAGGCAATCCCACATGTGAGACGGGCACAAGAAAACCGCTCGCTTCATCGAACAGGCGAAAGACCCCGGCATCGCTATGCGGGAGCACATGCATCACTTCGCGAAGGACATTATGAACAATCTCGTTTTCGTCCAGCGAGTTGATGACCGCTCCGTTTACGGAGGCAAGCATTTCGAAGGTCCTGGCCTGAAGCCCGATGACGATATCCTGCACTGCCTGAACAATCTGCGCTGCCGTCTTGTTGTCGTCGTTTTCCTCAAGCGCAAACTCTGTCCGCTTGGCTGTGAAATGGGAGTGATCGACGACGAGACGAAAAGCGTCTCCTACCTTTTCAATGGAATGGCGGATTGAGGCGCCGCTATCCCGCGATTCGACCTTGATATCAGTCAGTTGCAACCCGTGCGTCCGCGCCAGTTCTTTCAAGAGTGGGTGTGAGAGCAGATTGATGTCCACGAGTAGCGTCCCATGTGAAAATACCCATCAAATTACCGTTCTTTATGTGGGAATCAACATATGAAATTTGGCTGACGGTGACACAAAAGACAAAAACCAAAAGGGAACGACTAAAATGATCTCAAAGATACAACGTCGCCACGTCATCATCGGGATGCTATTCGTCTGCTGGGTCGTCGCTTTTCTAGACAAGACTGCCATCAACATCGCGATCATTCCGATCAGCGAGGAATTCGGTCTGACGCCGGATCATCAAGGCATGATCATAAGCGCCTTCTTCCTGGCATATTCCATGACCCAGTTGATCGGGGGCTATCTGGTGGATCGGTTCGGTTCGCGCCGGGCGCTAAGCTCGGCGGTCGCGGTCTGGTCATTGGGCACGGTGGCGTCGGGCGCCGTCACTAGTGTGATAGCGCTGGCTGCCGCACGCACGGTCACCGGCGTCGGCGAGGCAGTTTTCCCCGCGGGCGGATCTGTCGCCATCACCGAGCATTTCGAGAAATCTCAAATGGCCCGTGCGAAGTCGGTGCTGCAATCCGGGGCTTCCGTGGGTTTCGCTCTCGGTTCGATCGTCATTACCTCGCTGATCGCGTTTTATAGCTGGCGGGTGATGTTCTTTGTGTTGGGCGTCGTCGGACTCATTCTTTCAATCGGCCTCTACTACATCATGAAACCGCGCTCCGAGGCGTTGGTCGCGGAAGAAGCCGACCGGAAAGTCTCGGAAAAGCAGCGCATCGGCGAGCTACTGAAGAATACCCTGACCTGGAAGATCGCGTCGGTCTATTTCTTCACCAACATCGTATTCTGGGGCCTGCAGTCGTGGCTGCCGTCCTACTGGGTGAAGGTCAAAGGCATGAGCATGATGGAGATGGGAGCCTATTCGATGATCCCGCCGACGCTGGGATTCATCTCCTTTCTCACTTGCGGTTGGCTGCTTGACCGCTTCTTCCACCAGAAAGAAAAATACCTCATCTGCATCGGTTCTGCCGTATCGGCTGTGTTCATCTATCTGATGGCAAACGCGGAATCGATCCCCCTCGCCTTCGCATATCTATCGGTATCGAACGTCTTCCTTAATGCGATCTCGATCAGTGTCTTCGTGAGCATTATGAAGCATTTTCCGCAAAACTCGATCGGGACGGCCACGGGCCTCATCAACTCTCTGGCGCAACTCGGCTCGTTTGCCTCGCCCATGCTCATCGGAGCAGTCTTGTCTGCAGCAAATCAGAATTACGGCATTGCCTTCTCGGTCATCGTCGGCTGCGCGATAATTGTCTGCGCCATTGCCACGACCTTCCCCGCCGTACATGGCAAGAGAACCGCAGAACAGCCAGCCTGAAGGAATATCATGACCTATATCGATATCATTGAGCGCACCGTCGCTGCCCATGCGGACAATCTAAAATCCATATCGGACGCGATCTGGTCCTTCGCCGAGATTCGCTACGAGGAGACGAAGTCCGCAGCACTTTTGGCGGACGAATTGGAAAAGGCAGACTTTGCCGTTACTCGCAATGCCGGCAATATCGAAACAGCCTTCGTCGCGAGCTATGGCGAAGGACATCCGATCATTGCCATCCTCGGCGAGTTTGACGCATTGACCGGCCTCAGCCAGAAGGGCGGGCTAGCAAGCCACGATCCGATTGTTGCGGGCGGAAACGGCCATGGCTGCGGTCACAATCTTCTTGGCACCGGCGCGCTTGCGGCGATTCTCGCGCTAAAGGCCTGCAAGGACGAGTTGAAGCTCCCAGGTACGATTCGCTACTATGGCTGCCCGGCCGAAGAGGGTGGCGGAGGCAAGGCCTACATGGCCCGCGAGGGCCTTTTCGACGACGTCGACGTGGCGTTCACCTGGCACCCGTGGGACGAGAACCTCGCATTTAACGCCCGAATGCTGGCGACCAACCAGTTATACTTTACCTTCCGGGGCACCAGCGCCCATGCCGGATTCGAGCCTCATCTTGGTCGTTCTGCGCTGGATGCGGTGGAACTTACCAATGTCGGTTGCAACTATCTGCGTGAGCACATCATTCAGGACGGCCGTATCCACTATGCAATCACCGACACGGGAGGGCGAGCACCGAACGTGGTTCAGTCTCACGCGCAGGTGCTCTACAAAGTACGAGCGCCCCGAATGGACCAAGTGCGCGACATCACCGAGCGAGTGACAGACGTCGCCCGCGGCGCAGCACTTATGACCGGGACGGATTTGGAGATCACCTTCGATGCCGCCTCAGCCGATCTGGTGCCGAACGTTACGCTTGCCCGGATGATGCATCAGGAGTTTGAGAAGCTCGGCGTCGCCAGCTTTTCGAACAGTGAAAAAGACTTTGCTGGGAGCATCCAGAAAACCTTCTCGGCTGAAGTGCGGGCACGGATCGCCAAGCGCGGGAAAATCCTGTCGGAAGACCTGAACCCATTTGAGGAGGAGCCGACGTTCCTGCATGGCTCGACCGACGTGGGAGACGTGAGCTGGCTGGTACCAACCGGACAGGTCTATGTCGCTACCGAAGCCTACGGAACTCCCCCACACACCTGGCAGATGGTCACGCAGGGGAAGTCGGGCTATGCCCACAAGGGAATGCTACAAGCCGGCAAGATCATGGCCGCTTCGGCCGTGCGGGCGTTGACCGATCCGGCGCTGGTCATCGCGGCGAAAACCGAGCATCGCAAGCAGCTCGATGGCGAGAAATATGTGTCGCTGATTCCAGCAGATGCAACGCCGCAACGCTTGCGCTGACGCCAACGATCGAATGAGATCACTCAGACGTCGTCGGAAAACAACGGCGTCTGCCGGCCATGGGCGACGAAGCTGCGGAAATCCTTGACTGCTTCCGACGTCGCAAGCGAGCAGAAGGGGCCACGGCTCACCTCGATGCCGTTGAGTTTCCGCAAGCGCACATCCATCTCGGCGCTCTTCAAGGTCACCGCAGCTGGATTGACCACCGGCGCATGCAGCACCTTGAAGCCATATTCGCCGCCAACCAGCAGGCCGGGCAGGATGCCAGCCGGCACCACGACATCGGCGCCATCGCGCACCAACGGTTCGGCGCAAGCGGTGAAGGCTGCGAGCATACGCTTGCGCGCCTCATCGTCGCCGGCAAAGGCGGCGCTGAAATCGGACGGTGCGCAATTCATCCCCACCACATGCTTCACCCGGTCACCCAGTCCGTAGAGATCGGCCTGTTCGTAGTGCCAGGTCTGAAAGACGTCATCGAGGGTGACAAGCGCGATGCGCCGGCCGAAGCGAGCGGCATAATGCATCGAGACCTCGCCCGCGCCGACCACCGGGATGCTCACAGCCGATTTAAGTTCGTAAAGGCCCGGGTCCTGAAAATGGCCAAGAACCACCGCGTCATAGCCGCGCTTTTCGGCCTCCAGCCCGTTGTCTATCGCGATCGCCGCGCAACGGAATTCCGCCAGCCGGCCGAAATGCCGGTCCGGGGGACTGATGCCGAAAACCTCGACTGTCGTGCCGGGTTCGGCGATGCCGTTCAGATAGTCCGAAAGCTTCTGCATGTAAGTGGCGCTGGCCGTGGCGTCGATGAAGCTTTGCCAGAATATGCGCATTGTTCCCTCGTCCTGTTCGTTGTCACGCGTCGTTTTGCTCTCGTCAAAACGGGAAATTAAGGCTTTAATCGTAGCCATATCCACTCTGGAGAGCCAAATGAATTCGCCTACAGCATACGAAAATCCACTCGACGAGACGGCGACGGAAGTGGCGGAAGCGGCGCTGACCGAATTCGAATGGTCGCTCTGGCGGATTTCCGCGGCCTTCGTGCGCTGGCAGTCGGAATGTGCCACCGAGCTTGCCGGTTCGGGCCTCAGCGGCCTCGACACGGCCGTGCTTCATACGATCCGCTACCGCAACAAGCCGAAGGGCCTTGCCGAAATCTCCCGTCTGCTCGGCCGTGACGACACCGCCAACATTCAATATGCGATCAAGAAATTGCAGACCCTGCAGCTGATCGAGCGAGTGAAGGGCCGCTCGCGCAAGGACACGCTTTATGTGCCGACGCGCAAAGGCAGCAAGCTGACGCAGGACTACCGCACCCTGCGCCGGCATTTGCTGATCTCGCTTATCCAAAAGATGGACCACGCGGAAAAGGGGCTGGGTGACGCGACCGAAATGCTGGAGCTTTTGACGAGCTTCTACGACACCGCTGCCAGGCGTGTGGCGATCGGCCCTCATCCCGTCGAGCGCGACTGAACCAGCGCCAGCACGCGCAGCGGACTCCCCGATCCGCCCTGGATCTTCAGTGGTGCGGCAAGAATCATCGCACCCGTCGCCGGCAATTGGTCGAGGCTGGCAAGGCATTGCAGTCCGTAACGGCCAGCGCCATGCAGATAG
Source organism: Martinezella lusitana (assembly GCF_016901135.1). Lineage (GTDB taxonomy): Bacteria > Pseudomonadota > Alphaproteobacteria > Rhizobiales > Rhizobiaceae > Rhizobium > Rhizobium lusitanum_D. Next base: position 649,576 of record NZ_JAFEVL010000045.1, on the reverse strand, counting down.
TGATGCGCCGGATAGGGCGGCGAGAAATGGCCCGCCTGCCCGGCATCGGTTCCGATGGTCTCGGTCCCAAAGCCGAGAATGTCGCGCTCGGCCACCAGCCATTGCATGACCTCCGCATCCGGCCCTGGCGTATGCGCGCCATCCGCCAGGAGATTGGCATAGGCCGCTCCGTCGCGTTTAGACCAGTCGGTGCGAAGCAACACCCACGAGCGTGGTGGAATTTGACCATGTTGCTCTTCCCACGCCATCACATCGGCAACCGTCAGCAGGAAATCGGCATTCCCGGCACTTTCACGCGAACGATCGATGACGCAGGCCCGCGCAATCATGTCCGCCGGCGGCAGCGTATCGACCGAGTTAAGCGGCAGATAACGACCCGTATACCAGTGGATCGGCGCATCGAAATGCGTGCCGGTATGCTCGCCGAAGGAGAGGTTGTTCCAGTACCAGGCCGGCCCACCGGCATCGTAACGGGAAATGCGTTCCATGCGGAAGGGCGCGGATTGGCCGAGCTCCGGCGGCATGACGATGACGGGAAAATCCGGTGAAAGCGTATGGGTGAGATCCACGACACGGACGCCACCGCTGGCAAGCGAACCAGCCAGAGTTTCGAGAATATCGACGCTCATTGTCCAGCCTCCCGTTCGACGGCCTTCGGATTGTCGAGAAGCCGCGCATGCAGATCCCTGGCGACGTCGCCGACATAGATATCCTCAAGCCCACGCTTCAGCCCGTCGATGATGGCATCGGCCAGCGCCTTGGGCGCGACCTTGGGCGGCGGCACAATCTGGAACCACTCCGTGTCGAGCGGCCCGGCAAAGGCATTGATCACCCGCACGCCTCCAGGACGAAGCTGTGTGCGCAACCATTGCGAGAGGGACAGGCAGGCGGCATGCGCCGCCGAATGCACGCCGAATTGCGGGTCGCTGCTGAGCGCATGCACGGATAGGATATTGACCCAGGCAGCTGCCGCAACGCCGTCCGCGCCGCGCGCGCGCATCACCGGTCCGAAGGATTGGGCGAGGCGCATCAAGCCCATGACCGTATGATCCATGGTGTCACGCACGGTATTGGCCGCGCTTGCATCGAAGAGCTGGGCAGGCCGCACATGGTCGGCGGTATTGATGAGCACTTCGACCTTGGCGCCGATATCGGCGGCCAGATCCAGTACCGATCGCTCGCTGGTGAGGTCGAGATCGACGATCTCCACGCCATCGATCGCCTCGAGCTTTTTCCCTTCGTCGAAAGGTTTCCAGCGATCAGCAACGCCGACATAGATCGTGGGCGCACCCGCCTTCTTCAGTGCTGCCACCAGAGCGGGCGCCACCGGGCTGCGACCGTCGGTGATCAGTACGCGCCGATGCTTCGGGTCGGCTGTCATTTCACGCCATCGAGGGTCGTCTTCCATATGCGGCGTCTCCGAAACGGGTTTGGCGAAGAAAACGGCCTGGCCGCTTTTGTCGAGTTGCAGCGACAGCGTCACTCGGCTGCTGGCGCCGGCACAGTCACCATGCAGATGCGTGACCACGCTCGGCCCGCAATCGAGCTGAACGAGCCCCACCCGCCAAGGCATGTGCTCTCGAAAATAAGAATCACTGGTGACCTCGACCGAAGTCTCGGAAAGTAACGTGCCGCCCGCCGGCGCATCGATGAAAGGAAGTGTCGCCGACAGGCAGCGTGGGCAGGCGTCGCGGGGCGGATAGGTATATGTTCCGCATTCGGCACAGCACTGCAGCATGAAGCGGCCGGTGGCGGCTGCAATTGTCAGCCCCTGGGCCTTTCGGCTGCGGGCCGATGGCGGCAGCAAGGGCAATCTGGTGCGGGAAAGCGGGTTCTTGCGTGGTGGTTTTGCGAGCGGACGGATCATGCCGATTGCCTCGCCAGGATCGCTGCCGCCGATGCCAGGCCCCGGTCGTAATTGATCATGCCGAAGCCGGACACGAGGCCGACCTTTACGTCCGCCACCTGTGTGCCACCCGCCAGGCCCAGAAGCTGGCGCATGGCCTCGACGATGCCGAGATGACCGCCGGCAGCACCCGCCTGCCCGACCGAGAGCTGCCCGCCCGAGGTATTGTGCGGAAAGGAACCGTCCGTTGTGAATGTATGCTGGCGCACGAAATCCGGTCCCTCACCTTTTTCGCAAAAACCGAGATCCTCGAACTGCATCATGGAGATGACCGGGTAATCGTCATAGGTCTGCACGAAATCGATATCATCGGGCGTCAACCCGGCCATGCTGTAAAGCTCATCGCGATCCATCACCCAGCCGCCGCGCGTCTGCACGGCGTCATCGGGGAAAGCATTGTGCCGCTCGATCGCCGAAAGCAGCCGCACGAAAGGAAGGCCGAGCGACAAGGCGGTTTCCTCGCGCATCACCAGAAAAGCCTCAGCGCCGGCGCAGGGCATGACGCAGTCGAAAAGGTGGAACGGCTCGGCAATCGGCCGTGCCGACATGTACTGCTCCAAAGTCAGCGGCTTCTTCATCAGCGCATGCGGATAGCGCAGCGCATTGTCGCGCTGCGCGACGCAGAGCTTGCCGAAGTCCTCGCGTGTTGCGCCGTAGCGATCCATGTAGGCCCGAGCGATCAGCGCGAAGCTGGCGTTGGGTCCACCGGCGCCATAGGGATACGAGGCGTCCTGTGCAAAGCGGGAGAAGTTGGCGAGCGTCCTGCGAAACGTATCGACCTGATTGGTATCGGCCGCGACACAGGCGACGATATCCGCGTCGCCCGCCTGCACGGCGCGTGCCGCGCGCCGGATCGAGACGATGCCGGCGGCACCGCCCATCGGCACATGATCCAGCCAGCGCGGCGTCAGGCCGAAATGCTGCGTCAGCGCAATGGCAGTATCCGGCCCCATGGTGAAGCTCGAGGCGGCAAAGCCGTCGAATTCCCGATGGCTGATGCCCGCTCCGTCTGCCAGCGCCCTGAGCGCACTACCAATCCACCAATGCGCGCTCTCGATCGAATAACGCTCGTAGGGCACCGTCACCGGCACCGCCAGAACCACGCCGTCATAGGATTTGCGGGCGCGCGAAGCCGTCATCCGGCCACCGTCAGCACGACATCGACATTGCCGCGCGTCGCGTTGGAATAGGGGCAGCGCTCATGCGCACCGGCAACGATCTCCTCCGCCAGAACCCTCTCGATACCCGGAAGCGAAGCCGTGAGCTCGACCGCGAGCGCATAGCCGACCGGCACCGGGCCGATACCAACCTTGGCCGTCACTGACGTATCGTCGGCAAGAGCGATTTTCCGGGTGCGTGCGACCAGTTTCACCGCCCCAAGGAAGCAGGCGGCATAGCCGGCGGCAAACAATTGCTCGGGGTTCGTGCCCTCCCCACCCGGTCCGCCAAGTCCCTTCGGTACGGAAAGATCGACCGCGAAGCTGCCGTCGGCGCTCTGTGCCTTGCCGTCCCGGCCACCGAAAGCGGTGACAGCTGTTTCATAGAGGATTTTTTCCGGGGTCATGTGGGTCTCCTTTGAAAGGATTTTAGCTTTGATTTATTGTATAACAGACGTGCTAATCTTTCGAAAGGCTCTGCTTCAGCCGCCCTTGCGGATCGCCGCCTTCAGTTTGCGTAGGTCGATTGCCGAGCCATCCTCGACCGCCTTGGCCGCCATGACCTTGATCTCGCCGCGCTGGAGCTTCTGCGTGGAGCTAACGGGCAGCTTATCGGTGAAGACCACGTAGCCGGGCAGCTTGTGGTAGGCGATGTATGCGCCGCAGGCCTCGATAATGCGCGAGGCGCGCGCTATCGGATCGCCGCCCGTTGCCGTCTCGCTCTCGACGATGAAGGCGAAAACCTCCTCGCCGCGCAGGTCGTCAGGCACCGGTGTCACCACCGATGCTTTGACGCCGGGGAACTTGGCAAGTGCTGCCTCGACTTCCAGCACCGCAATATTCTCGCCGCTGCGACGCACGATGCTTTTCTTACGATCGAAGAAGTAGAGAAGCCCCTTCTCGTCGGCATAGACCACATCGCCGGTGTGGAACCAGCCGCCTTCCCAGGCCTCCTCCGTCGCCTTGTCGTCGTTGAGATAGCCGCTGAAGAAACCTTCTCGCGGGTTATCCCCTTCAGCCCGCACCAGAAGCTCGCCGGGTGTACCCATGTCGACCGCGTGGCCGGCATCGTCGACGATCCTGTACTCCATGCCGGCGCGCGGTCGGCCGATGCAGCGCAGTCCCGGCGTGTAATCGTCGGCCGCCGTCGTGGTAACAGCGCGCCCACCGGTCTCGGTCATGGCCCAGGCTTCGACGATCGGAATGCGGTAACGCTCCTCGAATTCGACCTTGTGCCGGGCATCCACGCCGGGGCCGAGCGCAAATTTGACCTTGTGCGCGCGTTCGGCCTCGACTGGCGGCATCTGCAGCAGGATGGCCGGAATGACGCCGAGACAATGAATGATGGTTGCGCCGGAATCGGCGATCGAGGCCCACCAACTCTTCGAATGGAACCGATCCAGCGGCACAATGGCGCCGCCTTTCATGATCATGCCGACCGCCGTGCAACCAAGCGCGTTCATATGGAACATCGGCAGCGGCGTGAGGGCGATCTCGCTCCCCTCCGCCATATCAGCGACGCCGCCCTGAGTGGTGTACCATTCGGCAAGGCGGATGAAATAGATATTGGAGAGCATGCAGCCCTTGGGCTTGCCGGTACTGCCGGAGGTGAAAAGCAGGGCGCACTCCGCGTCCGGGCCGCCTGGCTTCGCCGACAGCGTCATAGGCGACAGCGGAATGTCGTCGTTCGTCCCAATTACCGTGACCTTGCCGGGATTGATGTCGGCAAGCTCCGCCAACCGCTCGGCAATCACGATCAGCAGCGGCGCCTCGGCCATATCGAGCTGGAAGAGAAGCTCGTCGCGCCGCAAATCCGGATTGATCGGCACGATCGACGCGCCTATGGCATTCAGCGCCAGCCAGAAGGTGAAGAATTCCGGCCGGTTTTCCAGCAGTAGGGCAACCCGCGAGCCAATACCGTGGCCGGCGGCCGCAAACCTTCGGCTCAGCGCGGCAGCTTCGGCGAACACCTGGCCATAGCTGTAACGAAACCCCTGTGGCGCGTAAGGGAGCCCGGCGCTAGGCGGTGCGATCAACAGGGTTGCCTCGGGATTGGCGCGTGCCCGGTCTTCAAACAATAGATAGGGAGAATGTGTCATCTTGTCCTTCATTCCCGCTCGAGAAGACCTTTGATCAGGAACATCTCCGCCTCATGGATCGTGCCGAACTGGGTCCATTCCGCGTCGGTCTGGGTTTGCAGGCGCCAGGTCAGCAGCGTGACGACACATGTGTCCGGCCCCATCTTCAACAGGTTGCCGGGAATGACCCTCGACATGTTGCGGAACTGCATGGCCTCCTTCGACCCGCCGACCTCATAATCCACCTGCAAACGATCCCGATCCACATAGAGACGGACATAGGTCTCTTTGCCGGAGAAAATGGATGTGCCGCAAAATAGGCCCGGCTCGACCTCTCTCCGGTCGAAGCTGCCCCATGCCCAGCTCCCCTGCTTCAGCCCATCCGACATCAATTCAAATGCGAGGGCGGCGGGGCGCTCCACCATGATGCTGCTGGAATGGCAATGTGGGTCTAGCATCAACGTCCCCTCTTCGGATTTTGCCGGGGTAATAGGATCAATTCGCTCAAACGACATTTTAAGCATAAAATAACTTGAAAGAGCGTCAATGTTTTTTTCGACTTTGATCGGATCGGATTGAATCCTTGCGCCGAAAGAAACCGACACCTCGCGGTTGTGACCACCTGAAATGCCTATTTTTGCAGCGTTTGGCCCGGCGAGCGCCTTGCTGAGCGAAATTCACCCAATCAATAAATTTTAGGCTTGAAGTAATATTTAGCTCGTTCTACGATCCCGTCAATTGCTAAGGGGGAAGCCCGTGAAAAGAGGCTAAAACAGCAAAAACAAGAGGCCCTCGGCAAGATTGCAGGCTTGCGTTCAACAACCGCCGCAGGCTCACCGGCCCCTATCGCCGCGCAAAGCAGAGGGGCCTGTGTGCACACCAGAGGGATCGTGATGACTTTTGAACTAGACCGCAGAAATCTCCTGCAGATGCTCGGCCTTGCTGCAGTCAGCGGCGCCGTGCTCTCGCGCGCAAGCTTCGCCTATGCGGCGGACACCGACAGTGTCTCGATCGGCTGGCCGAGCGACGTGCCCTCCTGGGATCCGAACCAGCGCTTCGTTCCGGATGCGCAGCCGATCTTCAAGCTGGTCTTCGACCAGCCGCTCGATCAGTCGCCCGATCTGAAGCTCATCCCCAATCTCATTACCAAGTGGGACCTTGCCGCCGACGGTCTTTCCATGCCGTTCGAGATCCGCAACGACGTCAAGTTCCACAACGGCGACCCGATGACGATGGAGGACTTCAGCTACACCTTCGTCGATCGCATCAAATCCGGCCTGAAACTCGATATCGCCAATTCCTGGCGCAATCTCACCGCGATCGAGGTTACATCGCCGACCAGTGGCGTCATGAAATTCTCCGCACCAACCCCGACCGCGCCGCAATGGCTGGCATTTCTCGGAAGCTACCTTGTTCCAAAGAAATACATGGAATCCGTCGGCCAGGATGGGTTCCTGAAAAAGCCCGTCGGCACCGGACCCTACAAGCTCGTCGACTACCAGATGAACTCGCGCATCGTACTTCAACGCAACGACGATTATTTCGGCCCAAAGCCGAAGATCAAGAACGTCACCATCGAAGTCATCAAGGATCCTTCGGCGCGCACAGCCGCCATCCAGTCCGGCCAGATCGACCTCACCGTCAACATCCCCGTCCGCGAGGCCGAGCGCCTCGGTAAGACGGAAGGCCTGACCGCCGAGATCAATCCGTTCACCCGCATCATCCTGCTGCAGATACGCAACGACATGGGCTTTGCCGACGAGAATGTCCGTCTTGCCGCTCACCATGCCATCGACAAGGCTGCCCTTTCCAAGGCTTTCTATGGTGGTGCGGCCGTCCCGCTCTCGGTACCCGCGACACCCGGCACACCAGGTTTCGTGGAGGGTTACAGCTTCAAGTACGATCCGGCACTGTCCAAGGAGCTGCTCGCCAAGTCCGGTTTCAGCGCCGACAAGCCTGCAACCATCACACTGGCGGCTACCAACGGCCAGTTCCCCAGCGATTTCGACATCGCCCGCGCCCTTGTGCAGATGTGGGGAAAGGTCGGCATCAAGTGCGAGATCCAGCAGATCGAATATTCGAAATATTTCGAGCTCAATCGTGGCGGCAAGCTGCCGGAGGCGACCCTCTACAGCTTCGACAACGCCACCGGCGACCCCGAGATCTTCTCAGGCTACCTGCTCAATCCGAAAATGCCTTTCGGCGCATGGAAGGGAATGGAGATCGGCCAGAAGGTACTCAACCTCTTCGCCGAGCCCGTCTATGATAAGCGCGTAGCCGGCTACCGGGATCTCGCCAAGGAGGCCGTCGAAACCGGCGCCACCATTCCGCTCCTGCAGAGCGTGCAGACGTTGGTTCGCAAAAAGAACCTTGCTTACGTCAAATATGGCAATGCCTGGATCCTGGGCAACACCATGTCGTGGTCATGAGTTTGCGCCGCATAGCTTGAGAGACCAATGGGGTCCGGGGTCATCTCCGGGCCGCTTTCCTGGCTTCGTGAGACAAGGCATGCGCATGTTCGTGACCATCGCCAAACTGCTGGTAAAACGTCTTCTGACCGCGATACCGATCCTGCTCATCGTGTCGGCACTGCTCTTCTGCATCCTGCGCGTCCTGCCGGTTGATCCGGCGGCGATGTCGATGCCTCCCAATGCCACGGTCGAAGAGATCGAGGCGATGCGCAAGGAGATGGGGTTCGACCGGCCGCTTGTCGAACAATACGGCATCTGGCTCGGCAAGCTCCTGCATGGCGATATCGGCCGCTCGATCCATTTCCGCCAGGACGTGTCCTCGCTGATCGGCTCGACGCTGCCCGCCACGATCGAGCTGGCCGTCCTTGCCATGGTCGTCGCCACCGTCTTCGGCCTCGTCGGCGGGCTTTTCTTGTTTTACGTACGCGGAACGCGCGCAGAAGCCGTGATGGATTTTCTCTCCATCCTGCTTCTGTCACTGCCGGAATTCCTGTGGAGCCTGTTCCTGCTCCTGATCTTCGGCGTCTTCTTCAATCTTCTGCCGTTTACCGGACGCCTGAGCCCCGGCTTCGAGCGGCCGATGGTGACTGGCTTTCTTCTGCTCGACAGTCTCATCACCGGCAACATCGCGATTTTCTGGGACGCGATCAAGCACATGATACTGCCGAGCCTTGCGCTCGGCATCGCGCTTTCGCCGTCACTCATGCGGGTGCTGCGATCGAGCCTGCTCGACGCCTATCAGGATGATTACATCCAGCAGGCGCGGCTGCGCGGCTTGTCTGAAAAGCGCATCCTCATCCGCCACGCGCTTAAGAACGCCATCCTGCCGACGCTCAGCCTGATGGGCGTGCAGTTCGGCTTTCTGTTCGGTGGCACGCTCCTGGTGGAACTCATCTATTCCTACCCGGGCATGGGCAATTTGATGGTCGATGCGATCCGCAACGCCGATCTGCCGATCATTCAGGGCTCGGGGCTGACCTATTGCGTCGCTGTCCTCGTCATCAATACCGCGGTCGACAGTCTTTACCTGATCCTCAACCCAAAACTGACGGCGCGCTGACCATGAAACATCTTCCGCTCTGGTTGAGATCCGGCCGCGTTCAGACAGGCCTCGTCATCATCGCTGTCCTGGCAGTCTGCGCGATTTTCGCGCCTTGGATTGCGCCCAACGATCCGAATGAACAGAATCTCTTGTCCATCCTGACGCCGCCGGCGTGGGCGGACGGCGGCGACGCGATGTTCCCGCTCGGCACCGACAGTCTTGGCCGCTGCATCCTCTCGCGCCTGATCTTCGGCACGCGCGTTGCGCTCACCGTCGCCTTCATCGCCTCGATCGGCGCCATGATCATCGGCGCGATCCTTGCGCATATCGCCGGCTATTTCGGCGGTTGGGTCGATTGGCTGATCGGGCGCGTCGTGGAAATCTGGCTCTCTTTCCCGCCCGTCATCCTGTCGCTAATCCTGATGGTCGGCCTCGGCACGGGTATTCGCAATGTGATCCTCGCCATCGTACTCGTCGACTGGACGCGCTTTTGCCGGGTGCTGCGCAGCGAGGTGCTGGTGCTGCGACGGCGGGACTATGTCGCCGCCGCCCAGCTCGTCGGTTTTTCCCATTGGCGCACAATCACGCGCGAAATCCTGCCCGGCACGCTGCCGCTGCTGATCACGCTGATGAGCCTGGAAATGGGTGTCGCCGTTATCGTCGAGGCGATCCTCTCCTTCGTCGGCATGAGCGTCGGTGCCGACACGCCTGCCTGGGGACAGATGATCGCCGACGCCCGGCAGAACATCTACGAGGCGCCGCTCAATCTCCTCTGTCCGGTTTTCGCGATCTTCTTTGCCGTCTTCGGCTTCAACATTCTCGGAGACGGCATGCGCCGATCCCTCGACACGCGCCTGACGCAGACGGAGAGGACCTGACGTGACCATATTAGCCGCACGAAACCTCTGTGTAGACTCCCTTGGGGGCAAGGAGTCCTTTCCCGTCCTGAGCGATCTCAATTTCACGCTGGAGCCGGGCAAGATCCTCGGCCTCGTCGGCGAATCCGGCGCTGGAAAGTCGATGATCGGGCGCACCATTTCGCAGTTCCTCCCGAGCGGCTTTGCCGTCACCAAGGGGACACTCGAATTCGCCGGCGAGGACCTTGTAGCGATGGCGCCGGAGCGCCGTCGCAATCTGCTCGGCCGGGACATCGCCTTCATCCCGCAGGAGCCGCTGTCCGGCCTCAACCCGGTGCTGACCGTCGGCCAGCAGATGAGGGAACATCTCTTACGAATTGGCCTTGCTCCGGGCGAAAACTGGCGGCAGCGGGCGCTTGCCGAATTCGAGGCGGTGCACCTGCCACATGGCGCAGCACTACTTGGCAAATACCCACATCAGCTTTCCGGCGGCATGTGCCAGCGCATCCTGATCGCCATGGCCTTTGCCAGCCGCCCGCGCCTGCTGATCGCCGACGAACCGACCACTGCCCTCGACGTCACCATCCAGGCCCGTATCGTCAAGCTGATCGACGAAATGCAGAAGCGTGACGGCACAGCAGTCATCTTCATCACCCATGATCTGCGGCTTGCTTCGCAGATCAGCGATGAGATCATGGTGCTCTACGCCGGGCGTCCGGCCGAGCGCGGCCCGGCCAAGCAACTGTTCTCGGCGCCGGCGCATCCCTATACACGCTGTCTGCAGCTCGCCAATCCCAGAATCAGCGGGGAGCGCCGCGGCCTCTATGTCCTACCGGAGCGCATGCCCGGCCTGCGCGTGCTGAAGGATATCACCGGCTGCCGTTTTGCCTCCCGCTGTCCGAACGCCATTGCCGCCTGCATCGAGGCCGAGCCGCCGCTCGCGGAAATTGCGCCCGGCCATATCGCCGCCTGCATTCGCACTGAAAAGACGCCTGACATCATACCGCCGCCACTCGCGCCGGCCCGCAACGTTGAAACGGCGAAGAACTATCTGCAAGGCGAGAAGCTGACCAAGGCCTACACGGTCGCCTGGAGCCCCTTCAACAGGAACCCCAAGTTCAGGGCGGTCAACGGCGTCGATTTCACGCTCGGCGAAGGCGAATTCGTCGGCATCGTCGGGGAAAGCGGCAGCGGAAAAAGTTCGCTCGCCCGCCTCGTCGTCGGGCTGGATACACCGACGGAAGGCCGCCTCACGCTTGCGGGCCGCGACATCACCGCCAATGGATCATCGGAAAAGGCCTATCGCCGCGACCATATCCAGATGGTGTTTCAAGATCCGCAATCGGCGCTCAATCCGCGCCGCCGGGTCGGCAGCATCGTTACCCAGGCGAATGAGGCGAGCGGCCTCCACAACAGCAAGCGCGAGCGCATGGACCGCGCCGCCGAGCTGCTCGCCGAGATCGGCCTGCCGCCGGATGCGGCGATGCGCTTCCCCTCGCAGCTGTCCGGTGGCCAGAAGCAACGCGTCAATATCGCCCGCGCCCTTTGCACGGTGCCGCGCATTCTGGTCGCCGATGAGATCGTATCGGGCCTCGATGTCTCGGTTCAGGCGCAGCTGCTGGATCTACTGCTGAAGCTGCGGGACGAACACGGCTTCTCGATGATGTTCATCTCGCACGACCTCTCCGTCGTGCGCTATCTCTGCGACCGCGTGCTCGTGATGTATCGCGGCGAGGTCGTGGAGAGCGGGGCGACGGAAACGGTCTTCGCCAACCCGCAGCATCCCTATACGCAAAGCCTGCTCGCTTCAGTACCGCCGGACGACGTCCAAGCTGAATGGTCGCCGGTACTGGCCGAGACAGGCTATCAGATCGAATAGATGCGTCTTTGCTTACGGGACGATGATCCGTGTCGCCATCGGAAAATGCGAATTGCCGCCGTCAAAAGGTGGAAGCGTCTTGAAATCTTCGCGCATGGCAATGCGCGCGGGTGATTGCAAGGCAATCTGCAGGGCAGCCGGGTTATCGAACATTACCCTATTGCGCTGCATGTGATTGACGCACTCCCAGGGCAGGAAGCCGCACCAGTCGACCCGTGACAGAACCTCGATCTGGCGGATATCCGGAAACGTGCGCATGACCTGCGGATGGTGGCTGACATAGTGGTGCAGCCAGGCATTCAGATCCTCCGCGGGACCGGGATAGTGAACCACGTAGCTGCATAGCAGCTCGCCGTCACCGGTGCGCAGCCTGCCGTCATCGACCGGAAACGGCCGCACATACATCGCCTGCTGCGTCGCCTTGGCATCTCTTATGCTGGTAAGAACATCGGACGCCGCGAGCTGCTGCAGATGGCCCGAAGGGCCGACGGCGCTTTCGAGGGTGGTCAGTTGATCGAAATAGAGCTGGAGACCAAGGACCGGCGATCGCTCGACCTTGTTGTACATGTCGTTGGTCGTCTCGGGCGTATAGAGATTGGCGGATGCAAGGCCGGGCGTTGTCTTGATGATTGCGGCGACGGTGGCGAGGTCCGCCTCGCTGACCGCGAGATCGCCACCGTCTGTGCTTTCAAAAAAGGCAAGATAGGCGAAAGCCATGTCGAACTCTCCGTGTTCGCGACGATGCGGTGACGGACCGAGCCGGTATTCAAGGCCCACCGCGGAGACTTCAGTATCGGGCGGCGCAGCGGGAAAAACAAGTTTAAACTTAAACTATATTACACCCAATTGGGTCTACTACGCCTCGCGCCTTCGCCGGCATGTCCACCGGCCTAGCTTCAGAGACAGACCAGCTCAAATCGTCAGCACCTTACCGGTGTTGAGGATATTGTTCGGATCGATAGCGCGCTTGATGCGCTCCATCAGCGCCAGCTCTTCCGGCGTGCGGGAGAGCTTAAGATAGGGTTTCTTCAGGAGGCCGATCCCGTGTTCGGCGGAAATCGTGCCGCCCGCCCGGCCGACGGCCGCAAACACCAGCTCGGTGATTTCCTTCTGCGGCTGCGTCTTGCCAAGCGACGGAATATTGCAGACGAAATGCAGGTTGCTGTCGCCGATATGGCCGTAGCTGAGCGCAATCGCATCGGGCCAGCGGCTTTTCATCGCCGCTTCGATCTCGCTCACCACGCTGCCAGCAACGCTGGTGGGGAGCCCGACATCGAACGCGGTCTGAGGTCCCATAAGCCGCCCATATTCCGAAACGCTATCACGAACCGCCCAGAGTTCGCGGGCTTCACGCTCGGAGGACGACAGGACCGCGTCGGACACCCAACCCTCTTCAAGGGCATCGGACAGGATCTGTTCGAGCATCGTCCGGTTTTCGTCGGCGTCGCGCCCACCTGCTTCGATCAGTACATAGATACCGTGCGGTTCGGACAAGGCCCGGCGCAGCTCGGGCAGATTGCCGGTCATGAAATCATAGAAGCTCGGCCACATGACCTCGAAAGCGATCAGCGCCGAACCCATACGCAACCGGGCGCTCTTCAGTAATTCCAGCATGGCCGGAAAATCGGGACAGCCGCAAAAGGCGCTGGCGAGCGCCGCGGGCTTAGCCTGCAGGCGCAGCACGGCGCGGGTGATGATGCCGAGCGTCCCCTCGGAGCCGATGAAAAGCTGCTTCAGGTCATAGCCGGCATTGTTCTTCAGCATCTTGTTGAGCGAGCGCACGATCGTACCATCAGGCAAAACCACCTCGAGGCCAAGCACGTGTTCGCGCGCCATGCCGAAGCGAATGACGCGATTGCCGCCGGCATTGGTGGAGAGATTTCCGCCGATGACACAGGAATCGCGGGCGCCAAGATCAAGCCCGAAGAAAAGCCCCGCTTCCTCTGCCGCCCTCTGGATGACACCGAGCGGCGTGCCCGCCTGCACCGTCATCGTCGCCATGACAGGGTCGATCTCATCGATGCCGTTCATGCGATCAAGCGACAACGCGACGCCGCCTTCGATCGGGCGGGCGCCGCCGGCAAGACCCGTCAATCCGCCCTGCGGCACGACAGAGATCTTGAAACGATCACAAAGCCTGAGCGTTGCTGATATCTGTTCGGTCGTGCGCGGACGCACCAGGGCCAATGGCGTGACTGGTTCAAGCCCTGCCCAGTCATTGCGGAAACGCGCTGGAATGTCTGCACCAAATGAGACGTCGGCGCCAAGCTCGTCCTTGAGCGATTGAATGAAGTCTTCTCTCATCAAACCATGGTCTCGAATTGCCTGAAATTGAAGTACGCCCCTTGGGGTGGGCAAGGATCAGGCTGCTGATCTGCCAGTCTGCTGGACGTGTTGATGCTCGAACCGTTGGGGAACCCAAGTAGCAGCGCGCTGAATGCAGCCGACATTTGTGTAGACCTCTTCGACGAAGTAGGGAAGATGTTCGATGACATCGTCATAGGTTTTGAACGCCATCGGATACACCGCTTCAACCTTCAGCGTCTTCATGAAGTTGTCCGCCTTGGTGTAGTCATAAGGGTTGCCTCGGCGCGCCATCGAACGAATGATCATCCGCAGGATTTCCTGAATTGAAGCCGCTAACAAGCGCCCATAAAAAAGGCCAGGCAATCTGCCTGACCTTGGGTTGGTATCATGCTCTCAACAGTGCCAGTACATCCGTGGTCAAGGGAAAGCCGATACCGAGTGCGTTAGGCAGCCTGCAAATTGCAAGCCGACATTTTACCCGACTTGACGTCGCGCTCCAGTTCGAAGCCGATCTTCTGGCCTTCGACGAGCTCGCGCATACCAGCGCGCTCGACAGCCGAGATGTGGACGAACGCATCGGCGCCGCCATTGTCAGGCTGGATGAAACCGAAGCCCTTGGTGGAATTAAACCATTTAACTGTGCCAGTGGTCATGAAGAACCCTTTCATAGCAATAGAGAAACCACAACGCGAAAGCGTTGCGGACGGTGGTAGCGATTTTTGAAAGGAAGGTTCGTTCAGGACGCGGTGCCAAACGCGCGGTAACCAAAGCTCAGCAAGCAAATATCGACAATCGTTATATAGGCTACCAGTATCGGATTGTCAACTTTTAGTTTCCAGACGTCCGCACATCGACATACGGTTGTATCTTCAGACCTTACATCCGGCCGCTGATAGCATTGGCTAGCGCCGGCCGGAAGCCCATAAACGGCCGCACTGAGCCGCACTTCACGCGCGTTTTGCAGGAGGAGCGGTTGCGGAGGCTATTATTACCAGTGAGGGCATGCCGGTGAAGCTGACACGTCACGGCATCTACGACGAGTATAGCTTGATCGTACTGCCAACCCGTCTATATGCCCATTATGAACTCGACGCCAAAGGCATCCAGAAACGCGCCGCTCGGCGTCTTGAGAGACGCGCATAAAGCGAGCAATATCGCGGGAGCCCGGCATTTAGTGAACAGCGTTTGAAGTCCGGCAAGGCTGTGGCAAACAGATTGCGGTCTCTGCCTGGTTCATAACAGGCTCCATTGAACTGGAGCGCCCAGAGGAGGAAGAATGCTCTCTCACCTTCACGACCCATCATTGTTCCGGCAGGCTGCCTTGGTCGGCGGCGAGTGGATCGAGGCCGATCCCTCCAATGCGATCGCGGTGGACAATCCCGCGACCGGCGAGATCATCGGCCGCGTTCCGAATCTGGGCGCCGCCGAGACCAAAACTGCGATAGCAGCAGCCGAGGTTACCCAGAAGGAATGGGCCGGCCGTACCGCGAAAGAACGCTCTGGTATCCTGCGCCGCTGGTTCGAGCTGATGATGGAAAACCAGGATGATCTCGGACGCATCCTGACGGCTGAACAGGGCAAGCCGCTCGCCGAGGCCAAGGGCGAGATCGCCTATGGGGCGAGCTTCATCGAATGGTTTGCCGAAGAGGCGCGCCGCGTCTACGGCGATATCATTCCCGGCCACCAGAAGGACAAGCGCATTCTTGTCATGAAGCAGCCGATCGGCGTCGTTGCCGCCATCACGCCCTGGAACTTTCCGAACGCCATGATCACCCGCAAGGCCGGCCCGGCCTTCGCCGCAGGCTGCGCCATGGTGCTGAAGCCGGCCTCGCAGACGCCGTTCTCGGCGATCGCCATCGCCATCCTTGCCGAGCGTGCCGGCCTGCCGAAGGGCCTCTTCAGCGTGCTCACAGGTTCGGCGCGCGCCATCGGCGCAGAGATGACCTCAAGCCCCGTCGTGCGCAAGCTGACCTTCACCGGCTCGACCGAAGTCGGTGCCGAGCTCTACAAGCAGAGCGCGCCGACCATCAAGAAACTCGGGCTGGAGCTGGGCGGCAACGCGCCTTTCATTGTCTTTGACGACGCCGATCTCGATGCCGCCGTCGAAGGCGCGCTGATTGCCAAGTTCCGCAACAATGGCCAGACCTGCGTTTGCGCCAACCGCCTCTATGTGCAGGACGGCGTCTACGATGCCTTTGCCGACAAGCTCTCGAAGGCCGTCGCCACGCTGAAGACCGGCAACGGCTTCGACGAGGGCATCAATCTCGGCCCGCTGATCGACGAGGCGGCCCTTTCCAAAGTCGAGGAGCACGTCGCGGATGCGCTGGCCAAGGGCGGCCGCATCGTTGCCGGCGGCCATCGCCACCAGCTCGGCGGACGCTTCTATGAGGCGACCGTACTTGCCGACGTCACGCCGGCCATGGCCGTTGCGAAGGAAGAAACCTTCGGACCGGTCGCCCCCCTCTTCCGCTTCAAGGACGAGGCCGATGTGATCACCCAGGCCAACGATACCGAGTTCGGTCTCGCCTCCTATTTCTACGCCAAGGACCTTGCCCGTGTCTTCCGGGTCGCCGAGGCACTGGAATACGGCATGGTCGGCGTCAACACCGGGCTGATCTCGACAGCTGAGGCCCCCTTCGGCGGCGTCAAGCTCTCCGGCCTTGGCCGCGAAGGCTCCCGCTACGGCATCGAGGAATTCATCGAAATCAAATATGTCTGCCTCGGCGGCATCGCCTGAATCTAGGACTGGATAATCTTCGCCCGTAATATGACCCGAGACAGCTTCCAACCGCCGGGATCGTGGCATTCTTGGATGCTTTTTCACAACGAGCCGGGTTCGGCCCTCTTAGGGCACGCTCGCCATTTTACTCGGGCACTGCTTGAGCCGCTCGACGAGCCAGCGGCCGGCCGGACCTGGCGGTGCGGATGTCGGATAGACGGCAGACATCGGCAAGTTGAGACCGCCCTGCGGCACGTCCTCGATCGACAGCTCCAACAAACGGCCCTCGGCAATATCGCGCTGTACGGTATGCAGCGGCATGCCGCCCCAACCCAGCCCATTGAGAAGAAAAGCGTGCTTGGCGAAAAGGTCGGCAAGGCGCCATGTCGATGAGGACATGACGCCGAACTCGCGACCCGCCGACAGCTCTGATCTATCGGTGAGAACGAGCTGGACATGTTTGGCCAGTTCCGATTTTGGAATCATTCCTTCGAATTGAGCAAGCGGGTGATCCTTTGCTGCGACCATCAGGAACGCCACTCCGGTCAACCGTTCTGCCGTCAGCGACTGCGGCATGATCGGTAAAGACCCAACGACCCCGATGCTGGCACTTCCGCTCAAAATCGGTCGATAGGCCCCTCCAAGTGCTTCGACGAAGAGCCGAAGCGGCGTTCCCGGAAAAGTCTCGCGAAACGCCTTTGCAGCCTCGGTGATGGCTTCTATCGGGAAGAAGACATCCACGACCACAGAGAGCTCCGGCTCGACGCCCGACGCCATCCCTTTCGCCCGCGCCTTCATGAAATCGACACCGGCGACGATACCTCGCGCGTCGGCAAGCAGTACCGTACCCGATGCTGTCAGTTTAGGGTAGCGTCCCGAGCGGTCGAAGAGCGGCACACCGATCTGTGCCTCGAGACCGCTGACCAAATCGCTGACGACCGATTGGGCCCGGCGAAGCTTACGCGCGGCGGCCGAGAAACTGCCTTCGTCGACGGCGGCGATAAATGTTCGGAGTTGATCGAGAGATACGCCATCCAACATCAAATCGTCCAATCTATCGGCGAATCCGATGGTAAACATCGGAACATAACAACTATGCCGAATGCCATCCGAGATGGCAAGGTGGCACACGCTGTCTAGATGACGATCGCCCGGCCGTCCTGCTGGAACGAGAAGGGTGTCGTGCCATCGCCTCGTTTGTGGGAGGATTAAACACATGCAGATGAGACGGCTTGGTCGAAACGGCCTCTTGGTATCAGCTATTGGCCTCGGCTGCATGCGGATGTCGAACATTATGGGCGGACCGCAACCGCCGCTTCACGGTGACCGCGACAAAGAAAGCGTCAAGACCATCGAAGCCGCGCTCGATGCCGGCATAACCCTGCTCAACACCGGTGACTTCTATGGCATGGGTCACAACGAAACCCTTGTCGCCGAAGCGATCCGCGGTCGTCGCGATCGAGCCTTTCTCAGCGTGAAGTGCGGTATCCAGCGGACTCATACGGGGACCATCCTCGGTATGGATGGGCGGCCGAGTTCGATCAAGAACTATGCTGCCTACTCGCTGCAACGCCTCGGTGTGGATCATATCGATCTCTATCAGCCGGGCCGCGTCGACCCCTCCGTCCCCTATGAGGAGACGATCGGCGCGGTGGCTGATCTGATCGGCGAAGGCAAAGTGCGCCATCTCGGCGTATCCGAGGTCAATGCGGATCAGCTCCGCAAGGCTCATAGCGTCCACCCGGTCGCAGCGCTCGAAATCGAATATTCGCTGGCCAGTCGATTCATCGAACGCGCGGTGCTGCCGGTCGCGCGCGAACTGGGTATCGGAGTAGTCGCCTACGGTGTCGTCACCCAGGGCCTTCTCGCCGGTGCCATGCGCAAACAGGTGGTGGACCCCGCGCTCGCCGCGTCCTTCCCACGGTTTCACGGCGAGAGCTTGCAGAAGAACCTCACCACTGTCGAATTCCTTGAACATATGGCGGCAACGAAAGGCCGGACACCCGCTCAACTGGCGACCGCCTGGATGTTGTCGCGCGGCGACGACATCGTTGCGCTGCTCGGCATGAGCCGGCGGTCCCATTTGAGTGAAAACCTCGGCGCGTTGGACATCAGCTTCAGTTCCGAAGATTTGGATGCGCTGGACAAGGTGTTCGCGCCGGGGGCCATTGTCGGCAGCAGATCCTAGGCCGTCCTCTATCATCCATCGGTAAATCCGATGGTATATGTCGGAATATAACGGCTTTTCGAACGGTCTTGGATGTGAGACATCATTGCGTATGTTCACGATCTTAAAAAGAATTCTGTCACGCCGCTCATCAACGCCACATAGGGACGCCCCGGAGGCCACTTCCATGACCATTCTGCATATCGATTCCAGCATTCTTGGCGGTTATTCCGTCAGTCGTTCGCTGTCCGCCGCAATCGTGGCGCGGCAACAAGCATTGCATCCCGCCTCGAAGGTGGTCTATCGCGACCTGGTCGTCGACGCAGCCTTCCATCTGTCCGATCAGCACATGGCTGTGTTCCAGGGTGGCCCGGTGACCACTCCCGCACTGGGAGCGGATCTCGCAGCCGGTAGCGCCTACATCGACGATCTCTTTGCCGCGGACGTCATCGTCATCGGTGCCCCCATGTATAATTTCTCGATCCCCAGCCAGCTCAAGGCGTGGATCGATCGGGTTTGCGTTGCCGGACGGACCTTCCAATATGGCGCGAACGGACCTGAAGGCCTTCTTCCGAAGGGCAAGAAGGTGTTCATCGCCTCCTCTCGCGGCGGCGTCTACACCGGTGGAAGTCCCGCCGCCGTGCTCGAACATCACGAGACCTATCTGCTCGGCGTGCTCGGCTTCATTGGCCTGACGGATGTGACCGTCGTGCGTGCCGAAGGGCTCAATCTCGGCGAAGACGTCAAAGCCGCGGCAATCTCCAAAGCGAAGGCAGAGATCGACGCAATCGCTGCCTGACCCTCCCTTCAATTCACCACGACGAAAGACAGTTCAATGGAAAAATATGCTCCCACCATCGCCGCAGTCGGCCGCATTCTGATCGCAGTCATTTTCCTGATGAGCGGCCTCGGCAAGCTCGCCGCGCCTGCTGCGACGATCGGCTACATCGCCTCTGTCGGTCTGCCGCTTCCAACCCTCGGTTTCCTCATCGCTCTGGCGGCGGAAGTCGGCGGTGGTCTTCTGCTCCTAGTCGGCTTCCAGACCCGCCTGATCGCTGCCTTGCTGGCGGTGTTCACCGTGGCTACGGCCGTCTTCTTCCACAATAACTTTGCGGATCAGAATACGATGATCCACTTCCTCAAGAACATCATGATCACCGGCGGTCTGCTGCAGATCGTGGCGATCGGCGCCACCTCCCTTAGTCTCGACACGCGCCGCCTCCTCAAGACGCAGGCAGCATAGCAGTTCTCTGTGCACTGCCGCCGGATCTCAGCGCTTCACCCCCAAGCGCTGGGATCATCAAGACAGCGCATATCGAGAGCGGGCACATGCAAGGGAGATTGCGGTGCCCGTTTTCATTCATTCCGCGCTGCAACCTAGCTTCACTCCCCGCAAGATCGTCCAGGTTATGATAGACCATCGCCCCCTTGCCGAGATCGGCCGCATGCAGTCCGACCGGCTACAGGCAAAACATCTTTTCGCGCATGGCCGCGTATCGCGCGCCACTTTCCAGATGAGTTCGGCATTACTGGTGCATGAGACCATGAAGCCACCGATCCCGCTCCTCGGCATGGAAGTCGTTTCCCATAGTCCGCCACGCCCCTGTCGCACCGGCAATATGATCGGGAGATCAAAATGGGTGAACTGATCGACGGCACGTGGCATCGGACAAGCCTGGACGCCGTCCTGACTGAAGGGCAGCTTAAACGCCCGGCTTCAGTCTTTCGCGATTGGGTGACCGCAGACGGTTTGGCCCCTGCCGGCCGGCGCGCCTTCAAGGCAGAGAACGGTCGCTACCATCTCTATGTCTCGCTCGCCTGTCCCTGGGCGCATCGCACACTCATCATGCTCAATCTCAAGGGATTGCACCGGAGTATCGACGTTTCGGTCGTCCACTGGCTTATGGGCGAAGACGGCTGGAGCTTCACGCCAGGACCCGGCGTTGTGCAGGACCCTGTCGCCCAGGTGCCGCTGCTGCACGCGATCTACACGATGTCGGATCCGCACTGCACCTCGCGGGTCACAGTGCCGGTGCTGTTCGACACGCTGGAGAAGACCATCGTTTCGAACGAATCCGCCGATATCGTCCGCATGTTCAATTCCGCCTTCGATCACCTCGGCGCCCGCCCCGGCGACTTTTATCCCGCAATCCACCGCAACGAGATTGATGCGGTCAACGCACGCATCTACGAGACGCTCAACAACGGCGTCTACAAAGCCGGTTTCGCCACCAGGCAAGATGCCTATGAGGAGGCCGTGGCCGGCGTCTTCGACACGCTCGATTGGCTTGAGGACCGCCTTGCGCGAAAGCGCTATCTCGTCGGTGACGGTTTGACCGAGGCGGATATTCGGCTTTTTACGACGCTCATCCGCTTCGATCCGGTCTATCACGGCCACTTCAAATGCAATCGGCGCGCTCTGACCGGCTACCCCGCGCTGTGGGACTACACCCGTGCTCTTTACCGGCATCCCGCAATCAAACCGACGGTGAGTTTTGCCCACATCAAAGGCCACTATTACGGTAGTCACCCATGGCTCAATCCGAGCGGCATCGTGCCGGCAGGCCCCGATGTCGATTTCGACGCCGCACTGAGCGCTGGCCGCACGAGCGAGGACAGGAAAAACTAATGCAAACAATCGATGTCAAGGATGCCCGCATCCCCGTCCTCGGATATGGCACATACGGCATGGCCAGGGCCGACATGCTGCGCATGCTTCCCGCCGCGCTGAAGGCCGGCTTTCGCCACATCGATACGGCGCAGATCTATCGTAATGAAGGCGAGGTCGGCGAGGTTGTCGCCGCATCCGGGATCCCGCGCTCCGAAATCTTCATCACCACCAAGGTTTGGGTGGAAAACTACGCGCTCCGGGCCTTTGCCGCCAGTATCGACGAGAGCCTCAGGAAGCTCCGCTCGGATCACATCGATTTGCTGCTCCTGCATTGGCCGAACGACAGGTTGCCCCTCGCAGACCAGATCGGTGCGCTCAATGCCGTCGCCAAAGCCGGAAAGGTTCGCCATATCGGTGTCAGCAACTTCAACAAGGCCTTGATGACGCAGGCGATCGCGCTCTCGGAGAGACCGCTCGTCACCAACCAGTTCGAATATCACCCCTATCTCAACCAGTCGGACCTGATCGGTGCCACCGGTCATGCCGGGCTCGCCGTCACCGCCTATTGTGGCATGGCGGTCGGACGCGTTCTGTCTGATCCGGTGCTCGCTTCGACGGCCGCCCGTTACGGCCGCAGCATCGCGCAGATCGTGCTGCGCTGGCTGATCCAACAGGGTGGCGTGGTGGCCCTGTCGAGAACCAACAACGAGACCCGGCTCGCCGAAAATCTCCGCGTCTTCGATTTCGAACTGGACGCAGCAGACATGCAGGCAGTTCACAGCCTGGCACGACCGGGGAGCCGGATCGTCGATCCGAGGGGTTTGGCCCCCATTTGGGATGAGACACCGGGTCTTCTCTGAAAAGGCCATTACTCGTTAAACTTTTATGTAAATTATAAAACACTAATCAATGCAGGCATTCTATTTTGAGCGTGTCTGGCCGAGACAAGTTCGGCGGCATCATGATTGTGCCTAGGCGCCCTTAAGCTTGTTTGCCTCAGTCGGCTGCACTTTTGACCGGATAATCTCAAAAGAGGTCCAGGTGTTTTCTATGCCTCTATCAGGCTATTTTCGCCGCGCAGCGACAGCCGTGCGCGTGCACGACACTCTGTATATGTTCGTTGACGGAACCATTGTCGCTCGCGCGGACAATTGGCGACCGCTCGGGGGAGCCCACGACAAGCGCCGTGTCCTCGGTCACTCCTCATATCGCGGCGAATTGGTACCGGTCTATGACTTGGCGGTCATGCTGGGCCGGGAGCCCTCGAAGAGCTGTCAGATCGTAATCGTGAAAACGACGGTGGGACATGTTGCGTTTCTAGTTGACGAATATATCGGGAGCATCTCGGCCGTCGACGACACCATCCGTCTTTCGCATCTCGACATTTTCCACAGCGAGCAAGAGGCGGCGTGACGCCGCCTCGGCAACTGCCGACGAGAAGCTGCCGAGGGGTGGGCATCGGATATCCGCGACTTGAGCGGAGATGAGCTCGGCTAGCGCCGGACACCATTAATCAGGAGGTCTGGCAATCAGAAAGGTCGTGGCAATCAGGAAGGGTTTGGCAGGAAGGGTCTGGCTTCAGGCAGACCCAACCCGGCGTGTTACCCTCTCTGGCGGCGATAGGACGAGCCTATATGCCGATCCGGCAACCGGTCACCTTCGCTAAAGAGTTTTCGCCGAAGCGGGCCTTCCGCATAAGCTGTCTTGTAGATACCGCGATCCTGCAGGGCCGGCACGACGATATCGATGAAATCCTCGAAGCTTTCCGGCATTACCGTGCGGGTAAGATTGAAACCATCGATTTCGCCCTCGTCGATCCATGCCGAGAGCTCGTCGGCGACCGTTGCGGCATCGCCGATAACAACCGGATAGCGACCACCCATGGCGAGCTCTTGCAGCAGCTGCCGCTTCGTCCAGCCGCGCTGCTGTGCGATTTGCGTGGCCGATTGGCTGGCGTTAGATGTTCCGTAGGCGATGGTCTCATCAAGATCGTAGCGCGAGAAATCGACGCCCGTGCTCGCCGAAAAATGCGCAAGACCCGCCTCCGGATTGGCGTAGCGCAGATACTCGGCATGTTTTTCCTGCGCCGCGACGGCAGAATGGTCGGTTATGACGGTCATGCCGAGAAATATCTTCACGTCCTCAGGCTTTCGTCCGGCGGTGACGACTGCTTCGCGCAATGTGCGGGCGGTTGCGCGCGCCGCATTCTTGTCGGTCGCGGTGATGAAGATGCATTCGGCATGACGGGCGGCAAACTGCCGACCGCGACCGGATGTACCGGCCTGATAGAGAACCGGGGTGCGCTGCACCGACGGTTCGGCGAGATGATAGCCTTGTGAGCGATAGAATTGCCCCTGATGGTCTATCGGATGGACCTTTGTCGGGTCGGCATAGACACGCTTCTGCTTATCCGCCAGAACCGCATCGTCCTCCCAGCTGCCCTCCCAGAGCTTGTAGAGGACGGTGAGATGGTCATCGGCACGATCGTAGCGGCTGTCATGCTCGACTTGCGTATCCAGACCCAGTCCCCGCGCCGCACTATCGAGATAACCGGTAACGATATTCCAGCCTATGCGCCCATTCGTCAGATGATCGAGCGTCGACATGCGTCTGGCAAAGATATAGGGCGCATCAGCACTGGCATTGACGGTAACGCCGAAACCGAGATGTTGCGTCACCGCCGCCATCGCGGAAACGAGCAACAATGGATCGTTGACCGGCAGCTGGATGGACTCGCGCAATGTCAGATCGACCGAGCTCTGATAGACGTCATAGACGCCGAGGATGTCGGCGAGGAATATGCCGTCGAAGAGGCCGCGCTCCAAAGTGGCGGCAAGCGAGGTCCAGTAGCTCAGTGTCTTATAGCGATCGGATTGATCCCGTGGGTGAGCCCATAATCCGTGATTGATATGACCAACGCAGTTCATGTTGAAGGCGTTGAGCAGGATCTGTTTCTTCTTGGTCACCATATTATCCATCATTCCGATTTAGATCGCCGCATGGCGCGGGTCTCTTCTCGGCAATCGCTAGCGTCTTGAGGAGCGGCTCGCTTTATGTCTTGTTGGCTGGTGCCAATTGTCCGAGTTTGCCGGCAAGAAGAACATAGCATAAGTTTTGGCATCAACGGCTTTCGAATAGAGATATCCTTGCGCCAGCTTGCATCCCATCTCTTTCAACAGCGCAGCGTCCACAGATGTCTCAACGCCTTCTGCGATCACATCGATATCCATACGTCGCGCGATGCCGACCATTCCTTCGACGATTGCAGCAGCACCGTTGTCACTCTGCATCAGCTTGGTGAATGATCGATCGATCTTGATGATGTCAACCTTGACCTTCAACAGGTGTGAAAGCGCCGCATACCCCGTCCCGAAGTCGTCGAGAGCAATCTTGAAGCCTAGCGCCCTCAGATCGATGATGGCGTTGCGAATAGATTCCGCCCTTTGTTCGAGATAGACGGTCTCTGTCACTTCGACGATTACTTTTTGTGGGGCAAGCCCGGCCCGATCAGTGAAACGCAATAATCGTTCCTTGAGAACGCCTGCCTGAAAATCGGCCGCGGTCACGTTTATGGCAATGTGGCCGATGTCAATGCCTCCTCTGCGCCAGCCGATGAGATCGGACACCATCTGATCAAGCATGCGACTGGTGATTTCCGAGGCGATATGAGCATCATGCATCGCCTCAAAGAATTCGACTGCTGATGCGTGGCTTCCGTCAGGCCGTCTGATGCGACAGAGCGCCTCCGCACCGACAAACTTCCCAGTCTCCAGGTCTACGACAGGCTGATAAAACGGTACGATTCTGTTCTCTGCGAGAGCGAGCGTAACATCACGGATCGCGTCAAAGCGGCTGGTGATTGCCGTTGCAACCGTATCATCGAAGATCTGAAACATTCCCTTTGCGACGTCTTTGGCATGATAAAGTGCAAGATCCGCCTTATGTCGCGTAACCTCCATTCTCATGCCTGCCTGGCACAAGGCTCCCCCGGCGGTCGCGAGTGGCAGCACGGTGTGCCCGCCGCAGCATGCCGGCGCTTTAAGAACCTGGAGGCATGCTTCAGCTACCTGCCTGAGGTCGTTGGCGTTGCGGGCGCGGCATATGATTGCGAACTCATCGCCTCCGACGCGGAACAGACGTTGAGCCACGCCTTGCAATCTTACTGCCACTTCCTTGATCAAATCGTCGCCGGCGCGATGGCCAAAAGTGTCGTTCGTAAATTTCAAATTATCGAGATCGAGCAGTACAAGGCCTAGCCCGTCTCGAGTGATCTGACTTGCATGACGATCAAAGGCCGCTCTATTCGGCAAGCCAGTCAAAACATCGTGGTAGGCAAGCCGATGCCGCTCCATCGCCCGGCTATGACGTTCTATGGCAATGGCACAGAGATGAACCGAGGCTTCAACGAGCTTCTCTTCCATCTTGGATGGACCGCGTGCCTCTTCATAATAAAAGGCGAAGGTGCCAACAACGGCTCCATCAGCCTTCTTTATCGGGCTCGACCAGCACGCTCTATATCCGAGCGGTCCGATCAAATCCCTGAACGCCTCCCACTTTTCATCCAGGAAAACGTCATGGACCGCAACTGGTTGCCCAAGATATGCGGCCGTTCCACAGGAGCCCATATTTGGACCGATTCTGATACCGTCGAGGGCGCTCGTATAGGCTGCTGGGAGCTTCGGACCGGCGAGCGGATGAATCACACCGTCTTCCACGAGCAAGACCGAACAGGCGATACCAGGAACCTGCTCTTCGATCAGACGGCACAGACGGTCAAGCGTCGTGTCCAGTCGCCGACCGGAAGCAATCATCTCGAGTATTTGGTTCTGCAGTTTGACGAGCATCGGTGGCGTTCCCCCACACAACCCTATACAGCCAAAGCCTTAAGCCGTTGTAGATCGAGAGGTTAGTATTCTACCTATCCGATCGTTTTTCGGCGTTCGTGCGACAAGGTACAGGAGATTTAGACGCCCAAATGTTCGGCAGTGCAAGCGGCAGCAACGGATCCGGCAGCGCCGGACAGGACTCTCAACGATCAATAGAGCCCAATGCTCGATGCGGAGATGGATCCCGCTGTTTTATTTCCGTTGACATTTACTAAGTCAAACTTATTATTAGCGTGCTGAATTTGATTAACCTCCAGTCCAGCAGAAGGCGGCCCAGTTATTTCCCTAAACTGGACCGCTTTTGCTTTTATTGGATACCTCCCTGCCCCACCCCCCGGCAACTCTGCACCCCTGCTCATGGCCCCAGGCAGCAATCTCTTGCGCGAGAATGATTTTCGTGCATTTCCGCCGACAGTGAGTTATATAGGTAGAAAATATCAGTTTAGGTAGAAAGGCGCCATTATGGCCTTGAGCATCAAAGACCCGGAAACGGAACGGCTAGCGCGCGCGCTCTCCGCGCGGACAGGCGAGAGTATCACCGTTGCTACGCGTACGGCGCTCATGGAACGCTTGCATCGCATTAGCTCGGAAGTTCAAAAGGCAGCCCTGCTGGAGGATCTCGCGGCAAGCCGCCGCCGCTGGAGCTCCCTCCCTGTTCTCGACCCGCGTAGCGCCGATGAGATTCTCGGTTATGACGAGAATGGACTGCCAACCTGATGGTCATCGATACGTCCGCCATCGTAGCCATCGCCTTTGATGAACCAGAAGCTAGCTCATTCGAGGCACTCATCGCAGACGACCCTATCCGCCTGATCTCGGCGGCGACAGTCTTTGAAGCGTCAATGGTGCTTGAAAGCCGACTCGGGGAGCAGGGGGGAAGTGAACTGGATCTTTGGCTCCATCGGATCAACGCCGAGATCGTGGCGGTCTCTGCCGACCATAGCGATCAGGCTCGCCGCGCTTGGCGCCGCTATGGCAAAGGCCGCCACCCGGCCGGATTGAACTTTGGCGATTGTTTTTCCTATGCGCTAGCCAAGCTGACCAGCGAGCCCTTGCTGTTCAAGGGCAATGATTTTTCCGAAACAGACATTCGAGCGGCAACAGAAAACAACCGCTAGCATCCCACCATCGGAACCCATCACGGCTGCGACGCGTGCGACGTTCATCGAACGCTTGCCGGCTCCACGGTTCTCTATTTTCAAGCGCGAAAAACGGCGATTCAGCCTAACCCAACAAATCCCGCGTACTTCTCTGCGATAGCCTTGCTCAAGATGGAAGAATAGACCTCGTGATTTTGGTCGCTGGCCGAGACTCGGCCATATGAGGGTTTCTCAAAGGTCGATATCGGTAACAGGGCCAGTGGCGTTGAGACAGGTGTGAGGTGCGAGCCCTGCCCGGCGCGCAATGTCGTCAGGAGACCGAACATCTCTCCGGTGATGCTGGGGCGGGACAATATCGCCATACGATACTGCCCGGACGAATTCGTGACGAGATAGATATGCCCCGATAGATGCGGAACCGATACCGAGCCCTGCTGCGAAAACGAGGCGTCGCTGCGCTCGCGCTCCCTGAAACTCAGACGCGTGCTTTCGCTATTCCATGCAATCTCGGTGCAATAGGCAAAAATCGCATTCTGATCCCCGAAGGATGGCCGAAGCGTCAGATAGACGCCCTCAAGCCATGAAACTGAAGCACGCGAATAGGCACCAAGCTCTTCCGGGGCATGTCCGGACTTCTCGTTGCCCAGTGCCGGCGGCGCCCCTGTCGGCTCGCGCAAAACAACGCCCATCGCTTGCTCCAGGCGAATGATGGTCGCAAGCGTGAAGGGGCGATGTCCGGAAAGAGCCTTCTCCAATGTCGAAAGACTGATGCGTGCATCGTTGGCTAGCCGCTGCCTGGAAATGCGTCGTCGGGCAATTTCTTCGCGAACCCGCGCCGCCACGGCACTATTCTGACTGTCAGACAAATACGGGTCGCCCTGGACCATTCGTTCATTTCCTGATTGCGTAATTTTCTTCACAATTCCACACATAGGCGCCACCGACAATACCGTTTACGGCAAGATGCGGACGAAACAGGGCAAAGCTTACGCTGGCAAGAAAATAGCCTTTATTCACAATGGCTTCTGTCATTCCTCAGCGAATAAGGAGCCTGTCATGTCAGCCGCGCTAAGCATTTCATCTCGCCGATACCGGGAGACTGTCCTCACAAGATTCGGCCAGCTATTATGGTTCAGCCATGCAATCCTGCTGCCCGTACTTGCCGTCATTTTCGCACTGCTGCACCCCTTAGAGTCGCACGCTCAGCCGGCAGCGTTCGTCACGCCGAACGAGATGGGTGCAGGCAGCCTTCTCCTTCAGGCGACGCAAGCCGGCCAGTATGTCGAAGCACCGCGACTTGCAACCGACGTCGACATCGACGTCAATGGTCCGACGGCGCGGGCGGTTCTGACGCAGGCTTTCGAAAACCCGAGCGACAAGTGGGTCGAAGCCCTCTATGTCTTCCCGCTTCCGGAGGATAGCGCCGTTTATTCCCTCAAGATGATCGTCGGCAATCGGGTTGTTGTCGCCGACATCAAAGAAAAGCAGGCTGCTCGCGCCGTCTACGAGCAAGCCCGCAGGGAGGGCAAGAAGGCGGCTCTCGTGGAGCAGCAGCGACCGAACGTGTTCACCAACACGGTCACAAACATTGGTCCCCATGAAAAGATCGTAGTCCAGATCGAATATCAACAGGCCGTGCGCCTGGCGGATGGGCGCTTTTCCCTGCGGGTTCCGCTGGTCGTTGCGCCGCGTTATTCCCCGCAGGATGCCTCTGCCATCACACAGCATGCTGATCTGAAAGCCGGCTGGGGACGGCCAGAAAACAGCCCGTCGCGCAACTCCGGCGATACGCCCGTCTCTACGCCGTTGATGGCACCGGGCAGCAACCGCGCCAATGCTGTCACGCTGAAGATCAATCTCAATGCCGGTTTTCCGATTGACGATGTCAAAAGCCTCTACCACCCGGTCAAGATCGATAGGCTGAACGATACTGCGCGGCGGATCGTTCTTGACGGTGACACGACCGCTGACCGCGACTTCGTGCTCGAATGGAACGCAATCGCCAGCGATGTGCCGAGCGTCGGCCTGTTCCGCGAGCATGTCGGCAAGGATGATTACGTGCTCGCCTATGTGACGCCGTCGGCAGTGACGACACCGCAAAAGGCCGGCCGCGAAGTGGTCTTCGTCATCGACAATTCCGGCTCCATGGGCGGCACGTCCATCGAGCAGGCAAGGGCGAGCCTCGACTACGCTCTGTCCCGGCTCGAGCCGAACGATCGTTTCAACGTCATTCGTTTCGATAACACGATGACAAAGTTCTTCCCGGATTCAGTCATGGCGACGGCTGACAATATCACTGCGGCACGCCGCTTCGTCACCGGCCTGGAGGCTGCCGGCGGAACGGAAATGTTGCCGCCGCTCCATGCCGCGCTTGACGACAGCCATCAGGCAGGTGGATTGCGTCAGGTCGTTTTCCTCACGGACGGCGAGGTCAACAATGAGCAGCAGCTTCTCGATGCGATCGCTGTATCGCGCGGACGCTCACGCATTTTCATGGTCGGCATCGGCTCCGCGCCCAACACCTATCTCATGAGCCGTGCCGCTGAACTTGGTCGCGGCAGCTTCACCCACATCGGATCGGTTGCAGAGGTGAACGAACGCATGCGCGCACTCTTTGACAAGCTGGAGAACCCTGCCGTCACCGATGTAGCAGCTGTCTTTCCGGAAAAGAATGTCAGCCTGTCGCCAAGCCTCCTTCCCGACATCTATCACGGTGAACCGCTTGTCTTGGCTGCCCGTATGGGGAAGGCAGAGGGCACTTTGACCATAAGCGGGATGGTCGGCGACCGGCCATGGACGATTTCGCTGCCGCTCGATCAGGCAAGCAATGCCAAGGGCATCTCCAAGATCTGGGCGCGTCGCCAGATCGATGATGCGGAGGTCAATCTGACCCTTGGCAAGATCACGCAGGCAGACGCCGACAAGCGCATCCTTCAGCTGGCGCTGGAGCATCATCTGGTCACACGTCTGACCAGCCTTGTCGCGGTCGACGCCAAGCCTTTGCGCCCGGCAAATACGCCGCTGACGCAGGCCGACATTCCATTGCGGCTTCCCGCCGGCTGGGATTACAAGAATCTTCTCGGCATCGGGACTACCCGTGATGCGAACGCAGACGCCAAACGCCATCAGGCCGCCGACAAGTCACGCGGCGCCGACGGTGATGCGGACATCGAGGCGATCTCGGCACCGGCTTCGGCGAATGTTCCACTGCCACAGACCGCAACGCCCGCGACGCTTCTCATTCTTCAGGGGTTGTTTGCTCTGTTGCTCGGCGCTTCGCTTCTGGCCTGCGCGTCACGAAGGAGCAAGGCATGACCGCCGGCACTCGGATTAAAGCCACGGGGAGCGCGCCAGCGCGCTCCCTTTCCGCCTTCGCAGCATGCATCCTCATCGCGACAGGTCTGCTCCTCGCGGCTCAGGGAGGATGGATTTATGCCAAGGCGGGTGTTGCGCAGATCCTGCTGGAGCGCGCCTTTACGCGAACCCTCACGTCGGGTTCGCCGGTCAAACCCTGGAGCTGGGCCGACACCTGGCCTGTGGCTCGCATAGAGGTTCCGCGTCTCGGAGCTTCCGCCATAGCGCTCAAAGGTGCGAGCGGCCAAGCGCTCGCCTTCGGTCCCGGACACCTCGACAACACACCACAGGCGGGCGAGGAGGGCACGGCGGTCTACGCCGCGCATCGTGACACGCATTTCGCCTTCCTGAAAAACATAAAGGAGACCGATCGGATCCGCATCACACGCAGTGACGGTCAGGTTTTCACGTTCCGCGTCACCCATATGGCCGTTGCGCGTTGGGATGAAGCTGAAATCGACCCGAACGCGCGCGGCGTTCACCTCGTTCTCGCGACATGCTTTCCCTTCGATGCCATGACATCGGGTCCGTTACGCTATCTGGTCTATGCCGATCTTGACGATACCGCCGCGCCATGACGAAGAACGAGCCAATTTATCGCACTCAGGAAGACGGTATTGACAAGCGAGAGAAGGAGAAGAGTGAAGCGGCGAAACATTTTCGGTGCTGACCTGTCAATCGGCACGTACCGTCAACGATGAAGACTACTATGGAAATACATTGAAGATCACCGAGGCCGTTTCATAACTCGCCGGTGGCAGTTCGCATCGGTTTGCTTTCAACGCGTTTGCCACGGCCGAGCACTATAATGTGGCGCCGTCCTTCTACGAATTGCCGTAGGATAAGTATGGCCGTCTCGCACAGCTTCCTTCGAAAGGTGAGCCCTATATCGACTAGAGAAAGGCCGTGCACGGATCGAGGCAACGCCGTGTGTCGCAGTCAAATGCTCGCGGACTTTGTCTCGGCGATCGAGTTCGCGATTAGCCGCGCCTCGATTCCTATCTGGCGCAGGAGGCCCGTTGTGGCGGCATTGAAGCCACAGAAATACAAGCCATCCTTTGCCGGATGAAGCTCGCTCCTTGCCGGTTTGCCGCCATCCGGAAGTCGTTCAGCCAGGTCGGGCAATAGCGCATCGAGAGACGGCCTGTAGCCGGTCGCCTGCACAATCGCATCGAATTCCGCAGATTGGCCGTTCGTGAAGAGCACGCTCGAACCGTCCGATATTTCGATGCTGGGGAACACCTTGATCCGGCCATCTCTCATCTTTGCAATCGTGCCGATGTCGATCAAGGGCGTTCGGCCTCGCTCTATCATCGTGGTCAGAGGTCCCTGCTTGGAGCGCGTGAGCCCCATTCCCTCGATATCGCGGTAGCGCAAATGCAGAAGAGGCGCATTGAATGCATCAACCAATCTGTACGGCAGGTGTTGTTGAGCGATGGCGATTGTCGCGGTCGACACGCCGAACATTTCCCTCGGAACGATATTGACCGGACCGCGAACCGACATGGCAACCTCAAGACCCGCTTCGGCGCATTCGAGCGCGATCTCTCCCGCCGAATTTCCAAAGCCGACCACCAGTATTCGACCTGCGTTGAGGTCAAAAGCGTTCCGGTATTCACAAGAGTGGATGATATTTCCGTTGAACGTGTCCTGACCAGTCCAGTTTGGTCGGACTGGCGAGTTTGACAGTCCGGTAGCGATTATGACGGTTCTCGCTTCGAATACATCGCCGTCGGCGGTCTCGGCGACCCAATTCGCTTTCCTGCGAACGCATGTGACCGTCTTGCCAGCAATCACTTGAAGGTCATTCGCAAGCGCGTAGTCCTCGAGGTAGTCGATGATCTGCAGTCGCGACGGATACTTTGGAAAGCCCGCCGGCATCGGCCTTCCCGGAAGTGCCGAGTGCCTCTTTTCCGTATGTAGATGGAGCCGATCGTAGTGCCTTCGCCACGAAGCTGCGAGCTTGTCTGCGGCTTCAAGGACGATGGAAGGGCAGCTTTTTGCGCGGAGTGCCGAGGCACATGCCAGCCCCGCCGGGCCTGCACCGATGATGATTGTCTCCTCGATAGCCATGAGCAGCTCCTCCGTATGAGTCCTTGCATTCAGCCTCGGAGGTTACATCATCGTCTGAGTGCCAGACAGGGGTTCCAAATGACCGCCGCGCAATGTGCGTTCCTCGTACGGATCACCGGCAAGGTTCAAGGCATCGGCTATCGCGCCTGGACACGAAGCCAATGATCATGACGGTGACAGAGAGGATTCCATTGCTGCGCCGAAAGACAAGACCTGTTCGTCCGCAAAGCGCCGGCCGACGATTTGAAGCCCGACCGGCAAGCCGTTGGACGCGCGTCCGGCAGGCAGCGATAGGGCGGGAAGCTGGGGCAGCAGGTTGAATGGACAGGTCATATCAAGGCCCGCGAAGCTGCCGTCCGGCAATGTCGCGACATAGTCGTCATCGCATTCGTTCAATGGCGGTGCTGTGATCGCGCAGGTCGGACACAGCAGCGCGTCGTAGCTTTCGAAAAGCTTTGCCATGTCCCGCCACATCGAGGTGCGGAGCAGCTCCACTCGCTTGTAGTCCGTCGCGTTGGCGACCCGTCCGCGCTCGATCATCGAGACGACGGCGGGATCCATATGATGCTCATGCTGGGTCAGTCGCTCGCCAAAAAATGAAGACATGAACACGCACCACACGTCGAACCACTGGTCGTTGACGGCCCGGGTCCAATGCATCGGCACCTCGTCGACGACGGCGCCCAGGTCGCGAATTTTCCCGATCGCCTCGCGCATGACAGCGGCGACTTCGGGTTGGATCTGGTAATATCCGAGATCCATGGAGAAGGCGAAACGCTTGCCTTCCAAACTCCCCTTTCGCGCGGCCTGCGCAGAAAAACTCAAGGGCAGCGACATGATATCATCGTCGCTGGGGCCGCTGGCTGCTTCCATAAAAGCAACGGCATCGCCAACGGTTCGTGCCAAAGGTCCGAAATGCGAGATGTTGTCGAAAACGCTTGGCAAGATCGTCATGGGAATGCGGCCAAGGCTTGGCTTCAGCCCGACCACACCGCAGAACGCGGCGGGAATGCGAACGGAGCCGCCCATGTCGGTGCCCTCAGCAAATGGCACGACGCCAGTTGCGACGGCCACGGCCGAGCCGCCGGAGGAACCGCCGGGAGTTCTCTCAGGATCCCAAGGATTGCGCGTGGCGCCCCATCGCGGGCTTTTCGTGAAGCTTGCATAGGCGAATTCCGGTGTCGCCGTCTTACCGATCAGGATCGCACCGGCCGCTTCGAGCCGGCGGATGCAAAGCGCGGTTTCCCCCGGCACCCAATCGCCCGAAGTCCAGGAACCGAGCGTGGTCAGGTCTCCCTTCGTCGGTGTCAGGTCCTTCGCCGCGAAGGGCACGCCATGAAGCGGGCCACCGGTCTTGCCCTCGGAAATGGCCCGGTCCGCATTGCGAGCCGAGGCAAGCGCCTCTTCCTCGCGGATCATCGTGAACGCGTTGAGCGTCGCATTGATGGATCTTGCCCGGTCAATCGACTCGATGACGACCGCCTCCGCGGTGAACTGCCCCGAGCGGATACCGCTTGCGATTTCGGTGGCTGGAAGGTCGAGTGGATGGCGCATTGAAAGATTTCTCTGGGGCTTGTTCACGAGATCGGTTTCCGTTCTTTCCGGCCTATTGCATTTCGCAGGTAAAGCGTGCGTGCTACCACGGTCATTGCTGTGTCCGATAAAGGGATTGCAAGGAAAGGTCTGCTTTTTCGATGAGTTCCGCTGCGACATCGAACACCCAGACGCCGTCTTTCGACGTCTGGAACGCCAGTCTCGGTGCTGCGGCAAGCGCCATCGGCTCGCACGAGTTTCCCGATGCCCTGGCTGCGGCGCTGCGCCTTCTGTCTCCGTTCCAGATGATGAACGGCTTCCTCTACTCTCCGGATGGAAACGCTTTCGATCTCTACAACGAAAGGATCGTCGCCAAACGGTCTGTTATCGTCGATCGCTATCTGGCCGGAGCGTTCGTGCTCGACCCGTTCTACGATGCCGTCCGCAACGACAGCAGCGAACGCATGATCGTGATGCGCGATCTGGCTCCCGATGATTTCGCCGAGACCGAATATTTCCGGCTGCACTATGCGACAACCGAGATCGTCGATGAGATCGGTTTCGTGCTGAAGCTCGAGAGCAACTTTGTCGGCGTTCTCTCCCTGTCGAGAACCGGTATCGCGCCACTGTTTTCCGACGAGGATCTGAAGCGCCTGAGAGCCGCCGCACCGGTCGTTTGTGCGTTGGGTGAACGGCACTGGTTCCATGTCCCGAGCCTCTCTCTGAATAGCAAGACTGCGTCGCCAGCCTCGAAGATCGAGCATCCCTTGCTCACCAAGCGCGAGCTGGAGATCGTCACGCTGATCCTGAAGGGACATTCCACCCTCTCGCTTGCGTCGGTTCTGTCCCTATCTCCGAATACGGTTAAGGTGCATCGCCGGCAGGTTTACGCAAAGCTGAACATCTCGAGCCAGGCCGAGTTGTTCCGTCTGTTTCTGGCATGAGGCCCGGCCGCAAGCCGAGCCTCCTTTTTGACGTGATCGTCTATTCCACAAAATCCATTTCCGGAGGAGCCGTCTGGAAGGCACGGGTGAGATAGGCAAGATAGACGATGCCGATCACCAGCCAGACAAGACCGAGGATCTTGGCATTGCTGTCAAGGTTCCAGAGCAGGAAGAGATCGCAGACGGCCGCCACGGACGGAATGACGAGACCGATCAGGGCGCCAAGCGGCTTAACCTCCGCATTGTTCTTCAGATAGAGAGCAATCACCGAAATATTGACGGCCGTGAAAGCCAGGAATGCGCCGAAGTTGATGAAGGAGGTGGATGTCGTCACGTCCATGGTCAGCGCCAGCAGGCCGACGATGCCGACAAGGCTGAGGTTGAGCACCGGCGTATGCCACTTCGGATGCAGGCTGCCGAAGAAGGTTGATGGCAGGACCTTGTCGCGCCCCATTGCATAGAGCAGGCGACCAACGCTTGCCTGGGCGGCAAGACCGGAGGTGAACTGCGCGACGACAAGCGTGGCGAGGAAGATCGTGACGAACAGATCGCCGCCGATCGTTTTGGCGATTTCAGTGGCTGCGGCATCAGCGGAAACAAATTCGAAACCCGGATGGGCAAGCTGCGTGACATAGGCCGAGGCGATGAAGATCAGGCCGCCGGCGAGTGCCGTGATCAGGATCGCCTTCGGCATCGTGCGCTTGGCATCCTTGGTTTCTTCAGTCAGCGTGGATACCGCGTCAAAGCCGAGGAACGAGTAAGCGGCGATGGCAGCACCGGCGACGGACGCCGAGAACGACACATCCGTCTTGAAGAATGGTGTGATGGAGGCAAGGCCGCCGGGGCCGTTCAGGGCAACGACATATCGCGCGGCCAGGAAAACGAATACTGCGAGAACCGCGAGCTGCACCACCATCAAGATGAAATTGACGCGATTGGCAAAGGCGATACCGACGACGTTGACAATTGTCGTCACCGCTATGAAGCCGACGATCCAGACCCAGCCTGGAATGCTCGGAAAAGCGGATGTCAGATAGGCGGCGCCGATAAGCCATATAACCATCGGCAGGAAGAAATAATCGAGCAGAACCGCCCAACCGACAAGGAATCCGATGCTCGGATTGATCGATCTGCGGGCATAGGTATAGGCCGATCCGGCGACCGGATAGACGCGTGCCATGACGCCGTAGCTGATGGCCGTCAGAAGGATTGCTCCGGCGGCCACGAGATAGGCCATCGCCGTCGTCCCCTGGCTTGCCGTTGCCAGCGCACCGAAGGTGCCGAAGACGATCATCGGCGTCATGTAAGCCAGGCCGAAGAGCACGACGGACCAAAGCCCGAGCGTACGGTCAAGTTTCACAATGTTGTTCATGTTCCGCCTCCGCGAAGAGTTTTTGTTTATCTTCTTGGAAACTGCGCAGTGCAGATGAATCAGCTATTCCCGCGCAGGTCTCCGCCCGCCGTTTTTTTGTTTATGAAGGAAGCATGACGGAAGCGGCCACGGCCTGATATAACCCCAAGGTGTTATGCCGCCGAGGTTGAAGCATGCGGAAAGCAGGCTGTGCTAAAGGCGACTCTGGACTGCGCGCCTTGAGGTGGACAGATCGACAATAGGGGATTGACCAGTTTCATCGGGGCGGAAGTGAGGGAAACCTCTGCGTCGGTTAATCGAAGAGACCCGACCCTGCAGCCTTGCACACAAGGCACCGCTTCAGGGTCGGAACGTCAGTTATGTCCAACATTGACCACGAATGTCATCGGCGCTGTTAGTTGCAGCGTCGCATGGTCTTGGTAACTTGATCACCATCGTCATTCGTGCGGGTAACGCTCTTGGTCATGCACCGGCCGCGATCATTGTGGCGGTCGTACCGATCGCGGTCGCGGACCGACCCGACAGAAATGCCTTGGTCGCTGATGGTCACGCCTGGACGATGGCGATGATGACGATAGCCTTGATCACCCTGATCATATGAAGGCCCGTCAACGATCACTTCATCAGCGAAGGCAGGCAGGGCAAACGCGCCCATGGTTAGGGCTGCCGCGCAGGCAATAATTATCTTTCGCATATGCATATCCTCCTTGATTTGCATATGGTTCAACGGCCGGATTAGAATATAGTTCCAATTTTGTGAAAATGGCTCATAGGTCGCCTTTGTTGCGCCAAGGGCTGGAGGCAGGCTCCCTTCGGTCAAGCCACGCTTGAAGACCCTCGGTTCGCGCGTCTCTATACAGTCACGGCAAAACGCTGAGGCGCAACGTCTTCAGGATCGTGATCACTATGTCAGTTGCCGCGCTTGGTACAAGACTGCGCGAGCTTATGGCGCCTATTGGCACCGGGACCTCATGCCGATTGACACTCGCCCTTGCACTTTGAGGCAATCAGCCTGAGCACAGGCGCTTGCCGCGAACGGAGGAACTCGTCAGTCAAGTACCGCGGTCGGTCATTTCACTGTGCGTTTGGAACGCCGTAAATCATTCACGATTGATCATCGCTTCACGTGGCGCCTGATTCCTGACACATATGTACGAAGGCGATTTGCGCCGCCATGGAAATCGCCTCATGGATTGACCGGCACAGAAGGGATGCGAGATGCGCGCGCCGTCAGGTTCTGTTACGGGGCTTTGCTCTGCCTCCGCGACCATGTTCGCGGTGGGGATGGCGTTCCTTGGCTACTGGGGTGTGTATGAGCCCGGGCACTGGCGCAGCTCCGACTATGTCGTCGTGATTTTGGCGCTCATCGGATTTGCAGCGCTTGGCTCGGTACCTTGGATTGTCACGACCCCTGTTGCGGAAGAGGGCGAGGAGAAAGTCGTAGCCGCCAGGCGAGCGTTGGCGCTGGGAGTCGTCTTGATCTGGCTGTCCGTTCTCGTCGCGGTATTTGCCTAGTCTCGACCGCCGTCGCACGGATCGGGGTTTGAGGGGAATGGCAATCTTTGAAATGGCTGATTATTCCGTGTCTGCCTTACGGCGGACGGATTTTGGGCGTGCGCAGTCAAGCATTCGGTTGCGGGCGGCGCAGCCGATGGCGACTTCGGTCTGCTCGCCAAGCAGCGATTATGCCCACAGACGGCGACCGATGATGGACTTCTATCGCCCTCTTGCAGTCTCGACCAGCGAACGCTTCCGTAGCCGCAGGAGCCCTGCCATTTCATCCGGTCGCCTCTGCTGATAGCAGCGATATGCTGATCCCTTTGTCCGGCACCTCTATCGTCGATTGGTTCGACCGCGTTGGCGCAAGGCGGAATGACGATGGCCGCCGCCGCGTTATGATTGATGGCTGCGTTGTATGTCGGTTTCCCGTCATAAGCACCGTCGGCAGTAAATTGTCCCATCGGATCGCCAATCTAATCGAGTAGCGGCTCAACTTGAGAGACATCACGGAATAATATTGATCTATTTCATAGTAAAATATTTGAATTATTCTTAAATTATATAATAAATTCAGCATAGAATATCGTGTTAATCATCGAAAATTGAAATGAAATTGCGCCACATCGGCTCAGTTGGCTATCTAAATTAAGCCAAATCTAGACAAACAAATGGACAGATTGCAAACTTTTAGAATTCCCGGATAACGACACCTTCCTTAAATATTAGTAAATTATAATCGGAAATTGAGAGAATAATTTCCCGCCATCGATACATATAGGTGAAAGCCAGCAAGTCTTTTTTCCTGTGATCTTTGGTTTGTATTGAATTTGTTGGGAGGGTTTGATGAACATCGCGTTCAAATCTACACACTTGTCTCTGGAAAGCACAGAACGCCGCACAATTCTTGTTGCGGGGGGCGCAGGGTTTCTTGGGTCACACCTTTGCGATCAACTGCTACATGACGGTCACAAAGTCATCTGCGTCGATAATTTCTCGACCGGACGGATGGACAATTTATGGCATCTGCTGCGCTTCGACACCTTTAGTTTCATCCGCCACGACATCATCTCGTCGATCGATGTGCCGGTGGACGAGATCTACAATCTAGCCTGCCCGGCCTCGCCGCCGCACTATCAGGCAGACCCGATCCATACGATGAAAACATGCGTTTTCGGATCGCTGAATCTCCTGGAGCTCGCCGCGCGTCATCAAGCGCGGATATTCCAGGCTTCCACCTCGGAAGTCTATGGAGATCCGCTGGTGCACCCGCAACCGGAGAGCTACTGGGGTAACGTCAATTCCTTCGGTCCACGCTCCTGCTATGATGAAGGCAAGCGATCTGCCGAGACGCTTTTCCGTGACTTTCACGTGAAATATGGCGTCGATATCAGGATTGCGCGCATCTTCAATACCTATGGACCGCGCATGCGCCCCGACGACGGCCGCGTTGTCTCCAATTTCATCGTCCAGGCCCTCAAGGGGCAGGATATTACCGTCTATGGCGACGGCTCGCAGTCACGTTCCTTCTGCTACGTCGATGATCTGATCAAGGGCTTCCTTCGGTTGATGG
This sequence comes from Martinezella lusitana, assembly GCF_016901135.1. GTDB lineage: Bacteria > Pseudomonadota > Alphaproteobacteria > Rhizobiales > Rhizobiaceae > Rhizobium > Rhizobium lusitanum_D. The sequence continues at coordinate 610,050 of NZ_JAFEVL010000045.1, read as the reverse complement.
GTGACCAGACGGCTATTCACACCCCGGTCAATCTTGGCAATCCGGTCGAATTCACCGTGCGAGAGCTTGCCGAGCAGATCGTCTCGATGACGGGATCGTCGTCAAAGATTGTCTACAGGCAGTTGCCGATCGACGATCCCCGCCAGCGTCGCCCCGATATCACGGTCGCGAAACGCGAATTGGGCTGGGAGCCGTCTGTTGCGTTGGCAGATGGCCTGAAGTCCACCGTTTCTTACTTTGAACGTCAACTGGTTCGGCCCAGCGGCGAGCTTGTCGAGGTTGCGTGATGTCCAGGCGCAGAGTACTCGTCGTGGGTGGCGCCGGCTTCATCGGCAGCCACACCGCCAAACTCCTGTACAAGCAAGGCTTCGAGCCGATTGTCTATGACAATCTTTCGACGGGTCATCTCTCGTCGGTGCGCTGGGGGCCTTTCATCGAGGGGGATATTCTCGACACGCAGTCTCTTGCCGAGACGATCGAGACCTATCGCCCTGCAGCGGTCATACATTTCGCTGCCTCGGCCTATGTCGGCGAGTCCGTCGAAAACCCGGCAAAATACTATGCCAACAATGTGAACGGCACGCATTCGTTGCTGGAGGCCTGTCGGCGCGCGGGTGCGGACAAGCTGATATTTTCGTCGAGCTGCGCGGTCTACGGCACTCCGGATCATCTGCCGATCCGCGAATGCGAGACCCGGCGCCCGATAAATCCCTATGGCCGGACAAAGCTGATCGCCGAACATATGCTCGCCGATTATTCGGCAGCCTATGGGTTGCACTATGTGGCGCTGCGTTACTTCAATGCCTCTGGAGCCGATCCGGAGCGGGAACTCGGTGAATGGCACTATCCGGAGACACATCTCATCCCCCGCGCACTGTTAGCGGCATCCGGCTCCATCGACGTTCTTGAAGTTTACGGTGACGACTACGACACGCCGGATGGCACATGCATCCGCGATTACATTCATGTCCTCGATCTTGCGCGGGCCCATGTGCTGGCGGTTGAATATCTGCTGGCCGGCGGCGGCGACCTTGCCGTTAATCTGGGCACCGGACAGGGAACGTCCATCAAGGAAATTGTGAATGCGATCGGACGCGTTTGCGGGTATCCGGTACCTGTCGCGATGCGTGCCCGCCGGGCAGGCGATCCTCCTGCCCTTTATGCAGCTTCGGACCTTGCCGCCGAGAAACTCGGCTTCCGGGCTCTTTATTCGGATATAGAGACGATCATTCGAACCGCTGCCCCTTTCTTCGGACTGGAGGTGCGGCAATGAACCCTTACAAGACACAGGCTCAAGGCCCGCAAGACGAACCCCTGATGACGCCGGTCCTGCAAGGCTATCGACGCGCCGAATATCTGGCCGGCGCCGCATTATGGTCTGCTGCGCTCGTCTATTTCTGGCGCTGGTGGTTTGAACCGGCACATTATGTGGACCTCTCCGGCTCCATTCTGGTGACCCTGGTGTTGGCGTGGGTCACAATCATTCCCGCCTATTTTATCGTGGTATTCTATCGTGCCCAGAAGCCACACGGGCGCTTGCGCCTACCCGCCGGCAGCCGCGTCGCGATGGTGGTGACGAAGGCACCGTCGGAGCCTTTTGCCGTGGTGGCACGGACATTACGCGCCATGCTGGCGCAAGACGTGCCGCACGACACCTGGCTCGCCGATGAAGATCCGTCGCCTGCGACGCTCGATTGGTGCCATAGGCATGGCGTTCATGTTTCCACCCGCAAGGGGCGCGAAGATTATCACCGCCAGACTTGGCCGCGGCGCACCCGATGCAAGGAAGGCAACCTCGCCTTCTTCTACGATCATTACGGCTATGAGGGCTATGACTTCGTCGTCCAGCTCGATGCCGATCATGTGCCTGAACAAGGGTATCTTTTCCAGATGCTGCGCCCGTTCGCCGACCCGGCGGTCGGCTATGTGTCCGCACCCAGCATTTGCGACCACAACGCGCACGAAAGCTGGTCGGCGCGTGGGCGCCTCTATGCGGAAGCCAGTATGCATGGATCGCTCCAGGCGGGCTTCAATGGCAGGCTCTCGCCGCTTTGCATCGGCTCGCACTATGCCATTCGCACCGTAGCCCTGCAGAACATCGGCGGGCTTGGTCCCGAACTGGCCGAGGATCATTCGACCACGCTGATGATGAATGCACATGGCTGGCGCGGCGTTCATGCGCTCGATGCCATAGCCCATGGCGATGGTCCGCGCACGTTCGCCGATCTGATTACGCAAGAATTCCAATGGTCGCGCAGCCTGATGATGATCTTGCTGCAACATTCGCCGAAGTTGATTGGACGACTGCCGCTGCGCCTCAAGGCCCAGTTCCTGTTTTCCCAGCTCTGGTATTCTCTTTTTTCGCTCTTCATGGGGCTGATGTTTATCCTGCCCGTGATTGCGCTTTTCCGGGGAAGAAGCTTCATTGACGTCTCCTATCCCGATTTTCTGCTGCACTTCATACCGCAGTCGGTCCTGCTGATCCTGTTTGCCTATCGTTGGCGCAGCACCGGCACGTTCAGGCCGGTAGACGCCAAGATCCTCAGCTGGGAAATGACATTGTTTCTGTTCGCTCGCTGGCCGTGGGCGCTCGCCGGAGCTCTGGCAGCCGTTCGCGATTGGGCAACGGGATCTTTCGTGGATTTTCGCGTCACGCCAAAAGGCACGTCCGAAGTTGATCCGCTACCTCTCCGGATCCTGGCGGCTTACGGTCTGCTGTCGCTGATTTCCATCCTCCCGGTGCTATCCGTCGCAACCGCGGAAGAAACCGGCGGCTTTTACATCTTCGCCACGCTGAATGCCGCCATCTACACGCTGCTCCTGCTCATCATCGTCCTACAACACACGCGCGAAAACACCGTGTGCGTGAGCAGGCGTTTCTATCGTCCGGTGCTTGCCAGCAGTCTGCTTGCCCTGATCGCCTTGCCATGCATCGGCACCATCGAACACGGCCATGACGGCATCCGGTCGCTGACATGGAATACGGACGGCTACATGCTGTTCGAAGATCGCTTCTCGGTCGCGGGCGCCGGAATCGGCGGACGCGGATTGCACAGGCTGACGTTCAATCCGCACTGGCGGGTGAGCGACACCGACAACAACGGTTCATGACAAGAAGGACGCCATTGGCGCTAACTCAGATGAAAATAGCTATTATTGGAACTGGATATGTAGGCTTGGTCAGCGGCACATGCTTTGCCGAATGGGGCAACAACGTCGTCTGCATGGACAAGAATGCTCAAAAGATTGCCGGCCTCCGACAAGGCAGGATGCCGATCTATGAGCCCGGCCTCGACGAACTGGTCAAACGCAACTACGCCGCGGGACGGCTGAACTTCACCTGCGACCTGGCCGAAGCAGTGGCAGGAGCCGCCATCGTCTTCATAGCTGTCGGCACGCCGACACGCCCCGGTCAAGGAGATGCCGACCTTTCCTTTGTCTATATGGCAGCGCGCGAACTTGCGTCGCTCATTGCGAACGATACGGTAGTGGTGGTGAAATCGACGGTGCCTGTCGGCACCGGGGACGTGCTGCAGAGGATCATCGGCTCGGTCCGCAAAGCCGGCACCTTCTCCGTCGCCTCCAATCCGGAATTCCTGCGCGAGGGCGTCGCCGTCAGCGATTTCCTCACCCCGGATCGCGTCGTGATTGGCGTCGAAGACGAGCGGGCGAAAAAGCGCCTCATCGAACTGTATGACAGCACAATCGCGCTGCAGAATACGCCTGTTATCGTCACCATGCGTCGCACTGCCGAACTGATCAAATATGCCGCGAACGCATTTCTGGCCACCAAGATCACTTTCATCAACGAGCTGGCCGATCTTTGCGAGCAAGTGGGCAGCGATGTGAGGGAACTGGCGCTTGGCATGGGGCTCGACAAACGCATCGGAGCGAGCTTCCTCACAGCCGGACCTGGCTATGGTGGCTCCTGCTTTCCGAAAGATACGCTGGCGCTTCTGCGGACCGCTGAGGATTACGGGGTAACACTTGGCATCGTAGAGGAAACCGTTACGGCCAATGACGCACGCAAGCGGCGCATGGCGCAAAAGGTCGTAGAGGCGTTTGACGGCGACATAGACGGCCTGACCATCGCCATCCTTGGCCTCACCTTCAAAGCCGATACCGATGACATGCGTGATGCACCTTCGGTGCCGCTCATCAAAGCGCTGCAGCGTTCGGGTGCGCGCATCCGGGCTTATGATCCCGTCGGCATCGAGAATGCCGCAAAGGTCCTCGACGGAGTCGAGTTCTTTGAGGATCCCTATGAATGCGCATGGAATGCCGATGCCGTCGTCGTCGTGACGGAATGGGAGGCCATCAAGAAAATCGACTTGGTTCAGCTCAAACAGCACTTGCGCCAGCCGGTCCTCATAGACCTCAGAAACGTTTTGGACGCGGAAGCCGCCGAAGAGCTCGGATTTCGCATTTCGGCCGTAGGCCGGCCTGCCAGCACCGACAGCAGCCTGCAGGAAATCGTCAAGCGACGAGACAGACAGCAGGCCGTCAAAACAGAAACTGTAGAGCTCTTCTCAATTGCAATGCGGGAGAAATAAGATGAAGCCATCAAACAACAAGACCACATTTGCCCGTGTAACAGCGACGGCATTCGCCATCGCCATGGGAGTTGCAGCGTGGAGCAATGCTACCGCCGCCGTGGCAGGCACAAAGTTGCCTGAAGGTACAAGGCTAATGACGGCGTTCGAACTCTACACACTGTATCGTGACAAGACGTGGCAGTGGCCCGATGGCGCCGGGCGAATGCAGAATACCGATCGCCGGTTTTCCGCCTGGGTCGACGGAACAGGAGGCCAATCCTGGGCTGAAGGTCGCTGGATCGTGACAGATACAGGCCGCCTATGTTTCGAGGCGGCCTGGCATGCAACAAACGGCAAGTTCCCAGCCAAAACCTGCTTCATTCATCGAATTCACGATGGAACGATCTACCAGAAACGCGAAGTGGGCGGGGCCTGGTTCGTGTTTCGCCATGCCGTAGCCAAACAAACCGATGAGGCGGCGAAATTGATCGCCGACGATCTGGTCTCGCAGCGACTTGAGGTGGTGAAAACCGCCTTGATCGCGCCCAAGACCGAGTAACGAGGAGTCAATCCAATGAGAACCCTAAGCAAAATAACTGCAGCCATGCTTGGCACCGTCGCTCTCTGCGGCGCAGTCTACGCGGCCGGCAATGTTCTTGACGCACGGGCCGACAGCCTGTTCCACGACAAGAGGCCGATCATCACACCGCAATCGCTTGCTTCCGGTGCCTATGATCCAAATGGGGACTTTACCAATGACCCCAATCCCAAGATCGAGCATCTCTTCCTCCCTTGGGAGGATGTCGATCTCTCAACTCTGAGCACGGCAAATGACTATGCGCGCAAGCGCGGCCGCTCGTTGCTGATCACGGTTGAGCCCTGGTCCTGGGCCCGCGACTGGCGCGTGGCGCCGGACGATCTTCTGAATGGAATTCTGGCGGGTCGCTACGATGCCAACATGGCAGCGATATGCTCCACGGCAGCTAAGCTCGACAGGCCCGTCACCATTCGCTGGGCGCAGGAAATGGACGAAAAGAACGGGCAATTCACCTGGGCTTACTGGAAACCGGATGGCTATATAAAAGCATATCGGCACGCCATCACCGTCTGCCGCCAATATCTTCCTTCGGCCAAGTACATGTGGTCGCCGATGGGAAAAGAGGGGCTTGCAGCCTACTATCCCGGCAATCAATACGTTGATGTCATCGGGCTTTCGGTCTTCGGCTATCAGCCGTTCGATCAACGCAAGCTCGGACGGGATCTGACTTTCGTCGAAGCAACCAAGCCCGGCTACGACCGCGTCAAGGCCTTCAAGAAGCCGATCGTTATCGCAGAGTTGGGCTATCAGGGAAACGAGGCCTATGTTCACGCATGGGCTGAGGAAGCCGCCAAACCGCACGCCGAATTCCCTGACCTGACGGCAGTCGTCTATTTCAACGACCGTGAAGTCTATCCGTGGCCGGATGGCCTGGGTCGGCCGGACTGGCGCGTTGCCAGCCCTCTGTTGAACTGACTGTCGCGGCGAACAGTTGAAGGAGAAACAAAATGTCTTCGTTCCGTTTCATCATCTTGAACGCCGCGATCTCGATGTTGTTGCTGACCGGCCCGGCAACCGCCGCCACACAACATCAAATCGATAGGCTGACCGCACGCGCGGCCAGTCACGCAGATCCGATGAGCGCCGCCACGCTAAAAAGACTCTATTCGGGGCGCTCCTGGATCTGGAAGGATGGTGCAGGGTTCTTCTCGCGTAACCACAACCATTTTACTGCCTGGTCGCACACAGGCCGCAAAAGATCTTACGCAAAAGGCACCTGGTACGCGACCGATAGCGGCAAGCTCTGCATGAGCGCTTTGTGGTACAGCGGAAAAACTGCTGCACGCAATGTTTCCTGCTTCCTGCATCGCGAGAAGGCCGGGATCATCTATCAGAAACGAGCGTCAGGCGGAAAATGGTATGTGTTCCGTCATAATCCAATCAAGCATGATGACGAGGTTCTGAAACTGCAACGGGGCGATAATGTCCGCAAACATCTGCCCGGTTGAAGTTGAATACTCAAATAGGGGCCATCGCTAGGATGGATGGACAGCCTGCTCGCTATCAGTACTGTCCGAGTACCATCCGAGAAGCAACCCCTATTCTCTTTCAAGAGCAGTCTGCGAGACAGCTAGGCTCGCCTCAAAAAGCACTGCGATTGTAACAATGCGATGTTCTGCCGAAGCCGCTAGGCGTGCAAACATATGGCGCACCCTTAAAGTATTGTTCGGAAGAAATTTTGGCCGTCTTTGCCAGTGAATTTCCACTATAGAAGACGACATTATTCTTTTCGTATTTCTTCATATACAGTTGAATGGTCTTCTGCTTTGCATACGCAAGTTCAGACGCGTTCGCATTGGCAGACAGAGCTATAGGGAAGGCAATCAGAAAAATTGCGGATATAGAACGTTTAATCCAATGATGATTGCGGCGTGCATTACAGGAATTTCGATTGGAATTCATAAGCTCTCCCTCGTTAATCGCTCTTCTTCACCAATCCTGACAAAAATCATTCAAGCGAACGCCATAAATACCCTGGACAAATTAATGAATTCGCCTGGTTTTCCGTGTGAGCCTCAAGCCACGGGCAATGGCAACCGCCCGCCTCTTGTCTCGATGGTTGCCGCGACTTCCACTGCGGCGGCATTGGCATCGGTGACAACCACCAGCGCGCCTTCATCAGCCGGCCGGTTGGAAATCGTCGACTCGATGTCACCATCCCCACCGGTACTTACCGCAAGTTTTTCGACAAATCTCCTCATTTTCTCTGCTCCTCAACGAATAAGGCTGCCACCATTGGCGCCGAGCGCCGCGCCACTATTCGAAAACCTTGCACAGCGGGGGACCGGCCAGACGTCGAGTCGTTCAGCATGCTTAGTGGAGAGTTCGCCACAAGGGGCGGTCTGAACGAGCGCGTCCTGTCGGATTTCGAGACGAAAGTCAGAGATCGTCGCAACGACGATAGCGTGCCTCCCAACACTCGGACAGCGTCCCTCTGCCATCCGTAAAATGCCGTCATCGCGGCTGGATTGGCCGTTCTTGATGAGGTAAGCAGGACCATTAAATTGGCGATTGAATTCGTCAGTTTGATAGAGCAGGACACCCCCTAGGCGGATTTCACACTTATAGTGTAAAATCAAAATGATCTTAAAATGAAGTATGATCCGTTAGACCATGTTGCTGCACATTTCTTGCGGGATTTGCAACCTAAACGGGTATCTTCCCGCAATGAACGCGACCTATTGCGGCTGATCTGGAAGTCTCCCGGGATTGAGCGTTCCGACCTGACCGAACCGCTCGACCTTACCCAGCAATCTCTGCACAGGATTGTCGCGCGGCTTCACGACCGAGGAATGATTGCTTTTTCCCAGTCAGAGGCCCGACGCCCTGGACCGCCCAGTCCGGAGCTAAGCCTGCAAAAGGATTGGTGCTTAACGCTCGGCATCTCCATAAATGTCGGTTCGATCGGCCTCTGCCTCATGGGATTCGGGGAACCCTTGGAGAACACGGAAATCCCACAGGCTGGGTCCTCGCTGTCCGAAGAGATGGACCGAATTGGCACGGCGGTCAAAGACATTCTCGCCCGCCGGAGCGCCAATCGGCGGGATGTCCTTGGCATTGGTCTTGCCGTCGCCGGTCACCGTATGCTGGAGACGGCGTTTAATTGCCCCCTACCGCTCGCCCATTGGTCACTGATCGACCTGGCACCTTTGCTTGGAGCAAAACTCGGCTTGCCGGTCTGGGTGGACAACGTCGCCAGAACAGCAGCTTTAGCGGAAGCAATCTTCGGTGTCGGCCGTGAGGTCGCGGATTTCGCTTATATTGCCCATCTTCATGGCTACGGCGGCGGGCTGGTTTCCGGAGGCATGCCATTTCGCGGCAGTTTCGGAAACGCGGGCGAATTTTCCGTTCTCTTTGGGCAACAGGACTACGAGGAGCGTCCTGCTCCTAGCCTGTTACTTAGACATCTTCACGCCAACGGCCGCCCGGACTTGACGCTGAAGGACTTGAAAAGCGAAGATTTGACGCAATTGCAGGGTGTTGCGGAGTGGGTCGACCGCGTCGCACCGGCGCATAATCGCACCATCAATGCGCTCTGCGCGGTATTTGACCCGGCTTTGATCGTCCTTGGTGGTGAACTCCCGCATTCACTGGCAAGAATGCTCATCGAACGGACTGAAATTAATAATCTACCTCGGCATGGCGCCTTACGCGACGTCCCCAAGCTTGCCGTGGCGGAGGTAATTGATGCCCCTGGCGCAATCGGAGCGGCATTGATCCCTCTATTCGAGACCGTCTTGTGACCGGCTTCACCCTTTTGCGTCAGCTGCGCTCGCCGGTTGTGGGCGTACCAATCGCGTTTTTCGGAGTATCGGGCGCTCTATGTACAGGTGACAGACGATCGCAAAGGCCAGCGAACCCAATGCGATAAACGCTGGCTGTGCAGCGTGCGGCACCCCGACGCGCAACAGCAGCGCTGTTACCATGATGCCGGTGAGCACGTGCCAAACGTAAATGGAATAAGAGGCGTCCCCCAGGAAATGCAGGAATGCCAGTTTGGGAACGCTTCGCTCCCGCTCTGCGAAAACAGCGCCCGACAACAGCAGCACTGCCGGTACACCCCAGCGAACCGCCCGGTCGACATGCACCATCAGGTCACTCGCCAGCAGCAGCACGAATCCGGCGATCATCAAGCCGATGGCGGCGCGAAAAGGCAGCCGAAAGCCTTGCTTCCACAAGCGCCCGATGACGATGCCGGCGGCAAATTCAAGAATGACCGGCTCCGAGAAAACACGAACATAGCTGAAGGGCAGCAGGTAATGCACGATGACGACGGTCACCATAGCCGCGATCATGAACCAAAACCGCCTGAGCTCCGGCAGAAGCAATGAAATGGAAAAGATGAGATAGAAGAACATCTCGTAGGACAAGGTCCATCCCTGCTCGACAACGGGATGCAGTGCTTCGTCCCTCATGATGGGCAAGAAAAACAGCGAGCCGATCAAATTGCCGATGCTCAAATCCGTGTTGAAGAAGAACTGCGGTTTCAACACGGCCACGACGAATGTTATCGCCGTCGCAATCCAGTAAAGCGGCACTATTCTGATCAGCCGGCGCAACATGAATTCTCGCGGACCGACCGGTCTTCCCTCGGTCGCCACCCACATGATAAAGCCGCTGATGACGAAGAATATATCGACACCCGCCGCTCCGACCTTGAATTCCAGGCCGTATGTCTCGCTGACATGGAAGCAAAGGACGGAGATCGCGGCGATGGCCCGCAGATATTGAATGCTTGTGATGTCGTTGCCGATTTTCAAGACGGTGCCTCGCGGGACTGGAATGCCATCGCCGACGCCTGCCGGCCGGTTTAGCGATAGAACGAGTCGAAAGGCCGGGCACTCATGCTGAATGGCTTGGAGGGCACGGCCGGCCAAATGTCACCGTGACACCAATTTCAGTGAATATAGATGATATCCCGCCGGTTTCGTGACAGAAATCGGGCATCTGTCGAAAAGTTGGTTTTGTCATCGGCGCGAATGACTGTGAACAAGTATTGCGGAATGACCCCGGTCACCTCAGCAAAAACAATTGCTTATCGCGCGTATTTGCTTCGTCACGCGGTAGAAAACAGCTCTGCCAGCCTGTCGGGAAAACCGTAGCCTGTCATTGCTCCATCAGCGCCCCGCTCCGACTCTAAATCGAGAGATAGACCGCCTTGGCGGATCTAACCTGACGTCACCGGTCAGGTTGCATCAAGATAAGGCTTCAGAGGCATGTCATCATGCCTGGGCACGGTTTGTCGTTCGATCATGTGGTGAATCGTGGGCGGTTGTTCTCCGCGATGCAGTCCACGCAAGCGTTCTGCGATCTCGACATCCGCGTGCGTCTGGCGCTGATTGTGGCGAACATAATCGATCCAGGTTGGCAGATGGTAGCTCTCCGTCCAGACGTTCGGCTTTTCCAGATCGCGCAGCAATGACCACTGCTTGGCACCGTCCCGGATTCTCATCCTGCGCCGCTCGGCCATAACGGCCAGAAACTCTGGTATGCCCTCCTGATCGATATTGTAATCTACCATGACGAGGATCGGGCCGCTCCTGGAGCGCAGGTCAAGCTGCAGTTGTGGTTCGCTGAAGCTGTTCGTCGGATCAAGATTGAGCGATTCAAAATCCGGTTGGCGCAACAGAAGACCAAGCAGGCCGCCCACTCCAAGAGCGGCGCTTGCGATGAAGAGCGCACCTGTGACGCCATGCTGGTCGGCCAGTTCACCCCAGAGCCAACTTCCTGCTGCCATACCCCCGAAAGTCGCTGTCTGGTAGAGCGACAGGGCACGACCGACAACCCAGCGCGGCGTGGAAAGCTGAACCGTGACGTTGAACAGGGAGAAGGCTTGTACCCAAGCCACGCCTGCGGGCATGAGCAGCAGGCAACTCAGCCATAGCTGATGGCTGAGGGCCAGGAGGAAGCAGCTGACGGCCAGCGTGAAGAATGCCCCGCGGATGACCCATTCATTGCTCAGGAGATCGCGAATGCGGCCGATCAGGAGCGCGCCACAGATCGCGCCGAACCCGAAGAAGCCGAGCATGATGCCGTAGGTAATAGCGGTGCCATGCACATGGTCGCGCGCGACGAGAGGCAACAGCGCCAGAATGACGATCGCCGACAGGCCAAACGCGAAACCGCGGCACATCACCTTGAGAAGGTTCGGGGACATCAGGACATAGCGGAATCCAGCCGACATCGCGCTGCCGAAAGGCTCGCGCGGCAGCGCATTGCGAGAGGGAGCATTCTTCCAGCGCCATAACGCGAAAATAAGGGCGAAATAACAGAAGACGTTGAAGAGAAACGCGAAGGCCGCGCCCGCCGCCGCAACGATGATGCCGCCGATCGCCGGCCCGATGCTGCGCATCAGATTGTAGCTCATGCTGTTGAGCGCAACAGCGCCCGGCAGGTGATCGCGAGGCACGACATCACCCATAGAGGCTTGCCATGACGGGTTGTGCAGGGCGCCGCCACAGCCGATCAGGAATGTGAGGCTGAGAAGCAGCCAGGGCGTCAAAGCATTGCTATAAGAAAGCACGGCCAGCGTCGCGGATACGCACAGCATCAACATCTGCGCGATCAGCATGATCCGTCTTCGGTCATAATTGTCGGCCAGCGCCCCGGCCGCGAGTGAGAAGATCATGACCGGCAGGGTGGTGGAAGACTGGACCAACGCCACCATGCCATGGGATGTGGCAAGGCTAGTCATGAGCCAGGCGGCACCGACACCTTCGACCAGTCCGCCAAGATTGGAGACGAGCGTTGCCGACCAGAGCGAGCGAAATGTCTTGGACTGGAAGGCGACGAGCGGAGAGGTTCTCTTAGGCATGTCGGCTTTTCTTCATGGGATTTCTTGTGTGACCGGCCAGCGGCGATTCTCGAACACCGGGCGCGGCCGAGTCAATTATAAGCCTATAGTGATTTGCTAATTTCTCAAACAATCTTAGAATAATATTCTCACCGATAGATTCCGGTTCATGCCCATGCGAGGATCATGCCCCGATGGCGACCGTCCGTGGGCACCACGTCGCTGCCTTCTTTGTCGGCGAATTCCGCAAAAAACGGATTTGCTCTGCCGTGACCATCACGTCGATCGCCACTGTTTGGCTAATCGGTCCACCATGACCGCATCGGCGATCGGACAGCAGAAATAGGCAGCGCCGTCAGGCGGGCGCAGGAGCTCGATGCGACCGGGACACTCGACATATTTACCATGGATCCAGTGCCCGATTGGCAGCGCGACGCCACTGGGGTCGAATGATCTCGTCATGGCCTCTCCTCATCAGCGTTCAGTCAGTGAACGGCTCACATCATCCCAGCTGGCCGGATGGCGGTGCCGTCGCTGAAGCGGCTTAACCTGTAGGGCGCCGGATCGACGAAAGGCCTTTCGTTGAGAACGAGCTCGCTGGCGAGGCGTCCGGCGCCGGGTCCGATGCCGAAGCCGTGGCCACTGAAACTGGAGGCAATGACGAGGCCGGCCACTGTGTCGACCTTCGATATGACCGGAATCAGATCGGGCGACGTATCGATCATTCCGCCCCAGGAACGAGCAACACCGATGCCTCTAAGAGCCGGGAACTCCTTCACGGCAGTTATCAAGGCTTGCTTGACCAGCTGGGCGTCCGGCGCCGGGTCCAATATCCGTATTTTCTCGAACGGCGATATCTGATCATTGTCCCAGCCGCCCCAAGCCTCGGGGCCGTTCCAGAAACGGCTATTCAACCTATATTTGAGTTTCTTCGCGATCTTGCTGCGATACATCTGATAGAATTTGGTCGCGTAGCGCATGCCTTGCGGGGCGATGCTGACCGTTCCATGGCCGGGAACGGCAAGCGTATAGGTTCCATCGATGCGTCGACGAAGTGCAAGATCCGAAACGTGGGCGCAGCCCGCGCCGAGGACATCGGGAGCAGCCGTCGTCTGCAACGCCGTGCCGCCAATGTTTGCGGCCGGAAGATCGATTCCGTGACGGCGGCAGAAACGGGAAGTCCAGGCACCGCCGGCGCAGACGACCGCGCTCGCCTTGATCAGGCCACGCTCCGTCCAAACCCCTGCCACTTGCCCGTTGGTAATCTCCAGGCCGCGAGCGGCGCAATTCTGATGCAGCGAGACGCCGATCTGCTTGGCGCCTTCGGCGATGGCTGGAGCGGCCAGTCTCGGCTCGGCCTTGCCATCGGTGGGCGACCACACGCCTCCGAGCCAGGACGAACTGCTGACGGGCGAGCGCTCCTTCATTTCGGCCGCGGTGAGGATTTGGCTGCGGAACCCCTGTTCCCGCGCCGCTGCGCCCCACTTCTCCCAGCGGTCCAGGTCGGCCTGATCGCGGGTACAGTATAGGATGCCGGCGCGTCGAAAACCGAGGTCGCGACCCAATTCCGGTCCGAGCTCTTCCCATCGCCGTAAGCTGTACATGGCCAGCGGCAACTCATACGGGTCGCGGTTTTGCTGCCGGACCCATCCCCAATTGCGGCTCGATTGCTCACCGCCGACGATTCCCTTGTCGATCAGCGCAACGGACGCTCCCTTGCGGGCAAGCTCATAGGCAGTGGATACGCCGACGATACCTGCTCCGATCACGACGACATCCACTTCGCTGGGGAAGTTCGGACTGTCGGAAACTTCTTCGACATCAGTCGGCATGGCTTTTGGGTTCCTTTCCAGAAGTACGTGGACGAGAGATGGGGGCAGCGCCTTCGACCAGGGGGCGAAGAAGCCGCTCGATGTCGCCGGGGTCGGGGGTGTGTCGATATTCGATGGCGGGCACGCCTGGTGGAAGCAGGTCCAAGACCGCTTCGGCACCGGAGGAATAGACAACGACGTCGTTGTGAGTGAGCGCCGCCCCCAACTCCTCGCTGTCGACCATCGCCGCGTTGAGCACTGCGACATGGGGTGCGAACCGGCGAACACCGGAGCTCAAAATCGGCAGGAAGTCCGGGAAGAGCGATACGGCGATGACGCGGGCGCGGGGATCGATCGACGCGAGCGCGCGGCGCGTTTCCTCCGACGGGATTAAGCCGATCGCCACGACGCGCTGCCCCGGAAGCAGAGCCGACACCTCCCGCTGGAGCACGAGCGAGGCCACGACAAAGTCGGCAGCGGCGGCGCGGTGAAGCGCGCCTTGGTCCTTGGTGAGTGCGTCGAAGGTGACAGGCTCGATCATCACGCCCGAGCCGAGTATCGAGGTGGCCACTCGAGCATAGGCTGCGGTGGTATGGGCGAAGTTGCCGACCATCACCACCTGCCAGGTTCGCCCGCAGCCGCTCCTCGCGGTCAAGCGCGTCGCGATCAGTCCTGCGATGTCACTGTTGCTCAGGCCCAGAGCCAGGCCCTGATCCAGGACTGCGTCCACACGTCTGTGAAAGTCCTGAAGGCGATGGTCGATTGGGTCCGCGGGGTGAGCGACGAACGTGCCAGAGCCCGCCCGCCCCTCGATGAGCCCGGCCTCTTTTATCTCGCGGTAGACCTGGACGATCGTCATCGGCGCCACGCCGGTCTCGTCGGCCAGATCGCGCACGGACGGAAGGCGATCGCCCGGCTTCAGGTCGCCAGACGAAATTCCCCATTGAATCAAGCCCCGCAATTGGACGCCAAGGGGTACGGGCAGATCGCGGTCGAGGACGAGGCGGATCGGATTCTGTGTTTTCATTGTTACATGATAATAGAACAATCTCGAGCCCGTCAACGACGAAGCGCCTAGGGCATGATATATTCTCACTACGTTTCTTCGATCACTTGCGTTGACAGATCGCCAATTGATACATAATCGTTATAAAAAATTATAACAGATGAGAACCCTTCCAGCATGACAAAATTCCTTCGAGCCGCTGCCGTCGCAGGGAGTTTTGTCTGGCCCGCCGCTATCGCCGTCAGGCCACCGTCACCTCATCGATTTCGGCATATCCGCCAGCTAGGAGACCAGCATGCAAAACCTACCCGAACTTAAGACCGGGCGCCCACGCACGGAGCAGGGATTCCTGCGCCCGATACCTGAGATCGAGATTCCCTTCGGCCTTGTTGAAGGGGCTAAGCCAGGGCCGTGCCTCATTGTCACCGCAGGCGTCCATGCTTCGGAATATTGTTCAATCGAGGCCGCGGTCCGCCTGATGCGCACCGATCCGCAGAAGCTCCGCGGGACCCTTCTTGTTCTCCCGATCCTCAATGTGACGGGGTTCCGCGCGCGCAGCATCTACGTGATGCCGGAAGATGGCAACAACCTGAACCGTATGTTTCCCGGGCGGCCGGACGGCAGCGTGAGCGAGCGGCTTGCACACTGGCTCGTGACCGAGGTATTCCCGAAGGCGGACGCCTATCTCGACCTGCACGGCGGTGACATGAGCGAGAGCCTGACGCCCTTCACGATCTATCCTGGCGGCCACGCGCCGTCCGAGGCGCTAGCCGCCGTCTTTGGGCTGCCGATCGCGGTTGGATCGCAATCGAGGGGCAACACGATCAGCGCGGCCGGCGCGCTTGGCATCCCGAGCGTGCTTGTCGAGATCGGCTGCAATGGCCTTTGGAATGAAGCCGAGGTTACGGCCATGATGGACGGCATCGGGCGCGTCATGGGCCACATGCAAATGATCGAAAGCGCCTCCACTCCCGCCGCCGCCCCGCGGCTCATGACGATGACTGTGCCGCTCGCACCCGCGTCGGGCCTTTGGTACAGCGCCAAGCGCCTGTCCGATCCGATCGCAGCCGGCGAAAAGCTCGGCGAAATTCGCGACGTGTTCGGCACCGTGCTGGCGACGATCGTGGCCGAAAAGCCAGGTGAAGTCCTTTACCAGCTCACCACTCTTGCGGTGAACGCCGGCGAGGCGCTTGTCGGCATCGGTATTCCGGTCGAGACGACGGCCTGACGGGAAGCAGCCCCTCGTCGGCCCGCCTCCGACAATGATCTTGCACCCGGAGCACGCAGCCGCCAGCACGTGCTCCGGGTGAACATGCATATGCCAAGAGAGTCGCGAATAGGGTCAGGGACGATGACACGGCAATGCGACGAGCCACGGGGCGAGATCCGACTTGAAGAAAGAGAGACTATGCTGAACCCCATATCCTTCTCCCTGCGCGCCCTTGCGGCCTCGGATATCCAAGCCACCCACGCCTTGTCCCAAGCCGTGGGCTGGACACATCGACTGGCGGATTGGGACCTTCTGCAAAGGATCGGCCGCGGTCATGTCGCTGCGGACGACCGAGGGTCCGTGCGCGGCATCGCCATGTGGTGGCCCCAAGGTCGCAACTTCGCCACGCTTGGCATGGTGATCGTCGCGCCGGAACTGCAGCGATCCGGCATCGGACGGCGCCTGATGGCCAAGGTCCTCGAAGATATCGGGCCGCGACGTATCCAGCTTGTTGCGACCCGTGAGGGGCAAGCTCTTTATGACAGCCTCGGATTCGATGTCACGGGCGGGATCACGCAGCGCAGCGGTATTCTCGATGCCGGTGCCGAGCCTGCGGTCATCGGCACTGCCGTGAGATCATTTGAAGCAGGGGATCTCGCGGCGATCCACGCTCTTGATTTCGGCGCATCTGGCGTTGACCGAAGCGACGTGCTTGCGGGGCTGCTCCCTGTGTCTGAAGGTTTCGTCGCAGATCGAAACGGCCTGCTCACCGGCTATGCGCTGTGCCGCGACTTCGGGCGGGGACGCGTCGTCGGCCCGATCGTCGCCGACGACGAGGATACCTCGCTCGCCCTGCTCTCGACCGCCATGGTCAAGACCGGCGGCTTCCTTCGTGCCGATGTTCCTTCTGACGCCGCGCGGCTGATCGATTGGCTGGAGCGCGCGGGTTTGCGACAGGGAGGCGCGGCACAGGTCATGCAGCGCGGGCCGGCAGCGCCGATAGCCGATGGCCCGCGTATTTTCGGTCTCGCTTCTCAGGCGCTAGGATGACCGGGCGTGACCCAAATGCCGGAATCAATCGACCGGACACGCGTGGTGGCCCCTGCACGACACTCTGATGTTGGCGACACCGCAACTTTGCTGAGAGGATCCGCATCCCCCTTTGTCAGTTACTACCCTTGCGAGCAAGCGACATGACCGACGAGAAAATCCTCGCCCGCCTTGTTTCCTTTACATCGGTCGTCGGCCAGCCGAACCGGGCGATCGTCGAATGGATCGCGAGCTATGCCGAAGGGTGCGGTGCACATACCGCTATACTCAACGCAAACATATAAACGGCTCAACCCTGGGCCTTAGAGGGTAAATGCATCGCCCGTCTCCTGCCAATCACGAAGCAGCGCGAACAACTCCTCGCGATCCTTCTGATCGAGGCGCGGCAATCCCGGAACGCGGACGGAGCCGACATCAAGGCCGGAATAGGTAACCGCCTCCTTGACGACGGTGACGTTGGCACCGTTGCGGAACTTCGTGCGCATGCGCTCGAAGGGCTCGAGCTTGCTCACGATCGCGCGCGCTCCGGCGAAATCGCCCTTGGCCAAAGCCGCATGCACGGCAAGCGACAACTTTGGCGCGACGTTGACGAGGCCGGAGGTGAAGCCGCGCGCTCCGGCTGCCGCAAAGCTCGGCGCCCAGCTTTCGGCGAGACCGCAGACGAGGAGCGCACCGTTCGGATCGGACGCCGCAATCGCCCTTGAAAGCAGCATCAGATCCGTCGTGGCGAATTTGATGCCGACGATGTTGCCATGACCGGCCAAGCGAACCATGTCGTCGACGCTGAAGCCGTCAGCCCGGACATAGGCGACCAGCGGCAACGGCGAGGCTTCCGCCAGGTTGCGAAAATAGTCGATCTGCGAAGCGGGTGCGGCGAAAGGGTCCACCGGCTGATGCGACATGACGGCGGTAGCGCCGATCGATACCGCGTCCTTGGCCATGCGGATCGCCTCGTGCAGGGAGCGACCGATCGCCGCCGTCACCGGCGCCTTGCCGTCGACGCCCGATATGGCGGCTTCGTGGACGCGGCGGATCTCTTCCGGCGTCAGCGCATAGAACTCGCCGGTATTTCCGGCCGCAACGATATTGTGAATGCCGGCAGCGGCGACACGCTTGTAGACCTGAGCGGTCACACGTGGCTCGACCTCGCCGTTTCCATCATAGGCCGTCACGGGGACTCCGGACACACCGGTCAACGCCTGGCGCATGGTTGCAATACTCATCGTCCTACCCTTTACCTCTTCATCGTCAATCGAAGCGCCAGGAGGGCGTCGACCGCCTCACCTTCGTCGCCTCCAACATCCATTCAAACGCCCTGGAACATACGGGCGCGCGCATTCAATATGTGCCTCTTCATGGCATCATGGGCCTCGGTCTCCTGCCGCGCAAAAATCGCCTGGACGATCACCGCATGCTCGTCCTGGACGCTGCGGATCTGCTCGGGCGTGCGCTTGAGGCTGAGGCTCCGGGTCACTGAATGCCCAATGGCGAAATGCGGCCTGAACCATTCGCGAACGGTGATGTGAAACTGATTGCCGGTCGCGATCGCAATGGCATCGTGCAGCTCCTGATCCTCCTCGGCACCAAGCCTGCCTTCACGAAGACATTGCTCGATCTTCTGGAGCGCCGCCGTGATGCGCTCCTTGTCGTCCGGCTGCCAGTTGCGCGCGGCAAGCTCGGCCGCCTCGGCTTCAAGCCCGGCGCGGAATTCGAAGAAGCGCTGGACATCGGCGAGCGATCCCACAGGCACCATGTTCAAGACCGACGAATCCGGCCGCTGCCGGACATAAGAACCCGAGCCCTTGCGAGAGACGATCAGTCCATCCGTGCGCAAGCGCTCAAGGGCATCGCGCACCACCGGCCTTGAAGCACCGAACATTTCGGCAAGCTTGGCTTCCGACGGCAGGCGTTCGTTCACCGGGAACTTTCCATCGGCGATCATGGCGACAATCCTCTCGTAGATGATGTCGCCGAAGCGGGTCGGGACCGCGCTGGTTTCGTTGGCGACAGAGAGTTTCATGATCGTCCTTCTTGAGGCTGCCTGACGGCAAGCAATGACGCACTTCCTGCGCGCTAGGGCTATATAATCTGTAAATATCTGTCAACTCTTGTAATTATCTGAGAACGAATTTATGGTCGTGCCGCTGCACCAGGAAGGTGCATTGCGACGGGTTGGGAGCTTGTCGCACCGGTTCAGACAAAGTCGTGCCGGCGTTCAACGGGAGGGATTCGATGCGCGATAAAATATTGTCTCGCGGCGTGAGCAGGCGCGCCGTGCTGGGCGGCATGGCGGGAATGGCAGCCTTGTCTCTGGCCGGCCGTGTCAGCGCTGCCGACGGCGGCGAGGCTCCGGCACTGGCGCAACTCGTCAAGGACGGCAAACTGCCGGCGCTCGCCGACCGCTTGCCGAAGAAGCCCATGGTCGTCACCCCTTACGAAAAGGTCGGAACCTATGGCGGCACGCTGCGGCGCGGCCTCAGGGGTTCGTCTGATCATAACGGCATTCTGCGCATGGTGGGCAACCAGAGCCTGGTGCGCTGGAACCTCGACTTCACCGAGGTCCTGCCCAACCTTGCCGAACGCTGGGACGTCAACGCCGACGCCTCGCAGTTCACCTTCCACCTGATCCAGGGAGCGCGCTGGTCGGACGGCCATCCGTTTACCGCCGACGACGTCGTTTTCGCGATCGAGGATTGCGTCAAGAACACCGATCTCTACAGCGCGACGCCGGCACAACTCTCCGTCGCCGGCAACGCGGTCGATGTCACGAAGATCGACGACTACACGGTGAAATTCACCTTCGCGGCACCCAACGCGCTCTATCTGGAAAACCTCGCGACCCCGCTTGGCCAGCATCCGACGCTGTTTCCCAAGCACTACTGCAGCCAGTTCCTGCCCAAATATAATCCGAATGTTGCCGACGACGCCAAGAAGGCGGGCTCCAACAGCTGGCCCGAACTTTTCCGCGCCCGCTGCGGCGATATCGAGATCCCGTCGCGCTGGGGCAATCCGGACAAGCCGACGCTCGATCCCTGGGTCATCAAGGAGCCCTATACCGGTGGTGCCACGCGCGTCGTCATGACCCGCAACCCATTCTTCTGGCAGGTCGACACCGCCGGCAACCAGCTTCCCTATGTCGATGAGATCAACTTCGGCATTTCGCAGGACGTGGAATCGCTGATGCTGAATGTCATCTCCGGCAAGATCGATATCCAGGAGCGCCATATCAGCGTGCTGGCGAACAAACCGACGCTGTCGCAAAACATGAAGAAAGGCGACTATCGCCTTCTGACCCTCATCCCCTCGACCTCGCAGCAGTGCCAGATCTACTTCAACATCACCCACAAAGATCCGGCCATGCGCAAGATGTTTGCCGACAAGTCGGTCCGGCAGGCGCTCTCGCTCGGCATCAACCGGCAGGAGATAATCGACATCGTCTATTTCAGTCAGAGCCAGGGTTATCAGGCGGGACCTCGGCCGGAACATCCCTGGTATAATGAAAAGCTCGCGCGCCAGTTCACCGACTACGATCCCGACAAGGCCGGCGCCATGCTCGATCAGGCGGGTTACGACAAGAAGGATGCGAACGGCTTTCGCCTGAGGCCCGACGGCCAGAAGGTCTTCTTTGCTGTCGACGTCATTCCGACCCTCTATCCCGATCTTGTCGACGCGCTGGAGCTCGTCAAGGCGCATTGGGCGCAGATCGGCGTCGACATGAAGGTCAACACGATCGAGCGGGCGCTCTACTATACACGCGGCGACGACAATGCTCATGATGCCCAGGTCTGGCCGGGGCCTGGCGGCCTCGACCCCATGCTCGATCCGCGTGATTTCTTCGCCTTCCATCCGCAGGGCTCGCGCTACGCCATCCCCTGGTCGGTCTGGTACACCTCGAATGGCAAGCAGGGCGAGGAGCCGCCGGAAAGCCAGAAGAAGCGCATGAAGCTGTTCGACGAAGCGCGCTCGACGGCTGACCTCAATAAACGCGGCGCCGTCATGAAGCAGATCTTCGACATCGCGGCTGATGAATTCGAGACGGTCGGGCTCTGCCTTGCCGTCGGTGGCTTCGGCATCATCCGCAACAATCTGCGCAACGTCCCGGAAAAGCAGCCGGACAGCTGGTCCTGGCCCAATCCCGGGCCGGCCATGCCGCAGCAATTCTTCTTCACAAGCTGATCGAGCCGGTCCGGCGCCGTCCAAAGGGCGGCGCTTTCCCATACGCGGAGCTGCCTAAAGTGTCGGAACGGTTCCGAGATGCTGACAGCAGCGCTTAATGCGAGAAATAGCCATGCTGGTCTTCATCGGAAAACGCCTGTTGTGGATGATCCCATCCCTCTTCGCCATCAGCTTCCTCGCCTTCGTGCTGATCCAGCTACCGCCCGGCGATTATGTGACGACCTACATCGCAACGCTCGCCTCTTCCAACGAGGTCGTCGACCAGAATACGGCGGCGCAACTGCGCGAACGCTTCGGCCTCGATCAGCCGATGTTCATCCAATATCTCAAATGGATGTGGGGCATTCTTTCGCGCGGCGATTTCGGCATTTCCTTCGAATGGCAGCAGCCGGTCTCCGGTCTCATCTGGGAGCGCATGGCGCTGACACTCATCCTTGCACTCGCAGCCCTGATCGCCACCTGGGCGATCGCACTGCCGATCGGCGTCTATTCCGCCGTCAAGAAATACTCGATCGGCGATTATGTCTTCACTGCCTTCACCTTTCTCGGCCTCGCCGTCCCGTCCTTCCTGCTGGCGCTGGTGCTGATGTATGTCGCCGCCGTGGAATTCGGCCAGGATGTGGGCGGCCTGTTTTCCTCAGAATATGAGACCGCGCCCTGGAGCATCGCCAAGATGCTGGACCTGTTGTCGCATCTCTGGCTGCCCGTCATCATTCTCGCCGTCTCCTCGACGGCAAGCCTTATCCGCGTCATGCGCGCCAACATGCTCGATGAGTTGCCGAAACCCTATGTGACGACGGCGCGGGCAAAGGGTCTGTCGGAGTTCAGGCTGCTGGTGAAATACCCACTGCGCATCGCGCTCAATCCATTCATCTCGACGATCGCCTGGCTGCTGCCCAACCTCATTTCCGGCTCGGTGGTCGTGGCGATCGTCCTCAACCTGCCGACCGCAGCACCTCTGCTGCTACAGGCCCTGATGGCACAGGACATGTATCTGGCCGGCGCCTTCGTGCTCCTGATCTGCGCATTGACGCTGGTCGGCTCGCTCATCAGCGACATCCTGCTTGCCCTCGTCGATCCCCGCATACGGTTGGAATAGGAGCAGCCCATGGCCGACATCGCCGTCACAAACCTGCGCCCCGATCGCGCTGCGGTGGCCTCGCAATGGCAGCTGATCTGGTGGGCATTCCGCCGCCACCGGCTCGCCATGGTCGCCCTCATCGTCACCGTATTGATGTACATCGTCGCCCTCGTTCCAGGGTTCTTCGCCATCAACGATCCCACTCTGCAGAATGCGCGGGCAACCTTCCATCCGCCGCAGAGGGTGCATTTCATCGACACCGACAACGGCTTCTCCATCGGCCTGCATTACTACCCGCTGAAGCTTACCCGCGATCCGGAAACGCTGGCGGCGATCTTCAAGGAGGATACGACCAAGCGGGTCTCCATTAGCCTGTTCGGACGCGGCTACGACTATTCGGTGCTGGGCCTCTTTACGACCAACATCCACCTGCTGGCATCCTCCGACAAATCGACGCCCCTCCTTCTGTTCGGGGCAGACCGGCTCGGGCGCGACGTCTTCAGCCGTACCATACAGGGCGCCCAGATCTCGCTGTCGATCGGGCTTGTCGGCGTCTTCTTCTCACTGCTGCTCGGTATCGTTCTCGGTGGCATCTCAGGCTATTACGGCGGCAAGCTCGATTTCTTCATCCAGCGCCTGATCGACTTCGTCCTGTCGCTGCCGACAATCCCGATCTGGCTCGCCATGGCGGCCGCACTGCCGCAGGGCTGGCCGGCCGCTCTTCAATATATGATGATCACCATCATCCTGTCGTTGACGGGCTGGGCACAGCTTGCCCGCGTGGTGCGCGGCCGCTTCCTGTCGCTGCGCACGGAAGAATTCGTGGCAGCCGCCAGGCTGGACGGCGCCAGCGAAGGACGCATCATTTTCCGCCATATGCTGCCGAGTTTCGCCAGCCACATCATCGCTTCCATCACGCTTGCCGTGCCGGCGATGATCCTCGCCGAAACATCCCTCTCCTTCCTGGGGCTCGGCCTGCAGCCACCGACCATCTCCTGGGGGGTGCTGCTGCGCGAAGCGCAGAACATCCGATCGATCGCCACGGCACCATGGCTGTTCCTGCCTGGTGTCGCCGTCGTCATCGCCGTCATGGCGTTGAACCTTCTCGGCGATGGCCTGCGCGATGCAGCCGATCCCTACAACAAATGAGGCGGGCATGACCGATATCGTTTCGATGGCCACCACCCGCCCGCTATTGCAGGTGAAGAATCTGACCGTCGACTTCCCCTTGCGCAACGGCACCTTCCGCGCGGTCGACAATCTCTCCTTTGCCATCGAGCCCGGGAAGACGCTTTGCGTCGTCGGCGAGAGCGGGTCGGGCAAATCGGTGACGGCACGCTCGATCCTGCAGATCGTCGACGCACCGGGGCGCATCAGCGGCGGCTCGATCGTTCTGAATGCGGCGAACGGCAGCTCCATCGATCTCGTCAAACTCAATCCACGCGGCCGCCAGATCAGGGCGATCCGCGGGCGCGATATCGCCATGATCTTCCAGGAGCCGATGGCCTCACTCTCGCCGGTGCATACGGTCGGCGACCAGATCATGGAAGCGCTTCGTCTTCATACCAGGATGAGCAAGGCGGAAGCACGTGCCGAAGCGATCTCGCTGCTGAAGCAGGTGGAAATCCCCTCCCCGGAAAAAGCCGTCGACCGCTACGCCTTTCAATATTCGGGCGGCATGCGCCAGCGTGCGATGATCGCCATGGCGCTTGCCTGCAAGCCTCAGCTTCTGATCGCCGACGAGCCCACAACTGCGCTCGACGTGACGACGCAGGCCGAGATACTCGACCTGATCGCACGCTTGCAGAAGGCCTACGGCATGGCGGTGCTGTTCATCACCCATGACATGGGCGTCGTGGCCCAGATCGCCGATGACGTGCTCGTCATGCACAACGGCCTCGTTAGGGAGTACGGCCCGGTCGAGCAGATCTTCCATGCGCCCAAGGACGACTATACACGCATGCTGATCGGCTCCGTCTTGAAGCTCGAGGACAAGGCCGAGATCCGCCTGGCGCGCCCGCCGCTCGACCGGACAGTGGCCCCCATTCTCGAACTGCGCAACGTATCGATGGCCTTCGGCGAAGTCCGCGCCCTGAGCGACGTCTCGATATCGCTTCTACCACGCGAAACGCTCGGGATCGTTGGCGAGAGCGGATCCGGCAAGACCACCATGGGCCGCTCGATCATGCGCCTCATCGACCCCAGCGCCGGAGAGATCCTCTATCGCCGTGTCGACGGCGGCATCGTCGATCTGGCAACCGCCAGGGGATCCGCGCTTGCGGCTGCGCGCCGCGAATTGCGCATGGTCTTCCAGGATCCGTTTGGCTCGCTCAATCCGCGCATGACCGTTTCGCAGATCATCGGCGAGCCGTTGCTCGTCAACGGCGTTGCCCGCGGCCGGGCGCTCGAGGAGCGCGTCTGCCACCTGATGGAACAGGTCGGCCTCGACCCGAAGACGCGCGAGCGTTATCCGCATGCCTTCTCTGGCGGCCAGCGCCAGCGCATCGGCATTGCCCGCGCCATCACTCTCAATCCCCGCATCATCGTCGCCGACGAGGCGACGTCGGCGCTCGACGTCTCCGTCCGTTCGCAGGTGCTCGATCTTCTGATGCGGCTGCAGGACGAGCTCGGCCTCGCCTATATCTTCATCAGCCATGACATCGGTGTCATCCGTTACATGTGCGACCGCGTCGGCGTGATGTACAAGGGGCGTCTGGTCGAAGTCGGTGATGCCGAGAAGGTCTGCAACGCCCCGGAACACGCCTATACGCAGGCACTGATATCGGCCATCCCGCGCCCCGATCCACGCGATCGGGATCGCTCAGGACGCTTCCGCTATGTCGAGCCGGAGGTCCTGAAAAATGGAAGCGCGGCGTGATCAGATCACCATGGCAAAGATTTCCAAACCTGCGGCTCTTCCCACGCCGCGTCCATAACCATCGATAGAAGGAAATAGAGATGAAGATCGACCGCATGCGGGTGTTCATGACCCGCGACAAGGACCGCCCGCGCGTCATCGTCGCGCTCGACACGGATGACGGACTGACGGGCTGGGGCGAATGCTACAATCACGGTCCCGACAAGGCGCTGCCGCCGCTGCTTGACTATCTCTACGGCTTCATCGCTGGCCAGGACCCGACCCGCATCGACTATCTCGTCAACCTGTTGATCCAGCAAAGCCGGTTCCCGCCCGGCGCGCTCGGCCTTGCCGCAATCTCCGCTCTCGATCATTGCCTCTGGGATCTTTCGGCCAAAGCGCTCAACGTCCCCGTCTACAAGCTGCTCGGCGGCGCCGTGCGCGATCGCGTCAAGGTCTATGCCGGCGTTTATACCGCACCCGATGCGCCGGCAGCGCGTGACGAATTCGACCGCCTGAACGCCGAATGGGGCTTTACCGCCTTCAAGCTGAGCCCCTGGCGCATCGACATGCATGCCCACCGCTGGGGCAATGTCGTCAAGGCTTCCGCCGACTATTTCCGCTCGCTGCGCGAAACCGTGCGCGACGATTACGAAATCGCCTTCGACGCACATGCGAAGATCTTCGAGCCGGTTGCCGCGCGCCAGCTCGGCAATGCGCTCGCACCCTACGACCCCCTTTTCTACGAGGAGCCGCTGCGCCCTGAAAACATCGAGATGTGGGGCGAGTTGAAGCAGGGGCTCAATTGCGTGCTGGCGACCGGAGAGTCGCTCTATAATCGCAACGAATTCCTGCGCCTGCTGCAGGTCAAGGGCGCGGATCTCATTCAGCCCGATATCTGCGTCGTCGGCGGCATCAGCGAGATGCGGCGTATCGCAACGCTTGCCGAAGCCCACTTCGTCGGCGTCGCCCCGCACAATCCGATGGGTCCGCTGGCAACGGCCGTCAATGTTCACTTCTCGGCCGCCGCCCAGAACTTTAGAATACTCGAATACCGGCTGCCGAAGGGGCAAGCCTATGTCTATGGCGGCAACGATATCGAAAAGCGGCAGGGCGAGACCCGTTATGTCGTCGATCCCTACCTGCCGAAGGACGGCTATCTCGCGCTGCGCCCCGACAGGCCCGGCTGGGGTGTCGACATCGACGAGAAGGCGATGGAGGAAGAGGGTTACATTCATTGGCAGCGGCGCGTGCCCAAGCGCCCGGATGGCTCCTACGCTTTTGCCTGACCGTTTGTCGGGGAGCGGCTCTCGAGTGCCGTGACGGCAACTCGCTCACCTTAAAGGAGGCGGGCGGCCCATGACCGCCCGTCTCGTTCGATAAGCAGCGCCTCCACGAGCAGACGCTACGATCACTTGACCCGCGCGGCGCCTGGACTGCCAAGGTCGTGCGATTTCGGCGTGCTTGGCACCATGCGCCCGATCACGAGAACCAATAGAGCCGCTGCAAACAGGCAGGCGGCAAGGAAGAACATCGGCGCAATCGTGCTTCCGGTGGAATCCTTGATCCAGGGGACGACGTTCTGGGCGACGAAGCCGCCGAGATTGCCGACGGAGTTGATGGCGGCGAGGCCTGCCGCGGCTCCGGCACCTTGCAGGAAGCGCGAAGGCAGGCTCCAGAACACCGGCTGACCTGCGAAGATGCCGGCTGCCGCAATGCACAGGAAGGTAAACTGCAATGTATGATCGGGGATCACGGCTGACAGTACCAGGCATGCAGCGCCGACAAGGGCGGGAATGACGATGAACGGCGTCTTCGAGGTCGCCTTATCCGCCGCCGCCGGCACTGCGTAAAGCGCGACCGCGACGAGGAGCCAGGGGATGATGTTCAGGAAGCCGTTCGTCGTGTTGCTGACGCCGAAATTCTTGACGATCGTCGGCAGCCAGTAGCTGAGCCCATAGGCCGCCAGCGGGAAACCGACATAGCAAAGCGCCATCAGCAGCACGCGTGGATTGATGAGTGCACGGAAACCATCGGAGGCGTTTTGCTCCATGCCTGAATTTTCCACCGCAAGCCTGTCCTTGAGCCAGGTCTTTTCCGCGTCGCTCAGAAACGAAGCCTTCAGAGGCAGATCGGGCAGATAAAAAAACGTGATGATGCCGGCAATGATGGCGGGAATGCCGGTGACGAGGAAGACCCATTGCCATCCGGCCATGCCATAGAGCCCATTCAGATCCAGCAGGACGCCGCCGAGAGGCGCACCGATCGCATTGGCGAATGCGCTGAAGATCATGAATAGGCCGACCATGGTGCCGCGATAGGCCGAAGGATACCAGAGGGTCAGCAGATAGAGCACGCCGGGAAAGAAGCCCGCTTCGCAGGCGCCGAGCAGGAAGCGCAGAATATAGAACATGGTCGCATTCTGCGTATAGGCCAGGGCGACCGTGACTATCCCCCAGGACACGAGGATACGCGCGAACCACTTGCTGGCACCGAACCTGTCGAGAAGCAGGTTGCTCGGGACCTCGAACAGGAAATAACCGATGAAGAACAGCGAGGCGCCAAGACCATAGGCATATTCGCTCATCCCCAGGTCACCGACCATCTCCAGCTTTGCGTAGCTGACATTCTGACGATCGATGTAGGCGATCAGATAGAGGATCCCCAGAAATGGCATGAGCCTCCAGGTAATCTTGGAGATAAGCTGCTTCTCATCAACCACGTCTCTTCCTCCCTGCAAGACGATATTGAGGGATGTAGATAGCGCAACTCAGCGTTTATCAATGCGAGATTTGACGGAAAGTCGGCAAAAGCGCCATCGAAGCAATGGCCGCCAAAAGGCGGCCTGCCCATGCTTTGCCATCTGAGAAAAGCCCGCCGAGAATACCGTTTTCATGAAGCAGCGAACGCATTATCGTTCCAGCGCCGATACCGGCAGGAAAGCCTAAGCGACGCGTTCGAACTGCGTGCGGATATGCTCGATGTAGTGCTGGCCGGGCGAAGGCGCCTTCACCATGGCGGCCACAGCCTTTTGCGGTACACCGGTGAACTGGCGTTCCTCGCCATTCTTGAAGCGAATGAAAAGGCGCCCGTCATCGGGGCGGAAGAAGACGGATTTAATGATCTTTGACGAAACTGGAAGCTCTTGCATGGGTCACCTACCTTTGTTTCGCTTTGTTGCACGAAAACCGAAAACATTGAGTGAAATGACCTAGTTAACGAAAGATAGAATTGCTTCAGCAGATTTTACGGATCACGGCTTGCCCTCTATTATTCCCCCTTCGGCAAGGCATCATCCGCATAGAGCGCCGCAAACTCGGCGCTCGGCGGTATAGGCTTGATGATGTCGATCAGCACGCCATTCGGATCGGCGGTAATGAAATGGCGTTGACCGAAAGCTTCGTCGCGAATGGCAAGCAGGATCGGCAGGCCGGCTTCGCGCGTGCGCTCATAAACAGCGTCCACATCTTCCACTTCGAAATTAAGCAATAGACCCGCGACCCGGCCGCGCCCGGCCGCCGGGATCGTCTCGTGCCGCCCGTCCAAAATGGCAAGGTTGATCCCACTGTCCTGCGCCGATTGCAGATGCACATACCAGTCGCTGGCGAAATTTTCCTGGAAACCGAAATGCTCGATGTAGAAGGCTGCGGTCTCCTCAACGCGCTCCGTCATGATGACAGGATAATAGCTCGTCACCTTCATGCTTCCCACTCCCCATAAAATAACATACAGTCTGCCTGTATTTCCACAAATAACATACAGGCTGCATGCATGCAAGACTATCGCTCCAATCGGGAAAGAACCGAGAAGACCAAAGCGGCGCTGATCGCAGCCGCGCGGACGCTCTTCGTGGAAAAGGGCTATGCCGAAACATCGACGCCGGAGATCGTCACCGCGGCCGGCATCACCCGCGGCGCGCTCTATCACCATTTCGAAGACAAGCGCGCGCTGTTTCGCGCCGTCGTGCGGGAGGAAGCCCTTGCGGTGACGCGTGACATAGAGCGGGCCACCCCGGAGCGCCTTGCGCCGCTCGACGCGCTGATTGCCGGTAGCAACGCCTATCTCGATGCGATGCGGGTTGTCGGCCGCACCAGGCTTCTCCTGATCGAGGGACCGACCGTGCTCGGCTTTATGGAAATGAAGCAACTGGACGAGGAAACGACCGCCCTCACCTTGAAACATGGCCTAGAAGCCGCGCTCGGCCCAGGTAGTGGCTCACGTATTCCCGTCGATGCATTGGCGGATATCCTTTCGGCCGCATTTGATCGGGCGGCCCTTGCCGGGGATGCAGCTCGCTATCGTGCCGCCATTGCCCACATGATCGGGCGCGTGGCCGGCTGACCCTACTCGCGCCAAAGCGCCCTATCAGATACCAGGACGCCGGCTGGATATCGGCTGTTTCAGAGGGTCGGAAACTGATCGTGACAAGAAGGCACTGGTTGCGCGCGCATATTATTTAAGCATGCCGATTGCTTGACACTTTTTTAGCCCCCACCTATGATTTTTACCAAATGATCAAAAAGCAGGGGATCAGAAAAATGACCAATGAAATCATACTGTCACGTCGTGCCGTCATCGCTTCCGGCATCGCGCTTGGGGTAAGCGCGCTTGCGCCGGCCGCCCGTGCCGCCGCGCCGCTCAAAGTGGCCGGCATTCATGCCTCACCCGTCGAAAACGCCTGGAATTCCTGTCTTCACAAGGCGCTCCAGGACGCGGCCAAGGAGGGTGTTATCGAATACGTCTTTTCCGAAGGCGTCTCGGGCACCGATTATCCCCGCGCCATGCGCGAATATGCCGAACAGGGCAACAAGCTGATCATCGGTGAAGCCTATGCGGTGGAGAAGGAAGCGCGCCAGGTCGCCGCAGACTATCCGGACACGGCCTTCGTGCTCGGGTCGAGCGGCGAAGCGGCCGGCAGCAACTTCGGCGTCTTCGGCACCTGGAACCATGACGGTGCCTATCTGGCCGGCATGCTGGCAGGCAAGATGACCAAATCCAACGTCGTCGGCTCCGTGGGGGCGATCCCGATCCCCGAAGTCAATATGCTGATCAACGCCTTCGCCGCAGGCGTCAAGGCGGTCAATCCCGACTGCAAGCATCTGGTCTCCTTCATCGGCACATTCTTCGATCCGCCCAAAGCGCGCGAGGCGGGCCTTGCGCAGATCGATGCCGGCGCCGACGTTCTCTTCGGCGAGCGCATCGGCACAGCCGACGCGGCCAAGGAGCGGCACATCAAATCTGTGGGATCGCTCATCGACTACACGCCGCGCTATCCGGATACGGTCTTCGCCAACGCCATGTGGTACTTCCGTCCCATTCTCAACGCTGCCATCGCCGATGCCGCCGCCGGCAAGCCGGTCGGCCGCAGCTACACGGCCTATGGCCTTATGAAGGAAGGCGGCAGCGATATCGTCTACGTCAAGGGTGTCGCGCCGGCGGACGCCGAAGCCGCAATGGAGAAGGTCCGCACCGACATCAAGGCCGGCACCTTCGAAGTGCCGAAGATGATGGATCAGCCGAAGTAATTCGGCTCGATCATGAGCAGCCAGTCATCGGCCGACGCCACGGACCTCGCCGGCGCCATCAAATCCGGCAAGCTCACCTGCATGGACGCCATGCGGGCCTCTCTTGCGGCTTGCGCAGTCCATGAGGACCTCGGTGCCATCGTCCATCTCGACGCCGGGATGGGTCTTGCGGCCGCGCAAGTGATGGATGGAGAAGCGTCGGAGCAGCCCGAGCGCTTTGCGGCGCGATCATTCGCGGGCGTGCCGACCATCGCCAAGGATCTCGGCGGCCCCTTTGCGGGGCTGCCGGTGACGGCCGGCTCACGTCTTTTCGAGCGCAAAGGTGGTGAGGCCGACAGCGATCTGGCAAGGCGATTTCGCGACGCGGGCCTCTGCCCGTTCGGGCTGAGCACCAGCCCGGAGTTCGGCTTCTCGCTCGCCTCCGAGCCTGCCGTCGGTCCGATCTGCCGAAACCCGCTGGATCCGAGCCGCACCGCAGGCGGCTCCTCCGGCGGTGCGGCGGCAGCCGTTGCCGCCGGCATCGTGGCGATTGCCCATGCCACGGACGCGGGCGGATCGATCCGCGTGCCGGCCGCGTGCTGCGGCTTGGTTGGCCTGAAGCCGACCCGAGGCGCAATGCCTGCCGGCCCCGCTTTCGGTAATCATCTCGGCGGCATTGCCAGCGAGCTTGCCGTCACCCGTTCGGTACGCGATACAGCCCGAATCTTCGCTGCCCTGCGCGGCAACACGAAGGGACCCTTCGCCGACATCGCGGAGCCTACCGCCGAAAAGGGGCGCCTTCGGATCGGCCTGCTCGCAGATACCGGCGAGCGTTACCCGACCGCGGCCGACAGGCTGGAGGCGGTAGAAGCGTCCGCAGGCTTCCTCGAAAAGCAGAGGCACCGGCTTATCCCGCTCGCCTGGACTGACGTCGACGAAGCGGTCGCAGCCGGCGCCCGCGCCTTCGGCGATATCATTTCCGTCAATATCGCTGGCTTGGTGGACGACCTCAAACTGGATATTCTGGCGACAGAGGCAATGACGCAGGCTTTCATCATGCGCGGACACGCCATGCCGGCGACGGCACTTTGGAACGCCCTCAATGGCGCGGTAAGAGCGAGCCGCACACTGTGGGACCTGTTCGAGAAGGTCGATGTCATCGTCATGCCGATGCTGGCTACGGCACCCCCGCCGATAGGCTCCTTTCCAACGGATCATGCCGACACCGACCTGCATCTCGAGCGGATGACGGCTTTCGCGCCGCTTGCGTCGCTTGCCAACGTCTCCGGCTTTCCGGCCATTACGCTTGCCTTCGGCGCCGATGCCAATGGCCTGCCATTGCCGATCCAGCTCATGGCGCCGATGGGCGAGGACGCGCTACTTCTGTCGCTTGCGGCGCAGCTTGAAGCCGATGGGCGCTGGCAGCACCGCCATCCGATCGTGGGGCTGGCCGCATGAACACGCCTGTTCTGACGATCGAAGGTGTCAGCAAGCGTTTCGGCAGCACCGTTGCCAATGACAATATCTCGCTAACGCTCGCCAAAGGCGAGATTGTCGCCCTGCTCGGCGAGAACGGTGCCGGCAAGACGACACTGATGAGCATTCTCTTCGGCCACTATGTGCCGGACACCGGGCGCATTCTTGTCGACGGCGCCGAGCTGCCGCGTGGCAAGCCTCG
This sequence comes from Martinezella lusitana, assembly GCF_016901135.1. Taxonomy (GTDB): domain Bacteria; phylum Pseudomonadota; class Alphaproteobacteria; order Rhizobiales; family Rhizobiaceae; genus Rhizobium; species Rhizobium lusitanum_D. Next base: position 577,751 of record NZ_JAFEVL010000045.1, on the reverse strand, counting down.
CGCTGCAATTCGCGCCGGTGTCGGCATGGTGCACCAGCATTTTTCGCTCGCGCCCAATCTGACTGTGCTCGAAAACGTCATGACCGGCACGGAGACGCTCTGGTCCCTGCGATCGCAGACCGGAGCCGCGCGCAGAAAACTGATGGCGATTGCCGAGCGCTTTGGCCTGAAGGTCGATCCGGACGCACGCCTCGGTGACCTCTCGGTCGGCGAGCAGCAGCGAGTGGAAATCCTGAAGGCGCTTTATAACGATGCGCGTATCCTGATCCTCGACGAACCGACGGCAGTGCTCACACAAATCGAAACGGAACGGCTGTTCGCGACCCTAAGGGAGATGGCAACACAGGGCCTGTCATTGATCTTCATCTCGCATAAGCTCGATGAAGTCATGGCGACGGCCGATCGTATCGTCGTCCTGCGTGGCGGCAAGGTTGAGGCTGAACGGCGGGCGACCGAGACCAACAAAGCGGAGCTTGCGGAACTCATGGTCGGCCATCGTGTCACTCGGCCAACCCGAGAAGCGAGCACGCCGGGTGATATCGCGCTGGAGGCACGCGATATCACCGTGAAGATCGGCGATGTCGAGCGATTGAAGAAGATCAGTTTCCACCTGCGCGCCGGCGAGATTCTCGGCATTATCGGCGTATCCGGCAATGGCCAGGCGGCGCTGGGACAAATCTTATCCGGCACGCTGGCCCGCACATCAGGCGAGCTTCTGCTCTTTGGCGAGCCCATCGATAATCCAGATGTGGCCGAGATCATTGGCGCCGGCATCGGGCGTATTCCCGAGGACCGAAACCGCGACGGCGCGATCGGCGAAATGGCGATCTGGGAAAATGCCGTGCTGGAGCGCCTGCCATCTTTCTCGAAGCACGGGCTGGTCGACCGCAGGGCCGGCATGGCCTTTGCGCAGGAGATCATCGATACATTCGATGTACGCGGCGGCAGCCCGGCGAGCCGCACCCGGCTTCTGTCCGGCGGCAACATGCAGAAGCTGATCCTCGGCCGCAATCTATATGAACGACCGCGCATCCTTGTCGCCGCCCAGCCGGCACGTGGCCTGGACGAAGGGGCGGTGGCGGCCGTTCACGGCCGCATATTGGAGGCACGCCGGCAGGGCACGGCCGTGCTTCTGATTTCTGAGGACCTGGATGAAGTCATTGCCCTGGCCGACCGTATTCAGGCAATCGTCGGCGGCAAACTTTCAGCGCCCATCGATGCGGACGAGGCGGATGCACGCTCGCTGGGGCTGATGATGGCCGGAGAATGGAAAAGCGAGAGCGAGGCCGGCCATGCGGTTTGAACGGCGCGAACATCGCTCTCTTTACATGATGGTCCTCGCCCCGTTGCTGGCGATCGTCGCGGCCCTGGCGCTGGCGGGGGTACTCATTGCCATTGCCGGCGCGCCCGTTCTCGAAGCCTATTGGCGCATCCTCATGGGTGCCTTCGGTTCGCGGCTTTCCGCTACCGAGACGTTGACACGCGCCACGCCGCTGATCCTGACGGGATTGGCGGCCGCGGTCGCCTTTCGAGCCCGGCTTTGGAATATCGGCGCCGAGGGACAGTTCTATTTCGGCGCGATCGCGGTCGCAGCCTCCGGCTCGAAAATGCTCGCCGGCCTGCCGGCTCCGATCCTGATCCCGCTGCTTCTGGTCATCGGCGCGACTGCCGGCATGGTATTGATCCTCGTTCCCCTATGGTTGAGACTTCGCTTTTCCGTCGACGAGGTCGTTACCAGCCTCATTCTCAATTTCATCGCCGTGCTTTTCGTCTCCATGCTGATCGATGGCGTGCTGAAGGATCCGACGGCTTTCGGCTGGCCGCAATCCCAGGCTGTCGTCGATCATGCCATGCTGCCGAAACTGATCGCCCGCTCCCGCCTGCATATCGGTTTTGCGATCGCCATCGCGCTTGCCGCGCTCGTCTATTTCATCCAGTCACGCACCGTCTTCGGCATGCAGTCACGTGCCGCCGGTCTCAATCCGTCGGGTGCCGTCTTTGCCGGCGTCCGGCTTGGATCAACGCTGGTAAAGGTCGCCTGCCTTTCGGGCGGCCTTGCGGGCCTTGCCGGCGCAATCGAGGTGCTGGGCGTCAAGGGCTATGTCACGACGGATCTGTCGCCGGGTTTCGGCTATGCCGGTATTGTCGTCGCCATGCTTGCCAATCTCAATCCGCTCGGCGTGGTGCTGGCCGCAATCTTCACGGCGATGATGTTCGTCGGCGCCGATGGGATGAGCCGCAGCCTCGGCATTCCCACCTATATCGCTGATGTCACGGTCGCTTTGTCACTGCTGACCATGCTGATTGCGCTGTTCTTCACGCAATACAGGATCCGCCGATGAGCACGCTGTTCGACATCATCGCTTCCGCCGGGCTCTGGGCCGCCGTGCTGCGCATAGCCACGCCGCTGATCTTCGGCACGCTTGGAGCGCTTCTATGCGAGCGAGCCGGCGTCCTCAATCTCGGCATCGAGGGCATCATGACCTTCGGCGCGATGATCGGCTGGCTCTCGGTCTATCACGGCGCCGATCTCTGGACCGGACTTCTGATTGCTGCGCTCGCCGGCGGCATTTTCGGCCTGCTGCATTCGGCGCTGACGGTAACGCTCGGCCTGTCGCAGCATGTTTCCGGCCTTGGCGTGACGCTCTTCGCGTCCAGCTTCAGCTATTATGTCTTCCGGCTGATCGTGCCGGTCGCCGGGACGCCGCCGACCATCATACCCTTCCAGCCGATCGCCATTCCGGGGCTTTCCACCATGCCCTTCATCGGCCCTGCCCTTTTCACGCAGACCGCGCCGACCTATCTTGCGATCCTCGTGGCGCTCGTCATGGCCTACATCATCTTCCGCATGCCGATCGGGCTTGCGATCCGTATGACAGGCGAAAATCCGCATGCCGCCGAAGCCCAGGGTGTCAACCCGATGAAAGTTCGCTACGGCGCCGTCATTGCCGGCAGCGCCTTGATGGGAATGGGCGGAGCATTCCTCACACTTTCCGCTTTCAACAGCTTCTTTCCGACCATGGTGCAGGGCCGCGGCTGGATTTGCATCGCGCTCGTCGTCTTTTCGTCCTGGCGGCCGGGTCGAGCGCTGTTTGGAGCGCTGCTTTTCGCCTTCTTCGATGCCTTCCAGCTACGCCTGCAGACCGCTGTGCAAGGCGTGCCCTATCAGATCTTTTTGATGACACCCTACATCCTGTCCATCGTTGCGCTCGCCGTCATGAGCCGGCGCGCCCGCGTGCCGCAGGCACTGATGCAGCCCTACCGCCGTGGCGAAAGATAAACCGAGGAGTTTTCATGTTCGACCTGATCATTCGCAGCGCCAATCTGCCTGACGGCCGCAAAAGCATCGATATCGCGATCAAGGATGGCAAGATCGCCGCCAACGAAGCCTCGATTGCCGCCGAGGCGAAGGATGAGATCGATGCGACCAATCGGCTGGTGAGCCCGCCCTTCATTGATCCGCACTTCCATATGGATGCGACCCTGTCGCTCGGCCTGCCGCGTATGAACGTGTCAGGCACGCTTCTGGAAGGCATAGCACTCTGGGGAGAGTTGCGCCCGATCGTCACGAAGGAAGAGCTCGTCGAGCGCGCGCTGCGCTATTGCGATCTTGCCGTTACGCAAGGTCTGCTCTTCATCCGCAGCCATGTCGATACCTCCGACCCGAAGCTGGTAACGGCCGAGGCGCTGCTCGAAGTCAAGGAGAAGGTGAAGCCCTATATCGACCTGCAGCTCGTCGCCTTCCCGCAGGATGGCTATTATCGCGCCAGGGACGGTGTTGCCTCCCTCTCACGCGCCCTTGATATGGGCGTCGACATCGTCGGCGGCATCCCGCATTTCGAGCGCACCATGGATGAAGGCAAGGCCTCGGTCGAAGCGCTTTGCAGGATTGCCGCCGATCGCGGCCTTCCCGTCGACATGCATTGCGACGAAACCGACGATCCCATGTCGCGTCATATCGAAACGCTGGCGGCCGAAACCATCCGTTTTGGTCTGCAGGGCCGGGTCGCCGGCTCGCATCTGACCTCGATGCATTCGATGGACAATTACTACGTCTCCAAGCTCATCCCGCTGATGGCGGAAGCGAAGATCAACGTCATCCCCAACCCGCTGATCAACATCATGCTGCAGGGCCGGCACGATAGCTATCCGAAGCGCCGCGGGATGACGCGCGTGCGCGAACTGATGGACGCCGGCCTCAACGTTTCCTTCGGCCATGATTGCGTGATGGACCCCTGGTATTCGATGGGCTCGGGCGACATGCTCGAAGTCGGCCACATGGCGATCCATGTCGCTCAAATGGCCGGCATCGAGGACAAGAAGAAGATCTTCGACGCGCTGACTGTCAATTCCGCCAAAACGCTCGGCCTCGAAGGCTACGGGCTGGAAAAGGGCTGTAACGCCGATCTCGTGGTGCTGCAGGCGGTCGACACGGTGGAGGCGCTGCGCCTGAAGCCCAATCGTCTGGCCGTCATCAAGGGCGGCAAGGTGATCGCCCGCTCGGCGCCGCGCATTGGCGAGCTCTTCCTCGATGGCAGACCATCGCTGATCGACGGCGGGCTCGACTACGTGCCTATTCAGAAGTAGCGCACTAGCTGCATCGCGGCAGGCGCGGGAAACCTTACATTCCAACGCGCCTCTTACTGCTTAAAAGTCGGATCGCCGAAATCCCTGGCCGAATTCGTATGGCCGGCGCTGGTATTGGCATGCTTCTCCACAAAGTGAAACTCAGTCATGACCAACTGAACGAAACTCCGCTTTACAACTAACATGTCAGCATGATACGCCTGATCGCACAAGATCGGGAGGATCGGATGAGAGAGAGTTTTGGCCTGTCGGCCGCCTTGGCAACACCCTTTGACGCCGATGGCGAGATTGCCGCTTCGGGCGTGGTCGCGCAGGCCAGGCACTGCCTTTCCAATGGCTGCAAGAGCGTCACTCTTTTCGGCACTACGGGCGAAGGCGCATCGATCGGCATGCAGGAGCGCCAGCAGGTGTTGGCCGCGATGATGGCTGAGGGCATCGCTCCCTCACAGATCGTCATGGGTGTCTTGGTCGACGCAGCCGAAGATGCCGCCGCGCAGGCAAAGCAGGCGCTTGCGCATGGCGTCCGCAACATCCTTCTCGCGCCGCCCTCCTATTTCAAGAATGTCAGCGATGACGGGCTTTTCAAATGGTTCGCGGCCGTCTTCACCCTGCTCGGCGCGCATGCGCGCGACGTGATCGTCTACAATATCCCTTCCGTAACGATGGTGCCGCTCTCTGTTTCTCTCGTCGGCCGTCTGCGCGCCGCCTTTCCGGATGTCGTCGTCGGCGTCAAGGATTCCTCCGGCGACTGGCCCTATACCGAAGCGCTGTTGAAGACGCATGGTGACCTCATCATCTTGATCGGCGACGAACGGCATCTGGCACGCGGGGTGCGCCTCGGTGGACAAGGCGCCATCTCCGGCATGGCGAACCTGCTTCCCCGCGAAGTGCAGGCCATGGCTGAACAAGGTGTCGATGATGCCAATGTCGAACGTTTCGTGGAGGAACTGCTGCGCTATCCCGTCATCCCGTCCATCAAGGCAATCCTCGCCCGCTTGACGAATGAGGAAAGCTGGCTTGCCGTGCGCCCGCCGCTTGTGCCAATGAGCAAGGACGATTGTGACAAGCTCTTTGCTGCCTTCGACGCGTTGTTCCGCGCCAAGGCTGCCTAACCCAATTGCCCGGAGCTGCGGATGGATGGAACTGGCGAACAGCCGACGTTGAGAGAGAAGGCCTATGAGAGCTTCACGCGCCATCTGCTGGCGCGCGACGTTCGGCCGGGCCAGTTCATCTCGCAGCGAAGGCTCGTCGAGCTGACGGGACTGACGCTTGGAGCGATCCGCGAACTCATCCCTCGGCTGGAGGCGGAAGGGTTGATCAAGACGGTACCGCAGCGCGGATTGCAGATCGCCCATATCGATCTCGACCTGATCCGCGAAGCCTTCCAGCTTCGCATCTTCCTGGAGAAGGAAGCGGTAGCGCTTTTTACCTATTCGGCTTCAGACGATACGATTGCGAAGCTTATGAAGGAACACCGCGACATCGCCGACGCCATCCGGGCCGGCGACAACTCGCCGGAGCTCGAGCTTCACGCGCAATCGGTGGATTGGGGCATGCACGACGCCTTCATCGACGCGCTTGGCAATACCATCATTTCGAATGCGTACCGGGTCAATTCCATCAAGATGCGCCTGATCAGCCAGGACAGGTTCCGCATCAACGGACATGTCGGACCCGTGATGAACGAGCATCTGAAAGTGCTCGAAGCGATCCAGCGACGATCGGCCGAGGAGGCGGTTGCCGCTCTCGCCTCCCACATCAACGGAGCACGGGATCGCGCATTGAAGATTTGAATAAACAAGGCCGCAAATGAGGAGATTTCCGGCCAACGGAGGAGGAATAGGATGTCATCGTCATTTTTCAATCCGACGCGTCGCGGCTTTATGGCCGGCACGGCAGCGCTCGGAGCAACAAGCCTTCTGGGCGTGCGTTCCGCATCGGCGGCCGTCGACTGGAAGCGCTTTTCCGGCACGACGCTCGAAGTCAACCTGATCAAGAGCCCGCGCAGCGACACGATCCTCAAATATCTGAACGAGTTCGAAGCGCTGACGGGGATTAAGGTCAACGCGGAAGCGACGCCGGAACAGCAGCAGCGCCAGAAGACGACGATCGAACTCAGCACGGGCAAGCCGAGCTTCGACGTCGTCCATCTGAGCTATCACGTCCAGAAGCGTCAGTTCGAAAAGGGAGGCTGGCTTGCCGATATCAGCGGTTTCCTGAAGGATCCGTCCCTGACCGATCCGTCACTGACGGAAAGCGATTTTGCCGAGGCCGGCCTGAAATTCGCCAAGGACCCCGCTGGCGTCATGCGCTCCCTGCCTCTCTCGGTGGATTACTGGATCGTCTATTGGAACAAGTCCCTGTTCGAAAAGAAGGGCCTTGCCTATCCAGAAACCTTCGAAGACATGGCCAAGGCCGCCGAGGCGCTGACCGACAAGTCCAGCAACACCTACGGCTTCGTCGCCCGCGGCCTGAAGAATGCCAATGCCCCGGTCTGGACGACCTTCATGCTCGGCTACGGCGCAACGCCGCTATCGGCCGACGGCAAGTTGCAGACGACATCGCAGGGAGCGGTGGATGCCGCAACGCTCTATCAGCGCCTGATGACAAAATCGGCTCCTCCCGGCGTTTCCGGCTTCAACTGGGCCGAAGCGCAGTCGGCCTTCCTGCAGGGCAAGATCGGCATGTGGCTCGATGGCGTCGGCTTCGCGCCGCCGATCGAAAATCCGGAAAAGTCCCGCGTGGTCGGCCAGGTCGGCTACGGCGTCATGCCGAAGGGACCGAACGCGCAGGCCGCAGCGACCACCGGCGACGGTATCGGCGTAACCGCTGCCAGCCAGAAGAAGGAAGCCGCCTACCTCTTCTGCCAATGGGCGATCTCCCACGACATGGGCGCGCGCCTGCTGCAAGCCGGCGCCGGCGTTCCGTTCCGCCAGTCCATTCTCGAGGATCAGAAGGTTCGCGAGGGCGTCAAGATGCCTGGCGCCTGGCTGGACGCCGTAGCCGGCTCCGCCAAGGTATCGCAGCTCGCTTTGCCCGTCATCATTCCGGTCACCGAGTTCCGTGACATCTACGGCGTTGCACTGACCAACATGATCGGCGGCGCCGACCCGGCAAGCGAACTGAAGACGGCGACGGCGCAGTTCGAACCGGTGCTGGCGCGAAGCGAGGGATAATGGCCTCCGTGAGCATTGAAGATCCCAGGGCGACCACGGCAAAGGAGAGGAGCAAGCCGAGAAGGCTTGCTCCCAATTACTGGCCATTCGTCGTTCCCGCGCTGATCGTGATTGCAGCCGTCATCGTCTTTCCCTGGGTTTTCACCCTGTGGATGAGCGTGAACAAATGGACGCTCGGCCAATCGCAGAGTTTCATTGGCTTGGACAACTACGTCCGGCTGGCAACCGATCTCCGCTTCTGGGAATCGCTCTGGCATACGGTTCTCTATACAGTGCTATCCGTCGTCGCTCCGCTGATATTCGGAACGCTGGCAGCCCTCATCTTCGATACGAATTTTCCGCTGCGCGGCTTCCTGCGCGGCGTCTTCGTTATGCCGATGATGGCGACGCCGGTCGCGGTGGCGCTCGTCTGGACCATGATGTTCCATCCGCAGCTCGGCGTGCTCAACTACATGCTATCCCTCGTCGGCATTGGACCGCAGGAATGGATCTACAATCAGGTCAGCGTCATCCCCTCGCTCGTTCTGGTCGAGGTCTGGCAATGGACACCGCTGGTCATGCTGATCGTGCTCGGGGGTCTCGCCTCCGTGCCGCGCGAACCCTATGAGAGCGCCGAGATCGATGGCGCCAATGTCTGGCAGAAATTCCGTTACCTGACGCTGCCGATGATCGCGCCCTTCCTGATGATCGCCGTCATCATCCGCGGCATCGACGCGATCAAGAGCTTCGATATTATCTATGCAATGACTCAGGGCGGACCGGGAACGGCGTCCGAGACCATCAACATCTATCTCTACAACACCGCTTTTGCCTATTACGACATCGGTTATGGCTCGGCCATGGCAGTGGTGTTCTTCATCGTCATCGTCGCGCTTTCCTTCATGCTTCTCATGATGCGCCAGCGCACGCGATGGACCGACGCGGAGGGGCATTGACATGAAGCGCTCGACACTCAACCGCCTCGGCCTGCTCTTCGTGGCCCTGGTCATGGTCTCGCCGGTCGTCCTGTTCTTCCTTTGGATGATCTCGCTGTCGCTGAAATACGAGATCGACAGCGGCGCCTATCCGCCGATCCTCATTCCGGACCGTTTCGCCTGGTCGAACTACGTCCAGGTCTTCCAGGAAAATAACTTCTTCCTCTATTTCTGGAACTCCATATTGGTAACGGGTGCGGCCACTCTGCTCGCACTTATCATCGGTGTGCCGGCAGGCTACGGCATCGCGCGATTGAAGGCGGAAAAGTCGGCAATCGTCATCATGATCGCCCGCATGACGCCGGGCCTCTCCTTCCTCATCCCTCTGTTTCTGCTGTTCCAATGGCTCAATCTATTGGGAACACTCTGGCCGCAGATCATCATTCATCTCGTCGTCACCGTCCCGATCGTCGTCTGGATCATGATCGGCTATTTCGAGACGACCCCGATGGAATTGGAGGAGGCCGCAAGCATCGATGGTGCCACTCCTTGGCAGGTCTTTCGCCTGGTCGCCCTGCCGATCGCGCGGCCCGGTATCGTCGTCGCCTTCATTCTCTCAGTCATCTTCTCCTGGAACAACTTCGTCTTCGGCATCGTGCTTGCCAGCCGTGAGACCCGGACGCTGCCGGTCGCCGTCTACAACATGCTCTCCTTCGAGCAGGTGAGCTGGGGACCGCTTGCAGCTGCCGCCCTGATCGTGACGCTGCCGGTCCTCGTCCTGACCATGTTTGCGCAACGGCAGATCATCGCGGGCCTGACTGCCGGCGCCGTCAAATGACGCACCTCCTCTTTCCGACAGGATCACATCCATGGCACCCGTAAACATCCAGAGCATCCAGAAGCGCTTCGGCCAGGTGAAGGTCATCCACGATATCAGCGTCGATATCGCCGACGGCGAATTCGTCGTCCTCGTCGGCCCGTCTGGATGCGGGAAATCCACCTTGCTGCGCATGATCGCCGGCCTGGAAGAGGTCAGCGACGGCGAAATCCGCATCGGCAAGCGCGAGGTCAGCCATCTGCCGGCGCGCGACCGCGACATTGCGATGGTCTTCCAGAACTATGCGCTCTATCCGCATATGACGGTCGCCGAAAACATGGGCTTCGCACTGAAGCTGAAAAAGGCAGGCGCGGCCGAGATCACGGCAAAAGTCGCGAAGGCCGCCGCCATTCTCGGCCTGGAAAACCTGCTCGACCGGCTTCCCCGCCAGCTTTCAGGCGGCCAGCGCCAGCGCGTCGCCATGGGCCGGGCGCTGGTGCGCGATCCGCAGGTCTTCCTGTTCGACGAGCCGCTTTCCAACCTCGACGCCAAGCTGCGTGTGCAGATGCGCGGCGAGATCAAATCCATGCATCAGCGGGTCGGCACGACGACGATCTACGTGACGCATGATCAGGTTGAGGCGATGACCATGGCCGACAAGATCGTCGTGCTTCACGGCGGCCTCATCGAGCAGGTCGGTGCGCCGCTCGACCTCTATGATCGCCCCGCCAACCTGTTCGTCGCCGGCTTCATCGGCTCGCCATCGATGAACTTCATCGACGGCAGGATCGAAGAGGGTGTCTTCCGCAGCGAGAAGGGCCTTATCCTGCCATTGCCGGAAGGATCTCCCATCGCACAATATGGCGGCCGCCCGCTTGTCTACGGCATCCGGCCCGAACATATCCGTGTGGCGACGAATGGCATCTCGGGACGGGTCGGCATCGTCGAGGGCACGGGATCAGAAATCTACGCCAAGCTCGATTGCGGCGGCGAGGAAATCTCCTGCCTGTTCCGGGAGCGGCTGAACATCCGCTTCGGCGACAGGATCGATATCGCCATCGATCAGGCCAGCGCGCATCTCTTCGACAAGGCAAGCGGAAAGCGGCTTTGACATCGTCGTCTGTTTTCTATCCGCCGGCAGGCGCCCCAAGGCATGTCCTCTGCGTCGGCGCTGCCGTTCTCGACACACTCTTTCGAGTCCGAACGCTGCCATCGGGCCAGGGCAAGGTCCTGCCCTATGACATGCTGCAGATTGCCGAAGGCATGGCCTCGAGTGCGGCCTATGCAGTCGCGCGCCTTGGCGGCAAGGCAAGCCTTTGGGGGGCGGTTGGGAATGACGATACCGGTGAGCGGATCATTCGCGAACTGGGTGGCGCCGGCATCATCACCGAAGGCATGCTGCGCGTCGAAGGCGCCCGCTCTGCCGTCTCGACCATCCTGGTGGACGACGACGGCGAAAGACTGATCGTTCCCTTTTACGATCCGAACCTGCACCACACCACGAAAGCCTTCACGCCCGAAGACATCGCCGCTTTCGATGCCGTGCTCGTCGACGTCCGCTGGCCGGCACTGGCGCTGAAGGTCCTGCAAACGGCAAGAGGCCTTGGAAAACCGGCCATCCTCGACGGCGATGTCGCACCCGATGGGATCATCGAGCAGCTAGCGCCTGAGGCGACACATGTGGTCTTCTCCGAGCCTGCCGCGCAGCGCCTCACCGGAACCGAAGATGTCGCCGAAATGGTTGACCTATTGAAACAGAAGTTCAGCCGTTCCTTCATCTGCGTGACGGCAGGTGCAGCCGGCAGCTTCTGGTTCGACGACCACAGTGATGGGATCCGGCACAGCCCGACAATTCCCATAAAGGCCGTCGACACGCTGGCTGCCGGCGACATCTTCCACGGCGCCTTCGCCCTCGCGATAGCCGAAGGCAAAATGCCCGCAGAAGCCATCCGGTTCTCGTCCATAGCCGCCGCAATGAAATGCGAGGTGTTTGGAGGGCGATCAGGCGCGCCGACGCGCGCCGATGTCATCGCGCGTGACACCAAGCCTGCCATAGATTGTAACATTCAATTCCTGGCATAGAGCTCTGTCGCCCATTGTTTCCGGGGGTGACACTGATGCACGCGTGGATTATATAAATTCCCGCGACTCAAGCAGGAGGATCGCCAGATGAGAAATTTCAGCACCCACTAGCGCTGAACGGCGACGCCGAATTCGGGCTGCTGTTCAGTCCGTTCTTGTCCCATCATATCCTCTTCAGTGCCCATGGAGGGCATTCATGCTTCGTCGCTTCTTTTCCTATTATGCACGCTATAAAAAGCTGTTTTTCCTCGACTTCGGCTGCGCCGTGCTCGCGGGCCTGCTGGAACTCGGCTTTCCGTTGGCGGTCAAGCTTTTCATCGATCAGCTGCTCCCAAGCCGCGACTGGGGCCTGATTTTCGGAACAGCCGCTCTGCTCCTCGTCGTCTACGCGATGAATACGGGACTTTCGGCAGTGGTCAATTATTGGGGCCATGCGCTCGGCATCTCGATCGAATCCGATATGCGACGCCAGGCCTTCGACCATATCCAGAAGCTCTCCTTCCGCTATTTCGACAACAACCGCACCGGTCACCTGATCACCCACGTCACCAAGGATCTCGAGGAAGTGGGCGAAATCGCCCATCACGGCCCCGAGGACCTGTTCATCGCGATCATGACCTTCATCGGCGCGTTCCTGCTGATGTTCAGCGTGCATTGGAAGCTTGCGCTGCTGACGACGACCATTGTGCCGTTCATGACCTGGCTGGTCAGCCGCTACGGCTCCAAGATGACCGTGAACTCGCGCAGCCTGTTCGGCAAGGTCGGCAACTTCAACACACGGATGCAGGAAACCGTCGGCGGCATCCGCGTGGTCAAGGCTTTCGCCAATGAAAGATACGAAAGCCAGCTGTTTGCCAGCGACAACGAGGACTACAAGGCAACCAAACTGGACGGCTATGCCTATATGACGGCGAGCATTGCGCTCAGCTATTTCAGCACGCGCCTGGTGCAGCTCGTCGTCATGATGGCCGGAACCTGGTTCGTCATATCGGGCGAGCTGAGCTATGGCGGGTTCGTCAGCTTCCTGTTGCTCATTAATGTCTTCTTCCGTCCGATAGACAAGATCACGTCTGTCATCGAGACCTATCCCAAAGGCATTGCCGGCTTCAAACGCTTCCTCTCATTGATCGACACGGAGCCGGACCTTGCCGACAGGGCAAATGCGGTTGTGGTCAATCATTTGAAGGGCGACATCGCCTATAACAGCGTCGCCTTCGGCTACTCCGATCAGACCACGATTTTCAAGGATCTCGATCTGACGATCGCAGCCGGCGAGACCGTCGCCTTCGTCGGCGCCTCCGGCACTGGCAAAACGACCATCTGCTCGCTGCTGCCGCGCTTTTATGACGTGACGGCTGGCAGCATCACCATCGACGGCGTCGATATCCGCGACATGACCCAGGCCTCGCTGCGCAGCCAGATAGGCATCGTGCAGCAGGACGTCTTCCTGTTCGGCTCGACCATTCGCGAGAATATTGCCTATGGAAGGCTGGGCGCGACCGACGAGGATATCATGAAGGCGTTGCAACGCGCTTCGCTCGACGAATTCGTCCGCTCCCTCCCCGGCGGGCTCGATACACCGACGGGCGAGCGCGGCGTCAAGCTTTCGGGCGGCCAAAAGCAGCGCCTGGCGATTGCCCGCATCTTCCTCAAGGATCCGCCGATCCTGATCCTCGATGAGGCCACTTCGGCGCTCGATACGGCAACGGAATATGCCATCCAGCAGGCGCTTTTGGAGCTGGCGAAAGGGCGCACGACGCTGGTCGTCGCGCACCGACTGTCGACCATCCGCAATGCGGATCGCATCATCGTCATGGGCGACAACGGCATTGTCGAGCAGGGATCGCATGACGAATTGCTCGCCCGTCGCGGCGCCTATGCCCGACTTCATAACGCACAGTTCGGCCTCTACGCCTGATTTGGCGATGTAAGCTGGTGACTTAGAGCCGAGGCTTTACGCCTCGGCGACCGTCAGGCCCAGGCAGGTCGCGCGAGACCCAGATGATCGCGCAGCGTCGTGCCTTCGTATTCGCGGCGGAAGAGGCCTCTGTCCTGCAGGATCGGGACGACATCGCGCGTGAAATCCTCAAGGCCGGCCGGGAAGAACGGCGGCATGACATTGAAACCGTCCGCAGCGCCGTTTTCAAACCATAGCTGCATGCGATCGGCGATCTCCTCGGCCGTGCCGAGCACGATGTGATGACCGCGACCGGCCGCAACGCGCAGCGCCAGTTCGCGGATCGTCAGCTTTTCGCGGCGGGCAAGCTCGGTCAGCAGTTCGGCGCGGCTGCGCAGCTGGTCCGAGATCGGCAGGTCGGGCAGCGGACCGTCGAGATCATAGTCGGCCAGGCTATGGCCAATCCGCTCCTCGAGCAGGGGCATGGCGCTCTTGATCTCTGTCCAGCGGTTCAACACGTCGAGCTTCTCGCGCGCCTCGGCTGCCGTCCTGCCGATAACAGGCAGAAAGCCCGGCATGACAGCGACGTCGTCGGGGCTGCGCCCAAAGCCGACAACCCTGCTCTTCAGGCTCTTGTAGAAGGCTTGTGCTTCGTCGAGGCTCTGCTGGGCGGTAAAGACGATATCGGCGGTGCGGGCGGCAAGATCCTGGCCAGGACCCGAGGAGCCGGCCTGGATGAGGATCGGATGCCCCTGCGGCGAGCGCGGGATATTCAGCGGTCCCTTGACCGAATAATATTTGCCGGCGTGATCGAGCACCCGCACCTTGTTAGGGTCGGCATAGACGCCACTTTCCTTGTCCTTCGGAAAGGCATCGTCGGCCCAGCTGTCCCACAGGCCGCGCACCACATCGACGAACTCTTGCGCCACCGCATAGCGCTCGTCATGCTCCGGATGGCTCTTGGAAAAATTAGCGGCCGTGCGCGCATAGGAGGTCGTGACGATATTCCAGGCGGCGCGGCCATGGCTCAGATGATCGATCGAAGCGAAGGCGCGAGCCAGATGGTAGGGTTCGCCGTAGGTGGTAGACGCAGTCGCGGCAAGGCCGATCTTCTCGGTCACCATGGCAAGCGAGGCAAGCAGCGTCAGCGGCTCGAAGCGGGCGATCATCGACGGATGGGCATCGAGGCCGCTCGTCAGGCCATCGGCCAGGAACAGCATGTCGAACTTGGCCGCTTCGGCAATCTGCGCGACCCGGCGCAGGAGATCGAAGTTCTCGCTGCCGGCCTCCGCCTCCGGGTGGCGCCAGCCGGACACGTGATGGCCGGCACCTTGCAGGAAGAGGCCGAGATGGATCTTGCGTGTCGTGCTCATGGATACATGCCTTGCGTTTCTTGGAAGAAGATCAATTCGGACTGTGGGCCAAAAGCGCGATGAGACGATGAAGATCGTCCTCGTTGCGCATGGTCCTCACCAGCTCGGGAATGGTCGATACGGACGGATGGTTATCGGTCGCATCGCGGAATTTTTCGGTCGGATCGTTCAAACCCGGCAAGCCCTTGAACTCGCGGACCAGACGGCTTCCGTCCTTGAGCTTGACTTCGGCAATCACGAAACGTGTCTTCGGATCGCTCGACATACGCGGGGCCGCCTCATCGTGCCGGCGGCGAATACGCCGCGCGATCGCCATCAGGTCATCGCGCACCGGCGTCTCGCCAAAATGGTTGATCTTCAGCGCACCGTCGACCAGGGCCGTGGCAAAGACATATTCGGCGCTGAAGCGGGCATCGATGCCGATGCTCGGATCAGTCACGACCAGTGCGGCGTCGCCGCCCGGTGGGAAGGTGATGACCACCTCGTCGATCGTTTCGGCATTCAGCCCTTCGCCATGTAGCTGAAGGCCGATCATGCCGACCGGATGGCTGGCCGTGCAGCATGGGAAGGCCTTGAGCGTCAAGCCCGGAGCGACGATCTGCCAGGGCGCACCCCAACCCTCCACCGCCGCCTGCGGCCGCTCTTCGCCGAAGGCGAAAGCCGAGAAAAAGCCGATCGGGTTGTCGAGGAAATCCCTGGCGCCACCGAAGCCGGCCCTGGCGAGCTTGGCCGACAGCAGGCCCGAGCGGGCCGCCATGCCGGCGTGATAGGGCTTGGCGTCGTGACCGAACTGCAGGCGCAGACCGCTCGAATGGGTAGCGGCAAGTCCCAGTGCGGTTGATGTCTCGGCGACCGAGTAGCCGAGCACATGGGCAACGGCCGCCGCAGCGCCGATGGTGCCGAGCGTCGCAGTCGCATGGAAGCCGTTCTCGTAATGGCGCATGCCGATCGCAAGGCCGAGACGCGCCATGGCCTCAAGGCCGACGATATAACCGGCGATCAGCTGGTCGGCCGACAGCCGCTCTTCCGACGCCAGCGCGAGCAGCACGGGCACGATCACCGTCGTCGGATGGCCGCGGACGCTGGCATGCACATCATCATAGTCAAGCACATGGCCGGCATGGGCATTGACCAAGGCCGCCGTCAGCGCATCGGTGCGACGCCCCTGCCCGATGATGACGGCCTCTCCCGCACCCGCCGGCAGCTGTTCCAGCAGGATGCGCGTTGTGCGGTCGGCTGCGCCGCCGAAGGCGCAGGCGAGCCAATCAACTATCGCCTTGCGTGCAGCTGCAACGGCGGCTTCATCGCTCAACGGTTCGGCTGATACGATGGCCTCGGCGAAAGCTGTGGTCAGCGGAAAGGCTTTTTCCATCATCGATCCCTTCAGATGCCTTCGCCGTCTTCCAGCGAGGTGCGGCCGCCAGCAAGCCCGTTGACGAAGCGCCGGATACGGGCGTTCGTCGACTTCTGGAAGATATCCTCCGGAGACCCTTGATCAACGATCAGGCCATTTTCGGTGAAAACAACGACATCGCTGATCTCCTCGGCAAAGCGCATTTCATGCGTGACGAGGATGCTGGTCATGCCCTCCTTGACGAGATCGCGAATGACGGCAAGCACCTCGCCGACGGTTTCAGGATCGAGCGCGGAGGTCACCTCGTCGAACAGGACGAGATCCGGCCGCATTGCAAGAGCCCGCGCGATCGCCACGCGTTGCTGCTGCCCGCCGGAAAGCTGCCCCGGAAACATCTGCGCCTTTTCGGATAGGCGCACGCGCGCCAGAAGATCCCTGGCGTGACGTTCGGCTTCGGCCCGATCGACGCCGAGGATGCGGATCGGCGCGATCGTGATGTTGTCGAGCACGGACAGATGCGGAAACAGATTGTACTGCTGGAAGACGATACCGATCTTCTGCCGCAGCTTGATGCGCTCGGCCTCGTTGCGCATCTGATCGACGCGCACGCCGTTGACGGTAATGTGTCCGGTCTGCGGCGCAACCAGCGCGTTGATGCAGCGCAGGATCGTCGATTTGCCGGATCCGGACGGACCGATGATCGAAACGGTCTGTCCGCGGGCGACCGTCAGGTCGATGCCTTTCAGGACCTCGGTAGATCCAAAGGCGAGATGCACGTTGGCCAGTTCGACGATCGGATTGGTCTGAGCTTGGCTCATGCCGGCTCCTTATGCTTTGAGGCGACGCTCGAGGCGGCGCGTCAGGCTGGAAATGGGATAGCAGAGGGCAAAGAACGCCGTCATCACTACTAAATAGGCGAGTACGGTAAAATCCAACCGGCGCACGGCAGTACTGGCGTCTGTCGCGGCATGCAGCAACTCATGAACACCGACCAGTGAGGCGAGCGCGCTGGCCATGGTGATCGAGGCGAAAAGGTTCATCCAGGGTGGCAGCGAACGGCGGGCGCATTGCGGCAGGATGATCCAGCGCAACGCCTGCAGCCGGGAAAAGCCGAGCCCCTTTGACGCTTCCCATTGCGTCGTCGGGATCGATTGGATGGCCCCGCGCGTGATCTCGGCGACATAGGCGCTGGCCGGAATGGCAAGCCCAATCACTGCCTTCAGCCAGTCAGGAAAGGGCAGATAGTGGCCGAAGACGACGATTTCGAAGGGAAAGATATAGGTCGTGGCAAAGATCAGCACCAAGTGCGGCGCATTGCGGAAGATCTGGACATAGAGAACAACCGGGTAGCGCACGATCTTCAGGGGCGCGAGTTCGAAGATACCGAGCGCCACACCCACCACAGTACCGCCGACCATGGCAAGCAGGCTGATGAGGATGTTCATCAGGAAGCCGTTGCCTAGGTAAGGCAGCCATTCGATCAGAACATGCAGCAGCGAGAGATCGGCGAGCAGCCAGACGACAGCCGCTGCGACCAGCGCGCCAAACAGCCAGGGCAGCCAGTTGCTCGAAGGAGCGGAGGAGAGTTTTGCCATTGTCATGCGCCGACCCCAAAGCCCGGCACGGCCAGACGTTTCTCGACCCAATGCCCGATCCTGGCCACCGCAAGGTTGATGGCGCTGAAGAACAGCAGAATGACAATCATCAGCTCGACGACGTTGTCGCGCTGCGTCCAGACCATAATCGAGGCATAGGTGATCTCGCTCACCGCAATCGCATTGCCGACGGTCGTCAGCTTCACCAGATTGATCATATTGTTGACGATCGCCGGGAGCGAGGCCCTGACGGCAAGGGGTACCGCGACGAAGCGCAGGATCTGCAGGCGCGTAAAGCCGATCGCGCGCGCCGCCTCCACCGTCTGCTCCGGCACCGCCTCGATGCCGGCACGAAGCGCATCGGCATGGAGCGCGGCCACATGCAGACCAACGACTGCAACAACCCAAAAAAATGGGGTCAAGGGATTGTTCTGTGCGCCGCCAAGACCATTGGAGACGAGCGTGTTCAGCACCAGGAAGCTGAACATCAGCTGAACCAGCGTCGGCGTATTGCGGGTGACCTCGATGAACGCTCTGACCGGCACGGACAAGGCCTTGCGCCCGGAGGTGAGCATCGCCGCAAACAGCAGGCCGAAAAGCAGGCTCAAGGGAATGAGGAGCACGATGAGATAAAGCGTGGTGATGAAACCACCACGCCAGATCTGCGCCTCATAGCCGCTGGACAGGAACTCGTAATGGAGCCCGATCTTGCCAGTCCAGTCGATAAAGGTCTGAAGAAGCGAATTCCCCATGCAAACCGCTCCTCAAGCGACTGACAACGTCACTTGCCTTCGGCCTCGAGCTTCTCGTGCTCTTCCTCGAGATAGGTCGTGTTGAGCAGACGGTTCGCCTTGGCATAGTCGAGAAGCTTGCCGTTTGTGTGCAGCTCGCGGATGGCCTTGTCGAGCGCAGCGCTCGTGTCGCTCTCGCCCTTGCGCAGCCAGATCACCGAATCCGAAGGAACGAGCTCAGTGGGGAACAGGATCGTATAGTCCTTCCACTCCTGCGGCCGATCCTGAAGCAGCAGATTGACCGTCGCGCCGACATGTACGGCGGCGACGCAATTGCCGCCCTGCAGCGCCAGAAGCGATTCCGGCTGGCTCGGCAGCGCCTTCACTTCGGCACCATATTGTTCGATCAGCGGCTGCGTGTAGTTCGACCCTTGAGAAACGCAGACGGGCTTGCCCTTCAGGTCGCTCCAGTCCTTCAAACCGCTATCCTTGCGGCCGACGGCGGCGCCACCGCTGCGGTCATAGGGCGTCGGCACGTAATCGAGGATCTTGGCGCGCTCTTCGGTGTACTGCATGTTGGCAATCAGGATATCGACCTTGCCCTGCTGCAGGAACTGCACCCGGTTCGGCGGCGTCACCGTCACCGTTTCCAGCTTGACGCCGAGCTTATCGGCGAGTGCCTTGGCGATGTCGAGGTTATACCCCTTCTGCTCCTGGCTTGCCGGATCGATATAGCCGAAAGGCGCACCCGACAGGATGACGCCGACCGTCAGCGCGCCGCGACCTTTGATGCGATCGAGCGTCGCATCAGCGTGGGCAATCGTGGAAAAAAGCGCGCCGCAGGAAAGAGCAGCGGCAAAAATGGCAGCAGATGTTCGCTTGGCAAAATTCATGGATGTCAGACTCCTTGTCTGCGCGGAACCTAGAGAGGGCAAGCGCGCCACGCGAGGAATGACATGCTATTTATCAACAGATGGGCGCAACAATTGCCCATATAAACCATAGATTTTAACATACTCTATCTGCCGTTACGCCCGCGCCGATAACGACAGCCAATGCGATCATTGAAAGTCGAACACACTGAGGCCCGCCGCCATTTCATCGAGGCCAAGCGGACGCGTGACGGGTGGTTCGGCTCTCACCAGACAGCCCTGACGCTCGCACAGTCGGCAGGCCGGACCGATCGTCACCGGCGTCGAACCAAGCGCCTTGCCATAGATAACCTCATCGCGATGAGCGACGTCGCAGCCGATGAGAAGTGCCGTGCGGCGCACCCTTTCGCCAAAATCCGCCTGAGGGCCTTCAATGGTGCGCGATATCGTCAGAAAACCCGCACCATCCGGCATCTCCGTCGCCTCGACCAATATCTGCCCTGACTGGGCAAAGGCGGCGTGAATATTGAGCTTGGGACAGCCTCCGCCGAAACGAGCCTGCGGGAAACCCTGTGCTCCGGCCTTGCGCAGGCGATGGCCGGCGCTGTCGATTTCCATCAGGAAAAAGGCGATGCCTGAGGCGCCCGGGCGCTGCAAGGTCGTCAGACGCGTGGCCGCCTGCTCGTAGGAAACCCCGAAGCGGGCGCCAAGCCCATCGATATCGTAATGCAGGCGCTGCGCCGCCGAAAGACAGGCGCCGCAAGGCATCAGCAGAGCATGGGAAGCATAGCGCGCCAGTTCGAAACGGGCGATCCGCTTGGCTTCCGGCGTCGAGAGAGCGAGCGCGTCCAGCTCAGTGGCAATCTCGTCACGCAATGCCAGCAGGGAGACCTCGGTTGCGATCTCCCGCAGCTGGTCGAAAGGCGACAAGCGCTCGGAAAGGAACAGGCGCATGGAATGGCGGTCGTAACGCCGGCGCAAGCTCGGCATGGCGTGCACCGGCAGCAGGCGCACGGCAATGCCATGCTCGCTTTTCAGCCACGCTTTCAGGGCGCCCGCCATATCGTCGCCGGGTGCAAGACGTGAGTAGAACGCTTCTGCGGCATCCTCGATGCGGGCAAAGAAATTTGGCCGTCCCTGCAACCGGTCATGAACCTCGTCGAGTGGCAGGCGTGGGCCGACAACATCCGCAACCCGACCCTCGCGGGCCAAGAGTTCGGCGAGATCGGACAGCCTGGCCGCCTGCTCGCGATAGGCACGATAGAGCCGGATCATGCCGTTTGCCGCGTTTGGCGCGGCTTCAGCAAGCTCGATCAGCTCCTGATCGGCGGGGATCTCGCCGACAAGCAGCGGATCGGCGAAGATCTCGCGCAATTGCCCGGCATTGCCGCCCTGCCCGCCCTGCAGCTCATCGAGATCAATCTTGTAGACCGCCGACAGCTTCAAAAGCAGCTGCACGGTCAACGGCCGCTGATTGCGCTCGATGAGATTAAGATAGGACGGCGAAATCTCCAGGGCCTGCGCCATGGTCGTCTGCGTCAGGCCGAGGCCCATGCGGATGCGCCGAACCCGCGGCCCGGCAAAGATCTTGCGCTCAGCCATTTGTCATTCCCTTTACAAATTTCCCTTTGCACCGAATTTTACAATATTTACAAATTTACTAGCGACCACCGTCAACAATAGCACATCCTAACCCTTTTATCTAATGGGTTATTCCAGATTTTCTGGCTTCCGGCATGCTCATCCTGTAAAAATCGTCACGCAATTCACATCGATCAAACGATCAGCAGAACAGCCTTGGGAGATTCGCATGACAGATTTTTACAAACTGGTTCCGAACGCGCCTGCCGGACGTTTCGATGGCGTTGAGCGGCCCTATACGGTTGAGGATGTGAAGCGGCTGCGCGGATCGATCACCATTCGCCATTCCCTAGCCGAGATGGGAGCGAACCGGCTCTGGCAGCTCATTCATGAAGAGGATTTCGTCAATGCGCTCGGTGCGCTCTCGGGCAACCAGGCCATGCAGATGGTCCGCGCCGGGCTGAAGGCGATCTACCTGTCGGGCTGGCAGGTCGCAGCGGACGCCAATACCGCTTCGGCCATGTATCCCGACCAGTCCCTCTACCCCGCCAACGCGGGCCCTGAACTGGCGAAGCGCATCAACCGCACCCTGCAGCGGGCCGACCAGATCGAGACTGCCGAGGGCAAGGGTCTTTCGGTCGACACATGGTTCGCGCCGATCGTTGCCGATGCCGAGGCGGGCTTCGGTGGCCCCCTCAACGCGTTCGAGATCATGAAGGCCTATATCGAGGCGGGTGCGGCCGGCGTCCATTTCGAGGACCAGCTGGCGTCGGAGAAGAAATGCGGCCATCTCGGCGGCAAGGTTCTCATTCCAACAGCTGCCCATATCCGCAATCTGAACGCCGCCCGCCTGGCAGCCGATGTCATGGGCGTGCCGACACTGGTCGTCGCCCGTACCGATGCGGAAGCTGCCAAGCTTCTGACCTCCGATATCGACGAACGCGACCAGCCCTTCGTTGACTATGATGCCGGCCGCACGGTCGAGGGCTTCTATCAGGTCAGGAACGGCATCGATCCCTGCATCGCCCGCGCCGTCGCCTACGCACCGCATTGCGACCTCATCTGGTGCGAGACGTCGAAGCCGGATCTCGAGCAGGCGCGCCGGTTCGCCGAAGGGGTGCACCGGGTCCATCCCGGCAAACTGCTCGCCTATAATTGCTCGCCGTCCTTCAACTGGAAGAAAAATCTGGACGACGCGACGATTGCCAAGTTCCAGCGCGAACTGGGCGCGATGGGTTACAAGTTCCAGTTCATCACGCTTGCCGGCTTCCACCAGCTGAACTTCGGCATGTTCGAGCTTGCTCGCGGCTACAAGGCCCGCCAGATGGCAGCCTATTCCGAACTGCAGCAGGCCGAATTCGCGGCCGAGGCCAATGGCTACACCGCCACCAAGCATCAGCGAGAAGTGGGCACGGGCTATTTCGATGCGGTGTCGCTGGCAATCACCGGCGGCCAGTCATCGACCACCGCCATGCACGGATCGACCGAGCACGCCCAGTTCAAGCCGGCAGCAGAGTAATATCCAGATCAACAGGAGGAGAATGACATGCCATCGATAGCACGCGTCCGCGAGAGAGCCGAGGAGCAATCTCTCACCATGAATTCCGACCAGCAGGCCGTCATCCGCATGCTGGCCAACGAGCTGCATCGCCTCAACCAGGCGGTCATGAATGCGGTCGACGCCGGCGTCTCCGTCGAGCTCGTCCGCTCGGCCCGCCACCATGGCGGCGATGGCAACTGGGGCGATCTGCTGATCCCCGTCGTCGTCGCCAACGCGGCACGGCCTGCTTAGGTCAGCAGCATCGATCAACGATTTGCGGGTCGTGCAGGAAGCGAAATTGCGGCTGGAGCGCTCGGCCCGTACAGTCCAGGAGATTTCCGACGGGCTCGGCTTTCGCGACCCCACCTATTTCAGCCACTTCTTCAAGAAGAAGACGGGTTTTTCGCCGGCCGCCTATCGCGACTTCGCCCGCAAGAGCGAAGTCTCGGAAGGCACCCTTTCGTCGGGTTATGCCGACTGGCCGTGACGACAGCCTGTCGTCAGACGATCAGCCCCTTTATCGGCAGGACATGATCGGACCCGGGAAAGACGTCGCGGGTCAATACCGCTGGCGAGGCGCCAAGCAGGTCGACGGCGATGCCCTTGATCACCGCACGCAGGTCGGTCGTGGCGGCAAGATCGCGGCCATCGCGCAACTGCGTCTGCTTGAGGCCGGGCCAGTCGGCAATTACCCGGCCGCCCTTGATCGCACCACCGGCAAGGAATGCTGTCGTTCCGGTGCCATGATCCGTGCCCTCGGTGCCGTTCACCTGTGCCGTGCGGCCGAACTCCGTCGCAACGACGATGGCGGTATCCTTCCAGGCAGGGCCGAGCTCCTGCTGGAACGCGGCTAACGCATTGTCGAGACCAACAAGCAGCTTGTTCAGCCGATCCACCTCGCCGGCATGGGTATCCCATCCTTCGAAGGCAAGCGCTGCCACGCGAGGACCGTCATCCTGCGCCAGCAGGCGCGCGGCGCCCCTCGCCATCTGCTCCATTCCGGTGGGGTCGCCGGGACCGCCTCGCGCCTTTACGTCGAGGCCAGCCGCGATCTTGCCGGTGGAGATGCCCTCGGCGAGGATCTTCGCGAACAAGGGATCGGTGTGGCTGTAGAGATCCATCAGCCGTGGCGGCAGATCGTCGCTGACTGGTTGCAGGTTGGACGGCGACCAGCCCAGCACCGGCGCCTTGCCGCGAATAACCAGCGGTGCGTTCGCGCCGACCGACAATCCGCGGATGGTGGATGCACCGGGCGAGACTTTGTCGCCCTTGGGAAGACCCTCAAGCATCCGGTTCAGCCAGCCGGAATCAACGCGACCCGGCGTCTCATAGCCGGATTCCAGCACGTCCTGACCGTCGAAGTGCGAGCGGTCGCGATAGGGAGTGGCGCTGGCATGAACGACGACCGCCTGTCCCGCCCGATAGAGGTTGTTGAAGTTCGGCATCGAAGGATGCAACGCAAAGAAGCTGTCGAGCGGAAGCGCCGCATGCGGACCGCTCGTCGTCATGGCGATCGCCTGACGAAGCGCTTGATAGTCCGGATCGCCGACGGGCGGAACCGCCGTCAGGCCATCGAGCGCGCCACGCAGTATGATGGTGATGAAGCGCGGGTCGCGGCCGCCGGCGGCGTGGGCGAAACGAGGGATGAAGGCCCAGGCGAACAATGCGCCTGAAGCACCGAGAACGGCACGGCGGGTAGGAGTCATGAGTTCGCAAGTCATGGTCAGCGCCTTTGAAATTCGGGGGAAAGATAGGCGATCGCAAAGCCCTGATTGCGGGTCTCAGCACGCGACACCGCCTGCAGCGTTTCATTAGAGAGAAGCGGGCCGAGACTGTCCGAGACGAAGCGACGCGGATCGACCTGCGGCGGCACTGCATTGGCGATCATGCTGGCGACATCCATCCGCATGCTGAGACTTTCGCTGGAAGCCCAGACATCGGCAGTGTCGGCGAAGCCGTTCGGGCCGGCCGGAGCCCAAAACGGCTGGCCCATTGCGGTCAGGGTACCGAGAATGACATTCGGCTTCGGCGTCTCGCCGCTTGCCCGCAGAAGCGCGGCCATGAATTCCTGCGGCGAGCGGACCTTGGCAAGCGTCGGGTTCCAGGCTTCTTCGGAGCCGAGCAGAGCGCGATAGACGGCAGAAAGATCACCATCCGTCTTGGTGAAGGTCGCCGAAACGGTCTGCACAAGTGCCGGCGGCGGCACGTCGGCAATAAAATGCCGAACGAGCTTGGTGGCGATATGCTGCGCGGTGGCCGGGTGGCGGGCAAGGTCACGCAGCGCCTCCCGCCCCTGCCCGACGCCGTTGTCGGCATAGGTCAAGCCGAGCAACGTCTGGTCGCCGGGCTCGTGAGCCCCCGCGTTGAAGACAAAAGTTCCGGGCGTGCCGAGCTTTCCCTCCGCCCGCGCCACCGTCCAGCCGGTGATGATTTTCGCAAGCGTCGTTACGTCGGTCTGGGTGTAGCCGCCATTGACGCCGAGCGTATGCAGTTCCAGAGTCTCGCGGGCAAGATTTTCGTTGAGGCCACGCTTCTTGTTGCCATTGGCCTTCGAATTCGGCCCGATCGACTGCTGGTTGTCGAGATAGCCGAGCATGGCCGGATGGGTTTCGACCGCAAGCAGCATGTCCGAGAACCGTCCGAAGACATGCGGCCGGATGGCCTCCCGCTCGAAAGCACCGGCAAGAATGTGGCATTCCTCGCTCTTGGAGATCGCGACCGCGAAATGGTTTGCCCAGAACATGGCCAATCGTTCGCCGAAACCGATCAGCGGCTGCCTGATGGTGCCGTTGAAACGCGCATCCGCCTCCGCCAGCAGGATCTGCTGCGGAAGATAGGGGACCGAAGGCTTCTCCAGTTTCTCGACCGCCTTGGTGATCGCACCTGCCATCTCTTGAGCGGCAGGCTGAGCGCTCATCGCGCCGGGGGGGTGCGGCCCCTGCTGCGGGGCTTGCGCCGGCTTATCTGGCGGCGCTGCAGCCGTCGCAGCCTGCTGACGGGCTTCCTTGCGTTGTTCCTGGAACGCGTAGAGGCCGACGAGAAGATCGGCTGTGGACTGCAATTGCGGCCCGACCGGAACCGGGACGAAGCGTTCGGTGATCTCTTCAAGCAGCGCGCCGCGCGGATCCGATAGGATCGACGCGATGCCGTTATGATCAGCTCCTAGCCCGAACCGGGAAAGAGCGAGCGCGGCATAAACATCATTCGATTGCTGAGCCATGTTCCTGCCAACTCCTGCATCGGACATGCTCCTTAAACGCGAGCATCTTTCCGATCCGTCGGTGGGCAAGTGTGATCATTTTGTGGCGGCGGCTTTGGGAACGCCGCGGCGGATCAGGCTTTCGGCAAGAGCGCGACGTTCGTCATAGGAAAGCGTGGCCGCGAAATCGACGGCGCGTTCCTCGAGCTTCGTCCGCAGGGCGATGTCGGCATTGCGGGCCCTCGCCAAGGCGGCCGACAACGCTTCGGTATCCAGCGTCGGCTGCCCCAGGATGGATGCGGCATCTATCTTCGCCTGCTGCGCCTCGAGAATGGTCGGGCGCTGGTCCTTGCGCGCTTCGTTCAGTGCCGCGCGCAGCGCTTTCCTCTGCGACGAGGGCAGTTGCTCGCCTGCCAAAGGCATCACGGCGGCGCGTGCCTGCGAGTTGCGGATCCATGTCAGTCCTCCGCCCGCCAACGCTCCGATCAGGAAGGTGTTCAGCACCAGCAGAGATATGACCAATATTCGAAAGCTGCGGTCTGTCATTGGCTGTCCTGCTTTATGGCCACATCCGGCCCGACATCGCCGAACATGGTGGCGGTCCCATCCGATGCGACGACGGTGTCCGACGTCAGGCTCGGCGCCAATATGGCGATGGCGATACTGCCGGCGAGAGCGCCTGCAATGCCGATGCCGACAAGACCGATGCCGGCGGAGCCGAAGCGAAACCAGTTCCTCATCCTCGAGCGGCGGACAAATTTCGCGACTATCCGGCCATCCAAGCCTTCGTGGCCGGCTTTGAGGACATATGTGTCGAGCAGCGAATCGAGGTCCGCGGCGCGTTCGAGCATGCTGGTCGCCTCGGCATTCCTGGCATAGTCGCGTGCGGCCGCACGCTCCGGCTGTGGCCATCGGCCGATATTGCTGCCATAGGCATCGACCATTTCAGCAAACCGCTCGGCACTCATCGGACCCGCGATATGTTCAGCCATCGCTCTGTTCCTTCAATAACAGCAACTGCAAGGAGCGCCTTCCACGCGCAAGCAGGCTTTCCAGTGCATCCACGCTAACGTCCATGATCGCCGCCGCCTCCGCATTCGACAGCCCCTGATAGTAGACCAGGACGATCGCCTCGCGCTGCCGGGGAGCAATCAGCTGCATGGCCCGCTCCACGCGCCGCGATGGGTCATCCTCGCTCATCAAGCCGGCATCCGGCGCCGGACCCTCATATTCGAGGTCGGGCGGGTGCTCGGCAAACACATCCTTGCGCCGACGCAGGTGATCGTAGCAGAGGTTGATCGCTACGCGATGGACCCAGGTGCTGAAGAGGGCATCGCGCTGGCGCCAGCCTCCGGCGTTCCGCCACACGCGCAGGAATGTCTCCTGCGCGATATCCTCGGCCTCGGCGGCATCGCCAAGCATGCGGGTGGCGACGGACAGAATCCGCGGCAGTTGCCGCGCTATCATCGTGCGCATCGCCGGAACGTCACCGGCAGCGATGCGGCCGAGCAGATCCTCGTCCGGGTCGCCACTCTTGGGCACGCGATCCCATTTCATCGACAATCGCCATCGTCCCAGTTTCGTACGATGATCGCATAGCACGCCCGTCCCCCGCTCTTGACAAGGGGACTCTGCCTATCCGTCAGTCCCGCCGTGCGGCGCCCATCCGATCGCAATGTCTCCGACAGCGTACATTCCCTCCGATATCGAGCATGGATTCTCGATAGTTGAACGCCTCGCGCGACGAAATCCGTCGCTCTGATATCATCGATTTTTGCTTTTCGGTTTGTGAGCGCTGCACCGGCTGTGTCGCGAGCAGCACTGGGAACAAGGCGGCTTTCCAGAAAATTGGAGATCGAGCTGCGTCGAGCCCATCATCCATAAGAGGATGGGCTGCAGGAATGCCGCATTCATAGGGGGAGTTCTTTAAAAGCCGGCCCGCTTGGACATGGTGGCCCCAACGTCTCTTGTCCAAGCGGCCGGCCCGTTCGCATGATCGGATGCGAAGGGTCACTTTCGATCAGAGGGACAGCAGTTCGTCCGTCTGATCCTGGTCAGTGGATCCATAGAGACCGGCGAAATCAGGCATCTGTGGCTGCTGTTGCGCCTTCATGGCCGATTCGAACTGGCTCTGCGTCAGCGACCCCGAGCCGGAAGTATCGAGACTTTCGAACAGCGTCGTCGCCTGATCCTCGCTCACGTCGGACGGGCGAGCTGCAACGAACTCGGTTTCGCTGACGCTGCCGTCGCCATTGGTATCCATGGAGGAGAACATGCTGGAGAGCTGGTCGTCGCTCGACTGGTCGCCCGAAGGTGGCGGAGGCGGCCGCTGGCCCGACTGCATGGCGGTTGCCATTTGCGATTCGGTGAGCGAGCCGGTATTGCTCGTGTCGAAGCTTTTGAACAGCTGCGTTGCCTGGTCCTCGCTGACATCGGACGGACGAGCGGCAACGAATTCCGCCTCGCTGATATTGCCATCGCCATTGGTATCCATGGCGCTGATCATATCGCTCTGTTTGCTGCCCTGGCTGCTGGTCGCGGAAGACTGCTGAGTGCTGGGCGTCACACTGGTGGAATCACTGTCCGAGTCCGAGGTGGAGCTGTCACTGCTGTTACCAGACTGCATGTTGAGGATGATATTCATCAGCTGGGCAACCAGCTGCTCGGCCGCAGTGACCTGAGATTGGTCGTCTGATGACGACGAGCTCGTGCTCGACGAACTGCTGGATGAGCTGCCAGACAGTATGGACGCCACGGAATCGTCTGATGAGGACGACGTCGACTGGGATGTCCGATACGGATAGTAATTATTTGATAAGACTGAGGTAATGCTCGTCATGGGGCCTCCGAATACGAGCGTTGAGAGGGACTCAGATGTTTTACGCGTACGCGACTTGAACAGGATGCCATGCCGGATCGCGTGACCGCGGCGGCGTGACTTCGATATCGATATGGGCGGATGGGATTGCCGAATGCTGGAGATCAAACTCGCCATGCCCCTTCGATCAGGCAAACGCGCCGTCTCCAGGAGCAATGAATTCAAGGTTGTTTGAGGCGAGCGATCGCCATCATGGCGCTATCGGCATCTGCACATTTTTCGATTTTGCACTTCCCAACGCGTCCAAACTGCACAAGGAAACTTGCGCGTGGCTTATAGGAGCTTGACGAATACGCCTCAGTACGATTTCCTTCGTCGATTTTTAGGGAATATCTAAGCTTTGCTGCGCTGTGGCTGTTGCTGGTATAAGGGGGGACCAGTACCGAAGCAGCGTTGATGGAGCGACATATAAAAAGGGGCCCAGCTTGAATATCGGCTTATGTGGAGAAGCGAATGAGGCGCACTAAGGAGGAGGCGGCAGAAACCCGGAGCGAAATACTACATTCCGCAAAGGCTCTGTTTCTCGACAAAGGATACGAAAATGTCAGCCTGGAGGAGATAGCGGCAGCAGCCGGTGTTACGCGGGGAGCGGTTCACTGGCATTTCAAGAACAAGCAGGGATTGATGTTCGCGATCCGGGATGAGGCGCAGCAACCATTCCAGGAATTGGCGGAGCGGATGTCGAAGGAACTGCCGCCCAATCCGCTCGATCTTGTCGCGGATGCGATCGCAGCGGTGTTCGAGGATGTTCAGTACGATCCGCGCAAACGCAGCATGCTGAAGGTCATGATGCATCTCGACATGGCGTTCTGCGATGGAACCACGAGCCAGGCGAGCTCCTTTCGGCACGATATGCACCAACATTTCGCAAGAATATTTACCTTGATGGATGCGAACACGAAGCTACCCGCGCCCTGGACGCCGGATACGGCTGCCTCCGCACTGACCGCCGTCATCGGCGGATTGATCGCGGAATGGACGCTCGACAGGGGCGATTTCCAGCTCGTCCCTTGCGGACAGATGTTTATCAAGATGGTTCTGAAGACTTGGTTCCCGTCGGTCAAGACGCGCGAGATGGCGACATTGGCTCTTTGAATCAAGAAGGATCCGGAGGGAAAGCCGGATCCTTCCTCTTTGATCGGAGGTCAACCGATCAGTGTAAGAAGCCCGACGGATTGGAAACATCAGGCTTCTATTACCTGGCACGAGGCCAGGTAACTTAAGATTAGAAGCTACGCTCGAAGCGCAGAATACCAGCCCACTGATCCTGGTTCACAGAATCAAAATCGGTATAGGAGATTTCCGGCTCGATAAGCAAGTTCTTAACTGGGTTGAACTTGAGGTTCGTGGTCGCAGCAAAGATCTTCGAGTCGGTGTAGGCGAGCTGGAGGTTCCACTTCAGCTTTTCGTTGATCGGAACGCCAACGCCGCCCCAAAGTGCCCAGTCACCCCAGCCGCACTTCGACGGATCATTAACGGGGCAAGCAGAACGATCAAGGTTGGTGCCGGCATACTTGTTCAGCTTGTCGCCGTCGGTGTTCCAGCCACCCATCAAGAAGGCCGAGAAGACACCGAAGTCGGCATCGACACGAGCCTTGATGGCGCCTTCTTCGACGATGGAGTCATAACCACCGACGACCTTGAAGCCCCATGCGCCAGACTTGAAACCGGCACCGGCAACAACGTCAGGAGCGTAGTGGTTGGACTTGTCGTCCGTCCACCAGCTGGAGCCGTAGGAAGCGCCCGAGCCGCTGGAGTTGCTGTCTTCGACGGAGATCACAGCCGTGAAGCCGTTGCCTGCGTCGTAGTTATAGGTCAACTGGTTGAGTTCGTACGGGCCGTCATAGATCACGTCGTCGTTGATGACGTCGCCAGCGTAACCTACGTACAGGTTGTACTGGGAGTCGAGCTTACCAACGGTGAAGCCACCGAGGCTGATGTTGGCGAACAGCAGCTTCGTGCTGGTGGAGCCGCCGTCGTTCCAGTCCCAACGCAGAACCATGTTGGTCTTCAGCGGACCGTATTCGGTGTCGGTCGCGGTGTCGACGTTCAGCTCGGCGCGGGTGTGCCACAGCGTGCCGACCTTGCTGTTCGGGTTGTAGGCATCATACCACTCGCCTTCGGTACGGACACGGCCGCCGATCTTGAGGCAGGTTTCCGTGCCCGGGATGAAGAAGTAGCCAGCACCGTAAGCGTCGCAGATGCGGACGTATTCAAGCGGCTCCGGTTCAGCAGCGACGACAGCGTCAGCCGCATGAGCACCGGATACTGCTGCCAGCGCAGCAGCCGAGCCGAGAAGAAGACTTTTCAGGTTCATATTAAACTCCTGGTTGTAATATGCATTTCTAGTTTACCGCGAGTGCAGAGCTGGAATACCACCTCGAAAGTCGGTTCGGTCTAAACGCGACCAGGTAGCCCGGCAAATACGCACCTGATGTTGGCTTGAGTCCCCTCGAACCTCCATAATTGACCCCGCGGCAACGGTCATGAAATGCCCCTACCGATCCGGCCGAATGCTCGACCGTAAGACAGTTATGTCCTGCATCTGATTTACAAACAGCCCGTATGTTTGTCAATTATGTGAAACCGACCGTAGCGTTAGTCTTGGCCTCTGTTGCTTAAATGCAACTGCGGGCAGCAAGACAGGCTGGACCCGTCCATTGATGGCGGAAAAGCGCGTTTTGGGGTCTGACGGGAGCGACCACGGCCTGGCGCGGCGGCACCATCGACATCGGTGGCCAATCCAGAAGCCCCCGCGACCTAACCGCCATTTTCGCACGACCTTGGCAATCTTCCTGGTTTCCGTCAGCAACGTTCGGAAACACCTAAGAAACAAAATTCAATAATTCGGTACACACAGAAATGTTGAATCTCCCTAGATTCTTGCGACTCGCGCGCTACCGGAAAGGGCCCAACAGCGAATGACCGAGAATCGGCTGATCTTCATAGCGACTCCCTGTTTCGGCGGACTTGTTGCCAAGGATTATATGCAATCCATCTTTTCACTGATGCAGGCCGGCGCGCAAGCCGGCATACAATTGACGCTTGCACTCCTCGGCAATGATGCGCTGATCACCCGCAGCCGCAACACGCTGGTATCCTCCTTCCTGAACGACACGGCGGCGACGCACATGCTGTTCATCGACGCGGACATCAGTTTCGAGCCCGAGCAGGTCATGCGGCTGATGAATGCGGACAAGGATGTTGTCGCGGCCATGTATCCCATCAAAGACTACGACTGGGATAGCGCGGCGCGAGCAACCACGCGCGACGGCGAATCACTCAATGCCGCAGCTCTGCACTATGTCGGCACGCCGCTGGTCGGCCAAAGCAGCGAACGCGATGGTGATTTTGTCAGTGCCATCTATGCAGGCACCGGCATGCTGCTCATCAAACGCGAAGTCATCGAGACGATGACCGCGGCCTATCCCGATCTGCGCTACAGCGCCATCCATGCCTATCCCGGCACCAAGCGTTCGCCTGCGACGCAATACGCTCTCTTCGAATGTATGATCGAGGAAGGGACGGGTATCTACTTGAGCGAGGATTTCGCCTTCTGCCATCGCTGGCGGGCGCTTGGCGGCAAGATCTGGCTCGATACCGCCAGCAAGCTTACCCATACGGGCGCTCATCGCTTCGTTGGCAACACAACGCCCCGCTACTAAGGCGGGTTTACGCCGGGGCGGCCGGCGGAGGATTAGAGACAGCGACCTCGGCCGCGGGGTTGACAGAAGCGGAAGGGAGAGCATAGCCTCCCGATATTCACCAGGGGGGTCCCGGCAAGGGGCTGAGATACTGCTAGCGTGCGCAGTGACCCGTTGAACCTGATCCAGTTCATACTGGCGTAGGGACGGTGCAAGCGCTCGAAGGCTTCGGATTCACGCGTGAAATCCATGGCCGGCGTCTTTCCATCATTCCGGCTGATTGACTGGGTCTCCAAATCTAACTTGGAGCCTCAAACCATGACCATTGCCGCAAAGAACCTCACCCCAACAGTCACCACCGGCCCGCTGCCGGCATCCCGGAAGATCTACATTCCGGGAGACATCCATCCCGACATCCGCGTGCCGATGCGCAAGATCAGCGTCCATCCGACCGCAGGCGAACCGCCTGTCGTCGTCTATGATTCCTCTGGCCCCTACACGATCGAGGGTGCCGATATCCGCATCGAGCAGGGACTTGCCGAGCTCCGTCGCGACTGGGTGCTCACCCGCGGCGATGTCGAAGCCTATGAGGGCCGCCACGTGCGCCCTGAGGACAACGACTTCGTCAGTGCCGATCGGTTGACCCCCGAATTTCCCGGGCGGCGCCAGCCGCTGCGCGCCAGGGATGGCAACGCCGTCACCCAGCTCGCCTATGCGCGGGCCGGCATCATCACGCCGGAGATGGAGTTCATTGCCATCCGCGAAAACCTCGGTCGCAAGGCGAAGGCGGAAGCTTTGGTCCGCGACGGCGAGAGTTTCGGCGCGCATATTCCCGATCATGTGACGCCGGAATTCGTCCGCCAGGAAGTCGCCGCCGGCCGGGCGATCATCCCCGCCAACATCAATCACCCCGAGGCCGAGCCGATGATCATCGGTCGGAATTTTCTGGTGAAGATCAACGCCAATATCGGCAACTCCGCCGTTACATCCTCGATGGCGGAAGAGGTCGAGAAGATGGTCTGGGCCGCTCGTTGGGGTGCCGATACCGTCATGGATCTCTCCACCGGCCGCAACATCCACAATATCCGCGAGTGGATCATCCGCAATTCGCCGCTGCCGATCGGCACCGTGCCGCTCTATCAGGCGCTGGAAAAGGTCGAAGGCATTGCCGAGAACCTGACCTGGGAGGTCTATCGCGATACGCTGATCGAACAGGCCGAACAGGGCGTCGACTATTTCACCATCCATGCCGGCGTGCGACTGCATTACATCCCGCTCACAGTCAATCGCGTCACCGGCATCGTCTCCCGCGGCGGCTCGATCATGGCCAAGTGGTGTCTCCATCATCACCGCGAGAGCTTCCTCTACGAGCATTTCGAGGAGATCTGCGACATCTGCCGGGCTTATGACGTCTCCTTCTCGCTCGGCGACGGCCTTCGCCCCGGCTCGATCGCCGATGCCAACGACTCAGCGCAATTCGCCGAACTCGAAACGCTCGGCGAGCTGACGAAGATCGCCTGGGCCAGGGATTGCCAAGTGATGATCGAAGGCCCCGGCCATGTGCCGATGCACAAGATCAAGGCGAATATGGACAAACAGCTCGCGGTCTGCGGCGAAGCGCCCTTCTACACGCTCGGGCCGCTGACGACCGATATCGCGCCAGGTTACGACCACATCACCTCGGGGATAGGCGCTGCCATGATCGGCTGGTTCGGCACGGCGATGCTCTGCTACGTCACGCCGAAGGAGCATCTCGGCTTGCCGGATCGCAACGACGTCAAGACCGGCGTCATCACTTACAAGATCGCCGCACACGCCGCCGATCTTGCCAAGGGACATCCGGCCGCCCAGCTGCGCGACGACGCCCTGTCGCGGGCCCGATTCGAATTCCGTTGGGAAGACCAGTTCAACCTTTCGCTCGATCCAGACACCGCCCGCAGTTTCCACGACGAGACCCTGCCGAAAGAGGCTCACAAAGTGGCGCATTTCTGCTCGATGTGCGGCCCGAAATTCTGCTCGATGCGGATCTCGCACGACATCCGCGCCGAGGCGCAGAAGGAGGGGCTGGACGCGATGGCGGCAAAATATCGCGAAGGCGGCGATCTCTATATGCCGATCGATAACCCAGTGCATCCGGCCGAATAAGATGCGCGTCCTTGTCAAAGGGGCCGGCGTCGCCGGCCTCACGGTCGCGCACGAGCTGAATGCTCGTGGCGCAGAAGTAACGGTCCTGGATCCACGTCCGAACTTCGATCACGCCGCCTCATGGCTCGCTGGCGGCATGCTGGCGCCATGGTGCGAACGGGAAAGCGCCGATGCGGCTGTGCTCACGCTCGGCCTCGATGCCGCCGACCGATGGGATGCGATCCTGCCGGGTAAAATCGTGCGCAACGGAACGCTCGTCGTCGCGCCGACACGCGATCACGGCGAACTAAAGCGATTCGCCAGCCGCACGGCCGGTTATCGCTGGGTGGAGGAGAGCGATATCACGACACTCGAGCCTGCCCTTGCCGGACGTTTCAGACACGGGTTGTTCTTTCCTGAGGAAGCCCATCTCGATCCGCGCCAGGCGTTGCACTCGTTGAAAGAAGGATTGCTGGCAAAGGGCGCTGTCTTTACCTGTGACGATGTGAACGAAGACGATTTCTCCGAGATCGTCGATTGCACGGGCGCCGCCCGTATCGGGCACACCCCGGACCTGCGCGGCGTACGCGGCGAAATGCTCTATCTGCGCACGGAAGAAGTCGCGCTCGCCCGGCCCGTGCGACTGCTGCATCCACGCTTTCCTGTCTATATCGTTCCTCGCGGCAACGGCCTTTTCATGGTCGGCGCGACCATGATCGAGACCGAATTTAATGGGCCGATCAGCGCGCGCTCGCTGATTGAGCTGCTGAATGCCGCCTACGCGCTGCACCCTGCCTTTGCGGACGCCTCCGTCATCGAAACCGGCGCCGGTATCCGCCCCGCCTTCCCCGACAATCTTCCGCGTGTGACGCGGGAAGGCAAGGTCGTCGTGATCAACGGTTTTTATCGCCACGGTTTCCTGCTGGCCCCGGCAATGGCAGCCGAGGCTGCCGATCTCGTCCTTTCCGAACAGACAAAGCAAAGGAGCTCCCGATGCGCCTGATCATCAATGGCGAAGCCCAGACGATCGCCGCAGCCACACTTTCGCAGCTTCTGGCCGCGCTCGACTATGAGGGCGACTGGCTGGCGACCGCCGTCAACGGCGAACTCGTCCATCGCGAGGACCGCCATGACCATGCACTGGATGACAACGACAGGATCGAGATCCTGACGCCGATGCAGGGAGGCTGAACCATGCTTGATCTTTATGGAACCCCAATAGAATCACGCCTTCTTCTCGGCACAGCGCGCTATCCCTCGCCCGCC
Organism: Martinezella lusitana; assembly: GCF_016901135.1. Classification (GTDB taxonomy): domain Bacteria; phylum Pseudomonadota; class Alphaproteobacteria; order Rhizobiales; family Rhizobiaceae; genus Rhizobium; species Rhizobium lusitanum_D. The sequence continues at coordinate 542,121 of NZ_JAFEVL010000045.1, read as the reverse complement.
GTCCTCGCAGAAGCGGTCAAGCGTTCGGGGACCGAGATCGTCACCGTGTCACTGCGCCGCGAAACGGCCGGCGGGCGCAATGGCGGCGCCTTCTTCGACATGATCCGTGGGCTCGGCATTCGCGTTCTTCCCAATACGGCCGGTTGCCATGGTGTGTCAGAGGCCGTGCTGACCGCGAAAATGGCGCGTGAGGTATTTCAGACCAGCTGGATCAAGCTGGAGGTGATCGGCAATCACGACACGCTGCAGCCGGATGTGTTTGCGCTCGTCGAAGCAGCGCGCATTCTTACCGGCGAAGGTTTCGAGGTCTTTCCCTATACGACGGACGATCTGGTGGTGGCCGAACGGCTGCTCGAAGCCGGATGCAAGGTGCTGATGCCCTGGTGCGCGCCGATCGGAACCGCGGCGGGGCCGCTCAATCTTTCCGCCCTTCGCTCGATGCGGGCGCATTTTCCCGACGTGCCCTTGATCGTGGACGCCGGCATCGGCCGGCCCTCGCACGCTGCCATCGTCATGGAACTCGGCTTCGATGCCGTGCTGCTGAACACCGCCGTTGCCGGCGCCGGCGATCCCACTGCGATGGCGGAAGCCTTTGCGAAGGCGATCGATGCCGGCAGGCAGGCATTCGGCGCGGGCATGCTGGAGCCGCGCGACATGGCGGTGCCGTCGACGCCCGTGATCGGAAAGGCGGTTTTCGCGTGACGCTCGATCCCTTCTACTTGATCGTCGACAGTGCCGCCTGGATCGAAAGGCTGGTGCCGCTCGGCGTCAAGCTGGTGCAACTGCGCATAAAGGATCGTCTGCCGGCGGAGATACGCGCCGACATCCAGCGGGCAAGGGCTGTCTGCTCAGCGCATGGATGCCAATTGATTGTCAACGACTATTGGCAACTCGCCATCGAGGAAGGCTGCGATTTCATCCATCTCGGTCAAGAGGATCTGGCAACCGCCGATCTCAATGCAATTCACGCCGCAGGTCTGAAACTGGGGCTTTCGACGCATGACGAGGCGGAACTGGCGACAGCACTTGCGGCTGGTCCCGACTATATCGCGCTCGGTCCGATCTATCCTACAGTGCTCAAGGCCATGGCTTGGGCACCGCAGGGTCTTGATCGCCTCGCCGACTGGAAGGCTCGTGTTGGCGAGTTACCGCTTGTGGCGATCGGCGGGCTGACGGTGGAGCGCATTGCCGGCGTGTTCGAAAACGGCGCGGATAGCGCCGCCGTCGTCACCGACATCACGCGCAATCCCGATCCCGAATCACGAACATTGGAATGGATCAGGGCAACGCGCGATCGCCTTCCAACGAAATAATCCAGCGCGAGATCATAGCGTCTAGGCTGGTTTTCCAGGCTTTGGCGCCGATGAACGGCATATTCATAAAATGTTCAGCTGAACATAATCATGCTTAGAACGTTAGATAAATGACTCGCGCATTCGCTGAGCATGAAGACTGCTTTGGAGGTAGTCATGATAAAGAAAACAGTTCTTACGGTTTTGCTGGCCGCTACGGTCGTAGGCGGCGCATTGGCGCCTGTCAGCTTCGCGCAAGCGCAGCAGTATGACGGCAGACCGCCCTATCGCGGCGACTGGCGTGGCCATGACGATTGGCGCCGCCACCACCATGGCCATGGCGGTGCGATCGCCGGCGGCGTCGCCGCAGGTCTCATCGGCGGTCTGATCGTCGGTGGCGCCCTCGCCAACAGCGGCCCGGTTTACGCAGCGCCTCCGCCGAGATGCTGGTTGGAGAACCGCGAGGTTCAAAACCAGTATGACGACGGTTGGCACTACGAGCGCGTCCGCGTCTGCAATTAAGCAATCAACTGAGCATCGGCTCCAGGCTGATGACGGCTTGATAAACGAATTTGGATTGCCGGCGGCCGAAACCGCCGGCAAACTGTTTCTATAGGCTCACGGATGCAAGCCGTTTGCAGACCTAAAGGCCATGCGTTCCCGGATAGGGGCTGCGCTCGGGAAAGGCCCGGCCGGCAAGACTTTCCGGATCAGGCTGCCAGATCTCCACGCGAAGCGGATAGCACGGCGCCAAATCGCTCGAATGGCCGCTGCCGCAATCGCCGCCCGGACAGGCCGATAGCGCGCCGACAAGATCGATCTCCGCAAAAAACTCGATGAAATCGCCCGGACGTACCGGGCTTGCCTTCATGAAATATTGATGTGTGTCGCGCGTAAAACCCGTGCACATGAAGACATTAAGCACGTCATGAACATGGGCTTCCGCCTCCCGGACAGGAATGTTCATTTCAGAGGCGAGCGCTCGCGACAGGTTTGAATGGCAACAATGGTGGTAGTCGTCGCCTTTCAGCAGACGGTTGGTATAGGGATCGCAGCGCGTGCCGATGACATCGTGGATGCCGGCGCCATCGGCGTCCCAGCCATACCAGCCGAGCGTATCATAGGTAATCGTCGCCATCGGCCGCAGATAGGGCAAAGTGCTCCAGAGCCGGTCGCCGACGCCGACATGCGTGGCATGAAGCGCGCGGGTCTTGCCGCTGAAGAAGCATTCCGAGAGGTCGGCGGCGTTCCATAGATTGAGGTCGCCGACCTGCGAACCCTCCATGCTGACGATGCGAAAGAAATGCCCTTTCGGCACACGAAAGCTACCGGCTTCGCGCGGCGGCACGATGATTTCCGCGACCTTGCTCATGCTTTGCCTTGCGGCGTAGAGCACATCCAGACCGGCCGGCGGCAGCGTTTCATTCGGATAGACGACAACCGGCGGCTTGCTGCGCCGTTCCTCGGCGTCGGAGGGAGCGGGCATGTCGAGGGTCCTGTGCATCACGATCCTTCATCCTTTACCGATTCGCTTGCTAGCCTCATTCCGCCGGCGAGGCAACAATTCGGGCTGCACTCTAGCGAGATCAGCCCATCGCACAACGCCGATTGTTCTTGCTCTTTGGCTAAGTTTTACTTAGCCTTGGCACATGCGTCATATCCCCCTTGCCTCCCTTCGCGCCTTCGAGGCGGCCGTGCGTCATGAGAGTTTCGTCAGGGCAGCCGCAGAGCTCAATCTGACAGCGGCCGGCGTCAGCCAGCATGTGCGGTCGATGGAGCACTGGCTCGGCGTTTCGCTGTTCATGCGTCATGCCCGCGGCGTGACGCTGACGGCAGCGGGCCGCGAATTCGGGGCGGCGGTGGCAAATGGCCTTGGACATATCGATATCGCCGCCAGGCAATTGAAGCTCGAGGCCCATGACCGACCGGTCAGCGTGGCATGCATCGCGTCCGTCGCCACCCGCTGGCTGATCCCGCAGTTGCCGGCATTCAGGAGAGAGCATCCGGATATTCGCATCAACATCGTCTATGCGCTCGATGCAAGGACGCCGGAGGCTGCAAGCGTCGATCTGCTGATCCGTCATGGGCCGAGGCCGGAAGCGGCAGCCATCGCACTATTGAGCGGCGAGACGCGACCGACCTGCTCGGCGGAGTTCAAGCTTCGTCATGACCCTATCAATGTACCGGCCGACCTGATCGACGTGGATCTCCTGCATGATGAAACCACGAGCTCCTGGGCGCGCTGGTTCGCGCTTGCCGGTATCCGCAAGGCTCCGAAATCCGGGCCGATCTTCGCCGATTTCAGCCTGATGATCGGATCGGTCATCGGCGGCCAGGGCATCGGCCTCTGCCCGACCGCGCTGATTGCCGACGAACTGGCCAATGGAACGCTGGTCACCCTGTTCGACACGCCCTCGGATACTGACAAATCCTATTGGCTCATCGAAGCCAACCGCCTTTCCGCTGAAGCAGAAATCTTTCGCGACTGGCTCATTGCGGCAAGCATGACGTCCCGAAACGATCTGACGATGCGCTGACGCCGTTCAAAGGCTTTCCGCCGTCACGGTCAGAAAGCGTACCGGCTCGGAATCGATGTCGGTATCGATCAGGCCGAGGCGCTTCAGCGTCAGGTCGATGGCGCGCCGAGCCTGCACTTCCGGAGCCTGATCGAGAACGATCGTCATCAAGCCTTCCTTCAGGTAGCTGCGCGTCGCATCGGAGAGTTCATGACCGACCCAGAAAACCGATTGCTTGCGATGGCGGCGAAGAACCGTCGCGATTGCGGCGTTGTCGCCGCCGGCGCTGTAAAGACCGGCAATATCGGGATAACGATCGAGGGCGCTGGACAAGAGCTCCATCGTCTTCATCTCGTCATCCTCGTCGAACATGACCTCGGCAAAGCGATGGGATGGGTTCGCATTCGCAAGCAGATAGTCGGAAAAGCCGCGGATGCGCGCCTTGTGATTCTCGTAGGCGCCGCTGTGACAGAGTGCGACGAAGGTGCCCGCGCACCCGGCCTGCATGCGCGCCATGTAGAAGGCGGCGGTGCGTCCGGCCGCCTCGTTGTCGATGCCGACATAGGCAAGTTCCGGTGCCGGCCGCGTCATGATCTGCACGACAGGGATGCCGCCGGCGGCCGCCTTGCGGACGCTGCCGACCACGTCAGGATGATCGGGCGCGACGACGATGAGCGCCGAACGGCGGGCTTGCGGGGTGGCGATATGGCGCGAAAAATCGGCCGGGTCATTTTCGCGCGCAAAGGTCCGCTGGATGAGAATATCCTTGTCGAGCAAGGCGGCGATGCGTTCGAAAGCGCGATTGAGACGCGAGTAGAAATAGGTTTCCGGCCGAAGCAGCACCACTTCGATGCGCACCAGACCGTGCCTTGTGCCGGCGGGCGGTGCACGATAGCCAAGCCGCTTGGCTGCAATGAATATTTTCTCCGCCGTCTCAGGCAGCACATTCCCGCGCCCGTTTAGCGCCCGCTCTACCGTGGCAGCGCCGACACCGGCAGCGGCAGCCACATCCTTCAGCGTAACTTTCGCCACGTCTCCCCCATCTTCCCCCATAGTCCATGATCAGATCTGATCATAGATTCGCCGCCGCCGAAAGAGGGCTTCGGGCTTCAGCCAAAGCGGGCCACAAGGAAATCGATCGCGCTCCGCAACATCGCTGTGGGACGGCGATCCGGCGCATAGACCAGATGCATCGGCGTCGGCTTGTACGACCATTGCGGCAGCACGGGCTCCAGCCTTCCTGCATCGAGATCGGCGGCCAGGAGCAGCTCCGGCTGCAGAGCGATGCCGGCGCCATGCAGGGCGGCGATGCGAAGCGCCGCGCCCTGGTTGGTGGTGAACCTGCCGCTGATGGCGATCTCGCGCGTTTCACCCTCGGGGCCGACCAAATGCCACCGACCTTGCGTGCGCCAATAGGAATGGCCGAGGCACAGATGATTGGTGAGCTCTTCCGGGCTTTCCGGCCTGCCGCGGCGGTCGAGATAGTCGGGCGATGCCGCGAGAATCCGGCGATAGGGTTTCAGCGGGCGTGCGACCAGATTGGTATTCGTCAGGGCACCGATATGAATGCCGAGCTCATAGCCCTCGCCGATCAAATCATGAGGGTTGTTGTCGAGCGCCAGATCGACGCTGACTTCGAGATTCTGACGCAGGTACTCGACGAGAGCCGGGACGAGACTTTGGGTCCCGAAACTGACAGGCGCGACAAGCCGCAACCGGCCCCGCGGCGCCGATTGCAATTCCGACGCCGACGCCTCGGCCAGATCGACCTCTGCCAATACCGTCTTGCATCGCTCATAATAGAGCTTGCCGACCTCGGTCAGCTGGTGGCGGCGCGTGGTGCGATGGAGCAATCGTGCGCCGAGGCGTTGTTCGATCGTCCTGATATGCTTGGCGACCATGGTGGCCGATACCTGGCTGGTCTCCGCCGCGGCTGCGAAGCTTCCCTCATCGACGACCCTGACGAACATCGCCATGCCAGCCAACTTATCCACGATTGCATACCTATAGGTTCGGAATGAAACGAATAACAGCGTATTTATCGACCTCTGGTTTTGCAAGATAGTCCAAGGCGCCTAACATCAGGCCATGTTCTATCAAGGAGCCGTCATGCCCATCTTACGCTTGGAAATGCATCCCGGACGCACACAGGACCAGAAGCGTGCCTTCGTTCGCGAAGCGACCAAGGTCGTCGTCGAAACGCTCGTTTGCCCGCCGGAATCGGTGGAAATCATCATTACCGAGGTTTCGAAGGATTCCTGGGCGACGGCGGGCAAACTGAAATCGGATAGCTGAGAAGATCCGATCTGATCATCATAGAGTCTGACGACCAAATCGGCCGTCAGGCTTCGTTCGTCATCAAGCTCTGCCGCCCCCAGCCCTCGGCCCAATCCATCAGACGGGCCAATTCCTGCCTGAGGGCATGCGAACGGATGATATCGGCGGCGTGGTCAATATTGGTGCGCGGATTGTAAAATGCGCCGATCTCCTCGCCGCTGTCCCGTCTTGCAGCCTCCAGGCGGGACTTTACTTCCTCCACTTCGGCCTTCACCGCAAAGTACCGCTTCATGACCTCAATGAGGTCGCAGTCGCTTGCATTCATTTCCATGCATACTCCACCTTACTAATTTTAGCCCTTCGCAATGATCCGATTCGAATGGCGAAATCTAGATCGTTGTTTAGCCGGCGAGATGGATTGCGATGGATGAGGCAGGATCGCAGGGGCGGAAACCAGCGGAATTGCGGCGGGAATTACGACCAGTTTTCCTTGACGGACTGCATCACCACATTGGTCGATGTGCTCGCTACAAAAGGCAGGCTGGAAATCTTCTCGCCCAAAACAATACGGTAGCGACGAATATCTGACGTCCGCACTTTCAGAAGATAATCGAAGCGGCCGGCGATCATATGGCACTCCTCAATCTCCTTGATTTTCTTGATGGCATTGTTGAAGCTGAGCAAGGCCTCCTCGCGGGTATCCGTCAGTTTCACTTCGGCAAAGGCGACATGATCGAGACCGAGCTTGATCGGATTGAGCACCGCTTTGAAGCCATCGATATAGCCGGAATCGATCAGTTTCTTCAGCCGTGCCTGGCAAGGGGTCTTGGAAAGACCGACACGCTCGGAAAGCTCGGTGATCGACATACGGCCGTCTTCGACCAGCGCGTCGAGGATCTTTTGATCGAACTGGTCAATTTCACTGGATTTGATCATCTTCGCAGGCATTCCTATTTGAAATGAAGTTATTTGAAGTTCAATATGACTGGAAAGCCGCAGTTTCAAGGCGAAATGCTTTCCAGGAATGAAGTATGTTCGCACCGAAGCAACGGGGAGGGCCGCATGAGGCGAAATCGCTTGCGCTCATCGAGCCATCGGGACCCCTGCACCTTGAGGTTATCATGACTGCCACTGTCGCACTCGCCGCTGAAGAACCATCGCCAGACACCGCCCCATTCTCGCAATTCGCGCCGCCTATCCAACAGCAAAACGCGCTTCGAAAGGCGATCACCGCCGCCTACCGGCGCCCCGAGACCGAATGCCTGCCCATGCTCGTCGAAGCAGCCACGCTGCCTGAGACCGTCCGCGAAGCTGCGAAGAAGACGGCGAGGACACTGATCGAGGCGCTTCGCGCCAAGCACAAGGGCGACGGCGTCGAAGGTCTGGTGCATGAATATTCATTGTCCAGCCAGGAAGGCGTGGCGCTGATGTGCCTTGCCGAAGCGCTGTTGCGCATTCCCGATACCGCAACACGTGACGCCCTGATCCGCGACAAGATCGCCGGGGGTAACTGGAAGTCACATCTGGGTGGCGGTCGCTCCATTTTCGTCAATGCCGCGACCTGGGGGTTGGTCGTGACCGGCAAGCTCACATCGACAGTCAACGACGGCGGGCTGTCGGCATCGCTGACGCGGCTGATCGCGCGCTGCGGCGAGCCGGTCATCCGACGCGGCGTCGACATGGCCATGCGCATGATGGGCGAACAGTTCGTCACCGGCGAAACGATCGACGAGGCGCTGCGGCGCGCCCGCACGCTGGAAGCACAGGGCTTCCGCTATTCCTACGACATGCTCGGCGAAGCCGCGACAACGCATGCCGATGCGGAACGCTACTATCGCGACTATGAAGCCGCGATCCAGGCGATCGGCAAGGCGTCGGCCGGCCGCGGCATTTACGAAGGCCCGGGCATCTCCATCAAGCTTTCAGCCCTGCATCCCCGCTATTCGCGTTCGCAAGTCGACAGGGTCATGGGCGAGCTGCTGCCGAAGGTGAAAGCGCTCGCCCTTCTCTCCAAGCGATACAATATCGGCTTGAACATCGATGCCGAAGAGGCCGACCGGCTGGAGCTGTCGCTCGATCTGCTGGAGGCGCTTTGCCTCGATCCCGATCTTGTTGGCTGGGATGGAATGGGCTTCGTCGTGCAGGCCTATGGCAAGCGCTGCCCCTTCGTCCTCGATTTCATCATCGATCTTGCCCGCCGCTCCGGACACCGGCTGATGGTGCGCCTCGTCAAGGGCGCCTATTGGGACGCCGAGATCAAGCGGGCCCAACTGGATGGCCTCGAAGGCTTCCCGGTCTATACCCGCAAGATCTACACGGACGTCTCCTACGTCGCCTGCGCCAAGAAGCTGCTCGCGGCAACCGATGTGGTCTTCCCGCAGTTCGCCACGCATAATGCGCAGACGCTGGCCACGATCTATCAGATGGCCGGAAGCGATTTCTCCGTCGGCAAATATGAATTCCAATGCCTGCATGGCATGGGCGAGCCGCTCTATGAGGAAGTGGTCGGCCCCGAAAACCTCGGCCGCCCCTGCAGGATCTACGCGCCCGTCGGCACGCATGAAACGCTGCTCGCCTACCTTGTCCGGCGCCTGCTGGAAAACGGCGCTAACTCCTCCTTCGTCAACAAGATCGCCGATCCCGCCGTTCCGGTGTCCGAGCTGATCGCCGATCCTGTCGAACGCGTGCGCGCAATGGCCATCATGGGCGTCCAGCACGAGAGGATCGTCCTCCCCGCCGACCTGTTTGAAGGTGCTCGGAAGAATTCTGTCGGCATAGACCTGTCGAATGAAACAGCGCTTTCCGATCTGTCCGGGCAGCTGCTGGCGTCAGCTGTCAGAGAGTGGGTGGCCAAGCCTTTGCTTGCCGATGGCTCAGAACGAGGCGAGACGCGCGCGATCCTGAACCCTGCCGACCATGCCGACACTGTCGGTCACGTCACCGAGCTCGGCCTGGATGACGCAGCCGAGGTGATGCGCCTTGCAGCCGGCGCTGCTGCCTCATGGGCGGCCGTCAGCCCGGATGCGCGCGCGACGATGCTGGAGCGTGCCGCCGAGCTGATGCAGGGCGAGATGCCCTTGCTTGTGGGCTTGGCGATCCGCGAGGCAGGCAAGTCGGCAGCCAATGCTGTCGGCGAAGTCAGGGAAGCCATCGACTTCCTTCGCTATTACGCCGCGCAGGCGCGCAAGGTGTTGAAGCCCGACAGCGTCCCGCTCGGCCCGGTCGTCTGCATCAGCCCCTGGAACTTCCCGCTGGCGATCTTCACCGGCCAGGTTGCCGCAGCACTGGTCGCCGGCAATCCGGTCGTCGCCAAGCCGGCCGGTAACACACCACTGATTGCGGCCCAGGGAATCCGCCTCCTGCACGAAGCCGGCATTCCGCGTGACGTTCTTCAATTCGCGCCGGGCAGCGGCAGGATGGGTTCAGCCCTCGTCGGCGCGCCGGAGACTGCTGGCGTCATGTTCACCGGCTCGACGGAAGTGGCCCGGCTCATTCAAGCACAGCTTTCCGAACGGCTGTCGAAATTCAACAAGCCCATTCCCTTGATCGCCGAGACCGGTGGCCAGAACGGCATGATCGTCGACTCCTCGGCGCTCGCCGAACAGGTGGTCGGCGACGTCATCGCCTCGGCCTTCGACAGCGCCGGACAGCGCTGCTCGGCTCTGCGGGTCCTCTGCCTGCAAGACGAAATTGCTGATCGCACGCTGACCATGCTGCGGGGCGCGCTTCGCGAACTGTCCGTCGGCCGAACCGACCGGCTTGCCATCGATATCGGCCCTGTCATCGACGACAGCGCCAAACGCGGCATCGACGAGCATATCGAACGCATGCGCAAGCTCGGCTGCGCCGTCGAGCAACTCGATCTTCCCGCAAGTGCTGCCAAGGGTACGTTCGTTGCCCCGACGATCATCGAGCTGAAGAAGCTAAGCGATCTCAAGAAAGAAGTGTTCGGACCTGTCCTCCACATCATTCGCTACAAGCGCAAGGGGCTCGACAAGCTGATCGACGATGTCAACGCATCCGGCTACGGCCTGACCTTCGGTCTGCACACCAGGCTCGACGACATGATTGCCCATGTCACCGGGCGCGTGCGGGCGGGCAATCTCTACGTCAACCGCAACATCATCGGCGCCGTTGTCGGTGTCCAGCCCTTCGGCGGCCGCGGCCTTTCCGGTACAGGACCCAAAGCCGGTGGACCGATGTATCTGCGCAGGCTGGTCGCCTCTTCGACAGAGCCACTGCGCGACGCCACTGTACAAGCCGATCCGGCAGCAAAGCAGTATCTCGCCTGGCTCGAGAGCAAGGGAGCAGCAGAGGCAGCAAAGCAGGCGCGCACCGTCGCCGGCCAATCGTCATTGGGCTTCAACGCCGAGCTGACAGGCCCCGTCGGCGAATTGAACCTCTATGCGCTGCATCCGCGCGGCAGGATCCTGCTCGTGCCGCAGACCGCACTTGGCCTGCATGTCCAGATCACCGCCGCGCTTGCGACAGGCAATTCGATCGCCGTCGACGCCGCATCCGGCCTGCAGGACGAGCTTCAGAACCTGCCGGCCGCTGTCGCAAGCCGCATCTCCTGGACGAAAGACTGGGCTACGGACGGACCTTTCGCCGGCGCTCTGATCGAAGGTAATGCCGAGCGCATCGCACAGGCCGTCAAGACGATCGCCACACTGCCCGGCCCGCTGGTGCTGACGCAGGGCGCATCGAGCGAGGAAATCGCCAACAGCACGGACGCCTATTGCCTGAGCTGGCTATTGGAGGAAGTGACGACCTCGATCAACACGGCCGCCGCCGGCGGCAATGCGAGCCTGATGACGATCGGCTAGCGCCTTTGTAGCCTTGATGCATGCGGCAGTCGAACCCTTGCCGAGGGTCGGCTGCCGCCTTTTTTATTGATCTGCCTTCGATCGTAAACCCTCCCAAATTCGCCCCTGCGCAATCGCCGCGGCGTGATCTACTCGCGCTTCGAGCGCCATGAACCGCTGTGCTCAAAAATATTTGAGAAAAGCTTTTCTCATCTTGACTCTCATAGTGAGAAAAGCTTTTCTCATGAAAAGTCGAATGGGAGAAAACATCTGGAAAATCAGCGTGCGAGAAGCGGTCGGGCCACGATTCACGATGTTGCGGCGGCTGCGGGCGTGAGCATTTCCACGGCATCGAAAGCCTTGAACAATACCGGCCGCATGGGTGACGACACCCGGGAGCGGGTCAAGCGCATCGCTGCCGAGATCGGCTTCCGTCCGAACGCGCTGGCCAAGGGGCTGCTCAGCAATCGCACCTTCACGATCGGTCTTCTGACCAACGATACATATGGCCGCTTCACGCTGCCTGTTATGGCCGGCATCACGGAAGCACTCGTCGATCATGGGGTTTCGGTCTTCCTCTGTACGATCGAGGACGATCCGGCGCTCGGAAAGGTTCATGTGGACGCCATGCTGGACAAGCACGTCGATGGCATCATCGCCTCGGGAAAGCGGATCGACCGCCGCCTGCCGGTGGATCTTTCCAACCTGCCCGTGCCCGTCGTCTATGCCTTTACCGAGGGTGCGCCTGATAGCGTCACCTTCTGCGCCGACGATTTTCAGGGCGCGGCCCTTGCCGTCGAGTGGCTGCAGGGTCTCGGCCGCCACCGGATCGCCCATGTGACCGGCCCGGAGAGCTTCGTCTCGGTACGCGAGCGTGCCCGAGCCTATCGCGAGCTTGCCGGCGACGCACTGCCGGTCATGTACGGCACCTGGTCGGAGGCGTGGGGCCATGAGGCGGTGGCACAACTGTGGAGCACGGCCGGCGCAAAGCCGGACGGTATTTTCTGCGGCAACGACCAGATCGCCCGCGCGGTCGTGGACGCGCTGCGCGAACGCAGCGTGCGGGTGCCGGAGGATGTCTCGGTGGTCGGCTTCGACAATTGGGAGATTGTTGCTGCGCAAACGCGACCGCCGCTGACGACAGTCGACATGAATCTCAAGGCGCTCGGCAGAGAGGCCGGGCTGACGGTTCTGGCGCTGGCGGAGGGACGCGCCGTCGAACCGGGGATCAGAACATTGCCCTGCGAACTCGTCGTGCGGCAGTCGTGCGGGGGAGACCCCGATCTTTAATTGAGGAAAAGGGGCGCACGGGAGTTGCCCCATGGGAGGAGAAACATGATGAAGCGCTTTCTGGCCGCAACCGGCCTCATATCCCTATGCCTTGCATCCGCCGCATCCGCCGAAAACATCTCCATGTGGGTGCGCAGCGGCATCGGCGATTCCTTCAAGAAGGTCGTCGAGGCCTACAATGCCGGCCATGACGACAAGGTCACCCTGACGGAGGTGCCCTTCTCGGAACTCGTGCAGAAATACGCAACCTCCATCGCAGGCGGCCAGGCCCCTGACGCGTTGTCGATGGACCTTATCTACACCCCGGCCTTCGCCGCCGCGGGCCAGCTCGCGGACCTCACCGACTGGGCCAAGAGCTTGCCCTATTTCAATTCGCTCTCGCCCTCGCATGTGAAGCTCGGCACCTATGACGGCCATGTTTACGGCCTGCCGCTGTCGGTCGAGACCTCGGTCTTCGCCTGGAACAAGGATCTCTACAAGAAGGCCGGCCTCGACCCGGAAAAGGCGCCAACCACCTGGGAGGAGATCGAGCAGAATGCCGAAAAGATCCGCGCGCTCGGCGGCGATACCTACGGCTTCTATTTCTCCGGCGGCGGCTGTGGCGGCTGCATGATTTTCACCTTCACGCCGCTCGTCTGGGGTGCGGGCGCCGACATCCTTTCGGCCGACGGCAAGACGGCCACGCTCGACACGCCACAGATGCGCAAGGCGGTCGGCATCTATCGTGACATGGTCAAGAAGGATCTGGTGCCGGCGGGGGCCGCCAGCGACAACGGCGCCAATTTCCTCAGCATCAGCAACGGCAGGATCGGCCAGCAAAGCATCGGCGCCTTTTCGATCGGCACGCTGATCACGCAATATCCCGATATCCACTTCGGGGTGACGCTGATCCCCGGCGTCGACGGCAAGCCGTCGTCCTTTGCGGGCGGCGACAATTTCGTCATCTCCAAGGGTACCAAGAAGCTCGACGCGGTGAAAAAATTCCTCGAATACACCTATTCGCTCGAGGGACAGAAGATCATGGCGAAGTACGGCAGCCTGCCGACGCGCGGCGATATCGCCGACCAGGTGCTGCAAGGCCTCGATCCGCGGATGCAGGTGGGCCTCAAGGCCATATCGGTCGCCAAGACGCCCTATACGCTGCAGTTCAATGACCTGATCAACAGCGCCAACGGACCCTGGGCTGGCTTCACCAACGCCGCCATCTTCGGAAGCGACGTCGACGGCGCCTTTGCCAGCGCCCAATCGGAAATGCAGTCGATCATCGACAACGCCCAGTAACATAGGCGCGTGAATGCCGGGGAGCCTCAAGGTTCCCCGGTCCTTCCATCGCAACATCGGGAGCATTCCATGGCTGGTCCTGGAGCTATCGCAACCGCGCGGCTTCGCAAGAGGCGAAGGCGTGCCGGCTGGCACGGATTTCTCTATATCGCGCCGGCCATGGCGCTCGTCATCGTCTTCTTCATTCTCCCCGTCGTCTTCACCGTCTGGATGAGCCTGCATAACTGGCCGCTGCTCGGCAATCCGCGCTGGATCGGCTTCGGCAACTATACGCGCATGGTCTCCGACATACGTTTCATGGCGGCGTTGCGCTTTACTGCCTACTACACCGTCATCGTCACCATCGCGATTTTCGCCGTCGCTTTTCCGCTGGCGCTTTATGTGGAAAAGCAGCGGCCCTTCGTCGGCTTCTACCGCACCATTATCTTCCTTCCCGTCGTCGTCGGGCTTGCGACGGCGTCGCTGCTCTGGGTCTGGCTCGCCAATGTCGATAGCGGCTTCTTCGCGCCGGTGGCGCTGGCGCTCGGTCTGGTCGATAAGAGGCCGAACCTGCTCGCCGATTTCGACATGGCCTTCGCCACGATCATCGTCATGGTCGTCTGGAAAATCGCCGGCTTCACCATGATCATCCTGCTCACCGGCCTGCAGGCGATCCCCTCCGAACTCACCGAAGCGGCCCGCATCGATGGCGCGAAACGCTGGCAGCGCTTCCGGCACCTGACCTTGCCGCTGATGCGCCGCACTATCGCGCTCGCGCTGATCATCTCCATCACCGGCTCGGTGCTCGCCTTCGACCAGTTCTACATCATGACCAGCGGCGGGCCGCAGAACCGAATGATTTCCGTTGTTTACTACATCTTCAACCAGTCCTTCGTTTCCTTCAATCTCGGCTATGGCGCAGCGCTCTCGATCGCGCTGCTCGTCATCCTCGTGCTGATCAGCATCGTTCAGCTCTGGCTGCTGCGCGTCGGTGAGGACCGGCCATGACCAGTGCGAGGGAGCGCCGCGCAAGGCGCAAGCTTTGGGGCGGTGTCGGTTATCACGGCGTCGGCATCATCATCGTTATCTTCTTCTTCGCGCCCTTTGCGATCGCGCTCCTGTCGTCGTTCCGGCACGGTAGCGAGGCGAGCCTGCCGCCGCTGCCGCCCTGGCCGACGACCGGCTTCAGCTTCGATGCCTATCGCTCGCTCGATGGCTTCGGCGCCGGCATCGTGCAGCACACGCTGAATTCGCTCTTCGTCTCTCTCGGCACGGTGCTGCTGACCGTCATCGTCAGCCTACTCGCCGGCTACGGCTTCTCGCGCTATCAATTCCCCTTCAAGGGCGCGCTGTTCATACTGGTCATCGCAACGCTGATGATCCCCTTTCAATCGATCCTGACACCGCTCTTCATCATCCTGGCGAAGCTCGGCCTCAACAATTCGCTGATCGGGCTGACGCTGGTCTATGTGACGCTGCAACTGCCCTTTTCGGTCTTCATGATGCGCAACGCTTTCGACGCGGTGCCCAAGGAAATCGAGGAGGCCGCGCGCATCGACGGCGCGCGCGACCTCAGGCTTCTCTTCCGGGTGCTGTTTCCGCTGGTGCTGCCGGGCGTCGCAACAGTCGCGATCTTCGCCTTTCTGAATGCCTGGAACGAGTTCCTGGCAGCACTGATACTTCTCTCCAGCAATGAGAAATTTACCCTACCGGTGCTGATGATCGCCGTCAGGACCGGGCGCCTCGGCGCCGTCAACTGGGGGGCGGTCCAGGCC
The DNA here is from genome assembly GCF_016901135.1 of Martinezella lusitana. GTDB lineage: Bacteria > Pseudomonadota > Alphaproteobacteria > Rhizobiales > Rhizobiaceae > Rhizobium > Rhizobium lusitanum_D. The sequence goes on along the minus strand of NZ_JAFEVL010000045.1, from coordinate 526,906 downwards.
GGCATCGCCGTGATGACTATCCCCTGCGTCATCGTCTTCCTGCTTCTGCAACGCTACTACATGCGCGGGCTGATGGCCGGCGCGGTGAAATGACCCCTTCAAACAAACGGATGAAAGCCATGTCAGATAAGCAAAGCCGCCAGTTCCGCCCCCTGCCCGTTCCGAATGTCGAGCTCGCCGGCCTGTTCGGCGACCGCCAGGATGCCATCTGCAATTCGACCGCCGCCACGCTGCTCGACCGCTGCGTCGAGGCCGGCATGATCCGGGCCATTGACGTCGGCCAGCCAAGCCCGGGCATCGTCATCCCCCTACAGACATGGTCGGGCTCGACGCAGATGTTCTGGGATAGCGATCTCGGCAAATCGATCGAGACCATCGCCTATTCGCTCTATCGCCGGCCCAATCCGGAACTGGAGGCGCGCGCCGACGCCATCATCGACATGTATGGCAAGATGCAGGACGAGGACGGCTATCTGAACGCCTGGTTCCAACGCGTCCAGCCCGGCCGCCGCTGGACCAATCTTCGCGATCATCACGAGCTCTATTGCGCCGGCCACCTGATCGAGGCAGCGGTCGCCTATTATCAGGCGACGGGCAAGCGCAAACTGCTCGATATCATGAGCCGCTTTGCCGACTATATGATCACCGTCTTCGGCCACGGCGAAGAGCAGCTGCGCGGCTATTGCGGCCATGAGGAAGTGGAGCTCGCGCTCGTCAAGCTCGCCCGCGTCACGGCTGAGAAGAAGTACCTCGACCTCGCCAAATACTTCATCGACGAGCGCGGTCAGGAGCCGCATTTCTTCACCGAGGAAGCGCTGCGCGACGGGCGCGACCCGAAGAAATTCGTGCAGAAGACCTATGAGTACAATCAGGCCCATCAGCCGGTCCGCAACCAGACCAAGGTTGTGGGGCATGCCGTGCGCGCCATGTATCTCTATTCCGGCATGGCCGACATCGCGACCGAATATAACGACGATACCCTGACCTCGGCGCTGGAAACGCTCTGGGACGATCTGACGACCAAGCAGATGTACGTCACCGGCGGCATCGGCCCGGCTGCCTCCAACGAAGGCTTCACCGACTATTACGACCTGCCGAACGAAAGCGCCTATGCCGAGACCTGCGCCTCGGTCGGGCTGGTCTTCTGGGCCAACCGCATGCTCGGGCGCGGCCCGAACCGCCGCTATGCCGACATCATGGAGCAGGCGCTCTATAACGGCGCGATGGCCGGATTGTCGCTCGACGGCAAGACCTTCTTCTATGAAAACCCGCTGGAGAGCGCCGGCAAGCATCATCGTTGGACCTGGCATCATTGCCCCTGCTGCCCGCCGAATATCGCCCGCCTGCTCGCTTCGGTCGGCTCCTACATGTATGCTGCAGCAGACAACGAGATCGCCGTGCATCTCTATGGCGAGAGCAAGGCCCGCGTGCCGCTGGCGAGCGGCGTGACAGTGACGCTTGCCCAGACGACGCGCTATCCTTGGGATGGAGCCATCCATTTCGAGGTCAATCCCGATCGCAACGCTGAATTCGCGCTGTCGCTGCGCATACCGGAGTGGGCCGAAGACGCAACGCTTGCCGTCAACGGCAAGCCCGTCGATCTCTCGGCCGTTACCATCGACGGCTATGCCCGCATCGAACGGGAATGGCAGGCAGGCGATAAGGTCGACCTCAACATTCCGCTGATCCCGCGTACCCTGTTCGCCAATCCTAGAGTTCGCCAGGATGCCGGGCGTGCGGCCCTGATGCGCGGCCCGCTCGTCTATTGCGTCGAGACCACCGACAATGGTCAAGACCTCAACGGCATTTCACTTGCCGGCGACCCGGCATCGGCAAAGACGGCGGAAATAGCGGTCCTGGAAGGCGCAGTTGCACTCGATATTCCCGTCACGCGCGATGAGGCCGACTGGGGATCTGACCTTTATCGAACGACGCCACCGAAGAGCCGAGCGGCCACCGCGCGCTTCGTGCCCTATCATCTCTGGGACAACCGCGAGCCGGGCGAGATGCTGGTCTGGATTCGCGCCGACCAGAGTCGTGGGGCCTGACATGACAAAGAACGGCATGAGGCTCACCGGCGTCCGCAAGAGCTTCGGCGGGCTGGAGGTGATTCACGGCATCGATCTGGACGTGCCGGAGGGCGCCTTCGTGGTCTTCGTCGGCCCTTCCGGCTGCGGCAAGTCCACCCTGCTGCGGATGATTGCCGGGCTTGAGGAAGTCACCGACGGCGAGATCGCCATCAAGGGCCGCGATGTCACCGATCTCGATCCCTCCGAGCGCGGCATCGCCATGGTCTTTCAATCCTACGCGCTCTATCCGCATATGAGCGTGCGCGACAATCTCGGTTTCGGGCTGAAAATGGCCCGAGCCGATGCGGCCGAGATCGAGCAGCGTGTGGGCTCCGCCGCAGCGATCCTCAAGATCGACCATCTGCTCGAGCGGCGGCCGGGCCAGCTTTCGGGCGGCCAGCGCCAGCGCGTCGCCATCGGCCGGGCGATCGTGCGCAAGCCGGACGTCTTTCTCTTTGACGAACCGCTGTCCAATCTCGATGCGGAACTGCGCGTCTCCATGCGCATCGAAATCGCCCGGCTGCACCGCGAACTCGGCAATACCATGATCTACGTCACCCACGATCAGACCGAGGCCATGACGCTCGCCGACAAGATCGTCGTCCTGAAGGACGGCCGGATCGAACAGGTGGGCAGTCCGCGCGAGATCTATGAGGATCCGGCCAACAGCTTCGTCGCCGGCTTCATCGGTTCGCCACGCATGAACATGATCGAAGCCACATGGTCCGGCGAAGGGATGGCGAAGGTCGGCAACGGTATCATCAGGGTCGATCTCGCACAGCACAAGCCGTCAGCCGGCGAAAGCCTGCTGCTCGGCATGCGCCCGGAACATTTGATCGTCACATCCGATCAGGAGGACGCGGTTCAGGTCACGGTCGACGTCACCGAAGATCTGGGCGGCACCCGCTACCTCTATTGCCAGACGGAAGACGGCCAGACCCTGATCGCCGAATATCGTGAAGGGCCTGATATCGAGCGCGGCGATACGCTCTATCTGCGCTGCCCGCCCGAGCGCCGCCGCTACTTCGATAAGCAGGGCGAGCGGCTTCGCTAGCTTAAGAATTTCCACGGGATCCGCACGCTAATCGTTTGACCAACAAAGATGATTTGAAGAAGGTTGCCGTTAGGATTTGCAAGCCAAGCGCCCATCCGGCGCTGGCAGATGCGTAGTATCAAGCCGGAGAAGCTTTGGTGGCGAAGACATATGATTTCATCATTGCCGGCGGCGGTTCGGCTGCCTGCGTCGCTGCCATGCGGCTCGTGCGCGATTTCGGCTTCTCCGTGCTCATCATCGAGCGCGGTCCGCGCAATACCGCCAAGCTTATGGCCTTTCCCGCCGGCTACATGAAATATCTCGCCCGCGACGACTTCCTCGAAATGCATCACACGGTCGCCCAGCCGCAGCTCGGTGGCCGCGGCCCGATCGTTCCGGTCGCCAAGGCGCTCGGCGGCGGCAGCGCCGTCAACGCCATGGTCTATATGCGCGGCCAGAAGGAGGATTACGACCACTGGGCCGCCCATCTCGGCGATGGTGCGGAATGGTCCTATGCTGACATACTGCCGCATTTCAGAGGCATCGAAGGTAATACCCGCTTCAACGACGACTATCACGGTATCGCGGGCAATCTCCGCGTCTCTGAACCCGGCTACACCTGCGATACGACGCAGGATTTCCTGCTCGCAGCCCAGGGCCTCGGCCATCCCTATAATCCGGATTTCAACGGCGCCAGGCAAAACGGCGTCGGCATCATGCAGCACACCTATGGACTATGGGGCGGCAAGACCGAACGCTCCGACGCCAAGAAGGCCTTTCTCGATCCGCTTGCCGGCGATGAGCGTCTGGAGATCGTCACCGATGCCCGCGTCGATCGCATCGTCATCGAAAACGGCCGCGCGACCGGCGTCAGTTACACGCAGAATGGTAAAACGCATACGGTCAGGGCCGCCCGCGAAGTTCTCGTCGCAGCCGGCACCTATAACAGCGCCAAGCTGATGATGCTCTCCGGCATCGGACCGGCCGATCATCTGCGCGAGCATGGCATCGGCGTCGTGCTCGATCTTCCAGGCGTCGGCGCCAATCTGCAGGATCATCACGAGGTCCCGGTCATCGCCACCACCAAGGGTAAATCCGGTTATTTCGGCGAGGACAAGGGCTGGCCGATGCTGCGCAACGGCCTGCAATATCTCCTGTTCAACTCCGGGCCGGTGACAACGACAGGCATCGAATCCTGCGTCTTCTACGATCCCGATGGCGGCGAGCGGCCGACGATCCAGCTCTATTGCGCGCCGATCGTCTACCTCGACCGCGACGTCTCCTCGGCAAAGCCGACCTACGGCGTCACCTTCACCTCCTGCCTATTGCGGCCAAAGGCACGCGGCAGCGTCAAGCTGCGCTCAGCAGATCCGGCAGACCAGCCCTTGGTCGACTGCAATTTCTTCGGCGATCCGGACGATCTGCGCCTGACACTCGCCTCATTGAAGGTCGCTCGTCAGCTATTGGAAACCGAGCCGTTCAAATCAAAGATCGCCGATGAGATCCTACCCGGACGGGCGCTGCAGGACGAAGAGTCGCTGGCCAAGTTTGCCGGCCAGACGGTCAAGACCAACTACCATCCCTCCGGCAGCCTGCGCATGGGGCCGGAGAGCGATCCGATGTCAGTGGTCGACGGAAGGCTGCGCGTGCGCGGCATCGAAGGCCTCAGGGTCATCGATTGCTCGATCATCCCTTTCATACCGTCGGGAAACACCAATGCGCCTGCCATGGCGATCGGCTCCAAGGCGGCGGAGATGATCGCGAGGGATTATTGAACTTGGCGCGATACTAGAATTCCCAGGGTGATATGAGTTCAAGGCCCGTAGTCTGGAAATCGGGTAAATTACGAGTCGCCAGGCGGCCCCCATTAACGCGCGCGATGGCAGCGATCATGCCGTCGGCCGTCAACATCGGCCGCCCCTGTCGTTTCGCGATCCCCATGATCTCGCCGTAAGCCAATGCAGCCTCTTCGGTGAGGCCGAAAAGCCGATCAGCAAACCGGCGGCGCCATTCCGACAATCGTTGCTCCAGCCGTGCCGCACGTTGATCAGGTAAGATCTTCTGAATACCGAAGGCGATTTCGCCGATAACCACGGTGGAAAGCGCGACCTCTGCATCATACCGACCAAGCCACGAGATCACAGCCGCGTCCGGCAGCTTCCGGAACGTTTCCGAGACGACATTGGTATCGAGAAATATCACAGATCTATTCCGTGATTAGCTTGCCGTCCTTCGCGGATGACGGCCTCCAGATCGATATCCTCACCATCGCTCATAGCCATACGAGCATAAAAAGACGATGCGGGTTCACGACCGGCCTCGCGGATTTCGTAGGATTCCAGTGCCCGTTCGACGATATCGGCAATGGTGCGGTTCTCGCGCCGGGCAAGCCGATGAGCGAGGTCACGTGCCTTAGCGCTGCGAACGGATAGTTGAGGTTCAGCCATATTGGTCTCCTATCCCCACCAATATAAGCGCCTCACATCCAGCCATCAAGATGGCAGCTGATGGCTGGATGGCAAAATGTAGATGAATGTCATGCCGGCTCGAACAGCGGCTCGATCACCATTTCCGGCACAAGGACGAGGCCCTTGTCGGTGATGCGGATTTCCGGGATGACGGAGAGCGGGATGAGGTTGAAGCCCATATAGGCGATGGTGCAGCCAGCCTTTTCCCATTCGACCTTCAGCGCCTTCACCTCTTCCGCAACCTCATGCACGCGCTTGTCAGACAGCAGCCCGGCGATCGGCAGCGGCACCATCGCCGTCACCTTGCCGTCCATGACGACGCAGACGCCGCCTTGCACGGCCTCGATCGCATCGAGGGCGACCTTCATATCCGCCTCGTTGGTGCCGGCGATGATGATATTATGGCTGTCATGCCCGACGGAGGAGGCGACCGCGCCCTTCTTCAGGCCGAAGCTGTTCAAGAGACCATAGGCCACGTTGCCGGGGGATTTGCCGTGACGCTCGACCACGGTCACGAAGCAGAGCCCGTGACGGTCAAAATGCGTCTGCCAATCGTTTGCCGGCTCGAGCTCGATCGTCACATGCCCGAGCGTGATGCCCGGCAACTCGGTCTTGATCGTGTGGGCGATCACCGCCCCGGTCGGCAGTTCCGGCGTCAGCTTCAGCGCCTTCGGCAGCTTCACCGTGTGATAGGCCGCCTCCGGATAGCGGTAGGGATTGGACAGCGCCGCATCGAGAACAGGGGTGATCTTGCGGTCTTCGACCACCAGCTCGCCGCCATACCAGGTGCTGACCGGCTTCAGGTCGTCGGTCAAGCGCACCAGGTCGGCGCGGCGGCCGCCGCCGAGGCCGCCGATTTCACCCTCCATGCCGAAGCGGGTCGCGCCGTGCAACGAGCCCATGGCCCAGGCCTGCTCCGGCGTCATGCCGGCCTTGACCGCCTCGCGCGTTACCCAATCGAGACCGAAGAGCAGAAGGTCCTCGGCATCGCGATCGTCGGTGCAGACGGCGATGCGCTTATGCGACGCACCGAGCTCGGTGATGGTCTTAATGGCATGCGGCAGGCTGTGCCAGGGCGTCGTGGGCGGGCCGCCGCGCAGGAACAGCCAGATGCCGGCTTCCAGCAGGTCGTCGGCGATCTCCCGGTCGATGGCTTCATGCGTATCCGTCACGCCGGATGCCGCATAGGCGGCGACGAATTCGCGGCCATAGACATGGCCTGAGACCGGCCGCCCTCGCTCCAGGGCCGCCGCAAGGATCGCATGGCTGCGCTCGTCGCCCATCGCGACCTGCACGAAATCCATCTTTTCGCCGAGCGCCAGCGCTTCCGGCCATTTGTCGAAGAGATCGGCGATCTTCTGCGGCGTCAAATCGCCGCCCGCCGTCTCCAGCTGCGGCGAGGTTGCCGGCACCGTGCTCGGCACCGTCAGGAAGATCGACAGGGGCGCATGGCGCGCATCCTCCAGCATCGCTTCGACGCCGGCGACATCCATGACATTGCCGATCTCATGGCTGTCGCAGAAGATGGTCGTCGTCCCGTTCAAGAGGGCGGCTTCCGCATAGGCGCAGGCCGTCACCATGCTGGATTCGATATGGATATGCGGATCGACCAGGCCGGGCGCGATGATCCCTCCTTTGGCGTCATAGAGCTTGGCGCCGCCGCCCCGGTAGCTGCCGGCCGGCTTGACTGCGGCGATACGGCCGCCCGAAACCCAGATCTCCTTGTCGGGGAGAATCCGCTCCGAATAGGTCGACAGTACACGCGCGCCCTTAATCACCAGATCCGGCTCGCGACGTGCCGAGGCGACATCGGCGAGCGTGCGCGTCATGGTCGAAAGTGGCTTGACGGAAAAACGTGTGAGCGTCATCGGATATCCAATTCGAGATCAGTGATAATCGGGAATGCCGGGCATGGTGCGGAAGCCTTCGATGGCACGGAAGCGCCGCACCCAACGGCGCAGGGCCGGATAGTCATCGTGATCGATACCATAGTCGCGGCTGAGCGCGAAGGATGGAAACAGCGTCAGATCCGCAAGCGTCGGGCCGTCGCCGACGAACCATTCGCAGCCATCGAACTGGCGCAGCGTCATATGGTCATCCATGATGCGGAAGGCCTTGCGCGCGCCGGCGTAAAGGGCGGCCTCATCCCCGGGCGTATCGAACAGGGATTTCAGCCGCGCCGCCACGGCGGGCGCAAGCGCTGTTGCGGAAAAATGCAGCCACATCACGGTGGCGCCAAAGGCTGGCGCATCCTCTGGCAGCAACAGGCCCGCCGGATCGTAGGCTTTGGCGAGATAGGCAAGGATCGCCTCCGTGCCATGCAGCACGAGGTCGTTGTCGCTCAGGACAGGCATCGTTCCCAGGGGATTGAGCGTCAGCACGGCCGGCTTCATCTCTTCGTGCCCGGGAAACACATCGACGGCGATCGTCGTATAGGTGAGCTTCAGCATCGAAAGCAGCAGGCGGATGCGATAGCTTCCCTCGTCCATCTCGTAATTATAGAGCGTGATGCCGGCCATCAGGCGACCTCCGCTTTCTGCTCGAGGTCAAAACGAAGCCTTTCGGCCCAAACAGCATAGTGCTTCTGCTTGGCGCCGGCATGCACGGCAGGCGCACCGGCAATGACGATATGCAGGGCGGTCTTGTTCAGCGAAATGCTTTGCAGCGCCACCAGCAGACGGTCATCGCCCACCTGCAACAAGCCGAGATCGGTGGCGCCGCTCTCGTGCAATGCGGCGGCGACATCATCTGCCCCGCGCTCGATGTAGAGGCTGCGCACCGGGGTCACCTCGGTTACGCCGTCAATTTCAGGCAGCGAAGTGTCCCCTGCGGCTGTCGTCCAGACGATCCCATATCTCTCCTCGGTCGCATAGGTCGGCACCTTGATGGTCTGCGGCACCTCAAGGGTCGGATGCGCCGGGATATAACGACATTGCCCGGCGGTATCATACTGCCAGCCGTGATACAGGCAGGCGATGTGATCACCGCGAACGAAACCGAAGCTCATGCGCATGCCACGATGGGGGCAACGATCCTCCCAGACATGCGCCTTGCCGCTATTGTCGCGCCAGACAACGATCTCGCTGCCATCGACCACGGCGCCGGCCGAGGTTCCAGCCTCGATCGACGCCGAAAGCGCCACCGGTACCCATCCTGCTTCCAGTTTCATAAGCCACTCCGCTCGATATCGAGGATAACGCAATCATAAGGCCCGAGGCTGCAGGCCATTTCGAAGGCGTCGACAAGATCATTCTGGCCCCTTACGGCAAGCGTCGCGGATCCCGCGTCGCAGGCCCCGACCTCGATGTCCAGATCCAGCCGGCGCGCACGATGGCGGGCAAACTCGACGAAACTGTCGCACACCATCCGCCCCCGAAAGACAAAACGCGCCGCCTCGATCATGCCGCAGACAGTCCGCTCGTTCTATCCATGCCCACGTTACGCATCAAAAATGTCCACTTTGCATAAAAAATAAACATGCTTCACTTTTAGGCATTCTAGCCGCGCTGCCTTTTGAAATTCAAGAGGCTTTGCAAAGCGGATCGCTATCGACCAACAGGCATCAGACAGATCATCGCACAGCAACTGGCATAATTGTTGCGTCGATTACACTCGGGCGCCGTTGGCGCACCTAATCAAAAGAGGGGTTCCATGATTGACTTGCGTTCGCTGTCCCGTCGCGGATTTCTAAATATGAGCGCTGCCGGTGCAGCCTCCCTGATGCTGCCCGCGGGCCTTGCCAGCCAGGCGCATGCCGCCGCCGCCTTTCCCGCAATCAAGGAAGAGGATGCGGTCGTCGGCTTCGGTCATGTCGGCCCGATTTCGGACGAGGGCTGGACCTGGGCGCACCATCAGGGCCTGCTTGCGGTCAAGGCGGCCTATCCGAAGCTGAAAAAGATCCTCGAGGTCGAAAACATCCCCTATTCCGCCGATGCGACCCGCACCTATCGCCAGTTCGTCAGCGAAGGCGCCAACATCATCTTCGACACCTCCTCGAACGGCGACTTCCTGCACGCCGTCGTCAAGCAGGCGCCCGATGTCGCCTTCCTCGAATGCGACGGCCGCGTCGATATGGACAATCTCGGCTGGTACTATCTGGCCCATTGGTATCCGACCTACGTCATCGGCGTTGCGGCCGGTCATCTGTCGAAGTCCGGCAAGCTCGGCTATGTCGCCTCTTTCCCGGTCGCTTCCGTCTTTGCCTCGACCAACGCCTTTCTGATGGGCGCGCGCTCGGTCAATCCGAATGCGACGCTGCAGACCATCGCCATCAATTCCTGGTTCGACCCGCAGGCGGCAACGCAGGCCGGCACGGCGCTGATCGACAATGGCTGCGATTTCCTCTTCGGCATCATGGACGAAGCCGGCTATCTGCAGGTCGCCGAAAAGCGCGGCGTCTGGGCCGCCATGTGGAACACCGATATCCGCCGCTACGGCCCGAACTCCTACGTCTCATCCGTCCTCATCGATTTTAGCAAGTATTATGTCGATCAGGTCGGCAAGCGGCTTGCCGGCACCTGGACGCCCGCCAACACACTCTTCGCCATGGGCGCCGGCGTCGACCGCGACAAATGGGGCGAAAAGGTCCCGGCTGATGTTGCAGCAGCTGCCGATGCGGTGCGCGATAAGATCGTCGGCGGCTGGTCGCCCTTTGCCGGTGAGATCAAGGATTCGACCGGCAAGGTCCGTATCGCTGCCGGCCAGACGATGACCGACAACGACCTCTATAATTGGGATTGGTCCGTCGAGGGCGTTACCGGGCTCAGCGCCTGAACAAGCCAATTGCGAATTGCGCCTCGGCCTATCTGCGGCCGAGGCCTGTCCCATGACTGTCTGGTATGCATTCGATGACTGAAACCGCGACACCCTTTTCCGCTCCTGCGGGCACACCGCCACTGGTCCAGCTCAAGGGCATCGCCAAATATTTTCCGGGCGTCATTGCCAACGAGAATGTGGATCTCGAGGTCCTGCCCGGTGAAATCCACGCGCTGCTTGGCGAAAACGGCGCCGGCAAGTCGACGTTGATGAACATCCTCACGGGCATCTATCAGCCCGACGCCGGTGAGATCATCATCGATGGCTACGCCAAGCATTTTGCGACGCCACTTCAGGCGATTGCCGCCGGCATCGGCATGGTTCATCAGCATTTCAAGCTGGTGCAGGCCTTCACCGTTGCCGAAAACATCCATCTCGGCTGGTCGGAGACGCCACGGCGCGCCTCCGCACAGGTGCTGGAAGCACGCACGGCATCCCTCGCCGAAAAATTCAATCTTCAAACCCGCCCCGGCGCCCGCATCAGCGATCTTTCGACGGGTGAGCAGCAACGCGTCGAGATCCTGAGAGTGCTCGCGCGCCAGGCTCGCGTCCTCATCCTCGACGAGCCGACCGCCGTACTGACGCCTGCTGAGGCCCGCGAGCTTTTCAAGGCGCTGCGCGAGTTCGTCTCCCATGGCAATGCCGTCATCTTCATCAGCCACAAGCTCGACGAGGTCATGGAGATTTCCGATCGCATCAGTGTTCTGCGCGGCGGACGCAAGGTCGCGACCGAAAGGACCGCCGATTGCAACGCCCGCATGCTTGCCAAGCTGATGGTCGGCCGCGATATCGTGCTTGCCGACATGCGCCAGCGCGCCGCCGGCGCCGCGCCTATCTCTGCGAAGCCTGTGCTGAGCCTGGAAAGCGTGTCGGCAAAGAATGACATCGGCGCTGAGGTGCTGCACGATGTTTCGCTTGCGGTTCATGCCGGCGAAATTCTTGGCATTGCCGGCGTTGCCGGAAACGGCCAGCGCGAGTTGAGCCAGGTGCTATCAGGCATGCGGCAGATCAGCAGCGGGCGCATCCTTATAGATGGGCGCCCAATCGAGCACAGCAATGCAGCTGCATTCGCTGACAATGGCATCGGCCATATACCGGAAGACCGGCTGCATAGTGGTCTTGCCCCCGCGCTCAGCATCACCATCAATGCCGTGATGCGCGAATACAAGAAGCCGCCGGTATCGGCCGGCGCGGCCTATCGTCCAGGCGGAGCGACCGCACTTGCCAGGGAGATCGCGGCAGCCGCCGATGTAACCATTCCCGATTTCGGCATGCCGATCCGCAATCTTTCCGGCGGCAACCAGCAGCGCCTCGTCGCCCGGCGCGAGATGCGTATCGCCAACAAGGTCCTGATCGCTGCCTATCCAAGCCGCGGCCTCGACGTCGGCGCCATCAACACCATGCTGCGCTACATCGTCGAGCTACGCGATGCCGGCGCGGGGATCGTGCTGATCTCGGAGGAGCTGGAAGAGCTTCTCAATCTCTCCGACCGCATCGCCGTGCTCTACGAAGGCAGGATCATGGGAATAGTCGACAACGACAGAACCGACATCGACCAGATCGGCCTGCTAATGGGTGGACGCGCCCTTGCGCGCGAGGTCGCCTGATATGAACATGACCTGGCGTCTCCACCGCTTGCCTTCCGCCTCGCCCGCCAAGGCATTTGCCGCCCGCGTCGTCGCCATCCTGCTGGCGCTCGTGTTTGCCGGACTGGTTCTCGCTGCCACCGGCGCCAATCCACTCGAACTGGCTTCCGAGGTGATCGACTCGAGCCTCGGCTCCAGCTTCGGCCTTCAGGATCTCGGCGTGCTGCTGATCCCTCTTATCTTGACAGGACTGTCCGTCGCCGTCGGTCAGCAGATCGGCGTCTGGAACATCGGTGCCGAGGGACAATTCTATGCCGGCGCCTTCGGTGCCGCCGTCGTCGGCCTCTTCGTGCCCGGCCCACCGGTCGTGATACTGCCGTTGATGTTTCTTGGCGGGTTGATCGGCGGCGCTGTCTGGATCCTCGTCCCAACGCTCGCTCGCGCCTATGCCGGCGTCAATGAGCTGATCACCACGCTGCTGCTCAACTTCGTTGCCGTGCTTCTCGTGTTCTATGTCTCGACCAGCGCCTGGCGCGACCGCACCGCGAATTCGGCAACCGCGCGATTGTCGGCCGAAATACCGGAGCTTTGGGGCTCCATCCATTGGGGCTTTCCTGTCGCCATTCTTGCCGCCATCATCGTCGCCGGCCTGCTGGCTTTCTCGCGCTGGGGATACGAAGTGCGCCTCGTCGGCTCCAACCCGGCCGCGGCCCATTATGCCGGCATACCGGCGCGGCGCCACCTGATCACGGTGATGCTTCTGTCCGGTGCCATTGCCGGGCTTGCCGGAATGCTGGAGATCGCCGGCACCGTGCATCGCCTCCAAGGCGGCATTTCCAACAACTACGGCTATCTCGGCATCATGGTGGCGGTGCTGGCGCGCAACTCGGCCATCGGCGTCATCTTTTCGGCGGCGTTGATGGCCTTCATCCTGAATTCCGGCATCATCCTGCAAACCCAGGGGCTGACCACGTCGGCCGTGCTCGCGATCACCGGGCTCATCCTGTTCCTGACGGCGATCGGCGATGAGCTCGCTCACTATCACATCGCCCGCGACAAGGCCTGATAAGGACAAGAGACCATGGATCTTCTCACCGGCCTCCTGACCACAGCCTTTCTCGCAGGCGGCGTGCTGGCGCTTGCCGCTCTCGGCGAAGTGCTGGCCGAACGGGTCGGCGTCGTCAATCTCGGCGTCGAGGGCCTGATGGCGATGGGGGCGCTGACGGGCATTGCCGCAACCACCATCTATCCTTCACCGACCCTTGGTTTCCTCGCAGCCTTGCTGGTCGGCGCATTCTTCGGCGCGATCTTCGCCGTAGCCACCGTTCTCCTGCGTGCCAACCAGGTCCTCTGCGGCCTGGCGCTGACTTTGATGGGCAATGGCATCGCCTCCAGCATCGGCCGCGCCTATTCCGGCATGCCGGCACGCGCTACCTTTTCCGGCATCGAGATCCCCCTCCTCAGCGATCTTCCGATCCTCGGCAAAGCCTTCTTCTCGCAGAACATCCTCGTCTATCTGATCTATATCATCCTGCCTGTCGTGCTGAGCTACGTCATGTTCCGCACGCGCCACGGCCTCAATCTGCGCGCCGTCGGCGAAAACCCGGCAGCGGCGGACGCGGCCGGCATTTCGGTCAACCTCATTCGCTGCGCCTATGTCATGGCCGGCTCAGCCCTTGCCGCCGGCGCGGGTGCCTACCTGACGCTCGCTTTCGTGCCGTCCTGGTCCGACGGGGTCGTCGCCGGTCGCGGCTGGATCGCGGTGGCGCTGGTGATCTTTGCCGGCTACCGGCCGATCCCGGCCGTTCTGTCAGGCTTGCTGTTCGGCCTCATCACCGCGCTCGGCTTCGTCGGCCAGGCGCGCGGCTGGCCGATCGCACCCGCCTTTCTGTCAATGTTGCCCTATCTCGGCACGATGGCCTTCATCATCGTGCCGGTGCTGGCATGGCAGCGCATGCGCCGCATCATGGCGGCCCCGGCCGCCATCGGCCTGCCCTATTATCGCGATGTCCGCTAAAGTGCATCGCCGGACAAGAAAAAGGAGCCTCGCATGAGCCAGTGTTTGGACAAGGCAGCCCTCGATCAATGGTATGCGCTGGAAACGGAAACTGAGATTCCGTTCGGAACTTCGGTGAACCGTCTTCTCGGCACCGACCTTACCGTGACGCGATCGAATGACGGGACGCTGGTCTTAAATGCCGAGGGACGCGTCGAGCCATTGCCGCTGATCCGCCGCTTCGGCCTCGTCTGGACGACGCTCGGCACGCCGGCCGGTGGATTGTTCGACCTACCAGAAGCCGATGAGCCGGATCGCCGCGTGGTCAATTGCGGCACGGTGGCGGTGCGCGCCTCCGGGCTTCGGATCGTGGAAAATTTCCTCGATCTGGCGCATTTTCCGTTCGTTCACACCGATATTCTCGGCGCCGAGCCGCACACCGAAGTGGCACAGTACAATGTCGAGATCCGCCGCGACGTCGACGAGGTCTGGGCAACGAATTGCCAGTTCTTCCAGCCACAGGCAGCACTTTCGGCCAGTGAAGGCATCATGACGGACTACATCTACAGGGTGATGACGCCGTTTGCGACGCTGCTCTACAAGACCTGTCCGAACGCCGCCAATCGTTGGGACGTCATCTGCCTTTTCGTGCAGCCGCTGGACCCGGATCGTTGCCGCGCCCATCCGGTCATGTTCCTGATCGACGACGTCTCGACGACGACGGAGCTGGTCCATTTCCAGCAACTCATTTTCCTGCAGGACCGCATCATTCTTGAAAACCAGCGCCCGGTGCTGCTACCGCTGGAGCCGCGGGCGGAAATCCCGACTCGCGCCGACGCCACCTCGATTGCCTATCGGCGCTGGTTGAAGGAAAAGGGCATTACCTACGGCACCACCATGATGGCTGCCTGAAACAGAGAATAGCGATGGATTTGCGTGGCAAGACCCTGAGCGCATCGGGCTTTCATTCGCCCGTGCGCGGCAAGATCGACATTCTGGATGACGTGCTGATCGAGATCGATGCAGCAGGCGCGATCAAGGCGATCCATCGTTACGGTGACCCCAACTATCGGACCATTCGTGACGCCCGCGAAGCCACCGGTGAATTGGTGACGCTGCCAATCGGCTCCTATCTGTTGCCAGGTTTCGTCGACCTGCATGTGCATGCGCCGCAATATCCGCAACTCGGCGACGCGCTCGACGTGCCGCTGGAAGTCTGGCTGCAGAAACACACGTTCCCGCTGGAGGCGCGCTATGAGGACCTTGTCTTCGCACGCCATGTCTACGGCCTGCTGGTCGACGACCTCCTTGCCAACGGCACGACGACGGCGCTGTATTTCGCCACCATCCATCAGGAGGCGACGCGGGCGTTGGTCGATATCTGCCTCGAAAGGGGCCAGCGCGCCCTGATCGGCAAGGTGGCGATGGACAATCCGCAGGAATGCCCCGACTACTATCGCGACGCCTCGACCGATGCCGCGCTGGAAGGCACTCGCGCGCTCATCGATTATGTGCGCGGCCATCCCGACAACAGCGAGAGCCGCGTCCTTCCTGTGGTAACGCCGCGCTTCATTCCCTCCTGCACGGATGCGACGCTCGAAGGGCTCGGCGCGATTGCCCGGGAATGCGGCTGCCATGTGCAGACCCATTGTTCGGAAAGCGATTGGGCACATGGTTACGTGCTAGCCCGCCACGGCACGACGGATACGGAGAGCCTGGACCGCTTCGGCCTGCTTGCCCGCGGCACGGTGCTGGCGCATGCGAATTTCCTGACCACTAGGGATATGGAGACGATCAAGGCGCGCGATGCCGCCGTTGCGCATTGTCCGCTTTCGAACGTCTATTTCGCCAATGCGGTCTTTCCCTTGCGAGCGGCGCTGGAAAAGGGGCTGCATGTCGGCCTCGGCACGGATATTTCCGGTGGGCCGAGCGCTTCGATGTTGGAAAACGCCCGCGGCGCGATCCTTGCCTCGAGGATGTTGCAAAGCGGTGTCGATCCGAACGTGCCGGCCGAAAGCCGTTCCACATTCGGACCGGCGCAGATCGATTTCCGCGATGCCTTTCATATCGCAACGGCCGGCGGCGGCGCGGCACTCAATCTGCCGGTCGGTCAGTTTACATCAGGCTATCAGTTCGATGCCATCGTCATCGACACCGCCCATGAGAAGGGCACGGTGCGGCTGTTCGAGGATCGCGATGCCAGGGAAGGCATCCTGCAGAAGATCATTTACACCGCCTCGCGACCGAACATTGCGGCCACCTGGGTCGGTGGCCGCAGCGTCTAGCCCGCTTTACGCAAAGCCTTGCTCACGCAGCCTTGCTGATGCGCACCGGAATGGACTTGTAGGAAGGCGTGCCGCTTTCCTTGTCCTGATAGTCGAGCGGGATCAGGCAATTGGCTTCCGGATAATAGGCAGCGACGGAACCCTCCGAGATATCGTAGGAAATCGCCGTCAGCTTCAACAACCGCTTGCCGCCGGAAGGCAGCGCCGTCTCGATCTCGACGAGATCGCCATGCTCCAATCCCTTCGCCGTCAGGTCCTTGTCGTTCATGAACAGGACGTCACGACGGCCGAATACGCCGCGATAACGGTCGTCGAGTCCGTAGATCGTGGTGTTGTACTGATCGTGGCTCCGGATCGTCGCGAGCTTGAGAATACTGGCGTCGGAAAAGGAAATATCTTCATTGAGACCGGCAAACAGCTTGAACTCGGCTTTGCCGGAGGGCGTCTTCCAGACGCGTTCCGTCGCCGGGAGCGGCAGGCGAAAGCCGCCCGGCACGCCGATGCGCTCGTTATAGCGGGCAAAATCCGGATAGACGATTTCGATCTTGTCGCGGATCAGAGCGTAATCGTTGATGAGCTCCATCCATGCGACCCTGCTTTCTAGTAAGGTGGCCTGCGCCATAGCGGCAACGATGGCCGGCTCGGAACGCAGCTGGTCGGAGGCCGGTTTCAACCTGCCTTGCGAGGCATGCACCATCGACATCGAGTCTTCGATCGTCACCGCTTGCGGGCCGGTGGCCTGAACGTCCTCTTCGGTGCGGCCAAGCACCGGCAGCAGGAAGGATTCCTTACCGATCAGAAGATTGGAGCGGTTGAGCTTGGTGTTCATGTGGACGGCAAGCTCGAGCCTGCGCATACCCTCGGCGCACAGCTCGGGATCAGGAAGCGCGATCGAAAAATTGCCTCCGAGGCTGAGCAGCACTTTCGAACGGCCCTCCGCCATCGCCTGCATGGCGGCAACCGCATCATGGCCGTGATGGGCCGGGGACTTGAAGCCGAAGGCGCGCTCAATGCCCTCGATCAGCGCGGCATTCGGTTTCTCGGTGATCCCGACGGTACGATTGCCCTGCACGTTGGAGTGTCCGCGCAGCGGGCAGATGCCGGCTCCAGGCTTGCCGAAATTGCCGCGCAGCAGCAGAAGATTGGCGATCTGCTGAACATTGGCGGTGCCCCTCGCATGCTGGGTGATGCCCATGCCGTAGGCGACGATCGTTGCCTTTGACTTGGCATAGGCGGCGGCGACCCGCTCCAGATCGGAGCGGGAAAGGCCTGAGACGCGTTCTATATCTGCCCATTCCGTCTGCTTGATATCGGCAACCAACGCGTCGAAGCCGCTGGTATGCTCGGCAATGAACGCATGATCGAGCACGTCTTCCGAGGTCTCGGCAAGCGCCAGAACGGCCTTCATGATGCCCTTGAGCGCAGCAGCATCGCCGCCGATCTTGACCTGATAGTAGGAGGAGGCGATCCGCGTCGATCCGAAAGTCCCCATTTCGATCGGGCTCTGCGGATCGGCGAAGCGCTCCAGCGCCCGCTCCTTCAGCGGATTGAACACGATGATCGGCACGCCGCGGCGCGAGCACTCGTGCAGCGTGCCCATCATGCGCGGATGGTTGGTGCCGGGATTGTGCCCCATCGAGATGATCAGGTCGCAGAGATCGAAATCGTCGAGCGAGACCGTGCCCTTGCCGATGCCGATCGATTGCGGCAGGCCGACACTGGTCGCCTCATGGCACATGTTCGAGCAATCGGGGAAATTGTTGGTGCCGTATTCGCGCGCAAAGATCTGGAAGAGGAACGCAGCCTCGTTGGAGGCGCGGCCCGAGGTGTAGAATTCTACCATATCCGGATTGGGCATGCTGCGCATGACCTCGCCGATACGGGCAAAGGCGTCTTCCCAGGCGACCGGCCGATAGGTGTCGGTTGCGCGGTCATAGACCAATGGATGCGTCAGCCGGCCGGCATTTTCGAGTTCGTGATCGCTCCACGTCAGAAGTTCGCTGACCGTATGCTCGGCGAAGAAATCCGGCGTCACGCGCTTGTTCGTCGCTTCCCAGGTGACTGCTTTCGCACCGTTTTCACAGAATTGGAAAGTTGAGGTATGTTCCTTGTCGGGCCAGGCGCAGCCGGGGCAATCGAAGCCGGCCGGCTTGTTGGTGCGCAGGAGCAGGCCGGGCGCCTCGGTGACATCCATCTGGTCGCGGACCGCCTTGGCGGTGGCTTTCAGCGCGCCCCAGCCACCGGCCGGGCTGTTATAGGGACGGATACCAGGGACTTCACGTTTCTGCACCATCGCACGCTCCTTTGACTGACCCGACGGCTTCCTCCCAAATGCCGGGCCTTAACGAATAAGCGTGCGGCAGGAGGGAGTAAAGCACTACCAATAGGCACTTGACAAAACAATCGATACGCGCCGCGGGGCCAAACGACGCAGGTATTGGGGCGCCCCAAACTCAATTCTTGAACACCAGGCAAGTGCCGCCCTGTTGCCGGACCTGCGTACAAACGGCATCCGCCTCGGCACGCGTCTGCCGGCCGATGCGCGCCGCAAAGCGGATGCGCCGGCCAAAATCCGCATTGCGCTGACGCACGATCAACGGCTTTTCTGCATTCAAGGGAGACTGCAACTTTCGGATATTTGTCGCGAACAGGTTGCGGGCAGAATTAACCTGGAAATGCTCTGCCAATTGAGCGCCCCAGGGCGCCCAGGGTCGCTCTTGCTCCAAGGCGACCTGTTTCAGCCGCCGACTGCCAGCAAGGGCAACACAGGATTGGACAAAGGGCTTGCCCTTGTCCAAGGCCGGCGCGGCGACGTCGGGCGGTCCATCGCGCCACTCCTCGACCGTATGCGCGGTGATCGCGCTCACATAGCTGCGCGTCTCATAGGGAAGATCGCCGGAATTCAGAAAATTCGCGAGGCCAGCTTCGCCGGCATTGTAGGCGGCGGCGGCCAGCCCGAGATTGCCGAACCGGTTGCGCAATTCGTCGAGATAGGCGGCTGCCTTGCCCAGCGCCTCGAGCGCATCATAGCTGTCGCGGACGCCGCGCAGCTTTGCCGTGCCCGGCATGAATTGCGCAATGCCTTGAGCGCCCTTCGGGCTGACGGCATCCGACCGAAATGTGCTCTCGCGCCAGACCAGCCGGGCCAGATAATCCGGCGGTAGATGATTGATACCGGCGAAATAGTCGATGGCTGCACAGAGATCACGGTTATAGCTCTCCCTGCGGAGGCAAAGCGTTTCGCCCGTATCCGTGATCATCGGGCCGGAGACGCAGGCCGGCGGCGCAACGCTCCATTCCGGCTGGGCGTTTGCTGGGCGAAGGGCCGAAGCCACAACGACGCATGTAATTGCAAAGGCGACCACGCCGCCGACAAAGCCTGCTCGATGCTGCCTGCCTGCCATCCGTGCGATATCCGTCCAAGGTCGTCCGATCGCAAAATTGCGATCTCTTCATAGCATCGATGGACTGCGACGAAAACCTTCGACGGCATAAAGCGCCCAGTCAGACAGGCAGGCGGCTATTCGGCAAGACATCCACCACGCATCGGCGCGGGCACGCCCGTCGTGCCGGGGAAGCTGATCGGCAAGCCGCGCAGCACGCGAACGGCCAGAAATGCGAAACACTCTGCTTCGACCGCATCGCCGCGCCATCCGAGGTCTTCGGCAAAGATCGGCTCGACGCCGGCGCGGCTTTGCAGCATCGACATGATCGTCGGATTGTGACGGCCGCCGCCGCTGACGACGACTTTCTTCGGCCGGCGCGGCAACAGATCGAGCGCCTTGCCGACGGCGCTGGCGGTAAAGGCGGAAAGCGTCGCCGCACCATCTTCGGGGCTCAGACCATCCGCCATCGAAGCCCCGAAATCGAAGCGGTCCAGCGACTTCGGATAGCGGGCGCTCAGATAGGGATGCTGCAGCAGTTTCTCGAGCCTCGCCTCGTTCACTTTGCCGGCCCGGCCGAGCGCACCGTCGCGGTCCATCTCGCCGAGACCATGGGACTTGATGAAATCATTGAGGGGTGCATTGGCAGGGCCGGTGTCGAAGGCAACGAAATTGCCCTCGCCATCCCACCAGGTAATGTTGGCAACGCCGCCGAGATTGAGGATGGCGGTCTCGCCTGCTGCACCGGCGCCCTGCAGCAAGGCGGTGTGATAGGCGGCGGCAAGCGGCGCACCCTGGCCGCCGGCGCGCATGTCGGCGGAGCGGAAATCATAGGCGACCTTGGTGCCGAGGATGGAGCGCATCAACGCGCCATCGCCGAGCTGGCGCGTCTGCCCCAGCCGATCTTTCTGTGGTGCCCGATGCAGCACGGTCTGGCCGTGAAAGCCGACAATGCCGATATCGGCCATGGTCATGCCGTTGCTCTCGACCAATTGCCTGACAGCCTCCGACTGAGCCCGCGTCAGGGCCTCCTCGGCTTCCTTGAAGATCGCTGGTTCGGGGCCTTCGAAGTTCCACACCCGCGCCTGCCGCAGTGTCTCTTCCAGAAGCGCCCGAATCCAGTCGGGATAAGGAGCCAGAACATAGGGGCCGAATTCCTCGATCCGCTCGCCATCCGTCTTCAGCATGGCAACATCGATATTGCCGTCGAGAACGGTTCCGGTCATCAGACCGACTGCCCAGATTGGTTCCATGATCAGGCTCCTAAGCTGCGTTGACGAGATCGCCGACAGTTTGACGAAGCGTCAGGATGCCGCTGTCGAAATGGCGTGTCGGATGAATGCGGTTGGTGAGCAAGGTCCAGGCCCTGCCCTTGTCGAAATCGATCCAGAGGCCAGTGCCGGTGAACCCTGTGTGGCCGATCGTCTCTGGCGAACACAACGTCCCGCCAGACCAGCCGTTATGGGTACGCTCCCAGCCATGCGTGCGCGTGGCCGAAAGCGGTGCGCGCATCAATGCGATCGAGCGGGCTGATACGCCGCTGCCATCGAGCAGGCCCCCGGCAAAATCGAGGATTGCCGCTGCCGTTCCGAATAGCCCGGCATGGCCCGCACCCTGAAGAGCGGAGCAATTATCGTCATGGACTTCGCCCGACAAGACGCGATGACGCCACGTGCAGTCTTCCGTCGCGGCCGCCTGATTGGACGCGACGGAAAAGGCAAAGCCCGGCCCCGGGTCCATGGCGCGGATCGTCTGGCCGGTCAGGCGTTCGAGCGCGAAGCCAAGAAGAATGAAATTGATGTCGGAATAGACGGGCGGGCCGGCCCGCCATTCGCGCTGCAGGATGAAAGCGCGCAATAGCTCCGGATCGTGGCCATAAGTATAGATCGGCTCGACCGCCGGAAAAGGCGTCTGATGCCCGAGGCATTGGCGAAAGGTCACCTTTCGCTCCCATGCCTCGGCGCTGTACTGACGCAGATCGGGCAGAAGTGTCGTCAGCGGCGCATCGAGGTCAATAGTGCCGGCCTCTGCCAGCGCCAGGATGCGCGGTGTGGTGAAAATGACCTTGGTGAGCGAGGCAAGATCGAACCATGTATCGACCAGCATCGGCCTGACGCTCGGGACCTTCTGCGCCGAACCGACCGCACGCACCAGCCGATTGCCGTCGAGATCGACCATGCCCAGCACGCCGCCTGGAATGCGTGCGGACGCGACGGCTTGTTCGAGCGGCACAAAAGCCCGATCGAAACCCTCTTCAAATCGCATGCTCCCCCCAGATGCCATGCTTACCTCCCACGCGACCTTGCTCAGGCTTCCGCCAAAGCGATGTGATCCGGTGCGAACCGGCGCCATTCGGGTGCTGCCGGCTCGAAACCGAGAGGGCGCACCAACGAAGGAACCTGACGCGTGTCGAGCGCGAAAATTTCCTTTCGCCGTGCGACCGTCGGAACCGCCGAAATCAGCCGCCTGGTATAGGAATGCTTGGGCTGCGACAAGATCGAGGCGGCGTCACCAATCTCGACGATCTGGCCGGCATAGAGCACGGCGATGCGATGAGCGATCCGCTCCACCACGGCCATGTCATGCGAGATGAACAGATAGGCAAGCCCATATTCGCGCTGGAGCTCGACCAACAGGTTCAGGACCTGCGCCTGCACGGAGACGTCGAGTGCGGACACCGCCTCATCGAGTACCAGCACGGACGGGTTCAGCATCAGGGCGCGCGCGATGCACAGCCTCTGGCGCTGGCCGCCCGAAAACTCGTGGGGGTAGCGCTCAAGCGCATTTTCCGGCAATCCGACCCGTTTCAGCAGCATGACCATCCGCTCGCGCGTGCCTGCCGACAGACGGCCACCGGCCGCGATCACCGGTTCGGCGAGGATACTGTCGATCCGAAGCCTCGGATTGAGCGAGGCGTAAGGGTTCTGGAAGACCATCTGCACCGCGCTCGTGCGGTCGGCGGCCTTGCCGCCATGGGTCGTAAACGTACCGCGCGTCGACTTGACCAATCCAAGGATCGCCCGCGCGGTCGTGGATTTGCCTGACCCGCTTTCACCGACGATCGCCAGCGTCTCGCCGGGCATCAGGTCAAAGCCAACCTCTTCGACGGCATGGACGGCGCCTGTCGGACGGCGCAGGAAACTACCCGACACCGGAAAACGGACGGTCAAACCATCCACTTTCAACGCCGGCTTGGCTGGCGCTTCATCACGCTGGAAATCCGTGCGCGCCGCACGTCCGGCCGCGAAATGCGGAACTGAATGCAACAGGTGCTGCGTATAAGGATGAGTGGGGTTGTCGAGGATCTGGTTGAGCTCGCCCTGCTCGACCGCCTCTCCGGCCTGCATCACCATGACCTTGTCGGCAATGCCGGCGACAAGGCCGATATCGTGGGTGATGAAGATCATCGACATGCCGGTCTCGCGCTTCAGCTCGGCGAGCAACGCCATGATCTGCGCCTGCACGGTCACGTCGAGCGCCGTCGTCGGCTCGTCGGCGATCAGCAGGCGTGGATTGCAGGCGAGCGCCGTCGCGATCATCACGCGCTGAAGCATGCCGCCGGAAAGCTGGTTCGGGCAATAGGTCAGGCGCCGCGCGGCATCGGGAATGCGCACGCGATCGAGCGCATCCTTGGCGGCCGCCTTTGCTTGGCCGCCGGTCAGTCCGCGATGCAGCCGGAACGATTCTTCGATCTGCGTGCCGATCGTCAGCACCGGATTAAGCGAGGTCATCGGCTCCTGGAAGATCATGCCGATCTCGGCACCGCGGATCTTCGTTAGCTGTGCCTCGCCGACCGTGGTCAGGTCGAGAACGCTGTTGTCGGCACGTTTCAGCCGGATCGAGCCGCCGACGATGCGGCCGCCGCCGAAATCGACCAGGCGATTGATCGAAAGGGCTGTCACGGATTTGCCCGACCCGCTCTCGCCGACGATCGCCAGCGTCTCGCCGGCTTCGAGGTCAAAACTGACGCCGCGAACGATGGGATTGGCTTCCGGATTGCGGCCGAAACCGACGCGGAGATTAGAGACCGATAGCAGCGGGCTCATACGGTCGACCTCCGCATTTTCGGATCGAGAATATCGCGCAGGGCATCGCCGAGCAGGTTGAAGCCGAGAATAGAGATCATGATGGTTATGCCGGGGAAGATCAGCAGCCAGGGTGCCGTTTCCATGAGGTTGCGGCTGTCGCTCAGCATCAGCCCGAGCGAGGAGGCCGGCGGCTGTGTTCCCAAACCGAGAAAGCTCAGGCCCGCTTCTGTCAGCAGCGACCAGGCGAGCGCCAGCGTCACCTGCACGGTCAGCGGCGCGACGAGATTGAGCAACAGATGCCGCGTCAGGATATAGGACCTGCTGCTGCCGAAGGTGCGGGCGGCATCGACGAAGTCGCGGCCCTTCAACGAAAGGGCTGGACCGCGCACGACGCGGGTAAAGATCGGCGTATAGACGATCGCGATCGCCGCGACGCTGGTCCAGGTGCCCGGCCCGACGATGGCGATGATCAGGAGCGCGAGGAGGATCGCCGGGAAGGCTAGCAGTACGTCCATCGTCCGCATGATCACGCCGTCCCAGCGCTTTCCGGACCAGGCCGCGGTCAAACCGAGCACGGTGCCGATCAGGCTTGCGGCGGCAACGGACAGGAAGGCGACGGTGAAGGATTCTCCGATGCCATTCATCAGCCGGCTTGCGACATCGCGGCCGAAGAGATCGGTGCCCATCCAATAGGTGAGATTGGGGGCATGCAGCCGGTCGATCCGGTTCTGCATCAATGGATCGTGCGGGGTGAGCCCCAGCATGCCGAGAATGGCAAGCACGATGTAGATGAGAACGATGATGCCGCCGATCCGGCCGCTCATATGTCCGAAAATGGCCTTGACGATCCGCATCAACCCTCTCCCAGACGGACGCGCGGATCGAGCGCGACATAGGCGAGATCGACGAGCAGGTTGACGATCATGAAGTTGAAGGCGATGAACAGCACGCTACCCTGCACCAGGGCATAATCGCGCTGCAGGATGGCGTCGAGCACCATGCGCCCGAGTCCGGGCAGAGCATAAATCTGCTCGACAAGCACAGCGCCGCCGAGAAGATAGCCGAACTCGACACCACTGAGCGTCACCACCGGGATCAGCGCGTTCGGCAATGCGTGCCGCCAGATGACGCTGCGTGCCGGCACACCACGGCTGCGGGCCGTGCGGACATAATCATCACTCAGAACATCGAGCATGGCCGAGCGCACGACGCGCGTGACCGAGGCGGCGAAGGCGAAGCCGAGCGTCAATGCCGGCAGGATCATCTGGCCGAGATTGCCGAGCGGATCCTGCCAAAGCGGCGTGAACTCACCCATGGTCGGCAACACGCCGAAACCGGCCGACAATGCATAGATCAGCAGAAGCCCGAGAACGAAATTCGGCGTCGATTGCCCGATCATGGCGACGATGCGCACGGCAAGATCGGAGAACCTCCCGTTTCGCGTGGCGGCAAAGACGCCCGCCGGCAGGCCGATGGCAAGCGCGATCACCATGGAAAGCAACGCAAGCTCGAGCGTCAGCGGGAAACGCTCGAGGATGATGTCGACCACCGGCTTGCCGTAGGTGACTGATATGCCGAGATTGCCCTGGAATATGCCCAGGAGCCAATGCCAGTACTGAACAGGCCAGGACTGGTCGATGCCGAAATAGGCGGCCAGAGCCTGCCGCTGCTCCGGCGTCAGCAGGCCCGCATTGGTTCCGAGCATCGCCGTGATCGCATCGCCCGGCACCAGCCGGATGGCGACGAAGACGAGGATGGATACGCCCAGCATGATCAGCGGGAATATCATCAGCCGGCGCGTCAGGTATCCCATGGCACTTCCCCTAGACCTCGGCCGTCGTCACTTGATCGAGACTTTGGCGAGACCGAACAGCGAGCCTGTCGGCGTCGGCACAAAGCCCTGAACATTCTTCTGCTCGGCCGTGTAGCCATAAGCCGTGTAGAGCCAGATCCAGGGCGAGACTTCGGCGATGTGCGTCTCGAATTCGGCAAAGATCGCCTTGCGCTTGGCCGGGTCGGTTTCGACGCGTCCCTTCTGCATCAGGCTATCGAGCGTGTCGTCGATGTAATTGGCGACCTTCTGCAGATTGCCGGTCTTCGTCCAGTAGCGGTTGTACATGGAATAGGGATCGGCGCTGCCGCCGTTGAGCGCGACCGCCATGTCGAAATTGCCCTTCAGCCAGGTGTCGACGTAGACGTTGAGCTCCATCACCTTGATATCGAGCTTGATGCCGATTTCGGCGAGCTGCGACTGGATGACCTGCGCTTCGGCTGTCGCCGTCGGCGGCTCGCCGGTGGCGGCGATCACGGTCGCCGAAAAGCCGCTGGCAAAGCCGGCATCGGCCATCAGCTTCTTTGCCTTCGCCACGTCGCGCGTATAGCAGAAAAGCTGGCCTGGATCGGTGGCGTAGAGCGGCATGGTCAACGGCCCGGTCACCTTGCCTTCGCCGAGCGCGGCCGTATCCATCACGTCCTTGCGGTCGATGGCACAGGAGATCGCCTGGCGCACGGCCAGCTGATCCATCGGCTTGCGGGAGGGATTGAGCTGCAGGACATTGTAGGAAAGCACAGGCGTGCGGGTGAGCTGCAGCTTCGGCTCCTTGGGCACCAGCGTCGCCACGAGCGGATCGTTCAGGAGCGCGAAATCGATTTGGCCGGTGCGCAGCGAGGCGAGGATCGCCGTTTCATCGGGCAGTACGCTGATATTGATGCCGTCGACGCCGACGGCGCCGCCTGCCCAGTCCTTGTTGGCGCTCAGCACTTCCTTGGAATTCGGAACCCAGCTGTCGAGCTTGAAGGGGCCGGAGCCGATCGCCTTCGTGCCGATGGTGCCGGCGGTAATTTCGCTTGCCGGAACAATCGCCGCATTGAGGCTGGTCATCGCCGTCAGGATCGGAACGTCGGGCTGCGACAGGTTGAACACAACGGTATTGGCGTCGGGCGTATCGATGCTCGCGATCGACAGGAAGTTGGCGCGGGCGACAGCACCGGTCGCCTGGTCGAGAATGCGCTGGAAGGAAGCCTTCACGTCAGCCGAGGTCACCGGTGCGCCGTTCTGGAACTTCGCCTTGGCGTTGAGCTTGAAGGTCAGCTGCTTGCCGTCGGGCGAAAACTGCCAGCTGTCGGCAATGCCGGGCACAATCTGCAGATTGCCGTCGAGGCGAACGAGCGGTTCATAAATCAGCTCCAACAGGCGGATGGAGGAGAACGCCGTCTGCTTGTGCGGGTCGAGCCCGGTCGCGTCCTGCGACCACGCCATGCGCAGCGTCGCTGCCTGCGCCGGTATGGCGACCGCCGCCATGCCTAGTCCTGCCGCCAGCACCACCCCCGAAATCAGTTTCCTTGCAAAATGCCGTTCCATTCCTATCCCTCCGATTTTTTTCAAATGTCCCCGGCCGTTTTTGGCCAATTGATTACGATCGCGGCGCGCCGCGACGTCCCTTTAAGCAGTCTTCGTGTTGATGGCCTTGCGCAGGAACCCATCAGCGTTTTGCAATGCCGTGCGGGCTTCTTCAATGCCCATTCCGGTTATTTCCATGAGAATGGCAAGCTTGACGTCGTTTCCCGTCAGATCGAGGACACGGCGTGCCTCCTGCTGCGAACAGCCGGTTGCCTGCATAACGATGCGCGCGGCGCGCGCCACCAGCTTCTTGTTGCTCGCGCTGACGTCGACCATCAGATTCTGATAGCTCTTGCCGATGCGGATCATGCTTGCCGTCGTCAGCATGTTGAGGATGAGCTTCTGTGCCGTGCCGGACTTCAGGCGCGTCGAACCGGTCAGGATTTCAGGCCCGACGACCGGGGAAATCGCCAGATCGGCGATGCCGGCAATGATGGAATTGGGATTGCACGACAGGGCAGCCGTAAAGGCGCCGATGCTCTTCGCATAGTTCAAGCCACCGATGACATAAGGGGTGCGGCCGCTGACGGCGATGCCAACAACGACATCGTCCTTCGTCAGATTGATCTCTTCCAGTGCCTGACGCCCCTGCTCCGGATCGTCCTCGGCTCCCTCGATCGAGCGCCGCAGCGCATCCGGACCGCCAGCAATCAGGCCGATGACCATGTCCGGCGGCACGCTGAACGTCGGCGGGCATTCGGAAGCGTCGAGAACGCCGAGCCGGCCGCTGGTCCCTGCCCCCATGTAGATCAGCCGACCACCCTTCTGGAAGGCGACGACGATCTGGTTGACGGCAGCGGCGATCGCCGGAATGACCTTTTCGACGGCGATCGGCACCGTCTGATCCGCATAATTAATCTCGCGCAGGATATCGAAGGTCGGCAGCAGATCGATATGCATCGTGTTCGGATTGCGGCCTTCGGAAACCAACTGCTCCAGTTCGGATATCAACTTCTGCTCTGTCATGGGTCTGCTCTCGAAATAACGCTTCGATATCAATAGATAAGGAGATGACAAGCCCGACCGATGAAGCATCGGACCCGCCCCGGCAAAGTTCGGTTTTCAACAAAACGGAAGACTGAAATCAACCAGGATGCAGCCGGCCTTTTCGGCTTCGTTCTGCGCCCATTCCCTGTTTACCTTTATTAACACTATGTCCGTTTATTCCTTCAGTCAATCAAAAAAGGAATAAAATATTCCATTTTATCGTGCTAGAAACCGCCCGCACCAATCTTCCTGTCAACGCTGGCAGATCGCCCTTCTGGCGAGGATGATAGCACCCGAAACCGCATCGCCATCGATGGGCTTGAGGCTGCGGCGCACGTCCGGTGCAAGCCAGGGCTCGAGCGGACTCGCCAGGCCGCCAAGCAGGCAGACACGCGGCGCGCCCTTCTCGAACAGGGTGCGAACCAATGTGTCGATATGCCCTGCCGCGCTTTGTACGATGCGGCGTGCCACGGCATCGCCCTGGTCGGCATGACGAAGAACCATCGGCGCAAGTGTCGCATAGTCGGTGGCGGATGCGCGATCCATCCAGGCCACCGCTTCCATGTGATCGTTCTGGAATCGCTGCATGATCTCGGCCAATAATGCCGTCTTCTGCTCGCGGCCATCATGGGCGCGCAGAGCAAGCTGCACCGCCTTCAGCCCGAGGTAAGCGCCACTGCCCTCGTCCGAGATCGGAAAACCATAACCACCGACCCGCAATTGCCGGCCCTCGACGAGACCGAGCCCGATCGACCCCGTGCCGGCAATGACGATCGCCCCATCGCGGCCGGAATGGGCGCCGAGGCAGGCCCCCTCGCCATCGCTGACGAAATCGATGCTGGCGAAGGGATGCTCTATGGCTCTGAGAGCCGCAAGCGCACCCTTGCGGCTGATACCGGCCAGCCCGACGCCTGCATGGATACGCTTGATATCGGAAGCGCTTAGACCCGCCTCTTCGATTGCGGCATCGAAAGCCCTGGCGATCGACGCCCATGCTTCCTCAATGCCGAGCCGCGTCGTCGCGGGACCGGACAATCCCTGCCCCAATATCGTGCCGGCGGCATCCTCGATGCGGGCGCGGCAGCCGGTGCCGCCGCCATCGACGCCAAGGAAATATGGGGCATTTTCTGCTGCAGCGGTCATGACGTCAGCCGCTCGATATCGGCGCCGCAGAGGCGAAGCTTGCGATCGAGCTGCTCGTAGCCGCGATCGAGATGATAGACGCGATTGACGACGGTCTCGCCTTCCGACACGAGCGCCGCCAGCACCAGCGAGACGGAGGCGCGAAGGTCCGTGGCCATCACCTGCGCCCCCTTGAGCGGCGCACCACCCCGCACGAGAGCAGTCGTGCCCTGCAGGGTGATGTTGGCTCCCAGCCGCATCAGCTCCGGCACATGCATGAAGCGATTTTCAAACACCGTCTCGCGGATCAGCGACGCGCCCTCGGCGCAGCAGGCAAGAGCCATGAATTGCGCCTGCAGATCGGTCGGGAAGCCCGGATAGGGTTCGGTGGTGAGGTCGGCGCCCTTGAGCGGACCGTCTCTCGAAACCACGAGACCACGGTCGCTCGGCCAGACGCTGACGCCCATGGCCTCCAGCGCCTGCACGACCGAGGCCAGATTTTCCAACCGGGCATGGATGAGCTCGAGCTGTCCGCCGGTGATGGCGGCGGCTACGGCATAGGTGCCCGCCTCGATGCGGTCGGGGATGCCGTGGTGTTTGGCGGGACGCCAGCTGGTGTCGCCATCGATCAGGATGCGATGCGTGCCCGCCCCTTCGATCCGCGCACCCATGGCGCTGAGGCAGGCGGCGAGATCGGCAACTTCCGGCTCACGCGCGGCATTCAGGATTTCCGTCTCGCCCTTGGCGGCGCAAGCGGCCATCATAGCCGTCTCCGTCGCACCGACCGACGGCGAGCTCAGCACGATACGGGCGCCCTTGAGCCCATTGGCGGCCGAGGCGACGATCAGGCCGCTTTCGATCGCGATATTGGCGCCCAGGGTCGCCAGCGCCTTGATATGCATGTCGACAGGCCGAGCACCGATGGCACAGCCGCCGGGAAGGGAGACGCGCGCCTGACCGAAACGGGCAAGCAACGGCGCCAGCACCAGGACCGTCGCCCGCATGCGCCGGACGGTATCGTAGGAGGTTTCCTTCGAGACGATGGCGCTCGAATCGATCGTGGTGCCGTGTGCCGCGCGGGTGATGTTCGCCCCATGAAGGGCAATGACGCCAAGCATGTTCTCGACGTCACTCACTAACGGCAGGTTGGTGAGCTCCAGCGGATGTGGGCTCAAGAGCGCTGCCGCGATCTGCGGCAAGGCAGCATTCTTGGCGCCTGAAATCGTCACGGCACCCTGCAACCTTTTGCCGCCGGAGATGCGAAGTCTATCCATGATCAGAACCCGTTGAAGAGAGGTGCGAAGTCCCAGAGACTCCGCCACCTGCTTCTCGCTGAAGACTATTCGCCCATTCCATACTGTCAACGGGAATTGGAATTTTTTATTCCAATTCTCTGTGATAACCTTCATTGCTCGAAGCACGGTTGCCCCGCTTCGCTCAGATGTTATTTTTGGTGTGCTCGTGATGACGCGTGAATCGGCCTCGGCGGCCCGAAGGAACAGATGTCCATCTTAAAGAAAATCAGCGCGCAGCTCGAGACCATGGCGCCCGCCGACCGCCAGATCGGGCAATTCATCGTCGAAAACCCCGACCAGATGTTGCGCCTCTCATCGGCGGCGCTTGCGGTCGAAACCGGCCGCAGCCAGTCGAGCGTCGTCAAGTTCAGCCAGAAGCTAGGCTATGCCGGCTATCAGGAGCTGAAGCTCGCCGTCAGCGAGGCGAAAGCCCAGGAGTGGCCGGCCCCGGCTGGCATGATCCACGGCACGATCGAAGTGGACGACGGCTATCTGACCATCCTGCAGAAACTGTTGGGCAGTAAATTGCAGGCCATGCAGCAGACCATTTCGGTGAATAATGAGGCCGACATCGAAAAGGCGCTGGAAGCCCTCCACGATGCCAGACGCATCCATCTGGCCGGCGTCGGCGCCTCGTCCCTGGTCGCCCGCGACTTTTCCTACAAGCTGATGAAGCTCGGCCGCAACGTCCTGCATGACAGCGACAGCCATGTGCAGATGGCCAATGCATCGACGCTCGGGCCGGACGACCTGCTCTTCGCCCTTTCCTATTCCGGCACCAGCATCGAGACGCTGCGGATCGCCGAACTGGCAAGCCAGCGCAAGGCGACGGTCATTGCCGTTACCGGGCTTCAGGACAATCCGCTCGCCCGTGTCGCCGATATCCGCCTTCATACCGTCGGCGACGAGGATCGCGTCCGCTCTTCGTCGATTACGGCGCGCGACGCACAGCTGATGTTGACGGATTTGCTGTTCATTCTGCTGGTGCAGAAGCAGCCCGATGCCCATGACTATGTCCACAACAGCGAAACCGCCGTCTCCGTGCTGAAGGCCAAGCGCCTTTCGTAGAGACCGGTAAACAAGCTGTGACGGCTGCCACTCTGTACGGCATGGATTTCCGGTCGTAGCTTGCGGACCCTTTTGCAATGCACCCGGAGACATCTCATGGACCTTGGCCTCAAGGATAAAGTCGTTCTGATCACAGGCGGCTCGAAGGGCATCGGCTATGCCTGCGCTGAACTCTTTCTGTCAGAAGGCGCACGCGTCGCCATCTGTTCGCGCGCGCAAGCCAATATCGACACGGCATTGTCGAAACTCTCCGGAGCGCGCGGCTATGTCGCCGACCTGACATCCGACCAGCAAGCGCTTGAAGTCGTCGACAAGGTCGAGGCCGAGATCGGCCCCATCGATATCCTCGTCAACAGCGCCGGCGCCGCGATGCGCACGCCGGTGCAGGACCTGACGCCTTCTATCTGGCGCGCCGCGATGGACGCGAAGTATTTCTCCTACATCAACGTGCTCGATCCCGTGATCAAACGCATGGGTGGGCGCGGCTCTGGCGCCGTCATCAATATCATCGGCAATGGCGGCAAGATCGCCTCGCCGACCCATCTTGCCGGCGGCGCTGCCAATGCCGCTCTGATGCTTGCAAGCGTCGGCCTGGCCAATGCCTATGCCGGCCAGGGCGTGCGCGTCGTCGGGCTCAATCCCGGCCTGACGGAGACGGACCGCGTGGCCGAGGGCCTGAAGGCATCGGCGAAACTGGCCGGCTCGACGGAGGAAGAGGCGCTAGCCGACGCCTTGCGGCGTATCCCGATCGGCCGCATGGCCGATCCAGCCGACATCGCCAATGTCGCTGCCTTCCTCAGCTCGGCCAAGGCCAGCTACGTCACCGGCGTCGTCATCAGCATGGATGGGGCGCAGGTGCCGGTCGTGGTGTGAAGGCCCAAGTGGCGGCTCAGGCCGCCGCCTTCCAGTCCAGCCCGATATCGAGCGTCGGCGCGCTATGCGTCAGCCATCCCACCGAAATGAGATCAACGCCGGAGGCAGCGATCGCGGCAGCGGTTGCCGGCGTGATACGGCCAGATGCTTCGGTGATTGCGCGCCCGGCGACGATATCGACGGCGTTACGAAGCTGATCCGGCGTCATATTGTCAAGCAGCACGGCATCCACACCTTCGGCCATCGCTTCGCGAAGCTGTTCCAGCGTATCGACCTCGACTTCGATCTTGACCATATGGCCCACGCCAGCTTTGGCGCGACGGATCGCCTCAACGACACCGCCAGCAATGGCGACATGATTGTCCTTGATCAGGACCGCGTCATAGAGCGCAAAACGATGGTTCATGCCACCGCCGGCGCGTACCGCATATTTCTCCAGTGCCCTCAGACCCGGCGTCGTCTTGCGGGTGCAGACGATCGATGCCTTCATGCCGGCGATCGCTTCGACAATGCCGCCAGTCACGGATGCGATGCCCGAGAGATGGCCGAGGAAATTCAGGGCGGTGCGTTCGGCCGTCAGCAGGCCGCGCGACGGTCCCTCGATCGTTGCGATCACTTCGCCTGCCTCGACCTTCGTGCCATCAGGCACATGACGGGTCATGGTGATGCCGGGATCGACGAGCTGGAAGGCGAGTTCCGAGGCGTCGAGGCCGGCAACCACACCCGGCTGACGTGTCACCATCGCCACTCTGGAACGATGGGTCGCAGGGATAACGGCTGTAGACGTAACGTCACCGGCAAGGCCGAGATCCTCAAGAAGCGCATTGCGCACCAGCGGCTCGACGATGAGGCGCGGAAGGGGAACGAGGGTCATGTCAGGCGCTCCTGGCAAAGGAATAGGGGATGACGGATCTGGCAATATCCAGGGCATCCGACAGACGCATCATGCGACGCTGCGCATGATGCTGCTTCAGCGGAAAATCGGTGCGGGCATGAGCACCGCGCGATTCCGTCCTCAAGCTGGCAAAGACGGCGATCAGCAGCGCGACGAGAGCCGGATCTGCGGCCGGGCCCTCGCTGTCGAACAGCGGCAGGAGGGCTGCGATCGCGCCATGAATCGCGCCAGCGTTGCGCAGCACGCCAAGATGGCGCGAGACGATCGGCCGAACGAGCGATGGATCGGGTGCCACAACGTTCAGATCGTCTTGCGGCAACTTCGCCGGCTTCGTGTCCAGGCTGCGAATATCATGCGCCGCCCGCATGCCCATGACCGCGGCCTCCAGCAGCGAATTGCTGGCAAGGCGGTTGGCCCCGTGCAGGCCGGTGGAGGCCGCCTCACCCACGACCCATAGGCCGGGCACGGAACTGCGGCCATTCTCGTCCGTGGCCACGCCGCCCATATGATAGTGGACGGCCGGGCGCACCGGAATGAGATCACGCGATGGATCGACGCCGGCCTCGCCGCAAAGCGCGTCGATGACAGGGAAACGCGCCGCGAAACGACTGCCGAGCGCCTGGCGGGCATCGAGAAAGACCCGGCCGCCGCGCGCGATCTCCGCGCTGATCGCGCGCGCGACAACATCGCGGGGGGCCAATTCGGCGCCATCGACCTCAGCCATGAAGCGCTCGTTTTTCTCATTGACGAGCATGGCGCCCTCGCCGCGAACCGCCTCGCTAACGAGTGCTAACGGCCGCCGGCGACTATCGAGTGCCGTCGGATGGAACTGCACGAATTCCATGTCGGCAAGCAGTGCTCCGGCCCGCGCGGCAAGCGCGATCCCCTGCCCGAAATTGCCAACAGGATTGGTCGTGGCATCGTACAGCCCGCCGATGCCGCCCGTCGCAAGCACGACGCGCGAGGATGGCAGGATGACTGCCCCCTCTTCCGTTGCGCACAGCAGGCCGGCGATATGGTCGCCATCCAGCAACAGGCGTTGTGCCCGGTAACCCTCAAGCACCGTGATCGACGGGGTCCGTGCAACCGTGTCAACAAGAGCGCGGACAATGGCCGCACCCGAGCCGTCGCCTTTCGCATGCACGATACGGCGACGTGAATGAGCCGCTTCAAGGCCCAATGATAGTACGCCGGCACCATTGCGATCAAACTGAACGCCAGCCCGCTCCAGTGCAGCGATGGCAGCGGGCGCTTCTGCGACGATGCTCGCAGCCATCTTCAAATCGCAAAGCCCGTCGCCGGCGGCAAGCGTATCGGCCAGGTGCAACGCAGCACTATCGTCGTCACCCATGCTGGCGGCGATGCCGCCCTGCGCCCAGGCGCTCGACGATTCCCCGCCGAGCGCGGCGCGCGTTACGATCACGGTCGGCTCCGGCGCCAAGGTCAACGCCGTCATCAGCCCGGCAAGACCGCTGCCGACGATGACGATGCGGCCGCTTAGTTCCTCGAGGATCTCGCTCATATCGCCAGCATCCTTTCCACCGCGCGACGTGCAGCGACCGCGATCGCCGGATCGATGGTCACTTCATGTTGGCCCTGTTCCAGCGCCTTGCGAATATTGCCGAGGGTGATGCGCTTCATGTGCGGGCAGAGATTGCAGGGCCGGATGAACTCGACGTCGGGATGATGCACGGCGACGTTGTCGCTCATCGAACATTCCGTCAGAAGCACGACGCGTGCCGGACGCCTGTTGCCGACATAATCGGACATGACGGCGGTCGAGCCGGCAAAATCCGCTTCCTTGACGACATCGGGCGGGCATTCGGGATGTGCAAGCACGGTGATACCAGGATAGTTCTCGCGAAGCTGACGCACGTCATCGGCGGTGAAGAGTTCATGGACCTCGCAGTGTCCATGCCAGGCAATGAGCTCGACATTGGTTTCGCGCGCGACGTTGCGCGCCAGATATTCGTCCGGAAGCATCAGCACTCTCGGCACACCGAGCGATTCCACCACCTGTTTGGCATTGCCCGAAGTGCAGCAGATATCGGATGCCGCCTTCACGGCGGCCGACGTATTCACGTAGGTGACGACAGGGACGCCCGGATGCGCCTGCCGCAGCAGGGCGATATCCTCGGGCGTGATCGAATCCGCGAGCGAACAACCCGCCCCCATATCCGGAATCAGTACCGTCTTTTCGGGGTTCAGCAGCTTGGCGGTCTCGGCCATGAAGTGCACGCCGGCAAGCACGATGATATCGGCGTCGACCTCGATGGCCTTGCGCGCCAGCGCCAGGCTGTCGCCAACGATATCGGCAACGCCGTGGAAGATCTCCGGCGTCTGGTAGTTGTGAGCGAGAATGACAGCGTTGCGCCGCCGCTTCAGTTCGAGGATGGCCTCGACATCATCCTCAAACGTCAGCCATTCGGCTTTGGGGATGACACGGCTGACACGATCATAGAGGGAGGATGCGGATACGGGAAGATTCATGACCGGCTCCTTGTTATACTCACTTTGAGCATATTATGCGCAAATAGATATTCTCGATATGAGCATATGTCAATTGCGAGAGAGCGGTAATTTCGTTCCGGCGAATTCGCGTTCTTCGAGGATGGCGTGACGGAAGCGGAAGAGCTTTGCCGGGCGGCCGCCAGTCTCGCTTTCGGAGCCGCCGGTCTCTTCCACCAAGTCCTGCTGCTCGATCAGCCGGCGGAAATTCTGCTTGTGCAGCGTCAGGCCTGCCAGCGCCTCGACGGTTCGCTGCAATTGCAGAAGCGTGAAATTCCCAGGCATGAGCTCGAAGACGACCGGGCGGTACTTGATCTTGGCCCGCAGCCGCGCCATGCCGGTGGCGAGGATACGGCGGTGATCGGCAAACATCGGCCGGCCGAAAGTGCGCGACTGTTCACAGCCCGCCTCAGCGACGATGCCGGCTTCATAAAGCAGTTCGTAGCGCTGCAAAACCATGTCTTCGTTCCATGGGGCGCCGTTCAATCCAAAGGCGAAATCGATACGGCGCCGGCGTTGGTCACGCCTCGTCCCATCGCCGTCGGCCCAGAGCGCAAGGCGGTCGGCGATATTATCGAGAATTGCCGGCCGACCATTGCGATGGTCTTCCCAGGGGAGATATTCGTACCAGCCGTGCCATCCTGGTGAGCCGCCGCCAGGCGCCGCCTGTTCGCGCACCAGACCGAGATAGCTGATCGAGATCGTCCGCCCGCCAAGGATCTCATTGTTTCGGTCGCGATCGGCGAAGGTATAGAGCTGCTCCAGATAGCCGACGGGATGAGCCGTCTGCTCCCTGATCCACTCGCGAAGCCCGCTTTGCAGCGTGCGGTGCCCAAGCTCGAACGGACCGGACGGCAAGGCTTCGCCCGAACGCACCGTCATCACCCTGGGATCATTGCCCGTGACAGCCGTCAGGACCGCGATCAGCTCGGCATGCGCAAGCCCGATGGTCAAGCGAACTCCATGATCTGTTTCATCATACGCTTTCTCGCATGAAGCGAGGCACAAGCCAATGCGCGCGCTTGCGCGCTCCACATGTCCAAGCAGCCTTGAGAGGACTGATTGCGTCTACCGGCTCACATAATCCGGATATTGCTCGCAGATCAGATCGATGATCGACAATGTACCGGAGAGATGCTTGCGCAAGGCTGCAACGGCCGCCTCCGGATCGCCTAAGCGAACGGCATCGACGACGGCCCGATGATCGACGATGATCTGCTCCAACTTGCCCGGCATCGGAAGATTGAGCATGCGCAACCGGTCGATATGCACGCCCTGGCGCCGAACTGTCGCCCACAGACCGAGAATGTCTGCCCTCTCATAAAGTACCCGATGAAAATCCTTGTCGAGCGAATCGAAGAGATCGTAGGTTTCCTGCGACATGACGTGTTTCTGGCGGGCGAGAATGCCCTCCAGGACCGCCGCCGTCTCCGCGGGCGAGTCCACCGCCAGCCGCCGGACAGCTTCCAGCTCGATCGACAATCGCAGGAAATGCGCCTCGATGGCATTGCGGACATCGATCCTTGAGACAACAGTCGCATATTGCGGATAGACCTCGACCAGCCCCTCCTCTTCCAACCGGATCAGGGCATCGCGCACGGGCGTCTGACTGACATTGAACTCACTTTGCAGAGAAATGCGCGATAGCACCGTCGTCGGCGGCAGGCTCATGGAAAGAATACGCGATCTCAGGATTTCCAGGATCTGCGGCGCGACCTGACGGGAGCGGTCCAGGGCGAATTCTTTCGGGTTGAGCTTCACTGGCAGCCTTTCTGATCGAGAGCGTCGATCCATTAAGCACAGTTTAGGGCTTGATGCACTGATACATTAGTGCTTTAGTCCGGCCAAGCCAACTCCATTTCTCAAGGGTTGGATCAATCGGGAGGAATAGATGAGAGGATTTCTTCGCTGTCTGACCGCGGTCGGCGTGATGCTTGCCGGCACTTTTTCAGCCGGCGCCGCTGAAAAGACCGACATTTCGATCACGCGCCAGCCGGGCATTCTTTATCTCGCCAGCCACGTCATGGAGACGCAGAAGCTGATCGAGAAACACGCGGCGGCCGATGGCCTGCCTGGTGTCGCGGTGGAATGGCGCACCTTCAGCGGCGGCGGCGCGCAGACCGATGCACTGCTTTCCGGCAGCGTCGACATCGTCAATACCGGCACCGGCAATCTCCTGCTGCTTTGGGATCGCACCAGGGGCAAGGTCAAGGGCATCGTCACCAATTCCGCCCAGCCGGTCATCATGGTCTCGCGCGATCCGCGCATCCAGTCGCTGAAGGATATCCAGCAGGGCGACAAGATCGCGGTGCCGACAGTCGGCGTTTCGACGCAGGCCATCCTGTTGCAGATGGCCGCCGCGCAGATGTATGGCGACGACCAGGTGCACAAGTTCGATGCCAATACCGTGCAACTCGGCCATCCCGATGCCATGGCAGCGCTTGCCAACCAGACCCATGAGGTCAAGAACCATTTCTCCGCCCCGCCCTTCCAATATCTGGAGCTGAAACAGCCGGGCGTTCACAAGGTCATCGATTCCCGCGACATCATCGGCGGCGAGCTGACCCAGGGCACCTTCTTCACCACGACCCAGTTTGCCAGCGCCAACCCGACGATCATCAAGGCAGTGCGTGAGGCGACGGCGGAAGCGATCGATTTCATCAAAAAGGACCCGAAATCGGCTGTGGAGGCCTATAAGACGGTGAGCGGCGACAAGACTGGTGTCGACGACCTGCTGGCGATCCTCAATGAGCCGCACATGATGGAATTCCGCATGGACCCGCAGGGAACCATGAAATTCGCGGCCCACCTCTACAAGACAGGTGTGCTGAAGACGATGCCCAAGGCCTGGACGGACTACTAC
Organism: Martinezella lusitana; assembly: GCF_016901135.1. Taxonomy (GTDB): domain Bacteria; phylum Pseudomonadota; class Alphaproteobacteria; order Rhizobiales; family Rhizobiaceae; genus Rhizobium; species Rhizobium lusitanum_D. The sequence continues at coordinate 488,232 of NZ_JAFEVL010000045.1, read as the reverse complement.
CTGCCGGAAGCGGCTGATCTCAACGGCAACTGACGCCTGCGGGCGGCGCGAATGCCGCCTGCAAGCCATTTCGTGGAGGAGCCCTCATGCTTCAGACAAAAATTGCCGACGACAAGCCAACAACAGAAACGGCGACCGAGAAGCCGCTGTTGAATGTCGATAAGGTGACGCTGCGTTACAAGACGCCGAACCTCCTGATCACCGCGACGGAAAACGTCAGCTTCTCGGTTGCCCAGTCCGACCGCTTCGTTCTTCTCGGGCCATCGGGATGCGGAAAATCGACCCTGCTGAAGGCCATCGGCGGCTATATGACGCCGACAGCGGGCCGGATCGAGATCAAGGGGCAGCCGGTCAAGAAGCCCGGCGCCGACCGCATGATGGTCTTCCAGGAGTTCGATCAGCTGCTGCCCTGGAAGACGGTGCTGGAAAACGTGATGTTCCCGCTGACGACGGCGCGCCGCCTGCCACGCAGGGAAGCCGAGGCCATTGCCCGTGACTATATCGAGAAGGTAAAACTCACCCGGGCGGTGGACACCTATCCGCATATGCTTTCCGGCGGCATGAAACAGCGCGTCGCAATTGCCCGCGGCATGGCCATGCAGCCCGATATTCTCCTGATGGACGAGCCTTTTGCCGCGCTCGATGCGCTGACCCGCCGCCAGATGCAGGACGAGCTGCTGCAGCTCTGGGAAGACACCCGCTTCACCGTGATCTTCGTCACTCATTCGATCGCCGAGGCAATCAAGATCTCCAACCGCATCCTGCTGCTGTCGCCGCATCCCGGCCGCGTCAAGGCCGAGGTGCGCGATGTGGAATCGGTCCGCAACGACGCTGCGGCCGCCGCCAAGCTTGAGCAGGAAATCCATCACATGCTGTTTGCCGATCAGGGACACAGGGAGTGAGACCATGAGCGCACCGCAGATCATCCTTGCTCCCGACGCAGCCGAAACGGCTGGCCATATCGCAGCTGTCGAGCAGAAGCTCGGTCCGCTGGAGCTCCTCTGGCAATCCGGTTTCTTCCGCAAATCACTGCTGATCGTCGCCCTTGCCATCATCTGGGAGGCCTATGCCCGACATCTCGACAATCCCCTGCTGTTCCCGACTCTCAGCGACACGCTGACGGCGCTCTACGATCGCTTCGCCGACGGCGTCCTGCCGGCACGCATCTGGACGACACTGAAGGTGCTGGTGACAGGTTATGTGACGGGAACGGTGCTCGCCGCCATCCTCACGGTCGTCGCGATCAATACCCGTATCGGCACCGATTTTCTTGAAACCATGACGGCGATGTTCAATCCGCTGCCGGCGATCTCGCTGCTTCCGCTCGCCCTCATCTGGTTCGGCCTCGGCCCGGCAAGCCTCGTCTTCGTGCTCATACATTCGGTACTTTGGGCTGTCGCGCTCAACACCCATGCCGGTTTCCTCGGCGTCTCCCGCACCCTTCGCATGGTGGGCGCCAATTATGGGCTGACCGGACTTTCCTATGTCTTCCGCATCCTCATTCCCGCTGCCTTCCCCTCGATCCTCACCGGATTGAAGATCGGCTGGGCCTTCTCGTGGCGCACGCTGATTGCCGCCGAGCTTGTGTTCGGCGTCTCCTCCGGCCAGGGCGGCCTTGGCTGGTTCATCTTCGAAAACCGCAATCTTCTCGACATACCCTCGGTCTTCGCCGGCCTGCTGACTGTGATCGTCATCGGGCTTATTGTCGAGAACCTGGTCTTCCAGACGATCGAGCGTCGGACCCTGCAAAAATGGGGCATGAAGGAATGATGCGGCGCATCGATTTATCGCTTCCACCAACATTCGGATACAAGGCTGGAATACAATGAACAGCAGGAAAAAGCCCTCGGAACTGCGCAGTGCCAGATGGTTCGCACCGGACGATCTCAGAAGCTCTGGCCATCGCTCCCGCACCATGCAGATGGGCTATGCACCCGAAGAATGGACCGACAAGCCGGTCATCGCCATCCTCAACACCTGGTCTGATGCCAATCCCTGCCATGCCCACTTCAAGCACCGCGTCGAGGACGTAAAGCGCGGCATCCTGCAGGCCGGCGGCTTTCCGTTGGAGCTGCCCGCGCTGTCGCTGTCGGAAAGCTATGTGAAGCCGACGACCATGCTCTATCGCAACATGCTGGCGATGGAAGCAGAGGAACTTCTGCGCTCGCATCCGGTCGACGGCACTGTCTTGATGGGCGGCTGCGACAAGACCACGCCAGGCCTCGTCATGGGCGCTCTCTCCGCGGAGCTGCCGATGATCTATCTGCCAGCCGGTCCGATGCTACGGGGCAATTACCGCGGCGAATATCTGGGCTCCGGCTCCGACGCATGGAAATTCTGGGACGAGCGCCGCGCCGGCACGATCTCGGAGAAGGAATGGGTCGACGTCGAAGCCGGCATCGCCCGCTCCTACGGCCACTGTATGACCATGGGCACGGCGAGCACGATGACGGCGATCGCCGAGGCGCTGGGGTTGACGTTGCCTGGCGCGAGCTCCATTCCGGCACCGGATGCCAACCATATCCGCATGTCTTCGGCTGTCGGCCGCCGCATCGTAGACATGGTCTGGGAAGATCTCATTCCCTCCAAGATCGTGACGGAAGCCGCTGTCAACAATGCCGTCGCCGTGGCGATGGCGACGGGCTGTTCCACCAACGCCGTCGTCCATCTGATCGCCATGGCGCGCCGGGCCGGAGTCAATCTTTCGCTTGACGATCTCGACACGGCAGGCCGCACCACGCCGGTGCTGGCCAATATCAGGCCGACCGGCAAGACCTATTTGATGGAGGATTTCTATTACGCCGGCGGCCTGCGCGCGCTAATGGCGAAGCTCGCTTCCAAGCTCGACCTGTCGGCACTGACAGTATCCGGCGTCACACTCGGCGAAACGCTCGAAGGCGCTAAATGCTACAATGACGACGTCATCCGCTCGCTCGACAATCCGGTCTACCATGAAGGCTCGCTCGCGGTGCTGAAAGGCAATCTCGCGCCGACTGGCGCCGTCATCAAGCCGGCCGCCTGCGATCCGCGCTTCCATAAGCATCAAGGGCCGGCGCTGGTTTTCGACAGCTATCCCGAGATGAAAGCCGCGGTCGACAACGAAAATCTCGACATCACGCCCGACCACGTCATGGTGCTGCGCGGCGCCGGGCCTCAAGGCGGACCTGGCATGCCGGAATGGGGCATGCTGCCGATCCCCAAGGCGCTCTTGAAGCAGGGGCATCGCGACATGCTCCGCCTGTCCGATGCGCGCATGAGCGGCACCAGCTACGGCGCCTGCATTCTGCATGTCTCACCGGAATCCCATGTCGGCGGACCGCTGGCCTTGCTGCGCAACGGCGATATCATTCGCCTCGATCTAGAAGCGAGGCGCATCGACATGCTGGTCGACGAGGACGAGTTGCAACGGCGGCGCAACGCCTGGGTCAAGCCGACCGAGAAATTCGGCCGCGGCTATGGCTGGATGTTCTCGCGCCATGTGGCGCAGGCCGATACGGGCTGCGACTTCGATTTTCTGGAAACCGGTTTCGGCCCCACGCCGGGCGAGCCCGACATCTATTGATCTTAAAGGATATATCGCATGAGCAATTATGTGCTGAGCAACGAGACGCGCAACAAGCTGATGGGGGTCGCAACGCCGACGATCGCCACAGCGCTTTTCAAGCGCGGCTTGCGCAACCAGTTCATCCAGGATGTGCGCCCCCTTTCGCCGAAGAAGGCGAACATGGTCGGCCAGGCTTTCACGCTGCGCTATATCCCGGCGCGCGAAGACCTCAACACGCTCGAAGTCTTCCGTAATCCGGAACATCCGCAGCGCGCTGCAGTCGAACAATGCCCGCCCGGCGCCGTTCTGGTCATGGATAGCCGCAAGGATGCGCGCGCCGCCTCGGCAGGGTCCATCCTGATCTCGCGCCTGCAGGTGCGCGGCGTGGCCGGCGTCGTCACCGATGGCGGCTTCCGCGACAGCCCGGAAATCGCCGATCTCGATATTCCCGCCTACCATCACCGGCCGTCCGCGCCGACAAACCTGACGCTGCATCAGGCCATCGAAATCAACGGTCCGATCGGCTGCGGCGATGTTGCCGTCTTCCCCGGCGATGTGCTCGTCGGTGATAACGAGGGCGTCATCGTCATTCCCGCACATCTGGCAGACGAGATTGCCGACGAGACTGTGGAGATGACGGCTTACGAGGACTTCGTGACCGAGGAGGTCATGAACGGCGCCACCATCATCGGTCTCTATCCGGCGACCAGCGATGCTCCGAAACTCAGATTCGCCGAATGGCGAAAGAAAAAGGGCCGCTGACGGCGGCCCTCACGGCAAAAGCGGGGCCAGGGGAGCGCCCGTCATTCCTCGATTCCGGCTGCACTTCTCGCCAGCATGCACAGGAAATCCACATCGTCGCCGATCAGGGCGTCGATAATGCCATCCTTGATGCAGCGCCGGATCATCGGAAGCAGGTCTCTGCCGCCCTGCCAGAAGACGGCGAGCTTTTCCGGTAGCGGCAGGCTCAATCGCACAGCGATCCCGGCTTCCTGCAGGGCCTCGGCGTCGGCGCGATGAAAGCGATTGAGCTCCAGCGACACGCCATCTATCTCGCCTGATCGCATGGAGGCGACGATATCGACCGGACGATGATGAAGGATCGCTTCCGTCTGCAGGCGGGGCTCGATTTCCTTCACCCGCCGAAGGTCGAGGTGATCGAAGGAGGAGATGGCGACGTGCTCGAAGGCATCCATGTCGCGCAGCGTCCCGATCATGATGTCGGCAAGCCTGTCGGGCCGTTCATGCTCCTTCATCTCGATGGCGAGGCGCGTATCCGTCCGCTTCGCCCAGGAGATTACCTCGGCGAAGGCTGGCGCGCGCGTGCCGGCAAAACGCGGATCGAATTTCGCACCCGCATCGAGCGTCAGAATATGGTCGAGATCATGATCGGCGACAAAGCCGCGGCCGCTCGTGGTGCGGTCCAGCGTCTTGTCATGCATCACGACGATCTTGTCGTCGCGCGTCAGCATCAGATCGATCTCGGATTCGTTGGCGCCGGCATCCACCCCCTGCTGAAAGGCAAGGATGGTATTTTCCGGGAAATGTCGGCTGAAGCCGCGATGGGCTGCAATGCGCAGCAGGCCGTGACGAGCGGCATGAAGAGGCAAAGGCAATGGAAGTCTCCTTGGATTATCGAATGTTTTCAGCAGAGGCTTAATGCAGCGTCGGGTCGAAGGCGTCGCGCAGATAGTCGCCGATCAGGCTGATCGACAGCGACAGCAGGAAGATCACGATGCCCGGCAGCGTCGAAATCCACCATTCGGTCATGATGTAATCACGCCCTGCCCCGACCATGCTGCCGAGGCTGACGAGCGGCGGCTGGATACCGAGGCCGAGGAAGCTCAGCGCCGATTCCTGCATCAGGATTTCGGGCAGGATCACTGTGAGATTGACGAGAACGACCGAAAGGATGTTCGGCAGGACATGCAGGAAGGCGATGCGTGGTGTGCCAGCGCCATTGCGCTTGAGGGCGGCGACATAGCCCCGTTCCAGCTCCAGGCCGGCCATGGTGCGAACCAGCCGGGCGTAACGCTCCCAGCCGTAGAGGCCGAGCAGCGCCATGAAAAGCCAGAGGTTGTCGCCGAAGAAGGCGAGAACGGCGAGCGCGATGATCAGAAACGGCATCGATGCCTGGAAATCCACCGCCACCCGGATCAGCGTGTCGGCAAAGCCGCGGCGGAAGGCGGCGAGCAGTCCGAGCGTCGTTCCGAGCGCCAGGCTGATCGTCGAAGCGCCGAGCGCGATCAGCAGGCTGGTCCGCACGCCATAGAAGACCCGGCTCAGAATATCGCGACCAAGCTCGTCCGTGCCGAGAACGTGCTTGAATGTGCCGCCGAACAGGATCGGCGGCGCCTTGCGGGCATGAAGGTCGATCTGCGCAAAGCCGTAGGGCGCAAGCAGATTGGCAAAGATCGCAACCAGAATGAACGTGACAAGCACGATCGCGCAAAGCGCAGTCGTGAGATCGAGACGCGGGCTGCGCGAGGCTTTCTCTGACTTGATCTTGGGGAGCGCATCGGCGCCCGTCGCGGCGTTCGTCATGATGATGACCTTTCGAACTGGCCGATCAGGCCGATGCCCGATGCCGCAGGCGCGGATCGGCGAGAATGTAGAGACAATCGATGAGGAGATTGGCGCTCACCATCGTCGCCGTGATGAGGATGACGATGGTCTGCACGATGTTGAGGTCGCGCTGCGCCACCGATGAAACGAGAAAGCGGCCGACGCCGGGCCAGGCATAGACGGTCTCGACAACAGCCGCGCCGCCGATCATGCCACCGACAAGGAAGCCGAGCATGGTCAGGAGCGGCAATGCCGCATTCGGCATGACATGCTGCCAGAGCACGGCGCGCTCGCCGATCCGCTTGGCGCGGGCGGCCAGGATATAACGCTGGCCCAGCACCTCCAGCACGCTCGAACGAACGAAACGGGCGATGATGCCGGCATTGTAAAGACCGATGACCAGAACAGGCATGACCAGATGCGCTGCCGTCGATCCGCCGCCGCTCGGCAGCAGCCGCAAGGATACGGCGAACAACTGAATGAGCAGGATTGCGATCAGAAAATTCGGCAGGGAATGCATCAGCACCGCCAGCATCATCACAAAACGGTCGATCAGACCGCCGCGATTGCGCGCGGCCAGAATGCCGAGAGGCACGCCGGCGCCGAATGCCACCACCAGGGCCGCGCCCATCAGTTCCAGCGTCGCCGGCACCTTTGAAAGGACGAGCGTCAAGGCATCCTGCCCGTTCAGCAGCGACGTGCCGAAATCCCCGCGCACCAGATGGCCGAGATAGGAAAAATATTGGATGTAGAGCGGCTGATCGAGACCCCACTGCTGCCGCATCAACGCCACCACCTCCGGCGGCGTCTCGACGGGCAGCAGCGAATGTAGGGGATCGCCGCTGATACGCAGGATGATGAAGGTGAAGGTGATCGCCAGAAAGAGCGTGACGAGAGCCCTGAAGAGCGCGCGCAGGATGGACTGAAGCATTGCCTGTTCCTTCAGAGCGTTTCGAGAACGGCCGTTGCCTGCCGCATCTTGTGGCGTCGTCCGCGCGGAACGGCAGACAGAAGCTTTGCCGTGTAGGGGTGGGCGGGATTTGTGAAGACCTCCTCGGTCGAGCCGGTCTCGACGATCTGTCCCGCCTCCATGATCGCGACGCGATGCGAGACATGGCGGACCACCCGCACGTCGTGGCTGATGAAGAGCAGCGACAGGCCGCGGGCGCGCTGCAGATCGAGCAGAAGATTGAGAACCTGCGCCTGCACCGAGACATCGAGCGCCGAGACCGGCTCGTCGCAGAGCAGGATCTTCGGCTCGACGATCAAGGCGCGGGCGATGGCCACGCGCTGGCGCTGCCCGCCCGAAAGCTGGTGCGGGAACTTCTGCAGGGCGGAGACCGGTAGGCTCACGGCCTTGAAGGTCTCGGCGGCGCGGTCGAGCCGGCTCGACGGATGGCCGATGCCGTGGATCGCCAGTGTCTCCAGCATCTGGTGGCCGACGCTGCGCCGCGGATCAAGCGCGCCCAGCGTATCCTGTGAAATCACCTGCAAATGCCTGGCCAGCCCGCGCCGGTTCGGCTTCATCAAGGTGTCGAAGGGTTGGCCGAACAATTCGATGGCGCCTGATGTCGGCATCCGGTCGCCGCAGAGAAGCGAGGCGAGCGTGGATTTGCCGCAACCGGATTCCCCGACCAGACCCAGCGTCTCGCCAGACTTCAATTCCAGGCTCACATCCTTGATCGCATGAAATCCTTGAGCGCGCCCCGGCCACAGGGAGAAGCCCGGCGAATAGGAAAATTGCAGATTGCGGGCGACAAGCGCGAGACCAGCCTCCTGCTCGCTCGATGGTGTCTGTTTCTCAGGCGTCATGAGAGCTCCATGGATTGAAGCAGGCGAGCGAAGCCGTGCCGGCGATCAGAGGCGGAACCGCCGTCGCGCAATGGGTTTCGACCCGCGGGCAACGCGGCGCGAAGGCGCAGGCCAGCGGCGCGGTATCGTGCAGCTTCAACTCTCCCGGGATATCGGCGAGCTTTTCGAGCGGCTTGCCGCGCCCCGGCATCGCCTCCAGCAGCAGCCGCGTATAGGGATGGCGCGGATTGTCGTAGAGATCGTCCGTCCGGTTGATCTCGACCAGCGAGCCCGCATACATCACGGCGATGCGGTCGCAGACTTCGGAAACCAGATCGAGATCGTGGCTGATGAAGATCATCGGGATGCCGCGCTCGCGCACCGCCTTGACCAGCAATGCCACGACCTGCGCCTGAACCGTCACGTCGAGCGCCGTGGTCGGCTCGTCGGCAATGATCAGCCGCGGCTGCATGGCAAGCGCCATCGCGATCATCACGCGCTGGCACATGCCACCGGAAAATTGTGCGGGATAGGCGTTGTAGCGGGTTTCCGGCTGCGGAATGGCCACCTCGGCCAGTAGCCTGAGCGCCTCGGCCTTGGCTTCGCTTGCCGACATGCCGGCGCTAACAGCCGCTTCGGCAATCTGGGAGCCGATCGTGCGCACAGGATCGAGACAGGAGACGGGCTCCTGAAAAATCAGGCCGATGGGCGGCAGTTTTGCCCGCGCCATCGAGCCAAGCTCGCCGGCATCGTACATGGAATCCTGGAAGGAAATATATCCTGTCGCGCGCGCCGTCGGCCCCAGCAGGCCGGCAAGCGCAAGGCACGTCACGCTCTTGCCCGAGCCGCTCTCCCCGACGATGCCGAGGATTTCGCCCTCGGCAAGGTCAAAGGAGACGTTGTTGACCGGATGGGATCGGCCCGGCTTGGTCTGAAACGCAACGCTCAGATTGTCGACCGAAAGGATGGGGGTGGCCATCGGCGGACAGCTCAGCTCTTCTGCTCTTCGAAGGCAAGGCTGCCCGCGCCGAGATCCATCTGGAAGGCCGGTAGCGGCTGCCACTTGATGCCCTTGCGGATGCCGAAGAAGACGGCGTTCTGATGCAGGACTGTCTCGCCCGGATCTTCCCATTCGATCAGATGCAGCATGTCGCGGAAGATCTTGGCACGTTCGGCCGGATCGACGGCCTGCTCCATTTTCGCGCCCAGGGCGTCGAAGTCCGCATTCTGCCAGATCTTGAACGAGTTGAGCGAACCGGCCGAGCTGAACTGGGTGAAGAAGGAGATGTAGGGGTCCGGGATCTGCCCGGTGCTCGACCAATTACCGGTCGCACGGGTCGACGAGTTTTCGAACAGCTTGCCGCCTTCGACGAACTTCATCTTGGCGTTGACGCCGACGGCCTGCCACATGGCGACGACGGCCTGCGTGACGGGATTTTCCGCCGTGTAGTAATTGTTCTGCGAGCGAATCTCGATCTCTTCGCCGTTATAGCCGGCATCTTTCAGGAGCTTCATCGCCTGATCCGGATCGTACTTATAGGCGGGGTAATCCTTGAGATAGACGGGACCGTAGAGTTCGAACTGCAGGCCGTTCGGAACCCTGGTGCGACCATTCCAGATCGTGTCGACGATGGCCTGGCGATCGATGGCGAGAATGAGCGCCTGGCGTACGCGCGGGTCCTTCAGCGCCGGATTGTTCTTGTCGAAATACAGAATGCGATGGTTGGGAACGGGGCCGCCGACGATCTCATGGCCGGTGCTGGCGGTGACGACCGCAAGCTGATCCGGCGGCAGATCCGTGGCAATATCGTAGTCGCCAGCGAGCAGACCGGCGATGCGCGAGGAGACTTCCGGCACGATGCGCAAGGTCACGCGCTTGGCCGCCGGCTTGCCGCGATAGGCCTGATCATGCGACGCGAGGATCACATTTTCATTGGTCGCATAGCTCTCGACCTTGTAGGGGCCGGCACCGACCGGCTTCTGACGCCATGTGGTCCAATTGCCGCCGTTCTTCTGCCAGGCGTCCTTGCTGATAACGACGGCGGCATAGGATGCCAGGCGCTGCAGGAAGATCGGATCCTGGAATTTCGTGATGAAGCGAACCGTCAGCGGATCCACCACCTCGACATGATCGAGGCTGGTGAAATTGGTGCGATAGGTGGGATAGCCCGGCGCATCCTTGTTCAGAAGCCGCTCGGGGCCGAAGGAAAAGGCAACATCCTCGGACGTCATCTCGCGGCCGTCGTGGAAGATCACGCCCGGACGCAGCTTCATCTCAAGGATGGTCGGCGAGACCCAGGTCCAGGATACCCCGAGATTGGGCTTCACCGAGAAATCGCCGCGCATGTCGAGCGCAAGAACCGTCTCGTGAATGGAATAGTTGTTGCGGAAGGCGACGTTGCTGGCCGCATCGACAGGCTCCTGCGACACCGGATTCTGCTGAACCGCGATGCGAAGCTCGGGTCTTTTGTCATCGCCGTCATCAGCGGAAGCAGACAGCGCCGGCACGAAGACGGAGAGTCCTGCCGCCGCTCCCATGAGAAGCGTCGTGCGGCGGGTAATGGCCATATTGAGGCCGGTGAGCAAGGTATCGGACATCGGCACACTCTCCTTTTAAGGGCTTGCACAAACGTTTGCGCAAATAAAAAACGACCACTTGCGCTCAAAACTGCCGTTTCAAATTACGCAAGGGAGAATGGCTGCAAACTAGGGGAGCTCGATGACGCACGTATGACAAGTTCGGGCGGCACGAAGCGTATCGGACGCTTTGCGACACGCACTTCCGCCGGAAGATTCGACAGCTCAACCAGAAGGTCAAGCGAGGCTTCGCACAGCGAATCCGTCGGTTGTGCCACCGTCGTCAGGGGCGGCGCCCAATAGGCGGTGTCGGGCACATTGTCATAGCCTACCACGGATATATCGGCTGGAATCCGCAGCCCGATATCGCGCAGGAATGCGACGACCTCGATAGCAAGGCCATCGCTTCCGCAGATGAGGGCCGTCGGATGCGTTGTGGGCGAAGCCAGGATCCCCTTGAACGCCTCACGATCGCTATCACTCCTCTCGAAGGAGATGACGTCGCCGATGATGGAACCCGCGCTGCCGGCAACCATATCTAGAAAGATCGACAGACGGTCGCGGAGCGCGCTGCGGCTCACGCGGTAGACGAAGGAGATGCGGCTGTGCCCAAGTCCCGTCAGATGGTCGAACAGCAGGGTCATGCCATGACGATCGTCCGTCACGACTGCAGGCAGCGGACCGGTCAACCCCGCGCCGAGCGTCACATGCGCCTTGCCCATGCGATCCAGATGATCGCAAAGGGCCCGCTGACCAGGGAGATCGCTGACCATGATCACGCCGTCGAAGAAGTCCTCCTGGAACAGCCGCAATTGGCCGGCGACCTCGCCAGCCTCGGCCTTCGCCTGCGCAACCAGCAGTTCCACCCCTCGCCGCTGAGCCGCCGCCTGAAGGCGGCTTGTCAGATGCGGTTGATAGTGACCCGAAAGACTATTGACGATGGCGCCGAACACACCGGTTCGGTGCGTTCTGAGCGATGTCGCCAGCCGGTTGACGACATAGCCGACACTGTTCGCCGTCGCCCTGACGCGTTCCTGTGTCTCCAGGCTGATGCGGCTATCGGCATGACCGTTGAGGACGCGGGAAACCGTCGTAGCGGAAACGCCGGCTAGCCGAGCAACCTCAAGAATGCCGATTCTCCTGGGTGTTTTCATATCGCCTTGCACAACCTCTTCCGCCCCGAGGCGACAATGGCGAAAGGTTGGTGTCGGGGCAAGCGGTGGAGACGACAATGGCCTTGCGAGCTTCGATATCTCTGTCGCCGCCTATTCTTCCCTTACCAGTTTCAGAACAAGCTGCTGGAGATTGCCGCCGTCGCTGAATTCGACCTTGTCGAAGTCGACGTTGCGCTGCCGCTCTTTCTTGGAGATCTCGCCAAGCCGCTTCGTCAATTCCACGCGAATCCTGCTGCATTTCGGGTCGTCGGGCACGGAGAAGCCGACGCTCATGGTCTCGATTTCCTTGACCATGTCCTTGATGAACCCACCATGCACCCGCTCATGCGCCTCGACACCCGCAATGAACTTCTGCCAGCTTTTGCGGGTCGAAGCTGGCAATTGCGCCGTGGGTTTCGGCAATGTGTAGGTGATGATCACTTTGGGAATGTTGACGGTGATGGTGCAGGCACCATCCGGCTGCGGCTCGTATTTCCGGGTCCATGTCAGCTTGAAATCGGTATGGGCAATCGCCCTTGCCTTAGGACCGAGCAATGGGCCGCGCTCGCCGATCGAATCATAAAGCTTGGCCCCGGATGTTCCCGCGATCGCGTAAGTCTTGATGATCTCAACCGGCTGCCAATCCGCATGTGCGGCAACGGGACAAAAGGCGACACACACCGCCATTGCGAATAATCGAATATCTGATTTCACGAACTTCCCCATGCGCGCCGCTCTCAAGCGCGGCAAGCTAGCCGGTGACCCCGGCTATTTCAATGAGTGTCAGGCCTCAGAATGCAGAGGTCGACTGCAGCACTTCTTCGGCGTCATGACGCTCCATATCGAAAACCTTTTTACCGACCGCAAAGCTAAAGCCGTTGCGGGCAAAGGCGGACAATTCCTTTGACTTGCGCTTCTCATCGAGATCACCGCGCCGAAAGGGGCCGAAGCCGCGCTTTCTGGCAAAGATGACGGCGGCATGGAGATCATCGACCTCTTCCACTGCCGCGACGACCGTTTCACTATGTATCCCCTTCGACGCGAGCTTGAAGGCGATGGCCTTCTTCGACTTGCCGGAGCGAACTGCCGAGCGCGTGCTGATCTCGGCGTACGCGACATCATCGAGCACTTTCAGCTCATAGGCGAATTTGACCGCAAAATCGGCAAGCGCTTTGATCTGCTCAGCGCCGATATCCTCGAACTTCTGTTTTGCTTTTTTGGCGATTGCATCGAACAGCTGCTTCTCGGTCATCATCCGGCGCTCGAGCCGATAGATGGTGGAGTTGCGCGCCCAGGAGAGCATGCGGCTTGTCGGCGGCGTTTCATCCATGAAGGAAGGCATTCGGCGAAAGAAGAATCATCACGGAGAATTTTACGCAAGCCAAGCCGTCCAGGCAATGAATGCGCTTGGATATCATAGGATGATTGGTTAAGCTTGGGCTGCGGCCACGGCAATAACATGCCGAGCGTCGAACCCATCGACGGTGGAGGCCGTCTCAACCACGACATCGCTATGGATATCGGAGCCTGGCTCTGCCGTTCGCTTTTGCGAATCGGGTGCAGTCGCTCCGTCAGAGGAGACAGGAATGGATTATCGCAAGCTTGGCCCAAGCGGGGCCGTTGTGTCAGCCTATTGCCTTGGCACCATGACTTTCGGCGCGGAAGCGGACGAAGCCGCATCGCACAAACTGCTGGACGACTACTTCGCCTGGGGCGGCAACTTGATCGACACCGCCGACGTCTATAGCGCCGGCAAGTCGGAAGAGATCATCGGGCGCTGGCTCAAGGCGCGTCCGACCGAAGCGCGTCAGGCCGTCGTCGCCACCAAGGGCCGCTTCCCGATGGGCAACGGCCCGAACGACATCGGCCTCTCGCGCCGGCATCTCGGTCAGGCTCTGGATGACTCGCTGCGCCGCCTCGGCATCGACCACATCGATCTCTATCAGATGCACGCCTGGGATGCCTTGACCCCGATCGAGGAGACGTTGCGCTTTCTCGACGATGCGGTGCGCGCCGGCAAGATCGGCTACTACGGCTTCTCCAACTATGTCGGCTGGCACATCGCCAAGGCCGTCGAGATCGCCAAGGCGCACGGATACACGCGGCCGGTCACGCTGCAGCCACAATATAATCTGCTCATCCGCGATATCGAGCTTGAGATCGTCGACGCCTGTCTGGATGCCGGTATGGGCATGCTGCCCTGGTCACCGCTCGGCGGCGGCTGGCTGACCGGTAAATACAAGCGCGACGAGGCGCCGACCGGTGCTACCCGGCTTGGCGAGAACCCCAATCGCGGCAGCGAATCCTATGCACCGCGAAACGCGCAGGAACGGACCTGGGCAATCATCGCTGCCGTGGAAGAGATCGCCAAGGCACGCGGCGTCAGCATGGCGCAAGTCGCACTCGCTTGGACGGCAGCGCGGCCAGCGGTGACCTCCGTCATCCTTGGTGCCCGCACGCGGGAGCAGCTTGCCGACAATCTCGGCGCAGCCGAGCTGAAGCTGTCGGAGGCGGAGATGGATAGGCTGAACGAGATCAGCGCACCGCAACCCGCCGCCTATCCCTATGGCGAGAGCGGCAGGAACCAGCGCCACCGCAAGATCGAAGGCGGCCGGTAAATGTAGTTTGGCGGCGAAGAGAGATTGTTCTTCGCCGCCAGTTTTTTCCTCATCCCGGTCTCGCGCAAGCGCAAGAGTTGCCGGTCAGACCAGCGGCGGATTGAGCCTGGCGAAGCCTTCCTGCCGCCGATACGGAAAATAAGGATAGGGCGCTGTCACGGCGCTCACCCGGTCCAGCTTTTCGATCTGCTCCCTGGAAAGCGCCCAGCCGACCGCACCGAGATTCTGCCTCAGCTGCTCTTCGTTGCGTGCACCGATGATGACACTCGACACGGTCGGGCGGCTCAGAAGCCAGTTGATTGATATCTGCGGCACGCTCTTGCCGGTTTCGGCGGCGATCTCATCCAGAACATCGACGATATCGAACAGCTTTTCATCATCGACCGGCGGCCCGAAGGATGCCGTTTCGTGCAGACGGCTTTTCTCCGGCAATGGCTGACCACGGCGGATCTTGCCCGTCAGCCTGCCCCATGCAAGCGGGCTCCAGACCAGCGCGCCGACATTCTGGTCGGCGCCGAGCGGCATCAGCTCCCATTCATAGTCACGGCCTGCAAGCGAGTAATAGACCTGATGGGCGACGTGGCGCACGTAGGAATGCCTGTCGGACACGGCAAGCGATTTCATCAGTTCCCAACCGGCGAAATTGGAAGCGCCGATATAGCGGATCTTGCCCGCCTTCACGAGACCGTCAAGGGTGGACAGCGTCTCCTCGATCGGCGTCGAGGCATCGAAAGCGTGCAACTGCAGCAGGTCGATATAGTCGGTGCCCAGACGGCGCAAGGCGCCGTCGACCGATTTGATCAACCGGGAACGCGAGGTGCCCCAATCGCCCGGTCCATCCCCCATCGGCAGCGCGGTCTTGGTCGAAATCAGCACGGCGTCGCGCCGGCCCCGGATCGCCTGACCCAGCACCTCTTCCGAGGCGCCGGCCGAATAGACATCGGCGGTGTCGAAGAGATTGACGCCCGCCTCGAGGCAGATATCGACCAGACGCCGCGCTTCGGTCGCGTCCGTCGAGCCCCAGGCACTGAACAGCGGTCCGCTGCCGGCAAACGTCCCAGCTCCGAAGCTGAGCACCGGTACTCTCAAACCGGAAGCACCAAGATTTCTGTAATCCATCGTCTGTCTCCTTTGGTTCTCCTAATAGATAGACGCTTCGGCCATGATGATATAGATTGCCGAAAAGAAACTGATTTGTGATTTCAATTCATCATGAGCCGTCAGGACATCAATCGTTCCGGTGAAATGGAGGTCTTCGTCCGCGCCGTCGAGCTCGGCGGCTTCACCGCCGCGGCCACCGCCTGCCGGATGACTCCTTCAGCCGTGAGCAAACTCGTCGCGAGGCTGGAGAAGCGCCTCGGCGCGCGTCTCATCAATCGCTCGACAAGGCGCCTGCAGCTGACGCCCGAGGGCTGCGGCTTCTATGAACGCAGCGTGGCGATCCTCGCCGATATTGGCGAGGCCGAACGCCATGCTTCGGCAGGCGAGCAGGTTGCAGGGCATATCCGCATCAACACCAGCGGCTCCTTCGGCAATCATGTGCTCGCTCCACTCGTTCCCGCCTTCATGGCGCTATATCCTGATGTCTCGCTCGAGGTCTTCCACACCGATCGGGTCGTGGATCTGATGGAAGAGCGGGCGGATGTCGCAATCCGCACCGGCCCGCTGAAGAGTTCCAGCCTCACCGCCAGCAAGCTGGGCATGACGCGCAGGATGATCGTTGCATCGCCGGATTATCTACGGCGGCATGGTGTGCCGCGCTCACCCGCAGAGCTTGAAAGGCACTGCCGCATCGGCTTTTCCTATTCGCGGGCGATCGAAGACTGGCCTCTTCGGCTCGGCAACCAGATGATGACACTTCCGGCGGCGCGCAGCCTGCAGGTTGGCGACGGCGAAGCCATGCGTCACCTTGTGCTTGCGGGTGCCGGCATTGCGCGCCTCGCCGCCTTCACTGTTAAGACCGACCTTGATGCCGGCCGGCTGCTACCGGTGTTGGAAGAGCTCAACCCGGGCGATGTCGAGGAATTCTACGCCGTCTATATCGGCCAGGGTGGCCCCCTGCCGGCGCGCGTGCGGGCGCTCCTGGAGTTCCTGCGCGAGAATGTCAGGCTATGAAAATGCGATGCGGCCCCTAAGGCCGCATCGCATCGATTGGTAATCGTGCCAACACGCGGATTTAGGCAGTCGGCTGCCGGGTCTTGCGCAGATAGGGCAGTACCGTATCGAACGAGCCGAACCGGCTGATGGCATCCTCGTTGGAAACGGCGGCGGTGATGATGACATCTTCGCCCTGCTGCCAGTTTGCCGGCGTCGCGACCTGGTGCTTGGCCGTCAGCTGGATCGAGTCGATGGCGCGGAGAATTTCGCCGAAATTGCGACCCGTGGTCATCGGATAGGTGAGGATCAATTTGATCTTCTTGTCCGGGCCGATGACGAAGACGGAGCGAACGGTGGCGTTGTCGGCGGGCGTCCGCCCCTCGGAGCTTTCGCCAGCGCCGGCCGGCAACATGTCATAGAGTTTGGCGACCTGGAGGTCCTTGTCGCCGATCAACGGATATTCGACCTCGAAGCCGGTCGCCGTCTTGATGTCGCTCTTCCATTTGCTGTGGCTTTCGACCGGATCGACGGAAATGCCGATGACTTTGACGCCGCGCTTGGCGAATTCGCTCTCCAAACCTGCCATCGCTCCGAGTTCGGTCGTGCAGACGGGCGTGAAGTTCTTCGGGTGGGAGAACAGAACGGCCCAGCCGCTGCCGATCCAGTCGTGGAAGTGAATTTCCCCTTGCGTCGTCTCTGCGGTGAAATCGGGAGCAATATCGTTGATACGCAAGCTCATTACCTTACCTCCAAAATGTGATCCTCGTCGCATACCTTGGATTGCGAGCAGAGGACATGGTCAAAAAGTCGGCCGCACAATGGCGTCGAATGCCTCCCATGGGAAGCCCCTCTTTCAAGGGAGCGCTGTGATTGCAAGCGGGAGCCCTTGTGGCCTGCGATGCCTGGTGCGCGCCTTCAGCATTTCCAGAAAGCCGTAGCCGCTCGGCCATCGTCCAAATCCGCTGGCGATATTGATGTGCCCGGCAAGGCCGATGTTGCGGATATCGGAATTCCAGAGCCGGCCGAACATGGTCAGGCGGTCGAGCCTCATATAGATGTCGTTGAGGCTGCCGATCGTGATGCTAGGGAAAGGCAGCGCCTCCGTTGGCATCGTGCCGAAGGAAAGATGACCGGCATGAAGTGTCTCGGTTGCGGGAATATCGCAAGGTGCGACGAGAAGCGCACCTTTGACCCTTCGCGCAGCCGGACGGCTGGCCAATCTCGCAGTCAGCAGGCAACCCAGGCTATGGGCGACGATGTAAGCATCGCCGGCATCTTCCAGCGCCGCCTCCAGGCTTTCCATCCAATTGCCGAGATTGGGAAAGTCCCAGTCGTCCTGCTCCACTAGCCGAACGTCAGCATGGTCCTGCAGCCAATAGCGTTGCCAATGCCCCTCGCCCGATCCGAACAATCCCGGCACGATCAGCACTCTGCTCATGATACCCTCGCAGCCGATTTCAGCGAGAACCGCAACCCGCGACACGAAACCAAGAGCGTGTCCCTTCAATACCAGGGCGCCGGCGAGGAGCACCAATAATAGAGCTCATAGTCGCGGGCGGAAGGCTCCCGGTCGTAGCTTGCGATCGGCGCCCCTTGTGCGGGCACGAGCCCATCCTTCTTTCTATCCAACGGAAAGAAACCGAAAATCGTCTTCAGGCGACTGATGATATTAGATCTCATGCAACCCTCCATCTCGTTGAATTCCAAGTCTGGTGCTCGCAGACCGGACCGCCTTTCAGGCACTATTCCGCAGCAACAAGCACCCTCACCGGATGCGGAAAGAAGGCGGCAAGCTCGCCGACGACTTCATTGATCCGGTTGGCGAGCGGCTCCGAGGAAACCTTGTAGTCGGTGAAATCGCGATCCGAGGCATAGACCGCTGTCGGCAGCGTGTGGGCCATGAAGAAGCCGAAGAGCGGCCGCAACTGGTGTTCCACCATCAGCGCATGACGGTCGCCTCCGCCCGTCGCCGTGATGATGATCGGTTTGGCGCGCAGCTCATGCGGATCGATGAGGTCGATGAGATGCTTGAAGAGCCCCGGATAGGATCCCTTGAAGGTCGGCGAACCGATGACCAGCGCATCCGACGAGACGATATCATCGATCACCTTCCTGGCCTGATCGTCGAGGTCCTTGCGCCATTGTGCTGCGCCGAGCGAGGGGCCGACATCGTGCAGGTCGTAGACCTTGCTGGTGAAACCATATCGGTCGCCCGCGAGATCGGCGACGGTCTGGACCAGTGCGTAGGTCTTTGATGGTCGGTTGAAGCTGCCGGCGATGCCGACCAGTTTAGGCGCACTCATTCTCATCCCTTTCCGAACGTCGGGCACGTTTTCGTTGATGCGAATATTGTCCACAAAAATGGTAGATTAAAAGAAACGACGATCTCTCGTTGGTCGCAAAACCGAAAATCTCTTCTCTACGTGCCGGAGCCGCCCGTCCCGGTTGATCAAAAATGCGCGATGTCCAGCCATTTCGGTCACACGGCGGAAAAACTTGCCGCGCGGCACTGGGCGAAAAAACAAAGCACGCTATCTGACGCACATGAGCGTGGAGGAATATTAGGTCTGTGGAGGAGACAGCCCGGCACACAGGAAGAGGTTTGCGATGCCCAATTCGGTTTTGAATGCCCTAGGCCAGCCGCTATACTACAGCGATACGTCGACGGGTTTCTTTTCGGCCACGGGCTCCGGCCCGACGCTCTACGGTACCAGCGGAAATGATTCGATGTGGGGCGACAGCTCCGTCAACGTGACGATGATGGGCGGCACCGGCGACGATATCTACTACCTCTATTCGAGCCTCAACCACGCCTATGAAGCACCCAATGCAGGGGTCGATACCATCAACACCTGGATGGATTACACCCTGCCCGACAATTTCGAAAACCTTACGGTGACCGGCAACAATCGCCATGCCTATGGCAACAGCGCCGACAACATCATCACGGGCGGCAGCGGCAGCCAGACCATTGACGGCGGCGCCGGCAACGATGTGCTGACGGGCGGTGGCGGGGCCGATACCTTCATCGTCACCAAGGGCAACGGCAGCGATCTCATCACCGACTTCAGCGATGACGACAAGGTGCGCCTCAACCAGTACGGCCTGACCTCATTCGACCAGGTCGTCAGCCATACCAGCCAGGACGGCGCCAATCTGCATCTCGATCTCGGCAACGGCGAAAGCCTGGTCTTCGCCAACAAGACCGTTGCCGATCTGCACGAGGATCAGTTCCAGCTCGGGCTGGACAGATCCTCATTGACGCAAACCTTTTCGGATGATTTCAACACGCTCTCCCTGCATGAGGGAACGCAGGGCACCTGGGATGCGAAATATTCCTGGGCGCCAGACAAGGGCAGCAGCCTGAACGACGAGCTGCAATGGTACATCAATCCATCCTATGCGCCGACGGCATCCGCAAATCCGTTTTCCATCTCTTCCGACGGTGTTCTCACCATCACGGCGAAACCGACGCCCGACGCATTGAAGACAATCACCGAGAACCATGACTACACCTCCGGCATACTGACCACCCATTCCACCTTCTCCCAGACCTATGGGTATTTCGAAATGCGCGCCGAGATGCCGCATGACCAGGGCGTCTGGCCTGCCTTCTGGTTGTTGCCGGAGGACGGCTCCTGGCCGCCGGAACTCGACGTTGCGGAAATGCGCGGCCAGAACCCGAACACGGTCAACGTGACGGTTCATTCGAATGCCACCGGCGAGCACACGATGACGTCTATTCCGGTGGAAGTGTCGAGCACCGACGGCTTCCACAATTACGGCGTGCTCTGGGACAAGGATCAGATCACCTGGTATTTCGACGACGTCGCCGTCGCCCATGCCGCTACGCCCGCCGACATGCATGGTCCGATGTATATGATCGTCGATCTCGCCGTCGGCGGTGTGGCGGGCGAGCCGGCGAACGGGCTTCAGAACGGATCCGAAATGAAAATCGACTACATCAAGGCCTATTCACTTGATGACCATACGACGCAGCTCGCTGCCTCGGCCCAAACAGCCCATACGTCGGACTGGCATATCTGAGAAGATCAAGAGTAGCTTTCAGCGGCACCCTAATCCTCCTTGAATGCCCGCCTGATCTGGTCGGTCATCGGCTTCGTCAGATAGGCCAAAATGCTTCTCTGGCCTGTCTGCATGAAAGCCTCCACCGGCATGCCGGGCAGCGGCGTCAGCTGCCCCAGTCGGTCCCATTCCTGCTTCGGCAACCTTGTCCGCACGATATAATAGCTCTGGCCCGAACGTTGATCGGTCGCCAGATCCGCAGAGACGGTCTCCACATGCCCGTTCAGCTCCGGCGTAATCCGTTGATTGAAGGCGGGAAATCGCAATGAGACCGGCTGTCCGACGGCGATCTGATCGATATCCTGCGGCGCGAGCTTCAGCTCGGCCACGAGCGCATCCTTGTCGGGAACGATCTGCAGGATCGCTTCGGCCGGGGAGATGACCGCGCCTTCGGCATGCACGCCCAGCTGATCCACGATACCTGCCTGCGGCGCCCTGATGTCGATCCGCTTCAGATCGTCCTCGGCGGCGACCAGGCGTTCCGAAAACTGGCCTGTGTCACTTTCTGCCTGGCGCAGCTGATCGGAGACCTGCGAACTCTGATCGGCATCGATCTGCAGAATCTGCAGTTCGGTTTCCGCGATCTTGCCCCTGGTCTGGGCGATCGACGATACGAGATTGCCGAGATCGCCGTTCAGCGAAGCGCTCTCCCGCTGCAGGGAATAGACTTTGGTTGCCGAAATGATGCCCTGGCTGAGCAGCCCCTCGAGGCTGCTAAGCTCCTTGCCGATCAGCCCAATCTCGTTCCGCTTGCCCTGCTCCTGCGCGACAAGACCCTCGATCTCCTGCTTCAGCTGCTGAATTCGCTCGCGCAGCTGCGATTTCTGGCCCTCGCGTGAAGCCTGCCGGTCTCGAAAAAGCCGCCGCTCGCCGTCCAGAATGGCCCCGACATCCTCGTTGTCGGCAGCAGAGAGCAGATCGGCAGGAAAGGCGATCTCATCCTTGCCGTCGCGCTCGGCGACCAGACGCGCCGTGCGGGCGGACAGTTCGTTGAGGCGCTTGCGGATGATGGCGAGGTTGGCTCTGGTTTGCGTGTCGTCTAGCCGCAGGAGCACTTGGCCTGCACCGACATGATCGCCATTCTTCACGAAGATCGCGCTGGTAATGCCGCCCTTCAGGTGCTTCACCGGCTTCACGTAGCTGTCGACGACCAGGCTGCCGGGAGCAATCACCGCGCCGGAAATCTTCGTTGCGGCCGCAAGACCGCCCATGACGCCGAACAATAGCAGGATGGCGGCCACCACGAGCAAGGACAGGCGGCGGATGGCGCGTTCGGTTGAAGGTGATGGGCTGTCGTTCATCCTCATACTTCTCCGCCAGCAATCGCAAGGGCTGCCGTCCCGACCTGCTTGGGCGGCGGACCAAGGATCTCCTTCTTCGGCCCGAATGCCTGCATCTGGCCGCCGGCAACGATCATCACCTTATCGGCGGCGGCAAGCGCGCTCGGCCTGTGAGCGATGACGATGGCGATGCCGCCGCGCTCCCGCACACCCGTCAGCGCCGCGGTCAGGCAAGCCTCCCCTTCCGCATCGAGGTTCGAATTCGGCTCGTCCAGCACCACCAGGAACGGATCCCCGTAAAGCGCGCGCGCCAATGCGATGCGCTGCCGCTGGCCGGCTGAAAGCCGCGAGCCGCCCTCGCCGATCACCGTATCGAATCCATCGGGAAGCTTGACGATCATGTCGTAGACGCCGGCAGCCTTTGCAGCTGAGATGACCGGCTCGGGCTCCATATCCCTATCGAAACGGGAAATGTTGTCCGCAATCGAGCCGTCGAAGAGAGCGACATCCTGCGGCAGATAGCCGATATGCCGGCCAAGTTCGTTCGGCTCCCATTGCGATAGCGCTGCCTTGTCGAGCCTGATGGTGCCGATCGCAGCCGGCCAGAGGCCCGTGATCGCGCGCGCCAGCGAAGACTTGCCCGATGCACTCGGACCGATGACACCCAGCACCGTTCCCGCCGGTACTTTGAACGAGACGTTGCGCAGGATGAGATCGCGGCCGCCCGGAGAGGCAACGCTGATATTCTCGACGCTGAGTTCGCGCGCTGGTGCCGGCAGGGTGAGAGCGTGCTGCTCGGCCGGTGCGACATCGAGGAGCGTCGCAAGCCGCGCCCAGCCCTGGCGTGCGGCAACGAAGCCCTTCCATTGACCGATCGCAAGCTCGACGGGTGCCAGCGCCCGCGTCACCAGGATCGAGCTCGCGATGATGATGCCGCCCGTCGCTTCCTGACGGATGACGAGGATCGCGCCGACCGCCAGCACCGCGGATTGAAGCATCATGCGCGCCATCTTTGCCGCGATCGTCAGCGCTCCGACGATGGAACCCGCGGCCGCCTGATGCTTCAGGTAATCGTCATTCATGACAGCCCATTTCTCGGTCAGTCGGCCGGCAAAACCCATTGATATCGCGGCCTCCCAGTTTCGCCGCGCGGCCTGCGCGAAGCCGAGACGCAGCGCAGAGGACTTGGCCGCCTCCAGGGTTGGCTGTCGCGACAATATTTCCGCGAGCAAGGTTATGCCGACAAGCAGGACGGCGCCGCATAGGGCCGTGACGCCGATCCAGACGTGGAATAGGAAGCAGAGGATCAGGTAGAAAGGCATCCAAGGCAGATCGAAAAGCGCCGTCGAGCCGCTGCCTGACAGAAACGAGCGGATCTGCTCAAGATCGCGAACCGATTGCAACCCGTCATCCGATGTCTGCCTTTGGGTCGGCAGGAACAAGAGCGAGCGGAAGACCTTTCGGTTCAATTGCTCGTCTAGCGACATGCCGATGCGCGCAAGCAGCATCGAACGCAGCAGCTCCAGCACTCCCTGGAAGAGGAACAGGGTTGCGACGATGATGACGAGTCCCGACAGTGTCGGCAGGCTGCGACTGGGAATGACCCGGTCGTAGACCTGCAGCATGAAGAAGGAGCCGGTCAGCGCCAGCACGTTGATACCAGCACTCGCGAGCGCAATACTGAAGAAGGCCTTGCGCAGCGACGACAACATCAGCGAGACGAATGTTTGCGGTGGTTCTTTCGGGACGGCAGGCACTTCGCTTCGATCCTCAACATCGGCCGTCGCGTGCGGCAGGGGTTTGCGCGACGTTCGTCGGCACCGCCTCCCGCTCGGCGCCTCGAACCTTTAAAGTGGCCGGTGATGACTTCGCCACCATTTCCGCTTCGCGCCTAACCTTCGGCGATCCCACGCAATTTAGGAAGTCGAAATCTGCCCCGGCTTCAGTCTCGGTGAACTCAATCTTAGCATTGAGCGTCTTGTCCTTTTACGGAACAGCTGTGCCATCAGATGGGGCAGGAACATCCGCCGGCAAGATGAGCCGGCCTTCATATCAGGATTGGCAGGCGGTTTCTTGCAGCCGCCTGCCATATCGACGCCTAGTCGAATTTCTCGGTCGTGTCCGCCTTGCCCTTGACCCAGTAGCCGGATGCCTTGATCCAGCTCAGGGGATAGCCGCGTTCTTCGACGAGATAGGTCCGCAGTGCACGCGTCACCGAGGCTTCAGCGGCAATCCAGACGAAGGTGCCGGGCGCGAGCTCGACCGATTGGAGAACGGCAATCAGCGCAGACGCGTCGGTCGCCTCCGACAAGGGCCGATGCTCCCAATGAGTCTTCAGCTGGGCATCCGTTTGAAAGACCTGATGCTCGGCATCACCAGCAACCGCCATGATGGCCGTGATGTGTGCATCGCTGCCGGTCTCCTCGATGCGACGGCCGATTGCCGGCAACGCCGTCTCGTCGCCGACGAGCAGCCAATTCTTGATGCCGCCGGAGATAACAGCGGAACCGCGGGGACCGCCGATCTCCAGCCTATCGCCGGGGCGGGCGCCAAGCGCCCATTGAGTGACCGGTCCTGCTTCATGAATGGCAAAATCGATGACGAGCGTGTGGGCATCGGTATTGTAACGGCGAGGCGTATAGTCGCGCCGCTCCATCTCTTCACCAGAGCCCGGCACGAGAACCTTGATGTGATCGTCGGGCGCCAGGCTGACGAAATCGGCAAGATCCTCGCCGGCAAGTTCGATGCGCAGCATTCCGGGCGTGATCTTTTCGACGTTGGAGACGGTCAGGGAACGCCGCTTCAGCTCATGGCGCACGCGCTCGATCTTCGGAGCCGAACTATTCGGATTGGAGGTTTGGGGGTTATCCATCTGTGTCCTTTCGAGGCTCTTAAACCTTGATCTGCAGGACATAGTCGCGCAGATCGAAGCCGCAGAGCCGTTCGATCATACGCGTTGAGTGACGTTAACGCTTACGTGGCCGGATACACCCGGCCATTTCGGGTTCCTCTATAGGAGAAGAACGCACACTGCGCAATGAAAAGATGAAAGTGAAACTCAAGTTTATAACGTCGGAAACACGCGGCCATCGAACAATTTTCGCGCTGTCCTGACCGTTCCCGCCCCCTTGATCGAACCTCTGTCGTCGAGGTCCAGGAAAACCTCCATCAGACCCGTTGGATGCTCAATCAGATAGCGTCCATCGACCGGATTGACGGCCAGAGCCGCAGCCGGGCTTCGGGGCAGGCGCGTGGCCGTCGCAACCGTGATTGCAGCGAGAACGCCGACGGAAGCATGGACCCGATGCGGGATGAAACTGCGCGTCGAGATCGCGCCGCCGTTCTCAGGCGCCGAGACCAGCGTCATCTTCGGCACGGAGGCGGATGTCACGTCGCCGAGGTTCATCATCAGCCCGGCCTTGCGGCGAATGGCCTCGACCCGCGAGCGAAGCACCTCATCTGCCTCCAGCGCCTCGCGGCTCTCCTGCCCCGTCAGCCCGAAATCCGCCGCCCGCATGACAATGCAGGGCATGCCGTTGTCGATCAGGGTCGCCTCTATTCCATCGATAACATCGACCTCGTTCCCTGTCGGCAGCAACGCGCCGCACATGGAGCCGGCGATATTGGTGAACAGCAGGGGAATGGCAGCATGGCCTCCCGGAACGCCGGCAATCTCGGTCTTTCCGGCGTAATTCACCCGGCCGCTCGGTGTTTCGATGCGCGCAACGGCGACCTCGCCGGAATTGAGCATGTTGATGCGGACTTCTGTCACGTCTCCGGTCGTCTTCACCAGCCCTCGTTCGATGGCGGCAGGCCCGACGCCGGCCAGAATATTGCCGCAGCCCTGCACATCGCTGACGACGGGCTGATCGACAAAGACCTGCAGGAATAGGTAATCGACATCGGCATCGTCGCGCGTGGAAGGCGACAGGATGGCCACCTTAGAGGTCAGGGGATCGGCACCGCCGATACCGTCTATCTGACGCGGGTCCGATGACCCCATGACCTTCAAGAGCAAAGCATCCCGTTCTGCCGGGTTCGAGGGAAGATCCTCGGCAACAAAATACGCGCCCTTGGAGGTTCCGCCGCGCATCCACAGGCACGCAATGCCGTCCTCATACATATTTCAGCCCCTTGGCTGATAGGGTCTGCCGCATGTCGTAGATATCGAGCCCCAGCTCGCCGGCGGCGAGACGCTTGCGCTTGGCGTCCTCGTTCGCCATCCGCTTTTCGGCGGCAGCTGCCACCACTTCCGCCTCGGCGCACTTCACGACACAGACGCCATCGTCATCGGCAACAATGACATCGCCCGCCTCGATGAAGGCGCCGGCGCATACCACTGATACGTTGACGGAACCAACCGTCTCCTTGACCGTACCCTGGGCGGAGATCGCCTTCGACCAGACCGGAAAACCCATCTGCGTGAGATCGCGAACGTCGCGCACGCCGGCATCGATGACGAGCCCCTTGCATCCGCGCGCCATGGCTGAGGTCGCCAGCAGATCGCCGAAATAGCCGTTGTCGCAAGGCGATGTCGGCGCCAGAACGAGAATGTCGCCCGGCCTCAGCTGCTCGATCGCCACATGCAGCATCCAGTTGTCGCCGGGGGGCGCTGAGATGGTGACGGCGGAACCGGCAATTTGTGCACCGGCATAGATCGGCCTGATATGGCTGGCGAGCATGCCCTTGCGCGCCTGCGCCTCATGCACGGTCGCAACGCCGGCTTTCGCCAGGCGTTCGATCACCTGCTGTTCGGCCCTCGCGATCTGCTGGACAACAATTCCCATCGTCAGTTTCCTTTCTTGTCCAGCGGCGGTGTACCGTGGGTATGGAAGGTCTCGATCGTCTTCAGCCCCCAAGCCTGCCCCTTCTTGCGCTCGCTCTCCGTCCAGACCACGGGTTGCCAGTCGGGCGCCAGGATCAACCGCGCGCCGGAATTGGCGAGCTCGACGCGATTGCCGGCCGGCTCCCAGACGTAGAGGAAGAAGGTTCCCTGGATCGCGTGTTTGTGGGGTCCGGTCTCGATATGAACGCCGTTTTCGAGAAAGATGTCGGCGGCACGCAATATCTCCTCGCGGCTGTCGGTGGCATAGGTCACGTGATGGAGGCGTCCGTCCCCACCACCATGCTCCTCGGTGCAGGCAAGGTCGTAGGTCTTGTTGTTGATCGTGAACCAGCAGCCGCCGAGCCGGCCATTGTCGAGCTCAATCATCTCGGTGACACGAGAGCCGAGGCATGCCTCCATGAAACGGCGAAACTCGGCGACATCGGCAGCCAGGAGGTTCAGATGGTCGAGCCGGCGTGGATGGCATCCCCTGGCGTGATAACGCTGGGTAAGGTTCTTCAAGGCCGGCTTCTCATGCTCCGGCGGCGAATAGCGAACCGTGTCCCAGTAGATCTCGAACATATGCCCGAACGGATCTTCGAAGCGGAATGCCCGCCCGTGGCCGAGGTCGCCGTCGACCCAGCCGAGCACCTTGTAGCCGCTCGCCTCGATCGCCTTCACGCGCCGTTCCAATGCCGCGGGCGAGGAGGTCCGGTAGGCGATATGTCCAACACCCGTCGTGTGATGCTGGGTAAGCTTCAGCGTATGGAATTCATAGTCGTCCCAAGCCCGCAGGTAGGCCGAATACTCGTCGCGGCCGGCGAGCGTCAGGCCATAGACGTTGACGAAGAAATCCAGGCTCTCTTCGAACCTGTCCGAATAAATCTCCACATGCGCCAGATGCGCGATGTCGAAACAGGGTTCCATGCAATGCTCCTCCCGAAAGCTCATCAGAGCTCATCGACCGTGCGGGGGAAGACAGACTGGAAACCCTCGGCATATTGCGTCGCGCGACCGCCCGACTGGCCGCCGGAATTGCGCTGGAAATGGTTGGCCCGGTTCTGCGCGACGCGAGTGTAGAATTCCCAGAGGTGCTCCTGGCCTTCCATGCACTCGATCGCCGCCCGCTTCTTCTCCCAGACCGAGGTGATATCGAGGAAGACATCCGGCTTCCAGCCCATCTGCTCGGTCTGATGCGGCTCGAACAGATAGAGCTGCGGCGCACCGAGCACCTTCTGACCCGGATTATGGCCCCAGGCCTGCGCGATCATGCGGGCTTCGAGGGCGACCTGGGTCGCATACATATGGTCGGTATTGTAGGGATCGTAGTGCGAGTGGCTGAGCATGAAGGCCGGCTGCACGCTCCTGATGACATCGGCCAGGCAGTATTTGTCCTCGTCCGTCAGGCGTAGCGGATAGTCGCCGAGGTCGAAGCTGATGAGATCGTGGACGCCGAGCGCCTGTGCCGCCTTTTCCGATTCCGCCTTTCGCGCCGCCTTGACCCGCTCCAGCGTCATGCCCGGCTGCTTCCAGAGCTTTGCCGACTCGCCGCGTTCGCCGAAGGAAAGGCAAACGACGGTGACCTTGTAGCCCCGCTCCGCGTGCAGCGCGATCGCGCCGCCGCAGCGCCATACGAAGTCAGCAGCATGCGCGCTGATGACCAATGCAGTCTTTTCTTCCGACATGGGAACTCCTTCCGAACGACAGCGATTTCACGCCGCGCGGCGCAGTTTGCCAATTCGGATTTCGTGCCCTGGCGATAAGTTTTGGCTATAGCGACCCGCTCTGTCGAACGTATTCAGCCTTCCCGACCGCACTCGAAAGATCCGGGCCGGCACGGCCTCATCAAAGCCGTGCCGGCCCTATCGACTACTGCAGTGCCTTTTCCATCACCCGCGCCAGACGCTCGGCAAAAGCGCGCGGATCGGCCGGCTTGTCGCCATCCAGCACGCGCGCCTGATCGAGCAGCAGGAATGCCGCATCGTCGCGCAGCGACGGTGCGTCGACCTTGGCGGCGATGGCCTTGACCACGGGATGATCCATATTGATCTCGAGGATCGGCTTGGCGCCGGACTGCAGGCGGCCGGCGCCCTGCAGGATCTTCTCGAGCTGCCGGTCGTAGCCCTGTTCGGAGGCGACAAGGCAGACGGCGCTTTCGATCAGGCGATCGGAAGCGCGAACGTCCGACACCTCATCGGCAAGCTTTTCCCTCGCGAAATCGATGAAGGCCTGCACTTCGGCGGGAGCGCTCGCATTTTCCGCCTTGTCTTCATCCAGCTTCTTGAACTGCGCGAGATCGGCGGAGCCCTGCGTGATCGACTTGAAGCTCTTGCCCTCGAATTCCGGCGCGTTCGTCACCCAGAAGCTGTCGACGGAATCCGTGAGCAACAGTACTTCGATGCCGCGGGCGCGGAAGCCTTCGAGCTGAGGCGATGCCTTCAACTGCTCCAGGCTGCCGCCGACGAGATAGTAGATCGACTGCTGGCCTTCCTTGGCGTCCTTGACGTAGTCGGCAAGCGAACGGTAGCCGTCTGGGGAGGCTGTCGTGCGGAAGCGCGACAGCGCCAGCAATTGCGTGCGCCGCTCGAAATCCTCGTAGAGGCCTTCCTTGATCAGGCTGCCGAAATTTTCCCAGAGCTTCAGGAAAGCGTCATTATCGCTTTCCACCAGCTTCTCGATCGCCGTGATGATGCGGTTGGTGACACCCTTGCGGATCGCCGACAGGATCGCGCTTTCCTGGATCATTTCGCGCGAGACGTTGAGCGGCAGGTCGTTCGTATCGACAAGACCGCGCACGAAGCGGAGATAGCGCGGCAGCAATTCCGCCTCGTCGGTGATGAAGACCCGCTTCACATAGAGCTTCATGCGGCCCTTGCGATCCGGATCGGAGAGATCGAATGGCTGCGAGCCCGGCACGAAGGCGAGAGCGGAATATTCGTGGCGGCCTTCGGCGCGGAAATGCACCGTCAGCGCCGGCTCGTCATACTGGCCGGAAACGCCGCGATAGAAATCCGTGTATTCCTCGCTGGTGATGTCGTTCTTCGACTTGGTCCAAAGCGCGGTGCCGTCGGTCAGCTGCGTGGGCTCAGCACCGGGCGTCTCGGCGATCTTGATCGGCACCGGCACATGGCCAGACTGCTCCTTGACGATACGTTCCACCGTCCAGCGCGATGCATAGCTCTTGGCATCGTCCATCAGATGCAGCGTGATGCGGGTACCGCGAGCGGGAGCCTCGCTTGCATCGATCGGAGCGACGCTGTAGCCGCCCTTGCCGTCGGAGGACCAGAGCCAGGCATCCTCGGCGCCGGCGCGGCGGGAGACGACATCGACCCGGTCGGCCACCATGAAACAGGAATAGAAGCCGACGCCGAACTGGCCGATGAGCTGGGCGCCTTCGCCCTGCTTGTTGGCCTCGATGCGCTCCATGAAGGCGCGGGTGCCGGAGCGGGCGATCATTCCGAGCGCCTCGATCAGCTCGTCGCGACTCATGCCGATACCGTTGTCCTCGACGACGAGCTTACCGCCATCGCCGTCGAGCGTCAGCAGGATGCGGCTGTCGGGATCGTTGGCGAGCAGCGCGGGCTCGGCGATCGCTTCATAGCGCAGCTTTTCGCAGGCGTCGGCCGCGTTCGAGATCAGCTCGCGCAGAAAGACGTCCTTGTCCGAATAAACCGAGTGAACCATCATGTGCAGAAGGCGGGCAACGTCAGCCTCAAAGACGTGGCTCTCAGCGGTATTTTCTGCGGTGGTTGTCATATGCGTCTAGTCTCCTGGGAATATTGAAAGTCGCGCCGAACAGGTGGCGGAAGATGGGGCAAATTTCAAGCGTGCGTTGTCGCTTCATGCGCTAGCGGCCGGATGATTTTCCCTCTCATCAAACACAATCGTCCATCCGGCACAATGTTCCGGCCGCGCGATTTGTAGCGCCGGAACGAGGCTTCTTGCTAGCCAAACCTGACGGTGATGAAGGCCGCAATCACCCAATTGCCAGCGGCATGGCTCTGATATAATAACTTGAGTTTAATCTGAAGGATTATCCCGCGGAGCAACGCCGGAAGCTACGAATGACGTTTCAGCCAAGAATGCAAAACAAGATCGGCGGCTTCTCCGTCATCGGCGGTGTCCATCGCCGCCAATGGAATGGCATCGTTGCCGACATATGGAACGTCAACTGCGCGGCGCAAGCCGGCGGATACTATATCTCCCAGGATCCGCGGCTGTTCATCCTGCTCGACCAACGCGGCTCGGGAGCGACGAACGTCCGGCTGTCACCGCGCGCGCAAGGGCGTCCGCAGGATTATGATCATGGCCGGATTTCCTACATTCCCGCTGGCATGGAGCTCTGGGCCGATCTTAGCGGCATCGAATTCGTGCGACATCTCGATATTCATTTCGATACCGAAATCATTGGCAGAAGGCTGATGGAGGACATCGATCCCGCGCAGATCGACCATCCGCGACTGCATTTCAGCGATTCACGGCTGATAGCGCTCGCTGAGCTGATCGCCGCCGAATGCGAGAATCCCGAGCCGCTCCACGATCTCTATGGCGATGGTCTGACGCTCTCCCTGCTGATCAATGTGCTGCAATTGCGCGCGCCGCAACCGCGTCGGCGCAGCGCGCTTGCGGCCTGGCAGCTGCGCCGCGCCGTCGACTACATCGAGGAAAATTGCGTGCGCAACATCCGGCTCGAGGAGCTTGCCTCCCTCACCGGCCTGTCACAATCGCATTTCAGCCACGCCTTCAAAGCCTCGACCGGCTTGCCGCCGCACCAATGGCAGACGCAGGCCCGGCTCGAACGGGCCAAGCACCTTCTGTTGAAGAACGAGATGCCGCTGACGACCGTTGCCGTCGAGACCGGCTTTGCCGACCAAGCGCATTTCACCCGTGTCTTCCGCAAGAATGTCGGCGCTGCCCCGGCCAGTTGGAAGCGAAGCCGGCTTGCCTGAAAACCACAGTTCGCGAGCAATTGTACGCGTCGCGGAGAATTGCCCAAAAACATTCAATTTCCCCAGCAACGGACAAGCCGCGCCGTTAAATATGAGTTAACTGCTCATCTTATTGAGGGATCGGCCGCCCTGGCCGAGCAGGCGTAAAATCGGGACATATGACGGAAATGCTGGGATCGAAGAAAGACCAATCGAAGACGCGTTTTTTGGCGACGGGCGTAGCCATTGCAGCGCTGCTGGCGGGTTCGCAGCTCATGGCACAGGAAAGCCCCACGGAATTGCAGCCCTTGGTCATCCAGGGTGCACAGCAGAAGAGCGAAGATAGTGGTACGGCCCCGGTTAAGGGCTATGTCGCCAAGAAGACGACTTCGGGTTCGAAGGCCGATACGCCGATCACCGAGGTGCCGCAATCGGTGTCCGTCGTCGGCCGGGAGGAAATGCAGGATCGCGGCATTACCAACAAGGTCGACGAGGCGCTGCGCTATACGCCCGGCGTCACCACGCAACCCTTCGGCAATGACGGCGATACCGACTGGTTCTATATTCGCGGCTTCGATGCGACGCAGACCGGCGTCTTCATGAACGGCCTGACGCTCTACAGCTATGGCTTCGGCGGCTTCCAGATCGATCCGTTCATGCTCGAGCGCGTCGAGGTGCTGAAAGGTCCCTCCTCCGTGCTCTACGGCGGGTCCAACCCCGGCGGCCTCGTCAACATGGTGCGCAAGGAGCCGACCGACGATCCCTCTTACTACACCGAGATCGGCATCAACAACCTCGGCAACGCTTTCGTCGGCTTCGACTTCTCCGACAAGCTTTCGGCGGATGGCGTCTACCGCTACCGATTGACCGGCAAGATCGCCGGCGGCGATACCTATAGCGACGGTACCCACGACCTGCGTGGCTTCATCATGCCGCAGGTGACGATCTCTCCGGATGAATCCACCAAGCTTACCGTCTACGGCATGCTCAGCGGTCTCGACGAGATTCACACCGGCAACGGTTTCTTCCCCTATGTCGGCACCGTCGTCGATGCGCCCTTCGGCAAGATCAAGCGCGATGCCTTCTATGGCGAACGCAGTATCGACAACCTGAAATATGCCCAGCAGATGCTCGGCTACGAGTTCTCGCACGACTTCGACGGCGGCTGGACCGTGTCGCAGAATGCGCGCTACGGCCATCTCTACAAGCGTGAGGAAGGTCCGTATCTGAACGGCTATGTGGATGGCAATCCGCTCAGCCCGTCCTATGACGATCCGGATTACATGCTGAACCGCATCGGCTTTTTCGAACGCTCGAAGGTGGACACTTTCTCGGTCGACACGCGCGCAGAGAACAAGTTCGACACCGGCCCCATCAGCCATGATTTCCTGATCGGCACCGACTATTCGATCTACCGGCTCGACCAGATTCAGGCCTGCTGCGGCTCCAACCCGATCAGCGCGACCAATCCGGTCTACGGCACGGCGCAGGGTACAAACTTCGTCTATCTCGATCAGGTGCTGACGCAGCAGCAACTGGGCATCTATACGCAGGACCAGATGCGCTTCGGCGGCGGCTGGCTGCTGACGCTCAACGGCCGTTACGACTTCGTCGACACCAATTCCGACGCGACGGTCGGCACGACCTACAGCTCGAACGAAAATGCGCCGAGCGGCCGCGCAGGCCTCGCATACGAGTTCTCCAACGGCATCACGCCCTATGTCAGCGCCGGCACCTTCTTCAGGCCGTTGGTCGGCACCAGCGTCACCGGCGGCGGCCTGACCTCGGAAAAGGGCGAGCAGTATGAAGCCGGCGTGAAGTACGAGCCCGATTTCATCGACGGCCTGTTCACGGCATCCGTCTTCCAGATCGACCGCAAGAACATGGCCCTGACCGATCCCGTCACCTTCCTGCAGCGGCAGATCGGCGAGGTCCGTTCACGCGGCGTCGAATTCGAGGGCAAGGTCAATCTGGACCAGAACTGGAAGCTGCTCGGCTCCTACTCCTACACGGATCTCGAAATCACCAAGGACATCGATTCTTCCGTCGTCGGCAATTCGCCCTACCTCGTGCCAAACTCCACCGCCTCGCTCTGGCTCGACTATGCCTTCACCAGCGATGCGCTTGACGGTCTGAGCATCGGCGCCGGCGTGCGTTACCAGGGCAAGTCCTGGGCAGACGAGGCCAACACCCTGCGCGTGCCCTCCGCGACGCTCTTCGATGCCGGCATCCGCTACGAGAAGAAGGGATGGGGCGCCTCGCTCAACGTCGCCAATCTCTTCGACAAGAACTACGTCGCGGGGTGCGCGGGGGAAAATGTCTGCGGCTATGGCGAGGCACGGACGATTACCTTCAAGCTCAGCAAGAAATGGTAAGTTGATAATAAAAGTATACTTTATTTCCGAACCGTGGCAAAGAGCCGAGGATTGCCGAATGGCAATCCTCGTCCTCGTTTGAAACCAAAGGCGATGCAACCATGCCTCTCCCCAAACTCGCCGATATCGGCCGCGTCATCGCCGAAGGCGATCCCGCAACCATGATGACGGCGGAGCGGTTGCAGCGAATTTTCAGCGTCGGCATGGGCGCGTTTTCCCATCCGCAACGTCACGAACCGATCCCCTATCTTCTATGACTGTGCAAAGCGATCATATGCTGTCGCGCCGACGGTTCCTGGCGACGGTCGCAGCCGGCGTGATCACCGGTTTGACGCCGGCGCAGGCAGCGGCGAGCCCGCGCGTCGCGACACTCGATTGGGCCATTCTGGAAACCCTGCTCGGCATCGGCGCCAATGTCGTCGCCGGAACCGAGCTTCTGCAGTTCCGGGATGTCGCTGTCACGCCTTCCGTGCCGTCAGGTGTCGCCGATCTCGGCCTGCGCGGCACGCCGAATTTCGAAGTCCTTTACGCCGCCAAGCCCGACCTGATCTTCAACTCCAATTTTTATGCCTGGGCCAATGATCGCATGCGCCTGATCGCCCCGGTCGAAAGCCACGCCGTTTATCAGCCGGGCGCCAGCCCCTATCAGCTTTCGGAGCAGATGACGCTCGCGCTTGGTGACCGGCTTGGGCTGGCCGCCGGCGGCGCGCTCGTCGAGGCCACGCAGACAAAGCTCGAGGCCTATCGCGGCCGGTTCAGCAAGGGCGACCACCGGCCAATCCTGCCGATCAATCTCGGTGATGCCAGACATTTCCGTGTCTTCGGCTCCGACAGCATGCTCGGCGAAGTCCTGACCCGCACCGGCCTTACCAATGCCTGGCCTGATCTCACCAGCTATTCGGCAACCGCCCCGGTCGGGATCGAGCGTCTGGCCGCCATGCCGGAAGCGTGGATCGTGCTGATCCCGCCGCATCCGGCGGATGCTTTTGCCGAGCTGCAGCAAAGCGCCTTCTGGAAGGCGCTGCCGCCGGTACAGGCCGACCGCGTCCTTCTGCTCGGCTCGATCAACCCCTATGGCGCGCTGCCGGCAGCCGGACGTTTTGCCGATCTCCTTGCAGGAGAGCTTGCCCATGCATGGAACGGTTGAGCGGCCCGGCATCGTCAGACGCAAGCCGCTGGCCTCGAGCGGGGCTGTTCTTGGCCTTGCCTGCATCCTCGCCTTCACCCTGCTGGTCGCCCTGCGTCCGCAGCTCGCCCCCGATATGACCGGAGCGACGGTTCTCAATCGCATCCTGCTTGTCGACAGCCTGCTGCCGCGCTCGGCCATCGCGCTCATTGCGGGGGCTGCTCTCGGCCTTTCCGGCGCGCTGTTACAAAGGGTTCTGCGCAACCCCATCGCCGATGCATCGACACTCGGGATCGCCGCCGGTGCGCAACTCGCAATGACGATGGCGTTGGGTTTCTTTCCGCTGCTGATCGGACTGCCGCGTGAGATCGCGGCATTTGCCGGCGGGCTCACCGCGGTCGTGCTGGTACTGGCCCTGAGCTGGCGCCGCGGCCTCGATCCGGTGACGGTGGCGCTTTGCGGCATGATGGTGACGTTGGTGGCCTCTGCACTGAGTGTCACCATCATTCTCGCACGCGGCGAATACGCCATGTCCATCTTCATCTGGGGCGCGGGCGCGCTGAACCAGCAAAGCTGGGACGGCGTCATCGCGCTTGCCCCACGCCTCGCCATAGGCCTCGCCGCCGCTGTCGTGCTGATCCGTCCGCTGACCGTCATGAGCCTCGACGATAACAGCGCGAAAAGCCTCGGCCTCGCATTGCATAGCATTCGCCTTGCCATTCTGGCGCTTGCTGTCTGGCTCTCCGCCTCGGTAACGGCCCAGGTCGGGATCATCGGCTTCCTCGGTCTTGCAGCACCGCATCTCGCCCGGTTTTGCGGCGCGCGGCGCACCGGGCAACTGATGATCGCCGCGCCGCTCGCCGGCGCTGGCCTGCTGTTCCTCACGGATTGCGCGGTGCAGCTGCTGTCGCCAGGCTTTTCGGACCTTGCCCCGACTGGTGCTGCAACTGCTCTGCTGGGAGGGCCGCTGCTGCTTCTGCTCTTACCGCGACTGCATTCCGGCAACCCCCTTCGTGCCGACAGCGCCCCGCGCGCAGGGCAAAACCTTGCCGCACCTCACCGGACGCTGATCCTGCTCGCCGTCGCCTTCGTCCTCCTGATTGTCTTCGTGCTATCGGTCGGTCGCAGCATGGATGGATGGCAGGTGGCGACAGGCAGCCGGTTCTGGGAGCTGCTGCCTTTCCGCCTCCCCCGCGCCGTTGTTTCCGCCGCCGCCGGCGCCATGCTGGCGGCGGCCGGCTTCATCATGCAGCGTCTCACAGGCAATCCCCTCGCCAGCCCCGAAGTGCTCGGCGTCAGTGCTGGTGGCGGCGCGGGCCTGACCGCGGCCCTCTTCCTCTTTGCCTTTCCCTCGCCAGTGGTCATGATCACGGCCATGACGCTCGGCGCGCTCATTGCCTTCCTCCTCATGCTGGCGATCAGCGCTCGCGGTGGCTTCGGGCCGGAGCGGCTGCTGCTGTCGGGAATAGCGATCGGGGCGCTGTCGATGGCGATCGTCACGGTCGTTCTCGCCCGTGGCGATCTGCGCGGCTATCTTCTGTTGACATGGCTTTCGGGCTCCACCAATCGCGCCGGCTCCTTCGAGGCCTGGACAGGCGTCATTTCGGCCGTTGTGCTCATTCCGTTGCTGCCGATATTGCGACGCTGGTTCGACATCCTGCCACTTGGCGGCGACGTCGCGCGCTCCGTCGGCCTGTCGGTTGCGATGAGCCGGCTTGTACTTGCAATTGTTGCCGCCCTCCTGACCACTATTCCGTCTTTCCTCGTCGGCCCGCTCAGCCTGACCGGATTGATCGCGCCGCATCTCGCCCGCCTGATTGGATTCCGCAGCACTATGAAGCAATTGCTCGCCAGCCTGTTGCTCGGCGCGATGCTGCTGACGGCGGCCGACTGGCTGTCGCGAGTGGTTATCTTTCCCTACGAGGTTCCGGTCGGCCTGTTCGCGGCCTTGATCGGCGGCCCGTATCTCATCTGGTTCCTGACCCGCAAGGAGACAAAGCAATGATGCATGCAAGGGATTTCACGGCTTCCGGCGTCGCCACACATGAGGATGCCGGACAACTGCTGGAGCAATTCTGCGAGCGTTTTGCCGAACACGTCAAAGTCACGCGGAGCGCTTCGGGAGCTCGCCTGGAGACCGTCATCGGCAGCGCCGACATCGCCGTTTCGAGCAACCGTCTTGACATCAAGCTGCGTTGCCCGACTGCGGCAATGCTTTTCACCATACGCAGCATGGTGGCGGAAAACCTCTTCGAGTTGTCGGCTGGCAATGCGCTTGATCTCAATTGGGCCGATGGACCGCAGCCATCAGCCATTCCCAACTTTCGGGAGATCAGCGTCGTCGACGCATACGACGTCACCCCGCACATGCGCCGCGTCGTTGTGGCGACCGACGATGCCAAGCATTTTGTCGATGGCGGCCTGCATGCGCGGCTCCTTATTCCGCCGAAGGACCGCGAGCCGGTCTGGCCGCATACCGAGCCGGATGGCCGCATCCATTGGCCCAAGGGCGATGACGCGCTGACCATCCGCGCCTACACGATCCGCAGCATCGATCTTGGCCGCGACCAGATGAACATCGATTTCGTCGTCCATGATGGCGACAACGTCCCCGGCGCAACATGGGCGTTGACCGCCCGGCCTGGCGATCGCGCCGGCCTCATCGGCCCGGGCGGCGGTGGCGTGCCGGCGGCGCGCAAACTCATTCTGGCCGGCGACGAGACGGCACTGCCCGCGATCGCCCGCATCGCCGCGGCCATGCCGGTCGAAGCGGATCTGCGCGTTTTCCTGGAAGTCGCCGATAAGCACGAAGAACAGCCTTTGACCTCCGACGCGTCGATTGATGTCACCTGGCTGCACCGCGATGGTGCGACAGCAGGAACGACCGGCGCGCTCGAACGCATCTTGCGCGATATCGTGCCTGCGTCCGACCCCGAAACCTATGTCTGGGCCGCCTGCGAACAAAAGGAAGCTCGCGCCATCCGTGCCTTCATGAAAGGCGAGACGGCCAGGGAGCAGACCAACTTCAGCATTGCCGCCTATTGGCAGCGCTGAAGGTCGGCACCAACTGCGGCTCCTGCCGCACCGAGATCCGCGGGATCATCGACACATGCCTTGCGACCGAGTAGGTGTAGCGGGCACCCATGGCGACTGTAAATCAAGGGTTATTTTCATTTATTGTATCGGAGCGGCTGCCGGTTGGAATCGTCGATCATAATGCAGCCTTGCCTTCGCCTTGTTTCAACACTATGTTAATAACGTCGATCTTGCTTGATGATCTTTGTTAGCGCGGAAGCGCAGCCGAATTTTCTTTCAATTTTGGTCGTGATACTGCGGCAAATGGTTTGTCGCGGAGCGAAATTCTATGTCTAATTGAAAGGAAATCGTCATGAGTTCTGGAACTGTAAAGTGGTTCAATAGCGCCAAAGGTTTTGGCTTCATTCAACCTGAAGACGGCGCAACGGATGTGTTCGTTCACATTTCTGCTGTTGAGCGCGCAGGTATGAATTCTCTCGCCGAAGGCCAAAAGGTCGACTACGAGCTGGTGCGCGATCGCAAGACCGGCAAGAGCTCTGCCGACAATCTCAAAGCTATCTAATTGTCATTCGTCATGCTGACCACGGATGTACTGGCAGCAAGGATTTGATTGGCAGGGAAAGGTCGGGGTTAAGCCCGGCCTTTTGTATTTCCGCAGCCCATCAGTGAGGGGATACTATGAGCAGAATGAAGTATTCGGCTGGAGACATCGTGGTCTTGAAAGCGGATCTCACTCGGCTGAAAGCAGCCCCAAGGACCTGCCGCATTATAAGCATGCTCCCCTCCGACTCCGCCGAGGCGTATTATCAGGTTCGCTTCACGCATGAGAGCTTTGAACGCCGCATCTCAGAGGCGGACATCGAGCAGGTTTGCGCGGATCCAGTTGCCGACAGCCAAAACTCAACATCAGCAAGACCGGAGCCTTGGCTGAAACCCCTTACCGCGGGAGGCAAAAAACAAGCCTTCAGATAGGGCATAGAGCGCCATATTGTGCGCTACAGGAAGGGTTGATTTGCAAGTTTTTGTAAAAGGACAATGATATCGATCAAGCATTGCGCGTACTAAAGAAGAAGATGATCCGAGAAGGTATTTTTCGCGAAATAAAAGTGCGTTCAGCCTATGTGAAGCCTCCGAGCAGCGTGTTCTAGAGAAAGCGCAAGCCATTCGCCGGCACCGCAAGATGATGCGCAAAAAGCTACAAAGAGACGGCCTGCTGCCCAAGAGCACCCGAAGCCGGACCCAAACTCGTTAATCTTCGACCACCCTCCCCAATTTACTGCTATGCGCGAAGGAGCGATCATGACAGCCACCAAGGAACAATTCTTCAAGAAGGCGGCGTCTCTCACCAACGACAAAGCCGCGACGACTACCAGCATGTCAAAAACCATCGTGGCGGCGGAAAACTCCGCTCGAGAAAAGAAAACCGAGGCGTTGCGAACTCTTCGCCTGCAACAGGAAGCCACGGAAGCACCGAAAACGGCCAGGTTGGTTAAGGAAAGAAAAAAGCCCATGCGGCGTGGCCGGGCGTGACATTGCAAGAGAATATCGCTTAGCCACTAATGGACAAAGCAATCTCGCTTACCCATGCGCTAAAAGCCTAAACGTTCACGTCTTTCCATGTCCTTGACATTAAGAATGGCGCAATAGGTCTTTGCTTCCTTCTCAGTCAGAACGTTCAATATCCAATGCGTGGGCTCCGCAGCCCTTCCCGTGAAGACATCGTACACAGTCCAGGTACAATCACGCTCCTCACGAATGCCATACCTGAATGTAAGCTTCGACATGGGCCACCGAGAAGGATGGGGGCGGAGCGTTTTCCGTGTCGCATCGATCTCAAGTAGTTTATCAGCCATTTGAGGTTCGGAGAAGACGGATACTCATCGTCTCTTTAGCTGTATCGAAAAAACTTCCAGAAACCCCGCATAGATGCGCGCTAAATCGAAATAAATTTCTCCAGTACTTGCATTCGACGGAATAACACCCTACATCCGTGAAGTAACATTGCTGGTGAGCGCTGACGAAATTTGACGCTCGCGATGTTTTAGTCGTTTTCCTCTTTTGACCACGGATGTACTGGCATTGGTGCGAGGGCGATGTGAGGAAGGTCGGCGCGGTTTCGCTCCGGCCTTTTTTGTTGTCGGCAGCTCCAGGAGGCAACATGAGTGCGTTTAGAGTCAATCGGCCAGAGCAACGCTTGTCCAGAGCCGAAAAAGCGGCGATTGCCACGAATGATTCAGCACGGACCATCATTCAAAACGAAGTCGTTGCGCGTGAAAGCAAGACGGAACGCCTCCGCCAGGAAAGATTGGCCAGGGAAGTGTCGGACCCATCCGTTGAGAAGCCGAAGCAAAAACAGGGCCGCAAGCCGAAAGGCTAGTTGACCGTCAACCCCGTTCACTGGCGTTGCAAGTCTGGGACGTTCCGCAGAGCAGTCGGAATACTGCTGGCCCCATATTCGGAAAACCTGGTAGCGCTGAGCGCTCACAGCCATAGGCTTGACTTATTGACCTCACTATGAGAACATAAAGTGAACATATGGAGATATCCATGAGCAAAGCTGAACAAGTCATAGAGCGTGCCATGACCTTTGTCGCGGTCTCGAAGGCGCTTCGGGAGCGCGAGCAGGAGCGGCTCGCCAATTGGAAACGCCGTGTCGACATCAGCCGGCCGCTACCACCCTTGCCGCGTGCCGTTCAGCTTTCATTGAAACTTGATAGCTGAAGCAGCAGGCGTGGTAACAGCACCCGGTCGGCTGTGAGGCGCCCGCCAGAAGGCGGGCGCCTCACTCTTGGGGATCGTTAAGCCTTGAAGAAGGCCAGCAGATCCGCATTGATGATATCCGCATGCGTGGTCGCCATGCCGTGCGGGAAGCCCTTGTAGACTTTCAGCGTGCCGTTCTTCAGCAGCTTGATGGAGAGAAGGGCCGCGTCTGCGATCGGCACGATCTGGTCGTCATCGCCATGCATGACAAGCGTCGGCACCTCGATCTTCTTCAGATCCTCGGTGAAATCCGTTTCCGAGAAGGCCTTGATGCAGTCGTAGTGCGCCTTGGTGCCGCCCATCATGCCCTGACGCCACCAATTGTCGATGACGCCCTGCGAAACCGCCGCGCCGGGGCGATTGAAGCCGTAAAACGGACCCGCCGGAACGTCGCGGAAGAATTGTGCGCGATTGGCGGCAAGTGCCGCACGGAAGCCATCGAACACTTCCAGCGGCAGACCGCCGGGATTCTTGTCGGATTTGACCATGATCGGCGGCACCGCGCCGATCAGCACGGCCTTGGAAACCCGGCCATGACCGCCATACTGGGCCACGTAGCGAGCGACTTCGCCGCCACCCGTGGAATGACCGACGTGAATAGCGCCTTTCAGGTCGAGATGCTCGGCAAGTGCCGCGACGTCGGCAGCATAGGTATCCATCTCATTTCCGGTCGCCGTCTGGCTCGAGCGCCCGTGGCCGCGGCGATCATGGGCGATAACGCGGTAGCCCTGATTGAGGAAGAAGAGCATCTGGGCGTCCCAATCGTCGGAGCTCAAGGGCCATCCATGATGGAAGACGATCGGCTGGCCTGTTCCCCAATCCTTGTAGAAGATCTGAGTTCCGTCCTTGGTGGTGATCGTGCTGCTGCTCATTGTGTCCTTACCTTTCGAAGATTGCTTTGTAGAGGCTTGCGCAGGTTGAGCGAAGGGCATGACGGCTGCCGTGGCGGCAAGGCCGAGCCCGGCTGTCATAACGCCCCGACGGGTAGCTTGATTGATCGACTGGCTCATTTCAATCTCCACTTATAATGTGTTGCACGATTTATTATCGCGATATCATTATCCATAGAGTTTTCGCCGCACGTTGTCCATATAAAATTTATCTTGCGATTATATATCGCGATAAATAATTGCAATCTGCGTCGCAAAACCCGGCTTGTGCCGGGCGGCCCTTCTCTTGGAAACCGGGATCATCCCACGATCGTGCGCCGCTATTGTGCGGGTTTGTCGACGAAATGCGATATCGCGAATTCCGCCACTCTCCCATTCGACTTCCTGGCATCCTCGAGCCAGAATGGGAAAATCTGCCACTGGTGAATCATCCCGGGCCATATTTCCAGGGCCACGTCTCCGCCCGCCTGCCGCACCTTGTCCGCCAGCCGGACACTGTCATCCAGCAGCGTCTCCCGCGAACCCACCTGTATAAGCAGGGGTGGAAAGCCGGCAAAATTGGCATAGAGCGGCGACACCTCGGGATCGACCGGTGATCGGTCGTCGACATAAGCATTGTGGATGATGGTCAATTCGTCCTTGCCCATAAACGGGTCATTGGACGCGTTTGCAACCAGTGACGCCCCCGTCGCAGCGAAATCGGTCACCGGGCTCATGGCAACCACCGCCGCGGGAAGTGCTCCTCTGAGGCGAAGCTGGTTCAGGATAACCTCGATGGCCAGGGTTCCGCCTACCGACTCCCCCACAATGACAATGTTTCCGGCCTTGTATCCCGACGACAGGAGCCAGCGATAGGCCGCCACCGCATCGTTGATCTGTGACGGAAAGCCGTTTTCGGGCGCGAGACGATAGTCGACGAGCAACACATCGGCCGACGCCGCCTTGGCGAGCGAGGCGGCAATATTGCGGTGCGTCCGCAGCGAGCCGCTATAAAAGCCCCCTCCATGCAGATAGAGAATGGCACGCCTGCCGATCCCGTAATGCAGCCGTGCCGGCCATATGAGGTCGCCAGAAACCCCGTTGGCGTCAACGCGGCGAATCTGCACCCGCGTCGGATCCGGCGTTGCTGCCATCAGGTTCTCGAAATCGGCACGCCGCTGCAACAGGTCCTTGTCGGACATGGCACCGCTGTCGCGCAGCGCTCTGATCAGCTTCTCGATCTGCTCGCTCGACGCCTTCGTCTGCTGCCCGACATCAAGCGCGTGTGCTTCTGGTGCCAGCAGCATCAGCGAAAAAATCGCGGCGATCAGAATGCTCATCGCCATGGCAAAACGGGGAATGCAGCGAAATGATCGGAGCTTGTTCATCAGAATAGCCTCTCGTCCCCCACAAGGCCGCACACGACATCGTGATGCCACGGTCGCAGAAATGCTGTTCGTGTCAAGCGTGATGGGTGACGTGAAACCAGGATCCTATTCGCCCGATTGGGCATCGTCACCTCGATGGGATTGTCGCTACGATCAAAAGTCAGACCGTCTCCTTATCGACGTTCCATTTCAGCGAGGTGACATTGCTTGTGCACAGGATCGGCGCTCAACCGGCCTGTTGCCGACGAGCCGCCAGACGGGCCATGATGGCCTCCCGGGCCGTCCGCGAGCCGGCAAGCCGCCGCTTCGTCTCGATCAACACATCGGCCGGTGCCTCCTCCGGCGACCCGGAATGAAACGGCGGTGCGG
This sequence comes from Martinezella lusitana, assembly GCF_016901135.1. GTDB lineage: Bacteria > Pseudomonadota > Alphaproteobacteria > Rhizobiales > Rhizobiaceae > Rhizobium > Rhizobium lusitanum_D. Next base: position 444,844 of record NZ_JAFEVL010000045.1, on the reverse strand, counting down.
GCGCGTATTCCAGCGAAAGCTGGATCGCTTCGGCCTCCGCCTGATCGCTCAAGGCCGCAACGATGGTCAGCCCGAAATCGATGCCGGCCGTCACGCCGCCCGCAGTAAAGAGATTGCCATCCCGGACGACGCGCCCGGGGTTCGCGATGGCGCCAAATTCCGCCAGGAAATCGCGCGCGTTCCAATGGGTCGTCGCCTTCCTGCCCTTAAGCAGACCGGCGGCGCCAAGGACGAGGGAGCCTGTGCACACCGAGGTTACGAAGCGTGCCTGGGCTGCCTGCGCGCGGATAAAGGAGAGGACCGTCTCGTCTTCCAGCAGCGCATTGACGCCGCCGCCGCCCGGCACGCAGATGACGTCGAGCGGCGGGCACGCCGCAAAGCTCGTCGTCGGCTGCAGCACCAGCTTGGTGGCGGAGACGATCGGAGACGTATCCTTCCAGACGAGATGAACCTCCGCACCCTCCATCGAGGCGAATATCTCGTAAGGGCCGGTCAGGTCGAGTTGCTGGACGCCGGGAAAGGCGAGCAGGCCGAAGCGAATGGTCATATTGCATCTCCAATGGTTGACTTCGGCCAGTCTATGCGATCACAATCTGGCGCATTTGCCAAACTCCCGTCATTTTGTGCCAATCATGCGCCACATCGAGATACTTGCCTTTGACAACGCCCAGCTGCTCGACATCGCCGGTCCGCTGCAGGTTTTCACCAGTGCCAATGAGGCTGCAATCGAGGACGGATTGCCAAGGCCCTATGAGCCCATCACAGTCGCGACGGGTGGGCAGACCAGAACCAGCTCGGGCCTTGAGCTGACGACTGTGCCGCTCAGCGACACTGACGGCCCGCTCGACACCCTGATCATCGCCGGCGGCTGGGGCGTCAACAGGGCATGCGAAGATCAGGCATTGGTCGAGTGGGTGCGCCGGCGGTCGGCAAGCGCCAGGCGCACCGCCTCCGTCTGCAGCGGTGCCTTCCTTCTTGCCGAAGCGGGACTTCTGGACGGGCGGCGCGCGGCGACCCATTGGAATCGCTGCGAGGAATTCTCAAAGCGCTTTCCGCGGGTGAAACTGGAGCCAGATCCGATCTTCGTTCGGGACGGCGACATATGGAGCTCGGCGGGCGTGAGCGCCGGCATCGATCTGGCCCTCGCCTTGATCGAAGACGACCTCGGACGGAAACTGGCACTTTCCGTCGCCCGCGAGCTCGTCGTCTTCCTGAAGCGGCCGGGCGGCCAGGCTCAATTCAGTTCAGCATTGCGCTTGCAGGAAAGCGGCGAGCGTTTCGACCGACTGCACGCCTGGATCATGGGCAATCTGCGCGCGGACCTCTCTCTGCCCGTTCTCGCCGAGCGGGCGAATATGAGTGCGCGCAGCTTTTCCCGGCATTACCTCAAGGCGACCGGACGCACGCCGGCCAGGGCCGTGGAGGATATCCGCATCGAGGCGGTACGGCGTCTGCTGGAAGAGGGCCTTACGGTTCACCAGGCGCGCATTCGTTGCGGCTTCAGCTCGGAGGAAACCATGCGGCGCAATTTCCTGAGAAAATTCGGAACTACGCCACAGGCGTTTCGCGATCATTTCGCCTAGATCGACCTGCATTCCAAGTCGCGGCCGGCAAAATCCGCAGAGCACCGTTGCCTCTCGTTTATAATCGTCCTTGGGATCATCCGAAGCAGCAATCCATAATATCCGCAAACTCGGTCTTTCGCGACACGGCAAAGCTGTCATAGGTTGGCCGAACCGAATTCAGGATAAGGCTGTAAGCAATGGCAACGCACCGTTTCACCCCCACCGTCTATCACAACGTCATCGGCTCCCTGCCGCCGGCCTTGCATGTCGCCGATGGCGATACCGTCATCACCGAAACGCTCGACGCTGCCGGCTATGATAAGCACGATATTCGACAGGCCCGGGGAGGAAACCCGATGAACGGCCCGATCTTCGTCGAGGGTGCGGAACCGGGCGATTCCCTCAAAGTCGAAATCCTGACCATGGTGCCGACGCGCGACACGGGATTCACCCGCAGCGTCGTTGCCGGCAACGTCGTCGATCCGCAGGATGTGCGCGCGCTGCCGGCCAGCGAAAAGGTGATCTGGCAGATCGACCGCGAAGCTCTGACAACGAGGCTTTCCGAACCGGTTGCCGGCCTTGAGGCCCTGACGCTGCCGCTCTCGCCGATGATCGGCTGCTTCGGTGTCGCGCCAGCGCTCGACCAGGCCATATCGACCGCCACCAGCGGCGAATTCGGCGGCAACATGGACTATCGGCTGCTGGGGCCGGGCACGACCATCTGGTTTCCCGTATCGGCGCCAGGCGCGCTTTTCTTCCTTGGCGATTGCCACGCCGTGCAGGGAGACGGCGAAATCGTCGGCACGGGGATCGAAACCACCTTCGAAGTGACGGTACGCCTGAGCGTCGAAAAGAAAAAGACGATCGTCTGGCCTCGCGGCGAGACGGCGGACGACATTTTCACTATCGGCAATGCCCGGCCGCTCGACCAAGCGCTGCAGCACGCGACCAGCGAAATGCTGCGCTGGCTCGGCTCCGACTACGGCCTCGATAAGACTGCCGCCAGCCACCTGCTCGGCCAGGTCGTGCGCTACGATGTCGGCAATGTCTTCGATCCGGCCTATACGATGGCCTGTCGCGTTTCGAAATCCTGGCTGAAGCGCCGCTAAATCTGAGGTCGGGCGTCAGCTGGCATCTTCTGATTGGTCGCGCCGCTGGCGCGACACGTTGCTTTCCTGCCGCTCGCGCGCCATGCGGCTGACGGCGGTGCGCAGTTGCGGATGCCGCGACATGAACAGGTTGAAATCACGGCGCTCCAGCACGAAGAGCTGGCAGAAATCGACGGCGACCACATCGGCGGTGCGGCGCGCACCGGTCAACAGAGCCATTTCGCCGAAGAATGAGCCGGCGCCGAGCGGAACCTCGTCATCCTCGAGCTGCACTTCGACGGCGCCGGAGGCGATGAAGAACATGCTGTCGCCACGATCGCCCGTGCGGATGACACGATCGCCCGGTGAAGCCGATCTCGGCCGGAAGAGCAACAGAAGCTCCTCATGCGCATTGTCATCCAGCTCGGCAAACATCGGAAAGGTTTCGATCAGCTCCTCGATCTCGAGACTATGCTGCCGATCCCTTTCCTCGCGTTGCTTGTTGATGGCGGTCAGTTCGCGCCGCATCCCATCCTGCTTGGCCATGCCGTATTTGCTCGCCAGCGATGGCCATCGGGAATACGTCCATGTCTCCAGTTTCTCGACGGCAAAGAAAACCAGTGGATTGAGCGTGATCGACAGGATCGCGCCGGCAAGAATGAGATCCTGCCCTTCCCGGGACAACAGACCGAGCGAAACGCCGAGCCCTGCCAGGATGAAGGAAAATTCGCCGATCTGAGCTAGGCCGGCTGCGACCGCAAAGCCCATGCTCGCCGGGTAGCGCAGCAACAGCACCACTCCGAAAGCAATCAGTGACTTGCCGAGGATGATGAGCGCAAGCACGCCGACGATCATCAGCGGTTCGCGCACCAGGATAGTCGGGTCGAAGAGCATTCCGACGGAAACGAAGAACAGCACGGAAAAGGCGTTCTGCAATGGCAGGGAGTCGGCCGCGGCCCGATGGCTGAGATGCGATTCACTCATCACGAGCCCGGCAAAGAAGGCTCCGAGCGCGAATGAAACGCCGAATATCTGCGCCGCCCCGAAGGCGATGCCGAGCGCGATCGCCAGAACCGACAGCGTGAACAGTTCGCGCGAGCCCGTGCGGGCGACCGACGTCAACAGCCAGGGTACGATGCGCGGACCGATGAAGATCGCAACAAGAGTAAATGCCGCCACCTTGACCAGCGTCATGCCGATCGTCAGCCAGATCGAGCCGGAAGCCGCATGGTCGCCGGCATTCACATGGCCGCCCATGACGCCGGCAAAGGCCGGCAACAGCACGAGTGCGAGCACCATCGCCAGATCCTCGACGATCAGCCAGCCGACAGCCACGCGCCCGTTGGTCGAATTCACCAGGTTGCGCTCTTCCAGCGCTTTCAACAGCACGACGGTACTGGCAACGGCAAGGCTTAGCCCCAGGACCACGCCGGCGCCGATGCCCCAGCCCCAGAGGGACGTCAAGCCGATGCCTAAAAGCGTTGCGATCGCGATCTGACCGATGGCGCCGGGAATAGCGACACCGCGCACCGCCAGCAGATCAGCGGCCGAGAAATGCAGGCCGACGCCGAACATCAGCAGGATGACGCCGATTTCAGCCAATTGCGATGCGAGCGAAACGTCGGCGACAAAGCCCGGAGTGGATGAGCCGATGATGACGCCGGCAACCAGATAGCCGACCAGTGGCGGCAGATGCAGCCTGTCGGCGAGATAGCCGAAAATGGCCGCGAACACGAACCCGCCGGCAATCAGTGCGATCAATGCGACGTCGTGCGGCACGGCTACCCTTCCCGTTTCACGGCGTTAAAGCCTGTTCCTCTCTTTTCAGGCTAACTAGCATCGCTTTTGCCCGGCCGTCTACGGGGTCGTGCGAAACCGGAGGAAAACGTCGCCTCGCCGATGCAAGGCGACGCGGTAAACAGACGCTTACTGATCCAGGATGATCTGCAACTTGACGTCCGTTGGTCTGGCCTCGACGGCACGATCGAACGCCTCGATGGAGTCTTCGAAGGCGAATGTCTCCGAGATCAGCGGCTTCAGATCGACACGGCCGGACGCGATCAGCGCGATGGAGCGCTCATATTGATGAGCATAGCGGAAGACCGTTTCGATGCGGATTTCCTTGGTCGACGCTGTCGAGACATCAAAGCCGACCGGATCGACCGGCAGGCCGACGGCGACGATGACGCCGCCCGGGCGCGGCAGCGCCATGACTGTTTCCCAGGCCTTCGGCGAACCGGAGCATTCGAAGACGACATCGGCACCCCAACCGTCCGTAAGTCGATCGACCTCCTCGACCAGATTGTTTTCGCGAATATTGACAGGGATGACGCCCTGATATTGGGCGGCGATATCGAGCTTCGGCTGGGCAAGATCGGCAACGATCGCCCGCGCGCAGCCGCCGGCAAGAGCCGCGATCGCGACCATGGTGCCGATCGGGCCGGCGCCAAGGATGACGGCGGTGTCACCGGGGGTAATTCTCGCCTTGGTCGCCGCCTGCATGCCGACTGCAAACGGCTCGACCATCGCGCCCTCGGCAAAGCTGACATTATCAGGCAGTTTGAAGGTATAATTGGCCGGATGCACGACAAAGGGCGTCAACACGCCATGGACGGGCGGCGTTGCCCAGAAGATGACGGCGGGATCGACATTGTACATGCCGAGACGGCTGGCCTTGGAATTGGGGTCGGGGATGCCCGGCTCCATGCAGACGCGGTCGCCGATCTTCAGATGCGTTACGCCAGCGCCGACTTCGACGATGGTGCCGGCGGCTTCATGGCCGAGCACCATCGGCTCGTTGACGACGAACGGGCCAATCTTGCCGTGCGTGTAATAGTGGACGTCAGATCCGCAGACGCCGACCGTATGGATCTTGATCTTGACTTCACCCGGCCCGACCTCCTGCAGAAGGTCTATATCGCGGATTGCCAGCTCATGCTGGCGTTCCAATACCAAAGCGCGCATCTTGCTCATCGCATTTTTCCTCTTTCCGAACCAACAGGCGCCCGCTTGCGCGAGGCCCAAACTCTTGTTCTCCCAGCGTCCGACCGGTGTCGCGAAATGAGCTTGCGCCAGTGCCGGAGAAGCCGCGTTGCGCTGATGCGCAATAGAATGGCGGTATACTAACCCCATTATATTAGAATAAACTTATTATTTAACGCCCTATTGCCAATATTGACTGGAGTTCCATTTCTTGCCTTTGTAATAATTGAGGAAAAGGAGGGGCTCATTATGGCAGTATATGATTGGACCGGTCAGCGCGCCCGCCGGATGAAAATGTTGCGTGCAGCAAGCTTTGCAATGCTTCTTATCATCCTGATGGCGATACCCGCCGTGCTGTTGCATTATAATCTCATTCAGTATCCCCATTGAGCGGCACAGGTCGCTCATAACGGAGATCTTCAAGCCGCCTTTTTCGCGCCCGCCTTCTGCTTGCGCGCAACGTTGTCGCCAGCCCTGCGGTCGAGTGGCAGGCAATCCAGCACCGCAAAAAGGGCGATGATGCCGAGCAACACGAAGGCGAGGCGGAATTCGATGGCGACGATGCCGCTTACGCCAAGCGGTGCACTGATAGCCTGACCGATGCGAATGCCGATGGCGCCGACAGCGATTCCCATGCCCATGGTCAATTGAAAGACGGTGCTGAACAGCGTGTTGGCGCCCGTCATCTGCCGCGGTGGAATGTCGGCGAAGGCAATCGTATTCAATGCCGTGAAATGCATCGAGCGGCACATGCCGCCGATGAACAGTACCGGTACGACGAGCCAGACCGGCGTATCGGGCGAAAACAACGCACAGGCTGCAATGAAGACGGCATTCAGGATGCCGTTGACGATCAACACCGGTTTAAAGCCGAAACGCCGCAAAATCGGCGTCGTCCCCGGCTTCATCGCCAGGTTGCCGGCAAAGACCGCCAAGGTCAGCATGCCGGCATGAAATGCGCTGAGCCCGAAACCGACCTGGAACATCAGCGGCAACAGAAAGGGCACCGCGCCGATAGCGGTACGAAACAGTGATCCGCCGGAGATCGTGATCGCAAAGGTCGGCAGCTTCAGCCCTGAGAGATCGATGAGCGGATGCTCCGTCCTCAGGAAATGAAACACGGCCACGGTGAGCAGAACCAGCCCGGCGACCACATAGGCCCAGGCCTCCATCCATATGGGATCGGGACGGCCGATCAGTTCCAGCCCGTACATCAGGCTTGCCAGACCGATGCTGCTGACGACGAAGCCGATCCAGTCGAAAGGCGGCCGCGCAGCGCTTTTGGTCTCCGGAATGAGAACGAGCGCGAAGGCAAATGCCAATATGCCGAGCGGCAAGTTGAGAAAGAAGATCCAGCGCCAGCTCGCATGGTCGGTGATGAAGCCGCCGAGCGGCGGTCCGAGAACGGGCGCCACCAGCGCCGGCCAGGTGATCGTCGCAATCGCCGAGATCAGCTTCTCCTTCGGGGTATTGTTCAGAACCACGAGCCGGCCCACCGGCACCATCATCGCGCCGCCGATCCCCTGCAGGATGCGCATGGCGACAAAGGAGCCGACATCGTTGGCAAAGCCGCATAGAACCGAGGCAAGCGTGAAGATGACGACGGCCGTGGTGAACACCAGTCGCGCGCCGAACCGGTCGCTGATCCAGCCGCTGATAGGGATGAAAACGCCGAGCGTCAGCAGATAGGCACTCATGCCTATATTGAGATCCACCGGTCGGGTACCAAAGGAAACCGCCATCTGCGGCAGCGCGGTCGCAATGACCGTACCATCCAGGTTTTCCATGAAGAAAGCGCCAGCCACGAGCAACGCGATCAACAGCGAGCGTGAACCTGTCGCCTGCATTTCCTTCTCCCGCCCATGCGTGGACATGTCGTTCATCAACCAGTTACTCCGAATCCGCCTCGCATCCCGCTTTATTTAATCGGTTCGGCATCGTTTCCGATAGATCGAAATCGTCCCATCAATCGATTGGCCAATCACGTTTCGCTTAACGGGCGGCGCAGAATTTGATTGCCGTGCCGCTGCCTGCCGCCATGCCGCCACGCGGGAATTTATGACGGATCTATCGGCGTATCGGTGAACGGACCGGTCGAACCGGTGCCAGTAGGCATTTGCGCACAAGACATGGTAGGGTTTTTTATCGGAAATGCCGCGCCAAGAACGACAGGATCGATATCAAAACAATATGGAACAGCCTCGAACACGCCGAGACATCAGCGTAGAGCCCGCAAAACATGTCATCGGCTGAAGATTAGCCTCGCAATCGCGTATCAAAGGAATGAGAGCCCCGCATAATGAAACATGGCCTTGATGCAATGACCACTCCGGCAACCCCGGAGGCGAAACTGATCGTAACGCAGTCACCATTCGATGCCTTTGTGCGAAAATACGGTACGATCCCCCGTCGCGGCGTCTTCGGCTATTTCGTCCACGAGCTTGGTCGCCGCATCGTCGGTGGAAGTTACCCGGTAGGCGCCACGCTGCCGAATGAGCCCGATCTGGTGGAACAATTCGGCATCAGCCGCACCGTCATTCGCGAAGCGATGAAATGCCTTGCAGGCAAGGGACTGGTGGAGATCAAGACCCGCGTCGGCACCCGCGTCAAGGAGCGCTCCAACTGGCATCACCTCGATACGGACGTCATGGTCTGGTACTACGAGACCGGACCTTCGGTGGAGATCATGCGTTCCATCAAGGATTTGCGGCTGGCGCTGGAGCCGGAAGCCACTGCGCGCGCTGCCCTGCGCTGCACAAACGAAGACGTTGCCGCGATCAGTTCCGCTTACGAGGACATGGTTTCCAGCATCGGCGATATCAACACCAACGCCGATGCCGACCTGCGCTTCCACACCGCGATCTTCGCTGCCACGCACAATATGGTCTATTCACAGCTGATCGACCTGATCGCGGTGGGGATCTACGCCAACCGCACGCTTTCGGGCCATGATGAGGTCGCCGAGGGCCAGAAGCGTTCTCTGCCCTACCACAAGGCCATCCTTGACGCGATCGTCGCCCGCGATTCCGACGCCGCGATCAAGGCATCGCGGAGCCTGTTGGAGTCCTGGCGCATCAGCCACTACGATTTCTGACGCAGCACGTCGCAAGCGTCACGATGAATGCCGGCGACGGAAGCACGGCCCGTTGCCGGTCTGCGTTCCGTCAATGCGTCATAGCGTCCTGGGCATCCGCCTTGGGCACCGATCGGCGGCCGGCATCATGGGCGACGGGAATGAGCCAGATGGTTGCGAACGTCGTGATGGCGACGACGACAACGCCCCAGAAACTCCAGTGAAGCGCGGCGTCGAAAACGTTCCTGATCGCCGGATCGCCGACAAGATCGGAAAGGCCGGTCGGCTGGTTCAGAATGTCATGAAGCCTCGTCGCCAACTCGCCGTTGCCGTAGTGCGCGATACCGATATTCATGATCGCGCCGAGGGCCGTCGCACCGAGGGTGTTGCCGAGACTGCGCGAAAATATGATCGACGCCGTGGCGCTGCCGCGCATCGACCATTCGACGCTTTCCTGCACGAGCACGATGCTGGTGAGGCTGATGAGGCCCATGCCGAAGCCCATCAGAAACGAGCCGATGCCGGCGATGATCGGACTGCTCTCCGGGGTCAGGAATAGCAGAAACAACGCGCCCAACGGAAACATGAAGCTGCCTGCACGCAGCGTCCTGCGGATGCCGAAGGCGCGGAAGAACCGGCTCGAGAGCATCACCGCCAGCGGCCAGCCGACGATCAGCATCGTCAAGGTGAAGCCGGCTTCGAGCGGCGAGCGGCCGAGCACGCCTTGCACATAGATCGGCAGAACAGTCGTCAGCCCGATGAGCGCCATGCCGGCAAGCAGCGTTGCCGCATTGCTCGTCGCCACCAGCCGCCGGCTCCAGAGCGCGATCGAAATGATCGGCTCCGGCGCCCGCCGCTCCTGCCACAGGAACAGGATACCGGTGACGACAAAGACGACCGCAAGCGGGCCTAAAACAGCGAAGCCGGAATCGGTCTCCGTCAGAATGACCAGCAGCGACACGATCGATATCGAAAACAGGATCGTGCCGAGATAATCGATCTTCGCCTCGCGCGGCGTGATGCGTTCATGCAGGAAGAAGATGAAACCGGCGATGGACAGGACGCCGACGGGCAGGTTGATCCAGAAAATCCACGCCCAGGAGAGATTGTCGACGATGATGCCGCCGGCAAGTGGGCCGATGACGGCCGACACCGCCCAGACGCTGGCAAGCGCGCCTTGCACCTTGGCCCGTTCCTCCAATTTGTAGAGGTCGCCGACCACCGTCATCGTCACGGGCTGAATGGCGCCAGCGCCGAGACCCTGCAATAGCCTGAAAGCGATCAGCGAGGCCATCGACCAGGCAAAACCCGCAAGCGTCGACCCGACAAGGAAGATCAGGATACCGCAGATGAGCATGGGCTTGCGGCCGAACATATCGGAAAGCTTGCCGTAGATCACCGTCGTGGTGGACTGCGCCAGCAGAAAGGCGGAGAAGACCCAGCTATAATAGGTGAAGCCGCCGAGCTGGCCGACGATGCGCGGCATGGCGGTCGCGACAATCGTCGCTTCGACCGCGACCATGAAGGTCGCGAGCATGATCGAGACGATGACCAACGGGCGTCTCGAACGATCGACCGTGCTGGACATGGCATTCCTTTCTGACTGCTGCGCCCGACATCGAACACGCATAGGCCGCCAGGGCAACCATGATCGAGCGTTTACTTTTTGGAATCGACGTCGGAGGACGAGGCGACGGGAGGGGCTTATTGCCTGAATCGTTATAATAAGTTTTGCATACTGATATAGGTCGATGTCAACTATTTAAATGCAACCCTGCCTCGTGACCGGCCTGCAATTAGGTTCCCCTCTAAATTTATTTCCGTTGATTTGTTCAATTCATGAACTTATTGTCCGCGAAAGCAGACCGAAATCCAGGCGGAACGTCGAATTGCTCACCTCTTCCCAGCAGCAGCTTCTGCGCGTCATCAGCGAATCCGGCCCGTTGAGCCGCACCGTTCTCGCAGCTTCCATGGGCCTGAGCAAGGCAGCCATGAGCGGAATTACCCGCGATCTGATCTCCCTCGGCGTTCTGCACGAGACGGAGACGATCTACGGTCAGGGCCGCCCGTCGATCCTGTTGGATCTGCATCCGGAGGGCGCCTTCTTTGTCGGCATTTCATTGCTCGAAGACCCGGCACCGATGGTTCTCAGCGACTTCAACGGCAACATAATCGCGCGTCAGACCATGCCGCTATCACGCGATCCGGAGATCATTGCCGAGCTGATTGCCGAGGCGCTGCCGAAGCTGCTTGCGGAGCGCGAGGACATCGCCCGAAAACTGTCCGGCATCGGTATCGCCCTCTCCGGCTTCGTCGATGAGAAGCAGGCAAGCTGCGTGCAATCCACGCTGCTTGGCTGGAAGGACGTGCCGCTTGCGAGCATCATCCGGCAAAAGACCGGCATCGACACTTTCATCGAAAACGACGCCAAGGCGGTCGCCGTCAGCGAGAAGCTGTTCGGCAGCACGCGCGACGCTCAGAATTTCAGCGTCGTCTCTTTCGACGACGGCATCGGCTGCGCCCATTTCGTCGGCGGCAAGCTTTATCGCGGCAATCACGGCGGCGCCGGCGAGATCGCCCATTGCACCATCGAAGCCAACGGCTCGCCCTGTCGCTGCGGCAAGCGCGGCTGCCTCGACACCGTGGCGTCGATGAAGGCGATCAAGGAAATGGCGAGGGCGGAAGGCCTTGCCTGCAATTCCCTCAACGATCTGGAAGCCGAGGCGTCGCTCGGCAACGCGGCTGCGATCCGCATCCTGCATCGGGCCGGCAGTGCCCTTGGCCTGGCGATCGCCCATCTGATCCAGTTCAACGATCCGGGCATGATCCTGATCACCCATGTCGAAGGGCGCTTCGACGGCCTCTTCGGCACCGTGATGAGGCAGGCGGCCGAGGCGAACGTGCTGCCGCGCTATGCCGGCCAGACGCCGATCCGCACGCAACGCGTCGATGGCGATGTCTGGGCGCGCGGTGCCGCCAGCATCGCCGCCCATAATTTCCTGATTGGTCCCAGCCCGAATTGAGGTTCCCATGCGTATCGCCGTCGGAGGCATTCACATCGAATGCAGCACCTATAATCCCGTATTGAACGAGGAGAAGGATTTTCGCGTTCTGCGCGGCGAAGAGCTGACGGCTGCGCCCTACTTCGTCTTTCTCAAGGAATACGACGGCGAATTCCTGCCGACCATCCATGCCAGGGCCATCGCCGGCGGTCCGGTCGCCCGCCATACATACGAGGCCTTCAAGGCGGAATTCCTGGAGCGTCTGAAGCCATTGCTGCCGCTCGACGGGCTCTATCTTGCCATGCACGGCGCCATGTATGTCGAAGGCATGGAAGATGCCGAGGGTGATTGGATCAGCGCCGCGCGTTCCGTTGTCGGTGAGAATTGCATGGTCTCGGCCAGCTACGACCTGCACGGCAACGTCACCCAGCGCATCATCGATGCGCTCGACATGTATTCCACCTATCGCACCGCGCCGCATATCGATGTCGAGGAGACCATGCGCCGCGCCGTCAAGATGCTGACGGAAAGCCTCAAAACCGGGGTGAAGCCGATCCTGCTCTGGGCACCGATCCCTGTGGTGTTGCCGGGTGAGCGCACCAGCACGGTCGATGAACCGGCCAAGAGCCTCTACGATCTACTGCCCGAAATCGATGCCATCGATGGTGTCTGGGATGCCTCGCTGATGGTCGGCTATGTCTGGGCCGACGAGCCGCGCGCCACGGCCGCGGCCATCATGACCGGCACGGATCGCCAAGTTCTCGAGCGCGAAGCGAAACGCCTGGCGCAGGCATACTGGGATGTACGCAAGGATTTCGTTTTCGGCTGCGAGACCGGCTCGATCGAGGAATGCGTCGTCAGGGCGATTGCCAGTGAGACCGCGCCCGTGGTGCTTGCCGAATCCGGTGACAATCCGACTGGAGGCGGTGTCGGCGATCGCGCCGACGTGCTTGCCGAACTGATTGCGAAGGGGGCCGACGGCGTCATCTTCGCCGGCATCACTGACAAGGCAGCCACGGAAGCCTGCTATGCGGCAGGCGTCGGCGCCACACTCGATCTCTCTGTCGGCGCATCGCTCGACACGAAGGGAAGCAAGCCCGTCAAAGCTAATTTCACCGTCAAGTTTCTGCTTGATGTCATCGACGCGAGCGACGCCCAGGCGGTTGTTTCCATCGGCGGCATCGATCTGGTGCTCTCTGCGAAGCGCCGCCCCTATCACAACATTGCCGATTTCACGCGCCTCGGCCTCGATCCGCACAAGGCCAGGATCATCGTCGTTAAGTCAGGCTATCTCTCACCGGAACTGGCACCGATCGCCAATCCGAACCTGATGGCGCTTTCGCCGGGGGTCGTCGATCAGTTCGTCGAACGCTTGCCGCGGCTGCGCAAACAGAAGCCGATCTATCCCTTCGACAAGGATTTCGACTTCACACCGGAAATCGCACTTTCGGCGCGTGCGCTTAGCCGCTAAGGCGGGGCTCACCTTCGCATCGTTTTCAATCAGGCGGCGTTCTTTTGCGGCTCCGCTTTGACGCACCACGCACAAAGATTGTGCATTGCAAAAATTGCACAAAAAAGAGCTTGACGGCAGGGTTGGGTTGAACTTCAATTGAACCAATTCCAAATTGGTTCACTTCCTCGTCATGGCAATCAGCAGCCTTCCGGAGAATTCGATCTACGCCCTGGAAAAGCTCCGGGGGCTTTTGAATTCGGCCGATCTGCCGGCGGATGGGAAGTTGCCGACGGAACGGGTTCTGTCGGAAACATTGGGTATCAGCCGCCGCGCCATCCGGCGGGCGCTGGAAGTGCTGGAGGCCGAAGGCCGTGTCTGGCGTCGCCAGGGCTCGGGAACCTATGCGGGACAGCGCCCGGACGGCTGGAGCGAGCATGTGAGCTCGCTGGTGGCCGGCACGGATCTCATGGAGGTCATGGAGGTTCGCCTGCGCATCGAGCCGCAGCTGGCCCAGCTTGCAGCCATGCGCGCCAAGCCCGATGACATCGATCGCATGTATGAGCTGACGAAGAAAATCACCGCCAGCGACGATGCCGATAGCAGCGAGCTCTGGGATGGCGCGCTGCATCGGCTGATCGCCGAGAGCGCCGGCAACCAGTTCTTTCTGACCATCTTCGACGTCATCAACCATGTCCGTCAGGACGAGGCTTGGCAAACCATTCGCGAATTGGCCCGCAGCATCAACAAGACGCGCCCGGTCTCTTATGCGCAGCACATCGCGATCATCGATGCGATTGCCGCACGAGATCCGATAAAGGCCGCCGAAGCCATGCGCGAGCACCTTCTGATGCTGCAGGAAAGCCTGATCCGCATCACCTCGCTCGATGCGCGACAAGCACTGGAGCCACTGACTGAAGAAGTGGGCTGACCAAAAGCCCCTCCCTCACCAGACCACGACCGGAGAGGAAACCGGTCGAGAATACAAAGAACGAAAACTATAATCAGGAGAACAAGATGAAGATCGCCAAATTCCTGACATCGCTGGCCGCCGGCGTATTGATCGCGCTGCCGGCTTTCGCTGTCGAGCTGAAGATCGGCCTGCAGGACGATGCCGACGTGCTGGATCCAGCCCAGTCGCGCACATTCGTCGGCCGCATCGTCTATACCGCGCTCTGCGACAAGCTCGTCGACGTGACTCCGGATCTGCAGTTCGTGCCGCAGCTCGCCACCTCCTGGAAATGGTCGGCAGACGGCAAGCAGCTGATCATGGAACTGCGCCAAGGGGTCAAGTTCCAGGACGAGACGCCGTTCAACGCGCAAGCCGTGGTCGACAATATCCAGCGCTACCAGACCATGCCGGAATCGCGCCGCAAGAGCGAGCTCTCCTCGGTCGCCAAGGTCGAGGCATCGGGCGAATACGAAGTCACCTTCACCCTGAAAGCGCCTGACGTCACGCTGCTTGCCCAGCTCTCCGACCGCTCCGGCATGATGGTCTCGCCGACTGCGGCGAAAGCCGCCGGCGCGAAGTTCGGTGACCATCCCGTTTGCTCCGGACCGTTCAAATTCGTCGAGCGCGTGCAGCAGGACCGCATCGTACTGGAGAAATTCCAGGACTACTGGAACAAGGACACCGTCTTCATCGACAAGGTGACCTATCTGCCGATCCCCGACTCGACGGTTCGCCTTGCAAACCTGCGCTCGGGCGATCTCGACATGATCGAGCGCGTCGCCGCATCCGACGTCGGCACGGTGAAGGGCGATCCCAACCTCGTCTATGCCGACGCAATCGGCACAGGCTGGCTCGGCGTCTATGCCAATATCGGCAACGGAGCGCGCGCCGACAATCCGATAGGCAAGGACAAGCGCCTGCGGCAGGCCTTCTCGCTGGCGATCGATCGTGAGGCCGCCATGCAGATCGTCTTTGACGGCACCGGGCTTGCCGGCAATCAGCCATTCGCACCCAACAGCCCCTGGTTCGACAAGGATGTTCCGGTTCCCGCGCGCGACATCGACAAGGCCAAGGCACTGGTCAAGGCCGCCGGTTTCGACCGCGTCCCCGTCGAACTTGCCGTCGCCAACAATCCCGTCTCGATGCAGACGATGCAGATCATCCAGTCGATGGTCGCGGAAGCCGGCTTCGACGTGACGCTGAAGACGACCGAATTCGCCACGCTGCTCGACGCGCAGACGGCGGGCAACTACCAGCTCAGCCGCTCCGACTGGTCCGGCCGCTCCGATCCAGATGGCAATATCCAGCAATTCGTGACGACGGGCGCCGGCCTCAACGATTCCAAATACAGCAATCCCGAGGTCGACAAGCTGCTGCTGGAAGCGCGCCAGTCGCAGGACAGTGCGGTGCGCAAGCAGAAATACGATGCGGCCGAAGCCATCCTCAACGAGGATCTGCCGATCATCTTTCTCGGTCATCAGGCCTGGATCTGGGCCTACAACAAGAAGGTGACCGGCTTCGCGCCCGCTCCGGACGGGATGATCCGCCTCGCTGGCGTAAAGAAGAGCAACTGAGCCCGCAACGCCATGCGGGCGTTCGCCCCGCATGGCTCTCCCGCGCGCCAAGGATCTGCCCATGTATAGCTATATCGGAAAAAGATTGCTCGTCGCCATACCGACGCTGCTGATCATTTCGATCTTCGTCTTCTCCCTGCAGAAGCTCCTGCCGGGCGATCCGGTGCTCGCCATGGCCGGGGAGGAGCGCGATCCACAGGTCCTGGAGCTGCTTCGCGAGAAATACCGGCTGAACGACCCCGTCGTCTATCAATATGGCTACTGGTTGCAGGGCGTTGCGAAGGGCGATCTCGGCGTTTCGCTGCGCACCAACCAGCCGGTGCTGACGCTCATCGCGGAAAAGCTGCCGGTCACCATCCAGCTCGCCGTCATGTCGATGATCTTCGCCTTCGTCATCGGCATTCCCATGGGCATCCTCGCGGCGGTGAAGAAAAACACGCTTATCGATTTCCTCGCCAACATCATCGCCCTGTGCGGCTTGTCCGTGCCGAATTTCTGGCTCGGCATCATGCTGATCCTGCTGGTTTCGGTGAAGCTTCACTGGCTGCCCGCCTCGGGATACCAGCCATTCTTTGAGGATCCCTGGCGCTCGATCCAGACCATGCTGATGCCCTCCTTCGTGCTCGGCAATGCGCTTGCCGCCACGTTGATGCGCCATACCCGCTCGTCCATGCTGAGCGTCCTCAGCGCCGACTACATCCGCACCGCCCGCGCCAAGGGTCTTTCCGAAGCAGCCGTCGTTTTGCAGCATACCTTCCGCAACGCCATATTGCCCATCGTCACCGTCAGCGCGCTGCTCTTCGGCGAGCTTCTGGCAGGCGCTGTTTTGACCGAGCAGATCTTCACCATTCCCGGCTTCGGCAAGCTGATCGTCGACGCGGTTTTCAATCGGGATTACGCGGTGGTCCAGGGAGTCGTGCTTTGCACGGCTATCGGCTTCATCGCGATGAACCTCATCGCCGACATTCTCTATGTCCTCCTCAATCCACGCATGAGGGCAGCCCTATGAGCATGATCGCACAGACGACCGCGGCGGCTCCCTCGGTCAAACGCTCTCCCAACCGCGCCTGGCGCAAGTTGAAGGCCAATAAGGGAGCCTTGGTCGGGCTTGCCATCATCCTCTTCTTTACCGTACTCGCCGCACTTGCGCCGCTCCTGCCGATCGCCGATCCGATCGCCACGAGCTGGTCGGCGATCCGCAAGGCGCCATCAACAGCCCATTGGTTCGGCACCGACGATATCGGTAGAGACATCCTGTCCCGCATGATCTGGGGAGCGCAGGCATCGCTGATGGCCGGCATCTTCTCGGTCGCCATCGCGGTCGTGATCGGCGTGCCGTTCGGCCTGATCTCCGGCTATTACGGCGGCTGGATCGACCAGATCATCTCGCGCATCACCGAAGCCTTTCTGGCGATGCCGTTCCTGATCACGGCCATTGCGCTTGCCGCCTTTCTCGGGCCGAGCCTCACCAATGCGATGATCGCGATCGGGCTTTCGGCAACGCCGGTCTTCGTACGGCTGACGCGCGGCCAGGTGCTGGCGGTCAAGACGGAGGAATATGTCGAAGGCGCCCGCTCGATCGGATTGCGCCACTTCAGCATCATCACCCGCTACATCCTGCCGAATGTCTTTGCACCCATCCTGGTGCAGGCAACGCTCACCATCGCGACCGCCATCATCGCAGAGGCCAGCCTTTCCTTCCTTGGGCTCGGTCAGCAGCCGCCGGCTCCGAGCTGGGGCTCGATGCTCAATGTGGCCAAGAATTATCTCGAACAGGCGCCCTGGATGGCCATGTGGCCGGGGGCTGCCATCTTTCTCGTCGTGATCGGCTTCAATCTCCTCGGCGACGGCCTGCGCGATGCGCTCGACCCGCGCGAAGCATGAATAAACTGAAAGGGTGCCCCCAATGACCGCATTCACCACACGTCCTGAAATTCTTGGAACCTTCGGCGTCGTCACCTCTACGCACTGGATCGCCTCCGCCGTCGGCATGAGCATTCTCGAAAAGGGCGGCAATGCATTCGACGCTGCCGTCGCGACCGGCTTCGTGCTGCAGATCGTCGAGCCGCATCTTTGCGGACCGGGCGGCGATATGCCGGCCATCCTCTATTCGAAGAAAAAAGACAAGGTCGAGGTCATCTGCGCCCAGGGTCCAGCGCCGGCCGGCGCAACGATCGAGCACTATACGAGCGAGGGGTTGAAGCTGATCCCGGGCGACGGCCTGCTCGCCACCGTCATCCCCGGCTCCTTCGACGGCTGGATGCTGATGCTGCGCGACTATGGCAGGCTTACGGTCCGCGATGTTCTCGAGCCGGCAATCCACTATGCCGAGAACGGCCACCCCATCCTGCCGCGCGTTTCCGCCACCATCGCGGGACTTGCCGATTTCTATCGCAAGGAATGGCCGACCTCCTATGAGACCTGGCTTCCCGGAGGCTCCGCCCCGGAACCCTGGTCCAACTTCAAAAACCCGGTTCTTGCCGAAACCTGGAAGCGGGTCGTCGCGGAAGCGGAGGCGAAGAGCAGCCGCGAAGCGCAGATTGAGGCGGCACGTGATGCCTTTTATCGCGGCTTCGTCGCGGAGGCGATCGACAGCTATGTCAGCAAGGCCGAAGTCATGGATGCCAGCGGCCAGCGCCACAAGGGCGTACTGACGGCCGATGACATGGCCAGCTGGTCCGCCACCGTCGAGGAGCCGCTGACCTACGACTATCACGGCTGGACCGTCGCCAAGATCGGTCCGTGGGGCCAGGGGCCGGTCTTCCTGCAAGCCTTGTCGCTGCTCAAGGGTTTCGACCTTGCTGGCATCGATCCGGCCGGCGCGGACTTCGTCCACATAGTCATGGAGGCCATGAAACTCGCCTTTGCCGATCGCGAGGTCTATTACGGCGATCCCAATTTCACGACCGTACCGCTCGATACCCTGCTATCGGATGCCTATGCCGGCGAACGCCGCAAGTTCATTTCCCCGGAAGCCTCGCTTGCGTTGCGCCCGGGCAAGCTGCCCGGCTTCGAAGGCCAATACGATCTCACCATGGACATGCTGGAGACGCCCGAAGCCAAAGGCGGCGCGGTCTATGAGCCTACAATGTCGCATCTGACGGAGAAGCGCGGCGATACCGTGCATATCGACGTGATCGACCGTGAGGGCAATATGGTGTCGGTGACCCCTTCCGGGGGCTGGCTGCAATCCTCGCCGATCATTCCCGGCCTCGGCTTCTGCCTGAATTCGCGTGCGCAGATGTTCTGGCTGAAGCCCGGCCTGCCCTCTTCGCTTGCTCCAGGCAAGCGCCCGCGCACGACACTGACGCCGACGTTGGCATTGCACGAGCGTCGGCCGACGCTCGCCTTCGGCACGCCGGGCGGCGATCAGCAGGAGCAATGGCAGCTCTCCTTCTTCCTGCGCTATGTCCACCACGGACTGAACCTGCAGGAAGCGATCGACAAACCGTTGTTCCACAGCACGCACTTCCCGAGCTCCTTCTACCCACGCACCCGCGAGCCCGGCGGCCTTACCGCGGAGGCCAACTTCAGCACTGAGGTGCTCGATGCGCTCCGCAGGAAGGGCCACAAACTGACCGTCGCGCCGGAATGGACCGTGGGGCGGCTCACCGCAGCGCGGCGAGATAAAGATGGCCTCTTGCGCGCTGCAGCAACACCGCGTTTGATGCAAGCCTACGCCATTGGGAGATAAGCACCGATGACCTGGTCGATCGTAGCCCGTGAGCCGGAAACCGGCCATCTCGCCATTGCCGTCGCCACCCGCTTTTTCGCCGTCGGCAGCATCGTGCCGCATATTCGCGGCGGCATCGGCGCCGTCGCGACGCAGGCCTTCGCAAGCCCGCTTTACGGCATCGACGGACTTGCCATGCTGGCCGCCGGCCATGCGCCGAGCGAGATTCTGGAAACGCTCAGCGCCCGCGACGAGGGTCGTGAACAACGCCAGTTCCACCTGATCGACAGCAAGGGCAACAACGCTGCCTTCACCGGCGCCCGATGCATCGACTGGGCAGGCCATCTGGTCGACGACAATGTCTCGGTGGCCGGCAATATGCTGGCGGGTCCGCAGGTGATTGCCGAGACGCTTGCGACCTTCAAGAAGACCGAGGGAAAGCCGCTCGCCGAGCGGCTGCTCGAAGCCATGCGCGCCGGCGAGCATGCCGGCGGTGACAAGCGCGGCAAGCAATCGGCCGCACTCGTGATTTACCGTGATCAGGACTATGCCTGGCTGAACATCCGTGTCGACGACAGCGCTGACCCGCTCGCCGAACTCGAACGGCTCTATGTCGTCGCGCAGGAGCGCTACCTGCATGTGGCCGAAACCATGCCGACACGGCAGAATCCAAGCGGGATGACCGACCGCCGCGAGATCGACGAGAGGATTGCTGCTCTTGAAGCCGCAAGGATCGCCGAGGGTCGCCCTTCGGCCTCCTTCGCAACCGTGCCGGCATCATCATGAACAGCGTCGATTGATACCCGGCCAGTGCGCAACATCATAAAAAAGGGGACGCCATGACAACCATTTCAACGCAGCAAACCAATCCGGATGCACAGCCCGTTCTCTCGGTCTCCAATCTGACGACGTCGTTTCTCGTCGATGGCGAATGGCGTCAGGTGGTGAAGAACATCTCCTTCGACGTCATGCCGGGAGAAACGGTTGCGATCGTCGGCGAAAGCGGCTCGGGCAAGAGCGTCACCTCGCTTTCGATCATGCGCCTGCTTGCGAGGGGCAGCAGCCGTATCGAAGGCTCCGTCAGGCTCAACGGCCGCGATATCCTCACTCTTCCGGAAGGCGAGATGCGCAAGGTCAGAGGCAAGGACATCGCCATGATCTTCCAGGAGCCGATGACCAGCCTCAATCCGATCTTCACCATCGGCCGGCAGATCTCCGAGGCCCTCACTTGCCATGGCGACATCTCCAAGGCGGAGGCCAAGGCCGAGACGATCCGGCTGCTCGAAAAGGTGCGCATCCCGAACGCCGCCTCGCGCTTCGACGAATATCCGCATCAATTTTCCGGCGGCATGCGCCAGCGCGTGATGATCGCCATGGCGCTCGCCAGCCGCCCGAAACTATTGATCGCCGACGAGCCGACAACGGCCCTCGACGTCACCATTCAGGGGCAGATCCTCGACCTCATCAAGGTATTGCAGGAGGAGGAAGGCATGTCCGTCCTCTTCATCACCCACGACATGGGGGTGGTCGCCGAGATCTCCGACCGCACCATCGTCATGTATCGCGGCGAGGCGGTGGAAACCGGCAAGACCGACGACATCTTCCACCGCGGCCAGCATCCCTATACCCGCGCGCTGCTGTCGGCCGTGCCGCGGCTCGGCTCGATGAAGGATCAGGCTCAGCCGCTGCGTTTCCCGACCGTCGATATCAGCACCGGCGAGCGCAGCGAACCCAAGGCACTGGCCGACACCGTCGATCACGGCAAGACGCCGGTTCTGGAGGTCAAGAATCTCGTCACCCGCTTCGATCTCCGCGGTGGGCTGCTCGGTCGCCCGACCGGCGCCATCCATGCGGTCGAAAACGTCTCGTTCGATCTCGCTCAAGGGGAAACACTGTCGCTGGTGGGAGAATCCGGTTGCGGCAAATCGACGACCGGGCGCTCCATCATGCGCCTCATCAATCCCAAATCCGGTGACGTTCGTCTTGACGGCTATGACGTGATGAAGCTCGGCGCGCTCGATCTGCGCCGCATGCGCCGCAGCATACAGATGATCTTCCAGGATCCGTTCGCCAGCCTCAACCCGCGCATGACGATCGGGGCGGCGGTCGCCGAACCCTTCATCGAACATCGTCTCGGCTCACGCGCGGAAGCCCGCGAGAAGGCCGCCGACCTTCTGGAGCGCGTCGGCCTGAAGGCTGATATGATGAGCCGTTACCCCCACGAATTCTCGGGCGGCCAGCGCCAGCGCATCTGTATCGCCCGCGCACTCGCCCTCGATCCGAAGGTGATCGTTGCCGACGAAAGCGTCTCGGCGCTCGACGTGTCGATCAAGGCGCAGGTCTGCAATCTGCTGATGGATCTGCAGCAGAGCCTCAATCTATCCTATCTCTTCATCTCGCACGACATGGCGGTGGTCGAGCGCGTCAGCCATCGCGTTGCGGTGATGTATCTCGGCGAGATCGTCGAGATCGGCCCGCGTGCCTCGGTGTTCGAGAACCCGCAGCATCCTTATACGAGGAAGCTGATCGCGGCAGTGCCTGTGCCGGATCCCTCCCGCCGTGGCATCAAGCGCAATCTGGGCGTCGACGAATTGAAGAGCCCGGTGCGGCCGGTCGGATACATCACGCCGGCTCGACAGTATCGCGAAGTGTCGAGCGGCCATCTGGTCAGGATGGAGGAGGCCGCCTGAATAGGGTTCTGACCTTGACGGCCGTCAAATCCAGGCAAATATCGACATCCTATTTTCCAACTCACTTGGAGTGAACGAAATGACCGACAGCGTACTCGATATTCCGGTAAAGAGGATCGACGGCAGCGACACGACGCTTGCCGACTATCGCGGCAAGGTCATCATGGTCGTCAACGTCGCCTCCAAATGCGGACTGACGGTGCAATATGAGGGGCTGGAAAAGCTTTACGAGGACAAGCGCGACGAAGGCTTGGTTATTGCAGGCTTCCCGGCCAACGACTTCAAGGGCCAGGAACCTGGCACCGACGAGGATATCCTGAGCTTCTGCACGCTGACCTATGACGTACAGTTCCCGATGTTTTCCAAGATCGCTGTCACGGGCGAAGAGCGGCATCCGCTCTACGACGGCTTGATCGCCTCCGGCGTCGAAACGACAGGCGACGGTCCGATGCGCGAGCGTCTGGCGAAACACGGCCTCGACACCGGGCACGACGGCGGCATCGTCTGGAACTTCGAAAAGTTCCTGATCGGCCGTAACGGCAAGGTCGCCGCCCGCTTCGCACCTGATGTTACGGTCGACGATCCGCGCCTGCTCTCCGTTTTGGAAAAGGAGCTGGCGCGCGCCGGCTAAGGCAGCTCGGCACCTCGCACATTTCCAAAATAAGGCAATACCTCAATAGGTTGCGCCTTTTCCAAGGCAGCAGCGCGAGGCCTGCTCACCCGTATGACGTAATTGCCTCCCCTTCCCCCTGGGAGTATGTTTCGGCTTCCGTATATATCCGGACGGAACGCTGCATCAATTCTGATGGGAGGATGTCATGCGCGAACCTGATATGCAGAAACTCGATGCCCTAGTCGGACGCCTGGTCGGCGATCTCGGCGCGGCAGTTTCGGGTGTGTTAGTAACACTCGGTGACCATCTGGGCCTGTTCAGGGCCATGGCGGACGGAACACCGATGACTTCGGGGGAGTTGGCCGACAAAGTCGGCGTGAAAGAGCGCTATGTGCGCGAATGGCTGTCGGCGCAAGCGGCAGCCGATTATGTCAGCTATGACGACCAGACCGAACGCTTCCACCTGACGCCAGAACAGGCGATGGTGTTTGCGGAGGAAAACAGTCCCGCCTTCTTCACCGGCGCCTTCGAAGTCGTTCAATCCATGTGGCTCGACGAACCGAAGATCGCCAATGCGTTCAAGACCGGCGCTGGCCTCGGCTGGCATGAGCACAGCGCCTGCCTGTTCCGCGGCACGGAGCGTTTCTTCCGGCCTGGCTACAACAGCCATCTCGTTTCGGAATGGATACCGGCGCTAACCGGTTTAGAGGAAAAGCTTCAGGCCGGTGCCGCCGTCGCCGATGTCGGGTGTGGTCATGGCGCCTCGACCATCCTGATGGCGGAAGCCTATCCAAACTCGACCTTCTTCGGCTTCGACTATCATCTTCCCTCCATCGAGCGAGCGAAAGCTGCGGCGAAGGAGGCGGGTGTCGACGGTCGTATCACCTTCGAACAGGCGAGTGCCAAGAACTTCCCGGCTGCCGGCTATGATCTCGTGGCGATGTTCGATTGCCTGCACGACATGGGCGATCCGGTCGGCGCCGGTAAACATGTCAAGGACAGCCTTGCCGACGACGGCACCTGGATGATCGTCGAGCCCTTTGCGCATGATTGCCTGAAGGACAATCTCAACCCGGTCGGCCGCGTCTTCTACGGCGCATCGACGATGATCTGCACGCCGGCCTCGCTGTCGCAGGAAGTCGGCCTGGGTTTAGGCGCGCAAGCCGGCGAGATGAGACTGCGCAAGGTTGCCATGGATGCGGGCTATTCGCATTTCCGCAAGGCGACCGAAACGCCGTTCAACATGGTCTTCGAGGTCAAGGCATGAAAATGGCGCCCCGCGCTCCGTCGAACGCGGGGCGCCATCTGATCTTTTATAGACGCTGACCGTCTTCGCCAAACAGGGAAGCGAGAGCCGGCTGGAAATAGACCGGCTGCTCGCTGTCGAGCTCGACTTCCTCATCGGCGTCGATGCGGACCGATATGGTCTCCGCGCCGACCTGCCCCCAGATCAGATTGTCCGAGCCCATGGGCTCGACGATGCTGAAGCTCGCCGGCAGGTTCGAGGCGCGATCGCTGGCAGCGTTGAACTGCATCTGCTCGGGCCGCACGCCGAGCGTTGCCGTTCGACCCTCCCCGGGCGTGCCGGAAAACTGGTAGCCGTTGAGATCGATCGTGCGGCCATCGGTCAGCACGAAGGCCGGCGAGCCGTTGTTGCTCGTCACCTTCCCCGACAGGAAGTTCATGGAGGGCGAGCCGACGAAGCCCGCCACGAAGCGATTGACAGGGCGGCGATAGATTTCCTTCGGCGTGGCGAACTGCTGGATGACGCCGCCGCTCATGACGGCGATGCGGTCGGCCAACGTCAGCGCCTCGATCTGATCGTGCGTGACGTAGATCATGGTGGAGCCGAGGCCGCTATGCAGGCGCTTCAGCTCGACGCGCAGTTCGGTTCGAAGCTTGGCATCGAGGTTGGACAGCGGCTCGTCGAACAGGAAGACATCGACATCGCGCACCAGGGCGCGGCCGATGGCGACGCGCTGACGTTGGCCGCCGGATAGTTCCCCCGGCCGCCGCTTGCGCAAGGGATCGATCTGCAGGATCTGCACGGCGCGGTCGACGCGCTTGGCAATCTCCTCCTTCGCCATGCCGGCGATGCGCAGCCCGAAGGAGAGATTTCCTTCGACCGTCATCGTCGGATAGAGCGCATAGGACTGAAACACCATGCCGATACCGCGATCCTTCGGCTCCTCCCAGGTGACGTTCTTGTCGCCGATCCAGATCTGGCCGTCGCTGATATCGGTGAGGCCGGCAATGGCATTGAGCAGGGTCGACTTGCCGCAGCCGGACGGGCCGAGTAGAACGATGAACTCGCCCGACTTTACCTCGAGATTGAGCGATTTCAGGACGCTGACGCTGCCGAAACCGATTGCAAGTTCGCGAATGGAAACATTGGCCATGAACTATCCCTTGACTGCGCCCGCGGTGATACCCCGCACGAACCAGCGACCCGAACCGAAATAGACGATCAGCGGCACCAGGGCGGTCAGAATGGTTGCCGCCATGTTGACGTTGTAGAGCTTCTCACCCTGGGTGGAATTGACGATATTGTTGAGCTGCACGGTCATGGGGAAGTTTTCCCGGCCGGCGAAGACGACGCCGAACAGGAAGTCGTTCCAGATGCCGGTGACCTGCAGGATCCCCGCCACCACAAGGATCGGAATGGACATGGGGATCATCAGCCGGAAGAAGATCTGCCACAGCCCCGCCCCGTCGATGCGGGCGGCCTTGAACAGCTCCATCGGCAGGCTTGAGTAATAATTGCGGAACAGCAGCGTCAGAACAGGCAGACCGAATACCGTGTGGGTGATGATGATGCAGGGCAGCGTCGAATAGATGCCAACATCGCGATAGATCAGAACCAGCGGATAGATGAACACCTGGTAGGGAATGAAGGCTCCCAGCAGGAGGATGGCGAAAAGCACATTCGAACCCCTCACCCGCCAGAAGGAAAGCGCATAGCCGGTCAGCGAAGAGATGAAGATCGACAGGATCATGCTCGGAATCAGGATCTTCACCGAATTCCAGAAACCGACGCTGATGCCGCCGCATTCAAGGCCGGTGCATGCCGTGCTCCATGCCTGAACCCAGGCATCCGCCGACCACATCTGCGGCAACGCAAAGATATTGCCCTGGCGGATCTCCGGCATGGATTTGAACGAGGTGACGAGCATCACGTAGAGCGGCAACAGGAAGAACAGTGACGCCATGATGAGAAAGGCATAGAGGCCGATGCGCCCGGGCGTAAAGTGCTGCGGTTTGCGGCCGGTTGGACCCTGCATGGTGGCTGCGACGGAAGATGGCATCGTCATCAGTTCCCCCTCGGTTTTTCACGGAAATATTCGTAGTAGAGCCAGGGCGTCACCACGATGACCACGGTGACGAACATGACGGTCGATGCCGCTGTCGCAAGGCCGATATTGCCGCGGCCGAACAGGTAATCCATGATGAATTTCCCGGGCACCTCGGTCGATATTCCCGGCCCGCCGCCGGTGGTCGCCAGAACCAGCTCATAGACCCTGACCACGGCGATCGCCAGAAGCACGCTGGCGGTGATGATGGTCGGCCTCAGGATCGGGATGACGATGTGGAGATAGACGCGCCAGCTCGGGATGCCATCGATGCGTGTCGCCTTCCACAGCTCACGGTCGACGCCGCGCAATCCCGCCAGCATGATCGCCATCACCAGCCCCGTCGATTGCCATATGCCGGCCAGCACGATGACGTAGAGCGCCAGATTGCTCTGAACGATCCAGTCGAAGCGGAACCAGGTGAAGCCGATGCTGTCTGCAACCTTCTGCAGGCCGAGCGTCGGATTCATGATCCACTGCCAGACAAGGCCTGTCACGATGAAGGACATGGCGAAAGGATAGAGAAAGATCGTGCGGAACGTATTTTCGAAGCGAACCTTCTGGTCGAGCGCCACGGCAAGAAGGAAGCCAAGGATCAGGCAGCCGGCGATGAACAGAATGCCGAAAACAACGACATTCTGCAGCGATATCTGCCAGCGTGCGGTGTCAAACAGCCGCTCGTACTGCTTGGTTCCGACGAAGATATTGACCGGCAGCACCTTGCTGTCGGTGAAGGATATCCAGATGTTCCAGACAACAGTCACGACATAGGCCAGAAGGACGATGACGAAAGCCGGGAACAGAGCGATATAGGGCGAAAAACGCATTCTCCTGCGGGTGGCGCCCGTCTTTGCTACGGTCACACCGACAGTGGCGGCGCTCGTTTCAGGTGTGCTCATGGCGCTCCTCCTCAGCATTCATGAAAACCGGCGGCAGGCGAACCTGCCGCCGCATGGATGTCGGCTGAAGCTTACTTCGCCTGGTCGATGACCTTGGCGAATTGATCCGCGAACTGGTCGGCCGTCATGCTGGGGGTCGTCCAATATTGGGCGATCAGGTCGCCCTCGGTCTGGACGACGTCCTGAGGTGTCAACACATCGGACGTCAGGATCTGACGGCTCGGATCCTTGAGCGCGTTCAGGCCCTTCTGAGCGCAGGCATCGAGCTTCGACGTGTCGACGTCGAGACGAACCGGCACCGAGCCCTTCTTCGAGTTGAAGGCGAGCTGGCCTTCCTTGGACATGATGACCGTTGCCAGCAGGGTCTGAGCATCAATCGCCGCCTTGTCCTTCAGGACCGGGAAGACGAAGATGTCGCCACCCATCATGAAGTTGGATTCGCCCGGCCCGAGGATGCAGCCGAAATCCTTGTCGGCGACGAGGCCGGCATGGATGAATTCGCCCTTGGCCCAATCGCCCATGAACTGGATGCCGGCCTTGCCGTCGATCAGCATGCCGGTCGCGACGTTCCAGTCGCGGTTCGGGCTGCCTGCGTCCTGATAGTTGCGCAGCTTGGCGAAGACCTCGGCCACATGCTTGAACTTGTCGGACTTGACGGCGTCGGTATCGAGACCCTTCCAGACCTTGCCGTAGAGGTCCTTGCCGCCCTCACCGAGAAGGATGGCGTTGAACATCAACTGAAGCTGCCAGGGCTGGCCGCCGACGGCGACCGGGATCAGGCCGGCGGCCTTGATCTTGTCGAGCGCGGCAAACATTTCATCCCAGGTTTTCGGCTCCTCGGTCACGCCTGCCTTGGCGAAAACGGGCTTGGAATAGAACAGCCAGTTCTGGCCGTGGTCGTTGATCGGCGCGCCATAGATGTGGTCTTGAAACTGAATCGCCTGATAGAAGGCCGGCGTCAGGACGGATTTCCAATCCTGCTCCTTGGCAAGATCGTCAAGCGGTCGCAGCAGGCCCTGCTGGGCCAGATCGTTCATCTGCGTGCCGGTGTTGAACTGCATGGCCGTCGGCGGGTTGCCGCCGATGATGCGGTTGATGCCGATCGGGCGAGCGGTCGAGCCGGATCCGGCGATCGCGGTATCCACCCATTCGCCGCCGGCGGCGTTGAAGGCCTTGGCCAGTTCCTTCACGGCGGCGGCCTCGCCCCCGGATGTCCACCAATGCAAGACTTCGGCTTTCTTGCCTTCGGCCAGAGCGCCGGTCACGCTTGCCGCGACCAGCGCCGTGGCGCCGACCAATGCCATCATCAATTTACGCATACGTTCCTCCTCCTTTGATAACGTTCTCCAAACGTGCTCAGCCGCCGCAGTCTTCAGACATCGGATGCCGAATTTCACGATCCTCCAAAACCGCACCGCCGGGCCTCCGTTCCCTGCGGCGAGTGAGCAATGCTTCCTTACGCATCACCCTTTCGTCAAGCCCACAGTCCGAAAGGACTGCATTTTCCCAAGCTATAGCGCAGCCTATGCGAAACGTCCCTCATTAATTGTGCGATTTATCGGATCCGGACGACCACAGCTGCTGTGGATTGCAACCACGCCGCGTGACTGGGCCGACCGCTCGAATGCCGTCATGACTTCCAGGGCGTGGAAGGCAAGTTCCGACGATACCCGATGCTGGCGTCCCGAGCGAAGGGAATCAACCATTTCAGCCGCGCCCAAACCGCGCAGCCCGAGATGGCCGGGCACACCCTCGGTATAGGGATGGTCTACCGCGACCTCCTCCCAGGCATCAGTGCCTTCGCGGAATATCTCCACCTTGCCGGTAAAGTTGTTCGGATCCGGCGTCACCATGGTGCCTTCCGAGCCATAAAGCTCGATCTGGTTGTGCTTGTGCTTGATGACATCGAAGCTGGTCGCGATGGTCACCGTCGCACCGCTATGGAACTCCATGACGCCAGTCAGATGGGTCGGCACCAGCACCTTGATCGTCTCACCGCGATGCGGATCGCTCTTCACCATGCGCTCGATACGGGTGATCTTGGCGGTCCCGAAAACCTCGCGCACCGGGCCGAGCAGGGCAATCAGGTTCGTGACGTAGTAGGGACCGACATCCAGCATCGGCCCGCCGCCGCGACCATAAAAGAAGGCCGGATTGGGGTGCCAGTGCTCGTGTCCCGGCAGCAACAGCATGGCGGTGGCCGAGATCGTCTTGCCGATGCGGCCTTCATCCAGCAGCCGCCGCGTCAATTGATGACCGCCGCCGAGGAAGGTGTCGGGCGCACAGCCGAGCCGCAGATCGCCGGCGCGCGCGATCGACATCAATTCCTCAGCCTCGGTCATGGAGACGCCGAGCGGCTTTTCCGAATAGACATGCTTGCCGGCAAGAAGCGCCTTCTTGCTGATGGCATAATGCGAGACCGGCGTCGTCAAATTGATGATCAGGCCGATTTCCGGATCGGCCAACATCGTGTCCAGCGCCACGGCCTCGATGCCGAACTGCGCGGCAAGCTTCTGCGCCGATGAATCATAGAGATCGTAGATCGACTTCACGCGGATGAAATCGAACATATGCAGGGTTGCGACATAGGTGGCGCTGATATTGCCGGCGCCGACGATGCCGACTTTCATGGGCTCATTGCTCATTGGGATTGCCTCTAGGAAATGGTGATATCGAGTTCAGCGGCAGCGGCGTGCAGATAGCTCATGCCACGTCGCATCTCCTCGTCGAATTCCGGTGTCGCCTCGCGGAAATGCGTCCAGTGAGATGCTCCTGGCGCATCCTCCAGCTCCAGCGTGATCGGACCGGAATAGCCGATCGCCTGCAGTGCCGCGAAAATCGCCTTCCAGTCGATCTTGCCGCGCCCCGGCCGCCAATGGGCGTTGGTATGGCCCTCATTGTCGGAGAAATGGGTGTTGAAGATGCGGTCGCCGAGCGCCAGCACGACGTAATGCGGCATGTCGCCGGCGGGAAAGAGGTGGCTCGGATCGAAATTCAGGCCAAGATTGGGAGCGCCTGTGCGCTCGATCAGGCGCAGCATGCCCTGCCCGGAGCTGACCCAGCGATAGGGATGCGGCTCGATCGCCACGCGCAGATCAGCGGCTGCGGCGATCTCGCAAGCCTTGGCGAAGCCGTCGACGACCAGGTCATATTCGCCCGTCCAGTCCCATTGCGGCTCGACCGCCGCCGTCCATTCCTGTGAAATCGGCCGTTGCAAGATCGGCTTGACGTCGGATTGAAAGGGGTAAGGCGTCATGCTGGTAACGATAGGCGTGCCGATCTCCGCCGCCACGTCCATTCCACGCTTGTAGCCTTCGAGATCGACTGTCGAGACCGCGGCATTTGCGGCTCGGCTGAAGGGCAGATTGAAGAAGAAGTTGGTGAGAACCAGCCCCTCACCATCGGCGATCTGCTTCAGCTCGCGAATGGTCTCCGGCGTGTAATAGGCCAGCATGTCGACCGACCATGCGGTCAGCTCAAAGCCCTTGCAGCCGGTGCGGGCAAGTCGCCGCAGTGGTGCCGCGTAAGGCGGGTTCCAATTGA
Organism: Martinezella lusitana; assembly: GCF_016901135.1. Taxonomy (GTDB): domain Bacteria; phylum Pseudomonadota; class Alphaproteobacteria; order Rhizobiales; family Rhizobiaceae; genus Rhizobium; species Rhizobium lusitanum_D. Next base: position 414,390 of record NZ_JAFEVL010000045.1, on the reverse strand, counting down.
ACGTCCAGATTGGCGATCCGAAAAAAAGCGAGCCTTGGCCCACGTCATCCTCCCTTGGAATGTGGCTGCCCGCCTGCGGCAAGGCTTCCATTCTCTTGCGCATAATCCTGCCACTCGGAGCCTCAAACCCCTCCGAACGACAGTTCGTAACGTTACGATTGTTGGGTAAATGCGATGCTGTCAAGCAATCATTTTTCCGCAAAGGGCATGGTATTTCCCATGAATCCGCAAAATCGTAACGTTACAAATATCTTCCATGGATCCGCTGATGTTACCAACTGCTGCACATATCAGGCAGAGAGTAGCTGACTATTATGATCAACGAATTCGGCCTGAACGATTTCGCGTAGCTCAGCGGGATCGTCGCCGGCGATCGCCCGACTTAGAAAGGCAGCCAGCCGCTCGCCGATCGCATGGTTGGAATAATAGAATGTGCTGAGCGGCGGATTGAAGAAATCGGGCAGTGCCGTGCCGCCATAGGTGATCAGCGCGAAATCCTGCCGGCCCGCGTCTCGCAAGCCGGCCAGGAAGCCCAGAGCGGCCTCCTCGCTCGCGACGAAGGCCGCGGTCGCTTCCGGATTTTGCGTGACCACGCGCTTTGCCAACTCGCGACCATTATCGGGCGTTCCGGCCGTGAAGTGGATCTGATCGCCGGTGACATCAAGATGGCGCTCGGCAAAGGCCTTGCGCCATCCCCGGACAAACTGGAGGCTGTAAGTGAAGTGACTGCTGGGCGCGATCAGCAACGGCTTGCGATGGCCGGCGTCCAAAAGCAGGCGCGCCGCTTGCGCGCCGATCACCTCATGATCAAGGTCTATGCTCGGATGGAGGCTCAACAATTCGGTGCGGCCGAAGGTAACAAAAGGCATGCCGACCTCAAGCAGATATTTGACGCGGTCGTCCTGCGGCGTCGTATGCGTGATGATGATGCCGTCGACGGACCCTTCCTCGACGATATCGCGGACCGTCGCGAAGGGATCATCCGCCTGCAGTTGCGGCACGATGGTGGTCCGGTATCCCCGCGCCTTCATGTAACGCGACGCGCCCTCGATCAGCGAGGCGACGACGATGTTCATCTCGCCCTCGCGCCCGAAGGGCAGCACAATGCCGATGGCGTGGGTCTTGCCGGTGCGCAGATTGATACCGCCGAGATTGGGGCGATAACCGAGCTCGCTCGCTGCGCGCTTGACCAGCTCGATCGTCTCGCGGTTGACCTCGGGGCCCTCTTTCAAAGCCCGGCTGACTGTCGTGACCGAAAGGCCGAGAGCAGTCGCGACGGTTCGCAAGGTCACGCGCTGGCCCGCTTCGCGCCGCAGGCCGCGCCCTAGTCCCAATCCATGCACTTTCGACAAATCTTTCTGCTCCGTCATATCAGCCTGACAATGCCCGCAGGCGAATGACGACGCAAGCGCGGAGCCGCGCTCATCGCAACGGAAAGGCCAGCACGCCCCGCCGGCGCATATGCTCGGCAGCGAATTGCTTAATGCAACTTTTTGGAATTGACATTCTTAAAAGCAATTTTAAAGTGCAAATCATTGCCCGCTACTTTTGGAAGAATAGCTCATGGACAAATATACCAAAACTGTTTTGACAGTCATTGCCGTCGCGCTTGCAGCGATCGCCATCCAAAACACGATCACGCCGGCAAAGGCCGTCGGTGGCGGCTGCGGCTTAGAGACTTATAGGCCCTGCTACGTAAAGCTCGTAAACTGACAAAACCCATCGCTCGCAGCCCGACTTCGCTGACCGGAATCTTCGAATCTGCCGTTTGGGTCGATATCGACGGATCCGAAGCTGCGGATCGACATCGCAGATAGTGGCATTGGCATGCCCGGAAATGCTCCCGGGCAGCCTCTCTCTGCTAAGCTAGTCGGCTATGAATCAGCGATCTTGCGTGCCGTGGTAATGGCCGTGCGGGCACCTGCGCGAAGCTGCGCCGTTTCCGCGCCGGCGATGACCAGATCGAGCCCGAGCTTCAGATATTGGCCGGCGCGATCGCCATCGCCACCGAAGGCGCAGATCACCTTGCCATGGGCGCGGCAGCGTACAAGTACCGTCGCCAGCGCCTGATCGATCGCCGCACTTTCCGGCGCCAGCCGCGCGCCGTTTGAAAGCGCGATGGAAAGATCGGACGGGCCGACGAAAATGCCATCGATACCATCGACGGCAAGTATCTCGTCGATGGCGTCCAGAGCCGTCCGGGTTTCCACCATCGCGATGGTGACGGTCAGGCTATTGGCGCTCTGCAGATAGTCTTCTGCTGAAATGCCGAAATGGTTGAGGGCGAGCGAAGGACCCCAGCTGCGCTCGCCAAGCGGCGGATATTTCGTCGCTTTCACCAGAGCGCGGGCGTCATCGGCGGAATTGATCATCGGCGCAATGATGGCGGAGGCACCCGCATCCAGAAGCCGCGAGGCGGAGGCGAAATCACCGACGGGGATGCGGGCGATCGCCGGCTTGCCGGCGAGCCTTACATGCGCGATGCCGTTGGCGGCCGACGCCATGTCCCACATGCCATGCTGCATATCCAGCACGACGGTATCGAAGTCTTCTTGCGCCAGGTGATTGACGAACAGCGGGTCGGGGGTGCCGATCCAGGCAGAGATCATGCCGCCATTCTCGCGGCGCTTCAGGCGCCCGGCAAAGCCGTTAATGTCAGTCGTCATATTGATTTTCCTCACCTATCGAGCGCAAGCCCTGTCTTTTCGAGATGGCCTTCGACAATCAAATCAAGGCCGCCCCTACCGCCGACAATACTCAATTCCGACGCCCGGGCCACTCGAAAGTGACCATCCGGCGCAAGCGCGTCAAAAAAGCCGACCCTACCGTGATTGCCACCGCATGGCGGGCTGCTTCATCCCGAACCTGACAGATGAACATGACAAATATCCGGATATTTTCGCTGCTTGGCTGGCCGACGACACGATCGGCTGATGACAAGATGTTTGAAAATCACAACGCGGCAAGGCCATGGCTTCCATGACGGAAAAAACACCGTAAAACACTATCAACGCCGCGCCGCGCGCGCGGATGCACGCAAGGCAGACAGAGGACGTGAAGACATGCAGCAGCGAGATTTTTTCAAGCCCGGCCGTTCGGTCACCATTTCGGACAAGGGCATGGCCGCGACCTCGCATCCGCTGGCGACACTCGCCGCCGTCGACATCCTGCGCGCCGGCGGCAATGCCGTTGATGCCGCGGTCGCTGCGGTCGCGCTGCAGTCGGTCATCGATCCCCACATGACCGGCATCGGCGGCGACTGCTTCGCCCTCTATAGCGCCGCCGGCGGCATGCCGGTCGCGCTCAACGGCTCCGGCCGCGCGCCGCAAAAGGCAAAACTCGACTATTTCCTCGAAAAGGGCTTCATCGCCATTCCCGACGACAGCCCGCATGCCGTCACCATTCCCGGCGCGATCGATGCATGGTGCCGGCTGATCGGCACCTACGGTCGGCTTGAGATGGGTCGTGTGCTCGCTCCGGCCATCGCCGCCGCCGAAGACGGCTATTGCATCACGCCGCGTGTCGAACTCGACTGGCATCGTTACAGCGACCGCGTCGCCAAATATCCGGATTCGGCCGCTTACTTCCTGCCGAACGGCCGGGCACCGAGGACGGGGGAACGCGTCACCAATCCCGCTCTCGCCGCGACGCTGAAGGCCATCGCCAGGGATGGCCGCAACGCCTTCTATCGCGGCCCGGTGGCCGAGGAGATCACCACGCTTCTGCAATCGCTGGGCGGCCTGCACGAAGAAAGCGATTTCGCTGACTACAAGGCGTTCGAGACCAAGCCGATCTCCGGCAAATTCCGCGGCCGCGACCTTCTGGAATGCCCTCCGAACGGACAAGGTCTCGCAGCCCTATTGATCACCCGCATCCTGGACGGTTTCGATCTTCGCGATCCCAAGCTTTCCGAAGCCGACCGCATCCATCTGCATGCCGAAGCGACCAAGGCCGGCTATGCCATGCGCGATCAGCTGATCTGCGATCCCGATTATCTGACCGTCGACATAGCCGAACTGCTGTCGGAGCATTCGGTCGCGGCCATGCGGGCAAAGATCAGTCTCGAGCGCGCCGCCGATGCCAAGATATGGGAGGGGCCGACGCATCGCGACACCGTCTATGTCTCCGTCGTCGATCGCGATGGCAACGCCATTTCATTGATCAATTCGGTCTTCATGGCCTTCGGCAGCGGCATCTATGCCCCGCGCTCGGGCGTCCTGCTGCAGAACCGTGGCGCCGGCTTCGTCGTCAAGCAGGGCCATCCAAACGCCATCGGCCCCGGCAAACTGCCCTTCCATACGATCATCCCGGCAATGCTGATGGAAAACGGCAAGGTGCGCATGAGCTTCGGTGTCATGGGCGGGCAATATCAGGCGGCCGGCCACGCTCATATGCTGACCCAAATCCTCGACCGCGATCTCGATCCGCAGCAGGCAAGCGACCAGCCACGCAGCTTCTGCTTCGGCGGCAAGCTGTCGCTCGAGCCGACGATATCGGAAGAGACCAAGCACAATCTTGAGCGCCGCGGCCATGTCGTCGAATGGGCGGATGAGCCGATCGGCGGCGCGCAGGCGATCATGATCGATCACGAACGCGGCGTCCTGCTCGGCGGCTCCGACCACCGCAAGGATGGCATCGCGCTCGGCTATTGAGCGCGGATTTTGACGAGATATGGCGCCATGGAATATCATGGCGACAATTGCTAGATAGGTGAGCCCGTGAGAGAGATTCAGCTTGAGGATGCGAAGGCCACATTTTTTGATGTGGTCGATAATGCTCTTAGTGGCGAAGCTACGATCATCATCCACCGCGGTAAACGCGCCGCCGTTCTGGTCTCCTATGAGGAGTATCAGCGACTGAATTCGCCCCTCGGCTGGCAGCTCACCAATGCACCGCTCGACGATAGTGATCTGCCGGTGCGCAAGCCAGGCCGATCGCTGCGCTCCGACAATTTCCGATCACTTCTATGCTGAGGCACTTCCAGTTGATGGACGTCCGATCGCTCGATCCGTTCGCCAATCCACCGGAACTACAAGATCCTCAGATGATCCCGCCGCCGCCGGCAACGGAGGCCGGGCGTTCGCCGGCAACCTTGCGGCGATAGCCGCTTGCCCTGTAGGTGGCGACCGGATCGATGGCGCCCCCGGCGCGACGGCGGGCTTCGGCCAGGATCGGCTCGACATCGGCGCGATAGGCGCGCTTCAGCGTTTCCGACGCCATCAACGCATCATTGCCATCCTGATAGCCGGCCAACGCCTTGCGGTCGACGATGAGGGCCTGGGCATAGGCGCGGCGAATCTCGTTGGCGCTGGAGATCAGGCTCTCGATCGGGTCAGTGACATTGTGCGATTGGTCGATCATATGCGCCGGATTGAAATCGTTGACGCCGCGCCGTTCCGCATCGACCAGTTCGTTGAAGACGAGGAACAGGCGGTACGGCTCGATGGCGCCGGCGTCGAGATCGTCGTCGCCATATTTGGAATCGTTGAAGTGGAAGCCGCCGAGCTTACCGAACTGGATGAGGCGGGCGACGATCATCTCGATATTGGTGTTCGGCGCGTGATGGCCGAGATCAACGAGGCAATGAGCTTTAGGCCCAAGCGTCTGCGCGATCAGGTAATTGGTGCCCCAATCCTGCACGATCGTCGAATAGAAGGCCGGCTCGTACATCTTGTGTTCGGAAAACAGCCGCCAATCGTCAGGCAACGCCTTGTAAATGTCAGCCATGGCGGCGAGATAGCGCTCGAATGCCTTGGTGAAATTGCTCTGTCCAGGGAAGTTCGAGCCGTCACCGATCCAGACCGTCAGCGCCTTCGAGCCGATTGCCTTGCCGATCTCGATGCATTCGATGTTGTGCTCGACGGCTTGTGCGCGGGTTGCCGCGTCGACGTGGCTCAGCGAGCCGAATTTATAGGAGTATGCCTGGCCGGGCGCATCGGAGAATGTGTTGGAGTTCATGGCGTCAAAGCCGAGACCGAGCGCCTCGCCCTTTGCCTTGAGCTCTCGCGGATCCGCTTTGTCCCAGGGGATGTGCAGCGAGACCTTGGGCGTCGCCCGCGTCAGCTGCTGAATGACGGCGCAATCGTCAAGCTTGTCGAAAATGCCGCGCGGCTCGCCGGTTCCCGGAAAGCGGGCAAAGCGCGTGCCGCCGGTGCCGACACCCCAGGAAGGCACGGCGACGAAGAATTCGGAGACCTTCTTCGTCACGGCTTCGATATCGACGCCACGGCGGGCGAGTACAGCGCCCAGCGCCTCGTAATCGGATTTCAGCGCAGCGGCGCGCTTGTCGTTTTCGGCAGCGACCAGATCGGTCGCAATTCTAAACTCGGCCATTCTTTCCTCCCAGATACGTCATTTGAAATGTTACAGCGTTTCGATCGTGCGGTCCCCTCTTCTCCCCAGCGGGGAGAAGATGCCCAACGGGCAGATGAGGGGTTGAGGAGCGCAGCGACGAACATCTTGAGCGCAAGCGAAGGATAGAATTGCATTTGCTGCACCACCCCCTCATCCGGCCTTTCGGGCCACCTTCTCCCCGCTGGGGAGAAGGAGCTAGCGCGTAAAGCTCTGGGCGTTGCCGGCATCGACGTTGATGATATTGCCCGTCGATTTGGCGGAAAGATCCGAAGCCAGGAAGTAGATTGCCTCGGCAATGTCCTCCGGGAAAACATTGAGCTTCAGCAGGGAGCGCTTGCGGTAATGCTCCTCCAGATCGTCCACCTCGATCTTCGACGAGGCAGCCCGCTGTTCGCGCCATTCGCCGTTCCAGATCTTCGAACCGCGCAACACGGCATCGGGATTGACCGTGTTGACACGAATGCCCGCGTCTGCGCCCTCAAGTGCCAGGCAACGCGCCAGATGGATCTCGGCCGCCTTGGCCGTGCAATAGGCAGCGGCGTTGGGTGACGAGGCAAGACCATTCTTCGAGGCGACGAAGACGACATTGCCGCCGAGATTCTGGCGGCGGAACAGCCGGAAGGCTTCTCGCGAAACGAGGAAGTAGCCTGTCGCGAGAATGTCGATATTGCGGTTCCACATCGAAAGCTCGGTGGTTTCGATCGGCGCGGACGAGGCGATACCGGCGTTCGACACCAGAATGTCGATACCGCCGAATTCGACGCAAGCCTCAGCGAAGGAGGAAATGACCGCGTCTTCCTTGGTGACGTCGAGCTTGACGCTGCGCACCGTATCCGCGCCGTATCTCTTGACGAAATCCTCGTGCGTACCCTCGAGCGCCGCCTGATCGATATCCGCCAGCACCACGCAGGCACCCTCGCCGGCCAGACGCGCCGCCGTGGCACGGCCGATACCGCCGGCACCGCCGGTAACGAAGGCGACCTTGCCGGCAAGGCTCTTCGGCTTCGGCATGCGCTGCAGCTTTGCCTCTTCCAGCAGCCAATATTCGATATCGAAGGCCTCCTGCTCGGGCAGGCCCTGATATTCCGAAACGGTGGACGCGCCGCGCATAACGTTGATGGCGTTGACGTAGAACTCGCCGGCGATGCGGGCCGTCGCCTTGTCACGGGCAAAGGAGAGCAGACCGACGCCCGGAACCAGGAAGATCACCGGGTTCGGATCGCGCATGGCGGGCGAATTGTCATGCTTGCAGTCGTTGTAATAGCGGGCGTAATCGGCCCGGTAGTCTTCCAGCGCCTTATCGAGTCCGGCAATGACGGCATCGACATCGGGCTTCACCGGATCGAAGTCGACGATCAGCGGGCGGATCTTGGTGCGCAGGAAATGGTCCGGGCAGCTGGTGCCGAGCGCGCCGAGCGGCCGCAGATTCCTGGAATTGACGAATTCGAGCACGGCAGCCTGATCATCGAAATCACCGAGTTTGCGCTCCGCCTTGCCGATCCGGCCACGGATTTCCGGCATCAGCTGCGCTGCGATCGCACGCCGTTCGGCCTGCGGCAGGCTCTGGACAACAGCGCCGCCGAAGATGGTCTTGCCTTCTGTCTTGGCGGCAAACCACTGAATGGCCTTGTTGATGATCGCAAGCGTCAGCTCGTAGCAGGCTTTGGCGTCATCGGCCCAGGTGAAGAGACCATGGCTTTCGAGCACAACGCCCTTGGCATTCGGATGCGCCTTGACGAAGGCTTCGAGATCGAGGCCGAGCTGGAAGCCGGGCCGGCGCCATGGCAGCCAGCCGATCTCGTCGCCGAAGATCTCCCGCGTCAGTTCGCGCGAATTCTTCGAGGCGGCAATGGCGATGATGGCATCGGGGTGCATGTGGTCGACATGGATGAACGGCACGAAGCCATGCAGCGGCGTATCGATGGAAGCGGCGCGCGCATTCAAATTGAAGGTGCAATGCGGCAGGAAGCCAACCATGCGGTCTTCGTCGGCAACGCCCTGATAAATATTCTTCAGGCTATCGAGCTTATCCTGATAAAGCGTGGCAAACCCATCGAGCTTGATGGTGCCGACATCGCCGCCGGATCCCTTGACCCAGAGAACCCTAACCTTCTCGCCGGTCAGCGGATCGGTTTCCATGACCTTGGCCGACGTGTTGCCGCCGCCGTAGTTGGTGATACGCTTGTCGGCGCCAAGCAGGTTGGACCGGTAAAGCAGTTTGCCCGGCTCATCGAGGCCGGCCGCATATGCATCATCCCAACGGTTCTTCAGAAGCTGAACGTCAGCCGCCATGTCATCCTCCCTTGAAATCAAGTCGTGCGAGCGGACCGAAACATGACGGAACCACCCTTTGTGAGCAGGGTATCGCTCACGCACAGTCACCTTGTCAATCGAAAACGATCAAATTCGATAATGCTGCGATGCAATATGAAAGTTTATGATCGTTTATGATTGACACTTTGTCATATTTGCGAAATAACCGCCAACAAGGAGGAGCCGATGCACGAACGTGAACGCCATCGCATTATTCTGAGCGCCGTACAGGAAAAGCCTGTGGTGACGATTCAGGATATTTCCGAGCTGACAGAGGCTTCGGAAGCGACGATACGCCGTGATATCGCTGCCCTGCATGTGCAGGGAAAGATCCGCCGCGTCCGTGGCGGCGCCGAATCGATCCATCCCGCACAGCTTGGCAGTCTGGCCGGCCGTCCCTTCCGCGTTTCAGAAGCAGTCAATATCGATAGGAAACGCGCAATCGCGCGCAAGGCCGCTGAATTGTGCAATCCGGGCGACGCCATCATCATCAATGGCGGCACGACCACCTTTCAGCTGGTGCATTACATATCGGGCTTCCGGCTGCAGGTGATGACCAATTCCTTCGCTATCGCCGAACATCTGGTCAAGCATTCGAAAAACACGGTGACGGTTCCGGGCGGCGCGATCTATCGCGAGCAGAGCCTGATCCTTTCGCCATTCGACAACGACACGACACGCAATTTCTACGCGCGGCGCATGTTCATCGGCGCGCAGGGCGTCGGGCCGCTCGGCATCATGGAGGCCGACGGGCTGCTGATCCAGAGCGAGCAGAAGCTGATGCGCCAGGCCGACGAACTCATCCTCATGGTCGATTCGAGCAAATTCCGTCAGCGCTCCAGCCTGATCCTTTGCCCGCTCGAACAGGTGACGACGATCATCACCGACGACGGCATTTCGGCCGATACGGTGCGGATGATCGAGGATGCAGGCGTATCGCTGATTGTTACAAGCGTTTCGGCACAGGCCGAGGAGGAAGATTCCCCGTCGGTCGCATGAGGTGCGCGGCTGTAATGGGGTGAGCATAGCCTATCAACTAGGGAGGAAGAGACATGAATATAGCAAAGAAACTGGCGATCGGCGTCGCACTCGCCGCGGCACTGATGGCCGGTACCGCAAGCGCAAAAGACATCAAGATCGGCCTCGTGGTGAAGTCGCTGGGCAACGGCTTTTTCGAGGCCGCCAACAAGGGCGCCCAGGAAGCAGCCAAGGACCTCGGCGGCGTGCAGGTGATCTACACCGGCCCGACCTCGACCACGGCCGAGGGCCAGATCGAAGTCATCAACTCGCTGATCGCACAGGGCGTCGATGCGATCGCCATTTCCGCCAACGATCCGGACGCTGTCGTACCTGCCCTGAAGAAGGCAACGCAGCGCGGCATCAAGGTCATCTCCTGGGATTCCGGCGTAGCGCCGGCCGGCCGCATCCTGCAGCTGAACCCGTCTTCGAATGCGCTGATCGGCAAGATGTGCCTGACGCTCGCCAAGGATCATCTTGACGGCGGCAAGGGCAACTTCGCCATCCTGTCGGCCACGACAACCTCGACCAACCAGAACATCTGGATCGGCGAGATGAAGAAGCAGCTCAAGGACTTCCCAGGCCTCAACCTGGTCACCACAGTCTATGGTGACGATCTTTCGGACAAGAGCTATCGCGAAGCCCAAGGCCTCCTGACCTCGCATCCGGAAGTCAAGGTCATCGTCGCTCCGACGACCGTCGGCGTGCTCGCCGCTTCGCAGGCCGTCAAGGATGCGGGCAAGATCGGTCAGGTCTACGTGACCGGTCTTGGCCTCCCGTCCGAAATGGCTGGCGCCATCAAGTCAGGCGCGACGAAGGAATTCGCGATCTGGAACCCGATCGACCTCGGCTATTCGGCCACGCAGATCGCCTATCGCCTCGTCAAGGGCGAGACCGACGGCAAGCCGGGCAGCGAGATCAATGCCGGCCGCATGGGCAAGATCAAGGTTGGAGAAAACAGCGAAGCCGCTATGGCCGATCCGTTCGTCTACAACGCCTCGAACATCGATCAGTTCTCCAAGGTTTTCTGATCGAAGATCGCATCCACAGCTCTCCGGCGGCGTCAGCCGCCGGACCTGGTTTCATTGATCCGGTACATTGCTGATGACCACAGTCCTTCAACGATCCCTAGCGGACACACCAGCCGCGAACAGTCAGGCCATTCTGGAAATGCGCGGCATTTCCCAGATCTTCCCCGGCGTCAAAGCGCTGGATGGCGTCAGCATTTCCCTCTACCCCGGCAAGGTCACCGCCCTCATCGGCGAAAACGGTGCCGGCAAATCGACCCTCGTCAAGATCCTGACGGGCATCTACCGCCCGAATGAGGGCGAGATCCTCATCGACGGCAAGCCGACGGCCTTTGCCAATGCGCAGGCCGCCATCGATGCCGGCGTTACCGCCATCCATCAGGAGACCGTGCTCTTCGACGAGCTGACGGTTGCCGAGAACATATTTCTCGGGCATGCGCCGCGCACGTCCTGGCGCACCATCGACTGGAAGACGATGAACAGCCGCTCCAGGCAGCTGCTGGAATCGCTGGAAAGCGCCATCGATCCCTCCACTCGGCTGAAAGATCTTTCCATAGCGCAGCGCCACCTCGTTGCGATCGCGCGTGCGCTGTCGATCGATGCCCGCATCGTCATCATGGATGAGCCCACCGCCGCCCTTTCGCGCAAGGAGATCGATGATCTCTTCCGCATCGTCGAGGGGTTGAAGGCCAAGGGCAAAGCTATCCTCTTCATCAGCCACAAGTTCGACGAACTCTACGAGATCGCCGACAATTTCGCCGTCTTCCGAGACGGCCGTGCCGTCGGGCATGGCAGGCTCAAGGAAACGCCGCAGGACGAGATCGTCCGCATGATGGTCGGCCGCGACGTCAAGGACGCTTTCCCGAAAGTCGCGGTCGCCATCGGCGAGACCGTGCTGGAAGTCGCAAATTATTGCCACCGCACCGAATTTCGCGACATCTCCTTCAAGCTCCGCCGCGGCGAGATCCTTGGCGTCTATGGCTTGATCGGCGCCGGGCGCTCCGAGCTCTGTCAATCCCTGTTCGGCATCACCAAACCGCTCTCCGGACGATTGACGCTCAATGGGCAGGAAATCCACGTCCGTTCGCCGCAGGACGCCATCCGCGCCGGTATCGTCTACGTGCCGGAAGAGCGCGGCCGTCATGGTCTGGCGCTGCCGATGCCGATCTATCAGAACATGTCGCTGCCCTCGCTCGGACGCACCTCGCGCAAGGGCTTCCTGAAGGCGGCCAACGAATTCGCCTTAGCGCGCAAATATGCCGAGCGCCTCGACCTTCGCGCCGCCGCCCTTTCCGTTCCGGTCGGCACGCTCTCGGGCGGCAATCAGCAGAAGGTCGTCATCGGCAAGTGGCTGGCAACGCAGCCGAAGATCATCATCCTCGACGAGCCCACAAAGGGCATCGACATCGGCTCGAAGGCGGCCGTGCACGGCTTCATCAGCGAGCTGGCGGCAGAAGGCCTCAGCATCATCATGATCTCCTCGGAACTGCCCGAGATCATCGGCATGGCGGATCGGGTGCTCGTCATGAAAGAGGGCCTGTCGGCCGGCCTGTTCGAGCGCGAAGGGCTGACACCGGAAGCGCTGGTGCGCGCCGCCACGGGCAACGCATAGGGAGGACGGGATGCCACGCATCCTCAAAAGACGAGAAACGCTGCTCTTCCTCATCATCATCGTGATGATCGCGGGCTTTGCGACGCGTGCGGCCGGCTTTGCCGAGCCCGCCAATCTCGCCAATATCTTCAATGATACGTCGATCCTCATCATCCTCGCTTTGGCGCAGATGACGGTCATTCTGACGAAATCGATCGATCTGTCGGTCGCCGCCAATCTTGCCTTCACCGGCATGGCGGTGGCGATGCTGAACGCGGCCTATCCTGATCTGCCGCTGATCGTCCTCGTGATCACGGCGATCGTCATGGGCGCAGCTCTCGGCGCCATCAACGGCTATCTCGTCTGGGCGCTGGAGATCCCGCCGATCGTTGTCACGCTCGGCACGCTCACCATCTATCGCGGCATGGCCTTCGTGCTATCGGGCGGCGCCTGGGTCAACGCACATCAGTTTACGCCGAATTTCCTCAGCGTGCCGCGCACGCCGTTGCTTGGCCTGCCCGTGCTCGCCTGGATCGGCATCGTCATCGTATTGATGATGTATCTCCTGCTGCGCTACACGCAATTCGGCCGCTCCGCCTATGCGAGTGGCGGCAATCCGGTGGCGGCCGTCTATGCCGGCATCGACGTCGGCTGGACGCGCTTCCTTGCCTTCGTTCTGTCCGGCGCGCTTGCGGGCCTTTGCGGCTATCTCTGGGTATCGCGCTATGCGGTCGCCTATGTCGACATTGCCAATGGCTTTGAACTGGACAGCGTCGCGGCCTGCGTCATCGGCGGCATCTCGATTGCCGGCGGCGTCGGCTCGGTGGCGGGCGCCGTGCTCGGCGCGCTGTTCCTCGGCGTCATCAAGAACGCCCTTCCGGTCATCGGCATTTCGCCGTTCACGCAGATGGCGATATCAGGCACCGTCATCATCCTTGCCGTTGTCTTCAACGCCCGGCGCGAACGCAATCGCGGCCGCATCATCCTGCGGGATCAGGCGGCGAAGGACACCGCCAGCCATGGAGCAAGTGCATGAGCACCGTTTCGCAATCAACGACGGAAAAGCGCGCCATTCCGGACCGTCTCGGCACGCCGTTCAAACGCATCCTGGCAAGCTGGGAAACGCTGCTGCTCGGCGTCGCAATCGCGATCTTCATCTTCAATTCGCTGGCCTCGCCCTATTTTCTCGATCCCTTCAATCTCTCTGATGCCACCTTCAACTTCACCGAAAAGGCTATGATCGCCTTCGCCATGGCGCTGCTGGTCATTGCCGGTGAAATCGACCTATCGGTCGCCGCCATCATAGCGCTTGCCTCGACGGCCATGGGCGCTGCGGCGCAAGTCGGCGTCGATACGATCGGTCTTGTCGCCATCGGGCTTGGTGTCGGGTTGCTCTGCGGCCTGTTCAACGGCTTCCTGGTGTCCGGGATGAAGCTGCCGTCGATCGTCGTCACCATCGGCACGATGAGCCTTTTCCGCGGTATCTCCTATATCGTGCTGGGCGATCAGGCTTTCGGCAATTATCCCGATAGTTTCGCCTATTTCGGCCAGGGCTATGTCGTCTGGGTCTTCTCCTTCGAATTCGTTCTCTTCATCGTGCTCGCAATCGTCTTCGCGATCCTGCTGCATGCGACGAATTTCGGCCGGCAGGTCTACACGATCGGCAACAATGATTTTGCCGCGCGCTTCTCCGGCATCCCCGTTGAGCGAGTCAAATTCATCCTGTTTCTCCTGACCGGCCTCATGAGCGGCATCGCCGCCGTGTGCCTCACCTCGCGGCTCGGCTCGACACGTCCGTCGATCGCGCTCGGCTGGGAGCTCGAAGTCGTGACCATGGTCGTGCTCGGCGGCGTGTCGATCCTCGGCGGTTCGGGCACGATCGGCGGGGTCGTCATCGCCGCCTTCGTCATGGGCCTCGTCACCTTCGGCCTTGGCCTGCTCAACGTTCCGGGCATCGTCATGTCGATCTTTATCGGCTTGCTTCTCATCATCACCATCGCACTGCCGATCGTCGCAAGGCGCATCAAGACCATGAGTTCCAAATGACCGCAGCTCTCGAACGTCACGCCTTCAAGATGAAGCTTAATCCCGGCATGGAGGCGGAATACAGGAAACGCCATGACGAGATCTGGCCCGACCTGGTGGACTTGCTGCATGAGTCCGGCGCCAGTGACTATTCCATCCATCTCGACCGCGAGACGAACACGCTCTTCGGCGTGCTGACGCGGCCAAAGGATCACAGGCTGGCGAGCCTGCCAGACCATCCCGTCATGAAGAGATGGTGGGCGCACATGGCCGATATCATGGCGACCAATCCCGACAATTCGCCCGTCCAGAGCGATCTCGTCACGGTCTTCCATCTGCCATGACCGCCGTATCAGCCTATCGCCGCATTGCCGTCATCGATATCGGCAAGACCAATGCCAAGGTCGTGGTGCTCGATGCTGAGACCGGCGCGGAAATCGCTGTCGTCAAAACGAGCAATGGTGTGGTGAAGACCGGCCCCTATCCGCATTACGATATCGAAAGGCTGTGGGGCTTCATCATCGAAGCGTTGAAGGGGTTTGCAACGACGCCCGGCTTCGATGCCATATCGATCACCACGCACGGGGCCTCGGCGGTATTGCTCGCTGCCGATGGCACCCTTGCCTTGCCGGTTCTCGACTACGAACACACCTATCCGCAAACCATACAGGAAGCCTATGGGCACTTGCGCCCGGCCTTTGCCGAAACCTTCTCGCCACGCCTCTCCGGCGGCCTGAATGTCGGCGCCCAGATCCACTATCAGATGAGTATCTTTCCCGAAGATTTCACCCGCGTCACGACGATCCTGACCTATCCGCAATATTGGGCGTTTCGTCTGACCCGTGTCGCCGCCAACGAGGTTACCTCGCTCGGCTGCCATACCGATCTCTGGAATCCGACGACTGGAACCTATTCCTCCCTTGTCGATACGCTCGGCATTCGCATGCTGATGGCGCCCGTGCGGTCGGCTTTCGATGCGCTCGGCCCGGTACTGCCAGCACTTGCAGCTGATATCGGTCTTGCAGCGCCGGTCCCGGTCTATTGCGGCATCCATGATTCCAACGCCTCGCTGCTGCCGCATCTGGTCGAGAACAAGGCTCCCTTCGCCGTCGTATCGACGGGAACATGGGTAATCAGTTTTGGCGTGGGTGGCGATCTCGAACATCTTGATCCCCAACGCGACGCGCTCGCCAATGTCGACGCCTATGGCCGCGCCGTGCCCTCGTCCCGCTTCATGGGCGGCCGCGAGTTCGAGATTTTGGCTGCGGAGATCGGCGAAGCACCCCCCGAGGCGATGGAAGCCGCCCTTGAGACGGTGATCGGAAATGGCCTCATGCTGCTGCCGAACATTGTCGAGGGATCGGGGCCCTTTCCAGCCAGGAAAATGCGCTGGATCGGCGATGCCTCGACAAGCAATGCCGAACGTCTTGCAGCCGTCAGCCTCTATCTCGCTCTGATGACGGAAGCCTGCCTCGGCCTGATCGGCGCCAGGGGACCGATCTTCGTCGAGGGACCTTTTGCCCTTAATCGTGCCTATCTCATCGCGCTGTCCGCGCTGACGAGGACTGACGTCATCGCTGTGGCGGGCTCGACGGGAACCAGCCAGGGTGCGGCCTTGCTCACCGGCATCCGACCGCCGGCTGCCGCGGAAAATCCGCCTGTCCACGCCGACCTGCCGGGTTTGATTCGCTATCGGCAGACCTGGCGCGAAGCCTTGACCGGGTAGGTTTGGTCATTCCGCGCCGAGTGACGGGTGGTCAGGACAGGAAACAACCCTTGACTGCAAGACTATAACAACCATCCCTCGACGAAAATTTCCGAAAAATCGATAGAATTGTCTTCGCGACGGTTATTTTCTTGCGGAATCGTCGCAATATTCCTACAGAAAATACCCTTATGAGCGCTTTCGAGGTCAAAAATGTCCGAAAGCGATCGTCAGCATCGATGTCAGTTCTGTTCTCTTTAGGAGAGCGCCTTACGGCAGTTTGCGCGCTGAGACAGGCCATTGGGCGGGTTCAAAGGGCGCTGCCGCGCCCATCCAAGGAGAGATAATATGAGTCTGAAGACATTGACGGCCGCGACCTTCGTCGCTTCGCTGGCCTTTGCACCTCTCGCGCATGCCGACATCACGATCGGCCTTATCGCACCGCTGACCGGCCCGGTCGCCGCCTATGGCGAGCAGGTCAAGAACGGCGCGCAGACCGCCATCGAGGAAATCAACAAGAGCGGCGGCGTTCTCGGCCAGAAGCTGGTCCTGAAGCTCGGCGACGACGCCGGCGATCCGAAGCAGGGCGTATCTGTCGCCAACGGCTTCGTCGGCGACAGCATCCGCTTCGTCGTCGGCCCGGTCACGTCGGGTGTTGCCATTCCGGTTTCGGATGCGCTTGCTGAAAACGGCATCCTGATGGTGACGCCGACCGCGACCGCTCCGGACCTGACCAATCGCGGCCTGACAAACATCCTGCGCACTTGCGGCCGCGATGACCAGCAGGCCACCGTCGCAGCCGACTACGTGGTGAAGAACTTCAAGGACAAGAAGATCGCCATCCTCAACGACAAGGCCGCCTACGGCAAGGGCCTCGCAGACGCCTTCAAGGCCACCCTCAACAAGGGCGGCGTGACCGAGGTACTGGACGATTCCCTGACGCCGGGCGAAAAGGACTACAGCGCGCTGACGGCGAAGCTGAAGCAGGCCGGGGTCGAAGTAATCTACTTCGGTGGCTATCATCCGGAAGCCGGCCTGCTTGCCCGCCAGCTGCATGACATCTCCGTCAAGGCGCAGATCATCGGCGGCGATGGCCTTTCCAACACCGAATATTGGGCAATCGCCAATGACGCCGCTGCCGGCACGGTCTTTACCAACGCGTCCGACGCCCTGAAGAACCCGGATTCACAGAGCGCCGTTGCCGCCCTGAAGGCACACAACATTCCGGCGGAAGCCTTCACGCTCAACGCCTATGCCGCCGTGCAGGTGCTGAAAGCCGGCATCGAGAAGGCCGGCAAGGCGGATGACGCCGAAGCTGTCGGCGCAGCGCTGAAAACGGGCGAGCCGGTCGATACCGCCATCGGCAAGGTCACCTACGGCGAAGCCGGCGACCTCACCTCGCAGAGCTTCTCGCTCTACAAGTGGGAAGGCGGCAAGATCGTTTCGGCCGAATAAGCCGTCGCATCGACGCTCTCAAAATATTGCCGGGCCAGATGATGGCCCGGCTTTTTTATGCCTAGTTCGCACAATGCTGGCTAACAAACGGTGCGGAAACGCTCGACGCAGGTGGCCAGCACTTCGTCGCCCGGCCGCTTCCACCAATTGTCTTGCGAGAAGATTTCGACCTCCTGCAGGCCGAAATAACCTGCCTTTTCGATGGCTGCGCGAATGCCTTTCAGGTCGATGACGCCATCGCCCATCATGCCGCGATCAAGCAGCAGATCCGCGGTCGGAACCAGCCAGTCGCAGATGTGATGCGCCAGGATCCGTCCTCCGGCACCGGCGCGCGCGATCTGCTCGTGGAGCTTCGGATCCCACCAGACATGGTAGACGTCGATAGCGACGCCGATGCCCTCGCCCAGCAGGTCGCAGATATTGAGCGCCTGCTCCAGCGTGTTCACGCAGGCGCGATCGGCGGCATACATCGGATGCAGCGGCTCGATTGCCAAGGGAATGCCGGCGCTACGGGCATGCGGCAGGATCGCCGCGATACCGTCAGCCACCATCTCGCGAGCATGACCGATGTCCTTCGAGCTCTCGGGCAGACCGCCGACGACGAGGACAAGGCAATCGGCATTCAGGGCGGCGGCCTCATCGATTGCACGCTTGTTGTCGTCGATCGCCGCAGCCCGGCCATTGGCATCCGCAGCCGGAAACATGCCGCCGCGGCAAAGGCCTGTCACCTTGAGCCTGTTGTCGGTAACGATCCTTGCGGCCTCCGCGAGGCCGATCTTGTGCACCTGATCGCGCCAGGGGGCGATCGCGACGATATCCTGCTTCAGGCAGGCCTCGACCGCCTGGCGCATGTCATATTGCTGGCGCACCGTCGCCAGATTGATGGACAGACCCTCTACGGCCATCGCGATGATCCTCCCCGATCCTCTTTTGTCCGTTAGTCGATGCCGACCGTGGCAAGGATCGTCTTCATCCGACGCACAGCCAGATCCGGATCCCTCAGGACACGTGCCGTCTCCGCCAGCCGGAACAGTTCCGAAAGATGTAGGATCGAGCGCGTGCTTTGCTGGCCGCCGAGCATCTGGAAGTGATCCTGGAAGCCGTTGAGATAGGCGAGGAAGACGACGCCGGTCTTATAAAAGCGCGTTGGCGCCTTGAAGATGTGACGCGACAGCGGGACGGTCGGCGCCAATATCTGATGAAAGGCATCGAGATCGTTCTGGGCGAGTTTCGCCAAGGCCACGCTCGCCGCCGGCGCGATGGCATCGAAGATGCCGAGCAAGGCATGCGAATAGCCTTGGCTGTCGCCGGCGATCAGTTCGGCATAGTTGAAATCGTCGCCCGTATACATCTTCACCGACGGATCAAGCCGACGGCGCATGACGATTTCCTTCTCGGCCGAAAGCAGCGAGATCTTCACGCCATCGACCTTGGTGGCGTTCTGATTGATGATCGCGACCGCTGTCTCCATCGCCTGCAGATCGTCGGACGATCCCCAATAGCCTGACAGTGCCGGATCGAACATCGAACCGAGCCAATGGATGATCACCGGCTCCTTTACCTGCCCGAGGATACGGTCGTAGACGCGGATATAATCGTCCGGACTTTTAGCCGCTGCGGCAAGCGCGCGGCTTGCCATCAGAATGATGCGGCCGCCCTGCCCTTCCACATAGGCAATCTGCTCCTCATAGGCGCGAATGACATCGTCAATCGTCACATCGGGTCCGGGCGCCAGATGATCCGTGCCGGTGCCATAGGCGATCAGCGCATCCGGCCGATAGCGGGCGGCCGATTGCGCATGCGCGATCAGCTCCTTTGCGCCGGCCCAATCGAGACCCATACCCCGCTGCGCTGTGTCCATGGCCTCCGCCACGCCGAGACCGAGATCCCAGAGATACTCCCGGAAAGCGATGGTGCGTTCCCAGTCGATGTTGCGATCGAGCCAGGGATCGTTGTCTGCCAAGGGGTCGATGACGACATGGGCGGCTGCATAGGCGACGCGGTTGAACCGGTGACCACCGGCCGGCTTTACCGGAGCGCTCAACGGCGCGTTGGTGAGCGTGAAGTCGGCAAGGCCGCCGCCGACCATCGGCAAACGAAGGCTTCTCGTCATGATGCCGATCTCCTACCGCGCTGTGAGTGCGGGAACATCGACCCAGCGCCGCTCGGTCCAGCTCTTCTGCGCCAGTTCCGCCAGCTGCACGCCCTTGGCGCCTTCGCGAAGCGTGAACTTCCACGGCGCGTCCTCGGCGACATGGCGCAGGAAACCTTCCCATTGCACCTTGAAGCCATTGTCGAAGATCTGCGTGTCCGGCACCTCGTCCCAGGTGTCGAAGAAATTGATCGTTTGCGGCTGGTCCGGATTCCAGACCGGCTTCGGCGTGTTGACGCGATGCTGTGTCCAGCACCGCATCAGGCCGCAGACGGCGGAACCATGGGTGCCGTCGACCTGGAAGGTGACGAGATCATCGCGCCGCACGCGCACCGCCCAGGAGGAATTGATATGGGCGATGACGCCGCCTTCCAGTTCGAAGGTGGCATAGGCCGCATCATCGGCATCGGCGACATAGGTCTTGCCGCTCTCGTCGACGCGGCTTGGAATATGCGTGGCGCCGAGGCAGCTGACGGCTTTGACCTCACCGAACAGATTGTCGAGCACGTAGCGCCAATGCGGCAACATATCGAGGATCATGCCGCCGCCGTCGGCCTTGCGATAGTTCCACGACGGACGCTGCGCTTGCACGCCCCAATCCCCTTCGAAGACCCAATAGCCGAACTCGCCGCGCACGGAGAGGATCTTGCCGAAGAAGCCGCTGTCGCGCAGCATGGCGATCTTGCGCAGGCCCGGTAGAAACAGCTTGTCCTGCACCACACCGTTCTTGACCCCGCGCCGCTCCGCCGAAGCGGCGACCGAAAGCGCCTCGGCGAGCGTCTCGGAGATCGGCTTTTCGCAATAGACGTGCTTGCCGGCGGCAATCGCCCGCTCCAGCAAGTCGACGCGCATCTGCGTCGAGCCGGCATCGAAGAAGATCGTGTTGGTGGGATCGGCAAGAGCGCTGTCGAGATCGGTCGTCGTCTTGGCAAGGCCGTGCTTGCGGGCGATGGCCTCGATCTTTTCGGCGTTGCGGCCGACGAGGATCGGCTCGGGCATCAACCTGTCGCCGTTGGCCAGCAGGACGCCGCCCTGTTCGCGGATCGCCAGGATGGAGCGCACCAGATGCTGATTATAGCCCATGCGTCCGGTGATGCCGTGCATGATGATACCGATCGGCTTCGTCGCCATAAGTCATTCCTCCCGTAAATAACTATATAGTTACATAACTGACATGGCAAAGCGGTGCTGTCAACGGCCATCGTCAATGGCCGCAGCGGCAATCATCTCCAATTGCTGAGCGGTTGCAGAGGTGTGCCTAGGGGCGCAGATAGGCGAAAATGACGTCGACGATATGCTCGCCCCAGGCATCGATTTCCGCCTCGTCGGAAAGATTGCGCCGAAAGATCGTCGACAGCGTCCAGCGGTTCGTCAGGAAGAACGAGCCGAGCGCTGCAATGCTCATATAGATCTTGACTGGATCGCAGCCGGGACGGAAATCACCGGAGACCGCACCTCGGTCGAGCAGACCGGAAATCTCTGAAACCAACGGCGAATGCAGTTCGAAAATGCGCGCCGAACGCTTCAGGAAGCGGGCCTTGTGCATGTTTTCCGTGCTGAGAATGCCAAGGAATTCAGGGTGATCCAAGAAATATTGCCATGTGAAAACAACAAGCTCCCGCATGCCTTCCGCCGGCGAGCGATGAGAAAGATCAAGCCTTGCCTCGGCCGAGCGGATAGCGATGTAGCTGCCTTCGAGAACGGCGACATAAAGAGCGTCCTTGCCGCCGAAATAGTGGTAGAGCATCCGCTTGTTGATCTTGGCGCGCTCGGCGATCGCATCGACGCGCGCACCGCCATAGCCGCGCTCGGCAAATTCCTTGGTCGCAGCGGCCAGGATCGCCTTACTCGTGCGTTCCGCATCCCTGAGACGGGGCCGTTCCGGCGTTGCGCGTGATGACGCCTGATCGGCATTCGCAAGGTCTGCGTTCTTTGCGCGGCGTTTCGCGGTTCTGGCTTCCGACATAATGGCTCCCGGCGGCATCATTCAAGGCTTGTGCGGCCATTCCTGACGCCGATAAGTAACCGATCATCGCATAAGTTGACAGTCCCTCGCGAATCGCCGGCCATAGTAACCAGATGGTTATATCGATTTAAATGCAAATATGCGCCAGGCAAGGCCACTGCCCACGGCATGAATTTCCCTGACAAAAGAATGGTCTGACCTTGCTTTCGACACCGGTCCGGCCCAAGAGAGCGGATAGGAATTGGCACCGGACGGCTTATGGCTGAGAAGCAGATCGCAATCATCGGCGGCGGCCCCGCGGGGCTCATGGCGGCAGAAGCCCTGTCTCTGTCGGGCCATCGCGTCACCGTCTATGACAGCATGCCGACGGTCGCGCGCAAATTCCTGCTGGCCGGTAAATCCGGCCTCAACATCACCCATTCGGAAGACTATCGCCTCTTCGCCGATCGCTTCGGGGCGGCCTCGCCCCGGCTGCGCGCGGCACTCGATGGCTTCAAGCCCGACGATATCAGGACCTGGGCGGCGGGGCTGGGGACGGAAACCTTCATCGGCTCCTCCGGCCGCGTCTTCCCGAAAGCCATGAAGGCGTCGCCATTGCTGCGCGCCTGGCTTGCCCGGCTGGAGGCGCAGGGTGTGAGCATCATGACACGGCACCGCTGGTCCGGCTTTGCCGATGGTGGCTTGGCATTCGAGACGACGCAAGGACGCAAGATCGCCGAATATGATGCCGTTCTGCTCGCGCTCGGCGGTGCCAGCTATCCTCGCCTCGGCTCGGATGCGTCCTGGACCGACTGGCTTCGCACTAAAAGAATCGACATTGCCGATTTCCAGCCCGCCAATTGCGGTTTCGACGTCGCCTGGAGTGCGCCGTTCAGGGAACGTTTTGCCGGCGTGCCGCTCAAAGCCGTGACGGCAACATCCGAGGCGGGGACCTTGCCGGGCGAATTCGTCATCTCGCAGGCAGGCATTGAAGGCAGCCTCGTCTATGCGCATGCCGCTGCCTTGCGCGATCGCCTGGCGAGCGAAGACAAAGCCGCGCTCATCATCGATCTGGCGCCCGGACGAACGGCGGAACGGCTGTCGCGCGATCTGACCAGACAGGATCCGAAAGCCAGCCTTTCCAATCGCCTGCGCAAGGGCGCAGGAATCGAAGGCGTCAAGGCCGGCCTTCTGCGTGAAATTGCCGATCCGGCTACCCTTTCGCATCCGGAAAGCCTGGCGCGCCTGATCAAGGCCTTGCCGATTCCGCTTCTGAGACCGAGGCCTGTTGCCGAGTCCATCTCGTCTGCCGGCGGCATCCGCTGGAGCGAGCTCGACGACGGCTACATGCTGAAGAAGCTCCCCGGCATCTTCGTCGCCGGGGAAATGATCGATTGGGAAGCGCCGACGGGCGGCTATCTCCTCACGGCCTGCTTTGCCACCGGACGCGCGGCGGCCAAGGGCATGGGCGCCTGGCTCAAGCGTTAAGCGATGCGGGTCTGAACCTCTCAGCCGATACGCCCATTCGCCATCAGCCATGCCACCGACTCCTGAACGGCTTGCAGCGACGTGTATCGCGGCTGATAACCGAGAAGTCGCTGCGCCTTGGCGATCGAGCAGTTCGGACTGCGGGCGATATGCTCCCAGGTCGCCTGCGCATCTTCCGGCGTCCGATCTCTCGCCCATGTCTCATAGGGCAGGAATTCAAGCTTCGGTTCGTGCCCGAACCAGCGCGACATCGCCTCGGCATAGCCTCGAAGCGTCAGCGCACCGCTCGAGACGGCATGGAAGCTCTCCCCGGTCGAAGCTCGCCAATTGGCGATCGCCCCCATGAACATCTGCGCGACATCGTCCGCATGGACATGGTGAACAGTCTCCAGGCCGAAATTCGGCAAGACGAGCGTTTCGCCCCGCGCCAGCGTCGAAAATGCCGACAGATTGAAATGGCCGGCCGGATTAAGGGGAGCCCAGCCCGGACCGACAATATGGCCCGGATGGATCAGCGTCACGGGAAAGCCCTTGCAACGCGCCTCATCCAGCAGATACGCCTCGATGGCCGCTTTCTGGATGCCATAGTCTCCGAATGGCCGCTTCGGTGCCTCCTCCAGCGTCGGAACTACCATCGAGAAGCCGTGCGTCCAGATCGTACCCGTATGCAGGAAATGGCTCACATGACCGGCAAGCGCATCCGTCAGGTGCCTGGCGCTGTCGAGCGTAAAGCAGATCATGTCGATGACGATATCCGCCTTCAAAGCGCGGATCGCCGGACCGAAGCTGCCGTCCTTTTCCATGGCGGAGCGGTCCATCGTCAACATTTCGACATCGTCCCAGGCCCGGTTCGGCGAATAGGGCTTTGCCTGGCCACGGCTGATCGCCACCACATTATACCCCGCCTCGACCAGCCGTGGCACAAGGTAAGTGCCGACATGGCCGGTCGCGCCGATAACCACTGCACGCGTCATGATGTCCTCCCAAAGTCAAAAGCGGATCCTATCAAAATTCAAAAAGTGATCCGCCTTTGAGAATAGGATCGCGCACCGATTTGTCATCCTCCGAAGGAAGGAAGCGGCGATTTTCTTACCGCCGCGCGCCGATGCGCCGCTTTGGCCCTTCCCGCTCATCCTCCTCATCTTCAGATGCGAATATGGAGCGGTGCTCCGACCCTCAAGCGTTTGGTGGCTTCGAAGCAGAACATCGACGATGCTGCGGTGGGCTACATGCGGGACAAACGGCAATACAGAAATGGTCGAGACCTGTTTGAGCGGACCACCGCCAGCGCGTTCAGAAGTATTTCTTACTACTTCTGCAACTGGAACTTTTGCCGCAGTAAAGAGTTTTCCAATATGGAGGAAATTTATATGAACACTAATTCGAATAAACCAAATCTAGATCTCAGAACTACGCCATATGCACGCCGCTCTTCTTTTGGGCTGTCGATCGCTATATTTGCGGTTGTTGCTGCCGCAGCGCTGGCGTGGAACTTTTGGCCTTATGCAAACTCGCCTTACACGAGTGTGAAGGAATCTAGAGTTCCGGCTGCCCAGAGGACCACGACACAGCCACCGGCAACGTCAATGTCGCCTGCAACGGCGCCTGCTCAGCAGTAGAGAAGGCCTACCCGCAATGGAGAAGGATAAACCCATGGCAAAGCATGAGGAATCATCGGTCTTGAGCGCAACGGATGCGAAGCAAGCCGCCAAACGGGATACCGGCGCCTATGATCGCGGCGCAAAAGCCGGCAAACAGAAGAACCCGGCAGAAGGCAACCCCTATCCCGAAGGCAGCCACGCTGCCAAGTCGTTTGAACACGGACAACTAGACGCCCAGAAAGTCAGATGCAGCGATAAGCCGCCGGGACGGTAAGTGCCCGCAAACTGGCTCAAGTTCCAAACATCGAAATCTTTGGCTTCACCCGACTTGATGCCACTGCAATATCACCGATCGCAGCAGAAACCCGATCGGCTGATCTCGCCGATATCATATCAATAAATATGCCGTCGAATTGAACCAAATTCGGTTCTGAACGTTAAGTTAAGTTGGAGTGCCATAAAGAACAACGCACCGTGCAGGTAAGCGCGATGGAGATGATCAGGTGCTCCCCAGGAGACGTACATGGACACCACCACACTTCTCATTATCGTTATTGTAGTTCTACTGATCGGCGGCGGCGGCTGGTTCGGCCGGGGGCGTTGGTACTAAGGATGACCTTGCGGCGCGGATAAATGTTCGCTGGTGGTGAAGCTTCACACAGTATACGATAAAATTGACTGGCTGCGGCCCGCCAAACCACGGGACGAGGTCAGCGTATGCCAGACATAATCGCCAAATCTGATAATCAAAAAGTCGCCGAAGCCGAGGTCGACGGCTTCCGCAGAGACCTTGGCCCTTTCGTCGTCGCTGCTGAAACGACGCGAATGGCAATGGTTTTTACGGACGCGAAAGAACCTGACAATCCAATCATCTTTGTCAATGACGCCTTTCTCGATTTGACCGGCTACACTCGGAAAGAGGTGCTTGGACAAAGCTTCAACTTTCTAATGGCGCGCGGCACCGATCCAGATTCACTGGCACGCATCGAAGCCGCATTCGCGGGCACAATCGGCGGTTCGGAAATCTCCTATCGCCGCAAGAATGGCAGCGTGTTCTGGTCGGCGGTCCTTGTCAGCCCGGTTCGAAACGAAAGCGGCGTTATCGTGCAGCACTTCGCCTCCTTTGTCGACCTCACCGATCATAAGCGCGAGCAAGCCCAGTCCCGCATGCTGATCGACGAGCTGAACCATCGCGTCAAGAATACGCTTGCGACGGTACAGTCGATCGTCTGGCAGGCCCTGCGAAATGCGTCCGACATTGAGGTGATCCGGGATTCCATCGAGCCACGGCTCTTTGCCCTGTCGCGGTCTCATGACCTATTGACCCGGGAAAGTTGGGAGGGTGCGGGGTTGCTCGATCTGGTCAAAGCGGCCCTGGAGCCGTTTGGGATCGGAAATGGGCGCTCAGAGCACTTTGTCATCACGGGCACGAATATCCGTGTCTCACCGAAGGTTGCCCTTGCCCTCGGCATCGCGTTCCACGAACTTGCGACCAATGCCGTGAAATACGGCGCATTTTCCAACAAGGCAGGCTCGGTGCTGATTTCATGGACGGTTGAGCCGTCGCCGGAAGGCAAGCGTCTTCTCTTGCGCTGGCGGGAGAAGGATGGCCCTGCCGTGGCACCTCCCTCACGGAAAGGATTCGGCTCACGCGTGATCGAACGCGGCCTGGCTCATGAACTGGAGGGCACGGTTGATCTCGACTATCAGACGGAAGGCGTCGTCTGCACGATCAATTTTCCTGTGTCGAGTGGTGTTCTTGATGGATAAATTGCTTTCTGGTCGGCGTGTGCTCGTTGTCGAGGATGAAATGCTGGTCCTCATCATGATCGAAGACATGCTGGCGGACCTTGGATGTGCGTCAGTGAGCAGCGCCGCCACGGTC
This sequence comes from Martinezella lusitana, assembly GCF_016901135.1. GTDB lineage: Bacteria > Pseudomonadota > Alphaproteobacteria > Rhizobiales > Rhizobiaceae > Rhizobium > Rhizobium lusitanum_D. The sequence goes on along the minus strand of NZ_JAFEVL010000045.1, from coordinate 387,831 downwards.
AACCAGGCCATCGCTCTGATTGAATCTCAAGTTTTCGATGCCGCCATGCTGGATATGAACTTGAACGGCAATATGACTTATCTCGTCGCCGATGCGCTCGCCACGCACGGTGTGCCGTTCGCCTTCTCAACCGGCTACAGCGGTGACGACATCAGGGATGGTTATCGCGACCGGCCCGTTTTGAAAAAGCCGTTTATGGACAAGGAACTGGTCGAGATCTTCACGAACCTTCTAGGCCGTGCAAAATAATGGTCCGCTTGCGCCGCCAAATGTGGATACATCTCGCCAAGAGAACGCGACCGGTGAAGATGACACTGGCACCGAGCAGCATCCCACCGAAAAATGAGGGCAGGTAAGGCATCATCTCCGCCCCTCCGGACCGCAGAAAATAGCGTAGAGCGCTTGGATGAGTCGTGCCGCCTTCTCTTCCGTCAGACGATAGAAGATCTGCTTGGCCTCCCGGCGTGTTTCGACGACGCCAGCCTCACGCAGCACGCCGAGTTGCTGGGAGAGTGTTGGCTGATGGATGCCAAGCTTCTCCTCCAGCGCGCTAACAGAATATTCGCCTTCGGCGAGCGCGCAGGCGAGCGTCAGCCGCCCGGGATGTGCCAGCGTCTTCAAGAGTGTCGCGACCTCGCCTGCCCGGCTTGCCATCTCCTCAGGCGGCAAAGCGGCAGGCGCCGATTTTTCGATTCCCGTCACCATGCGCGCGCCTCCAGTGCGTCAAGCGGGAATTTGAGGTAGCGCCGACCGTTATCCTCGGGCTCCGGCAACCGACCGCCGCGAATATTCACCTGAAGCGCATGGAGGATCAGCTTTGGCATCGGCAACGTCCGGTCTCGCGCTTCGCGAAGCGCTACGAAACGGTCTTCCGTCATGCCAGACAAATGCGCGTTGTCGCGCTTCTGTTCGCCCACCGTGCTTTCCCACTTCGCATTTCGCCCGCCCGGCTGGTAATCGTGGCCGGTAAAGAGCCGTGTTTCGTCGGGAAGCTCCAGAATCCGCTGGATCGAGTTCCAAAGAGCCTTGGCGCTGCCGCCTGGAAAATCCGCGCGCGCCGTACCCGAATCTGGCATGAAGATCGTATCGTGGATGAAGGTGGCGTCGCCGATGACGTAGGTGACGGAGGCGAGTGTGTGGCCGGGCGAGAACATCACGCGGCCTTCAAGGGTACCGACCCTGAATGTGTCGCCATCCGCGAAAAGCCTGTCCCATTGCGAGCCGTCCGTGGCCAACTCCGGCCAGTTGTAGATGTCCTGCCAAAGCTTCTGCACGTCGACAACGCGGGAGCCGATCGCGGTTGGCGCCTCGGTCTTCTGCTTCAGATAGTGTGCAGCCGAAAAGTGGTCGGCATGGGGGTGAGTGTCGAAAATCCATTCGACCGTAAGCCCTTCGGCCCGCACATAGTCCAGGATCGCATCGGCATGAACGGTCGCGGTCGCGCCGGACTTCTCGTCGAAGTCGAGTACAGGATCGATAATGGCGCAGGCCCTCGTCGCCGGATCGGTGACGACGTACTGGATACTACCGGTGCGTGCATCGTAGAAACCCTTGACGCGCGCCGCTTTCCCGGCCCGCCGCTTAAGCCAGCCTGCCGCGCCGGACAGGTCAAAGCCGTGGCCTTTGCCGAAGGGTTCGATATCCTCGCTCTTCATCCGCCCCTCGAGCACCTCACCGAGCGCGTAGAGCGTGAGCGCCCGTGTCCCGCTCTTGCAATGGGCCAGGACCGGCCCTTTCGCATCGGCTATCGCTTTCTGGAAGGCGTGGATATCGGCCTCGGTGATGGTCGGACCAGTGACCGGCACGAACGTATAGTCGAGGCCGGCCAATCGTGCAGCGGCGAATTCCGAGGCATTGCCCGGTTGGCCTGCCTCTTCACCATCCGGCCTGGTGTTAATGACGGCGGTAAACCCCTGTCCGACAAGGGAGGCGAAGGCAGTTAGGTCTGGTTGATCCGACACCGTCACCAGGTCGCTGACGTTAACAAGGTTCATAACATCGCTCCAAACAATCATTATATAATTTCATATAATATATATTGATAATTTACAAGACCACTCCGTCGCCCCGAGCCAGCGTAAAGCGTTTGCCCGCCGTGCATCGGTGTAAACAGGCTCGGAACGCTGACCCCGTTGAAAATCCCGACAACGATTTGAAATTAATAGCAAAATCAGGTCATGTGTGGGATCACGACCGAGCCGGTCGTGACCCCTGTTAGTTCGGAAAGCCAAGTCTATTTCAGTAGCTGACCAATGCTCTGCTCGCCAGGTTCATCGGTCTTTCAAGTGCTGGGAGTTAGGGCATTGCATCAGGCGACTTGAGTCGACGCGAACCGCTGCGCAACCCCTGCCACGCGTGCGCCGTAAAGGAGGGCGGTTTCGAGGTCGCCGGCAGACATCTCGCTCGGGGCTGCGTCGGCATCGCTCTGGGCCATTGGCGCGATGTACGATCCCATCCTGTTTGCGTGGTCCCGCTTCGACGCCTTCACGTTCGCTGGCTTTATCCCCAGACTGACCCACAGGCCTCCGTGCTGTCCAGCCAGAAGAACGAAGTATTCAAGCGTGTTGAGCTTGTCGCCGTTCAGACTCGCGCTGTTGGTGAATCCCCCGAAGACTTTGTCCTGCCACTTGTTGGTAAACCAGGCCTTCGAGGAGGTGTCCGCGAACTTCTTAAACTGCCAGCTCGGGCCGCCCATATAGGTCGGCGATCCGAAGATGATGGCGTCAGCGGCGTCCAACGCAGCCCATCCATCATCTGAAAGGTTGCCGTCGGAGTCGATGGCGTAAAGCGCTCCGCCCGCACCTTCCGCGATGGCTTCCGCCATCCGCTGCGTGTGGCCGTAGCCGGAATGATAGACGACGACTGTGTTTGACATAGTGATTTTGGCCTCCTTTGGGCCGTTGCTTTGCGCTGTCCGGAGACGAGATCGCTCCGTCCGGCGACTTCCGGATGGGTTGATGACTGCAGTTTGGATGACACCCGACGCCTGGGCGATGGAGACCTTTATCCGCACGGCTACGCGCGGATTCTCGGACCGATGGCTCTGTTTACCGCGAGATGCTCAGGCCTGGCCGCTGAGACTGGCCAGTATCAGCAGCAATAGGAACACGAGAGGCGGCGGGAGTTCTCGATAGTTCCGGATACGCATAATGGTCGCGATCGCGGCCAGCATGATGCAGGTGCCCAACGCGACCCCAATGTATCGGGTGCCGGCTGTGACCAACAGCACCGCTGTTGCGAGCTCAAGGGCGGACGTTACCCAGCACCACCAGAATGGGAAACCAAGTCGCACAAAACCTGCGCGGATTTTCGAGTGTCCACTCACGTTGACGATAGCGCCGACCAGAAACGCTCCGGACGCTAGCCAGACAAGGATGGTATCGAGCACCGTTGCGCCCGTGAAGATTTGGATTGGAAGATTCATTGATGTTCTCTTCGGTGATGCACTATGTCAATCGACGCTTCATATCGCTGCAATATATTCTAGCGTCGCTAGATTGTCAATCGCCGCTTTATTTGATAGTTTCGGCTCCAGAGAAATCGCGCGAATGAAGATAGAGGCACAAGGTGGGAATCAGCGAACGCAAGGCCAGGGAACGGGAGGAGCGTGAACGACGGATAGTCCTTGCTGCGAGGACTATCGCGGAACGCGAGGGCTGGGCTTCCGTCACGATCCGGCGTCTTGCCGAAGAGATAGAATTCAGTCAGCCGGTTCTCTATTCTCATTTCCAAAATCGCGATGCGATCGTCGGAGCGGTCGCACTTGAAGGCTTCGGCGAGCTGGCAGCGATGCTCCGCGCCGCGATCCAGCCATCGTCTACGCCAAAGGAGTTGGTGGAAGGCGTCGCGACCGCCTATCTCGATTTCGCTTTCGCCCGGCCTGCGATGTACGAGGCGATGTTCGTCCTGCCGACCGGTCTGCGCTTCGCCAGGTCTGACACGCCAACTCAGCTCCGTGAGGGTTTCGGAGCCATGGCGACCGTGATCGCGCCGTTCTCCCAGGATGTGGATACCGCCACCGAAACTTTCTGGGCGGCACTTCACGGCTTAGCGCAGCTTGAACGGCACGGCAGAATAAGACCCGCTTTCCGTGCTCACCGGATCACCCTCATCATGCAGATGGTGTCAGGTCTAAGCCGATAGAGAAAATCGGGAGAGAGGAGAAGAATGGCTCGCGAAGCGTGGCGTCAGCTTACCGAGAATGAAAAACGGTTGATCGGGAAGCTTCTGTCGAGGAACTTTCCGGGTGTTGACGTGTTGACGCGTTACGCATCCAATTTGTCTGCAATGGGCCGATTGCAGCCATGCGGGCCAGGCGCTCTTGAAAGAAATCGAACCGGAGACCCGTCATTGCTGGCGTGTATCAACCAGGCTACCCACTGATCCACCTTTCTTGACATTACATCATCGCACTACATGAATGCCAGAATGCCATTCTGTGCGGGTCCCTCGGGCATTCGGTACCCTGTCACAACCATGTCATGAAATGCGTCGACACCTCGTGCCGGATCAAGAACGGGTGGCCAAATGGAATATTTCAGACGTTTCAACTTTTTGTTCGCGACGCCGGCCTTCGACAACGAGGATTTGGAAGGAACCCGTTATAACCAGATCGTTGAGGAGATCGAACGCTCAGGCTTCGAGGTTGTGCGCGCGCGCAATCTGGAAGACGCAGAGATAGCCGTACAGACGGACGCCGCCATAGGCTGCATGATGGTCGACTGGGGCAAGAAGGGCCTCGAGGGCAAGACTGCCTCTCTCATCAATTTGATGCGCCGCCGCGGCCTCGAATTCCCGATCATCCTGCTGATCCGCCGTAAACGCTTCGAGGACGTGCCGGTGGAGGTGCTCGACTTCATCGACGGCTATGTCTTTCTCTCCGAGGAAACACCTGCCTTCATCGCCAAGAACCTTATCAGCCGGCTCAAGCAATATGCCGAGACGCTGAAGACGCCGTTTTTCGGCGCGCTGGTGGACTATGCCGAGGAAGGCAACCAGCTCTGGACCTGCCCCGGGCACAACGGCGGCGTGTTCTACAGCCGCAGCCCCATCGGTCGGGTGTTCATGGAGCATCTGGGCGAAGCGGTGTTCCGCGACGATCTCGACAATTCGGTGCTCGACCTCGGCGACCTGCTGACCCACGAGGGGCCGGCACTTGCTGCACAGAAGGAGGCAGCCAAGATCTTCGGCGCCGAGAAGACCTATTTCGTACTGAATGGCACTTCCACCTCCAACAAGGTTGCGCTCTCCGCACTCGTGACCGACGGTGATCTGGTGCTGTTCGATCGCAACAACCACAAAGCCGCCCATCATGGCGCCCTGATGATCTCCGGCGGCATTCCCGTTTACCTGCCGACCAAACGCAACGTCCATGGGCTGATCGGTCCGATAGATTTTGCGGCCTTGGACGAGGAGGCCCTGCGAGAGCGAATCCGTACCCATCCGCTGGTAAAAGATCCTGATGCCTACAAGAAGCCGCGTCCGTTCCGCGTCGCGGTGGTGGAGCAGTGCACCTATGACGGCACGATCCACAATGCCGAGATGATCCTCAAGCGCATCGGGCATCTGTGCGACTACATCCTCTTCGACGAGGCATGGGCGGGCTTCATGAAATTTCACCCGCTATATGCCGGACGCTTTGCCATGGGCCTTGCCGATCTTGGCCCCGATGCGCCGGGCATTATCGCCACGCAATCCACCCATAAACAGCTCGCGAGCTTCTCGCAGGCGTCCCAGATTCACATGAAGGACCGGCATATCTCCGGCCAGAAGCGCCGCGTGGAGCATCGGCGGTTCAACGAGAGCTTCATGCAGCACGCCTCGACCTCGCCCTTCTATCCCTTGTTTGCCTCGCTCGACGTGGGCGCGCAGATGATGAAGGGGCGCTCGGGCGTGGTGTTGTGGGACGACACGATCCGCCTCGGCATCGAACTGCGCAAGAAGATCCGGGCCGTGCGGCGCGAGTTCGAGGAGAAGGAACCTCGTCCCGATCGTCGCTGGTTCTTCGAACCTTTCGTACCGGACCGGGTGGCGATCCCGGATGTGTCCAGTCCCGGCGCGGTGCATGACGTGCCCTGGGAAAGCGTCACCACCGACCAACTCGCCACCAATCCCGCCTTCTGGCACCTGACGCCCGATGCGGCGTGGCACGGCTTTTCCGGGATGGAACCGGGCTTCGCCATGACCGATCCAAACAAACTCACCCTGCTCACCCCGGGCTTTGATCGGGCGAACGGTACCTATGCCGAGCATGGCATTCCAGCGCCTGTGGTCGCGCAATATCTGCGGGAAAACCGCATCGTGGCGGAGAAGAACGACCTCAATTCCCTGCTGTTCCTCCTCACCCCCGGCGTGGAGGCCAGTAAAGCCGGCACGTTGATCAGCGGCCTCGTCGCCTTCAAAAAGCTCCACGACGACAATGTGCTGCTGGAGGAGGCAATCCCCGAATTCTATCGTCGCCGGCCGAACCGCTATGCAGGGGTACGGCTGCGCGATCTCTGCGCGGAAATGCACAACTTCTTCCGCCAAGCCGATGTCAGTACGCTTCAGACAAAGCAGTTCTCCGCTGACCACCTGCCCCCGATTGCCCTGTCGCCGCATGATGCCGCGCGCTGCCTGGTGCGCAATGATGTGGAATATCTGCCGATCGACGCCATTGCGGGCCGTATCGCAACAACGCCGTTCGTGGTCTATCCTCCGGGCATCGCCACCATCGTGCCGGGCGAACGCTTGACGGATAAGGCACAACCCATGATCGACTATCTCAAGATGTTTGAGACCAGCTTCAACACCTTCCCCGGATTTGACGTAGAGATTCAAGGGCTCTATCGCGAGACCGATGCATCTGGCCGCATCCGGCTTTATACCTATGTCGTAGCGGAATAGGCTGGGAAATTCAGGGTCGGTCATGGAGCAGGACAAAACAATCGTCATTCGCCCGTCCCGGGAAACCGACGTTGATGCCATGTTGGCGATCTATCGCCGCCACATTCGCCGCGGCATCGAGGATGGCGTGGACGATAGCGACACGCCGCAACCGGACGATCTGCGAGAGCGGCGCAAGAATTTGAAAAACCGCCGCTTCCCTCATGTCGTCGCGATCAAAGGCGGAGACGTTGTAGGCTATGCCTATGTGGTGCTGTTCCGCAAACGCCCGGCCTATCGTTACACGGTCAAGCACTCAATCTATGTGCATCACAACCATATCGGCCAGGGCGTTGGGAGCCTGCTCATGCGCGGGCTGATCGACGCCTGCGCAGCCGCCGGTTTCCGGCAGATGATCGGCTATATTGATGCCGACAACGTCGCTTCGCTCGCCCTGCACGAACGGTTCGGCTTCGTTCGCGTTGGTTTATTGCCAGGCGTCGCCTATCGTTACGGCCGCTGGGCCGACAGCGTGATGGTCCAGCGCTCACTCGGCTCCGGCACGACTGCCGCACCACCACCGCCAGCGCTTTCAACCCGCTGAAACGAACGGGAATGATGCACGCGATAGGTTTACGTCAAGACACGACCGCGCAAGAACGGCTTGACGATATCGAGCATTGTCGCAAGCGCCAATGAACGCTGGTCTTCATCTTCGGGAGGCTCAAACTCGGCAAGTTCGATACCGGCAATTTGGCTGGGAGAGATTGCTCCGAGGCTGCATCGGCAGCAAGCCGCTGGGCATCAGTTAAGCCATCCTGGCTCGCCGCTGTCGCCAAACAACAAGCAGCAGTAAGATCACCAAGCCCACAACGACGGCCACGGCGATGCCAATGCGTGCCAGCAGCAGGAGCGAAGACGCCGGGCCACCGGCCCGCACCTGGGCGACATCGGCAGGGGTGACCGGGGTGCCGGGGCGGCCGTACTGATCAATCACATAATTCGCCAGCGTGGCGACTTGGCTGTCATTCAGAGCATTGATGTCATTCGCCTTGCCGCCGAAGCCAGGCATGAAGGCCTGACCCTTGGGGGTAGTCCGGCTAACGCCATTCAGAATCGTGGCGATCAGATTGTTGTGATTGGCCCCGCCTGTCGCCGAATTGTGGAACAGGCTCGGATAATAGGTGTCTTTGCTGCCTTGGCCAGACGCCTGGTGGCAGGAAGCACAATTGCCGTAAAACAGGACCGCGCCGCTGGCTTGCGCGTCCGTATCCGAGCGGATTGGGTTTGCCCCACGCAAGCTTGCAAGCTGTGAGAACGGCTTCCCGTAGCCAAATCGCGGTTGATCATCCGACGCATCATGCAGCGGCGCCACGGTTTTGATATAGGTTGATATCGCCGAGATATCTTCCTGCGTGAGGTGAGAGAAGCTGTGCTCGACGGCCTCCCCCATACTGCCCGCAGCCTGTGCCTTGCCGGGCAGCGAGCCGGTCGCCAGATAGCGAACCAGTTCGTCCTTGCTCCAGCTTCCAATACCGCTAGTGGCATCCGAGGTGATGTTTGGTGCATACCATGGGCCGACTTGCGCACCACCCAGATAGTGCGCGGACACTTCCTGCATCAGGAAGCCGCGCGGCGTATGGCAGGTGCTGCAATGCGCCGGCCCTTCAACCAGATATTTGCCGCGATTCCACTCGGGTGACTGCGCGGCATCGGTCTTGCTATCGCCGCTGCCGAGGAACAGGAGGTTCCACGCCATCATCGATAGGCGAATATTCATCGGAAACGGCAGTGCGGTACGCGTCGGCGCCGTGTCGACGGGTGCGACGCCGTGCTGAAAGTAAGTGTAAAGGTCGTGGATATCTGCGTCCGTCAGCACGTTGTATGATGTGTACGGCATCGCCGGATAGAGGTTCGCACCATCGGCCCGAACGCCCGCCCGCACGGCACGGGCGAATTGCTCTTCCGTATATTGCCCAATACCTGCAGTCGCGGACGGTGTGATATTGGTCGTGAAAATCGTGCCCACCGGGGACACGATGGCCAGTCCCCCCGCGAACGGCTTGCCACCTGGCGCCGTGTGGCAGGCGGAGCAATCCGAAGCGGTGGCGATATACGCGCCGCGCTTGACTGAGGCGGCTTGCGCATCATCGCCGGCAGCGAAGGCAGCCGAGCTCGCAGACATCAAACAGATTGCAGCGCCGAGGAGCCGGTAGAAAGTGTCCACGCTCAACCCCGCTTCAACTGGTCAACGATGGTATCGGAGGCCTTCATGGCCAAAGCCGCCATGGTGATGGTGCTGTTGCCGCATCCGCCCGTCGTCATCGCCGCGCCGCCCGGCAGAAAAAGGTTCGGATGGTCGTGCGCGCGACAGTCAACATCGACGACTGAGTCCGTGGGATCGGTGCCCATGATGCAGCTCCCCATCATGTGGTCGCTGTTGGTAAAGGTCGTGGCAATGTTGCTTTCGACAGCACCAAGCTCCGCGATCAATTTCTTCAGCAATGGTAGGGTGTATTCCTGGTGGCCGCGGCGAACATAGTCGCCGACATCATAATAGATGTTCGGCTTGTTGAGGCCCAGCCAGTCCTTCTTATCCGACAACGTCAGGCGATTATTGGGATCCGACAGGATCTCGTGCTCGATCGTTAGTCGCGCGGTGCAGGCCGAGAGCCTGCGAATCTCTGCGTCCAGCGCTTTGCCAACCAGCCCCTTCGCAAGCGCTGCCTGACCGCCCACGGCGCTGAGAGCGGCATTTTCGCAGCGAAGCATGGCACCGGCGTGTTCGCTTCGGAAAGCGCCTTGCCCCGTCATCATGATGCTGCTGCCCTGCACGGGGCCTACGCCCGTCCACATCGGTTCTGCAAGCACCATCTGTGCGGTGATCTTGGGCTGATCCATCAGATTGCGCCCGACCTGATCGGAATGATTGGCGACGCCATTCGGGTTGCGCTCGTCCTTTGACATCAGGAGCAGTTTCGGCGTCTCTATGGCATTGCAGGCAATGGCGAAAAGCCTGCCGACAACCCTTTGCGATTCCTTGTTGGGATTGAAGAAATGAACCGCCTGGATGTTTTGCTTTGCATCCGTCTCCACCCGGTAGACGACCGCATTCGCAAGAATCTTGCCGCCCTTTGATTCGATCCTTGGCAGAGCCGATGCCGCATCGTATTTCGCCGAGATCGGACAGACCGGGAAGCAGTTGTTGTTGCCGCAACAGGGCGGTCGCCCGTCGTAGGAAACCCCGCTATTGCGAGCTTGAGGGGCCGGAAGATTGGTGATGCCAACTCGAGTCGCAGCCTCTGTAAAACGTTGCTCACCCTGGCCGAAAGGAATACGGCCCATTGGATAGGGCTTGGAGCGCGGCAATGGCGGCCATTGCAGCTCAACCTCGGACGGACCACACACACCCAACGCGTATTCGGCTCGGGTATAGTATGGCTCAAGTGTGTTGTAATCGAACGCCCAGTCCCGGCCGACGCCGTAAAGGCTTTTCATCCGCATATCATCGGGATGCAGACGCCAGCAAATGCCCGCCCAATGCCACGTGGCGCCGCCGGCATAACGCACATAACCCTGCCGGTATGCGCGCCCATTCGGCCCTTCCAGCTGCAGGTAGTCGGTCGTGGCGTCTACCAATTCTGATTCAATATGCGGTGCCCAGGGCTTCGCCGGATAGGGCGCATTCCAATTTTGCTTGAACCGAGGCGGTACGTTGCGATAATTTTCAACAATCTGCCAGCGCTCCACGCGAGGGCCGGCTTCCAGCATGAGAACAGACAAGCCTGCGTCCAGCGCCTGCTCGGCTACGATGCAGCCTATGACGCCCGTTCCAACCACAATGACGTCGGCACTAAAATCGTTTGCCATCTTATCGATTCCAACTATCCAAAGGCTCGAATAGGCACGTCAAAACCCGCCGCAAGCCGATCCCATCACAAAGTACTCTTCAGGGCGTCTCGCTCGATTTGTTTGAAAACCGCCCGCAACGCGCCTTCGCGCACCGGGCGGCTCGCGTCAGAATGTCGGCATATCGCTAAGAGCCGGGGCCTCCGCATTCCATCCGTTCGGACCGGATATCGCGTAGGTCGGGATTGTCATGACGTCATGGGTCGGCTGGTACATAAGCGCCGTCTCGAAGGCGAAGACCTCCGCGTTGCTGGAATTTTCCACGACGCCCGTATACCAGGCCGAAATAATGGCCAGGGCCGTATCCTTCAGGTTCCCTTCCGGAATATCGGCAAAGAATTCCTCGACGATCTTGGCGTTCTTCTTTTTGGCAATTTGGATAATGGCGCCAATATCCTGCTCAATCGTCGGATGTATCCGCAGCATGGCGGCAGCCATGCGCGCTCCGACCTCAGCATCCAAATGGTGATCAATGAGAAGTGACGACACTTCCATGAAGTTTGCCGAAACTTCCGGTGCAACGACACCTAGGGTTTGAGCCGAAATCTCGGGAGACAGTAACACGCCTCCTATAAGCAAGGCGCCACTCACCATTAGTTTCCGACGTGTGAGATTGAATTCCTCAGGACAGTCATCGCGAGACGGGTCAGTCATGTCCATCAAGATGCCTCGTCAACCAGTTTGCGTCACATTTCAACACAGGCGCAAGTCAGGAATGTCACAGAAATCTATGCACTGCATACGATAGAGTCAATCCAACAATCAGCGAAGCCAGTTTATCAGAATTGCAAAAATCAACTGTAGTACTCAAGTCGAGTTGTTGAATCGCGCGACCGCGCCGGCGTTGTCACGTTGTCACGTTGTCAGAAAAGGCGCATCGCTTGGCCAACAAAGGTCGAGCGCGGATAGCACCGCGTCGCGCCCATTTTGGCAAGTCAAATCTGTGTATTGATAGCGCTATGTAGGAATTGGTTGCGGCGGTCTGATCCGACCATAGGCAGGCACTTCGGCACAGGCCAAGTCAATACGACATTGCCGATCATTGTCTAATCTGTCAAATAGTCAGCTTCGTGCAACAAATGAGCGAAGATCTTCTCAAATGCCTCGACGCCCCCTTCAGAAATTACAGGCCTCCCTTGTCGCCCGACGCTTCTATATCGAGCAGCAAACCAAATCTCAGATCGCCGACGAGCTTGGCATATCAAGATTCAAGGTTGCACGGTTGCTGGACACCGCGCTGGCCGATGGGATTGTCCGGATCGAGATCAACGACCAGGGCGACATCAACACCGAGCTGGCCGAAAAGCTGCGTCGGAAGTTCGGCCTCAAGACCGCTTTGGTTCTGGATGGTCCGGACGTGCCGACGAGCGCACTCTTCGAGCCTCTGGGCTTGTTGGCTGCCGACTTCCTGGAGGAGTCCCTGCTGGATGGGCAGTTGCTTGGCATCTCGTGGGGCCGCACTCTTGCGTCGACGGCCAAGGCGTTAACCCAGCTGCCAAAAGTAGATGTGGTTCAGGCGGGAGGGAGTCCCGCGGGACTCGACCTGTCGCAGAACCCGACAGAGTTGGTCCATCGGTTCGCGCGTGCCAGCGGAGGTGTTGCATACCCTCTGTTCGGTCCCATGTGGGTTGACGACGCCGATCTTATTACGCGGCTCCGAAATGAAACGTCGATTGCCAGTGCCATGTCTCGCTACGACAAAATCGACGTTCTCGCGGTCGGGATCGGCTCCTGGCGACCGCAGGAGTCGTGCCTGTGTTCTGGGTTTCCTGATGACTGGCGACGCGATGCTCTCAAGAAGAACGTCTGTGCCGATCTCTGCGCCACCTTGATCGACGAGAATGGCGCGAGCGTACCGAGCCCGCTCGATGAAACAGGCCTGTGCCTGAGCACTGCCCAGCTTCGGCGAATTCCCGAACGCATCGGCATCGGCGGCGGCCTGGAAAAGGCCGACGCCATCAAAGCGGTTCTCAAGGGGAATTGGATAACCACGCTTGTGACTGACGCCGGCGTCGCAAGGAGGCTGACCGCGTAAAACATCATACCGCTCAAATGAGCGGATATATACTCACTTGACGATTTCTGAGACCTGTCTTATGACTCCGTTCATCAGGGAGGCTCTTATGCAGTCAGAACATGAGTGGGTCGGTCGCGCTAAGCAGGTTATCCGTGCGGATGCGGCGGCTATTCTTGGAACGCTTGATGGGGTCGACGAGACCTTCCTCGCGGTCGCCAGGAAGCTTATTGAATGCAAGGGCAAGATCCTGGTGACAGGCAGCGGCACATCGGGTTCCATCGCCAGCCGTGCTGCTCATCTTCTTTCCGTAGGCGGAACTCCGGCCTTTTATCTGCCGCCGTCCGATGGTCTTCATGGCGGCCTTGGCGTCCTGCGGCCTGAGGATCTCGTTCTCGCTCTGTCGAAAGGCGGCAGCTCCGAGGAGCTGGTCGAGTTCTGCAAACGCGCCAAAACTCTTTGCGCAGGGCTGATCTCCATCACCGCTGATCCGAAGTCCGCATTGGCAGCGATGTCCGATCATGTGATCCAACTCACTCTGCCTCCCGACAGCGATCTTGGGGAGGTGGTGGCAACGGGCAGTTCGCTGGCAACTGCGGCGATGACGGACGCTCTTGTCGAGGTTTGCCGGTTTGCTCGCGGATACGGCTGGGACAGGCTTCTCTTCACGCATCCGTCGGGCGCCGTAGGGCGCGACGCCGAAGAAAGCCTTCGCCGTCTTCAGAGCGCAGAGGGCTAACAGATGCCACGGGATCTCGTCGCCGGCATCGATTCCTCCACACAGTCCTGCACGGTCGTGCTCAGAAGGTTGGAAGACGGTGCAGCGATCGCGGAAGCACGCAAGCCTCATCCACCGACGACACCTCCTCGAAGCGAGCAGGCCCCGGAAGCCTGGTGGCAGGCTCTTCTCTCGGCCCTCGGTGAATTGAGCAGGTTTCTACCTCGTGTCGCGGCCGTTTCGGTCGGCGGCCAAGGTCATGGCCTCGTGATGATCGGGCCGGACGGGCTTCCCCTTCGCGACGCCAAGCTATGGAACGACACCGAAGCGGCATCCGACGCTGTCCGCCTTCGCAACAGGCTTTCGCCGAAGAGTTGGGCGGCGCGAACAGGATCCATACCTGCTCCTGCCCTGACCATCAGCAAGCTGGCATGGACCGAGCGGGTCTTTCCCGGTCTTGTCGCCAAGGCGCGTCACATCATGCTTCCGTCCGACTACCTGTTGTTTCGCCTGAGTGGCCGAACCGCGACAGAACGCGGCGTTTCCTCCGGAACGGGATACTTCGACCCCTTCCGGAACGAATGGGACTACGCCTTGGCGGAACTTGCTGCTCCAGGTGTCGACTGGGAGCGAGTGCTCCCCGACATCATTGGATCCAGCGACGCTTCGGGTTCTGTCCAGCGGATCAAGGGACTCGAGGCTCTGCAGGGAGCGGTTGTCGGCGCCGGCTCTGGCGACAACATGACCGCGGCTTTGGGAATGGGTATCCGCCAAGGTGACGTCGTCATCTCGTTCGGCACCAGCGGGACGATCTACGGACGGACGCCTATCGGCATCAAGGACGAAACAGGCGCGATCAACGGCTATGCGGACGCGACGGACGCCTTTCTGCCGATGGTCACCACGCTCAACTCGGCAAAGGTGACCGACGCGTTCCGTCGAATTTTGCGGGCATCCACGGAAGAGTTCGACACGCTGGCGCTCGCGACCGAGCCGGGTGCGCGCGGTGTTGTGCTGGTTCCCTATCTGGACGGGGAACGGACGCCCGATCTTCCGAATGCCACCGGCGTCCTCGCCGGGATTCGCAGCGACGTCGAACCGGGGCAGATCGCGAGAGCGGCCATCGAAGGCGTCATCTGCGGGCTGCTGGAGGGTGGCGACCTTCTCGCTTCCCAAGGCCTTGAGACGGGTGGCCGCCTTATTGTCACCGGCGGCGCCTCGCGCTCGAGGGCCTATCGACAAATCCTGGCCGACCTCACGGGAAAACCCGTTTGGACTTGCGACCTGCCCGAAGCGGCCGCAGCCGGCGCGGCGGTCCAGGCTGCCGCCGCAGCATCCGGACGCAGCACCTCGCTGGTCGCTGAAGAATGGGAGCCACGGTACGAAATCGTGGCGGAGCCGCGCGAACGAGACGTCGCACGGATGGAAGAAGTGCGGGGCGCCTATCGGGCCGCCCAGCCCCTCGCAAAGTGGAGAGAGGACGATGACAGACATGACACAACTCCAACCGCATGATGGCCGGGGAATAAAGGTTCCCGCGGAAGCGGGGATCGCATTTGTCCTGCTGGTCGTGATGATCGCGGGAGCGTTGGCATCGCCGAACTTCCTGACGCTATCGAACATGTTCGTCCTGCTGCTGAACGGCGCTGTCATCGGCTTCCTTTGCCTCGGGCAGTCCTTTGTCCTCTTCACGGGTGGCATCGACCTCTCTTGTGGCTCGATCGTAGCGATGACCTGTGTTATCGCCGCGGTATTCATGGAAACGGTAGGTTTGCCATGGCCCGTCGCCGCACTCCTGGTTCTTGCGGTCGGAGCGCTTGCCGGCGCAGTCAACGGACTGATCATCGACCGGACTGGCGTTCCCCCTTTCATCGTTACCTTCGCCATGATGGGCGTCGCTGCCTCGATCCCGCAGATCATAACCGGCGCGGAATCCATCCGCGTGATGGATTTCGGCTACCGCTTTATCGGACAAGCCAAGGTTTTTGGGATCCCGTTCCCGGTCATCGCCCTGGCGATTGCCATCATCGCGGCCGCTATGTTCATCAAACGGACGGTGACCGGGACCCATATCTTCGCGGTCGGCGGCAACGCTGAAGCCGCGAGGCTCGCCGGCGTCAACACGTCCCGCATTACCGTTCTGGTCTACGCGATTTCCGGCTTCTGCGGCGCATGCGGCGGTCTGATCTACGGATCGCGGCTGATGACCGGCTATCCGACGGCCGGACGCGGCGACGAGCTTTTCTTCTCGATCGCGGGCGCAGTCGTTGGCGGCGTCAGCCTTTTCGGCGGTATCGGCTCGATCTACGGCGCGATGATCGGCGCTACGCTGATCGCGACCATCTCCAACCTTATGAACGTGCTGAATGTCAGCGCCTACTGGCAGCCCCTCGTCATCGGCGTGATCATCCTCGTCGGCGTGACGTTCGACACCCTGCGTTCCTCCAGCCGGCTTTCCCTTCCCTGGGTCGCTCTGCTGAAGAAAAAGTTTTCGGCCAGCGCCTGAGGCGTGAAGCGAGACGGCACCGGCCGAACCGGCAACTACCGAGATTCATCATCCAAAAGGAGGAGAAAGATGAAGAAGCTTTTGAAAAATTCCGCTTTGGCGGCACTGGGCATGTCGCTCGCAATGTCGGCCGCGATCGCGCATGCGCAGGACAAGAAGGTTCTGGGCGTGGCCCTTCCGAACCTCACCAACCCCTACTACGTCGCCATGAAGAAGAGCTTCGAGGAAAATGGCGTAAAGCAGGGCTTCGAGGTGCGTGTGCTCATCGCTGACAACGACGACGCAAAGCAGCTTTCGCAGGTTCAGACGCTGGTCCAGCAGGGCGTGTCCGCAGTTGCGCTCAACTGCGTTTCCTCCGGCCCTTGCGTCGCTTCGGTATCCGAGCTGAACCAGGCCAAGATCCCGGTGTTCACGATCAACCTTCTGCCCGACCCGGAAGGACTGAAGGCTGAGAGCCTGAAGGTTGAGCAGGCCGTCCAGACGGACCAGAAGGCCGGTGGCGTCTACATCGGCAAGCAACTGCTCAAGGACATCGGCGCCGACGGCAAGGCCGTGGTCGGTATCGTCGGCGAACCGACGTCGGTGGCGGCGAATGCTCGCGACGACGGTTTCAAGGAGGGGCTCGCTTCGAACCCGAACGTGAAGTTCGTCGCTTTGGTCAACGGCAAGGTCGAGGAGACGACGTCGTTGAAGGTCACGACCGAGATGCTTCAGGGCCACCCCGACATCACCGTCGTCTATTCCGATACGGAGCCGTCTGCGCTTGGGGCCTTGGCAGCGATCCAGCAGCTTGGCCGTGACGACGTGAAGCTTTACGCCTTCGTCGACAAGCTCGGCGTCAAGAATATCGAAGACAATTCGATCCTGAAGGCCGGCGCGATCCAGGAGCCAGCAAAGCTTGCGCAGATCCAGGTCGAGAACATCAAGAAGTTCTTCGATGGGCAGAAGCTGGATCCGGTGATCGATAGCCCGCCGCTTCTCGTCAACAAGGACAATGCCGGCGGGACCGTCGACAAGGCGTATTGATCCTCTCCACGGCGCGCGGCCAGATGCCGCGCGCCCTCTTTCCACCGAAGCTTGAGGGTATCCGAAATGTCGAGCTACAGTGCCAAAGGCGTCACCAAGTCGTTTGCCGGTGTCGGCGTGTTGCACGGGATCGATTTTGAAGTGAAGCCCGGCACGATCCACGGCCTCTTCGGCCACAATGGTGCAGGCAAGTCCACGCTTCTGAAGATCCTTGCCGGCGCACAGCCTCAGGACGATGGCGTGCTGACGGTCGACGACGAAGTCGTCGAGCTCGCTTCGCCCAGGGAAGCGCTCGCGAAAGGGATTGGATGCGTCTACCAGGAGCTGCGCCTCATCTCCAACTTGACCGTAGCCGAAAACCTTTTCCTTGGACGCGAGGTCACGCTCCATGGCGTGAAGCGCACCGCCGAGATGAACGCCTATAGCAAGACACTGCTTTCGAGCTACGGCCTGAACATTGACGTCACGCGCACTGTCAAAGGCCTTTCCCACCCTGAAAAGCAGCTTATCGAGGTGATCGCAAACCTTGAGGGCAAGGCCCGCTTCCTGTTCCTCGACGAGCCGACCACCGCCCTGGACGGAAACCAGTCGGCCGACCTGCTGAACCATGTGCGCCGTATAGCGCTCGATCGAAATATCGGCATCGTTTTGGTATCCCACAAGCTGGACGAGGTCCTGACTGTTTGCGACGAAGCCACGGTCCTGTCAGGCGGACGCGTCGTCTACCATGCCGCTGGCGGCGACGTCAGCAAGCAGGCTATCGTCGATGCCATCGTCGGCGATGCCCACGGAAAGCATGCGACGACGCAGCGGGACGCGCGGCCTGCTGGCGATGTGTTTCTGCGCGTTCGGGGTCTGGCAGGCAAAAGACTGAAAGGCGCGGACGTCGAGGCAAGACGAGGCGAGGTCCTCGGCCTCTACGGCCTTGTAGGTTCGGGACGTACCCGTTTTCTCAGAACCCTCTATGGAATGGAGACCGTGACGGCGGGAACCATCGAGATCGCCGGCAAGCCCTATCATCCGACGAACCCCAAGCAAGCGATCGGAAGTGGGATCGCCTTCCTGACCGAAGAGCGCAAGATCGATGGATTCATCCCGCTGATGTCATCGTTTCAGAACGTGGTCCTCTCGACCTTAACAAGATACCGCAGGAACGGATTCGTCGATCTTGCCGGAGCACGCGCCTCCGCGCGCCGCACGCTGGCGTCAATCGGCACCCGCGGCCGGCTGGACGCTCCGGTCAAGTCTCTGTCGGGCGGCAATCAACAGAAGGTTCTGCTCGGCCGCATTATCGAACAGAACGCCGACCTTGTCCTCCTCGACGAGCCCACGAAGGGCGTCGACATCGGTGCAAAGTCCGATATTTACGACATCATCCGGCGCCTGGCCGACGAGGGCCGCTGCATCGTCGTTGTCTCCTCCGAAGAGGAAGAGCTTGTCGAGATCTGCGACCGCATTGCGATCTTCCAGCACGGCTATTGCAGTTCCGTTCCCAGGCAAGTAGGCGAGTGGTCGCTGGCAAAGCTGCGCGAAGCGGCATGGGCGCCAGCCGCATGACCGCTCTTTCCGCTTCAGTTTACGCAGCCGACCCGTTTCGTCTGGCTGAGGAAATCGACGCGGTTTCTGCAAGCGTCGAATCCTTGCATCTTGACGTCATGGACGGCGTCTTTGCGCCGGAATACGGACTGAGCGCGCGTCTCATCCGCGATTTGAGCAGACGGACGTCGATGCCGCTCGATGTGCATCTAATGGTCGCCCGGCCGAAGAACTCGGTGATACGCTTCTCCGAAATAGGCGTGCGATCCATCGCGATCCATCTCGAAGCCGATCAGGATTTCAGGGAACTCACCGCGATCGGCCGGAGTAATGGAGTGAAGGTCTATGCGGCGCTCAGGCACACGACGCCCGTCGCAGCCCTTGACGCCGAGCTCGATCACGTCGACGGCTGCTTGCTTCTTACGGCGCCGGCCGGTGGAGGTGCTTTCGACCAACACGCATTCGATCGTCTCGCGCAACGCCCGAACGGGCTCTACACGGTAGTTGATGGTCGAATCGAGCCCGAACACTTCAAGCGCCTGAATCGCTTCCAGGTGGATATGGCTGTCGTGGGGGCCGCCCTATTCATAGAAGGCCAGGCAAAGGCCAAAGCGGAAGAGTACTCAAAGATGCTCGGTCGCAAATTTTCAGCGTGAGAGTGAAGTGGCTATCGCTGGATACAGTTATGCTGCAAGAGCAGCGAATTGCTGAAACGCAGATTGACCGCTTCCTGCGGTCTGTCTTTTGTGGATACGGCAGGAGTACTCATACCCAATCGAATAGCGCTTCAACCGTTAGCCGGAAACAACGTGAGATGTCGCTCATGCGGGCTGTTTGGGCCGCCAGCGCAACAAGTAAGCTTCCAGGACGTAGGCGAGACGATTAAGGGTAAAGCCGACGAGGCCAAGCACGAGGACGCCGACCATGACAAGCGCCATATCGAACCTCTCTCGTCCGGCTATGACCAGCCCGCCGACGCCTGGACCGACCGCAAGGAAGTATTCCGCCCCAACAGTCGCCAGCCAGGCGTAGATCAAGCCAAGATGCACTCCCGTTGCGATCGACGGCATGGCCGCCGGGATGTAGATCCGCAGCGCCTTCTGTCGTGCATTGAACTTGAGTGCCCTTGCGACCTCCAAAAGATCTGCCGGCGCCTGGCGCATGCCGTCATAGGTATTGAGGACAATAGGAATGAAGGCGGCGAGGGCGACGAAGACGATCTTCGCCTGTTCACCAAAGCCGAACCAGACCGAGATCAACGGTATCCAGGCAAGAAGAGATATCTGCTTCAGCCCATTGAAGGTCGGCATCAGCAGCCGATCGGCAACGCGTGACAAGGCAAGAACGCTCGCGAAGCCGACGCCGAGCACGCAGCCGATTAGAAATCCGGCGATATTGCGCATCAGGCTGAAGCCCAGCTCACCGATGAGATCGTTGTCGATCAGTTCGCGCTTGGCGGTGGCGGCAACATCTTCCAAAGACGGCAGGAAACGCGCATCGACAAGGCCGGTCCGGCTTGAGACTTCCCAGGCGATGAAGAGAAGGATCGGCAATGTGATGCCACGGCGGAATCGGACGAAACGGCTAGCACTGGCCATCGTCAGATCTCCTGTCGCTTCCAGCGCTGAATCGACAACTCGATGCGATCCAGCCCCTTGTCCATGACGAAACCGACAAGCCCGATGGCAATCATCGCGACGATGACCGTGTCGAGCCAGAACATCTGCCGCCCCCAGACCAGCAGGTATCCAAGCCCTTCCGAAGAAGCGAGCAACTCGACCCCGACCAGCGCCGTCCATGAATGCGTCAGCCCGTAGCGGATACCGGTGAATATCGAGGGGATGGCGCCGGGTAGCACGATCAGCCGCAACGTCTGCCAGCGGCTGAAGCGCAATGCCCTGCCGACCTCGACATATTTCGGCGAGACGCCGCGAATTCCCGTCAGCGTATTCAGCGTCATCGGCACGATGGCGCCTTTGGCGATGATGATGATCTTCAGCGTCTCCTCGATGCCGACAAACAGCATCAAAAGCGGGATCCATCCGAGTGTCGGGATCTGTGCAAAGGCGAGGAAAAGCGGTTTTGCATAGTCCTCCACTCTTTCGGAAAGTCCCATGGCGATGCCGAGAAGCAGCCCCAAGCCTGCGCCGATCGTAAAGCCGATGACGACGCGCGCCAGGCTCACCCCGGTATGATAAGGGAGCTCACCGCTCAGGATCATGTCGCGGCCGGTCTGATAGACATAGGCCGGCGCCGGCAGGATCTGTTCCGGTAGCCAGCCTCTGGAGGAGGAGACCCACCAGAGGCCAAGCAAGCCAAGCGGGAAGATCAGGCCTGTCGTGAGCACGGCGAGCCGCCGCAGTCTTGCGGAAGGCAACCGCGGTCCGGCACGGCTGGCAGTCTCAATCATGGCGCTCATGCATGTCTCCTCGCCAGGGCTATAGCCACAGCTCAGGAAGCAACCGGCTTGCCGTCCGCGCCATAGGGCTGCCAGAACTTCTTCAGGCCAAGCCTTTCAAGCGCGTTGTCGAGGTATTTCGGCTCGAACCAGCCATTGAGATCGACGTCGCGGCGTATGAGACCATACTCCTTGCTCTTGACGGCCTGCTCCTTGTACTGCGAGACGAGCAGGTCATCGATCAGCGGCGAATTGCGGTAGGCGAGCGTATCGTTGCGGAAATACTCTTCCAGGATCGGAACCGGCGTGCCGGACTTGTGCCAAAGCTCGAAGAGCTGAGCGCGGTTCGGCTCTTCGGAAGACCACTGCGCTGCCTTGACGAAGGCATCGACAACACGCTGCGTGATCTCGGGATGGGCTTCGATGAAAGCCTCGCGGCCGATGATGCCGGCGTTGCGGCCGAAGCGCGGGTCGTCGCCCTTGGTCGTATAGATGATGTCGGCGCTATCCTTGGCCGCCAGATTGATGAGCTGCGTGTCGCCGAACGCGGCGTCGATGTCCTTGCTCGTCAGCGCGGCAATGGTTCCGGCGCTGTCGAGGTTGACGACCTGGACATCCCGCTCCGTCAGTCCATGCGCCTGCAGAATCTTGATTGCGGCAAGGTGGCCATTGGTTCCGCGCTGCAGCGCAATCTTGCGGCCCTTCAGATCCTCGATCGTCTTGATGCCGGATCCCTTGGCAACGGCGAGATAAAGCGGCTTGCGCGCACCGCTTGCCAGCAGAAACCTCGTCTTCAGGCCGGTCGCCCGTCCGATCAGCGCTGGCAGATCGCCCTGGTAGGCAAAATCGAGCTGGTCATTGGCAAAACCTTCGTTCACGGCCGGGCCGGCGCCCTTGAAGAAGGTCCATTCGATCTTGACGTTCGGATCGCCGGCAAATTCCTTTTCCAGAAACTCACCGGCGCGCGCCGTCGCCGCCGAGGTCCCCTCGGAATAGGGGCGGTTGTCGACGCCGATGGCAGCATAGCCGACGTGAATGACCAGCGGGTCCTCGGCGCGAGCGGAGACCGAAAGCATGGTGAGAGCGATGACGGCTCCGGCAACCAGGCGCGTAATAGATAGAAGTTTCATTCTAATTCTCCGTTTTATTTATTCTGCCGCAGCGATGGCGGGCCGTGCCTCGACCGTCCGACCGCCTGCAACGGGCGTCACGCGAGCACCTGAGGGTATTGAGCTTGTTGCGTTGAGGCTTTCGAGAACACGGTTGCGCATGTCGACCAGTCTCTGTGATGTTCGCGCACGCGGGCGCGGCAATTCCACGGGGATGATGTCGCGGATGCGACCGGGTTGCGGCGACATCACGACGACACGATCGCCAAGGTAGACAGCCTCCTCGACATCATGCGTCACCAGAACCATCGTGATGCGCTCCTTGGCCCAGATATCCTGAAGCTCATCCTGCAGCCTTGTCTTGGTAATGGCGTCGAGCGCCCCAAACGGTTCATCGAGAAACAGCGCATTCGGGCGATTGACCAAGCCTCTGGCGATGCCGGCGCGCTGCGCCATGCCGCCGGAAAGTTGGTGTGGATAGGCGTTGGCAAAGCCCGACAGCCCGACAAGCTCAAGGTGGGATTCGACCAGCCTCTTCTTTTCTGCCTTTGGCAACCCGGAGTTTTCTAGCCCGAGTGCGATGTTGCGCGCTACCGTCAACCAAGGGAAAAGCCGCGGCTCCTGATAGACGATGCCTCGCTCCAGGCTCGGCTCAGTGACCGGCCGTCCGGCATGGCCGACGAAACCGGAGGTGGGGGTGTCCAGACCGGCGCCGAGGCGCAGCAGCGTCGACTTTCCACAGCCGCTCGCACCGACAATGGTGACGAATTCGCCCTCGGCGATGTCAAGGCTGACATCATCGAGAGCGGTCAATGTCTCGCCGTTGACCTTGAACCGGCGTGTGACGTGGCTGATCTGGAGGTGCAGGGAATTGCCCATCGCCCAGCTACTCCGCGGCGACCGCATGCCGCGCGGGATGCTGCGGCACTTTCAGGCCCAGATTTTCGCGCAAGGTCTTGCCCTCATATTCGCTGCGGAAGAGGCCGCGTCGACGCAGCTCCGGCAGCACGTGCTCAACGAAGTCATAGAGGCCCGTAGGCAGTTGCGGCGGCATGACATTGAATCCGTCCGCAGCACCCGTCCTGAACCACTCCTCCATCTGATCGGCGATCTGTGTCGGGGTTCCCACGATCTGCCAATGTCCACGCGCGCCGGCAATGCGAAGGTAGAGCTGCCGGATGGTCAGATTTTCGCGTCGCGCAAGGTCAAACAGCAACTTTTGACGGCTCTTGCTGCCATTGGTTTCCGGCAAGTCGGGAACAGGGCCGTCGACGGGGTATTGAGACAGGTCGACACCGCCCGACATGCCGTTCAGCAGGGAAAGACCGACGGCCGGATGGATCAAATCCTGGATCTGTGCAAATTTTTCCTCCGCCTCCGCCTGCGTCCTGCCGACGACGGGGAAGATGCCAGGCATGATCTTGAGATCATCGCGGTCTCGGCCGTATTTCCCAAGTCTATCTTTGAGATCGCTATAGAAGGCCCTGGCATCCTCAATGGTCTGATGGGCGGTGAAGACAACCTCGGCCGTGCGGGCCGCAAGCTCCCGGCCCGGCTCGGACGAACCCGCCTGCACCAGGACCGGATGTCCCTGCGGCGTGCGCGCGACGTTCAACGGACCGCGGACCTTGAAATGCTTACCCTTGTGATTGAGGATATGCTGCTTGTGCGGATCAAAGTAGATGCCGCTCTGCTTGTTGCGGGGAAACGCGTCTTCTTCCCAGGTGTCCCAGAGGCCACGCACCACATTGGCGAACTCCTCCGCCCGCTCGTAGCGCTCGGCATGGGCATAGTGCTCGTCCCTGCCGAAATTATGCGCCTCATGATCGCTCGAGGACGTCACCAGGTTCCAGCCGGCGCGACCGCCGCTGATGTGGTCAAGGGACGCGAACTTGCGCGCAATATGATACGGCTCATTGAAGGAGGTCGAGGCGGTGGCAACGAAACCGATGTTTTTCGTGACCGCGGCCAGGGCGGACAGCAGCGTGATCGGCTCGAACTGCGCCACATACCGAATAGCCGTCCGATGCAAGGCCTCCGTGTCCGCTCCGCGCGTTCCAACGCCGTCCGCCATGAAGATCAGATCGAACTTGGCAGCTTCGGCAATTTGAGCAAGCTCGACATAATGGGCAAAATTCGAGCCGGCATCGGCCTGAGCCAAAGGATGCCGCCAGGCGGCGATGTGGTGGCCCGTCGGATAAAGGAATGCTCCAAGCTTCAGCTGGCGTTTTTTACCCGTCATCGTCTTCTCCCCCATGGCAGCGGGAAGAAGGCTAATCATTAAATCTGATAATCTATAGAAATTATATTCTATTTACAGTCATCACTTCGGATTTGTCGTCGCACGCAGCGTCGATCGGGCGGAGAACGTTTCGCAGCTATTCGCCATGAAACTAGGACATCGGCATCGACATCCGTCCGCAGCCCCGCCTGGGAAAGAATTTCTTCCCACAGGATCAAATAGATATTGCTGGACTTGCGGCGGCAGCCGCCGAACCCTCCACGCGGTAAGCGACGAAGCGCCGCTCACATCCAGATGCGTGGAGCAGACATGTCTTTCAATTCCGACAGTTCCGATCCCTTGGTCGCCAAAGCCATCGAACTCAGGCAGGCATTCCATCAAGACGCGGTTCAGCGCGACAAGCTTGGCGGCAGGCCGACCGAGCAGATCCGCTTGCTGAAACAGAGCGGATTGCCGTCTGCGCAGATTCCCGCCCAATATGGCGGACAAGGTGCCTCCTGGCTCTCCATCCTGCGTGTCGTAAGGGAGTTCGCCCGCACGGACGGTTCGCTCGCCCATCTCTTCGGCTATCATCATCTCCCGCTAAACCTCGTTCTTTTCCGTGGCTCGAATGCCCAGAAGGACCGCCTGCTGCGTGCCTCGGCTGCCGGAAATCTGGTCTGGGGCAATTCCGGCAACGCCATGTCGAAGACCTCGTCGGGGCGGCGGATCGACAATGGATGGCTTGTCAACGGCAAGCGCCCGTTCTCGTCAGGCTCCCACATTGCCGACTACATTCAGATCTCGTTTGAAAACGCCGAGGGCGATCGGCTGACGGCTGCCGTTCCCGCCGACCGTGACGGGATTGTCATCGAAGACGATTGGGACGGGATCGGCCAGCGCCAGACCGGCAGTGGAACAGTCAGTTTTCAGGATCTCGAGATCGAGGATGATGAGCTCATCAGCTCGCCTGCCATCCCGCTGACACCTTACACCTCGCTAACGTCATTGCTGCAGCAGAGCGTGCTGCTCAACGTCTTCGTCGGCAGTGCGCAGGGCGCGCTGGAAGAAGGCCGGGCCTACACGACGACATCATCGCGTCCATGGATCTATTCCGGTGTCGAAAAGCACACCGACGATCCCTGGATCAAGCGACAATATGGCGATCTCTATATCCGCACGCTGGCTGCCGCCGAGCTCGCCGACAAGGCCGCCCGCAGCCTCGACGAGGCATTCAATCAGGGACCTGGCCTGACGCATGAGGACCGAGGCTCAGCAGCCATCGATATAGCCACTGCCAACATCTATGCCGGCGAGATCGGCCTTGCCGTCTCCAGCGAGATCTTCGAGGTCATGGGCGCGCGATCCGCCACGACAGCCAATGGTTTCGATCGCTTCTGGCGCAATGTCCGCACCCACACACTCCACAATCCCGCCGAATACAAGAAGCGTACGATCGGCACCTGGCTGCTGACCGGCGAACTTCCGACGCCGGCAATGTACCGCTGAAAGGATTTCCCATGGCGAGACGCAAGGACCAGATCAAGCTCGGCGCCTTCCTGCTCTTTACCGGCCATCACGTCGCAGCCTGGCGTCATCCCGACGCGTCCGTCGGCACGGAATTCGAGAATTATCTCGAACTTGCCAAGCTTGCCGAAGCGGCCAAGTTCGATACCATCTTCTTTGCCGACGGGGTCGCGGCGCGGTTGAAGGATGTCAACGCGGCAAGCCGAAAGGCGCATAATGGCGTCTATCCGTTTGAGCCGATCACGTTGCTATCTGCGCTTGCCAGCGTCACCCGCAACATCGGCCTGATCGCCACCGCCTCGACAAGTTTTTCCGATCCCTTCAACCTTGCCCGCCAGTTCGGCTCGCTCGACCGGCTGAGCGGTGGCCGCGCGGGCTGGAACCTAGTGACGTCCTCCGACCCAGAAGCCGCCTTCAACTTCGGTCACGAAACGCAGGTCCTGCATGCCGACCGCTATGACCGAGCAGAAGAATTCGCAGACGTCGTGCTCGGCCTCTGGGATAGCTGGGAGGACGATGCCTTCCCCCGCGATCGTGAGAGCGGGCGCTACTTCGATCCGGAAAAACTGCACCGACTGGACCACAGGGGGCGTCACTTCAAAGTTCGCGGGCCGCTGAACATTCCGCCCTCGCCGCAAGGTCGCCCGGTGGTCGTGCAGGCAGGTGCCTCCGAGCCGGGCAAGGAGCTTGCTGCGCGCACGGCGGAAGCCATCTTTGCCGCGCAGATCACCCTCGACGAGGCCAGGGCCTACTATGCCGACGTCAAGGGGCGGCTCGGCAAGTATGGCCGCTCTCACGACGACCTGAAGATCCTGCCGGGTATCTTCCCCGTGGTCGGGCGCAGTGAGGCGGAAGCGCAGGAAAAGTTCGAAGCGTTGCAGAGTTTGATCCAGCCCGAAGTTGGCCTCAACCTCCTGTCGCAATTGACAGGCGTCGATCTCAGTTCCTATCCGCTTGATGGTCCCGTGCCGCCCGAGCCTCCGGCAACCAATGCCGGCAAGAGCCGCCAGGAACTGGTGCTCGACCTTGCCCGCCGTGAAAATCTGACTATTCGCCAGCTCTATCTGCGTATCGCCGGCGCGCGCGGTCACTGGCAGGTTGTGGGAACACCCACCCAGATCGCGGACGTCATGGAAGAGCGGTTCGAGAACTACGGCGCCGACGGCTTCAACATCATGGCGCCGATCATGCCGGGCGGGCTCGCCGACTTCATAACGCTCGTCGTGCCGGAGTTGCGCCGTCGTGGCCTCTTCCGCACCGAATATGAGGGCACGACGCTGCGCGAAAATCTCGGTCTTAAACGCCCCGTCAATCGATTTTCCGCAGGCAATGCGGCTGCAGCAGAATAGGAGAAGATCCATGGCACGCGACAAATTGTTTCTGATTTCGCCCGGCTTTGCCGACCCGAAGCATCCAGGCGTCAGCTTCGTTTGCCACTATTGCAACGCCATCGAGGGTCTGCTTGCCGCATTCCCGAACCTAGCTTCTAAGATCGATGTCGAGCGGGTCGCCTTTCCCCGGCCGCGACAGAAAGTGATCGATGTCGTCGGCGAGGAAAACCAGTCGCTGCCGCTTTTCATTCTGGCAGAGAATCCTCCTGCCGATGCAAGCGACCGCAGCGGGACGCGGTTCGTCAATTCGACCGATCGCATTCTTGAGCTGCTGACCGAACGGCACGGATTTCCGCGCCTCCACAAATGAACGGGGAGCGACATGACCATAAAACCAAATGGCTTCGAGCCACCCCATCTGCTGCCGGCGCTGTTCGAGACCGACAAGACCAATCCCCATCTCGCCAAGGCGGCCGAACTGCGCGAAATCTTCGCTAGGGATGCCATTGAGAGGGATCAAGAGGGTGGCAGGCCTGATGAGCAAATCAAGCTGCTGAAGGAAACCGGCCTCGTTAATCTGCTGATCCCCAAGGAGTTCGGCGGTGGCGGCGAGCGCTACTCCACCGCCATGCGGATCGTCCGCGAATTCGCCAAGGTGGATGGGTCGGTCGCCCATCTCTACGGCTATCACTTCAGTCCGCTGCAGAATGCCGTTAACACCGGCCCCGACGAACGTTCCCGCGATATCCTGCGCCGCTCGGCCGCCGGTCGCTGGTTCTGGGGCAATACGACCAACAGCTTTTCCAAAAGCCTTTTCGGCCGCCGCGAAGCAGGCAAAGTCATCCTCAACGGCTTCCGCCCGTTCGCCTCCGGGTCGCACGTCGCCGACTATCTGATGGTCGCCTGGGAGGATGAAGACACCAACAAGCGAAGCTTCGCCTACATACCGGCAAACCGAGAAGGCATTACCATCGCCGATGACTGGGACGGGATCGGCCAGAGGCAGACCGGAAGCGGCCGTGTATTCTACAAGGACGTAGAGATCGATATTGCCGATATCCTGCCCGAGCGACCACAAGATCCGATCACCCTGTTGGCCCCTTTGCAGCAACAGAGTGTGTTGCTCAACGTATTCGTCGGCACAGCACAGGGCGCGCTGATTACCGCCCGCGACTATACCGTCACGCAATCGCGACCCTGGATCTATTCCGGTGTCGACCGTCACTCGGATGATCCCTGGATCAAACGGCAATATGGCGAGCTGTGGATCAAAGTGCAGGCGGCAACCGCACTCGCCGACCGGGCATTGACGGCGCTCGATGACGTCTATGCCAAAGGGCCGGATCTGACAGCAGACGATCGCGGCGAAGCTGCAATTGCGGTTGCCTCGGCCAATGCGCTCGCCGGACGCGTCGCTCTTGAGGTTACCAGCGAGATCTTCGAGGTCATGGGCGCGCGCTCCGCCGTCAGACCGCTTGGGTTCGACCGCTTCTGGCGCAATGCGCGCATTCACACGCTTCACAACCCCGCCGAATACAAGACCCGCAATGTCGGCACATGGTTCTTGAGTGGCGAGTTTCCGGAACCGGGGATATTCCAGTGAGCCAGAAACGCGAGCTCCATCTCAACATCAACATCCTGCACTCCGGCTTCTCGCCGGCAGCCTGGCGGATGGAAGGAAGCGATCCTCGCGCATCCTTCGATATTAATCACTACGTCAATGTCGCCCGCATTGCCGAGCGCGGCACCTTCGACGCGGTTTTCCTCGCCGACCAGGCGGGCATTTCGGATCGTGTCGATTTCAGGCCACTGACCTCGCTGGAGCCGACGATCGTGCTGGCGACCGTGGCCGCCCACACGCAACATATCGGTCTTATCGCGACTGCTTCGACGACGTACAACGAGCCCTACAATATTGCCCGCCGGTTCGCGACACTCGACCATGCAAGCGGTGGCCGCGTCGGGTGGAACATCGTTACCAGCGCCGATCTTTCTCAAAGCCGGAATTTCGGACTGGAAAAACCGGTCGAGCATCAGGGTCGTTATGAGCGTGCCGCCGAATTTACGGCCGTGGTGAAGGCGCTCTGGGATAGCTGGGAGGAAGATGCCTTCATCGGCGATGTTGCCAGCGGCCGTTTCGTCGATCCCAACAAGGTTCACCCGATCGCCCATCGGGGAAAGCACTTTTCCGTTCATGGACCTCACAATGTTCCGCGCCCGCCGCAAGGCCATCCGGTTCTCGTTCAGGCGGGCGGTTCCGACGATGGCCGGGAACTGGCGGCTCAACACGCGGAAGCCGTCTTTTCCGCCTCGCAATCCTTTGACGAAGCCCTCGACTATGCTCGGGACTTGCGAACGCGGGCGGCGCGCTATGGCCGAGCACCCAATAGCCTGCTCGTCCTCGCCGGTCTCGCAACGATCATTGGCAGTACGGAGGCGGAGGCGAAACGACGGCAGGAGGAGTTGCGTGAACTCATCCCGCTGGAATACAGCCTCGCACGCCTCTCCGGCGTTCTGCAAATCGATCCCAAACGGCTTAAGCTGGACGAACCGTTGCCGGATGACATTCCGTTGCCGCCGGACGGCGGCCACACTTTCTTTCGGGCGACGCTTGCCCTCGCCCATAGCGAGAAACTGACCGTGCGCGGCCTGATCCGCGCATTGAACGGCGGAACCGGCCACCGCACCATCGTCGGCACGCCCGAAGCGATCGCCGACGATATCGAGACATGGTACCTGGCGGGAGCTGCTGACGGCTTCAATCTGATGCCGGATGTGCTGCCGCACGGCCTGGAGGTTTTCGTCGACGAAGTCGTGCCGATCCTGCGTCGCCGAGGCCTTTTCCGACAGGCCTACACGGGCCATACGTTGCGGGATCATCTCGGCCTCGCCCGGCCTGCCAACCCCTACGCCATCGCCGCCGAATGAAGGAGAATAGAGCATGACGCCATTTGCGACCGCCAAGGTTTCCGCACCACATCGACTAGCCAGCCTTGCCGAAGAGCGCTATCGCGACGCCCAGCAGCAGCTTGGTACGGACTGGAATGAGACCGTCGAGACGCTCCTGTCCCATCGCACCGTCCGCAGCTATCTGCCAAAAGCGGTTCCGGAAAGTGCCATCCATCTCGCCGTCGCTGCCGCGCAATCAGCCCCGAGCTCATCCAATCTGCAGGCATGGAGCGTCGTTGCTGTCGAAGACGAAGCGCGCAAGGAGAGGCTGAACACCGTTGCTGGGACACAGCGACAGATCACGCAGGCGCCCCTCCTTCTGGTATGGCTCGCCGACCTTGCGAGGCCGCGCAACATCGCCGCAAACCAGGGGTCCTCGGCAGAGGGTCTGGACTATGTCGAAAGCTTCCTGCTGGCGGTCATAGACGCAGCACTGGCGGCGCAGAATGCTGTCGTCGCTCTGGAATCCCAAGGCCTTGGCACCTGCTACATCGGTGCGATCCGCAACGATCCGGAAGTCGTCGCGCGGGAACTGGAATTGCCAGAAGGCATATTTCCGGTCTTCGGTCTGACGGTCGGCTATCCCGATCCGGCGGTGCCGGCCGCGGTCAAGCCGAGGCTGCCCCAGACCACCGTGCTGCATCGCGAACGCTACGATGACAGCCGGCGAGTGGGCGATCTGAACCATTATAACGCCGCGCTCAGAGGCTTTCAGGCCGAGCAAGGCATGCCGCTGTTGGACTGGACCGAGCAGGTGAAGAACAGGATCGGCACGGTCGAGGCCTTGAAGGGCCGTCACCTGCTGAAAGCAGCGGCGCATCGGCTCGGTTTCAAGCTGACGTGATCGGCTCTATTCGGCGGCGGCGATGTCGAGCCTGCGGGGTGAATTCCACAGCAGGACGTCGCCGATCGCCCGCAGCGCCTGCGTTTCGGCTTGAAGCCAATTGCGAAACAGCTCCACGCGCATGAGACTTGCTTTGGCTGATGTCGTCACGAAGAAATAGGAAAAACTCACAGGCTGCGGGCTGCCGAAGGGACTGACGAGACGTCCCGTCCTCAACTCCGCCTCGGCCAAGCGCACCTTTCCAAGGCCAAGCCCCTGCCCTGCCAAGGCCGCATCAATGACTAGGGATGATTGATTGAGGCGAAAGCCGCCTTGCGAGAGCCGATAGGAAAGCCCCTCAGCCCGCAGCCAGGCGTTCCAGTCCGGGCATGATTGATCATGCTCGGCGCCATCCTCATGCAGGAGCGGCACGCCCTCGATCGCCTGCGGATCATTCCAGAGCCAATGCCGCTCGGCAAATTCCGGATTGCAAATCGGCACGACGGCCTCGGAGAAAAGATGATCCACGACAAGGCCAGGATAGCCGCCACTGCCGTAACGGATAGCACAATCCGTGTCATCCGTGTTGAGATCGGTTAGCTGCGTCGATGCGTCGACTAGAACCTGCAGGCCCGGTGCAGCGCGCCTCAGACCGTTCAATCGCGGGATGAGCCACTTGCTCGCAAAGGACGGCGCCACCGAGACGCGGATCGGCAGATCGTGATCGCTGGCGACAAACTGCGTCATCGTTGCCAACACGGCATCGAATGCATCGGTCAGACCGGGAACCAGGGAAAGGCCAGCGGTGGTCAGTTGCAGCTGTCCGCGCGTCCGGTGGAAAAGCGGTTGCCCGAGATAGTCCTCCAGCAGTCGGATCTGCTGGCCGACGGCCGCCGAGGTGACGTGCAACTCGTCGGCCGCGCCGAGAAAATTCAGGTGTCGCGCGGTGGCGACGAAGGCGCGCAGCGAGGTCAATGGCGGCAAGCGCGCCAAGGTCGGCTGGATGGTTTTTTTACGTGTGTTGGCAAGGGTGTTCATGGGCCGATTGCAGCACAAACCAGCCATCAAAGACGAGAACGCGCTTTGCGTTTGTCTGAAAGCTGACGAACATTTTCTTCCATGCTCCGCCAAAGGCGGGGAAGCAAAAACTAAAATCGAGAAATAGTCTATATTTTTACTAGATTACATGAATCGCCGCCGCTCCAACAAGACGAGACCCACGAAGCTTTTCTTTCCCGATGGGCGAGAAAAACATTCTTCCGTTTTGCTGGCCCGCACCCCGAAGATGTCCCGGACTTTCGTGGCGAGCGACCTCTCTGCCACCTATCCACTCAAGAATGCTTCAGCCTCAGCAAAGGACTCTCAAATGACTCTCAATCGCCGCCGATTCAATCAAATGTTGCTGCTGTCGACCGCTGCAACGCTATTGCCATCCATTACGGCTCACGCGGCAGAAACAAAACCACCGAGGGGCGGCACGCTGAATTTTATCGTCGAGCCAGAACCACCGACGATTCTAGCCCTCGCCCATACCGCTGGTGGAACGCAGAAGATCAGTCCGAAGATCACCGAGGGGTTGCTGACCTACGACTTCGACTTCAAGGCAAAGCCGCAACTGGCCACCGAATGGTCCGTTAGCGCTGACGGGCTAACCTATATGTTCAAGCTCCGCCCGAACGTCAAATGGCATGATGGCAAGCCCTTCACAGCGGCCGATGTCGCCTATTCGATAGAGCTGTTGAAACAGGTCCATCCGCGTGGACGCGGCACCTTCGCCAACGTCACGGCAGTCGATACACCGGACGATCTGACTGCGATATTCCGCCTCTCCAAACCGGCGCCTTATCTACTGAAAGCGCTCTATGCGGCAGAATCCCCGATCGTGCCGAAACATGTCTACGAGGGCGTCAAGATCGCCGATGTCCCGATCAATCCGAACGGGAGTGCCCCCATCGGCACAGGCCCCTTCATCTTCCGGCAATGGGTTCGCGGCTCCCATATAATCCTGGAACGCAATCCGGATTATTGGGATGCGGGCAAACCCTATCTCGACCAGGTCGTCGTGCGCTTCGTGCCCGATGGCGCTGCCCGCGCAGCCGGCTTCGAGACGGGGGAATTCGATCTCGGTGGCGACAATCCCATTCCGCTTGCCGATCTCGAGCGCATCAAGGCGCTGCCGAATATCGGCATCGATTCCCGCGGCTACGAGACCAAGGGAGACCAGACACAGCTTATCCTCAATCTCGACAACGATTATCTGAAGGATGTCCGCGTCCGCCGCGCGATCGCCCATGCCATCGACCTCAACGTCATCCTCAATACGGTCTGGTACGGCTATGGCCACATCTCTCCGACGCCGATCAGCACCTTTCTGCCTGATTACTACGACGCCTCCATCAAGCCCTATGCCTTCGATCTCAAGGCCGCCGAGACATTGCTCGACGAGGCAGGCTACAAGCCTGATAGCAGCGGCACTCGCTTCACGCTTCGTCTGACCCACAATTCCTACAATGAGGGCTTCAAGCGCGTTGCCGAATATCTGAAGCAGAATCTTGCCCGCATCGGCATTATCGCCAAGATCGATTCCTACGATTTTTCGACCTATATCCAGAAGGTCTACAACGAGCGCGCCTTCGACCTCACGGCCGAATATCTCGGCAATCAGTTCGATCCGACGCTGGGCGTACAGCGCGTCTACTGGTCCAAGAACTTCAAAATCGGCTTGCCGTTTTCCAATGCCAGCCACTACCAGAACCCGGAGGTCGACCGCCTGCTCGAGGCTGCGTCCGTCGAGGTCGATGAGGCGAAGCGCAAGCAGGAATTCAACGCCTTCCAGAAACTCATCGCCGACGATCTTCCCGTGATCAATCTGATCGCACTCGAAAACGTCACCGTCTTCAACAAGCGTGTCAAAAACCACACCATCGGTGTCGAGGGCGTGCAATCGAATTTCGCCGATGTCTATATCAAGGAAAGCGAAGGCTGAGGCAACACCGGCCACATGCCAATCAAGGGGCGATAAATCGCCCCTTTTTTATTGTCACGCGTCAGGAAGCGGCAAGGGCGAGCGGCGTAAGCTTGCCGAGAATGCGGTCGGCGAGCGCGATCGCCTGGGCACGCTGCTCCGTGATCGAACTCGACTCCCAGGCCACGCCCCGCAGCGGATGGCCGATCGCGCTGATGTTGCGATGGATGCGCCCCTCTTCGGAGATGACATCGCCCTCAATGGTGGCATCGATGCCAAAGCCGGTGCTGTGGGGGCGAACCTCGCCACTGTCGAGCAGGCTCCGGACAAAGGGATCGGAAATGCGCCGCCAATCATGCAGCTGATGACCGCGGCAATCGATGATGCCGCCGAAGGAACGCGTTTCGACATCGGCTCGTGTCTTCAAGGTCGCTGCGATCAGGCTATTCGCCGGCGTCATTGCGAGCAACCTCGCTGTCTGGTGCCGGAGACGGCCATCGGCGATAGCTTGAGTAACGGCACGGTAGCTGTCGGGTGCGGCACGATGCGCGGTCACATCCCAGAAGGCTCGAAGATGACGGGCAAAGCGCAACCGCTCGACATCTTCAGCCTTTTGCCAAAGTGTCAGAATATGGGGCCTGATGGCGACGGGCAGACCCTGCCAGTCCTTGCCTGCGGCTGCAAGCGCGCGACGCTCGGTCTTGACGATCGACAACAACGCGCGTGCCGTTGTCGGAGACGGCCGCTCGGCAAGGAAGTCTCGCGCCGGTTCGGCATCCCGTCGATCCTCGATGAATTGGCCTCGCCGGGAGATGACATGATATCTGCCGCGAAAGCCGCGACTTTCCATGCTGGCCACAGCATCGACCATCGACAGGCTGGAGCCGATCAGCAGGATTTCGCCTGCCTCCATCATGCGATCCAGCGCCGCTGCATCCCAAGGCGAAGCTGCAAAGGCGGGATGGCTCGCGACGGGCGCTTCCTGCGGCGCAGGGTTCGGCTGGAAGACACCAAGAGCAAGGGCCACCTCATCCGCTTCGATCAGCTCGCCATCGCTCGTCTTGATCCGAACCTTATGCGGAGCGGCAATAAGCTCGGATGCCGAAGACCTGATGTGCCGTAATGTCGACCCGGCACGCGCCTGCGCGATAGCACGGCTCAACTCATCCCGGACATAGCTGCCGTAGAGATGGCGCGGCGGAAAGCTTGCAGCGATATCCGCAGGCAATGTCCATCCGTAACGCGACGCATTGTAGGCGAGCCAATGCACCAGATGGTCCGGATCCTCCGGATGCAACGAAAATGTCGCCGCAGGACCGTTGACGAGATGGACAGCCTCGGTCGTGCTGTAAGCGACCCCGCGTCCAAGCTCCTCGCGGGGCTCCAATATCGTGATCGACAATGGGACCTCGGTTCGGTCGAGCAGCTTCATCGCCGTCAACGCGCCGGCAAAGCCGCCGCCGACTATGACGATGGAATGGTGTGAGTGTAAATCCGGGTGCATGGTTTAGAAAACCTTGCCTTCTTCCAGGTGCGTCGTGGTTCCGTTGATGTAGTAGTCGCCCACCACCCGCGCCTTGTGTAGGAGCGGGTTATGGTTGAGCACGGTGCGAATGTTGCGCCAGTGCCGGTCGAGATTGAGATGGCGAGACGTCGCCGAACCACCGCCGAGCTCGAACACGTTGGTCGCGGCAGCAAGCGCCAGCTGTGATGCTACGATCTGTGTGCGTGCCGTCGTCAGAGCGCTTTCGACTAAAGCCGCCTCCAGTCTTTGCGGGTCATCGCCAGCAAAGGCTTCCGCCGTTCGATCGAGCGCGCGAGCGCTTTCGCGGATCAACGTGTCGACGGCAAAGGAGCCGGCTGCGATCTCACCCAGTATCTTCTGCACGAAGGGATCGGCATTGGCCGTCTCGGCAGCGCTATGAGCGGCCGAACGTGCCTGTTTGCGCACATAGTCCGTACCCTCGGCAAGCACGCCGCGTACAGCACCCGCCATCGAGGCGGCAAGGTGGAGCTGGCGCAGCGTCGACGTATGACGACCGATCAACGTGTTCAAACCGCGCGTCGAAATTTCGTGCGGCAAGACCTCCACGTCCTCCAGCAGGACGCCGCCACTTGCCGTCAGGCGCTGCCCCATGCCGTCCCAGTCATCGAGGATGGTGATCCCCTTGCGGTCGACGGGCAACAACGCGCCGACAAGCTGGTCCTCATCATTCCGGGCGCTGAAAGAGGCAAAATCGGCAAAGGCGGTGCCAGTCGCATACCATTTGCGGCCGTTAAGCCTGTAGCTTTCACCCGATTTCGTCAGCCGCGTCGTTACATCGCCAGGACGTTTCGTCCCCTGTTCGGTATGGGCTCCGCCAAAGAGCTTGCCGGCCAATACGCGAGAAAGCTGGGTGCGGTCGAGCGCGCTGCCCGGATTGAGCAATAGGGCCTCGGTGAAATTGAAATGGCTCCTCAGCGCATGGGCAACATTGGAGTCGGCGGCACCGATCGCCATGATCATGTCGATGTAATCGACCACCGATCCGCCCGGCCCGCCAAGCGCTGCCGGAATTCGCAGTGCTCCGAGCCCGGCCTCCTTGAACAGTCGGAAAGCCTCATGCGGCAGCTCACGTTCGAGGTCCCGCCGCGCGGCCTCCTTTGCGATCTCCGCCGCAAGATCGGGTATCCTGGCAAGAAGTGCCGCACGATCATTGGCGACGGGAACGGCTGCAATGGCTGATGAGGCTGTGTTCGGCATGTGGGGCTCTTTCGGCGCCAGGAGGAAACAGGCCCCATGTCGGTGGGGCCTGAAGCACGATCATTCAGGCAACGGCACGCGTCAGCGGCACGACGTTTTCAGCGTCGGCGGTACTGCTCAGCGGAACGCGGCCTTCGAGGGGATGGCTTGGATCGTTAAAGCCCGGCGTCGACGGATGGCCTGTCGTAACCAGCCGATCGACCAGCGCTTCGTCTTCAGCATCGAGCTTGACGTCGAGCGCGCGGATATAGCTATCCCAATGCTCCTCCGTGCGAGGGCCGGTGATGGCAGATGTAATCAGCTTGTTGTTCAGCACCCAGGCGATCGCAAACTCGGTAGGGGCGATGCCCTTGCGTTTGGCATGGTCGGCGATCTCCTTGGCGATGGCGATGGACTCCGGACGCCATTCGGTTTCCAGGATGCGCTTATCGCCGCGGCCTGCACGAGTGTCGGCGGCCGGCGCCTGACCCGGCTCATATTTGCCCGTCAACACGCCGCGTGCCAGCGGCGAATAGGATACGACGCCGAGGCCATAATAGTGGGCCGCCGGCAGTTGCTCGGCCTCCGCCGTGCGGTTGACGATGTTATAGAGCGGCTGGCTTGCAACCGGGCGATCGATGCCGAGCTGATCGGCCAGGTGCGAGATCTCAGCGATGCGCCAGCCACGAAAATTCGACACGCCGAAATACCGCAGCTTGCCCGCCCGGATGAGGTCGGCAATGGCGCGCACCGGCTCTTCCAGCGGCGCGTCGAAGATCGCGCGGTGGAAATAAAGGATATCGATATAGTCGGTATTGAGACGACGCAGTGAATTCTCGACTGTTTCGACCACCCATTTGCGGGAATGGCCGCCAAGGTTCGGGCCCTTTTTATGCGAGTTGACGAATTTTGTTGCGAGTACCCAGTGATCCCGGCTCGCCT
Source organism: Martinezella lusitana (assembly GCF_016901135.1). Lineage (GTDB taxonomy): Bacteria > Pseudomonadota > Alphaproteobacteria > Rhizobiales > Rhizobiaceae > Rhizobium > Rhizobium lusitanum_D. Next base: position 350,271 of record NZ_JAFEVL010000045.1, on the reverse strand, counting down.
TGATACCGCGACCGACCACCTCTTCCGACTTGCCGTCGTGATAGGCATCGGCGGTGTCAATGAAATTGATCCCCTGGTCGCGGGCCTTGTCGATGATGCGGAAGGCAACATCATCAGGCGTCGGACCGCCGAACATCATCGTTCCAAGATTGAGCGGCGACACTTTCAGTGCGCTGCGTCCGAGATAGCGATAGTCGACCATAGTCAATTCTCCAGTTCTATTGGGCGTGATGGCAGGCGACAGCATGACCGCCGCCGAGCTGCGTGTAGGTGGGATCTTCCGTCCAGCAAATGTCGGTCGCGAGCGGGCAGCGCGTATGGAAGCGACAGCCGGAAGGCGGGTTGTGAGGGCTTGGCAGGTCACCGGTAATCGGCGCCGCCTGCTTGCGCCGCGACGGATCGGGTACGGCAGCCAACAGCGCTTGCGTGTAAGGGTGCTTGGCGCCGCTCCAGAGCTTTGCAGTTGGAGCACTTTCGACGATACGCCCGAGATACATGACGAGCACACGATCGGCGAAGTAGCGCACGACCGACAGATCGTGAGAGATGAACAGATAGGAGAGCGAAAGCTCCGTCTTCATCTCCACAAGGAGATTGAGGATCTGTGCCTGGATCGAGAGATCGAGCGCCGAGACCGGCTCGTCGCATATCACCAGTTCCGGCTGCAGGATTAGCGCCCGGGCAATGCCGATGCGCTGGCGCTGACCGCCGGAAAATTCATGCGGATAACGATCGAGCGAATCCGCCGGCAAACCGACATGGGCGACCATCGAGGCAGCAATGGCCTCGCGGCTCTTACGATCGCCGATCCCGTGGACGGCGAGCGGCGACGTCAGGATGGTCCGGATCGTCTGGCGCGGATTGAGCGAGGCAAACGGATCCTGGAAGATCATCTGGATATGCCGACGAACGGACCGCAATTCCTTGCCGGTCATTGCGGCAACGTCACGCCCCTTGAACGTCACCTGACCGGATGTCGGATTGACGAGACGCATCAAGGACTTGCCGAGCGTCGACTTACCGCAGCCGGATTCGCCGACAAGGGCGACGGTTTCGCCCTCGACGATCTCGAGCGAAACATCATCCACGGCGCGCACGGTTCCATCCGTCGCCGGATAATGCGTCGAGAGCCTATCGACGGACAGAAGCGGCATGAGATGCCTCCGCAATGGCTGGAACATAGGGACAGGCAACCTCGCGCTCGGCTGACAGCTGTACTAAAGCCGGCACGGAGGAGCCACAGGCGGATCGCGCAACCGGACAGCGTGGCCGGAACGCGCAGCCCTGCTCTCCCGCGGCCGATACGATTGAACCCGGAATTTCCGTCAGAGGCCCGTCACGATAGTGATAATCGGCCTTCAGCCGCGGCGACGCCGCAAGCAGCCCTTGCGTGTAGGGATGGTAGGGTGTCTCGAAAAGTGCGTCCGGCAGACCCTGCTCGATCTTGCGGCCCGCATACATGACGACGACCCGATCGGCCCATTGGGCGACAATGCCGAGATCATGGGTGATGAGAATGACAGCCATGTTCAGCTGACTGCGCAGGCGATCGAGAAGTTGCAGCACCTGAGCCTGGATCGTCACGTCGAGTGCCGTCGTCGCCTCGTCGGCGATCAGCAGTCTCGGGCTGCAGGCAACCGCGATAGCGATCATCACGCGCTGGCGCATGCCGCCCGAAAGCTGATGGGGATAGTCGTCCACCCGCTTCGCCGCATCGGGGATGCTGACCAGATCGAGCAATTCGATGGCGCGCAGGCGGGCCTGCTTGCGGCTTAGCCTCTCGTGGATGCGCAGGACTTCAACAATCTGATCGCCAATCGTCATGACCGGATTGAGCGACGTCATCGGCTCTTGAAAGATCATGGCGATGTCACGCCCGCGAATGCCGCGCAGTTCTTTCTCGGGCAATTTCAGCAGATCGCGTCCATCAAAGTGGATCTCACCGCCCGTCTTGGCATGACGTGGCAGAAGCCCCATCAGCCCCAGCGCCGTCAGCGATTTCCCCGAGCCGGACTCGCCGACGATGGCCAGCATCTCGCCCGGCGTGGCGGTGAAGCTGACACCCTTGACGGGTTGGGCATCGCCAAATCCGACAGAGAGATTGCGGACATCCAAAAGCTGGACCATCAGCGCTCCTCCGAGAAACGAGGATTAAGGGCGTCATTGAGGCCGTCGCCGATGAGGTTGAGCGCTAGCACGGTAAAGACGATGGCAAGACCCGGCAAGGCGGTCAGATACCAGGCCGTTCGGATGACATCGCGCCCTGATCCGATCATCGACCCCCAGGAGACGCGATTGGGGTCGCCAAGTCCCATGAAGGAAAGGGCCGATTCCATCAGGATGGCGCTTGCGACCATGACCGACGAGGTGACGATCAGGGGCGGCAGCGCGTTCGGCAGGATTTCACGGAAAATGATGCGGGCATGACCGAAACCGAGGCTGCGGGCGGCAAGCACATAGTCCTTTTCGCGGATCGCCCTGAACTCGGCGCGTGTCAGGCGCGCGACGGTCGGCCAGCTGACGATCGCAATGGCAGCAGTCACCGTCGTGGTGGTCGGTTGTGCAATTGCGACAAGCACCACGAGGAGGACAAAGCTCGGTATGGTCTGGAAGATTTCGATAAGCTTGACCAGGAGATCATCGACCAGCCCACCGAAATAGCCGGCGAGCGCACCAACGGTCACGCCCACGCCGAGCCCGAGCAATGTCGCGGCGATGCCAACGGTCAGCGAGATCCAGGCGCCATGCAGGATGCCGGCAAGAACGTCGCGCCCCATGGAATCCGTGCCGAGCGGATAGTCGGCATTCTGACCAGGCCAGAGGAAGGGGCGCGCCACCATTTCCAGCGGATCACCCGGATAGAGCACCGGCGCAAGCAGCGCAGCGAGCGCAATGATCGCCAGAACGGCAATACCGAAAAGCGCATTGGGATTTGACAGGAAAATCTTGAGTTCCCGGCCACGCCCTTGGCGGCGTGCATCCGCCACGGCTGTGGTGCGCGCATCGGGCGCATGGATGTGCGTCCAGCGGCGCCCAGGCACAGGAGCCGGGTTTGCCTCCAGCACCAGTGTGCTGGCGCTGATCTCATTTTCCGTGCCGGAATAGATTTTGAGCTGCTGTGCTTTCATCGACTTGCTCCGATCCTGGGGTCGAGCCAGGCCTGCAGAAGATCGACCGCGGCGTTGGCGATGATCACGAGAAACGATGACAGGAGCAGGATGCCGAGCAGGACGCTGAAGTCGCGGGCCATGACCGCTTCGAAGGCGAGCCGCCCGAGACCAGGCCAACTGTAAACGGTTTCCACAACGACGGCGCCGCCCAACATGCCGCCGAAATGCATTCCTGCCATGGTGGTAATCGGGACCAGCGCATTGCGCAGCATGTGCCGCGTTGTCAGCACGAAGGGGGAGACGCCCTTGGCCCGTGCCGTGCGAACAAAATCCTGGGATCTGACTTCCAGCATCGCCGCGCGGGTCAATCTTGCGTAGATGGCGAGATAGAACAGGGCGAGCGATGTCGCCGGCAGGATCATGTAACGGGCGCGATCGAGAAGTGCCGGCAAACCCGTTAGCCGCGAGCCGATGGTGCTATCGCCGCCGCTCGGCAACCACCCAAGTTTCACAGAAAACAGCAGGATCAGCATCAGACCGATCCAGAAACCCGGGATCGAATAGAACAACAACGAGATGATGGAGATCAGTCGATCGGGCAGCCGACCGGCGAAGGTCGCCATCAGCGATCCCAGGACGAGGCCGACCACGATGGCAATCGCCAGCGCGACCAACATCAGGGTGAGCGTACCCGGCAAGCGCTGCCCGATGAGATCGGCCACCGGCATGCCGTAGCGCGGCGAAAAACCCAGGCTGAAATGGGCGAGATTGTTCAGATAGTTCGCAAGCTGCACCAGGATTGGATTGTCGAGGCCGAAGCGCTCCCTCAGCGCGGCCATCGTCTCCACCGTCGCCGATCCTGCCTCCGCCGCCATGACATCCGCCGCGTCACCTGGCGCCAGCTTCAGCAGGAAGAAATTCAGGATGACGATGCCGAGCACGGTCGGCACCGCTTGAATGGCTGTTCGACGTACCGTTCGCCCTATCCGCTTGTAAGCTGACATCGCAACTCCTCGGCAGCACCACAGAAATTATGAACGCTGCATCGCAATAATAGTTGACTAAATCTGTAGCTTTTGTCAAATCAGTATTGGTAAATATTTCCAGAAATCGGCATATGTATCGTAAGTTTTAGAAGTTTTTACCCAATAAGAAGCGAGACGTAGACCATTATCCTACAGTGCCAGCTAGATGAGACAAAAAACCCTACGAGATCCGCTTCTTCGGGAAGATAAAACCAAGGGCCGTCCGCAAGCGAAAAACGGTCCACCACTTATGTAAGGCTAGACCCAGATGACAAAATTTCCGGCAATCGCCCGCCGCCATTTCCTGCTTGCCTCCGCAGCCTTCGGCGCGACCGTCGCGGCCGGCCTGCCGGCACGCGCAGCCCCGGCTCGCGGCGGCACCGCGATCCTCCTTCTCTCTGCCGAGCCGCCCGTGCTGACAACGATCGCCCATACGGCATTCAACTCGGTCTATGTGTCGCCCAAGACGACCGAAGGCTTGCTGACCTATGATTTCGATCTCAATCCGCAGCCGTTGCTCGCCACAAAATGGAGCATCAGCGATGATGGATTGCGCTATACGTTCAAGTTGCGCGAGGGCGTCAAATGGCATGACGGCAAGCCATTCACGTCTGGCGACGTGGCCTTTTCGATCAAGACCCTCAAGGACGTGCATCCGCGCGGACGCAACACCTTCCTCAACCTCGTCGACATTGAGACCCCGGATCCACTGACCGCGATCCTGGTCCTCTCCAAACCCGCGCCTTATCTGATCACGGCCTTGGCCGCATCCGAATCCCCGATCGTGCCGCGCCATCTCTACGAAGGCACGAAAGTCGCTGAAAACCCCGTCAATCTGGCGCCTATCGGCACCGGCCCCTTCAAATTCAAGGAGTGGGTGCGCGGCAGCCATATCGTCTACGAGCGCAATCCCGATTATTGGGACCAGCCTCGGCCCTATCTCGACCAGCTGATCGTCCGCTTCATCCCGGACGCCGCCGCACGCTCCATCGCGATCGAGACGGGTGAGATCGATCTGGCCCCGTCGACGCCGGTTCCTCTCAGCGATCTCGAACGTTTCAAGGACTTGCCAAATCTGGCCTTTGAAACCCGTGGCTATCAATATTCCAACGGCGTCAGCCGCATCGAATTCAACCTGGAGCGACCAGTCTTCAAGGACATCCGCGTACGCCAAGCCTTTGCGCATGTCATCGACCGGAAGGTCATCCGAAACACCATCAACTATGGCTATGGTGAAGCGATCCCGGGGCCGATCAACCCCAATCTGACGAAGTGGTATGTCGCCGATCTGAAGACCTATCCAATCGATCTCGCTGCCGCCGAGAAGCTGCTTGACGAAGCCGGCCATCCCCGCGGTTCGGATGGCGTGCGCCTGCGCATCAGTCTCGACTATGTGCCGAGCGGCGAAAGCTATAGCCGCGGTTCGGAATATATCCGCCAGGCACTCGCCAAGGTCGGCGTCGATGTCACCGTACGCAGCCAGGATTTCGCCACCTATACCAAGCGCATCTACACCGATCGCGACTTCGACTTTGCCTTCGAAGGAATGAGCAACCTCTTCGACCCGACAGTCGGCGTGCAGCGGCTCTACTGGAGCAAGAACTTCAAGCCCGGCGTGCCGTTCTCAAATGGGTCGGCCTATAGCAATCCGAAGGTCGACGCCCTGCTGGAGGCTTCCGCCATCGAAGTCGATCCGAAAAAGCGTGTTGAGCAATGGCGGCAGATCCAGCAGATCCTGGTGGATGATCTGCCGGCGATCGATATCGTCAGCCAGCCGGAATTGACCATCTACAACAAGCGCATCGCCGATCACACGCTTGGCGGCGAAGGCGTCGCCGGCAGCTTGGCCTACGCCTATATCGCCTCCGCCTGACGGGAGCAGCCCAAGCCCGAAACATCGAAAGCAAGGGAACGCCATGTCCATCCAACACTCGCCGGGCTCCATCGTGGGGTTGCCGAAATTCGCAGCGCCAACCGATTTCCCGGACAGTCCGCTGTCAAAGGCTCTGGAGACGCAGCCGGTTCTTCTTGGCCTGTTTCTGCCGATCCAGGCCGGCGGCTGGACCCAATCGACGCTCGAACGCTCGACCGATTGGCGCTTCGACTACAACAAGGCACTGACCTTGAGGGCGGAAGAGTTGGGCTTCGATCTGGTCTTCGCGCTGTCGCAATGGCTTCCGAAGGGCGGCTATGGCGGCGTCTTCGACGGGCAGGCGCTCGACAGTTTCGTCTCGACGGCGGCGCTTGCTGGCCTCACGAAGAAGATCATGCTGATCTCGACCATGCATGTCCTTTATGGACCGTGGCACCCGCTGCATCTCGCCAAGTTCGGCGCCACACTCGATCACATCACCGGCGGGCGCTGGGGTATCAACGTCGTCACCGGCCACAGAGCTGTCGAACACGAAATGTTCGGCTGGCCGCGCATCGAGCACGACAAGCGCTATGAACTCGCGGCCGAATTTCTCGAAGTCGTGCAGCGCCTTTGGAGCGACGATGAGAATTATTCCTTCGAAGGTCAAAGCAGCTGGAAGCTTGGTGGCGGCTTCGTCACGCCGAAGCCGAATTTCGGCAGGCCGATCCTGGTGAACGCCACCGGCTCGGATGCCGGCATCGCCTTTGCCGCCCGCTATTCAGACATCGTCTTCATCACTAGCCCGACAGGGGCTGACATCGACAGCGCGCTTTCTTCGCTACCTGCCCACACGAAAAGAGTAAAGGACGCAGCCACCGATATCGGCCGCACCGTGCGCACGCTCCTGAACCCGATGGTCATCTGTCGGCCAACCGAGAAGGAAGCCTGGGAACTGGCCGACCGCATCGTCGCCCATGGCGATCAGCGCTCGCGGCAGGGCTTCCAGTCGCTGAGTTCCGACGCCCACGCGTGGAAGGGCCGCGACGCACAAGACCCGTACCGCTTTATCGGCGGCAATATCCGCGTCATCGGCTCGCCGGAGCAGGTGGTCGATCAATTCGTCAAATTGAAAGCCGCCGGCGTCGACGGCCTGCAACTCAGCTTCTTCGATTTCCGCGACGATCTGGAATTCTTCGGCAGCGACGTGCTGCCGCTGATGAAACAGGCCGGCCTGCGCAACTGAAAGGGACGATCATGACCAGCAATGCCATTTCCGAAATCTGGTACACACGCTGCCCCGTGCCGACGCCCATCGGTCTCGCGGCTCAACTCGGCTATCTCGAAGAGGGTTTCCGCAGCGAGGGCGTGACGCTGAAATCGATCATCGATTCACCCGACCGCAACATCCGCCAGAGCCATTTCAACCATACGCTCGACTGGTCCTTCCGCCATGGCGGCAACGTGCCGCCCATCCGCGCCCGCTCGGAAGGCCGCCGCACGCGCCTTGTCGGCATTACCTGGACGGACGAGTTTCAGGCGATCATCACGCTGCCCGAAACCGGGATCAAGACGACGAAGGACTTGAAGGGCCGCCGCTTCGGCATCGCCCGCCGCCCCGAAGGGATCGTCGACTTCATGCGCGCAACCGCACTGAAAGGCCTGATTTCGGCACTGTCGCTTGAAGGCCTATCGCAGACGGACGTGGAGATTGTCGAGATAGCGCTTGCCGATTCCGTGCTTGCAAGCCAGGAGGGACCGTCGCTGTTCGGCCTGAAACGCAGGCAGGCCTACGGTGAAGAAATTGCTGCGCTGCTGCGCGGCGACGTGGATGCGATCTATGTCAAGGGAACCGCAGGCATCAATGTCGCCAACCTCATCGGCGCTGTAGAGGTCGCTGAGTTTGGCTTCCATCCCGATCCGAAGATCCGCATCAACTCAGGCTCACCGCGCGTGCTGACCGTGGACGAATTGCTCGCCGAAGAGCGTCCTGATCTTGTCCGCAAGCTCATCGAGGCGATCTTCAAGGCCAGCGCCTGGGCGCAGGCCCATCCAGAAGAAACGAGACGTTTCGTGGCGCGCGAATCCGGCGCGACGGAAGAGCAGGTCCTGGCTGCCAACGGTGCGGAGGTTCACCGACATCTTGGCCTCGGACTGGAGCCGGCGCTTGTCGACGCCGTAGAGCACTACAAGAACTTCCTGCGCGACTTCGGCTTTCTGGCCGCCGATTTCGTCATCGCAGATTGGGTGGACCGCCGGCATATCGACAGTTTCGCGGCTCGCGCAGTCGCCTGACGAAAGGCGCAACGACCGACATGACCGAAGACCTTCAACATGTGATCGGCAAGGCACAACGTCTTGCCGAGGATTTTTCGACGACGGCCGCCCATCATGATGCGACCGGTGCCTTTCCGTTCGAAAACTTCGACAGGCTTTTCGAGGCCGGTCTTTTGGGACTGGTGAGCGCACCGGAGCACGGCGGCCTTGGCGAGGGTCTGACCGCAGCCCAGGCTGTTATCAGCGAGATCGCCCGCGGCGAGCCTTCGACTGCGCTCGTCCTTGCCATGCACTACAACTCGCATTTTACCATCCGGCGTTTCGGCGAATGGCCGGCGCATCTTGCGCAAAGAGTGCTTTCGGCCAACCGGCGCGGGGTGGCCTTGATCAACAACGCGCAGGCCGAACCACGCATAGGCTCTCCGGCGCATGGCGCCCTCCCCGAGACAATCGCCCGCCGCGACGGCAATCGCTGGCGCATCTCCGGTCATAAGAGCTACGTCACCGGCATCCCGGTTCTGAAGTGGGTATCGCTTCTAGCGTTGACCGACGAGGAACAGCCACGCCGGGCCTCGTTTCTCGTGCCGACGGACGCGCCGGGCCTGCGCATCGAGAAAAGCTGGAATGCTGCGGGCATGCATGCGACCGCAAGTGACGACATCATTCTCGATGACGTGTCGATCCCGTTGGACGACCTCATCGAAGCGCAACCGGCGGCCGAGCCGATGCGGCGCGACGAGCACGCGACGGCTTTCTTTTTCGGTCTGATCGGTGCTGTCTATCATGGCGTGGCAAGATCGGCGCGCGACCGCCTGATCGGTTTCGTGAGCCACCACGCCCCGGCTAGCCTCGGCGCGCCCATCGCCACGGTGCCACGCATCCAGGATGGGCTTGGTGACATAGAGGTGCGGCTTGCGACCAATGCGCGCTTGCTGCGATCGCTCGGAGAGGATGTCGATGCCGGCAGGCCTGTAGGGATGGATGGCATGAATGTGCGTCACGTCGTCGTCGACAACACCGTCGCCATCACCAGCCTGGCGCTCGACCTTGCCGGCAATCCGGGTCTCAATCGCGACTTCCAGCTCGAGCGCCATCATCGTGACGCGATTACCGCCCGCTCGCACGCACCGCAAAGTCACATGATCCGCACGATCGCCGCGAGGAATGCATTGAGCCGGCTAAGCTAAGCCGGCTCGTAGTACCGCATCTTCAGGCACTCGGGCTAAGCCAGATCTGACCAAAGCTATTATTGATGCCTTGGGCGCCCGGCGCGAAGTTCTTCACGCGTTTGTTGGCGACGATCTGCGCGCCTGCCGCGACCAGATCGACCGACACGACATCGTCGTGGATGATGTGCTGGAACTTGTACCAGATCTCCCGGCGCTTGGCTTCATCCGGCTCGGTGGCGGCCGCCTCCAGCAGCGCATCGACCTCCGGGTTGGAGTAGTGACTGGCATTGGAGAACACCAGGCCGATCTTGAAATTCTTTGACCAGTAGGCGCGCTGCACCCCGAGCGTCGGATCAAACGTGTTGGAGAGGGACTCGATGACCAGATCCCAGGCACGATCCGTGTAAACCGTCTTCAGGAAGGTCGCGAGATCGAGCTTCAGGATCTCGGCCTCGATGCTGACAGCGGCAAGCGACTGCTTGATGAAATCGGCATAGGACGGCTGCAGGAAGGAATTGTAGGCGAGCCGCAGTTTGAAGCGCGTTCCGTTGGCACCGCGCGGGTAGCCGGCATCGTCCAACAGCTTATTGGCTAGCTTGGGATCGGGCTCGCGCGCCTTGATGCTCGGGTCATACCATTTCGGCAATGCAGTGCTGATCGGGCTTGGCGAGACCTGCCCGTAGCCAAACAAGGCGATGTCGACGAGCTTCTGCAGATCGATGGCATGAGCGATGGCAAGGCGCACATCCTTCTTTGTCAGAATCTCGTTCTCGTAATTGAAAAACAGCTGCTGCTGCGGTCCCGAATAAGCATAGGTCGTGGTATCGACGACGAGATTGGCATTGGCTTTCAACCGCTCGATATCGGAAAGCGGAACCGGGTTGGCCCCGATGTCGATCTCGCCTGTCTCCAGCGCCGCCGCTCTGGCCGCCGGATCGAGAATGACCCGCAGGACGATGCGGTCGAGATAGGGCTTGGGAGCGTCCCAATAGTCCGGGTTGCGATCGAAGATCAGATGGCTGCCCGGCACCCATTCCTTGAGGATAAACGGGCCTGTGCCGATGATCTGGGCAAGTTTTGGCTGCTCAGCCGGCTTGAAGGTCTCATAGACATGCTTCGGCACGATCGGCGATTCCGAACTGCCGAGCGCCGAAATCAGATAGGGAGCCGGCTTGGAAAGCACGATGACGGCCGTCAGGGGATCGGGTGTCTCGACTGCGGTGACGTTCTGATAGGTGATACGCCCACGCGGATGTGCCTCCTTCAGCCGAAAGATAGTGAACTTGACGTCCTCGGAGGTGAAGTCCTTGCCATCATGCCATTTGACGCCTTTGCGGAGCGCGAACGTATAGCGAAGGCCATCCGCGCTCACGGACCACGATGTCGCCAGAAGCGGGATCGGATTGAGATCATAGTCGAAATCAAGCAATCCCTCATTCACCTTCGGGCCGATAGCCTGACCCGTGCCGGACGAGGTGTTGATGGCAATCAGCGCGGTGGGATCCGGGTAATAGGCCCAGTTCAAGGTTCCGCCGCTGACCGGCACGTCTGCAGCATCGGCGAATTGCGGAATGCCGAACGCCACGCTGGCGCCTCCAAGCAGCAGCAATTGATGGAATTGGCGGCGGTTGATCGACATAGGTTGCGCTCCGATGAATTGCGGTGGGCTCTGGGCACAGCGTCCCGTTTCAACCAGAATTCTTTCGAAAATCCGAAATCCAAAGGCAGTTTTTCTAGCGCATAACGAAAGCAATCCTTCGTGCGGGTCGAGATATTTGGCGTGAGGCCCGGAACGGCTTCGCGGCATGCTCCTTCGCATTGAAAGACTGGAAGTTAATTCCCTCCGCTCTCACAATATTAGTCTATAAATTCTGTAGGGAATTGACATAACGAACTAGCGTGCATGGCCTTCCAGAACGAAAGCCCAGCCGCATGTCAAACGCCAAACGACAGCTCAATCTCAATGTCGGCATCAACACGACCGGCTACCTTGCCAATGCCTGGCGATATCGCACGGGCAGTCGGCACGACATCAATGATCCCGATTATTATCGCCGGCTGACGGAGCTGGCGCACAGGGGATTGTTCGATGCAGTGTTCTTCTCCGACCACCCCGCTTTGATGACCGATCCGAATGGTCGCCCTTTCCACACCATCGATCCCTTGATCCTCTGTACGGCCTTGGCCGCGCAGGTGCCCGACATCGGTTTTGTCGCAACCATGTCTTCGACCTATAATTCGCCCTATAATCTTGCCCGGCGCACCCAGTCGACGGATATCATTTCCGGCGGACGCCTGATCATCAATATCGTCTCATCGTTCAACCCGAATGTTGCCGCCAATTTCGGAGCTGAGCCCCTGCCGCCCCGGCACGAACGCTATGCAAAAGCATCCGAATTCCTTGATGTCGCCAAGCAACTCTGGTCGAGCTGGGATCCCGCACGCGAGGGTGAAGTGCCCGAGAACCGATTCTGGGATGCGGCAAGCGCGCAGACAATCGACCATGTCGGCGACTATTTCACCGTCAAAGGACCGCTAAACGTCCCCGTCGGACCGCAAGGCCATCCTGTAATTGCCCAGGCAGGCGCCTCCGAGGGAGGCATTGAACTTGCAGCGCGCCACGGCGAGATCATTTATTGCAATATCCTCTCGCGAGCCGCAGGCCAATCTTTCGGCAAGAAGGTCAGGGATCGCGCCGTCGCGCTTGGGCGTGACCCCTCCGGAATACGCATCGTCCCGGGTCTGGTAGCGATATTGGGGGAGAGCCGTCAGGAAGCGTTGCGCAAGCACGAGCTTTTCAGCGGAGCCGGTTCTGAAGACGGTCTGCTCGCACGCTTTGTCAAAGACAACGGCATCGATCCGGACGGCTTCGATCCAGATGCTATTTTAGAGGCGGAGCGCTTCATCCCCGATCCCAACCGCATCCAGGCGGTCGGCATGGGCCTCGGATTGTCCGATCTTCTTGCCCACGAAAAACTGACGGCACGCCAGGCCGTGCGCCGCTCAGAAGGTCACCACCGGCTGGTGCTCGGCACACCGGAAGAAGTCGCCGATGCCATCATCGATCTTTGGGCCGATGGCACAGTCGATGGCTACACGTTACAGCCACCGCGCGCACCAGACGACATCGAGGAATTCGTCGACAAGGTCGTTCCAATCCTCCAGGAACGAGGCGTCTACAGGACGGCCTACGAGGGCAGGACGATTCGAGACCGCTATGGTCTGCCATACCCATTCCAAAATAGCGCAAATGCGGGCGTGTTTTCGTAGTTATGAAATCCGCGAAGCTTTCCGGCACCACCGTGCGGGTGAGATTGAAACCATCGATTTCGCCCTCGTCTATCCATGCCGAGGGCTCGTCTGCGACTGTTGCGGCATCATGCTGCGCTTCTTTTCTGATGCTTGTGACTGGTGCGATACAGACCAGGTTTTATCATCACTCGAAGCGCAGCACCCCCGCGACAATCTCAAATCGCCTGAAGACAAGGTGCCAAGCCGAATACCTCATCTAACGGGGCGCTCAGATTTCGTAGGGCACCCGGATGTCCGGCATTTCCTTCGGGAAATCCTTGGTGTTTCGAGTAACCAGTAACATCGAGTGAACATCGGCCGTTGCCCAGATGATGGCATCGGGCAGTTTGATGCGATGTAGCTGTCGCAGAGATACCGCACGTTCGGCTATGTGATCATCGACAGCGATGACTGTAAATCCTGCCAGAAAAGCGCGTGTTCCGATTGCCACCGCCGGCTTGGCGCCGACGAGGACCTCCATCCAGGTGATGACGCTAATCGCCTTTTCCTGATACCGCGTTAGCTCATGTCGCGCTTGCGGTATGGCATTGAGATGGTCGATCAAGATGTTTGTGTCGAAAAGCGCTTTTACCATTCGCTGCGAATGTCTTCCTGATACGCCAAACCATCGACCTTTCGATCACCCCAGAGCCCAAATGCCTCTGCTTCGCTGGTACTGCTGTTTCGGGCCAGAAAATCATCAATCGCCTTGCGAATCAGCGCTGCTCTCGAGACTTTTTCTCGCTGCGCCAACCGATCCAGCGCTTTGACCTCTGGGTCGCCAATGTCCACCAAGGTTCTCATGACAAATCTCCGATATCTGATATCGGCATTATATATCATTTTGTGCGTTGATTTTCAATATCCGTAGCGGCTCTCCGCTCTTCGATTGAGTTCGACTATCACGTGTGAATAGGCATCGCGGAATGACCCCGGTCACCTCACCAGAAACAATTGCTTATCGCGCGTATCAGCATCGGAGCCTCATGCCGATTCACGTAGAGTCCCTCGTATCAACTTCCGCGCTTACATTCTGACGGAATGTAGGGCGAATGCTATCGAGATCTTGCTCTCTCGAATGGCGCTATACGCCACGCAGGACAATGATCCGCGAACCTGCTGCGGCCTGCCGCTGACGTGCGAGCGGCGCATATTCGGGCGACGCAAAGAGCGCGCGGACGGCATGCACGTCAGGGAACTCGATGATCAGCATGTTGGTCGCCTGCCATTCTTCGAGTTCGAGCGGGGCATCATCGAGAGCGATGAGGCGGCCGCCGGCTTTGGCCACCAGGGGGAGCGCCTTCGAGCGATAATTTGCAATGGCCTCAGGGTCGCGAATGTCGAGAGCGACAACGAGATAGGCGGACATGATTGTCTCCTTTTGATGTGTTCGAAATTTAGGGGTGTGTCTTTGAGTGCGGCGGCGCGGCTTTATGGCAAATGCCGCCACTTCGTCATGCGCTCTCGAAGATCGAGCGTGCCGCCATCCACGGTGAAGCTGCCGTCCCCGCGATGATGCATGGTCCGTTGCTCCTTGCGGGTCTCGTCGATCCAGATCCGCTTCACCTCGAGGATGAAGAGGTTGTAGCGATCGACAAGACTCGGATCGGCAACACGGCATTCGATATTGGCGAGGCAGTCCACCAGCAATGGCGCCGCGATATCCTTTGCCGGACGAGTCCTCAAGCCGAAGCGCTCGAACTTGTCCACCGTGTCACTGGAGCAGTTACCGATATCCACGACGGTTTCGGCAAGATCGACAGTCGGAATCGCGATCACGCATTCGCCGGTCTTTCTCAGCGCCTGGTAGCTGTAATCCCAGGGTCCGATGACGCAGCCGATCAGCGGCGGCGCATGCTGGATCATCATGTGAAAACCCATCGTCATGACGTTGGCTGCCCCCTCGAGGCTCGTCGTCACGAGGACGATCGGGCCGGGTTCGAGCAGACGATAGGCTTGCGAGGCGGAAATCTCGTTCATTGGATGCTCCTTCGCAGGTCGCCTCCCCGCATACATGCGGGGAAGCCGAAAGATGTTTGGTGAGTTACCAGCCCTGCTCGACCGGCAGAACGAAGAGTTCGGCAACGTCCACATGGGCAGGCGCTTGCGCTGCGAAGACGATCGTGTCGCCGATGTCCGCGCCCTGCAGGAACGTCATCTGCTTTGCGAGGTCATCCATCTGCTGGATATAGCCAGGGTCGGTGATGTGGTCGTAAAGCTCGGTGGCGACGGCGCCTGGCTGGATGCACGTCACCCGAATGTTGTGCTTCTGGCCGACTTCCATGCGCAGACCGTCGGAGAACGCGGCCACCGCATGCTTGGTGGCGCAATAGACCGACAGACCCTTGAAGACCTTGCGGCCGGCGATCGACGACATGTTGAAGATGTGGCCCGAATGCTGCTTGATCATCTGCGGCAGGACGGCAGCCGTGGTGTTCAAGAGGCCCTTGACGTTGACATCGACCATCCGGTGCCATTCGTCGACCTTGAACTGATCGACATCCGAAAGCGGCATCAGGCCGGCATTGTTGACGAGAATGTCGATTGCGCCATAGGCCTCGACCAGCTGTTTGACGCCGGCTTCGACAGAGGCCGGATCGACCACGTCCATTTCGATCACGAGCGCTTCACCGCCCTTGGAGGCTATCTCTTTTCTGAGCGCTTCAAGCTTGTGGTTACGACGGGCGGCGATGCCGACCTTTGCGCCGGCCTCGGCAAGCTTCAAAGCGGTAGCGGCTCCAATGCCGCTCGATGCGCCAGTGATCAGTGCGATTTTTCCATTGATGTTCGTCATGGTTTATCTCCTTGTCTTGGCGCCCTTCCGACTGAAAGGACGGTCGTGTTCGACAAGGAGGAGCATAAGGAGGAGGGCTTGGTCCCTCTCTCGGGACCTTGCGCGACCTGTCGGGATCTTGCTCAAATCAACGAAAACCGAGCCAAAATCCTAATCGCGGCGATAGTCACTGGGCGAGACGCCGGCCTCCCGGCGGAAAATCTGAGCGAAATGGCTGGGGCTCGAATATCCCACGGACATGCCGATCTCGATGATGCTGATGTCGGTTTCCTGCAGAAGCTGCCGGGCTTTGGCTATGCGCTGGCGAATGAAATAGTGGGATGGAGAAAGGCCAGTGGCCTTCTTGAACAGGCGGCTAAAGTGGAAAGCGCTCATGCCGGCCGTCTGCGCCAGACGCGCGAGATCGAACGGCTCCTGAAGGTTGGCTTCCATGAATGCAACGGCCCGCCGCAGCTTTGCGCCGGGGAGCGCGTTTGGCGGACGCGCCTCTGCGTCACAGATCGCGTAGTGTCGAATAAGATGAACCGCGAGTGTCTGCGCCAATCCCTGAACGAAGAGGTGGCTTCCCTGCCCTTCCGCCGTCAGTTCGGCATGGATCAGCTCCAGCATATGGGAAAGCCGTTGGTCACGGCCGCCCGATATCTCGCGCAGGCGCATGGCGCTGGCAGCCTTGCCGAGAATTTCTCCCGCCACCCGCTCAAACAGCTGAACGGAGAGATAAAGATGCATAACCTGGAAAGGCTCGGCTCCCTCGGCGCGCCAGCGCATTTCATACGGAGTAGGCGACCGCGTCAGAAAAAAGTCGCCAACTCTGACTGTGTTCGCGGCCCACTCCCCACCCAGATCCCGTTCTTCCACACAGGCCTGGCCGGAGATCACCCAAACGACGAGAGGTTCGGCGACCGCCGGCACAAGAAACGGCTCTTGCACCTTGAGGCGGGAAAACACCTGGACGAACATGTCGGTCCAGGCTGGTCCATCCCCGCTGACGAGTGTTCTGCCGGCAATGTATGTTTCCAGCCCGGCAGGTGACGTTCGGTGTGGAACCGAAGATGCGTCTTCTCGGCTATCGACTACCATCGTAACTCCAGCTGTGGGACTTCTGCTTTCCAACAAAAGTATTCATGTTGCGCAAGGAGGAACAGCATATCTGCAACGCCTATAATTCCCACCCATGGTTCCGGCGTGATCGAAAAGCAGGCACGTGCAAAGGGAGGTGACGCGGGCGCCGTCACCTTGTTTTCGGCTTCACGGTTGGCTTGTAGATCCGGCAGGATGGGCTCGCCAGCCGTCAACTATAAGAACCATCGCTTTCCGTCACAGATCACCGCCCGGGCGGTTTGGCACTATTTCCGGTTTCCGCCGAGCTTGCGATTGGCCGAAGAAATGCTGTTGGAACGCGGCCTCGTTGCATCCTATGAAACCATAGGGCGACGGGGCAGGAAGTTCGGCCCTGCCTATGCAGGGCGACTGCGGCGCAACAAACCGCAAGTAAATGATGTAGTTTCACAGCAACGCTTACAGTTCACACAAAAGCAACTTCCTGCTGCGCAAATTCATCGTTTTGCAAACATTCTCGCGTTGCAGCCAAGGGCAAAAGAGTCCTAAGAGATGTCTTAGAGCGCTGATAAGCTTGTTATTTGACGCCATGACGGACGCTGCCTGCAGTGGGTAGTAAGTCCAGGCGAGCAGACCCCCATCAAATCGTTATCAAAACCTTTTCCACCCTATAGATGGCATTTACATGCGCGCCTCTATCAAACTCGTTCCGGCGATGCTTTTCATCGTGCTGACTTCGCAAATTCGAAGGTCTGCAGGCAATCTGCTTACCCACATCGCTTCCTTTGATGTCAACTCTAAACTCTTTTTGGTCCTCACAGCTAAGTAAGATGATCTAAGTAATTTTCACCGAGAATACCGGGCGCAGAAGACGTGTTTATGATTAAGCATGAGCACCAAGATCGATGCGTTCGCTCGGACGAGAAAACATATGATGATAAATTTGTTTTCTACAAGAATATAGCCTGTGGGGGAACATGCTAGATTTTTTTAAAAACAGAGCTGGAAAGCAGCTTGCCGTACTGATGTCAGGATCCACACTGTTGTGGATCATCGGATATGTTTTGCATCGAACTATCTTCGGCAGCCTCAGTAGGTTCGACGCTGATACCATAGATATTCTTTTTCTAACGTTCATCCTCTTGGGAGGGGCGAGCTTTATCTATTCACTTCTGCGAATTCTCGACTTGCGCAAGGAAATGCAGAGGCAAGCGGAGCAAGGAAAGCGAGCGCATTGGATCGCTACACACGACCATCTCACGCTCCTTCCCAACAGATATGCTCTGGAGAAGTTTGAAATTATCACGACCGAGATAGGGGTACATGACGATAGAGCCCCAACGGCGACGATTTTCTCCATAGACCTGGACGGCTTCAAAAAGGTCAATGATCTTGTCGGTCATCACGGAGGCGACAGGCTTCTGCAGGAAGTCTCGAAACGACTGTCCGCATTCACGGATGGCTCGAGCGTTTTTCGTCTTGGCGGCGATGAATTTCTTATCATAGCCAGGGGGCTTGAGCCGCTAAAAGAGGAGAAGTTCGCAAAACTGCTTATTCACGCCATCAGTGGCCCCATCCAAATTGGCACGATATCTTGTCAAGTCGGTGCCAGCGTAGGATACGCTCGCTGGCCGGACCAAGGCCACGATCTGAAGGATGTTTGCCACCGATCAGACGTGGCGCTGTACGAAGCCAAGAGCATCGGCGCCAATACTGCCTTGCAATTTTGCGCGGAAATGCAAATGAAGGTCACTACGCGCGCGAAGCTGGAAGGAGAGCTTCGAAAGGCCATAGCCGAATGCGAGATCAAGCCATTTTATCAGCCTTTGATTGATCTTCGCTCCGGGGACGTCTGTGGGTTCGAGGCGCTCGCCAGATGGATCGCGGATGATGGCAAGAGCGTTTCGCCGCAAGTGTTCATTCCCATTGCGGAAGAGACGGGGTTGATGACGCCTCTATTTCAGCAACTCCTCCGGAAAGCTTGCGAGGAAGCCAAGCATTGGCCTGATCATGTATCGCTTTCATTCAACGTCTCGGCGATTCAAATGGATGATCGGCTTCTCGCCTCTCGGATCCTCAAAATTCTTGACGACGTTGGATTGCCGCCGTCCAGGCTTGAAGTTGAGATCACAGAAAACGCCCTTATTCGTGACCCGGACCTCGCCGCTTCAATTATCGATGATCTTCATGGCGCAGGAATTCAAATCGCCCTCGACGACTTTGGCACTGGCTATTCCAGCCTCGCCCAGCTCGCGCGATATCAGTTCGACAAGATCAAAATCGACAAGAGTTTCGTCAGGTCAGCGCACCAGTACGGCGATCGGCATGAAAAAATCGTGCAGGCGCTATTGATCATGAGTCGCGGCTTGGATGTGAAAACAACCGTTGAAGGCATAGAGAAATATGCAGAACTGGCATACTTCTTACGCGAGGGTTGCGATATCGGACAAGGCTACCTGTTCGGGCAAGCCATGCCATTTATTGAGACAATATCGTATCTGCGCGATCGCCAGAATGGTCTCAAAACCGCGTAGCTTCTTCTTTCGTCCCTGCCGCTGACGATGAGAGTAATTTGCAAGACCCGTTTGTCGTTCTGCAGTTAATTTTCAGAATTGC
Source organism: Martinezella lusitana (assembly GCF_016901135.1). GTDB lineage: Bacteria > Pseudomonadota > Alphaproteobacteria > Rhizobiales > Rhizobiaceae > Rhizobium > Rhizobium lusitanum_D. The sequence continues at coordinate 331,078 of NZ_JAFEVL010000045.1, read as the reverse complement.
ATGCGAACGATTTCAGATAGTTAGCCTTACACCTCAATTGAGATTTGGCAGCGACGGGTATGACACCCGCGGAATTTCCCGACGGCACAGAAATTTCAGAGAAAACAAATATTAAGGCCGACACAATTACAACTAATTTGAGAATTTTTCTCCAGAATTCTCCTATTTAAACGTGAAGACTCGCAGAAACATCCGTATTCTCTCGACTAACTGCCAAGAGACACAAAAGCAGAAGACCGTTTTACCTTAACAATTCTTGTCTCACTGCTGAGAAATTACCGGTCTTCCTGCGTTTTATATGCTGTTAACTCTGTTGCGATATTTTCAACCCTGGAAAATAAATCTGGACTTGCCCAAATGAAGCGCCTTCTTGTCTTAGCTTCCGCCTGCACCTTCCTAATTGGCCAGTCCGGCATCGCGGCGGACCTTTCCGCTTATCGGCGCCCGTTGATGATACCGTTCGAGGGCCAGACGACTTACTCGCCGCAGCTCGCGACACTCGGCAAGATGCTGTTCTTTGACCCACGGCTGTCGGGTAATAAAAACATGACCTGCGCGAGCTGTCACAATCCTTCCTTCGGCTTTGAAACGCCGGTGACGACACCGATCGGCGCGGCCAATACAGCGCTTCCGAGACAGGCGCCCACTATTCTGAATGTCGCGTGGGTCACCACCTTCTTCTGGGATGGACGCGCACCTAACCTGGAGACGCAAGCAGCCGGCCCGATCGACGCTCCGGCCGAAATGAACGGCAAACTCGATAATGTCGTCGGAGAGATCAATAAAATACCGGACTACAAGAAATGGTTCGGTGAGGTTTTTCCTGATCAGGGTGTAACCAAGCAAACGATGCTGACTGCGATTGCGACCTACGAACGCACGGTCGTATCGGATTGGTCGCCATTTGATCGATGGGTGGATGGCGACGAGAAAGCTGTTTCCGAAAGCGCCAAAAGAGGTTTCGAACTGTTCACCGGCTCGGCTGGCTGTTCCTCCTGCCACACAGGCTGGAACTTCACCGACAATAAGTTTCATGACATTGGTCTGCCGGGTGATGACATCGGCCGCTATAAGATTGATGCGAGCGACCCGAACAACAAATATTCCTTCAAGACGCCTGGCCTGCGCAACACGCTCTATCGTAACCCCTACATGCATGACGGCAGCCTAAAGACGATAGGCGAGGTCATCGACCATTATGAGAGTGGCGGCATCAATCGCCCGTCGCTCGATCCCGCGCTGACACCCATCTCCCTTACGGATGAAGAACGGAAAGATCTTATCGCATTCCTTGGCACCCTCACCGCCGAAAAGCAGGACCTTCCACTGCCGACGCTACCGAACTGAGGAACGAACGATGAAACTTTCGATACGCACGCAGATTCTCGTTCCAATGGTTGCCACGATCGTTGTCGGTTTCGGTATCGCTTTGCTGGTAGGCCACCAGGCAATCATTGGCCAGAACAATGTCGCAATGGTCGTACAGGAGGCGGTGAACGCCAAAATGCTGTCCGCGCGGGTCGAACGGCAGTTCAAGGACGCGACGTCGGTCGTTGACCGTGTTCTTTCGATGACAAATTACGTTTCGGCCGCGGACGTGAAATCCGCATTCGATAAAAGCAACGGCGCATTGACGCAATCGCTCGATGAACTCCGCAAAGTCGATCTCGCCGATTCTCTGACGAAGAGAGTGGAGGCGCTTCGCAAGGCGCACGACACTTGGGAAAATGACGTCAAGATCAGCCTTGGACTTCAACAGTCGCAGGAGGTTCCGACTGCCGAGAAGCTGGCGCGTTCGCAGCAGGCGATCCTGACAAGTATCACTGATGTCAACGACATCGTTGATGAGGTCGCGACCGAAAGCGTCGCGGCGGCCGGCAGTGCATTGGCATCGAAAATTGAGACGGAATTGGCGCTGGCAGGTATCGGCGCAATCGTCGGCCTCGGTATTTTGGTGGCAATCGCACGGCACGTGTCCCGCCCGATCCAACGGATAACGCGGTCTATGGAGGAACTTGCCGCTGGCCAGACCAATAAGGTGATCCCGTATGCTGGTCGACGAGATGAGATCGGGCAGATGGCCGGATCGGTGGAGGTCTTCCGTCAGAACGCGATCGCCCGGGCCGAGCTCGAAAGCAAAGCCGAAGAAAGCCGCCGTTTGGCGGAGGCTAATCGACTGGCCGACCAGGAAACGGCCGAGAAGAACGCCGCACATAGGTTGACGATCGCTACATCGGGGCTTGCAGCAGGCCTCAAGCGATTGGCTGGCGGCGACCTCGCCTTCCATCTGACAAATCAATTTTCGCCGGAATTCGAGCCGCTACGGCACGACTTCAACGCGTCGGTGGAGCAACTTGCCGAAACATTGCTTTCCGTCTCCGAAAGTGTGTCAATCATCAATAGCGGCACCCGCGAGATCAGTCATGGGTCCAACGAGCTCTCAGGCCGCACAGAGCGGCAGGCGGCGACGCTTGAGGAGACGGTTGCTGCGCTGAGCGCGGTGACCAGCAAGGTCGCGGAATCCTCCAAGATTGCTGAAGAGGTTCGCAGCATGGCCGATAACGCCAATCGCAGCGCCATGGCATCAGGAAAGGTGCTCGCGCAAACTGTTGAAGCGATGAGCCAGATAGAGGAATCGTCGAGGCAGATCAACAACATCATTGGTGTCATAGATCAAATCGCGTTCCAAACGAACCTCCTGGCGCTTAACGCCGGCGTCGAGGCGGCCCGCGCTGGCGATGCGGGCAAAGGTTTTGCTGTGGTGGCGCAGGAAGTTCGCGAGCTTGCGCAACGTTCTGCAAACGCGGCCAAGGAGATCAAGGAGCTCATTAGCCGATCCTCCGCGAAGGTCGTTAGCGGCGCCGAACTGGTTAACCAGACGGGTGCAGCGCTCGGCGACATTAGCCACTACATCGTCGACATTAATGGGTCTATGGAGACACTCGCGGCATCGGCGCGCGAGCAGTTGACCGGCCTATCGGAAGTCAATCTGGCCATGCACAATCTGGATCAGGTGACACAGCAGAACGCCTCCATGGTAGAGGAGACCACCGCCGCCAGCGTCACGCTCGCCGGCGAGGCAGAACGGCTGCGTGAATTGGTGACGCATTTTGAATTGAGCGAAGCGCCGTCTGGCGCCCAATCCCGCCGCGCTGCTGCCTAAGCAACGCTGCCTGCTATCGACGGCAAGCAGGCGATTCTCGTTCGAACGCTTCGCAATCCTGGGGCTCATGGCGTCCAACTCGAACTTCGCGCCTTTGGACAGCCACAATCGGGTGATCCTGGTTCAATGTCTAATCAATTGATATTATAGTGTTATTTAAAACGATTGGATACTGTGGCGTTACCCGGTCTCATCCTCAGAACGTATATAGACCTGCAGCGTATAGCCGATATGCTCCGTCATCAGCGCCTTGGCACGCTCGGGATCGCGGTCGAGGGCCGCTTCCATCAGCGCCGTGTGATGCTCGATCGCCATCGCATCCTGCAGGGCTGCGGCTGCCTTCTCATAGCCGATCGTCAGACCAGCAGCGGCGCGCTGTGTCGGCGCCAAACCAAGGAAGCGGTGGTGGCGGCGAAGCTGATCGGTGATGGTGGCCTGAAAGCGCAAAAGCCAGTTCGATGTCGCCGCGCTCACGAGCGCTGCATGGAAAGCCGTATGCTTCTCGTCCCATTCGTCAGCCATCTCGTCCGAAGCAGCGTCAGGCACGATCTTGCAGCGCGACAGGCGATAATGTGCCGTGACGACGGCCGATTCCCAATCCGGACCGCCCTTTTCGATTGATTCCAACAGCAGCGGCAGTTCGACGACCATGCGCGCCCGCATCAAGTCCTCCAGCTCGGCGCGCGATACGGGCGCGACAGCGAAACCGCGATTGCTGACGGCAGTCACCAGTTTTTCGGCCTCCAGCCGCGACAGCGCCTCGCGAAGCGGAGTCCAGCCAACGCCATAGGCATCCCGCAGAGCGGCAAGCCTCAGGGATGCGCCAGGCCTCAGCCTGGTGTTGAGAATGTCGCGCCGTAACAGCCAATAGGCGGCCTCCGTCTTGCTCAACGCGTCCTTGTCCTGCATGGCGCCCATCCCAATCCTCACATTCCCCGGATTATATATAAAATAGCTGTAGCGAGAAATTATATATTAAAGCCGTCCATGGTGCATATCATATATCGCAAATTGACAGGCTTGCAGCAGTCGCTATGATCCCGCCCAAGAAAGCCGAAAAACACGGCTCCTTGACACATCCGGGAGGGAAATATGCGCAGATCCACGTCCAAATGGCTGTCCGGCCTCGTGATTGCCGGTGCCTTCATGGCAAGCGTCGCCACGGCGACGGCTGAGCCGATCAAGATCGCAATCGCCAATTTCGGCGAACATCCGCAGCTCAATGCCTCGATTGCCGGCTTCAAGAAGGCGCTCGCCGACAATGGCTTCGTCGAAGGCAAGGATGTCGTCTATTCCGAAAGCAACACGAGCTTCGATGCCTCGCTTGTGCCGCAGATGATCGCCAAGCTGCAGTCCGAACATCCGAAGCTGATGTACACGGTCACCACACCGGTCTCGCAGATCGCCAAGAAGGCGCTCGCCGGCTCCGGCATTCCGATCGTCTTTTCGGCCGTGACCGATCCGGTCGCCGCCAAGCTCGTCCCCTCCTGGGATGCCGGCGGCGACGGCATTACCGGTGCAAGCGACCTGCAGGACATCGCCGCCATCATGACCTTCACCAAGAAGCTGCTTCCGAATGCCAAGCGCTTCGGCCTGCCTTATAACCCGGGCGAGGCCAATGACGTTGCCCTTCTTGAAAAGGTCAAGCAGGCCGCACCGGCAGCCGGCTTCGAAGTCGTTCCCGTCGGCGTCGACAACGTCAACGACATCCAGCAGCGCATCGCATCGCTCGCCGGCAAGGCAGACGTGATCTACACGCCCGCCTCCAATCTCCTGCAGCCGGCAATCACCGCCGTTTCTTCCGCCGCCCGTCAGGCACAGATCCCGATCGTCAATTCCGATGACGCCGCGGTTCGTAGCGGCATCGTGCCCGCGAGCTTCGCCGTCAACTACGAGCAGGTCGGCGAAAATGCCGGCAAGATCGCGGCCCAGATCCTCAAGGGTGCCGATCCGAAGACGATCAAGCCCTCGCTTCCGGCCTATGCCGACCATGCGCCGCTGATCAACAAGACTGTGCTGAAGGCATTCGGCGCCGAAGTGCCGGCGTCGCTTGCCGATTGCAATTGCTTCACGAAGTGATCGGCGGCATCTTCTAGAGATCATTCGGATCCATGGCGGCGTCACGAACGCCGCCATTTTCCAAGCCTACACTGCAGGGGAGGCACGGATGCTGGACATCAAATCCGCGCGCAAGGTTTTCTACAGGGGCCAGCCGGACGAGAAAGTCGCGCTCAACGGCCTGACACTCTCCCTCAAATCCGGTGAATTCGGCGTCGTCATCGGCTCGAACGGCGCGGGCAAGAGCAGCATGCTCAACGCGATTTCCGGCGCGCTCAGCCTCGATTCCGGAGAGATAATCGTCAACGGCGACGACGTCACCAACATGCCGGTGCACAAGCGTGCCGCACGCCTTGCCCGTGTGTTCCAGGACCCGATGAAAGGAACCGCCGCCAGCATGACGGTCGGCGAGAACATGCTTCTTGCCGAGCTGCGCGGCAAGAAACGCGGGTTGCGACCCGGACTGAACGCCTCCCGCCTCGCTATCTATAAGGAGCGCCTCTCCGTTCTCGGCCTCGGCCTCGAGAACCGGCTGGATACCAAGGTGGAGCTGCTTTCGGGCGGCCAGCGGCAATCGCTCTCCCTCATCATGGCGGTCGGCGGCTCGCCCGATGTGCTGCTGCTCGATGAACATACGGCAGCGCTTGATCCCCGCACCGCCGACATCGTCATGCAGGCGACGGTACGCACCGTCGAGGCGCTGAAGCTGACGACCCTGATGGTGACGCACAACATGCAGCATGCCGTCGATTTCGGCGACAGCATCATCATGCTCGACGCCGGGCGCGTCCATCTCGAAATTACCGGGGAAGGAAAGCGACGCATCACGGTGCCCGAACTGATCGGTCATTTCGCCGTCAAGACCGACCGCATGCTGCTGGTGAGCTGATATCATGGATTTCATTCAGACAACCTTCTCGAGCTTCGTCTCGCTCATTCCAGTCACACTGGCGCAGAGCTTCATCCTGAGCTTCGTCGTCCTCGGGATCATGATTCCCTTCCGCATGCTGAGCTTTCCGGACCTGACCAGCGAGGGCGCATTTCCGCTTGGCGGCTGCATCAGCGGCATTCTGCTTGCGGCCGGCGTCACACCGCCGCTCGCCATCGTCGTGGCCTTCGCCGTCGGCCTTGCCGCCGGCTGCTGCACGGCGTTCATCCACCTGCGCTTCCGCATTCACACGCTGCTTGCCGGCATCCTGATGTCGACCATGCTTTACAGCATCAACCTCGCCATCATGGGAAAATCGAACCTCTCCGTCTTCGGCTCGCCGACCGTGTTCGACTGGGTGCCGTTCACCGAGGCCGGCTTTCCCGCGAGCAAGATCGTTGTTGCCGGTTTCATCGCTCTTATCGTGCTGATTGCGCTTAATCTCTACTTCAAGACGGAAAAGGGCACGGCGATGCGCGCCGTCGGCTCCAATCCCGACATGGCCGAGGCACAGGGCATCAATGTCTGGGCCGCGACTATCGGCGGCGTCGGCATCGCCAGCGCGTTTTCCGCAACGGGCGGCGCATTGATGGTGCAGTCGCAGGGCTTTGCCGATGTCAACATGGGGATCGGCATCCTGATCAACGGCCTTGCCGCGCTGATGATCGGCGAGGCCTTCACCGGCAAGCAGAGCGTGCTGCGTCAGCTGCTGGCCCCCTTCGTCGGCTCGATCATCTATTATCAGCTCGTGTCGCTCTGCCTTGCGGCCGGCATGCCGCCGCCGAACCTGAAACTTGCCACCGGCCTGTTCGTGCTCGCCATGCTGGCACTGCCAAGCATCCGCCGCAGCCGCGGGGGAGCACCTGCGCGGGAAACCATTCGCGAATAAATCAAGAGGCAATATCATGGACAGCCTTCCCGATCTCGCCGCCGTCGAGGCCCTGGACGAGGCCGATCCGCTGCGTGCCTTCCGCAGCCGTTTTGCCCTGCCGGCCGGCGTCATCTACCTTGATGGCAATTCGCTCGGCGCGGCATCGCACGAGGTTTTTGCCGAAGTGCGCCAGGCGGCCATGGAGGAATGGGGCAATGGCCTGATCCGCAGCTGGAACAGCGCCGGATGGTTTCATCTGCCGCTCGAGCTCGGCGACCGCATCGGCCGGCTGATCGGCGCCGCCGAAGGCCAGACTGTCGTCACCGACTCCACGTCGATCAACATCTACAAGGCGCTGCATGCGGCTTTGACGATGCGGCCGGACCGCAACGTCATCGTCGCCGAAGGTGACAGTTTCCCGACCGACCTCTATATGGCCGAGGGCGTGGCCTCGACCCGTTCCGGCGTTAGGCTCCGTCTTGAAGGTCGCGATGCCGATAACATCGAGGAGCTGATTGACGAGGGTGTCGCCGTCGTCCTCATCAACCATGTCAACTACAAGAGCGGCGAATTGCGCGACATGGCGGCGCTGACCAAGCGCATCCAGGCGGCGGGCGCCCTTGTCATCTGGGATCTGTGCCATAGCGCCGGCGCGCTTCCGGTCGATCTCGATGGCGCAAACGCCGATTTCGCCGTCGGCTGCTCCTATAAATATCTGAACGGCGGCCCTGGAGCCCCGGCCTTCATCTATGCGGCCCGCCGCCATCACGCATCGATCGTCCAGCCGCTCAGCGGCTGGTGGGGCCATGCTCGTCCCTTTGCCTTCGAGCGAAGCTTCGACGGTGACGTCGGCATCAAGCGTTTCCTCTGCGGCACACAGCCCATTCTGTCGTTGCGGGCGCTAAAGGGTGCGCTTTCGATGTGGGACGAAGTGGACATGAATGCTCTGCGCCGGAAAAGCATAGCGCTCACCGATCTCTTCATCCGGCTGGTCGAAGCGAAGTGCGGCCAATATGGCGTTGTATTGGACACCACGCGCGACAGCGAAAGACGCGGCAGCCAGGTTTCCTTCACCCACGGCAATGGCTATGAGGTCATGCAAGCGCTGATCGAGCGTGGCGTCATCGGTGATTTCCGCGCGCCCTCGACATTGCGCTTCGGCTTTACGCCGCTCTATGTCAGCTATCGCGATGTGTGGCTGGCAGCTTCGGTGCTGGAAGAGATTCTGAGCAGCGGATCCTGGCAGGACGCACGCTTTGCCGTGCGCTCGGCTGTAACCTGATCCATTGTCGCCGATTGCCGAAACGGAGGAGCTATAGATGAGCTATTTCAAGGTCACCGATTGGGATAGCGCCTATACCAACGGCGCCTATATCGTCGACGGCGATCGGTGGCCGGATGCCTGGGTCGAGCCCGCTCGATCCTTCCGCGACCGTCTGACGGCAGCCGGACGCGCCAGACTAGACCTCGTCTACGGTCCCGCCGAGCGCAATCGCTTCGATCTCTTCCTGCCCGAAGGACACCCGAAGGGACTGGTCGTCTTCGTTCATGGCGGCTACTGGCTGCAACTGGACAAAAGCTATTGGTCGCATCTGGCAGTAGGCCCGATTGCTGCAGGCTACTCGGTCGCCATCCCGTCCTACACGCTCTGCCCGGCAATCCGCATTGGCGGGATCGGCAGGGAAGTTGCGGCAGCGATTACAACAGCGGCAGGCATGGTCGACGGCCCCGTGATCCTGACGGGACACTCGGCCGGCGGTCAGCTCGTGGCTCGCATGATGACGACGACGTCACCGCTGGACGAGGCGATCCTCAAACGCATCCGCCATGTCCTTGCGATTTCCGGCTTGCACGATCTCCGCCCGATCATGAAGCGGGCCATGAACGCGCAGCTTCGCATCGATATGGCCGAGGCACAAAGCGAGAGCCCGGCGCTCTTGGAACCCTTAAGCGATATCCGCCTCACTTGCTGGGTCGGCGGCGCGGAGCGTGCCGAATTCATCCGCCAGAACGCACTGCTTGCCAATATCTGGACCGGACTTGGCGCCGCAACGGAAGTGGTGGTCGAGCCTGACCGGCATCACTATACGGTACTCGACGGCCTCACCGATGTCTCTCATCCACTGACGCGAGCCTTGCTCGCGGATTGAAGCTTGTAGTCAATGAAACACACCCTCGGCACGCATCGTCCACGCCGAGGGTGTGGCAAATGTCACTCGTTGACGGGCGCATTCATGGCCCAGGTGACGCCGAAGGAATCGCGGAGCTGGCCCCAGCGATCGCCCCAGAACATCACCTGCGGCTCGATGATGACCTCCAAGCCTGCATCGACAGCACGCTTCCACCAGGCATCGAAGTCCTCGACGACCAGCTGCATCACGAACGACTGCGGCTTTTCCAGCGCATGGCCATACTCGGGAAAGGCATCGCCGAGCATGACCGAGCTGCCGTTGATGTAGAGATGGATGTGCATCGTCCGGCCCTTCTCGTCGACCGGAAACATGAAGGCCTCTTCGGCATCGAAGGCACGCTTGTAGAATTCGGCCGCCTTTACCGGGCCGTCCACCGTCAGATAGGCCACGACGCCGCCGTGAACCGGCACGCGGGGCTGCGAGGGTTGCGTCTGTTCTGCTGTATCGGTCATGTTCGTCTCCTTGCGAACGGGTTTGCGTGTCACGCCCTTGCGGTGGGCTGCCCCAAGGACGTCGACCGAAAAGACTTCCCGACAAAAGGAGATCGATTTTTTAAATTATTTTTCGGAAGCACGGGGGCATTCTATCCGAAGATCACCCATGCGCCGGCTTGCGGGCGCGGACGACTTTTGCGGGATAGATCTCGCTGAAGATGCGCGCCTCCGCCTCATCGCGCGGCATCGGCCGGCCGAGCAGGAAGCCTTGTACTTCGCTATAGCCTTCGGCGCGTAATTTCGCCAACTGCTCCTCCGTCTCGATGCCCTCCGCAAGCGTCACGGCATTGAAGCCAGAGGCAATACCGACGACGGCACGCACGATCGCCAGATTGCCGGGATCGGTCTCCATGCCGGCGACGAAGCTGCGGTCGAGCTTGATCTTGTCGAAAGAGAAGGAGCGCAGGTAGCTGAGCGACGAGTAGCCGGTGCCGAAATCGTCGATGGCAATGCGGATGCCGAGCTCTTTCAGGGCGCGCAGCAGCGACAGGCTTTGCTCGACCTCGGAAAGCAGGACGGATTCGGTAACCTCGATCTCCAGCCGCCCGGGGAGAAGACCGGTCTCATCCAAAACCGAGACGACGGTCGCGAGCAGGCTTGCATGACGGAACTGATAGACCGAAAGGTTGATGGCGATTTTCAGATCGCCTGGCCATTGCCTCGCGGTCCGGCAGGCCTCCCGCAATACCCAGTCGCCGATCGGCACGATCATGCCGGTTTCCTCGGCAACGGGGATGAACTCGGCCGGCGCAATCAGCCCACGCGTCGGATGGTGCCAGCGGATCAAAGCCTCGAAACCCGACAACCCGTCATTGTCCAGCCGAATGATCGGCTGATAATAGAGTTCGAATTCGTTCCTCTGCAGGGCTTCGCGAAGCTCCAGGGTGAGTTGATGGCGCCGCTCCGCCTCAAGCCGCATATCAGTCTGGTAGAAGCGATAGGTCGATCGGCCACTGCCTTTTGCCGCATAGAGCGCCAGATCCGCATCCCGCATCAAAACGTCGGCATCGCCGCCATGTTCCGGCGCCATCGCGATACCGATGCTGCAGGTCACATGCTCGCGGACGCCATCGAGATCGAAGGGCACGGAGAGCGACAACAGCAGCAGATCGGTGAAGCGCTGGGCCCGCCCGGCATCCGTCATCTTCAGCACCAGGGCGAACTCATCACCGCCGAGGCGGGCGACAAGATCGTTCTTCTCGGCAAGCTGCAGGAGACGCTGGGCAACCTGGCGCAGCAGCATGTCGCCGGCGGCATGGCCCTTGCTGTCGTTGATATCCTTGAAATGATCGACGTCGATGTAGAGAAGCGCGATCGGCTTTTCGGGTGTCGCGGCCGCCACTTGCCGGACGATGCTCTCGGAAAAGAAAGCGCGATTCGGCAGACCAGTCAGGGAATCGTGCATGGCAAGATGTGCAAGCTTGGCCTCGACGCTGCGCTCTTCCGTGACATCCTGCGAGATGCCGAGAAGGTAGCGCGGCGCCTGCCCTTTGGGCGCAGGCAGTATCCGCTTGGCTGTCTTCACGATGCGCGGAACTCCATCCAGCGCACGGATGGTTTCTTCGAAGCCGACTGTTGTCGCCGTGTCGAAGGCAAGCCTGTCCTGTTCGCGAAAGATCGCCGTCTGCTCGTCGGGAAATATCGCTTCGTCCGGCCTGCCGATCACGTCCTTCGCCCGCAGCCCGACGATGCCGCCGCAGGCCTCGTTGAACAGGATATAGCGGCCGCCCTTCGCCATATCCTTGACGAAAACGCCAACCGGCAGATTGTCGACGATGCTGTCAAGCAGCGACTGCGTGGCATCGACCTGCCGACGGGCAGCGTTGACCTCGGTGCGATCCTGAACGATCGCCAGGATTGCCGCCTTGCCGTCGAAGCAAATTTCACGCCCATAGGTCAAAACCTCGAACGTCTGGCCATCGGCTTTCAGATGCGTCCAACGCTGCGCCGTCTCCATGTCCGTGCGCTGGTGAACGGCCTCGAGCATACGCACGCGCTCCTCCAAAGGCCGGATATCGAGGACGGTCATGACCGAAAAGGCGGCGTGGCTGAAGCCATAGAGATCGCGGGCGGCATCATTGACGATCAGGAATTTCAAAGTCTTGGGATCATAGACCCACATCGGCGAGGGATGCGTCTTGAAAAGCGACCGAAAATCGTCGTTCGGGGCGTCGGGCCAAACGGAATTCATGGACGGATCGACCTTGCCAATTCGAGTTGAACTATCAGCGAATTGAAAAGTCATAATCTAAAAAGTTAAATAAAATCAAAATGGTAGCTCGCCTAAACTTTGAGCAAAAGCCTACCGAATATGCAACCAACCGCTTTGCCTTGCCACCCTCACAGCCTTGCCGTCCGACAGCGGACATGCGCGATGCTCACAGGCCCGCCTTGCCGATGGCGTGAATGACGCCATGCAGTTCCGCCAAGCCCTTCAGGCGGCCGATCAGCGAATATCCCGGATTGGTCGGCTTATCGATATCGTCGCCGATGAGATGCCCGTGATCCGGCCGCATCGGAATCAGATGGTCGTCGCGACCCTCGGTGCGTCGGCACGCCTCCTCGGCCAAAAGCGTTCGCAGGATGGCGTGCATGTCGCTGCGCCCCTCCAGATGGGAAGCCTCGACGAAGGAACCGTCGGGCTCGATCGAAACATCGCGCAAATGGGCGAAATTGATGCGCGATGCAAATTCACGCGCGATATCAAGCACGTCATTGTCGGCTCGAGACCCGAGCGATCCGACGCAGAGCGTCAAGCCGTTGGCCGGATGGTCGACGCTGCCAAGGATGCGGCGCAGATCCGCCGCCGTTGAAACGACGCGTGGCAGGCCGAAAAGCGAAATGGGCGGATCGTCTGGGTGGATTGCGAGCCTCGCGCCAAGCTCGGCGGCAACGGGCGCAACCTCTTGCAAAAACATGTCGAGATTGGACTGAAGATCCCGAGCCGTCATTCCCTCGAAGAGGGTGATGGTCGAGCGGATCGCCTCGCGACCGTAGCTATCTTCGCCGCCCGGAAGCCCGGCGATGATGTTGTTTTCCAGCCGTTGCATCGCATCCTCGGAAAGGCCCTTCAACCGCTCCTCGGCGCGTTGCACCAGCTCCGGCGCATAATCCGCCTCGGCACCCTTCCTGCGCAGGACGAAGACGTCATAGGCGACGAACTCCACCATGTCGAAACGCAGCGCAAGCGCCGTGGTCGACATTTCAAAGCGCAGATCCGTCCGCGTCCAATCGACCACCGGCATGAAATTATAGCAGATCGTCTTGATGCCGGACCGGGCGAGATTGACTAGGCTGTCTTTCCAGATGCCGATCGCGGCCTTGGCTCCGGCGCCGCCAAGCTTGATGGCGCTGGGCACGGGGATCGATTCACATACGCTCCAGCGCAGGCCCGCCGCCTCCACCAGGGCCTTTCGCGCCTCGATTTCAGCCGATGTCCAGGAGCGCGAATAAGAGACCTCATGCAGCGCCGTGACGATGCCCGTCGCCCCGCCTTGACGGGCATGCTGAAGCGGAACAAGATCCTTCGGCCCAAACCAACGCCAACAGCTCTCCATGCGACACCTCCTCCATTTGTTGGTCAAAATATCGCCAGATACGCAAATGTCCACTCCGAACACACCTTTCGGCGTGCTTGACAGTCCTTATTGACCAACAATATGTTTCCGGCGACGGAGGACGAATCGTGGTGGAGACCGCTGATATCGAGGACAGGGGCTCGGCGGTGGACCAGGTGGTCGATGCGCTGCGGCGGCTGATGCGCGAGCGCAATCTCGGCCTTGGGGATGCATTGCCCTCGGAGGCGGAGCTCGCCTCGATGTTCAACAGCAGCCGCAATACGGTCCGCGAGGCAATCCGCATCCTGAAGGCCTACGGCATCGTCGAAAGTCGCCAAAAGGTCGGCGCTGTTATCACCGACCGGCGTCAACAGGCGCTGATGGATCAGTTCTCCTTCGCGATCGACATATCGGCGGAAAGCTTTCTCGACATCCAGGGTTTTCGTCGCCTGATCGAGGTCAATCTCTGCGATCTTTTGTTCCTAAGCATTGATGAGGCGGCCATCGAAACGCTGCGATCGATCAACGACATAATGAAAGCTGCACCGGAACTTTCACAGGCCGCCGAGCTGGATTTCAAGTTCCACGCCGCTCTCGTCGGCTTTGCCGGCAATCAAACGCTGTCACAAGTCTATGGCATTCTGCAGCCATTGTTGCAAAGGCTGATGGAGGCGGGCAAGCGGTCCCGCGAAGCCGTCGACAGCGCCTATGACGAACACAGCGACATCATCAAGGCGTTGATACAACGGGATCGAATCGCCTACGCCTATCACATGAACCGCCACCTGCAGGCCGGGCTGCAATTCATCGCGCCGAAGGCCGTTTGAGACACCCATTTCTTCACGGATCCATGACATGAAAAGACAGACGCTCGACACCGGCTGGACCATCTCGCGCCTTCGCGCACCCTCCACCGCGCCGTCCCTGCCCAATACGATCCCGGCGGCTGTGCCCGGCAACGTGCATCTCGACCTGATGGCGGCCCAGCTGATCACCGACCCCTATCTCGATGTCAACGAGATCTCGCAGGACTGGATCGGCCGCGCCGCCTGGCGCTATCGCCTGGCCTTCGATTGGGACAGCGAAGAGGCCGAGCGCATCGATCTCTCCTGCCTTGGCCTCGATACGGCGGCGCGTCTGGAGCTGAACGGCACCGTGCTCGGCGAGACCCGCAACATGCATCGCAGCTATCGCTTCGACATTGGCGACAACCTTAAGAGCGGCCGCAACGAACTGATCGTCGACTTCCAATCGGCATACGAGCATGGCGAAGCCGTGCGCAAGCAGCTCGGCAGCGCCGCCGATATACCCACAAACTATCCCGGCCCCGGCAATCTCATCCGCAAGATGGCCTGCAATTTCGGCTGGGATTGGGGTCCGACCGTCGTCACCTCGGGCATCTGGAAGCCGATCGTCATCGAGAGCTGGTCGAAGGCGCGCCTCGGCAGCATTCGCCCGGAAATCACGCTGCAGGGCGGCCAGGGCGTCGCCCGCCTGCATGTGGAGATCGAATGGGCCGCGAAGGGCACCGATAGCATAGCCCTCGTGCTGTCGGTCGGCGGCAAGCGCTCGGAAGTCCGTGTCGCGCAAGGAGAGACCCATGCGCAGATCGAATGCCGCATCGACAATCCGCAGGTCTGGTGGCCGCACGGCCTCGGCGATCAGCCGCTCTACGACCTCGACCTTCAGCTTCAGGGCTCCGATGGTGCGGCGCTGGACGGCTGGAAGCGTCGTGTCGGCTTCCGTTCGGTGCGACTCGACACGACGCCGGATGAGATCGGCTCGGCCTTCACGCTCGTCGTCAACGACGTGCCGGTCTTTGCCCGCGGCGCCAACTGGATCCCGGACGACTGCTTCCTGCCGCGCGTCACACGGGAGCGCTATCGCGAGCGGATCGCCCAGGCCCGCGATGCCAACATGAACCTCCTGCGCGTCTGGGGCGGCGGCATCTACGAGACCGATACGTTCTACGAGGAATGCGACGCCGCCGGCATCATGGTCTGGCAGGATTTCCTGTTTGCCTGCGCCACTTATCCCGAAGAAGAACCTGTCTACAGCGAGATCGAGGCGGAGGCGCGCGAAGCCATCACCCGCCTCATGCCCTACGCCTCCCTGGTGATCTGGAACGGCAATAACGAGAATATCTGGGGCTATTTCGACTGGAATTGGCAGGATGTGCTCGGCAATCGTCCCTGGGGCGCCGGCTATTACCTTGATCTTCTGCCGAAACTGGTGGCCGAGATCGATCCGACACGGCCCTATTGGGCGGGAAGCCCCTATTCCGGCTCGATGGAGATCGCGCCGAATGCCGACGAGCATGGTTGCAAGCACATCTGGGACGTCTGGAACGAGGTGGGATACGAGACCTACCGCAACTATATCCCGCGTTTCTGCTCCGAATTCGGCTGGCAGGCGCCTTCAACCTTCGCGACACTGACGCAATCCGTGCGCGAGAAAGATCGCGCGCCGGCCTCTCCCGGCGTCCTGCACCATCAGAAGGCGACCACCGGCAACGACAAGCTGCTGAAGGGATTGGAGGGCTGGTTCCCGCATCCGGAAAATTTCGACGACTGGCTCTTCGTCACCCAGCTCAATCAGGCGCGCGCCATCGGCTTCGGCATCGACCACATGCGCTCGCACCGGCCGACCTGCATGGGCACGATCGTCTGGCAGCTCAATGATTGCTGGCCGGTGACCTCCTGGGCGGCCATCGACGGTGCGGGTCGCAAGAAGCCGCTCTGGTATGCGTTGAAGCACAGTTATGCCCCGCATCTTCTGACCATCCAGCCGCGCGGTGACGGCCTTGCCGCCGTTGCCGCCAACGATGCGACGCTGTTCTGGCGCGTGCCTTTCACCGTCGAGCGCTTCGATTTCAGCGGCAAGCTGCTTGCTCATCATTCCGTCTGGCGCGTCCTGTGCGACCGCTTCGAAAATACGGATATTCTGATCCCGAGCGATGTGGCGACGCCTGATGATCCCCAGCGGGAATTCCTGCGCGCGCGTCTCGGCGACGCCGAAGCCTGGTGGTTCTTCGAGAAGGACATGGAGCTGCACTATCCGCAGCCGCGCTTCGATATCCAGAGCGTGCAGACGGCCGATGGAATTGCGGTCACCATTACGGCACAAACGCTGCTGCGCGACCTCTGCCTGTTCGTCGATCGTATCAGCCCGAATGCTGAGGTCGACGACATGCTCGTCAATCTGATGCCGGGGGAAAACAGGACATTCCACGTCAGCGGTATTTCGAAGGAAGCCTTTGACAACGCGGAGCTTTCAGCCATCGTTCGCACGGCCAACCAGGTCGCAGAGACGCCGACGCATCGATGAAAGAGGCAGTGTTTCCAGTCGAAAGACCCGGCGTTCCTTGCCGGGTCGAGGCATATGTTTTCCGTAAGCCAGCAGGCAGCAGTCACGAAAGATTGCTGTCGCGAATGGCAAAAATGCCGCCTATGATCAGGCTCAGCCTTGTGATCTAGTACCCCCATCCGATCCATGAATCAGCGAGACTCCGCTTATGTCCTCGGACTTCAATCGCAGCTTTCAGACGCCCCGTCGCGAAGAACTCGGTCTTACCACGCTTACCAATAGTGCCGGTCTTTCGGTTTCAGCGCTGCCGAACGGCACGCTGTTTTCAATCGATTTCGCCGACCAGCAGGGCGGCGTCATGATCAATCAGGTGCTCGGATCGCCCGTCTATGGCGGCATCGGCCGGCTTTATCTGCGCGTCGGCGGCGCAAAGCCGGAAAATCTGCGCGTCGGCGGCGCAAAGCCGGAAACGGCCGAGATCGTCGGTCCGAAGGCCGCCGTGCGTTTCGGTCATGCCGAGAGCGGCCTTTGCTGGAGCGGCGAGACGGCCGGCATCAAGCACACGGTCAGCCTCCAGCTGTACCCCGGCGAAGCCACGTGGTTCTGGCAGGTATCGCTGGAAAACACCACCAGCGCAGCGCTCACGGCCGATCTCGTCCTCCTTCAGGACGTCGGTCTTGGCGATCGCGGCTTCCTGATGAACAGCGAGGCCTATGCCTCGCAATATATCGATCATCATATCGCCAGCCATGCCGTATTCGGGCCCGTGGTCATGAACCGGCAGAACCTCAAGCAGGGCGGCAAACGCAACCCCTGGCTGGCGCAGGGCTGCCTGGAGGGTGCAGCGGCCTACGCGACCGACGCGATCCAGCTCCTTGTGCCGTCGAAAGACAATGACGGCGTCATGGTACCAGACTTCGGCGTCAGCCTACCGAGCGTACGCCGGCAGCACGAGGTCGCCTGCCCGGCGATCCAGTCGAAGCCGCTATCGCTGGCATCGGGCGCGACAGCTACAACGACCTTCTTCGGTCTCTTCGTTGCCGACCATCCGGCCGCCTCGAGCGACGCCGATCTTGCGCGCCTCGATCCCTTGCCGAAATTGCTGGGTGAATTGGCCGATGACATGATCGTCGCCGCGCCGCCTGCCCGCAGCCTTGTGCAGGACGCACCTTTCGCCGTCAGCGACACCCTTGATCAGGCCTACATCGATACGCTTTATCCCAAGCGCATGCTCGAAGAGCATGTCGACGGGAAGCTCATTTCCTTCTTCGTGCCGGATGGGCCGCACAACCGGCACATCGTGCTCAGCGAAAAGGAGCGTGTCGTGGCGCGCCGTCACGGCGCCATCGTCCGCAGCGGGCAGAACATGCTGCTCGACGACCAGACCTTGGCTGCTACCTGCTG
This sequence comes from Martinezella lusitana, assembly GCF_016901135.1. Classification (GTDB taxonomy): domain Bacteria; phylum Pseudomonadota; class Alphaproteobacteria; order Rhizobiales; family Rhizobiaceae; genus Rhizobium; species Rhizobium lusitanum_D. The sequence goes on along the minus strand of NZ_JAFEVL010000045.1, from coordinate 313,105 downwards.
GATGCAGGGCATCTTCGCCGCGCAGCTGACCATCGGCAACACTTCCTTCCACAAACTCTTCTCCGTCTCTCGCGACCCCTACAATCTGACGCGGTCGAGCGGGCTGCGCATCCTCGTCGATCTCGGCGAGGGCTGGCGCCTGCTCGGCGTGCCCGCTGCCTTCGAGATTGGGCTGAGCGATACCAGCTGGATCTATCGGCTGTCCGGCCGCACCATCACAGTGTCGGCAATCGCCTCCGGCGACGATCCGGCCATGCAATGGAACGTTTCGGTCGAAGGGAAAGCCTGCCGCTTCCTGATATTCGGCCATATCGTGCTCGGCGAACGCGATTATGAAGCCGTTGCCAATATTGCCATCGATACGGAGAACAAACAGATTTCCTTCCGCCCGCAGCCCTCGTGGCTATGGGATCGCTATCCGCAGGCAGCCTATCATCTCGTCACTTCGACACCCGACGCCTTCGAGGCCATCGGCGGCGACGAACTGCTCTATGACGACGGCACCTCGCGCAATGGCCCGTTCATCGCGATGAAGTCGCATCCCACGCAGGAATTGCGCTTTGCCGTTACCGGCTCGATGGCCGACGCTGCTGCGGGCGAGGCTTTTGCCGCTCGCTATGCTGCGGGCGTGACGAGCGAAGAGATGCTGGCGCCTGCGCAGCGCTTCTGGAGCCATGTGACGCGCAACGCACGCATCGAAGGCGATGACCCGGACGTAATCGCGCAGGCCGTCATGGTGCCCTGGATTGCCCATGATGCGATCGTGCACCTGAGCGTGCCGCATGGGCTTGAGCAATATACCGGTGCGGCCTGGGGAACGCGTGACGTCTGCCAGGGTCCCGTGGAATTCCTGCTTGCTTACGAGCACGACGAGGAAACCCGGCAGGTTCTGAGCACCGTCTTTTCCGAGCAGTATCGCGATCGCGGCGACTGGCCGCAATGGTTCATGCTGGAGCCCTACGCCAATATCCGCGCCGGCGACGCCCATGGCGATATCGTCGTCTGGCCGCTGAAGGCGTTGTGCGACTATATCGAGGCGACGGGCGATATCACCTTCCTCGCCGAAACGGTGCCGTGGCGTGCCGACGACACCATGCAGCTGACCACAGAGCATGCAACGATCTCCGATCACGTAGAAAAGCTGCTCGAAACCGTGCGCAGCCGCTTCGTGAAGGGCACGAGCCTTATCCGCTACGGCGACGGCGACTGGAACGACAGTCTGCAGCCGGCCGACCCGCACTTGCGCGACTGGATGGTCAGCAGCTGGACCGTTTCACTGCTTTACGAGCAGCTGGTGCGCTATGCCAAGATCCTGACGCTCAACAGCCGCAGCGATGAGGCGCAGGCACTGCAGGAGATTGCAGCCGCCATGCGCGACGATTTCAACCGGCTCCTGATGCGAGACGGCATCGTCGCCGGCTATGGCGTCTTCGATCCGAGCCATGATGGCGTCGAACTGCTGCTGCACCCGCAGGATACCCGGACCGGCCTGCACTATTCGCTGATTGCGATGACGCAGCCGATGATCGGCGGCCTGTTCACGCCGGAGCAGCGTCACGACCATATGAAGATCATCCGTGAGAACCTGCTGTTCCCGGATGGCGTTCGATTGATGGAGAAGCCGGCGACCTATGCTGGCGGACCCGAAACGCTGTTCCGCCGCGCTGAATCCTCGTCCTTCTTCGGCCGCGAGATCGGCCTTATGTATGTGCATGCGCATCTGCGCTACTGCGAGGCATTGGCGCTCGACGACGATGCCGAAGCGGTGTGGGCGGCACTGGCGCTCGCCAATCCGATCGCCGTCAGCGGCCGGCTGGAGCATGCATCGCTGCGCCAGCGCAACACCTATCTCAGCAGCAGCGACGCCGCCTTCGACGATCGCTATCACGCTTCGTCAGACTGGGCTCGCGTCAAGGCGGGCGATATTGCAGTGGATGGAGGCTGGCGCACTTACTCGAGCGGCCCCGGCCTCTATACCAAGAGCCTGATCGGCAATGTCTTCGGCTTCAAGCGGGACTTCGGCCAGCGCATCCGCAAGCCGCTATTGCCGGCTTCGGTCGGTGCGTGCGAGGCAAAGCTGGATTTCAAGGCTTAATCCTATGAATAGCAAGCAGGGAGCCGCTGGTGCGGCTCCCTCGTTCTAGAATTAAGCTGCCTCATCCCATACCGGTGCAAGTCCATCAGGGCTGACGATGCGGCCATCCGGGCGGCTAAGCGCGTGGATTGCCGCCATCTCATCCTGCGTCAGTGCAAAATCGAAGATGGCCGCATTTTCCATTGCGCGGCTTTCGGAAACGGTCTTCGAAAGTACAACCAGACCCTGCTGCACGATCCAGCGCAGGACGATCTGGACAACCGATTTTCCGTGCCGGCTGGCGATCTCCTTCAACACCGGATCCGACAGCACCTTGCCGTCGGCCATGGCATAGTAGGCGGTAACCGACATGCCGAGGCTTCTCGCCGTCTCGATCACAGCGGACTGGTCGAGATAGGGATGATATTCGATCTGATTGGTGACGAGCGGCAGTTCGCTCAGTTCCGCGGCCTTGCGCATCAGCGCCCGGTTGAAGTTGGAAACGCCGATATGGCGCACCCTCCCCGCTCTTGCCACCTGGTTCAGGGCGCCGATCTGCTCGGCAAGCGGCACTGTCGCGTTCGGCCAGTGGAGCAGCAGGAGATCGACGTAATCGGTCTTCAGCTTCGTCAGGCTTTCGTCAACCGAGGCGACGAAAGCGTCGTGGCGATAGTTCTCGACCCAGACTTTTGTGGTCAGGAACAGATCGGCGCGGGCAATACCGGAGTGCCGGATGCCATCGCCGACTTCGGCTTCGTTGCCATAGATCTGAGCCGTATCGATGTGGCGATAGCCGTTGCGGAGTACATGCGCCACCATGCGTTCGGTGTCAGGCCCGGGCACGCGGAACGTGCCGAAACCGAGAGCGGGAATGGAGGCGCCGTTGGCGCTGACGATTTGCATGGATTGTCCTTTCGATTGCAAAGTTTGATCAGGCAGCGCAGGAGACGGCCTGCGTCGCGGAGGCCGAGCGGCGGTCGAGCGCGCCGCTCCAGAGGGTGAACAGCAGGGCAGCGACGACCAGGATCGCACCGACCCAAGGCGTGGCGCCGAGGCCAAGCGAAGATTCCACCACCAGCCCGCCAACCCACGCACCGGCGGCAATGCCGAGATTGAAGGCGGCAATATTGAGGGCCGAGGCGACATCGACGGCGGCAGGACGCACCTCGCGGGCAAGCTGGACGACATAGAGCTGCAGGCCGGGCACGGTGGCGAACGACAGGAAGCCAAGGGCTGCGAGCGTCGGAATGGCGAGCCATGGCGAAACGGCCGTGAAGGTGAAGAGCGCCAGCACAATCGCCTGGGCAACAAACAGCCACGTCAGCGTGCGGACCGGATTGCCGTTGGCAAGGCGACCGCCGACGACATTGCCGATGGCAATGGCGATACCATAGAGCACCAGGATGAGGCTGACAGCAGAGGCTTGAAAGCCGGTCACGTCTTGCAGGATCGATGCCAGGAACGTGAAGGTGACGAAGGTACCGCCATAGCCCAGCGCGGTCATGGCGAAGACGATCAGCAACCGGCCGCTTGCAAGCACGCGAACCTGCTCGCCGATGCTGGCTGGCGGCGCCTTCTTCAGGTTCGACGGCAGCAGCAGCGCGATCGCGGCAAGAGCGATGACGCCGAGGGCTGCGACGGCAGCAAAGGTGGCGCGCCAGCCGAAGGTCTGGCCGATGAAGGTACCAAGGGGAACGCCGGTCACGATGGCAACCGTCAAGCCCATGAACATCATGGCAATCGCCGAGGCACGGCGGTTTTCCGGCACGAGATCGGCCGCAATGGTCGAGCCAACGGAGAAGAATACGCCGTGAGCAAAGGCAGAAAGCACGCGAGCAACCAAAAGCGGCGCATAGGACGGGCTCAAAGCGGCCATGCTGTTGCCGATGATGAACAGCGCCATCAGGCCGAGCAATAGCGGCTTACGCTCGATACGGCCGGTGAGCGCCGTCAGGATCGGTGCACCGAAGGTGACGCCGAGGGCATAGACGCTGACGATGAGGCCGGCGAGCGGCAGGTTGATATGGAGGTCGTTCGCCACGGTGGGCAGCAGACCGACGATGACGAATTCGGTTGTCCCGATCGCATAGGCAGCGATCGTCAACGCAAAAAGAGCGAGAGGCATGAGATCACCCGATCCAAAAGGCAGACCGGAGAGTTCCGGCTGCACAGGTTCTTGTTCGAGAGAGAATATGGGGCCGGGACATTCAATCGATAATCGCCTATATAAACGCAACACTTGTGAATTGAATTCAAAGTCGGGAGTCAAAGATGGACAATCGCGCCGGCGAGATGGACGTCTTCGTTCAGGTGGCGACCCTTCGCAACTTCTCGGCTGCCGGACGGAAACTGCGCCTGTCTCCATCCGCCGTCAGCAAGCTCGTCACCCGGCTGGAAGAGCGGCTGAACACCCGTCTTCTGGTGCGCACGACGCGCTCCCTACAATTGACGCCGGAAGGGGAGATCTATCTCGAAAAGGCGCAGGCGATCCTTGCGGATATTCAGGAGGCGGAGCGGATCGTGGCAGCCGGCGGAGCGGCCGTGCCACGCGGATCGCTGCGGGTCAGCGCCTCCGTCGCCTTTGGCGTGAGCTGCCTTGTGCCACTCATTCCCGATTTCCTGGCACGCTACCCGGAGATCGAACTGGACATCTCGCTCACCGACAGCATCATCGATATCGTCGGCGAGCGCGCCGACGTCGCCATCCGTTCGGGATTGCTTCGCGATAGTTCGCTCAAGGCCCGCAAGCTGCTGGAAAGCCGCCGCGTCGTCGTCGCATCGCCGGCCTATGTCGAAAGGAAGGGTCTTCCGAAGACGCCGGAAGAGCTCGACCGCCATAATTGCCTGACCTTCAATTTTCGTGCGACCGCCGAAGGCTGGCCTTTTCGCGATCCGCATAGCGGCGCGCAATTCGTGAAAACCGTTGAGGGCAATCTCCAGGCCAACAACGGCCCGACCGTGCGCAGCCTTTGCCTTGAGGGCATGGGGCTTGCCCGCATCGGACAATTTCACGTGCAGCCGGACATCGATGCTGGACGGCTGGTAACAGTTCTGGAGGACTTCAATCCGGAAGATATCGAAAACATCCATGCCGTCTACGCCGGCCATGAGCATCTGGCGGCCCGCATTCGCGCCTTTATCGACTTTCTGGTTAACCGAATCGGATAAACCGAATCCGGACACTCCAGAGCGGAGAGCAGGATTTGGAAACGGAACTCTACCTCCCGATCAAGTCATTTCTCGAGACGGCGGGCTATGCCGTGAAGGGCGAGATCGGCGGCTGCGATCTCGTCGGGCTCAATGACGGCGAGCCGCCCGTCGTCGTCATCTGCGAGCTGAAGCTCACTTTCAATCTGGAACTGATCCTGCAGGCAGTCGATCGTGCTGCGGCGAGCGACGAAGTCTGGATTGCCGCCCGGGTCTCGGCAAAGGGCAAAGGTCGCGAAAGCGACCGGCGCTTCCGCGACCTATGCCGGCGGCTTGGCTTCGGCATGCTGGCGGTGGCCGACAGCGGCACCGTCGACATCGTCGTCAGCCCGCTCTCGCCGATGCCGCGCAAGAATGCCCGTCGCAGATCACGGCTTGTTGACGAACATCGCCGGCGAAAGGGCGATCCGGCACTGGGCGGCAGCACACGCAAGCCGATCATGACTGCCTATCGCCAGCAGGCCCTTGCCTGCGCCGCAGCGATCGAAAACGGCGTGCAGAAACCGAAAGATATGCGTGCAGCAGCGCCAAAGGCGCCGCAAATTCTGAGGGATAACGTCTACGGCTGGTTCGAACGCGTCGATCGCGGCATCTATGCGCTCACGGAAGTCGGGGCGGAAGCGCTTAAACGATGGCCGGCGCCGCAGCCCTGAATATGGAGAAATTCCGGCTGCAAAAAATTAAATTCATGTAATATCTTAAAATTTTGCAATAATAACATGATCAATATTTAATTTGTAAAAGTCAATTGGCGGATCATATTACATGACAGCGCCAATTCAATTTTATACTTCGCTTCCCCACAGTAAATGCGGGAAACAAAGGCTCCCGAAAACGAATTGACGTGGACCCATTCGACGCCTGTCCCGGAGATGGACAAGACGCCAATTCGCCAACAATCTCGCAAGGGACTTTTGCCATGTCATCTCTTCTCCGCAAACACCGCACCGCCGCCATTGTCGGAGCCGCCATCATCGTCGGCGCGGGCGCGTTGCCTTTTGCCTTCAGCACGTCCGCAACCCTCGCAGCCGCAGCCGAGCCTGCCGGCATCATCGCGCCCGGCGGCTCCTTCGCCCCGATCGTCGACGCGGACAAGCCTGCCGTCGTCACCGTCACCACAACCATGAAGGCGACGGACACGAGCGCCGACAGCGGCGACTCGCCGATGGACGAGCAGTTCCGCCAGTTCTTCGAAAACCAGGGCATCCCCTTCCCGAAGCAGGCGCCGCACCAGCAGCAGAGCCAGCGTGCCATGGCACTCGGCTCCGGCTTCGTCATCAGCCCTGACGGCATCATCGTCACCAACAACCACGTCATCCAGAACGCTGTCGACATCAAGGTGACGCTCGATGACGGCACCGAACTGCCGGCCAAGCTGCTGGGCGCCGACGCTAAATCGGACCTTGCCGTCCTGAAGATCCAGGCACCGAAGCCGCTGGCAACCATCGCCTGGGGCGATTCCGACAAGTTGAAGCTCGGCGACCAGATCCTGGCCATCGGCAACCCCTTCGGCATCGGCACGACAGTCACCGCCGGCATCGTCTCGGCCCGTGGCCGTGACCTGCATAGCGGCCCCTATGACGACTTCATCCAGATCGATGCCCCCATCAACCACGGCAATTCCGGCGGCCCGCTTGTCGACCGCGAAGGCAATGTGGTCGGCATCAACACCGCCATCTATTCGCCCAACGGCGGCAGTGTCGGCGTCGGCTTTGCCATTCCTTCCGACGAAGCCAAGACGATCGTCGCCAAGCTGGAAAAGAATGGTTCGATCGATCACGGCTATCTCGGCGTTGCAATCCAACCGGTAACCGCCGATGTCGCCAACGCCATGGGCTTGTCGCAGACGCAAGGTGCGCTCGTTGCCAGCGTCAATGACGGAACCCCCGCTGCCCGTGCCGGCATCAAGAGCGGTGACGTCGTTACCGCCGTCGGCAATGAAAGCGTGAAGACGCCGAAGGACCTGTCGCGGCTTGTCGCCGATCTGTCCCCGGGCGACCAGCGTTCGGTTACCCTGTGGCGCAACGGCAAGAGCATGGACGTCAATGTCACCATCGGCGGCAATGACGACAGCAAGCAGGCCGCCAATGACAATGGCGATGGCAAGGTTCAGCCTTCCAACCAGCCGAGCATCGGCGTCGGCCTTGCCAACCTCACCCCCGATCTACGCCAGCAGTTGAACCTGCCGCACGGCGTCGAGGGTGCAGTCGTTGCCAGCGTCAACCCGGACAAGCCGGCCGCCGCAGCCGGCATCCAGACCGGCGACATCATCGTCTCGGTCAACGATCAGCCGGTTAGCAACGCCCACGAGGTGCAGACCGCCGTTGCACAGGCAAGCAAGGATGGCCGCAAATCCGTCCTTCTGCTGATCGAGCGCGATGGCGACAAGACGTTCGTGGCCGTACCGTTCTCGGCCGCCTGAAGCCTGAAAGCCACAAACACAACAAGCCCCGCTTCCGGCGCCGGAAGCGGGGCTTTTTCGTATCACAGATCGAAACATCGGCGCCTGCGTCCCGCGCTATCTCAGAGCGTGAGCAACCCTCGACCGCTGCGACGTGATCGGGAACCGAAACGCGAAGACCCGCTTGACAACCCCGGACATCCCTAACAGAAGACTCGGCTTCGGCTTTGACATATCGCTGTTTTTGTCCAAACTCTGCCTTTGTGATGGTACAAAGACGTCGTGGGCAGATAGGAACGACCCGATGGCGGACCTTTTTGCCTGCCGGAAAAATCAACGGCAAAGGGCTTCGGCCCTTGGGACAGGACGAAGCGGCGGCAGGAGTTGGAGTGACTGATCCATACGACATTCTCGGCGTTGCGCGCGATGCGGGCGAAGAGCAGATCAAGGCGGCCTATCGCAAGCGGGCGAAGGCGGCACACCCCGATTCCGGCGGCGATACCGACGCCTTCTCGCAGTTGCAGAAGGCCTATGAGCTGCTTCTGGATCCCGTGCGCCGAAAAGTCTTCGACGACACCGGCTACGATGTCGAATTGACCGATGCCGTCGATCTGCAGGCGCTGGTCGCCATCGAGAAGCTTATTACCGATATGGTTCTGGACGAACGTGAACCCGGGACCTTCGATCCGGTTGCCAAGATGCGGGCGGCTCTTCTCGAAGAGATCCGCAAGGCGCATTTCAGCAAGAGCGAACTGGAGCGGCATTCCAATCGGATCAACCTTCATCTCGACCGTCTTGGAAAACGCCCCGGCAAGGATGTTGTCGGCCACATGCTGCGGGCACGCATCAAGGCGATAGCCACCGCAATCAGTGAAACCGAATCAAAGATCGGCGCCAACGAACGCGCCTGCGACATGCTCGACGGCTATCTCTATGTCATGGACGAATCTGAAGACGAGCCAGAATTGGCACCCGATATCGAATGGGACGAAGCGCCCAAGGTCCGCTCCGCCGCCCAGTGATTGCGCCATTGATCATAGCTTGCATGTGAGGACATCGATAAAAGCCCATCCAGGCTGATCTTCGCGGTCGACCGAAGCCACCTCGAAGACGGTCGGTTTGCTCGCCTTTATCTCGATCGCAGGCTCTTTTCAGCAACGCTATGTTGCAATGCAACAATCGTCCCTAGACAAATCGAAGGGCTGGCCTAGATGAAGCCTCCAGTACGCCGTTCGGATCCATCGAAAGATGGCCGCACGACGATCGGCCGACGCCGGAAGACGCCTGCGCCGGTTGAAAATTTAAAACGTGGAGTATGCGATTGCTGGTTTCCCAAGCGGATGACATCGTCTTTGAACATCTGAGCGAAAACCGATCGCGGGCCGCATTGAGGGGCGCATTCTGGTCGGCACTGGACACGTTGATCCCGACGGCGCTCAACAGTCTTGTCTTCGTTGTCACGTCGCGATTTCTTCTGCCGCAGGATTTCGGTCTCGTTGCGCTCGCCTTCGCCATCGTCAGTTTCACCGCCGGCTTTGGGCCTACAGCCTTCGGCGAAGCGCTGATCCAGCAGAAGTCGATCCGGCGTAGCCATCTCGACACGGTCTTCTGGCTGTCCTTCCTTTCGGCGGCCATTCTCTATGCCGCGCTGTTTGTCCTTTCCCCGACCGTTGCCCATTGGGTCGGCCACGACGAGATCGTCAGCCTGTTGATGATCATCGGATTGAAGATTTTCTTCGACATGATGATCATCGTTCCCAACGCCTTGATCGGCAGGACGATGTCCTTTCACCTCGCGGCGGCGCGTACAGCAATCGCCACCTGCGTATCCGCGACCATCTGCCTGTCGCTGATCTTCGCCGGCTTCGGCCTGTGGGCGCTTGCGATCGCGCAGATCGCGGCGCCGGCCGCAGCCTGCATTGCAGCCTTCTGGGGCGCCAAATGGCTGCCCGGTGTCAGGATCAAGCTCTCGAGCCTGCGGGAATTGCTGCACTACGGCATATTCGCCTCCGGCAACCGGTTCCTGCAGACCATGAACCTTGATCAGCTGATCATCGGCACCCTGGTGAGCCCGGCAGCACTCGGTATCTATAATTTCGCTAGACGCCTGTATGAAATGCTCAACAACGTGGTCGCCGGCGGCCTGACCTCGGTGAGCCATGTCCTGCTCTCCTCCCTGCAGCACGATCAGAACAAGGTCCGTGAGGCCTTCCTCATGGCCACCTTCGGCTGCTCGCTGATTTCCTTTCCGGCTTTCATGGGGCTCGCGGCCGTTGCCGACGATGCCATCCCGCTGATCTTCGGCCCGCACTGGGCGGCGGCCATCTGGCCGGTGCGCTTCTTCTGCGTGATCGGCCTGATGGCCGGCATAGGCGTCATCCAGGCATCCCTGATCACAAGCCAGGGCAAATCCGATTGGTGGTTTTACTACCAGCTGGTGCGCAACATCGTCACCATCCTGACCGTGCTTCTTCTTTACAAATACGGCGTTAGCACCATCGTCTTTGCGCTGATGGTCGAAGTGCTTATGCTGTGGCCCGCGACGCTGTGGATGGTCTCCCGGTTGATCGGGCTAAGCATCCCGCAATATTTCGGCCAGTTCCTCAGACCGATCGCCGCCTATCTCGGCATGCTTGTCGCGGTATTGGCGATATCGTCTGCCATGCGCGATTGGTCCCTGGCTTCACGCCTGGTCAGCGAAATTCTGGTCGGCGGCATCACCTATTCAGCTCTTATCTTCCTCCTATGCAGGGAAAGAATCCTCTTCCTGGTGCGCACGACGCTGCAAGGTCGTCACGCAAAAGCTTAATAACTGCCGTCGCGGGCAACGGATCGAAATAAGGCAGCCAAATGCCTCTTCGATCCCCCGCTATGGCAGCACCAACTGTCAGAAAGGGCGCGTTTATGACACTGGTTACCTTCATCATCCCCGTTCGTCATCAGGCCAATTCGAACGATTGGCCTTCGTTGAAGAGGAGGCTATCGCAAACGATAGCTTCGATTTCCGGACAATCCAACGGCGACTGGCGCGCCGTGATCGTTGCCAATGAGGGCGCCGATTTGCCCGATCTGCCACCGAAATTCTCGGCAGAGCGCGTAACCTTCCCGCCAAATCAGCTGCACGACATCAACGGCGCTGACCGCGAAAAAGTCTACGACGCATTCCGTCTGGACAAGGGTCGCCGGGTGCTGGCCGGAATGCTTTCCGCCCGCGACACGCGCTTCTTCATGATCGTCGACGACGATGATTTCGTCAGCGCCAACATCGTCGAGTTTGCCGCAAAGAACGCCGATGCCAATGGCTGGAAAATCGACCGCGGCTACCTTTGGAACGAGGGTGGTCGGCTGCTGCTGCATCACAACGATTTCGCCAATTTCTGTGGCACATCGCTGATCATCCGCTCGGATCTCTACCGGCTGCCGGCAACCTTCGAGGACGCGGATATCGATTACATCAAGTCGATGCTCGGCAGCCATGTGCGCATCGGCAAGATGCTCGCCGATCAAGGCCATCCGCTGGGGTCGCTCCCCTTTCGCGGCGCGATCTACCGGGTCGGGCACAGCGGCGCTCACAGCAAGTCCTCCAATCTGATCCGGACCCATTTTCTGAACCCATCGGTGCTGCGCCATCCACGCCAGTTCCTGGGAAATCTCTCACGTGTCCGCCCGCTAGATCGCAACCTGCGAAGTGAATTCTTCGGCGTTCGCGCAGCCGGATAGGCCACACGCGTCGCTTTCGCTCAACGAGGTCTCGATCAATGCCGGCTGATGCAACAAGACATAGATACGCCGCCCTGGACGCCATGCGCGGCCTGGCGGCATTCGCCGTTGTCGTCTACCATCTCGACAGGCCCTATGCGCCATCAGCCTACATCGCGGTCGATTTCTTCTTCGTTCTCAGCGGATTTGTGATCGCCCGCGCCTATGGCGAAAAGCTGGCCGGCGGCATGACCGTCTCGGCCTTCATGAAGGCACGATATATACGCCTCTATCCGCTCTTCCTGATCGGCAGCGTCTTTGGCCTCGTCCAGTTGCTGTTGCACTGGCAGGCGGCAGGCGTCGGGCGCGCCGATCTCTTCGCGAGCATCTTGTCGACCGTCTTCATGCTGCCTTCGCCAAGCTTCCTGACCCGATCGGCCGGAGACCTCTGGCCGCTTTATCCGCTGAATGGGCCCGCCTGGTCGCTCTTCTGGGAGCTGCTGGCAAATCTGGTATTCGCGCTCGTGCTTTTCAGATTGAAAACGCGAACACTTATCGCCATTGCCGTTGTTTCTCTGGCGGCGCTGATCGCTTCGGTCTTCGTTCACAGGTCGCTTGACCTCGGCTGGGAATGGCACTCGGTGGATGGCGGCCTCGCTCGCGTGTTCTTCTCATTCACCCTCGGCATGATCATCTACAGGCTCCGGAGCCATTCCGCGCTCGGGCGAACAGTAAATACCTACTTCGCCGTCCTACCGATCGCAGCGATTTGCATCCTGTTGCTCCTGCCCACCTCTTCGCTGAAATATGCGCTGATATTCTGCATCCTGATCTCACCGCTCATCGTCCTTGCCGGCACGATGCTTGAGCTTCCGGCCAGTTTGCAGCGGATCGGCGTTTTCCTCGGCTATCTCTCCTATCCGATCTACATGTGCCATCGCGGCTTTACCGAGATCTACGGCCATGTTTTCCGTGAGATGCAGTCGCAGCCCCTTGCCTATATTGCTCTCTATCTCGCCTTGATATCCGTCATCGCCTTTGTCTCGGCGCAGCTTGCCACTCTGCTCGTCAAATATGCGTCATCCTGGAAAAGCGAGACCAAGAGAGTGAGCGCCAGTACGCCCGGCGAATAGCTCTCGGCAAAGTCAGGTATGGACGGCGGCGAGCGCGATAGCATCGGCGACTTCATCGCGGCGCTCTGAAAGATTGGCGGTCGCAACGCGCAAATGGCTGCTGGGCAGGATGGAGAATTTGGCGCCCGGATGCACTGCTATGCCCCGTGCCGCAAGCGTCACCATTGCGAAGGGTTCGGACGAGACAGGTATCCAGGCGCACAACCCTTCTCCGTGAAGCGCTTTCACACCGCGCTCGCCAAGAGCATCGATCAGACCGGCCCGGCGCTCGCGATAGGTTTTGCGGGCGTGATCCAGACACGCGCCAGTCGCGGGATCGCGCAGCAGCCAGGCGGCTGCCGCCTGCAGGATACGGCTGGTCCAGCCGGAACTAAAGCTGCGATAGGACTGGATCTGGTCGATGATCGCGCGCGAGCTCGACAGCACCGCGAGGCGCAGATCCGGCCCGTGTGTTTTCGAAAATGAGAGAATATGGATGACGCGGTCGGGGAAAAGATGCCCCATGGAATGACGCGGAGCCGTCGAGATATCGGCCACACCATCGTCTTCCACGATCAGCGTATCCTTGTCGCGAAGGATGTTGGCAAGGCTTGCCATGCGCGCGGGGCTGACGCTCTGGCCGGTGACGGAATGGATACGCGGCTGAAAGACGAAGGCGACCGGTCGGTACTTCAACGCCTCTTCCAGCGAGGACGGCAGCGGCCCCTCATCATCGCATTTTACCGGAATGATGCGGGCGCCACGATCCTCCAAAATATCCAGCAGCCGCATGCCTGTGGGGTCCTCGATAGCGACTGAGGCGCCCGGCATGACGAGAGCATTGATCAAGGTATAGACGGCGTTATAGCCGCCATTGGTCGCCAGAAAGGCTTCGGGCTCATAAGGCCAGGCTTTCCTCACCTCCTCCTCCAGCTCCGGCAGGATGCGGCTGCGCTCGTAACTGTTGAGGTTTTCGGCCGAGGCCCCATAGGTCATCGCCGCTTCCAGCTTCGGCAGCAGCCGGACATCGGGAACGGCCACGGTCAGGTTCAGTGCGCCGTCGCCATAGTCACCCACGCTCGCAAGGCGCACCGGCTTGGCGACGAAACGATCGCCGCTCACCCAGGTGCCATTCCTGCCGCGACCGCTGATGATCTTCTGGCGCCGGAGTTCGCTCCAGGCCTCCGACAACGTCGCCGGACTGATACCGAGTGCAAAGGCCAGATCGCGGATCGGCGGCAATTTGGTGCCGACAGGCAGCGCGCCGGCGCGGATCAGCGCACTGGTCTCGATCGCGATGCCGCGAATCGTCCGATCGTTCAATTTTTCGGCAAACCACTTCGCGTCCCGATTTTCGCCCATTTCCGCGCCATCTTTTAATGTTCAATAACGTAATAACATTTGATCGACCCATATTGAACATTTACTCATCTGGAAAACAAGTTCTCTTGCGAGTGAATATCCATGCCCCTTACTCTCCGCCTCGCCCTCCGTGACTGGGACTACATGACGCCGTTGGTGCTGGGTGACGTCTCCTCCCCCAAGCTCGATCTCAAGGTCGACCGGGTCGGAACGCTCATCTCGCACGTTGGCAAGAGCGATGCCTATGACGCGGCCGAGACCTCCTTCAGCCGCTATACGCAATTGCGCATCGATGGCGACGAGAGCATCGTCGGCATTCCGAATTTCATCATGCGTGGCTTCCGCCACCGCTGCGTCATCACCGCGAAGGACAGCCCGATCACAACCTTCGGGCAATTGGCCGGCAAGCGCATCGGCGTCACCGGCTGGCGCGACTCCGGCAACACCTGGACGCGCGCAGCGCTCCGCCGTGAAGGCGTCGGTGTCGAGGACGCCATGTGGTATGCCGGTCGCCTGACCGAAGCCCACCCGATCGTCGACCGCCTCGACGGCTTCGGCCGTCCCGGCCGCATCGAGGCAGCCCCAGCCGAAAGGCCGATGGTCGACCTTCTGAAAGAGGGCGGGCTCGACGCGATCTTCACGCCCTTCATGCCGGACGGCTATTTCGCCGGCGGCTCTGCTTTCCGCCAGGTGCTTTCGGATTTCCGCGGCGCTGAACGTCGCTATTTCGATGAGGTGGGCTATGTACCGGGTATGCACCTGATCGGATTGAAGGCGGCGATCGTCGCCGAGCATCCCTGGGTCATTGCCGAGCTGAGCGCCCTGATCGATGAATCGCAGCGCGTGTGGCTCAGCAAGCGGCGCAAATATGCCGATACGACACCCTTCATGCTCGACGAACTGCTGAAATCGGCAGCCGAGCTGCCGGAGGGCTGGGATGCGAGCGGCTTTGCGGCCAATCGCAAGATGATCGGCGATTTCGCCGGCGAGCTCCATGTGCAGGGGATCCTGCCGCGGCTGATGACGCCGGAAGAACTCTTTCCGTTCGACGTCGACGGCAGCCGGACGAAAGCAGCATAGCCATCGACTGAAATTCAAAAGCGCAAAGCAAAAAAGGGGAATGAATATGTCGCTGAAGAAAATGACCTATCTTGCACTGGCAAGCCTGATGATTTCGGGCCCGTCTTTCGCGCAGGACGCCGGCCTACCGAAGCTCTCGGTCAACGAGGAGCTGCGCGCCAAGCTGCCGGAAAGCCTCCGCACGGCAGGCAAGATGATTTCGGTCAACAACGGTTCGTTCCCTCCCTATGAAATCGTCACCGGCACCAAGCTGACCGGCGCCAGCGCCGATCTGACCGATGCTATCGGCGAAGTGCTCGGCGTAAAGATCGAGCACGAGAGCGTCAGCGGCCTACCTGCCATCCTCGCAGGCATCAATTCCGGCCGCTATCAGTTCGCCTTCGGCCCGATCGGCGATTTCAAGAGCCGCGAAGAATCCAACGATTTCGTCGACTGGGTTCAGGAATTCGTCGTCTTCGCGGTACAGAAGGGTAATCCGAAAGGCATTACCTCGCTCGACACCGCCTGCGGCCAGCGCATTGCCGTCATGGCCGGCGGATCGGCTGAAAAGGTCATCCAGGTTCAGGCCGAGAAATGCAAGACCGACGGCAAGGGCGCGATCGAGGTCCAGTCCTTCACCGACCAGCCAAGCTCGATCCTTGCCGTCCGCTCCAAGCGCTCCGATGCCTTCTTCTCCTCCCAGGCGCCGCTCACCTATTTCGTTTCGCAGGCGAACGGCCAGCTTGTGCTGACCGGCGTCGGCCAGAAGAACGGCTTCGAAGACCTCTATCAGGGCGCCGTGGTGCCGAAGGGCTCGCCGCTTGGGCCTGTTCTCAAGGATGCCGTCAAGCTTCTGATGGACAACGGCATCTATGCCGCCATCATGAAGAAATGGGGCCTTGAGAACAACATGATCAAGGAACCGGGTCTCAATCTTGGCGGGACGTTGCCGAAATGAGTATGAATACCGGAGATATCGCATCGCCATCCGGCGATGCGGCCGAACGGGATGTGGTGAATGCCCACAAACCGTTCCCCAAGGGCCGCGTGGCAGCCTGGGTGGTGACGCTTGCGATCGCGGCCTATTTCGCCTGGTCGGTCGCCAACAACGAGAATTTCGGCTGGCACGTCGTCGGCCAATATTTCTTCGATCCCGTCGTCATCAGCGGCCTTTATGTCTCGCTCGGCCTCACTGTCATCGCCATGGCGATCGGCATCGTGCTTGGCCTGCTGCTGGCGGTCGCCCGCTTGTCGAAGGACACCCTGGCAAGCTCGCTCGCCTCCCTGTTCATCTGGTTCTTCCGCGGCACGCCGCTGCTCGTGCAGCTGATCTTCTGGTACAATCTCTCGACGCTTTTCCCGACGCTTTCGATCGGCATTCCCTTCGGCCCGACGTTCGTCAGCTGGGACACGAACTCCGTCATCAGTCCGATGACAGCAGCCATTGCCGGCCTGGCACTCAATGAAGCCGCCTATATGGCGGAGATCATCCGTGGCGGCCTGCTTTCGGTCGACAAGGGCCAGTTCGAAACGGCCGAAGCCTTCGGCATGACGCAGGCCCGCGCGCTCCGCCGCATCATCATCCCGCAGGCGATGCGCTCCATCGTGCCGCCGACAGGCAATCAGCTCATCAGCATGATCAAGGCGACCTCGCTCGTTAGCGTCATCGCCATGGCCGACCTGCTCTATTCCGTGCAGTCGATCTACAACCGCACTTTCGAGGTCGTCCCGATGCTGCTCGTCGCCGTCCTCTGGTATCTGCTGATCACCTCGGTGCTGAACATCGGCCAAAGCTATATCGAGCGCTATTACAGCCGTAGCGACCGCCGCACCGGCGCAGCCAAGGCAGCAAAGGACGATGCTCCAATGCTGGTACCGGCACAGGAGGCGGGCCAATGAACGCCAACGTCAACCTGCCGCCACTCGTGCGCGCCCGCAACGTCCATAAATCCTTCGAGCATCTCGAAGTGCTGAAGGGCATCGACCTCGATGTCGCGCCGGGTGAAGTGGTCGTCATCCTCGGCCCCTCCGGCTCCGGCAAATCCACCTTCCTGCGCTGCATCAACCATCTGGAATCCATCAATCGTGGGGCGATCGAGGTGGATGGGGAACAGATCGGCTACCGGATGAACAGGGGCCGCCTCGTGCAGCTCTCCAGTCACGCGATCGCGTTGCAGCGGCGCAAGATCGGCATGGTGTTCCAGCAGTTCAACCTTTATCCGCATATGACGGCACTGCAGAATATCATCGAAGCACCCATCGGCATCCACGGCGAAAGCCGGAAGCAGGCGACGGACAATGCGCGGGCTCTGCTCGAGCGCGTCGGACTTTCGGCCAAGGCCGATAATTATCCCCGCCAACTGTCCGGCGGCCAGCAGCAGCGCGTGGCGATTGCAAGAGCGCTGGCGATCAAGCCGAAGCTGATGCTGTTCGACGAGCCGACATCGGCGCTCGATCCGGAACTCGTCGGCGAAGTGCTCGCCACCATGCGCGATCTCGCCAAGCAGGGCCTGACGATGATCGTCGTCACCCACGAGATCGGCTTTGCCCGCGAAGCGGCCGACCGGGTCGTCTTCATGGATGGCGGCAAGATCATCGAGCAGGGCAAGCCGGAGGATGTCATCGGCAATCCGCAGCATCCCCGCACCAGAAGCTTTCTGTCGCGCTTCATCTAGCGCGGCAGCATTGACACCCCTTTGAGACCCGCGCCCCGACTGAGTGTGTGGACGGCGGCTCTAACGAACCATTGGAACAGCCATGACCCTCGACAACGATTTCGCCCGCCTGTCGGATTTCGAGCCGATGAAGGCCGAATTGACCGGCATCCGGCAGCACCTGCATGCCAATCCCGAGCTTTCCTTCAAGGAGGCGGAAACAGCCCGCTTCGTCGCCGAGAAGCTGGAAGCCTGGGGTTACGAGGTGACGCGCAATGTCGGCGGCCATGGTGTCGTCGCCCGGCTGACGGCCGGGGCCGGCAAGAAGAGCATCGCCATCCGCGCCGACATGGACGCCCTGCCGATCACCGAGCAGACGGGCCGCCCCTATGCGAGCAAGACGCCGGGAAAAATGCACGCGTGCGGCCATGACGGCCATACGACGATGCTGCTGGGGGCCGCCGAATATCTCGCCCGCACCCGCCGTTTCAACGGCACGGTCAACCTGATCTTCCAGCCTGCCGAGGAGGCGGGAGCCTCGAGCGGCGCCCAGGCGATGATCGATGACGGATTGTTCGAGCGCTTTCCCTTTGACGTCATCTTCGGCCTGCACAATCACCCCGGCGCACCGGAAGGCACCTGGCTGATGCGCTCGGGACCGCTGATGGCGGCGGCCGATACGGCCGAGATCATCATAACGGGCAAGGGCGGCCATGCCTCGCGCCCGCACCTGACCATCGATCCCATCGTCGTCGCCTGCAACCTCGTCGTCAGCCTGCAGTCGGTCGTCTCCCGCAGCATCGACCCCACGCAGACGGCCGTCGTCACCGTCGGCTCAATCCATGCCGGCGAAGCCTCAAACGTCATCCCTGAGAGCGCCAGGATGTTGCTCAGCATCCGCTCCTTCGATCCGAAGATACGCGAACTGCTCGAAGCCCGGATCCGCAAGCTGGCGCAATCCGTTGCCGAAGGCTATGGCGCCAGCGTCGAGATCGACTACGCCCACGGCCATCCGGTCGTCGTCAATTCCGAGAAGGAAACCGAATTCGCGCGCAAGGTCGCAGAAGAGCTCGTGGGCGCCGACAAGGTCACCATATGCAGCCTCATCCCGGGCAGCGAGGATTTCTCTCACTATCTGGAACACAAGCCCGGCAGCTTTCTGCGCCTCGGCAACGGCGTCAACTCCGCCATCCTGCACAGTGCCAAATATGATTTCGCCGATGAAAGCCTCACCGTCGGCGCCGCCATGTGGGCGCGACTGACCGAGCGCTATCTCGACGCTTAGGCCGCACCGGGAGTTTGTCCAAACCCTCGCAACGGATCGACGGCCCTGACTATTGGTCGGGGCTGATCAAAATCCAGATGCGAGGTAATGGAAAAGTATCGGCAACAGGCGCCGTCAGAGGGACATCGTCATGTCAAAGCGATCGCTTGAAGCCGTCACTTATCCAGGGATCCCAGACTATCAGTCGTGGCAGCTGCGGTGTCCGCAGGGATCTCCGTCTGCAGCCCGGTCTTCGGCTGTGAGTCATGAGACTGCATCAGCCGCCATTCGCTTTCCAGACGATCAATCACATACGTAGGAATCTCATTTCTTACGTTTTCGAACTCTTGCATCACGACCTCCATTGCCATGCGATAATGGCATGACATGGAAGAGATTCTTTGTAAATCAAGGTATTAAAAAATTTAAACGATTAAAATTATTTTAATCGTTTGAAATTCTTTCGCCTGTGGACAAGGGCCCGATCCCGATCGAACTTCAGTCAATCCCATTCATAAAGCCGCTCATCTCGAAGCAGAATCACTCGTCTTGTCGGCCGCAAAGGCACCATTGCTGTTGCGAGGCACGGATGGCCGCCTTCGACCGTCGAACTCGAAATCCTGTGCGCGCCAGATCGAATCGTGCTGCTCGCGCATGGCATCGGCCGATTGGCGAACGACCTCGGAAATCCGCGTGAGCTGCTTGGCCAAGGGGCTCGTCTTGCGCCAGATCATACCGATCGTTCGCGAGGGTTGCGGGCTTTGGAAGCGCACGGCGGATACCGATGCCGAGCGCGTCTCGACGGCCACGGCCATCTCCGGTATCAAAGTGACACCGATGCCGGCGCTGACCATCTGCACCAGCGTCGACAGTGAGCTGCCGTCCATAAGTTCCCGCGGCAGTGCCGACTGTATATTGCAGAAGGACAAGGCCTGATCGCGGAAGCAGTGCCCCTCCTCCAACAGCAGCAGGCGCATTTCGCGCAGCGCCTCCCGATTGGGTACCGGCTTGCCTTCGTCCTCGCTCGGCCGCACCAGCACGAAGTTTTCCGCAAACAGCGCGACCTCGGTCAAGGACGGTTCGGATACGGGGAGCGCGACGATGGCCGTGTCGAGCCGGCCTTCCGCCAGTTCCTCGACCAGCTTGGATGTCAATGTTTCGCGCACGTGAATGTCCAGGCCATCATACAGGCTGGTGAGATTGCCGATGATCGTCGGCAGCAGATAGGGCGCGACCGTTGGGATCACGCCGATCCGCAGCCGCCCGACTGGCTGGTTATGTGAAGCGCGCGCCAGATCCCCCAGCTCGTCCACCGAGCGCAGAATGTTGCGGACGCGTACGGCGAATGCCTCTCCAAAATTGGTCAACCGAACCTGACGGGCACCTCTCTCGAACAGGTCAGTGCCGAGCTGCTCCTCCAATTCCTTGATCTGCATCGACAAGGCGGGCTGAGAGATCGCACAGACATCGGCCGCGCGCCCGAAGTGACCATGCTTTGCCAGGGCTTCGAAATAGCGAAGCTGCTTGAGGGTGAGATTTGTCATAACCTTACCTTATCGCACCGATCAGGAAATCCAACTTAAATTAATGGAACGGCTTGGCTATAGTGCGCAAGGCGAATACGAGAAGTCGCCGAATGTCATACCAAGCTCACATTGGGAGCATTGACTGCTAGCGCTCATCGATGCCCGGGCCGGTCGAAAAACTGGGCGTCGAGATTGGTTTTGCTTCCAGACGGTCCGCTTCGCGGGAGGTCAGAATAACGAGAGATTCCATGCGCATGACATGTCGTCATCGCGCCGAACATGAAACCGAATTGCTTCCCAAGAGGTGACGACACCTCCACCAGGCGGCGCAGTTCAAGCCATCATAAGGGAGAAAATTATGGATACAAAAGTTGAAAACACTGGCAAATGTCCGTTTCCGCACGGCAACACAAGCGTCTCGGCCAGATCGAACCGCGACTGGTGGCCGAACCAGCTGAACCTTAGGATTCTCCATCAGGGCTCTTCCCTGTCGAACCCGCTGGACAAGGCGTTCAACTATGCCGAGGAATTCAAGAAGCTCGACCTGAATGCGCTCAAGCAGGACCTCTTCGCCCTGATGACGGATTCGCAGGAATGGTGGCCGGCCGATTTCGGCCATTACGGTCCGCTCTTCATCCGCATGGCCTGGCATAGCGCCGGCACCTACCGCACCGGCGATGGCCGCGGCGGCGCCTCCTCCGGCACGCAGCGCTTCGCACCGCTCAACAGCTGGCCGGATAACGTCAACCTCGACAAGGCACGCCGCCTTCTCTGGCCGATCAAGCAGAAATACGGCAACAGCATCTCCTGGGCCGACCTGCTAATCCTTACTGGCAACTGCGCGCTGGAATCCATGGGCTTCAAGACCTTCGGCTTCGGCGGCGGCCGCGACGACGTCTGGGAACCGGAAGAAGACATCTATTGGGGTGCGGAAGATACCTGGCTCGGCGACAAGCGCTATAGCGGCGACCGCGATCTGGAAAACCCACTCGCCGCCGTGCAGATGGGCCTCATCTACGTCAATCCGGAAGGCCCGAACGGCAATCCGGATCCGCTCGCCTCTGCTCGCGACATCCGCGAGACCTTTGCCCGCATGGCAATGAATGACGAGGAAACCGTCGCGCTCATCGCCGGCGGCCATACCTTCGGAAAGACCCATGGCGCGGGCGACGCAGCCCATGTTGGCCCGGAGCCGGAAGCTGCCGGCATCGAAGAACAGGGCCTCGGCTGGAAGAACAGCTTCCGCAGCGGCAAGGGCGGCGACGCGATTGGCAGCGGTCTGGAAGTGACCTGGACCTCGACGCCGACGAAGTGGAGCAACAACTTCTTCTGGAACCTGTTTGGCTACGAATGGGAACTGACGAAGAGCCCGGCCGGTGCCCATCAGTGGACCCCGAAGCATGGCGCAGGCGCAGGCTCGGTGCCGGATGCACACGACAAATCCAAGCGTCACGCTCCGGCCATGCTGACCACGGACCTCGCCCTGCGCTTCGACCCTGCCTACGAGAAGATCTCGCGGCGCTTCTACGAGAACCCGGATGAGTTCGCTGACGCGTTCGCCCGCGCCTGGTTCAAGCTGACGCATCGCGACATGGGTCCGCGCGCCCGCTATCTCGGCCCGGAAGTTCCGACGGAAGAGCTCATCTGGCAGGATCCGGTCCCGGCCGTTAATCATGTACTGATCGACGCCAACGATATCGACGCGCTCAAGGGCGAGATTGCTGCATCGGGCCTCACCATCCCGCAGCTGGTTTCGACCGCTTGGGCGTCGGCTTCGACCTTCCGCGGTTCCGACAAGCGCGGTGGTGCAAACGGTGCTCGTATTCGCCTTGCGCCGCAAAAGGATTGGGAGGCCAACCAGCCGACCCAGCTCGCATCCGTGCTCCAGACGCTGGAAGGCATCCAGAAGAAGTTCAGCGATGCGCATACCGGCGGCAAGCAGGTCTCGCTCGCCGATCTGATCGTCCTCGGCGGCTCCGTCGCCGTTGAACAGGCTGCGAAGAAGGTCGGACACGATGTGGTCGTGCCCTTTACGCCGGGCCGGACCGACGCATCGCAGGAACAGACGGATGTGGAAGCCTTTGCCGTTCTGGAACCCATGGTGGATGGCTTCCGCAACTACCAGAAGCAGGCTTATACTGTTTCTTCGGAAGAGCTGCTGATCGACAAGGCGCAGCTGCTGACGCTGACGGCACCTGAAATGACTGTTCTCGTCGGCGGCCTGCGCGCACTGAACGCCAATGTCGGACAGACCCAGCACGGCGTCTTCACCAAGCGTCCCGAGGCACTGACCAACGACTTCTTCGTGAACCTGCTCGACATGGGCACGGAGTGGAAGGCGGTTTCGGATGCCAAGGATGTGTTCGAAGGACGCGACCGCGCAACGGGCAGCGTGAAGTGGACCGGCACCCGCATCGATCTCGTCTTCGGCTCCAACTCTCAGCTGCGCGCGATCGCCGAGCTCTATGGACAGGCCGATGCCCAGCAGAAGTTCGTGCGCGACTTCGTGGCAGCCTGGACCAAGGTGATGAACGCCGATCGCTTCGACATCGCCTGATGTGAAGTAGAAACATGCTCGGACGCGGCCAGGTTCAGGTCGCGTCCGAATGCTGTGTCGCTGTTATCCTCGATAATTATCCGGGCAGTTTGAGCCCCCAGCCGCCGAATATTTCACGGCTGCAAACCATGAAGCATCATATCTGGACGCTCATCGGGTCACCCCGGGACCACAGCGACACCTTGACCTCTGCCTCTTTCAATCCACGCATTCAAACGTGTGCGAGCTGGCTGTTCGATCAGATAGTAGCTGGCGGCCGCGCAGCAGATTACCAGGACCAACGCGATAGGCTTCGGCAGCAGATCTTGCAGCACGGCGATATGGAATGGCTGTTGCCATAAATAGAGCGAGAAGGACATTCGCCCGATTTGCCGGATGACTGAGCCTTCGAACAGCGCTCGGGAAAGGCGGGTAGAGTCCCCGATTGCGCAAACGGCGATCGCCAATAGCAAAGTCTTTGCACCGAAGAACAGCCAGGCGACATCACCGAACAGGCGGGCAGCGAGACCGCCGAAAAGTGCCAACGGCACTATCCACCTTATCGCCGGCCGTTTGAGGCGCTCACCAAACAGCAGGAAGACCGCCGCCGAAATCAGTATAGGCGCCGCAGCCACGTCAGTTGGCCAGAAGACGATAAACGGATCCCGCCCATAGATGTCATATTGCACAATGCCGTTAGCGAGCGCCGTAAGGCCCAATGCAAGAATGGTGAGCCCGATGAACCGAACAGCGGCTCCACGAAGCAGCAAGGCCATGATGGCAAGCAACACATAGCTATGTTCCTCGACGCATAATGACCAGATGTGATCAAAAACCGGTATGAAGGTGCGATTTTCGATGATGACGTAGTTCAATGTGAAGGTGAGCGCGGACAAGACGCCGGTGACACCGGGTGCCAGCGGCGTCTGGGAGAGGAGGGCGGCGCTTACAAGCACGAAGGTCAACAAAGCAGGATAGACCCGGCTGAAACGACGGAGGAAGAAAAGCCGGAGGGGCATTTTCCTCACAAAGAGAATTTCAGCCATGAGGCGGCCGGAAAGGACGAAGAAAAGGTCAACGCCAGCCGATCCGAGATCGGGAAGATAGCTATCACCGCCAAAGTGCCCGATGAGCACCAGCAAGACAGCAAGCCCGCGCCAGCCGTCAAGTGCCGGAATGTGAAGCTGCTTTTGAACTTCAGACATCAATGGCCGCCGGATTATTCATCTCCAGCACCACTTTAAGATGTTGCAATTAATAGTTTCGGTACGCTTCACTATCTACGATAAGCAAAATACTCCCCATGGGGGTATTTGGTTAATCGAATACGTCGCGGATGAGTGAAGACAGCGCCCTTGTGGGCGCTGTCGGATACATAGACCGATCGCCAGGTCAGCCGGCAGGGCGCAATTGCAGGCGCGAAACGCCGGCCGCGACATTCAGTCCGGTTCCCGCTTCCGCACTCAACGGCTGCAGCGCGAAATTCTTGGAGTTGCCGCCGACGAGGGCGTTGGCGCCAAGACCCAGGCCGACGGAAGCGCCGGCGGAGGCGCCGACATAGGTGCCGGCCAGAGCGCCATCACCGACGCGGGTGGCTGCGGTATTGACGACGACCCAGCTGAGATAGGTCTTGCGGGTGACCCCGATGTCGATGCCGAGCTTACCGATCGTACCGGTATAGCGCTCGACCTTGCCGGATCGCTGCTTGAAGGTGCAGCTGATATCCTTGTTGGATCCGATAATCATGCCGACGCCGCCCGCGACCTCGCAGGACAGCGTTCCAAGACGCTGCTTCGGCTCGGAAGCGACCTGCGCCGGCTGCTTTTTGGGATGATGCGTGCTGGCGGCTGATGCCGCGGAACCAAGAGCAACGGAAATAGCCGCTGCCGCGATGATGATCTTTTTCATGACGTATCCTTTGGCGGTTTGAGCGCCGCGGTCAGCCCGGCCCGCGGCCCGGAGGTCGATGCACCGATCTCGGACCGGCCGGGCGGTCCTTGATCTGTGTGGAGGACGATATGGTTGATGATCCGAAGTCCGGCATATTCGCCGGCAATCGCGAGCGCCCGCTCGCGCGCCTCGTCGGATGGCGCATCGCCCGACAGGACAATCGCGCCCTCTACGGCGATAACGTCGATATGCGCGTCTTCCAGCCCATCGGCATAGGCAATCAGGCAGCGGATAGCCGCGCAGGTCGCGGAGCTATCCGACGAAATCGTCAGCGATGAGAGCCTAGCCAGAAAGAGCATCGGGAAGCCTCGGCGAGATCGAGAAAGCGGACGTTGGCGCGCTTGTCAGCGCAGCGCGTTCTTGACAGCGTCCTTGGCCTTGCCGAACTTGGTCTGGATCTTCCCTTCGACCTTTTCGGCAGCGCCTTCGGCCCTCAGCCGATCGTTACCGATCAGCTTTCCGGCGACCTCCTTGATCGATCCGCTTGCTTCCTTGGCTGCACCTTTGACACGGTTCTTATCCATTGTCTTGCCTCCTTGGGTTTTTCAAAAGAAGAGGCATCGGTTTTCAACCGAAGCCGTGAACAATGAAGTAGGGCGGCATGGCATGCGCTTGCAGAGCAGGAACTACTATTTGTACTAGTAGAAAGTAGCCTTTTTGAGGCCTGCAATGCCGATTCTTCCGTCCAGCGCCCGGACCGAAGCAGAATGACGTCGCATCACGTCGATTTTCCAGACCTCATGGGCACCGACATGCCAGTGAAACCACGTTCCCTTGCCCATATGACGACAGCAGAGCGCCGGTTTACGCCGATCTTCGCGTAGAGCGATGCAACGTGGTTCCGGATCGTGTTCCTGGAAAGGTGCAGCGTTTCGCTCATCTCGGCGTCGCTCTGGCCGCGGCAGATCAAAGCGAGGACTTCCCTTTCCCGTTCGCTGAGATCAAGGAGTTGCGCCGAGGGACCCTTGCCGTTCGAGACCTGCCGCAAAGTCGCAAGCCGGTCGACAATGGAACGACTGAACCATGAGGTATCGGTCATCACGCTCTCGATAGCCTCAATCAGTTCCGCTTCACTGCGGCTGCGCTCGGTGACATCCTGCAACGACCAGATGACACATTGCTGGTCATTGATCTCGACACGCTCGGCAGAGACAAGGCAATCGGCCATCGAACCGTCCTTCTGCTTCATGCGCAAAACCTCATCGCGAAGTGGCATGTTGTCGACGAGCTTCTTTTCCATGGTGCGCCTGGCGGCGATATCGTCCCACAGGCGCAATTCGCTTGCGGTCTTTCCAGTGATCTCCTCGAGGCTGTAGCCCGAGAGCTGGGCAAAGGCATCGTTGACTTCGGTGAAGACGAAATCGCCCAATCGAGAAATAGCCGCCGGCGCCGGCGAGAGCCTGAATGACTTCGAGAACCGCTCCTCGCTTTGGCGAAGCGCGTTCTGGGCCTTTCGCCGTGCGTCGAGATCGGCGAAGGTGAACAGCATGCACGGCTCCTCGCCGACTGCGATGGGTTCACCCGCTATGATGACGAGCCGGTCGCCGCCACCCGGAAGCGGGATCAGGGCCTCACGCTGACGGATCAGCCTGCCCTCGACAAGCTTCGCCAGCGCATCCTCGCCCGTATCGCAATTGGCAAACAGGCCGATCTCGTCGACGGTCTTTCCGATGACGTCTTCCTTGGCGTAATTCGTCATCTCGACGAAACCCGGGTTGACTCGGATGAAGCGAAGGTCGTCGAGACGGCAGATCAGACCGGGAGCCGGATTGGCGTTGAAGGCCCGCTCGAAACGCTCTTCCGCCTCGAAAAGCGGCGTCTCGTCGCGGATGACGAGCGCAAGTACATCCGGGCGGGCTCCGGCATCGGCAATGATCAGGCTGCGGACGGTGTGGACCCAGACGAGATCCAGATCGGCGGCGGGCGATATTTCGACAGTCACTTCATCGACCGTCTCGCCGTTCACCAGCCGCTCGACCGGATACTGGCCTTCTTCAAGCAGATGATTGTTGCGGTAGCGCAGTGTGAAGGCCTGCCGGTAGCCGGCTGCATCGCCGCCCAGCTCCTCGATCGCCGACACCCTGTGCATCTGCAAAGCGGCATTGTTTGCCCAGGAAATAGCACCCTCCGGGTCGATCAGGATGATACCGTCACTCAATCCGGCGACGAGTTCGCGCAATACGTTCCGATTGACGTTCGGCGGCTGCAGCCCATCGCTCATAAGCATCCTCACCTTGCCACTGGTAATTTAGATAGGGAGACCAGCCGAGAAGAGAAGCTATGATGATGCGCCGCAAGAGCGAGCCCGAGGGAAATCAGGAGAGCCTGCGATTCATCTCGGAGTAATCCACGCAGGAGAGCGGCGCCGCATTTTGCAGAAATAGCGGCAGAGCAAGGGAATGGACCGGGATTGTCAGCGCATCGAGCGTCGCCGTCTGCTCTTGTGAGAGCTGAACATCGAGCGCGCCAAGGTCATCATCGAGCTGCTCCAAGGTATGCACACCGATGATGGTTGACGCTACACCGGGCCGTGCCAATGCCCAGGCAAGAGCCACACGGGCAGTGGTCGTGTCGAGCTCGGCCGCAATGCGGATCAGGGCGTCGACGATTTCAAGACGCTGCGCATCGGGTTGCTGTGCCAACGGTGACGCGCCGTCGGACATGAGGTTTCCGATGTTCTTGCGTGTGTATGTTCCGCTGATGAGTCCACCATTCAGCGGCGAATGCGAGACGACGCCGAGCCCCATTCCGCGCGCCATCGGAATGAGTTCGCTCTCAAACAGTCGAGCCGCCAGCGAATATTCGATCTGCAGACCGACAAATGGTGCCCAGCCGTGAAATTGCGCGATCAATTGTGCATGTGCGACTTTCCAGGCCGGCGTATCGGAAATGCCGAAATAGCGCAATTTTCCCGATTGAATGAGGTCATTCAATCCCGCCAGTATCTCATCGAGGGGAGCCTGCATGTCCCAATTGTCAAGCCAAAAGAGATCGAGGTAGTCAGTGCGCAACCGCCGCAAGGTCTCTTCGCATGTCGCTATGATAGCTTCGCGACCCAGTCCTGCACCGTGCTGATCGACGCCGAACTTGGCACCTATGACGAGCCGGTCGCGTTTGATTAAGTTCTGTGCGAGGTAATTGCCGACAACCGTCTGGGCATCCGGTTTTGCATCTCCTCTGCCTGTATCGAGATAGTTGCCGCCGAGAGCGAGATAGTGATCGAGGATCGCCGCGGGCTTATTAACACGCAACTGCCAAGCGAAGCCTTCGTCGAAGGTCATGGTTCCCAAAGCAAGCGGACTGACACGCAAGCTCGAACGGCCGAACGCAACATAGTCATCAAGATTCATTCCCTGTCCCCCGACCGGCATGGAGCCACATAGATAGCGCCCTACCTATATGTAATGTTGCTGAAAAAAAGGAATTAGACGGCGATTCACGATTTTACTATTCGGGAATCCGGACAATAGGTCGGACTCCGGAAGCAGAAGGCGGCCCATCCTTCCATACATGCCTTTTGAACCGCGCACGAAATAAAGACACGGTGATACCGCAACGCTTGAATGCATCTATCGCCATTCATGAATCGCAGACATGACGGCAATCAGAATTGTCCATCTTCACGCGACGCCTGGCCTCGGCTAGTCTTTCATCCGATAATCGGCAACTGCGCGCAGGCGCTTTTCGGTAGATAACAAACAAGGGGGACGAAACATGAAGACCATTGGCTATGCTTGCACCTCTGCGGATGCTCCTCTCGAGCCTTACAGCTTTGAACGACGTGCGCCGCTCGCAAATGACGTGGTGATGGAAATCACTTATGCGGGGATCTGCCATTCGGATATCCATATGGCGCATAATGACTGGGGCTTCACGCTCTATCCGCTGGTTCCGGGCCATGAAATCGTCGGCCGCGTCATCGAGATCGGCAGCGACGTCACCAAGTTCAAGGTCGGCGATCACGGCGCGGTCGGCTGCATGGTCGACAGCTGCCAGCATTGCGATCAGTGCCGCCGCGGCGAGGAGCAGTTCTGCCGCGAAGGCAACACCGGCACCTACAGCATCCCCGACCGTATCGACGGTTCGATCACCAAGGGCGGCTATTCCAAGCATATCGTGGTGCGCGAAGAATTCGTCTGCACCGTGCCGGAGGGCATGGATCTCTCCCGCACTGCGCCGATCCTCTGCGCCGGCATCACCACCTATTCGCCGCTACGCACCTGGAACGTCGGCCCGCATAGCCGCGTCGGCGTCATCGGCATGGGCGGCCTCGGCCACATGGCCGTCAAGCTCGCCGCGGCGATGGGCGCCAAGGTAACGATGATCTCGCGCTCGCCCGACAAGGAAAAGGTCGCCCGCGAAATCGGCGCCGACGACTTCCTGATCTCGACCAATGCGGGAGCAATGCAAGCCGCAGCCAACGCCTTCGACCTGATCATCGATACCGTCCCGGTCAAGCACGATCTCGATGCCTACATGCCGCTGCTCGACGTCGACGGAACGCTTGTTATCGTCGGCCAGGTCGGCCCCTGGGGCGAAGTAAACGGCCTGCCCTTCCTGATAGGTCGACGTCGCGTCGCGGGCTCGCCGATCGGCGGCATGCGCGAAACACAGGAAGTCATCGATTTCTGCGCGCGCAAGGGCATTCTTCCCGAGTGCCGGATCATCCGCCCGGAGCAGGTCAACGAAGCCTTCGCAACCCTGCAGCGGGCCGATATTCCCTACCGCTTCGTGATCGACATGGCGTCTCTGTCCGTTCCGGAAGCAGCCTGACAGGCGCTTCGGCGGCCGCGTCGTGGCGGCCGGGTTTGGTCATATGCATTGATGAAGGGGGTCAGCCTCGGTAACGCAACGCGTCGACCAACAGGGAGAACGCTGCCGAAGGTTGCCGACGGCTGGGATAATAGAGATGATAGCCGGAAAACGCTGCACACCAATCTTCCAGAACGCGCACCAGCCGCCCATTCGCCACATCCTCGGCGATATGATCTTCCATCACGAAGCCAAGGCCCAATCCTGCTTTCACAGCGCGCACGATCATGCCGACGTCGTTGAAGACGAGTTGACCATCCACCCGGACGCGAACCTCGCGCCCGTCCTTTTCCAGCTCCCAGGCATAGAGGCCGCCGGCGGTGAGCAAACGTAGATTGATGCAATTGTGATCCGCCAGATCGTTGGGCGTCTTCGGCTCTGGGTGCCTGGCGAAATAAGCCGGAGAGCCAACGATGACCATGCGGAGGTCGGGACTGATCTTGACCGCGATCATGTCCTTGGCGAGTGCCTCCCCGAGCCGGACCCCGGCATCGAACCGATCGGCGACGATATCGCGCAGGCTGGAATCGATGCTGAGCTCGATGTTGATGTCCGGATATTGCGGCAAGAGCCTTTCAAGGGCCGGCCAGAGAATGGTGGCGGCGGCATGTTCCGATGTGGTGATGCGGATGGTGCCGGCGGGCTTTTCGCGCAATTCGCTCAAGGAGGCGAGTTCGGCGCCAATGCTTTCCAGCGCCGGCCGCAGTGTGGCAAGCAGCCGCTCTCCGGCTTCGGTCGGGGCCACGTTTCGGGTCGTACGCGTCAACAGGCGCACGCCCAGCCGCGCCTCCAAACGCCGCACCGTGTGGCTGAGGGAGGATTGCGATGTGCCGAGCTTGGCGGCGGCACGCGTAAAGCTCTTCTCCTCGGCCACGACAGCAAAGGCGTTCAGGTCGACCAGCTCCTCTCGCTGCATTTATGAACTCCTGATATAATTGTATGCCATTTATATCGTATGGTTCCTGCAATGCGACAAGTCTAAAGTCCCTTGAATAACGGCGGTCGCGCCGTAGTTTTTTATCGAGGAGTTCGAAGCCATGGACATCAAACGCAGCGGTTCCCAACCATCGGCCAAGGGACCGGAAGACTATTTCACCGGCACGGTCCGCCTCGATGCGCCCTTCAGCGGCCGCGGCAATCTGAGTGGTACAACCGTGACCTTCGAGCCGGGCGCCCGCACAGCTTGGCACACGCATCCCTTCGGCCAGACCCTGCTCGTCGTTTCCGGTCTCGGACGTGTCCAGCGCGAAGGCGGGCCGGTGGAGGAAATCCGCCCCGGCGACATCGTCTGGTTCCCACCCGGTGAAAAACATTGGCACGGCGCGGCGCCCGATTGCGCCATGAGCCATATCGCGATCGCCGAGAAGGAAAACGGCTCGCCGGTGACCTGGATGGAGAAGGTGAGCGACACGGATTATCTTGGGAAGCCGCAATCATGAAACCCCGTGTCATCTGCCATATGATCTCGTCTCTTGACGGCGGGCTGCACCCCAGCCGCTGGACCGAGAGCCCAGACGGCAGCCGTCGGGATTGGACGGCACTGTACCAGTCGTGCCACGAGAAACTGGAAGGCGACGCCTGGATGGTCGGCCGCGTGACGATGGCGGAAATGAGCAAAGGCAATCCGCATCCGCCGCGCGAGCACGGCAAGGTCGACCGACCCTGTCATTTCGCCAACCGCGAGGCTGCCAATTATGCGATTGCCGTCGACACGTCAGGCAAATTGCATTTCACCAAGAATGAAATCGACGGCGATCACATCGTCGTCCTTCTCGGTGACGACGTACCGGACAGCCACCTTGCCGAACTGGCGAGCGACGGCATTTC
Source organism: Martinezella lusitana (assembly GCF_016901135.1). Taxonomy (GTDB): domain Bacteria; phylum Pseudomonadota; class Alphaproteobacteria; order Rhizobiales; family Rhizobiaceae; genus Rhizobium; species Rhizobium lusitanum_D. The sequence goes on along the minus strand of NZ_JAFEVL010000045.1, from coordinate 281,622 downwards.
CTACATCGTCTCCACACAGCCGCAGCTCGATCTTCCCGCCATGCTCGACACTCTCAACCGCGAGCTTGGCATCAAGCGCCTGCTGCTGGAGGGTGGCGCCGGCATCAACGGCTCCTTCCTCGCGGAAGGTCTGGTCGATGAAATCAGCCTGCTGGTCGCACCCGCTCTCGACGGACGCGCCGCGAGCCAGAGTTTCGTCGAATTCGGTGAAGAAGGCTTGGCCGGCAAGGCACAGCTCTCGCTCAAGAGCTGCGAAATGCTCGAGCACGGCGTGATCTATCTGCGCTACGCGGTCACGCCTCGCTGAGGCTGGTCAAGGAGCGCGCCGCCCAGGCTATACCGTCATGTTAGGAAGGAGGCCGCCAGCGGCGGCCTCGGAACTCAACGCCAAGCTCAGCGGCCGGTGGTCTTCAGCCATTGCTCCGGGTAGCGTTCGCCTTCAATGGCGATCTCCGCCGCAGCCCGCTGGATTTCGGCAAGGTCATCAGCACTCAGCTCGACATCCGCGGCCGCCAGGTTCTCTTCCAGGCGATGCAGCTTTGTCGTGCCGGGGATCGGAACGATCCAGGGCTTCTGCGCCAGCAGCCATGCCAGCGCGATCTGGGCGGGCGTTGCCTTCTTCCGATCGGCGATCTGTTTCAGCAGGTCGACAAGCGCCTGGTTCTTCTCCATGGCCTCGGGCGTGAAGCGCGGCAGGAGCTTGCGGAAATCATTCTCGGCGATCGTCGTATCCTTGCCTATTGCCCCGGTCAGGAAGCCCTTGCCGAGAGGACTATAGGCGACGAGGCCAATGCCCAGCTCCTCGCAGGCCTGCAGGATGCCGTTGGTCTCCGGCCCGCGCGTCCAGAGCGAATATTCATTCTGTAGCGCCGCAACCGGCTGCACGGCATGGGCGCGACGCACCGTCTGGGCGCCCGGCTCGGAGAGGCCGAAGTGCTTTACCTTGCCGGCGGCGATCAGATCCTTCACGGTGCCGGCAACATCCTCGATCGGCACTTCCGGATCGACGCGATGCTGGTAGAGGAGGTCAATGACCTCGATGCCCAACCGCTTCAGCGAGGCATCCGCCACCTCGCGAATATGTTCGGGGCAGCTGTTAAGGCCGCTCATCTTGCCGTTCTCGATGTTGAAGCCGAATTTCGTGGCGATCACCACCTGATCGCGAACCGGCCTTAGGGCTTCGCCGACGATTTCCTCATTGGTGAAGGGGCCATAGACTTCGGCGGTATCAAAGAAGGTCACGCCGCGCTCGACCGCATCGCGCACCAGCTTGATGCTCTCATCCTTGCTCAGCGCATGGCCGTAGCTGAAATTCAGGCCCATGCAGCCAAAGCCCAAAGCCGACACTTCGAGGCCGCTGTTTCCAAGTACACGCTTCTTCATCGCATTTCTCCTGCTCTTGCGAGCGTTCCGGGTTCGATGCGGATAAAATATGCGAGGCAGCATCTAACGATTAGACGGCATAATCGGCATAAAGTTATATTTATGATTCATGAATGGGCGACGTCCAGCCGCCGGCACGCAAGACGCGCGCTCGCCCTGCTGCAAATGCTGGTCGCCATGAAGCGTACTCGCCTCAGACGGGCTTTGCGACGATGTCCTCCAGGGCTAGCGCCGCCGCCAGCAGCCGCTCGTCCTGTTCCTTCGGAGCGGACAGCAAAAAACCAACTGGCATACCGGCGTTGCCGGTGCCGCAAGGCAGCGATACGCCGCACCAATCGAGGAAGTTGCCGATCAAGGTATTGCGCAGCGTCTTGAAGTTGACCTTGACGAACAGCTCGTCATCCGCCTCAAGCGGCGCAAGCGCGGGCGCGACATGGGCGACAGTCGGATAGGCGATGAACTCATTCGGCCCGAGCATGCCGGCCACGTCCTTGATCAACTGCTCGCGCACCTGCAGTATTTCCAGATAGCCGACCAGCGTGATCTTCTCGCCAAGGCGCGTGCGGGCCACGACACGCCGATCCATGGCGTCAGCCTCAGGCCCGGCCAGCCGGCGATGATGGAGGGCGAAAGCCTCGGCGGTCACCAGCGGCCCATGCTCGGCCATCACCTGAAAGAGCCTGTCGAAAGCCGGGAAAGCGGCGCGCCGCACCTTGACGCCGGCAGCGCTCAGCCGGGAAAGCGTCGCCTCGAACGCCTCCGCCACGCCGTCCTCGACATCGTCCATGACGACCGTCGTCGGCACGACGACCGATAGTCCGGCAGGATCCGCGCGGATGATGTCAGATGCCGCACGGCCGCGCATCGCGGCATCGACCCAAATGGCGTCCTGAACGCTGCGGCACAGGGGGCCAAGCGAATCGAGGCTGGTTGCCAAGGGAAAGACCCCCGCCATACTGTAGCGGCCGCGACTTGCCTTATAGCCGACGAGGCCATTGAAGGCCGAGGGAATGCGCACCGAACCGCCGGTATCCGTGCCGATCGACACCGGCACCAGCCCGGAAGCGACAGCGACAGCGGAACCGGAGGAAGACCCTCCCGGTATCCGGGCGACATCCGTGGCCCGTGGATTAAGCGGCGTGCCATAATGTGGATTGAGGCCGAGGCCGGAAAAGGCAAACTCGCTCATATTGACCCGGCCGATCGCGACCATGCCCGCAGCTTTCAGCGCCTTTACGACATCCGCATCCTCTTGCGCCGGTGCGGCATCCGCGAGCACGATCGATCCTGCCGTCGTGGGCAGGGCGGCTATGGCGAAAAGATCCTTCCAGGCCACCGGAATGCCGTCCAGCAGCCCGCGCGACCGGCCTTCCTGTAATCTCTTTGACGACGCAGTGGCTTCCTCGCGCGCACGTTCCTCGAGCAGGCGCGTAAAAATCGCCTGATCCTTGTGCGTGCGGATCGCGTCCAGGCTCTCTTCGACCAGCGTGACGGGATCGAGGCTGCCGGACTGGATCAAGACGGACAATTGCGCGATCGACTTGCCGAGATGTGTCTTTGTCATGAAGTCTGCTCTCCTCTGCCGCCGACAAGCTGCATCCAGCGACGGACAAGATAATTGTGCTCATCCATTGTCGTATTCCAAACCGCAATGCAATTGGCGCGCTGCCAATAGGACCCGCCGCTTCGCACCGAGCCCGCCTTTATCCTGATCTGCCCATCCGGGCCTGGCAGGTCTTCGGCCGCGGCGACTCCGTCATACCAGTATCCCCATTCCGCCGGCGTCATGAACTGACGCGAACGCTGCGGGGTCGAGATGTAATAGCCCTGCCGTGCGACGACGGCGCCCGGCCAGCCTGATATCCACCAGTTCAGATAGTCGTAAGCGACATCGAGAAGGCGGCCGTTGAGATGCTTCGACAGGCACAGACCGCCGTGCCAGGCACGATAGCCCTCGGCGGGCACAGCCTGCTCGACCGGCACGCCCCTGGAATTCAGGATGCCGATGCCCGGCGACCACATGCTTTGAACGCTGGTCTCGCCGGCGATCATCAGCCGGGCGGCATCTTCAGCCGTCTTCCAGAAGTCACGGAAGAAACCGGCCTTCTTGCGCTCTTCCAGCAAGTCGATCAGCTGATCGATCTCCTGCACGGACATATTGCCGATATTGTCGAAGGACATCAGGCCGGCCGCCTGCGCGGCGAGCGCCGCATCGAAAATGCCGATGGCGGGCTCGTCGACCAAGGCCACGCGCCCGGCCCATCTCTCGTCGAAAAGTGCGCTCCAGGAATGCATGCCGACGTCATCGTGCGCCTGATCGGTTCGATAGGCGAAGCTGTCGAAATTATGGGTAGTCGGCAGCATGGAGATGAAGCGCGAAGGCGTGTCGCCCAAGGCGAGATTCGGCTGAACGAAGAGCTTGCGGGCGGGCACATCGCCGAGCCCCAGCCGCGGGTTGGGGCCGATATGGCCGGTCTTGGTCAGATCGTTGATCTCGTCCCACAAGACGATGCGCTGCGTGTCGATCGGCTGGATGGCACGCCAATGCCAGACGATATCGAGATTATGAAAGCACTGATCGTATATATCGTAGGTTTCCGGCTCGCGGGCCGCCTTGTATTGCGTCGTCAGAAAGTCGTTGTTGTCGAACGTCACGTCGATGCCGAGATCGGTCTGCGCGCGAAGCCGCAGCTCCTCCAGCAGCGAGATCGCGGTGCCGAGTACGCGCAGACGCGGCCGCCCCGCCAGATGCAGGGCTGGAGCAGGCATGGTCTTTGCCATGGGTTGATGCTTGTTCATGAACGGATCGATTATCCTATTGCGCCGCCATTGCCAAAGAAGATGCGGCAGATGGCACCTGCGGCACGCGTGCCAGTGTGAAGGCTTCGAAGGAGCGTTTGACCACGGCGCCATCAATCCCATCCAGGATGAAGACCAGACGTGACGTACGGTCGTCGGAGGGCCATGCGTCCATGTGAACCGGCGCGTGGACCAGGTGCTGAACCCCATGCACCGCGACAGGACGCTCTTCGCCCTTGAGATTGAGGATGCCCTTCACGCGCAGCACGCGCTCCCCGTGACGATTGAGCAGCATGGTCAGCCAAAGGCCGAAAGCGGTCCAATCGATGGGCCTGTCAACCCTGAGCGAGACGGAGGAGATCGCCGCCTGATGGGGCACGCCGTCAGCCGAAACAAGCTGCAGCGGCTCCTCGCAATAAAAGCCGCTTTGCGACAGGCAGCTATCTGGCGAGCCGCTGCCGCGCATGTCCGCAAGCGAGGACAGATCGAGATCGGGGTCGGCTGCCATCAGGAGCGGGGCATCGGGATTGAGGATGCGAAGGCGCCCTTCAAGTGCCTGTCGGTCGCAATCCGCTGCAAGGTCAGTCTTGGTGATGACAAGGCGGTCGGCGATCGCCGTCTGCCTGTTGGATTCGATATAAGTGTCCAGCTGGCGCAATCCGTTGACCGCATCGACAGTCGTGATCACGTTGCCGGCCCGGAAATGATGCCTGAGCACCGGATCGGCCTTGATGGTCGACAGCACCGGAAACGGGTCGGCAAGGCCTGTGCTTTCGATGATGACGCGGCGGAAGGGCGGCAACAGCCCGCGCTCGCGTCTGGAATAGAGGTCCTTGAGTGCCGTGGCGAGCTCGCCGCGAACGGTGCAGCAAACACAGCCCGAGCGCAGAAGCACCATGTCGCCGTCGACGCGTTCGACGAGATCATGATCCAGCCCGATCTCGCCGAATTCGTTGATCAGCACAGCCGTATCGGCAAATGCCGCATCCGCCAGAATGCGCTTCAAGAGCGTCGTCTTGCCGGAGCCAAGGAAGCCGGTGAGAAGATTGACGGGCAGGAAGCCGTCGCGCTCAATCGCCATGCCGCGCCTCCATCCTTGCAACGAATGCGATGTCAAGGGGATCACACGGCCGGCCGACGAGCCTTTCGGCCGCCGGCCAGAGATGCCCGAGGTCTTCGATGATCTCGCTCGAGCCCGTTCTCGTGGACAGGACGAAGGACGCGCCCTGCCAATCGGAGAGAACGAGGCCGAAGCCGGAGAGCATCTCGTTGGCGGCACGGACGCGCTCGGCGCGTTCACGCCGTCGCTCCGGGCTGGCGTGATTGCGCGTGAAGACGCCCGGCCGGGCCGCAGCGTCGGTCCAATGCTCATTGCCACCGAGAACGCCGCACAGTGAGCACATGATGATCGCTCCTTCCGAAAACGGGCTCGCCCAGTTCAGACTAGCCGGCTATTTGCCGCGCGGGAAGCGGGCAGCGAAGTCGTCGGCGATCTCGTTCATCGTCACGAACTTCACGCCCGGATGCTTGATCATATGGGCATAAAGCCGCTCCAGCATCATCAGAACCTGCGGTCTGCCGGCCACGTCCGGATGGATGGTGATCGGGAAGACGGCATAGTCCATCTCGCGGTAGACCCAGTCGAACTGATCGCGCCACATCTGCTCGATATCGTGCGGATTGACGAAGCCGTGGCTGTTGGGTGCCTTCTTGATGAACATCATCGGCGGCAGGTCGTCGAGATACCAGGATGCCGGGATTTCGATCAGATCGGTCTCCTTGCCGCGCTTCAACGGCACCATCCATTCGGATGGCTTGCGCGAATAATCGATCTTCGTCCAGCTGTCGCCGACGCGCACATAATAGGGTGTGAAGTCTTTGTGCATCAACGAGTGATCGTACTTGATGCCACGCTCCAGAAGCAGCTCGTTGGTGACGTTGGAGAATTCCCACCAGGGCGCGACATAACCTGTGGGACGCTTGCCCGAAAGCTTGGTCACCAGCTCGATGCACTTGTCGAGGATCTCGGTTTCCTGCTCGCGCGTCATGGCGATCGGGTTTTCATGGCTGTAGCCGTGAATGCCGATTTCATGGCCGGCGTCGGCGACGGCCTGCATCTGCTCGGGAAAGGTCTCGATCGAATGGCCGGGAATGAACCACGTGGTCTTGATGCCGAACCGCTCGAACAGCTTCACCAGCCGCGGGCTGCCAACTTCGCCGGCAAACAGGCCGCGCGAGATATCGTCAGGCGAATCCTCGCCGCCGTAGGAACCGAGCCAGCCGGCCACGGCATCGACGTCGACACCAAAACTGCACAAGATTTCCTTCGCCATGGAATGACCTCCTTTGATCAGGTTTTCTATAATCAGTGAGCTGGAATGACGGTCGCGTCGGCCGGATCCCAGGTAAGCATGACCTCGGCGCCCACGGGGAAGGCGCCGGGCCGGTATTTGTCGATATGTGCTTCCAAGGCGAGCCCACGACCATCGGGCAGGCTGACGCCGATCTGCGAGATATGACCGACGACATCAAAGCGGTCGACGCGCGCGCCGACGACATTGCCGCCGAAAGCGCCGGCGAGGCTTTCTCGCGCCGAGGTTTCCGCCGCGTGAACCTCGATCGCCTCCGAAGGGATGACGATATTGACCTTACTGGAAAGGCCGCCATTGGCGCAGCCTGACAGCATACCGAACGATGTCGAGACGAGCGTGCTGTCGGCTTGCGCGCCGGCCACCTCGCCTTCGAAGATGGTATTGCGGCCGATGAACTGCGCGACGAATGGCGTGTCAGGGCGCGTGTAGAGCTGATGCGGCGGGCTGATCTGCTCCACCCTGCCCTGGTTCATCACGACGATCCGGTCGGACAGTGCCAGCGCCTCCGATTGGGCATGCGTGACGAACACGAAGGTCACGCCGAGCCTCTTCTGCAGTAACTTAAGCTCGTTCTGGATCGCCTTGCGCAGATTGGCATCGAGGGCGCCCAGGGGTTCATCGAGAAGCAGGACGTCGGGCTCGACCACCAATCCACGTGCAAGCGCGATGCGCTGGCGCTGGCCGCCGGAGAGCTTGTCCGTCTTGCGCTCGGCAATATCCTCAAGCCCGAGCGTGGCGAGGATGCGGTCGACCCGCGCGTCCCGCTCGCCCTTCACCACGCCTTTGACCTCGAGACCGTATCCAACATTGCGCCGGACGGTCATATGCGGGAACAGCGCATAGTTCTGGAAGATCATCGATGTCGGCCGCCTTTGCGGCCGTACATCATTCATACGCTCGCCCTTGATCATCATGTCGCCGGAGGAAATGCTCTCGAAACCGGCAATCATGCGAAGCGTCGTCGTCTTGCCGCAGCCCGACGGCCCCAGAAAGGCGATGAACTCACCCTTTTTGATCGCAAGGTTGAAGTCGATGACAGCGGGAGTGCCATTGTCATAGACCTTGCCGGCATTGATGAGTTCCAGATCATAAATCATGAAAGATCTCCAGGCGTGGGCAGAGAGGCCGGACTGGCCTCCCCGCGGGGCAAGAGACGGATGGCCAAAGCCTGCACCGCCGGATCAGGCCCAGATCAGGCATTGAGGAATTCATCCCACTTCTGGACGAGATGGTCGTATTCATCCGGCCACTGGTGCCAATAGGCGACGTTCTTCGCACGCTCCGAGAGCGAGCCGCCGTCGCGCAGGTCGCCTTCCTTGATGCCGCGCTCGGCAGCGCCTACCCATGGCTTGCCCTCGTACCAGAAGGCATATTTCTCCGGTGCCATGACCTTCTGGATATTGGTCGAGGGCGAGTAGTAGCCCTGCTCCGACACGGTGATGCCGGGTTCGCCCGACAGCCAGTAGTCGGCATAGGCGATCACCGCTTCCTTGTTGGGCGTGCCCGATATCATCGAAGGACCAATCGCCCAGCCGCGATACCCTTCCTTCGGCACCGCATATTTGCACGCCTTGCCCTGGGCCTTGACGGCCATGACCGCCGGCTGCCAGGCATCGCAGACCACCATCTCGCCCGATGCCATCAGGTTGACGAGCTCGCCGAAATCGCCCCAAAGCGCGCGGAACTGTCCATCCTTCTTCTTGGAGACGAGGAACTTCGCGGCTTCATCGATCTCGGCTGCAGTCGGGTTGCCCGGGTTCTTGACGCTCGAAAGCCCGAGCGTGTTCATGGCCATGATGGCCTGGCCGAAGGCGATCAGCGGATCGGTGTTGAGGCCCGACTTGCCTTTCCACTTCGGATCGAAGATCGCCGACCAGCTATTGGCCTCCTCGGCCGACAGCACGTCGGGATTGTAGCCGATGGAATCGTAGTTATAGACGGCCGGCACCATGTTCAGCGTGGTCTTGGCATCGTCGGCCCAGATCTGGCCGACGATCTGCTGTTTCGGTTCCCACTTGTCGGAAGGCGTCGTGAAGGTGTCACGAATATTGGCCCAGTTCTTCAAGGAGGCGGCCGGGATCGCTTCGACATTGTTGGTCATTACGATCGACGGCAGGCGTTCGCCGATAATCTCCCAGCAATCATAGTCCTTGGAGCCGGAGAGGATCTTCGTCTGCGCATCCGGGAAGGTCGCCGCCGTGCCGGAGGTCTGACCGACGCCGCTTTCCTTGCGGAAATCGGCAAGGATTCGCTCCTGGACGGTGACCGAAAGGCCGATGGTGCGCAGCTGCTCCTTGGCAAGATCGGCGGCCTGCGCGTAAGCCATCCGCGACGACAGGAATGGCGTGCCGCCCCCGATTGCCAGCGCCATCACGCCGGCAGACTGTTTCAACAGAGAGCGCCTGTTCATTTCCATTTTAGACATCTCATGTTCTCCTGTGCTGATTGCTGTTCCCTGAGCCCTTGGCGGGCCTGCTTCATTGCCGTATCGCGTGGCGCCCGGCCGCTGCCGGAGCGCCGGCGATCAGTACCGCCCCACCAGGAGGCCACCATCCACGACCAGAATCTGGCCGGTCATGTATCTCGCGCCGTTCGACGCGAGGAATGCGATCACATCGGCGATATCCTCCGGCTCGCCGAGCCGGCCCATCGGGATGAATTCGGCTGCCTTCTCCGCACCCGCGGGGCCAAGCGAATTCTCTTCCGAGAGCAATTGCGCGGTTCGGATATAGCCGGGGGCAATGCCGTTGACCCTGACGCCGTCCTTCGCCAGCTCGACGGCGAGCCCTCGAACCAGCCCGATGACACCGGATTTGGCGGCCGAATAATGGACATGCTCATCCCATCCGTAGGCGACGCCCATGATGGAGGAGAGCGCGATGATGCTTCCTGATTTACGGGCGCGCATGCCTGAAGCGGCCGCGCGCACCAGCCTGAAGATACCCTTCAGGTCGACATTCATCGTCAGGTCCCATTTGTCGTCGGTAAGCTTGTCCAGCGGGGTTCGATGCGCGATCCCCGCATTGGCCACGATGACATCGATCTTGCCGAAGCGCGCTTCGACATCGGCAACGAGCCGGTTGGCGGCGTCCGTCGAGCGGACATCGTAGAGGTGGAACTCAGCCGAACCGCCGGCGGTGAGAATGTCGCGAACGGTCGCCTCGCCCTCCTTTTCGAGGATGTCAGTGACGACCACATGGTCGCCGAGGGCGGCAAACGCCTTGGCCGTCGCCTGGCCGATGCCGATGCCTGCTCCCGTGACAATAACAACGCGCTTTTGAGAACTATCCATATGCTTCTCTCCTTCAGAGCATCACGTCGCCGGAATTAGGCCCGAGCGTCTGGCCGACGAAGAGGCTGGCTGCTGGCGACGCCAGGAACGCCACGGTTGCCGCCACTTCCTCAGGCTCGCCGAAGCGGCCGAGCGGCAACTCGCGCTTCTTGCGTTCGCGCCATTCCTCGGAAAGCCCCAGCACCAGCGGCGTGTTGATCGGCCCCGGTGCCACGGCATTGACCCGCACACCGCGGCTTGAGACCTCGCGGGCAAGCGCCTTTGTCATGCCGATGATCGCAGCCTTGGCGCCGGAATAATGGACGAGCTCGATGCCGCCGATCTGCCCGAGCTGCGAGGCGATGTTGACGATCACCCCCTCGCCGCGCTGAAGCATTGCCGGCAGGACCGCCTTGGTCATCAGGAAGGTGCCGCGAACATGCACGGCAAACATCCGATCGAAATCCTCAAGTTCGAGGTTCTCGAATGCGGACTGATGCGCAATGCCCGCATTGTTGACGAGAAGGGCGACGTCGCCGTGCGAGGCTTTGGCGGCCGCATGGATCGCCGCCACATCCTCGGGCCGGGCAACATCGCCGGCGATCGCGGTCGCCGCACCGCCCGCCGTGATGATTTCCGACGCGACGGACTGAGCCCGATCGCCGGAGAGGTCATTGACCAGAACCGCATAGCCGTCAGCCGCCAGCCGGAGTGCGATTGCTCGACCAATGCCCGAGCCGGCGCCGGTGACGATTGCGGAAGCCTCATGCGCCATCATGCGTCCTCCTGGAGGCGAATGCGCTTGGCGCGGCGAACCGACATCCCCATCAAGATCGCGTAGGTGCCGAGAAGCGCGAAGGAAAACAGCGTCGTCAGCACGCCGAAGGCAAAGACGTTCGGATGAACCTCGACGGAGAAGGTGCCGTAGATTGCCAGCGGCAGCGTCAGCTCGCGGCCGGAAGCAAACAAGGTCCGCGAGAACTCGTCATAGGACAGCGTGAAGGCAAAGAGCATTGCCGAGAGCACGCCAGGGAAGATCAGCGGGAAGGTCACCTTGCGGAAGGTGCGCGCCGGGGTGACGCCGAGCGACCAGGACGCCTCCTCCATGCTGGGATCGAACCTATTGAAGATCGCCAGCATCACCAGAAAGGCGAAGGGGAAGGTATAGACGACGTGCAGGACGAAGGCCGTGCTCCACCAGTGCCGGTCGATGCCGAAAGCATTGGCGACAAGCGCCATGCCGAGACCGACGAGCACGCCCGGCACCATCATGCCGAGAACGATCAGATAGAAGACGACGCCGGAGCCGCGGAACTTGCGGCGGAAGGCCTGGGCAGACATGACGCCGAGCACGGTGGAGACGATCATGGTCATCAGCGCCAGCGACAGCGATCGGATCAGCGCCTGATCGATCGGCAGGGGCGCGATGCGCGAGGGCGGCGTCAGCCCGAAGAGATGCCGATACCAATAGGTCGACCATTCGATGATCGGGAATTGCGGGCCGCCCTCCGGGCCGGTCTGGAACGACAGGATCGCCAGAACCGCTAGAGGTCCGTAAAGGAAGACGAGAAACAGGGCCGTGTAAACGCCCAGGCCGAGCTTGATGCCACCAGCGTTCATGATCAAAGCTCCTTTCTGAGGTCGACGACCTTGAGCAGCGCAGCGATGACCGCTCCCATGACGATGGTCAGGATGACGCCCGCGACCGCCGCAAAGGCCCATTTCAGCGAGCCGACCTGGGTGACGATGATATTGCCGAGCAGATTGACCTTGCGGCCCGATAGCGCGGCGGCCGTGGCGAACTCGCCGAGAACCATCACCGAGACGAAGATCGATCCGACCACCACGCCCGGCATGGACAGCGGCAGGATGATGGTGCGGAAGATGCGCCAGAAACCGGCACCCAGATCCTGTGCAGCCTCGATGACCGAGGCGTCGATACGGCCCATCATGAAGGCGATCGGTCCGACCATGAAGACGCAATAGATCTGCGTCATGCCGATGATCACGGAGAGCTCCGAAAACAGAAGCACCTCTATCGGCTGCTGCACGATGCCGAGCTTCATCAGGATCATGTTGATCGCACCCTCGGTGCCGAGCATCGGCCGCCAGGCGAGAACGCGGATCAGGAACGATGTCCAGAACGGAATGACACAAAGGACGAGAAGCACGGTCTGCAGCGTCTTGTTCTTGACGAGCAGGCCGACGAAGAGTGCCGCCGGATAGCCGACGACGAGCGTCGATATCAGCACGAGCAACCAGATGCGGATCGTCGTCCAAAGGGCGCCGAGATAGGTGGGGCTGGTCAGGAAGGTGACCCAGCTCTGCAAGGTCAGCGTCGGCTCGATCTTGAAGGTCGTCTGCGTCCAGAAGGAAACATAGACCATCATCAGGATCGGCAGGACCAGAAAGGCGAGCATCCAGATCATGCCCGGCGCCAGCAGCCAGAATGTCTTGTTCGATGTCCGGCGCACGGCTGCACTTTCCTCTGCGGCTTCCTCGCGTGTCGCAACCATGGTCATCTCTCGCTCTCCTTGACGGGTCCGGGGGAAGATTTCGGGAAGCTCACATCAACCGAAGACAAGGGCATCCTCCTTCTTCCAGACGAGCGCATAGCGATCCTTTTCGACGAAGGCCGGTGGCCGGGCGTGGCTGAGATGGGACTCGACCTCGAAGACGTGGCCGCCATCGAGCGAGAAGAAGGAATTGACCGCCGCGCCTGAATATTCGCTGGCGATGAAATCACCTTCGATACGGACCTCATCGTCCGATAGCCGGGCATCGCAAGGACGGATCGCAACGCGGTCGTAGCGGATGGCATAGGCCGGCTGCGGCGCCTTCCGGCGCGACGCGTTCAAAGGAAAGCGGCCGGCGGGACCGACGAAGGCATCCTCGACGACAGCGCCGGCAAACAGATTGTAGCAATTGAGATAGCGGGCGACGGCGGCCGAGGCCGGGCGGTTGTAGACAACATCGGAGGCAGCGGCCTGCGCGATGCGGCCACGGTCGAGAACGAGCACGAGATCTCCCATCGCCAGGGCCTCGGATTCGCTGCCCGTCACATGCAGGAAAGTCACGCCGCAACGCTCCCGGATGATCTTGAGCTCGCTTCGCATGCGGCTGCGCAAATTGGCGTCGAGCGCGCCGAGCGGCTCATCGAGCAGCACCATCTTCGGCTCGGTCACCAGCGTGCGCGCCAGGGCGACGCGCTGGCGCTGGCCGCCGGAAATCTGTGTAACGGCGCGATCGTCAAAGCCCTTGAGACCGACCAGGGCCAACATGTCCTGAACCCTTGAGGCCAGGGCGCGCGGATCGGTGACCGGATCGACCTTGCGATTGCGCAGGCCGAAGGCGACGTTTTCGGCGACCGAGAGATGCGGGAACAGCGCAAAATTCTGGAAAACGAAACCGATGCCGCGATCATGCGGCTCGACGCCGTCGAGGCGCTTGCCATGAAAGAGGATCGAGCCGGAATCCGGCTCCTCGAAACCGGCGATGACGCGCAGCAACGTCGTCTTGCCCGACCCGCTCGGTCCGAGCAGCGAGATATAGGCATCGTCGGGCAGAGAAAAATCCACCGCATCCAGCGCCGGCGCCGCGCCATAGGACTTGGTGACTTGCTTGATCTGAAGAACGGTCGACACCGATTTCCTACCAGTTTCAAGGCAAGGACCATCCTTTAGGCAAAGAGCCGCCATCGCCGGATCAGCATCGATCCGGACACCAGACGTCAGTCTGCTTTCGCGCATGATCACATGCGCGTCAAAGAGATGTTCCTTGGCGTTTCAACGAGTTCCACCTGTGGCGCTTCTGACGAGCGCCTTGATGATGAAAGCATCGCATAAATGATTTTTGTATTCAATAGACTTTTTCTGAAAGTCTGATTGCGCCGCGACAAATGTCAAAACGTCAACCGGCATGCAAGGCATCAGAAGCCAGAAACCCCTCTCGAAAGGCGCCAAAGGCTCGTCGCCATATGATCGAAGCAAAGGTAGCCAGGTCAGCGCTTCCTACGGAAATAATTCACAAAAATGCGTATTGCATCCCGCGTGCCCACACGCGCTGCCCATCGGTATCGGCTTACGGAATGACATAAGTTAGATTTTGTATTCAATAGTCATTTATTTTTGCGCTATATTGACGCGGCAAAAAGCGTAAGAGTGAGGCATCGGAACGACATGAGTCCATTGCATCAAATGACCGAAAACGGTGCGCGGCCCAGCGCGCAGAAGCGCTACGAGATCGCGGAGGATGTGCTGCGCGGCAATATCGAGGACAGCACGCTGCCGCCCGGTGTCGTGCTGCTCGAGGGCCCGATCGCGGACATCCTGCAGATTTCGCGCGCGCCCGTGCAAAGGGCGCTCCAGACGCTGGAAAGCGAGGGGCTGGTCCATCGCTTCAACGGGCGCGGCTATCTCGTCGGCCCCGCCGGCCAGGGGATCGAGCCGAACCGCACTGATATCAAGACGCTCGGGCTCACTATTCCACGCCATGCCGACGAGGCGCTGCAAAGCCGCGCATCCTGGGAGCGGATCTACAACACGGTCGAAGCGGATGTGGCCGGCTGCGTCGTCTTCGGCCAATATCGCATCATCGAGATCGAACTGGCCGATCATTTCAATGTCAGCCGCACCGTGGTGCGCGATGTGCTGACCCGGCTGCGCGAACGCGGCCTCGTGCGCAAGAACCAATCCTCCCATTGGATCGCCGGGCCGCTGACGGCGCAGATGATCAAGGATCACTTCGTCCTGCGTGGCATGCTCGAGCCCCAGGCACTGATAGCAGGCGCTGACCACGTCGATCGCGGGCGATTGAACGACCTGTTCCTGCGGCTTTCGGATCTGGAGCAGCACGAACCCGCCGATCATCTCGCGGCTCTGGAAGCGATCTACGCCGATTTCATCGACGTCTGCATCCTTGCAACGCCGAATGAGCGGCTAAAGGAATCGATCCGCAACAATCTGCTGCCGGTGACGGCAACCGAACGGCTGCTGCGGCGGCTCGGCCTGCCCGGCGACCCGGCCATCATCACTGAGCTGCGCCTTGTGGCGGAGCTCTTGCTGCGCGGTGCCGTGAAGGCGGCAGCCGCAATGATGGAGAACCATCTGGAGGCCTCCGTCAACCGAACGATCGCGCAGATGAAGATCGTCGCAATCATCCCCGGCCCAAGCGTCACAGCCGCCTATCTGACGCGCGTTCTCGAATAGGAAACCGGCGGAGCCAATTTGGTACTATCGGCGTATCCAAGGAGCCGATTGCTGGGAAGGCTCTACGCCGGATGCCGGCCAGGGATTGCGGCCCTCGCGAAGCCACTGCAGCGTATCGGTCCAGAAGCCATCCGAGTGGCTATCGTGAAACAGGGCGAAATGGCCGATTGCTTCGCGGCCAAAATCGGCAGGTTTCAGCAGTACGACCACGTGTTGCGCGCCGGTATAATAGTTCAGCGCACGGCGAACCGCCGGCACAGTGCCGAGCTCGTCATCCGAAACCGCGATCGCGAGGATCGGAGCCTTGACGGCCGCCATTCGGCAAAGCGCATCTCTCCGCGCGCTTCGCGGATAGTTCAATTCAAACCGGCGCCTGCGAAAACTCCACTCGTTCGCCACATTGCGGGGCAGGTCCTCCAGCCAACCGAGCCGTCGACCGGGAAAATAGCCGTAGAAGGCCGTAATCGCGGGCATGGCGACATGCCATTTGACGAGCAGGCCGAGCCGCCGGCGCGGCGCATAATCACCCCACCAGGCATATTGCGCCCCCACGGTCAGCATCCTCTCGACCGTCGCGGCACTTTCGGCCAGGCCCGGCAGAAAACCGCCGATACTATGGCCGACCACCATGAGCGGGCCGCCGCGCCGATAGTCGGCCATCAGCCGCAGCGCAGCGTCAAAATCCTGCTCGCCCCAATCCCGCCAGCGATAGCCGACTCCCTTGAGGCTTTGGGGACGCGACTGGCCGATGCCGCGATAGTCGAAGGTCAGGACGTCGAAGCCATGCCTCGCCAGAAATTGCGCATAGCGATGATAGTAGCGTGCAAGAACGCCCGTTGCCGGATTGATGATCACGCTGCCGCTCGTGGCACTCGTCACCGCGCGCCAAAGATGGCCTCCAAGGACCACACCGTCCCGACAGCGAATGGAAATTGGCCGACCGCTGATGGTCGATGGATGGATTGCCTCTTCACTCATGCCCGCCAGCATGGGATGATCGCCGCGCTATGTATATTCACTACCTGGTATACCTTTGACGATGAAAGACCAGCCCCTGCCGACACGTGATCGTATTCTCCAGGCCGCCGCGAAGCTGTTTCATCATGACGGCATCCGGGCCGTCAGCGTCGATGCGATCGCCGAGAAAGCAGGCGTGACCAAGCGCACCCTTTACTATCACTTTAGAAGCAAGGACGATCTCATCGCGGCCCATCTGGAGGCGCGTGATCAGCCGAATCTTGCGCTGTTCAAACGCTGGTTCGAGGACGCGAAAGGAGGCGTGGCCGAAAAAGTCGCCGGCATCTTTCGCCAGCTTGCCCGCTCTGCGCGCAATGGAAAATGGAAGGGCTGCGGCTTTCTGCGCACGTCGGTCGAGCTGGTCAACCTTCCCGGCCATCCGGCTTTGGTTGTGGCGCGCACCCACAAGAAACATGTCGAAGAATGGCTCTCATCAATTTTTCTGGAGGCCGGAGCCGGACCTGATGCCTTGCCGCTTGCTCGACAAATCATGCTGCTTCTCGATGGCTCGTTTACGGTCGTCCTGCTTCATCGCGATCCAAGCTATATGGAGATCGCGGCAGACGCCGCGACCCGGCTTATCGATGAGCGTTTAGCAAACGCGAGAATGCTTTAGTGCGGCGGTCCCGGGCCGAACATGTCCCCAAGAATGGCCATTGTCGCTGCAGGCATGGCATGTATCAGTAAGGACAGGCTTTTCTCAAATAGACAGGGACGGCGAAAATGGGCTTTTGGGAGTTGTTCACCGGCAAGACGTATCCGGCGAAGGGTGTGCCGCGCCGGTCGGTCGACGCGCTTCGCGACGCCTTGCTTTCGGTCAATCAGGATTCCGCGCCTTTTCTCGTTCGCGATGGTGCGGCAGAGGGCGTGGACCTGGTTGCGGAGTGGAAAATCGTCGACGCGCAGTGGTATGAATTCTTTGCCAAGGCTGGCCTCGAACGGGTCTTCAAGGTGCTGATGCGGTTTGACGAGGCGAAGGGAGAAGTCCGCTCCGTGGACCAGGAATGGTCCGTCGAGTGGCGTGCAGGCATCCCGACAATCGCGCTGGCGGCATCCGCCTTTCGTGGTCAAACTGCGGAGAAGAGCTTCGGGAGGTCCTATGGTTTCCGCGAGGACGGCTCCTTCGGCGCGATCTATGACTATGCATTCGACACATCAGTGATCAAGAAACCGCTGCAGAAGGCCGCACTGGACGCCGGCTGGATCTGGCGAAGTGTAGCCTTCGCCAAACTTTAGGAATTAGGCACCGACTAGCCTTGGTGCATCGGTTCGCCCCGCAAGCCTCCTGGCGATTGTGGTCGAGCGTCCGTATCCACCGAAAGCCGATCAGCCGATGGGATCAGTACGTTCGCGTTGCGCCGTGATCGCCATCCCACCCCCGATTGCGTCCCCCATGTGAAAGCAGGGGTTTATTAAGCTGTCGCGCTCAAACTGCTGACTTATGCGGCGCATTCTGCTCTTGGATATCGACCCATTCGCATCGATAGTGTCGTCGAAATGGCGCTCATATCCGCGTAGATGAGCTGCGTGGCCGCAAACCGACGGAGAACCCCGGTCGTTCAGGCCGGCCCGCCGCTGGGCATTTAGAATAGTTTCATTTCCGCGGCGCGACGCCGTAACGGCCTTATAAAAAGGGAACTTCGAGTTTGACTCGCTTCAAGGAACCGTGGCTGCCCGATCAGGATAGTACCGTATCCTCGCATTTGTCGGCGGATGCCCGATCCTCGGCAACTATCCTCGCCATGGACGGCGAGATCCTTGCTGCCAACGGCAGCCTGAGCGATCTTCTGGGTCTTCCCTCATCATCGCTCGCGGGACGCAATATCCGCGATTTCCTGGAGATACAGGATACCGGCGTCTTCGAAACGCAGTTTCTGGCAGCGATCGCAGCTCCAGACCGGAGCCAAAGAGTCCAGCTCCGCTTGCGCGCTGAGGGCGGCATGTCCAAGCCTGTCGCGGTCGCTTTGATGGCTGAACACGATGGCACGCTGGCCTCGGCGATCGTCTCCGCTGCGTTCACGGAAGCTGGCGTCGCGAACGACCGAGACGGCGAACAGTCGGGCACGGACAATCGCGCCAGCCTCGCCCTGGTCGCTGCCAAGACCGCTATCTGGGATCATGATCTCGAAAGCCAGGAGACATTCTATTCGGACATGTGGCGGCAGATCAGGGGGCTTGCCATCGACGATCCGGTTCCTCGAACCACGGACGAGCTACTGGAATTCGTTCACCCGGACGACAGGCAAACCGTTCTCGACGGCGTTCATCAGCAACGACACCCGAATCTGAACCCCACAATCTTCCAGTATCGCTACCGGCATCGGCTCGGGCACTGGATCTGGATCGAATGTCGCGGCAGCTGCGTCAAGTGGGATCGGCACAATCGCCCGCTGAGGGTTCTGGGCACCGACAACGATATCACGACCAGGAAAGCCGGGGAGGAATCGCTGGATCGAATGTCACGGCGTCTGAAGCTGGCGCTGGAGGCTTCGAAGATCGGCGTCTTCGAGGCAGACTTTGATCGGGGAACGGCGGAGTGGGACGACGGCATGTTCCGCCTTTACCACCTCGAACCCCAGGAGACCGTGAAAATCGGCGGACTGTGGGAATCGATGCTTCATCCCGATGACATGGAGCGTGTCTTCAAGAATGTCGATCATCATGTCGCCAACCTCATTCCGTTTTCGGACGAATACCGGGTGACTTTAAGCGACGGCAAGGAACATTTCATCCGAACCAGAACATTGCCCTTCATCGACAGCGATGGCCATCGCAAGATGATCGGCGCCAACTGGGATGTGACTGCGGACCTCGCCCTTCAGCGCGATCTAGCGCAAGCCAAGACCCTAGCGGAAGCGCGCAATCAGGAACTCGAGGCAGCCCGGAAGCAAATCGAATATGTGGCTCTCCACGACGCATTGACGGGGCTCCCGAACCGTCGCTTCATGGATCGGATGATCCTTGAGATCGAGGCGGAGTGCAAGTCGAGCGGCTCGGGCCTTGCACTTCTTCATATCGATCTCGACCGCTTCAAGCAGATCAACGACATATATGGGCACCATGCCGGCGATGCGTTGCTGCAGCATGTCGCCAAGCTTCTGAAGGAAAGCGTTCTCGAAAGCGATTTTGTCGCCCGCATCGGCGGCGACGAATTTCTGGCGATCGTCGGCTACGACGGATCGACCGACGATCTGCGGGTGACCGCAGAGCGCATGATACAGAACATGCGCCAGCCCGTTGTCGTCAACGGCATCGAATGCCGGTCAAGTGCAAGCATCGGCATCGCCCACGAAAGAGGGAAGAATGTCGATGTCAGCCAAATGCTTCTCGACGCCGATATCGCGCTCTATCAGGCCAAGGCGCAGGGGCGCAGCCGCTACCAGTTCTATTCCGCCAATTCGCGCAGCCGCTTTGCGAATGCGCAACAGACGACGGAAGACATTCTCATCGCCCTGGAACGGGGCGAGTTCATACCCTTCTACCAACTGCAATTCGACGCAAAGACGCTCGCGATCGCCGGCGTCGAGGCGCTGGCCCGCTGGCAGCACCCTTCGCGCGGGCTGCTGACACCGGACAAATTTCTGCCGATTGCCGAAGACCTGAATATCGTCAGCGAGATCGATCATCTCATCTATCGAAAGGCGATCTCGGATCTCGATATCTGGAAGGCGGAAGGGTTGGACATCCCCAAATGCTCGGTAAATGTCTCTTCGCGGCGGTTGCGCGACCCTAATCTCAAGCAACTATTGGATATCCAGCCGGAGAAGGCACGGTGGTTCTCGTTCGAACTGCTGGAGTCGATTTTTCTCGACGATCTGGACGAACAAATTGCTGAAAATCTGGCCCATCTCCGCCAGCTCGGCATCAGCATCGAGATCGACGACTTCGGCACCGGCCACGCCTCGATCATGGGCTTGCTTCGCCTGCGCCCGAGCGCATTGAAGATCGACCGTCAATTGACCAAGACCCTGGACACATCAGCAGAACAGCGCGAACTGGTCGGCTCGATCATCAGTATGGGGCATTCGCTCGGCGTCAAGTCCATTGCCGAGGGCGTGGAGACCGAACGGCACGCCGAGGTCCTGCGCGATCTTGGCTGCGATACGCTGCAAGGCTTCGGATTGGCGATACCCATGTCGTGTTCGGACCTAATCGAATTCGTCAGGCGCTTCGTCGCCAGCCGATCGGACGTATCGGCATAATCGCGCCAACTCCCCGGAAGCCAGACCGGCAAAAAAGACCGGCCTCCACCGCGTGGGGCGCGGCGGAGGCAAGCGCGATCAGTGATACTTCAAGCGTTCCCGGCCGAGGATAGCGGAAGCGTCGACCCCCGCGATGGGCTGGGAGAGATCGCCCGAAATATCTCCGGCGAGCTGCAGGTCGAGATAGCGTGCGCAGCAGACGCGCAGGAACGACGTGAAAAGTCGTGTCGCCTAACATCCAAACATCATCCAGTGCGGCCCTTTCAGGCGACTGTCAGCGTGTTGTTGTAGCAGCAACGGAATGAGAAGACAGGAGCTTGAGGCCTAGTTTCATGAGTACGAATTTGGTGAGCGAACATGTTGCCTGCAACGGGAAGCTGGCCTTCTGCGTGCGCAACTGCAGGGTTCTGCCCTCATGAAAGAGCCCCTGGCAAACGCTGCCGATAGCTTTCGGACGCGCCTGGTCAGCGGCGTCAGACGGTTCTTCGAAGCACCGACACTCGCGGCCCCCGCAAATCGTGCCCTTCTCGAACGTCCGATCGCGATCATCGCCATCTTCCTCGCCCTGTCTCTGCTAGTCATGATGACCGCGGACTACCCCTTGGGCGTCTGGATGAAATCATTTCCGGAACAGCTGCGTGGAGCGGCGAAATGGATCAGCAGCTTCGGTACCGGCCTCCTGGTTCTTTCGTTCAGCGGTGCTCTGCTGATATTCGCCATCCTCGCGCCCGCCCACAAATTGCGGAAATCGGCACGAACAGGCGCCGATCTTGTTGCCACCGCCGCGGCATTCGTCTTCCTGTCGGTAGCAGGCGGCGGCCTTGTCGACTCGCTTGCCAAGAACATCATTGGCCGCGCCCGGCCGGAGCTGCTGCAGACGAACGGCGCATTTTATTTTCGACCCTTCGCCTTCCACGCAGACTTCGCATCCTTTCCGTCCGGACACTCCGCGACGGCGGGCGCCATGGCGATGTCGCTAGCACTCGTCTTTCCGCGCCTGCGTCCCGTCTTCATGCCAGCCGGCGTATTGATCTGCCTGTCGCGCCAGTGGGTCGGCGCCCATTGGGCGAGCGACACCTTGATGGGCTGGGGCGTCGGAGTAGCCTTCGCCTTCTGGCTGGCCCATGCATTCGCCCGCCGCAGACTGTTGTTCGCCTATGGCTCCGATGGCCGCCTGTGTCCGGGAGAGCGGTATAAAACAGTCCTGATGACCCTGCGCGCGCTCCTACGACGCAGACCGGCACCCGCGAAGAAAGACGCAGCGTCCTTACCGGCGACGGCATGCCCATCACAGTCAAACCTCGCCTCCCACACCCTGGAAATCCAATCCTGATCCGGCATTGAGCGCCGACACGTCAGTTTTACAGAGAAATGCAAATATCGGGCATGGACAGCGACGGATTTGCCGATCTCCGCCGTTTAAGCGCTGAAGGGATAACAACTAAGTTCTTTGGGAATAGAGGGTATATCATGAGAAAGATTACTTTATTGGCCTTGGCGGCCGCAGCTTGCTTTGCCGCCGTCGCACCAGCCGAAGCCCGCGAAGGATGCGGTATCGGCTTCCATCGCGGCCCCTATGGCGCCTGCCGCCCCAATCGCGGGCCGGTTGTCGTCGTGCCCGCCGGCCCACGCTATGGCGCCTTCTATCCGGGACGCGGCTATTGGGATGGGCACCGCTACTGGATGCACCGCGAGCGGTGGCACGGCGGATGGCGCTACCGCTAAGCATGACACTCGACCCGATCATCGCGATCGGGTCGAGTGCAATGAGCAGGTAGGCCCGATGGCCAACCTTTGTCGGGCATCGACATCACATAGTTTTGTAGGCCCGAGACGGCCCGCGCTCCCGAACGTGCAATTGACGGGCGGTGCGCGACCGGGCAAAGCTGTCGATAGAACAGGCCGCAACGAACACCGACAGCACGCATGAGCGACAGGGATATCACCGAGCATCAAGGCCCCATCATCGTCTTCGATGCCATGTGTGTCCTATGCTCGGCCAATGCCCAGTTCGTGCTGCGCCACGACCGCACGGGTCGATTTCGCCTCGCCTCCATGCAGAACGAGACGGGAGCCCGGCTCTACCGACGCTGCGGCATCGATCCCGCCGATCCGGATAGTTTGATCATCGTGGACGGCGAGAAGGTGTTGCGGGACAGCGACGCGGTGCTTGGCATCTATGCCGGCCTCGGCTGGCCGTGGAAGGCGCTCGCCTTGCTGCGCCTCGTGCCCCGGATGCTGCGCGATCCGGCCTATCGCTGGCTCGCCCGCAATCGCTACCGCTTTTTCGGCAAGCGGGAGACATGCTGGCTGCCGACGCCGGAACAGGCGGATCGTATCCTTTGAACAAGGTTCTCGTCCTTGGCGGATATGGCGGCTTTGGCTTGCGCCTGTCGCTGCGCCTAGCAGGCGACGGTTTCAATGAGCTCCCTACCCTCTCTTCAACTCCTCTTCGGTCCCCATGGCAAAGGCCGCCACCGTTCTGTTGCGCCCGCTGAGCTTTGCCTGGAGCAAGGCACCATCAGCACGATTGATCAATGTCGTTGTCGGCCCTGAAACCGGAGACGAGGCTATGCCGACCGAGATGGAAAGAGGCCCGACGATGCGTCCGCGATAGGAGAAGGGTGTGGTGAACACGCTTGTACGGAGTTTCTCGGCGAGCCCGAAGCCTTCCTCGTCCGCAATATCGGTGGCGATCACCGTCAGCTCCTCGCCGCCGAACCGGTAGGCCGTGCCGGCAGCGCCGACGGTATCGGAGACGATCTGCGCGACATGGCGCAACACCTCATCCCCGGCATCATGGCCGAATTCGTCGTTGAAGCGCTTGAAATGATCGATGTCGATCATGATGCAGACAACCGTGCGGGCGGACTTATCCCTGTGAAGATTGTTCAGCGCCTCGTCGAGAGACCGCCGATTGAACATGCCGGTCAGGGCATCGCGCACGGCAAGGCTCATCAGCCTGTCACGCAGTTGCAGGTTGGCGATGGCAAGGCCGATGTTCTCGGCAATCAGTTCCAGATAGAGCCGCGGCGCGTCAGCAGCCGTTGCGTCCTTCGAGCGGTCCTCGAAATAGAGGAGCCCGATCGCTTCGCCGAGCGCCGTCAGGGGAACGCAGAGCCCCGGCACGCCGGAATCATCCAAGTGCTGACAGGGAATATCGTTGTCCTCGACATGGCTCACATGCGGCCGCCCGCGGCGCAGCCCCCAGCAGGCGGATGCCGGGAAGGAGGGTTGGGTATGGGCGGGATCCAGCCATCGGCTGACTTCGGCGAGCGCGGTCCTACTTTCGTTCATCGTATAGAGGCATCCGGCGATCCCCGGAAAAATCTGCGGCACGAAGAGGGCGACAACTTCCGCAAGTTCACTCTGCGCGTAGCAGGCCTGAAGACGGTGCATCATCTGCAGGATGAGATCCTTGGTCTGCTGATCCCGCTTGCGCTCGTCATCGAGCCGATTGCGCTCCAGTCCGTTCTCACGGAAGATCTGGATGGCGTCGTTCATCTCGCCGATCTCGTCACGCCGGCGATCGGGCGGCACTTCGACGGCAAAATCCTGCTTGGCAAGCCGGTTGACGATCCCCGTCATCCTCATCAGCGGAATGGCGACGCGGCGCCGCAGCACGAAATAGAGCACGGCGAGGAACACCACAGCGGTCAATGCCAGAATCACCTTGGCGATATCAGCCCAGAGATCGCTGCGCGCTTGAGCATTGCGCATCGCCGCTTCCGTGCGGGCGGTTGCAAGCGCGCGGAACTGCGTGACGGCGTCGAGGAGAGCGGTCTGCACACGCTCGTGTTCCGGTCCGAACAGAGTGTCGCGTGCACCGGTCTGATTGCCCCCACGGTAGGTCGCCACCGCGGCCTCCTCCACCTTATCAAGTGCTTCCACGTTGGCCGCGACCTGCTCCACGACCTGAAGTTCACGATCGGGGATCCCGAGCCCGCGCAATGTGCCGATCGTGGTATCGCGGCGGCGCTCTTCGCCCTCGTCGACGGTGAAGGCGTCGAGATGCCTGGCCTCGCCGCGCATGACATAGAGACGTGCCTCGTCCGTCGTCTCTTCCGCGCCCAAGGCAAGCTCTTCTCCCAGGCTGTTCAGCAACAGGTGCTGCTCGATGGCTTGCCTTTCCTGGGTGGCGCTTCGGGCCGATAGAATGAAAGCCGCGGCGGACAGCACGGTCAGGACCACGGTGATACCGTAGGCCCAATTCGTAATTGTCGTAATTCTCATGTGCCGGCTTCCTTTGCAGTTAGCTCACGCTTCCCTAAACTATTCTTTTTCGGACCTTTAGCTACGGTATTTGCTTATTAAGATAAAGCTTGAATGAACTATTGAGGGAGCCCGGTGGAGCGCATTGATCAAGGGGTGATTGCGATCGTCGGCCCCTCAGGCGTTCAGCCTCTGTCGTCGAAACGGCACATATGAGCGATTGTGTCGGTCTGACGGGAATCCTGGTTCCGGCTGTTGGGCCGGTTCCAAGACTCCCGGCTGTCGTCAGGGGTGAACACGACAGCGCGGTCACCAAATCGAGTTTCGGATTTGCAATCCATCTACTGAGCAAAAGCTAGAAAACACAAGTTTAAGCTCCACAAGCGACTGCTTCATTTCGAGGCACCAGCCGCATGACCGGAAAACCCAATTATCCGCAACAAGAGTGTCTGCTCATGGCTATCGCCTGCCCGACCCAACTCAAGCTTGCAATTCCTGAATAGCTCCTTGGGCTCTGCACAGATTCTGCAAATACGCGCGCCATCCTCGCGCCATGAACAACACGCCGGAAGAAACCGCCGCTCCAACCGTTCGCCTGCCTCATAGTCTTCTCAAGGAAGGTTGGTGGCTGGTGGATGATCCCCAACCCCAAACCGGCCTCCCGGCTCAGACACCAAGGGTCATACCCTTTATCGCTGCCGGGCGAACCGTGGGGAGCCGATACGCATGAGTGTTTCGGATATACCGGCTCAACCGACCAACCTCACAAGCAACCCCAACCGCAGACCCCTCATATTGATCACACTCGTCGCGCTTGCCTGGGACGAATGGCAGCGGCCGCGCGACTGGAGAAGCTGGACTTTCCGCGCCGCCCGCCTCGATCGCTATCTTCGCGACCACACAACCCTTGCAAGATGAGGCCGAAACGAAGAAAAACGAGCAAGAGAACCAAAGCAGGCTCCGCATGATCAAGCGCATCCTCGTCGTCGACGACGAACCCAACATCCGCGACGTGATCTGTTTCGCGCTCGATCGTGCCGGCATGACGACGACAACAGCCCGTAACGGCACTGAGGCCATGATGGCCTTTCATCGGGGCGGTATCGACCTGATCGTGCTCGATGTCGGCATGCCCGAGATGGATGGACTTGAGGTCTGCCGCCGGATCCGCAGGACATCCAATCTCCCGATCCTGTTTCTCTCGGCGCGCGACGAGGAAATAGACCGGATCCTCGGCCTCGAGATCGGTGGCGACGATTATGTCACCAAGCCCTTCAGCCCGCGCGAACTGGTCGCCCGCGTCAAGACCATCCTGAAACGTTGCGGGCACGGCGCCGAGCCGGATGCCAGGGAAGGTTCCGTGTCCGTCGGCTTGCTGCGGCTCAATCGTGGGGGCAGGACCGCGACCTTCGCCGATACGCCGCTGGCTTTGACCGCGCTCGAATTCGCCATCCTCGACACGCTGCTGTCGCGTCCCGAGATCGTGTTCAACCGCGATCAGCTCATGGAGGCTGCCTATGGGGTGGATATTCAGGTCGCCGACCGCACCATCGACAGCCATATCCGCAATATCCGCGCCAAGCTCTCCGCAGCCGGCGGCAAGGGCATCATCGCCACTGTACACGGCATCGGCTTCAAGCTGACATCAGGCGTGGAGGAAGGCGCATGATGCGCACTCCCCAAGTGAGGCCGAAGTGGCGGCCACCGCTCTACCTCATCGTCTATGCCGTGCTTCTGACCGTAATGACGCTTCCGGTGCTGACCGTCATCTGGTTTCGCGCGGTGCGGGCCGCATCCGGCGCTATGGCGCCGGCCGAAATCGCTACTCTGGCCGTCGTTCTGATCCTGACCCTCGTGGTCGCCTATGTGCTGACCCGTACGCTGACCGTGCCCATCAATGCGCTGATCGCTCGAACGGAGGAAATCGCCCGCGGCGGAAGAGCTGCGATCCGGCCGCTCGACAACTACGGCACGCGTGAGGTGGCGACACTCTCGCAGAGCTTTCTCGACCTTGCCGGCAAGCTGGTCGATCATTCCGACCATGTCCGCTCCTTCGCGGCGCACGTCTCGCACGAGCTGAAATCCCCCCTTACCTCGATCAAGGGTGCTGCGGAACTGCTGCGCGACGATGACGAGGAACACCCGATGAGCCAAGCGCAGCGGAACCGTTTCCTCGCCAATATCATCGCGGATACCGAACGCCTGGACACGCTGTTGTCACGCCTGCGCGATCTGGCGAAGGCCGAACTGCCATCCGAGCCGGGCCTGAGCAACATCGGGGACATCGTCGCCCAGCTGGCCCGGAACTTCCGCCAATTGGCTGTCATCGATGACGGAAGTACCGAAAGCGCGATTGCTCTGCCCAGCGAGGTCGCCGGCATCATTTTTGCCAATCTGGCCGAAAATGCCTCTCAAAACGGCGCGACTATACTCGAGATCAAGACGGCGACCGACGGGCGTAAGCTGACGATCCAAATTCGCGACAATGGCTCCGGTATTGCCGAAGGCAATCGCGAGCGCATCTTCGAACCGTTCTTTTCGACGCGCCGGGAAGAGGGCGGCACCGGCATGGGCCTTGGCATCGTCCGGGCAATGCTCGCCTCGCATGGCGGCAGCATCGAGTTGCTGGAGAGCGGCGATGACGGCACGACGTTTCAGATCATCCAGCCGCATGTCTCGTGACGTTTGATCAGACGTCGATAGCAAAGGGCGGTCGATGGCTTGAGCCGCCGACCGCCCATTCGTTTAGACGTGAAGCCTCAAGCCGCCTGCGACTCTGAAAGACCTTCCAGGGCCAAGGCGCGTGCCGTGACGAAATCGATCTTGCCGGAGCCGAGGACGGGGACCTTGCCGACGGTCACTTCGGCCGGAACCATCATCTCGGTTGCGCCCTTCGATTTGGCAAAGGCCAGGAACTCGCTTCGCGTGGCGTTCGGCTGATCGGTCAGGAGGACGACGCGTTCGCCCTTCTTGGCGTCGGGCACAGCCGAGACGACGCTGAGCGCGCCCGGCCAGAGCTGGGCGGCAAGCGTCTCCACGGCGGCAAGCGAGATCATCTCGCCGCCAATCTTGGCGAAGCGCTTGGCGCGGCCGCGGATCTTAACGAAACCATCCTCATCGATGGTGACGATATCGCCGGTATCGTGCCAGCCATCCGGCAGCGGTTCGATGACGCCGGGATTGTCGGCGCGCATATAGCCGGCCATCACATTGGCGCCGCGAATGAGCAGACGCCCGCCCTCATCAATACCGGGAACCGGCTCCAGCTTCCATTCCATGCCCGGCATGATCTTGCCGACGGTTCCCGAGCGATTATACATCGGCGTGTTCAGCGAGATGACCGGAGCTGCCTCGGTGACCCCATAGCCTTCCAGGATACGCAGGCCGAACTTCTCCATATAGACCTCGCGGGTCGAGGCCTTCACCGGTTCGGCGCCGGAGAAGATATAGCGGATCGACCTCAGATCGTACGGATGAGCAGTACGGGCATAGCCGTTCAGGAACGTATCCGTGCCGAAAACGATGGTGGCGTTCGAGACGTAAATCAGCTCCGGCACGATGCGATAATGCAGCGGCGACGGATAGAGGAAGATCGGCACGCCCGAGACCAGCGGCAGGATGGTGCCGGCCGTCAGGCCGAAGGAATGGAACATCGGGAGGATGTTGAACACCTTGTCGCCCGGATGGAAATCGATGCGCGAGGCCGCCTGGGCTGCGTTCGATAGGATGTTGCGGTGGGTGAGCACTACGCCCTTCGGCGCACCTTCCGAACCCGAGGTGAAGAGGATCACAGCCGGATCGTCGGCACTGCGCTTGACCAGCGGCCGATATTTGCGGATGAGGCCGAAAATCTTGTCGAGGAATGTGATCTGGGTGCGCAACTCGTCGAGCCAGACAAAGGTCACTTCCTTTTGCAGCTCCTCGACCACAGGGCCGAGCTTGGCCTGCGTGACGAAGGCACGTGAGCACAGGACGTGTTTGACCTCTGATGTCCTGCAGGCCGACAGGATATTGGCCGCGCCCGCCGTGAAGTTGAGCATGGCCGGTACCTTCCCCGCCGACATGACGCCGAGCACGGTCGCCGCCGTGCCGTTGGCGTTCGGCAGCATGACGCCGAGCGTCTTTTCATTGGGGAACATCTTCTTGAACTTCGCACCCAGCACCGCGGCACCGGTGAGCAGCTTGGCATAGGACAGCTTGCCGGCGAGCGGATCCTCGACGGCGAGCTTCTTGCCGCCATGTTCATGGGCGGTTTCGATGACGCGACCGAGGACGGTATTATCGGTATCCGCCGTGCGGAACATCAGCGCCGACATGATCTGATAGAGTGCGGCACCGGCCGCAATGCGCCGTTTACGGCCCTTGAGCTCTGGGGAAACATCGAGCCTTACCGGTTCGAGGATCGTCACCTTGACCTTGGGGAAAAGGCGGCGGCGCACATGGCTCGCCGTCAGATAGGAGGCATAGCTCTTTTCCAGACCGTCGATACGAACAGGCACGATCATCGCGCCAGTCTTGTCGGCGACCATGGCCGCACCGTCATAGACCTTCATCAACGTACCGGTGACCGTCAGGCGCCCTTCGGGGAAGATACCGACCGGGCTGCCGTCCTGGATGACCTTGATCAGGGAGCGCGTGGCCATCGGCTTCGTCGGATCGAGCGGCAGGAACTTGCACCTCTTCAGCAGAGGACGCACCCACCACTTCCTGGCAAAGGCATAGTCGATCGCAAACACCGGCTCTTCTTCGGTGATGGCAAGCGCCAGCGCGCCGTCGAGCAGGCTTACGTGATTGAGGGCGATGATCGGCGCCGGCCCGGCCTTACGAATGTTTTCCAGACCCTCGACTTCCAGCCGCATGAACGCGCGGAAGATGATGGAGATGAAATCGCGGAAGGCATTGGTCGGCAGCGTCACCAGCATGACCCAGGCGATCACGACGTTGAGCGCCGAGATGCTGAGGACGATCACTGGGATCGACAAGCCGATGGCCTGCAGCACAGCCACCAGCGCCAGGCCGACCGCGATGAAGAGAGCGGACAGCACGTTTGCGGCGCCGATGACGCGGGCGCGGCGGTCTTCATTCGCCCAGCTCTGCATCGCGGCAAAGGTCGGGACCGCGAGGAAAGCACCGCCGATTGCCATGCCGGCCAGATCGATGGCGACGCGGATCGTCTTCGGCCCTTCGAAGAACGCGAGAATGGACTCGGCATGCGAGCTGGACTGAAGACCCCAAAGGTTCCAGGCGAGATCGAGACCGAAGAGTGCGACGATCAGCATGCCGATCGGAGCCGGCAGAAGCACAATGCGGCCGGCAGCCATCCATCCGGCGATGGCGGAACCGATGGCGACGGAGATTGCGAAGATCGCCAGATAGGCGGGAACGACGATTTCCGAGCCGCCGAGGATGTCGGTCACCATGATCGGCAGCATCGACATGATGAAGGCGCCGACGAACCAGAACCAGCAGTTCATCAGCGACGCGCGCCAGATGCGGCTGTCTGCACGAAGCTCGTTGACAAGCCTGTAACTGGAGCGGACGACATTGACGTCGACGACGAGATCGGGCGCCTTGGAGCCGGTTGAGGGGATCATGCGCGCGGCAAACCAGCAGAGGACGGAAAGCCCCATCATCATTGGGCCGAAGATCCAGACGTTGTCCCCCTGCCGGAAGGCGACGGCCGAGACCATCGTGCCGGTGAGAATGGCGATGAAGGTTCCGCCCTCGATCCAGGCATTCGCCTTTGGAAGGTCCCTGCTTGCGAGGTGATCTGGCAGGATGCCGTATTTGATCGGTCCAAAGAGGG
The DNA here is from genome assembly GCF_016901135.1 of Martinezella lusitana. Taxonomy (GTDB): domain Bacteria; phylum Pseudomonadota; class Alphaproteobacteria; order Rhizobiales; family Rhizobiaceae; genus Rhizobium; species Rhizobium lusitanum_D. The sequence continues at coordinate 251,353 of NZ_JAFEVL010000045.1, read as the reverse complement.
AGGAGATGACGCCGAAGCCGAAAAGGGCGAACATCAGGATCCAGATGGACGAAAAGGCAATGCCCACGACGGAGATGGCTGCGACGACGAGTTCGCAGCGCTTCAGCAGCTCGGCTATCTTGGCCTTGTCGTATTTATCGGCAAGCTCGCCGGCAATCGCCGAAAGCAGCAGGAACGGCACGATGAAGATGCCGCCTGCCAGCGTCACGAGCGCGGCGCCTTCGGCTGCCATCTGCGCCAGAATGACGAAAATCAAAGTCTGCTTGAGAAAATTATCGTTGAAGGCGGTGAGGAACTGCGTCCAGAACAGCGGCGCGAATTTCCTCGATCTCATTAAATGGGTTTGCATGACGTTCGCCTTGTTCAGTGAACAAGACGCCACAGAGTGGTTACGCAAAGGTTAAGCGCGAATACAACTCTGCGGCGTCGTTAATAAAGGTTAGTCTTGACCGTCACGATTGAACTTAACGAGCAGCTTCTCGGTGCGGGCGTCCTCAACCTTGCGGATCAGCTTGTCGGCTTCGCTATTATCGCGAACCGTCTTGGTAACGTTGACCGTCGTCTGTACCAGCATCAGGATGCCCATGGCGAGATAGCCTTTGCCCCAAAGGTCGATCGGCATCATGTATAGGCCGACGAAGAGCATAAATGCGGCGGCGGCGAAGGAGACATAGGAAAAGCTGACCCAAGCCTGGGAATGTTTCTGGAAGCTGTCGTTCATGATCGTGTCCTCTTGTGTGTTTGATTTCAGGCTGCTGAATTCAGGCGCTCGCGCAGGCGGGCAAGCACGTCGTCGGCCGATGGGCCAATGGGTGCGCCGCAGCCGGCATTGGCGAGTTTTTCGATGACGATTGCGGGCCGGTTTGCGGCGTCCATTTCCTTCAAGGCTGACGCGGCAATTTCGCAGCGATCCTGATAGGCACGAAGGCGGGCAAGCGTTTCCTCTGCCTCGTCCAAGGTCGCCAAGCCGGAGTTGTCATCGCAGGCTGCATTAAGCTTCTGTGTCTGCTCGGTGGCGCGCGCCAGCCGTTCGCCGCGCTGCAATTCCTGCAGTCGCGCTTCGGATGCGCGAACGGTTGCCTTGAGCCTGCCGATCGTCTGGGTGAATTGCGCCTGCGCCTTCTCGGAAGCATCGCGCTCGGCTTCGAGCTCAGCAATCGCCTCGGCCGCTTGCCGGGCGAGTTCGTCATTACCCTTTTGCAATGCAGCGACGGCCCGGGTCTCCAGATCCGCGATGCGACCGGCAATCGCCGCATGCTGGCTCTTTTCCTGCTCATTCTGTGCGACGGCGATTGCCACCGCCCGCCGCGCCGACTGAATGGCGCCGGCAGCATCACGGATCTGCTGGGCAAGCAGAGGCACGGCATTGCGATCGATAAATGCCTGCTCCGCATCATAAGCCCGACCGCGGATCAGCGTCAGAATTACATTGAACATTTGTCGTCTCCCGTTTATGAACGATGTTCACGAAGCAAGGTATGCCAGAATCATGAACATCGTTCAAGAACAATTTTGAACGATGTTCAAAAAATCAGATTGGAATGGTTAATGGCGAGAAAAACCCAGGAAAAGCGCGAGGATTTGAAGCTGCGGCTGATCGAGGCGGCGCGCCATCGCATCGCAGCCGATGGTCTCTCCAACCTGCGGGCGCGCGATGTCACGCAGGATGTCGGCTGCGCTCTCGGAGGGCTCTACACCGTCTTTGCCGATCTCGACGATCTCGTCATCCACGTCAATTCGGCGACGTTGAAAGTGCTGGAAGCCTCTCTCGCCCTGGCGGAGGTCAAGGACCGCACGCCGGCGGATCGGCTGCGCAACCTTGCACGCGGCTATCTGCGATTCGCACTCACCAACCGCAATCTGTGGAAGGCGCTCTTCGACCATCGCCCACCGGACGAACGCCCCACCCCCGAATGGCATCTGGAAGAACATATGTTCCTGATGGGCATCATCGCCGAACCGCTTGCCGAGCTGCAGCCCGGCATGTCGGAGACTGCCCGCGCCATTCGTGCCCGAACGCTGTTCGGAGCGGTGCATGGCGTCGTCAGCATCAGCCTCGAAGGGCGCTTCGTCGGCCTGCCCGTCGAAAGCCTGGAACGGGAACTCGACGACTTCATCCTGACGGTCGCGGCAGGGGCCGCGGCGCGGTAGCGCTACGCGTGTTTGGGGCGCTTAACGGTTTGACGGCGCGTATGTCCTGATATCGCCGAAGGCATAGCCGCGCTGGCGGAGCTGGCGGATAAGCGCCTGCAGGTTTTCCTGCCCGTTGAACTGATCCTGAAACATCTCATCATGCATGAGCAGGATCATCTTGCCGCGCTGAGTGAAGCGGCCATACTGAAAGAGGTGGTCGATCTCGTTGACCAGATGGTCCACCGATTGGACCGGCTTGCCATCGTCGCTATGCACCCATTCGAAATCCCAGCCATAGAGATAGAAGCCGGCTTCGGCAACGAGCTCGTAGTCCAGCCATTCGCGCTCCCATTGGGCGACATTGATGGAGAGATCTTCCCTCGACACGGTCGGAAGCCGAAAGACGTCCCTGCCCGGCAATCGCGCATGGACGACGGGCGTGAGGCCGAGCACCTGGTTGGCGTGCAGCATATCCGCGACGACGGCCTGGGTGTTGGAGTAATACCGCCTGTAGCGATTGTTGGCGTGGGTGTAGCTGTGATTGCCGACAGTCACCAGCGGCATTGCCTTGGCTTCGGCCAGCAAATCGCGGCCCGCGGGGATGGTTTCGACATGCAGGCCGACCATGAACATCGCGGCCGGAACATTTTCCTCACTCAATACGGAAAGGACGTTTTTCGTCCCCGGCAAGGGGCCATCGTCAAACGTCAGATAGATCGTCCGGTCCGCGGCCGAGGCACCAGTGGCGCAGGCTGCAAGGAAGATGCCGGCAAGCAGCCATCTGAACACAGCATTCCACAGAGAATTCAATCCGCCCAAGCCTGCAGCCTCCCGCCTCATGGCTACAAACTGGCATATCGACCCCGACAAGGAAAGCGGCCTCGACCCCGACAAACGCAAAGGGCGCTCGACCCATTTCTGGGGAGCGCCCTTGCTTTTAACCCGGACAGCGAACGCCGCGTCGACACAAAAATGTCAGCGCGGCAGGCCATCGATACAGGTGATAGCGTGCAAGTAATAGCGAATCGCGCATTTTGCAAGAGCGAACTTCAAGGAAATGCAAAGGATCCGCCAAAAGGGAGAATCCTTCGCCTTCGTTCCCGCATAACCGCGATATCGCGCCTCAGTCAGGCAGCCTGAAGGGCTGCGTCCCTGGGAATCTCTACATCGATCTCCAGCATGGAGACATGCTCGTCGCGATCCATCTTGACCTGCACCTTGTCGCGATCGACCTGCACGTGCTTGGCGATGACGGCCAGGATCTCCTCGCGCAGAATGGATACGAGATCCGAATCTGCCGAGGCACGTTCATGGGCAAGGAGGATCTGCAGGCGTTCGCGCGCCATGGGTGCAGATCTCTGCTTGCGGAACAGTCCGAAAATATTCATGCGGCCCTCCTTGCGAAGATCTTACCGAAGATGCCCCGCTTTTCACCGGGGATGGTGATCGGCACCTGCTCGCCGGCAAGGCGGCGGGCGGCTTCGAAATAGGCAAGGGCGGGCGCGCTGCGGGCATCCGCGAGCGTGACCGGCGAGCCGATATTGGAGGCGCGAAGAACATCCATGCTTTCCGGGATGATCCCAAGCAAGGGAATGGACAGGATCTCCAGTACGTCGTCGACCTTCAGCATGTCGCCGCGCTCGGCGCGAGCCGCATCGTAGCGCGTCAGCAGCAGGTGCTTTTCCATGCGCTCGCCGCGCTCGGCCTTGACCGTCTTGGCGTCTAGCAGGCCGATGATGCGATCGGAATCGCGCACCGAGGATACCTCAGGATTGGTGACGACAACAGCGACGTCGGCATGCCGCATCGCAAGCGTTGCGCCGCGCTCGATCCCGGCCGGGCTGTCGCAGATGACCCAGTCGAAATGGTTCTTGAGCTCATTGATGACGCGCTCGACACCTTCGGGCGTCAGGTTGTCCTTGTCGCGCGTCTGCGAAGCCGGCAGCAGGAAGAGCGTTTCCAGCCGCTTGTCGCGGATCAAAGCCTGCGGCAGCCTGGCATCGCCATGGATGACGTTGACCAGATCGTAGACGACGCGCCGTTCAGCGCCCATCACCAGATCGAGATTGCGCAGCCCGACGTCGAAATCGACGACGACGACCTTTTCGTTTCTCTGCGCCAGAGCCGCTCCCAGTGCGGCAGTCGAAGTCGTCTTGCCAACCCCACCCTTGCCTGATGTGACGACGATTACCTTGCCCATCTCGCTCTCCTGTTTTGGCCCGCTTCGGCTCAGATTAGTTTTTCTGCCATGATCGTCTCGCCATCCAGCCAGAGCTGGACGGGTTGTCCGCGAAGGCCGGGTGCGACGTCTTCCGCCATTTTGTAGATGCCATCGATCGCCAGCAGTTCGGCCTCGAGCTTGCGGCAAAAGATTCGCGCCGATGCATTGCCGATGGATCCGGCCATGGCCCGGCCGCGCAAGGCGCCGTAGATATGCACGGACCCTCCGGCGATGATTTCCGCACCTGACGCTACTGATCCGATGACGGTGACATCACCCTCCGGAAAGATCACCGACTGGCCCGAACGGACCGGCTCGCGGATGATCAGCGATTGGGTCACCGGACGAACCTCGACCGGCGCCGGCTTGCTTTCGCTGTTGCGCCGTTCGACGACCGGTTCTGTCTCGGCCACCTCGAAATCGGCTGCCGGACGACCACCCTTCAGCACCGGCGGCATACCAGGCCCGACGATGGACGGACGGCCACCCTCGATGCCCATGATGCTGACATTGCGGGCGGCAAGCTCGCCGATCAACTCCTTCAGCTGCGCACGATCGATCGGCAGATCGGTTATATCGAGCACGACCGGCCGCCCCAGAAAGAAACCGGCCGAACGGGCTGCAAGGTCATCGAGCCTTATCAACCACTGGTCCAGCGGCAGATCGGGCGAAAGCATGACCGCAAGAAAGGAGCGGCCCTTGATACGGATCGAGCGAGCGTCTGTTAGCACTTTGGTCATCTATGTGAATAAATCGTTGACCTTGTGTACCGTTGACATGGTTAACAGGTGGTTAACGTCCGCTGTGATTTAGGCCCGATCCGCCCCATACGGCGGCAATGCTCGCAAGCGGCGAAAGCTCCTTCGAACTGGGGTCGTAGACGCACGGCGCGGCAAAGATGGCTGCTCCGGCAAGAAGAAGAATAATTGGTCTCATGAGGCCCTCCAGATGCGAGGCCGGACCTGCCTCACAGGTTAATTTTGACAGTGCGGGCAACGACATTGCGCGCCGCGCATTCAAGCGAGCTGCGCGCAATATCAACGCTTAAGCGATGCTCAGGCGAGCTTCAGTTCGACATTGATGTTGCCGCGGGTCGCCTTCGAATATGGGCAGGTCTGGTGCGCTTCTTCGACGAGCGTCCTCACCAGCTCCGGCTCGATGCCGGGCATGCTGATCGTCAGGCGCGCCTGCAGGAAATAGGCACCCTCGGTGGTCCCGAGATCCACTTCTGCATCGACCGAAAGGTCGGCCGGGAGCTTGATCTTCCGCTTGCCCGCGGCAAGGCCCATGGCGCCAATGAAGCATGCCGACCAGCCGGCCGCGAAAAGCTGCTCGGGGTTGGTGCCGGCATGGGCGCTGCCGGGAGGTGAAAGCTTGACATCCAGCTGGCTGTCATCGCTGCGCGCGGACCCATCGCGGCCACCGATGGTGTGGGTTTTGGCGGTGTAGAGAACTTTGTCGATCTTAGTCATGGAACACTCCTTTGTTGCGTCGCCCGGTTTGTTGTGTCGTCTGGGACGACGTCCGTTGACAGAGTGGTTTTTGATGGACCGAAGTATCCTGCATGTTTCCGAAATCGCCGGAAATGTCACAGAACGTACACCCATATCGGCCCGACACAATTGCTTACAAAGGCGCCGAAAATCTTTTGACAGGTCGTCAGGCGATCACGACCTCGGCAGCCAGTCCGCCGCCGTCGCGATTGTAGAGCCTGACGGAGCCGCCAAGCGTCTGGGCCAATTGCTGGGCTATCGCAAGACCAAGCCCCGTGCCGCCCGTATTGCGGTTGCGCGATTGCTCCAGCCGGAAGAAAGGCTGCATAGCCGATTCTATCTGGTCTGGCGGAATGCCGGGACCGCGATCCATCACCGTTATGATGACCGCGCCGGTATTCCTGCGCTCGACACCGATCTCAGCTGCTCCTGCAAATTTCAGGGCATTGTCGATGAAATTCGAGAGAATCCGCCGAAGCGCATGCGGCTTTGTCGTTACTGTTCCCTGAACCAGGCCAAGAATGGCGACGGACTTGCCGGTATCCTGATAGTCATAACAGATGCTCTCGATGAAGGAGGCCAGATCGATGCGGGAATTCTTCTCGCCATTGCTGTGGGCGCTTCGCGCATAGGCGATGCCATCCTGCACCAGCCGCTCGATCTCCCCGAGATCCTGCAGCAGCTTAGTCTTTTCAGGCGATTCGTCGGCGATATCGGCGCGCAGGCGCATGCGGGTGATCGGCGTTTGCAGATCGTGGGAAATGGCCGCGAGAATCTGCACGCGCTCCTCAAGGTAATGCGCGATGCGATCCCGCATCGCATTGAAGGCCTTGGCCGCGTGGGCGACCTCACTCGGCCCCCGATCGCTCAACGCCTGCCCCTTCTTGTTGGGATCGAGCGCATCGGCGGCGGCGGCGAGCTCGGCAAGCGGGCGGATCGCCAGGCGGACGGCGAACCAGGTGCACAGGACGATGACCAGCATCTGCACGACAAAGACATAGGGCAGCCAGGAGGCGATCGGCATGATGCCCTTCGGCGTGACGTCTATCGTCAACGGGCTGCCGTCGCTCAAATTCAGATGCGCCTGCAGGCGCGCGATAGGGCCAGGTATCGATTCGATGTGAATCGGAAAACGATGGCCAACGGCGTCCTCTATCTTGGCGGCGATCTCGGCGCTGTGGGTTGAAGTATCAGGCACGCCCGGCAGCCCCGGCCCCAGCTCGAAATGGTAGTTGCCGCGGCTCAACCAATCGACAAAGCCGGCCCTCTCGTTTGCCGGCAAGCGATCGAGCACCGCGATCGAGGTCGCGACGTCGCTCTCCAGCGTGCCGAGCATGACGGCCTTTGCCGACATGTAGCGCTCGATGTAGAGCACACTGAAGGAAAGCCCGTAAGCGATCGCAAGCCCGACCAGCAAAATGATTGAGATGCGCGAGCGCAAGGTGCTGGGCCACGACAGACCCCGATGCAGCAAACCCGCCGTGCTCATGGACGAAGCTCCGCGATCTCCACTGGAACGGAGAAGACATAGCCTTCGCTGCGAACCGTCTTGATATAGGTCGGCTCGCGGGCGTCGTCGCCCAAACGCTGGCGAAGGCGGCTGACAAGCAGGTCGATAGAGCGATCGAAGAGATCGGCATCGCGGCCCTGGGTGAGGTTCAGCAGCTGGTCGCGGTTGAGCACCCGTTGCGGGTGATCGATGAAAACGCGCAGCAGTCGGTATTCGGCACCGCTCAAGGCGATTTCCGTTCCGTCCCGGTCAAGAAGATGGCGACCGACCGTATCGAGCCGCCAGTCGCCGAAGACGAGCAGTTGCCCGGCCTCGCTGATCTGCAGATTGGGCGGCAGCATCCGCGTTCGCCTGAGCACCGCCTTGATGCGGGCAAGAAGCTCGCGGGCGGCAAACGGCTTCGGCAGGTAATCGTCGGCGCCCATTTCCAGGCCGAGGATCCGGTCCATCTCGTCGCTGCGCGCCGTCAGCATCAGAACAGGCGTCGCCTTGTGCTTTCCGGCGCGAAGCTCACGACAGAGCACCAGGCCATCGTCGCCCGGCATCATGACGTCGAGCACGATCAGATCGACCGAATTGGCTTCGAGAAAACTGCGCATCTGGCGGCCATCGGCAGCTGTCGTCGTCCTCAAGCCGTTCTTCGTCAGATAGCTTGATACCAACTCGCGGATTTCCCGATCGTCATCGACAATCAGGATATGGTCGACATGCTCCATTTTACTTCCCACTCATTACGAACGTAAGCCTTTGCCTACGAATATTCTTCAGCCCTTGCTGCCGGCGCCATCCGCTGGCGAGAAGCGCCGGCATATGCCAGCGCCCTCCTCCACACTACCGCCGAACTAGAAACGATCAACATCTATCACGGCCTGCGCGAATGCCTGCGGCGCTTCCTGGGGAAGATTGTGACCTATGCCGCCGGTGATCGTGCGATGCTCGTACTTGCCCGAGAACTTAGCCCGATAGGCTGATGGTTCCGGGTGAGGAGCGCCGTTCGCGTCGCCTTCCATCGTGATCGTCGGGATCGAGATCACAGGCCCTGCGGCCAGCGTGTGTTCATAGGCATCGTATTTCGCCTCGCCTTCGACGATCCCGAGGCGCCAGCGGTAATTGTGGATAACGACCTCGACATGGTCGGGATTGTCGAAAGCCGCGGCCGATCGGTCGTAAGTCGCATCGTCGAAGGCCCATTGCGGCGAGGCCGTATGCCAGATCAGCTTAGCAAAGTCGTGGCGGTTTTCCTGATAGCCAAGGCGTCCGCGCTCCGTGGCGAAATAAAACTGATACCACCAGGCAAGCTCGGCTTTCGGCGGCAAGGGCTTACGGTTGACCTCCTGGCTGCCGATGAGATAGCCGCTGACCGACACCATCGCCTTACAACGCTCGGGCCAGAGCGCCGCCATGATGTTGGCGGTGCGCGCACCCCAATCGAAGCCGGCAACGACGACCTTTTCAATCTTCAGCGCATCGAGAAGCGCGATCATGTCGGCGGCCAAGGCTGCCTGCTGACCATTGCGCGGTGTCTGGCTGGTGAGGAACACGGTGGTCCCATAACCGCGCAGATAGGGGACGATGACACGGTAACCGGCATCCGCAAGCAGCGGTGCGACATCGACGAAGCTATAGATGTCATAGGGCCAGCCGTGGAGCAGCAATACGACCGGACCATTTGCCGGGCCGGCCTCGGCATAGCCGATATTGAGCACGCCAGCATCGATCTGCTTCAGAGCCGCGAAAGATGTATGTGTGCCAGCCTTTACCGAGGGCACGGCAACAGAAGTCTTCGACTGTTGTGCATCGGCGATTGTCGGCAGGCCGAATTCGGCGGCTGCAACGGCTATTGCGGCAACACCGAAAAAGCGGCGGCGGTGATGATTGATTTCTTCGGACATCTGTCTCTCCTGTTGAATGGATCGCGACCTCAAGAAAGCCCGCCGCATGTATCCCCGATGTGTCGTTAGCCGCCCGATTTTGAATGCCTATGTAGCTTCCGGCGGCGCAGATACAGTCGGATACAATTCGCAGCCCCTGGCCGCAGGGTAATCGCGTATGAAATGAAGTCGTTGCGGCAAGCATTATACGCGATTGCCCTGCTTCTCGCGGGACAGCCTCGACAGGCAACTGCGCTCGCCGCAGGACCGCACCGGCATCGCTTCGTTTGTATCGCAGTGTATCGAAGCCGAAGACATCGACGTTTCGGTACATTCTCCCATCCAACCGGACACATCCGAGATACGTCGCCAGCGGCAGATAGGCGCCGCTGAAGGGCACGGCACGTCGCCGCCCACAGCCGGTCAATCCGTTCTAAAGGAAGAGACGATGACGCTTCTCATCATTGCCTATCTCGGCGGCGCGCTGACGATCCTCAGTCCGTGCATTCTGCCCATTCTCCCCTTCGTTTTCGCCCGCGCCGGCCAGCCTTTCGCCAGGAGCACGCTACCCATGCTTGCGGGCATGGCGATCACCTTTGCACTGGTCGCGACGCTTGCTGCCATCGGCGGCGCCTGGGCCATTCGCGCCAATGAATATGGTCGTCTCGCCGCCATCGCGCTGCTCGCGCTCTTCGGCCTGAGCCTGCTGTCGCCGCGCGTGTCAAGCCTGCTTTCCCGGCCGGTTGTCGACCTCGGCAATAATCTCCTGAACGCCGCAGGCAACGGCCGCGCGACGTCGAGCGTCAGGAGCTCGTTTGTCCTCGGTATTGCGACCGGGCTGCTCTGGGCGCCCTGCGCCGGGCCGATCCTCGGGCTCGTGCTCACGGGAGCAGCCTTGAAGGGCGCCAATCTGCAGACGACGTTCCTTCTGCTTGCCTATGGTGCCGGCGCCACGACTTCACTTGCCGTCGCCCTGTTTGCCGGCGGCAAGCTGTTTGCCCGCATGAAACAATCACTCGGCATCAGCGAACGTATCCGCCAGCTGGCCGGCGCTGCCGTCCTGGCGGGGGTCGCGGCCATTGCTCTTGGCCTCGATACCGGCCTGCTCGCCCGGCTTTCCTATGCAAGCACCGGCTCGTTCGAGCAGGCCTTGCTGGAGAGGCTGCATACGAAGTCCGCAGATGGTGTATCGACCGAGACCGCCAGCGACGCGACACGGCCGTTCCACAGCGATCTGCCGGTGGAAGGGCCAGCCCCCTCGCTCAATGACGCCGTCACCTGGCTGAACTCGCCGCCGCTGACCAGCGCCGAGCTTCGCGGCAAGGTCGTGCTCGTCGATTTCTGGACCTATTCCTGCGTCAACTGCATCCGCACCATCCCCTATGTTCGTGCCTGGGCGGAAAAATATAAGGATCAGGGCCTCGTCGTCATCGGCGTCCATGCGCCCGAATTCGCCTTCGAGAAGAACATCGGCAACGTCAAGAATGCGGTTGCCGACTTCAAGATCGGCTACCCGGTCGCCATCGACAACGACTATCGCATCTGGCGCGCCTTCGAGAACAACTACTGGCCTGCCCACTATCTTATCGATGCCAAGGGACAGGTCCGCTACCAGCATTTCGGCGAAGGCAATTATCCCCAGACCGAGCAGGCTATCCAGGATCTCCTGCGCGAAGCGGGCAGCGACATGACCCAAAGCGCCCCTGTCGTACCGAATGCAAAGGGTGCGGAGGCCAGCCCCGATCTCGGGGACATCCGCTCCGGCGAAACCTATGTCGGCTATAAGCAGGCGACGGGTTTCGTTTCTCCCGAAGGCCTGAAGGCGGATGCCGCCGCTGACTATTCCATCGCCAATCCCGATCTCAACCAATGGGGATTGGCGGGAACATGGACCGTCGGTCCGGAGCAGGCATCGCTCGATCGGGCAGGCGGCGGCATCAGCTATCGCTTCAGCGCCCGCGACCTGCATCTGGTTCTCGGGCCTGCTGCGAACGGAAAGCCGGTCCGCTTCCAAGTGACCGTCGATGGGAAGGCTCCCGGCGCCGACCACGGCTCCGATACCGATGCCGCCGGAAACGGGACTGTTACAGCCACCAAACTCTATCAGCTCGTTCGCCAATCCGGCGATGTCACAGCGCGCAACTTCGAAATCCGTTTCCTCGATCCCGGGGTCCAGGCCTACGCCTTCACCTTCGGATGAATCCTCCCCAAACCTCAACATCAACTTTTACCGACAGGAGTCATACCCATGCATAAGCGCTTCCTTTCCGTCGTCGCCCTTGGTCTTGCTGCGAGCACCATGGCGTTTACAGCGCAGGCTGCCGAGATCAAGAATATCGTCATCGTCCGCGGCGCTCTCGCTGATGGATCCGGCTGGCGCAAGACGACCGAGATCCTCGAAAAGCACGGCTTCAAGGTCACGATCGTCCAGGAGCCCATCACCTCGCTCGCCGACGACGTTGCCGCAACGAACCGCGTGCTGGACCTGCAGATCGGCCCGAGCCTGCTTGTGGGACATAGCTATGGCGGCATGGTCATCACCGAGGCGGGCAACCGGCCGGATGTGGCCGGCCTCGTCTACGTCGCTGCGTTTCAACCGGACAAGGGCGAGAACCTGATCGGCCTTGCCAGTTCCAAGCCGGCGGGCAGCATGAATATCCGCGAGACGAAGGACGGCCAGTATCTCTATCTCGACCCCGCGACGTTCGCTGCGGATTTCGCGGCGGACCTGCCGAGGAGCGAAGCGGACTTCATGGCGAAGTCGCAGGTGTTTGCCGCCAAGGCAGCCTTCACGGCAAAGATCGATGATCCGGCCTGGCGGTCGAAGAAGAGCTGGTCGATTGTTGCGAGCGACGATCGCTCCATCAATCCCGAGCTCGAGCGTGACATGGCAAAACGGGCGGGAAGCGACGTGACCGAAATCAAGGCGAGCCACGCCGTCTTCGCATCCCAGCCGGAGAAAGTCGCCGCCGTCATCGAAAAGGCGGCCAAGGACGCCGGCAAGTAAAGGCAAACCAGCGGCGGTCTCATGAGTGAGGCCGCCGCCTGCTCCTCATGCAGGATCGTATCGGCTGACTTCGATCCCGGAACCGACAGGCAGGAGCACGGAGGTTATTCCTGCCTTGGCGCGAACGGCCTCGCCATAGCGTTTCACATCCTCATTACCAGGCATCAGCATGTTGTCGGCCACGATGATCGCACCGGGATTGAGCTTGGGATAGAAGGCTTCGAGGCAGGGGACGTAGAGATCCTTCCACAAGTCGACGAGGACGAAATCGACGCCCGAAGGCAGCGCCTTGATCATCTCGACCGCATCGCCGACCTTGAAATCGATATGCTCTGACAGCCCCGCCTTCTCTGCCATTTCCTTGGCGAACTCGGTCTTGTAAGCGTGCAGCTCCATGGAAATAAGCTTTCCCTTGCTTGCGCGCGCAGCCTCGGCAAGCCAGGTGCCGGAATAGCCAAAGGACGTGCCGAGTTCCAGAATGGTGGGGGCTTGCAGGCTTTTCGCCAAGATGTTGATAAAGCGGCCCGTCTCCGGTCCGACGGCTCTCAGTCGGCGATCCTGACCGCCGTCGCGCCCGCCCGATGGCACTTCCCTGGGCTTGCTGCGCTCTTCGCGAATAAGCTCGTGGTAGCTCTCGAGAACGGCTTTGATCTTCTTGTCCATGACAAACTCCTGCGTGAGTTGATTCTTCGCCAGCGGTCGCCGACGTGTTCTGACAGCGCGCCATGGCGCAGACCGCCTCATCCAAAGCAGTAGCGACCGCCTCAGCAGCAGTCGCTCGCCGCAGTCAAAACAGCCGCTTGCCGCCCTTCTCCTATGGTGATGTTTATGTCTGCGCCGCTCGAGGAACTCGCGCTCATCCTCAAAGGGATCGTCGTGATGATGTTTCAGGCGATAGGGATATATTTCTATATATCTGCACTCAAGATATATCGAGATATATGTCTGAAATTTAATCTTCCAACCGCGACCCACGAGAGAGATTCCGCTCACGGATGAGATCGATCAATGCCCGAAGCCTCGCCGGCATCTGGCGCCGCTGAGCGAAATAGAGGCTGAGACCCGGATAGGGCGGGCTCCAATCCTCCAGTACCGAGATCAGATTGCCTGCCGCAATATGATCGGCAATGGATGCTTCGCTGATATAGGCGAGCCCCGCCCCTTCGAGCGCAGCACTCAACATCAGGTCGGACGCATCGAGGGTGAGGCTTCCCGGCGCATCGATCAATATGGCTTGCCCACGCCGTTCGAATTCCCAACGATAAAGCCGGCCGCTCGCCATTCGAGCGCGAATGCAGCGATGCTGCATGAGATCACCGGGCACGAGGGGGCGCGGTCGGTCGCTGAAATAGCCGGGCGAGCCGACGACAAGCGAGCGTAGCCTCGAAACGATCGGTATCGCGACCATATCCGTCGGAACGGCCTCGGCGAGGCGAATGCCTGCATCGAAACCCTTTCCGATGACGTCGACCAAAGCATTTTCGGTAACGATTTCGACCTCCACATCCGGATAGCGCCGCCCATACTCGAGGATGAGGGGAACCAGCAGCATGCGCGCCGCGCCTGGCGCCATGTTGAGCCGAAGGGTGCCGGATACTGTTGCGGAAGAGATGCCAGCATTCTCTATGGCCGTGTCGATCGCAGCGAGGGCCGGCGCTATATCCGCAATGAAGCGCTCGCCGGCATCCGACAGGGTCACGCTGCGTGTCGTCCTGTTGAAAATCCGCACGGACAGGCGCTCCTCCAGCGCCGCAACGGCATGGCTGAGCGCCGACGAGGACATGCCGAGCTCGCGTGCGGCTGCGCGAAAACCGCCATGTCGTGCAACAGCTGCAATCGCCTCAAGCTCAGCCAGACTTGCCTTCATTGCGCGATTTTCCTTATCAGCCTGTTCGCCTTTGTCCTGCTAGACCGATCAAATAGCGCATCCTACCTCTATCGTGAAGATGAAGGAGACGCTCATGCGCACGATAGACACCATCTACATCAACGGCAGCTTCGTTCAGCCCCATGGCACGGAGTTAGCCCCTCTTTTCAACCCAGCCACCGAAGAGCAGATCGGCACCGTGCGTCTCGGCGACGAACAGGATGTCGACCGTGCCGTCAGCGCCGCCAAGGCTGCATTCCAGGGTCTGTCGCAAAGCTCCAAGGCCGAACGCGTTGCGATGCTGCATAGCCTGCATGAGGCCGTCTCGGCACGTGCCTCGGACCTCGCGGACGCCATGCGCGAGGAATATGGCGCGCCGGCCGCCTTCATCGGCTTTTCGGTGCCGCATGCCGGCACGGCCTTTCTCCATATGGCCGAGACGCTCAAAGACTATGAGTTTCGACGCCGGATCGGCCATGCCGAAGTGGAGATGCGGCCTGCCGGCGTTGCCGCCGCCATTACGCCATGGAACAGCAATTACGGCTTCATCTGCAGCAAGCTTGCCACCGCCATCGCGGCCGGCGCCACCATGGTCATCAAGCCATCGGAAATGAGCGCGATCCAGACGCAACTCATCACCGAATGCCTTGATGATGCCGGGCTGCCGAATGGTGTATTCAACATCGTCAACGGCTATGGCCATGTGGCCGGTGCCGCTCTCAGTGCTCATCGCGATATCGCCAAAATCAGCTTCACCGGCTCGACGGTCACCGGGCGGGCGATCCTGCAGGCCGCGTCGGCGACCCTGAAGCGCGTGACGCTCGAGCTCGGCGGCAAGAGCCCAAACGTCATTCTGGACGATGCCGATCTCGATCTCGTCATTCCGCAGGTGTTGGCGGCAGGCTTTGCCAATAGCGGCCAGGCCTGCATCGCCGGCACGCGCATTCTTGCCCCCGAAAGCCGCCTCGACGAAATCCACAAGCGGCTGGCTGCCGTGGTTTCGACGCTCAAGGTCGGGGATGCGAGCGATCCCTCAGTCAACATCGGACCAATGGTCAGCCAAAAGCAATGGGACCGTGTCCAGTCCTATATCCGTCTTGGCCAGGAAGAAGGCGCACAGCTGATTGCCGGCGGAGAAGGTCGACCCGAAGGACTCGATCACGGCTGGTTCATTCGGCCGACGATCTTCTCCGAGGTCCACAACGGCATGAGAATCGCGCGCGAAGAGATCTTCGGGCCTGTGCTGTGCGTAATCCCCTATCGTGACGAAACCCATGCAATCGAGATTGCAAACGATACGGATTATGGCCTGCAGGCCTATGTCTTCTCTTCTGATGTCGCCCGGGCAAAACGGGTGGCGGGCCAGATCGAGGCCGGCCGGGTCGTCATCAACGGTGCACCGCATGAGCCGCTCGCACCCTTTGGCGGCTTCAAGCAATCCGGCATGGGCCGCGAATTCGGCTCGTACGGCCTGGAATCGTTTCTCGAACCTCGTGCCGTGTTGAGTTGAGTTGAGTTGAGTTGAGTTGAGTTGATGCCAATGCGGGCGTCGCGGATGGCAATAGCGGATCAGGCAGATCGCGTTCAGGTTCTTGTTAGAATCATGCTCTAGTTTTAGAGTAATTCCAATCTAAGGGAACCTGATGCCTGCCAGATCCGCTTATTCCGTCCCGCAGCGCCTGCTCCATTGGCTTGTCGCCCTGCTCATTTTTTTCAATCTGCTATTTCCCGACGGCATGAATAAATGGCGTCACTTGGTCCACAACGGCCAGACGCCTTCGCCTGACGATATCGCCGGCGCCAATATTCACGCCTATGTCGGCATCGCGATCCTGCTTCTGGCGATCATTCGGCTGGCTGTCCGCTTCTCCTCCGATGCTCCCGAAAAGCCGAACGGTCAGCCGGCATTCCTGCATCACATCGCGCGCGTAACGCATGTTTTGCTCTATGTGCTGATCTTCGCGATGCCGTTGTCGGGGATTGCAGCTTACTATCTCGGCGTGGACACAGCAGGCTTCGTCCACGGCGGCCCTATCAAGATGTTGCTTTGGATCGTCGTCGTCCTACACATATTCGGCGCGCTCGTTCAGCACTTCTATTTCAGATCGGACGTCCTGCGACGGATGACGATCGGCTAGAACCCTCCGGATGGCGGCCTATATCGTGCGGGCGCCAAAATGCTTCTCGAAGGAGAACAGAGCCGTCGGCAATGCGCTTGCGCCCTGAAGCGCCAGATCGGCAAGAATCTCGCCGACAACGCTCGTAAACTTGAAGCCGTGACCGGAGCAGGCCGAGGAAACCACCACGTTCGGCTGCCCCGGCACGGTATCGATGAGAAAGTCTTCGCTCGGCAGCATGGTGTAGCGGCAGGTCGTCGCCCGCACCCGAAATGATGCCGCATCCGGCAGACGCTTGGCAACGAAGCCGTCGAGCAGCGCCGTATCGGTGTCGTTGACAGCCGGATTTGGTGCCTCGGGATCGATGGGCTCCCTGAAATGCGCATGGCGGCCGACCTTAACGCCATCGATGCCGATCGCCGGAAAACCGAAGAAGGAACCGTTGGCGCCCTCGTCACGCAGAAAGCAGGGCATGCGCTGCGGCTCGGCGACGAAGCCGTCCTTGGGCTGATACCAGGCGACCACCTGGCGGATCGGCTGGGCGTGGGACCTGAGTTGCGGCACGAGTTCGGCAATCCAGGCACCGGTCGCGACGATCACCTTGCGCGCGCGATATCGCCCGGTGGTCGAAACAACGGTCACGCCTGCATCGTCAGGCTCGATGGCAACGACCCGCTCGCCGAAATGCAGCGCCGCTCCATCCTCCGCAGCAAGCTTCAGATAGCCCATGATCGCAGCCTCGGGCCTGACATAGCCGCCCTGCGGGTCGAGCAGGCCGACTTCACCATCCTCGAGCTCGAATGCCGGAAAGCGACGCTTCATGGCGCCCTTGTCGAGCACGTCGTGAGGCAGTCCATGCATCTCGCAGGAGGCGCGCGTGCCACTGACGATTTTGCTCTCGGGTGCTCCGATCTGCAGGACGCCGGTAACAGTCAATATTTCGGCGCGCAACCGTGCCTCGAGCGACCGCCAGTTCTGATAGGCGCGCTGCAGCAAGGGAACGTAGGACGGGTCCTCGAAGTAGCCGAGGCGGATCAGCCGGCTGTCGCCATGCGAGGAGCTGAGCGCATGCGCCGGAAAATGCGCTTCTATGCCGATCGCCTTTGCGCCACGCGCAGCGGCAGACGACAATGCCGCGCTCCCCATCGCACCGAGACCGATGACGGCGACGTCGAATTCCACGGACATTCTATGCTCCAATTTCACTTTCAGCAGGCGGCGCGGCTTGAACGATCATGTTCCGCAACGCCTCGATATCGGCATTCAGCGGACGATCGTCATCATAAAGGGCAACATGCGAGCGAACTGCAGCGTAAAGGCGATCCGTCCCCGGCGCTCTTGCACCCTGGGAAACAAGGAAATCTTGCGCCTGCGCCGCCGCCATGAGTTCGATCGCCAGGATATATTCGGCATTGTCGAGGATGGTGAGCAGCTTGCCGGCAGCAGCCGTCGGATGCGCCAGAAAATCCTCCTGTTGACCGGAGGTGAGGCCGCCGTCGAGCGATGCGGGAGAGGCCAGCCGCCGGTTGTCGTTGCTGAGAGCAGCAGCCGTGTACTGGGCGATCATAAAGCCGGAATGGCTGCCGGCATCGCTTGCGAGGAACGGCGGCAGGCCGCTGACCAGCGGATTGACGAGACGGTCCATCCGCCGCTCGCTCATGGCGGCAATCTGCGCGATCGCGATCGCCAGGCCATCGGCCGCCTGACCGAGGGCAGGCGCGACGGCATGCGCCTCGGAGGAGACGACGGGTTGCTCCGGCGTGCCCGAAACAGCCGGATTGTCCGTAACCGAAGCCAGTTCCTGATCGACAATGCGTGCAGTCTGTTCGAAGACATCCCAGGCCGCACCATGCGCATGCGGAACGGCTCTCAAGCTCAAGGCATCCTGCGTTCGCCGCCCGAGGGCGGCGGCGACAAGGCCGCTGCCATGCAAGCGGCTGCGCAGTCTGCGGCCGACCTTGGCAATACCCACCGACGGGCGAAGTGCCAGCACCGCCTCATCGAAAGCGGCGATCTGGCAGCCGGCCGCCTCCAGCGTCAATGCGGCGATCGCATCGGCCCAATCAAGCAGGCGCTCTGCGCGGTAAACGGCAAGCGCCGACAATCCCGTGGCGCAGGCCGAGCCATTGACGAGGCTCAGCCCTTCCTTGGCGCCAAGCACCAATGGGCTCAGACCGATCGCGGCAAGCGCCTGCGCTCCGGTCATGGACTTCCCCTTCACGACTGCCCGTCCCTCGCCAATCAGCACGAGGGCGTTATGGGCATTGTGGGTCAGATAGCCGGCAGAGCCTTTGGAGGGGACTTCGGGAATGCAGTCCCGCTCGAGAAATGCCGCAAGATGACTTACGATCTCGGGCCGCACGCCGGAATGGCCATGCGCAAAATTGGCGATCTGCGCCGCGATGATGGAGCGCACCTCGCGGGCCGGCAGAAGGGGGCCAACGCCGCAGGCATGGCTCATGATGATGTTGCGTGAAAGCCGGCTCTGCGAGGCGCGATCGACGACGGTGTCGGACAGAGCGCCAACACCGGTATTGACGCCATAGGCGCGCACGCCCGTCTCGACGATGCGCTCGACGATGCGGCTGGCCTGCTCGACTCGCTTCCAGGCCGCGTCGGATAGGGACAGCGGTTCGCCGACGCCGACGCGCGCGACATCACGCCAACGCAAAGGCTTGTCGATGGTGACAGTCATTGTCCGCTTCCGAAATGGCCGATGAACTGGCGGAAGGCTGGCGACGCACCGCCACCGAACATCTCGTCCGGCGTGCCGCTGCTTTCGACGAGCCCCTCCTTCATGAAGACGACGCGGTTGGAGACGTTGCGGGCAAAGCTCATCTCATGGGTAACGACCAGCATGGTCATGCCCTCTTCGGCAAGCGCGCGCATGACGCGCAGCACTTCGCCGACAAGTTCGGGATCGAGCGCCGAAGTCGGCTCGTCGAACAGCATGACCTTGGGCTTCATGGCAAGGGCGCGGGCAATCGCCGCGCGCTGCTGCTGACCACCGGATAGATGCGCAGGATAGGCATGGCGCTTGTCGACGATGCCGACTTTCTCGAGAAGCGCCTCGGCTTCGGCGATGCACTCGGCGCGCGGGCGCTTCAAGACGTGAATCGGCCCCTCGATCACATTCTGCAGGATCGTCATGTGGGACCAGAGATTGAAGCTCTGGAAAACCATGCCGAGCTCGGAGCGGATGTGATCCACCTGCTTATGGCTTGCCGGGCGGCTGTATCCGTTCTTGTGGATCATGCGGATCTGCTCGCCATCCACCCAGATCTCGCCATCGGTGGCGATCTCAAGCAGGTTGATGCAGCGAAGGAAAGTCGACTTGCCCGAGCCGGAAGCGCCGAGCAAAGAAATGACGTCGCCATCCTTAGCATCGAGAGATATGCCGCGCAAAACTTCATGGGTGCCGAAGCTCTTGCGGATGTTGCGAACTGAAAGTCGGGTGACATCTGGCATGATTTGCCTGCTCCAATGAAGTCTTTAAGCCTTCAACGCCGGCGGAATGGCGCGGCGATGGCGGGACAGCGAATATTCCAGCAGGGACATGCCCTGCAGAATGATGAAATTCAGCACGAGGT
This sequence comes from Martinezella lusitana, assembly GCF_016901135.1. GTDB lineage: Bacteria > Pseudomonadota > Alphaproteobacteria > Rhizobiales > Rhizobiaceae > Rhizobium > Rhizobium lusitanum_D. Next base: position 231,544 of record NZ_JAFEVL010000045.1, on the reverse strand, counting down.
AAATGATCGCCGCGCAGAGAAAGACTTCCATCGTGCGATAGGTGTGCGAGATCAGCCGTTGCGCAACACCTGTCACCTCCCAGACGGTAACCAGGCTGGCGAGTGCGGTCGACTTCATCATCAGGACGATTTCGGTCGAATAGGCCGGCAGAGCATGCCGGAAGGCGATCGGCGCGATGATGCGGCGCACGAGCAGGAGGCGAGACATGCCGATCGAGCGCGCCGCCTCGATCTCCTTCGGCGAAACGGCCCGGATGCCGCCGCGAAAGATCTCGGCCGTATAGCCGGCCGTGCACAGTGCGAGCGAAAGGATCGCGCAGACCACGGGCTCGCGCAGGAAGGGCCAGAGAAACGAATAACGGATGAAGGAAAACTGTGCCAACCCATAAAACACAAGGAACATCTGGATCAGCAACGGCGAGCCGCGGAAGACGAAGATATAGCCCTTGGCAAACCTCGACAGGATCGGATTGCCGCTCACACGCATGGCGACGATGACGAGCGCCAGAACACCGCCTGACACGATCGACAGAGAGAACAACAGCAGCGTCATCGGCACTGCCTGCAAGAGGGTAATCATCGTGCTCGAGAGGAAGGTGAAATCCATGTGCCGCTCCTCAAGCCTGGCCGATGGTCGCAGCCGGCATGCTGCGATTGGCGCGTCGTTCCGCCTTGTTGAAGACGCGATCCGACAGGCTGGTCAGGATCAGGTAGAGAGCGCCGCCGGCGATGAAAAAGAGGAAATACTGGCGGGTGGAGCCGGCGGCGACCTGGCTGGTGCGCATCAGCTCGGCAAGGCCGGTAACGGAGATCAAGGCGGAATCCTTGAGGCTGAGCTGCCAGACATTGCCGAGACCGGGAATGGCGAAGCGGACGACCTGTGGGATGATGATGCGGCGCAGGCGCAGGCCGCCATGCATGCCGATCGCCGATGCTGCCTCCAGCTCACCCTTGGAAATGGCAAGATAGGCGCCGCGGAAAACCTCGGCCTGATAGGCTCCGGAAATGATGCCGACGGCAAGCGCGCCCGCGGCAAAGGACGGCAGGCCTAGAAAGCCCTCATAGCCGAGCCATTTGCCGACCGAGGTGACCGCTGAGGAGCCGCCGAAATAGATGAGATAGATGATCAGCAGTTCCGGCACGCCGCGAAAGACTGTCGTGTAGACATTGCCGAGCGTTTTGAAGAGCAGATTGCCGGAAAGCTTTGCGGACGCGACGATCGCGCCCAATACCGCCCCGATCGCCAGCGCCGTCGCCGTGACGGCAAGCGTCATCAAAGTAGCAACGAGCAGCAGCGCGCCCCATCCGTTCGAGCCGAAGCCCAGCAATTGCAAGCTTGCCATAGCGTCCATTCCCCGTCCGTGGCAGTTTCAGGCGTCAGGATATCATACGGTCTCCAGCCGCAAAGCCGGAGACCGATGGCAGCGACCCGAAGGTCGCTCTGATTATTCCGGGCTGACGTCGACCTTGAACCATTTCATGGACAGGGTCTTGATGGTGCCGTCGGCAAGTGCGGACTTGATCGCTTCATTGAACTTGTCGCGCAGATCGGTATCGGCCTGACGGATGCCGAGACCTTCGCCCTCGCCCCAGATAGAGCCAGCGACTTCCGGGCCGGTAAAGGCCAGCGTGTCGTTTGCGCTGGCAAAGGCATTGCTGAAATAGACCGCATCGTCGAAACCGAGATCGATACGGCCGTTCTGCAGATCGAGATCGCGGTCGGCGCCGGTCTTGTATTCACGGATCGTGGCGATCGAGCCGAAGTTGTCATAGACGAACTTGGCATAAACCGTTGCCGCCTGGATGCCGATGGTCTTGCCCTTGAAGACTGCCTTCAACGCATCGATTTCTTTGACGCCGGTCTGGCCGGGTGTCATCTTGATGGTGGTGCCGGTGCCTGCAGCATTGGCAAGCGGGCCGTCCTTGGCGGTCGCGAAAGCGGCGGGCGTTGCAGCATAGGGAACCGTGAAGCCGATGACCTGCTTGCGCTCGTCGGTGATCGACAGTGCATCCATGATGACGTCGAACTTGCCGGCATTCAGCGCCGGGATCATGCCATCCCAATCGGAGGCGACGAGTTTGCAGTCGATCTTGGCGCGCTCGCACAGGACCTTGGCGAGTTCCGGCTCGAAGCCGCCGAGCGACCCGTCGGCGTTCGTCATATTCCAGGGCGCATAAGCACCTTCCAGAGTGATCGTCGCCGCCTTCCAGTCCTTGGCGACAGCCGGCGCAACGAAAGCGGCGGCAGCCACGGCGCCAGACAAGAGTATTGCACTGAATTTCATAGTGTAGAGCTCCTCTGAGGTTGAAACAGGCCTTGCGGCACTTCCTACCGATCTGCGCCGGCTTGCTCGCCTCTCCTATTTAATTTTTAGGATTGATTGCGAGGTTGTATAGGGTACCATATGAGATAATTTATGATATGCAAGTGGGAAAGTTGTTTTCGAGGCAGATTCAGTCCGTGCAAAGGGAATAGGCAATGAAGTATTCCGGCGAGATGAAACGCGAACTGGCGGAAAACGACGCATCGCCTCTCTATGCCGGGGTCAAGCAGATGATACTCGATCGCATCCACAGCGGCGAGTGGCCACCCAAATATCGCGTTCCCTCCGAAAACGAGCTGGTCACCGAATTAGGCGTCAGCAAGATGACGGCCAATCGCGCGCTGCGCGAACTCGCCAATGAGGGCGAGCTGGTCCGCATTCAGGGCGTCGGCTCCTTCGTTGCCGAACGCAAGGGCGCATCAGCTCTGTTCGAGGTGCGCAACATCGCCGAGGAAATCGCCGAACGCGGCCATTCCCATGAGGCAACCGTGATCGTGCTGGCCCAAGAGGCGGCATCACCTGATGTTGCCGACGCATTGGGGCTGGCTATCGGATCTCCCGTTTTCCATTCGCTGATCGTTCACAGCGAGAATGGCGTGCCCGTGCAGATCGAGGACCGCCATGTCCATCCTGACGCCGCACCTGACTACCTACAGCAGGACTTTACGAGCATGACACCGAATGCCTATCTTTCGGATGTCGCCCCGCTCAGCGGCTCGGAACATGTGGTCGAAGCGGTCATGCCGCAGGCCTGGGAATGCAAACTGCTGACGATCCTGAAGACCGAGCCCTGCCTGACGATCAGACGGCGGACATGGTCCGCGCGCGGCGTGGTCTCCATGGCGCGCCTCGTTTATCCCGGAAATCGCTACCGACTGGAGAGCTATAACGGCAAGGCTTCAGAGCGCTAGTTGTATATGGAAGGTCGGTAGTTCTCTGCGGCGACGCTACGAAGCCATACGCGTGAACTGCACGAGCAATGCGCCCACAAGCAGGCCCGAAACCGTAGCAAGCACTTTCAGGAGCGCACGCTCAATTCGTATATGCCGTTGGGGCAGGACCAATGCCAGCGACTCGCTGGCCGCTGCGGCCACTATGCATAACAGCGCAACGACCCGGCGATCCTCCGGGTAAGCCATGACGAACAGAAGCCCCAGCAGGCCAAACGGGATCACGCTGTCGATATTTGCCATCGCCATGAACGGATGCTTCTGCCCCGCCGGGATGACCGTCGTGAACGCGACCAGACCGAGGACGATCCAGGCAAGAGCATAGGCCAACAGAGTAAGTTCCATGCGAAATCATAACAACAAGCAACGCGTTTTCAAGCCACGTGGCGCCGCGGGCAATGGGTCGCTATTCAGCTCATTTGAATGATGCCCCTCAGGCGGCTGACGCCCGCCGAAAAGACCCCAATAATGGTTACTGAAACCGGCTCCGTATCTACGACGTTCAGCCTCCTCCGTGATTGACAAAGCGCTCCTGCAAACGAAGATTCATGCGCGGGTCGGTGATTGTCCACACGCTCTAGCCGACATTTTTCACAGACACGAGGAAATCCGATAATGCCTGACACAGAAGCCATGAAGCAACCGGCCACGTGGCGCATCGTACTTGCCGCTATCTTTGACTTCCTGACCGCCTTTTTTGTTTTCGGCTATATCATTGCATCGATCTTCGGCGGCAAGACGGATGACGGCTTTAAGCTCAGCGGTGCGCCGGCCCTCCTGCTCTTCGTCCTCATCGTCGCCTATTTCATCGTGTTCAACCGATATCTGGGCGGCACGATCTGGAAGCGCGTACTCCGCGCCCGCCGCCCGTAAGCCGGGCGAACGCATGCCAGGCCGTTGCGATCGGCGGCCTGGGTAAGGATGCAATCCTCAAAGGCTGCTGAGCAGCAGACTGGTTTCGCTGTTTGCAACGCCATCGATCATGCGCACCTCGCGCAAGACACGGTCGAAATCCGACAGGCTGGTTGCTCTAATATTGGCGACGAGATCCCAATTGCCGTTCGTCGTGTGAAGCGAATAGATCTCGGGCAGACCGCGCAGCTTGCGTATGACCTGTGTCGTCGATTTTCCCACCACTTCGATCATCATAACGGCGTGCACCGTCTGCTCGTCATAGTCCTCCCGCACCCGAATGGTGAAGCCCAAAAGCGTGCCGGTTTCGATCAGCCGATCCAACCGGTTCTGCACCGTGCCGCGAGCGACGCCTAAAGCATCCGACAACTTGGAGAGCGAAGCACGACCGTCCGCGCGCAGATGAGCGATGATGCGCCGATCGAGATCATCGGGAATATATTTGGCAAAGGCCATTGCAAAATCCGGACTCTGTCATTTTCACAGTAAGTGCTATACAATTTGTACAACAACATACCAGAACTGGCACAGTTTTGCGATTTCAGTCAATCGGCCTGCTTGTTACCCTGTTGGGAATAATCTGATCGAGGACACCAGAATGCCCGCACTGCTTCCGTCGGAAAAAGCCTTCATTCCCTTCGTCAGCGTCGAAAACATGATGCGGCTCGTGCATCATGTCGGCATCGAAACCATGCTGATCGGGCTGACCGAGGCCGTCGAGGCGGATTTTCGTCGCTGGGACCTTTTCGACAAGACGCCACGGGTCGCCTCCCATTCCCTTGACGGGGTCATCGAGCTGATGCCGACCTCGGATGGCGCTGTCTACAGCTTCAAATATGTCAACGGGCACCCGAAGAACATGGCGCAGGGGCTGCAGACCGTGACCGCCTTCGGCCTGCTGGCGGAAGTGTCGACCGGCTACCCTGTGCTGCTCACTGAGATGACGCTGCTGACCGCGCTGCGCACCGCCGCTACCTCGGCAATGGCCGCACGCCATCTCGCGCCAGCCGGAGCCCGCAGCCTGGCGCTGATCGGCAACGGCGCGCAAGCCGAATTCCAGGCATTGGCGATGAAGGCGGTTCTCGGGATCGAAGAAGTCCGCCTCTATGACATCGATCCGAAGGCGACGGAAAAGACCATGCGCAATCTCGCCAACATGGGCTTGCGATTGGTTCCGTGCACATCGGCGCAGGCAGCCATCGAAGGGGCTGACATCATTACGACCTGTACGGCCGACAAGCAGTTCGCCACGATCCTAACCGACAACATGGTCGGCGCCGGCGTCCACATCAACGCGATTGGCGGCGACTGCCCCGGCAAGACAGAGCTTCATCGCGACATCCTGCTGCGCGCCGACACCTTCGTCGAATATCCGCCACAGACCCGCATCGAGGGAGAGATCCAGCAGATGGATCCGGATTATCCGGTCACGGAACTGTGGCAAGTGGTGAGCGGCCGGGCACAAGGGCGCCGCAGCGAGGCGCAGATCACCCTGTTCGACAGTGTCGGCTTCGCCATCGAGGACTTCTCCGCCCTGCGCTACGTCCGCGAGAAGCTGGTGGGGACAGACTATTTCCAGAAACTGGACATCATCGCTGATCCGGACGATCCGCGCGACCTGTTCGGCATGCTGCAGCGCGCCGGTTGAGGAAAGGCCGATGCCGCATTCCGCCTATTCCGCGCAGGCGCCCTCTGCCGTCGTCATGGTCCGCCCGCATCATTTCACGGTCAACACCGAGACTGCGGCCGACAATCGCTTCCAGCTTTCGACCGATGCGGGCGATGACCTGGCATCCAGGGCTTTCGACGAGATCACACGTGCCGCCGAGACGATCGATCACCATGGAGTGACGGTCCACCTGTTCGAAGACGGTGGCACCGAGACGCCGGACTCGGTCTTTCCCAACAACTGGTTCTCCACCCATGCCGGCGGCCATATCGCGATCTACCCTATGAAGGCGCCAAGCCGGCGTCGCGAACGGCGGGGCGACGTGATCGAGATGTTGAAGGAACGCTACCGCGTCCAGGACGTCATCGATTATTCCGGGCTCGAGCCGGACGGGATCTTCCTCGAAGGGACCGGCGCAATGGTGCTCGACCATATCGATCGCGTCGCCTATGCCGCGCGTTCGGACCGGACGGATCCGATCGCGCTCGAACGCTTCTGCACGCATTTCAATTTCGAGCCGATGGTGTTCGACGCCCATGATGCAGACGGCGTGCCGATCTATCATACCAATGTGCTGATGTGCGTGGCGACAGGTTTTGCCATGATCGGGACCGGCATGATCACGGATGCAAGACGGCGTGACGAAGTCGTCGCGCGGCTACAGCGCTCCGGCCGCGACATTGTGCACTTGACCAACGCGCAGATTGCCAATTTCGCCGGCAATGCCATCGAGCTACAGGGTAAGGAGAGCCGAATTCTGGCGCTTTCGACGACGGCGCTGGCCGCGCTCGGCGATGATCAGCGCACGGTGATCGAGGCCAATGCCAGGATTGTCGCCCTCGATATCCCCACAATCGAGCGCGCCGGAGGCTCGGTGCGATGCACGCTTGCGGGCGTCCATCTCACGCCGAGGAACTGAAGCCATAGAGATCCGCCGGTAAAACGGCAATGGCAGCCGCGTTTGCGACCGCCATTGCGTTAGCTCGTCCTCCGTTTCGGACCGCTTCAGCCCTTGCTGCTGGAAACCGCGAGTTCCGGCTCACGCACCCTGCCGCTCAACGAGAAGGCCAGCAGAGCGGACAAGAACATCAGACCACCCACGATGAACATGGGCAACTCATAGACGCCGGTCGCATCCTTGATGAGGCCGGTCACATAGGGTGCCGCAAACCCGGCAATGTTGCCGATCGTGTTGATGAGAGCAATGCCGGCTGCCGCAGCCGGTCCCGCCAGAAAACGCGACGGAATGGCCCAGAAGTTCGGCAGAGCCGCGAAAATCGCGCAGGCCGTCAGCGTAATCATCGCGATCGTCGCCTCCGGCGAACCCATGTAGAGAGCCGCGGGAATGCTGAACGCTCCCACCAGGGCCGGGATGCCGATGTGCCACGGCCTGACGCCGCGCTTCGATGCATCGCGGCTCCAGAAAAACAGCACGATGGCAGCCGGCAGATAGGGGATCGCCGTGATCAGGCCCTTGTCGAAGACGTCGAACTTCGTGCCGAACTTCGTCTCGAAACCGCCGATGATCGTCGGCAGGAAGAAGGCCAGCGCATAGAGCCCGTAGATCAGACCGAAATAGATGACCGACAGCAGCCATACCCGGCCATCCGTCAACGCCAGACCCGTCATCTTGCCATGCGCCGCGACCTTGGCCTTTTCTTCGCCGGCAAGTTCGCGGTTCAGCCAATCCTTCTCGGCCTGCGTCAGCCACTTGGCATCATTCGGCCTGTCGGCGAGATAAAACCATGTGACGATGCCGATGATAATGGCCGGGACCGCGACACCAAAGAACATGACGCGCCAGCCCTCGAGGCCGAAGACGCCATGCATCTGGATCAGCATGGCGGCAAAGGGAGCGCCGATAACCGTCGTCAACGGCTGGGCAAGGTAAAACAACGCCAGGATCTTGCTGCGATGCCTCGCCGGCACCCACATGCTCAGAAACAGGATGGCTCCGGGAAAGAAGCCGGCCTCGGCAACACCGAGCAGGAAGCGCAGAACGTAAAGCTCTGTCGCGCTCGATACCCAGGTGAACAGCAGCGCGACAATGCCCCAGCTGACCATGATGCGGGCCAGCCACCGGCGCGCGCCATATTTGTGCAGCGCCAGATTGCTCGGGATTTCAAGCACGATATAGCCGAAGAAGAAGATGCCGGCCGCAAAGCCGAATTGTGCTGCCGTCAAGGCGAGATCGGTCGTCATGCCGTTCGGGCCGGCAAAGGAGATCGCGGTGCGATCAAGGAAGTTGATGAAGAACATCAAGGCGATGAAGGGCACCAGCCGCTTCGATACCTTGGCGATGGCCGAGCGCTCGACCTGTGACATTTCCTGAATACCGGGCTGCACTATAAATCCTCCCCCCGTTCTAGAATATTTCCGGCGCGGCGATCCGTCTGCGTCGTTGACAGAATGGAAACTCCGACTTCCCCTCCAGGAACTGCCTCTGACCGCATGCGCCTTCCAATGGCCTCGATCTCTAACGGGATGGACAAGTAGCAGGCAAACGATTTAATCTCTCCATCATGTGAGAAAAAATCACATCACTGATCAGTAGGGATACAAATACAAAGATGAGTGGCCCTCTTCCATCATTGAACGCGCTCAAGGCGTTTGAAGCGGCCGCCCGGCACCGCTCGATGACGCTTGCCGCCGACGAGCTGTGTGTGACCCATGGCGCGATCAGCCGCCACATTCGCGGCCTTGAGGAGACATTGGGCGTCATTCTCGTCACCCGCAGGGCGCACTCGACGGAGCCGACGCCGGAAGGATCGCGGCTGGCCGAGGGACTTGCAAGCGCCTTCGGCCTGATGCAGGCAAGTGTCGAGCGTATCCGGCCAAGCCCGCTGACGCTATCCTGTTCATCGTCGATCATGATGGGATGGATCATTCCGCGCATCGGCCAGTTCCATGAGCGCCATCCGCAGATCGCTCTGCAGTTCAACATGAACTACGACCAGATCGACTTCGTCCGGGACAAGATCGGCCTTGCAATCCGCTCCAGCGTCATCGAGCCGCCGAAGGACGCAATCATCCGGGAGCTCGGCGGCGAAGCGATCGGCCCGGTCTGCTCGCCGGAATATTTGAGCCGGGCGGGCATCCATTGCCCCAAGGATATCGAGGGCGCCACGATCCTGTCGACACGGACCCGGCCGGAGGCATGGCGCGATTGGCAGGCCGCCGCGGAGAAGACGGAACTGGATCTCCCCAACCATTCGGCTTTCGACCACTTCTACCTGTTGATACAGGCCGCGGCCTGCGGGCTCGGTATCGCGGTCGTCCCGCAGATGCTGGTGCTCGATCAACTGGCCTCGGGGCGACTGGTGGCGCCGTTCGGCTTCCTACCCGGACCGCGACGCATGGTGCTCTGGATCGCGCCGCACCTCGCAGGCCGGCCGGACGCGCTGGCACTGGAAAAATGGCTGACGGCTGAAATGCGCGCAAGACCCGACACCTGAAGAAATCCGGCCGGGAAGCGTCCATGCCGCTATCGAAAGGTGCACTCCGATAGTAGTAACCAGGTCAAAGAAATTCGACGGCGCGTGCAGGCACATGCGATACTGGCGCGGACGCCGAATATACTCAGAAAAATCAGTCTATGCTGCTTAAAACGCACAGAAATTAGCAAATTTTAACGCTGCACTTCGTCACAAAGAGTATGCTATGAATCCCGCCCGGAGAACATGAGTGAGATCGGACGGTCTGTAGTAAAATTGTCATCGCTCAAGAGAGAGGATAGCACCCTGAATATCGTGCCCGAACTTGCAGGCAATACCGGCGAGATGGCAGCGCGTATTTTTGGCTTCGACTGGGAGAAGACCAGTCTGGGCCCGAGGTCGGCTTGGCCGCATTGCCTGGTATCGGCTGTCGATATCATGCTCCCCGCCCAAGCCGAGATCGTCATGTTCTGGGGCGAGGATTTTGTCGCGCTCTACAATGATGCCTATGCACCGACCATAGGCGACAAGCATCCACAGGCGCTGGGCCGCCCGGCACGAGAAAGCTGGGCTGAAATGTGGAGCGACCTCGAGCCGCTTCTGCGCGCTGTGCTGGAAGACGGCAAGACAATCGTCGCCAAGGATAGGCCCTTCTATATCGAGCGCCACGGTTATCCGGAGACGGCCTATTTCGACATCTCCTACTCGCCTGTCCGCGACAGCAAAGGCAAGGTGCAAGGCGTCTTTTGCATCGTCAACGAAACGACGAAACGCCTGCGCTCCGAGGAGATATTACGGGAGAGCGAGGAGCGGGTTAGCGCAATCATTTCCCAATCGGCGACCGGGATTGCCCAATATGACCTCGATGGCTGCTTCTCCCTCGTCAATAGGCGCTTTTGCGAGATAGTCGGTTACTCGGAAAGCGAACTTCTCGACATGCGGATGCAGGACATCACCTATTCGGACGATCAACGCGACACCACACGGCTGTTTGAAACGGTGTTGGCGACCGGCGAAAGCTTTGAGATCGAGCAGCGTTACGTCCGCAAGGACGGCAGTCTCGTCTGGGTGACAAACTCAGCTTCCGGCGTGCGCGATAGTTCTGCCGGCAGGATCCGGCGCGCTGTGAGCGTCGTCATCGATATCAGCGAGCGCAAGCGGGCACAGGAGGTCGAGCGACGCCTGGCCGCCATCATCGCCTCCTCGGACGATGCGATCCTCAGCACCGATCTCAACATGATGATCACAAGCTGGAACCTCGGTGCAGAAAGGCTCTATGGCCATTCGGCCGAAGAAGCGATCGGCGGATCGGTGATGATGCTCGTCCCCGACGATCGACGCGAAGAGGAGCCGGCGATTCTCGCGCAAATCCGCGCCGGGCAGAAAGTTGAACCGTACGAGACCAAGCGGCGATGCAAGAATGGCCAGCTCGTCGATGTGCTGCTGAGCGTCTCGCCGATCTACGACACCTATGGCCGGATCGTCGGGGCCTCGAAAATCGCCCACGATATCAGCGCCAAGAAGGAAGCAGAGCGCCTGCAGACTGTTCTTGTCGGCGAGCTCAATCATCGCGTCAAGAATGTGCTGGCGACAGTCATGGCCATAGCGCGCCAGACATTGGGACGCGGCGATGTCGACAGAGCGTCCGTGGAGACGTTCGACGCGCGGTTGACCTCCATGGCGAGAGCCCATGATCTGCTGATCCACGGCAATTGGGAACAAGCCGAACTGACCGCAGTCGTGCGACAGGCTCTCTCTCCATATCCGAAGGAAAAGTTCGAAATCCACGGCCCAATGATGCAGCTCGCGCCGCGGGCAGTCGTTTCCATATCGCTTGCACTGCATGAGCTGGCGACGAACGCCGCCAAATACGGAGCGCTCTCCGTACCGGATGGCCGCGTGGCTATCGTGTGGTCACTGGAGGGTGATGGGTCCGATCGCCTCAGACTACGCTGGCAGGAAGCGGGAGGACCAACCGTCGAACCACCCACGCGCAAGGGCTTCGGCTCCCGGCTGATCGAAAGTCTTCTGGCGGCCGAATTGAATGGCGAGGTTCAAGTCAGTTATGAACCGAGCGGACTGATCTGCGAGGTTCGTGCCGCCGCCGGCGTCGGCTGGGATCAGGCTCGAGATTAAGGCAATCTCTCATACCGGGTTGGTGCTGCCCGCTTAACGCAGACCTTTCGGTCGCGTCGCAAGCACGTTGCGGATCGAGAAGCTCGAATGGATTCTCAGCACCCCCGGCAATGTCGAGAGAATATCCTTATGGATACGCTCGAAGTCGCCGGGATTGGCAACCTCCACGCGCAGGAGATAATCGGAGCCCCCCGTCATCAGAAAGCATTCCCGGATCTCCGGATGCTTGCGCACCGCCGCCTCGAAACGGTCGAGATGATCCTCCGTCTGCCGTTCGAGCGTGATGTTGATGATGACGGCAATCGCCGTTTCGGCCTGAGAGGTATCCACGAGCGCCGTATAGCCGCGGATCACGCCCGCCTGTTCCATCAATCTGATACGCCGCAGACAGGCGGACGGTGAAAGCCCTACCTCACTTGCCAGCCTTGCATTGCTGAGGCGGGCATTGAGGCGCAGCAAGCGAAGAATATTGCGATCGATCGCATCAAGCGCTGCCATGTGGATTCTTTCAAAAATTCGATGATCGTTTCAATATGAATCTAACTACACAATAATCAATCACTGTTTGATAGGCAATTTCACGATCATATCAATAATCTCAACTCGGAAAAACGAGGGCGGACATGGATAGCGGCATATTGGATTCCGGGGCGCCAAAACTGGCGATCGACAGCGCAGCTTGCGGTTACCTCACGATCGACCTCAAGGCCCTGTGCAGGAATTATGACAAGCTGTCCTCCGTCGTCGCGCCAGCGCGAACGGCGGCTGTCGTCAAGGCCGATGCCTATGGGCTTGGCGCGAACCAGGTCTCCAAGGCACTTTATCGGCGCGGCTGCCGCCATTTCTTCGTTGCCCATTTCATCGAGGCGCAGCGGCTGCGTCCGCAATTGCCGCGCGATGCATCGATCCTCGTGCTGAATGGTCTGTTGCCGAATAACGAGATCGCTTGCGTCGAAAGCGGCATCATTCCCGTCATCAATTCGCTCGATCAGCTGCGGCAATGGACCGAGGCTGCACGCTCCTTGCGCCGCAAGCTTCCGGCCGTCCTGCAGTTCGACACCGGCATGTCGCGGCTCGGCATACCCATGGAAGACAGAAGCGCCGTTGCGGCCCACCTAGAGACATGCAGCGACATCGATATTCTGTTCATCATGAGCCACCTTGCCTCCGCAGACGATACCGACAGCGAGCAGAATACAGATCAGCTTGCGCAGATGCGTCGCGTTGCCGAGGCATTCCCCGGCCATGACATCTCGTTCGCGAACTCCGGCGGCATCTTCCTTGGCGGCGATTTTCACGGTGTGCTCGCGCGGCCGGGCATCGCCCTTTACGGTGGCGCTCCGACCGGCGGCGTGGCCAATCCGATGGAACCGGTCGTCCGGCTCGCTGTCGCCGTGGTGCAGACACGAACAGTCCCGACCGGCGCACGCGTCGGCTATGGCGGCGTGCATGTGACGAGGGCTCAGACCCGGCTCGCAACGATTTCCGCCGGCTATGCCGATGGCCTTCCGCGCAGCCTCAGCGACCGGGGCGCAGCCTACTGTGGCGGCGTGCGGCTGCCGATCGTCGGCCGGGTTTCGATGGACAGCACGACAATCGACATCAGTGCCCTGCCGGAAGATGCGCTCTCCTTCGGAAGCCTGGTGGAAGTGTTGGGGGATCATCAGACTTTAGAGGATCTTGCGCGGGATGCCGGCTTGATTTCCTACGAGATCCTGACCAGTCTCGGCCATCGCTTCCATCGCCAATACGTCTGACCTCCTTACCGCTCAATTCACTGGGGACATCATGAAAGTCGTCGTTCTGGGTGCCGGCATCGTCGGCGTTACATCCGCCTATCAGCTCGCCAAGGCGGGCCATGAGGTCACGGTCGTCGACCGGCAGCAGGGGCCGGCGCTGGAGACGAGCTTTGCCAATGCCGGCGAGGTCTCCTTCGGCTATTGCTCGCCCTGGGCCGCACCCGGCATCCCCATGAAGGCGATCAAGTGGCTGTTCATGCACCACGCGCCGCTTATCCTGCGCCCGAAGGTCGATGCCGCCATGCTGTCATGGCTCGTGAAGATGCTGTCGAACTGCACGTCGGAACGCTATGCGATCAACAAGAGCCGGATGCTGCGCCTTGCCGACTACAGCCGCATCTCGCTGGCCGCGGTTCGCGAAGAGACTGGTATCGCCTATGACGAGCGCATGCAGGGCACGCTGCAGCTCTTCCGCACGCAGCAACAGCTCGATGCATCCGGCAAGGACGTCAAGGCTCTGGCGGCCGACGGCGTGCCATATGAAGTTCTCGATCGCGACGGCTGCATCCGTGTCGAGCCGGCGCTGCGGCAGGTCCGCGACAAGATCGTCGGCGGTCTGCTGACGCCGAAGGACGAGACCGGCGATTGCTTCAAGTTCACCAATGCGCTCGCCGCCAAGGCGGTGGAACTCGGCGTGCGCTTTCAATATGGCACTTCGATCAAGGGGCTCGACATCCAGGGCGGCCAGGCACGCGGCGTCGTTATCGAAGGTGGACGCCTGGACGCCGATGCCATTGTCGTCGCGCTCGGCAGCTATTCGCCGCTGCTGCTCAAGCCCCTCGGCATCAAGCTTCCGGTCTATCCGGTCAAGGGCTACTCCCTGACGATCCCGATCACCGACGCGTCGCGCGCGCCGGAATCGACCGTGATGGACGAGACCTACAAGATCGCCATCACCCGCCTCGGCGACCGCATCCGCGTCGGCGGCATGGCTGAGATCTCCGGCTACACCAATGATCTCGGCCTTCCCCGCCGACAGACGCTCGAACATTCCGTCACCGATCTCTTCCCCGGCGGCGATGTCGCCAAGGCATCCTTCTGGTCGGGCCTGCGGCCGATGACACCGGACGGGACACCGGTGATCGGACCGACGAAGATCAAGGGGCTGTTCCTCAACACCGGGCACGGCACGCTCGGATGGACCATGAGCTCCGGCTCGGCGCGCGTCATCAGCGACCTGGTCAGCGGCCGCAAGCCGGATATCGACGCGACGGACCTTGCCATCAGCCGGTACGCCTGATCCAAGCCCCTGTGCTGCAGTTGGTGGCTATCGCCTGATCATCCGCGCCTCACCCTCCAGCTCCTGACCTCGAAGGGCAGGATATCGGGGCCGGCAGCGCGTGCTTGCGGCTCTTCCATCAGCGTGACGGCTTCGCCTATCCGCCAGCCGTTCGCTGCCGTGATAGTCAAGCCACCCCGACGACCGGCCGGCTCATAGACGCGCAGCACAAGTCCATCACCGTCTTCCGCCGGCTTGACGGCCGAAAGCGCAACCGGCGTGCCCCCTACATCTAGCGCGACGAATGACGTCTCGGCCAGGTTCGAGGCAGTCGCGACAATCAACGGCTGGTTCAGATCTTCGGCTTCCTCGCGCACCCCGCCGCTATGCCACTCGCCGGCATGGGGCATGAGCGCATAGGTGAAACGCTGCTCGCCTTCATCCGCCAGCGGATCCGGATAGATCGGCCCGCGCACCAGGCTGATGCCAAGCACATTGTCGCGGGCGCTATGGCCGTATTTCGCATCGTTGAGCAGGGCGACACCGAAGTCGGGCTCGCTCATGTCGATAAAACGATGCGCGGCCGCCTCGAACATTGCCGCATCCCAGCTGGTATTAGTATGCGTCGAGCGGCTGACAACGCCATAGGCGCATTCGAAGGTCGCTGTGCGCGAGCGAATCGCAACGGGGCTCAGCGACCGCAACAGCGCGCGACGGTCGTGCCAGTCGATGCTGGTTTCGATATCGAGCCTTCGCGAATTGGCGGTCAAAACATAATGCTGCTCGACGCGGGAATCGCGATAGCGATGCACGACCTTGATCGAAGCCCGGTGTGGCCCTTCCTCTACAAGCTCGATGCTTTCCGGCTTCTCGAGACGAATGCCGACCTCGTCATAGTCGGCATCGATGTCCCAGGCATCCCAGTTGCGCGGCTTGTCGACGGGATAGACCCAGAGCTGGTTGGCCGGTTCCGCCAGCGCCTCGCGCCCACTCGCCTTATGAATGAGGCTTTGGACAGCGCCATCGGCTCCGATGACAACGGCAAGATGCGCGTTCTCCAGACGATCCGCCGTTGCCCGTAGCCCTGTTGCCGGCTTCAATGCGGCACGGTCGAACACGCGGGCTGACAGCGGCTCGATGCTGTCGCCCGTCGAAAGACTCGTTCCATCGGCAAGCACGGCACTGAACGACCGGCGATCGAGAGAGGGATTGACGACGACGACGGCATTCGCGACATCGCCCTTCCGCAAGATAGAGCCAAGCGCTTCCATGGCTTGCCGCTGAACCGTCTTGGCATGGTCGATGACCTCGGAAAGCTCCCGCTCCGCATCCTGATAGACTTCGCGGATGCTCGATCCCGGCAGGATGTCGTGGAATTCGTTCTTCAGCGTCAGGCGCCAGTCGGCTTCCAGGCTCACTGGCGCCGCCGCCCCGGCCATATGGGCAATGGACGCCAAGGTCTCGGCCGTGATCAAGGCGCGTTCGGCCCTGCGATGCAGCCGTTTCACCCCGCTCTGGCTCGTCAGCGTGGCACGATGCAGCTCGAGATATATTTCGCCGGACCACGTAGGGAGGCGTTTTTCGCTGGCGGTCAAATGAGCGCTGGTGAAGAAATCCCCCACCTTGCCCCAACGCGCCTTCGGGATCGCCGGGAATGCGCGCAACTGCTCCTCGCGCTCCACCATCTCCGGCGTCACGCCGCCACCGCCGTCGCCATAACCGACCGCCAGCAGTGACGTGTCATGCAGCGTCTTGGCGCGAAAATTCTTCCAGGTCGGCAGGAAGCAATCCGCCTGCACGAAGCCGTTATAGCCTTCCATCGGGTTGTTGAAGACATGGGTCAACACACGGCTGCCATCCAGGCCTTCCCACCAGAAGAGATCGTAGGGGAACCTGTTGGTTTCGCTCCAATTGACCTTGATGGTGAAGAAGCTTTCGATGCCGCCCTGGCGCAGCAATTGCGGGAGAGCGCCGGAAAAGCCGAAGCAATCCGGCAGCCAGCATATCGTGTGGCGCGCGCCGAAGGTCTTCTCGAAATAACGCTGGCCGTAGAGGATTTGGCGCACCAGGCTCTCGCCCGTCGGCATGTTCGTATCCGGCTCGACCCACATGCCGCCGATCACCTCCCAGGAACCGTCGGCAACCCTCTCCTTGATCCGGGCAAACAGGTCGGGATCATCAGCCTCGATCTGGGCGTAGTATTGCGCGGTCGACTGGTTGAAGCGGAAATCCGGCGAGCGCTCCATCAGCGACAGAGCCGTGTGGAAGGTACGGCGCATCTTGCGGCGCGTCTCATCATAGGGCCAGAGCCAGGCAAGATCGATATGGGCATGGCCGGTCAACAGCAATTCGCCGTTTTGCGGGTAGCGCTGCTGGAGGTTGCGGAGGCGAGCGAGCAACTGCTCATGGGCTTCCGCCACGCTTTCGCGCTCATGGTCGGAGAGAGCTGCCGGGTTCTCGACAAGCTCCGGCAATTCCCAGATTTTCCGTTGCCACTCGGCATTGGCCGTGCGCGAGATATAGGGCTCGGTCGCAGACGGCCAATCGAGGCTGCGGAGCGCCGCTTCGGCTGCATCCAAAATGTGCGGCACAGCCTCGTGCTCGCCGAGCGCGCCGACGGCTTCGGCGATCTGTCGCAGCAGAAGATGCAGCCGATGCACCGGCATATCCAGCCAGGCGAGCTGTGCACGGTTCAGTTTCGGTTGCCGGTTCGGCTCGCCAAAGGGGAAGCGGGCAACGCTATCGGTTGAAATCGCGAGATTGCGGCCCTTCAGCGGAAATTCCTGGTGGTAGGGATCAAGGCCGAAGCGTTCCTCCTCCCCCTCCCCGAAGTCCAGTGTGATCAGGCTCTCCCCGCCGAGATCGAGCTGCAGGCGCGTCTCGTCCAATGGCCAGCCGGCAGGCACGCTGGCCTGCGCCGCGAAATGCACCACCCCTTTGCGATGCGGCCAGGCCTGACCGATGGCAATCTTTTCGCCGTCGAAGCTCCAATTCTCGATGGCGAGCGTAGCGCGTTCACGCCAATGGCTGAGCTCTGCCGTACGTACCTTGAGGCGATCCAAACGCTGGGCGGTGGTAAGATGCATGGCATGTCCTACATGGTTTGAAGTCGACGCTGGCCGGATGTGCGGCGCAGTTCAGTGAAAAATAGGGTGATAGCGGCAGGGGTTAACCCCCAAAACGCTGGATCGAGCCGTCAAGGTAACGAGACGCGAGGCAGGCATGGGTTCTTCACCCCTTCGCGATTGGAAGCGATGGTATCGCCGGCCATATCTCCTCCCAGGCTGACTTCGATTTCAGCGCGCATTCAACAGCCCCCTCCGGCATGAAACTAGTGTAACTTAAGATGAAGGTGCGTCGGATTGCCAGCGCCAAAAGACAAAAATCCACCGCATGCGACGAAATTGCCGCAGCAGGGAATAAAATCGTAAACGAGACACGACCAAGCTGTCACGATTTCGGCCGGCAACCGGGCTTCCCCAATCATCCGGCCGGCCAAATATGCCGCCATAACGAGAATGGCGCATTTCCATGGAGAGCGCAGGGCACGATGCCCTGCCGTCTAGCATCAATGCCTCGGTATTCGCGGCAGGAAGATCGTGAACAGGCCAAGCAACGGCAGATAGGAGCAGAGCGTAAAGACGAAGGGGATGCCATGCGAGTCGGCGAAATCACCGAGGGCCGCTGCGCCAAGTCCGCCCGCTCCAAAGGCGAAGCCGAAGAAGATGCCGCCGATCAGCCCGACGCGGCCGGGGATCAGCTCCTGAGCGAAGACGACGATCGCCGGGAAGGCCGAGGCCAGCACCAGGCCGATGATGACGGTCAGGACACAGGTCCAGAACAGGTTTGCGTATGGCATCATCAGCGCAAAAGGAATGACACCAAGGATCGAGAACCAGATGACGAAGCGCGCGCCGAGACGGTCGCCGACCGGGCCACCCATGATCGTTCCGGCAGCAACCGAGCCCAGGAACAGAAACAGCATCAGCTGCGCATCACGAACATCGAGATGGAACTTGTCGATGACATAGAAGGTGAAGTAGCTCGATATGCTCGCCATATAGACGTTCTTCGTCGCCGTCAGCAGGATCAGGATCGCAAGCGCCCACATCGCCTTGTTGCGCGCGATCGGCAAGGTGCGGCTGGGTGCGGGACGCGCGGCGTGCTGGCGGCGGTGATTGACATACCAGGTGCCGACCCAGCTGAGCACGATGAAGCCGATGACGGCCAGCACCGAAAGCCAGGCGACGCTCTTCTGGCCATGCTGAAGAACGAAGAAGGCTGCAATCAGCGGGCCGATCGCCGAGCCGGCATTGCCGCCGAGCTGGAACAGCGACTGGGCCAGGCCATGACGGCCGCCGGAGGCCAGACGCGCAACGCGTGAAGCTTCCGGATGGAAGACAGCCGAGCCGAAGCCGATGAGGCTGGCGGCAACCAGCAGCATGCCGAAGCTTCCGGCATAGCCGAGCAGCAAAAGACCCGAAAATGTGCTGACCATTCCGACCGGCAGCGAATAGGGCATCGGCCATTTATCGGTGACGATGCCGACCACCGGCTGCAGCAACGATGCGGTGATCTGGAACATCATCGTCAACAGCCCGATCTGAACGAAATCGAGCGCATAATTCTCTCGGAACATCGGATAGAGCGATGTCAGTAGCGATTGCATGATGTCGTTCAACAGGTGGCAGGTGCTGACCGCCACTACGATCGAGATCGTCGTCTTTTCAAATCGGGCTTGCGCACCCGAAAATGCCGCAACCATTGGGATTCCTTCCTGCGCCGGCGACTCCTTGCCGACCATGTTATTTGATCCGCCTTTTACACGGCTTGCGGGTGACCTTCTTTCGTGTTTTGGTCCAATAGTTTCGCGATCGGGCCAATATGGAAAAGCTATCGAAACAGCTACTGGCAACCCTCGACAACGACCATGTCCAGAACATGCGTTGGATGGAGGACTCGACTGCGGATGTACTCGTCCATAGCGCCGAGCCGCCACAGGGTTACGTCGTTCCGTGGCATCATCATCGCCGCACGCAATTGCTCTGCATCTTCGCCGGCGTCGCTCTGATCATGACGGCGCGGGGCCGTTGGATGGTGCCGCCTGGTCATGCCCTGTTTATCCCTGTAGGACTGGAACATTCGATCGAGATCCTGAGTGATGTCAGCATGAAATCCGTCTATGTCATGCCGCGCGGCCAGCCTGCAAAAGAGGAAGCGCCTCGCGTCGTCGAAGTCACGGATCTCGCCCGTAGCCTGCTGCTGGAGGCCATTCGATTGGGGGAAGCCCCGGCCAGCCATCGAAAGGCCAAGCTGGTCCTGTCGCTGCTCGTCGAGGAGATCACTACGCTGCCGGAACGCCCGCTCGGCCTCCCTTTCCCCTCTGACCGTCGGCTGACCTCGCTCTGCCGCGACTATCTCGCCAATCCCTCGCCCAACGCCCGGCTGGACGACTGGGCCGAAAAACTCGCCATGAGCCGGCGGACTTTCACGCGGCAATTCCGCAAGGAAACCGGCATCAGCTTCACGACCTGGCGCCAGCAGGCAAGCGTATTCGCCTGCCTGCCGCGGCTGGCCGAGGGCCAGCCCGTCACCACCGTCGCACTTGAAGCGGGCTATGAGAGCGTGGCGGCTTTCACCACCATGTTCCGACGCGTGCTCGGCACTCCGCCGAGGGCCTACATGATCAACCGCTGGACCTTCGACCGGCAGTCATAGGCCGGCGACGCGACCGAACTAACGCCGTTCCCCTTGAAATAACCTGCTGCTTCCGGCAAACAGCGGGAGAGCGAGGGCAAGCATATGCGGCACATCCATATCGTCGGTATCGGCACGGGAAATCCCGAGCATATGACCATGCAGGCGATCAACGCGCTGAATGCGACCAATGTGATCCTCATTCCCAGCAAGGGTGCCGCCAAGACGGAGCTCGCCGATGTGCGCAAGGATATCTGCCAGCGTTACGCCACCAACAAGGCGATCCGCTTCGTCGACTATGACGTGCCATCGCGCCAGATTGCCGATCGCAGCTACGTGCAAAGCGTCGATGACTGGCACGAGGAGATTTCGGCGACCTATGAGCAGCTGTTTCTCGAGCACCTGGCGGAAGACGAAAGCGCGGCCTTCCTGGTCTGGGGCGATCCCGGTCTGTACGACAGCACGCTGCGCATCATCGAACGCGTCATTGCGCGCGGCAACGTCCCGCTCGACTACAGCATCATTCCCGGCATCACCAGCATCCAGGCGCTGACTGCGAGCCACCGCATTCCCCTCAACCTCGTCGGCAAGCCGGTGCAGATCACCACGGGCCGGCGGCTGGCAGAAAGCTTTCCCGGCATTGCCGAAACAGCCGTGGTCATGCTCGACGGCGAACAGGCCTTCAGCAAGATCGACGATCCCGATGCCTATATCTACTGGGGAGCCTATCTCGGCACGAAGGACGAGATTACCATTGCCGGCAGGCTCGCCGATGTATCGGAGCGCATTCTCGCGACGCGCGCGCAGGCCCGTGCCGAGCATGGGTGGATCATGGACATTTATCTGCTGCGCAAAGGGCAGGATTTCGACGATCGCGCATGAGCGGCATCCATGCCAAATCGTTTGCCCGCCGAACGGGATTGTGCGAGGAAATGTCCCTTATGAAGGGCAGTCTCATGGTTGTGACCGACGGACAAACGATGGAAGGGCAAGCGTGCTTCTCGCAAGAGAGCGTTGATAGGCTTGTCGATGCATCGCCCCTGCCCTCCATGGTTCGCGGCGCCTGTCCATCGCTGAGCACGCCGATGCAAACGGGCGACGGCCTGCTCGTGCGGCTGCGCCCGACAACGCCCGGATTGACCGTAGCTCAATTTCGCGCATTGGCCGAAGCCGCCGAGACGCATGGCAACGGATTGATCGAGATCACGGCGCGCGGCAATCTTCAGCTGCGCGGCATGCGCCCGCAGAGCATGGACGGGCTCGCTGCCGATATCGACCGCGCCGGCATCGTTCCGGAGAGCGGCGTTGCCATAGAGGTCCCGCCGCTCAGTGGACTCGATTCACTCGAGATCGCTAATGCCCGCGATATCGCTAACCACCTGCGAAGGGCCATCGATGCGCTCGAGCCAAAGCCGCTCTTGGCAGCCAAACTCACCATCATCATCGATGGTGATGGACGACTGACACTGGACGGGCTTTCAGCCGATATTCGACTGCGAGCGGAAATGTCCGGTAGCACGCACCTTTGGAGCCTCGCGATAGCCGGCACGGCTGCAACGGCAAAGCCGGTTGCGGCGGCACTCTCGGACGAGCAGGCGATTACAGCCGTGATCGCGCTGTTGAAAAGCCTCGTCGAGATTGGCCCTCGCGCCCGTGGCCGTGACCTTGATGCCGAGGTCCTGCGTGAGCAATTTCAATTCGATGAAGCCAAGATGGGCAATGCGCGAGGTCCATCGATCTCTGCCGTTGGCATCATCCAGCTCGATGAGACGCGCAATGCACTCGGGCTGCGCCCATCCTTCGGCCAGATTCATGCGGCAGATCTTCGCCGCTTTCTTGGCGTTGCAGAGATGGCAGGCGTCAACGAAATCCGCACCGCGCCGGACCATGCAATGCTGTTGCTGGGGCTTACGCCGAGCACGATGGAACATGCGCGCACGACGGCGGCCAGCTGCGGCTTTCGAACACGCGCCGGCGACCCGGCGAATTATGCCATTCCTTGCTCCGGAGCGGGCGCTTGCGCATCCGCCCATTATGCCACCCGGCAATCGGCAACGGATCTCGTTGATATCGCCCCCGAGCTGCTCGACGGTTCGCTCAAGGTGCATCTGTCAGGCTGCGGAAAAGGCTGCGCCCATCCGGGCCAGACGATGCTTGCGATCGTCGGTGCTGCAACAGGCTACGGGATTGTCGTAAATGGGTCAGCATCGAGCGAGCCCGTGGCTTACATCGGTAAGGAAAAGCTAAAATCAGCGCTGGCCGAGCTCGGCGGGTTGGTGCGAAACAACAAAGCTGCTGGCGAATCGGCGCAGCAGTGTCTTAAACGGCTCGGCCGGGACGCAATCGCGACGGCTTTACGACAGGGATAGAAATGCCTGACTATGACTATATCCGCGAAGGGGATGCGATTTACGAACGCTCCTTCGCGATCATCCGCAGCGAAGCCGATCTCACGCGCTTTTCCGAGGCAGAGGCCGATGTCGCTATCCGCATGATCCATGCCTGCGGACAAGTGGAAGCAGCACGGCATTTCATGTTCTCTGCTGATTTCGTTAGTGCAGCACGCAAGGCGCTTTCCAATGGAGCGCCGATCTTCTGCGATGCAGAGATGGTTGCTCGTGGTGTCACCCGCGCCCGTCTGCCCGCCGCCAATGAGGTGATCTGCACGCTGCAAGATCCGCGCACGGCCGAACTTGCAAAGTCGATCGGCAACACCCGCTCGGCTGCCGCCATGCATCTATGGGCCGAACGCCTTGCCGGCGCCGTGGTTGCCATCGGCAATGCGCCGACTGCCCTTTTCCATCTGCTGGAGATGCTGCGCGACGGCGCTCCGAAGCCCGCCGCCATTATCGGCATGCCCGTCGGCTTCGTCGGAGCTGCGGAATCGAAAGATGCCCTTTCAGAACATTCCTACGGCGTTCCCTTTGCCATCGTGCGGGGCCGGCTCGGTGGCAGCGCCATGACGGCCGCCGCCCTCAATGCGCTCGCGAGGCCGGGCCTATGAGCGCGCCTTCCAGCGGAAAGCTGATCGGCGTCGGCACTGGCCCGGGCGATCCGGAACTGTTGACCGTCAAGGCCGTCAGGGCTTTGGAGCGTGCAGACGTCGTTGCCTACTTCGCCAAGCAGGGCAGAGGCGGCAACGGAAAGGCAATCGTCAGCGAACTGCTGAAAGCGGACGTAACGCTGCTGCCGCTTTACTATCCCGTCACGACGGAGATCGACAAGGACACGCCGGAATATAGCAGGCAGATCACCGCCTTCTACGACGCTTCGGCCGAGATGGTGGCGGCACATCTGCGCGAAGGAAAGACCGTTGCCGTGCTCAGCGAAGGCGATCCGCTGTTCTACGGTTCCTACATGCATCTGCACGTGCGCCTTGCCGATCGTTTCCCGACCGAGGTCATCCCCGGTGTCACCGCCATGTCCGGCTGCTGGTCGCTTGCCGGACTGCCGATGGTGCAGGGAGACGACGTTCTCTCGGTTTTGCCGGGAACGATGAAGGAGACCGAACTGGCCCGACGCCTCGGTGACACCCAGGCGGCCGTGATCATGAAGGTCGGCCGCAACCTGCCGAAGATCCGTCGCGCGCTTGAGGCCGCCGGACGCCTTGAAGAGGCCATCTACGTCGAACGAGGCACGATGACGAATGGGGCGATGACGCCGCTCGCGAGCCGAGACGATGCCGAGGCTCCCTATTTCTCGCTGGTGCTGGTTCCTGGTTGGGAAAGCAGGCCATGAGCGGGCGCCTTTATGTCATCGGCACCGGCCCCGGCAATCCCGAACAGACGACGCCGGAGGCACTGGCTGCGATCGCGGACGCCACCGAATTCTTCGGCTACGGCCCCTATCTCGATCGTCTGACGCTGCGCGCCGACCAGATCCGCCATGTCTCTGACAACCGCGAGGAGCTGGACCGCGCCAGGGCGGCGCTGCAGCGGGCGGCGGCGGGAGCCAATGTCTGCGTCGTCTCCGGCGGCGATCCCGGCGTCTTTGCCATGGCAGCGGCTGTTTGCGAAGCGATCGATCACGGGCCGGAGGAGTGGCGTGCCATCGACCTCGTCGTCGTGCCGGGGATTACCGCCATGCTCGCCGTTGCCGCACGCATCGGTGCGCCGCTAGGCCATGATTTCTGCGCGATTTCGCTGTCGGACAATCTGAAGCCCTGGCCCCTGATCGAAAGCAGGCTTCGTGCGGTCGCAGAAGCCGGGTTCGTCATCGCGCTCTATAATCCGATCAGCAAGGCACGGCCCTGGCAGCTCGGCACGGCCTTCGAGATCGTGCGTGCCATATTGCCTGCGGATACGCCTGTTATCTTCGGCCGGGCAGCCGGCCGCCCGGATGAGCGCATTGCGGTCGCGCGGCTGGCGGATGCCGAGGCATCGCAGGCCGATATGGCGACCTGCGTCATCATCGGTTCGGCCGAGACGCGCGTCATTACCCGCGAAGGACGCCAGGATCTGGTCTACACGCCGCGCTTCATTAGGGAAGACGCGAAATGATCGATCCGATAGAGCGCAGCTTCGAGTGTTTCGACCGCCGTCAGGCCGGTTGCCTCGGCGCGTTCGATCATGATTACCTTGATGCCGAGCTGCCGCGCAGCTTCAATCTTCGCGTAGGTCGCCTCACCGCCACTGTTCTTGGCGATGATCACCTCGATGCGATGCTCGCGCAGCGTCTCCAGCTCGTCCTCCAGCCGGAACGGCCCCCTGCTATGGATGTAGCTGACATTGGGCGCCGTCAGCGGCGGCTCGACCGGATCGACGCTGCGGACCCAATAGTGGTGATGGGGCGCGGCATCGGCATAATGAGCTTCCTGCCGCCCGGTCGCCAGGAACACGCGCAAGGGCGCTACGCCAAGCGCGGCGATGGCCTGCGGGACACTATGCACGGAAAGCCAGTCATCTCCTTCGGCAGGCGCCCAGGCCGGCCGGCGCAGGGCAAAGGCCGGAACACCGCTCTGAGCCGCCGCTTGTGCGGCGTTGGCGGAGATGCGGGCCGCGAAAGGATGGGTCGCGTCGATCATCAGATCGATCGTTTCGTCGCGCAGATAGCGGGCAAGACCCTCCGCGCCGCCGAAGCCGCCGCTGCGCACCGGGACCGGCTGTGGAGCCGGATCGGCAGTTCTGCCGGCAAGCGACAGGACGACATCGAGATCGGCGCGGGAGGCGAGTGCCGCCGCCAGCATGCGAGCCTCCGTCGTGCCGCCCAGGATCAGAATGCGGGCCTTGCCCATGGCTGAGACACCTTCAATTCAACGCTGGCTCACTCTTATCGGCATCGGCGAGGACGGTCCAGCCGGCGTTGGCGACGAGGCCAAGCGTCTGATTGCTTCCGCACCGGTCGTCTTCGGCGGCGCGCGCCATATCGAATTGATGCAGCCGCTGATCACAGGCGAGGCGCATATATGGCTGAGCCCGTTCGAGAAGTCGGTGGAAGCGGTACTGGCCCGTCGCGGCACGCCGATCGTGGTTCTCGCCTCGGGTGATCCCTTCTTCTATGGCGTAGGCGCGACGCTCTCGCGGCGTATTCCCGCCTCTGAAATGAGCGTCATTCCGGCACCCTCGTCTTTCAGCCTTGCGGCTTCGCGCCTCGGCTGGCCTTTGCAGGATGTCACCATCCTTTCGCTGCACGGACGCCCGATCGATCTCATCCGTCCGCATCTGCATCCAGGTCGCAAGATCCTGACGCTGACGTCCGATAGCAAGGGGCCTGCCGAGTTGGTCAATCTGTTGCAGACGATAGGCTTTGGTCAGTCCACACTAACGGTTCTCGAGGCGCTCGGCGGCCCGCAGGAGAAGGTCTCGCAGAAAAAAGCCGCCGACTTTGCTCCTGCCGATATCAACGATCTCAATATCTGCGGCATCGAGGTCAAGGCCGACGCGAACGCGCGGATCCTGCCTGTTATCGCCGGTCTTGCCGATGAACTTTTCGAACATGACGGCCAGATCACCAAGCGGGAAATCCGCGCGATGACCCTATCGGCGCTGGCGCCTCGGCGCGGCGAGTTGCTGTGGGACGTTGGCGCAGGTTCCGGCTCGATCGGCATCGAATGGATGCTTGCCGATCCCTCGCTACGCGCCATCGCGATCGAGGCATCGGGCGAGCGAGCGGCACGTATCCGCCGCAATGCCGGGAATTTCGGCGTGCCGGGTCTGACCATCATCGAGGGAGAGGCGCCGGGTGCCCTTGCGGGTCTGCCGACACCGGATGCAATCTTCATTGGCGGCGGCGGCAGCGATGCGGGCGTGCTCGATGCTGCCATCAGCCAGTTGAGAAGCGGTGGACGGCTGGTCGCCAATGCGGTCACGACCGAAATGGAAGCCGCCTTGCTTGCCGAACAGGCACGGCGCGGCGGCTCCCTGACCCGCATCGATATCGCCCGCGCAGCACCCGTCGGCCGCATGACCGGCTGGCGGCCAGCCATGCCGGTGACGCAATGGTGCTGGATCAAGCCATAAGTGGAAACGAGGTAGAGCAATGACGGTGCATTTCATTGGCGCGGGCCCAGGTGCTGCGGACCTGATCACGGTGCGCGGCCGCGACCTGATCGGCAAATGCCCGGTCTGTCTCTATGCCGGCTCGATCGTTTCGCCGGAACTGCTGCAATATTGCCCGCCCGGCGCACGCATCGTCGACACGGCGCCGCTGTCGCTGGACGAGATCGAGGCCGAATATCTGAAGGCTGCCGCCGCCGGCGAGGATGTCGCGCGCCTGCATTCCGGCGATCTTTCCGTCTGGAGCGCGGTCGCCGAACAGATCCGCAGGCTGGAACAGCATGGCATCGACTATACGCTGACCCCAGGCGTTCCCGCCTTTGCCGCCGCCGCTTCGGCGCTCGGACGCGAACTGACCATCCCGGCCGTTGCACAGAGCCTTGTTCTCACCCGCGTTTCCGGTCGTGCCTCGCCGATGCCGAACAACGAGACGCTGGAGAAATTCGGCGCCACCGGCGCGACGCTCGCCATCCATCTCGCTATCCATGCGCTCGCAAAAGTCGTCGAGGATCTGACGCCGCTTTACGGCGCCGATTGCCCGGTCGCGATCGTCGTCAAGGCCTCCTGGCCGGACGAGCGGATCGTTCGGGGCACCCTTGCCACGATCGAAGCACAGGTGGCGGCAGAGCCGATCGAACGGACCGCGCTCATCTTCGTCGGACCATCGCTTGGCGCCAGCGATTTCCGCGAGAGCTCGCTCTATGATCCGACCTATCAGCGCCGTTTCCGTGATCGGCAATAGAGCGCTTTCGTCACTCCGTTAAGACCGAAGCGCTCAAGAGCGCCGCGCCCCTGGTTGCAATCTCCGCCGAAATTTCCTCTAGTCGATCCCAGCTTGCGACGGGGCGAACGAGGATCAAGAGATGCAGCGTATTACCATCACGATCGACGACGATCTTCTCGAGACAATCGACAAGATCAGCACGCAGCGCGGCTATGCCAGCCGTTCGGAAACGTTGCGCGACCTCGTTCGCGACGCCGTCACGCGCGCGCAGCCGACCATCGATGGCGAGGCAAAATGTTACGCAGCACTTACCTATGTCTATGAGCACGAAACCCGCGACCTGTCACGCCGCCTGACGACGACACAGCATAACCACCATGACCTTTCGGTTTCGACGCTTCATGTCCATATCGACGGGCATGATTGCCTTGAGGTCTCCGTGTTGAAAGGCAAGGTGGACGAGATAAAGACCTTTGCCGACAGCGTGGTCACCCAACGCGGCGTCCGCTTTGGAAACCTGCATCTCATCCCTTCAGAACATGGCACGCATCACACCGAGGGGCATTCGCACGACTGAGCGATCAAGCCAGTTGCCCGCGGACAACTGCAGCCGTCAGAGCTGACCCGTTATATAAGTCATGCTTTCCTTGATCGCCGCTACCGGTTCCGTCAAAGCATGCACCGTCGGGGCAAAGGGTTCGAAAGAGGCAGGGCCGGCATAGCCGGCTGATTGCAGCGCCCGCAATTGCCCGACATTGTCGAGACGGTCGCTGGCATCGACGAGAACGCGGTGCGGATCTCGCATGTCGGCAACCGATACCGCGGGATCGCTGACGCCGGAAATATGGACCAGCCCCGTCAATTCGGGGAAAATCGTGGTCTCGCCGGCCAGATGGTGGTGGAAGGTATCGTGCACCAGGCAGAAGGTCGACTTCGCGCCCAGCTCCTCTATCGCGTCAGCCGCTTCGCTCTTCAGGCGCAAGGAGCAGATCTCGAAGCCGAGCGGCTCGACGAGGCCGACAATGCCGGCTGCTTCCAGCATCGGCTTCAAGGCCGACAATGCCTTACGGAGATTGGCGCGGCGGGCCTCCGGCTCGCGGCCGCTGCCGTCATTGACGGGAACCAGCACCAATGCCCTGGCGCCGCAATCGCGCGCATAGCCAATCAGCTCAGCAGCCTCCCGCGCCCGTTCGTCGGTCCATTCGTTGAACCGCTGCAACGCGTTGATCGAGATGATGGCAAGCCCGTGGTGCGCCGCAAGCTCCTTCACGGTCGCTGCCGGCGTGCCATCCAGGATCGCGTTTCCAGCCAAGTCATTGCGGATCTCGACGCTTTCGATGCCGAGCTGCTTTGCCGCGGCAAAGAACGATTCCAAGCCAAGCGACGGCGCACACATATGATTGAGCGCAAAACGAACGGAACTCATGGTGGGCACTCCTCCTCAAGGCGACCGGCTGCAAAAGACATCCCAATCCGCCGCGCCTGCCAGCGAAGGACTAGCGAGATTCATGCCTGCGATCCATCGTCCCTAGCCGTCATTCCTGATAGAATTATCATCGCAATGATGGAATTACATCATTCACGCTAGATGTTTTCCGAGACGAAGATTTCGAAGGGCAGGAAGCTTTGTCCAGGAACAGCCGTCTCGTCGCTTTCAACGGACTTCATCATCAGGCTCATCAGCTCCTTGCAGAGCGCGGGCAGAGGCGTGCCGATCGCCATGGCGACGACATCGTCGGCGAGTGCTGCCTTGGAATCCGGCGTCAGTTCGTTGACGACGGCGATCAGCTTGCCGGCCAACCGCTCCTCGCGGATCGCTGAAATTGCGCCCTCCATGCCACCGCCACAGACATAGAAACCGATGAGATCGGGATGCTTCTGCAAGAGATTGAGCGTTGCCTCATGGGTGATCTCGGGCGTGTCGAGATTGATCAGCGTATCAAGTACCTCGAACTCGGGCGCGTTTTCGCGGAAATAGCTTCGAAAGCCGATCTCACGCAGTTCATGACCATGAAAACGATGGCTGCCGACGAAGCAGGCGACCTTGCCCGGACGACGGGCCGAGCGGGCGATGATCCAGGCGGCCGTACGCCCGACCTTGCGATTATCAACGCCGATATAGCCTTGACGGACGCCGGTCGAGAAATCGGAAAGCAGGGAAAAGATCGGAATACCCCTCTCCTTCAGTTCTTCGATCGCAGCCGTCACGGCCGGATAATCAGGCGCAACCAGCGCAATCGCCTGGCTGCGCGCGGCCATTGCCTTCAATTTCTCGACGATTGCCGTTGGCGTCGAGGCGGCGACGAAATCCACCTGGGGAGTTATGCGCGCCGTGGTGACCGCCTGCGCCGCGACGACGATCTCCTTGGCGAAGGTCTGATAGAAGGATTGAACAGGCTTCTGCAAGACGAAGCCCAGGCGATATTGCGGCAGATCCTCGAAGACGCGCTGACGCAGCAGACCGACGGCGTGGTAGCCGATCTCCTGCGCTGCCTCATAGACCCTTCTTGCCGTTTCCTCTCGAACGCGGTGACGTCCGTTTAATACGCGGTCGATCGTGGCGACACTGACGCCGGACGCCTTGGCGAGATCTGAAATGGTCGGGCGACGCATGGCTGCTCCTGAGATATGCCATCATTGATGACATCAGAATTTGATAGGTTTTGATAGATTCCATCATTTCTGCATTGAGGCAAGCGAAAAGTCGATCTATCGTTCTCGACATGAGGGCGGCGAGCTGTTGCGCGGCGCGGGAGGTAGCGATGACTGAGATAATCAAACGGGATTACAGCCTGCTCGGCGTAAGCGGCAAAATGGCGGTGGAAACCGGGCTTGCCGCCGCCGAGTGGTATCACACGGATGTCACGCGTAAGGACATGAAGGCGCTGATGCAGCGTTCCGACGCGCCGGCCATTCGCGACACGATCATCTGGCTCGGCAGCATGGTGCTTTTTGCCAGCCTGGGCGTCTATTTCTGGGGATCGTGGATCTGCATCCCCTTCTTCCTGGCCTACGGCGTGCTCTATGGCTCTGCCTCGGACAGCCGCTGGCACGAATGCGGCCATGGCACGGCGTTCAAGACCCGCTGGATGAACGATGCGGTCTATCAGGTCGCCTGCTTCATGATCATGCGCAATCCGGTGACCTGGCGCTGGAGCCATGCCCGCCATCATACCGATACGGTCATCGTCGGCCGCGACCCGGAGATTGCCGTCATGCGGCCGCCGGATCTCTTTCGCGTCATCCTCAATTTCTTCGGCATCCTGGACGCCTGGCATGCGGTCATCGACATGCTGCGCAATGCCGCCGGCGTCGTCAGCGCCGAAGAAAAGACCTTCATTCCGGAGATGGAGCAGCCGAAGGCCGTCCGTATCGCCCGCATATGGCTGGCAATCTATGTCGCCACCGTCGCAGCGGCGATCGCCATGGGCTCGATCCTGCCGTTGATGCTCGTCGGCCTGCCCCGGCTTTACGGCGCCTGGCATCACGTGCTCACCGGCCTGTTGCAGCATGGCGGCCTCGCCGACAATGTCATCGATCATCGGTTGAACAGCCGCAGCGTCATGATGAACCCGGTGAGCCGCTTCATCTATTGGAACATGAACTACCATGTCGAACACCACATGTTCCCGATGGTGCCCTATCACGCCCTGCCGAAGCTCCACGCGATGATCAAGCATGACTTGCCGGCCACCAATCCATCCATGTGGTCGGGCTATCGCGAGATGATACCGGCCTTCCTGCGGCAGTTGCGCAACGAGGACTACTTCCTGAAGCGTGAGTTGCCGCCGACGGCGCGGCCCTATCGCGAGGAATTTCATGGCGGCGCGCTCGCCGAGGCCGCGCAATAATCACCGAACGTGCAAAGGGAGGAAAACATGAGCAACAATTGGATCGAGGTTTGCGCCGCCGACGCGATCGACGAGGAGGATGTCATCCGCTTCGACCATGACGGACGGACCTTCGCCGTCTATCGCAGTCCCGAGGACGATTATTTCGCCACCGACGGCCTGTGCACGCATGAAAAGGTCCATCTGGCCGACGGTCTGGTCATGGACAACATCATCGAATGTCCCAAGCACAATGGCCGTTTCGACTACAGGACCGGCGAGGCCAAGGGCGCACCCGTCTGCGTCAATCTGCAGACCTATCCGGTCAAGGTCGAAGACGGCACCGTTTTCATTGGACTATGAGGAAGAGGCCATGCCGCATTTCGTCATCGTCGGCGCCGGAGAATGCGGCGCACGCGCCGCCTTCAAGCTCCGGGAAAAGGGGTTCGATGGCGACATCACCCTGATCGGCACCGAACCGCTCGCTCCTTACGAGCGCCCGCCGCTGTCGAAGCAGGCACTTGTCGAGACCGTCGAACCGAAGTTCGTCACCACGCTGGAGCGATACCGGGAGCAATCGATCGATCTGCGGCTCAATGCGACGGTGGCCGCCATCGAGCCCGCCGACAAAACCGTGACGCTCGCGGACGGACAGACGCTCGGCTATGACAAATTGCTGCTTGCAACCGGCGCTTCGCCGCGCGCCTTTCCAGGCGTTGACGGTGCTGCCAAGCGCATCCGCATGCTGCGCACCCATGCCGACGCCATGTCTCTGCGCTCCGCTCTTCATCCCGGCCGGCACATCGCCATCATCGGTGGCGGCTTCATCGGCCTGGAACTGGCGGCCACCGCGCGAAAGCTGGGCGCCAACGCCACCGTCATCGAAGGTTTGCCGCGAGTGCTGATGCGCGGCGTGCCAGAGGAGATTGCCGCTGTGATCACCGAGCGTCACCGGCTGGAAGGCGTCGACATTCGTTGCGGCCAAGCGATCGAGGCCGTGCGAGAGGAAACCGAAAGGGCCACCATTCACCTGGCGGATGGCCAGGTGATTTCGGCAGATCTCGTGCTGATCGGCATCGGTGCCTCGCCGAATATCGCGCTTGCCGAAACAGCCGGCTTGGTGATCGACAACGGCATCGCCGTCAACGAGCGGCTGGAAACCTCCGCCGCCGATATCTACGCAGCCGGCGATTGCTGCTCTTTTCCACTCGCGCTTTATGGCGGACGGCGCGTTCGCCTCGAATCCTGGCGCAATGCGCAGGACCAGGCAAATCTGGCCGCTGCCAACATGCTCGGCGAAGGGATGGAAATCTCGGCCGTGCCGTGGTTCTGGTCCGACCAGTATGACCTGACATTGCAGATCGCCGGCCTCGCCGACGGGGCGACGAGCCATGTGCGGCGCGATCCCGGCGACGGGGCGTTCATCCTCTTTCATCTCGACGCAAGCGGCAGACTTCTCGCCGCCAGCGGCATCGGCCGCGGCAACGCCGTCGCCCGCGACATCCGCCTTGCCGAGATGTTGATCGCCGCTCGCGCTCACCCAGGCAGCGACGCCTTGGCGGCAAGCAGCGTCAAGCTGAAATCCCTGCTTGCCGCATGAAGCGGGCTGAGCGCGCCGTCAGCCCTTGACGAACCGCCGCGAACCATAAATGTCTCCCTCAAGGCATAAACAGGGGGATGCGATGAAGATACTCGGCATATCGGGCAGCCTGCGCAAAGGCTCCTTCAACACGGCTTTGCTCCATGCCGCCGTCGAACTTGCGCCGGCCGGCGTCGAGCTGATCGCTAGGACCATTCATGGCGTGCCGCTTTATGATGCCGATCTCGAGGCCGCTGAGGGCATTCCGGAGAAGGTGCAGGAACTCAAGGAGCTCGCCATATCCGCCGATGGGCTGATCCTGTTTACGCCGGAATACAACAACTCGCTCCCCGGCGTATTCAAGAACGCCATCGACTGGATGAGCCGGCCATCGGCAGACATTGCCCGCGTCTTCAAGGCAAAACCGATCGCCGTGCTCGGAGCCTCCCCCGGCAATTTCGGCACCATCCTCAGCCAAAATGCCTGGTTGACGGTGTTGCGCACGCTGGGCGCCGATCCGTGGTTCGGCGGCCGGCTGATGGTGTCGCGCGCCGGCAGCGTCTTCGATGCCGAGGGCCTGATCGTCGACGAGAAAGCGAAGCAAAACCTCGCCAAATTCATCGAAGGTTTCGCCGCCTTTGTCGCGGATCACAAAAAGAGCTGACCCCGCCTGCGGCGCATGGGCAAAAGACGAAAGCAAAGTCTATGATTGCGAAAGCGGATAGCCTAGTGTGACCGCTGCGTCGGGTGACCGGCGCCCCGGGGCTCGCACATCTTCTTCGAACCGAAATGAAATCCAATACCGCCGGTTATGTCTTCACGCTGTTGGCGATCAGCATATTCGCCATACAGGACGGCATCTCCAAACATCTGGTCAGCGCCTATCCGCCGCTTCTGGTGGCGATGATCCGCTATTGGGCCTTCATGCTCTTTGCCGTCGCGATGGCCTCGCGCTCGCCGGGCGGCCTGCGCTCTGCGGTCAGAACCAAGCGGCCAGCGCTGCAGATTGCCCGCGGCCTGTTGCTTGCCGCGCAGATCGTCGTCGCCATCTCGTCCTTCGTCATCGTCGGCCTTGCCCATTCGCAGGCGATCTTCTCGTCAGGACCTTTGATGGTGGCAATGCTGTCCATACCGATCCTCGGCGAAAAGGTCGGCTGGCGACGATGGCTTGCGATCTGCGTCGGCTTCGTCGGTGTGCTGCTGATCCTGAAGCCGGAAAGCGGCGTCTTCGACCCGCGCTTCCTGGTGCCGCTTGGCGGCGCGCTGCTGTTCTCGTTCTATGTGGTCCTCACCCGCTATGTCAGCCGCGAGGACAGTGCCATGACCAGCTTTTTCTATACGGGCGTCGTAGGCGCGGTCGCGATGAGCTGTATCGGTCCATTCTTCTGGACAACCCTTGCGCCGCACGACTGGGTCTTCATGGGCATCCTTTGCCTGACCGGCGTGTCCAGCCACTATTTCCTCATTCGCGCCTATGATCTGCTCGACGCGGTGGTGATCCAGCCGCTGACCTATCTTCAGCTCGTCTTCTCCGCCATCATCGGTGTCGCCATATTCGGCGAAAGGCTGAGCACCACGATGATCGCCGGCGCGGTCATCGTGGTGGCGGCGGGCATATTCACGATCTGGCGTGAACATGCTCTGGCCAGAGCCCGCCTCAAAGCGCAGAGGACATAAGGGGGCTACGCATCCACCTCCGCGCGCGGCGGCGCTTCGGTATAGTAGCTTACATATTTCTGCCGGTAGCGTTCCGTTCCGCCGAAATCGCTATAGCGCGGCAATTCCGACATGTCGGTCTTGTTCAGGATCACGCCGAGAATGCGCGAGTTGATCTGGGGCTCCTGCTCGAGAACATCACGCACCAGGTTGGTCGGCGTCGCACCCCATTCCGTCACGAGTATGAAAGCATCGACCTGCGGCGCGAAAGCCTTGGCGTCGATGACGGGTCCGAGCGGCGCGAGATCGACGACGATATAGTCGAACATCTTGCGCGCATGTTCCATGAGATGCTGCATGCCCTGCGACGACAGAAGCTCGCTGGTATGCAACAGATGATCGCGCACGACGACCGGCAGGATGGCAAGCTTGGTGCGCGGATCGACCTTGACGACATTCGTCCAGGGCACTTCACCGAGCACGGCCTCGATCAGCCCGGCCTGCGGCGGCGATTTCAGCGTCCGGCTCAAGCCCGGATTGCGCAAGTCGGCATCGATCAGCAGCGTACGCTTGCCACTGCTGGCCAAGAGGGCGGCAAAATTCGCTGCCGTCGTCGACTTGCCCTCGCCCGGCAGCGCCGAGACGACGCCGATCACGCGATCGGGGCGGCCCTGCAGCATGACGTCGCTGGCGAGCTTGGCGTTTCTCAAGGTCTCGGCGAAGATCGAGCGAGGCGCTTCGATCGAGATGCGCATGATCCGTTCAAAGGCAACACCATGTTCGGCATCTTCAGCGGTTGCCGGGTCAGATCCGATAATGCCCTTGCGCCGTTTCTTCTTACCGGTGCTCTGCTGGCCAAGCAGCGGCAGGTAGCCGAGGAATTTCAAGCCAAGAGCGGAGCGCACATCGGCTTCGACACGGAAAAAGCGATCGCGGAACTCCTGGAAGGCGGCGATACCGGCGCCGGCCATCAGGCCGAGGATCACCGAAAGCGCTATCACCAGCGTCTTCTTCGGGCTCGACGGTGCTGTCGGGACGCCGGCGAGCGAGATGACGCGCGCTTTGGCGATCGGGAAGGATCGCTGCTGCGTCGCCTGCTCGAATCGGCCAAGATAGGATTCATAAAGCGTCTTCAGCGCTGACGCCTTCTGGTTCAGCTCATTCAGATGCACCAGCGATTTATTGGCTTCCGAATTCTTGCCGACCACACCCTCGATGCTCTCGCGAAGCGACGCTGAACGCGACTGCGCGACCTCAAGCTCGTTCTTGTAGCTGGCGGTGAGCTGCTGAAGTACCTGATAGATCTGCCGGGTAATGTCCTGCCGCTCGGCTCTGAGCGCGACGGCCTGCGGGTGATTGGCGCCGAAATTCTGCGTGACATCCTGCTCGCGCTTCTCGACCGCGAGGTAGCGTGTCTTCAGGTCCTGTAGTCCCGAAGTATCTCCCTGGCTGGACGAGATGGTGGCGTTCTTGACCGCATTGTCCGGCCCCTGGTCGATAATCGACTTGTATTGATTGTAGCGCGCCGATGCGCTGGCCGTATCGGCCTGGGCGATGATCAGCTGCTTGTTGAGATCGGAAATCTGCTGTTCCGACATCAGCTCGCCGCCCGTCGAGGTCAGGCCGTTGTCGGCCTTGTATTTCTCGACTTCGAGCGAAGCCTCCTGCGCGCGCTGGCGCAGATCGTTCAAGCGCTCCTGCAGCCAGACGGAGGCACGTTCGGTCGCGTCGAAATTGGCGTTCAACTGGTCGGTCAGATAGGCGTCGGCATAGGCGCGCGTGACCTTGGCCGCCAATAACTTGTCGGTAGAGCTGAAGGACACGGAAACGACCGAACTTCGCGTGACGCGCTCCACCTTGAGACCGTCCTGCAATACGGCGGCAACCTTTTGGCGCTGCGCCTCCCGAACCTCTGCGGGCGTCATCGGCGGACGCCCCGGCGTGAAGACGCTGGCAATCAGCCCCGCACCGGATTTGAGCAGGGCAGTCGGCGACTGCGGTGGATTGAGTAGGGTGTTATTGTCGGCAAGATCGGCCGTGTCGACGACGCGCAAGGCCATCTCGTTCGACTTCAGGATCTCGACCGCACTGGCAATCTCCATGTCCGCCTGCTGGCTGCTAGCGGCCGGTGGCTGATCCTCGGCATATTTCGTCATGCTTTCGTCGAGCAATATCTGCGTCATCGACGTGTAGCTGGACGTGGCGGTCAGCAGATAGGCAACGGCCAGAATGACAAAAGCAGCCATGGCGAAGATGATGGTACGGATGCGACGCGTCACGATCGCCATCAGCCGATCGAGATCAATGAAACTATCCTGCGCTTCACCCTGGGGAAGAGCGCTTTGGAAAGTGAAGTTCTTCTGATACATGGCGACCACCTTGTCGGAGAAGCCCGAATGAATAATGGCGATGGCCCGCAGTCGTGTCGACCACGGGCCAGAACGTGAACAGGCTTAAGCGGCGGTCATCTGCGCTTCGTGCGAGACGACCAGGTTGCGGATCGAATCATAGACCAAGCTGCCAATATCGGCGCGAGCGAGCGCAAAGGCGACGTTCGCTTCGATGAAGCCATGCTTGGATCCGCAGTCGAATGTGCGTCCGTTATAGACCTGGGCGTGGAAGGATTGCGTCTCGGAGAGGCGCAGCATGCCGTCGGTCAGCTGAATTTCATTACCGGCGCCGCGTTCCTGACGGGCCAGAATATCGAAGATTTCGGGCTGAAGGATATAGCGACCATTGAGGTAAAAGTTTGAAGGCGCTTCCGACGGATGTGGTTTTTCGACCATTTTGGTCACGCTGAAGCCGTGGCGGACAGATGCTCCTTTGCCGATGATGCCATATTTAGAGGTCTCCTCCGGCGCGCATTCCTCAACGGCAACGATATTGCCGCCAACTTCGTTGTAGAGATCCATCAGGCCGGCCATGCAGCCCCGCATGCCGTAGCACAGCATATCGGGCAAAAGCAGCGCGAACGGCTCGTTACCGATCAGGTCGCGAGCACACCAGACGGCGTGACCGAGGCCGAGCGGTGCCTGCTGGCGGGTGAAGCTGACGGAACCCGGCCGCGGCAGGAGGCGCTCCAGCTCACTCACCTGATGGCTCTTGCCGGCCAGCCGCAGCGAGGAAATCAGCTCCGGCGTGTCGTCGAAATGATCTTCGATCGCCGATTTGTTGCGACTGGTGACGAAGACGATGTGCTCGATGCCGGCTTCGATAGCCTCATCGACGGCATATTGCACGACCGGACGATCGACGATCGTCAGCATTTCCTTCGGCATTGCCTTGGTGGCAGGCAGGAAACGGGTTCCGTTGCCGGCAACCGGAATGACTGCTTTTCTCACGCGATGCTTGGGGTCCATGGCTCTATCCTTTGTTAGAGTGAGGGCCTGCGCCCATATTGGGCAGGGGCGAGGAGAGTTGAGAGGTGGGCGCAGGCTGACGGCCGCCGCGCAGGGAGGCGGCCAGACGGCGGAGGCGGGCTGCAATCGGCATGCTCAGGTGACGGACCGCGCGTGGATTGCGGCACGCGATTTTGAGCACACTCGGCAGTTCGCGCTCCTTGATGCTGTTGACCAGCATCAGGAAGGCCAGAACATCCTTCAGGTTGCGCGTACGCTGCCGCTGGGCGGCAAGAGCGACGGAACCGAAAGAATGCTCGGCGAAGAACTTGGTATCTGCGGCAAGCATGGCCTCGACATGTTCTCTCTTCAGAACCCGAGAGATCGATCCGTCTCGAATGTAATAGAGATAGCCGACGGTCGGCTCGACCGCGCAGACACCGCCTCTGGCAAGTGCGGAGGCAAGGAAGATGTAGTCCTCGCCGATCCGCAGCGTCTCGTCGAAGCGCAGGCGATGCTTCTCGAGAAAGGCGCGTTCGAAGACCGGCTTCATATAGCCGAAATTATGTTCGGACCGGAAAATCATGTTCGAGGCGATGAACTTCGCCAGCGTCAGCACCGGCAGGCGTGCCAGCGCCGCTTCGGGAAACATGGGAATGATCGTCCCGACATCCTCGCGGACGACGTCGAGATTGTCGACAACGATCTGCGCCTCGGCTTTTTCGGCCCGTCCGATCAGGCGCGCCATACGATCCGGGCGCAACGCGTCGTCTGAATCGAGCACGGCCACCCAGCGACCATGAGCGGCGTCGAGACCGGCATTGCGGGCCGCGGCCGGACCACTGTTGCGGGCCATGGCAACGAGGCGAACGCGCGGATCGGCATGATTGCCGGCAATCTCGCGCGTGCCATCGGTCGAGCAATCATCGACGACGATGACCTCCATGCTGACAGCACCTTGGGCCAAGGCACTGTCGATGGCGCGCACGAGCGTGTCCTCCGCATTGTAGGCAGCGATGACGAAACTGACATCGGGGATGAAATCCGTCATTGCGGTGCTTTCTCCAGATTTCCGTATTGCTCGATTTCACGAACCCCGAAGAGGCCGCTGACGACACCGGCATGCATGATGCCGCGCAGACCATAGCGATGCCGCTTGACGGGAGAGGCGGCGAGCAGAGCGGCTGCAACGAAGCAATAGGCGGATTTGGTTCCCGCAAGCGCAATCGCGCGCCAGCGCCCCAGGCCTGCTGCGGCTTCCAGCAGCATGCGCCCGTGCGTCTGGCCCATGCGGAACCGGCGCTTGGCAAGCCAGGAAACCGTTGCGCGTCCATTGGGGACGGGTTCGTAGACCAGGGCATCCTCGGCAAAGGCGATCCGGCCGCCCGCCCCGTGCATATGGGCAAAGAATTCGGTGTCCTCGCCCCCACTGCGTCCGAGCGCGATATTGAACCGACGACCGGCAAGCGAAGGCGCGCTGCGGCGCAACAGAACATTGCAGGTGTAACCCGTGCGGATCTCACTTGCGACCCAGACCGGCAAAGTCGAATGAAAATCGCCGCGCTGCATCCAGGCAGGAGCGACATTCGCATAAACGGCCTTGACGGGACCGAGAACGGCATCGGCACCGGTCGTGTCGGCCATGACGAGCAATTCCGCCAGCCAGTCCTCCGAGGCCGTCTCATCGTCATCGATGAAGGCAATGAAATCGCCGGTCGCATGATCCAGGCAGGCGTTGCGGGCAATCGAGATGTTCGATGCCGGGCAATGCACATAGGCGATTTCAAGGGAAACGGTCGAACGCATGGCATCGACACGATCGCGTGCACTCGGCGTCACATCGTTGTCGGCGACGATGATGCGGACCTGCACGCCGGCCGGAATGGCAAGCACCGCAAGCGACAGCAGCGTCTGATCCAGCTCGGCACGGCGGTAGGTGCAGACTGCAATATCAATCTTTATGGTGCGACGGTGAGTTTGCGTCATGCCGCGACCCTGCG
Organism: Martinezella lusitana; assembly: GCF_016901135.1. Lineage (GTDB taxonomy): Bacteria > Pseudomonadota > Alphaproteobacteria > Rhizobiales > Rhizobiaceae > Rhizobium > Rhizobium lusitanum_D. The sequence continues at coordinate 191,783 of NZ_JAFEVL010000045.1, read as the reverse complement.
ATTGCGAAAGCTGAAGACTTCCATCCAAAAGCCCATCGACCAGGCGAAATGCATGACCATGGCCGAGATGGCGGCAAGCGGCCCATAGGGGTTCTTCTCGCCGAGCGCGATCCAGAAGCCGTAGGCGATGCAGGCGACAGCCCAAAGACTGATCGGAATGACCGCGATCCAGTTGATGATCGCCAGGAAAGCACCGATGAAAATCGGCACCACGGCAAGCGGCAGCATCTGGCGCGGGCTCGGCATGCTGCGATGCTTGAGAATATTACGGGCACGGCCGCGCCCATAGCCGAGATATTGCCGGAAAAGCGTCGGGACACTGGAGCGCGGGTAATAGGTCATGGCCGTCTTGTCGGTGAGCCAGATGCGGAAACCGGCCTTGTGCAGCCGGTAGTCGAGCTCGGCATCCTCGTTGTGGCTGAAGGTCTCGTCATAGCCGCCGACGGCGCGGAAGGCTGCGACGCGCATCAGCGCATGATGACCGTGCTCAGCCCAATGGCCCTTGGCGCCTTCGCGATGTTTCGAACCGCCATTGCCGAGCTTGGAATTCTGCGCCACGGCCGTTGCCTTCTGAAATGCGCTGAAGCCCATGGTGCGCATGGCGACGACGACGGAATCCGCGCCGGTCGCGCCGGCTTCCCGCACCAGCGTCTGGCAATAATCGGCCGGATAATCGCCATGAGCATCGATGCGGATGAAGAACTCATAGCCGTCACCCAAGGTCTCGATGGCGAGATTGATGGCGGCGCTCTGCAGCCGCTTAGGGTTGTCGAGCAGGAGGACGCGCGGATCGTTGGCGGCGATCTCCCTGACGATGTCGCGCGTGCGATCCGTGCTGCCGCCATCGGCGACGACGATCCTGGCGTCGAGCTCATCGAGAGCACGGCCGAGCTTGCCGATCAGCGGCTCGATATGCTTCTCCTCGTTGAGGCAAGGAATAACGATCAGGCAACGCATATCCATGGGACTTACGGTCGTCATTGCAATCCACCTCTATTGCGATTCAGTTGCGGGAGGGCCTGTAATTCGGTGATCTGCTCATTGGCGCGCGTCAGGGATGCCAGCCGTAGCACCAGCCCCTGACAGTCGGCGCGATCGGTCATCCACTGCTTGCGATCCTGGGCAGCCACGGCGCCGAAAGCGGCGAGATAGCGCTGTTCATCCATGTCGCCCAGGAGGGTGGCAAGATGCGCGGCGTCGGCTTTGTCGAGCGTGAGCCCGATCTTCCGGCCTGCCAGGAACCTCGCCGTCTCGGTGCCATCCATGGCGATCGGGACGGCGCCGTAGAGACCGCCCTCATAAAGGCGGTTCGGCAGGAGCCAGCTGGAGTTCAGACCCTCTTCGAAGAAATCGATGGCCCAGGAGAACTGGACGTCGTGATAGATCGCCGAAAGATCCTCGGGGTTCTTGTAGGCGCCGCCGAAATGCATGAAAGGCGCGTCGCGCACGATGCCGTCGAAATCGTCGAACTCCGAATAGGCCGGCCGACCGCGCAGCACGATCTCGAAACGCCCTTCCATCCGGCGCGAGAATTGATCCAGCAATGTCAGTGACTTGCGGCAACGCAGAGCACCGAACCAACCGATCTTCCAGGGCTCGCCGCGAGCAGGCACCCGCGCGGCCGGCGCGACATTGCGCGCTGCGGCGGCCTCGAGTGCCAGCACCTTGTTTTCGAGCAGCATGATCGGCAGATGCAAGCCGGAACGCGGCTTGAAATAACGCTCGACGAAGGCCGGCGAACTGGTGATGAGCAGCGCCGCTTGCGCGCCGAGACGGCGCTCGGCGCCACGGAGCGTACCACCCAGCGCATCATCGCGAAGCAAGAGCCGGTGAATATCCAGGCATTCGTAGACGACAGGCATGTCGCCGCCGAAAACAGACTTGGCGCGATTGGCCAAAGCCAGCATTTCAAGGTTGCGGCCGATGATGACATCCGGCCTTGGAACCGAACGCAACGCGTGGCGCAGCTTGATTGCCGATTTGGCAACGGCCGCGATGCGTTGCGCAAACTGGGCGTCACGTGTGCGGCCGAGCTCGATCGGCTCGATGCCATCGATGGCGGCGAGCGCATTGTCGTCACGCCGGAAGCCCGCGAGCGTCACCAGAGCCCCGCCAGCCTGCAGCATCAGGACGCGCCTGCGCACGGCAGGATCGGCAAGATCGTGGACGAAATATAGAATATGCAGCATCAAGATTTCCGCTTTCGCGCCCGGTAGAAACCGGGCGCCTGGTATGGTTGGTGTTGCATCATGGCGTCTTCACCGGCCGCACAATGCGCTTGGCGGCCGGCATGGTTCAGTCGAGCTTGCAGGTGATCGATTCCGGAAACAGGCATTTTTCTCCCGGCGCGGTGAAGGCAACACGCTTGATCTGCATGGTTGCAGGCTGGCCGCTATAGGCGAACTTGCCCATCCAGCCGCTCAGCGTGTCTGTGCCCCAAAGGCTGAAGAAGATTTTCTGTGCGTTCGTCGGTATCTTCGAAGGATCGGTCACCTCCTGAACGAGCTTGCCGTTCACATAGTAACGCAGGCGGTCCTTCTCCCAGACGAACGCGTAGTCGTTGAAACCCTGGTCGGCACCGCCGGCGACCGGGGCCAATTTCTCATTGCCACCCTTGGCGGAGATATATTGGTTGACCTGCACCTGCCCGGCATTCTTGCCGAGCACTTCGAAATCGATCTCGTCGTGCGGCTTCTTGTCGGTCGGGCCGATATAGGTGAAGAAGGCTGAGTTCAGGCCAGGCCCGGTCGCTGTGCGGTAGCGCGCCTCATAGGTACCGTAGCCATAGCGTTTGGTCGTCTGGATCTCGCCGCAGGCGTAGTTGCGCTCGCCTGTCTTCGACTGGATGAACTGCAATTGCAGCGCTCCATCCTTGATACCAACCTGCTTTCGCGACCAGGTGCAGTTCTGGTGCGGCCCGTTGTTCCAGCCATCGGAAACATACCAGCGGCTGGTGTCGAGGCGCTCGAAATTGTCGACGAAAGAGCCGCCCGTCGGCTGATCGTCCTGTGCGGACGCAACCTGCGGAATGAAGCAGGCACCCAGGAGAGCGAGGGAGACGAGGCCCAGTTTTCGTGCGTGGTTTGTCGATGTCATCATAGCATCACCTTTGCTCGGAACGCACCCGCCGGTCTTCGGCGGCACGGTTCCCGGCCGCACGGAGTTCGGCCAGTGGCCTTGTCCGGCTGCCGGTCAGCAGGTTGTAGAAGGACGGCAGGGCGTAACGCGCCATGCCGTTGGTCAGGGGCAGCAGCAGCAAAGCAAGGAGCGCTGCCGTGAGGTAGAAAATCGGATAGAGATCGCTGCCGCCGCGGTTCCAGAGGACCCAGAGACAGAACAACAGCGGGTAATGGGCGCAGAAGATCCAGAAGCTCAATCCGCCGGTTTCTGCCAATCCTCGTCCGATCCGACTGCGGATCAAGATCGCCGACAGCGCCCAGAAGCCGGGAATACCGACGAGCACCATCAGATTGCGACTGACTTCGAGCCATAGCGGCAGCCCGGGGCCTGTCATGTAGGAAGCAGTTGCCAGGAGCGCTGCGAGCGCAATGAAGGCGGGACCGATGAGGCCGGCATAGCGGTCCATGACCGTGACATCGACGCGATACATACTGAGATAGATGCCGAAGGCGAAGCTGAAGAGAATGGAATTCCTGAGCACGATACCGATCGGCACCGGCAATGCCGCGAGCAGCAACAGGAACGCCAGCGTTACCAGCGGCGCGCGGCGGATGAGAAAAGCCAGCAGCGGCGACAGCAGGATGCAGACGAACAGATCACGCAGGAAATACAGCGGCAGATTGATCGGCGTGCCGTCGATCGCGAACAGAAGCGTGGAAAGCGTGTGCAGGTTGGCGCTCGACAGATCAGGCATATAGCCGTCGCTGATGCCGTAGCTCTGCAGGACCAGGACGAACAGAAAGAAAGCGCAGTTCCACAAGGCGAATGGCAGGAGAACCGTCTTCACCTTGCGCCGGATGGTCTTGCCATAGTCCAATGACACTGCTCCATGACGGAACAGCAGATAGCCTGAGATAACGCTGAGGCAGGGAACGCCGACGCGAAACAGACTCTCGCGTAGAAAAACCCGAATCCAGTCAAACAGGCCGTAGGCGTCGCTGAACGGGCTACTATCCGCATCGAATGGAATATGAACAAATATGATGCCCGAGATGAGCACAAAACGCATGAGGTTTATCCGCGAAGACACGTTGGCAGTCACGTTCACGATGTCTGTCACCCCTTTTTCGGGCCGCACCCCCCTCGCAGCCATTTCAATCAGAGTCGAGCAGAGCCCGCACACGATAACCTAGGGCGCTCTTGGGAAAGGGAATATGGCAGTGCAGCAAAAATGAGGGTCAAACGGCGTCTGATCGGGCCGCAACGCGATGGTTCGAGGCCGAGGAAAAGACCGAACCAAACGATTTAGATGCCAGAAAACCTATGGAGCCAAAGGCATTTAAGCAAATTTAAATATTTTGACCGCGACGCGGTATATACTCTTCACACAGCCTCTATTTTTTTGCCGGAAGGTGAAGATTTTTTTGCATCGCGGTAGGATTTCGCGATGAAGCATGACCAAAATACGACAATGTTTCAATCCTGATGGGAAATTCGTGCGACCATGCACCTCTCATGGCTGTAGCCAGACCAAGCTGGCGGCGCCGATGCCGCCTGGAAACTCGATGACAAGACCGTTCCCGGATCGCGCGGCTTTCACCGCCATTCGACAGCATGCGCCCACCGGCGCTTCACACTATCCGAGCACAATCTTCGATAAAACGCTCTCTTTGACATTGCTCCGCATCGAATGAACGCTACCTGTTGGCGTCGTGGCAGCATCCATCACCGGGCAAACTGCCTGTGAACGGTGATGGAGACAGCCGAAAAGCCGATGGTTACGTCCCCGGGGGATGAGGCCGAAAACTCTTGGACTAAAAACCGTAAAGGCGGGAAAATGGCATCGATCACGATTGTTATTCCGTTCTATCAGAAGCAGACGGGCATTCTGCAACGCGCTTTGAGGTCGATATCTCGGCAGACGTTTCAGGATTTCGATATTCTCATCGTCGACGATGAATCACCACTTGCAGTGGAAGGCGAGCTGCAGTCGCTGAGCAGTGAAGAGCGAGCACGCATCAAGGTGATCCGCCAGGCAAATGCCGGCCCGGGCGGGGCGCGCAACACCGGTCTCGACAATGTGCCGGCCGAAAGCCGGTTCGTGGCATTTCTCGATTCCGATGATGAATGGGCGCCGGATCACCTACACAATGCATTCGAGACGCTGACGCGGCACGATGCCGATTGCTACTGGGATTCCATTGATGGAGGCGACGAGTTTTACTACCATTTCGGTATCGCGGAACTCGAAAAATCGACTAAGAACGTGCGGATCTCCGAGAGGCCCTCGGTGATCGAGATCCCCGATATCGCCAGCGTCATGTTGCAGGACTGGAGCTTTCTGCACATGTCCTGCATGGTGATCGGGCGCCCCCTCTTCGAGAAGATCCGCTTTGAACCCACGTTGCGGCTGGCAGCCGAAGACGTTCTTTTCTTTTGCGACTGCGTCCTGGCGGCCAAGCGCGTGTTGTTGTGCGAGGACGCCGGTGCGGTGCGCGGCGAAGGCGTGAACATCTTCCACAGCATCGACAATGATTCACCGCAGTTCTTGCGTCAGCAGTTCAACACATGGACGGCACTCAATACGCTTGAACAGAGATTTTCGCGCCGGCCGCAGGATGTCGCCGCCATTCGGCTCTACAAGAATCGTGCCCGCCGCCAGGCGCTTTGGAGCCAGGCGCGGCAGGTCAAGCGGCGGCAAATGCCGCAATTCGGACTGCTGGCGAAATGGGCCTTGCGCGACCCTGTTATTTTACAAAGCGCGATGAAGCTTGCCGTGGGCAAGCTCGCGCCCTAGATTTTGCAGCGCAGCATAAGCTGCGCATGCCGCATTGAAAGAGCCACGGCATGCCCCGCTATCGTTTGGATCAGCAAGGAGTCCTGCATGAAGCCGTTCCACTGGGAATCTACCCATGGCAATTTCGGTGACGATCTCAATCTCTGGCTCTGGGATTTTCTACTTCCCGGCCTTCGCAACGTTCATGATGAAACATTGCTGGTCGGCGTCGGCACCGTTCTCAATACGGAGATATTGCCGACCGACGGCCACAAGCTCGTCATCGGCAGCGGCTTCGGCTACGGTTCGCTTCCCGATACGGGCGACAAGTCAAAATGGGACGTCCGCAGTGTGCGCGGCCCGCTGACGGCGCAAAAAGCCGGCCTGCCCGCCGAGATGGGCATTGTCGATCCGGCCGTACTCGTGACGGAGATGCCGGAATTCCAGAACCTGCCGAAATCAGGCAGGCGCACCTTCATACCCCATTGGGAGTCGGCGGCCGCCGGTCTCTGGCCTGAGATCTGCAAGACGGTCGGCCTTTCCTATCTCGATCCACGCGGCGAGGCCAAAGCCGTGATCCGCGAGCTTGCGACATCCGAGCTGATCGTCGCGGAGTCCATGCATGGCGCAATCCTTGCCGATGCCTTCCGCGTGCCGTGGATCGCGGTCAGCTCCTCGCGCTCGATCAACAGCTTCAAATGGAACGACTGGGCGCGCTCCCTCGGGATCACCTATGCGCCGAAGCACATTCCGGTCTCCACCCGGGCCGAGGCGATCGCCAAGGGCGCCCGCTTCTGGGGCGTCGGTTTCGAGCGCGATCAACAGGCTGCAGCGGAGCTTGAAAAGCAGCGGCACGGGGGAAGCATCCTACTCGCCGACCCTGAACAGACCCCGCTCCGGGTGATGGCGAAGCAGGCGCTTGCCATGCCTTCAGCACTCGCGCTGTGGCAGGCGAGCAAGGCAAAGCCACAGCTGAGCAAGGATAGCGCGCTCGCCTCCTGCAAGGAGCGCCTGCTTGATGTGATCGAGGGCGTGCGGCGCGACTACCTGTAAATCGGGGTAAGTCCTTATTCCGGAGCGGCCTGCAAAAGATAACGCAGGCCGTTCGCTCCCGAATGCGCGATCGGCGCGCCGCCCTTGCGGAAGCGCTCGGTTTTATCGGCGAAGATCCCGCCTGCTATGGCCGGCACGGCAAAGGGATGGCGAAGCGCGTAGGAGGCCGCAGCACCCAGACCCGATTGCGATTTGATATCGAGGAAATGCCGCAGCTCGTAGCGGTCGCGAATATGCCGCTCGTGGCGGCGGAGCGCATCCGCGTCGGCCGGTGAGAGGCCGCCTTTTGCCAGAATCGCCCGATCAGCCTCGTAGAGCCGCCGCAGATCCTCGGTCTTGTGCCGACCGCTGAGGGAATCGCTGCGCACGACTGCGCCATAACCGCAACTATGGATGATCTTGTAGCGCGCCGCGCTGGCGAGAGCGCGCGCATAAAGATCGTAATCCTCGCCCAGGCGCAGCGTTTCATTGTATCGCAAGCCATGAGCATCCAGAAAGGAGCGGCGCATGAGCGGCTTCAGAAAGCCGATCTCACCGCGACGGACGCCCCGCTTGGAGATATTGCCCTCGACGAAGGCAACGAGATCGAGGAAACGTGGCTTCGCATCGAAATGATCGAGCCTGGTATGGGCATCCGAAACCCCATCGGCATTGACGAAGGCGATATTGTCGGCGACGAAATCCCAGTCATCCGCAGCAAGCAGCGACTTGAAGCGTCCGGGGAAGAAGAAATCATCCGCATCGAGGATGCTGATCAGCGGGGCACGCGAGGCCTCGATGGCATGGTTGCGCGCTGCCGCCGGACCGCGATTCTTCTCGAATTCGCAAATCGTCAGTCTGCCGCTGCCGTCATCGGCCTTGCTGGCCGCCGCAGCGGTACCGTCAGTCGAACCGTCGTCAATGACGACGACTTCCGCCACCTCGGGCTCTCGAAGCGCCGACGCGACGGCCAGGCCAATGGTCTCGCCGGCATTCTTTGCCGCGATGATTACACAGACGCTTTTTCCGGCACTGTCAGTCACATCAGTCTCCATGGTTCTGCCGAAGACTTAGGACATGGCTGCGATCCGACAACCGTTCGGTCGCCAAAAGATATCTGATATCCCGGTGTCAGGGATTGAACGGCTCAGACCGATTGAGGCTGGGTGCCGGCAGGCCGCCGACCTTGGCATCCTCCGCAACCGGCATCGCCACCTTGTCTTTGTTCAACAGCCCATCGCGCTCCTTGCGCTCTTTCCAAACAAGATAGAGCACGCCCAGGAAATATCCGATCTGCAGAAGCACGGCGCAAATCGCCGTTTCGATCAGTGTCGTCGAAAGAGAATTCGTCAGGAAGTAGGTCGCGACAGCAAATACGACCAGCGTGCCCAGCATGCTAATGAAAACGCGCGGCGCATACATAGTGCTACCTCGCCCGCTCAAACATTACAAAAAAAGCGATCAAGGTCTTTCCTCCCTTATCAGACCTGAATGCCAAATATATTTTATGATTCATTGAAATTCAACCAAGTGTCAACGATCCGTTACGAATTGACACGATCCTAACCCCGCGCCCGTTAAAACTACACCTCGATTATAATTACAATTGAATTTGTTCTTTTTCTTCGATGCAACCGAGGGAAGACTGGCCAACAATCCGCAATCTTTTGGACACAAATTGGCCGTCTTCATCATGCCGGCTCGCCGACAATTCAATCAACTTTTATTACAAAGTCCCAAGATAGCCCGCACCGGCATGTGCATCGCAATATATTGCTGCAATGCAATATTCCCCACGGAGAATCAAGTTAGCGGACGGCCAGGCAAGAGCGCCTAGAGGCTAGCCATGCGTCTGACAATGAACAAACTAACCCTCGCACCTATAACATTCTGCAAAATAACGATCGACTAGGCGAGAGAACTACCAATAGGGCAGTTATACGGAGTTTAGTACAGTATAATCCGCATATAAATAATCACTAAATTAAACATGCGCATCGATGGAGCGGTAACTCCATACCTCCATACCATATCGCTACAAAAGTTTGGCGCAAAAAGTCAAAATCCCGGCCTACACTCCGGCTATCTTAGCTCTAGTTACGCGTCCGAGAATTCCCGACCAATCGCCAACATAAATGGAGCTTTCTCTATGAAGTCTGCGACGAGATCGGCCACACCGGCTTTTTTCAGCGCCGCGGAAAGCGACGTCTTTCCACCAACTGGTGGAGTACTGAAGCGCATTTTCGACGTCTCTGCCGCGCTAACCGCTCTGGTCCTCATCAGCCCGCTTTTCCTGATGCTGATGCTACTGGTAAAGCTTTCTGATCGCGGTCCAGCCTTCTATGGCCACCGCCGTATCGGCCACAGTGGCAAAAGCTTCCCCTGCCTCAAATTTCGGACCATGGTCGTCAACGGCGACAAGGTGCTGCAGGCCTATCTGCAGGCCAATCCGAAAGCGATGGACGAGTGGCGCGCTACCCGCAAGCTGCAGAATGATCCCCGCGTCACTCTTGTCGGTGCGGTGCTGCGCAAGCTCAGCCTCGATGAGCTGCCACAGCTCATCAACATCATCCGCGGCGAAATGAGTATCGTTGGCCCACGCCCGGTCGTGGAAGACGAACTCGAACTCTATGAAACGTCCGCCATCTATTATCTGCAATCCCGCCCGGGCCTGACAGGCCTCTGGCAGGTGAGCGGCCGCAACGACGTCTCCTATGCCAGCCGTGTCGCCTTCGACACGCATTACGTCAAGAACTGGTCACTCAGCAGCGACATGATGATCATCGCCAAAACCATTCCTGCAGTCTGCCTTTCGCGTGGCAGCTACTGAAAACGACCGGCAGATACCCGCAGGAGGTTTCCTGCGGCATTCCCGCACTTGGCGGGACTGCGATCCAATAACAGGGAAGATCCTGCATGATTGAATTTCGGCCTTTGAAGAGGCTTGTTCGCGTAAACACATCTTTTCGGCGCGTAGCTTTCGCCGCCGTCTGCCTCTGCGCGGTGTCGGCCGCGGCCCACGCCGATAGTATTCCCGGATATCATCTGGGCGTCATGGACAAGCTGCATGTCCGTGTTGCCGAATGGCAGACCGCCGAAGGCACCATTCGTGACTGGTCGGTGGTCACGGGCGACTATACGGTCGGCCCTTCCGGCTCGATTTCCATCCCTTTCATCGGTGATATGCCCGCTATTGGCAAGACGACGGATCAGATCGCCGAGGCTATCGGCATCGGGCTGCAGAAGCAGTTCGGCCTGCGCGACCGCCCTTCGGCCTCCGTCGAAATGTCGCAGTTTCGACCGATTTACCTTTCCGGAGAGATCCAAAATCCGGGTGAGTTTCCCTTTGCGCCCAACCTGACCGTGCTTAAGGCCGTGAGCCTCGGTGGCGGCATGCGCCGTGCGGATGCAGGCCAGCGCTTTGCGCGCGATTTCATCAACGCCAAGGGTGATGCGGTCGTCTATATGGCCGAACGCGGACGCCTGCTGATGCGCAAAGCCCGGCTGCTGGCCGAATTGACCAATAAGGACGAGATCGAAGTCCCACCGGAACTCAAGCAATTGCCGCAAGCGACAGCCTTGCTCGCAAGCGAGAAGGCGCTGATGCAGACACGCAGCCAGCGCATGACGACGCAGCTGAAATCCCTGGAAGATCTGAAGACACTTCTGCAGAACGAAGTGGAAACTCTCGCGAAGAAGACCGATACGCAGAGCCGTCAGCTGGATCTAGCCAAGGCCGACCGCGACAAGGTCGAAAGCCTCGCCGACAGGGGGCTGGAACTTGCCTCCCGCCGGATCTCCGCCGAGCAGCGCGCCTCCGATCTGGAGGCCACCCTTCTGGATACCGAGACGACGTCCCTCAAAGCCAAGCAGGATATCAACAAGGCCAACCAGGACGAGATTACTCTGCATAACGACTGGCAGGGATCCCTGGCGCAGGATATGCAGGACACCGACACGCAGCTGGAAACGCTGCAGCTTAAGCTTTCCACCAGCCAGTCCCTCATGCAGGAAGCGGTCGCCCAATCGGCCGATGCCAGCAACCTCGATGGCAACGGCCAGGACGTCAACGTCGTCTATACGATCATTCGCGACGACAACGGCCAGACCAAGGAAATTACGGCCCAGGAGAACACCCAGGTGCTGCCCGGTGACCTCATCAAGGTCAGCACCGGTCTTGCAATGCGATAAGGAGAGCTGATGCGGATCGCCAAATCGGTCTTCGTCCGGCCGGGAAGCAACGCTACCTACGGCATGGTGGCGACTGCCCTGTCTTTCTTCGTCTTTGCCTATTCCTCCCGCTTCGGCCAGCCGTCCATTCTGCTTTACTACGCCCTGTGGTTCCCGCTTGTGCTGATGGACTATCGCAACGTGCTGGGCAGCTACCAGAAGCAGCTCTGGATTTTCGCGTTCGGCGTCTTGACCTGCCTCTCGATCTTCTGGTCGGCCGTACCCTCGGTGACCGCGCGAGCGGCGATACAATATATGACGCACATCATCTGCGCCCTGATCGCCATGCGCACGCTGGATATTCGCACGCTTACGCGCGGCGCGATCGCCGGCACCGGCCTCGTGCTCATCTATTCGATTCTGTTCGGATATTATGCGTATGACCCCATCGACGGGACCTTCAGCTTCGTCGGCGCCTTCGATTCGAAGAACCAGCTTGGCTTCTATGCCTCGCTCGGCATCTATTTCGCCTTTGCAGCCGTCTTCATCCTCGGCGAACGTCGGATCTGGATGGTCGGCGCGGGAATTGCCGGACTGCTCTCAGCCTATTGTCTGCTTGCCTCGCAGTCGGCGACTTCGGTCCTCACCACGGGATTGGTCGTGATGCTCGGTCTCAGCATGCGCATCATTCTTTTCCTGTCGCCGAAGCAGCGCAAGTCGTTGTTTGCTGCGGTGGCCATTTCCGGCGTCGTCCTTGCGGTTGCCGGCGTCTATCTCGGCGCTGTCGATCTCGTGCTCGGCGCCTTCGGCAAGGATTCGACACTGACGGGCCGTACCTATCTCTGGCAACAGGGTATCGCGGCAGCGCAATTGAACCCCTTCTTCGGGGTCGGCTATCAGGCCTATTGGGTCCAGGGCTTTTCCGAACCGGAGCGCCTGTGGGAAGAATTCTACATCGCTTCGCGCACGGGCTTCCATTTTCACAACACCTATATCGAAACGACAGTCGAAACCGGGCTGGTCGGCGTCCTTTTGCTTGCCTCGATACTGCTGACGACGGTCATCGGCCATATCAGTCGCTTCTTGAGCGACAACAGGAACGACGAATCCTACGTGCTATTGGGTGTAGCGACACTGCTTCTGATCCGCTCCTTCGTCGAGATCGACATTCTCAACCCGTATCATGTCGGCTCTTTCCTGTTCTACTTCGCGGCAGGAAAGCTATCGATGCGGACGCGCGTGCCGAAAGCCGACCCTCTCGGGTCTTACGACCGGATGGAATTTGCGCCACCAGCGAACTGGGAGCCGCGAACCGGTCGATGAAAACGCTCTACGGAATCCAATATCTTCGCGCCTTTGCCGCCCTCGCCGTGGTGCTGTTCCATGCGGCTGAGCGCAGCGGAAGCCATTTCCGGATCGGGGCTGCCGGCGTCGACGTCTTCTTCGTCATCAGCGGCTTCATCATGTGGACCATGAGCGAGCGCCGGCCGGTGACGCCACTGCGCTTCCTGCTCGACCGCCTGCAACGGATCGCGCCATCCTACTGGATCGTCACGGCGATCATGATCGTCGGCGCGATCGTCGGCCTGTTCCCGAGCATGAAACTGACGGCAGGCCACATCGCCGGCTCGCTCCTGTTCATTCCGGTTCGCTCGCCGAGCAACGGCGAGATCTGGCCGGTGCTGGTGCAGGGCTGGACGCTGAACTTCGAGATGTTCTTCTATGTCCTCTTTGCAGCCTGCCTGTTCCTGCCGCGGCGTCTGCGCCTTGGCGGCATGATCGGCATCTTTGCCGCCTTCGTCATTGTCGGCGCAATCTTTGCCCCGCAATCGCCTATGCTTGCCACCTATACGAGGCCGATCATCCTGGAATTCGTGGCTGGTGCCATCCTCGGCCAGTTGTGGCTCAAGGGAAATGTTCCCGGCGCTGGCCTCGGTCTTGCCCTGATCATCGCATCGATCTCGGGCTTTGCCGCAATCGAGATATTCGGCTTCGAGTTCAACGAGATTACCTGCGGCCCGCTCGCCATCGCGCTCGTGCTGGGCATGGTTTCGGTGGAGCGCAGTGGCAGGCTGCCGGAGATTTCGCCGTTCACCTATCTCGGAAACAGCTCCTATTCCATCTATCTCTGGCATACCCTGGCGATCTCGGTAATCGCGAAACTCGTCGCCTCCACGCCGATTCCTTCCGATGTCGCCGCCTTCATCGGCGCGATAGCGGGCACCCTGCTCGGCATCCTTGCCTATGAGCTTGTCGAAAAGCCGATGCGCAATGTGTTGCGAAACGTCAGCTGGCGAAGAGCACGCCCTTCGCCAGCGTGAGGGCATGATCCAACGTCACATGCGCCGGCGGCGCAGCTGATCGAAATAGACGATCACGATGATCAGCGCGCCGGTGATGATGCGCTGCCAGAAAGAGTTCAGGTTCAAGAGATTGGCGCCGTTGTTGATCGTGGCCAGAATGAAGGCACCGATCAGCGGGCCATAGACGGAGCCGATCGCGCCAAACAGGCTGGTGCCGCCGATAACCGACGATGCGATCGCCTGCAGTTCCCAGCCATCGCCCTGGGTCGCATTGCCGATAGCTATGCGCGAGGCAAGCAGAACACCGACCAAGGCGGCGCAGGTTCCAGACAGTATATAGGCGAAATAGATCATCCTGTTGACATTGACGCCGGACAGGCGCGCCGCCTCGCGGTTGGAGCCGACGGCGAAAAGATAACGGCCCCAACGACTCAAATGCAGGAAGACGACGGCTGGAACCGCCACCACGATCACCATCCAGAACAGGCTCGGAATACCGAGAAAATCGGCGACCGCGAAATTTGTGAAAGCGTCATTGACGATGTTGATGCTCGAACCGTTGGTGATCAGCAGGCCGATGCCGCGCAGGGACGTCAGCGTCGCCAACGTGATGATGAAAGGTGGCAAACCCATACGCACGATGCCGAAGCCATGGAATGCCCCGATAAGAACCCCGAACAGCAAGGTGATGAGGATAGCGGCCCAGACCGGTACTCCGGCCTGGAGCAGCCAGGCGACCACCACGGTGCAGAAGCCGACGATTGCGCCAACGGAAAGATCGATGCCCCCGGTGATGATGACGAAGGTTTGTCCAAGCGCAAGAATGGCCGTCATCGACCCCTGGCGCGCCAGGTTGGTGATGTTGAGCTGCGTCCAGAACACGTCTGTCGAGAAGCCGAGCACGATCCATAGCGCAATCAAAAGCAGGATCAGCGTCAGGCTGAAGAGGATATTCATCTTACGCCGCGGTGCAACGGCTGGGCCTTCTGTGGTGTTCGCGGCCATTCTTGTTCTCCCTCTTTTTACTTATTATCGCTCAGACGCAATCGCCTCGCCGAGGACTTCCTCATGCGTGGCAGCGTGAAAATCATGGCTGGCGACCAGCTGGCCGTGGCGAAAGACATGCAGACGATCGGCTAGCTCATAAACCTCCGGCAGATAGGAGGAGATGACGATGATGCCTGCACCGTTGCGAAGCAGCTTGGCGAACAGCCGGTAGATCTCTGCCTTGGTGCCGACATCGACACCCACCGTCGGCTCGTCGAAGATGAAAAGCTTGGCGCCGTGGCTCAGCCATTTGCCGATGACCACCTTCTGTTGATTGCCGCCGGACATGGCGGAAACCAGGACCCGCCGGCTGGGCGTCTTTATGCTGAGATCGCGGATTTGCTTGTCAGCATTAGCAGCCTCGCTCTTGTTGTTGATGATCGGACCGCGGCTCAGCCGCCCGAACACAGGCAAATTGATGTTGAGGCCGATCGGCAGGTTGAGGCAGAGCCCCTGATCGCGGCGGCTCTCCGGCGCGAGCGCGATACCGAGATCCATGGCGTCGCGCTCGTTACGGATTTCGACCTTGCGACCCTGCCAATAGATCTCGCCTGCCGAGACCGGCTGACGGCCATAGAGGCCGAGCGCGAATTCGCTGCGGCCGGCTCCAATCAGCCCATAAAGTCCGACGATCTCGCCGGCTCGCACAGTCAGCGAGACATCCTCGAAACCGGGACCCGAAAGGCCGCGCGTCTCCAGGATGGGCTCACCGATCGGGATCTCTTCCTTGTGGTAGATCTGTTCGATAGAGCGATTGATCATCAGCTTGATCAGTTCGTCGTCATTGGTCTCGGCAATCAGGCGGGTGCCGACATGCGTGCCGTCGCGCAGCACGGACACGCGGTCGGCCAGCTCGAAGACCTCCTCCATGCGGTGGCTGATGTAGACGATCGTCACGCCTTCGCTTTGCAACCGGCGGATCAGCTTGAACAGCTGTGCCGATTCCTTGCGCGTCAAATAGGCGGTCGGCTCGTCGAAGATCAGGAACTGCGTGCCACGCATGGCGGCGCGGGCGGTTGCGACCAGCTGCTGCTGACCAATGGTGAGCGAGCTCAGAAGATCGGCGGCCGGCAGCCCAAAGCCGAGGTCGTCAAGCACCGTCTGGGCCATAGCGACCATCTGCTTCTTGCGCATCAGGCCAAAGCGATTGACTTCATCACCGAGAAAAAGATTGGCCGCGACCGTCAGATGCGGGCAAAGGACGACCTCCTGATGCACGGCGTTGATGCCGCGCGCGATCGCTTCATTGGGATTGGCAAGAGCGACGGGATGGCCGCACCAGAATATCTCGCCAGCCGTCCTGGTGATGACGCCGGTCAGGAGCTTGATGAGCGTCGACTTGCCGGCACCATTTTCGCCGACAATGGCGTGGATTTCGCCGGCCAGAAACGTGATCGTCGCCGGCTTCAGCGCCTCGACATAGCCATAGCGCTTCTGCAATCCCTTGAGTTCGAGGATAGGCGAGCCGGCCGGAACGCGACTTGCTTCCGTCTTGATCGTGTCATCGTGCCGATGGCTGATTTCTTCGAGGCTCGTCATGGGTCTCCTCCCTCTGGCATCACCGCGCGGCCGCCCAAGAAGCGGACAGACGAAAAGGCCGCGCCCGATGGATCGGGCGCGGCCTCAAGGCTTTACTTGACCTTCGGGTTGATCAAGGCCTCGATCTTTGGATCGCTCATGTTGGCCTTGGTCACGAGGTTGGCGCCGGTGTCGACGTTGGCTTCAACCTTTTCACCCTTGGAGACGGCGAGAGCGGTCTTGATGCCATCGTACCCCATGCGGTACGGGTCCTGAACGACGAGACCGGCAATGGCGCCGCTCTTGAGGAAGCCGAGGGTCTTGTCGTCGCTATCGAAGCCGATGACCTTGACCTTGTCACTGAGCTTGTTTTCAGCAATGGCCTGGCCGACACCCTGCGCCATGATCAGATTGGAGGCAAAGACGCCAACGATCTTCGGATTTGCCGTGATCAGGTCAGTCATGATGTTGAGGCCGGTCGTTGCCTGACCGTCAGCATACTTGTCGGCGACGACCTTCAGGCCCGGATACTTGGTCTTGACCTGATCCAGGAAGCCCGTGCGGCGCTGTTCGAGAGAACCAGCTCCGGGCGTGTTGGTGATGATGACGACATCGCCCTCATCCTTGCCGGTCATTTGCTTGATCGCAGCGGCAAGGCCATCAGCAGCAATACGGCCGCCCTGAGTGTTGTCGGTGGTCAGAAATGACTTAAAAGCCTTAGAGTCGGCGCCGGAGTCGATGCCGATAATCGGAACGGACTTCGCTGCTTCGTCCACGGGCTTGCCGAGCGCCTTGAACTCGGTCGGCGAGATGACGATTGCGGCCGGCTTGCCGGCAACGGCGTTTTCAAGAATGCTGATCTGACCGTTGACGTCGGTTTCAGCCTGCGCACCCAGTTCCGGCACCTTGACGCCGAGATCCTTGCCCGCCTGGCGTGCGCCGGCGAGAACGATCTGCCAGTAGAAGGACGTCGTGTCCTTGACGATGATGGGAATGGTCACATCGGCCGCGAAAGACTGCGCCGGCATGGCCATTGCGATGAAGGCAGCGCCGGCAAGACCGGCAAGGCTGCGACGGGTCAGAAGTGACTTGGCAATATTCATCTGCTTCTCCTCTCAACGCGCTCTGTTCTCCTGCACACCCGCCGTTGAACGCTTACGGCTCGGTATCGTGACGCCCTGAGGCATCACACATCGCGCAGCGGCATTGGCCACCGACGCCAAAACAGGCTTTCCTCCTCCTCGAAGCCGTCTCTCCCGACGGCCCGATAGCTACTATCTCTGCCTACACCCGGACAGCCTCGTCTCCCAACGGCGGTGCAACCAGGGTCAATCCTTCAAATTCCGCATAGAGGCTGCCGGGAAGCCGAGGTTCCACGAGCTGCATATTGCGAACGAGACTTGTCGCTTTCGCCGTGCCGATCAGAACCGAGGCCACGCAAGGGTGGCGCAACGGGAACTGAAGTGCCGGCTGGGCAAGCGATAGGCCATGCTTGCGTGCGATCTCTTCCATCGCACCAACCTTGGCCAGAACATCCGGCGTTGCCGGAAGATAGTCGAAATGCGCGTCGGGCACCGGGCCTGTCGCAAGAATACCGGAATTGAAGACGCCACCGACGACCAGCGACGTGCCCTTCTTTTCACAAAGTGGCAGCAGCTCCGCGACTGCGGAACGGTCCAGCAGCGTATAGCGGCCCGCCAGAAGGATACAGTCG
Source organism: Martinezella lusitana (assembly GCF_016901135.1). Lineage (GTDB taxonomy): Bacteria > Pseudomonadota > Alphaproteobacteria > Rhizobiales > Rhizobiaceae > Rhizobium > Rhizobium lusitanum_D. Next base: position 174,103 of record NZ_JAFEVL010000045.1, on the reverse strand, counting down.
ATATCGGCTGCACGCATGACATCGAGGCAAACGGGCACCTCGTTGACGCCGAGACCATAGGCCTTGATCGTGCCTGATGATTTCAGCTCCTCCAGCGCCTTCAATCCGGATCCCAGGAGCTGGCCGAGATAGCGCTCGTTCAGCGCCTTGCCGTGCGTATAGCCGCCAATGTCGTGGACGTAGAGCATGTCGATGCGGTTGAGGCCGAGGCGGGCATAGCTGAATTCCACCGACCGCATGATGCCGTCATAGGAATAGTCATAGTCGGCATCGAACGGCAGCGGATCGACATAGCCGTAGTTCGGCACCTTGTCGCTCGGCACCGGGCGCATCAAGCGTCCGACCTTGGTCGAAAGCACATAGCTGTCTTCCGGCTGGTCGCGCAGGAAATCGCCGACATAGCGCTCGCCAAGACCAAAACCATACCAAGGTGCGACATCGAAATAGCGGATGCCGCTGTCCCAGGCAGCCTGCAAAGTCTCCATCGCCTGGTCGCGGGGGCAAGCACGATAGAGACCGCCCAAGGCCGCAGCGCCGAAGCTGATTTCGGTGACCTCCAGGCCTGTCCTGCCGATTGTTCTTCTCTTCATCACCTCTCCCTTGTGATGACGCTATTTCAATTTCCATCGTATCCGGCCACTGAAGCCCGAACACTTATGTCCTGCAATATCCATCGATGGCGACAAGGCCGGAATCATGGCTGGCCGCTGCCGTCAGGCAGAAGGATCCGGGACCGGTCATTCACTTCTCCTCCCTGGTCATTGGCGTAACGGGAAGTTTTCAACATTCCATTCGCCAATTGCTTTTGTTTTTTATCTACAATAAACATTTTGAAGTCAACGAGGAAATCGCTGACCGCCCTGGAGGAAGGCGGCCAAGACGGTTCCAACAATACTCCTGCAATTGACTGCCATCCGATCATGGTTCAGACAGCGCCGCCAACAAAGAGCGGCGACGATACGCGAGGGGGAAATGGCAAGACAAAACACGCTCTTCAAGGAGGCGTACAACCGCTATGCGGCCGGTCTGAAGGCCGATACCGCGCTGCCGAGCGAGCCCGACATCGCCGCCGAACTCGGCGTCAGCCGCAGTACGGCGAGAGCCATCCTGATGCGTCTAAGTGACGCTGGCATCATTCTCTGGAACAAGCGGCAGAAGACGGTGCTGCGGCAGCCAACGCAGGCCGATTTCTTTCCGGAGGAAGAAACCAATTCGCTGCACGATATCATCGAGCGCAGCTTCATGCTGCGCATCATGTCCGACGAGGCGCAGCCCGGCATGCAGATCAACGAGCTGGAACTGGCACGCGAGATCGGCACCGGCACCTCCGTCGTGCGCGAATTCCTCATCCGCTTCAGCCGCTTCGGCCTGATCGAGAAACGACCGAACAGCCATTGGATCCTCAAGGGCTTTACCAGGGAATTCGCACTGGAACTGGCCGATGTGCGGGAAATGTTCGAAATGCATTCAGCGGCCGAATTCGGTCGCCTGCCCCCGGATCATCATGCGTGGAAAGCTCTCAAGGCGATCGAGCGGGAACATCACGACCTGATCGAGGATTTCGACGTGCGCTACCGTGACTTTTCGCGCCTCGACGAGAAGTTTCACCTGCTCATCCATCGCGCTTCGAACAATCGCTTCATCGCCGATTTCTACGATGTTATCGCCATCGTGTTCCACTATCACTATCAGTGGAACAAGGCGTTCGCCCGCGAACGCAACGCGCGCGCCATCGCCGAACATCTCGACTATATCGAAGCGCTGCAATCGCGCGACCCGCAACGGATCGACGCCGCCTGCCGCAGCCATCTCGCCTCTGCGCGGCAGACGCTGCTGCAGTCGATCCCGCAGACCGCAACCGAGCTTGCCGGATCGGCCGCCTGAAAGCGGCAAACCGGCCCGGCCTTCCTTCGCCGGGCGTCCCCGGGATCTCACCGACCGAGGCGATCGCGATCGCCTCTTCCGTTGGTCACTGCGCCGTCAGCGTCAGCTTACGGTTCGCGAAACGCGAAGACGAAACCTCGATCGTGATCGCGCCGGCCTCACCCGCTGCCTGAAGCCAGAAACCGGTCGTGCCTCCCTGGAGCGCAACCGCCTGTGGACCGATCACCCGCGCCGGGCCATCGATGGTAATGGTGACGATATCGTTGAGGAAGGGCAGCCGCGAGCCGGCCTGGTCGAGCGCGCGGACGATGACGCGCACCGTATCGCGCTCACCTGCGTGCAAGGTATCGGCATCGGCTTCGACCTGAAGCGTGGTCGGAAGCGGATTGGCAACCATCTTCAGCGCCGCCACCGGCTTGCCGTCGATATAGCCGGTGAATTGCACGTCCTCCCATTCCATGCCCCACACACCCAACTCGTCGGGAGTGAAATTGCGGTGATCGAAAACGACGGGCGGATGCGGCAGATGCGGGAAGGTCTCGCGATCCGGGCCGAGGCGCTTGGTAAGCGAACCATAACGCAGCTCGACTTCGTCGCAATTTGTGAGCACGATGAGCGGCAAGGCGCCGCCGATATTGCGCTCGCCGCGCGCCCAGATCGTCACCGGCTTCATCACGACCTCCTCGGAGGGTTCGCACTGGCTGGCATAGGCGTAAGCGGCAAATTTCGGTTCGCGGAACATGTCCATGACGCCGTGGTAGCAAATGCGGTCGCCCGAGCCGAAATCGCTATGGGTATTGTAGTCGAACATGCACCAGCCGATGGCGCCCGAGATCGACGGATCGCCATAGGCGGCATTCAGCACCTCCAGATGCCGGCGCACATGCTCGGCCTGGCGCTGCTCCTGATCGTAGATCTTCGTCGGGTACATATGACCGCCGAATTCGGTGATCAGATAGGGCACGTCCTTGGAAAGACCGGTATTTTCCTGCTGTGGCCTCAGCGGCGTGCGCGGCCGGTTGGCGCCCGGCAGTTCCTCGTTGCCGAGGATGAAATCGTTCATCGTATAGACGTCCTCGAGCATTTCGCTCTCGGTGATATAGCGAACGCCGCCGGTCTGGCGCGTCGGATCGAGTTCGCGCGCAAGCCGGTTCGTCTCGGCGTAAAAATCATGGGAATCCTGGGATTCGTTGATGCGCACGCCCCAGATGATGATCGAGGGATGGTTCCAGTCACGCTCGATCATGCGCCGCACGTTGTGGATCGCTTCCTGCTGCCATTCCTCTCCGCCGATATGCTGCCAGCCTGGGATCTCCTCGAAAACCAGAAGGCCAATGCGGTCGCAATGATCGAGGAACCACTTCGACTGCGGGTAATGCGAGGTGCGCACGATATTGCACTTCAGCGTTTGCTTCATGATCTCGGCGTCACGCTCCTGCGCCGACCGGCCCATGGCGTAGCCGACATAAGGGAAAGCCTGATGACGGTTCAGCCCGCGCAATTTCAGCTTCCTGCCGTTCAGAAGAAAGCCCTCGGCGGTGAAGGTGGCGGTACGGAATCCGAAAGTGGTGGCGTGGCGATCCGGTCCATGATCGGTCGTAAGCTCGACTTCGGCCGCATAGAGCGCGGGATTGTCGAGGTCCCAAAGCGAAATGCCAGTCAAGCGATCGAACGCGACCGTCACGCTCTCACCGGAGGTTTCGGCATGTGCCGAAGCCAGGACTGTGCCATCGGCGGCGCGCAGGGTGACGGTGACCATGCCCTTGAAAGCCAGGTCTTGCGGATTTGCCAGATCGCAACGCACCGTCGCGGATTTGAGATCGGCAAGCACATTGCCGGTCTCGACCTTGATGTTGGCGATCGATACGGGAGCGGCGAGCTTCAACCAGACATCGCGATAGATGCCGGCATAGGTGAGATAATCGATCCGGCCGCCGAAAGGCGGGATTTCCGGGTTCTCGCTGCCATCGATCTTGACGGTGAGAAGATTCTCGCCTTGCCGCAGGCGGCCGGTCAAGCGCGCCTCGAAGGGCGTGTAGCCATCCTCGTGGGCGACGATCTCCTCGCCGTTCAAATAGACGACGGCATCGGCCATGGCGGCGTCGAAGATCAGCGACACCTCCCGCCCGGCAAAATCGTCGCTCCAGTTCAATATCTTCTGATAGGTGAAAGCGCGCTGATAAGATTTCTCATCGAAATAGTTGAACGGCAGTTCGACTGCGTTATGCGGCAGCGTGACGATCTGCCCCCCTTGCGGGCGGCCGGCATCTGCGGGCGAGAACCCTTCACGGAACGTCCAGGATTCGTTGAAGGCGACAACAGAACGCATATTCAATCCTATCGATAGAGCCCGTCGCATCCGGGACGAACATATGTTGGCTGGAAAAGCAGACGCACGGCGACGCTGGCTGGTCACCTCGGGGCGATATCTATACAGGCTCGCGATATCAGCGCAATGCGACCGGTTGGCGGTTTTCAATTTCCAAACATTGCCGGCCGCAACGCTCGTGACGTTGCCTGCGATCGGTCTAGCGGCCTCGTCCGCTCTTCGTCTCCTCGGTGGGGCTGCGCACCGCGGCATACATGCCTGTCGTGCGGAATTCGGTCGGGTTGATGCCGTAGATGCGGCGAAACACCTTGGAGAAATAATTGGCGTCGTCGAAGCCCGACATGATCGCCACTTCCTTGACGGGAATGAAGGCTGCCTTCGTCAGGAGCTTCGCCGCCCGCTGCATGCGCTGCTGCAGCACGAATTCTGCCGGCGGCACGCCTTCGCTTTCGGCAAAGACGCGGGAAAAATGCGCGCGGCTGAGACCGCTCGCCTTCGCAAGCTCGCTGACCGGCAGCGGCTTGTCGAGATTGGCGCCGATATAGTCGATGACGATCTGCATGGCGGAGCGGTCGGCGGCGAAGGCATGCGAACCGAAGACGTCGTCATAGAGCGCCATGGCCGCCTCATAGGCGATGGCCGAAGCCGAGGCCGGCGTCTTGGCCCCCGCGATGAGCCGCAGGCTGCAATCGGCAAGATGATCGATCGTAGCCTGTTGCAATCGCAGGATAGGACCGGCTGCCGCAAGAATCAGGCGATGGATGCGCAGCGCCTCCTCGCCGTTCATCGATATCCAGAAATATTCCCAGCGCTCGCCCTTTTCCAGCCAGTAACGGTGATTGTGCGGCACGAGCACCAGCAGCGTATCGCCGGCGCCCAGGCGATAGTTGCGGTTTTCATAGCGCAGCCGGCCGCTGCCGCTGATAGTATGCTGCAGCACCGTAAATGGCGTCTGGCCGCGCCGGCGCCCGTCCCAATCGTAGAGCTCGTTGTCCCTGATTTCATAGCCGGCGCTGGTCGGCATGGCATGCAGCCGGTGGCGTCCGCGCGGCAGCGAAACCGTCCGCATGATCTGGCCATTATCGATCAATTCCTGCAGCACAAAATTACCCTTGAAAGCATAATTGTTCTCTGTTCGGCCCGGTTATTATAGGCATAATCCCGCCAGAAAACAGCACTTGCCCGCCGAAGAGGATCGGCGGACGGAGGAAAAATCACGATTTCCGCCCTGTCTCGCAACCGCTGCGATCATGGGACGAAAATACTGTCGTCTTCCCCGCTGCTGCTTGTTCGATCGACCTGAAGGTGAGGATCATGAGTTTCAAAATCGCCATTATCGGTGCCGGCAGCGTCGGCTTCACGAAAAAGCTGTTTACCGACATTCTCTGCGTGCCGGAATTTCGCGACGTGGAGTTCGCGCTGACCGACCTTAGCGAGCACAATTTGACGATGATCAATGCGATCCTTGACCGGATCGTCGAGGCCAACAAGCTGCCGACACGCGTCACCGCCACCACGGACCGCCGCGAGGCACTGGATGGTGCGCGCTATATCATCAGCTGCGTGCGGGTCGGTGGCCTGGAAGCCTATGCCGAGGATATCCGCATCCCGCTGAAATATGGCATCGACCAGTGCGTCGGCGATACGATCTGCGCCGGCGGCATCCTGTACGGCCAGCGCAACATCCCGGTCATTCTCGATTTCTGCAAGGACATTCGCGAGGTCGCCGAACCCGGCGCCAAGTTCCTGAACTACGCCAACCCCATGGCAATGAATACCTGGGCGGCGATCGAATACGGCAAGGTCGACACGATCGGTCTTTGCCACGGCGTCCAGCATGGCGCCGAACAGATCGCAGAGGTGCTCGGCGCAAAGGACAAAAGCGAACTCGACTATATCTGCTCGGGCATCAACCATCAGACATGGTTCGTCGACCTGCGGCTCAACGGCCGCAAGATCGGCAAGGACGAATTGATTGCCGCCTTCGAGGCGCATCCGGTCTTTTCGCAGCAGGAGAAATTGCGCATCGACGTGCTGAAGCGGTTCGGCGTCTATTCCACCGAAAGCAACGGCCATCTGTCCGAATACCTGCCCTGGTATCGCAAGCGGCCGGACGAGATCAACCGGTGGATCGACATGTCCGATTGGATCCACGGCGAGACGGGCGGCTACCTGCGCCACTCGACCGAGACTCGCAACTGGTTCGAGACGGAATTTCCGCAGATCCTCGAAAGCGCCTCGCAGCTGATCGATCCAGCCAAGCGCTCCAACGAGCATGCGAGCCATATCCTGGAGGCGCTGGAGACCAACCGCGTCTATCGTGGTCATTTCAACGTCAAGAACAATGGCGTCATCACCAATCTGCCTGATGATGCCATCATCGAATCCCCCGGTTTCGTCGATCGCTTCGGCATCAACATGGTGGCGGGCATCACATTGCCGGAGGCTTGCGCGGCAACCTGCATCTCGTCCATCAACGTCCAGCGCATGTCGGTGCACGCCGCAATCAGCGGCGATATCGACCTGCTGAAGCTTGCGGTCCTGCACGACCCGCTGGTCGGTGCCATCGCCACACCGGAGGAGGTCTGGCAGATGGTCGACGAGATGGTTGTGGCCGAAGCCCGCTGGCTGCCGCAATATGCGCATGCGGTGGAGGGAGCCAAGGATCGGTTGTCGCGCGGCAAGGTCAAGACGCGCGACTGGAAGGGTGCGGCCAGCCGCAACGTCCGCTCGATCGAGGAACTGCGGGCAGAGAAGGCGGCCCTGAAACAGGCCGGCTGATGCAGGCAGGATTTGGGAAATAGGCCAAGCGGCGGTGACTTCAGGGGAGGTCCGCCGCCGCCAGACGGCCATTTCCCGCTATGCTGGAGGAACGCGGCGCCTCAAAGGGAACGCTCGCGATAATGGGAGAGAGAACAAGATGAGACATTTTCGACCGATCGGCCTTCTTGCCGCGTTGACGATTGCCACATCCGCAATCGCCATCAGCGCCTATGCAGCCGAGCCGACAGTGCCACCCGTTCCACCGGTCTTTCCGGCGGAAGGAAAGATCAAATATGTCGAGCGCAGCTCCATACTGGAGTTCAAGGCGCTGCCGGAGTATCACGAACCCGCCTGGGTCACCGACAACTTCGTCAAGACCGGCAAGCTGCCGCCGGTCAAGGATCGTCTGCCGAAGGAGCCGCTTGTCTTCAAGACCGGCAACATGCCCGACGGCATCGGTGTCTACGGCGACACGCTTCGCCATGTGATCGGCGGCCGACCGGAAGGCTGGAACTATGGCGCCGGCCAGACCCAGGGCTGGGGCGGCATCGATATCGGTCTGTCCGAGTGCCTGACACGCACCGCGCCGCTGTTCCAGGTCGAGGCGAAAGATACCGAACCGCTGCCGAACCTCGCCAAAGGCTGGGAATGGTCGCCGGACGGCCATAAGCTCACCATGCATCTGATCGAAGGTGCGAAATGGTCCGATGGCGTGCCCTTCAACGCCGACGACATCATGTTCTATTGGGAAGATGAAGTCATCGATCCGAATGTCTCTCCGCTCGGTGGCGGCGCTTCGCCGGAAGCTTTCGGCGCCGGCACGACCTTGAAGAAGATCGACGACTATACGATCGAGTGGACCTTCAAGGATGCCTTCCCGAAGCAGTATCTCTACACGATGGCCTATCCCAATTTCTGCCCAGGCCCGTCGCATATCCTGAAGCCGCAGCATCCGAAATATTCGAAGAACACCTACGACCAGTTCAAGAACGCTTTCCCGCCTGAATATATGAACATGCCGGTCATGGGTGGCTGGGTGCCGGTCGAATATCGGTCCGACGATATCATCGTCATGCGCCGCAACCCTTACTACTGGAAGGTCGACGAGAAGGGCAATCAGCTGCCTTACCTCAACGAACTGCACTATAAGCTTTCGACCTGGGCGGATCGCGACGTGCAGGCGGTTGCCGGCTCCGGCGATCTGTCGAACCTCGAACAGCCGGAAAATTTCGTCGCCTCGCTGAAGCGGGCAGCACAGCCCGATGCGCCGTCACGTCTGGCCTTCGGCCCTCGCCTCATCGGCTATAACCTGCAGATGAATTTCTCCGCCAACGGCTGGGGCGCCCCGGATGCGCGCAGTCAGTCCGTCCGCGAGCTGAACCGCAACGAGGATTTCCGCAAGGCCGTCACCATGGCGCTCGACCGCAAGGCGATCGGCGAGTCGCTGGTCAAGGGTCCGTTCACGGCGATCTATCCGGGCGGCCTGTCCTCCGGCAGCAGCTTCTATGACCGCAATTCCACCGTCTATTACCCGTTCGATCTTGCCGGGGCGAAGGCCGAACTGGCAAAGGCCGGGCTGAAGGACACCGACGGCGACGGCATCGTCAACTTCCCGGCCACCGCCAACGGCGGCAAGGATGTCGAAATCACCCTCCTGGTCAACAACGACTACACCACCGACAAGAGCCTTGCCGAGGGTGTCGTGGCCCAGATGGAAAAGCTCGGGCTCCGCGTCATCATCAACGCGCTCGACGGCCCGAAGCGTGACGACGCCAACTACGGCGGTCGCTTCGACTGGATGGTCCGACGCAACACCACGGAGCTGGCGTCGGTCGTGCAGAACACCGAACAGCTTGCCCCGGTCGGCCCGCGCACGAGTTGGAACCATCGCGCCCCCGAAAGCGGCCAGTTGGACCTGATGCCCTTCGAAAAGGACATGGTCGATATCGTCAACAAGTTCACCACTTCGAAGGATAACGATGAGCGCGTGGCTCTGATGAAGCAGTTTCAGAAGATCTCCACCGGGCATCTCTACAATATCGGTCTGACCGAATATCCGGGTGCGCTCATCATCAACAAACGCTTCTCGAATGTTCCCCCCGGCACACCGATCTTCCTCTTCAACTGGGCGGAGGACTCCATCATTCGCGAGCGCCTTTGGGTAGCTGCGGACAAGCAGGGCAAATACGAGCTGTTCCCGCAGGAGCTTCCGGGTGCGCCAGGCAGCGCCGGTCCGATCAAATAGGGTCGACCAGCCCCCACGTGCGGCAGCCGGCCATCCACCGGCTGCCAATCGGACATCAAGCATTCCGGCGGCTCGCCCGCCGGCCGAACTGAACACCGCCGGCGCTTGCCGTCCCTGACGGATCGGGGCAGCCGCCAGCATCAAGAGAAGCGAACCGTCCCATGTTACGATTCCTGCTCGTTCGCATAGCCTCTGCCATCCCCGTGCTCTTCATCCTGAGCGTGGTAACTTTCGCCATCATACAGGCGCCACCGGGCGACTATGCCGATTACATCCGCTCGCAATTGATGAACCAGGGCGGCGCATCCTTCGCACAGGCCGACGCGCAGGCACAGGTCTACCGCCGCGAACACGGGCTCGACAAACCGATGGTCGTCCAATACGTCAACTGGATCGGCGGCATCGTCACCAGGGGCGATTTCGGCTACAGCATGTTCTACAACAAACCGGTCGCGGACGTTGTCGGCGAACGCCTGCCCAGAACGCTGGCGCTAGCCCTGGTGTGTCATATCCTGGCGTCCATTCTCGGCATCGGTTTCGGCATATGGGCAGCGACGCGGCAATATAGCTGGGTCGACAGCCTGCTCTCAGGCATATCCTTCCTCGGCATGACGGTGCCGCGCTTCCTGATGGCGCTGATCATCGTCTATATCCTCGTCTTCCAGCTCAATGTCTCGGAAATCGGCAGCTTCTTCTCGCCGCAATATGGCGGTGCGCCCTGGTCCTGGGGCAAGTTCGCCGATCTTGTCAAGCATGTCTGGCCTGTCGTGGCGATCGCCACCTTCGGCGGGCTCGCCTACAATATGCGCATCATGCGCGGCAACCTGCTCGATACGCTGAACGCGCAATATGTCGAGACCGCGCGCGCCAAAGGCCTTTCCGGCGCCGCCGTGGTCATGCGCCATGCTGTGCCGAACGCGCTGCACCCGTTGGTCATGTATCAGGGCGTGGTGCTGCCCTACATGCTGACGGGCGAAATCGAGACCGCAATTATCTTCACCTTGCCGACCGTAGGCCCGGCGATCGTCGGCTCCATGGCGGTCGGCGACGTCTATGTCACCGCCACCTTCATGCTGGTGCTTTCGGCAACCCTCATCATCGGCAACATCATCGCCGACATGCTGCTTGCGCTGCTTGATCCGCGCGTGCGCCAACAGGGAGGGATCCACTAATGCTCGCCTTCAGCAACTCCCCGCCCCCGCCCGATGAAACGATCAAGCACAAGCGCGGCAATGAGAGCTACATGGCGCTGGTCTGGCGCCGCCTGAAGCGCTCCTGGACCGGCATGGGCGGCCTCATCCTCGTCATCCTGCTGCTGTTGATGTCGATCTTCGCCGAATTCATCGCACCGCTCGATCCAAAGGCGACCGATAGCGGCTTTGCGCCGCCGCAGGTCATCAGCTTTCATGACAAGGACGGTAATTTCGTCTTTCAGCCCCGCGTCTACGCGCTGGCCGAGACAAGCGACCTCGATCCGGTGACGTTCCAGCCGATCGTCGGCCCGGACTATGACAATCCGCGCCCACTCGGCCTTTTCGTCAAGGGCGCGCCCTATTATCTCTTCGGCCTGATCCCCGGCGACCGGCATCTCTTCGGCACGACCGACGGCGGACCCGTGCACTTCCTCGGCACGGACAAATTCGGCCGGGATATCCTGTCACGCGCCATCTACGGCTCGCGCATCTCGCTGATGATCGCCTTGACGGTGGTTGCCATCGTTACCATCGTCGGCACGACGGTCGGGATGATTTCCGGTTATTACGGCGGCACGCTCGACGCCTGGATCCAGCGCTTCGTCGAAGTGGTTCTGGCCTTCCCGCAACTGCCGCTCTACCTGGCGCTGACCTCACTCATACCGGTGACGGCGCCGACCAATGTCTTCCTCGCCTTCGTCATCATCGTCATGTCGGCGCTCGGCTGGGCGCAGATGTCACGCGAGGTGCGCGGCAAGACGCTGGCGCTGGCGAGGATCGAATATGTGCGGGCAGCCATGGCGGTCGGAGCGACCGACCGGCGCATCATCCTGCAGCACATATTCCCCAACGTCATGAGCCACGTCATCGTCGCCGTGACGCTCGCGATCCCAAGCGTGGTGCTGCTCGAATCCTTCCTGGGTTTCCTCGGCTTTGCGGTCAAGCCGCCGCTGATTTCGTGGGGCTTGATGCTGCAGGACACCTCGACCTATTCGGTCATCGGCTCCTACCCCTGGATCCTCTCACCCGTCGCCTTCGTTCTCGTTACCGTCTTCGCCTTCAATGCACTCGGCGATGGCTTGCGCGATGCGATCGATCCCTATTGAGAGGAAACCGGATATGTCTCTCGCACTCGTCAATCCATTCGCTCCCGACATCCGCCTCGACGCCGCAGACAAGGCTGTGGCTCCCGTCATCGACGCCCGCAATGTCGCCGTCAAGTTCAAGGTCGAGGATGGCATCGTCGATGCCGTCAAGGATATCTCCTTCCAGCTCTATCGGGGAGAAACCATCGCCATCGTCGGCGAATCCGGCTCGGGAAAATCGGTGACGGCCCGCACCGTAATGGGGTTGCTGACCAAGCGCGCCGTCGTCTCGGACAAGTCCACCATCCATTATGACGGCAAGAATGTGCTGAAATTTTCGGAGCGTGCCCGCCGGCAGCTGCGGGGCGATCGTATCTCGATGATTTTCCAGGAGCCGATGAGCTCGCTCAACCCGATCTATACGATCGGCGGCCAGATCGTCGAGGCGATCCGTGTCCACCGCAAGATCGGCCGCCGCGAAGCCCAGAAAAAGGCGCTGGACCTGCTCAAGCAGGTCCGGATCCCCGATCCCGAGGCCCGGCTGATGCAATATCCGCATCAGCTATCGGGCGGCCAGCGCCAGCGCGTCATGATCGCCATGGCGCTGGCCAACGACCCGGACGTGCTGATCGCCGACGAGCCGACGACCGCGCTCGACGTGACCGTGCAGGCGCAGATCCTAAACCTGATCCGCGACTTGCAGAAGCAGCTCGGCATGGCGGTGATCCTGATCACGCATGACCTGACGGTCGTGCGGCAATTCTCCGACTATGTCTATGTCATGCAGCATGGCGAGATGCGCGAGCACAACAGGACCGAAGAGCTGTTTTTACATCCGCAACATCCCTACACGCAGCATCTCCTGTCGTCGGAGCCGCACGGGCAGGCGAAACCGCTGCCACCGGACTGCGGCACGGTTCTCGAGGGCAAATCCGTCAAGGTCGCCTTCATGCTGCGCCACGGCACCTTCTTCAAGCCTGATATGCGCGAGCTTGTCGCCGTCGACGGCCTCAACCTCGAACTGCGCCGCCATGAAACGCTTGGGCTGGTCGGCGAATCCGGTTCCGGCAAGACTACCTTCGGCCAGGCGCTGTTGCGTCTCATCGACGCCGATAGCGGCGAGATCTACTTCGACGGACAGGCAATCCACGGCCGCTCGCGGGCCGAGATGCGACCGCTGCGTTCCCGCATGCAGGTGGTCTTTCAGGATCCCTTCTCCTCGCTCAATCCGCGCATGACCATCGGCCAGATCATCGGCGAAGGGCTGGTGGTTAACAACATCGGCGCGAACAGGGCCGAGCGGCTGGAACGCGTGAAGGACGCGCTCGTCAGCTCCGGCATGCCCGCCAATATCCTCTCGCGCTTCCCGCACGAATTTTCCGGCGGCCAGCGCCAGCGCATCGCCATTGCCCGTGCCATCGCGCTCGAGCCGGAATTCATTCTTCTCGACGAGCCGACCTCGGCGCTCGATCTTTCCGTCCAGGCCCAGATCATCGATCTCCTGCGCAAGCTGCAGGACGAGCGGGGCCTGAGCTATCTCTTCATTTCCCACGACCTCAAGGTCGTCCGCGCCCTTTGCCATCGCGTCATCGTCATGCAGCACGGCAAGATCATGGAAGAAGGGCCGGTCGAAGAGGTTCTGTCCCATCCCAAGACCGCCTACACCGAACGCCTTGTCAGAGCGGCGTTCGAGGTAGCTTCCTAGCATCCAGGAGATTTTTATATGACAGGCACTCCCAAGATCACATTTATCGGGGCCGGCTCGACCGTCTTCATGAAAAACATCATCGGCGACGTCTTGCAGCGCCCTGCCCTTGCGGGCGCAAGAATAGCGCTGATGGACATCAATCAGCAGCGGCTGGAAGAAAGCGCCATCGTGGCCCGCAAACTGGCCTCTACGCTCGGGGCGCCGGCCACGGTCGAGATTTTCACCGATCAGCGCAAGGCGCTGGAAGGCGCCCATTTCGTCGTCGTCGCCTTCCAGATCGGCGGCTACGAGCCCTGCACGGTCACCGATTTCGAGGTGCCGAAGAAATACGGCTTGCGCCAGACGATCGCCGACACGCTCGGCGTCGGCGGCATCATGCGCGGCCTGCGCACCGTGCCGCATCTCTGGAAGATCTGCGAGGATATCCTCGCCGTCTGCCCGCAGGCCATCATGCTGCAATATGTGAACCCGATGGCGATCAACACCTGGGCAATCGCCGAGAAGTATCCAGCCATCAAGCAGGTCGGGCTTTGCCATTCGGTGCAGGGCACGGCGATGGAACTCGCCCATGATCTCGACATCCCCTATGACGAGATCCGTTATCGCTCAGCCGGCATCAACCACATGGCCTTCTATCTGGCATTCGAACACCGCCAGCCGGATGGTTCCTATCGCAACCTCTATCCCGATCTCGTCCGTGCCTATCGCGAGGGACGCGCGCCCAAGCCTGGCTGGAACCCGCGCTGCCCGAACAAGGTGCGCTACGAGATGCTAACGCGCCTCGGCTACTTCGTCACCGAAAGCTCGGAGCATTTCGCCGAATACACGCCCTACTTCATCAAGGAAGGCCGCGAGGATCTGATCGAGAAGTTCGGCATTCCGCTCGACGAATATCCGAAGCGCTGCATCGAGCAGGTGGCCCGTTGGAAGAACCAGGCGGAAGAATATCGCACGGCCGACAAGATCGAGGTCAAGCAATCGAAGGAATATGCATCGTCGATCATCAATTCGGTCTGGACCGGCGAACCTTCCGTCATCTACGGCAACGTCCGCAACAATGGCTGCATCACGTCGCTGCCCTACAATTGCGCCGCCGAGGTCCCCTGCCTGGTCGATGCCTCCGGCATCCAGCCGACCTTCATCGGCGACCTGCCGCCGCAGCTGACGGCGCTCATCCGCACCAACATCAACGTGCAGGAACTGACGGTGAAGGCCCTGATGACGGAAAATCGCGAGCACATCTATCACGCCGCGATGATGGATCCGCACACGGCCGCCGAGCTCGATCTCGACCAGATCTGGTCGCTGGTCGACGAGCTGCTGGCGACCCATGGCGATTGGCTGCCGGAATGGGCGCGCGGCAATCGTAAGGTTCAGGCCGCCTAAAGCCACTCTCTCCCGGCTAGCGGCCTAAAGGGCCTCGCGGCGTTGCCGCGAGGCCTTACATTTTTGGCCAGCCCGGAAAAGGTGAATGTCCAAAACACGCTGAATTACAAGCCTATGCCGGATGGCAAAGCCGGGTCGACTGCGCTAGAAACGGGTCGAGATTTTAGGGGAGATCAAAGACATGGCCACCTCAGACATTTTCAGCACCGGCACTTTCGTCGGGCGTATCTGGCGCCCCGATGTCGAAGGCCCTGCCCTCGTTACCGTCCGGAACGGCACCGTTTACGATATCACCTCGAAGGAAGCACCGACCGCGCGCGATCTTCTGGAGCGCGACGATCCGGTCGCTTTCGTCCGCGCGCAGAAGGGTGAGGCTATCGCCGGTCTCGACGCCTTGCTGGCTGCCAAGGCCGACCTCTCGGCCATCCATCTTCTCGCTCCCATCGACCTACAGGCGATCAAGGCCTGCGGCGTCACCTTCGCCCGCTCGATGCTCGAGCGCGTCATCGAAGAACGCGCTGCCGGCAATCCGGATCTTGCTGAATCCATCCGCGGCAAGGTTACCGCTCTGATCGGCGACAGCCTGCGCAATCTGAAGGCCGGTTCCGCCGAGGCAGCCAAAGTCAAGGCGGCGCTGATCGAGGAGGGCGTCTGGTCGCAATATCTCGAAGTCGGCATCGGCCCGGATGCCGAGGTCTTTTCCAAGTCTCAAGTCATGTCCTCGGTCGGACCAGGCGCCGATGTCGGCCTGCATCCGATCTCCAAGTGGAACAATCCCGAGCCGGAAATCGTACTCGCCGTCGACGGCCAGGGTAGGGTCAAGGGCGCGACACTCGGCAACGACGTCAACCTCCGCGATGTCGAGGGCCGGTCGGCCCTGCTGCTCGGCAAGGCCAAGGACAACAATGCCTCCTGCTCGATCGGGCCGTTCATCCGCCTGTTCGACGAGAGCTATGGGCTGGACGATGTGCGCAATGCCGATCTCGACCTCAAGGTCGAAGGCGAAGACGACTATGTGCTGCATGGCCGCTCGTCGATGAAGGAAATCAGCCGCGATCCCCTCGACCTCGTCTCCCAGACCATCGGCCGCCATCATCAGTATCCAGATGGCTTCGTGCTGTTCATGGGAACGCTTTTCGCCCCGGTCGAGGACCGCGACACCCCCGGACAGGGCTTCACCCACAAGGTCGGCGACGTCGTTACCATCTCCAACGACAAGCTGGGCGCCCTGCGAAACCGCGTGCTCCTGTCGACGGAATGCTCGCCCTGGACGTTCGGTGCATCGCACCTGATGCGCAATCTGGCGCGGCGAGGATTGATTTGAGCCACACAGGGGTCAAAGTCCGCGTGAACCTGCCGTCAATCAAACTGATCTATCTTGAAGGGATGCTAGCTTCGCCAGCAGCACCCCATCATCGATGGTGGCGAGATTGCCCCCGGTGAAGAAGGGATCGCTCGTGACTTCACGTCGTATCCAGTCGGGAAACATCTGCGATTCAAGCTCGGTAACAGATGCCGCCTCGACCTCACACAGGATAAGGCCGGAAAGCTGTGCTTCGAAGACATCGATGCTGAAAGGCTTTGCCGACGAGACGATGCTGTACCGCCTTTTCCGGATTTTTCCGCCGGGCAGTTCAGAAAGTACGGCGTGTTCGTCCGCGGTCAGATAGGTGTTGACGATTGGTGTGGAGAGTATGTCTTCCGAAGGATATTTTTTACACAGCTTAAATTGAATATCCTGCCCATCGCTATACGTGATTTTCCGCAAGCGTAACCGGCTCCCCGTTATGTAAAGATCCTCGATCAACCGAAATGCCGCTCCGGATAGATCCGGAGTTTCGATGATCAAAAAGCGGCGCTCATGTTCAAGCTGAGCGTATTTCGGGATTTTGCGCGACATCGCTTTACAAAACACACTCAGCCGTCCGGCTGAGGTAATTCAAACTTCAATGCGTGGACATCGGCTGCGGCTTGCTCAACCGGCTGCGAACGGCCGTTAGTTCCGAGGTGGTGTGGTTGAGGCGATCGGCGAGAACGCGCATGATTTCGACGGCCATTTCCGGGAAATCGCTGAGCAGCTTCAGAAAATGCTCTTTGCTGATCTTCAGCGCCTCCAGCCTTGAGGTAGCCTTGACGGTTGCGGTACGGGAGACGTCGCAGAGAATGGCGATTTCACCAACGATGGAGTTGACGTCGACCTCGGCAACCTTGATCTCGCCAGCCGGACTATCGACGAGAATATCAGCAGTTCCGGAAAGAACAACATAGGCGGCATCGCCCTGATCGCCCTGAAGAAACAGAGTTTGGCCAGCATTATAGCTGACGCGATCCGACGTAAACGCCAAAAGCTTCAACTTCGCGGGCGCAATGCGCGAAAAAATCGGCACGCGCTTCAGCATTTCAACTTCATCCTTCAGAAGCATGAGCTTCAAAACCCCCAGTGTTCAGCCCCAGACACCACTGCGCAGATAGAATATTACGATAACAGTTCTTTGAACATACCGTTTTTCTCTAAAAGATCGGTGCTCGAGCCACTTTCGACAAGACTGCCGTGGTTGAAGACCAGCACGCGATCGAACAACTCGGCAAAACTCGGGTTAGACAGAACCCAAACGATCGCCGGCGCATATTCGTTCCGATCGAGCTCGCCCAACATCCCCCTTGCAATCTGGTCCTGGACGCGGTGGTCGAGCGCCGGCAGCGGCCGATTGCAAATAATGTAATCCGCCCGCTTCAAGAGCGCGCGACCGAGATTGAGTTTCTGTCGCTGCACGTTCGTCAACCGTTTGCCGCCCGAGCCGACATCGAAATCGAGGCCGATCGACAGGACGCTGTCATGCATGCCGAGACGCCCGAAAACATCATACATGATGCGGTGTATGCGCTCAGGCGCATTGGCCTGCTGATGAGCGATACGACCGAACAGAACATTGTCCATCAAGGTCGCGGAAGCGGTGAAGCGCTCGGCATCGTAGCGCTCGATCACGCTGGCAAGATCCGCCGGAATGTTCTCATAGAACGTGGAACGCGTGCCGACGATCTTTTCCATGAGCATCTGCGTCAGAAGACCGAAGCGGTGACGCGGTTCGATATAGGAGAAACTGAGGCGGATGATCGCCGCGCGCTCGTCGGCCGTAGCGGCCTCATAGCCCTTGCCGTTCAGCTTCTGCAGCAGCGCCTCGTAAGTCGGAATGTCTTCCGCCGTCATGAAAGTCAGCTGCTGGAAGAAGGGGTGATCCGGCGGAAGGTCGGTGAAGAGTTCGACAGCGTTCTCAGCAATCTCAAGGCCCATATCGTAGAGATCGGAAACAAGCCCGGTCTCGGAGAATACCTTTTGGAAATAGGGATGAGCGGCAAGCTTGCGATTGGTCATCTGCGGCCGCTTCAACGTGCCGAACACCAGATTTTCGCCGACTGTCGCCTGCAAATTATAGGCGTCGAACTGGAAGGGAACGACGAGATCCTCAAGCTTCTCCTCGTGGAGAGCCAACCGCAAAGCCTGCCGCAGTTCGACGATCCGCGAGGTCAGATCCCCGTGCGCCGCCGTATCGACATTCGAGCGCAACGCCATGTCGAAAATGTCCTGAGACATGGCGACCGTATCGAGAACCGGGCGGATGACCGAATAGATATCGTCCGGCCCGGTAGCACCGGCCGCGGCGTAGTCGACCCAATCGCTGTTGAGATCCAGCTCCGGATTGGCAGAGCGCCGGGCCTCGACCATCTGCCACTTGACCCTGTTGGCCGTCTCTTCGTCATAGGTGGGCGGGATCAGGGGCGCATGCTTCAGACCGTAGAGGAGATTGCTGCGCAGGGTGCCATGGAAGAAAAAGGTCTCTGAAGACGCATAGGCGATACGCCGTCCGGTCAAGGATTCAGGCAATTCCAGCAGGTCCCGGCCATCGATGCTGACGCGGCCGGTATCAGGCCAGACCAACCGGCCGAATGCCTCGGCGAGATATTCGCCGCCGGCACCACTCTCGCCGACGATCGCAACCCTCTCGCCGGGCTGAATCTCCACCGAGACATGATCGAGCACGCGCGCGCCGCTGTCATCGACAACGGTCAGATTGGTCGCGACCAGG
The DNA here is from genome assembly GCF_016901135.1 of Martinezella lusitana. GTDB lineage: Bacteria > Pseudomonadota > Alphaproteobacteria > Rhizobiales > Rhizobiaceae > Rhizobium > Rhizobium lusitanum_D. Next base: position 155,425 of record NZ_JAFEVL010000045.1, on the reverse strand, counting down.
GAATGCGTGATGCGGCCCGCGGGTGCGTGAGAAACGACTTGAATCTTCGGATCAATCAGGCTTTCAACGCTGAACTGCTCGACCACCTGATTGTACTTGACCTGAACGTCCTGGCGCGACTGATCCCAGTCGATCAGCTCCTTCAGCGGCCCGGGCAGATCCTTATAGGCGTTGATAACCGCAACCAGCTGGCCGATATCCAATCGGCCCTGCAGCGCCAGAAAGCCGCCGATCAGGTAGAACAGGAAGGGAGTGACCTGCGCCAGGAAGTTATTGATGAACTTCACCATAAACTTCCATTGATAGAGATCGTAGCGGATCGAGAAGATCAGGCCGAGGCGCTGCGCAATGTCGGCGCGCTCCAGATTGGTGGTGTCGTTGGCGTGGATGGTGCCGATGCCGTCGACGATCTCGCCGACGCGGCCGGAGAGCTCACGCGCCGTCAACTGCCGCTGGCGGCCGAGTTCCAGCAACCGCTTGCGCATGCGCGGGATGACGATCGCCTGCACGGCGACGATGCCGGCCGCGATCATGCCCAGCCAGAAATTCTGCATGATGATGAAGATGAGAGCGGTGACCGCCTGGCCGCCCAGAAGTGCTGGCTGCACGAAGGCATCGCCCGTGAAGCCGCCCATCGGCTCCACCTCGTCCTTGATCATCGTCGCAATTTCGGCAGGCTTGACCCGCTTGAAGTGCACCGGCGGGAATCGCAGCACGCGATCGATCAGTTCGAAGCGGATGCGACGCAGCATACGCTCTCCGAGCCGACCCTTGTAGGTATTGATATAAAGCTTGAAGAGGCCGTTGAGCACGACGAGCACCAGGAATACCAGGCTCAACGCTATCAGCATCCACATGCGGGTAAGCTGCAGGCCCTGGAACACTTCGATATGCCCGATCAACGGCAGATCGAAGGAGATATGCATGAAGGTTTGCGTATCGCCGGGATGTTCGAAGCCCTTGCCCTGAATCGGCCCGTTGACGATCTGCTTTGGCAGATCGAAAGACAGGAAGTAAGGGATCATCGAGGCCGCGACGACCGTCAGTATCCAGATCTGCTCCAGCCGAGTGTTCGACCAAATGTAACGCGCTAGGCTTTTTTCCATCGCTTATTGCAGGCTTCCAAATTCAACGGTCAGCATCGGCGGGTGCCGGCATCGATGTTGCAGAGATGCGGGATGAGTTTGTTGCGGATGCGTGGCCCCATGGTGAAAAGAGACGCCGCCCGGTCTTTCGTCCACGCCCCCCCGATTCATTGATTTTTCAATTTATATCACAACATTGCTGAAATCGAGGGGGACAAAAAGACAGCGCGCAGTCACGAGTGCCGCGCTTCATTCCTCACGAGATACCTTGAATGATGGCCGAGGTTTTTGCAGCGCCGTTAAGGTCGATATCGGGGCTGCGCGGCTTCGGCCGCGACAGCGCCGTTTCGATCGCCTTGACGAGCAATTCCGTCGTCAGTCCCGCCTCCGGTAAGGCGAGCGCCAGACCCAACTTTTCCAGCCGCTCCGCTCTGACCGATTGCTCCGTCTCCCCGCCGGCGGTGAAGGGAACCAGAATGGAGCGGCAGCCCGCTACCAGAAGATCGCCGATCGTATTGTAGCCAGCCTGCGAGATCGACAGCTCAGCACCCCTCAGAAGAGAGGGAAAGTCCTTGCGGAAACGGACGAGTTCGACATTGCCGGGCGCATCCTTGGCGAGTTCGGCGAAATCCTGCTCCGGCAGGTTGGGTCCGGCCACCAGCAGCCAGCGGCGGTCGACTGCCACCCGGCTTGCCGCCTCGAGCGAGGCACGGATGAGGTCGCGGCCGACAGCACCTCCCCCCGCTGAAACGACGATGTCGAATATCTCGGCCGGTTCCGGCGGCAGCATCGGGGCTACGAGGCCCGTATAGGCGATCTTGTCGGCTATGGCCTCCGTTAGCGGAAAGGTTTCCTCCAGCCGAACGAAGTGAGGATCGCCGTGGACGAGAACGCCATCAAAGTGGTCGCGGAGCAGCGCCACCGTCTCCTCGTCGCGCCCGGGCTTTTTCTGCTGCTGCAGAATATCGCGCACCGATGTGTAGAGCCTCGGCTTCGGATCGGCCTTGGCGATGGCATCGAGCAACGGCAGCAGTTCGAAGCGCATCTGTCTGCGACCGAAGGGGAAGGCCTCGATGATGACGACGTCCGGGGCAGCCTGCCCAAAGGCATCGAGCAACAGGTCACGACGCCTCGACAGAAACGTTTCGTCGACGGGTTTGCCGGCTTGATCGGCAAGGCCCGAAAAACCGGCACTGCTGGCGACGACCGGCGGCAGCGTCACGGATGTTACATCTTGGCCAGGAAAGCCGTTGACCGGAACGCCGCCGGTGACGACAGTCACCCGGCAGCCATCCCTAGCCATCGCGCTGGCGATACGGCTGGCCCTCGCCAGATGGCCGATGCCAAGCAGATGCTGGACGTAAAAGAAGACACGCGGAGAAGGGGAATGCGCGGCCATCATGCGGATTTCCGCCATTGATCTTCCTTTTGCCACTGCTCCTCGAACAGCCGTGTCAACTGACGAATGCTGGCATGATAGTCGAAATGCTCGCGTACCCGCCTTTCTGCCGCTTCCCCGAGCCTGTGGCGCAGCGCCGGATTGCGGATCGCGAGCTCCAATGCCGCTGCAAGGGCCTGTGGATTCTCCGGCGGAACGACGAGGCCATTCTCACCGTCTTCCAGCAACTCGGGAACGCCGGAAATATTGGTGGAGAGGCAGACGAGGCGCTGGCTGGATGCCTCGACCAGCACATTCGGCAAGCCGTCCCGATCGCCGTCGGCGGCCACGCGGCATGCCAGCGCGAAAATATCCGCCTGCCGATAATGCGCGAGCACATCCTCCTGCGCCAGGGCGCCTTTCCAGGTGATGCGATCGGTTATGCCAAGCGTTTCGGCGAGCGCCTTCAGTTTGGTCAGCCCGTCGCCACCGCCAATATGGGTAAAACGCCAGTTGAGATCGCCGGGCAAGAGCGCCAGCGCCTTCAGCAGCACGTCATAGCCCTTCTTCTCCACAGCCCGACCAACGCTGAGAATAAAGGCGGGGTCTGAGACTTCCGAGCCATCGCGCGCCGAATGTTCGCCGGCAAAGGGACCGAAGCGATCAAGGTCCAGGCCGTGATAGCTCAGATGGACATTGTCGCGCATATCAGTCAGATCGCGCATATGGTCGAAGCCGGTGCGCGTGCAGGTCACCGTCCAGCGGGCTCGGCCGAGCTTTTCCGAAAGCTCCCAGTCCGGCGATGTCCAGATGTCCTTGGCGTGGGCCGAACAGGTCCACGGAATGCCGGTCATGATGCTGGCATAGGCGGTAACGGAGGCCGGCGTGTGGATGAAATGCGCATGCAGCCACGCGCCATTGTCGGGCCACTCATGCGCCAGCACCAATGCCTGGCCGAAGCGACGAAAGCGGTTCGGGGTGATATCCCGTTTGAGATCCGCCCAGAACTGCTTCAAGAGCGGCTTGAAGCCGGGCTTGCCGATGCCGGCGAAGAAAGCACGCAGCACCCTGAGCGGTTCGTTGTGCAGATATTCCGGCAAATAGACCACGCGCGCCTTGATCTCGTCATGGACGGGATGACGCTTCTTGTCCGTCGGCTTTCGCATCGAAATCAGCGTCAGGTCGAAGCCCGCCCTTTCCAGGCCGAGCAGTTCCTGCGCGATGAAGGTCTCCGACAGGCGAGGGTAGCCCTTGAGGACCACCAGTATTTTTTTCCGCATCGACAGGTTCCGGTGGTCTATTCGGCAACGATCGATAGCGGCGTATATCGCTCGCGATCATCGAACCATTCGCCGATGGTGCGCGAAATATGCACCAGCCCTTCCAGGCGCATGATGCTACTGCTCGCCGACGGCGGCGCACGGGTCGGCAAGCGCTTCAAGGCGGCGGCAAGCTGCTTCGGATCCGCAGACTCCTCCGGCAGCAGCATGTCGACGAGACCGAGCTCGCTTGCCCGCTGAGCGCGGATCAGCTGTTCCTCGCGCGGCCGCGTGCGCGGAATGATCAGCGCCGGCTTGTCGAACGACAGGATCTCGCAATAGGTGTTATAGCCACCCATGGCGACGACGGCCTTGGCGCCGGCGATCAGCTCTTCCATCTTGTTGTCGAACTCGATCACCTGCAGACAGGCGATCTTACCCGCCCGTTCCAGCAGCTGATTGCGCTCCTTGGCGGGCATATAGGGCCCAAGGACGATCAGCGTCCTGTACGTGAGCGAGCTGTCCTGCTCAAAGGCGCTGATGACATCATCGACCAGATCGGCGCCATCGCCGCCGCCACCGGTCGTCACCAGAATGTAGTCCTCATCAGGCACGTGTTCCGACTTCGTCCCCAACGATGAAACACTGCGCTGCAGAAAGCCAACGAACTCCATCTTCCGGCGCACGCCCGGCGGCACGTCGAGACCGACGAGCGGGTCGTGAAAGTCCGGCGGGCCGTAAACCCACACTCGGTCGTAGTACTGATCTATCTTCTGCAGGACGTTGTTCTTCTTCCACTCCGCCTCCAGCAGGTGCGGGGCATCCATGACGTCGCGCATACCCAAAACGAGCGTCGTGCCGCGTGCCTTAAGATAGGTCAGTGTCTCCTCGACCTCGCCCTTAAGCCCCATCGGCTCCTTGTCGACGATGAAGACATCCGGCTGAAAGGTCTCCGCCGTATGGCGGATGATCGATTGCCGCATCTTCAGTGTTTCCTGCAGAGCGACGTGACTTGCCATCGACGTATACTCGCCGTCCCGCAGCTTGATGACGCTCGGTACCTTGACGAAATCGACGCGCGACCGATAGTCGAAAGCACCGGCGATGGTTGCGCCGGAGATAATCAGCACGTTCAGCCCGCGATAGTCCTCCACGAGGGCATGCGCGATGGTCCGGCATCGTCTGAGATGACCAAGACCGAACGTGTCGTGGCTATACATGAGGATTCGAGCATCTTCTAAGCGCCGCTTCATGGGCAAAACCTCTAGGGGATGAAAGTCATGTACGCGGCTTGTCAGCAAACAACAACCGCGGCCGCTCCTCGAATTGCAATCCTGTCTTGGCCTTGCACCCTGCTATTTGTAGGGATCGGCGGCATCGCGCAAGCCGTCTCCTAAAAAGTTGAACGCCAGAATGACTAAAATTACCGGAACCATCGGGAAAAGAAGCCACGGATAGAAGGCAATCACGCTGACACTCCTTGCCTCGGTCAGAAGAATACCCCAGCTGGTGATCGGCGGGCGAAGGCCTAGCCCCAGGAAACTCAGCGCCGTTTCGCCGAGAATCATGCTCGGAACGGAAATGGTCGCGGTGGCAATCAGATGCGACATGAACCCGGGCACGAGATGGCGACCGATGATGCGCCGGGTGGGTGCGCCCATCAGCTGCGCTGCAAGTACATAATCCTCCTCACGCAAGGATAAAAGCTTGGAACGCACGGCGCGCGCAAGACCGGTCCAGTCGAGAATGCCAAGGATGATGGTGATGCCGAAATAGATGAGGATCGGGCTCCAGCTCACCGGCATGATCGCGGCAAGTGCCATCCATAGCGGCAGGCTCGGCAGCGATTGAAGGATCTCGATCACCCGCTGCACGAGAAGATCTAACAGGCCGCCATGATAACCGGCCAAGCCGCCGATGACGATCCCGAGGACGAAGCTTATGGAAATGCCGATCAACCCGATCGTCAGAGAGATTCGCGCGCCATAGATGATGCGCGACAACACGTCGCGACCCAGCCGGTCGGTTCCAAGCAGATACATCTGTCCACCGACTGCAGGGCAGACCAGATGAAGGTCCGAATCCACCAGCCCCCAGAAGCGATAGTCATCGCCGCGACAGAAGAAGCGGATCGGCTGCACGTCGGCGGGATTCTCGGTGTAGTTCCGGCGCAGCGTATCGATATCGAGCGCCATCTTGCGACCATAGACGAATGGGCCGACGAACTCGCCTTTATTGAAGAGGTGGATCATCTGCGGCGGCGAATGGATATAATCGACGTTGCGCGTGTGCAGCCCATAGGGCGCGAGGAATTCCGCAATCACGATCACGCTGTAGCACAACAGCAGGAAAATGCCCGATGCAAGCGCAAGCTTGTGCTTCTTGAACTTCCACCACATGAGACGCTTCTGCGAGGCCAGATAGTAGCGCGTCTGGCCGGCGGACATGGCTTCGAACTGGTCCGGATCGAAGTCCGCGCTCGAAACATAGTGTTCCAGGGGTGCGCCAGGGCGCGGCAGGGGTGCGGTCACTTTGTGCTCCTGCCTTGCAAGCGGATGCGCGGATCGAGAAAGCCGAGGGCGATATCGGAGATCAGCACCCCGATAACGTTGAGGAAGGCCAGAAACATCAGGAAGGAGCCAGCAAGATACATGTCCTGGCTCTGCAATGCCCTGATCAGCATCGGACCTGTCGTTTCAAGCGACAGAACAATGGCGGTGATTTCCGCGCCCGAGATGATCGACGGCAGGATCGAACCGATGTCGGCCACGAAGAAATTCAACGCCATGCGCAGCGGATATTTCACCAGCGCCCTCAAAGGATGCAGACCCTTGGCGCGCGCAGTGATGACATATTGCTTCTGCATCTCGTCAAGCAGGTTGGCGCGAAGGCGGCGGATCATGCCGGCCGTCCCGGCCGTGCCGACAATGATGACCGGAATCCAGAGATGCGAGAGGATCGAGCGCATCTTTTCCCAGCTCATCGGCTGCGACAGATATTTCTGATCCATCAGATGGCCGATGGACACACCGAACCAGACATTGGCGAAATACATCAGGATCAGCGCCAGCATGAAATTCGGAATGGCGATGCCGAGCAGCCCGAGGAAGGTCAGGCCGTAATCGCTCCAGCTATATTGATGAGTGGCGGAATAGATGCCGATCGGGAAGGCGATCAGCCACGTCAAAAGGATCGTCGTCATCGACACGAGGATGGTCAGCCACAACCGGTCGCCGACCACATCCGATACCGGTAGCTGATATTCGAAGGAATAGCCGAAATTGCCATGCAGCATGCCGGCGACCCAACGGACATATTGCACCGCAATCGGCCGGTCGAGCCCGTATTCGTGGCGGAGATCCTCTATCTCCTGCAGGTTTGCGGTTTCGCCCTGAGCACGCAGCTCGGCAATCTGGCTTTCGAAGAAATCGCCTGGCGGCAACTGGATGATGGTGAAGACCAGCATCGAGATCACGAGCAATGTCGGGATCATCACCGCGATGCGCCAAAGAATATATTTAAGCATTGGGCCGATCCTCCTTCATCCAGAAGGTATCCGGCATGTAGACGCCGAGATAACAGGTCGGATCGAAACCGTAGAGCGCCTTTTCGGGCACGTTCTGCATGCGCGCCGAATGTACGATCGGCTGGAGCGTGGCATTGATCAGGCCGATGGAGAAAACATGATCGGTATAGATTGCCAGCATCTGGTGCCATATCTCGGCGCGCTCGAAGGAGGAGGCTGCCGTTTCCCATTCGCCAAGCAGCTTGACCAATTTTGCCGCTTCCGGCACGTCGGGTGCCGCTCCCTGGGTCTGACGCGACAGATAGTACATGCCCCAGAGCGGCCATTGCATCTGGTCGTCCATGGTCGGGGCGAGTTCGCCGGGATTCATGTCGGCCGTGGGCACGCCATTGTCGAGGCCGTACCAAAGCGACATCAGAATCCGGCCGCCCATGGCGCGGCTGCGGAAGATATCGCGCTGTGATACGCGGGTATAAAGCGCGATGCCGACCTTGCGCCAATGATCGGTGACCAGCTCCAGAACGTCGGAATCCAGCGTGCTTTCACCGGGCGTCTCCACGGTGATCTCCATTCGCCGACCGTCCGGCAAAAAGCGCGTGCCATCCTCGTCACGTTTGTCGAGGCCGGCGGCATCGAGCAGTGCATTGGCCTGATCCGGGTCATGGGAGATCCAGGCCGAGGCATATTCCGGCCTGAAGAGAGGGCTGTCCGGTAGAATAGTGTCGGCGCTTTCCGTTCCGAGACCGTAGAAGACAGCCATGTTGATCTCATGGCGATCGATCGCCAGCGACAGCGCCCGGCGCACTCTCACGTCGCGCAGAACGTCGCGCCAGACCGGATCGGCGCTGTTCAGGTTCGGAAACAGCGCAACGCGCGAACCGCGCGCCATTTTCCAGAGATTGACCTTGATCGGATAGCGCTTCTCCGCATCCTTCAGGAATGTATAGTCATTGAAGTCGATCCCGGTCGCCTGCAGATCGCTTTCACCCGCACCGGTCTTGGCGGCAATGATCGCCGACGAGCTGATGTTCAGGATGAACCGGTCGATATAGGGCAGCTGCCGGCCGTTTTCGTCGACGCGGTGGAAATAGGGATTGCGCTCGAAGACGAACTGCTCGGCCGGCGGCGGCGTCGTGTTCCGCCAGGGGTCCAGCACCGGCAGATTGGGATTCTCAGGCCGATAGGCCCGGCCCATCTTGATATGGAGATCCTGCCATTTCTTCACCCGGTTTTCCTGCATCAGCGAGGAAAGGCGAATGTTATCCTGATATTTCTTGTGGAACTGCTTCAGATAATGACCGGGGCCGAGAATGACGAGAGGCTGCGGCGCGGCCAGGCTCGGCAGGAAATCCGGATTGGGGTCATCCCAGGAATAGCGCACCGTCAGCTCGTCGAGCACCTCGAAACGCGGCAGGTTGCCGTGCGGGCGCAATTCGAGAGCGCCGCCGCCGGGTGTCAGCTGCTTGTTGAGGATGACATCTTCCCACCAATAGCGGAAATCGCTCGACGTCAGGGGATGGCCGTCAGACCATTTGTGCCCGTCACGCAGCTTGAAGGTGAAGACCATATCGTTGACCGCGGAAAAGGACTCGAGAATGTCCGGCTGCAGCGAAAGGGTGCGGTCATACCCGACAAGACGGGCATAGCCGTAGATCGTCATGAAGCGAATGTCGTTCTGGCTGCCGATGATGGTGCGCACGGAACCGCCATAGCGGCCCGGCGCACGGCCCATGGCGGCGACGCTGACGATGCGCGGAAATTTCGGCAGGCGCTTGGCAAGATGCGGCATCTGGCCGGCCCTCAGCCAATCGGCGAGATAATCCGGCTCGTTGTCGATATCCGCCGCCATAAGAGGCTGCGGCAGTACGGTAGAGGCCAATAGGCCAAGGAAGGTTCGACGAGTTACCACGTGCGCAACTCCTGAACATCGACGCCACGGCGAGCGCGGACGAAATGGCCGCCGCCGAGATCCGCATAGGCGAGCTCCCCATCCGTCCCCTCCGAGAATTGCGGCCCCCATTTCTGCCTGGCGGCCGGACCCTCGCTGTTCAGGGCAGAGAAGTTGAGCGGCCGGTCGAGATCGGGGAATGGGACGGCTGCAAGCAGCGAGCGGGTGTAGGGATGGACGGGATCGCGAAGAATGATTTCGCGCGGCGCGATTTCGACGATGCGACCTCGCGCCATGACCGCGATGCGATCGGCCATATAGTCGACCACGGCGAGATTGTGCGAGATGAACAGGTAGGTGAGCCCGAGCCCCTTTTGCAAATCCTTGAGAAGATTGAGGATCTGCGCCTGCACCGAAACGTCGAGCGCCGAAACGGGCTCATCCAGGATCAGCAGTTGCGGGCCGAGCGCCAGGGCGCGTGCGATGCCGATGCGCTGGCGCTGTCCCCCGGAAAAGCTGTGGGGGTAGCGGCTCAGATAATGCTTATCGAGCCCGATCGCCTGCATCAACCCGTTGACCTTCTCCTTGCGGTCGGCGCTGTCGCCATGCCCGTGGATCTCCAGGGGTTCGCTCAGAATATTGCGGATCGTCATGCGCGGCGAAAGAGACGAAACCGGATCCTGGAAGACCATCTGTATCTTTGTGCGCAGGTCCATCAGCGCATCGCCCTTGGCGGCGAGCACATCGATCTTGCCGTCGCCGCCGTCGAAGCTGACGGATCCGCTGTCTGCGGTGACGGCCCGCATGAGGATCTTGCTCACCGTCGTCTTGCCGCAGCCGCTCTCGCCGACGAGGCCCAGACACTCGCCGCGGCGGATATCGAAACTGACGTCATCAACAGCGTGGAACTTCGTGCCATCCCGCCGGCCGAACAGCCCGCCGGCCTTCGAGCTATAGGTCTTGGTCAGATTGCGCACGCTGAGCAGGATCTCGGGTGCTGCCTTGCCGGCCGTGCTCGAACCGCTGCTGATGAGCTTCTTCTTGCCGGAGAAGGTGCCGAGATTGACGGGAACGTCCCGCAGGGATTTCAGCCGCTCGCCGGGTTTCATGTCGAAATGCGGCACGGCCGTCATCAAAGCCTTCAGATAGCGATGCTGCGGCTGGCGGAAGATCGTTTCGACCGGCCCCGCCTCCATGATCTCGCCGTGATAGATGACGACTACCTCGTCGGCCATGTTGGCAACGACGCCGAGATCATGGGTGATCAAAAGCATCGCCATGTTGAAGGTCTGCTGAAGATTGCGCAGCAGGCCGAGGATCTGCGCCTGGATGGTGACGTCCAAAGCCGTCGTCGGCTCGTCGGCAATCAGCAGCGCCGGATTGCAGATCAGCGCCATGGCGATCATCGCACGCTGACGCATGCCGCCCGAGAGCTCGAAAGGATAGCGGTCGAACGTGTGGTAGGGATCCTGGAAGCCAACAAGGCTCAGCATTTCCTCGGTCTTCTCGCGCTGCTCGGCCCTGTTGATTCCAGGGGTGTGGATGCGAAGCGCTTCGCTGATCTGGTTGCCGACGGTGTGCAGCGGCGACAGCGAGGTCATCGGCTCCTGAAAGATAGTGGCCATGCGCGCGCCGCGCAGCCTGCGCATCGCAATGCCATCGCGCGGTAGTGGAAGGATATCGGTGGTCTGGCCGTCGAGCGGATCGGTAAAGAGAATACGGCCGGTTGCCTGCGCCGCATTCGGGAGGATTCCCATGATCGACTGGCTGATGATCGACTTGCCGGAGCCGGATTCGCCGACCAAGGCCGTGACCTTGCCGGGAAGCACCCTCAGATTGGCATTTTTGACGACACGCAGTTTGTCCCCATAAAGCGAGAACGAGACGTCGAGGTTCTCAATACGCAGCAGATCAGTCTCAGACGCCATACCAAATTGCTTCCCGCTCACATGACCTTTGTGGCCTTATACGGCACACTAACGTAGGCCATAACGGGTGTCTAGCTGGTCAAAGTGATGGCGAGACTGTTAAAAAACTGTCGTGTTTCCAGTGATGTATCGGCTTATGCTGAACTAGCCAGCCACGGAGCTCATGGAGCGAGCTTTTCGACTTGAAGACGGCTTTCGAACTTCTTGGCGTCCCTGTGCAGCAGAATGACCTGCTCGGCCTCGGACAGAGCATCGATTGCCGCATCATGGAAGATCTCCGTCGTGCCGTTGGCAATGGTGCTAGCCTTCGGGGAAACGACGGTAAAACGCTGGCGCACGCCTCTTAACTTCTCTTCACCGAGCTTGCCCCACTCGCTGCCGGTGTAGCCGGAGAATGCCTGGCTCGCGACCACTTCGGTCCCATATTTCTTGGTGAGGGACTGCAACCGTTCCACTTCGTTGACGGCAGCGCCGAAGGCCGAGAACGTGAGGCGATCCTTCAGCCCGACATTGCCGAACATGACGTTGCCGACATGCAGGCCGATGCCATAGCGCACTTCGCTCAGGCTGCGAGCCTGACGATCCTTGTTCAGCGCGGCCACGCGGCGCTGGGCCTCGAATACCGCCGACAGAGCCGCCTCGCAGGCAACTTTGGACGGATCCTTATGCCGTCCGCAGGGATAGACGGCGAGAAATCCATCGCCGAGAAAGCTCAGGATTTCGCCGCCGTTGCGGTTGAACGGCGCGGCAATGGCATCGAAGAATTCGTTCAGCGTATCGATATAGGCCTGCCGTCCTTCCTTTTCGGCATAGACGGTCGATTGCCGCATGTCGCCCATGACCAGTGCTGCACGGATCGTCTCGCCGTCACCGCGGCGGATCTGGCCATTCAGCACGCGCTTGCCGGCATCGCCGCCGAGATAGGTGGTCAGCATGTTGTTGGCGAGCTTGCCGAGAACCGCCATCTTGGCAGCCATGGCCAGATGGTTCTGCATGCGCATCAGCGCGCCGATCATCTCCTCGCTGAAGCCGCCGACGCTGTCTGTCGACCAGGACCCCATCATGCCCTGAACCGAGCCGGCGCCGAAGGTCTGCACGAAGGCCAGGTAGTCTGTCACCTTCTCCTTGCGCAGGTCCTCGAAAACAGGAAACTCCAGAGGACCGTCGGTGTCGATCCGGCGGCGCAGGTGCAGGAGACCGTTGGACAGAAGATAGTAATAGGGGCTCTGCATGAAACGTTCCGGCTTGTCGTTCACATGCCGGTAGCCCTCGATCGTCAATCCGCCGGCCCGGCGCCAGGTGAAGCCAAGCGCGTCATAGAGGGGATGCAACATCGAAAAGGTCAGATGCACGCGCGCAACCGGAAGGCCGGAAGCCGCCATGCGCTCGCAGAAACCGCGAACGATGCTCTCCAGGTTCTCGCCCGTCAGCGCCGCCTGCGTCAGCCATTCAGCAACCTTGTCGAGAAGAATATCTGAAACAGTCGAATGAACAGTCATTTTCCGCGGCCTATCCTTGCGATTCCCATTGCTCCGCCCCGGCAATACACCGGACACCATGTGCGGCGGGCTGATCACCAGCAGCAACACCGGCCCATCGGCTGAGGTCGGATGAAATAATTATGCGACAGACGACGGCGCGCTCCCCCAGAAATTCTGGATCGCGCCGGCGCCATAAAAGATTTGGCTGCACTTTTTCCCTCGCGCCCGACGCATAGAGGTGCAGCAAGAGACAGCCGGCAAAATCGCCGACTCTCGTTTTGTTCTCTTTCAGATAGGGCGAAAATGCCGCTCAAACAATGGGTGAGACCGACATGGGCCGATAAAATCGCTATCACCGCGCGAGCGGCCGAAATCATTCGCCGGCTGTGAGTTCGGATGGCTGCTTGCCCCGCAACGCCATGGCCGCCATCGCATAGCCGCCACTGGCCCCATCGATGAAATGCATGTGGTCGCGCATCAAGGGCGTTGGCACGAAGCACGTCATCAGAGCACTGTCCTGGCGATGCAGCCCATAACGGCAAACCCCTTCCGCCTCTGCCTGACGCAGACGCGCCTCGATGCGCGCGAGATGCGCCGTATCGACGTCGATTGTCATCTTCAGGCCATCGTCGAATTTACGAAAATCGGAATTCGCGGCGAGATCACGCCTGTAGACCTTGGCGTCAAAAGTCGCCACACGGAGCCCGAACTTGTCGAGGATGTAGACAGCAACGATCTGCAGGGCAACAGCAAGCTTGCGGCGCCAGCGATCGGCGGGCGCAGCCGAGGCACGCGCCTCGATGTCGGCGCCGTCGAAGATCAGCGACGGCGTCGGTCCCTCGACCGGCACAGGATGGGCGTCACGGCTCTGCTCTCTGGAAATGGCGATGATATCGGCGACGAGCTGTTGGAATTTCGCGCTGTTGCCGCCATTCCCGGGAACCGCGATGATCGAAACGATCTCGCCATTATGGGCCTTGATCGGATTCCAGCGACAGGACAGGCCGGTGAGGTCCGGTCTCGCCTCCGGCGCGGCCGCCTCGACGATGAAATTTCCCGCCTTCATCTGTCTTTCCGCCCAGCTCGTGCCGCCACCGAAGAACATGGCGTAGGAGACGTAGTCGCTCGGGCTGAAACGGGCGACCATAACGTCCAGCCCCTCGCTGCGGACGGCCGACATGGGCACCAGCGCCGTGCGCAGATCGAGCTGCAATTCTTCCCTGACCCACGTCCGCACCGCCGCGAGCGCCTGCCGCACCCGCGCCTCTCCTGACGGCGGAATGGCGACCAGGGCACCGTCCCCACCGAAAACGAAGGGGTAGTCGCCCTTGTCCAAGGCGTTGAGCACGGCGGAGATCATACTGGCGCCGGCCATGTTGACGGATTTGTAGTGACCGGAGGCGATGGCCTTGGTCGAACTGACGATATCGGCCACCGCCAGCAGCCAATCATCGGGAAGCGGACGGTAATTCGCGCTGTCGGTAACGCCCTCGAAACGGGTGAAACCCGTCAATTTATGGAAGAAATCATCGTTGAATGGTTCGGCCATGACATTTCCCCCTTTCATGAGCGCCGCGACAATCTATCCCTACAGCAAACATGCCGAAAAACCAGCCGGCGGTCGACGTGACGACGCTGGCCGTGCTACTCCGACTAGGCTAGAGGCATCACGAACGCCAAGGATAAGACAGATACGATGAGCCGCCTGGATAGTTTCATCCGCCGCCTGAGCGCACAGCGCGACATCCTCAATGCCGTTGCCGATGAGGTCAGAGCGCTTGACGGTCCGGTGCTGGAACTGGGCCTCGGCAATGGCCGCACCTTCGACCATCTGCGCGAGCTTTTCCCCGATCGCCGCATCATCGCCTTCGACCGGGCAGTCAACGCCTACGGGCCGTCCATGCCGGCAGCAGACGATCTCGTTCTCGGCGAAATCAAGGATACTGCCGCGGATTTCATCGGCGCAGGCGCCTCGCTTGCCCATGCCGATATCGGCACCGGCTACGAAGAGAAGGATGCAGTGACGCTGACATGGCTGCCCCAGACCATGGCCGGCGTGCTTGTCTCAGGCGGGCTTGCGGTCAGCGGCCTGCCCCTCGATCACTCCGATCTCGAAGCGCTGCCCCTGCCCGATAGCGTCAAGGACGGACGCTATTTCATCTATCGGCGCAAATAGCTTCAACGCAAAAAGAGAACATCGAGCTGGTCGCCTTCGGTGGGCAGATCGACCACCTTCATCGCTTGCTCGCGGTCTTCGAAGAAAGCCAGGCACTCGCTATAGTGGCCGGCAAGGTCGGCAACGAAGGCCTTGGTCTGATCCTTGCCGTAGAAAGCCGGCGTGAATTCCATATAGAGCGGCACCTTGCGGGCCATCAGTGCCTGCATCGATCGGCAGGCGACCGGCTCGTAGCCTTCGATATCCATCCAGATCAATCCGACATCGGCGGGGTCCGCTTCGGCCTGCGCAAGAATATCGGCGACCGGACGAACCGGAACCGAAATCTTCTCGTCGCTTGCGCTTTGGCGCAAGGCGCTGCTTTTGCCATGGTTCTTGTGGTTCAGATAGAAGTCGAGCTGCCCGCCGCGGTCACCGGCGGCGCAATTGACCGCTGTCACCATCTCCTGAAAGCCGTTGTCGGCGATATTGGCCGACAGCAAGCGAAAATTGCGCGGATCGGGCTCGACGCTGACGATGCGGTCGTAGGCGCCGCTGAGGGCAAAATAGCAGGTCTGCGTGCCGATATTGCCGCCAAGCTCCAACAGCACCTTGCCCTTGTGCAAAAGACCGCGCTCGCGCAGCACGCTCAGCAGCCGGTCGACATGATCGCGCTCGAAATGCCCTTTGCGAAAGACCTTGCGGCCGATGTAGTCGGCCGGCGAAAAACTTAAAACGTGATCGCCACAGTCCACCGTCATCGTCTTGACGCGCGGACCAAGCGCGCTGACGAGGATATCGCGGCCAAGGCGCGTGTCGAAGAGGCGCGTGGCGATTGCATCCCGCTTCCTGCGAAAGGCGCGCCGCCAGTATTTTCTCGTGAGGATCTTGTGGTCGAACATGGGTGCCATCCCTACACCACGGCCTTCCCGCTGCAAACGGGAGCGACGAGCGGCGCACCACTCCCGGCGAGGCAGCTCGAAAGATCAGGCAAAGCGGCTGCTCGCCTCTTTCGAAACGATATAGACCCGCAAGGGCTCGCCGCGGCCGCGAACGGCAATCTCGCGGCTTTCGACGCCTGCAATATCGACCTCGGAGAGCTGGGCCACCGGCTCCGAAAAGACCAGTGTGCTGTTGAATTCCTTGGCAACGCTTTCCAGGCGGCTGGCGACATTGACCGTATCGCCGATCGCCGTCACGTTCTTCACACTGCCGTATCCCATCGAGCCGACCACCGCCGAACCGGTGTGAAGGCCGATGGCGATCTCCAGCGGTGCAGCCAGGTCATCGGCGAGCTCCGCGCTGAGCTTGTCGAGCTCCCGGACGATCGCGGCGGCCGCCTTCAAAGCCTGGCGGTTCGCTTCCTTTGGTGTCGTGCGCAGGCCGAACAGAGCCATGGCGCCATCGCCGATGAACTTGTCCATCCGGCCGCCATTCTCCTCGATGATGCGACCGACGATGGCGAAATAGCGATTGAGCAGGAAGACGATGTCGAAGGGGAGACGTGCCTCCGTCAGCGCTGTGAAATGGCGCAGATCGCAGAAGAACACGACGATTTCGCGCTCGCGGCCCGGGCTGGCGGTTTGGCTGTAGACCGGCATCGTCGCTTCGGCCATCGGCGTCAGAAGCGGCACGACGCTGACGTTTCCGGTCGGGCGCAACTGGCAGGCGAGACGGATATCCGGAGTGGCGCCGATGCGGTTCAGCGTCTTCTGCTCGAGCGGCTCCGGCGGCGGCAGGTTCTCGGCGCCATCGATGATCTGCACGCGACAGGTGGAGCATTGGCCCTTGCCACCGCAGACCGAATAATGCGGGATGCCGCCGAGGCGGCTTGCCTCGAGCACGCTGAAGCCGCGCGGCGCCTGTACGACCTCGCCGCCCGCATAGCGGATGGCAATCTGGTACTGCCGCTCGCGCAATCTGCGGTGAGCGCGAAAGCCGAAGAGACCGACGATTGACAGGCTGAAGGCACCGTAGAATGCGGCGCGGTAGGGCCACAGGGCATCGGCCATCTGGCTGCCCGGTACGGAGCCCTTCTCGCCAAAGCTTCGCATGTCGCTGTAATAGCCGCCAGCATAACCGCGCTCGTCCTCCTCGGCTGCTTCATACGCTACGGTCTTGCCCATCGCCGCAAAGCCAAGCAGGGCGAGAACCGGAAGAACGATGGCGAAGGACAGCAGGACGGGAGCGATCGCCGTGTACCAGGGGCGATAACGCAGCCAGAAATGAACGCCGATGCAGCCGTGAAGCCAGACGATCACCAGCAGGAATCCCTGGCGCAGGCCATTGGCGGGCGATGTCAGCCACAGGCTGCGGACTATCGCCTTGTACGTGTCGTGATAGCCGTAAACATCATGCACGACGCGCGTGCCGACGACGTGATCGATCAAAAGGAGCGGCACCAGCAGGCCGGTGACGATCTGAAACGCCTCGCCGGCAGGCATGACGAGCGTCCGGCGCCGGTAGAGAAGCCGCAGCACCAGCAGGATGTGCACGAGCAGCGCGCCATAGAGGAGCACGGACCCAACCGGATTGCGCCAGACGGCCATGAACCAGTGTTGCGCGGTCTCGGCGGTGCCGAGAGAAATCAACCCGAGGGAGTGATTGGCCAGATGCATGATCACGAAGGTGAAAACGATCAAGCCGGAGCCAAGGCGGAGCTTTCGCACAAGACGGTCGGAAATGATTGGCTTTCTTGCCTCGATGGTCATCAAACCCAATGTATATTGTCCGTTCACAACAGAAGCGAAAACGGTTATCGCCTATCATCTAGCTGCAACGCCGCATGCTGTCGAGGATGCGGCTTTTTGAAGCAGGGATCTTATCGTCACGCAACCGGTCGGAATTCGGGCAATCCTCTCACAATTCAGGCTTTTACCATCACTTAAACGTCAACCGTATGCTGGCACCATGAAGATCGCTTTCTACGCCCCGTTGAAGTCGCCCGGCCACCCCGTACCTTCGGGCGACCGGCTGATGGCGCGGCAGATCATGGCGGTCCTCCGGATGGCGGGACACCAGGTCGATGTCGCCTCCGAACTGCGCAGCTTTACCCCGACCCCGGAAGCGGGAGTGCGAGCGGAAATCGCCCGGCAGGCCGAGGGTGAGGTAGCGCGATTGCTCGGCCGATCACAAAGCGAATCGCCGCCCGATCTCTGGTTTACCTATCACCCCTATTACAAGACGCCCGATCTCATTGGCCCGTCTGTCTCCCGGCAACTCGGCATCCCCTACGTCACCGCCGAGGCCTCCTATTCCAGACGCCATGACGACAACGGCTGGGGCGAAAACCAGCGTCTGATCGCCGATGCCGTGCGGTCGGCCGCCGTCAATCTGTGCTTCACCGAGCGGGACCGGATCGGCCTCTCGGACGCGATCCCGGATGGCAGATACGAACGCTTTCTGCCCTTCATCGATGCAGCTCCCTTCGGGTCGGCCACCGGTGCCTCTGCCCCTAGCAGGCTGATCACCGTTGCAATGCTGCGGCGCGGCGACAAATTCGACAGCTACGTCTTGCTGGCCGAGGCGCTCAAACTGATCCGCGATGATGACTGGACACTGACCGTCATCGGCGACGGGCCGATGCGCGCGGAAGTAAGGGCACTGTTTTCCGCCTTTGATGGAGACCGCATCCTTTGGCGCGGCGAGCGCTCGACGCCGGAGATCGCGGCGGAGCTTGCCACTGCCGGGATCTATGTCTGGCCCGGCTGCAACGAGGCCTACGGCCTGGCCTATCTTGAAGCGCAGGCGGCTGGCCTGCCCGTGGTGGCGCAGGCAACGGCGGGCGTGCCAGAAGTGGTCACGAACGGCATTACCGGGCTGCTGACGCCGGCGGGCGACCTGAGGGCCTATGCCGATGCCATCGCACAGCTTCTGAACGACGAGAAGCAGCGGCGGACCATGGCGGAGGCAGCGCATGGCTTCGTGCATCGGGAACGCTCCTTGAGCGCGGCGGCGAAGCAGCTTGAAATCATTCTTCGAAAGCATCTGGGAGATATCTATTATGAACGATAGAGCCGATTGGCAGCCCTTGCGGGACGAGCTGCAGCGCTGGACCAAGGCCGGGCGAAAGGCGAAACTCTGGTTCCGCGACGACGACGCCATCGAACCGACCCCTGCGCTTGACCGGCTGCTGTCGCTTTCGGATCGTTTCGACGTGCCGATGGCATTGGCCGTCATCCCGGGGCCGACCGGAGAGCCGCTGGCGGAACGCCTGGCGAGCCTGAGCCGCGTCACCGTCACCGTGCACGGCTGGATGCATCAGAACTATGCGCCGGATGAAACCAAGAAGCAGGAGCTCGGCCTGCATCGCCCGCAGGCCGCCGTGCTCGACGAACTGCATCGTGGCTTCGACAAGCTGAAGGCGCTCTATCCCTCGCAGTTTCTCCCCATGCTGGTGCCGCCGTGGAACCGTATCGACGACGCATTGCTGCCGGAGCTTAGCCCCTTCGGCTATCGCGCCGTGTCTGTCTTTGGATTGGCAAAGCAGGCGCCGATCACCCTGGTCAACACCCATATCGACATCATGAATTGGCACGGCGTGCGCGGCGGTCTCCCGCATGCGGGATTGATCGGACGCCTGGTGGAAGAACTCCAGAACCGCTTCGACGGCAATGACGAGCCGATTGGCGTGATGACACACCATCTGGTGCATGACGACGTCGCCTGGGGTTTCATCGAGGCGCTGTTTGAGGAAACGGCCGGCCACGCCGCCATCGAGTGGCGGCCGGTCGGCAATTTCGTGAGTTAGCGGCTCCGCCCCGAACAAAGCCGCTCCAACGGCGCCTTAGAGCTGCAGCGATTGGCCGTCGAAGGCGGCGAAGGCGCCTGGAAAACTCTTCTGCGCGGCGCGCTGCATCTCGTCCAGCTCGCGATCCGCGCGCGCCGGCGCATGGTGAAACAGAGCCAGGCGTTTAACGCCGGCCTTCTTGGCGAGCTTGACGCCTTCCTGCCAGGTGGAATGTCCGAAGCCCAGATGCTTCGGCATCTCCGCTTCCGTATAGGTCGTGTCATAGATCGCGAGATCGGCATCGGCCATCAGGGATAGCGCGGCCTCGTCGAGATGTCCGTTCAAGTGCTCGGTATCGTAGACCATGGCGATGACGCGACCGGACCATTCGATGCGGTAGCCGATGCAACCGCCGGGATGGTTCAGACGGACCGTATGGATGACGATGCCCGGATGCGGCTTCAGCGTATCGCCAGCGGCGAAATCGCGAAAATTCATCGCGGCACGACAGATATCAGGTTCGACCGGAAACCAAGGCGGCCGCATGAACTGGCCGATCAGCTGCCGCGTCGTCGTCTTGCCGGCCAGATGGCCCGACCAAAGATCGACGCTCACCCTGGGATCATAGATCGCATTGAAGAAGGGCAGGCCGATAATGTGGTCGTAATGCGAATGGGTGAAAAAGAGATCGATGTTGCGGACCCCTTCTTTTGCAAGCGACGCAGCTGCCTCGCGCAACCCGGTCCCGGCGTCGAATAGGATATGCCTGCCGTCATGCCGCAACTCGATGCAGGATGTATTCCCGCCGTAACGCTCAAATTCCGGTCCAGATACGGGTATGCTCCCCCGCACGCCCCAGAATTTCAGCTCGAAACTATCGTTGTTCATGGAAGTTTTTACACCATTCCCCTTTCCGTCAAAAAAAGCACACTTTTGCTATCGTGCGAAGCCAGCAATTTCCAAAAGTCGTGCGCTGGTAAAAAACTGGATCTCATCGTTCGCTCGATGCAGATCATCTGGCGAACATTCGCCAACGGATCGCACACACCTAATATAGGTATGTCGTGACAAAATAGATAAGACCCCGTTACTTGTATGTCGGTGCGGCGGTCTGGCAGGTATCGGTTCGCGACGGAGCGCGAATGCTTGCAAGGGACTTTCGTCCTCCTTGCCATCCTTACAGCGTGGCAGCCGACCGTGCCGCCTGCTCATAGTAGCCAGACAGCGCTCTGAGATGCGAGGCTATATCGGAAAGATCGTCCTGCGACAGGCCGGAGACCTTGGTGGCCTCCACCAGCAGACGCTCGCGGATTTCGGTGTAGCGCGTCAAGGCGTCCAGGCCCTTGTCGGTCACCCGGATCGTCTTTTCCTTGCCGGCCTTGCCGCTCTTGACGAGACCGGCCGCCTCCAGCTTCTTGATGGCGTAGTTGGCGACATGGGTGTCTTCGATATCGAGCACGAGGCACAGATCGGCCAGGGTTTTCGGCCTGTCGCGGTGCCGAACGGAATGGATGATCAGGATCTCGACCGGCGAAAGGCCGGGGATGCCGGCGGCCGCCATGCAACGCACCAGCCACCGATTGAAGGCATGGGAAAAGAGGATCGATCCGTATTCGAGCTCGGACAAGGCAGGTGAACTGCCGTCCGCAAGATGCGCAGACGATACGATCAATTCACGCGGTCTACTCTTTTCCTCAGACGTCACCAGAAAACTCCTTCCGATCCGGATCAAGGCACCTACAAACTTGGCAACGCTTCTATTCGTCCCGCTTTCCAAAGCCGCCACCCGTCGGGGTAACGACCGTGAAGGCTTCGCCGGCCTCGAGCACCGTATGGGCCGAGCCGATCAATTCCTCGATCGTGCCGTCATTGCGCCTGACATAGTTGCGCCCGGTCTGGCCCGGCTCGCCACCCTTGATGCCGAAGGGCGCCACGCGCCGATGGCCCGAGAGCACGGCGAACTCCAGCTTTTCACGGGTGCGGATGGTCCGCTGCGTGCCATTGCCGGCATTCCACTTGCCCTGCCCGCCGGAGTTGGGACGAATGTGGAAATCCTCGAGCACTACCGGAAAGCGCGTCTCCAGGATCTCGGGATCGGTTAGACGCGAATTGGTCATGTGCGTGTGCACCGCATCGGCGCCATTAAAGCCGGGACCGGCCGGCGCGCCGGAGCAGATCGTCTCGTAATATTGATAGACATCGTTGCCGAAGGTGAGATTGTTCATCGTCCCTTGAGCGGCCGCGAGCGCCTCGACGGCGCCGAACAGGCAGTTGGTCACCGCCTGGCTGACCTCGACATTGCCGGCAACGACGGCGGCCGGATATTTCGGCGTCAGCATCGTGCCCTCGGGGATGACGATCCGGATCGGTCTGAGGCAACCGGCATTCATCGGAATATCGGCTTCGACGAGGACGCGGAAGACATAGAGCACGGCGGCGCGCGTCACCGGCTGTGGAGCGTTGAAATTGTCGGCACGCTGCTCCGACGTGCCGGTGAAATCAACCGTCGCCTCGCGCTTGTCCTTGTCGATCGAGATCTTGACGACGATCTTGCAGCCCTGATCCATCTCATAGCTGAATTCGCCATCCGGCAGGCGATCGAGAACGCGGCGCACGCTTTCGGCCGCATTGTCCTGAACGTGCCCCATATAGGCATCGACGACCTCTTCGCCGAAGTGGACGATCATCTTCTTCAGCTCGGCAACGCCCTTCTCGTTGGCGGCAACCTGAGCCTTCAGATCGTTGACGTTCTGGGCGAGCGTGCGCACAGGATAGCGCGCGCCCGTCAGCAGCTTCGCCAGCTCCTCCTCGCAGAACCGCCCCCGATCGAGCAGCTTGAAATTGTCGATATAGACGCCTTCCTCCTCGATATGGGTCGCGAGCGGCGACATCGAGCCGGGCGAGATTCCGCCGATATCGGCATGATGACCGCGGCTGGCGACCCAGAAGCGGATCCTCTTGCCGGCATCGTCGAAGACGGGCGTGCAGACGGTGAGATCAGGCAGATGCGTGCCGCCATTGTACGGCGCATTGATCAGGAAGACGTCGCCCGGATGGATCACGGCGTTTTCACGGATTGCCGTTGCGACCGACGCATCCATGGAGCCCAGATGCACGGGCATATGCGGCGCATTGGCGACGAGATTTCCTTCCGCATCGAAGACGGCGCAGGAGAAATCCAGCCGCTCCTTGATGTTGACGGAATAGGCGGTGTTCTGCAGCGTCATGCCCATCTGCTCGGCGATCGACATGAAGAGATTGTTGAAGATCTCCAGCATGACGGGATCGGCCTTGGTACCGATGGCGCTGCGCTCTGGCAGGGCCTTGATGCGCTTGAGGACGATATGGTCCTTGGCCGTCAGCTGCGCCTGCCAGCCATCCTCGATGACAATCGTCTGGTTCGGCTCGATGATGATGGCCGGGCCGGTGACGGTCTGGCCGGGCAAGATTGCCTGGCGCAGGACGACCGCCGCATCATGGCTTGCGCCACCGGAATAGAAAGACGCGCGCCTCGTTGCTTGCGCCTCGCCTTCGCCTGTCTCATCGCGCTGGATGGCAATATCGGCAGCCGCACCGCCGATGGTTTCGATCTCGACCGCCTCGACGACCAACGGCTTGTCCTCGGCGACGAAACCGAAGCGGCGCTTGTGCAGGGCCTCGAACTCGCTGCGCAGCCGCGCCGGATCATCGATCTGCGGAAATGTCGTCTCGACCGCCAGTATGGTGTCGGTACCGGCGTAACGAATATGGGCGCGCTGGACCGTCTTGATTTCGCTGGCGGGGACACCCTGCGCTTCAAGCTCGGGCACGCATTCACCGCGCAGTTCACCACCAAGCGCGGCAATGGCAGTCGGCGCCACGTCGTCAAGGGGAACGCCGAGCGCCTTCTGGCGTGTCGCCCTGATATCAGCAAGCCCCATGCCGTAGGCGGACAGAAGGCCGGACATCGGGTGCAGGAGGATGCTCTTCATGCCGAGCGCATCGGCGACCAGGCAGGCATGCTGTCCGCCGGCGCCACCGAAGCAGTTGAGGGCATAACGTGTCACGTCATAGCCGCGCTGCACGGAGATCTTCTTGATCGCCTCGACCATGTTGGCAACCGCGATACGGATGAAGCCATCGGCGACATCTTCCGGGCTGCGGTCATCGCCGATCCGGGTGGCGAGTTCCGCGAACTTGCCGCGCACCGTCTCGACATCCAGCGGCTGATCTTGATTAGGGCCGAAGATCGACGGGAAGAATTCCGGCAAAAGCTTGCCAGCCATGACATTGGCGTCGGTCACCGCCAGCGGGCCGCCGTTGCGATAGCAGGCGGGGCCTGGAAAGGCGCCTGCCGAATCCGGACCGACGCGGAAGCGGTCGCCATCGAAATGCAGGATCGAGCCGCCGCCGGCGGCCACCGTATGGATCAGCATCATCGGCGCGCGCACACGCACACCGGCCACCTCCGTTTCGAAGGCGCGTTCATATTCGCCGTCGAAATGCGCGACATCCGTCGAGGTGCCGCCCATGTCGAAGCCGATGACGTTGGTAAATCCGGCCTGCTCGCCGGTTTTTGCTAGGCCGACGACACCGCCGGCCGGGCCGGACAAAATGGCGTCCTTGCCCTGGAACATGTCGGCTGCCGTCAAACCGCCGGATGACATCATGAACATGACGCGCGCTCCGGTGCGCGCGACATCGAGCTCGTCGCAGACCTGGCCGATATAGCGTCCGAGCACCGGCGACAGATAGGCATCGATGACAGCCGTATCACCACGGCCGACAAGCTTGATCAGCGGCGACACTTCATGGCTGACGGAGACCTGGTCGAAGCCGAGGGACCTGGCGATGCGGGCGACCGCCGCCTCATGCGCCGGAAACTTGTAAGCATGCATGAAGACGATCGCGATGGCGCGGTAGCCCCTGGCGAAAAGCTCGCGCAATGCCGCTTCAGCCGCCTTCTCGTCCAGAGCAAGCTCGACCGTGCCGTCGGCCAGCACGCGCTCCTCAATCTCGACGACCTCTTCGTAAAGCGCTTCCGGCTTGACGATCTCGGTCGCGAAGATCTTCTTGCGCTCCTGATAGCCGATGCGCAGCGCATCGCGGAAACCCTTCGTCGTCACTAGCGCCAGGCGCTCGCCCTTGCGCTCGAGAAGCGCGTTGGTGGCGACCGTCGTGCCCATGCGCACTTCGCCGATCGTATCGGCAGGGACTGGCTCGCCCTTGTCCAAACCGAGATGCAGACGAATGCCGTGAACGGCGGCATCGCGATAGGCATCGGGATTTTCCGAGAGGATCTTGCGGGCATGAAGAGCACCAGACGGATCGCGCCCGACGACGTCGGTAAAGGTACCGCCGCGATCGACCCAGAAATCCCAACGACCCGAAGTGTTCTCCGACAAATCCGCCTCCAGTAGAACGACGCCCATAACGATGACAATATATCGATAAATCGTCAACGTTTCGTCGTCAACATGAAATGATCAAGCCACGCTCAGCTTCAACATCATACGATCTGATAATTGCTGATAATCTGCGGCAAGAAGCTACGCCTGCTCGGACGCGACCATGTCCAGCATGTCAGCCGACACGCAAGAACGTCGTTCAATTGCATTGTAAAGCCGCGCCACCGTTGACGCATGTCCTGAAAGCGGATGCGCTAGTGCAATCCGCCGACGCCGAGGAAGCGCTCGACGGCATGATGATCCTGAGCAAGCGCCGCAGGCGTCCCCTTCCAGGCAAGTCGCCCGCGCTCCAGAATGATCACGTCGCTCGCGAAATCGAGCGCGCTTTGAATGCGCTGCTCCACCAGCAGAATGGTCATATCACCTGTCTTGGCGAGCGTAGCGAAAGCCGCCATCAGTTCCTCGCAGATGACGGGCGCGAGCCCTTCCAGCGGCTCGTCCAGAAGCAAGACGGAGGGGCGGCCGAGGATGGTGCGGGCGGTCGACAGCATCTGCTGCTCGCCGCCGGAAAGCTGGCCGCCGAGATTCTTTCGGCGCTCCTTCAGGCGCGGAAACATGTCGTAGGCCTCCTGTATCGCGCTTTTCGCTCGTCCCTTCAGCCCGACGGAGAGATTTTCCTCCACCGTCAGCGTCGGGAAGACGTCGCGCGTCTGCGGCACATAACCTAGGCCCTGATGGGCTCGTTTGGCGCTCGGCAGCCCGGCAATTTCCGTTGAGCCCAACCGAATGCGGCCTTCGTAGCGACGCGTCTGACCGGCAAGCGTTGCCAGCAGCGTGCTCTTGCCCATGCCGTTGCGGCCGAGCACGGCAAGCCGGCCACCGGCCGGCACGGAGAAGGAAACACCTTCAAGCACCCGCGTCGGGCCATAGCCGGCGGACAGATTTTCGACTTCAAGCGGCGTGGCCGGCATTGGCGTAGCTCCCAAGATAGGCTTCGCGCACACGCGCATCCTGCGTCACGTCTTTCGGCGAACCATCGAAGATGATGGTGCCGGCGGCCAGCACCACGACGCGCTTGGCAAACCGGAAAACCAGATCCATGTCATGCTCGATCATCAGCACCGCCAGATCAGGCGGTAAATCGGCAAGTGCCTGCTCGATGCGGCCGGTGTCGCTCTGCGGCACGCCGGCGGCAGGCTCATCGAGCAGCAGCACCTTCGGCTTCAGGGCCATGGCGACAGCGATCTCAAGGAGCCGCTGCTGACCATAGGCGATCTCGCTGACCTTGCGATGCGCCAGACCGGCAAGACCAAGCGTGCCGAGCAGTTCCTCCGTCTCGGCCATGACATCGCGCATGGCGAGGAAATTGCCGAACATACGGCCGGAGCGGCCCGTTCGCTGCAGGACCGCCATAGCGATATGTTCGGCCGGGGTCATGTCCTGAAACAGCCGCGTCACCTGGAACGAGCGCACCAATCCGCGCCGGACCCGACCGATCGCGTCGATCCGGTTGACATTGTGACCGCCGATGCGGACCTCGCCAGCGTCAGGCCGCAGATTGCCGGTGACGAGATTGACGAAGCTGGTCTTGCCGGCGCCGTTCGGGCCGATCAGCGCAACGCGATCCCCCGGTGCCATGGACAGGCTGACATCATTGGTAACAGTCAAGCCGCCGAAGGCCTTCCTCAGATTGTTGACCTCGAAAATCGCGCTCATGACCGCACCTCCCTTCGGCGGGCCATGTAAGCAGCAGCCGTGCCGTAGATGCCCTTGGGCGCGAACAGAACGACGAGGATCAGCAGTGCGCCCACGATCGTCAGCCAATGGAAGGGATTGGCGGCGGAGACATAGTCCTCGAACAGCATAAAGATCAGCGTGCCGACAAGCGCACCGAACAGCGACCCGGTGCCCCCGAGCACGAGCATGACGAGCGCTTCGGCCGATTGCGTGAAAGACAGGCTGTCCAGTCCGACGACCTGCGTCGAGATCGCGTTCAACGCGCCACCGACGCCGGCAACGGCACCCGAAATCACATACATCTTGATCAGCGCCACCTTTGGCGAGGCGCCCATGGCGCGGATACGCAGGGGATCCTGCCGGATGCCGCGGCAGAGCATGCCGAACGGCGAGCGTACCAGGACGCGCAGCAGCACGAGCACGATCAGCAGCAGTGCGACGCCATAGATATAGGCCGTATGTCCGTAGAGATCGAATTCGAAACTGCCGAATAGCGCGTCAGGCGAGATGCCCGATAAGCCATCGCTGCCACCGGTCCAGCTCGATGCCTTGTTGGCGAACTCGTGGAAGAGATAGATCAGCGCGATTGACAGCACGAGCTGCGGCAGGCCGTGGGCTCGTAGAATAACGATGGAGCAGACAAGCCCGGCGACCGCGCCGCCCGCGATGCCGGCAAGCGTCATCAGCAGGGGATCGTTGATGCCATAATGCGCAGAGACTATACCGGCGGCATAAGCGCCGGCGCCAAAGAGGGCGGCATGGCCAAGGGTTGCCACACCGCAATAGCCGGTGACCAGATCGAGCGACAGAACCAGAAGCGCGATGCCGATCAGGCGCGTCAGGAGCGCGAGATTGTCCGGAAACAGGATGTAGCCGACGGCGGCCAAGACTACGATAACAGCGACCGCAATCATATCCTGTCCAACAGTGCGGTGTCTGGTCACGGCAGGGGTGGCCTCTTTTTCCAGTGTCAGCGCCATCTTACTTCATCCTCCCGGCAAAGCCGCGCGGGAAGACGCAGACGATAGCAATGACGGCCAGATAGAAGAAGAACTCGCCATATTCAGGCATGAGGTAGCGGCCGGTCGTATCGATGCAGCCAAGAACGAGACAGGCAAGCAACGCGCCGGAGATGGAGCCTGCACCGCCGACCGAGACGACGACCAGGAAGGTCACCATGTAGCGGAGGGCATAATAGGGCTCGACGGGCAGCAATTCGGCGCCCACGACACCGCCGAAGGCGGCAAGCCCGACGGCTATGGCGAAACTGACGGCGTAGACGATCTCGGTCCTGACCCCGAGAGCGGCCGCCATCGAGGCATTATCGACGGAGGCGCGGAGTTTGACGCCGAACGATGTCTTCTCGATCGTGTACCAGAGCGCCAGAGCAACCACGAGGCCGCAGACGATCGCGAAAATGCGATGCGTGCCGATGGTGCGGAAGCCGAGATCGACTGAGCCTTGCAGGCTACCGGGCAATGGTATGGTCTTCAAGGTCGGGCCGAAGACATAATTGGCGATGCCGATGATGCAGAAGGTGATGCCGATGGTCATCAACACCTGCGTCAGTTCCGGCGCACCATAGATGCGCCGGTAAAGCAGCCGCTCGATCGGGATGGAAATGATGACCGTGCCGACCACGGCCAGCAATACGGCCGCGGCATAACCCATGCCGAGATCGTGCGCCGCGTAGGAGGCGATATAGCCGCCGATCATGGCGAAGGCGCCATGCGCCAGATTAACGACGCGCATCAACCCCATGGTGACGGAGAGGCCGATGGAGATCACGAACAGCACCATGCCGTAAGCGAGGGCATCGACTGCTATGCTGAGCACGGTTTGCATTGAAATCACTGGTCCGGTTGTTGTAGCGCCGACCTCTGTCTTCTATCTGAGCGGAAGCAAATTCCAGCTCAGATAGGAGCTGTTGGTAAGAGCGTCCTACTTCGCCGCCGCAAGGCCGGGATCGCCCTGCTTCTCGAAGGTCTGGATCTCCTTGTTGTAGTATTTGCCGTCGTCGCCCTTGGTAACCTCGCGCAGATAGATGTTCTGCGTGATGTGCCGGCTTTCGGGATCGATGGTGACCGGACCGCGCGGGCTGACCCAGGACAGACCCTTAACAGCGTCCACAGCCTTCTGCGCATCCTGCTTGCCGCCGGTCGCCTCGATCATCTTGTAGATGACATGCATGCCGTCGAAGGCACCGACGGCCGGGAAGGTCAGTTCAGCCGGATTGCCGATCGCCTTGTCGCCGGCCGCGACGAAAGCCTTGTTTTCAGGGGAATCGTGCGAAATCGCATAGTGAAACGTCGTCTGCATGCCGAGCGCTGCATCGCCGAGCGCCGGCAGGTCGGATTCCTGAGTCAGGTCACCCGGGGCAAACAGCTTGATGCCACCAGCCTTCAGCCCGTTTTCGTTGTAGGCCTTGACGAAGCCGAGCGTCGTCGGGCCGGACGGCAGGAAGGCGAAGACGCCCTGCGCGCCGGAATCCTTGATGCGCTGCATGATCGGGCTGAAATCATTCGTCGACAGCGGCATGCGTATGGCCTGCACCACTTCGCCACCCTGCTTCTCGAAACCGGCCTTGAAGGCATTTTCGGCATCGACGCCCGGGCCGTAATCGCTGACGACCGAGATGACCTTCTTGACGCCGGCGTCATAGGCAACCTTGGCGATGGGGGTCGATGTCTGCCAGGTGGTGAAGGAGGTGCGCACGACAAGCGGGCTCTTGGTTACGATCGCCGATGTCGCGGCGTTGAAGATCACCATCGGCACATTGGCCTGCTTGAGGATCGGCGTCACAGCCATCGCATCCGGGGTGAAATAGAAGCCGGCGAGGTACTGGACATGTTCCTTGACGACCAGTTCCTGCGCCAGCGCCTTCGACTGTGCGGGGTCGGCCTGCGGCACGTCGCGGTAGATCACTTCCACCTCGTCATTGCCGACCTTCTTGCCATTGACAGCCATGTAGGCATCGATGCCGGCCTTGAAATTCTTGCCCTGCAGCGCAAACGGCCCCGAAAAGGGTCCGATGACCCCGACCTTGACGGTATCAGCATAGGCAGCGCCGCCAAGGGCAGCGGCCGCAATCGCGGCCAAGATAAACCGTTTCATTCTTTCTCCTCCCGGCAGCCCGGATTCCGAACCGCACCTGATCTTCAATTCTCGATCATCGCCAATTTCTCATAGGAAATGGTAATGTAAAATGAAATAAATGCTTCAACCCATAATTCATGGGTTATGACTTAGGCCGATATTTTGTTCAGGCTACCGTCCCCAACCGCTTGATCATACCGATCAGCTCCAGCGCGTGGCGCAGCGACGCAGCCGTCGCCACCACCATCTGCGGCAACAGAAGCCATTCCAGCGTCCAGGCGGCCCCCGAACGTTCCTGTTCGTGAACGAGGGACTGATGGATGCCTGACAGTTGGACGGCGTTGAAGCGAGCGAGCGTCACCAGCGTCTCCGCCGCAACCGGATTCTGCTTGTGCGGCATGGCGGAAGAACCGCCGCCACCTGCAAGCTCGATCTCATCTCCAGCCTGTGCCAGAAGAGCGATATCCTGCCCCATCTTGCCGACACTGCCCGAGATCATCGAAAGCAGCCCCGCGAGTTCGGCGATGCGCCCGCGCTGGCTCTGCCATTGAGGCTCATCCGTCAAACCG
Organism: Martinezella lusitana; assembly: GCF_016901135.1. GTDB lineage: Bacteria > Pseudomonadota > Alphaproteobacteria > Rhizobiales > Rhizobiaceae > Rhizobium > Rhizobium lusitanum_D. The sequence continues at coordinate 125,207 of NZ_JAFEVL010000045.1, read as the reverse complement.
AGCGCCTGCGCCAATGCGGCCCGGATCTCGGCTGCGTTCGGCCCGAACTTTTCCAGCGTGCCGGCCGCACCGCCGAATTGCAGGGCAAAGGTCTCCTGCGTCAGCCGGTCCCGATATTGCTCGAGCGGATGGCGCCAGGCGCGCAGCCGGTCGGATACGGTGATGGCGATCGCGGCCTGCATGCGGGTGCGGCCCATGAGCCTGTTCGAACCGAACTGATCGTCGAGCCTTTGAAGCCCCGCCGACACGGCGAAAAGACGACCGCTCAACAGGAAGGCCACCGCCTTGAGGCGCATCATCAGACTGGTATCGACAAGGTCCTGACTGGTGGCGCCGAAATGGACATGGCTGCCGGCATCCTCGCCGACTGCCTTACGCAATTGCCTGACGAGATCCGGAACGACGACCCCGTCCGTTGCCGTTGCCGTCTTCAGGCTCTGCAAATCCGGCTCGAAACTGGCACACACCTCTCCGATGCGCTGCGCGGATGCCTGCGGGATCACCCCGTGCTGTACCTCGACCCTGGCAAGCGCCGCTTCGAAGTCGAGCATGGCGCGGATATCTGCTTTGGCCGAAAAATAGCTTGAGACCTCCGCGTCACCGAGGAGGCCGGACAGGTATGGATGATCGAAGGCGGAAGTGCTCATGGCCTATATATCGAGGAAAACAGTTTCCCTGTCTCCCTGCAAATGCACATCGAAGGTATAGACGGAGCCTTCCTTGGTGGCGATGAGCGTTGCCAGACGATCCCTATGTTCGATGCGGGCAAGCAGCGGATCCTCGGCATTAGCGCTCGTCTCTTCGGGAAAATACATCCGCGTATGCAGGCCGATATTGATGCCGCGCGCCACGATCCAGACGGTGATGTGCGGCGCCATCTTGCGGCCGTCCTTGAAGGGAACGCGACCGGGCTTGATCGTTTCGAAGCGGAAAATCCCATCGTCCGAATTCGTCGGACAACGGCCCCAGCCGGTGAAATTGGGATCGGCTGTGCCGCGCAGTTCCGCGGGACTGTTGTAAAGTCCGGCGCTATCGGCCTGCCAGATCTCGATGACGGCATCCCTGACCAGCCCACCGGCGCCATCGAGAATGCGGCCGGTTACCGTGATGCGCTCGCCATGCGTCTTGTCATTGACCATGGAGGCACCGAGATCCGCGTCATAGACGCCGCCGATTTCGCTGTAATTCGGCGTGAGGCCGATATGAACGTAAGGGCCGGCCGTCTGCGACGGCGTTTCCTTCAGATAGCCCAGTTCCTGTACCATCAATTGCCCTCCAGCCGGTTTTCGAACAGGGTCGACCGACGACCGCGCAGCACGATATCGAATTTATAGGCGCGAGCATCCATCGGGATCGTGTTGCCCCAGTCGAGCGGCGCGATCAGCTGCTCGATCGCCTGTTTGTCGGGGATCGTGCCAACGATCGGACATTTCCAGATCATCGGATCGCCCTCGAAATACATCTGCGTAATCAGTCGCTGGGCAAAGCCATGGCCGAAGACGGAGAAATGGATATGCGCCGGGCGCCAGTCATTGACGCCGTTCGGCCAGGGATATGCGCCGGGACGAATGGTCCGGAAGGCGTAGTGGCCATCCTCATCGGTGATCCCGCGGCCGCAGCCGCCGAAATTCGGATCGATGGCGGCAAGATAGCTTTCCTTCTTATGGCGATAGCGCCCGCCGGCATTGGCCTGCCAGAATTCGAGCAGCACACCCGGCACCGGCCGGCCGCGCTCGTCGAGCACGCGGCCATGCACGATGATGCGTTCGCCGATCGCGCTTTCGCCGGGCGTGGCGAAATTATGGATCAGGTCGTTGTCCAGCTCGCCCAGGATGGAATGGCCGAAGACCGGCCCGGTGATTTCGGAGATCGTGCCGTCGAGCGAGAGCAACGCACGCTGCGGCGAGCGCAGCACCGAGGTCTTGTAGCCTGGCGCAAAGGCCGGCGGATGCCAGGCGCGGTCGCGGGCAAAGAAAGCGCCCGTTTCGGGCTTGCTGTTGGTTCTGTCAGACATGTCTGCCTCGCTTCAAGCCGCCTTTTCGGCGTCCATCTGTTCAAAAACCTGCTTGGCGATCTTGATCGCATGGTTGGCCGCCGGCACGCCGGCATAGATCGCCACATGCAAAAGCGCCTCGCAGATGTCGTCACGCGTCGCGCCGGTATTGCGCGTGGCGCGTACATGCATCGCGACCTCATCATCCTGACCAAGTGCGGCCAAAAGCGCGATTGTCACGATCGAACGCTCACGCCGGCTGAGCGTCGGGCGCGACCAGACATGACCCCAGGCCGCTTCGGTGATCAGCTCCTGAAAAGGCTGGTCGAACTCCGTCACTCCCAGCTGGGCGCGATCGACATGGCTGTCGCCGAGCACCGCTCGTCTCGTCGCCATGCCTTGCTGGTAACGCGCGGACGGCGTGGTAGGGTCATTCATGGGGTTTGTTCTCCACGCAGGACGACGTCGATGAAGGCACGGATGACTTCGGTCAACGCCTCGGGTTGTTCGACGCAGGGAATATGACCGGCGTCCTTGATGACTTCATAGCGCGCATTCGGAATGAGCTTGGCCGTCGAAAGTACCAGCTCGGGCGGCGTGGAACCATCCTGATCGCCGACGATGCAGATCGTCGGAACCGCTATCCTTTTTGCCGCCTCGGTCAGATCAGCATCGCGGAGCGCAGCACACGTCGCGGCATAGCCCGCTACCGGCTGGCGGATCAGCATGTTGCAATAGCCGCCGAAGGCGGTGTTTTCCGGACGGCGGAAAGCCGGCGTGAACCAGCGCTCCATGACCGCATCGACGATCGATTCGATGCCCTCGGCCTCGACCTGCGCGATGCGGGCGTTCCAGCTGTCGGCGGTGCCGATCTTGTGGGCGGTGTCGCAGAGGATCAGTGCCCGCACGAGATCCGGGCGCCGCTGATAGAGCGACTGTGCAATCAGCCCGCCGACGGAGAGGCCACAAATGACTGCATCCTTGACCGACAGAAAATCGAGCAAGCCGGCAAGGTCGGTAGCATGGTCCTCGATGGAATAGGGCATCTGGCCGAGATCGGACAAGCCATGGCCGCGCTTGTCGTAAAGCACAATAGCGAAATCGCCGGCCAGACGCACGATCACGTCGCGCCAGATCCGGAAGTCGGTGCCGAGCGAATTGGCAAAGACAAGAACCGGCTTGTCGGGCGATCCGCCGATGATCTGATAGTGGATCGTGACGTCATTAATGCGGGCAAACTGCACTGGAAAATCTCCTCGGGCGCGAGATTGGAACTATAATCCGGTTAGGTAAAATGATATTTCTTTGCTCTACGATAACTCCAGGGTTATGAATGAGCATGCTCGACGCCCGCATCAAATTCCGCCATCTGCAGACCTTTGTCGAGGTTGCGCGCCAGAAAAGCGTGATCAAGGCGGCCGGGTTGCTCAATGTCAGCCAGCCGGCGGTGACGAAAACGATCCGCGAGCTGGAGGAGGCGCTTGGCGTCTCCGTCTTCGAGCGCGACGGGCGCGGCATCCGGATCACCCGTTATGGCGAGGTGTTCCTGCGCCATGCCGGCGCGGCCCTTACGGCCCTCAGGCAGGGGCTGGATTCGGTGTCGCAGGAGCGTTCCGGCGAGGCGCCGGCGATCCGCGTCGGTGCGCTGCCGACGGTCTCGACACGCATCATGCCGCGGGCGATGGAACTGTTTCTCCGGGAGGAAACCTGGAGCCGCATCAAGATCGTCACCGGCGAAAACGCCGTGCTTCTGGAGCAGCTCCGCATCGGCGACCTCGATCTCGTCGTCGGCCGGCTGGCGAGCCCCGACAAGATGACCGGCTTTTCCTTCGAGCATCTCTATTCCGAGCAGGTGGTCTTTGCGGTCAGGGCCGGGCATCCGCTGCTTTCAGGAAAGCAATCGCTGTTTTCCGATCTCAGCCGCTATACGATCCTGATGCCGACGCGCGGCTCGATCATCCGCCCCTTCGTCGAGAGCTTCCTCATCGCCAATGGCGCCGGCGGTCTCCCCAACCAGATCGAGACGGTCTCCGATTCCTTCGGCCGCGCCTTCGTTCGCGCGAGCGACGCGATCTGGATCATTTCGGCCGGCGTCGTTGCAGGCGATGTCGATGACGGCCTGCTGGCGCTGCTGCCGATCGATACCAGCGAGACGAAAGGACCGGTCGGATTGACTGTGCGCACCGACGCAATCCCGACCCTTCCCTTGTCGATCCTGATGCAGACGATCCGCGAGGCGGCGAACGAAGTCGGCAAGAAGCTCTAGAATCGGCTCAGAAGGGAAGACCGACATAGTTCTCCGCAAGCGCGGTCGAAGCGGCGTGGGAATGGGTGAGATAATCGAGTTCGGCCTCCTGGATCTTCTGGTCGAAATCGCTGGTGTCGGGAAAACGATGCATCATCGTCGTCATCCACCAGGAAAAGCGCACCGCCTTCCAGACCCGGGCAAGGGCACGGGACGAATAGGCCTCGAGCCCGGCGCTCGAGTGATTCTGATAATGCTCGCCAAGCCCCGAGAACAGATAATGCACGTCGCTTGCCGCCAGATTGAGCCCCTTGGCGCCGGTCGGCGGCACAATATGGGCGGCATCGCCGACGAGGAACAGTCGGCCGAAGCGCATCGGTTCGGCCACGAAGGAACGCAGAGGCGCGATCGATTTTTCGAAGGACGGTGCCATGACCAGGGCTTCGGCATGATGGGCCGGCAGGCGGAGGCGCAGCTCGTCCCAGAAGCGGTCGTCGCTCCAGTCCTCGACCTTCTCGTCGAGTGGACACTGGATGTAATAGCGGCTGCGCGTCATCGACCGCATCGAACATAGGGCAAAGCCGCGCGGATGGTTGGCATAAACCAACTCGTGATTGACTGGCGCCACTTCGGCCAGCACCCCGAGCCAGCCGAACGGATAGACCTTCTCAAAGCTCCGAATTGATTTTTCCGGAACGGACTTGCGGCTGACACCGTGAAAGCCGTCGCAGCCGGCGATGAAATCGCAATCGATGCGATGGGAAATGCCATCTTTCTCGTAGATCAGATAGGGGGCGGCACCGTCGAAATCATGAGGCTGGACATTGGCGGCATCATAGATGGTGAGCGCGCCGCTTTGCTCGCGATGAGCCATCAGATCGCGGGTCATCTCCGTCTGGCCGTAGATGACGACCCGCTTGCCGCCGGTCAGACCATGAAGGTCGATGCGATGATCGCGACCGTCGAAGGCAAGGGAGAAGCCGTCATGCGGCAGGCCCTCTGCATGCAGGCGCGCGCTGGATTTCGCCTTGTCCATCAGCGAGACGGTGCCCTCCTCCAGCACGCCGGCACGGACGCGACCGAGGATATAGTCCTTGCCGACACGGTCGAGAATGACATTGTCGATCCCGGCTTCCGTTAACAGCTGGCCGAGCAGCAGCCCGGACGGCCCTGAACCGATAATGGCGACTTGGGTGCGCATCGTTTCCTCCCATGCATGGTCTTTCGCCTAAGTCTGTCCGGCGGGCAGCAGGCCCGCAATGGACATTTCGGTCAAGAAATTGCACAAACCGAACATGGTGGAGGAGAAGAGCCATGACGAGAGCCGTGCCGACCTATGAGCTCTACGGCGAAAATACCGGCCAAAAGCCGGATTTCTGGCTGCATTGCGAGACTATTCCCTCGCGCAGCAGCCTCCATCACTGGGAGATCCGCCCGCATCGGCACGAGAGTTTCTTTCAGATCTTGTACATAGATGCCGGATCGGGCGACGCGATCTTCGATGGAATTGCCCATCCCATAACGCCGCCCGCCGTCATCACCGTGCCGCCACGCCTCAATCACGGCTTCCAGTTCTCCAGGGACATAGACGGCTTCGTCATCACCGTGCTGATCTCGCACCTGAAAGCCGCCCCCGGTGACCGCAGCCGGCTGGGGGCGTGGCTCGCCGAGCCGCATCTGACCTTGCTCGATACCAACGATGAGGACGCGGCCTATGTCGCGCGCACCTTGCGGCGGCTCGGCGAGGAATTTGCCAGCCATCGCAACGGCCGCAACGATCTGCTCGAAGCCTACCTCACCTCGGCACTTCTGCTGACGGCGCGCATCGCCCAGAAGGCGGATGAAGGGTCCAGTGCCGGCGACGAGAGTGAGCGGCGGATGGAGATGCTACAAGGCCTCATCCAGCGCCATTTCCGCTCGCACAAGCCGGCCGCCTTCTATGCCGAAAGCCTCGGCATCTCGCCAGCCCATCTCAGCCGCATCGTGCGCAGCAAGACCGGGCACGGCGCGCACGAGCTGATCACGCGCAAGCTGCTTGATGAAGCCAAGCGCGAGCTGGTCTTCACCTTCGCGACCGTCCAGGAAATCAGCTATCGCCTCGGCTTTGTGGATCCCGCCTATTTTTCCCGCTTCTTCGTGAAGCAGACTGGCGAGACACCCCGCGCCTGGCGCATTACCGAACGAGCGAAGCTTGGGATGTGAGCCATGCAATCGCCTATGCCGATGGGCGGGAAATAAAGGCAACCACCCGCCCTCGCGGTTCGAGGGCGCTTGCGCGCCACCTCTCCATGAGGGCTGATCTTCTCGCTCCGTTACCAAGAGCAGCAAGCCGCATCGAGAACGAGGCTTGCTCCATCCTCATCCTGCGGCGAGAGCCCTGAGCTTGGCGAAGGATGACCCTCGAAGGACGAGGATGGCCCGGAGGAGCGTGAAGGTTACGGAAGCACCAGCCTCAACGCCTTCTGCGTTTCCTTCAATAGAGGTAAAAAACGCTCCACCATGTCAGCAGCGGCGACATAGGCGGCCGGGGCGCCGATATTTATCGCCGCCACCGTCTGGCCGCGGTCGTTTTCGACCGGGACGGCGATGGAGCAAAGGCCGATTTCCAGCTCCTGGTCGATGACGGCATAGCCCTGCGCCCTCACCCGGCGAAATTCGGCCATCAATTCCTCCGGTTCGGTCTTGGTGTTCGGCGTGTTCGCCTTGAGGTCGGTCCGCGCAAGGATAGAGCGCGCTTCGCTCTCCGGCAGGGACGCGAGCAGGACGCGGCCCATCGAGGCGCAAAAGGCCGGAAGGCGGCTGCCGGGCGTCAGGTTGATCGACATCACCCGGCGCTGCGAGGCGCGTGCAATATAAACGACTTCGGTGCCGTCGAGCACCGAGGCCGAGGCATTCTGGCTTGCCCGCTCGGAGAGCTGGTCGAGATGAGGCTGGATGATGATCGGCAGGGGGGTAGCCGCAAGATAGGCGTGACCGAGACGCAGAACCTTCGGCGTCAGGGTGAAGAATTTTCCGTCGTAGACGGCATAGCCGAGCTCGGCGAGCGTCAGCAGCGAGCGGCGCACGGTGGCGCGGTCGAGCCCGGTCAGCTTCGATGCTTCGGCGATCGTCAGACGCTGCCGTGTCTCGCCGAAAGCTTCGATGACTTTCAAGCCTTTGGCAAAGCCGCTGACGAAATCGGTCTCTCGCATCATCTCCTCCAGATTTTCAACGATTTTGTGCGATATATGAACAAATGTCAAATAACGCACAAATTTATTGACGATGTCAGGCCGAAGGCGCTTATTGACGCCCACAGGACAGCATTTGTTGAGGAGGCCCTATGGCGAAGATTCTATCGCTTTCGCAGGCGGTGGCGGAGAATGTGCGTGATGGCGACACCGTCGCCATGGAGGGGTTCACCCATCTCATTCCCTATGCCGCCGGCCACGAAGTCATCCGCCAGGGCAAGAAGGATCTCTATCTGGTCCGCATGACGCCGGACATTCTCTATGATCAATTGATCGGCGTCGGCGCGGCACGCGGCATGAAATTCTCCTGGGGCGGCAATCCAGGTGTCGGCTCGCTGCACCGTTTCCGCGATGCCGTCGAGAACCAGTGGCCGCAACCGCTTGAGATCGAGGAGCATTCGCATGCCGCCATGGCCAACGCCTATGAGGCCGGCGCGGCGAACCTGCCCTTTGCCATGCTGCGCGGCTATATCGGCGCCGACCTGCCGAAGGTCAATCCGAATATCAGAAACGTGACCTGCCCCTTCACGGGGGAGGTGCTTGCGGCCGTCCCGGCCATCCGCCCGGATGTCACCATCATCCACGCGCTGCGAGCCGATCGAAAGGGCAATGTGCTGCTCGAAGGGATCGTCGGCGTGCAGAAGGAGGCGGTGCTTGCCGCCAAGCGCTCGATCGTCACAGTCGAGGAAATCGTCGATGAGCTGAACCCGCCCTCGCCGAACTCGGTCGTGCTGCCGACATGGGCGGTGACCGCGGTCGCGCTCGTGCCCGGTGGAGCATTCCCTTCCTATGCGCAGGGCTACTACGCCCGTTCCAACGCCTTCTACATTGCCTGGGACGAAATCGCCCGCGATCGTGACAGCTTCCAGGCATGGATCGAGGAATATGTGATGAAGGCGGGTCCGGAGGATTTCGCCAAATATGCCGGCAAGAAGCCGGTCAAATCGGCGTAAGGAGGTCGAAATGAGCGATTTTACGCCAACCGAAATGATGACCATTGCCGCCGCCCGCGCGCTGACCAACGACGATGTCTGCTTCGTCGGCATCGGCGCGCCATCGGCTGCCTGCAACGTCGCGCGGCTGACGCATGCGCCCGACATCATGCTCATCTATGAAAGCGGCACCGTCGGCACCAAGCCGGATGTGCTGCCCTTGTCGATCGGCGACGGCGAGCTCTGCGATACCGCGCTTTTCACCGTCGCGGTGCCGGAGATGTTCCGCTACTGGCTGCAGGGCGGCCACATCACGACAGGCTTCCTCGGCGGCGCGCAGATCGATAAATTCGCCAATCTGAACACGACAGTCGTCGGCCCCTACTACCATCCCAAGGTCCGCCTGCCGGGCGGTGGTGGCGCGCCGGAAATCGCCAGCAATTGCCGCCAGATCTTCATCACCATGGCGCTTTCCAAGCGCGGCTTCGTCGAAAAGCTGCCCTTCATCACCTCGATGGGCCATGGCGAAGGCGGCAATCACCGCGAACGCTTAGGCATGAAGACGAAAGGCCCGACTCGCGTTATTACCGATCTCTGCATTCTCGAGCCTGATCCGGTGACCAAGGAGTTGACTGTCGTGTCGATCCACAAGGGCGTTGCCCGCGAGCAGATCATTGAGAATTGCGGCTGGGCGATCAAGTTTGCCGATGAGGTGATCGAGACGCCACCACCGACCGACACCGAACTTTCCGTCCTGCGCGACATCAACGCCCGCACCAAGAAAGCCCATGAGGCAGCCTGATGACCGAAGCCTTTATCTGTGACTATATCCGTACGCCGATCGGCCGCTTTGGCGGTTCGCTTTCCTCCGTCCGCGCCGACGATCTGGGCGCCGCGCCGCTGAAGGCGCTGATCGAGCGCAATGGTTCGATCGATTGGGAGGCCGTCGACGACGTGATCTTCGGCTGCGCCAACCAGGCGGGCGAAGACAATCGCAATGTTGCCCGCATGTCGCTTTTGCTTGCCGGCCTTCCCATTTCCGTTTCCGGCACGACGATCAACCGCCTTTGCGGATCCGGCATGGACGCCGTGATCGCCGCGGCACGCGCCATCCGCTCCGGCGAGGCCGATCTGATGGTCGCCGGCGGCGTCGAGAGCATGTCGCGCGCACCCTTCGTCATCCCCAAGGCCGAAAGCGCCTTTTCGCGCAATGCCGAGATCTATGACACCACCATCGGCTGGCGCTTCATCAATCCGCTGATGAAGAAGCAATATGGCGTCGATTCCATGCCGGAGACCGGCGAGAACGTCGCCGAGGATTACAAGGTCAGCCGCGAGGATCAGGACGCCTTTGCCGTCCGCTCGCAGGCAAAGGCCGCCGCAGCGCAGGAAAACGGCCGGCTTGCCAAGGAGATCACGCCGGTGACGATCCCGCAGCGCAAGGGTGATGCGATCGTCGTCGGCAAGGACGAGCATCCGCGGGCCACGACGATCGAGGCGCTTGCCAAGCTCGGCACGCCCTTCAAGAAGGAAGGCGGCACGGTGACGGCGGGCAATGCCTCCGGCGTCAATGATGGCGCAGCCGCCCTCATCATCGCCTCCGAGGCAGCAGTGAAGAAATGTGGACTGACACCGATCGCCCGTATACTCGGCGGAGCCGCCGCCGGCGTCCCCCCACGCATCATGGGCATCGGCCCTATTCCCGCTTCCCGCAAGCTGCTGGCGCGCCTTGGCATGCGACAGGAGCAGTTCGACGTCATCGAACTCAACGAGGCCTTCGCTTCGCAGGGACTTGCCGTCCTGCGCGAGCTCGGCATCGCCGATGACGACGCCCGCGTCAATCGCAACGGCGGCGCCATCGCTCTCGGCCATCCGCTTGGCATGTCGGGCGCCCGCATCACCGGCACTGCCGCCCTGGAGCTGAAGGAAACCGGCGGCCGCTATTCGCTGTCGACCATGTGCATCGGCGTCGGCCAGGGGATTGCGATCGCGCTCGAACGCGTCTGATTTTCCCATTGTCCAAGGTCCGCCGCCTCATGGTCGGCGGACAATATAACTTGATCGTGCTCGGGGTGAGCAGACAGCGGCAACCTTTCCTGCGGAAGCGTTGCTGCAAACGGCGGACAGGTCATGCTTTTTCATCGAAACCGATGTGGCAATTCAGCAGGCAGTCCGTGAATAGGCAAGTCCGGCAGTATGGGCGATAGATCACCGGAAAGAATGAAGAGCATCAGCGCTATTCATTTCTCCCGCGCGGTGCCGTGAGCCATATTGGGCAACAGCACAACTCTATCGAGATTGATGATGTCGGAACTTGCCGTCTTGCGTGAACATGAAGAGGCAGATACGCGGGAGGGATGGAAGGTGGTTGCCGCCACCCATGTGCTGACGGCCGTGACGTTCGGAGCGGCCTACTCCTTCTCCGCTACCTTCCCAGGGCTTGCTGCCGAATTTAGCGCGTCTCGCGGCGAGACTGCCTTGGTCTTTTCCATATCCGCTTTCCTGTTCTATTCCCTGGGCGCGATTGCCGGGCCACTTGCCGACAGATGGTCACCGCGTAGCCTGGTTTTGCTGGGGCTGGCGGCGATGATCCTCGGCTATATCGGGGCCAGTCGTGCCGGCTCTCTTCTGTCGCTTTACATCTGGTATGGCTTTGGCGTCGGGTTTGGGATCGGCCTGTCCTATGTTCCGGCCCTCGGGGTTGTGCAGTCCTGGTTTATCCGCAAACGAAGTCAGGCGTCGGGTATCGCCACGGCCGGTCTGGGCCTTGGTACGCTGATCCTGCCCTTTGCCGTCGGCCAGGCCCTTCCATCGATCGGCTGGCGGGGGTGCTTCGTCGCGCTCGCCTGTGTCTTTGCAGGTCTCGGCCTGCCGGCTGCGATGTTCATCCGCAAAAGGCGTGACAATACGAGCCGGCCCTCGGTCGGTGACGGCCATGCAGATGCTCTCACACTATGGCGCGATAGCAGATTTTGTCTTTTCTACATCGTGCTTATTCTGTCGTCCTTCTGCACCTTCATCCCTTACGTCCATATCGTCGCCGCCGCGCAGGACATGGGTCTTTCGATTCAGGACGGAACCGCCCTTGTCGGCCTTATCGGCGTCGGCAACGTCATCGGACGCTTCTTTCTGGCCGGCCTGGGGGACCGCCTCGGTCGTCGACGACTGCTGGCATCGCTGACATTTGCAGTCGCCGGGTCGTTTGCCCTATGGGCATCGGCAACGGGCATGATCCAGCTGGCATTGTTCGCATTAACGTTCGGCATGAGCTATGGCGGCTGCGTCGGCCTGTATCCGGCCGTCGCTGCCGATCTGTTCGGCACGCGCCGCATCGGCGCAGTCCTCGGATATCTCTATACGGCAGTGGGAATCGCAGCCTTGATCGGCCCCACTGCCGCAGGCTTCATTTTCGATCGCACCGGCAGTTATTTCGGCCCTATCGTCGCAAGTGGCGTTGCCGCCTTCATCGCGGGATTCATAGCCCTTCGCCTTGAACGCAAGAGCGCGGTGGCCCTATAGCTGCGCGGCGATAGCAGCCTTGTCTATGATCGACCAGACCTGACGGATCCGTCCGCCCACGAACTCGTAGAAGACGTTTTCGGTAAACTGAACTTTCCTGCCGTTCACCGGCAGGCCAAACAGCATCCCTGTCGGCGTGCAATCGAAATGCAAACGGCTCGCGACCCGGGGCGGTTCGCAAACCAGCAGGCGGATATCGAAATGAAGATCGGGAATGGCGAGAAAATCTCGCTTGAGCATCTCTCGATAACCTGACAAGCCGATGCGGCTGCCGTTGTAATCCACATCCTCATGGACGAAGCGACCCAAATTCGACCAATCCTGTTGGTTCAGGCAGTCAATATAGCCTCGGTAAATGTCAGATAGGTTCGCGCTCGTCATGATCCTTGCCTCCGCCGGTGCTGCGGCGCCAGCATCGATCCTTACGCGGATAGCTGCCGACGACGACGGCCTGCGATCATGGCCATCGAATGCTTCAGCAGCGGCGCCGGCCGCCCGATATGGTATCCCTGAACGGCATCGATTCCAAAGGATTTGACGAGGTCGAGCTGTTCGTCGTCCTCGACACCTTCGATAAGGATCTTATGTCCGCGATTTCGCACCAAGTCGACGATATCCTCAAGAAGAACCCTGGCGCTGGTGCTGTTTACGGCATCGTGGAGGAACGATTTGTCGATCTTGACGGTTTCGAATTCCATCAGACGAAGCCAGGATAGGCCGGCAAATCCCGTCCCGAAATCGTCCAGCCAAAATTTGATGCCGAGCTTCTTGAGATCGTGGATGCCGCTGAGAACGTCGGGACGTATCTCCAAATCAACGCCTTCGGTAATCTCGAACGCCACCCTATGTCCCGAAACGCCCGTCTCAGCCAGAATGGCGGCAACCTGCGCGGCAAAGGTTGGGGCTCTCAGCTGGATCGGAGAAACATTGATGCTCACGGTCTCGACGACATCACGCGACAACAACTCCCGGCATGCCGTCCTGATCGCCCAGTATCCCAAATCGATGATGGCGCCCGTGCGCTCGGCTATGGGAATGAAGACGCTGGGTGGAGAGTTCGAGCCATCGAGCAATTGCATGCGCATCAAGGCCTCGTAGGCGCCAATCTCGCCGGTCTCAAGATACTGTATGGGTTGATAGACGAGAGAGACGAGGTTTTGCGGAAGGGCGATCTTCAGTATGGCCGCGATATTTTCGCTGGCATCGCCACCCGGAAGCTCGTTCGGATCAAACAGCCGGGCACAGTTCCGCCCGCTTGCCTTTGCCGAGTAAAGCGCCCGATCGGCTTCGTTGATGACGTTTTCAAGCTTTGCGCCAACCACTTCTCTGGTGACAGTCGCCCCCACGCTCACCGTTACATGCGGAAAACCGTCGAGCCGCTGGGCATGGACTATGTCGAGGGCTTCGATCCCCCGGCAAATGGCTTCCGCCAAGCCCAACGCATCAGCACCGTGCTCCACATCGAGGATAACAATAAACTCTTCACCCCCATATCGCCCAACGGTCGCGCCCAAGGGGGCAACGATGTCCGCCAACGCATTGGCGACAGTGACGAGGCAATGATCACCCTCCTGGTGACCATAATAGTCGTTGTACTTCTTGAAGAAATCGACGTCGACGAGCAGAACGGCAAATGCAGCCCTCTCCTCGCGCCAGCGGTCCCAAAATTGCTTCAGCCGGATATCGGCGGCCCTTCGGTTTTCCATGCCGGTGAGGGAATCGGTAATGGACAGGCGCAGAAGGGCTTCACCGCGCTCGGTGGCCTGGCGCTGCTGCAATTCGGCCTCCCTCGCATTGAGGAAGACGTTGAAGCGCTCCTTGTTCAACTTCCAATTCACATAGGACGTGAAAACGAAGCAGCAAAGATAAAAGGTGGTGAAAGCCATGCAGTAAGTGGGGCTGTAGTGAAAGACGATCAGAGACAACAGAAAGCTGACAAAGATCAGGCCCGACGACGCTATCGCAAGGCCGAATTCGAGACTGAAGAACAGATTGACGCCCATCATGAAAATCGCGCCATAAGCGGCATAATAGGAGAACGCTTCGGCATGGACGGTGCCTAGCGCAGGCACGAGCCACACGATGCAGCCCAAAACCACGGCAGCGGCACAGGTCGCCTCGAGCTCTCCCGCGCGACGTTGAAGCGAAAACTGGATTTCCAGAACCAGGAGCGAGATGCCGCCGATGAAGAATCGGGCCGGAATGGTCACGTGCGAGACGTCGGGAATAAAGATCAGATCCGTGACCACGAACAGAAGATAGACGGGCACCGCAAGCCACAGGCCGCTGCGCGCCAATGCACGACGCGCCTCGTTGCTGTAATCCTTGTAGAGCGCGCGAAGTCCGGCGGGGGGGCTCGACCGGCGGGCGTCCCCCTGCTCAAAATCGCTTCCCCCCCACAATCGACGCATGCTCATCATCACCCGAGTTAGCCAAGACCTCATGTCTACCGCTTGACCTTTGCGTCGCGCGACGGACCGAATCGGTCGCCTCAACTGGCAGCCAATCTAGTCCGTTTGGTAGCGACAGCGTTGACGCAGCGAAATTAACAAAACCATAGCGCTCAAATTTTATGTGCGATATGGTTTGCGTAGTCTTCACGGAATCATTTAAAATTGAAACAATTTCAAACTGCTCTCGACGGCTACAGCCTTGTTACAACGCAGTCCATCTCGGAACACACGAGATCATCGGTTAACAATCTTGCAACCGAACAACTCAAAGAGGGCGAAGCCGAACTCGCCCTTATTCTGTCCCTGACGCAACAGGCATTCGAGGCCAATTCGCCCGTTCAAGGCATCATGAAATCCTTGACGGAGCGGCTGCAGGCGTTGAGGAACAAGTCGACGCCTGTGGTCTGGGAACGCCTTGCATCCCTTGCGCAGACACACCCCGTCACGTCGTTTCTGCTCCAGGATCCCCTGACGCGATGGTCATTCGAGAAGCCACGGGGCTACAGCGGCGATGCCTATCTGCTGGACTTCATCTACGAACATCCGACCGTTGCCGCACAGGTGAAGGAAGCATCGCCGCTCGGCGCCGAAGTTTACGATTTCACCCGGAGAGCGGCATCCGCGGTGGCCGTGCGGGAGAGACGTGACATTCTTGCAGCCCATGTCGATGAGCTGGCTGCCGCAAACAGCAATGCGGAAGTCCTGGCAATCGCCGCCGGGCACCTTCGCGAGGCAGAGCTTTCCCATGCCCTGCGAAGCGATAGGCTCAAGCGCTGGGTCGCGCTCGATCAGGATCCCATCAGCGTCGGGACCGTCAGCTCAAACTACCATGGAAGCCGTGTCGAGGCGATCAACGGATCCGTTCGCACGATCCTCGGACGGGCGCAGAAGCTCGGGACATTCGACTTCATCTACGCGGCCGGGCTCTACGATTATCTGGCGGAAAACGTTGCCGTGAAACTGACGGAACGCTGCCTGCAGATGCTGAAACCCGGCGGCAAGTTTCTTCTCGCGAACTTCGCAAAAGACATCGGCGTCGAAGGTTATATGGAAACCTTCATGAACTGGCCGCTGATATGGCGAACCGAAAGAGACGTCTTGTCGATCATCGACAAGGTCAAGCACCCGCTTGCCGATAGTACCGTCACGCGCGGTGAAAACGGCGGCGTCATCTACGCGGTTCTGACCGTTTAGAACGCCGGATTCTCAGAGCGGTAACATCAAGCTTACGCACTGCGAGAACATCGCGACCGGTTGTTGGATACGAACGGGTGCAATGCAAAGTCGGTCAATGGGGGAGTACAGATAGTCCTCCCCCACTGTGTTTCTCAGTACGAGACCCTTTTGACAAGCTAGGGTGCCCGCTCTCGTTCAATGACCTTCTCGGCATAGCCTCGCCTGCGGTTCCGGTCTAACCGAAGCGGCGCAGATGCGGCGGCAGGAAATTGGGATGACCCAGGTTATCCTCTCGCTCGGGAAGGCCGATGTCACGAAGCTGGTAATTCGACAGCTCGGCAACCTGCATGCGTGTTTGCCTCTGCCTCCAGGCGACAAGCAACAAGGCACGCGCAGTTCTCCATGCGCCGAATTTCTGATACAGTTCGTTGACGGTCGCCGTTAAGGTATCAGCAACTAGTAATTGTGATTGCGTCATTGTTATTTCCTGGCGCGGTCGTGCGGCCAGGTCCTCTTGAAGCTCGACCAGCTTGAGGAGCAGGCGCGCGGAAAACGCACCGAATCATTCCGTCAGCAAGTCACATCGGTTTAACGGGAAAACGCCTAAAGGGCGGTAGATAAAGCCTTTTACGGCTTTAAATAAAGGATCGTCGTGCGGTTGGTGCTGCACACACCAAGGCCATCGAGATCAATCCGCCAGAGACGTAAGTAAACATTCGTGTATGATGCATTTGACGCCTCCTCTGTTTGATTTGCGGATAAGTGTATAATACGCAAGATCTCCAAATCGGCAACCCTACAATTTCGAATTGCAGGCATCCCGCTTTATGTGTTGCATCGATGCAACAACGAGAACGTTCTATTATCTAGTCGGCTAATGAATATGGCCAGGGATCGTGAAGCAATGGCGGTCTTCAGATCGGGAATCTTGGATCTCCGGGCTCCGCTAGAACGAATTGACGATACCGCCGCCGGTGCGCATCTGCTGGACCATGATATGGGCATGGTAATGCATGGCGCACTTGATCGCATAGATCTGCAGGATCACCGGAGAACGGCGATGCCACAGCAGCTTGAGAAGCCGCCGTCGGTAAGTGGCGCGCAGGTCCGCCTCCTTCACCCGGCGCATCAATCTGATGAAAATGCCGATTGCTTCGAGCGCCCATGTTGCGTTGAGAGCGAGCAGCCGCAGCGGATGACGACGCAGATGACGTAAGCGGGTACTTTCCGGTTCGATGCGGGCATCGATATAGAGCGCATCCAGCCGGTCGAAATAGGCGGCCGGCTCATGCAGGTCGCTCAAGACGGAGAGATATCCATCCCGCAGGGTTTCGCGGGAGAGATTGAGGGGAATGACGTTCGTGCCGAAGGCAGGCGGATCGTCGTGATCGAGCCGCCCCTCCTTGGCAAGGCGCGCGTAGAGCGGTGTCTTTGGAATAGCGGCGAGCATGCCGATCATGGCGTTGACAATGCGCGCATCTTTGATGAAGACGCGCTGCGCATCGAAAATCGTTGCATCGTCACTGTCGAAGCCGAGAATCATGCCGCACCAGACTTCCATGCCTGTCTGCTGGACGGCGTGGATCTTGTCCAGCATCGTTCCGCCCTTGCGCAGGTTCTGCAGCTTCTTGGTTTCGCGCAATGCCTCCTCGTTCGGCGTCTCGACGCCGATGAAGACGACACGGATATTGGCGTCGACCATCAGCTGCATCAGCTCCGCGTCATCGGCCAGATCGATCGACGCTTCGGTCAGAAACGTCATCGGATAATGATGTCGCTCCTGCCAGGCGACGACATCGCGCAAAACCTCCTTGATCGCCTTTTTGTTGCCGATCAGATTGTCGTCGACGATAAAGGCCGTATCCATGCCGGACGCCAGCAAAGCCTCCATTTCGGCGATGACCTGGGTGCTGGCCTTGATGCGCGGCTTGCGCCCGAAGACGACGATGATGTCGCAGAAATCGCAGGTAAAGGGACAGCCGCGCGAGAACTGGATGCTGCCGACCGCGTACTCATCCATTTTCAGGAGATCGAAGCGCGGCACCGGCACCGTGCTCATATCCGTCTTGTCGGCCTGTTCGTAGCGTCGCGCATGAGAGCCTAGCTGCCATTCGAGCAGGAATCTCGGCCAGGTCTCCTCCGCCTCCCCGATGAAGGAGACATCGACGAGATTGCCGAAATAGTCCTCCTTGACCGTAACCCAAGGCCCGCCGACGACGGTGAAGCAATTGCGTCGTTTGAGCTCGGTCAGGATCTCCGTCATCCGGAAACGCTGGACGATCATCCCCGTCAGCGCGACGATATCGGCCCTCTCGCACAGGCCGTAGTCGATCGGTTCGATATTCTCGTCCACCAGGGTGATGCTATGCTCCGCAGGCGTCAGTGCCGCCAGGAGCGGCAGGCAGGCCACCGGAAGGTTAGCCTTCACATCAAACAGCGGCAGTGCGTGTTCCATGCCCCAGTAAGAGGTTTCGAAACGCGGATTGATGATGACGATATGAGCCATTGAGTAGTCCGCTCCACGATTTTGAAGATCCGGTTCGGTATGCACTAGGGCTGTATGTCATTCGCAGCTGCCTTCGGCGTGAAAAGCAGGTTCTTTCGGCATTATTAGCAGCCCTATATGAGCTCAGGATTAAATTCTCGGCAACATGCCAATGGTGACGGGCCGGCAATTTTGGGCTGCCGCTTGTCCGGAGAAAGGCATCCGATCGCTGCGCGCTCCTCGCCGGCCCACCCGCAAATCTCGCTCCGCTCGCCAATTGAAAAATTTCCAGCGCGGCAATGTCGAAATTGCCAAGGCTCGATCGTCTTTATTGCAAAGGTGACGCGAGGGATAAATGCGAGATCCTTCACGTCGCGGGTCGAGCTGGTTGAAAGGAGTTGCAAGAGATGAATTCCTCCTATCGTTGGGTGATCGTCGGCGCCGGAGCACTGATGAGCTGCGTCGCGATCGGCGCGATGTTTTCCTTGGCAATCTTTCAGGTGCCGATCGCTGCCGACACGGGCTGGTCGCATGCCGGTATCGCCGCTGCGATGACGCTGAACTTCCTGGTCATGGGGTTGGGTGCCTTTGCCTGGGGTGCCGCAAGCGATCGCTTCGGCGTGCGGATCGTCGTCCTGGCCGGGGCGTTGCTGCTCGGGCTTGCGCTCGTATTGGCAAGCAGAGCCGGCTCGCTTCTTCAGTTCCAGCTGACCTACGGCATTATTGTCGGTGTTGCTGCCAGCGCCTTTTTCGCCCCCATGATGGCAGCAACGACCGCGTGGTTCGAGGAGGGCAGAGGCCTCGCCGTATCGCTGGTGTCTGCCGGCATGGGCGTCGCGCCGATGACGGTATCGCCCTTCGCACGCTATCTCATCTCGGCCTATGACTGGCGCTTTGCCATGATGGTCATCGGCATCTTGGCATGGGCGCTGCTGATACCGGCCGCGCTGCTGGTGCGAAGCGCACCTGCCCTTGCCGACGCCGCCGCCGCGGAAGGGCCGACAGAGGAAAAAAGCCTGCCGCTCGGCCGGATCTTCCGCTCGCCGCAGTTCATCGTCCTTGGGGCGACCTTCTTTGCCTGTTGCGCGGCCCATTCCGGCCCAATCTTTCACATGGTCAGCTATGCGACGATCTGCGGCGTCACGCCGATGGCCGCCGTCAGCATCTATAGCGTCGAAGGGCTGGCGGGTCTCGGTGGCCGCCTCCTTTACGGCACGCTCGCCGACCGGCTGGGCGTCAAGCCGGTTCTGGTTGCCGGTCTCCTGGTGCAGGCGGCAGCACTTGCCACCTACCTTCTGGTCAGCGAACTCGGCCAGTTCTATGCGCTGGCGGTGATCTTCGGCAGCGCCTATGGCGGCGTCATGCCGCTTTATGCGGTGCTGGCGCGGGAATATTTCGGGCAGCGTGTCATTGGGACGGTCTTCGGCGCCGCCTCGATGTTATCGAGCATCGGCATGGCCGCCGGGCCGCTGATCGGCGGCTGGATATTCGATACGTTCGCCAACTATTCCTGGCTCTTCATCGGCTCGTCCATGGTGGGACTGGGCGCGGCGGCCATTGCCCTTGCCTTCCCGCCCATGCAACGCCTGCGGATGCAAACGGCATGATATGGGCCGACAATCACGCTGTGCGGAAATCACCAATAACGCACGCGGGAGCGACGCGTCGGGCCAGCGCCTTCTCGCGTGCCGCCGAGACTAGCGGGGCCTTTGGTCCCCCTCTCTGCATTTCGAGAGAATCTCGTCGACAACGACGGCGAGCGGCGCTGTGGCGTCGATTACGACACCACACGTCGGAATATCCTCTTTCGTTGCATGCAATCGCGCAATCAGCTCCCATTCGCCCGGTTTTCCGCCAAACTCGTCTTCTGGTCTTTGGACAAGCCGCCGGTTCAAGGTGTCGAGATCGACGTCGAGGACGAAGACCCCATCAAACAAATCGATAAAGCGGGTGAAATTTCTAGAGCCGCCGCAGAAGAAGGAGATCGCGTTGCGTTGATCAGCGACCACGGATTTGACCTTGTCTACATCCCAAATGTGGTGCTTGTGCTCCCATGTGGCGCTGTCCGTCACGGTCTCGTGGGCAAACCTATCCAGGGGTTCACCAGTCTCGGGATCGCCTAGATAGGATAACTCCCGGTCACTGTGGATGACGTGGTAGCCGCGCAGCTGCAGTTCTTCAGCCACCGCGGTTTTGCCGGTGCCGGAAACGCCTTCGACCAAATAGTTTTTGACGCCCATTACCTGTCGCCGTACCGGCGACCGGTGATCAGCCACGCGCGCGAATCGAACTGAACTCCGCGGGGCGTCTGGTGCGCCTCCAGCATGTCGAGCAGCCGCGCCCGTATTTCGGCCGTCGTGGCGGGGCGACTGAGAGCCTTCTCGACATTTTCAAATGTCTGAACAGTCGCCAATGCAGTCTCAGGATCCAGACCGTAGAACACAGGCTCGTTGATTTCACTAAACTCGATGGCAGTGAACCCGGCCGTTTCGAGCAGTCCGGACGTCACCGAGGGTTCGCTCAGCGAAAAGGCTTTGCTGACCGCAATCGGACCGGTTGAATCCAGGTTAAGCGCCTCATGTATGGCCGTAGCCCACTCATTGCGGTCTCCGCCCTGCCAGACCATGAAGACGAAACGCCCACCCGGCCGTACGGCGTTGGCGATGTTGGCGAAAGCCGCCGCCGGATCGGCGAAGAACATGACGCCAAATCGACTGATGCAAAGGTCGAATTCTCCTTCTGCGAAGAAATAGTTCTGTGCATCCGCCACTTCGAATGTAGCATTGGGTAACCCCTCCTCGGCGCTGCGCCGACGGGCAATCTCCAGCATCGCGACGGACAGGTCGATTCCGTGCGCTCGTCCTGTTTCAGCAGCACGAGCGGCGTCACGTGTGGTTTGTCCGCCGCCGCAACCAATATCGAGCACACAATCAGATCGCCCAACCGCGGCGGCGACCCGAAAATGCGCGTTGTGGCGAGCAAGTTCGGCATCATAGAAGTCTGCGAAATTCAATGCTGCTTTTTCAGCCATCACCTATCCCTCCAAACCGAAATTCGTGATGGCCGCCTGTGGAGGCCGTTCGAGGCAGCCGCCCAGCCAGCGCGCCCTCTCAAACCGAGCAGCGGCCCGTACATGTGCCACCCGGTCGTGTACCACGGGATGAAGACGCCAAACATGCCCGGCGCGGCGGCGAGAAACACGATCGAGCCGACGATAGCCATTATACCGCGAGAAGAAAGCTGGTCCATGACAGACCTCAGTCCCCGCTTGGGGGGCGACCTGTGGTATCCGCCTTTGGCGCATTCCAGTCGAGGGCGCAGTCACCTGTCGACCCGAAGCGGCCACTGAACTGCGCCTGACTTTCGAACCGTTGAAGCTATTGTAATTGCAGAGCCAGAAAAGCGGTGCAAGATTCTTGAATTATGCACCGGCTATATTCTGTTGGCCCTTTGAGGCGGCTGTGTTCCAATCGTGATGGTATTAAGACCACGGGGGGAAGTCATGCAGGGGATCGAGTTATCACGCGGTTTCTATAACGATATCGTTCGGCCCTGGCTGAGTAAGACTGCGCCAGAACTCTGCTATTCCGCAGCACTGATCGGCTATGGCTCCGAGCTTATCGGCTTTGATGATGAGCCAATTGCACACCTGATCGGTCTGTCATTCAGAAAGTGCGCCGCTTCTGGCGCGATCCCGGCAATCTCATAGTCTCTGAGCGGGTTGACGGCATTTGCTACACAATTCAGCGCATTTCCCGATGCCTTACGCACAGTTTTCCATAAGCGACAGAGGTTGCAGGCATTGCAATTTTCAATTTTTAGCCAACACTCGCAAATGCATCAGGTGCGTGCTCTCCTGGGGGAGGAAATCCGGAGAGCACCCACTGGCGCGACTTTCCGCCGCGAGCCGGCTGGAAGGTCCTGCGTAATGTCATCATGGGGGACATGAGACAGGTCTTTTGACTATGTCCCTGGTGCAATTGGGAGGATTGAGTAATGGCAACCACATCCGTGGCTGAGACGACTGGTCGAGGCATGACCAGGGAAGAGAAGAAGGTCATCTTCGCCTCTTCGCTCGGCACAGTGTTCGAATGGTACGACTTCTATCTCTATGGGTCCTTGGCCGCCTTCATCGGCGCCGCCTTCTTCAGTGACTATCCGGAGGCAACCCGCAACATCTTTGCCTTGCTCGCTTTCGCCGCAGGGTTCCTCGTCCGGCCGTTCGGCGCCTTGGTCTTCGGGCGGATCGGCGATCTCGTCGGCCGCAAATATACCTTCCTGGTCACCATCCTCATCATGGGCCTCTCGACCTTCCTGGTCGGTATCCTGCCTGGCTCGGCCAGTTGGGGTGTCGCTGCCCCGGTCATTCTGATTGCGCTGCGCATGCTGCAGGGCCTGGCGCTCGGCGGCGAATATGGTGGTGCGGCGACCTATGTCGCCGAACATGCCCCCAATGACCGGCGCGGCTTTTACACATCATGGATCCAGACCACGGCAACGCTCGGGCTCTTCCTGTCGCTCATCGTGATCCTGGTGGTGCAGAATTGGCTCGGCAAGGACGCGTTTGCCGCCTGGGGATGGCGTATTCCCTTCATCCTGTCCTTCATCCTCCTCGGCATTTCCGTCTGGATCCGGCTATCTCTCAGTGAATCGCCAGCTTTCAAGAAGATGAAAGAGGAGGGCAAGGGCTCCAAGGCGCCACTGACGGAAGCCTTCGGACAATGGAAGAATGCCCGGATTGCCTTGCTTGCCCTGTTCGGTCTCACCGCCGGTCAGGCAGTCGTCTGGTATGCAGGCCAGTTCTACTCGCTGTTCTTCCTGCAGAACGTACTGAAGGTCGACGGCCAGTCGGTCAATATCATGATCGCGATTGCCCTGCTGATCGGCAGCGGCTTCTTCGTGGTGTTCGGCTGGCTGTCCGATAAGATCGGCCGCAAGCCGATCATCATGGCAGGTCTTGCTCTAGCGATCCTGACCTATTTCCCGCTGTTCAAAGCATTGACTCACGCCGCAAATCCGGCGCTCGCCCAAGCTGAACAAACCGTCCGGGCCATCGTGACGGCCGCCCCCGGCGATTGCACCTTCCAGTTCAATCCGGTCGGGACGGCCAAGTTCAACAATTCGTGCGATATCGCCACGTCTTTCCTGTCGAAGTCATCGGTTCCCTATACGGTTGCCGATGGGCCGGCCGGGCAACCCGCAACCATCAAGATCGGTGACGCGACTGTGGCATCTTATGATGCCACCGCAGCCGGGGCCAGTGCGACGGCCAAGAGTGCCTCATTCACTCATGATATGAACCTCGCCCTGCAGAAGGCCGGTTTCCCGCTGGCACGCGATCCCGCCAAGGTGCCGGATGCCAAGCTCGATGGCTTCATTGCCGCAAACCCCGAACTCGGGCTCAATGCGGCAACGGTTCGGGCTGGCGACAAGACCGTCACGCCCGTTGCCGATCTCGTCAAGGCGAAGCTTCTGACGGCGGACCAGGCCGCCGGCGCAACCGAGATGCCGGTCTATACCGTACCCAATGGCGGTGCCTTCAAGATGGTCGCCGATCCCTCGGCAATCAACTGGCCGCTGACCATCGCCATTCTGACCGTTCTCGTCATCTACGTGACCATGGTCTACGGCCCGATCGCCGCAATCCTGGTGGAGATGTTCCCGACCCGCATCCGCTATACCGGCATGTCCTTGCCCTATCATATCGGCAACGGCTGGTTCGGCGGCCTGCTTCCGGCAACGGTCTTTGCGATGAGCGCGGCTAAGGGCGATATCTATTATGGGCTATGGTATCCGATCGCGATCGCCGCGATGACCTTGGTCATCGGCGTTATCTTTATTCGCGAAACCAAGGGTGTCGATCTCAACGCCATCAAGTAGCGGCACAGAGAGCGATAGCAGAAGGCCCGGCCTACACCCCAAGCCGGGCCTTCTTCGTATTCCTTCCTGACCGCTGCCGGGCGGCCCACACACATTTTGAAATCGCCAGTAGGCCGACGGCCGCTATCTGGCTGCGGGAGCAGATAGAGGATATCACCGGTTCAATTTCGGCATGAAGCGAGTCTGTAACGACGTCTGCGCATACTGGAAAGGATCACAATCCGGCAGCCACTTCCTGCACGAAATCCAGAAAAGCCCTGACCTTCGCCGGCGGAAGATGGCGCGAGGGGTGATAGGCATAGAGCGGAAAGAGCTCTTCTGACCATTCAGACAGGATCGGTACGAGTTCGCCCCGTGACAGGAAGGGCGCCAGGCCGATCGCGAGACTTTGAAAGATGCCGTTGCCCGCCAGGCATGCGGAAATGGCGACCGAAGGGTCGTCCAACACCAGGCGGCTGCGAAGCCTGATCTCGACAACCTCGCCTCCTCGCTGGAACTCCCAAGGAAAGGGAAGGCCGGTTTGCGGATCGCGGAAGAGAAGCGCCTCGTGATGAACGAGATCGTGCGGCGAGCGCGGTTCGCCCTGCCTTTCGAGATAGGCCGGCGAAGCAACCGTCACGACCCGGGTTTCCAGCAGTTTGCGCGCGATGAGCGACGAGGCGTCCGGCGGCCCGAAGCGCACCGCCACATCGACACTCGCCATCATCTCCTCGCGGTAGTTGCTGGTCGAGAAATCCACCGACAGCAGCGGATAGCGGCTCAGGAACCGGTGCAGCTCGGAGGCAAGCGCCATGCGCGCAAACCATGGGTCCACCGATACGCGTAACCGGCCGCTTACGACTGCAGCGGCGCCTGCCGCCTCGGCGGCAGCCTCATCCAGGCCGGTCAAGAGCGGCATGACCCGCTCGTGAAAGCGCCGTCCCTCTTCGGTAAGGCTGACCTCGCGGGGATTGCGATCGAAGAGGCGCACGCCCACCCGCGCCTCCAGCCGCGCTACGGCCCGGCTCACGCCCGATGGCGTCAGGCCGAGGATCTCGGCGGCGCGCGCGAAGTTTCCCGCTTCGGTCACCGCTGCGAGGACGCCGATGCCGGTCAGAAGCCGCGTATCGAAAGCCATCCGATATCATTCCTTTCACCGCATCCTGCTCCCCGTAGTCGCAAGGCGCTTACAGTGACTGAATATCATCATAGCACTGATCTTAATGCGCGTGAATCACGTCATGCCCTGGGTTACAACCGTGGTCGACCCCTACCGATCTTTAGGAGAAGCACCATGTATGCGATCACCGGAATTACCGGCCAGGTGGGCGGCGCAGTTGCACGCAGCCTGCTCGCTGACAAACTCGCCGTTCGTGCCGTTCTGCGCAACGAGGCCAAGGCAGCGGAATGGAAAGCCCAAGGCTGCGACATCGCCATTGCCGACATGGACGATGCGACACGTCTTTCCGCCGCCTTCCGGGGTGCCGAGGCAGTCTTCATTCTGCCGCCATCCGAATTCGATCCCGAACCGGGCTTTCCCGAGGCAATGCGCGTTATCGAGGCTATCGTTGCGGCCTTGGCCGAGGCTCGGCCGAAAAGGGTGGTTTGCCTGTCGACCATCGGTGCGGATGCACCGCACGAGAACCTGTTGAGCCAGCGCACCCCGCTCGAACAGGCGCTTGGGGCGATCGATCTGCCCGTAACGTTCCTCAGACCCGGCTGGTTCATGGAGAACGCGCTCTGGGATGTCGCCGCC
Organism: Martinezella lusitana; assembly: GCF_016901135.1. Classification (GTDB taxonomy): domain Bacteria; phylum Pseudomonadota; class Alphaproteobacteria; order Rhizobiales; family Rhizobiaceae; genus Rhizobium; species Rhizobium lusitanum_D. Next base: position 99,559 of record NZ_JAFEVL010000045.1, on the reverse strand, counting down.
GCGCGCGACGAAGGGGTGCTCCGAAGCTTCCTGCAGCCGGCCGACAAGGCATTCCCGATGGTCGCCACCAGGGATGTCGGGCAACTTGCCGCCACGCTTCTTCGCGAGAAGTGGAGCGGGATGCGGGTTGTCGAGCTGGAAGGGCCTGTCCGGGTGTCGCCGAATGATCTTGCTCGAAGCTTCTCGAACGTGCTGGTACGGCCGGTGTCGGTGGAGATCGTGCCGCGTGAAGATTGGGAACCGATCTTCCGTGCTCAGGGCATGAACAACCCCTTGCCGCGGATCAGAATGCTCGATGGCTTCAATGAAGGCTGGATCGAGTTTCACGACCGCGGTCTATCGGCAATCAAGGGCACTACGGCGCTTGAAAGCGTCATTGCCGAGCTCGTCGATGCAAACCAAGCCAAGGCATCTGCCTGATGCGGCAAGGCCTGATCGCGCGGGCTGGCGCGGCGATCAGGCCTGCGCTGCGTCCAGGATGGTTTGCGCCAGCGCCACAGCCTCCTCATCGGAGCCGACGACATCCATCGATGTGCCAAATGCCTTGGCCGCCAGCAGCGCCTGAGCTTTCAGTGCGGCGCGCCTGACGACATTGGGTTCGATTCCGATCACAGCCTTGCAGCCCAGTGCGAGCAGGGCCTTGTTGCGCTTCAGCCAAATCCCCCTGCTCCTGCGGTCCTCGTGGGTTTCCTCCGGCAAGCCGCCTGAGAGGATGACGACGAACGGCGTTGCCCGGCCGAGCAATCGCTCGAGTTCACGCTCCCATTGCGCGGCATAGCCGGGCACGAGCGCCTCCGGGCGTTGACGGACGATCGGGAAGGCGGTGACGTCGTGAATGTTGAACGTGATTTCCTTGGTATGCATGCGGTATCTCCTTAAGCAATCCGTCGCGCTTGATGGGATGCAAAGAGCGTCGACGCTCCCGACCTCGAGATTTCGATCGCCCGGCCCGCGCGCTTCCGCATCCCTGCTTCATGGGCACCAATCGCCGTCACCATCTGCTGTCGTTGAAAACATGCCTCCGACGGTGCCGGATCGCGCTCGAACAAATCGAAGGGAACGCCGGCCCGTCTCAATGCCAGTGACAGGCACAGCCCGCCGAGCCCGGCGCCTATGATCGCAACATGGAAATTGGACATGCTCAGTCACTCACCTTTGCCCCGCCCCTGACGGGTTGTTGTCGAGAGAAACATAGCCCGACGATCTGATGTCGTGGTAACGACATCAGGACATAAAACATTGCGTAGCGGCCAAGATGGAGCGATCGTGACGAGCTGTTTACGGCAATTATACCCGTCACAACGCTCTCATAGGTCCATGCTAAGCCTGCACAATTTCGAAGAATGCCCCACTGTTTGAACAAGGGAATTTCCTGCCATGACACCTCCTCGCCGCGTCACGGCTCTTGCCGCCTCATTCCTTCCCCTTCTTTTCGCTCCGGCCTTTGCCGACTCGGATGTGCTGTGGAAGATCGTTCATGACAGATGCGCGGTGCAAACCGCTCCGTGCCTTTCGGTAAACACCGCCGAGCACTATGCGATGCTGAAGGACCTGAATGGTATCGCGCAATTTCTTCTGATCCCCACCGACAAGATCACCGGCATCGAAAGCCCCGATCTCCTCAATCCGGCGACGCACAACTTCTTTGCCGATGCCTGGGGCGAGCAGGGTGATGTCGATTCCAGATTGCCGCATGCGATCCCCCGCGACGGTCTGAGCCTCGCCGTCAATGCGCAGCAGGCCCGCTCGCAGAACCAGCTTCACATCCACATCGACTGCCTCAGCACGGATGCCCGCGCTGTCCTGAAGGCCGATGCCGATCGCGTCGGGACCGATTGGGCACCGCTGCCGGATGCTATTGCCGGTCATCAGTTCACCGCGATCCGCGTTAAGGGCGAAACACTGGGCGACTTCAACCCGTTCCTGGCGCTTGCCAAGACGCTGAAGGACCCGGCAAAGGACATGGGCGGTCACAATCTCGTCGTCGTCGGCGCCAACTTCGCCGAAGGCCCCGGCTTCATCGTTCTGGCTGACGTCGCTAAACCCGGCATGGGCGGCGAGGATGTGCAGGATCACAGCTGCGCCATCGAGCATTGATGACGATAGCCGATGACCTCTGCGCGGCAACGCTAAAGATTTGAAACACGAGCCGTTTCCTTGCATGATCCGCTGCCTGCCTGCCGCAGGATGCGAAACCCACAGCCAGGAAACGACCCCCATGCCGAAGCCTGCCACCGATCAGATCGATGCCGTTCTTGCCCATGTCGACCGCACGATTGATCAAAGCCTGGATCGGCTCTTCGACCTTATCCGGATTCCCAGCATTTCAACCGATCCTGCCTATGGCGATCATTGCCGCCGGGCCGCGGAATGGCTTTCCGCAGACCTGACGGCCATGGGCTTCGATGCGTCCGTCCGGGATACTACCGGCCATCCCATGGTGGTCGCTCACGACAAGGCGGCATCCGGGGCGCACGTGCTTTTTTACGGCCACTACGATGTGCAGCCCGTCGATCCCCTGGCGCTCTGGAACACCGATCCCTTCGAACCGGTATTGCAGCCGCTCGAAAACGGCGACACCGCCATCGTCGCGCGCGGCGCGTCGGACGACAAGGGACAGCTGCTGACCTTCGTGGAAGCCTGCCGCGCCTGGAAAGCCGTGACGGGCACCCTACCGATCCAGGTCAGCATGCTGTTCGAGGGCGAAGAAGAGGCAGGCAGCCCGAGCCTGGCTCCATTTCTCGACAAGACGGCAGCCGAGCTCGCCGCGGATACGGTTCTCGTCTGTGATACCGACATGTGGGACCATGACACGCCCGCCGTCACAACCATGCTGCGCGGCCTGGTCGGTCAGGAAATCGAGGTGACCTGCGCCGATCGCGATCTGCACTCCGGCATGTTCGGCAATGCCGCGCGCAATGCATTGCAAGTCCTTGCCGATGTCGTTTCCAGTCTGCGCACGCCGGATGGCGGCGTGGCCATCGCCGGTTTTTATGACGGCACGCGGGAATTGCCGGATGCGGTTCGCAAGCAATGGCAGGCCCTGCCCTTCGATGAAGAAGGTTTCCTTCGCGATATCGGCCTCAGCATCCCCGCCGGCGAGAAGAACCGCTCGATCCTCGAGCAGATCTGGGCGCGCCCGAGCTGCGAGATCAACGGCATGAGAGGAGGTTACACCAGCGCGGGCTTCAAGACGGTCATCCCGGCAAAGGCGAGCGCCAAGATCTCCTTTCGCCTCGTCGAGGGTCAGGATCCAGTCGCCATCCGCGATGCATTCCAGGCGCATGTACGCGCTCGCATTCCCGCCGACTGCTCTGTCAGCTTCAAGGACCATGGCATGGCACCTGCAACGACGATGCCGCTCGACAGCCCATTCCTGCGCAAGACACTCGAAGCATTGACCACGGAATGGCAGCGCGAGGCAGCGCTTGCGGGGACCGGCGGATCGATCCCGATCATCGGCGAGTTCAAGCGGCGGCTTGGCTGCGATGCGCTATTGGTCGGCTTTGCCCGCTTCGACAACCGCGTCCACAGCCCGAACGAGAAATACGATCTCTCGAGCTTTCACAAGGGGATCCGATCCTGGGTGCGCATCCTGGCGGCCTTCGGCGATATATGATGCCCGCTCGCTCTCGACCGTGACTCGGCGCAAAATTCAATTAGCTTCACATAACCAGACTTGCGACCGCGCGTCTCCGGGACGTAAATTGCGCCATGGCTAAACAGGTCCTCTTCGTTCAAGGAGCAGGCGAAGGCACCCACGATTGCTGGGACAGCAAGCTCGTAGCGAGCCTCGAGCGCGAACTCGGCAAAAGCCATGCTGTCCGCTATCCCCGAATGCCCGGTGAAGACAATCCTGGCTACTCAGCCTGGAAGGCGGCGCTGCTGAAGGAATTCGGCTCACTGGAGGACGGGGCAATTCTCGTGGGCCACTCGATCGGTGGCACCATCTTGATCCATGTGCTTGCCGCGCAGCCGCCGAAAGCCAGGTTAGGTGGGCTATTTCTCATCGCTGCGCCCTTCATCGGTGAAGGCGGATGGCCGAGCGACGACATCGACGATTGCAAGGACTTCTCCGAACGTCTTCTGCCTGGAGTTCCGGTCTATCTCTATCATGGCACCGACGACGCTGAAGTGCCCACTGCCCATGTTCGTCTCTACGCGAAAGCGATTCCGCACGCCGTGGTCCGCACGTTGGAACGTGGGGATCACCAGCTCAACAATGATATGAGCGACGTCGCGCGAGATATCCGTTCGGTCGCCTAAACTGACGGCACCGGCCTCATCGTCAGCGCAACATCCGCCTCCATCGAAAATGGGCGAGCCAATGATTTATGAATCTGGCCTCTAAGTCCTATCGCGATTCACACTCTAATCCTTTTGATGAAACAGGTTCAGTATTATATTCCCGAGTTGTGAGCCTCACTTTGAGTCATCTGCTTGTTGAGCGTGAAGATCATCAAGCAGCACCTGGCATCGAAGGCTCGCAATCGAAAGCCCCAGGAGGCATTTCATGAACCTTCAGATCAATAGCCAATCCTACCAAGTCAATTCAGACGGAGACACGCCGCTCCTCTGGATCATTCGCGATGAACTGGGCCTGACAGGCACGAAATACGGCTGCGGGCTGGCGCAATGCGGCGCCTGTTCCGTCCTGGTGGATGGAGAGGTGGTGCGCTCATGCGTGACGCCACTGGACAGCGTCGTTGGCCGCCAGATCACCACCATCGAGGCCATCGAGAACGATCCCGTCGGCAAACGGGTGGTCACCGCCTGGGTCAAGCACCAGGTTCCGCAATGCGGTTACTGTCAATCGGGTCAGGTCGTCGCGGCGACGGCACTGCTCAAGGAGACACCCAATCCCTCTGACGAAGAGATCGCCGCAGCGATGATCAATCTCTGTCGATGCGGAACCTACAACTCGATCAAAGCGGCCGTCAAAGACCTCTCCTCGAAAGAAGGGGAAACGCTATGACCGAGTCCAACCGCAATCTTATTCCCGAAGATGAATTCCCGATCGGATCTCCGGTCAACATCTCGCGCCGGCGCTTTCTCCTTGCCTCCGCCGGGGCTGCAACGGGCGCATTTGTCCTTGGCTTCGGTGTTCCGATCGGCGCGGCGCGGGCTCAGCAGGCCGCAAGCACCATGCCCCCGGGTACGCGCGTCCCCGCGTTTCTGGAAATTCGCCCCGATAACACGGTCCGCTTCATGAGCCCGTTCGTCGAAGGCGGCCATGGCGTCTTCACGGCGATGGCCCAGATCGTCGGCGAAGAGCTCGATGTCGATCCGAAAATGTTCGTCGTCGAAAACGCACCGACGGGCAATGATTATCTGGTTGTGCACGGCAAGATGCGTATCACCGGCGGCAGCATGTCGGTGCGCACGAGCTACGAGACGATGCGCAAGCTCGGTGCTCTGGCGCGCAACATGATCCTGCAGGCAGCGGCCAAGCGCCTGAATGCGCCGATCGCCGAGCTGACGACGGAGCCGGGCCGGGTGATCCATGCCGCTTCCGGACGCTCCCTCGCCTATGGCGACGTCGCAACAGAGGCATTGGATCTCCCCGTGCCGGACCCTGCGAGCATGACGCTCAGGGATCCCAGCCAGTTCCGCTGGATCGGCAAGCCGGTCGAGCGGCTTGATGTCTATGACAAATCGACGGGCAAGGCGATCTATGCGATCGACTGCAAGGTCGACGGCATGCTGCATGCCGCCGTCCAGCATGCCCCGCGCCTGGGACTGACCGTGGGACGGATCCACAACGAAGACCAGCTTCGCGCGATGCCGGGCGTTCATTCGGTCCATAACCTGGTCGGTGCTGTCGCCGTGGTTGCCGAGCGGTGGTGGAATGCCAAGCGCGCGGCCGAAGCGGCACAAGTCGATTGGAGCGCGCCCGGTCCGGATGCCAATCCAGCGTTTCGCCAAATGCCGGCGGACTTTTCGACCGTAGCCTTCAGCGATCAGCTCGCAAATGAGCCGGGTCCCGGCAAGGACGCGGAGAATGTCGGCGATACCACTGGGGCTCTTTCGGGTGCAAAGACCGTCGTTTCGGCCACCTACAAGAGCCAGTATGTGCATCATGCACAGCTGGAGCCGCCCTCCACCTTGGCACGCTTCAACCCGGACGGCACTCTGGAAGTCTGGATGCCCAACCAGGCGCCGGAACAATTCCAGGCCGACATTGCCAAACTGACCGGGCTTGACGCATCGAAAGTCACGGTTCATAGCCCGCTTCTGGGCGGGTTTTTCGGACGCCATTTTCTCTATCCCTCCGCCAACCCCTATCCGCAGGCCATCCAGCTTGCCAAGGAGGTCGGGCGCCCGGTCAAACTCATCTGGAGCCGCGAGGAGGAATTCCTGCGCGACCCGTTGCGCCCGATGGCCGCGGTACGCTTCCGGGGCGCGCTCGACGCCGGTGGAATGCCCGTCGCGCTCGAAGCCATCAGCGCTTGCGAAGGGCCGACGGAAGGCGTGTTCGGCCACAAGGAGGACTCGCTGGATCCGACGGCCCTGGAGGGTCTCACCGGCAAGTCCTATGCCATCCCCAACTACCGCATCGCCCAGATCTACGTGAAAAATCCGACGATGCTCGCCTACTGGCGTTCGGTCGGCAATTCCATGAATGACTTCTTCTACGAGACATTCCTGGATGAACTGGCCGATAAGGGCGGGCAGGATCCCTACGAGCTGCGCACCAAGCTGTTGCAGAAGAATGAGCGGCTGAGCAATCTGCTAAAGGCCGTCGGCGATCTCTCCGGCGGCTGGAAACGAGGGCCATTCACGGCGGAAGACGGCTCGCGCCGAGCGCGGGGCGTTGCAATGGCGTCTCCCTTCGGCAGCCATACGGCGGCGATAGCTGAAGTCTCGATCCGCAATGGGCAGGTCGTCGTTCACGATGTCTGGGAAGCAATCGATCCCGGCAGCATCGTCAACCCGGCGATCATCGAAGCGCAGATCAATTCGGCCTCAGCCCTTGGATTGTCGCAGGTGCTGATGGAGGAAGCCGTTTACAAGAACGGCGAGCCTGTGGCGCGCAACTATGATCTCTATCCGATCCTGCCGCCCGATCGCATGGCCCGCGTGCATGTTCGCATCATCGAAAGCGGGGCTGAGATGGGCGGCATCGGCGAGCCGGGTCTTCCCGCCATTCCTCCAGCGGTCGCCAATGCGGTTTCGACGCTGACCGGCAAGCGGATCCGCAGTATGCCGCTCTCCAACTACACCTTCGAAAGCTAGAGCGCAGCTCTCGCTGCGCAGCGCACATTTCCGGCTCTCAGTCCACGCATTGGCCGAGAGCCGGAAATCAGCAAGCTGATCCGGCCTGTTCCATCAAGCCAGCCGATATGGCTGGCTTGATGGATAGCCGAATAGGAAACCCTCTAGCAAAGACACGAGGCACCCTTGAGGAAATTTCTTCTGGTACTTCTTTTGATTGTCGTGCTTGTCGCCGGCGGCGTGGCGTGGTTCGTCACCCGCAAACCGGCATCCCCCTTCGACAACATTGCCGAAGCACAAGCACCATCGGAGCAGCTGCTTCAACAGGGCGACTATGTCGCGCGTCTGGGTGACTGCGTTGCTTGTCACAGCACGCCCAAAAGCGCTCCCTTTGCCGGAGGCCTCGAGATGGGGACGCCGCTCGGCTCCATCTTCACCACGAATATAACGCCAGACAAGGAAACCGGCATCGGCAACTATACGCTGGCCGATTTCGACCGCGCCGTTCGCCAGGGCGTGGCGCGCGATGGACAGCGTCTCTATCCGGCTATGCCCTATCCGTCTTATGTGAAGATGAGCGATGATGATATTCGGGCGCTCTACGCCTACTTCATGAACCGGGTGGAGCCCGTTCATCAGGCAAGCAAGCAGTCGGACATAAAGTGGCCGCTGAACATGCGTTGGCCGTTGGCTCTATGGAACGCGGTTTTCACCGAGGGCGGAACCTATCAATCCAAGACCGCCGGCGATAACAGCTGGAACCGGGGCGCCTACCTCGTTCAAGGACCAGGGCACTGTGGCAGCTGTCATACGCCGCGTGCGATAACCATGGCGGAAAAGGCGCTCGATGAAAGCAGTCCGCTCTACCTTTCGGGCGCTCTTCTCGATGGCTGGTACGCACCGAGCCTGCGGGGCGATCCCAATACCGGTCTCGGCCGGTGGACCGAGGAGGACATCTACGCCTTTCTCAAGAACGGCAGGAACGAGCACGGCGTCGTCTTCGGCTCGATGGCGGATGCCTTCAACAATTCGACGCAGTTCATGACCGACGACGATCTGAGAGCGATCAGCCATTATCTGAAATCATTGCCTGGGGACCCTGCCCGCGACGGGACGCCCTGGCAATATGTCGAGGCCGCCGCGGATAGCATTTCCCTTCCTGCCCATCAACAAAACCCCGGCGCCCAGACATTCGTGGCGAAATGCAGCTTCTGTCATGGTGTCGACGGCCGCGGAAAGGCGCCGTGGATACCGCCTCTGGCCGGATCGACCTCGTCGCTTGCGAAGGAAACCGCGTCCCAGATCAATGTCACCCTGAACGGCTCCGGCCGCGTCGTGGCGAACGGCATTCCGGACGCCTACCGCATGCCTCCATTCAGGCAGCAGCTTTCGGATCAACAGATCGCCGACGCCCTGACGTTCGTGCGCTCCTCCTGGGGAAATCAAGGCGGACCGGTCGTGGCCAACGACGTGAAAGCCCTGCGCGAGCATACGGATCCAGCAAGCAGCAGCCCCATCGTGCTTCAGATGCGATAGATCTGCTGCCGAGCCCTGAAACAAGGTTGGGCGGAAAGGTCCGGTGAACTTTCCGCCTAATGTTCCTGTTCCGCAAGCTTGGGAGGCCGCGCTCGCCTCATTCGCATGCTCACCCTTGAGGACGCCTTCACATGGCCCTCCTGCGGCAATGAGATGATTGCCCTGAGGCCGGGATTGTTTGGCTGAAGGAAGATGTCGCCGCCATGCTGCCGGGCAACGGCTCGGGCAATCGATAGGCCCAGCCCGACGCCGCCAGTGCCTCTGTTCCTTGATGCCTCCAGGCGGAAAAACGGCGCGAACACCTTCTCCTTCATATCGTCCGGTATGCCTGGACCATTGTCTTCCACGACGATGTCGATGGTGCTGCTCGAATGACTGACATAGACCTTGGCATGTCCGCCGTAACGCACGGCATTTTCCGTAAGATTGCGAACCGCGCGACGCAGCCCGTCGGGTCGGCATCGATAGGTCGTCTTCGGGCCTTCGATATATTCCACCGGCTGGCCAAGGTCGGCAAGGTCGTCACAGATGCTACCGATAAGCGCTTCCAGTTCTATGGCGCGCGTTTCCTCCGCCGTGGATTCGCCACGCGCGAAGGAAATGGCGGCATCCGTCATGCTTTGAAGTTCGTCGATGGTCGACAGCATCTTCTGCTGCACGTCGACGTCTTTGACAAATTCGGCCCGCAGTCGAAGCGAAGTCAGCGGCGTCCTGAGATCGTGGCCGATCGCGGCCAGCATCCTGGTGCGATCATCGACGAAGCGATGAAGACGTTGCTGCATCTTGTTGAATGCCTCGGCGGTGCGCTTGATATCGTCAGGTCCCTCTTCAGGCAGCGGCGGAAGGTTCTCGCCTCGCCCCAAGGCTTCCGCAGAGACCGCGAGGCGCCTCAATGGACGCGCTATGCGACTGGCGATAAATACTCCAATGAGCGACAGGATTAGTGCGGTGATAGCCAGAGAAGTAAGCGATTTCGAATCCCACCATCCATCGCCGATTTTCTTATAGAAAGCCGTGTTCAGCCATACGCCGTCGTTGAGCTTGATAGCCATGCCGTATCCGTTGTGGTCGCCGAAATAAACGAACTTAGCAGATTGCGGCAGGCTCCATAGAACGGGCGGCGGAGCGGCCCAACCCTCGGCCGCGTTTGCGGCCATCGCCTCGCCGGATGTCAAATGCTCCGCATCGGAATTGGAGCGCAGATGGTACCTCCCGCCGAGATCGATGAAATTCTCGATCGGACGCGTAAGCTCCGTAGCCGCGCGCGCACGCCACGCACTGGCATCGATCGGTTCTTCCGGGGAGAGCCAGAACCGGGAATAGCTGGTTTCACTTGCAAGAAGAGCCTGCCCACGCAGCGGTTCAGGCATGGATTCCATCAGCCGTGTCACCGAAGCGCACCTGCTGAAGAACTCACCCTTCATGGCCGCATGCAGCGCTTTGGTGCGCTCGTCCCAGGAAATCAAAAATGTGAGAGCCTGCGACACCACAAGGGCAAACAGGGTAAATCCGATGAACTGAGCGGCAAGGCTCCTCCGCCACCAATAGATCATTCGAACCCCACATCCACCGACAGGCTGTAGCCGCCGCCCCAATGCGTCTTGATGACCGAGGGGTTCTTCGGATCGAGTTCGATTTTCTTGCGCAGCCGGCTCACTTGATTGTCGATGCTTCTGTCAAAAATATCAGCCGTCCTCCCGACGGTCAGATCGAGCAGCTGCTCGCGACTGAGGACCAGGCCGGGACGTTCGAGGAACACCTTCAGAAGTCTGAACTCCGCCGTGCTCAACGGAATGCCGACGCCATCGTCTCCGGAAAGCTCCTGCCGGCCCATGTTGACGCGCCAGTGCCCGACGCGAACGACCTTGGCCTTCTTCAACGTTTCCCTCTGCTGCGGCGGCAGACTGTTTGCCCTGCGTAGGACGGCCCTGATCCTGGCCAGCAGTTCGCGCGGATTAAATGGCTTGACCAGATAATCGTCGGCGCCGAGTTCGAGGCCGATGATGCGGTCGGTATCCTCCGTCATGGCCGTCAGAAAGATGATCGGAATATCCATCGTCGCCCGTAGATGACGACAGACGGAAAGGCCATCCTCGCCGGGCATCATCACGTCGAGAACGACGAGGTCGACAACGCTGCGCTCGAGAATTCTTCTGAGCGCAAGGCCTCCGTCGGCCACGCTCACCCTGTAGCCCTGTTGCTCGAGATACTGGCCGACAAGGTCTCTGATGTCTGCGTGGTCGTCGACCACAGCGATATGTGCAGCTTTTTGCATGGCCAGTTTCCAGAATATTGGATCATTCTACAGAAGCCCGATCAGGCCCGCATCGAAAAAAGTGTATCAAAGTTTCACAACGACCGATCGGTTGTGGCGTGTGCGGCGTCATGTTCCTGTCGGGCGGATACGGCCGCCCGACAGGAAGTTACATCAGGTCTCATGAATGCCGGAGCCAGCCGCATTGGTAAGCTCCGGCCTGGTCGGGTGCGGGTTTTCAGCAGGCTTGCGGAAAAAGCCGAGGACAAAGGTGAAGAACACCGGCACGAAGAAAATAGCGAGCAAGGTCGCGGAAATCATGCCGCCGAGAACCCCCGTTCCGATGGCGTTCTGGCTCGCAGCACTTGCGCCCGTCGCAATCGCCAGCGGCACGACGCCGAGCGTGAAGGCAAGCGAGGTCATCAGGATCGGCCGGAATCGCATCCGCGCGGCTTCGATCGCAGCCTCCCGCACCGAGCGCCCCTCGGCGACGAGATCCTTGGCAAATTCGACGATGAGGATGGCGTTCTTCGCCGAAAGGCCGATGATGGCGATCAGGCCGACGAGGAAATAGATATCGTTCGGCAGCCCGCGCAGCATGACAGCGCAGACGGAACCCAATACACCGAGCGGCACGACGAGCATGACCGAAAGCGGGATCGTCCAGCTTTCATAGAGCGCCGCCAGCAGGAGAAAGACGAAGAGTACGCTGAGGCCGATCAGGAAAGGCGCCTGCGATCCCGACCTGATTTCCTGGAAGGATTGACCAGTCCACTCGAAGCTGAAGCCATCAGGCAATTGCCGTGACAGCCGCTCCATTTCGGCGATGGCGTCTCCCGAGGAATATCCGGCCGCCGACTGCCCGCCGATACGGATCGAGGGATAGCCATTATAGCCCACGACCTGGGATGGACCTCTCATCCAGTCGATCGAGGCGAAGGCTGATAGCGGCACCATGCCGCCATGGCTGTTGCGGACGTTCAGCGTTAGCAGGTCCTGTGACTGCATGCGCTGCGCTGCGGCCGCCTGGACGGTCACACGCTGCATTCGGCCGGCATTCGGGTAGTCGTTGACATAGGACGATCCGAGGTTTGCCGAAAGCGTGGCGTTGATGTCGCTAAAGCTGACCCCGAATGCATTCGCCTTCTCCCGGTCGATCACGAGGTTGATCTGTGCCGCGGCCGGCAGGCCTTCGACGCGCACGCCGGCAAGCACGGGGCTTGCCCGGGCCGCGTCCAGCAACTGTGCCGTGGCTGCCGCAAGTGCCGCCTGCCCTGCCCCGGATCGATCCTGAAGGCGGTAGGCAAACCCGTTCGAATTTCCGAGCCCCTGGATCGGCGGCGGCGAGAGCGCGCGTGCCGATGCATCGCGGATTCCGGCGAATCTGGCATTCACGCGAGCGGCGATTGCGGTGGCGGAGTCGCTCGGGCCGCGCTCGCTCCAGTCCGTCAGCGTGATGAAGGCAATGCCCGCATTTTGTCCGGAGCCGGAATAGGAGAAGCCGGAGACAGCGACGACATTCTTCACGGCAGGCTCCTCGGCAAGAATACCCTCCATCTGCCTGATGGCTTCGCGCGTCCTGTCGGTGCTCGCCTCCGCGGGGGTCTGCATATCGACGATCAGATAACCTTGGTCCTCGTTCGGCAGAAACGAGCTCGGCAATTGCAGGTAAGCCCATCCGAGCCCACCGAGCAGGGCAACGTAGATGAGCATGAAACGGCCAGCGCGCCTGATCGTCGCGCCGACGCCGGCCGAATATCGCCGTGTCAGGCCGTCGAAGCCGCGGTTGAACCAGCCGAAAAAGACCTTCTTGCTTTCGTGCCCATGGGAGACCGGTTTCAGGAAGGATGCGCAGAGCGCAGGCGTGAATGTCAGCGCCAGCAGACCCGAGAACAGGATCGAGACCACCATCGTCAGGCTGAACTGCTGGTAGATGACCCCCACCGCCCCCGGGAAGAATGCCATGGGGATGAAGACCGCGGTCAGGACGAGGGTGATGCCGATGATCGCCCCGGTGATCTGCGACATCGCCTTCTTCGTCGCCTCCTTCGGCGATAATTTTTCCTCTGCCATGATGCGCTCGACATTCTCGACGACGACGATCGCATCATCGACCAGAATGCCGATCGCCAACACCATCGCGAACATCGTCAGAACATTGATCGAGAAGCCGGCCGCATACATGACGGCGCATGCCCCGAGAAGTGCTACCGGAACGACGAGCGTCGGGATGATGGTGTAGCGGATGTTCTGCAGGAACAGGAACATGACGATGAAGACGAGAACGATCGCCTCGACCAGCGTGTGCAGGACCTTTTCGATGGAGACCTCGACGAAGGGCGTGGTGTCGTAGGACACCTCGTAGCCGAGACCGGGCGGGAAGTAGCGGGAAAGGTCCTCCATGGTCGCGCGGACCTGCTCGGCTGTCGCAAGCGCGTTTCCGGTCGGCGTCAGCTGGATGCCGACCGATGCGCTTGGCCGACCGTTGAGGCGGCTTGCGAAATTATAGTTCTCTCCGCCTACCTCGACCCGCGCGACGTCGCGCAGCCGCACCGCGGAGCCGTCCGAATTCGCTCGAAGCACGATGTCGCCGAACTCCTGCGGCGACCGCAGCTGCCCCTGCACGTTGACAATGGCCGATATCTGCTGGCCGGGCACATTCGGGCTGGCGCCGATCCGCCCCGCCGTGACCTGGGCATTCTGTGCCGTGATCGCGTTCGTGATATCCGTCGCGGTCAGATTGAGGCCAACCATCTTGTCCGGATCCATCCAGATGCGCATGGAGCGCTGCGTGGCGAAGAGCTGAGCATTGCCGACACCCGGAACCCGACGCAATTCCCCAATGACGTTCCTGCTGAGATAATCCCCAAGGCCGACCGCATCGGTCCTGCCATCTTCCGAGCGGAGCACGACCATCATCAGGAACGACGTTCCAGCCCGATCCACGCGTATGCCCTGCTGCGTCACTGCGCTCGGCAGGCGCGGCTCGACGCGGGCAATGCGGTTCTGGACCTCGACCTGCGCCTCGCCGACGTTGGTTCCTGTCTCGAAGGTGACGGTGAGTGCAATGCGGCCGGATGCTTCCGACACGGATTCGAAATAGAGCAGCCCCGGAACACCGTTCAGTTCCTCCTCGATGGGGCGGGTGACCGACTGATAGATATCCTCCGGCGTGGCGCCAGGGTAGTTGGTCGAAACCGTGATCTGTGGCGGCGCGACCTGCGGATATCGTGCGATCGGCATCAACGGCAATGTGAGAATGCCCGCAAGCGTGATGAAGATGGCCACGACCCAGGCAAAGATCGGGCGTTCGATGAAGAAACTAGCCATGGGGGTACCTTATCGTTGAACGGGCAGATCGGCTTGTGCGCGGGCGCGCTCGGCCGTCTCTTCAGCTGGCTTGGCGGCGGCGATGGCGGGATCGGTCCAGGGTTGCGGCGCCACCGTCGCGCCGGCGCGCGCCCGCTGGAAGCCATCGACGACGACACGTTCCCCGGCTTGAACACCCTGTTCTATGATCCAGCGCTGGCCTGCCGATCTTCCGACCACCACGCTGCGCTGCTCGATCTTGTTGTCTTTGGTAACGACGAGGAGGCTTGCCTGGCCTGTAGCATCCCTTTGCACCGCCTGTTGCGGAACCGCCAGGCTTGCATTCCGGACCCCCTGCTCGACTTCGACGCGGACATACATGCCGGGCAGCAGCTCGCCGTCGGGATTAGGAAACTCACCCCGAAGGGTGACTTGGCCGGTGGTCGCGTCGACAGCTGCTTCCGAAAACAGAAGCCGTCCGGGATGCCGGTATTCCGTCCCGTCGTCGAGGCGTAGCCCGACCCGAGCCTCGTTCACGCTCGTGGTCAGGCTGCCATCCGCGAGCGCCTTGCGAAGCCGGATGAGATCGGCGGCGGGTTGGGTAAAGTCGGCATAGATCGGATCGAGTTGCTGGATCGTCGCCAGGTTCTCGGAACCATTGGCCGAGACAAGCGCCCCTTCGGTGATCAGGGCGCGCCCGATACGGCCGGAAATCGGTGCCGTGACGTTGGAATATTGCAGATTGAGTTTCGCCGAAACAACGCCCGCTTCGGCGACGGCGACATCTGCATCCGCCTGCGCGAGCCTCGCAACGGCGGATTCATAATCCTGCCGCGTGGTGACATTCGATTTGCGAAGTTGATCCTGCCGTTCGGCTATCTGCCTCGCATCCAGTTGCGCCGCCCGGGCTCTGCGCAGGGTGGCTTCGACGCTGTCGACCTGTGCTTGGAAGGGCGCCGGGTCGATTCTATAGAGTACGTCCCCCTGCCTCACCGTCGCGCCCTGCTGGAAGACCTGTTCGGTGACGATGCCCGAAACACGTGGCCGCACCTCGGCCACCCTCGTCGCCGCAACCCGGCCGGGAAGCTCGGTGGTCATCGGCAAAGTTTCCGGGGCGATCGTGACAAAGCCGACGGTTGGCGGCGGTGGCGCCTGCGGGGCGGAAGCCCCGCTCTGTTCGCACGCGGCCAGGCTCAAGGCGCTTATGCAGGACGCAGCCAAGCGGACGAATAGCATGCGCATATGGAACTCCGTATTAGATGAAAGAAGATAGCGGTCGGCGATAGTTGATGGCGTCTGGGGGTCTTTGGAGCTGGCAAGCTACACGGGAGCTGTCGCAAGGATGTGCCGAGCACGGGTAAATTTGTAACAAGCTGTCGCATGCCTATCGCAACCGATAGGCTGCCCCATGCTGCGATGCAGCAGGCGTGTTACGCAGAGGCGATAGTGGTCAAAGTGGGTCTGGGCCTTGTAAAGACGGTGGCTTGAAGCCGCCATCGGCCGGACATCGCGATGGCGAGCCTGCCTTCCTGCCCGCGCCATCCTCGGCGACATGCGTCTACATCTTCGGCACAAAGCTGCGACATGTTCGGCCTATCTTCCTGCTCGAAGTTCACTTGCCCTGTCGGCAATGTCGAACCCAACAGGAGGATATGGAATTGGCCATTGAGCTATCGCAAATCGCAACACTGCGCCAAGTGCTCGAAGCCTTCTGCTCTCGTCACGATCTCAAATTTTCTGACCGGCCGGCGATCATCGCCGCGCGGGAGCTGATGAGATTTGCTGACGAAGGAGAAAACGACCCTACGATTCTAGCAGAGCGCCTCGACGAGGCGATGCAGATTTCGTCACACCACAGTCCGTCGACCCCACGAATGACGGCATCGATTGGCAATTCGCCTGCATCGCATCGATAGGTTATCGACGAAGCGCCGATGAAGATGAGAGGACGCAAGCATATGCAACTTTCCCGCCGCACCGTGCTCACGTCGATGATGGCCGTAGCGACCGCCCCTCATTGGGCCTTCGCCGTAGAGCGGCGAAGGGTTCTGGTCGCTTACTATTCCTATACGGGCAACACGAAGTCCGTTGCCGAAAGGGTCAGCGCGCTTGTTGGCGGAGAGCTCTTGGAGATCAAAATGGCGGATCCCTACCCCCTCGATATCCGGCGGATGGCGGAACAATCGAAATACGAGCTGGAAACCGGTGAATTCCCCCCACTGCGCGCCGATCCTCCCGACATGTCGGACTACGACCTGATCCTGGTCGGAGGCCCGGTGTGGTGGAATACTGTCTCAGCACCCGTGATGAGCTTTCTCGAACGGGTGAACTTCGCCGGTCGAAGAGTGGGCCTATTCTCCACTTACGCGCTCACTCCTTCACATTATGAAACCAATTTCGCGGCTCAGGCACGCAATGCCACCATCCAATCGAGCCTGATGATCAACGAGTTCGATATTGCGGGCGGACGGGCAAACGATGCGATCGCGTCGTGGGCGTTCCGAGCCTCACCGAAGGATGGACCCAGAACATTGTGAGCGATCTTCGCTCGACGTTGAAATCTGACGGCGAATCCGGTCAGATCGGCATATGCTGAAAACGATCCGGATAGCCGCAGCCCTCGTGCTGCGTGAGAATGGCGACGCGCTGCTCGTGCGCAAGCGTGGCACCACCGCCTTCATGCAACCGGGCGGCAAGATAGAGCCGCAGGAGACCTCCGAGAAGGCTCTCGTCAGAGAACTCTTCGAAGAATTGCGTCTTGTCGCTGATATCCGCGAGTTGGCATTTCTCGGCCAATTCCAAGCCCCGGCCGCCAACGAACCGGAACATGTCGTCATCGCCGACCTATTCCGGCTGCATGTCGGAGACGCCGCCATCATAGCGACGGCGGAGATCGAAGAGATCCGCTGGGTATCGCCGGTTGATCCCGGTGACCTGCCCATGGCACCGCTGACCGAGCACCATATCCTACCGTTTCACCGCCAGCAGACGGCATCCGCCGGCGGCTGACTGCTCCTGTCAGCCGAAGGTGAAGGCGTAGGCTTGGGCACCCGGATCGAGGAATTTGATCTCGAAGGTGTGATCCGAGACAGGGCCGCTCGCCCGCACAAGCTGATATAGCCTTTGCCCGGTCACCACGCCATTGCCGTTTGCATCCGTATCCACGCCATGTCCCTCACCGGGCGGCTTCCCATCGACCACGATCTGGAAACGCACCGGCTTTCCATCGGCCGACGGTCCGAGCACGAGATGCAGGTCGCGGGCATGGAAACGATAATAGAGGTGGCTGTCGGCGCTGTTCGAGGTCGCCTCCTGCGGGCCGACGGTCCAGTTGCCGGCAAGACTCCACTCGTTAAGCTTCGGGGTTGCCGCGGCATAGTCATGAGCGGCATCGTTCACCGTGCCGGCATCATCGACGAAGTTCTGCGAGCGCATGTAGCCGACATAGGTTTCCGGCGACTGGACATCGGCCTCGTTGGAGGCGGCAGCCTCGGCACCCGTCGCCTTTACGGCGACGATATCGTTGGAAACATTGGTATTGCCGGCTTCGGCAAGCAGCTGCTGGATCACCCGCTCGGACTGATCATAATCGCCCTCGCCGAAATGATGATGGCGTACCTGGCCCTGCGCATCGATGAAGTAATGCGCCGGCCAATACTCATTATCGAAGGCGCGCCAGATCGCATAATTGTTGTCGATGGCGACCGGGTAGGTGATGCCGATATCCGCAATCGCTTTCTTCACGTTGTCGACATTCTTCTCGAAGGCGAATTCGGGCGCATGCACGCCGATGACGACGAGGCCCTGATCCTTGTATTTCTGCGCCCAGGCTTCGACGTAAGGAATGGCGCGCAGGCAATTGATGCAGGAATAGGTCCAAAAATCGACCAGGACGACCTTGCCCTTCAATCCAGCCGCCGTCAGCGGCTCGGAGTTGAGCCATTGCACCGCGCCATCGAGCGACGGAACATGACCTTCGACGGGCAGTTGCTCCGCGGTAGGCTTCGGCGTCATTGCCATAGACATGGTGCCGGCCCCGGCCGTCGCATCGGGCTTGCCGCTCATCATCATCTGGTTGGTAGCGCTCATCATCGCGCCGCCATCCTTGTTCATGACGACGGACGACGGCTTGTTTTGGTTCAGCGGGTGGAAGCGATCGACCAAACCCTGCTCCAGCGAGGCGGTGCTGGCGAGCGAAGCCTGCGTCAACAGGCCCGTATCAAGCCCCAATGCAATCGCAACGACTGCGACCAGCACGGCGATCCCAACGCCGCGGCGCAGCCATTCGCCAACGCCAAGCGATCGCTTCATGGCCTGATAGACGCGTCCGCCGATGAGGAGCGCAAGCGACGTCGCCGCGCCCAAGGCATAGGCGAGCAGTAGCAATGTCGTGCCGACACTTGCCCCCTGCAGGGCAGCGCCCGTCAGGATGAGGCCGAGAACCGGCCCCGCGCAGGGAGCCCACAAAAGCCCTGTGGCGACACCGAGCAGCAACGAGGCAGCAACCGCCGATCCGCCGCCCCGGCTTGAACGATCGGCTGACTGCGACAGGCGCGCGCCGAGAGAGACCAATGGACGTGTCAGATAGTCCGAAAGCGCCGGGAAGAGAAGGATGATACCGAAGGCCGCAAGCAGCACCAGCGCCGCATAACGCCCATATTCGTTGGCCTCGACCGCCCAGCCGCCACCGAGTGCGGCGAGCGTCGCCACAGCCGCGAACGTCGCCGCCATGCCGATCAGCATGGGCAGCGTGCTGCGCAGGAAGGGCTGGCCCGCCCGCGCGAAGACGAATGGCAGCACCGGCAGGATGCAGGGGCTGACGATCGTCAGCACGCCGCCGAGATAGGCTAGGATAAACAGGATCATTGGTCTATCTCTGATCGTTCAGGCCGCAGCCCTATGAAATTTCATGGCCACGCCATTCATGCAGTATCGCAGGCCCGTGGGCTTCGGCCCGTCGTCGAAGACATGTCCGAGATGACCGCCGCAGCGGCTGCAATGCACTTCGTTGCGCACCATGCCGAAGGATGTGTCGCGCGACGTTGTCACGGCACCATCGAGCGGCGCCCAGAAGCTCGGCCAGCCCGTACCGCTATCGAACTTCGTGGCCGACGAGAACGCGTCCTGCTCGCAGCCCGCACAGGCGAAATTTCCTTTGCCGTGCTCGTTCAGCAGCTCGCTCGTGAACGGACGCTCGGTCCCTTCTTCTCTCAGCATGGCATATTGGTCTGGAGTCAGGATCTTCTGCCATTCCTCATCACTATGGGTGACGGCGAAACTCTCGGCAGCCTTGGCCGTCGTTGTGCCGGCACCCAATCGCAAACCGATGCCACCAAGAGCAGCGGCAAGAAGCAACAATCGTCTGTTCAGCATCGCACTCTTCTCCCTGGGCGGATAGGCCGCCTGCCCGCAGGACGCCTAAAGCCGCCCATCTTTCCGGCGCCATGCACGTCCCGTCGTTATGGATTACGAGAGCGGATGCGATCTTGTTACACGCATGCCGGTGCAAACACCGAAACGTGATCGATCGTCATTCCGCCGCGGCCAAAGGCTGCCCGATCGCGGCTGCGAAGCTGGCCAGGCTTGCCGAGCGGACAGGCAGATAAGGCTTGCCGTTCTCGCGGCACAGGCGCTTGACCATATCAGCGGCCGAATGGCTGATGCAGTCGACCGGGAAAATAGCCCGTGATACCCGACCGACCATTGCCGGCAGCAGCGAGAGATTGTCTTCAACGCCGCCATCATGCAGCAGAAGCTCTATGTTCCGATCGTCGGCCAGTTTGCGCAGCCGGTCGAACAGGTTTGGACGACCGCCGACATAAAGGAGCGTTTGAGGCTCACCCGAATGCACGGTCTTGGCACCGGTCGTATCCGTCATGGTCACTGCCGCCTCAAGCAGATCCAGCTCGCGTTGCAGGGCGCTGTTTTCCTCGGCGAGAGTGCTGGCCCGCCGCTCGGCATCGGCAAGCTTCGCTTCCAGTGCGACCAGACGTCCCTCATACTCTTCCGCGCGCTGGTCGGCCGCTTGCAGCCTTTGCAGCAATCTTGCCTCCTGCCGCTGGTCTGCGCTCACCGGCCCGGGCTCGACGGCGACGGCCTGCTTTCGCAGCAGGCTTGCCTCCAGCTCATCGACACGTCTCTGCAAAAGCGCATGATCACTGGCGGCCGCGTTAAGCCGCGCCTCCTGGCGGGCGATCTTGTCGTCCTTGGCCTCGACATCCAGCTGCAGCTTGCGCAGGCGCGCCAGGTCGAGCCGGCTGGAACTGCCGACCAGATGCGAGAGCATATGCACTTCGCCGAACACATCCTGCACCAAGGGCCGATCGCTGAGCGGATGGCTCATGACGGCCCAATAGGCTCCGGATATATCCCCTTCGTCGACGGCGATATTCCATTGCGCCCTGATCTCGGACAGCGTCGAGAGCTTCGAGAACTGCTTCAGAATGCGTTCATGACGACGGTCGAGCGCCTTGTTCAGCAGCTTGCCGGCGATATCGCGTTGACCGGCGGCCCTGACGCCGCGGCTGTGCAAGGCGTGATCCGTTGCCATCTTGGCATCGATATCGCTGACCTTGGCAAGGACCTGTCGCAACTCTGAAGTCGTCAGGCAGGTTCCGACGATCGAGCAATGGAACATCGATGCCAGGTCCCAGGTCTTCAGCCTCTGGGTCCTGACGGTCGTGGCCTGTTCCGGCGCCGGTGGCTGATCCAAACGTTGGGCGATATTCGGAAGTGCAAGCACAAGCGGCTGTTTATGGTTGAGCAGAACTGACATATCCGCACTAGCGTTATATTTGATCGAATATTACGCTAGTGCGTCTTTCGCCGTCAGGCAAGCCCGATGGTCAGGGCCAGAGCTGCTCTCTGATCCAGCCGGCCTTTTCGCGCTTGTATCGCAAGCGATGATGGCGACGTTCGCTATCGCCTTGCCAGAACTCGACCTCATGCGGCATGACGATGAAAAGCGCCCAGCTCGGCGCCACAAGATCGGGCTCCTCCTGCAATCGGCGATATTGATGGGCGATTGCATCCTCCAAGTCCCGGGGAGACCCCAATACCTCGCTTTGCCTGGCGACCAGCGCCACGGCTTTCGCACCAGGCGCTCGCGCGCGAAAATCCGCGTCGCGCTCGTGGACTTCGGCCTGCAATGCCATCCCTCGCAGACGAACCTGCCGCCCGAGCGCCGGCCAATAGAAGCTCAAGGCAACGGAGGGGTTGAGGGCGATCTGCCGCCCCTTTGGCCCGTTGCCCGTCGTCGCGAAGTGCCAGCCGCGGTGATCAAGGTTTTTCAGAATGAGAACACGCGCATCCGGCGCGCCGTTTTCATCGACGGTGGAAAGCACCATGGAATGCGGTTCCTTGACACCAGCTTCGATCGCGTCGCGGAGCCAATCGGAAAACAATTCGCGCGGCTCGTCGGGTGCTAGATCCGTGTCGAAAGCGGGAAACGGACCCGTCAATGATTTCAGCAAGCGCAATTCATCCTTCATCACGCTACCTCATGGTCTTGCGATGACGAGCCGCAACGAGCCTTCGAAGAAAGGCTGCGTGCGAAGCCCACCATAGCGACGATCCCAGCTTCCATCAGCCAGATCTCGACCGAGCTCGGCAACAAACCGCTCGCCGACCGACGGTTCGACGAAGCTCCAGGCTGAATTGGCAAGCCGCGCGCCAGGGTCGAGCATGCGCTCGGGCCGGCCATAATAGGCTTCGCCGAAACCATCGACGCAATTCAACGGGATCGGCACCGGCTTGACTTCGGCATTGCCACCCAGCCCTTCCACGATAGCAGCCATCGACGGATAACGGCGCGCTTCGACGGCGATCATCTCTGGTGCATAGGCATGCAGCCAGGAGCAATCGAGCAAATCCGGGTCGCAGCTGAGAATGAGCACAGGTCCTCGCGAGACACGGCGCATCTCGCTGAGCCCTCGCTCGAGATTCGACCATTGATGGACCGTAAACGTCGCCATGGCGGCGTCGAAACTGCGATCCGGAAAAGGAAGGCTTTCCGCCGTCGCATCGATGGCCACGGGAAGATGCGCCGGCCGCTGCGCCCGCATCGACGCCGACGGCTCGACGGCGGTGATGTCGCGATCGACCGGCTCGTAGGAACCGGCTCCTGCGCCGACATTCAAAACCGTGGCCGCATCGCCGAGTGCCTTGCGGATGAATTCGGCAATATGAGGGTCCGGCTGACGGTAGCGGGTGTAGCCGGTGCCGATCACGCCGTAATTCGCGTCGCCGGCGCTGCCGTCCTGATGTCTGCTGTGCATTTCAAGCCTCCGTTGCTCGTTGTGGACAGAGCTTCGCCATGCGCGAAAATGCCATCGCACCGTCACGTCATTGTTCCGCGGCCACACTGTCCGTTCGTTTCGATGGCAAGAAACACGCTATTCTACCGAAAGAAAATCGATATGATCGAACAGTCAATGTTCGGAAAATGCACATGGCCAGACGTATTCCTTCCCTGAACGCCTTGCGCTCCTTCGAGGCTGCGGGTCGGCTTGGCCGCATGACGCTTGCTGCCGAAGAGCTGAATGTGACCCACAGCGCGGTCAGCCGCCAGATACAGCATCTGGAGAATGTGCTTGGCATCCCGTTGTTTGAAGGACCGAAAAACCGGCTGAGGCTCACCGAGGGCGGCGCGACGCTGCTTTCGGGGCTGACGGCGGCATTCGATCAGATGGATATGTCGGTGCGCTCAGTGGCCGACACCGAGGACGGGCCGCTCGACGTATCATGCCCCGGCACTTTCACGATGCGGTGGCTCATCCCGCGCCTTTATCGTTTTCAGGCGGAATATCCCGATATCGAAGTACGCCTGTCCGCCTCGTCGAAACCGGTCGATTTCAGCCGCGACGGCTTCGATGTCGCGATCCGTGTCGGAACTGCGCCATGGCCCGACGGTGCCGATGTCATCCCCCTGTTTCCGGAGCAGACCGGACCCGTCCTCGCACCGTCGCTGTTTGCGGGCTCCACCCAAGATCTTGATGGCTTTCCTCAACTCCACACGCGCACCCGGCTGCGGGCGTGGGGGGACTGGCTCGCGCGCTCCGGACGATCGATCGATCCCGGCCCGCGGGTCGAATACGAGCATTTCTATTTCATGCTCGAGGCCGCCAGCGCCGGCCTCGGCGTCTGCGTCGCTCCCTGGCCCTATGTGACCGACGACATCCGCTTCGGCCGGCTGATGGCTACGCACGGCTTCCTTGAAAGCGGCCACGAATATGTCGCCTTGCGTCGTGCGCGCCGCAATCGAAAATCCGTGCTCTTTTGCGATTGGCTGCACAAGGAGGCAGTCGCCTACATGGGTTCCAGCGTCCCGCCCCAGGGCTGATATCCGCGCCACTGAGATCAGGAGGTCAGGTCACGCGAGCTCAAGAACTAAAGCATGTCGTCCAGGCTCCAATGGTTGTTCCATCGTGCGTCGATTTCGTCATTGACGTTCTGGTACCTGATGTCGGTGGAGAGGCGCAGCCGCTGTCTCCTGTCCTGATTGGTCGTCGACGCATGGATCATGAAGGGCGAGTGGAGCATGATGTCTCCCGCTTCGTAGTCCGCGGCCAACCAGCGCGTATTGAAACGCTCCGCCATGTCGGGCAGGTCTTTTGAAACCCATCCGCCTTCCGTCATGTTTCGATTGTAGGCGCTGATGCGCTCCTCGGGGCTCAGATCCCCGTTCTGTTCGTTGAATTCGCGCTCCATCTTGAGGCCGATCGCGTGCGATCCTTCGAGATAGACCAGGCCGCCCATTTCGACGGGAATGTCGCCAAGGGGAATCCATGTGGTCACGACCCGGCTCGTGCCGCCGCGGAGATAGACGAGATCGTAGTGCGCCGGCGTCGCGGTTGCCGTGCCCGGTCGGACATGGCGCATGATCTTGCGCTTATGCAAATAAGAGATGCCCGACAGGAATTCGTCCATGAAACGCGCCATGCGTGGCTGCGCGCAGAAGCCTTCATACGCGACCGACCGGACCAGGGACATGAGATAACGGTCCACCGCCCTGTTGTCCGGCACGGTCGCGGCTGCGATCCCGTCGCGCGGATCCGTTCCCTGCGCGATCAACCCAACGCTGGCCAGATGGCCGAAAACCCAGCCACGGAAATCGATGACGTCGTTGCGCGGCAAAAAGCCCTTCAGCCATACGTAGCCGTTCTCTTCGTAAAGACGGCGGATCGCCTCGACACCGATCGCCGGATCAGTCGGCGTCAGATACCCGAACCGATCCGGGGCCGTCGACAGGATCTTTCCGTTAGCAGTAAGGGCAGGCCTCTCCTCGCTGGATTGCGTCGTCTGTGCGGAAATCGACATTTCACTCGTCCGATGCTTGCGTTGATAGTGCCCAGAATGTAGCGGATAAGGACACTCTCCTACATAGAGGAAAGCCATACTGGACTTTTCGCTCAGATGAAAACAACCGAAGCAGTCTATCGATCCCCTCTCGCAGCAGCCGGCGGCCTTGCAGTCACCGGCAGTGGAAAACAGCAAGTGACGCACGCGGTCAGGGATCGGAAGCTGCCAAGTTATGCTGTCGTCCTGGTGGAGCACGGCCAGGGCTTTCTCGAAACCGGTGCCGGCGGCCGGCAGACCGTGGAGGGACCGGCGCTTTTCTGGCTTTTCCCGGGCCGACAGCATTCATATGGGCCGGATGCTTCAGGCTGGAGCGAGCGGTGGGCGCTTTTCGAAGGTTCACTCGTGCGCGACTTCGTGCGACTGCGGCTCATCAGCGAACAGGCCCCGATCGTGGCCCTGCGCAATCTCGACCGGGTGCAGCGCCTCTTCGCCAATCTCCACGCCGATCTGCTCGACGATACGAACCTCGCCAGAGCCTCCGCCGCCGCAATTCTTCACCAGATCGTCGTGTCGGCAGCCCGGCAGGCAAGCCAGGCGACACCTTCACGCCATGATGGATCTGATATCGCCGCAATCGTCGAAGCGCTGCGCAAAAGAGCCATGCAGCCGCTCGACATGACCGCATTCGCCGCCGAGCATGGAATGTCGGCTGCCACGCTGCGCAGAAAGGTCACGGCAGAAATAGGACTGTCGCCAAAGGGTTTCCAGCTTCGGGTACGCATGGATCACGCCAAGGAGCTGCTGGCGACGACGGACGACAAGATCGAGATCATTGCCGCCGGGGTCGGGATCGGCGACCCCTTCTATTTCTCGCGGCTGTTTCATGAGCGCGAAGGCTGCACGCCGCGCGAATTCCGAGCACGCTACAAGAGGACTTGAAGCGTCAATCAAAACGATTGGCGAGGACCGCGGGTCGGCATGCGGGCTTCGCTAGTTCGTGTACATATAATAAGTCTATCTTAGAAGATAATCTTTACAGTTTACCTTCCTATATGGTATGGGATGCGTATGGTTGATCAATCGGACAAACCTCACATGGCGGTTGCCGCTGCCCTCGCACAGGATCTCCGGGGCATTGCGAGCAAGCTCAAGCGCCGGCTGCGCGAACAGGCTGATGTCGGAGACCTGACGCCGACGCAGATATCTGTGCTTCTGCGCCTCGATAAGGACGGTCCAGCGACGACATCTAACCTCGCGCGCGCCGAAGGCATGCGGCCACAGTCGATGGGCGCGGTCATCAGTGCGCTGGAGGCGGCCGGGCTAGTTCATGGCGTACCGGACCCGGCGGACGGACGACAAACCATCTTGTCGCTCACCGACACCTGCCTTCGAATGATTCAGGAGGGCCGTGCCGCGCGGCAGGATTGGCTGCATCGCACGATCGAAGCGCGACTTTCCCGGGAGGAGCAAGAACAACTCCAGGCATCCCTTGAGCTGCTGCGGCGTCTCGTCGACGACTGACAATTGACATCAACGCTCCTCCCCCAAAATCTGCGAACAATCCGAAAAAGGAAATCCCATGGCGCTGACCGCGCTTGACGCAAAGACCGCCCTTATCGTTGTCGATCTCCAGAAGGGCATCATCGGCTCGCCCTTCATCCATCCCATCGGCCCGGTCGTGGACCGGACGGTCGAGCTGATCGGCGCATTCCGCAAGCATCGGCTTCCCATCGTGCTCGTTAATGTTGCCGGCGTGGCGCCCGGCCGCACGGAACAGCAACGACGACATGCGAGCGTCCTTTCCGAGGACTTCACCGATTTCATTCCGCAGATCGATCGACAGCCCGATGACATCGTCGTGACAAAGCGGACATGGGGGGCCTTTGCCAATACCGATCTGGATGAGCAGTTGAAGTCGCTGGGCGTCACACAGGTCGTCATCACCGGCGTCGCGACCGGCACGGGCGTCGAGTCAACAGCTCGACAGGCCTACGAGCAGGGCTTCAATGTGACACTTGCCATCGACGCCGTGACGGACGCGCGCGCCGAGGCGCACGAATACAGCATCAACCAGATCTTCCCGCGGCTCGGCGAGACCGGCACTGCCCATGACGTCATGCAACTGCTTGCAAGCCGGAGCGAATAATATGTCGATCTCTCATCTCATATCCTATTTCTTCGGCGGCGCTTTCCTGATGAACGCTGTGCCGCACGTCGTCAGCGGCGTCATGGGCAAGCCGTTCCAAACCCCTTTCGCCAAACCGAGGGGAGAAGGACACTCGTCCTCGACCACGAACGTGGTCTGGGGCTTCTTCAATCTTGTCATTGCCTATCTGCTCCTCGTCCATGTCGGCGATTTCGCACTCGCTGATGCGGGAGATGCCGCCGCTGCTGGCGTGGGCGCCTTCCTGCTCGCAGTGATGATGGCGTGGCATTTTGGTCGTTTCAACGGCGGCAATACGCCCAGCCGTCCATGAAGAAGAGCCCGTTTGCCGCCACCTTCCGGTCGATGCGGCATTTTAACTATCGCGTCTGGGCTGCGGGCTCGCTGGTCTCGAATATCGGCACCTGGGTTCAGCGCACCGCGCAGGATTGGCTGGTTTTTGCAGAACTCACCCATCACGATGCCTCGGCCGTCGGCACCGTCATGGCGCTGCAGTTCGCACCGCAGCTCCTGCTGTTGCCCTGGACGGGATATGCGGCGGATCATTTCAACCAGCGCAAGCTGCTCATCGCCACCCAGGCCACGATGGGCGGCCTCTCCCTGGCGCTCGGCGCTCTGACCGTCCTCGGCATCGTGCAGCTGTGGCACGTCTACATTTTCTCCTTCCTGTTCGGCAGCGCGGCTGCCCTCGATGCTCCCGTTCGCCAGACCTTCGTCGCCGAACTCGTCGGCGACGAGGACCTGCCAAATGCGGTTGCGCTCAATTCGACCTCCTTCAACGCCGCGCGCATGGTCGGTCCGGCTATCTCCGGCATTGTCATCGCGGCGATCGGCACCGGCTGGGCCTTCCTGATCAACGGCGTGTCCTTCGTCGCGGTGCTTGCCTCGCTCGCCTTCCTGCGCGTCGACCAATTGCGCTCGAATGCCAGGGTGAGCCGCGCCAGGGGAAACTTCGTCGAAGGGCTCCGCTACGTCTGGAGCCGGACCGACCTCAGGGCGATGTTGCTCATGCTGTTTCTGATCGGAACCTTCGGCCTGAATTTCCCGATCTTCATATCCGCGATGGCGGTCGGCATCTTCCACGCCGATGCTGCGGGATACGGCCTTCTGTCATCGATCATGGCGATCGGAACGATTACCGGCGCCCTCCTGAACGCCGGCCGTGACAAGCTGCGCTTTCAGGGCCTTCCCGTCGGCGCCGGCGTTTTCGGGATCGGCTGCACGTTGGCAGCGTTTGCCCCCGGCTATTGGCCGTTTGCCGCCGCTCTCGTCGTCATCGGCGTTGCGGCGCTGACCTTCACCAATACCACGAACAGCCTCATGCAGCTTTCAACAGCGCCCGCCATGCGCGGAAGAGTGATGGCGCTGCGCGTCAGCATTGCACTCGGGGGTACGCCGATCGGCGCACCGATCGTCGGCTGGGTAGCCGATCATTGCGGCCCCCGCTGGGCGCTCGGCATCGGGGCCGCTTCGGGCTTTGCCGCCGCTCTCGTCGGACTTTACGCCATGATGCGACAAGCGCATCGCGAGCGGGCGTATGACGACATGCAGCCAACGCCAGATCGGCCAAATTTTCGACAGTAGCGATGAAAGATCGCCATCTACGCCGACGCGAGCTTGGTTATACGCCTCTCGATCACGGCCGCGCAAAGCGCCGCCAGCAATGCGAGCGATGCCGTTGCCAGCATTGTTCCGAGAAGCACATGGGTTGCGCCCGAACGATCGAGCAACAGACCGGCAACAGAGGCTATGAGCGCTCCACCGGCGATCCTCATTGCGGTGGCCAGCCCCATGGCGGTGCCGGAGAGATCGGCACGTATGGACAGCACGCTGGCGTTGGCCGCGGGCATGGTCAGGCCGTTGCCTATGCCGATGAACATGCAAGGCCCAAAGAATGCAAGGACATGCGTCGTGCCCAACATCGACAGAACGAAGCCGATCAGCAACCCCGTGCAGGTCAAGAGGCGTGCGACGATAAGCGTGGTGCTCAGCGCGTAGCGAGAGGCATGGCGGCCGGTCAAATAGCTGCCAAGGATAAAGCCGGCCGGGGTCATGCCCATGTAAAACCCAAGTTCCGCACCGGATGCACCAAGGGTTTTGGCGACAACCAGTGGTGCCCCTCCCAGAAAGATATAGAATATCCCCATGGAGCACGCCATACACGCGGTATAGGCCCAGAAGCGCGCCGAGCTTGCGAGCTTCCCATAGGCGGCGAGGTAGTTGCCGTGCGGTCTCATGGAACGCGTAGCCGTTTCCCTTACGTCGCGCATGGACAATGCAAGGACAGCCGCGCCGAGGACCGCCAGAACGAAGAAGCACGCCCGCCATCCGAACAGCTCGTCCAGCAATCCACCCAGCATCGGACCGAGCATCGGCGCGATCGCCCAGCCCATCGCAAGGTAACCGAACCTGCTTGCGGCTTTGCGATCGCTCGATGTTTCCCGGATGATGACCAGGGCGATGGAAAAGCAGGCATCGATGGATGCCTGCATCGCCCGAAATACAAGGAATACGCCAATATTGCCGGCAAGCGCGCAGCCGACAGACGCGACGATGAAGATGGAGACCGCGATCAATACGACAGGTCTGCGTCCATACCGATCGGACGCCGCGCCTGCGAGGAGCGCTATCAGAGCGGTCACGATCGCATAGCCTGCGACCGAAAGATTAACGAGAGAGCGATCCGCCTGGAACTCAGTAGCGATATTCGGCAGCGACGGCAAGATCATGTTTACCGGCAGTACAGCAAGCGCCGAAAGCAAGATGAGGGTCGTCAGTCGCGGCGGAGCGGCAGCCGGGGTCTTATCCGTTTCCCCGGTGGTATGCATGCGCGAAGTCTCAATGGAATGATTGCCCGTCATGGCTATGTCCGTCTTGTCAGTGGAGGAGCGTGAAATCTGACGAGGCGCGGCCCGAACTGCGGGCATAAAAAAAGGCCCCGTCAGGAGCCTGCTTACCGCGCATGGGTGCTTTCGCCGGATGGTTACACCATCCTGCCCATGCGCCCTCTTACCACGACAAGAACCATTGCGATCTTCATGACGCCACAGCTAACCAGAAATCCGCACGTCGTCAATGTACGATCCACGGTGGCTGCCTTTCCGGTCGTTCGTATCAGGCAATGACGGTCTCTGATGAAACACGATCTTCCGATCGGTGCCATTTCTGCCCAGATCGGATTCGCTCCCCATGGGGGACACTCGACTTCATTCGCAGCCCATTGTCTGCACTAGCTCCCGCAACTTTATCCTTCAGCCGATACTTCCGGCTCGTAGCTTGCCATCATGTAGATGACCGTCGCAACGATCGCTATCAGGAACAGGACGCTGGTATAGACCGTACCGAAGCCGAGACCCCCGTATTCCGCAGGCTGCGACAGATAATCCCCCAAGGAGGCTCCGAGCGGCCTCGTGAAAATGTAAGCCAGCCAGAATCCCAGGATGGCGTTGAGCTTGAAGCCGAAATAGGCCACCGCGATCGCGGCGATCACCCCGGCAAAGATAAGACCGGTCATTACGTAACCGAACCCGAACACTTCCGCGATCAGGTCGCCCACCGCAGTTCCCAGCGCGAAGGTCAGGAGAATGGTCAGCCAATAGAATTCTTCGCGCCGCGCGGTGTAGATCGAGTGGATCGACAGGGTTCCCTCCACCTTCCACCAGACGAAGAAGGTTGCAGCGAGGGCGATACTGAAGCCGATCGTCGAAGCCTCCAGCGGCACGCCGAGATTGTCGGAGAGATTATCGGTGACGAGCGTCCCGACCACGCTGATCAGGACCACGGCGATCCAATAGACCCAGGGGACATAACGCTCCTGCTGAAACTGAAGGGCAAGCGAAGCGACAAGCACCGCAGCCATGATCAGTGATGTCACCGCGAGGCCAAGTCCCATATTGACCGTGAGATAATCCGCCGCGGTCTCGCCCATCGTAACCGCCAGAAGCTTGATCAGCCAGAAGTCAATCGTAACGCGCGGAACCCTGTTCAGCGGCCGCTCCGGGCTTGCTAAAAATTGCTGTGTCATCTTGTTCTTGCCTCACCAACGGAATTACTTCGTCATCAGCTTCATCGCGTCCTCAAGGAAGCCATCAGCCCGCTTGTCGTCGTCGGCATTGCAGCGTTCGATCGCCTTTGCCTCGAGCGCATCGACTTTGGTCTTGTCATCACCGCTGAGCTTTGCGGTCGACTTCGCCGCACGCATTTCCTTGAGCACATCCTCACACGGACGGGCCGCTGCGGCGTGAGCGGCAACAGGCAGCGTGACAAGCGCAGCCAGAACGAAAAGATTGAGAAGTGGTGCGGCTTTGAACGTCTTCATGGGATGGCTCCATTTTGCGGCTGCATGGCCGTCGAGGTTGATCGGCCGACCGCACCCACTGTGCCGTCGGCGCCATCCGTTCTACGGAGGCGCCTATACGCCCTCTTTGCCCAGACAATACGGTTTCGTAAGAAACGCTTCCTTGCCTCGCAGCCTTGCCTCCGCAGCCAATCTTACGGATTTGTAAGCACTCGTTCAGGCTGCTGACACCTTGGTGAGCCATGTTTGGCGTGTACCGCCGTCCAGGGAGCACTGCCGAACCATGAAAATTCTCGTCGTGGAAGACGATCAAAAGACCGCCGACTACATTTCGCGCGGCCTGGGAGAAGCCGGTCATGTATGCGACGTGATCCGCGACGGTACCGATGCGCTGTTCCAGGCCACGAGAGAGCACTACGATGTTCTCGTTGTCGATCGCATGATACCCGGACTGGATGGTCTTTCCCTGGTCAAGGCCGCCAGAGCGGCGAAGGTCAAGACCCCGGCGATGTTTCTAACGTCGATCAGCGGCGTCGACGACAGGGTCGAAGGGCTCGAGGCAGGCGGCGATGACTATCTGACCAAACCTTTTGCCTTTTCGGAATTCATCGCGCGACTGAATGCCCTGGCGCGCCGTCCGCCTGCGCAGGATCAGAAAACGATCCTGAAAATCGCGGACCTCGAGCTCGATGTCATCAAACGGCAGGTCACCCGTCGCGGTATGCCGATCGATCTTCAGCCGCGGGAATTCACGCTTCTGGAGGTTCTGATGCGTGGCGAAGGCAGGGTGCTCACGCGCACCATGCTGCTCGAACGGGTCTGGGATTTCCATTTCGACCCGAAGACGAGCGTTGTGGAAACGCATATCAGCCGCCTGCGGGCGAAGATAGACAAGCCGTTCGAGATCCAATTGCTTCATACCGTCCGCAACACGGGGTACTGCGTGCATGCGCCGCGATAGATTGCTGCGCAGCACGCCTTTCAGACTGGCTCTATCCTTCGGGCTTTTCTTTATCCTTGCCTTCCTGGCGACCGGCGTGATCGCCTACGGGCTCATGCAACGCGAACTGGCGCAGGCACTCGACCGGTCGGTCGGCGACACCTACTCCGTCGTGGCATCGACCTATTCGTCCAACGACCTCGAGGATCTCATCGCCGCCGTCGACACTTATTCATCCCTCAAGAATGCCGAGGACCAGGTCTTTCTTCTGTTGAGCGACAAAGGAGAGAAACTTGCGGGCAATGTTGGAGCATCACGAATTGAACCGGGGCTTACGACTGTTCCGGCGAGGGATTTCGGCCTGGGTGGCGACGACCCCGTGAGAGTGATGGTCGGCAAGGTCGGTGGCAACTCTCTTGTCGTCGGTCAAAGCTATCGCGAGATCGACAATATCGAGCACATCGTGCTGGCAAGCTTCCTCTGGGCATCCGGCCTCATCGTCGCGATGGCGATTGTCGGAGGAGCAGGGCTTGCCAGACGAGCCGAACGACGATTGGAATCCATCGAACAGACAATGGTAGAGGTCTCGGCCGGCAATCTTGCGTGTCGAATCCCGACTAGCGGAAATGGTGACGACATCGATGTCGTATCCACTCATATGAACCATGCACTTGGCCGGCTTTCCGGTCTTGTGGAGGGCATGCGGCAGGTTAGCGCTGATATCGCGCATGATCTCAAGACGCCGCTCAATCGCCTTCGCATGACGATCGAGCACGCGTTGCTGCGGCAGGAGCGATCGGAAAGCGTCGAAGACTTGCTTCTCGATGCCCGGGAGGAAAGCGACAGGATCAATGCCACGTTCGAGGCGCTCCTGCGAATTTCGCAGATCGAAGCGGGAGCCAGGAAGACACGTTTCAAGGCGGTGGATCTGTGCAACATCATGTCTTCGGTCGCGGAAATCTACGCTGATGTCGCCGACGACAACGCGCAGAAACTGGAATACAAGCCGCTGGCATCAGGGCCATGTATCGTCCATGGCGACCGCGAGCTGCTGACCCAGCTCTTCGTCAACCTTGTCGAGAACGCGATCACGCATTGCCCGGCCGGAACCAGCATCCTGATGACGCTCGCCACGGCGGGTCGATGCTACCGCGCCTGCGTCTCTGACAATGGGCCGGGTATCCCGGTCGACGAACGCGAACTGGTATTCAGGCGCCTCTACCGTCTCGACAAGAGCCGCACGACACCCGGAAGCGGATTGGGATTGAGCCTGGTAAAGGCGATCGCAGATCTGCATTCGACGCCCATTGCGCTTGAGGACGGCAGGCCTGGGCTCCAGGCCTGCCTTTCTTTTCCCAGGGTCTGAGAATCGCTCGCCGCTTCCGCCCTATTTGGCCGGATGGACCTGCGAGGCAAGAGCGAGGCCGGATTTCTGCACGGTGTATTTCACCGAAACGCGCTCGCCGACCTTGAAGGTTTCAACTTCGATGTTTTCGGGCAGATTGATGGTCGTGCCCGTGGACAGGGTGATCTGATCCGCCTTGGCATCGACGTTGGTGATCGTTCCCGTCTCGTCGCGGGCCAATGCGGCCCCTGCCGCCAATCCGGCAACAGAGACGATACCGATCGCAACTAACTTTCTGAACATGCTTTGCTCCTTCGTCATGGACATGGGTTTACGGCTCCTGCGAGCCGATATGACCCTATCGTCCAATCCTGCCACCCACTTTGCCGAAACCTTACGGATTGGCATGGTTGCGGCGTCGCTGCACGCCCTTCGGGCGAGCAGCGGGTAAACACCACAATGAAGATAGTTTAGGGATGGGTCGTGAACGCGAGCGACCGCATCATCTCATGCGGCTTCGTGATCCCCACGAGCGGCGTCCAGTCGTCCCTTGCCGATCGCCGTCACGCGGCATTCGCCTGCTCCACACGATTTCTCCCGCCGGCCTTCGCGCGATAAAGCGCCTTGTCGGCAGCCTCCAGGACATGTTTGAAGTCGGTGGCGGGTTCATCTGAACACGCAACGCCGATGCTTACGGTGACATTGATAGTATTGTTATCGAACGTCAGAACCGTCGTTTCGATATCCGTGCGGATCTTTTCGGCAACGGCAGCAGCAGCCCTTGTGTCGGTGTTCGGCAAAAGGACGACAATCTCCTCGCCGCCGTAGCGGGCAGCGATATCGGTCTTTCGCACGGTCTGCCGTATCACGTCCGCCACTCGGGCAAGGACCGTGTCGCCAAAGGAATGCCCCCAGCTGTCGTTGATCTTCTTGAAGTGATCGATATCGAGCATGATGATCGAAAAGGGAATGCGCCGGGTTCCCGCTTCCCTGCTGCAGCGATCGCCTTCACGCTGCAGCACGCGGCGATTTGGCAGCCTTGTCAGCGGATCGACGCTGGCTTCGTTCTCGAGCACGCGTTGAATGCCGATACGATACCACTCCCGCTCAAGCAGATCCGACAGCAGGAGAACGCCGAGGAAATTGGTCGCCATCGCCGGAAGCGTCGCCGAAACGAAGAGCTGATGCGCGAGCGGCGAAGGCAGGAAGGCCAGAACAATGAGCGATGCACCGGTCGCCAAGCCAAACAAGGCCGACCGTTTCCAGCCCGTCCCGATCCATTGGCGCGGCAGCAGCGTCAAGACATATCCGGTGGTCGCAACGGCCAGGATGCCCGCCACGCCGCCGACGGCTCCGATACCGCCGGCTGCGAAACGAAACAAGGCCATCATGATCACCGCCACCACAGTACCGATCGGACCGCCATAGATCGGCGTAAGAACGAGCAGAACCGAGCGGCCGTCCTGAAAGACGCCAGGCATCCAACGAATGGGATCGCTCATCGACAGGATGCCGCCCACGCCAAACAGCAGCCCGACAGCGACGGATTTCAAAACGCCGCGTTCGACCGTCCGGATGACCCAGGAAAAGGCATAGACAATGACGGCCACTTGGCCCAGGACACGCACGAAAGAGGCAAAATGGGATTCGATTTCCACAATATTGATTTCCAGCCAAAACTGACTTGCCCGCTATCTATGTTTCCGGTCTGGCACGGTGGTCAAGCTTCGCGTTCACTTCCTCCTGACATTAGTTTCAGCGGTGGATTCGCATGGGCCATGGAATGCACGGCGACCGCGGCTGTGCTTCAGAACAAATCGCAACTTCAACGACATGGCCACCTCGACGGCAATCAGCCGGGAAGTGATAGCTCCTCCTCGCCTTCGATCAGCCTGAGGCTACGCCGCAGGCTCTGCGGCGGTTGGCCAAAGAAGCGAAGGAATGCTCGACGCATGCGGTCGCGATCGGCAAAACCAGTATCGCGCGCCACGATATCCATGGAGTGACGGCCTTCTTCCAGCATGATCTTGGCCGCCTCCAGCCTCAGCCGTTCGACGGCCTTGGCGGGCGACTGGCCGGTTTCCTCGCGAAAGATGCGGCTGAACTGACGCGCGCTGAGGCTCGCCGCCTCGGCCAGTTCCTCGACCGTCAGGGGATTGCGGAGATGCTCCTTGGCATGGACCAGGGCACGACGAACCCGATCCGAGCGCGGCTCCAGCTCCAGCAGGGCCGAGAACTGCGACTGCCCGCCGGGACGCCGATGATAAACAACCAGTTTTCGGGCGATCGCGCGGGCAAGCTCTGCCCCGTGGTCGTCTTCGATCAGTGCCAGTGTCAGATCGATGGCGGAGCTCATGCCGGCCGAGGTCCAGATATTGCCATCGGCGATGAAGATCCGGTCCTCATCCACCTTGATCGAGGGGAAGCGCTCCTGGAGAGTACGGGCATGTATCCAGTGCGTGGTGGCTGCCCTGCCGTCGAGAAGGCCGGCCTCCGCCAGAAGGAAAGCGCCGGTACATACGCCGGCGACACGTCGCGACTCCCGGCCCGCAGCCGCAATGTAATTCCGAAGAGCCGCGGTGATGGGACGAGGCACCATTTCCCCGATCACTATGAGCGTGTCGGGAAAGCCGTCCAGCGCGTGTGTCTCGATCCCTATACCGAGTGAAGAACGGATCGTACCCCCCTTCTCCGACATGACGCTCAACCGATAGGCTTCGTGGCCGAGATCGGCATTGGCAAATTCGAATGCCGTCAGCGCCGCCATCCCCATCACTTGAAACCCATCTTCCATGATGAAGCCGATCTGTCTCATGCGCATCTCCAAACGTTTGTCTGCTTTTGCTGGTTATATGACATTTGAGACATTGCCGTCCAGCGTTATCATCCTGTCATTCTTCAAAACAGAAACCCTTCGAAACAGGACAAGGACAGTACAATGACCACCTCCCATGGAACCGTTCTCATCACCGGCGCATCGTCCGGCATCGGCGCCGTCTATGCCGACAGATTTGCAGCACGCGGCCACGATCTCATCCTCGTCGCACGCAACACGCAAAAGCTCGACGCCGTCGCCGACAGGCTTACCCGCCAGTACGGGGTAAAGGTTCGTACGATCGTCGCCGATCTGACCGATGGCGCTCAGCGCGAGCAAGTCGAAGCGACCCTGAAAACGGACGGTACGATCACCCACCTCGTCAACAATGCCGGCTTCGGCAGCGCCGCCCCGCTCGCCTCGGCATCGATCGACGACATGCAGGGGTTGATCGACATCAACGTCACGGCGCTGATGCGATTGACCTATGCCGCCGTGCCGGGGTTCGTTGCACGTGGCAAAGGCACCATTATCAATATCTCCTCCATTGTCGCCATTGCGCCGGAATTGCTCAACGGCGTTTACGGAGGGGCAAAGGCATTCGTATTGTCCTTCAGCCACTCCCTGCGCAAGGAACTCAAAGACACCGGCGTCCATGTGCAGGTCGTAATGCCCGGCGCAACGGCGACGGAATTCTGGGACGTTGCCGGCCTGCCGTCCAGCAACTTGCCGAGCGAGTGGGTCATGTCGACTGAGGATCTCGTCGACAGCGCGCTTGTAGGCCTCGACCGGGCCGAGTTTGCAACGATTCCTTCACTGATGGACGCGGCGGAATACGATGCCTGGGAAGCCGCACGACAGGTTATGTTGCCGCATCTTTCAAACGCTGTTCAGGCCGAGCGCTACCGGTCAGCCCGATAAGGCTGACTTGGGTGGAGCGGCCCGTTGAGAAGCGCCGAATAACACCATGGCGCTTCAATACCGGGCTCACTCCTTCTGAATGAACTGGACAGGTTGGCATCTGGATTTCCGTGCCAACCTGGACTGCCTATTTGGTCAGGACGACATGGGTCGCATGAGCAGTTGCGACATGCTCGCTCACGCGGAAGCCGAGAGCAGGCAGGTCAATTCCCTCGAACATCGCCTCACCCTTGCCAAGCACGACTGGCGAGATCGCGAAATGGACCTCGTCAATCAGACCGGCATTCAGATATTGGCGCACTGTGCTGACGCCGCCGCCGATCTTCACATCCCTGCCACCGGCAGCAGCTTTTGCTTGCACAAGCGCCTCTTCAATGCCGCCAGTGATGAAATGGAACGTCGTGCCACCCTCCATCTCGATGGATGGCCGAGGATAATGCGTCAGGATGTAAGTCGGGGTATGGTATGGAGGATTGTTTCCCCACCATCCCTTCCAGCCATCATCCGGCCATTCGCCGCGGATCGGGCCAAACATGTTTCGGCCAAGTATGAAGGCGCCGAAATTGGCCATTCCCCGCGCGGCATAGTCATCGTCCACATCGGTCGAGCCCTCTTCCTTCCCGAACATCTGCTGGAACGTGCGCGTGCGCAAAAACCAGCTATGGAGCTCCATTCCGCGTTTGCCCAGCGGATCGTTGAGACTCTGCTCAGGTCCCGCACCGAAACCATCAACGGAGAGGGAAAATGCTGCAACTCGCACCTTGCTCATGACGTCCTCCATCTGATTGCTTTTTTAGAACTGGTTACGGTGTGGCATATCTGATATCATAACACAACCGGTTTTATTATTGAGACAGTTTTTCGGAACTTCGGATACCCTCCTCGTTTCTGATGTTTTCGACATCAAAGCCGTTGCTCGGAAGAGCATAGGAACCGCTGCAGTGCTTGCTCAACACATGACGCACGGTAAACACGCGGCGCCTCACTTACGGTCGTTCACGCTCGCTCCGTAACGCAGGCCATCGATGAGGAGCGCTACCATCCGCCGCGCGTGATCAGGCCCGACATTATGGGCTGGCGTGCAGAGCCGCGCGACCGCATGCAAGAGGTCATTCGGCTCAACCCCGGAACGTATTTCGCCCGCCGCAGCGGCGGCATCCAGCAATGATTCCAGCGCTGGACGGAGCCGCTTGTCGAAATAGGCCGGCAAGGCTTCGTAGGCCGGATCGCCGGAATGAAGTGCAGCTGCCAATCCACGCTTGGCTGAGATGAAGTCGACAAAGCGCTGCATCCACCGCGCCAGCGCTTCGCCGGGATCGTGCTCTCCGGCCAACACGGATGCCGCGTCCGCGCAAGCATCGATCTCGCGACGCAAGACCGCCTTGATGAGGTCGGATCGCTGCGGAAAGTGGCGATAGACCGTGCCGACGCCGACGCCGGCCGTCTTTGCGATTTCCCGCACCGGAGCATCCACTCCGGAGGTCGCGAACACTGCCATGGCCGCCCGTAGCAGCCCGTCGAGGTTGCGCTGGGCGTCGGCGCGTACGCGCCGATCTGTCGAGCTCACCGGCTCCAAGACATCATCCCGCTCGTCGATTTTATCGCTCATGCATTTTTCCATTTGCTAAACGGAACATTGTTCCGTATAAACCGGAATAGCGTTCCGTTTATCTTTTTAACACAGGGCGGCGGCGCTTGCCACAGATCGTTGCGCCAAAGGAGAATGATTATGCAGGACAAACCCGTCGCCCTGATCACCGGGGCCAACCAAGGGATCGGTCTTGAAATCGCCAGGGAACTTGCGGCTAACGGCTACACCGTGCTCGTCGGGTCGCGAAACCTCGAGCGTGGAGAAGAAGCTGCGAACGGCATCGGAGCGGATGCCCGTGCCCTCCAGCTCGACGTCACCGATCAGGCCTCCATCGCCGCAGCAGCGGAGCGCATACGCATCGAGTTCAACCGTCTCGACCTGCTTGTCAACAACGCGGCCATCTCGCATGCGGGAAAGCCGGGCAGATCGCTCGCCGATATGCTGCAGTCGAGCCGTGCGAGCGTTGCGTCACTCGACGAGGTGCGCGCTGTTTTCGAGACGAATGTGTTCGGTGTCATTGCCGTTACGCAGGCGATGCTTCCATTCCTGCGCGAAGCGCCGGCGGGACGCATCGTCAACGTAACGAGCGGCGTCGGCTCGCTGACGTTGAACGCGGATCCGAACTTTCCATATCGCTCGGGGTTCGGCGTCGTTTACGCCGCCTCGAAGACAGCCCTCAACGCGGTCACGCTTTCCTTCGCAATCGAACTCGAGTCGACAAACATCAAGGTCAATGCCGCGAGCCCGGGTTTCACCGCCACGGCCCTCAACAATTTCGAGGGCATCGAGACGGTCGAACAGGGTGCCCGCAACCCCGTGCGCGTCGCCCTCGACGTGAACGGTCCGACGGGCACGTTCACGAGCGCGGACGGCCCGCTCCCGTGGTGATGCACGCTCAAGCACGGGAAATCTAACGCAGCAAGTGGGCACTGGCCCCGATCACTGAACAGAAGAAGGAATAGACCATGCAATATCGCACGCTGGGAAAAACCGGCATCAAAGTCAGCCCCTATTGCTTGGGCGCGATGATGTTTGGCCGCGCCGGCAATCCCGATCACGACGAGGGCATCCGGATCATCCACAAGGCATTGGATGCAGGCATCAACTTCATCGACACCGCCGATGCGTATAGCCGGGGTGAATCGGAGGAGATCGTGGGCAAGGCGCTCAAAGGCAGGCGCGACAATGTCGTGCTGGCCACCAAGGCGCATATCCCGATGGGCGACGACCCCAACCAGCAGGGCAATTCGCGGCGCTGGTTGGTGCGCGCTGTGGACGACTCCCTGCGCCGGTTGCAGACCGACCATATCGATCTCTTCCAGATCCATCGGCCGGCACCGAATACCGACATCGAGGAAACCCTTTCCGCCCTCACCGACCTGATGCGGGCGGGGAAGGTGCGCGCCATCGGCTCGTCGACGTTCCCGGTTTCGGAGATCATCGAAGCGCAGTGGGTCGCGGAACGGCGCGGGTTGGCGCGCTTCCGCACCGAACAGCCGCCCTATTCGATCCTGAACCGCGGCATCGAACGCGAGGTGCTGCCTGCCTGCGAGCGCTACGGAATGGGTGCGATGGTCTGGAGCCCACTGGCGATGGGCATGCTCACCGGCCGCTACCGCAAGGGTGAACCACAGCCCGATAGCGGACGCGCCAGACGTTTTCCGAAGCAGATGTCCGACGAACGCAGGCTGGACGCGATCGAGCAGCTTATTCCCCTGGCCCAGGAAGCAGGGCTGCCGCTGGCGCATATGGCCTTGGCTTTCGTGATGGCACATCCGGGCGTCACATCCGCAATCATCGGGCCGCGCAAGATGGAGCACTTCGACGATCTGCTCGCGGCCTCCGAGGTCCGACTGACCGACGAGATCCTCGATCAGATCGACGCGATCGTTCCGCCCGGCACCGATATCGGGCCGCTTGAGGCGAACTACAATCCGCCGGCGATTTTGAAGGCTGCGTTGCGCCGCAGATCAATGACCGATCGCGCCGCCGCATAGGCAAGGCAAAGACGCCGTGTCCTGGAACCTCAGGACACGGCTGCCGGCCGGAGGAATATCATCTGACGGAAGCCACATCGCTTGACATAAGCGACACGGCCGAGAACATGGCGCGACTTTGTATTTGCCGATCTCCTCAATCAGAGAACCGTAAAGATGCGCCCCTTCCTTCTGTTGCCTCTCCTCTTCTCTTTCGCCCCTCTTTCCACTGCTGCCGCCGGAACCCCATGTGCCGAGCTTGTAGAAGGCAGCGCAGTCATCCAGCATAGAGATGGCTTTGCCGTCTCCGAACTGCACGATGGCTGCGCGGTGACAAACGGACTTTTCAAGTCCGGCAACAGAATAGGATGGACTTTCGATCGCGCGGAACTGAAGGGCGACAACCTTGTCGCTTTCCTCAAGACCATCGCCAGCAAGCCCGACCATGTTCCCACCTGGGGACGATTCTCCGTCGAAGGCATGCGCT
Source organism: Martinezella lusitana (assembly GCF_016901135.1). Lineage (GTDB taxonomy): Bacteria > Pseudomonadota > Alphaproteobacteria > Rhizobiales > Rhizobiaceae > Rhizobium > Rhizobium lusitanum_D. The sequence continues at coordinate 58,410 of NZ_JAFEVL010000045.1, read as the reverse complement.
TTACACCGCTGTTGGACAATGCGCTTGCCAACTACATCTCCGCGGCCCAGCAATGGCCGATGGACATTTCGGGGGCATTTCGCTTTGACCCCAAGGACGGCTATCTGGACATTCAGGAGTTGGAGCTCACCAATCTACGCCTCGGCAAAGCGTCGCTATCGGCTGAGCTCACCCTGCCCAAAGACACGAATGTGCAGGCATTGACTCAAGGCGGCTCGGTCGGCCTGACGCATCTGCGCTTCCGGCTCGACAATCAAGGACTGTTCGAGGGAATGGCCATCCCGTCGCTTGCCGCATTTCAACAGCAGCTGACGGGCTCGGACGATCCCGAGCAGGGTATCAACCAATTGCGCGGCAACGCCGTAGCGGCACTACAGATCCTTCCGGACAGCCAGATCGATGCGGAATCGAAAAAAGCCCTGCTCCGCTTCGTGCAGGATCTGCCGCATCCGACGGGCTTCTTTACCCTCGATCTCGCCTTCGACAAGCCCCTGCAAATCGGCTCGCTCAGTCTCGACGCCACGCAATTGGCGCAGACCGCGTTGGCAAGTGCGAAGATTTCGGTCAGCTACGAGGCACGCTGACGCCAAGCGTCATCGTTCTTTAGACAGACTTCACCTCGCCGCCATCCATGCGCAAGGTCGAACCGGTCATCCAACGCGCGGCCGGCGAGACCAGGAAGGCCATCAGTTCGGCAATCTCTTCCGGCTCGCCATAGCGAGCGATGCCCGCCTCCTGCGGAAACCTGGCGGTTGCCTCCTCGACGGTCATATCGTGCAAAGGCGCCCAGTGTTCGAGATAGGACCGGCGCCGGCCGGTCATGACGGGGCCGGGCAGAACGCTGTTGACCTGAACGCCATCGACGATGCCGCGGTCGGAGAAGGCCTTTGCCAGGGCGATAATGGCGGCGTTGATCGTGCCGACCGCCGCGTAGGGCGCCTTGGGAAAGACGGCCGAATTGCCCGACATCAGCACGACCGAACCCTTGGCCTCCTTCAGCGCCGGCCAGGCGGCAATGGTGAGTCTGCGCGCACCGTGCAGCTTTAGCGCCATGCCGTCGTCCCATTGCCGGTCCGTCATGTCGAAAAGATCGATCTGCGGCACGGCGCCGGCGATATTGAGCAACGCGTCGATCCGGCCGAAGGCGGCAAGCGCCTGATCGACCACGGCCTGCGCGGCGGCTGGCTCGGCAAGATCGGCATCGATGATGAGCGTTCTGGCGCCGGCCGCCTCGACGGCTTTGGCCGTCTCCTCAAGATTGGCCTTGCTGCGCGCGACAAGCACCAGGACGAAAAAGTCTCTCGCGAGGCGGACGGCGGTTGCCTGGCCAATGCCTTGGCTGGCACCCGTGATGATGGCGACTGAATCAGACATGTCATTGCTCCCTATAAACGACGGCTGGACGCGCACGATCACCCGCCGGCAATGCGCCGGCGGGGTGTCGTTCAGATCTCAGCCGAGGAAATCGCGGATTGCGGCGGCAATCTCCGCCGCATGGGTTTCGAGCGCGAAGTGGCCGGTGTCGAAGAACTTGATGACGGCGTCTGGAATATCCCGGCGGAAGGCTTCCGCTCCAGGCGGCAGGAAGAACGGATCGTTCTTGCCCCAGACCGCCAGGAAGCGCGGCTTGTGGGTGCGGAAATAGGTCTGGAAGGTCGGATAGAGTGCCACGTTGCTCTTGTAGTCACCGAAGAGATCGAGCTGCACATCCACCGCGCCCGGCCGCGCCATATAGAAACTATCGAGTGAATGGCCATCCGGAGAGATCTTGGCGGTATCCGGGGCACCATGCGTGTATTGCCACGCTATCGATTCCGGTTCCAGGAAAGGCTTCAGCGCATTGCGATTTTCTTCCGACGCATCTCGCCAATAGGCCTGGATCGGGCTCCAGCCTTCGCTCAGGCCCTCTTCATAGGCATTGCCGTTTTGCGAGATGATCGCCGTAATCCGCTCCGGATGCTTTACCGCCAGCCGGAAACCGGTCGGCGCGCCGTAATCGAAGACATAGACGGCATAGCGATCGAAACCGACGATCTCGGTGAAGCGGTCGATCGTCTCGGCGATGCTGTCGAAGCTGTGGCCACGTCCCGGCAGGTCGGACTGGCCGAAGCCCGGTAGGTCCGGCGCGATGATGTGGTAGCGATCAGCGAGCAGGGGGATGAGATCGCGGAACATGTGGCCGGAACTCGGGAAGCCGTGCAGCAGCAGGAGCTTCGGCGCACCAGGCGAACCCGCCTCGCGATAAAAGACTTTGACGCCGTCAACAATGACGGTGAGATAGCTGATATTGGTCATGATAAGGTCCTTCCATTAACCTTTAAATTCGGTTTTTACTGGTTACTTCAACCGTATTCATGCGCCGACCACGGCGGCGGCAGCCTCGCGAATGATCTCGATGACAGTCTCGGGTGCCGTCGTCATCGGCGTATGATCCACAGGAAACGAGCGCTGCGCGGCCTGCATGCGCTCCGCCATGAAGTGCTGATTGGCAGCGCTGATCATCCGATCCTCTTCGGCGATCAGGAACCAAGCCGGGCGGTCCTTCCAGAGCTGGCGCGGCACAGGAACGGTAATACAGGCGGGCGATATCGGCCGCTGGGCGGCGGCGAGAACTGCCAGTTCCTCGTCGCCCGCATTCTGGGCATAGGCTGCCGCAAAGGCCTCATGGGGAAGATAGATCAGCCCGTGGCTGTCGGGCGCCAGCTTCGGCGCCTGCGGATGAGGCTCGCCGCGATAGAACACATCGGCAACCGTCTCGCCCTCATCCGGCGCGAGCGCGGCAACATAGACCAGCGCCTTGATCTTCTCGCTCCGCACGCTGGCGATGACCGCTCCGGCATAGGCGTGGCCGACCAGAACGACCGGACCCGTCACACGCTCCAAGGCGCGCTCCAAGGCGGCGATATCGTCAGCAAACGAGGTCAGCGGCAGCGGGGCGGCAGTCACCGAAAGACCATCGGCTGCAAGCGGCGCAATGACCTTCGCCCAACCCGAACCATCACCCCACGCTCCGTGGACGAGGACAATATCGATAGTCTGCGAGGATATCTTCTGCGGTGACATTAGCCTTCTCCCTGTGACCTGAAAGTGAGTAACCATTTAAACTGCTACAATACGGTTACTCTCGACATGAGTAACTTGTCAAGAGCCCTTTAACAGGTTATACGCTATTCATGTTTTCGAGAGGCAGCCTGGCGTCCACGCTCGGCCACCGAAACAGGAGCTGCGATGGACAACCACTCTCCCGCCATTTTCGTCGGTGACACGCTGGGGCTGGATTTTCTGAATTCGGTGGCGACGCCCCTCGATGCCCCGATCGACTGGATCGAGGACGGCGAAGGCCTGCTTCGCTGGCTGGAGCAGGCGGGCCTGGTGCCGCGCGAGACGCTGGAGGTGATCCGCAGCCAAGCTCTGCCGGGCGAACTCGACAAGATCGCCGATCAGGCAAGGAGCCTGCGTGAATGGTTCAGAACCTTCGTGCGCACACACAAGGGGCGGCCGCTGACAGCCGCAGCGCTGGACGAACTGGAGCCGCTGAACCGCTTGCTGGAGCGTGACGAAGGCTTCAACCGGATCGTGGCAAAACAGCCGGGCGACGGCGGCGGCCTTGATTTTCAGTCGATGCGCAAGTGGCGCTCGCCGGAGGCGTTGCTCCTGCCGATCGGCGAAGCGCTCGGGCGCTTCGTCTGCACGGAGGATTTTTCAGACGTGAAGGCCTGCGAGGGCCACGCATGCACCCTGCTCTTCGCTGACCATACGCGCGGCCACCGCAGGCGCTGGTGCAGCATGGCCATGTGCGGCAACCGTGCCAAACAGACGGCGCATCGCCATCGGCTGAAGCAGGGGCAATAGGCGGCGAAGAGCCGGTTGCGCGAAGGACCCAACCCTCCTGGCCGAGATGAACAGTCACATCGATGAAATTCATGTTCGGCGTGCCGATGAAGCCCGCGATAAACGAGATGCGCGGCTTCTCGTAGATCTCGGCCGGCCGCACGATATCGAAGATCCCCTCATAGGCCTTGGGGCTGCCGCTGGCTTCGAAGACGACATCGGCCCTCGGATGTCCCGATCCCTACGTTTGCGGCTCCCACGCGACCTCAATCGCGGATGGCAGTATTAAGGGGCCTTCCTGCGACGAACTAGCGTGCCTCATGCGCCAAATCTATACTTTAATGCAATTTAGTTGGTTGCGCCTCGAGCATGCGCGATGTCCTGCGATGGCTGGTCAGCCTGCGATATGCAGAGGGCGTCATCTTGTGCTGGCGAAGGAATGTCCGGTTGAAGTTCGAGATGTTGAGATATCCAACCTCGAAACAGACATCGGTAATCGGCATGTCGGTTTCCGCAAGCAGCTTGCACGCCTGCCAGATGCGCAGCTTGTTGACGTGATCGGTGAAACTGTTGCCGGTATTCTTCTTGAAAAAGCGCGAGAAAGTGCTCTCGCTCATACCGGCCTGTTCCGCAATCTCGGAGAGATGCAGATCGGTCGCGAGATGCTTGAAAATATAAATTAGAGACCTCTGAATAATATCACGTCTCTCGACGTCCAGCTTCGGAGCGAACTGTGGAGATGACAGCACTTCGAACTCATCGGAAGAGGACAGCAATTCCAGAAGCTGAATAAAGAGTGAGAAGCGCGCAAAGCCCGTGAGCCCGCCCATGGCTTCGATAAGCTCAACTCCTCTTCGTCTTGTTTCGCCAAGAAAGACCAGTCCTCGCTCCGAGCGATGGAAGAAATTATCAAGATGCGTGAATTCCGGCACGGTGTTGGCAATCGCCTTGATGCGCGCCGGATCGAACTGGATCACCACATCACGGCCTTTGATAGTTTCTCCCGGTTCGGTCGCGGTCACCCAATCATGCGGGAGGTTGGGACCGATGACCGTAAGGCACCCGGGATAGAACTCCCCGATATGATCCCCGACAAATGTCATCCCGCTCGCGTTGCGCAAAAGATGAATTTCGATTTCGGGATGATAGTTCCAGACGTTTCGCTCCCAGGGATAATCGTCCACACGCCACAGGAAGGTCTCGTTCGCGTTCGTCACAATATGTTCGAAGGCCGGGAGATTTGCTGACATTGCGGGTGGCTTCGCTCCCAATGCGCGCCTGCCTGCAGGTGGCTTTATCATCGAAAAATCTTGATCCCTCCATTAGAGGCGTAGAGCGGACATATCCGTGTCAGAGCGGCTCGACCCGAACGTGGAAGATATTGGACGCTGTTTCAGGGCAGGCCGCAACGATGATCTTCGTCGATCGCTGCGATACGCAGCTATGTGGCACGAGAATGATACACTCTGCGCCCAATTTACTCGTGCTATGGTTGAGATCTGTCAACATTCAATCCCGAAGATGCGACGTCGCGACTGATCGCTCGACCAGAGACAACCGGCGCAGCAGGCCCATCACATCAATTGGGCGACCAAACGGTGAGGTATAGCGGACTGTGACCGCATGCGCGGCCGGGTCGCGGAGAAGCTATTGGTCTCCGGCAAAGACGATGCTGGCGTCGCTGACGATGGCGACATGCGAATAAGCCGCCTGGCTGGCAGCGACAGCATCCGCGCGCATGATTGCGGTTACGATGACATCATGCTCGCTGAAGGACTTGGCAAGGCGGCCCGGCAAACGAAACTGGGCGCGGCGGAAAGGAGCCAGCCTGGCGCGGGTCTGCGTTACCAGCTCGAAAATATGATCGTTGTGAGCGCCGCGATAGAGCTGGCTATGGAACTCGGTATTGTAGGTGGCGTAGTCCTCCTCCGCGCCGGTGCGCACGAGCCGTGCCGACGCGCGATGGTCGAGCTCCAGTGTGCGGCGCTCATCAACCGTCATTCGCTCGGCAGACAGGCGCGCACAGATCGCCTCGAGCTCCGCCATCGCCTCGAACATCGAATGCAGATAGGTGCCGCTGACATTCGTTACCACGGCGCTACGGTTCGGCTCCCGTCCGACCAGGCCCATGGCGCCAAGCTCCCGCAAGGCTTCCCGCACCGGCGTGCGCGACACCTCGAAACGGCCCGCCAACGATATTTCGTCGAGCTTCTCCCCCGGCAGAAGCACGCCCGTTACAATCATGTCCGCAATGGAACGCACCATCTGCTCGACGGTCGTTCCGGCTCTGATCACTTCTCTGCGCTTGACCTGCTTCAAGGGGACGAATCTGCCTTTCAATCTTGCATACAGATTTATGCCAGCGACCTTCAAAGTCAATTGTTGAATTAAATCTATGTTTTCAAATGGTATTTATCCCCGATACGTCGATTTAAAAACGGGGCGACGGTTTAGCATCTCTCTCTAAAGATTAAAAAAGGAGCAATACTCTTCATAAAGCCAATTTTACGGCATAAATGTGCATACACTTTCTGCACGCTGTTTTCGCTTCGCAATTTATACAATTAAAATCAATGCTTTATAATCTGGCACGGTGATTGCATACACTTTCTCGTAACTCTTTTTTACGAACCGGCTTCCGCCCCAAGGAGCATGCCCATGACCAGCCTCCTTTCCATGAATCGCCGCAATTTTCTCCGTACCTCCGCAGCCGGCGCCCTCGTCAGCACCGTCCCGGGCCTCCTGTCCTCCCGCGCCTTTGCCCAGAGCGCGCTCACCGTCGGCTTCATCTACGTCGGACCCAAGGACGACTATGGCTATAACCAGTCCCATGCCGAGGGCGCGGCCGCCGTCAAGAAGCTCCCCGGGGTGACGGTCGCCGAGGAAGAAAACGTTCCCGAGACCGTCGACGTCCAGAAGACGATGGAATCGATGATCAATCTCGATGGGGCGGCGCTGCTGTTTCCGACCTCCTTCGGCTATTTCGATCCGCATATGCTCGCCATGGCGGCCAAATATCCGGACGTGCAGTTCCGCCATTGCGGCGGCCTCTGGCAGGCCGGCAAGCACCCGGCGAATACCGGCTCCTATTTCGGCTACATCTTCCAGGGCCAGTATCTGAACGGCGTCGCGGCCGGCTATGCGACCAAGAGCAAGAAGATCGGCTTCGTCGCCGCCAAGCCCATCCCGCAGGTTCTGCAGAACATCAACGCGTTCCTCCTCGGCGCCCGCTCGGTCGATCCCGCCATCACCTGCCAGGTGATCTTCACGGGCGAATGGTCGCTGGCCGTCAAGGAAGCCGAGGCCACCAATGCGCTCATCGACCAGGGTGCGGATGTCATCACCTGCCATGTCGATAGTCCGAAGGTAGTGGTCGAGACCACCGCCGGCCGTGGCGCTTTCGTCTGCGGCTATCATGCAAATCAGAGCCTGCTTGCGCCAGCCAAATACCTGACCGGCGCCGAATGGGCCTGGGGCAATGTCTATTCGGATTTCGTCAAGAAGGCTCAGGCCGGCGAAAAGCTCGGCAATTTCGTGCGCGGCGGCCTGAAAGACGGCTTCGTCAAGATGAGCCCGCTCGGCCCCGGCGTTTCCGATGAATCCCGCAAGAAATTCGAGGCGACGCTCGCCCAGATGATGGCCGGCAGCTTCTCGGTCTTCAAGGGCGCCCTCAAGGACAACAAGGGCAATGTCGTCATCACGGCGGACAAGAGCTACGCCGAAGATGCGATCGAGCTCGAGAGCATGAGCTATCTGGTCGAGGGTGTCGTCGGATCGACCGCCTGATCACAAGGGGAGAAGCGTCATGACGGCAGAAATTGACGACCACACCCTGTCCATTCCGGCCGAAAGGCAGGCACTCCTGCGCCCGGCGCTCGAGTGGCTCGCGCGAAAAGCCGAGCCGGTGGCAATCACGCTCGGCGCCATTCTGGCGGGCACTGCGCTCTTCTCCCTCTTCATCCTTTCGGTCGGCAAATCGCCGGCCGACCTCTATCGCTTCATATATACCGGCGGCTTCGGCAGCTGGTTTTCCATCCAGAACAGCCTGAGCCGCGCCTCTCCCCTGCTGCTCACAGCACTCTGCGTCGCGCTGCCGGCGCGGCTCGGCCTCGTCATCATCGGCGGCGAAGGCGCAGTCGTGCTCGGCGGCGTGGCAGCGGCGGCGATCGCACTGCCGATTGCCGGCCTCTGGCCACCTATCATCGTTCTCATCCTCATGGCATTTGCCGGCATGGTGATCGGCGGCATCTGGATCGGCCTCGCCGGCTTCCTGCGCCACTATCGCGGCGTCAACGAAACCATTTCGTCGCTTTTGCTCGCCTACATCGCCATCGCCCTGATGAACCAGTTCGTCGAAGGGCCGTTGCGCGATCCGGCAAGCCTCAACAAACCCTCCACGACGCCACTACCGCACGACTATATGCTCGGCAAGATCCCCGGCATGGACGTGCATTGGGGTCTCGTCATCGGTATCGTCGCCTGCATCGTCTCCTGGATCCTCATCGAGATGACCAGCTACGGATTTGCCGCGCGCATCGCCGGCGGCAATGTCCGGGCCGCTCAGATCCAGGGCTTGCCCGTCGGCCGTCTCATCGCCGGCTTCACGGCGATCGCCGGCGGCTTCGCGGGTCTGGCCGGCATGATCGAAGTCGCCGCCGTCCAGGGCAGCGCCAATGCGTCGCTCGCCGCCGGCTACGGCTACACCGGCATCCTCGTTGCCTTCCTCGCCCGGCACAATCCGCTGGCGATCATCCCGGTCGCCTTTCTGCTCGGCGGCATCGATGCCTCCGGCGGGCTCATCCAGCGCCGCATGGGCCTGCCCGACGCAACCGTTCTGGTCCTGCAGGGCACGCTCTTCATCGTTATTCTCTTTTGCGAAACCTTCTACGGCCGTTTCAAGATCTTCAATCCCGACCTCTGGAAAAGGAGCGCATGATGGACGACACTGCCATCGGTCTTTGGGGCGTGCCCCTTGCCATCTTCGCCGGCGCAATCCGCGTGTCGACCCCCTTCATCTTCGTCAGCCTCGGCGAGACGATCACCGAGCGTTCCGGTCGTATCAATCTCGGGCTCGAAGGCACGCTCGTCTTCGGCGCCATGACCGCCTATGCCATCGCGGTCCTCAGCGGTTCGGCCTGGCTCGGCGTTCTGGCTGCCATGGCGACGGGCGCGGTCTTCGGCGCAGTGCACGGCTGGATATGCAAATGGCCGAAGGTCAACGACATCGCCATCGGCATAGCGATGATGCAGTTCGGCCTCGGCCTTGCCTTCTTTCTCGGCAAGCCTTTCATCCAGCCCGTTGCGCCGCACCTGCCGGCGATCCCCTTCGGCCTCTGGTCGAGCCTGCCGCCGGTACAGGCCGCGCTCAACATCAATATCCTCTTCATTCTCGGGGCAGCACTTGCCGTCATCTTGTGGTGGGCGCTGAAGAATACCAGGATCGGCCTCGTGCTGCGCGTCGTCGGCGACAGCACGGATGCGGCGCGCGCCATGGGCATCAATCCCGACCGCGTCCGGCTGCTGGCAACGGCCGTCGGCGGTTCGCTGGCGGCGATCGGCGGCGCCTATCTCTCGCTCTACTATCCGGGCTCCTGGAACGAGCGCATCTCCTCGGGCCAGGGCCTGATGGCCGTGGCGCTGGTGATTTTCGCCCGCTGGAACCCGATCGGCTGCTTCGTGGCGGCACTTCTCTTCGGCGGTGCAGGCGCACTCGGCCCGGCCCTGCAATCGGTCGGCGTGACCCAGGGATATTATCTCTTCTACGCCGCTCCCTACGTGCTCACGCTTGTCATCATGATCATCACTTCCTCGCCCACGCGCGCGCTTGCCGGCGCTCCCGGCGCACTCTCGCTCACCAAATAGGGAGATCAGCCATGAACCATCCCGCGACCGCCTCCGCAGGCCAAACGCTGTCCTATATCGATGCCGACCCCTATGTCTGGCCCTATAACGGCGCCTTGCGACCTGACAATACCGCCCTCATCATCATCGACATGCAGACGGATTTCTGCGGGCCGGGCGGCTATGTCGACCACATGGGCTACGATCTGTCGCTGGTGCGCGCCCCGATCGAGCCGATCAAGACGGTCCTGGCCGCCATGCGCGCCAAGGGCTATCACATCATCCACACCCGCGAGGGCCACCGCCCGGATCTTGCCGACCTTCCCGCCAACAAGCGGTGGCGGTCGCAGCGCATCAATGCCGGCATCGGCGATCCCGGCCCTTGCGGCCGCATCCTCGTGCGTGGCGAGCCGGGCTGGGATATCATCGATGAGCTGAAGCCGATCGAGGGCGAGACGATCATCGACAAGCCGGGCAAGGGCTCCTTCTGCGCCACCGATCTGGAACTCATCCTCAATCAGAAGCGCATCGAAAACATCATCCTGACCGGCATCACCACCGACGTCTGCGTTCATACCACCATGCGCGAAGCCAACGACCGCGGCTTCGAATGCCTGCTCTTGGAAGACTGCTGTGGCGCAACCGACTACGGCAATCACCTGGCCGCCATCAAGATGGTGAAGATGCAGGGTGGCGTCTTCGGCTCCGTCTCCAATTCCGCGGCTCTGGTTGAGGCCCTGCCCTGATGCCGTCAATGCGTGCCCACGTCTATCGTATCGCCGCCGACGGACCGGACGATGTCTCCGGCCTCGATGCACTTTTTGCCGACGGCGTGTCCGCGAAGAATGTTGTCGCCGTGCTCGGGAAGACCGAGGGCAATGGCTGCGTCAACGACTTCACCCGCGGCTACGCCACCCGCAGCTTTGAAGCCCTGTTTCAAAAACACGGCGTCGAAGGTGTCTCGCTTGTCATGTCGGGTGGCACGGAAGGCGCGCTTTCCCCGCACTGGACAGTCTTCACTCGTGAAATGGTCGATGCCGTGGCCGGCCGCGCGCTTGCGATCGGTGTTGCCCGTACCCCGCATTTACCACCTCACCATCTCGGTCGGCGCGAACAGGTGTTGCTTGTCGCGGACGGTGTGCGCAAGGCGATGCGCGATGCCGGCATTGATGATCCGAGGGATGCGCATTTTGTCCAGATCAAATGCCCACTACTAACGCTGCACCGCATCACCGAAGCGGAAGCCGAGGGCAACTCGCTCGCCACCCGCGACACATTGAAATCCATGGGCTTGTCGCGCGGTGCCTCTGCACTCGGCGTTGCCGTTGCCCTTGGCGAAGTGGATGCGCAAGAGATCGCCGATGCCGATATCTGCAGCCGTTACGAACTCTTCTCGCATTGCGCCTCCAGCTCGGCCGGCGTCGAGCTGACCGATCATGAAATCATAGTGCTCGGTATGAGCGACAGATGGTCTGGACCGCTTGAAATCGACCACACCCTCATGCGTGACGCCATAGACGCGACGTCCGTACGTGAAGCCTTCCGGCGTCTGCCACAGCCAAGCCGCCTCGCCGCCGTTCTTGCCAAGGCGGAGCCCGATCCCTCCGGCAAGGTCGGCGGCAAGCGTCATACCATGCTCGATGATTCCGATATCTCGGGCACACGCCATGCGCGAGCCTTTGTCGGCGGGGTTCTCGCCGGCGTCTTCGGCATCACTGATCTCTACGTCTCGGGCGGCGCCGAACATCAGGGGCCGGCCGGCGGCGGGCCCGTCGCCATCATCGTCGAAAAGGAGGATTGAAGTGAGCATAGTCCGCGATACTCCCCTTCCGCAAGCCGGCAAGGCAGTCGGCGTCGAAACGCTCGATATGACCATGCGCTTCGGCAGCTTCACGGCACTCGACCATGTCTCGGTTCGCATCCCGGCCGGCAGCTTCCATGCCCTGCTCGGCGAAAATGGTGCGGGCAAATCGACCCTGGTCAAATGCATAATGGGCTTCTACCACCAGACATCCGGCTCGTTGTCGGTCGACGGTCGGGAAGTGACGATCGCCTCGCCGAAGGATGCCGCCGCCTATGGGCTCGGCATGGTCTATCAACATTTTACGCTCGTACCGTCGCTGACGGGCGCCGAAAACCTCGTTATCAGCCGCACGGAAGTCCCCGCCGTCATCAACTGGCCGAGGGAGCGCAAGGCGCTCGCCGGCTTCATGGAGCGCATGCCCTTCCAGATTCCGCTGGACCGGCCGGTCAGCCAACTGGCTGCCGGTGAAAAGCAGAAGTTGGAGATCGTCAAGCAGCTCTATCTCGGCCGCAGCTTCCTCGTTCTCGACGAGCCAACCTCGGTGCTGACGCCGGCCGAAGCCGACGAGATGCTCGGTCTCGTGCAGGGGATGACCGAGCGCGGCGAGCTCACCGTATTGATGATTTCTCACAAGTTCCACGAGGTGACCAAGTTTGCCGACGCGGTATCGATCCTGCGCCGCGGCAAGCTGATCGGCGGTGGCAAGGTGGGGGAATTATCAACAGCAGAGATGGCCGGGATGATGATCGGGGACGTCAAGCTTGCCGAGCTCGATACCCGTATTCCCGTGACCGAAGCGGCAAAACCGGTGCTGCAGATCGAACGGGTCAAGGCACCGGACCGCTCCGGCCTGAAGACCATAGAGATCGACAGCCTGACGGTGCATGCCGGCGAGATCGTCGGCATTGCCGGCATATCCGGCAATGGCCAGAAGGAGCTCACCGAGATCCTTGCCGGCCAGCGGCCGACGCAGGCAGGCTCGGTCACCGTCAAAGGGGCTGCCTATGGCGCCACGCGGCCGGAGACACGCCGCAACAATGTCCGCTTCATTCCCGAGGAGCCGCTGCAGAATGCCTGCGCGCCGCGCATGAGCGTCAGCGAAAATCTGGCATTCAGGACCTTCGATCTCAAGGAGAGCGGTGCCGATGCGATCTGGCTCAACAGGAACAAGATCAGGAAGGGCGCAACCGCGCTCATCGCCGATTTCAAGGTCAAGACGGCTTCGCAGTCTTCGCCAATCGCGGCCTTGTCCGGCGGCAATGTCCAGCGCGCCGTGCTGGCGCGGGAGCTGACGGGCGAGGTCGATCTCTTGATCGTCTCCAACCCCTGTTTCGGCCTCGACTTCTCCGCCGTTGCCGAGATCCGGGCCCGTATCATGCGGGCCCGCAATGCGGGCGCCGCCGTGCTGCTGCTGTCGGAGGATCTGGATGAGCTCATGGAAATGTCAGACCGGATCATGGTGATCTCCGAGGGCAAGCTCGTCTATGAAACACCGGCACGGAGCGCCGATATTTCGGTGATCGGCGCGCATATGGCGGGGCATCACTGATGAGAGAGATCCTCGCCCAGCCCTTTGCCTTCCCTCTACAACGCGATGCTGTCGCGCTTGTAGTCATCGACATGCAGCGCGATTTCGCCGAGCCGGGCGGCTTCGGCGCAAGTCTTGGCAATGATGTTAGCCGCATCACCAGGATCGTTCCGGATGTGAAGCGGCTGATCGAGGGCTTCCGCAAGGCAGGCCTGCCTGTTATCCACACGATGGAGTGTCACAGGCCCGACCTTTCCGATCTGCCCACCGCCAAGCGCGACCGTGGCAATCCCACGCTCAGGATCGGTGACGAAGGCCCGATGGGGCGCATTCTTATTGCCGGCGAGGCCGGCACCGCGATCCTGCCCGAGCTCGCACCGATCGACGGCGAGATCGTCATCGAAAAGCCGGGCAAGGGCGCCTTCTACGCCACTGAACTTGGCGATATCCTCAAGAATAGGGGCATACGACAGCTCGTCTTTGCGGGAGTGACGACGGAGGTCTGCGTCCAGACCACCATGCGCGAGGCGAACGACCGCGGCTATGAATGCCTGCTCGCCGAAGAAGCAACCGAAAGCTATTTCCCCGAGTTCAAAGAGGCAGCCATCGCGATGATCCGCGCGCAAGGCGCGATCGTCGGCTGGACAGCGCATGTCGATGACATTCTGGAGACCATCAATTATGCCTAGGACGACGCGCGAAACCCTGACGACGGGTGGCTGGAAGGATCTGGCCTTTGGTCCCTTTCGCAAGGATGTCACCATTCATTGGATCCAGCCTTTCGAAGCTGATCAGCCCGGCGTTGCCCTTTTGAAATACGAAGCCGGCGCTTCCGTGCCCCGCCACAGGCATGAAGGGCTTGAAACCATTCTCGTGCTCGAAGGCATACAATCGGATGAAGCCGGCGACTATGCCAAGGGCTGCTATATCGTGAATGCTGTGGGTACCGAGCATTCGGTCTGGAGCGATACGGGCTGCGTCGTGCTCATCCAGTGGGACCGGCCGGTGAGCATATTGGAGGATAGCTGATTGGCCCTGTGTGCCTCCTCCATACATGCGTCGGCACCGCATTCTTTTTATTTCTTCTTCGGTGCCAATTCCCACTTGCCCTGGGCGTTCTTCACGAAGCGACGATCTCCCTTGTAGAACGTCACAGCGCCCGTCCGATCGACCTTGATCGCGGTTGGAAGCGGTTGGGCCGCCGCCTTCAGCCGTTCGACCAGCTCAAATGCCTCTTCCCGCTTACCTGCTTCGATGAGCGTCATCAGCTTTGACTTGTATTCCATCCTTATACTCCCATTCATGGAGGACTAGGGACCGACGAATTAGGCGGTCAGTTGTCTCTACATATCGATCAGCCAGTACGGCGTTGCATGAACAGCGAACGCAGTGCCACAACCACCACGCAAGCACTTGAAACCAGGAAAATGGCGCCCGACATGGCGTAAATCGTCGGTGAAGCGCCAGCATTCATCTTGCCGAACAGCACGACCGGCAGCGTGTTTTGTCGGCCTGCCAGATAGAAGGCGCGCGTAAACTCGTTGAGCGACAGCAGGAACGAGAAGATGAACGCGCTTATGAGACCCGGCCGGATAAGCGGCAGGGTGATATCGCAGAATTGCCGGAAACGGCTTGCGCCGAGATCATCCGCCGCCATCAGATAGGTGCGCTTGACGGCGGCGAAGCTCGTCAGAATGACAATGAAGGCGAATGGCATCGCCCAGAGCAGATGGCCGGCGATCACAGTCAATGCCGATGCTTTCACGCCGGCCCGGCTGAGGACCGTCGAGAGCGCCAGCCCCTGTATGACACCGGGCACAAACATCGGTAAGAGCACTGTCAGAAACCATGCGGTGCGGCCACGATGAAGCTGGCGGTAGGCAAGTGCTGCGGCCAGCGACAAGGCCGTTGCGATGACCGCCGTCGCAAGTGCGATGATGAGCGATTGGCCGAGCGCGGCGATGAGCGCGTGCTCCGAACCCAGCGCTTCGTACCATTCCAAGGTTACATCGGAGAGACGCGGCAATCCCGGCTGCAGCGACGGATTGAACGAGACGCCAAGCAGATAGAGCGGCGGCGCATAGATCACCGCAAGGCCGACCACGGTAAGCGTCCAGATGACGATGCGAGGGGTCGTTCCTTCCCTGACGATCATTGGCTGTGATCCTCAAACAGCGAGGCTAGGCCGAATACGGCGTCCCCGATCAGGACCAGCCCGAAGACGACGACCAGCATGAGCGTCGAGATAGCAAAGGCGAGCGGGAAATTGGCGACACGCATCACATCGTTGATCATGACAGAGACGATGGAAGCACCGGCGCCACCGAGCATCTGCACCTCGGTCGAAGAGCCCGCCACCATGACAAAGACAAACAGAAATCCAGCAAAGACACCGGAATAGGTCAGCGGCAGCAATACCGTGCGCGCCATGGTCCAGAAACCGGCGCCGAGGTCCCTCGCCGCCGCCATCGCAACCGGATCGACGCGGCGCATGGAAAGCAGGATGGGGAAGGCCGCAAACGGCAGGTAGGACGCGATCAGCCCGACGATCACGGCAAAATCGCTGAACAGCAGCCAGTCGAGCGGCGCGTCCGTTATCCCAGCCTGCTGAAGCAACGTATTGATGACGCCGGTGCGGCCAAGCAAGAGCCGCCAGGAGAAGGAGCGAATGAGATAGGAGGTGAAGAACGGGATCGTCAGAAGCGCCGCGAGCCCGATCGACAGCCTTGGCCCGGCGAGGAAATACATCGCATAAGCAGTGGGGTAGGCAATCACAAGGCAAATGCTGGCCGTCAGAAACGCCTTGCCGAGCGTAGAGAGGAATACGCTCCAGCGCCCCGCCTCCAGGATAGAGCCATAGGCGGCGAGGCTGAATTCCGGCTTGATCCAATAGGTTGCGGAATTCCAGGCGCAAAAGCTCCAGACCACGACCAGGATCAGTGGCGCAAGGCCAAGCACAAGGATGGCCGCAAGCGGAGCAGCCAGCAATGCAACTGATGTTTTCATATTCTGCCTCCTCTTCTATCAGCGTCCATCGGCGTTAGTCCCGTCGGCCGGGGCCGGTCGTCCTCTTTGGAAAGACAGGCCAGCCCCGATCCATCGCATCACGTCAGGCGTTGCGCAGCTTCTGCCACCATTCTTCGTAGAGTTGGAAATTGTCCGGGCGGCAATTCTGCCAGTAGACCTTTCCGGAGAACTTGGCCTTCACGTGGTCGGCAAGCTTGGCCACCTCGTCCGCCTTGTATTCGTCTGGATGGGCCTTGGCGTAAGTAAGGTTGTTGTCGGTCGGCACGAGGTAACCGCGCGCCTTGCCCAATTCGCAGCCGTAGAGACCGGCGAGCAGGCCATCGACGAACTTATGGGCAACCTCGGCCTTGCCGCGCTCCGCGGCACCCTTGAGAAGCACCGTGTTGTTGCCCCAGCCTTCATAGCCTTCCACCGGAGCGGCATACTCCACCTGAAGCCCGCGCTTGCGTCCCTCGTAGACGATCGGCTCCCAGCCGGTCATCGCATCGACTTCCTCGTTGGCCACCAGCTGTACGCCCTGTTCCCAACCGTTCCAGAAGGTGCGGAACTGGCCGTCCTTCTTGTGCTTGATCAGGAATTCCATGACGAGGCCGAGCTCGGATTCCGAGAGGTTGCCGGGATCCTTGATCGGCTTGTTTTCTGCACCCTTGAGATAGATGGCGGTGAAGATGGCGCTGTTGATCCAGGCGTCTTCCATGGCGACCCGGCCCTTGAGCTTGGGATCGAAGATCACGCCATAGCTGTCGACCTTGCCGAGCTTATCGGGGCGGTAGATGATGGAGTCGGCATTCACCACGGTCGGAATGCCGTACTGCTTGCCCTCGTAGGTCAGCGTCGGAATATCCTTGGCCCACTGCCAGATGCCGGCAAAGTTCGGAATCTTGGAGAGATCCCACGGGGCGATGAGCCCCTGCTTGGCGAGCTCGCGTTCGGCGCCACCCTGAAAGCCGCCGACATCGAAAAGATCGTTGGCGTTGCCGGCGGCAAGACGGGCGACGACGGGGCCGACATCGTTGCCGTTATCGGTGAACTCCGGAGAAACACCACTCTGGCTTGCGAATTCTTGCCATTTGTCGCCGATGTCGAGCGTCGCGGTGGCCCAGAATGCAACCGATGCATCATCGGCCATGGCGCTGTTGGCACCGAGCCCACCAACAGAAAGCGCGGCCGCACCCGCGCCCATGAGCTTCAGCATGTCGCGGC
The DNA here is from genome assembly GCF_016901135.1 of Martinezella lusitana. Taxonomy (GTDB): domain Bacteria; phylum Pseudomonadota; class Alphaproteobacteria; order Rhizobiales; family Rhizobiaceae; genus Rhizobium; species Rhizobium lusitanum_D. The sequence continues at coordinate 41,176 of NZ_JAFEVL010000045.1, read as the reverse complement.
GTTGCAGATTGCTCCTCAAAGCGGAGGAGGCGGAATTACTGCCTTTATTCATCGTGTCATTCCCTTCCCTTTTTTTCTGAGCATTTCAGCCATTTGGGTTCTACTCATCGCGTCCAGCCAGGGCCGACATTCCGGAACGGTCAATCAGAAGCGCTGCACCCGGCTTCAGCCGCACACGCACCTTTTCGCCCGGTATGGGCGGGGTGACATCCGCACTTGTCGTCACCACCACGCGCTGGCCGTCGGCAAAGGCGAGGGTAACGTCATGACTGAGCCCGCGATAGACGCTTTCGACTACTTTAAGTTCAATTGTATCGGCCAAGCCTTCAACATTCGCGAGAAGTTCGATCCGGTCGGGCCGAATTGCCACGAGCGCATCGGTGGGCGCGGTCCCGGCAAGCGTAACGGCCAGTTGTTGACCGGCGATGACAACCACCGCCCGGTTGCCCGAAATCGAGATGCTCTCTGGCCTCAACAGGGTATCGATGCCGACGAAACGTGCGACGAAGGCGTTGGCCGGAGCCTCGAAGAAGCGTGCCGGCGTGTCGATCTGTTCGATACGGCCGCTATGCATCACCGCCATGCGATCCGAGAGGCTGAGCGCCTCATCCTGATTGTGGGTGACGAGAATGAACGTCGCGCCGGTGCGCTTGTGGAGCCGCCCGAACTCGTCACGCATCTGTTGGCGCAAGCGCTCGTCAAGCCCGGTCAGGGGCTCGTCGAGCAGCAGGATACCGGGCTCCATGACAAGCGCGCGGGCAAGCGCCACGCGCTGACGCTGACCGCCGGAAAGAAGATTGACATCGCGATCCGCGAAACCGGAAAGTTCGACAAGGTCCAGAGCCCCCTCGACCTTGGTCTTCAGCGCAGAACCGGACAGTCCCCGCAATTTCAGCCCGTAACCGATATTCTGGGCGACATTCATATGCGGAAACAGCCCAAGCGACTGGAAGACGGTGTTGACGGGTCGGCGATTGGCCGGGACGCCGGCCATGTCCTTGCCATCAAAAAGGACACGGCCTGATGTCGGCTCGTCGAAACCGCCGATCAGTTTCAACAGCGAGCTCTTGCCGCAGCCCGACGAGCCAAGCAGGGTGAAGAACTCCCCTGCGTTCACGTCGAGCGTCACGTCATCGACGGCGCGAACCGGGCCGTAGCTTCTGACGATATGGTCAAGACCGATCGCTATCGCCACGTCAGATGCCTCCCCCATCGCGTTCACGAATGAGGAGCAGGCCTTCTTCGCTCACCTCGAGCACCTGCCCGGCGACCACCAGCGACGTCGAGGTCGGTTCCTCGACGATGAGCGGGCCTGAGATTTTCTCCAGATACGGCAATTTTGTGCGCTCGTAGACCGGGCAGGGCACCCATCCGGTCGCTCCGCCGAAATAGACCTCCCGGCGACCCTTGAAGGCAGCATCGAGCGAGCGGCCGTCGGGCTTCAATTTCGGAATGGCGATGACCGGGCCACGCAACACCGCCTCGAGATGGATCATGGTGATCTCGATCGGCGAGGCCGGAAGGCGGAAGGCATAAGCGCGCTCATGAGCGGCATGATACCGCTCGGCAAAACTTTCAGTGTCATCGCCGGGTTCGAACAGGGCGAAGACGCCGTGCTCCTGGCCGCGATAGCGGGCTTCGACGCGGCAGGTGTACCGTATGTCGGCCGTAGCGCCCTTGGCGAAGTAGGTGACCGCCTCGCGCTTCAGCCCGTCGAAACGGCGCTTCAGCTCATTGAGCGCCTCCGGGTCAAGGGGCGAGAACCAGGTACCGCGGAAATCGGCGCGCGGTTCGGCCGCCAGCATTCCCCAGGCCGAGAAGATACCGGGATGCGGCGGCACCACCGTCACCTTCACCCCGAGATCGCGCCCGAGGCGGGAGGCAAGCGCGGGTCCGGCGCCGCCCGAAATCACAAAGGCAGCGTCGCGCGGATCATGTCCGCGTTGGACCGTCACGAGTTTGAGCGCATTGATCATCGAAGCATGGGCGATCTCGACAATGGCGAGCGCCGCATCCCCTACGGATAACCCAAGCGGCTCAGCCACGGTTGCGATTGCCGCGGTCGCCTTGTCCTTGTCGAGCTGCATCTGCCCGTCCGCAAAGCTTGCCGGATCGAAAATGCCGAGCGTGAGCAGGGCGTCCGAGAGGGTGGGCTTATCCCCGCCCCGACCGTAACAGGCAGGCCCAGGCGTCGAGCCCGCGCTTTCCGGCCCCACGCAAAGCGCGCAGCGCTCGTCGATGCGGGCGATGGAGCCACCGCCGGCGCCGATTTCGACGATATCGACGACCGGCACCTGCACGGGGTAGCCGGGTGCAATGCGGGTATGCTCGAGCTTGTACTCGCTATCGAGGGTCGGGCGGCTGTCATGGATCAACGAGCATTTTGCCGTCGTGCCACCGACATCGAGCGAGAGTATTTCCGATTCGCCAAGCACCGCGCCGATGCGCGCCGCTCCAGCCACCCCACCGGCCGGGCCGGATTCGACGAGTGTCAACGGGCTCATCTGCGCCTGATCGAAGGTCGAGATGCCTCCGTTGGATTGCATGGCGTAATAGGGGCAGGTGAGATCGCGCTCGGTCAATGCGCTTTCGAGGCGCGCGAAGTAGCGCTTGATGATCGGCTGCACATAGGCGTTCAGAACAGCCGTGTTGGAGCGCTCATACTCACGCCACTGACGGGAAACCTCATGGCTCGCGCAGACGGTGGCATCCGGCAAAGCTTCGGCCAGTGCCCTGGCACAAAGGATCTCGTGTTCGGGATTGACGTAGCTATGCAGGAAGATCACAGCCACCGCCTCCACATTACGGGCGCGGCATTCGCGGATGATGGGCTCGAGATCGTCAAGCACGATCGGGCTCAGCACCCGGCCCTTGGCGTCCAGGCGCTCACGGACCTCGAAGCGCAGGCTGCGCGGCACGAAGGGCTCGGGGCTCCTGAAATGCAGATTGTAGAGATCGGGCCGATTGCCACGGCCGATTTCCAACACATCGCGAAAACCGGCTGTTGTCACAAGCGCCGTCTTGACGCCCTTGCGCTCGGTGATGGCATTGATGACAGTGGTTCCGCCATGGGCGAAGAAGATCACGTCGCGCGTGGAAAGCCCGTCCTTCTGCTCGGCAAGCTCGATGGCCGAGAGCACCCCTTCGGACTGATCGGGAACGGTTGTCAGGCTCTTGGCGGTGAAAACCTCGCCGGTGCGCTCGTCGTAGCCGACGAGGTCGGTAAAGGTACCGCCCACATCCGTCGCCAATCTGATCATACCGCCACCCTCTCTTCCAATCCGTACAGGCTTTGCGCCTCCTCCTTCGTGATGTAACCGTTCTCGACATCGCGCCGGACGCTCTCGGCCTCACGAGCGCCTGCCTCGCCCCAACCGCCGCCGCCGCCGGTGATGATGCGTACGAGATCACCGCGCTTGAGCGCGATATCCGGCTCGCGACCAAAATTCCGTGTTTGGCCGCCGCGATCTTCCACCTGCAGGAGATTGGGAGTGCCGTGTGCGCCTCCTTCAACTCCCCAGGGAGGTGTTTGTGTCCGCCCGAAGCTGCAATAGGCAGATGCGCCGTCTTCGAGCACTTCATAGTCGCGGATGACGCCGAAGCCGCCGCGACGGCGGCCCGCGCCTGAGCCACCCTCGATATTGAGGGCATAGCGGCGCACGAGCAGCGGGAAACGCGCCTCGATGACCTCGACCGAGTAATTGTAGGTGTCGCCGTCGGTGAGGGCGATCAGGGCATTGGCGCCGTCCGCATCCTCGCTCGCGCCCCAGCCGCCATGCTGCGGCTCAATATGGATGAAGGGTTGGCCCGCGGCGTCCTTGCCGGCGAGATAGACGACGCAGAGGCTTGTATAGGAGCCCGCCGAAAACCGTTCCGGCATGAGCCCGGCAAGAGCCTTCCAGACGAGTTCGGAGGCATGGACCGAGCCTTCGTAATACCAGCCGGTCGGCGACGGCTTTTCCGCCGTGAAAACCGACCCCCGCGGCGCAATGACAGTGAGGGGCCGAAACCAGCCTTCGTTGGAAGGCGCCTGCGGCGCCACCAACGCCTTGAATATGGTGCGCACCGCCGATTGCAGCGCGCCCGCCGCACAATTGATCGGACCGGCGACAGCCGGCGGGCAACCGGTGAAGTCGGCGGTCAGCTGGTCGCCTGCAATCGTCACCGCGACCCTGACTGCGATCGGATCGGTGGTCACGCCGTCCCCGTCGATGATATCATCGGCTTCGTAGGTCCCGTCGGGCAAAGCGGCAATGGCGGCGCGCGCCTGCTTCTCGCTGACCGCCAGGAGATGATGGAACGCGGCCTCGACAATGGCCACACCGTATTTCCGGGCAAGTTCATCCATGCGGCGCGCAGCAACCCGAACAGTTGCCACCTGTGCCGTCAGATCGCCGATGGCGATGTCGGGCAGGCGGACGTTTTCACGGATGATACGCAGGATTTCGCCAGAGAAACGGTCGCTACGCACCACCTTGACGCCAGGCAATCTCAGCCCTTCCTGAAAGACCGAGACGGCGTTGGGCGCAAGCGAGCCGGGAACCGAGCCGCCGACATCGAGATAATGAGCGACATTGATGGCATAAGCCAAAATCCGACCATCGAAGAAGATCGGCTTGACGATGGCAAAGTCGCAGGCGTGCGTGCCGCCGGAATAGGGGTCGTTCGTGAGCAGGATGTCCCCGTCTTCGAGATCCTCGCCATAGAGTGCGATCAGCGATTTGACCTGCGCGCCGAAAGTACCGGTGAACAGCGTGATGCCGTTCATTTGCGCGACCAGCTCTCCGTTATGCGTCAGGAGACCGCAGGCGAAATCGAGCACCTCGTAGATCACCGGGCTCATCGAGGTTCTGGCCATCACCACGCCCATCTCATCGACGGTCGCATTCAGCTTGCCCTCGATGATCTCCTGGGTCACAGGATCGACAGTCGTCACGAAGCACCCCTCAACGCTATGTTATTAAAACATAGATTAGGGATGAATTGATCACCTCGATAGCCTTCCCGATGGGTGGGCGGGCCGCAATCCGGACCCTACCCATTCGGGTGGGTTAGCGGCTCAGGATACCTTTGTCACGCGCCACGGCCACTGCTGCGGTCCGGGTCGAGACATTGAGCTTGGCGAAGATGTTGCGCAGGTGGAACTTGATGGTGTTGTCGGAAAGCTTGAGTGCCCGGCCGATTTCCTTGTTGGAAAGTCCGGCGCTTAGCAGCTCCATCACCCTGCGCTCCTGGCTGGTGAAGCCGGACATATCCTGGCCGGCCGATGCAGGCTGTGCCGTATCGGCGACCACAAGCAAGGATTCGAGCCGTTTGCGGGTAATATCCGCGACGGCCGGATGATCGGCGAGCGCACGAAGATCGGTGAGCCGCACCGCATGCTCGAGATGGAGGAGCGTGCGGTAATCGGCAAGCGGCATCGTCAACACAAGATCGGAAAGGCGGGCCGCGGCCAGATCGGCACGGCCCTCGGCTGTCAGAAGCCCGATCTCGATAAGCTCGAGTTCAATGGCGCGCAGGGTATGCGGGCGCTGAGCCTGGCGCGTGATCAGCTGGCTGAAAACGTCGCGTGCCTTGGAAGGCTCGCCGAGCGCCAGATAGGCGCGTGTCCAGAAAAGCGACGGTGTCGCGCCACGCAGATGGATTGACAGTGCGTTGGCACGATCAGACGCCAGTGCCTGCACTCCGAAGCCGTTGGCCTCGGCATGGCGGATCGCCTGATCCAGATCGCCCGACGCCATCAAAAGCAGGGCCCGCTCGCCATCGACCAAACGGATGAGCCGATCGAAGCCACGGCGGCGCGCAACCGCGCGGACGCGATCCATGGCGGCGTGGGCGGCGAGATGGTCCCCGCGCATGCGCAGGATCCGCTGTTCAGCCATGAAGCCGGCGGCAAGTAGATCAAACCAAGTGTCGTGACGTTCAAGATGCGGCAGCGCCCAGCTCAGCGCTTCTGCTGCCGCTTCCGTATCGCCGCGAATGGAGAGAAGCTCGGCCTTCAGCACCTGGCCGACAGCATCGAGGTCACTGCCGGGGCCGATATTGGTCTGGGCTTCGCGGATCAGCTGCTCATAGGCGGAAATCGCGCTCGCGCAATCTCCCGAGAGGAAGGAGGCCTGACCGACATGGGTGTAGAGATGCATCGCGCCGAAATCGGCGCCGCCGTCGCGAAAGGCACGGATAGCAAGCTGACCATAGTGCAATGCGCGGTCGAGCTCGCTGCGGATCAGGAAATTATATGAGAGCATGTTCAGCGCGAGCGCCCGATGGATAAGCTCCACGCCGTCCGGCCGCTGCAAGTCGTCCTCAAGCGCGGAAAGATCGGCCGCGCTCACCCAACGATCCATGTAGAGCGCCATAAGAATGCGCACGACACGAAGGTCTTTCGCCAGCGTCTCGTCGCTGATAACGGCGCGTTCGGCTATGGAAAGATAATGGTTGGCGGCGTCGAGCTGCGCCGCCTTGGCGCAAAAGATCGCAAGCCCGAGGGTCGCGAGCGGAAAGCGCCCGAGATTGATCTCGGCAGCGCGCCCGCTCAGCGCCTGGAAGAGCGTTGCGCCGCCGCGTGTGGTGGCATAGACGCGCCGCCAGCCGCCGGCAGTTTCGACGATGCGCGCCGCGAGATTGGCGTCATCCGCGAGAAGCGCGTGCTGGACCGCCCGCTCGATGTCACCTTGAGCCTCGAACCAACGCGCCGCCCGATTCAGCGTGCGCTTGGTGTCAACACCCCTGCGGCTGGCGGTTTCCTTCAGGAACGCGTTGAAGACCGGATGATAACGCATCCAGTTGTCGGGTCCCGCAAGCAGCGTAACCGGAAGGGCATGTTGGTTCAACCGTTCGATCAGACCCGCACGCTCTCCCCCTTCCAACACCGCCTCGAGCAGCACACGATTGAAGGCAGGCAAGGCGGCGGTCTCAATCAGAAACTGACGGATGTCCTCAGGCAAGTGTTCAAACACCTGCTCCGAGAGATAGGAGCCCATGTCGGCACTCCCGCCGTCGAACGAGGCCAGAATGGCGTAACCCTCTTCCGATTCCGAAACCAGCAGGCTCACCATCTGCAGCGCCACGGCCCAGCCCTCGGTCCGGCGATTGAAGGAGCCGACCTGCTCTTCAGTCAGATCGATACCCTTGCCAGCAAAGAATTCCCGCGCCTCGGAATCGGAAAAGCCGAGCTCGGCGATACCAAACTGCTTGAATTCGCCGCGGAGCCGCAATGCGGAGAGGGGAAAGCGCGGCGGGCTGCGCGTCACCAGCACCAGTTTGACGTGGCTGAGCGAGGGATCGGCGAGGATCTTGGCCATCAGCGCCTCGGTCGCATCTGTCTGAGCGAAATGGTAGTCGTCGAGGAAAATGATGACGGGGCCTTCAAGCTTGCGCAGGCGCGTCGCAAGGACCGAAAGAAGCGCGCTTGCCGGCAGATTGCCGGCGTCGCCGCCATCCTCGGCCAGAAGCGGCTCCAGCGCATCGATGAGGGCAAGAAGAAAAGCGGCCTGATCCATATGCTCGGCATCAAGCGAGGCCCAGCAGAGACTGACACCTTCCTCCTTCAGCAGCTCGTACCATTGCGCCGCAAGCGAGGTCTTGCCGTAACCGGCAGGCGCCACGATTGTCGTCAGCCGACGCAGCCCGGCGCGCTGAAGCTGCCGCAACAGGTCGTCGCGCTTGATGGTTTGCTGTCCGCTTGATGGGGGAGCAAATCGGTTCTGTCCACTCATGGGGCGGGATGATGCTGACTTGGCGGGCGCTTGGCAAGTCAAGCTAAGCCTCGTCTTTTAGTTGTCCCCTGTGGGGCAAATCTGGAAACGATTTCAGTCGTTCCGCATGCTTCGACGAAGACGATCAAGAGAGATCGGTCTCGCTTACCATGTGGCGCTTCGATGACAGACCCGCCGAGGACGGGACCGCCATCGCTTCAACGTATCAATAGATCTCCGGCACGTACATTTCCGGCGGCACCGGCGTGCGGTGGTAGTCGGCGTTGCGCATGCGCTCCGGCAGAATAATTTCCGGCTTCGGCACGTTTTCATAAGGAATCTGGGTCAGGAGATGCGCGATGCAGTTCAGGCGCGCCTTCTTCTTGTCGACGGCGTGTACGACCCACCACGGCGCTTCCGGAATATGCGTGCGTTCCAGCATCTCTTCCTTGGCCTTGGTGTATTCCTCCCAATGCACACGGCTCTGCAGATCCATCGGCGACAGCTTCCACTGTTTCAACGGATCCTGAATACGCATGCCGAAGCGGAATTCCTGCTCTTCGTCGGTGATCGAGAACCAGTACTTGATGAGAATGATGCCGGAGCGCACCAGCATGCGTTCGAAATCCGGCACAGAGCGGAAGAACTCTTCCAGCTCCTCCGAGTTGCAGAAGCCCATCACGCGCTCGACGCCGGCGCGGTTGTACCAGCTGCGGTCGAACAGCACCATTTCGCCGGCGGTCGGCAAATGGGCCGTGTAGCGCTGGAAATACCATTGATGACGCTCGCGCTCCGACGGCGCCGGCAGCGCGACCACGCGGCAGACGCGCGGATTGAGGCGCTGCGTGACCCGCTTGATGGCGCCGCCCTTGCCGGCGGAATCGCGGCCCTCGAACAGCACGACGACCTTGAGCTTCTTGTACTGTACCCAGTCCTGCAGGCGCACGAGTTCGTGCTGGAGGCGAAAGAGTTCGCGGAAATAGATCCTGCGGTCGAGCGACGGGTCGGTCTCGTCGCCCATCCCCTCGGCAACCAGTTCGTCCAACCGGTCTTCCTCGAGCTGCATCTCCAGCTCCTCATCGAAGCTATCGATAATCTCGTCCTTGATGCGGTTGAGCCGATCCTGGGTCTCTTCGGTCATTGCGCGCCTCCTGCTCTGTTTTTCGTATTGATGCTGAGATATTCGACCGGAAGGAGCCAGCGCGCTCGCGCTGACTCAAGTCGCGGTATTACTCGGCCGTCCAGCCGCCATCGACCGACAACGTGGTGCCGGTGATCTGCTTTGCGGCGTCGCTGCACAGGAACACGGCGATGGCAGCAACTTCGTCGACGGTCACGAATTCCTTCGTCGGCTGGGCGGCGAGCAGCACGTCACGCTTGACCTGCTCTTCCGTCATGTTGCGTGCCTTCATCGTCTCGGGGATCTGCTTTTCGACGAGCGGCGTCCAGACATAACCCGGCGCGATCGAGTTGACGGTGACGCCATCCTGCGCGGCTTCCAGAGCAATGGTCTTGGTGAGGCCGGTGATCCCGTGCTTGGCCGAAACATAGGCCGATTTGAAGGGCGAGGCGACCAGCGCATGCGCCGAGGATGTGTTGATGATGCGGCCCCATTTGCGAGCCTTCATGCCGGGAATGGCGGCCTTGATCGCATAGAAGGCGGCAACGAGGTTGATGCGGATGATCGCTTCCCATTTGTCATCAGGGAATTCCTCGATCGCGGCGACAAACTGGATGCCGGCATTGTTGACGAGAACGTCGAGGCTGCCGAAGGCTTCCTCGGCATCGCGCACCATCGATGTCACTTCCTCGCCAATCATCATGTTGGCGCCGGAATAGCGGCACTTCACGCCAAAATCGGCTTCGATGGCCGCGCGTTCCCTCTCGATCGCATCGGCATCGCCGAGACCGTTGATCGTCACGTTCGCGCCTTCGGCGGCAAAGGCACGCGCAATCGCAAGCCCGATGCCGCTTGTCGAACCAGTGACCAGCGCATTCTTCGAAGTCAACGAACCCATGATGCTACTCCCGCAATCTCTATGACATGGTTGAGTAAAGGGAAAATGCCGAGATGAGCGCACACTGCCAGTGTCATATGTCGCTTTGATAACAGCGGCGGCCCGCCATCATGGGCAGCCATCCGGCCGCTGACACTTCACTGTCACGCAACCGTGCAAGTTTTCGCCGCTGGCGTCCGGCGATTTTATCTAACGATGGAAGATGCGATGAAGGTCGAAGACATTCTCAAGCATGCCTATGCAATGCCACTGACCAATCCCTCCTATCCTCCCGGACCCTATCGGTTCTTCAATCGCGAATACATCATCATCACCTATCGCACCACGCGCGAGGCACTTCAGGCCGTGGTGCCCGAGCCGCTCGAAATCGACGAGCCGCTGGTGAAATACGAATTCATCCGCATGCCGGACTCCACCGGCTTCGGCGACTATACGGAGACCGGACAGGTCATCCCGGTCAGATATCAGGGCCAGGCCGGCGGCTACGTCCATTCCATGTATCTGGACGACGATGCGCCGATCACCGGCGGCCGCGAGATCTGGGGCTTCCCGAAGAAACTCGCCAATCCAAAGATCGTCAACGAAGGCGAGGTCATCGTCGGCACGCTGCATTACGGCAGCGTGCTGTGCGCGACGGGAACGATGGGCTACAAGCACAAGCCGATAGAGCAGGCACCGTTGCTCGCCGCTCTGTCCGAGCCCAATTTCCTGATCAAGATCGTGCCGCATGTCGACGCCACGCCGCGCATTTGCGAGCTGGTGCGCTACTACCTGACCGACATCACCATCAAGGAAGCCTGGACTTCGCCCGCTGCCCTCGACCTCAGGCCGCATGTGATGGCCGATGTTGCGCGGTTGCCGGTTCTGGAAGTGGTCTCGGCCGTCCATTTCACCGCGGATCTGACGCTCGGGCTCGGCGAAGTCGTTCACGACTACCTCGCTGAACGCAGGTAATAGAACCCTATTTTTCCTTTTGCTGGAGATGCACCGTGCTCGAAAGAAACGCAAAGAAAGCCGCAGTGCCGACAATCCCGGAAATTGCCACGCAATATGATCGTGTCGCCCTGGTATTCCAGGGCGGCGGCGCGCTCGGCGCCTATCAGGCTGGTGTCTACCAGGCGCTGGCCGAGGCGGGATGCGAGCCGACATGGCTTTCCGGCGTGTCCATCGGCGCCGTCAATGCCGCGATCATCGCCGGCAACGAGCCGAGCCACCGCCTACAGCGCCTCGAGCAGTTCTGGCAGATCATTTCCGGCCGCAAGATCTGGGCCTATACGCCGGAAGGCGACGTCTTCCGCGATATCCGCAACCGCACCAGCTCATGGATGACCATGACGATGGGCCAGCCCGGCTTCTTCAAGCCGCGCTTCCCCAATCCCTGGCTCGAACTGGCGGGTGCGGAGGGCGCCACCAGCTTCTATGATTCTGCCGAACTCAAGAAAACGCTGGAAATGCTGATCGATTTTGACGTCCTGAACGACGGCAAGAAGCGCTTCAGCGTCGGCGCGGTCAATGTGAGGACCGGCAACTTCGTCTATTTCGACACCGACAATCTACGTATCGAACCGGAACACATCATGGCGAGCGGTGCACTGCCGCCCGCCTTGCCGGCCATCCGCATCGAAGGCGAATATTATTGGGATGGCGGCATCGTCTCCAACACCCCGCTGCAATATCTGCTCGACCAGGATGAGGATCGCAGCTCCCTGGTGTTCCAGGTCGATCTGTTCAGCGCCCGGGGCGTCTTGCCGCGCAGCATGCCGGACGTGCTGTCGCGCCATAAGGACATCATGTATTCGAGCCGCACCCGGCAGAACACCGACAATTTCAAGCGTATCCACGGGCTGAAGATGAAGCTGCTGGGCGCGCTGAAGCGCGTCCCGAAGGACCAGCTGACACCGGAAGAGGAAGAGCTGATTGCCGACTATTCCGATTCAGGTGTCGTCAACATCGTGCATCTGATCTATCAGCACAAGAATTACGAGGGCCATGCCAAGGACTACGAGTTCTCCGGCACGTCGATGCGCGAACACTGGGACATGGGCCTCGAGGACACCAGTCGCACGCTGCGCCATGCCGAATGGCTGCTGCCGCCCTTCAGTGACGATGCTGTTGCCATTCACGACCTGCATCGCGAAGATCCGGACTGAGGCGACCAGGCTTCTCGTGCTTATACGCTTGTGAGCATCACGACTTCCGTTCGCATCCGGGCGGCGTCGATCTCCACGATCCGATAGCCGAACGCATCGGCGTCCACGCAAAGCGGGCCGGAATGCCTATTGATCTGATAGGAGACGGCCGGCGCGGCCTCGCCCGGCAATGCCTAGACTGGACGAAGCTGAGAAAGCATTTCGGTATTGAGGAACAGACATTGAATATGTCCGGTGATCATACCGGATAACGGGCGGAGCCTAGGCTCCGCCCTTCCCACTCCATATAGACCCGCCTCTAGAGAAGCTTTTCCAGCGTAATGGGCAGGTCGCGGATGCGCTTGCCGGTCGCATGGAACACCGCATTGGCGATGGCAGGCGCGACGCCGACGATGCCGACTTCGCCCACACCCTTGCCGCCGAGCGCCGAGGCATTAAGGTCGGGCACACCGACCGAGATCACCTGGAGATCCGGTATGTCCGAATTGGTCGGCACAAGGTAGTCGCCGACATTGTTGTTGACGGTGCGGCCATTGCGCATGTCGACCAATCCCTCCTCGAGGAGTGCCTGACCGATGCCCATGATGATGCCGCCCCGCCACTGGCTCTCGACCAGCCGCGGATTATAGAGCCGGCCGCAATCGAAGGCGGAGACCATGCGGGATACCCGCACCGTGCCGAAATCCTCGTCCACCCGCACCTCGGCAAAATGGGCGCACCAGCTGTGCATGGAATAATCGCCCATTGTCGGCCCCTGCACCCTCGCCATGGTGGTCCATGCCTGGAGCTGCTCCTGGGCGTTCGCACCTTCAGGCAAGGTATTACGCCGAACCTCGATCTCCTCGCGCTTGAGCGCGGACATCAGTTCCGCCAGCGTGAGCGACGGCGCCTCGCCGCGCGGTGCCGCGATGCGACCTTCGGCGAAATTCAGCGTGTTCGCACCCGTATCGCGGAACGGCGAGTTGCCATCGCTGAGCGCAAGACCGATAAGTTCATCGCGCGCTGCGACCGCAGCCTTGTGGACGGCCCCCATGATCGAGCCGGCCAGCATCGAGCCGCCGGCAATTGCCGAACCCGGCAGCCGTGAATCGCCGAGATGCACTTCGACCTGATCGACCGGAATACCGAAGACTTCCGCGGCACTCTGGGCAAGGATCGTATAGGTCCCCTGCCCCATATCGATGGCACCGCTGACAACCTCGACCTTGCCGTTGGAAAGAATGCGGATCATCGCCTCGCTCGGTGCCCGGATGACGGGGAAAGTGCCGCAGCCGATACCCCAGCCGATCAGACTCTTGCCGTCGCGCATGGACCGTGGCGCATGGCTGCGCCGCGACCAGCCGAAGGCCTCCGCCCCTTCGGTCAACGCCTCGCGCAGCCGGCGCGTCGACCAGGGCTTGCCGGACTGGTAATCGTGGTCGGCATAGTTCTTCAGCCGGATTTCGAGCGGGTCCATGCCGAGCTTGTAGGCAAGCTCCTCGATGGCGCATTCGATGCCGTAGGCACTCGGATTCTTGCCCGGCCCGCGCAGAGCGCCTGGTGTCACGCTGTTGACCGGCACGATGCGATGCTGCGAGGAGAAATTCTCGACCTTGTAGAGGACCGCCGTTGCCGCCCCCGTCTGCTCCGGCCAATCCGCGGAGATGGAGGTCTCGCTGGCGCCGCGATGAACGATTGCCTGCAGGATGCCATCCTCGGTCGCGCCTAGCGCGATCTTCTGTCTGGTCCCGGCACGGCCGCCATAGCTGGTGAAATTCTGCGGGCGCGTGACCGCGAGCTTCACCGGCCGACCGAGCTTCCTCGCAGCCGCGATCGCGACCGCGCCATAGGCAAGCGGCTGTCCCTTCGATCCGAAACCGCCGCCGATGAACGGCGAGATGATCCGGACATTGTCATAGGGCATGTCGAACCATTCGGAATACATGCGGGCCATGCCGTGCGACCATTGGCTCGGCTCCCAGATGGTCAGCTGGTCGCCGTCCCATTTCGCCGTCAGCCCGTGCGGCTCCATCGCGACGTGGTATTCGCGCGGCGTGGAATATTCGGCCTCGATCTGGACCGGTGACGCGGCAAGCGCCGCCTCGGCATCGCCCCAGGCAGACGAGAGGGCGTCCACGAGCTTGCCTTCGCCGGCATTCGGGTCGTTGAGGTCGGCGACATGCTCGCTTTCTTCGTAGGTAACGCGTACCAGCCTGGCCGCCTCCGTCGCCTGTTCACGGCTCTCGGCCACGACGGCGGCAATCGACTGGCCGTTGAACTGCACATCGCGCGGCAGCGGATAGTATGGTCCTTCCGCGGGCTTGTTGCCGCCCCAATCTGCGCCGAGCTTGAGACCCAGATCATCCTCCGGCGTCAGCACCAGGAGCACGCCCGGCATCGCGAGCGCATCTGCCGTGTCGACTTTCAGGACACGGCCGGCCGGGATCGTGCTCTGGATGAGAACGGCATAGGCTGGGTTCTCGAACGGGTATTCCAGCGCGTAGGTGGCAGTACCCGTGACCTTCATGCTGCCTTCGAAGCGTGACTGACGGCCGCCGACGGTGCCGTCTGAAGCATCGCCATGTTTGCGAGGTTCCATCATGGTCATGCAAGACCTCCCATTTTCAAAATGGCGCGGGTAACGACGCGCGGCGCGAGTTCGATCTTGTAGTGGTTGCCGCCATGCGCGACGGCACCCTCCATGGCGAGCCGGCTTGCCTTCTCGACGATATCAGCATCGAGAGCCTTGCCGATGAGCGCCTGCTCCACGGAGCGCGCGCGCCACGGCTTGGTGGCGACGCCACCAAGTGCGACGCGGATATCGCGGACGGTCCTGCCGTCCGCCTCCAGTTCAAGGCCGACGGCAGCGCTCGCAGCGGCGAATTCATAAGACTGGCGGTCGCGAACCTTGAGATAGGTCGAATTCCGGGCGGAAGCGGAGGCCGGAATGCTGATGGCGGTGATCATCTCGCCGCGTTGCAACACCGTCTCTCTTACTGGCGTATCGCCGGGCGCGAGGAAAAAATCGTCGACGGCTACCCTGCGGCCGTCGAGCTCGACGACCGCATCGAATGCGACCAGAGCGACCGCAAGATCGCCGGCATAGGACGCGATGCAGGCCTCGCTCGTGCCGAGTACGGCATGATTGCGCGTGATACCGCCGATCGCCGCGCAGCCGGAACCGGGATTGCGCTTGTTGCAGGCCGGAAAGGCGCCGGGATCGCGGAAATAGGAACAGCGGGTCCGCTGCAAGAGGTTGCCACCGATCGTCGCCATGTTGCGAAGCTGCGCGGAGGCGGCAAGCGAAAGCGATTGCGAAACCGCCGGGAATGCTGCCTGAATATCCTTGTGATCTGCCACCTCGCTCATCCTGGCGAGCGCGCCAATCGTGGCGCCGGCGGCATCGACCGTGATAGCGCTCATGCCGGAAAGATGGGTGATATCGATGACCGTTTCAGGCTCGCTCACACCGCATTTGGCAAGATCGAGCAGCGTCGTTCCACCGGCCAGCAGCATGGCACCGGCCTGCTGCGCGGCACTGCGGGCTTGGCTGGCGGACGTGGCGCGAATATAGGAAAAGTCCCGCATTACGCTGCCTCCGCCGCTGCTTGGCGCACCGCCGCGACGATGCTGTTGTAAGCCCCGCACCGACAGAGATTGCCGGACATGTATTCGCGGATTTCGGCGTCGGAACCCGCATGGCCCTCGCGGATGCAGGCAACCGCCGACATGATCTGGCCCGGCGTGCAATACCCGCATTGGAAGGCATCGTGCTCGATGAATGCCGCCTGCATCGCATGCAGATCGCCGGCCTCGCCGGTCAGGCCCTCGATCGTGGTGATCTGGCGCCCCTCGACCTGCGCGGCGAGCGTCAGGCAGGAGAGAACCCGCTTGCCGTCGACATGGCAGGTGCAGGCCCCGCACTGGCCCTGGTCGCAGCCCTTCTTGGTGCCGGTCAGTGCCAGATGCTCGCGCAGCGCGTCGAGCAGCGTGACACGCGGCTCGACATCGAGTTCGTGTCGCCGCCCGTTGATATCGAGTGCGATATGGATGGATCGTGTCATGATAAGCTCCTGCCATCGTCACGAGAATGAGACGTTCGAAATCTAGACGAGTCCGGTCGACCAGCTACCCGGTCATTTTCTTTGAAAGACGACGCCGACGCATTTCGGCATGACATCTGGCACTCATCTGGATTAAGAAGTGGAAGGCGCTCCAGATAAACGGAGGCGCCTCCGATTAAACTAGCGGCTTGTTTATTTTCGTCAAGCCCTGATGCGATGGGAGTTCCACTTGCCCTTGGCCGAGCCGAAGGCAATATCGTCTGCGCCGACCAAGCTGCGTGCGGATGCGCGCCGCAACCGCGACAGACTGATAGAAGTCGCTGCCGACGCCTTTGCGCAAAAAGGCGCGGAAGCCTCGCTGGAATACATTGCCCGGCAAGCCGGTGTCGGTATCGGCACGCTTTATCGGCATTTCCCCACGCGCGAACATCTGGTTGAGGTCGTCTATCGCCGAGAGCTCGAAAGCCTTGCTGCCGCGGCCGTCGAGCTTTCCGAAAAATATGCGCCGGATGCGGCGCTGGAAGAATGGATGCGGCGGTTCGTGAGCTATATCGCCACGAAGCGCGGGATGTCGCACAGCCTGCGCATCCTGATGACATCGAATTCGTCGCTATTCGCCGACAGCTCCGGCCTGCTGCGCGGCGCTTTGGGCAGCCTGCTGCAGACGGCAGCCGAACAGGGCTTGATCCGGAAGGACATGGAAACCATGGATGTCCTGCACGCACTCTCTAGCATCTATTCCATCCCCGATGCCGCCGATTGGCGCGATCGCTCCCACCGGCTGATCGGGTTGTTGATGGACGGACTGCGCTGCCGCAAATAGGCGGCCGGCCACATCAAGCGGCCGGCGCCGGTCTATCTTTGAGCGTCAGGCGGCACGCTTCAGCGCATCGCCGAGCATCGAGACGATCGTCTCGATCTCACGGCGTTCGATGATCAGCGGCGGAGACAATGCGATGATATCGCCGGTCACTCGAATCAGAAGCCCCTTCTGGAAGCAATCGACAAAGATGTCATAGGCACGGGCGCCCGGAGCACCTTCCCGCGATGCAAGCTCGACTGCGCCGACAAGGCCGAGATTGCGGATATCGACGACATGCGGCAGGCCCTTCAGCGAATGCAGCGCATTCTGCCAGTCGTCCGCCAGCTCGCTGGCGCGGGTGAGCAGCCCTTCTTCCTCATAGATTTCCATGGTTGCGAGACCGGCCGCGCAGGCGACTGGATGCCCTGAATAGGTGTAGCCATGGAAGAGTTCGATCTGATTGTCCGGACCCGTCATCAGACCATCATGGACCTTGCGGCTCGCAAAGACCGCGCCCATCGGTATCGTGCCGTTGGTGATGCCCTTGGCTGTCGTGATGAGATCGGGAACGACGCCGAAATAGTCGGTCGCAAAGGGCGTGCCCAGGCGACCGAAGCCGGTGATCACCTCGTCGAAGATCAGCAGGATGCCATGCTTGTCGGCGATCGCCCGGAGCCGCTCCAGATAGCCCTTCGGCGGCAGAATGACGCCAGCCGAGCCGGACATCGGCTCGACGATGACGGCGGCGATGGTCTCAGCGCCATGCAGCGCGACCAGCCGCTCCAGATCTTCGGCCAGCTCGATGCCGTGGGCGGGCAGGCCCTTGCTGAAGGCATTGCGCTCGGTATCCAGCGTGTGGCGCATGTGATCGGCGGGGATCTGAGGAAAGACGCGGCGGTTATTGACCAGGCCGCCGACCGAGATGCCGCCGAAGCCGACGCCGTGATAGCCTTTCTCGCGGCCGATGACGCGCGTCCGCGTCCCCTGACCGATTGCGCGTTGATAGGCGATGGCGATCTTAAGCGCGGTATCGACGGATTCCGAACCGGAACCGGTAAAGAAGATGCGGTCAAGCTTCGCGGTCGGGCCGCCCGGCGCATGCTGGGCCAGCTTGGCGGCGAAGTCGAAGGCAATCGGGTGCCCCATCTGGAAAGTCGGTGCGAAGTCCATCGTCGCGAGCTGGCGTTCTACCGCCTGGGCGATCTTCTTGCGGCCGTGACCTGCGTTCACGCACCAGAGGCCGGCGGTGCCGTCGAGCACCTTGTTGCCGTCGACATCGGTGTAATACATGCCGTCTGCCGCAGCCAGCAGCCGGGGTGCCGCCTTGAACTGGCGGTTCGCCGTAAACGGCATCCAGAAATTGTCGAGAACCGGGGTATTGGGGTGAGTGATCTTATCCATCGTCGCCTCCATTGCGCTGTCATTGACATCAGCGATTTCCCTGTTTCGAACAAGCCCTTTTCTTTATGACTACAACGCATTGATTTTATTGGAGCGAATAGTAAAGTTTGCGATATTTCGAACATCTGAAAAGGTGAGACCATGTCCGTCGATATCGGCAACCGCCTTCGCCATCTGCGTCTCGCACGCAATCTTTCCCAGCGTGAGCTCGCCAAGCGCGCCGGCGTGACCAACTCCACCATTTCGCTGATCGAGTCCAACTCCGCCAACCCTTCGGTCGGCGCACTCAAGCGCATTCTGGATGGCATCCCGATCGGCCTTGCCGAGTTCTTTGCCTTCGAGCCTGAGAAGCCGAAGAAGGCTTTCTATGCCGCCGAGGAACTGGTCGAGATCGGCAAAGGCCCGATTTCCTATCGCCAGATCGGCGAGACCCTGTTCGGCCGCAGTCTTCAGATCCTGAAAGAATGCTACCAGCCAGGAGCAGACACCGGCAAAGTGCCGCTGGTCCATGACGGAGAAGAAGGCGGCATCGTGCTATCAGGCCGTCTCGAAGTCACCGTCGATGACGAGCGGCGGATTCTTGGACCGGGCGACGCCTATTATTTCGAAAGCCGCCGACCGCATCGCTTCCGCTGCGTCGGCCCGGTTTCCTGCGAC
Organism: Martinezella lusitana; assembly: GCF_016901135.1. Classification (GTDB taxonomy): domain Bacteria; phylum Pseudomonadota; class Alphaproteobacteria; order Rhizobiales; family Rhizobiaceae; genus Rhizobium; species Rhizobium lusitanum_D. Next base: position 22,408 of record NZ_JAFEVL010000045.1, on the reverse strand, counting down.
GTCATCAGCGCCTGCACGCCCCCAAGCTTCTGATCGCTATCGTCAGGACCAATTTGTCCAACTTGCGGCTCATGCTACGCTCCGCTGATGCCACCTTCGCGGAGGACGTCCAAATGGCTACGCTGCGTAAACCGATCCTGCATCCAGTTCCGATCGAGGAGCTGCGGCCTACCCGGATCACCGTCAGCATGCGCGAGGCGACAGCCAAGCGAAAAGCTTGGCGCGCGAGAGCAAAGGGAGATCCGCTCCGTCAACTCCCGGCGCAGACCAAATACCCGCGTCTATTTTGAGCGTCGCAGCTTTGCCGCATCGCGAAACGAAATGAGACGCTGGTTTTGTTCATCCCAGAGAACCAATTTTACGCAGCGCAGGCTCTCCATCATGCTGATCCGGCCTATATCAGCCAGTTCCGGATGGTCTTTGAGCACTTCCGGAAGCCTGTAGTAGGGTATCCTGCTTGATAGATGATGAACGTGATGAATGCCGATGTTGCCGGTGATCCAGCGCAGGATCAGCGGCAGATCATAGTACGACGCGCCGTGAAGCGCCGCGTGTTGAAACCGCCATTCAGGCTCTTTCGACCAATGGGTCTCCTCGAACTGATGCTGCACATAGAACAGCCATATGCCGGCGGCTCCCGCCAGCAGGACGATCGGCAGATGTACCAAGAGGAAGGGCAGGATGCCGATTGCCCAGATGAGCAACGCGGAGGCGATGGCGATCGCCAGGTTTGTCGCCATGGTGGATACCCAGGGCAAAAGGCCGGATCGCATCATGCCGAAAGGCAATCGCTGCTTGAACAGGAACAGCCATGCCGGACCTACGCCGAACATGATCGCCGGGTGCCTGTAAAGACGGTAGGCAAGCCGCCCGCGCCATGGCCGGCTATTGTATTCCTCTACCGTCAGCGTGGTTATGTCGCCGACGCCGCGTTCGTCGAGGTTCCCTGCCGAGGCATGATGCTCCGCATGCGCCCGGCGCCAGTAGTCATAGGGGGTAAACGTCAGGACGCCGATAGCGCGACCGGTCCAGTCATCAATCCGCCGACGCGCAAAGAAGGAACCGTGGCCGCAATCATGCTGGATCATGAATAAACGTAGAAGAAACGCAGACGCGGGGATGATGAGGATGAGGCCCAACCAGAAGCCAAAGTAAACGGCTGCCCATGTCGCGGCCCACAAGAGCGCAAATGGGATGGCCGTTACCGCGAGTTCGATAAGGCTGCGTCCGGCACGTGGCTGGCGATACCGGGCGAGGATTTTGAGCCATGCCTTTTCGTCGAAAAGAGGCGCAGAGGGGTCGTGGTCGATGGCCTCACTCAAAGGATAACTCCCCGAGCCGCAATGAATGCCGAGAAGGCAAGAACTATCACAGCAGCTGAACCGATTGGGAGCAGCGGATAATCGAAGCGATAGATCGCCTGAAGAACATTCATCGTTGTCGTATCTCCTGAGTTTCTCGACCACGTCTTCGCGTGGCCGTTCACATGATGCCTGGCTGCCGGCACCTGACCATCATTCCCGATCGAGCTCAGCTCTTGTTTTTACCGCTCGGAGCACTGCTCTTTGTCGCGACCTTGATCTGACTTGCGAACGTACTCTCTACCTTTGCGGCAGGTTTTTCCTGTTTCGGTTTGCGAACCTCGCGGTTGCCTCTCACTTGTCCCTTGGCCATCGATGCGATCCTTCTTGAGGTTGATATCAGCTAATGGAACGGCAGTCGCTCGAATGCGATGTCTTCGAACGATTACCCCAGAGTATTTGGTGGCCCGCATTGCGAGCAACCGTATAATGCCTGTTCGCTCATCGAAGTGATATTACCACTTAAAATGGCGAAAATACCGCCCGGCCAAACCGGCCGAGCGGTTTAGGCACTGCTTTCAGTATCCCATATTGCCCATGGCGCCATTACCAGCGCCCTGCGCAAGTTCTTTGGCGGGAATGTCGGCGATCATGGCTTCCGCGGTGATCAAAAGCGCCGCAATCGAGCCGGCGTCCTGCAAAGCGGTCCGCACGACCTTGGCCGGGTCGATGATGCCGGCTTCGATCATATCGACATAGGTTTCCGTCTGCGCGTCGAAGCCCTCATTATGATCCTTGCTGTCGGCAAGTTTTCCGATGACGATCGAACCTTCGAAACCGGCATTGTCGGCGATCTGCCGGATCGGCGCTTCGAGTGCCCTGCGCACGATCGCGATGCCCGCCGTCACGTCGGCGTTTTCGCCGGTGAGCCCAGTGAGGACCGATTTCGCACGCAAGAGCGCAACGCCGCCGCCGGGCACGATGCCTTCCTCGACCGCTGCGCGGGTGGCATTCAGGGCATCGTCGATGCGGTCCTTCTTTTCCTTGACTTCAGTCTCGGTCACACCACCAACGCGGATCACTGCGACGCCGCCGGTGAGTTTTGCCAGCCGCTCCTGCAGCTTTTCCTTGTCGTAGTCGGAGGTCGTCTCCGCGATCTGTGCCTTGATCTGCTTGATACGTGCCTCGATGGTGGCTTTATCGCCCGAGCCATCGATGATCGTCGTGGTATCCTTCTCGATCAGCACGCGTCTGGCGCGGCCGAGCATATCGAGTGTGACGTTCTCCAGCTTGATGCCGAGATCCTCGGAGATCATCTGTCCGGCCGTCAGGACGGCGATGTCTTCCAGCATGGCCTTGCGGCGGTCGCCGAAACCCGGTGCCTTGACGGCGGCGACCTTGAGGCCGCCCCGCAACTTGTTGACGACCAACGTCGCCAGCGCCTCGCCTTCGACATCTTCGGAGATGATCAGCAATGGCGTGCCGCTCTGCACCACGCCCTCGAGAATCGGAAGCATCGCCTGCAGATTGCCGAGCTTCTTTTCGTGAATGAGAATATAGGGGTTCTCCAGTTCCACGCGCATCTTCTCGGCATTGGTGACGAAATAGGGCGAGAGATAGCCGCGGTCGAACTGCATGCCCTCGACGACATCGAGTTCGTTCTCAGCCGTCTTGGCCTCCTCGACGGTGATGACACCTTCGTTGCCGACCTTTTCCATGGCCTTGGCGATCATCTCGCCAACGCTGGCATCGCCATTGGCGGCGATCGTGCCGACCTGCGCGATCTCGCTTGAGGACTTGACCTTCGTGGCGCGCGCCTTGATTTCCGCAAGCACGGCGGTAACACCGAGGTCGATGCCGCGCTTGAGGTCCATCGGGTTCATCCCGGCGGCAACCAGCTTGGCACCCTCGCGAAAGATGGACGCGGCGAGCACGGTCGCTGTCGTGGTACCGTCGCCGGCAAGGTCATTGGTTTTTGAAGCCACCTCGCGCACCATCTGCGCACCCATATTTTCGAACTTGTCTTCAAGCTCGATTTCCTTGGCAACCGATACGCCGTCCTTGGTGATGCGCGGAGCGCCATAGGATCTGTCGATGACGACGTTGCGGCCCTTGGGACCGAGCGTCACCTTGACGGCGTTGTTCAGCAATTCCACGCCACGAAGCAGTCGGTCGCGGACGTCGGTAGAAAAAATGATTTGCTTGGCAGACATTGTCTTTGCCCTGTTCGGTCTTGAGATGAAGGAGCGAAATTCGGCGGATCAGGCAGCCTTGTCGACGGCCTTCTCGATGATGCCCATGATGTCGGCTTCCTTCATGATCAGAAGGTCTTCGCCATCGATCTTGACTTCGGTTCCCGACCATTTGCCGAACAGGATCGTATCGCCGGCCCTGACGTCGAGCGGGATCAGCTTTCCACTTTCGTCGCGAGAACCGGGACCGACGGCGATCACTTCGCCTTCCTGCGGCTTTTCCTTGGCGGTATCGGGGATGATGATCCCGCCCTTGGATTTGACATCACCTTCCGCGCGTCGGATGACGACGCGGTCGTGCAGCGGGCGAAATAGCATAAAGATCTTTCTACGGCCGGCGCATAGGGCGGCTGCGATTATAAAATAACACCCTTGGCACTCGATTGATAGGAGTGCCAAGGAATATTATTGGGAGAATGAAATCATACGAAAATGGCCTCCGTAATTCCATAGAATTGCATGGCAGTTCTGATGAAAATTGCGGATTCCATTGCAATGACGAATGCATTTTTATTTCAAATAACCAGATTTTTTCTGAGACAAATCACGGAAAACTTCAGTGGCCGGTCCTGCAACGCCGATCCCGAGATGATCGAAATCTGGGTCATTATGTATGCGGCACTTGGGGGCGATCTGGAGACTACCTCAATGACACAGGTTCTGGCCGGCAGGTGGTGAACCCTCGTTGCGTCGATAGAGACGGTACGGATCTTCATCTTAAATTAAGCGTAACTGATTGGTGCCAGCACGCCTGAGATGCTATTTGACTTTCAATGGTCAGGCAATCTTTCCTCGCCTGCAAACGAACAGAGAGGCTCATGGCATGTCGGTGGAAAAAGTAGCGATCATCACGGCGGGCGGCAGTGGCATGGGTGCGGAAGCGGCAAAGCGCCTCGCTGCCGATGGATTCAGGGTCGCGATCCTTTCATCCTCCGGCAAGGGGGAAGCTCTTGCGGCGGAACTTGGCGGCATCGGCATCACCGGTTCGAACCAGTCGAACGACGATCTCAAGCGTCTGATCGACGCGACGATGGAGAAGTGGGGGCGTGTCGACGTGTTGGTCAATAGTGCCGGCCACGGACCCAGAGCACAGATCATCGAGATCACCGACGAGCAATGGCATACCGGTCTTGACGTCTATCTGATGAACGTGATCCGCGCCGTTCGTCTGGTCACCCCGGTCATGCAGGCGCAAAAGTCCGGCGCGATCATCAACATCTCCACGGCCTGGGCCTTCGAACCATCGGCGATGTTCCCGACATCAGCCGTTTTCCGCGCTGGCCTTGCCGCCTATACCAAGATTTTCGCTGATACCTATGCGGCGGATAATGTCCGCATGAACAATGTGCTGCCTGGCTGGATTGACAGTTTGCCGGCAACAGAAGAGCGCCGGGACGGCGTGCCGATGAAGCGCTACGGCACGAGTTCGGAGATCGCCGCCACGATCGCCTTCCTCGCATCCGATGGCGCAGGCTACATCACCGGCCAGAACCTCAAGGTCGACGGCGGACTAACCCGCTCCGTATGACCCCGTAAGGAAGCCCACCCATCGTCGAAACCACGCCCCATTCTGGTCGGGGCGGCACGTGGTCCGGGCTACGTGCCGGTTTCGAGCGTCGTGGCATTGACGTTGATTGCGCGCCCGGCAAACCAGCCATTGATGGCGGCGCCAAGACCAAGCAGGACGAACAGAACCGAACACCAGGCAAAACTTCCCGTCCAACCGTGGATCATCCCGACGACGAGCGGTCCGATTGCGGCAAGCAGGTAGCCTATGAACTGCGCCATGCCGGAAAGATGCGCGGCAACATGCGGGTCGGGCGAGCGCAGCACGATCACGGTCAGCGCCACCGCAATCAGCCCTCCCTGCCCGATACCCTGGAGCACGGCCCAGAACCATATCGTCCAGAGCGGCGCAAACAGCAGGCCCAGCAGCGCCGCAACCGCGACCGCGCAAAGAATGACATTGATGGCCCGCTGGTCCTTGCCCCTAACGGCGATGTGAGGTGCGACAAGACACGAAGCCGCCTGCACCATGACTGAAGCCGACACGATTGCGCCGGCCGTCACGCCATCGAGACCGCGCTCGCGCAGAATTGGTACCAGCCAGCCGAAGACGCAATAGGCGAGCGCCGATTGCAGCCCCATGAAGAGCGTTACCTGCCAGGCGATGGCATCAGTCCATAGGCCTGTGACGCGAAAGCCGCTGCGCCGCGCTTGGCTGCGCGCTCCGATCACCTGCGGCAGCCACAGAAACCCGACCACGAGGGCCGGCAAGGCCCAGGCCGCAAGCGCGCCGCCGAGCGACCCGCCAAGAATATGCTCGATCGGAAGCGTGAGCCCGGCCGCACTCGCCGCGCCCGCGCACAGCGCCATCGTGTAACAACCCGTCATCAAGGCCGCCTTGTCCGGAAAATCACGCTTGACCACGCCCGGCAAGAGAACATTGCCGATCGCTATGCAGGCGCCGGTCAACGCCGTCCCGAAGAACAGCAGGGAGACAGAGGAAATTCCGCGCAGCGCCGTGCCGAGCGCAAGCAGGAGGATCACGCCGAGCAGGACGCGCTCAGTCCCCATTCTCTGCGCCAGTCTTGGCGCGAGCGGCGAGAACAGGCCCATGCAGACGACGGGCAATGTGGTGAGGATGCTGGTGCCGAATGCCGAAAGACCAAGCCCGTTTCGGATTTCGGGCAATAGCGCCGATGCGCTCGAAAAGACCGGCCTGAGATTGAAGGCTATCAGCACGAGGCTTGCACCGAGAAGAAACCTGCCGATTGGCGATTTTCCCCGATGCGGCTGCGGCGAAGGGACTTCGTCAGCCTCGGCATCGATTAGTTCAATAGAGACGGAATTCTGCGAAGGCGCGGTCATGACATCAGCAGCCGATCGAGAGTGGCGACAACCGGAGCCATGAAGCGGCGTACGGCAGAGCCGGCCGCTTCCGGATCACCTGTTTCAATGGCGTCGACGATTGCGACATGCGCTTGCATATCCGGCTCAGGAAGATCCTCGCCGAGCGTTGCCTCGATGGTCTCGGCTATCGACACGGAAAAGAATTCGTAGATCTCGATCATCGCACTGTTCTGCGACGCCGCGATCACCGCCTTGTGGAAGGCGAGGTCGCGCTCGATGAATGCGATCTTGTCTCCACCATCATAGTTTCCTCTGGCCTTCAACAGCGCGCGCAGTTGTGAAATCACCTCCGGCGTCTGACGCAAAGCGGCCAGCCGCGCGGCCTCGACGTCGAGGGCCAAACGCGCTTCGAACTGATCCCGGAGCCCCGCCCGGCGCGCCATGTCGAAAGGGCGACCGAGATTGGTCGTCGAGCGTACATAGGTGCCGGAGCCCTGTCGTGTCTCGATATAACCCTGAGACGCCAGAACCCTGACTGCCTCGCGGATTGTGCCACGGCTGACGGAAAGCATGGACGAGAGAGAAGCCTCGTTGGGCAATTTCTCGCCGACATGCCATCGCCTTGCAATGATTTCGCCGCGGATTGCTTCGACCGCGGTTTCGGCGAGCGTGGTTTTGGTCAGGGCGCGCATGATCACATCTCATCAAGTCATCAGATGACTTTATGACTAATCGACTAGCGACGTGCCGTCAACAAGTGTTCTGGCCCATGCCAGGTCGGCGGATAAGGAAAACGCTTGTGCGCCTATCCGCGCCGCCTGGCGCCATCAAAGAAGAGCAGCATGGCAAGCCCGACCACGCCGGCAACCGCTCCAATAACAGCCGTTCCCGAATAGCTGCTCATGCCCGTTCCGAGCGCGAAGAGAAGCGCGCTGAGGCCGGCACTCAGGAAAATATTGACCGATATGAGGGCGCTGCCAAGCCCTGGGCGCTCTGCGATCAGATCCTGCAGATAGGTAATGGGAATGCTGATGAGAGCGGCCGCTCCGATGCCGCTGATAAGGGTCAGCGCATAGACGTGCCAGGGCGCCGATGCCAGCCCGAGCAGCAGTAGGTAAACGACATAGATGACCGCGCCGATGGCCAGGGCCGTCACATGGCTCATGATCCGTTGGGCGCGTCCCCACACGACGATGGATATGACTTCGAGAAACGCGACAATCCCGACGAGCACGCCGATATCGGTGACGGAGCCATGAGCCGCACCGGTGACGATGAGCGGCAGAATAGTGTCGTTGACGTGAAGTGTACTCGTGATCAGCGCCACCGCGATCACGCGCACGAGGACCGGTGGCGAGATGACCTCGCCGAGTGCTGCAAGATAGGAAAGATGGCGCGTCGCCGCCTTGTCGGTGCCGTTCTGGCGCGGAAGAAAAGCCGCGATCAGTCCAAAGCAGACCGCGCAGGCCAGACCCGCGAAAAGATAGGCAGGCAGCATGGTTCTGGAATTTGCGAGCAGCGCGCCGATAATGCCGGGCACGAGAACCCAGGATAGAGAAATCATCGCCCGGACGCCCGAGTTGACGGTCGCCACGTCGTTACGCTCCATTCCCTTGGTCGCGACCCTGACATTGGCAAAGAGCAGTGAGTTGAGGGAACCGTAGACGGGCAGGAACAACAACGCACTGAGAATGAAGGTCGCCTGCGCCGGAACGACATAGACGGCCCCATAACCCAGAATGCCGAAAATGGCGACCGTCAGCATCATCGTGCGGTATTCACCAAGCCTGTCCGCCAGATTTCCGAGGAGGATGCTGACGGTAACGTTCACTGCGGCCGCAGAAAAGATCAGCACCGAATACAGCCCATTGCTCAGGCCGAGCTCGCGAATACCCACGACGGACTGATAAGGCGATGTCGCAGCTCCGGCAAAGCCGAAGGCAAAGATGGCAAGCATGCTCACCCGGATCGTCGGGTCGCGGAATACTTCGGGAATGAGGCGGGTCATCGGTTGTGTCGAAGGTCTGTCAAATCACCCGTCTTCCGGGTGAGCGGGGTTTTAGCAGGTTTGAGCCCGACGGAAACCTGCTAAAACAAAATATTAGCTGCGCTGGCGATGCCGCGTATTGGGAGCTAGATCAAAGGATGCCTCGCCAGAAGCCTGATGGCAATTGACGGCTCTTGTGCATCTGGCTCCGATGCCGGGGCGCGGCTTGATGGACGTGATCAGTTCGCAAGGAAAACATAGCGGGCTGTATAGGGTTCAAGATGCATCGCGCCCTGTTGGTCGCATGCGCCGGAGAATACGCCGCCCTTTGTGTCCAGACGCTGCACTGCCGTCACCTTTGACAACACTCCATCACCCCGATGTTCGACGACATCGAGCCTCAGAATTGCGATGTCGTTCTGTGTGGCACCCGGAGCCTGGCTCGCGACCTTGCCTTTGATGGAGCTGCCATCGGCAAACTCCCAACCGGGACCCGCAAAATGGCGCCCGACGGTCGTGCCGTCTTGTAGCAAAGTCGCCAGCGGCTCGCGGAACTGCCAGCTCATCTTATTATCAGTGCCGGTTTTGCACTCGTAGATCTGAACGCCTTCGGCATGCACGGTTGCAACTGTCGTTGCGTCTTTGACCTCTATATTCCCGGGGAGGTCGGCAGCGTTGGCTCGCTGAGAGTTGGCCGAAATAATTGCTGTGACCGCCAGACAAAACGCGAATAGGCCGATGGGAAGAAGCTTCACCCTCGGAAGTCGTTTACCGAGCGGGATTGCATGCTCCGAAATAGGGGGCTCTCCATTTTCAATTGTGGCGACGCTAGATCTGCTAAAATATGGAATCTGCATGATATGCTCATACTCCTCGTTCATCCCAGGCAAGTCGGGTTCGCCGGTCGCGAATAAGTGCTCTTTTTAATTAATCGGCCCATTCCGGATCGGTTGTGAAGGCGATCGTAAGCCAGCGATCGGGACTTTCATCGCCGATCGCTTCACCGATCTCGTCGCGGATATGGTCCCATTCCTCCAGCTTTTTTGCCGGTCCGTTCTTCGGCACGATGAAATAGAGTTCGATCTGCTTGCCGCGACCGACGCGCGCGACATAGGAGCGGTAGGATTCGAAATTGTAGCGGTGCACGACATCGGCGGCGACGCGGTCGACATGCTCTTTCAGATCCGCTGGCGTGACGAGCAGGATGTCGGCAAATGCCTGCTTGATGGTTCCGGCTGGCATGGGGATGACGATGACGCAGACAAGAGCCAGCGCCACCGGATCGACATAGGGCGACATCCATTGCAGGCTCGTCCCTTGGATGAGAAAGCCAAAGATGAAGGCGACGAGCAGCGCGGCACTCAGGCTGCCCGTCATCACCCAGGCCTTGGCGTCCAGCGCAACGAAATTGGACTTGAATATCCGGTTTGCTCTCCTGTCATATGCCGCCATGAAAAAGGCGATGATCATCGTCAGCACCGCATAGATGATGGCATGATCGAAGGAGAGAGGCCGGCCACCGGCCATGATGCTGCCGATCGCGTTGATCAGCGCATAGATCGCGGCTCCCGTCAGCAGGATGCCATTGAGGCCGAGAACCATGGGCTCCAGATGCCAGAAGCCCATTGTGAAATGCTTGACGAACCTACCGGCGGATGCACTGTTCGATGCCGAGGATACGATCAGATTGGAGACGATCAGAGCAACGATCGTCATGCTCGCATCCGTCAAGGCGTAGACGCCATCGAAGACGATCGCATAGGAGCCGGACAGAAGGCCGAAGATAATACCTGCCGCCGCGAGGAGAAGCGTCACGATGATGGAGATACGCAGGACGCTTTGTTCGGTGGTCACCATTCGATCCTCCGGATGGATACCCAGGATAGGCTTCTAACAATGACATATATACGGTGTACTCTCATCGTGACATGCAACTGAGCTAATCGGTTCGAAGGGCATCGTAAACTTAACGGCAAAAAGGCGCGACCATGAAGCCGGCCCCTTTTGTCTGTCATGCCCGGGCGATTTTCGCCCACAGGTTCATCGCCGCTGTGCGCAGTTCTCGATGATGGCTGGAGGAGATGTCGTGGCGCGGGATGTGGAACAGGTTGGCAATCGGGTCATGGATAGAGACGAAGCGTTGTAGGTGTCGCTGTGACTTGAAGCGCTTCATCCCGACAGGAACTATTCAAGTCAGCGCCCGTTACGTCTCAACACAGCAAAGGAGAGACGGCATGGGCCTATTACTTATAATAATCATATTGGTTGTAATCTTCGGCGGCGGTGGCGGCTATTATGCACATCGGTCCTATGGCGGAAGAGGTGTCGGAGGTATCTTTGGACTCATCGTAATCATCCTGCTCGTTCTTTGGCTGCTGGGCGGGCTTCACGGTTTTGGTGGAGGTCCAGCACCCGTCTAGTAAAGAGGCGTCGTGTCTGAAATCAATGGCGGGGCGCAGCCTAAGCGAAGGAAATATCTGGAGCTGATCCTCAAACTCAACGCTCGCGATAGACAAACTCGGTGCGGGCGGTCGGAAACGACAATATCGACGCCCCCTGCTCAAGGACCGTCCACACATCCTCGGCCGCCCGGCCTCCGTCACGTCGCAATCGAGTTCGGCCAGCATGGCGGCACCCACTATCCGGATCAGGTCGCTGTCTTCGATGAGCAGGACGCGCCGCCGGATTTAGCTTGTCGGCCGCGCTTCTTCCGGCGCACTCATCCGCAGGCTTTTGGCGGGGTCAGCCTGCTGGCGGTGTTGAGGACGTGCCAAAATTCTCAATTCACATTGGAACATGGCGGCCGCGCCCTAATTGGGATTCGAATTCGAAAAAGGAAAACATAATGACCACGATCACATATTACGTCGGCGAGCACGACGGTGGTGACGGGTATCGCCTGAGAGATGTCTGGTCGGAGACCTTCTCCGACCACGACGCGGCTCTTGTCGCCGCCAAGTCCGCGGCTCAACGGCAGCATGTCGAAGGGCGCGACGCGGAGATCTCCTATCAGCTTGTGGATGGTCGCTGGCAGACGGAGCATGCCGACGGGGGCGATCGCCCGGACACGGAGGCCGTTGACGACGGCAAGGGACCGGCATCATAAGCGCGCTGATCGGATCCTGCCTTTGCGGAAAATACGGATCGCGGCCAGCCGACACGGATCGGCATCTGCCATTGCACGGATTGCCGGCAGGAAGGTGGATCCGCATTCGGCTACTTCGCTGTTTGGCCGTCAAGCGCGTTCCAGGGGCGTTACCACGGAATTTGTCGGCCAGTACCAGATGAGTGGTAACTCCCCCTGTGGTCGGACACGGTTTGGTCGGTCTCCGCAGTCCATGCCCCGGACGGCGCAATGAAGCAGCTTAATTCTCCTGTTATCTTGATCGCGCTGACTTAGGGCGCCGGTTGAAAGATGAAACGCTCCCCTAACTTCAATCGTGTCATGCGGTGACGAAGGGAGAATTTCTTGTCAGTACGTATTGAGGACTATGCGTTAATCGGAGACTGTGAAACTGCAGCACTCGTATCCCGAGATGGATCGATCGACTGGCTATGCTTCCCCCGCTTTGACTCGCCTGCCTGCTTTGCAGCCTTGCTTGGCAACGAGGAGAACGGTCGTTGGGCGATCTCGCCAACGCAGAAGCCTTACAGCGTTAGCCGCAGATATCGCGAGGATACGCTTATCCTAGAAACGGAGTTCGAGACAGAAACCGGCACAGCAATTCTTCGTGATTTCATGCCACCACGCGACGGAACAAGCGATATCATTCGCATCGTCGAAGGTAAGAGCGGGGTGGTCGTCTTCGATTTCGAATTCGTCCTTCGCTTCGATTATGGTCGGACCGTACCGTGGGTTACAGCCAATGACGATGGAACTATCACCGCGATTGCTGGCCCCGACATGGTTGTCCTGACTTCGCCCGTAGCCCTCAAGGGAGAAGACCTCCGAACAATCGCTTCGTTCACAGTGTCGGAAGGAGAGCGTTTGGTTTTTACGATGACCTATTGTCCTTCGTATCTGCCGCAGCCAACTGCAAAGATCGTTGAGACCGCGCTGCAGGACACGGAAAACTTCTGGCGCGATTTTGCCAGGCGCTGCCCGGAGGTCGGGCACTGGACACAACAGGTCAAACGCTCATTGATCACGTTAAAGGCGCTGACCTACTTGCCGACGGGCGGCATCGTCGCGGCCGTCACCACCTCGTTGCCCGAAAAGATAGGGGGCCCGCGGAATTGGGACTATCGCTACTGTTGGCTTCGCGACGCGACGCTCACACTCCTCGCTCTGATGAAGCTCGGTTACTATGACGAAGCACGCGCATGGAGAGATTGGCTGTTGCGTGCCGTTGCCGGCGATCCGGCCCAAATGCAAATCATGTATGGCGTGGCTGGTGAGCGCAACCTGATGGAATGGGAAGCGTCCTGGTTGCCCGGCTATGGGGGCTCCTTACCAGTGCGGATCGGAAACGCGGCGGCCGAGCAGTTTCAACTGGATGTTTACGGCGAGGTTGCCGATGCCATGGCACAGGCGCGAAAGGGAGGATTGCCGCCTCATCCAAGGGGGCGCGCGTTGAGTGCGGCGCTTATGCCTTTTCTGGAGAACGCCTGGCGAGAACCTGACGAAGGCATTTGGGAAGTCCGCGGTCAACGGCAGCATTTCACTTATTCAAAGGTGATGGCCTGGGTCGCATTCGATCGGTCGGCGCAGCTGGCGATAGATGCCGGGGAGCAAAAGGATGCAGAACGTTGGCAGACTATCGCGGACGAGATCCATGCCGAAGTGTGCGAGAAGGCCTTCGATTCAAGGCTCGGTAGCTTTGTTCAGGCCTATGGATCCACATCACTGGACGCCAGTTTGCTCCAGATCGGCCTTGTCGGCTTCCTGCCGCCGGGCGATCCTCGCTACGTCGGGACTGTGGAGGCGATCGAACGCAGGTTGATGCGCGATGGCCTAGTCCTGCGATATGAAACCAGCGAAGTTGACGATGGTCTTCCTCTTGGAGAGGGTGCATTTCTGGCATGCAGCTTTTGGCTTGCCGACGCGCTTACGCTAATCGGTAGACAGCACGACGCGCGTGATCTTTTCGAGCGGCTCCTGTCTCTGCGCAATGATGTCGGTCTGCTATCGGAGGAATATGATCCCGTCGGGCAGCGTATGCTTGGCAATTTTCCACAAGCATTCAGCCACGTCGGCCTGATAAACACCGCGCTGAACCTTGCCCGGTGGAAAGGTCCCGCAGAAGAGCGTGCAGAGACGTGATAGCCGAACTTAAAATCCGCGCTCTTGACAGGATTCGAACCGGAGATCTTGGTTGGCGTTTGGTATCGGCGCAAAATAGCGATGTGATTTCAGCCATTTGGAAGATTTGTGTTTGGTAACCAGAATTATGGTTCCTACGGCTGCGGAGACGCGCATCAGTCCGCGATTGTCCAGTTTGAGATGCGGCGCTGGCTGAGGTCTGATGGCACCACGATGCTGACTTTCGGGGATATTATGGCCGAAGGCGACGCGTTTCATCGCCTAGCACCACGGCGGCAGAGTGTTATGTTCCCGACAGCAACTCAGTTCTCTTTGCTCAAGAATCGTCGAAACCAGGCGCCTGCATTGCGGTTTTTGCGTAATTCTCTGACTGGACGACAGACGCCTCCTGCTGAAGAAGCCGCACCAGCAGTGCGACTGGACGGCATAGGCTTCACGGGCCATCGGGAGATCCTGCAAGGGTTTCGCCGAACTCAGAGGGAACCATGATGCGGTATAAGGGGTGGATTTTGTTGCCCTTTGCCAAGGCGCGGTCGCCCGTACCCAGGTTGAAGTCATCGGGATTGAGGAATTCGCGCCAGGGATGCGTGTGGCAGCCCGCAAAAACAAAAACATACGCCCGATCTTCATCTTTCGGCGGCCCGGCAGCAACGGCGTCAGGCGACGCGGACTGATACACGGATATCCGACATCACTGATCAGACCCGGGCTGTATGATATGCGCCTTGAACAACCGCCTCAGTTCTGCACTCTCACCGTTGCGAATTGCTTCGATCATTTCAAAATGCTCCCTTGATGAGAGGCGCGCACGCGCCATGTCCGGCCACTGCGACATCGGAGAGGCTGGAACGTAGCCACGTAAATCAATGATGAGCTTGACCAGTTCGCGGTTGGTGCAGAGGCCCGCGAGGGCCACATGGAACATCTGGTTCGACTCGTAGCGATCCGCTACGCTGCCGCTCTCAACGGCGTGATCGAAACGCTTCGCGAACTCCAGAAGTTCATCAAGCTTCTCTCCATTGGCATTCTCCATGATGCTGTCGACCATCGACATTTCGAGAGTGACGCGTATCTCTCTCAGTTCTCGCTGCCGCCGTTCGTCGGGTTCGGCAACGTAAAACCCCCGTTCGGGGATTTGCTCGACCAGCCGTCGTTGCAACAAGATCTCCAATGCGCGCCGCACATCAGCACGCGAGGCTCGATATCGTCTTTCAACATCGACCTGCTTCAGCCAGGTTCCAGTACTTAACGCGCCGGAACGGATGTCCCTTGCCATGATCTCCGCCACCTCGTCCGAGCGGCGTACCTTGGTATTCTCTACGATCATGATTTCCAATCACTAGGGATTTCACGGTTGATATCAACTTATCAGCCTTCGATGAACTTACCATCTTGCCAGCCCTAATTTTAGATGTATTTTTAGATCCAATATTACATCCAAAATAAGAACTGAGATATTATGCAGCCGATTTCAGACATCCCGCGAGCAACAGCCAAGCTTGAGCTCAGCCCTTTGTCTCTCTATGAGCGGGGAGCAACGACTGTCGTCGCCTTGTCCAATGATTCACGCTTCAGCTATTGTCTCTATATTCCCGAGCGTGGCGATAACGCCGAGCGATCGCTGCTTTGCGTCATCCATGGTAGCTATCGGAACTTCCCCGCTCACCGCGACCAGTTCAAGGATTTCGCGGACGCAAACAATTGCCTGATCCTGGCACCATTGTTTCCAGCCAATGTGCTGGGCGACGGCAATCTCGATGGCTTCAAGTATATGGTCGAGGGCGACATCCGCTACGATCAGGTCTTGCAGAGTATGGTCGCGCAAGTCTCGGCGCGGTACGGAATCGACGGCTCCCGTTTTGGTCTGGTCGGGTTTTCCGGCGGCGCGCATTTCGCCCATCGTTTCCTTCTGCTGCAGCCTGAACGACTATGGGGTGTATCGGTCGGGGCGCCTGGGTCCGTCACCCTTCTTGATCGTCAGCGCGACTGGTGGCCAGGCGTTCGGGATATTGAACAGAGATTCGGCACCGCTATCGATCCGCAACGCCTGGCAGAGGTGCCAATCCAACTCATCGTCGGAGATGCCGACCTCGACACGACCGAGATTGTTCATCGTCCCGGAGGACCCTATTGGACCGAGGGTGCGAATGACGCAGGCGCGACGCGCCCGGATCGGCTGCGTGCGCTGGAGCACTCGCTCGCCGACGCCGGTGCGCAGGTCACGTTCGATCTGCTTCCCGGCGTGGGACATGAGGCGGAGCCCATATTCACTGCTGCACAATCCTTTCTGGCCCGGAGTCTCGACGCCTACAGAAAACATGCCGCCTTCCATCGCAAATCATAAAATTCACACAAAAAAGGGGAACTTCGATATGCGATCCAGAATACGGAAAATCATTCCTTTCCTGATCCTCGCGCCGGTCTTGCCTGTTGCAACTTCCGCCGCCGCCAGCCAAGCAAAAATCGCCTTGACAGCGGATATCCTGAGCACGAATCCGGGTGTCAACCGCGACGATAATACCGATGGCGTCATGCTCAACATCGTTGAGGGCCTCGTCGGTTATGGAGAAGGCGGCACGGTCAAGCCGCTGCTTGCAAAGTCGGTCGACATTTCCGGCGATGGGCTGATCTATACGTTTAAGCTGAGGGAAGGTGTGACATTCCAGAACGGCGCTGCCTTTACATCCGCCGACGTCCTGTGGAACTGGAAGCGCTACACAGATCCAGCGACCAAGTGGCGGTGCCTTCCCGACGTCAACGGCACCAACGGCCTCAAGGTCACATCTGTGGAAGCGTCCGATGCCAAAACAGTAGTCATGCATCTGGACAAGCCGAGCGCGTTGTTTCTCGACACATTGGCGCGCACCGATTGCGGTGGGACCGGCATGCTGAGCAGCGCCTCGCTCAATGCCGACGGAAGCTGGAACAAGCCGATCGGTACCGGACCCTTCGAACTGGTGGATTGGAAGAAGGGGCAATCCATTAGTCTCAAGAAATTCGACGGTTACAAGTCTCCCGATGGAACCGGTTTCGACGGCTATGTCGGGGACAAGACGCCCCATGTCGACAGCGCCACATTCGTCGTGGTGCCGGACGCCTCGACGGTGAAGGCCGCCCTGCTCTCCGGCGACGTAGATGTCGCCCAGGCTTTGACCTCCGACGTCTCCGAACTGAAGAATGCCAAGGGCATCGTTGTGCTGACGCCAAGCGACGCATCCAAGCATGCACTACTGTTTCAGACCAACGATCCCTTGTTCAAGGACGTCAAGTTCCGGCAGGCAATCGCCGCCGCTTTGGATATCACGCAGCTTGTAGGTTTTGCCTCGGACGGACTTTCAGAGCCGAGCAACTCCGCGGTCTTTGGAGCATCGCCCTATAACGACGGCGAGCAGAAAAAGGCGTTTCAGTATGATCCGCAGAAAGCAAAAGAGCTGCTGGCGCAAAGCAGCTACAAGGGCGAGACCATCAAGCTGATCGCCAACAAGCGCGCGCCGATGCCGAGCTCGCAGGTCGCACTTGTCACCCAATCCATGTTGCAAGCCGCCGGCATCAAGGTCGAAATCGAGATTCTCGAATGGGCAACCCAGCTCGAGAAATACAATTCCGGTGACTATCAGATGATGTCGTTTTCCTACTCGTCACGCCTCGACCCCGCTTTGAGCTTCGAGCAATTTGCCGGCGACAAGACAAAACAGCCGCGTAAGGTTTGGGACAATCCCACCGCCCTCTCGTTGATCGACAAAGCAAAGATCGTCACCGATCCGGCAAAGCGCCAACAGCTCTTCGACCAGCTCCATGAGATGATGCTTGCGGATGCACCGCTGATCATCCTCTATAACGGCCTGACGGCATGGGCACATCGCGACCGAGTACAGAACTTCAAGCCTTGGGAAGGCAAACCGCGTCTCTGGGGCATGATGGTCACCCTGTAAGATCGGTCAGGTCGTCGGAGAACGGATATGTTTCGCTATTTCCTGCAGCGGCTCCTGTGGTCGGTGCCGACTGTGCTGCTTGTTGCAGTCGGCGTCTTCGCGCTGATGCGCTTGATTCCCGGCGATCCGGCGCTTCTCATCCTGGGTGATCGTGCCACACCGGAGACATTGAGCGCCTTGCGGGGCCAACTCGGCCTCGACCAGAACCTCTCCGTCCAGTTTATCCTTTGGCTGAAGAACGCCGTACAAGGCGACCTCGGCCATTCCATCCTGACCGGTGAAGCGGTTCTGCCGCTGATCATCGAACGTTTTCAGGTCAGTTTCGAGATCATCCTACCGGCGGTCGCGATCGCCGGGTTAATTGCCGTACCACTTGGCACCATCGCCGCATGGCGACAGAACGGCGCGATCGATATTCTCACGATCGCCGGAGCAACCCTGCTGCTCTCCATCCCGACATTCTGGATGGGATTGCTTCTTCTGCTCTTCTTCGGCATGCGGCTCGGATGGTTTCCCGTTGTCGGCTATATCTCCATCTCCGATAACTGGCTCGCCGGGCTTGTCTACCTGGTGATGCCCATTTCGACGCTGGTCATCCATGAAGTCGGCAGCATCGTCCGCATGGCCCGCGCCTCGACGCTGGAAATCCTGCGTCTGGATTATGTCACCCATGCTCGCGCCAAGGGGCTTTCGGAAACACAGGTGCTCCTGCACCACGTTTTCCGCAACGCCTTCGGTCCAACCTGGACTCTGCTGGGGCTGATCCTTGGCAATCTGCTCGGTGGCATCGCCATCGTCGAGACAATCTTCACCATCCCCGGCCTCGGCCGCTTGCTTGTCGATGCGATTTTCGCCCGGGACTATCCGGTCATTCAGGGCTGCCTATTGTGCATTGCGCTGTTCTACGTCGCCATCAATCTTCTCATCGACTTCGTCTATCCACTCTTTGATCCGAGGGTCGCGGTATCGTGAAGCTGCGTTTCAATCTACTAGCCGGCGGCTTCATTATGGCAGTCGTCGCAACCGCTGCCCTGACCGCACTCATCTGGACGCCTCATGACCCTCTTGCTCTCGGCTTTGCGACACGGCTGAAGGCGCCGGGAGGAGCTTACTTGCTGGGAACAGATGAGTTCGGCCGCGACCTGCTGAGCAGGCTCATGGCGGGTGCCGGCCCCTCGCTTGGCATCAGTCTTCTCACGGTGCTGACCGCACTGGCGATCGGTACGACGTTTGGCGTCACGAGCGGCTATTGGAGAGGATGGCCGGATCGGTTGCTGATGATGCTCAACGATGCACTCATGGCCTTTCCCGGCATCCTGCTGGCACTCGGACTTCTCGCGATCCTCGGCGCCAATGTCCGGGGTATCGTGCTCGCTCTCGGCCTCGCCTTCACTCCAGCGGTAACGCGCATCGTGCGCGGGACGGTCATCTCGGTTCGCGAGAAGGAATTCATCGACGCTTCACGCATCATGGGGAATTCGGAACTCTATACCCTTCTGCGGCACGTTCTGCCGAACTGCCTCGCGCCGCTGATCGTCCTTGCGACCTCCATGCTCGGTTGGTCACTGCTTGCTGAAAGCGCCTTGAGCTTTCTAGGTCTCGGCGTCGCGCCGCCAGCCCCAACCTGGGGCAACATGCTTTCCGCCAGCCGAACCTTCCTGTCTCAAGCGCCATGGCTCGGAATCTTTCCCGGTCTAGCGATCTCCCTCACCCTGCTCGCCATGAACCTGCTCGGCGACGGGCTGCGCGATATCCTCGATCCCCGTATGAAAGGTCTTTAGATGACAAGTCTCCTGGAGATCGACAGACTGACGCTCACGGCGCCAAATTCCCGAGCAGTGCTCGTGAATGGCTGCACCCTTTCGCTTGGCCGCGGTGAAATCGTCGGCATCGTCGGCGAATCCGGATCCGGCAAGACGATGATTGCCAAATCGATCCTCGGCCTTTTGCCGCCTGGTGTCGAGCAGACCGGCGGCAAAGTCATCCTGAACGGCAAGGATATGGCCCGTCTATCCCAAAGAGAGCTTCGATCGGTTCGCGGTGCATCGGTCGGTATGATCTTCCAGGAACCGATGACGTCACTCAACCCGTCCATGACGATCGGACGACAATTGCAAGAAGGATTACGCCTTCACCGGCGGTATTCGCAGGATGAGCGGCGGGCGCGCATCATTAGTATACTTGCGAGGGTCGGCATTAGGGAGCCCAAGGCCGCGCTTGACCGCTATCAGCATCAGTTCTCCGGCGGCATGCGCCAGAGAATGATGATCGCATCGGCGATGCTGCTCGAACCCGCACTTCTGATCGCCGACGAACCGACAACGGCTCTCGATGCGCTCATTCAGAAGGATGTCCTTGAATTGATGATCGAGTTGGCGCGCGAAAAGGATACCGCCATTCTGCTGGTGAGCCACGATCTAGCGATGATTTCTCGCTATACCGAACGTACGATCGTCATGGCCCGGGGGGAGATCGTCGAAGCCGGACGGACAGCGGATGTGATGGTACGCCCAACACACCCCTATACGGCCAAGCTGCTGGCCTCCACTCCGAAGCGCAATTCGACACGTCGAGTGGATAGCCAGATGCCGATTATCGACATCCAGGATTTGGCTGTCGACTATCGCACGTCAGGCGGGTTTTCCTGGCGACCGGTTTCCAAACGGGCCGTCGAAAACATCAATCTCAGCGTCTACCCTGGTGAGGTAGTTGCGATCGTCGGAGAGTCAGGTTCGGGGAAAACGACGGTCGGCAGGACGGCGGTCGGCCTTCTCCAGCCTTCGTCGGGAAAACTGCTATTCGAAGGCGCGCCGGTTAAGCGCACTGGTACGAACTACCGCAACTATCGCCGCAATTGCCAGATGGTGTTTCAGGATCCCTATTCTTCGCTTGATCCCCGAATGACGATTGGTGCGCTGGTGGGGGAGCCACTGCGGATGATCAAGGCCGTCACGGCTGCAGAAAAGCGCAAACGCGTGCTGGCGATGCTAAGTGAGGTCGGCTTGGCGCCCGAATTTGCCGACCGCCTTCCACATCAGCTATCAGGAGGTCAGCGCCAGCGGATTGCGATCGCAAGGGCACTGATTGGCCGGCCCAAATTCATCGTCGCTGATGAACCGGTCTCAGCCCTCGACGTTACCGTCCGCACGCAGGTGCTCGATCTGTTCAATCGACTGCAGCAGCAATACGGGTTTTCCTGCCTGTTCATTAGCCACGATCTCGACGTGGTCGAGGCAGTCGCCGACCGCGTCATCGTCATGCGATCCGGTGAGATCGTCGAAACCGGCGAGACCAACGCCGTCTTCCATCAGCCGCAGCATGAATATACGCGACGGCTGCTGCAGGCCCGATGAAGCGCGTGTGCTCAGCGCCAAACGGCCCCGTGAATTGAGACTTTCAACTGCATCATTCCATTGAGTCGGCAAATTTCGAACGATAGCGGCAATTGTCGCTGTTGAACCAATTCGAACATGGGCCCAGCAATTTCTCCGAATTGCACACGACGCCTTATGGAGGCAGAAATCGAGCATAGATTTCGTCACCAAATGGTGCTATTTTATGCGCCTAAAAAGGAAACACGTGATGCGATCAACTATCAATCTCGACGACGCACTAATGGACAAGGCGAGATCATTGACTGGCACTCAGGAAACAGCGGCGCTCGTCCGCCAGGCATTGGAGACGCTTGTTCGTGTCGAGTCCGGAAAGCGCCTCGTCGCGCTCGGAGGAACCATGCCCAATGCCGAGGCAGCACCGCGCCGTCGGAGCACAGCGGTCAAGTGATACTAGCGGATACCTCGATCTGGATTGATCATTTTCGCCATGGCGACACCGAGTTGCGGAGGATTATTGAAGAGGACCGTTTACTTTGCCACCCGGTCGTGATCGGCGAGCTCGCGCTTGGCAGCCTTCGAGATCGCGGCAGTGTGATTACTTTTCTGACGGCCCAGCGCGGCGCGGTCGTCGCTACACACGACGAAGTCATGATCATGATCGACCGACATGGCATTTTCAGCATGGGCGTTGGCTACACCGATGCCCACTTGCTGGCGTCCGTTCTCTTTGACCAGCGCGCGGCCTTGTGGACCAGAGATAAGCGGCTACGCGCAGTGGCCGAGAAGGCAGGCGCCTCACTGCACATACCGATCAATGCGCCCCATTAAATACCGATGTCGTACGTCCAAAAGGCTTCGGATAGGTTTTCAAATCCTTGATCTTGAAAGGATTAGAACCCGCGATTCCCGTGCACCAGGCTACTAAGCCCCAGACATATAGATGATAGTTTTCCCCGACATCCAACATGCCGATGTTCAGGGGCTGGTGATAAATCCGGAATGAGTTGAGCTCGCCCAGAGCGAAAGAAGCCGCTTGTCACTTTCCATTTAATTTCGAGAATCCAGACTCAACGATGTCAGGACGTTACCCGATCACTTAATTTGATGGGGTGGAGCGGCCTCCCAACGGCGTCTAGCATCGCTGTTGTGAGAAACACGGGAAAGGAGCCATTCCATGAATCAGATTGTTACAATCGGACTCGACCTTGCCAAAAATATCTTCCAGATTCACGGCATCGACGCTTGCGGCAAGGTAGTCGTTCGTAAGCCATTGCGCCGTGGGGAGTTGCTGAAATTCTTCGCTGGCCTTCATCCCTGCCTCATCGGCATCGAGGCGTGTGCGACAGCTCATCATTGGGTGTCGTTTGGCAGTTAATCGTAAGACTCTCTCTGCAATAGTTTCAATAAGATAGCCCGGCACTTAAAGTGAGATTGGGCAGTTAATGTGAGATTTTCTTTTGGATTTCGGCACTTAATGTGAGAACC
>NZ_JAFEVL010000068.1 GCF_016901135.1 Martinezella lusitana | reverse complement strand
CATCGTCGTCGTGTTCAGCCGGTAGCGGAACCACCTTACCCGCCGAAGACTACAATGCATGAGGTGCTTGTTTGGAAAGAGCTCCGGCTTGTTAGCAGCACTTGTGTCTCAGCCGCGTTCGAAGGCTGCCCAATCCAGCAAATGAGCCGGTAGATCGGAACAACATGAATGAACCGAAGTCTCGTCTTCCCTATGTCGAATTCAGCGCGCAGCTTCTCGAAGCAATGGCGAATCCGCAGCGCCTGAAAGTCCTGTCTATCCTGGTCGAAGAAGAGATATCGGTTGGCCTGCTTAGCCAAAGGATCGGGTTAAGCCAGTCTGCTCTGTCCCAGCATCTTACCAGGCTGCGCCGCGCAGGGCTGGTTGCTTTTCGACGCGACGCGCAGATGATTTATTATCGCAGTGAATCCTAGTGATGTGAAACGGCTTCTGGCGACGTTGGCCGAATTGTTTCCGCTCTGAAGGAAAAGTTAGTGGTTCCGTGGCGCTTATATTCAAGAACCGTCGTGCCGGCGCCGACGACGATCTCAGCGTCCGTGGCGGCTCCTTTAGCCAAGCCTATTCCTGCCACCGTGGGGCGCGAAGAAAGGACCGATCAGTATGACCGACCACATTATTGAAGTGCTTCATCACAACCTTCAGGAAGTCTTTGGCGAGAACGACGCAACACGGCGGCGCGCTGCCATTGCAGAGCTGTACACCGAAGATTGCATCGTCAATGTCATGCCGGGCATTTTCGCCGGGCACGAGGCGCTCGACAAGCTGTGCGCGGACCTGCGAGCGATGAACCCCCACTTTGCTTACACCCCGCGCGGCGAAGCGCAGGTGATGCATGATGCCGGAATCCTGGCCTGGGACGCGGGGCCGAAAGGCGAAGCACCAGCTTACACCGGCCTCGATGTCATCATCGTCCATGAGGGCAAGATCAAGGTGTTGTATGCCTTCCTGAACCAGAAGTTCGTTTGATAGCGAATGAGCCGGACATCATGATTCCATGTCTGGATTAACAATGGCAAACGAGACCGGCGTCACCGAAGCATTTGCCAACTCCGTCCAGGCGGGATATGTGGCCGACGCCGAGTTTGATCGGTGGCCGTGCCGACGCGCAGACAAGGAAAACCTCATTGGGCAAAGTTCATAACATTGTTCTCGTTCACGGAGCCTTCGCCGATGGTTCAAGTTGGGCCGAGGTCATCACTCTATTGCAGGCGAAGGGGTATCACATCACGGCCGTCCAAAACCCGCTGACCTCACTTGCCGACGACGTCGCGGCAACCAGGCGCGTGCTTGCGCGGCAGGACGGACCGACCATCCTCGTCGGACATAGTTGGGGTGGTGCGGTTATCACCGAAGCCGGGACGGAGCCCAACGTGGCAGGTCTGGTTTATGTCTCGGCGCTTGCGCCCGACGCCGGCGAATCCGTCATCGATCTCCAACAGCATGGCCCAGCATCGGAAGCCATGAAGGGGGCCGTGCCGGACGACAAGGGCTTGCTCTGGTTTGATGCCAACGCGTATCGTGCTGGGCTTGCCGCCGATGTACCCGCCGAGAGGGCCGGAGTCTTGGCGGCGGTTCAGAAGCCCATAGCGTCCGCCAGCTTTGGCGAAAAGCTCAAAGAGGCCGCCTGGCACAGATCGCCCTCCTTGTACGTTGTTTCGACCAACGACAAGGCCCTGTCGCCAGATCTGCAGCGTTGGATGGCCGGGCGGATTGGAGCAACGACCATAAGCGTGCCCTCGAGCCACATGTCGCTGATCTCCCATTCAACCGAGGTCTCAGCGCTCATCGAGAAGGCGGCAACATTGCCGACTCCTTGACGCTGCCTCAGATCAATAACTGCGGCATCCTGTGCGCGGGCTCCGGCCTAAAGTGCGGTGATCAACATGATAAGAACTTTGCGAGAGCGCCTTCATGGAGCATGTGGAGCAAAAGACGGCCAGATATGTCGAGACGCTGGACACCTCCATCACTGACGACGAAATTGTCGCCAGAGTTGTCAGCATGACCTGCTTAATCAGCCGTCACATATAGCTGGGATGCATCGCTCAGCACGTGGTCGCATCTTCAAGACTCAAGGGCGCTACAAGCCGCCGATAAGGTTCGTGGCACCTGCTCCTTAATGCCGCATAAACCTCAAGCCTGTGCTTGCGCCTTCCTGCTTATGCTGAGGATTCGATCAATAAATAGGGCGGTTCGGCAGCGGATGACCGACTCGTTAACGTGGCCCAGAAAGCGTGGGGCCGAACTCACCCATTTCATGTGCAAAGGGCATCGCTACAAGCTCGGCTGCGAGTTGTCTCCACCCGATTCAGGCCCCTCCCTCCCAGTCAGTTCTGCTCAAGCTTCTGCCGCAGCATCTCCAGAAACGGGATGTTCTCGTACTGATCGAGCTGGACCATATCCCAGGCAACGCCTGAAGGGCGCGGCGCATCGTTGTGAGTAACGATCAGTTCGAGTTCCGTGGCGATGTAGTCGAGAGGGCTGTCATGGGCGAGCATGGTCATCTGCTGTTCGGGCACCAACTGCGATGAATGAACGCTAGTTGCCATCGGCGTCTCAGGCCCGATGATTCCCAGTTCACGAAAGATGCCGGTTTCAAGGTCGGCAAAACCCGCGCCCTTGCCGGTCCGCCCACCGGAGCGGCTGACGGCTACCGAGCCGACGATGCATAAGTCCAACTTCGGCACATCGTTAAAATCGATGCGTTCGCCATGAGCCATGTAACCTTCGGCGGTTGCCGCCAGTTCGAAGGTCACGCCTTTCTCAATTAGCTTAGCAGGGTCGATACGCAGATAGGGAAATGATTTCGTCAATTCAGGAACCGGGCAGAAGAGGGTCTTGCCGTCGTAAAGCGCCCGCATCCGCAAAGGGATCTGGGGTGGATCGGGATTGCATTTCACCATGCGCGCCGATTTCCAGGCATCCGTCTGCGCCAGCCGCCAGGCGGCCATGTCGGCGCCGACAAAATTCGGGATACGGCTTACCGCAGGGCCGATCGCGATCCCCGTTTCTTCCATGAGATGCCAGATGGTGTTGCGCACCTCGTCCTTTTTCAGGCTGCGCCCGGCCCAGCGTCCATGATCGATCATTCCTGAATTCCTTTCCGGTTTTTATGGGGGCTGTCGATGGCAGTGCCGAGACATGTCGGGGCCGACAGCCGCGTCTCGTCGAAGGCCGCAATATCGCCGATCACCTGGATCAAGCGCTCTGCAGCACGCTCGACCAGCGCCTTTCCTTTTTCCACTGTTGCCTGCCGTGCATCGCCGGCCGCACCCGAAGGGTGCAGATCCTGCATCATCCAGCCGAAGCCGGCCATGCGGCCATTGCCCGGATCGGTCTGCAGCAGCGAAAACGCGGTCTCCAGGTCTTTGGCGGTGGAGGGAAAGTCGGCGATATGGTCGGTTGCGACAAGATGCGGATAGAGATGCAGCATCATCGAGGTTTCGATGGCACCAGCATGGATACCGAAGGCGATTTCATCTTCGCTGAACAGCCCCTCCGGATAACCGGCGTCGAACCAGCTGGCGTAAAAGGCCATGGCACCGAACCGCTGGCGCAACATCAGCGCCGTCGGCTGTAGTTGCTTGACCTGGCCGCCGTGGCTGTTGAACAGCAATACTTTGATGATGCCGGCCCGGATGGCGCCTTCCAGCACGCTTCCCCAGATCTCCATGGTCGCAGCCGCCGTATGCGACAGGGTGCCGTGAAAGCCCAGGTGCTCGGTCGAATTGCCGATCGTTTGTTCCGGCAGGATGACGACGGGCATATCGGGTGCCAGGCGGTCGAGTACGTGGGCGAGAATGCCGCGATTGATCAGCGCATCGGTGCCAACAGGCAGATGCGGGCCGTGCTGCTCGACGGCACCGACGGGGAGGATGGCGATCGTGCCAGGTGGCAGCGCCGCGATCTGGCGCGTCGACAGTTCGATCCAGTAACGGGAATCAGGCATGGGCGACCTCCGCCAGTTGGGCTGCCAGATCGCGGAGCGTCAGCGCGTTGACACGCTGCACTTCGGCCGCCACTTTCCCATCGAGATCGTCGGTGCCGAAGGCCGCCGCGATGGCACCGGCGAACATGGCAATGGTGTCGCTGTCATTGCCGCCATTGACGGCGGCAAGAATGGCCTGCCAGGGCGAAAATTCCGCTGCGATGACGAGGCCGAAAGCCACGGGAACGGCTTCCACCATGGCGATGCCGTTGCCGATCACCGCCTCAAGCTCCGTCATTGCGGCCCGCGGTCGTCCGATGAAGCGCCGACCGATATCGGCGGCCATCTCCAGCCGCCGCACCAGGTCGGCGCCACCGGTCAGGCGGCCGTTGCGCTTGGCCTCGACCTCGCCGATCCGCGCCGCTTTTATCGCCGCACCCATCAAATTGTCGCGAGTGCCGCCGGCAAGGCCGTGGGCGATCGCGCCGGCAACGGCGGCGGCGCCCGCATAGGCAATTTGCGTGTTGTGGGTCGGTGCAGAAAAAGTCACGGCGATGCCGGCCGCGCCTTCGATGTCACCGGGTCGCAGGCAACCGGCCACCGGAGCCCGCATGGCGGCCCCGTTGGAGGTGCCAAAGACGCAGGAATAGACGCCGGGATCGGCCACATCCCGTGCCTCGATGCCGGATCGCAGCTTTTCCAGAGCGATCCGCGTGGTCGGGCCCGCAAACCGGGTGAACATTTCCGTGTCTGCTGTCCACAGCAGCAGACCATCTATGGCATCGTCTAGCGTCGGGTTGCCCTTGGCGCGGATGGCAATTTTCGCCATGCACAGCATCTGGGTGGCATCGTCGGTCAGTCGGCCCGGCTGCAGGCCTAGCGCAAACGGGGCAAGTGGGGGCGCTGGCCTCAGGCGGGTAATGGGGCCGCCGAAGACCGTGGCGATGTCGTCTCGATGCATGCCCTCGGTGGCAGCGCCCAGCGCGTCGCCGACGCAGGCGGCGAGTAGAACGGCGTGAATGTTGGAAGCCAGTGTCAATTGAGCCTCGTCGTCGTCAATGTCAGGTCAGAAGCCGCAGCGGAAAGAACGGCAAGATCGAAGGTGCGTCCGGCCAGAAACCAGCCGGAGGCGCAGTTGGCCATGGCGGCGGCATGGAAGGGCGAGTGGCCTTCGGCGAGCGCCAGTGCAAAGGTGGCGATGAAGGTATCGCCGGCTCCTGTCGTATTGTCCGCCTTGACGCGCCATGCTGGCAGATGCGCCAGCTTGCCGTCGGCTGCTACCACTACCCCTTCGGCGCCCAGCGTCACGCAGGCGACGCGGCGTCCCTCCGAAAGCCTGGCGGCAAAGGCATAGGCCGCATCGATGTCGCGACTGCCCATGCGGGCCGCCAGCAGTTGCCCGTTGGTGCAGATGACGTCGATGTCGCGGGCAGCCTCCATCGCGATGTCGAAGCCCCAACGATCGACTTCCGGCCATTCCAGATCGAGCAGCGACAGGCCATCGACAGCGCGCACCCGCTCGGCTGCGAGGCGAACCGGCTGGGGATGGAACATGTGGGTGACGAGAATGGCGCCCTTGTCGAAATGCGACTGGGCGCCGTAGCGCATCAGCCATTCCTCGGGGATCGGCACGAGAATGATCGCCTTTTCGCCGGTATCGTCGATGATCAGCACGGCGACGGGTGTGCGCTCGCCGGAAAGACGCAGCACCGAATCCGTGCGGATACCGGCCGCCTCGTACGCGGCGATCAGCTGGTCGCCGGCCGCATCGGCGCCGACGGCAGTCTCCAGTACCACTTCGGCACCCAGTCTTGCGGCCGTCCTTGCCACGAAGGAGGCCGGGCCGCCGGGCAGGAATTCGGTCTTGCGCGTGAACACCTTCTCATCATGGCGGGGAAGGGTCGGCACAAAATACAAGCTGTCGAGTACGACGACGCCGAGCACATGGAGGGAAGCTGGCATCAGGCAATCTCGCTGATCATGTGTGTGGGGAGACGCAATCCGGTTTCCGGATCGAAGAACGGCGGCACGGCATCCGGCATCAGGACGCCGATCTCCGGCCCGGTGAGCGTCACCGTCCCGGTCATGCGTACGAGGACCGTCTGGTCGCCGACGGCGACATGCGCCAGCCGGTCGCTGCCCATATATTCTATCGTGCGAAGCGTGCCTGGCAGGCTGTGCGGCGTATCGCGCGGCACCAGCGTCAGGGTCTCCGGCCGAAGCGCCAGATGCAGCGTGCGGCGATTGACAGTACCGAGTGCGGCTCCGGTGCTTTGCGGCGGCGACCACACGGTGTCGC
Source organism: Martinezella lusitana (assembly GCF_016901135.1). Classification (GTDB taxonomy): domain Bacteria; phylum Pseudomonadota; class Alphaproteobacteria; order Rhizobiales; family Rhizobiaceae; genus Rhizobium; species Rhizobium lusitanum_D. The sequence continues at coordinate 62,184 of NZ_JAFEVL010000068.1, read as the reverse complement.
CGTCGAGCAGGATCGTGCCTGTTGAGGATTTCCGGACCAGAAAGAGACTGGCGGGCGGGCTGCCGACGAAGGCGGCGACGAAGGCCGTCTGCGGCTGCTCGTAGATCGCTTCGGCCGTATCGTGCTGGAGGACGTGGCCGTGCGAGAGAACGGCGATCCGATCGGCGAGCGTCAGGGCTTCCGCCTGGTCGTGGGTGACCATGATGGTGGTCAGGCCGGTGCGCTCGTGCAGTTCGCGCAGCTCGACGCGCACCGAATTGCGCAGCACCGCATCGAGATTGGAGAGCGGCTCGTCGAGCAAGAGCAGGCGCGGTTTGATGGCGATTGCGCGTGCGATTGCGACGCGTTGCTGCTGCCCGCCCGAAAGCTCGGACGGGCGCCGCTCGGCATAGTTGCGCAACCGTACCACGTCGAGCGCCTCGTCGACCTGGGACGCGATCGCACGCGCATCGATCTTGCGCATCTGCAGGCCGAAACCGACATTTTCGCGCACGCTCATATGCGGAAACAGCGCGTAGTTCTGGAACACTAGGCCGATGTCGCGCTTCCACGGCGGCAGGTCGGTGATGTCGCGGCCATCGAGCACGATCCTTCCACCGTCCGCGTTCAAGAGGCCGGCGATGATCCGCAGCAGCGTGGTTTTGCCACAGCCGCTCGGGCCGAGCAGCGCTAGAAACTCTCCGCGTGAGACACCGATGTCGATCGCCTCCAGCGCCGTGGCCGTGCCATAACGCTTGGCAATCCCTTCGATCGAAAGATAGTCGCTCATGGCTTTTCCCCGCGGGCGGCATCGGCTCTGGCAAGCCGGGCGAGACCCGACAGGCCAACCCTGATCGCCTCCTGATGTCCGGCGCCCGAGCGATGCGCCTCGCCGGTCACGACATTGTCGCCGACCGAGCAGACGGAGCCGCCGCGATGACCGTAAAGTCGGGCGAGAGTGAGGATAGCGGAGGTTTCCCGGTCGGTGTTGAGAATGCCGGCGCGACGCCAGTAGTCGATGATGCCGGCATGCTCGTCCTGCAGGTAGCCGCCTGGTCCTGGACGACCCCATCCGGTATATTCGCTGTCGCCGGAACGGGTGATGCCGATGTGGTGGGGGGCTGTGATGTCGCGGGCGGCATCCGCCAGAAAGCCCACCAGTTCGTGATCGGCGGCGGCTGGATATTCGGCGCGTACATGCGTCTTGCTCATGCCCTCGTCGCGAACGGCACCAGCGCTGATCACCAGATCGCCGACCTTGACCTTGTCGCTCCAGGCGCCGCAGCCGCCGATGCGCAGTACGGCACTGGCGTCGGTATAGTTGAACAGGTCCATCAGCGCCAGCTCCGCCTCCGGCGCGCCGCTGCCGCCGGAAACGACGCTGATCGGCACGCCTTCATAGGTCCCGGTGACCGTCGAAAACAGCCCGGTCAGCGCCACGGTTCGGGCATCCTCGAGAAACGAGGCGATGTCGCCGTCGCGGCCGTCGGCCGATACGGTCAACGGATCGCGCACGGCGAGCACCACGTAAGGTGCGACATCAGCACGCTGAAAACCCGTCAGGGTCGGAATGCCGTCGCGGGCGAACTGGGGCATGGTGGTTTCGTAAGGATAACCCATGTCTAAACTCTCCGGGACCATTTGAAGATGAATTCGCCGAAAACGACGACGACGAGGACGACGCCGATGATCATGGCGCCGATGGCCAGCGTGATCGGGTCGATGCCCTGGCCGCGCAGCTGCGAATAAAGCCGCACGGGGAAGGTGATCCAGGCAGCACCCGCGATGAAGGTGGAGACGATGACGTCGTTGAACGATACCAGGAACGAGAATGCGGCGCTGGTGAGAAGCCCCGGCAGCACCAGCGGCAGCGTCACGCGCCGGAATGCCGTCAGCGGCGGCGCGCCGAGACTCTTTGCCGCCAATTCCAGATTGGGATCGACCTGGCCGAGCGTGGCGACCATGATGCGAACGGTAAACGGCAGGGTGATGGTCGCATGAGCCAGAACCAACCCACCGAGCGACCCGCTGATGCCGAGGCGCGAATAGATTTGTAGAAGGGCGATGGCCCAGACGATCAGCGGAAGCGTCAGTGGCGCGAGCAGGATCACCTCGAAGGCCAGCCTGCCCTTGAGGTTGCCCCGCACCAGCGCGATAGCCGAAAGCGTGCCGAGAACCAGCGAGACGATGGTGGCAAGCGTGCCGATCAGCGCGCTGTTCAAAAGCGCCCGCTGGTATTCGGCACTGGCAAAGGCCGCCTGAAACCAGCGGATGGACAGGACCTGTGGGGGAAAGCGGAAGAACTTTCCATCGTCGAAGGCCGAGAAGATCAGCACGATGATCGGCGACATCAGAAACACGAAGACGAGTGCCGTCAGGATCGTCCAGAGGAGATAGGTGCCGCGGGACTGTCTCATGCGACGACCTTTCGATGCGCCATCCGCTTTTGCGCAAACGATGCGGCAAGCCCGATCCCAGCCAGGATCGCCAGCATAACCATGGCAAGGGCTGAGGCGAACGGCCAGTCGAGCACCAGCGAGGCCTGCTGGAAGGCCATGGTGGCGAAGGTTGCGACCTTGCCTTGCCCGAGGATCTGCGGCGTGACGAACGAAGTCAGCGCCGCGCAGAAAACCAGCAGTCCGCCGGCTAGCAGGCCCGGCATCGACAGTGGCAGCAGAACGCGCCGCCAGACGTTGCGGCGCGATGCGCCAAGCGACATGGCGGCATCCTCGTAGTCGGCAGGAAGCCGGTCGAGCACGGTGACGAGCGGCAGGACGGCGAGCGGCAGAAAGGATTGGACCAGGCCGATCAGAATGCCCGTGCTGTTGCCGAGAAAAGCGATCGACTTGTCGATCAGCCCCAGCGCCTTCAGCGCACCGTTGACGACGCCGAGCGTACTCAAAAGATTGACGAGACCGAGCGTCGGCAAAAGGGCACCGCTCACAAGTGGAATGAGCATCAGCGCCATCAGCAGTCCGCGGGCACGGCCGGCTCTTTTCACCATGAAATAGGCGACCGGCAGCGCGATGGCGAGACAGATCAGCGTGGTTGCGACGCTCAGCCATAAGGTCGTCAGAAGCCCGCGCAGATAGAGGTCGTCCCCGAAAATGCGCTGGTAGTTGATCAGCGTGAACTGCGTGTCCAGCAACAGAGAGCCCGGCTTCTGGGTCCAGAAGCCCATGACCAGCAAGAGGATGAAGGGAGCGAGAAACACGCAGCCGATCAGAAGCGTCGCCGGCGCAAGGAGAAGATAGGCAAAGGGACGGCTGGACATGACTTGCGTGCTTTCGGTTGAGCCCTGCGCGCACGGAGCACGCAGGGAAGGGACGGGTCCATTATTGACCGAGGATGTCCTTGTTCCAGCGTTCGGTCCAGGCGCCACGCTGGCTGATGATGTAGGGCCAGTCGAGCTGCACGAGGCTCTTGACCTCTTCCGGCGTGTTGATCGTGTCGGCGGCGGCCTTTTCCGATAGTATGACCTTGGAATTGGTCGGGCCGAAGAAGATTTCCTCGGCATAGGCCGTCTGGTTGGGAACGCCGAGCGCCAGATCGATGAACATCTTGGCAAGTTCAGGATTTGGGCTGTTGGCCACCTGGCAGACCATGTCGCGCACCAGAACCGGTCCTGGATTCTTCGGGAAGGCGAAGCCGATGTTTTTCCACTGCTTGACGCCCGACAGCACATAGCCGCTGATCATCGGCGCCATGGCGACTTCACCGGCATCCATCATCGTGAAAACCTCGTCGAGGCTGGTATAGGTCAGCTTCGGTGGTCCGAGTTCGGCAAGCTTGGCGAAAGCGGCATCCGGATCGTGTTCCGTCTTACCGGCAAGCTTGGCGGCGATGCCGAGAATGCCGTCGCCTTCGGAGCCGGGATAGACGGCCTGCGCGATCAGACCCTTGTATTCCGGCTTCCACATATCGGCCCATTCGGGCGGCGTTTTGACCAGGTTCTTGTTGTAGGCGATGCCGAGGCCGACGAGCGACATGGCGTAGCAGCCTTGATTCATGCCCGGCCAGATATCGGCATAGATCGGGTCTTTCTCATCAGGTGCGACAACCAGACCGTCTTTCAGCGCCTGCGGCGCCTCGTAGATGTTCTGAAAGGTCACGTCCATGGTCGGATTGCCCTTTTCGGCCACCATCTTGGACATGCGGTCGCCGCTGCCGCCGAGCAAGAACTCGACCTTGGCGCCGGTGGCCTTTTCCAGCGGTTCGGCGGCAAATTTGCGCAGCAGGCGCTCGATGTCGCCACCCCAGGTGCCGACCACGAGGGTCTTTCCAGTGAAATCCTGAGCGGCCGCGGGCAGCAGGCTCATGGTCAGAAATGTGCCGGCCATCACCCCGGCGACTATGGAACGCAATCTGGCATGCATCATGAAGTTCCCCTTTTAATGGTTGTGTTCTGGTTTCAAGCTTCAGTTCTGGGCCTTGGTGCCGCCGCCGAGCCTGTGTGTCAGCTCGGCTTTGGCAATCTTGCCGGTGGGAGTCATCGGCATTTCCTCAACGACGACGATCTCCAGACGATCGATATCGTAATTGGTGGTGTTCAATAGATGCGTCTTGCAGGCAGCGGCATCCAGCGCCCCAGTGCCCGAGAGCGTGACGGCGGCGACCGGGCGCAGGCCGTTTTCGCCGAGCACACCGACCAGGGCGGCGTCGCGGATCGTCGCGATCGTACAGAGTGCTTCCTCGATATCGCGCGGGTACCAGGACTGCTTGCCAATCCGCAGGAGCTCGGAGCGACGGCCGAGTATGGTGATTGCGCCGTCGGCGGCCATCGTGCCGATATCGCCGGTCAACAGGAAGCCGTTGCGCAATACCTCGGCGGTCTTTTCCGGCTTGCCCCAATAACCGGCCATGAAGCCGCCCGTCAGGGCAATTTCCCCGACGGTGCCGACCGGCACCTCCGTGCCTTCCGGCGACAGGATGCGGACGTCCTTGTCGGGCAGCGCCGGGCCGATACGGCGCGAGATCGGGTCGCTTTCGGCAAGGCTCGGATAGCCAAGCGCCACGAAGCCGCCGAGTTCGCTCTGCCCGTAGCTTTCAACGAGCGGCAGGGAAAGTTCCTCCGCCCATGCCGCCTTCAGCGTCGGGGGAACCGGCCCGCCGCCGGACAGGCCCATGCGCAGGCTGTTCACCCGCTCGCCGGATGCCCGGCTCTGATCGAGATAGTCGGTGAGCACGGTCGGATTGGCGATCAGCATCGTCGCGCCGCGCGCCTTCAGCGCCGCAAAGCCGGTTTCCGCCGTCCAGCGGCCCATGATATTGATTGCGGCTCCCTTCGAAAGCTGCGGCAGAAGGTTGCCGACAAGCTGGTAGGAACTCGACAGTGCCGTCGGCCCGAAGGAAATGTCATTCCCGGTGATGCGCAGCCGCTCGGCGATGACGCGCGTGGCGCGGACCGTCGGCTCGTGCCTCAGCCCGGCCCCCTTCGGCTTGCCGGTGGTGCCGGACGTATAGGCGAGGTGGGCGATGGCGTCTTCGTCGCTCGCCACGCCCGGAGCCTTGAATTTGGCGGCAAGCATATCGGGCAGCGAGGCTGCTCCCTGCTGCGGACCGTCCATACATACCAGCGCGCGGATACCAGGCGTGTTCGCCGCCGCCGCCATAACCTTTTCGCCCATGTCGTGGGTGTAGATCACCACGGTCGGTGTGTGGTCCTGGAAGTAGTAGTCGAGCTCGTCGGCAAACTTGACGTTCACAAGGGCCGCGATGGCCCCGATCTGCCAGGCGCCGAACATGGCCAGCAGATAGTCGAGGCCATTGTGCGCGAAAATCGTTACCCGATCGCCGTGGCGAACACCCAGTTCATGCAGTAGACCGGCGAAATCGCCGATCAGTTCCGCGGCTTCGCCATAAGTCAGGCCGCGATTGCGGTCGACCCAGTGGAAGCAGTCGCGGTCGGGATGCCGTGCAGCGCCGTCCAGAAGAAGTCCATGCATCAGCATCGTGAAGAACCTCGCAAGCAACGATTTCTGCACGAAAAATATGCAGAAACCTTCGATGCTTTAATTAGAGGCGCTTTTGGCTTGGCTTGGAACCGTGCTGGCAGGAATAGAGGTTATCAGGATTTTCATATGACCGGGCGAAATGCCGCAGCAGCGTCGGCCTGGACGCGCTTTGCCGTTGCCAGCTCTGTTAACGGCATAACGAAGGTCGGCGGTTGCGGCAGAAACAGATCCGCGCTCTTGGCCACGCGCCGCACCAGCGTGCGCAGCCAGTGGTGATATTTGCTGAACTGACTACGCTCGTGCCACAAAAGATAAAACGTCATGCTGCCCAGCTCCGGCGGCGCATCGACGATGCCGAAATTGCCGTGCCGCGTCATGTATTCTGCATAGGGCCGGCCGGTAGTGAAGACCAGGTCGGAGCCTGGCAGGACCTGTTTCACAAGCCCGTATTCCGGCACCGAAACCACCACGCGCCGGGACAGCTGCATGGCTGCCAGATTGGCGTCGATCGGGCTGATCGAGAACTGTCGCCGTGCTGTTGGCGATACGTGGTTGAGCGTCAGATATTGATCGAGGGTGATCGCCTCCTGTCGGGCTGCGGGGTGGCTTGCGCACATGATGCAGGCGATGTCTGATTTGATCAGCGCCATATGCCGCAGGTTCTGCGGGGGCACCGGCCAGTTGCCGATCACCGCATCCAGCTGACCGGTTTCGAGGTCATGAGCAAAATCGCTCTGCATCGAATGCGGGGTGAACTCGATCGTCGCGTGCGGTGCCTCCATGCGGATGGCTTGTGTCAGTCGGGGCACGAGAAAGACCTCGAAACAGTTCGCCGCCGCGATGCGGATCTGCCGCCGCGCCCGCCCGGGATCAAAAATCTCGTCGGCATCCAGCAGCTGATGCATGTTGTCCAGCAACTGGTCGACCATCAGGCGGATCTGCTCTGCGCGTTCCGTCAGCACCATGATCTGGCCGCTACGCACCAGAAGCGGGTCGTTGAAAATCTCGCGGAGGCGCTTGAGATGGGCGCTGACGGCCGGCTGGCTCTGTCGCAAAATCGCGGCCACGCGCGAGACGCTGCGCTCGGCCAATAGCATTTGCAGCACTTTCAGCTGCCGCATATCCAGATTGTCGGCGGTGATATTCTCTGACATGGCGCGTCCCGGTCTGGCACTCCTTCAACACTTCACCCCATAAGACGGCATCGCGCAAGTGTGCGGAAAACATTCCTAGCTTGAGGGAAGGGTGCTGAGAGAGATGCTTGACGGGTTCGGCTTCCATGCCCCACGCTTGAGGTCAATCAACATCGAAGCCCCGGAGACCTGACATGCCCATCCTCATCCAAAACGGCCGGGTTCTGACCAATGATGCGGCGCGCACCGTTCACGACCGTGCCGACATTCTGGTCGAAGGCGAAAAGATTACGGCGATCGGACAGGACATCGACGTCAGCCGTTTTACCGACATCGAAATCGTCGATGCTTCTAAATCGCTGGTCATGCCCGGTTTCGTCGATGCGCATATGCATTCCAACGAAGGTTTCGAGATGGGGCGGTACGATAATCTGCCGCTGGAGATCTGGCTGTCGGAAGTCTATCCGCCGTTCTACGCCCGCCAGTTGAGCTGGGAGGAACACTATCTGCGCGCCATGCTGGTGGCGATCGTCTCGGTGAAATCGGGCGTGACGACGCTGCAGGACGATTGCATCAATATGTTCTTCGACGAGAATGCGCTCGATGCCACCGCCGCAGCCTACCGGGATCTCGGCCTGCGTGCCTCCATCACCTCGTCCATGTGGGACCACTCGTTTCTGGGTGGGCTGCCATTTCTCAACGAAATCATGCCCGATGATCTGAAAGCGCGTCTCAACGCATTGCCGCAGGTGCCTTGGCAGGATCAGATCGCGCTTTACAAACACCATTCGACAAAATGGCACGGGAAAGACGGCATCCGCATCATTCTCGGCCCCTGTGGACCGCAGCGCTGCTCGGATAGGCTGATGCAGGAAGTGGCAGCGCTCTCCGAAGAACGGGACCTGCCGATCCATTGCCATGTGCTGGAGACCAAGACGCAGGCCGTCACCGGCCGGGAATTCTACGGCACGACGTTGGTCCAGCATCTGAAGGACGTAGGCGTTATGACGCATCGCCTGACGATGAATCACGCGATCTGGCTGACTGAAAAAGACATCGAGATCATGGGTGCCGCCGGCTGCTCGACAACCCATAATCCGCTGGCAAACCTCAAGCTCGGCTCCGGCGTCTCACCGATCCGGGCTCTAAAGTCGGCCGGCGTCAATGTGGCACTCGGTTGCGACGGCGTCGCCTCGGCTGACACGGCGGATATCTTCCATGCGGTCAAGGCCGCCGCCATGCTCCACAAAATCGGCTCGCACGATTATACGACCTGGGTTTCCGCTCATGAGGCCTACGAGATGGCGACCCATGGCGGTGCTCGCTCCGCGATGATTTCTGACCGCGTCGGCGCGCTGAAAGTCGGCATGGATGCCGATATCATTCTTCTTGACCGCTACGACTGGGGTTTCCTGCCACTTCACGATCCGATCCAGCAGATCGCCTTCAGCGTTAACTCCGATGCCGTGAAGACCTCGCTCATCCGTGGGCGTATCGTCATGCGCGACCGGGAGCTGGTGCTGGTCGATGCAGAGGACCTGCGCCAACGCATATCCCAGGCGGCCGAACGCTTTCGCCACGAGGACTGCTCGCGCATGAGCGAAGGGGCGGCCATCGTGCGGCCTTACCTCGACACCATGTACAATCGGGCGATCTCGCGTGACATCAAAACTGTTGACCAGGTTCGGCGCGCGCCGCCGCTTGTCGACGCTGACTAGAGCTACTTTGGCAGAACTGCTTCTGCGATTCGGATTTGTCATTGATCTGGCAAGTGCACTGATGACGGCTCGGTTGGCTGCCAAGGCGGGATTGGACGACCCCTTGCGCGCTTGCCGCTTATTTTTTCCCGCTTTGCAGTCTGCGATCTCTGGTGCCAGAGAAAGGCATAGGCGTCGCCAATCGCAAGAGCCATGCTTTCTAAGCTTCGTCGAGCTTTCGTCAAGCACTTGAATAACGTTCAATACAAATTCATATAGAATGTTATTCTGGACATTCCTATGGTTTCGTTCGGCAAATTACACCGGTCTCTCACGACAAACGGTCGTCGTCGCACGAGGTTAGCGAGGCCGATTTAGCAAGCTGAGAAGCAGCTGAATGATTTGATAAAAGTCGGCCCGTTCATGCTCGGCGACGGATGCAGAAGAGCCAAATTTTTGTATTAATAGGATTTTTGCGTCACCTATAGGTTCTCTCATAAGGCCCACCGGCTTCGTTTGAGAAAGCGTTTTCGCCGATGGAAATCCAGATACTTTGGCGAAAGCTGATTCTTCGCAAGTGATCTCCAATTATTTATCAAGTTCTTGACTATAAATAACGACGATGTCAAGTTTCGCTTTGAACCCGGTCTGCATCTGGCCGCAACGGCCGTGATGTTTCGTTCAAAGGAGTGCGTGTTAATGGAAATGCAAAATCGACGAGTGGTGGCGATTGATACCGGACAATTTCGCAAGGCACTCGGCCGTTTCGCGACGGGGGTAACAGTCGTGACGGCCGTTTCTCCGGAAGGAACAATGATCGGGTTGACGGTGAACTCGTTCAACTCCGTCTCCATGGATCCCCCTCTGATACTCTGGAGCGTTGGGCGAAACTCGCGGCGGGGGCAGGATCTGATGCGCGCCAAAGGGTTTGCCGTCAACGTGCTCGCGGGCAACCAACTTGACATCGCAAACCGCTTCTCGCGGTGGCTGGAGACGCCGTTCGACGGCGTCGATTACCGATTGACCGCGAACGGCCTGCCAGTGCTGGATCGGGCAGTCGCTCATTTCGAATGCGAACATCACGCGCAGCACGATGGGGGCGATCATGTCATTCTGATTGGACGTGTGCTGGACTACAGTTTGGGGGACGGCAGCGCCTTGGTTTACGCCGGAGGAAGGTTCACGGCGCTCGACGTCCACTCACGGCCAAATGTACCTGATTGACACCTAGTTCAAGTCTTCGTTCCTATGCGATCTGCCTCTCGTGCAATGGAAAGCTCGAAACGGGGTATGTATGAAAACGGGAAGACAGTGTTCCTTCTCGTGCACCTGTCAGATGGTGAGCGACAAACGGCCAGAGCTACGAACGTCCGGCAGAAGTCAACAAGCCAGCGCCGAAGACGAGAAGATACCGCTCTTGGTCCCGCGTGGATCGACCGCCGCGGAAACACTGCTTGTCTCGGAGTGAAATTCCGCTGCGACGATAAAGCCTTCGGTCCAGTCCGGCCCCACAATGACCTCATGACCGCGCGCGGTTAGATCTGTGCCATGAGTCACGGCAAGCCTTTCCTCCAACCGCAGGCGATTGGGAAACCTATTGTGCGGAGCAAAGAAGCCCGGAAAGCTCTCACTGCTCCAACGCGGAGCATCGATGGCTTCAGCGAGACCCATGCCGAGCAGCAAGCGGTTAACGAGGAACTGCATCTGCCACTGGTCCTGCTGATCGCCGCCCATGCTGCCGAAAGCCATAAACGGCCGGCCATCCTTGAGGACCATTGTCGGGCTGATGGTCGTTCGCGGCCGCTTTTCCGGTGCAATTACGTTGGGATGATGATCCGGCGCAAGGTAGAAGGTCATCAACCTGTTGCCGAGCGGGAAGCCCAATCGGGGCACCACCTCGTTGGACTTGAGCCAACCACCGCTCGGCGTTGCGGCTATCATGTTGCCCTCACTGTCGGTCGCCGCGACATGGACGGTTCCCGGTCCCCAGTTTCTGGTCGCCAGAACCGCCTCGGGATCGAGCAGGGCCCTCATCCGCAGGGGATCGCCTGGCCGCATATCCGGATTTGCGCGGCGATCATCGATCAGCGTGCGGCGCAGATCGGCATATTCTTCTGATAGGAGTGTGTCGATGGGAACATCTATCATGTTTGGATCGCCATAGAACTGATCCCGGTCGGAATAAGCGAGTTTGACGGCCTCGACCATCCGGTGAGCGTCTATCCCGTTGGCGGCGAGCCGGGCAAGTTCAGGCCCCGGATAGAGCTGTAGCGCATGCAGCATCGCCGGTCCCTGATTCCAGGGGCCGCATTTGAAAATTCTGTGCCGTCCGAGATCCAGATGAACGGGGCGCTCCAGATTGGTCGTATAGGCGGCAAGGTCCAACGCCTCCAGCAATCCGTTTCGTTCCCGGACGAAATCCCCGATCGCCTGAGCGGCATCACCCTGATAGAAAGCGGCACGAACGGCTTCCAATCCGGCAATTCGGCTTTGTGTAACTGACTGTTCGGATTTGCACAGATATTCAAGCAAGTCCGCGAACGCCGGATTGCGCAGAATTTGCCCCTCCTGCGGCGGCCGGCCGTTGGGGCAATAGATTGCTGCGCTGCCGGGCCACTGGTCATTGAATTTGGGAGCAAGCGCATCGATGCCGAAACCTTCCTGCTGGAGGAGGCCGCGATGAGCTGCGAAACCGTTCCGGGCGATATCGATGGCAGGTGCAGCAACGGCCGAGAAGGGAAGGCGGCCGGCTTGCGTCAGTGCCGCCAGAAGCGACCCGAGGGTTGCCGGAACCCCGGAAGCGAGTACGCCTTCGTCGGGTACATCCGACAGGCCACGCTCGCGGAAGGCCGCGACTGTGGCGCGCCGGGGCGCTGCGGTGTTGCCATTGATCGCGATCACATTGCCATCCGCCTTATGGATCAGGATCGGGCATTCTCCACCCATCGTGTGCATATGCGGGTCAACGATCCCTTCGACAAGAACGGCCGCGACGGCGGCATCGATGGCGTTGCCTCCCTCGCGCAGCATCGCAAGACCCACTTGCGCCGACAGATGATTATGCGCGGCCACCGCAAGCTGGCGCCCCCGAACAACCGTGGTAAACGGCGACGATGCGGTTTCCCGATTGCGAAAGGCCCGGCTGCTGCGCACATCAGATGTTATCGTCATTTTATTCTCCATCGGGATTGGGATGCACCGCCATCCAGTGCCGGGCGACGTCGATGCCTCGACATATCCACACGCCGGGATGGCGGAGAACATGATCCAGAAATCGTTCGAAGCCTGCAGCCCGGCCTGGTCGGCCGGTCAGACGGTCATGAACCACAACCGTCATCATGCGTGGCGACTTCCGGCCTTCCCGGTAAAGGACATCGAAGGCGTCGCGAAGATAGACGAAAAATTCTTCGCCGGTAGCAAAGCCCTGGCGTCCGGAGAAGGCATTGTCGTTGGTCTCGAAGGAATAGGGAAGAACGAGGCTGTGCCGGTCTCCGACGCGCGCCCAGTGGGGCAGCTCATCGTTCAGACAATCCTGATCATAAAGAAATCCGCCCTCTTCCGTGAGAAGACGCCGGGTGTTGGGCGATGGCCGCCCGGTAATCCAGCCAAGCGGCCGTTGCCCCGTGAGTGTGGCTATGGTGTCGACCGAAAGACGGATGTGTTCCTTCTCGACCGCCTCGGCAACAGTTTGGTAGTCAATCCATCGCCATCCGTGCGAGATGATTTCATGTCCGCCGGCAATCAAGGCGTCCGCAACTGCGGGATTGCGTTGCAGGGCCATCGCCACGGGCAGGGCGCTGATTTTTATACCGCGCGCCTCGAAGAGATCCAGCAGGCGCCAGATACCGACACGGCTGCCGAACTCGAAAGTCGATTCGACCAGCATGCTGCGTGCGCCGGGGACAGCGGGCGCTCCGGCAAGATCGGTAAGTACGCTTTCCGATTCAGCATCGCCATGAAGCACCGACATTTCAGCGCCGGTCTCGTAGGCCAGGACAAACTCCACGGCGAGATATGCTCCGCCGGGCCATTGCGGATCCGGCGGACGTCGCCCATAGCCGATCAAATCACGTGGGTAGCTTTGCATAGCGCAGTCTCGCCATAGGTTGGCGCCGGGCCGAAAGTGGGGAGAGCCGGCGCATTGTTCACGAGGCAATCAAGCTCGGACTTACAATATTGTCAAGTTACTTTCCAGAAATCGAAGCGGAGGGTACTTCCCATTGTCGGTTCGTTCGTCGCGCTGCCGAATTGGCATTCGGACTAGGTCAGCCACATGACGCTTTCCTAAGAAAGGCAACTCCCTCGTGGTAAAATGTCGAAATTACAGATAGATATATGTCTTTCGGCAGCAAAGACCTCGGCGACGTCACGTCTGGCCGCGCATGGTGAGATAGCTCGACTGTCCTGATCGTATTTTAACGGCTGTGGGTTTCGAGCCCTTCTGCCTGCGATCCAAACTGAAACCATAATGAAATCGCCTATCGGAATGAATTCTATTAAACAACTTGACAAAGATTTATCCGACATTCATTTCTTGAAGAAATCATGAATATGAGGGTATCCATGCAGTTGACCGGTAGCGAATATCTGGCGTCCTTGCGCGACGGCAGGACCATTTATCTTGGCGGCGAGACTGTTCGGGACGTGACGACGCATCCGGCCTTTCGCAATGCGGCGCATTCGTTTGCCAGATTGTACGACGCCAAGCGCGATCCGCGGAACCGTGATGTTCTGACCTATGAGGAAGGCGGTGAACGACATGCGTTCTACTGGCTCATGCCGCGCTCGCGTGAAGATCTGGTCTTCCGTGCAGCGGGCCACCGGCATTTATCCGATATGAGTTACGGAATGCTTGGTCGTTCACCGGACTATTTTTCCGGCTTCGTCGTCGGCCTTGCCATGACGCCGGAGATATTCAAAACCGAGACGGCGGATTTTTCGCAAAACATCCTCGCCTATCGCGAATATTGCCGCGATCGAGATATTTTCGTGTCCAATGCCGTAACTCCCCCGGCGGGCACCCGCGAACGGGAAACTTTCGTTCAGCGCGGCAAGGTGTTTCCGGCGCTGCGCGTCGTACGCGAGACGGACAGTGGCGTGGTGATCAGCGGAATGAAACTGCTCGCAACCAGCGCCCCGTTCGCACACGAGCTTTTTCTCGGCAATATTCAGCCGCTGGCCCCGGGCATGGAGAAGGAAGCGATTACCTGTGCTATTCCGATGAACAGCCCCGGCCTGACGCTTTGGTCTCGCAAGAGTTTCGAAAAGAGCGCCGTCAGCGAAATCGACAATCCTCTCTCAACGCACTTCGATGAAACGGACTGCGTCATCGTCTGCGAAGATGTCGAAGTTCCGTGGGAACGGGTCTTCGTCCATGGCGACATCGAACTTTCCAGCTCGCTTTACTATAAGACGGCGGCGCATAGCCTGGGAAATCATCAGGCAACCATTCGCTTCCGATCGAAACTGATGTTTCTGACGGGGCTAGCCGAGCGTATTGCCGTGACATCCGGCACCTCGAAGTTCCCTGCGGTTCAGGAAACGCTTGCTCATATGGCCGCGCTCGACGGAATGATTTCCGCCATGATTCAGGGACAGATCCACGATTACGAAACGCTGGCGAACGGCTTCGTCAATATCAATCGGCGCGCCATGTATGCGGCGATCTACTGGTGCTATCTTCATTACGACGACGTGTGCGCCAGGCTCCGCGAGTTGATGGGCGGCGGCGTCATGCAGATGCCCGCGGATATCAGCGTCATGGATGATCCGCATCTCAGGCAGAAATTTGAATCGTATTGGTCGACGACCGACCATGCGGCACTCGATCGCTTCAAGCTCTACAAACTCGCCTGGGATGCCGTGGGTACGGAGTTTGCCGGCCGGCACATGCTGTATGAGCGCTTTTACCTGGGACCTATCTTCATCGCGCGCGGCCATAGCAGCCGTGAAGCGCCCTGGCATGAGATGCGGGCATTGGTTGATACCATGCTCGACGGCTACGGCTACGGCGACGTTCCGGCGGCAGCTGGACAAATGACCTGAGCCTTCGAGTCGTCCGACAAAAAGCCCGGGCATGAGAGGACGCGAATATCGGATGGCTTTTCGAAATTGGCGTCGAAACAGCTTTAACAGACAAAAAAATAGCAGGGAAACATCCGGTCATTTTAACCCGTGTTCAGACGGAGAACGCCATGCGTCTACCTCTATTTTTCGCCAGCGCCTGCGCCGCGTTGCTCATCGGCGCCACATCGTCAAGGGCATTGGATGCCAAATGCGAACCTGAAAAAGTTGCAGAAAAATATCCCGCCCTGTCCGGGAAAACATTGGTGATGGGCGTCGATGCACAGACGCCGCCCTATGTGAGTCTTGATGTTGCGACGAGCACCTTGCAAGGATCCGACATCGATCTCGCCAAAGCGGTCTTCGACTGCATCGGGGTCAAGTATGAAATCAAGTCCGCCGCTTGGTCGGGGCTCTTCCCGGCGGTCATTTCCGGTCAGATCGATCTCATGTTCTACCTCTACTACAATGAGGTTCGGGCCAAGGAAGGCGATTTCATCCTTTATATGAAGGCCGGGACCGGTGCCATTACTCAAAAAGGAAATCCGAAAGGCATCCGCTCGCAGGAGGATCTGTGCGGAAACACGGTCGCCGTTGGTCTCGGCTCCGTCGAGGAAGCGCAGATGAAGGACGTTGCGGGCAAATGCATCGCCTCTGGCAAAGAGCCTCTGACGGTCATGACCTATCCCGATAACGCCGCAGGCTTCAGGCTGGTGGCAGCCGATCGCGCGGACATCATGCTCACGGATCTTGCCCTCGTTGATCGTACGGTTGCGGAAAAGCCGCAGACCTACGAGCGAGCCTATCGTGTTCTCAGCGGCCTGCAAATCGGCATAGCTGTCAAGAAGGGCAACGTCAGCCTCTCAACAGCACTTGTGGAAGGGCTGGCCGCAGTCCAGGCAGCCGGTGGGCAGCGTGCTATTTTGGAGAAATACGGGATCGATACGGCGCTTGAGATTCCCGCTCAACTAAAGACCGAATAGTCCGCCGACAATTTCAACGTCACGACGCTGCGACATCAGACGTGGGCCCGCCAGTCGCAGTCCACGTCCGTTCTGGAGAACGATTTTGGATTGGCTTGCAAATGTCCTTGCGTATTTTACGTCAAAATTTCTTTGGGAAGGCGCCATTCTGGCCGTGCAGATAACAGTGTGTGCGATTGTCATCGGCTTCGTTCTCGGTCTCGGTGTCGCGCTTTGCAGGATCTCGCACATTGCCATCCTGCGCTGGGCAAGCTGGTTCTACATCTGGATCATGCGCGGCACCCCGCAATTGTTGCAGCTTGTTTTCATATTTGACGCGTTACCGATCATTGGCTTGAAGTTCGGCAGCTTTTCGACAGCCGTCATCGCCTTTTCGCTGAGCGAGGCGGCCTTTGCCGCCGAAATCATTCGCGGCGGGATTCTTTCCGTCAATCCACAGCAGGGTATTGCTGCATCGTCGTTAGGCATGGGACGGATGACAACGCTGCGGCGCATCATCCTGCCGCAGGCGCTGCGCACGATCCTCCCAGCCCTTGCGGGAAACACCATCGCAATGCTGAAGATGACTTCCGTTGCATCTGTCATTTTCGTCAGCGAACTGACCTTCCGCTCCCAGCAAATCGTTGGGCAGACGTTCGAATTCTTCACAGTTTTCGCTGCCGCTGCGATGATATACCTACTTTTAACGAGCGTGATATCCGGTGTTCAGGCTTATCTGGAGTTCTCCATGGACCCCGAGAGGCGACGCGGTAAATCATTTGTTCAACCATTTTTTTCGCGTCTTCTTGGACGCAGTCTGGACGCTGAGGCCTTAAGCGAAGCGCCGTTGCCGTTGCATGCGAATGGATCGCGGGTGGCTTTATTGCGCAGCCTGCTCGGCAATACTCAAGGGTCGGAACGGGCTCTGGAAGGCGAGACGCCTTTTGTCGTCGGCAGGAGGATATGGAAGTCCTACGGGGAACGCGACATCTTGAAAGGAATCGATCTTGAGGTAAAGCGCGGTGAAGTCGTGGCAGTCCTCGGTCCCAGCGGTTCGGGAAAAAGCACCTTGCTGCGGTTGATCAATCACCTGGAATCCCTGGATGAGGGCGAGATTCTCGTTGCCGGTCGTCATGTAGGCTACACGATGCTCAACGGCCGTCTTCATCCGACGTCCGACCGAACCAGGGCGCGCACCGAACTCGGCATATCGATGGTCTTCCAGGGGTTCAATCTGTTTGCGAACCTGACGGCGCTCGAGAACATCATGGAGGCACCCCAGCGCGTGCAAGGCGTACCCCGTGTCGAGGCTGAGAAAACCGCCCGGCAGCTTCTTCACACAGTCGGACTTGCCCAACATGCCGATCACCTGCCGCATCATCTTTCCGGCGGCCAACAGCAACGCGTCGCTATCGCGCGCGCCCTTGCCGTCAAACCGCGATTGATGCTGTTCGACGAGCCGACCTCGGCACTCGATCCCGAACTCGTTGGCGAAGTTCTGGGGGTCATGCGCGCGCTTGCCGAGGCGGGGATGACGATGATTATCGTCACCCACGAAATGAAATTTGCCCGCGACGTCGCCGACCGCATCATATTCTTCGATGAAGGAGAAATCGTCGAGCACGGTCCCCCGACAGAGGTTCTGGACATGCCGAAGAAAGAGCGCACGAAGCGCTTCTTGAACCGACTGAGCACCGATGACTAAAGCCTAGCGTCGGGAATTGAGGAAACCGCTGTAGAGGATTGCAATGCCCGTTCTAGAGAAAATTGCTGCCTATCTGGAGGATCTCGTTGCCATCCGCCGGGATATTCACCAGCACCCGGAGCTCGGCTTCGAGGAGGTCCGCACCTCGGCACTCGTAGCCGATGCGTTGGAACGTTATGGGGTAGAGGTTCACCGCGGGATCGGCAGGACCGGAGTTGTTGGTATCATCAGGGGAGCGAAAGGCGAGGGGCGCTCTATCGGGCTACGCGCCGATATGGATGCTCTTCCGATGGAGGAGAAAACCAATCTTGCCTATGCCTCGAAAGCGCCAGGCCGTTTTCATGGCTGTGGCCATGACGGCCATACCACGATCCTACTTGGGGCTGCGCGCTACCTGGCTGAAACCCGCAATTTTGCTGGATCTGTGGTGCTGATATTCCAGCCGGCCGAGGAAGGGCTGGGCGGTGCGCGGGCCATGATCGCCGATGGCTTGTTCGAACGGTTTCCCTGCGATGAAATCTACGGTTTTCACAATGCCCCGCACGACGATCCCTACAAGGTAGGGATCAAGCCGGGAGTGGCTATGGCGGGGGCCGATTTCTTCGATATTAGAATTCGCGCCCAGGGAAGTCATGGAGCACAGCCTGAAGAGTCCAAAGACCCCATCGTTGCCGCGACCGCGCTCATCCAATTGTTGCAGACAATTGTCAGCCGGAACATCAGTCCGATGCAGCCCTCCGTACTTTCCGTGACCCAAATCCATTCGGGCAGCACGTATAACGTGATCCCCGATCAGGCCGTAATATCTGGCACCGTTCGGTTCCTTGACCGCGATGTCAACGAGAAAATCCGTGACCGGATGCGGGCCATCGCTAAGGGCGTTGCGACGTCATTCGACGTTCAGATCGATGTTGAAATCCGCAATGTCTTCGACGTACTGATCAATACCGAGACATTAGTGGAAGGTTTTGCGGATGCAGCGCGCGACGTCGTCGGGGCGGAGATGGTTTCTATCACCAGCGCGCCAATCATGGCGAGCGAGGATTTCGCCGATATGCTGTTTAAGGTTCCCGGCGTTTATTGCACTATCGGCCATTCGGGAGATGTGCCGGTGCACAATCCCGGATTCGTGTTGGATGACGGCATCCTGCCGGTGGGTGCAAGCATCCTTGCCCGCCTGATCGAACGCCGCTTGGCATCTTCATAATCTGCCGTAGGACTGACTTCAAGATTTTGCCTCAAAGAGGCAAAGACGTCCAGGCCCTATCTCAAAATGTCGGCGGCGTGTTGATCCAGAGAACTTTGGCGATTGCCGATGTCTTGTTGTGATACCCGTGGGGACGATCGGACCGAAATTGAAAAGTGTCCCCCTCGAATATCTCATACTCCTTCCCATCCACGAGAAGCGTCAGGCTGCCCTCCAGCACATACCCGAAATCCTCCCCTTGATGTTTGAGTGCACTTGCCGTTTTTCCGTCGGGCGCAATCGTGAAGATCATGGCCTGCAGCAGATTGTCGGTGACGTAAGGGGCAACGCTCTCCACCTTCGTCCCTTCGGTGCCGTGATGCAGCCCGAAGTCGATGGCATGTCTATCTGCCTTGCGGACAATGATGTCGTCGCCGTGTTCGTTTTCGGTGAAAAGCCATGCAATGTTGCTGCCTAAAGCCTGCGCAAGCTGATGAAGCAGCGCCACCGAAGGCGTGCTCAAATCATTTTCAATCTTGGAGAGAAGGCTTTCAGAGCATCCCACCTCGGTGGCCACTTCTGAAAGCTTCAATCCTTTCATGCGTCTCGCATGACGAAGTTTGGCGCCGAGCTTGGGATGGCTGGGCTTAACGCCTTTCTTGCGAGGCATCGTTCGACTCCATGGTGCGTGTGTTGAAGCAGTGTGGCTACACCGCTGCGGGTATGTTTCTAGAAACCAAGCCGGACTATACGAATGAAACCAATTTGACAAATCCAATTGCGTTGCCAAAAGCGAAGCCCATTCTGCACAAGCGGCGGTCAACCGGCAGCTGGGAAAGCCGTCTGAAATCGGTATCTCCATTCCACCGGGTCAATTTCGAAAAAGAAATTGACGACAATCGATACAGAATGCAACATTTTAAAGCGCTCAGCCCATTTTTTATCCAGTAAATTCTTTTAAATCATAAGCTTGACAATTTGGAAAGTAACTTGCAATAATTCCTCATGAGTTTGTGGCTAGGGTTCCGCTGCCGATGGCAGGCTGGTCCGAGAGCTACTACCGGCAAGGGAGACATCCTTGCCGGATGCACGGCGGGACAAAAGCCCGGGAGACCTCGTTAGCCAAGGGATTGGCAGCGCTGGTTTCTGCCGATCCCCTCTACAACTATCAAAAAAGGGGAATGCCGATGCAGCGTTTGAAGAATTTTCTGTCCGTTTCGGTATTGGCCGCATCGATTGCGGTCGGCGGCGCCGGCTACGCGAAAGCCGAAGTCAAGAAGGACTTCAAGATCGCCTGGTCGCTCTATGTCGGCTGGATGCCTTGGGGCTATGCCGTCAACCACGGGATCGTCAAGAAGTGGGCCGCCAAATACGGCATCAACATCGAGGTTACGCAATTTAACGACTACGTCGAGTCCATCAATCAGTACACGGCAGGCGCGTTTGACGGCGTCATGCTTGCGAACATGGACGGGCTATCCATTCCGGCCGCCGGCGGCGTTGATACGACCGCATTCATCGTGGGTGACTTTTCGAACGGCAACGACGCGGTGATACTCAAGGACAAGTCCAAGCTTGAAGACATCAGGGGCCAAAACGTCAATCTGGTGGAATATTCCGTGTCGCATTACCTGCTGGCCCGCGCGCTCGAAAGCGTCGGCATGAGCGAACGTGACGTGAAGGTCGTCAACACGTCGGATGCAGATCTCATCGCGGCCTATCAGACGCCGGACGTCACGGCAGTTGTCTCCTGGAATCCACTGGTTGCGACGATCCTCGAAGATCCGTCCGCCAGATCGGTGTTCGATAGTTCGCAAATTCCCGGCGAGATCATCGATCTGGCCGTCGCCAACACTCAGGTGCTGAAAGACAATCCCGACCTTGGCAAGGCACTTGCCGGTATTTGGTACGAGGCAGCGGCGCTGTTGACAGCCGATACTGCGGAGGGAAAGGCCGCACGAGAGGAAATGGCTGCAGCTTCGGGGACCGATCTCAAAGGGTTCGAGATGCAACTTAGGGCCACGCGGGCTTTCGACAAGCCAGCCGAAGCAGCGGCTTTCCTGAAATCCGGCGATCTAGTCAAGACGATGGACCGCGTTCGAAATTTCCTTTTCAAGAAGGGATTGCTTGGAAGTGGCGCCGCTTCCGCCGATGTCATCGGCATCGAGATGCCCGACAACTCGGTGCTCGGAGACAAGGAGAACGTCAAGTTCCGCTTCAGCTCCACCTATATGGATGCCGCCGCCAACGGTGCGCTCTGAGTTCAGCGCGGTCGGCCACGTTCGCGCCCGACCGTCTGTCTGTCTTCGATGGAGGTTTACCGATGCGCTGGATCAATGCGCGACCGAGCAATGGTGCGCGTCTGGCACTGACGCTGACGCCCTTTGTACTGGTGCTTGTCGCCTATGCGCTGGGTTCTGCATCGCGGCTGGCAGACAATGCCAACGACAAGCTGCTGCCAAGCTTTGCCGGCTTTGCCGCGGCAATCGACCGACTAGTCTTTGTCGCCGATCCGCGCACCGGAGACTATATTCTTTGGACGGACACGGTCGCGAGCCTCCTGCGCCTGTTCGCCGGGCTTGGCCTCTCGACGGTGATTGCTCTGGTGATCGGCATGTTGATCGGTATGCTGCCCTATATCCGATCGCTGCTGTCGCCGTTCGTCGGCGCGGTCTCCATGATACCGCCGCTGGCGCTGCTGCCGATCCTGTTCATCGTCATGGGGCTTGGCGAAGCATCCAAGGTGACGCTGATCTTCATCGGTGTCGCGCCGATCATGATCCGGGATCTGGCGCTAAGGGCACTGGAACTGCCGCGTGAGCAGATCATCAAAGCCGAGACGCTCGGTGGCAATTCCTGGCAGATCGCGTTGCGCGTCGTGTTGCCGCAAATCCTGCCGCGACTTATCACCTGCCTGCGGCTTCAGCTTGGTCCGGCCTGGCTGTTCCTGATCGCTGCCGAAGCGATCTCGTCGGATAGCGGACTTGGCTACCGGATCTTTCTGGTCCGTCGCTATTTGGCGATGGATGTGATCTTCCCATACGTTCTCTGGATCACGCTGCTGGCTGTCTTGACCGACTACCTGCTCGACCGGCTTCGCGTTGTCGTCTTCCCCTGGTCGGATTTGGAGACGCAGTGATGAGTACGTTAAAGATCGAGAATGTGTGGAAGGAATACGGCGATCAGATCGTCCTCGAAGACGTGACGATCGACATCGAATCCCGAGCATTCTTGGCGCTGGTCGGGCCTTCCGGCTGTGGCAAAACGACGTTTCTGCGCATGCTGTTGGGGCAGGAGCGGGCAACCCGGGGCACCATCCTTCTCGATGGTGCGCCTTTGCCGGCGGAACCGGGCCGGGATCGCGGCGTCGTCTTCCAGCGCTATTCCGTGCTTCCTCATCTGACAGTGCTTGGAAATGTGTTGCTCGGCAAAGAGATGCAGGTGTCGCGGCTGAGCGGCAAGCTGTTCGGCGCCTCCCGGCGTGCCGCCATAGAGGAAGCGCGGGCAATGATCGCCTCCGTCGGGCTGTCAGGTTCCCAAGGAAAATACCCCGCTCAGCTTTCCGGCGGCATGCAGCAGCGGCTGGCGCTGGCGCAGGCGCTGATCATGAAGCCGAAAGTCCTGCTGCTTGACGAGCCCTTTGGCGCGCTCGATCCTGGCATCCGCGCCGAAATCCATGTGGTGATGAAACGCCTCTGGCACGACGCACCGATGACCGTGGTCATGGTGACCCACGACATGCGCGAGGCCTTCACGCTCGCCACCCGCGTCGTTGCCTTCGAGAGACCGCGCGACCGGCCAGAAGAAAAGCTGCGCTATGGCGCAAAAATTACTAAGGATATCGCCATCTGGCCGCCCCGCAAGGCTGGGGAGGCTTCTCTCATTCGACCCGACCGGGACGGCCCGGTTTCCGGCTTCCTCTGTGAACCTTACGTTGTGGATGGAGCTCAGGAGATGACCGCGTTAGGTGGATGGCGTTCCTACATCCAAACACTCCGATCAGGATGACGGATATGAGTACGCAATCTTCAATATTTGCTCAACGTCTCCTGTCCTGTCTCAAGGACGGTGTGTTCGCACGTGCGTCCGCAAAGGGCGCTCTGTGGAAACGGAACAGTGGCTCTATACCTCGATGCTGCGAGTATCGAACGAAACGATGGAAAATATTCAGTCCGGATAGAGGAGACAGAAAATGAGAAGCGAGCGTGTCAGCATTGGGCATGTCGAACGGAAAACCGATGACGATCGGGAAGCATTCGATCCAAAAATTCAAGTGGCTGTCATAACGGATTATCTGATTTGCTTTTACGACGGGAGAGACCTGTCGACCTATCCGAAATGGCTTCATCAAAACATCGATATGCAACTCGGCCTGTCCTGTTACGCCATCCACAGCGGCGACACTGCGGTTCTATTCGACACCATGCTGTACAAGGAACAAATCCTTTGGATTGACGCATATTTGAAGGGCATGGGGATAAGAAACATCTCGGTGATCAACAGTCACTGGGATCCTGACCATATCGCTGGAAACTTCCTTTACAAGGACAGAGATATCATCAGCACGGAATATACGAGGGTCAATATCGAGACCTATGCACAGGCGCTTCAATCGGGCGAGATATGGCAATTGTACGGTGATCCGAGTTACCCTGGAATGTCCGAGGTCGTTCTGCCCAATCGTACGTTCCGGGATCAGATGACGCTATTTGTGGGGGATGTGAAGGTCGAACTTCACGAGGTCTTCCTGCATCAACTCGGCAGTCTCGTGGCGTATTTTCCGAAAGATCGGATTCTTCTCGCGGCAGACGCTTGCGAGGATAGCGTGTTGTTCATACCGCCAGGGACGGAGGCGCTGGTCCCGGTTCAGATCACGACGTATGGCAAGTTGAACAAATTCGACATCGACCGTATCTATCCCAGCCATGGTCGCTTCGACATCATCAAATCGGGCGGCTACGGCAAGGAATTTGTTGCCGCTATGATGGACTACAAATCTCAACTCATCAGCCGAATGCGCGATGCGGATTATTTAACAGCGCCTCTCGAGAGCTTCATCGGGGCCTGGGTGGAACGAAACGTCCTGGAGATCCACGAGCCCTACCGGTGGCTGCATGAATATAACGTCAATCTTATCTACAAGCATTATACCGACAAACCAACCCCGGTGATTAACTTGGGATAGGTGCATGGCACCAAAATGGGAGCTTCCTACTTCCGCGAGCGCGGCAACGGCTATCTCTCTTATGGCAAGGCACGGCGCAGATTTGATCGAATTGAAACTGCGATCACTTGGATATCTTGAGCATCGCGGTCCCGATCAACGTAGCGCCGATCGAGGCCAGCTTTGCCAGGTCGAGGCGCTCCTTGAG
Source organism: Martinezella lusitana (assembly GCF_016901135.1). Lineage (GTDB taxonomy): Bacteria > Pseudomonadota > Alphaproteobacteria > Rhizobiales > Rhizobiaceae > Rhizobium > Rhizobium lusitanum_D. Next base: position 38,133 of record NZ_JAFEVL010000068.1, on the reverse strand, counting down.
GAAGAAAACACCAAACAGCACAGCGAACACCATGCTTGTTTCCCTGACCGCGGATACCAGAGCAAAAGGCGGCGTTTTCCAAGCAAAAAGCGCTTGACGAGGCGGGCGAGGCGGAAGCGCTTTGGTCGCCAACCTCATGAGATCGACGCCGGTCCCGCGTCCAACTGGGAGAGAACCTGTCTAAGTTCAGCAGATGCATGCTGTAAGCTCGACCTACGGCATTGGTTTCTCCGCCATTGCCACATTCTGCTGCGCCGCCTGATCCATCGAGACCGAGACGTTTATCTCACGAGACCTGTGGCCCGTTCGCGCGGCCACAACATTCGTCTACCTGTCTGGCCCATGAGTTCGACGGACAATTTCCAGGAGATGATGATGACCGATAGCCTGCGGCACACGACCGAAGGTTTAGACATGGAACAAGCCGAGCGGTGGCGCGTTCGCCAGCGTTAGCTGGTCGATCGCGTTTCCAGGGATGGCGGCCAGTTTGGTAGCTGCTTCGTCGCAATCAACCGAAATCAAAAATTGCCGCATTGATGGACCGTCGGATCGCAGCGGTATTTCGCCGTCGTAATCCGGACCGGCGATGAGGTCGCCGGATGGGCGATAGTCATGCTGCTGGCGCGGAGCAGCACATCGTCCGGCAAATCGGTGATCGCGTTGCCGACATGCGACACGGTCCGATGATTGAATCAAAGGGTATTTTTTAAATGATATGCCGCGCGGTCCGCCGAATCTCGGTCTGACCGATGCAGATTGATAATGCGCGCAGCATCCTCGAAGCTTATCCCGTGCTTCTTAGCGAAGTAGGTTACATCATAGGGATCAGAAACTTTCCGGCGTGTTTCCTTCACAATGAGATGATCTCGCTTCATTGCGTCTCCTGGGCTTAGGTTTTAAGGCCCGAGTAACGATGGCTGCTTTGCAGCCGTCTGCCGATAGCAAATGCTGTTTTTGAGCAGCCGTTTCAGGAAATTTTTTCGAAGGTGTTGCGGCGGGGAACCAGATGACCCACGAAATCCTACGAACAGCTTTCCGGCACACCGGGAGCACAATGACCCAGGCCGCTGCCATCGCAGGGCAGGTGTTGGGAGTTCGGGGCCGCATGCTCACCAGCTCGGCGTGCGACAAGAGCGCCAGCCAATTTTAAGTAGTGTCTTTCATGTAATGGAAAGGTTCTTAGAATAACTTAGCATTCATCGTTGGCCAAAAATCCCGAGTAGCCAAACAAAGGGAATCGGATGCCAGGAACAAGATCCCCGCATTCCGGGGTTATTTTACCGACTGATGAGCCGAGGATCCACCAATCGCTTCTGACAGTGGAACGGCTGCAGGCGGAATTCCAACACCGCTTGACGGCTGAAGCTGAGTGGGGGGCCGAGCGCACACTGCTGCGGGCCATGGTCGACCATGCCCCGGATTATCTATTCGTCAAGGATCTTGAGTGCCGTTTTCTCGTCGTCAACAAAGCGGTGGCGCGCATTCATGGCTTCGCGAGTCCCGACGAGATCATCGGCAAGACCGATTTTGACCTTCACACGTTGGACTTAGCTTCAAGGTTCTGTGAAATTGAGCGCGCGGTAATCGAAACCGGAAGCCCGATGATCGACATGGAGGAGGTCGTTATTGATGCCGGAACAGGCAATAGAAAATGGCTCTCGACTTCCAAGGTCGCCATGCGCAACGATCAAAACGAGGTCGTTGGATTGGTGGGCATATCGCGCGATGTAAGCGTCCGAAAACGGGCTGATCTTTTGCGCGACGAGCAAGCTCTCGTCCTTGAAATGATCGCGATGAACTCGCCCCTGGATGAGGTGCTTGATCGCATCGTGCGGCTGATAGAGACCCAGCTCGAGGGTGTGTTTGGTTCCATCCTGTTGCTTGATGAAAGTGGAAGCCATCTCAAGCATGGTGCGGCTCCAAACCTGCCACCGGCCTATTGTCGCGCTATCGACGGTGTTGCCGTCGGCCCAGAGGTAGGTTCCTGTGGTACCGCTGTCTATCGGCGGGAGAGCGTCATCGTCACCGACATCGCGCGCGATCCGTTATGGGCCGACTATCGCGAGCTGGCGGCACAGCACGGGCTGCGTTCCTGCTGGTCAGCTCCGATCCTTTCGCATCAGGGCGCGGTGCTCGGCACATTTGCGATGTATTCGCGCGCGATCCGTGAACCGGGCGCCCTTGAAACGCAACTCACCGGGATGGCAACCCGCATCGCCGCAATCGCCATCGAGCGCAAGCTTGCCGAAGATCAGATAAGCTTTCTGGCGCATCATGATGCCTTAACGGGCCTTCCCAATCGCAGCCTTCTGAAAGATCGACTTACCCAGGCGATGCTGCAGACGGAACGCCACAATCCTTGTGTATCCGTCGTTTTCATTGACCTTGATACCTTCAAATCGGTCAATGACAGCCTGGGGCACTCTGCCGGCGACGCTCTCTTGAAAATCGTGGCACACCGGATGGTGGGTTGCGTCAGGCCAATCGATGCCGTGGTGCGGCTCGGCGGCGACGAATTCGTGATCCTTCTCGTCGACCAGCCCGAAGGATCCGACGTCATTTCGGCCATTCTCGACAAGATCCGGGTCGCAATTGCAGAGCCAATATCAATCGATGGCCGGGTTTTCCATATCACCTGCAGTATGGGCGTTGCGACCTTTCCGCATGACGGTACCGACGCAGAGACGCTTCTCGTGAACGCCGATGCCGCGATGTACAAGGTCAAGGAAGCCGGAGGCGACGGCTTCCAGTTCTTTACCGCCGAAATGAATAGCAAGGTTCACCAGCGTCTGGCATTGCAGGATGCCATGCGCGATGGCATCGCTCGATCCGAATTTTGTCTGCTTTACCAGCCTCAGGTTGACCTGAAGTCGGGGCAGATGTTTGCAGTGGAGGCTCTGGTTCGCTGGAAACATCCAGAACTTGGGATGATTTCCCCCGCACAGTTCATCCCGCTGGCCGAAGAAACCGGAATGATCGTTCCCCTTGGTGATTGGATATTGAACGAAGCCTGTCGCCAAAACAAGGCGTGGCAGGACGCGGGCCTTCCGCCGTTCAGCGTGTGTGTCAATGTCTCGGCCCGTCAATTCCAGGACAAGAATTTGATAAAGCACGTCACCAGCGCCTTAGCAGAAAGTGGACTGGGGGCCGAATATCTCGAGTTGGAACTGACCGAAAGCCTGGTGATGCGGGACGTAGAGCAAGCAATCGCGACGATGAAGGAACTGCAGGCCCTCGGTGTTCATTTTGCCATTGACGATTTCGGAACCGGTTATTCGAGCCTCAGCGCCTTAAAAAGCTTGCCGGTATCGAGGCTCAAGATCGATCAATCCTTCGTTCGCAACCTTGCGGAAGACGAGGACGATAGAACCATTACTGCCGCCGTGATCTCGCTCGGACAAAGGCTGAAGATGAAGGTGATCGCCGAGGGGGTGGAGACGGACGAGCAACTGACGTTCTTGCGCGAAAGCCATTGTGACGAGATTCAGGGTTATCACTTCAGTCGCCCGATTGAGGCCGAGGCCATTGCCGCCTTGCTTTCGACAGACTGAGACCAATGCATTAGCGATGATGCCTCGCTCTCGCGGTCGATACCGTCTGCCGCAGCGGCCCTGGCATTCAGTGCGCCGGCCCGTTGCCCCCAGGGGCTCGATGGAATGAGCAAAATGTCCGGCCGCAAAAAGCCGTCGAAAGCTTGGAGTTCAGGATTGTGAACGGTTCTTCTCCTGACCCCATTGTGAAACCGCGGCCCACTCAATGTGGGACGACGCGGGCGACCCTTCCTGGAATCTCGCAGACGGTGGTGCGGTCAGCAACGAGCTATTGGCGGCTGGCGTGTCCTCTTCGACCGCTCGTGCCAGCCGGTTCCGGCCTCCAGACTTGGCTTTGTAAAGTAGTTGGTCGGCTCTCTCCATCAAGTCATGGAGACTCTCTCCGGATCGACGCTCCGCGACCCCGAAACTTGAGGTGACGCGGTGCGAAACGGGTATTCGATCGAAGGTCTGGCGCTCTATCCGCTTTCGAATCCGTTCGGCGACGGCAGCTGCGGACTCCTCCTTCGTGTCAGGCATCAGGATAGCGAACTCTTCGCCACCGACGCGGCAGACGAGATCGGATGATCGGAGTTCGCTGACCAAGATCGCTCCGAAACTCCGAAGGACATCGTCGCCGGCGGGATGACCATAGGTGTCGTTGATCACCTTGAAATGATCGAGGTCACAGAGGACAAGAGAAACGGAGGCACTGCTGGCAGACAAACCCAATTCATTGGAGCGCTCCTGGAATCCCCGCCGATTGAGCACGCCTGTGAGAGGGTCGCTGTCGCGCTCGCGACGAAGATCATCAAGAAGGTCCGATAACGCAGCGGCAAGGATCGCAAATGCGAGCGCCGCGCCGAGCAGCGCGATTGACACCTGTAACGCCTGCCAGAACGGTGACTGACCGAAGTTCCGCGCCGAGAATACGGCATTCGGCCCGGCCGTGAGGGCGGTCCTCGGGAAGAATTGAACCGCGAATACGAACATGACCCAGAAAAGGACACGGTCGACCGGCCTTGTTCGTCGCTGGGGAACAAGGCGGAACGATGCGATCAGCAAGATCGCGCCATACCCGAAATTCTGGATATAAATGCGTGCAAGCAAATACGGGGTGACATAACAGAAAAACAAGATCATGCCCGTGATGCCCAGCAGCAGCGCGACATCAGCGCGCAGACCGAATTGTTTTCGCGATCGACCGAGGATCCCTTCGGTGGCCGCGATGACCGCCGATGTGTAAAACACGCTTGATACCACCGCGTTGAGGTACACTGCGTCCGGAAGATGGAAGATTTGTACCGTGGCACCAGCGCAGAATAGCGTGCAGGAGAGGGAAAGAAGCAACAGGTAGTGCCGTCTTCTCTCAACCAGCCAGGCGCAGCAAAAAACTAGAGAAAATACAAGAAACATCCCTGGGGCAATCAAGGACATCGCAACTGTCGACTGGGACGGATTCATTCTTTCCCCTATTGCGACCTTACTTTCGCTTTCCGGCTCCTGATTATCGTGTGGTACCCTACCTGAGTAGGCCGAATGACGCCTGAACACGAATGGTAAGATTTTACGCAAGCCGCCGATAGGCCGCAGCTGCTATTCGCGTTTGGTCCACCGCCGACAGCAGAGCTCATGAACGAGCTTCGCGGCGCCTCTTTCCCGGGCCGAAATTGGGAAGTCTCGAGTTTTTATCTTTCGTTTAATAGTAATACTTTTGCGCGAAAGTATTTTCTCATCTCTCTCCGAAAACACTGGGAGACCAGAATGAGGAAAAGAATACGGCTGCATCAGGTGCGCATGGGCATGTACGTTGACGAACTTGAGGGTGCAGGCTCCTTGCCCTCCCATGTCGGGCCGATTTTGTCTCATGGCGACATCGACCGTATGATGAGTACTCATGCGATTAGCGTCGTTATCGATACACAAAAGGGGTTGGATGTCGATCAAGATCCCCCGGAAGGTCGTGAGTTTGATCTTGTCAGGTTCTCGTCCGATCTCGGTTCGAAGTTCAGTGCGGAGCAAATTCAGCGAGCACGAGAGGCTATCCAGGACACGCGACCCTCTGTGCGAGACCTCTTCGCCGAGGCAAGGGTTCGAGGTATCTTTCACCTGGACGCCGCTTACAAAGCCGTAGAACGGATTATGTTGGAGGCTATGACCAATGCCGGCGCGATGATCGCCGTGGCAAAGCTCAAGGAAAGAGACGAGGGAACCTTCCTTCACTCGCTGGCCGTCAGTGCGCTTATGGTCACCTTCGGGCGAAACCTCGGAATGAATGAGGCGGCGGCGCGGCTTCTTGGCTTAGGCGGGCTGGTTCACGATCTTGGAAAAATGGTGTTGCCTATCGAACTGTTGCGTAAGCCTGGGAAGCTGACAACCGACGAACTCGAGCTCATACGGAGCCATCCCGTACGGGGATACGAAATGGTGAAACAGCTCGAGGGCATGCCGGAGGCCGTTCTCGACATTTGCCTCTACCATCACGAGAAATTCGATGGCACTGGCTATCCCAATGGGCTAATGGGAGCTGCAATACCACAGGTCGCGCGCATTGCCGCGATCTGCGACGTCTACGACGCCCTGACGACGGTCCGGCCATATAAGCGCGCCTGGTCGCAGGCGGAGACTATCGAGACTATGGAGCGTTCTCAGGGTCATTTCGATCGCGACCTTCTGAAAGCGTTTATATCTAAGATGGTCATCAACGGCACCATTCATTAAGGAGCCGAGAGGGGGCGTTCGAACCGATGGCTGGGCGGCGATGATGAGACGCAGCCAATTTCCCGGCGTTGTTCGGCCGTCAGCGAGAACCGGGCACCGCCACTCCGCTTCCGATCGTCGGCGGGATTGTCCCGCCAACTGAAAGCAGGGCCAGGTCGTACTGGCTGACCCTGCACTTGGGCACCGCGATGGTGCCTAGGGCGCCGCGGCCCTATGGGGGCACCCACAACCATGTCGGGCGGAACGCATGCCCGGGTTCCTTAAGTCTCGCTGGCGCGCGAGCTAAATTTTGCATAAGTTGCGCGTCGGCAAAGCACCAAATAGCCCGAGATCAATGATGCAGCCGTTGGCCTAGCAATGGCCTCTTCCCCCGAATAGACAATAGGCGCTGGCCGCCCGCCACTTTCAAGACGTTGGGGGTCGACGTCGTTGAACACCTTCACCATCCGTGCACATGGGGCGGACCGTCTGAACAGCTTGCTCAAGCACCTTCCAGCAAGATTGACCCCCTGATGCCGTGATCTGCAAGCGGATTGTTTTGGCCGCGGATCTCCATTGATGTGCGATCGCTATTATTACGCCTCTTCGGTCCTTCCAATAGGCGAATTGCTCATTGTCTCGCTCGAACACTGTTTAAGGCGCTCGATCATCCAACGCCCCGCAGGACCCGGAGGGGCGTCGGTCCGGTAGACTGCGGAAATCGGAAGCTGGAGACCGCCCGGCGGGATGTTCTGGATCGAAAGTTCGACCAGCCGTCCCTCGGCGATGTCCTTCTCGACGGCATGGAGCGGCATGCCGCCCCAACCGAGACCGTTGAGGAGAAAGGCATGTTTGGCAAAAAGATCCGCCAACCGCCAGGTCAAAGGCGACATGACGCCGAACTCGCGCCCGGCCGAGAGGTCGGAGCGATCGGTGAGCACCAGTTGCACGTACCGCGCCAGCTCGTCGTTCGGAATGAGGCCGCTCGTTGCCGCAAGCGGATGTCTCGCCGACGCGACCATCACGAAGTCGACATCTGTGACGTGCTCGGCCAGAAGGCCTGCGGGGAGGGTGGGCAAGGATCCGACGAGCCCGAAACTCGCGCGCCCATCGATCACCGGCTGCACCGTACTGCCGAGCGCTTCCACATAGAGTCGCAATGGCGTGTTCGGGAATTGTCCGTGAAAGGCGTGAGCCGCGTCGGCAATCGCGGTGATGGGCACAAAAACGTCGATCACCGCGGCAAGTTCCGCCTCCAGTCCGCCTGAAATTCCCTTGGCACGTGCCTTCATGCAATCGACGCCGAAAACGACGGATCGCGCGTCGGTAAGAAGGACCCGACCCTCTGTCGTCAGCCGCGGATAGCGAGCGCTCCGGTCGAAGAGCTTCACCGCAAGCTGTGTTTCAAGATTGGCAATGATTTCGCTAATAGCGGACTGGGTCCGCTTCAGTCGTCGGGCCGCCGCGGAGAAGCTTCCTTCATCGGCCGCGGCAACAAAGGTTCGGAGTTGGTCAAGAGAGACACCATCAAGCACGTCTATTCCTCCTATCGGACACACCGATGGTTTCCATCAAATAATACAGGCTACTTTCATTTATGCAAGCGTGGCACTTACCGCAAAATCACTCACCCATCTAAAGAGAGAACGTTATGCACTCGACCGCCTTCACTCCCGAGAACGCCGCGCTGCTGTTGATCGATCATCAAGTCGGCACGATCGGCTTTACCCATTCGCACGACGTGAACCTGCTCATCCAGAACACCACGAAGATCGCCAAGATCGCCGCGGCCATCGATCTGCCGACGGTGCTGACATCCAGTCAGGAAGAGAATTTCCAGGGGCTTCTGATCCCCGCCCTGCGGGAAATCCTGCCGGCGCAGTACGAAGCCCGGATCAAGCGCCGCGGCATCGTCAATGCCATGCACGACGTCAATTTCGCCAACGCCGTCCGGGCGACGGGGCGCAAGAAGCTGTTCGTCTCCGGCATCGCCACCGAGGTCTGCGTCCTCTTCCCGGTGCTCCAGCTTCTGGAGGAAGGCTATGAGGTTCAGGTGTCGGCGGACACCTCGGCTTCGCACACCCTCTACGGCGACACCATCGCCCTGCGCCGCATGGAGCAGGCCGGCGCGATCATCACCACCGTCGACCAGATCATCGCGGAACTGGCGATCGACTGGACCAGCCCGAACGGAACCAAGCTGATCCACATTCTCGATTATTGATCACTACCGCTTTCCGGCTCCATTGGGGACCGGGAGGCGGTTTTTTACCAAGGACATGCACCATGAGCACACAGATCACGCTTCCGGGATCACGCCGCATCCGGCATAAGACCTCCGGGCAAGAACATGGCCCGATCACGCGTCTGATGAGTCCGGGCAATCTTGGGCAGCTCGTGAAGCCATTCGTTTTCCTCGACCTATTTTCGGCGCCTGCCGCCTTCGCCGGACAGATGCCAGTGCATCCGCATTCGGGGATCGCGACCGTCACCGTGTTAACCGAGGGCGATTTCCGGTTCGACGATCCTGTCTCAGGGTCGGGAACGCTCGGCTATGGCGGGGTCGAGTGGATGCGCGCGGGCGGCGGCGTCTGGCACGGCAAGGAAATGTCGATTGGAGAGGCCTCGCACGTGACGGGCTTCCAGCTCTGGCTGGCGTTGCCGCCTGAGCTGGAGAATGGCCCGGTCGACAGCCAGTATCTGGAAGCGTCGGCGATGCCGGTGACAGGGCCGGCGACCGTAATCCTCGGCGAATATGAGGGCAAGGCCAGCCCCGTACGGTCGCCTGCGGGGATCACCTATCTGATGGTGACCTTGACGCCAGGGCAGGGCTGGACCTACGCGCCGCCGGCCGAGCAGGATGTGGCCTGGCTGGCCGTCAGCCAGGGCGCGCTCGAAGGCGACAATAGCGTGCGGCGTGGCGAGATGGCGATCTTTGAGGGCGCCGGCGGCGTGGCGCTGCAGGCATCGTCGGACGGGGCGACGTTCGTCATCGCTTCCGCGATCGCGCATCCGTTCGATCTGGTGACGGGCAATTATTCGGTGCACACCAATCGCGCGGCGCTGGCCGAAGGCGAAGGGCGCATCGCGGAGCTGCGCACCCGTTTACCGACGCAGCAGGCTTCGGGTCCGACCCCCGTTTTTGGGGGGTGAGACTGCCTCGAGCGCAATGAGCACTGCTCACCGCAGTCGTACGAAGCGGGGGACGCCACGAACCTCCTTTGGTCCTCACGGCGGAACTTCGGCATCAGGACGTTCAGCGCGGCACCGGAAGCGCTGGACGTTGATGGTTTGTCGCGCCTGGCAATCTATCGCCAGACTGTTGCCCTACTGCTCGGGCGAGTGACGAGTGAGTGAATGGCGTCGCTTCAGCTCAACGATCCTGGCGCGTGGGCGAGAGGTGTTTCGGGCTCGATGCTTCACTCACGCGATCTGTCTCCTGAAAGAGAATGAAGGGGGTACATGCGCTTGTCGCTGTGGGTGTTCATCCTGAGCACGGTCTCGATCCCTGCATTGGCCGAAACGCCATGTCCTGCACCTCCGCACTATGCATTGCTGCGTCAGGATGAAGACTACAGCTACCTTGCAGATGCCGCCTGCAGACGCGACCCGTTGGACGACATCAAGTTCATCCCCTTGGACGCCGAGGGAGATCAGTACCTGACCTTCGGTGGCGAGGCGCGTGAATGGTACGAGGGACTGCACAATGCCAATTGGGGAGCCGGGCCGCAGGATTCCGATGGCTATCTGCTTCAGCGCCTTTCGAGTTACGCAGACTGGCATGTTGGCAACGGGATCCGTCTGTTCGGCTAGGTCTCAAGCGCAATCGAAAGCGGCCGCAATGGCGGTCCGCGTCCGACGGATGAGGACAGGTTGTGGGTGGAAGAGGCGTTCGCCGAAATCAAAGTCCCCGTGCTCTCCCATGCGGACGTTGCGTTCCGCCTCGGCCGGCAGCAGTTCCAGTTCGGTTCTGGAAGATTTGTGGATGTGCGCGAGGGGCCGAATGTCCGGCTTGCGTTCGATGGCATCTCGGCGATCCTCGACGATGGCCCTTGGCACACTACGGCTTTCGTCACGCAGCCGGTGCTGAACCGCCGCCAAGTGTTTGACGATTCGACCGACACTCGCACGACGTTTTGGGGGATCTATTCGACGACGACGATACCTTCGATCGATGGCGGCCTCGACCTCTACTATCTGGGAATCGATAATCGCGGGGCGACCTTCGATCGCGGCACCGGTCGCGAGCTACGGCACACCATCGGCGCACGGGTTTTCGGAGGCAAGGGAAATTGGGACTACGACTGGGAGGCGACATATCAGGTTGGCAGCTTTGCGGGGGTGCCCTTGAGCGCCTATGCGGTGGGCACGGACACGGGGTACAACTTCGAGTCTGCGCGCTTCTCACCGCGGTTGAGCGTCAAGGCGGGCGCAACAAGCGGTGATGGCGGGCCCGGAAGCGGCACTTTGCAACTTTCAGCCCGCTCTTTCCGAGTGGCATCTACTTTGGTCAAGCTGCCATCGGCTTAAACGGTCCATCCAATATGCTGCGACTTGGCACCGCGCTGCAGGCACACCTGACGCCGTCCGTTCAAGTCGGAATTGACTATGACTGGTTCTGGAGGAACAGCCATCGACGATGGCGTCTATGGGTTGGGAGTCAATTTGCTCCGAACGGGCCACGAAAGTCGGGAGCGATACATTGGGAGCCAGCCGTCAGCGTCGCTCAGATGGCATGCCGCGCGTCATCTCGACCTTTCGCTCGCCTATGCATATTTCGCCGCTGGCCCCTTCCTGACCCATAGCGCAACGCCCGGACGCAACGTCCAGTATCTGTCGGCAGTCGCGGACTATAAGTTTTAATGAGGCCACCAGGACGACCCGGCGCGGGCGGCAGCCAAGACGCTGACGTTATCAGGCATGGCAAATCCTTACCCTTTTCACGTACTTGATTTTATCGCCCTTTGACTGCGGCCCAGCTAAATTTCAGCGTTCAGGGCTAGGATCGAGGAGGATCTAACTTCCGCGGGTGCCGCCCCATCAGCGTAGCGGTCGGCCCCGCCACGCTTGCCGCCCTTGCAAAAGTCGCCGATAACATCTTCGGAACAGATTTTCCGATGGCGCCTGACCTCGGCATCAGGAGGTGCTGCAAGGCGCCGGAGGCACTCGACGGCCGAGGCACGTCGGCCCGGGCAATCTAGCGCGAGAACGCGGCCAGGCTTCCCAGCCGCGCGAGCTGAATTTCCGCAATAACTGCCCAAACGGATCAGGGCATCCGATCTCTCTCGCCTCGCGTTAATAAACATTGTCAGCGTTCAGCCGACGCCCAATATCGGCTAAGCCGATAGCTCCCATCAAGGAATACCGGCTACTCCTGTCTATGCATCCGTGGCATGAGCACATTGATGTTTAACGCCTAGGAGCCGGGATGACCGAATTGTTGACTCATCAGGGCCGCGTAGCTGTCGTAACAGGTTCCGGTCGCGGGATCGGCGCAGCCATCGCGCTCGAATTGGCACGGCGCGGTGCGAGCGTCGTCTGTGCCGATCTCCAGCAACCTTCCGATACGGTAAGCGCCATCGGTGCTTCCGCCGTCGGCGTCGACGCCGACGTCTCCGATCCTGCTGGCTGGGCTGCTATCGCGCGGGCGGCCGAGGCCGCGTTCGGTGACGTCGACATCGTGGTCAACAACGCGGCCTACTATCCCAATCACCCGATCGACGACCTTGATTTCGACACGTGGAAGAAAACGATGTCGGTCAATCTCGACGCGCAGTTTCTGTCCGCCAAGCAATTCGTTCCCGCGATGCGGCGCCGGAAATGGGGCCGCTTCGTCGGCATCTCGTCCAATTCGATCGGCCTGCCGGTCAAAGGCATGAGCCACTACATCGCCTCCAAGATGGGCATCATCGGCTTCATGCGCGGCCTGGCGAACGATGTCGCCGATGACGGCATCACTTGCAACGCGGTGCTGCCCGGGCTGACCCACACGGTCGCCACCGAAGCGCAGGGCGAAGAGCAACGACGCGCCGTCTGGCAGGCGCAGGCGATCCAGCGCTTTGCCGAGCCCGAGGACATCGTCGGGCCGGTTCTCTTCCTCACCACGGATGATGCCGCCTTCATGACCGGCCAGGCCCTCGTCGCCGATGGCGGGCAATATCGGGTCGGATAGCAAACTCGTCGCGCAGCATGGCTGCGCGGGAAATCATCGTCGAGCCAAAACGGGGCTTTGACCGCCCGCAATTCCGGAGAACGTTTCGTGTCGCAAAATTATGATGTCATTGCAGTCGGGGCTGGTCATCATGGCCTGATCGCCGCCGCCTATTTGGCGAAGGCCGGGAAAAGTGTGCTGGTCCTGGAGCGCAATGACCACCCCGGAGGCGGTTGCGTCACGAAAGAACTCGCACCGGGATATCGCTACGACGAACACTCGACAATCCATCAGGTGATCCTGTCGAACCCGATGATCAAGAACGATGAGCTTGGCCTGCTCTCCCAGTTCGGTCTCGAATATATCTTCCCCGAGGCTGTCTTCTCCTCGTACTTCGACGACGGTTCGGTGCTCACGTCGTACCGCAGCGTCGACAAGTCGGTCGAGTCGATCGCCCAGTTTTCCAAGACCGACGCGGAATCCTATCGCCGGTTCTCGGAGATGGCGTTCAAGCTGTTCCCGATGCTTGGCGAAGGCATGTTCATGCCCGCGGCCCCGATGGCCGGTGTGGTGGCCGGTTTGAGCCAGAGCCCGGACGGAAATGAACTGCTGATGATGATGCTCAAGAGCGGCCTCGACATCGTCAGCGAATGGTTCACGCACGAGAAGGTGCGGATGCATTTCGTGAAACTGATGTCCGAGAATCTGCAGGCGCCTTACGAAAAAGGCACCGGCATCGGCGCCCTGGCGATGTTGGGCGCCGCGCACGTCACCGGCCTCGCCCTACCCAAGGGCGGTTCGGGCAAGTTGACGGAGGCTCTGGTCAAATGTGTCGAGCATCACGGCGGCGTCGTGCTCACCGGCAAGACCGTCACCCGGCTCGTCCGTTCAGGCGATCGTGTGACCGGCGTCGAGACGGATAGCGGTGAAACCTATGGGGCGAATGACGGCGTTATCGGGGCGATTCACCCGCACCATTTGCGCCGCTACTTCGGCGACATCGATGAAGGCGTGCTGCACCGGGCTGAACGGGTGCAGATGGCGACCTATTCCGCGATGTACTCGCACTTCGCGCTCCGGGAGCCCATCAAGATTCGCGGCGACAGTGGTGACGAGGGCCGGGGGTTGATCATCGAACTGCTTCCGTCCAGCCTGGAAACGCTTCAAAGGGCCTTTGACGAATATCGATACGATCGTCTCCCTGATCCGATCCCGCATTACAGCCTGACGCAGCACAGCGACCATGATCCGAGCCGCGCGCCTGCCGGCGGTGCGATCTTCTCGATGATGACGTTCGCGCCCTACGATATTCGTCACGCGGGCAAGGACAACTGGGATGACCTGCGGGACGTCTGGCCCAAGAAGGCCCTCAACGATTCCCAGAAATGGCTGTTGAACCTCGACCGTGACAACATCATTGCCAGCCTCGACTACTCGCCGCTTGATCTCGAACGGTCGTCCCCGAGCTTTGTGCGCGGCGATATCCACGGCGCCGCACCGTTCTTCTATCAGATGAACGGTCATCGGCCGACACCTGATCTGGCCCAATACACGGTGCCGGGGATCGAAGGATTCTATCTGGTCGGTCCGTTCATGCATCCCGGCTCCGGGTTGACGGGCGCGGGACGCGCCACGGCCGCCAAAATGATGCAGGACATGGGAATTGACTTCGCAGAAGTGGTCGGGTCAGACGTTGTCATTCCGAAAACGGTAGCGCATTGATGAACGTGAGACGCTCGAGGTGAGCGCGGCGCGAAGGCGTTCGATAATCGTCCCCTGAATTTTATGGATTGTCGCGTAGCCGTAGTCAGGCTTTGCCAAGATCACGTTCCTTCTGACGCCAACGGCTGCCCGGATCGGCACTTTGTCATCGATTGCCTTCAGCTCCGGCAGCTATCATTTCAACATGCTATTCTTGACATCAAGATCGCAACCATCTGCAGGAACACGGTCGATCGCCTTTCGGCGATTCGCGCTCATCCGTTAAAGACTGCACTCCCAGCGAGCCAGCCGACTGACGAACCTTCGCCAGTCGGCGGCGTTCCCTAACCACTCTTCGGATACTAGCGGCGATGGGCGCAAGCATCGACGCGACGACCGGCGCTACCGCCTGTTTTGCGGCCGCAACTTGGCCCATCAAAACACCCTCGCAACCCAGATTTTGTGAATTGACGCGCGTCAATCTGGAGAAAATAACGATTGACGCGCGTCAATTTAGCCATGAAGGTGGGGAGCCTAAGGGAGTAGGCGGAAGAAATTCGTAAGAGGAGGTACGGCACATGTCAGCAAATGCAATTTCGACAAAGCTTGATGGACGCTACTGGAAATTGGCGATCGCTGGTGGAATGGCATCATATCTAGACTCCGCCGCCATCATTTCGGTCGGTATCAGCCTTGCCATCTGGCAGAAGGCGTTCGGTATGGATCCTTGGGCGGTCGGCTTCCTGAGCGCGTCCCTCACCTTCAGTATCGCTATCGGAGCGCTTGTCGGTGGACGTATAGCTGACGTTCTCGGGCGTAGGCCGGTTTTCAACACCGATCTTGCACTTTATGTCATCGGTGTCGCGACGATCTTGATGGCCTCAAGCCAGAACATGCTGATTGCCGGCGTCATTATCACCGGTCTGGCGGCAGGCGCAGACTTGCCGACATCGATTGCTGTCATTTCCGAACGTGCCCCGAAAGGCGGTCAGGGCCGAATGGTCGCGTTCACGCAGGTCATGTGGACGATCGGCATCGTCGTCGCGACGTTGATCGGCTTTATGGTAGCGCATCTCGGCATGTTGGGCGTGAAAATCCTGTTTCTGCATCTGATCGTCGTGGCAGTGCCAACTCTGCTGATCCGTATTTTCAGCCGGTCATTCCGTGAGATGGAGGAAGAGGCCAAAGACCGGAACAGTGCGGACGACACCGATATTGCCGTTCCTTTGAAGACGATTCTGACGACCCGGAAATATCTCAACGGAATTGTCATGACAGCGGCGTTCTATATTTTCTATGGGCTTGTGGCCAACACTTTTGGGCAGTTCAAGACGTACTTCCTTGTAACCGTAGGAGATGCCAGCCAAGCCACCGCGACCGGCTTTTCATTCTGCGCGACGTTGGTCGGCCTTGCTTGTGCTTCCCTCTTTACCAGAGCTGCGGATACCAAATGGCGCAACCGGTTATTCTATTTTGGGGCTATTTTACTGGTCCTCGGTCTTTCTGTCGCGGCACTCTCGGGAGGAAAGATCCTGTGGATCATGCTCATCGTGCTGATCATGTATAACCTGAGCAACCCGTTTGCCGGAGAGGCAATCTACAAGGTCTGGACCCAGGAGATTTTTCCTGTCAACGCGCGGGCAACGGCACAGGGCATCACCTATGCAATCGCCCGCTTCGTGTTTGCTGGCTTTGCGCTTGTGACACCGGCCATCATTGCATGGAGTCCTTCGGGTCTTTTCTGGATGCTCGTGGGCCTCGCAATCGTGTCCGCCGTCATCGGTTCTCTGCTCATTCGTGCCAATGCGGGCATCACCGCTTCGCTGACGCCGATGGGTAAGCAACAGCCGGCATGAGCAGAATTTGCGGATTGGCAGATAGCGATATGAGGTGCACGGACGTTGCAACGTCCGTGCACCTCACTCTCTGGAAAGCCGTTTAGTCACCCAGGCGGCGAGGGAATGCGACCGGAATGAAGAATACAAGCGATCATGACATGCCAATTTTCGCGGGCAATCCTGATCCCAGCAACGGACAGGCCGCGGTAGCCGACAAGCATGATGCCTGTCGTCAAGCAGATACCGCGACGGCTGCAAAACCAGATCCCTTCGACGGCTGTCACGTCATATCTCCCCGTCTGGAGCACGATCTTTCGTCAGGCGCCCCGCGGTTTCGCAAAGAATTCACGCTCGACAGGGAAGTCCGGTCGGCAGTTCTGTCGATTACAGCGCTTGGCCTTTTCAGGGCAAACATCAATGGCACACCTGTCAGCGAGGATGTGATCGCGCCGGGATGGACTGACTATCGTTATCGGCTGCTATATTCGCAATATGACGTCGCGTCATTGCTGAAGCAGGGGCGCAACTATATCGACGTTTTGCTTGGTAATGGCTGGTACCGGGGGCAACTGGGCCGACCAGCGCGCCGTGATCTTTACGGGCCGCGTCTCGGTCTCCTTGCCGCCCTGGAGGTCACATTCGCAGACGGGCAAACCATCGCAATCGGCAGCGATGACACGTGGCAGGCATCAAGTACCGCGATTGCAGCCGATGATCTCTACGATGGCTGCGTGATCGACTATAGGCGACATGAACGTCTGCTCGGCACGGACACCATCGACATAGACAGGACCATTCTCAAAATGCAGTCCTTTGCGGGTATTGCGGTTACTGAGACGCTGGCTCCGGTTGAGATCATCCGGCAGCAGGATGGTTCGATCATCATTGATTTTGGCCAAAACATTGTCGGGTGGGTCAAGCTGCAAATCAGAAACCCTAGCCGCGACCGGAATATCACCGTCCGGCATGCCGAAGTGCTCGAACATGGGGCCCTTTCCACGCGGCCTCTCAGGGCGGCAAAGGCCACGGATAGCTACTACTTGTCCGGCCCAGAAAACACGACACTCGAACCTGCTTTTACATTTCATGGATTTCGATACATCGGCGTGGAGGGATTGCAAGAGGACGAGCTGGAAGAGGTTCAGGCAATTGTCGTCGGCTCGGCGATGCGCCGGACCGGGTGGTTTTCATGTTCCGACCCGATGCTCAACAGGCTTCATGAGAACGTGGTGTGGAGCATGCGGGGTAATTTTCTGGGCATACCGACCGATTGCCCGCAGCGTGATGAACGGCTTGGCTGGACGGCCGATATCCAGGTTTTTGCGCCCACGGCATCTTTTCTGTTCGATTGCACGGAGCTGCTCGATTCATGGCTTTGCGACCTGATGGCAAGCCAGTTGCCTGATGGCTCCGTACCGGTCGTCATCCCGGATATCTACCGGCGCACGTCCGTTGCGACAGCAGGATGGGGAGATGCGGCGACCATCGTTCCGTGGGTTCTTTACCGGCATTCCGGGCGACCTGACATTCTGCTTCGCCAGTTTAACAGCATGAAACGCTGGATAGACCGGGCATTGAAAGCCGCCGGGCCAAAGCTGATCTGGAGCGGTGGGCATCAGTATGGAGACTGGCTCGATCCGACGGCTCCGCCGGACGATCCCGCAGCTGCAATGACCGACCGCGATCTAGTCGCCACCGCCTGCCTCTACAGGTCGATCAGCATCGCCGCAGATGTTGCTGCCGTGTTGACGCTGCGTGACGAGGCCGGCCGGCTTGCCAGGTTGGGCAATGATGTGTTTGAACGCTTCCAGGCGACTTTCGTCACGCCCGACGGTCGCCTTACATCGGAAAGCCAGGCGTCATACGCCATAGCGATCTCCTATGGGCTTTTACGCGAACACCAGTTGCAAACCGCGGGCAATCGCCTCGCAGACCTGGTCAGAAGAGCGGCTTTCACGATCGGTACGGGTTTCCTCGGCACACCCGTCATTCTCGACGCATTGGCGGTCACGGGCCATCAGAATGTTGCCATGCGGCTTCTAAACCAGACCGAATGCCCTTCATGGCTTTTTCCCGTTACGATGGGTGCGACGACCATGTGGGAGCGGTGGGATAGCATGCTCCCTGATGGCAGCGTCAATCCGGGGGAGATGACCAGTTTCAATCACTATGCGTTCGGCGCCGTCGCCGACTGGATGCATCGCTATCTCGCCGGATTACGGATGGAATCCCCAGGCTGGTACAGCTTTTCGGTTACGCCTGCCCTTTGGAGCGGGCTAAGCTTTGCGGAAGCAAGGTTCGAGAGTCCTGCCGGTTCAATCGTTACGCGATGGAAATATCACGACAATCGTCTTGATGTTAGCGTCGGGGTCCCCGATGGTGCCACCGCCGACATATGTCTGCCGGGCGAAACGATTAACTTATCTGCAGGCAGGCATAGCTTTTCGCGCATTATGGCGCCACCCGTTGAGGAAGCCGGTGGAACCTTGCCTGTCACGACGCGGCAGGCAATCGACCGTGAGGATGTGTGGAGGCGAGTTGGCAATGCGGTCGGCCGGTTCCGCCCCGACTGGAGCGCCAAAGTACTTGCGCGTTCCGCGTGGCCTTATCTTGATCTGCCGCTTGCCGATTTGTCCCGTTGTGTCGGCCTGTCTATTCCCACCGCGGAGGAAACTGCATTGCGGCGGATGCTTGAGGAAATTCAGGAGCTCTGCTCGTGAATTGAGAGATACCCATGGCTCGCCTACTTTGTGGATTTAACCATTTTCTGTATTTGACATGCAAGTCGACTAGATCTGTCGTGGGCTTCGGCAGGGACGATTGTGTCAGAGAGGAGATCGATGAGCGGTGAACGGGTACCAACTGCCAATATGGCTATGGTCGCGCGAGTTGCAGGGGTGTCGCGTGCCACAGTATCGAACGTTCTCAATCATCCTGATCGCGTTCATCCCGATACCGTTGCGGCGGTAAATGCTGCGATTCACCAATTGAAGTTTGTCCGCAACGGACTGGCAAGAACGCTAGCCGCCGGACATGCCAACAATATCGGTATCATTGTCTCCGGGTTCGACCATTCCTATTCATCAGAGATAATTGTCAGCGCGCAAGACAAGGCCATAGAGGCTGGAATGCACGTGGTCATTACCTGTAGCAACCATGATATCGCCTTACAGGATGACCACCTGCGCTACCTGCACGGCGAGGGCGTCGCAGCCGTCATTCTCGTACCGATGCCCAATTCCGATGCCTCTATCAGTCGGGCCATCGGCCGTGGTACGCGACTAATCCTGATCGATTATGATGGCGAACCCCTGAACTGTTCAAGCGTACGCATCGACAATATCGCTACCGGCCGCCTGGCAGCAACATATCTTCTTGAAAGTGGAAAATCGCGCCTGCATTTTGTGGGGCCGGATGGCGACCGTGTGGTCATCCGGGACCGCTGCAGGGGAGTGACTGAAGCGGTCGGCTTCGCCGGGATGAGCGTTTCTACCGTACAGGGCCTCTCAAGAGAAGCTGCAACCGCGCAAGGCAGGGAGATCGCCAGCTTAGCGCGCGATGGTCTCATCGACGGGGTGATTGCCGCAACCGATATAATTGGAATGGGCGTCATCTTCGGGCTGAAGGAGATCGGCCTGAAAGTGCCGGAGGACGTTGCAGTTGTCGGTTGCGACTACAATGCCTTCGCATGGAGAGGAGATGTTACCCTCACTTCCGTCGATCTCCTAAGTGAGACGGTGGGTGCGACAGCCATGCAACTGGCACTCGATCAGGTAAAGGGCCGCGTTCAGGCACCATGCAACATCGTTCTTCAACCTCGCTTAGTAATACGGGGCAGTTGAAGCGCCGGAGGGACGCATGAAGGGTTTCATTGCAATAAGAGTGTCAATTGGGCTCGATCAGATGTCGGTCGTAGCTCGGGGAAATTTCAACCCAGAGCCAAAGTATGAGCGAGATTGCGTGTGAGCGATAGGAAAATTCACGCCGCCGTCGCAAGCAGTGGCAGTCCGCCGCGGCACTGGCAAGCGGCGCTCACGTTCCGATATGTGCCTTGAAAATGAGTCCTTTCGAGTTCGAACTGGAGGCGAACAACCCTATGGCCGATGGCGAATATGCTTCACCAAGGGCGCGAACGGGAGAACGGGTGCGGCTTGGCGAGCCCAGTCACTCTTCATTCTCGCTTCGGCTATGAGACCCAACGCGCTCCTTCTTGGTAGAAGGTGATAGCGAGTAATCCGATTGAACGCCTCTCACGAACAGGTCAATCGCTCGCTCGATGAAATCACGGTTCACGCCACCTAATCCTGCCTCGGATCGTCCCAAGAGAGCGTTTCTAAGCGGAGGGAGAACGACCATGACAAGGAAAATCTCGGCATCCTTGTACATAAGCCGCTCGCCGCGTCCGTCACTGGGTAGGAATGGGTAGATCAGCTCGTAGAGACGTCGAACTGCTATCTCTCCAAGGCGACGTAGCACGCGGTCAGCAAGCTCGGGGAACTGTTTTGCTTCCGAAATGACGACGCGTTCAAGACCGATAATTTCGGGAGCTAGCACTATCCGATGCAGTTGGTCAGCGAAGGTGAGCAACTGATCATAGAGATCACCGTGCACCTCCTGGTTTGCCTCCAGTAGCTGGAGTTTGTGGTCGAGCACATCGCTTACAACCGCCTCAAAGAGCTGCGATTTGGCGGGGAACCGAGTATAGAGGGTTCGCTTTGAGACGCCGGCTTGCATGGCGACCGCATCCATACTCGTCACCTCGTAACCGTCCCGAAGCAACAAAAGACCAGCGGCATCGAGGATGCGCCGCGCGATCTGCTCTGAAACCACGCGGGTGGGGCGTCCGCCTTGCCCTGAGATAATCCGCTTTTCATTTTTGCCCATCAGTTGAACTGCCTACTGGAGCGTCGGTTGACAACCCGCGATGCCCTAAATAAAACTATCCCGTATAGTTTACTTAAATTCGGAGACGTGGCAAGTGCCACGTTTATCATCGAAACTTTCGGATCATCAGGTTCTCAGCGTCGAGGCCAACCTAGGAGCGCCTATGCCACAAATGTTCATCGTTCCTAATGGCACCCAGGCGCTGCAATGCATAGCGTTGGCGGTAGGCCTCTCGGGTTGTGTATCG
Source organism: Martinezella lusitana (assembly GCF_016901135.1). GTDB lineage: Bacteria > Pseudomonadota > Alphaproteobacteria > Rhizobiales > Rhizobiaceae > Rhizobium > Rhizobium lusitanum_D. The sequence goes on along the minus strand of NZ_JAFEVL010000068.1, from coordinate 17,082 downwards.
GCGAAGTTGGAAACAGGCGGCACATTAACGGCTTATCAGGGCATGACGCCGGAAAATGGCGTCGTCGCGAAATCCAAGCAGCGCATGGAGAGGGCCGACGTGATGGCGGCCCGGACGGTTGTAATCGTCCCCACCACCTTTTCTGCCACGGCGTCCGGTGAAAAACTGAGTGAACAACAGCGGCGTGTCATCGCCAACGCCGTCGACCGATCGGTTTGCATTGGCCTGAGTGACCGGTTTCAGATTGTCGCGCCGGAGCAGTCCGCCGATCTGACGATCCACACTACGATCACACATGTAACAGTTACAAATGCCAAGATAGCAGCGGCATCGAAGGTGGCATCGGCGGTACCGACGTTTCTGAGCTTCGGCGCACCTGTGCCGGTGCCGCGCATCCCCATCGGGATGGGAACCCTTTCCATCGAGGCCGAAGCACTGAACCGGGAAGGTCAGCAGAAGGCCGCCTTGCTGTGGGCGCGTGGGACTGACGTTCTGACTGGTAAAGCACGAGTTTCGGCGGCAGGTGATGCATATGATCTTGCGAGCATGTATGGCAACGACTTCAGCAAATTCCTCGTCACCGGAAAGAATCCGTACAGTGCCGGGATATCGCTCCCGACCACTCAGAAATTGAAATCCTCTCTCGGCGGTAACCCAAAATACGCCGCCTGCGAGAAGTTTGGAAAGGCGGGTGTCGCAAACTTTGTCGCTGGCGCACTGGGAGCACCTCCCGAATGGGTGGACAAAGGCGAGCCGCGCCACTAGGCGTAAATCTGCGCGGTGATGAGCAAGGCTGAGCTCATCCAGATCCCGAGAAGGGATTGCGTGACAGATATGGAAATCACAGCTCGCAACTGCCTTTCAGGTCGTGCCTGCTTTGCAGACTGGCAAATCCAGTCAAACGTTTCGGACACCCCCGCCGGTCACAATGTGCACCCAAGAAGGACGAGGCTGAACTTATGAGTGCTCATCGTGACAATTGATCGCAACACTATCATTTATCGTCAGGTTTTATGCGTCTATGGGTGTCCCAACGGTTGTTGCCAACGATAGCCCTTAGCCGGTCCAACGACGCGCTGACGATCTCGTCCAAGCTCCGCATCTCGGATTCGTCAAGCCACTGCGCGAAGGCGACGCGGAACACGGCGATGGCAGCCTCGGCCGCAAGACTGGCATCCGGTTCGTTGATCCCACGCGCGTGCAATGCCTCGGCGAGCGTAGCGGATAGGGTCGCGAGCTTTATCAGCTCGCGCTCGCGCAGTTCCGGGGTGGAGGCGACGATTGAGCGCCGCAGGCGCGCCGACGCGCGGTCGTCGCCGAAGAAGGCGACCATCGCTTCCAATGCCGCAACTATCGCATCGATGGCCACCGCGTGCGCCGGGGCGATCCTGACCGCGTTGAGCATCGCCTCCTGGAGACGAGCGGACCCGTTGAAGAGCACCTCACGCTTGTCCGCGAAGTGACGAAAGAATGTCCGGGGGGTGAGCCCCGCACGCTCCGCGATGTCCGCGACAGTCGTCTGCTCGTAGCTGCGCTCGATGAACAATTCCATCGCAGCGGCACGAAAGCGGCCCTCGGCATTGGGCTTCCAGCGGCTCATAAGATTTCTCCGTCGGTGTTGACACAGAGTGACATCACTGCGCTATAGTGATGTCACTCAATGCCATCGAAAGCGTCATCATGCAACGTCTCGTCAGCTACGCCTCCGGCTGGATTGCCTCTGGCGGCATCCCCGAACTCAAGGCGCCCGCGAACCGCCATGTCGCGGGAGCTCGAAGGACGCCATGAAGGCCCCGGTCCGAGGCAATCTGCTGGTGCTGATGGCACTGGCGATCGGTTTCGTCATGGCGATGATCGATCTCACAGCGGTCAATGTCGCATTGCCAGACATCTCCGCCAGCCTGTCGGTTCCCCTGACCGGCTTGGTGTGGGTCGTCGACGGCTACACATTGACCTTCGCGGCGCTGCTGCTCGCGGGAGGTGCTCTCGCCGACCGCTTCGGTCCAAAGCCGATCTATCAGGCAGGTCTCGCCGTCTTCATCGGCGCCTCGGTCCTGTGCGGCATCGCCTGGGACGGTGACAGCCTGATCGCCGCCCGGTTTCTGCAAGGGGCGGGTGCAGCGCTGTTCATGCCCAGTTCTCTGAGCCTGCTGGCGTTCGCCTATCAGGATGCCGGCACCCGCGTGAGGATGCTGGGCATCTGGTCGGCGTTGGTCGGCGCCTCCTCCGCGATCGGTCCGCTGATCGGCGGCTTCCTGATTCATGAGTTCGGGTGGCGAAGCGTGTTCTGGATCAACGTACCAATCGGCATTGCGGGCATCATGCTCGCGCAGGCGCTGCTTGCCCCACCGCCCAAGCAGCCGCGCGCGCTATCGCTTACCAGTCACGCGCTTGGCGTGCTCATGCTGAGCGCGTTGACGTTCTTCCTCATCGAGGGACCGGCCCGCGGCTGGTTCTCGGCTGCGGTTGTCTCGGCGTTGCTCATTGGAATTGCCAGCGTCACGGCCTTGGTCTGGCGCGAGCGCTCGGGTGCGCATCCATTGGTGCCGCACGCGCTGTTCGAAATCGGAGGCTTCGTCGCCGTCAACCTGACCGGCTTTCTGATCAATTTCGCCGCGTTCGGCCAGTTTTTCCTCATAGGGCTCTACCTCCAGCAGGCCCGCGCCTCCGACGCATTCGAGGCGGGCGTGCAGTTGCTGCCGATGATGGCGGCGATCACGGTGGGCAACCTCCTGTCGGGTCGGCTGTCTTCCCGACGGGGTACGCGTGCGACGATGGTGTGCGGACTGACCGTTGCGGCGTTGGCAGGGCTGGTTATGCTGAATTTCAGAGAGTCTTCGCCCTACCTCATGCTGGTGCTGGTGGCCGGCCTCATGAACTTCGCGGCCGGCGTGGCGATACCGGCGATGACGACGACCGTCATGCAACTATCGGGCAAAAGCTACGCCAACAGCGCCGCCGCCGCACTCAATGCGAACAGGCAGATCGGCGCACTCGTGGGCGTGGCGGTCGTCGGCACCATTCTGCATGTCCTGCCCCAGTGGAGCGGCCGTCTTCCCGCAGCCTTTGGTGCGATCGCGCTGGCCTATGGGGGTGCTGCCTTGCTGGTTTATCGGTTCGTGCACTTGCCTGCGGCGCCTGCATCGTCCCCACAGCCGAAGTCCACATCATAGGTGTGTCTGGCCGAAGCAGTCGGTCAATTCATCATAGGCAGCGGCTATCCGGGGTATGTTGATAAAACTCTTTTGATTGTTCGAGCTTGCTGTCGATCGGCTGGCCTTGAACTGGTTCCGTGTCCTGAAGGGCAGCATCGCGGGTTAACCGATGCTCGTTTGGATTGGTCCTTCGGGAAAGCCACCCCGTGAATGCAAACATACGTTTCCCGGACCTGCTTCAGTCGTCGTTGACGCCCACTTCCGGCTGCGAGTCCTTGTCAATCGAGACGACAACCGACATGCCTGGGGCCAGCTCATCCGCCAGCGGCTGATCCTTATCGATCTTGATCCTGACACCGATGCGCTGCGCGACCTTGGTGAAATTGCCCGTGGCGTTGTCCGGCTTGATGACGGCGAATTCCGAGCCCGCCGCCGGCGAGAAGCGCTGGATATGGCCCTTAAGCCTGCGATGACCGAGCGCGTCGACGGAAATCGTTGCCGGCTGATCGATCTTCATGCCGTCGAGCTGGGTTTCCTTGAAATTGGCAATCACCCAGATATCCCTGGGTACAAGACCCATGAGCTGCGTTCCAGCGGTCACGTACTGGCCGAGGCGAACGCCGACTTCTCCGACGCGGCCATCCTGCGGCGCGACAATGGTCGCGTTCTGAAGATCGATATTGGCGAGCTGCACGGCCGCTTCCGCGCCGCTGACACCAGCCTCCAGCGAGGCGCGGTTGACGATGATCGTCGTCAGGTTCTGCTGCGATACGTCCAGAGCTGCCTTCGCCTGGTTCACGGCGGCCTGCGCCTGTTGCAGCGTCGCCTGCGCTTGCTCGGAATCGCTGGTGGTGGACACGCCCTTGGCAACCAGCGTCGTTACGCGCTCCCAGGAGAGCTGCGCACGCTTCAGCGCGGCATTGGCGCTGTCGATCTGCGCCTGGCTGGAGGCGATGCCTGCCTTGGCGGCCTGCTCCTGCTGCTGCGAATTGGCAAGCGCCGCCTTCTGGCCGTCCAGCGTCGCGCGCGCCTGTGCCACCTTCTGCTGATAGATGCGGTCGTCGATCTTGGTCAGCACTTCGCCCTGCTTGACGAGCTTGTAGTCCTTGATCGGCACCTCGGTGATATAGCCGCTGACCTGCGGGCTGATGGTGGTGACATAACCCTTGACATAAGCATCGTCGGTCGTCTCGACGGAACTTTTGAAGGGCGGCAGGTGCCAGGCATAAAGCACCAGCATGACACCGCCGACGCCGGCGAGAACAGCAATGACTTCGATGGGGGAGCGAACGAGCCTCGACATGGAGCTATTTCATATCCTCAGGGGTTGGATGCCACGGTCTGCGGCCGATCGTCGGCAAGCCGTGCCTTGATGAAGCGATAGAATACATGCAGCGAAAGTCCGGCGAGCGATACGACGGCGATTACGCCGGCAACCAGGAAAGCATCGGCATAGGCGAGCGTGTTGGCCTCGCGGGTGACCTGCGCACCAAGCAGCGCCAATCCCTCGCCTTTCAACAGCGCGCTGTCGCCGATCACCTTGCCGTAGGACGATGAAAGCTGACTGACACGCTGGGCGACATGCGGATCGGTCAGCAGCACGCGCTCGGTCAGCACGGCAGAATGGAACTTTTCGCGGATGACGATCAACGTCCCGTAGAAAGCCGAGGCGATCAGGCCGCCGATACTCTGCGTGAAGGTGAAGACCACGAAGAAGGTCACCAGGTAAGGCGGACCTTTCGAAAAGGCGGCCTTGAAGCCCTCGGACATGGATGGCGGCAGGAAAAGAGCCGCTCCCGCCGCCACTAGCGCCTGGCTGAGATACATCTGCTCGGGCCGTGTCAGGGTTGTGACCTGCGCATCCATGAAGGCGCCCGCCGCCATCATGACAAGCCCTGCAAACTGGATCTGCCAGCTCAACCCATAGCGCATCAGCACCGTGCAGACGAGGCCGCCGACAATCGAAAAAACCAGGATGATCCAATAGAGCATTGAGAGCTGATCATAGAGCAGGCCGACGGCGTTCTGATAGAACGTCATGATGATCGCACTTTGCTCACCGAAGATGATGCGAAACAGCAGAAGAATGCCGGTCAGATGCAGGATTGCTGGACTGAGCAGCCAGCGGACGTCGATCAGCGGCGTCGCCCGGCGCAGTTCGATGACAGCGGCGAGCGTCAGGCTGGCGATGCTGAGTGCCAGCAGTACGCCAAGCCAGGGCACTTCCAGCCACCAGTAAAGCCGCCCGACTGAGAGAACGATGGCCAGACAGCCGAAGCCGATGGCGATCAACAGATAGCTGATGATATCCCCGAAGACGATGACCTTCACGCGCGGCGGCGGCGTCAGCGGCAGCAGATAGATAATCGGCATCACCAGCAGCGCCAAGGCCATCTCCAGCGTATAGAGCCCGCGCCATTCGCCGTAATCGAGCAGTGACGGTGAGACGAGACGGGTAATGGGCGCGGCCAGCAGCGTATTCATCATCGCCAGGCTGACGCCGATCGTCATCTTCCTGGCCGGCTCGAAAGCCTCGAGCATATAGAGGAAGCCGAGCGTCGAGAGAGGTGCCGCGGCAATACCGCTCAAGAAGCGGACGACGACGGCCGATTGCAGGTCGGAAACGAAGAGATTGAGCAGCGAGGCGACGACAAAGCCGATAATGCTGACCTCGGCGAAATTGCGCACGCCATACTGCATGCGGATCTTCACCAGCGCGATGGCGAGACTGACGTTCGGCGCCATGTAGGCTGCCGACAACCATGCCGATTCGGTGGTGGTGGCGGCGATCGTACCCTGGATCTGCGTGAGGTTGGCCAGAGCGAGATTGAGACCGAGGCCCTGCGTGAGGAAGAACATGACGGATGCCGCGATATAGAGCAGCATCTTCCAGCCGGGCATGGGCGGTGGAGTGGCTTGTGCGGCAGGTGCGGCGATGTTAGCGTTCGCATTCGCGATCGGGCCAGGCTCACCGCTCATACGCTACCTCATGACTTTCCCACATTCTGCAGATTTGCGACGCAGCGTCGACACGCCCCAGGCTGTTACGGGGAACGAGCGTGGGCTCGATCAGCAGCTTGACTGCATCCTTCCGGCCGGAAATGCGAGATAACAGTGTTTGCGCGGCAAGTTCGCCTAGCCGTGCACCGCCCTGATCGATGCTTGCAAGATCGATGCGGCGAAGCGCCGTCGTCGGCGAATTATCATAGCCGATGATGGCAAGCTCATCCGGCACTTTCACGCCCATGTCGGTTGCCATGTCGTAGAGTTTGATCGCATCCAGATCGCTCCAACAAAACAAGGCTCGTGGTCTGGACGGGTTGTTGATGTAGTCGCGCATGATGTTTTCGCGATCGGGAGCTTCAAGGGCGATCTTCGCAATCGGCCGCTCTTCCAGCCCGGCACGCTTGATCGCTTTTCGAAAGCCCACCTCACGCTGCCGGACGACCGAGACTTTGTGAGCATGACCCGCAACGAGGCTCAGCATGCCAATGTCGAGATATCCCTGCGCCTGAAATGCCTCCACGGCCAGTGCGGCACCCTTCTGGTCATTGCAGTTGACCGTGTCGAATGTCTTCACGCCACTGTCGTGATAGCCGACGGCGACGATCGGGATCTGCCGGGCATAGTCGGAGATGACGTCCGCGGGAAGACTGGGCGCGACAAGAACGAGGCCATCCATCTTATAGTCGATCATCGACTCGATCAGGGATGTCTCGAGTTGCGAGCGTGATTCGCCGACACCGATCATGGCACGATAGTTGGCAGGCGCCATGACGTCGTTGATGCCGCCGATGACATCGGGCAGGAAGGGGTTGCGAATATCGATCAGCAGCACGCCGATCGTATGGGTCTTGCCGCGCAATCCTTGTGCGGCGCGCGACGGACGATAGCCAAGAATAGCGATTGAATCCTCGACCTTTTTGCGCAGGGCTTCGCTTACTCCATAAGCATTGCGGGTGACCTTGGACACCGCGGTAACGGAGACGCCCGCATGCGCTGCGACGGTGCGGATGGTGACCCGTTCGCGCTCGGGCTCCTCAGCTCTTCTGTTTGTCACGCCAGCCTCTCCATGTCGAACCGAATAACTCCTGTCGCGGTGCCGTTAAGCACCATGCCAGAGGGGTAAAAAGATTTCTATTGCATTTCACCGAAAAATGTAAAACGTTATATGGGTAACGTTATACGAATAACGTTACCCAGAAACGACCGGGAGGACGGCAATGGATATGCAGGCGAGCGCCAAGGCTCCAACGACGGCATCGCGCGACTGGAACGCGCAGATGATCGCTCCGCTTGCCGACGAAGGGGAGGGCCAAGCCGCCAGCTTCGTCGCGACGGAATTCGCCCTGGAGGACGTTCCCGCCAAAGCCGACCTCTTCATCTCGGCATTCGGCCTCTATCGCTGCTTCATCAACGGACAGCGTGTCGGCCGCGACCTGCTTACGCCGGGCTTTACCAACTACGACAAAAGACTTGCCTACCAGTCTTACGATGTCGCTCCGCTTCTCCATGCGGGTGAAAACAGGATCGAGATCTGGCTGGCCGATGGCTGGTATCGCTCCCAACTGATGTGGGGAAAGAACCCGATCTTCAACTGCTGGGGTGACCGTATTGCCGCCATCGCTGAGATCGTCGGAGGATCGGGTACTTTAATTGCGACCGATGCAAATTGGAGCAGCGGGACGCTGCCTGTCCGAAAATCTGGAATCTATTTCGGCGAAATCTACGATGCGCGCGAAACTGCGATGGCCCCGACCGCCGGATCTGAAGAACTCTCTTTCGACAAGAATCTCCTGCTCGCTCAGGAAACAACGCCGGTCAGGGAAATGACGCCGCTCGAGCCGATCGATCGTTGGATCGATGATGAAGGACGCAGCGTCTTCGATTTTGGGCAAAATGTTGCAGGCTATGTCCGTTATAGGATTCGCGGTGAGCCGGGCACCGAGGTGCGTACGGAATATTCCGAGGTTCTTGGACTTGGCCGCTTCTTCGACAATCGCAATTATCGCACGGCCGTCTCGCACAACGTCTACACACTCAATGGCGACGGTGAGGAAACGTATGCACCACATTTCTCCTTTCACGGCTTTCGTTACGCGCGTTTGACCATCAGCGGAAAAGCGGAAATCCTCTCAATCGAGTCGGTGCCGATTTCGTCAGTCCCGGAGCTCAAGGGCGGTTTCGAGTGCGCCAATGGGCAGGTCAACCGCCTGGTGCAAAACACGATCTGGTCGCAGCGCGGGAATTTCGTCGAAATCCCAACCGACTGCCCGCAACGCGACGAGCGCCTGGGCTGGACCGGTGATGCTCAGGTCTTTGCCGCGACGGCCTGCTGGCTGGCCGACAGCCAGATGTTCCTTCGAAAGTATCTGCGGGATGTGATGGCCGATCAGCGCGCCGATGGCGCGATAGCACATGTTTCCCCGGATCCGACGCGCCTTCATCCGGAGCATTTTCCAGGCTTTGCCGGTTCGACGGGCTGGGGCGATGCCATCGTCATCATCCCCTGGGTTCTTTACACGCATTATGCCGATCGCGACGTTCTGCGCGAATGTCTGGGATCCATGGTAGGCTGGGTCGATTTCGTATGGTCGATCTCGGACGGTCCCATCGTTCGTCCCCCGGCAAAATGGGGCGAGCGCGGTTTCACCTTCGGGGATTGGCTGCAACCGACCGGAGACAGCGTCAAACCGCGCCCAACAATCTCAGACGATTGTGCGGCCACGCTCTATCACTTCATTTCGACCGATCTTCTTGCGCGGATCGCAGGTGTTCTCGGAGAGGACGAGCTGAAGGCGCGAATGATAGCACGCGCCGATGAGATCCGCCGAGCTTTCGCCTTCGAATTTATCGCACCATCCGGCCGTCTGGCACACAATGACCAGACGTCCTACGCGCTGGCGTTTCTCCACGACCTGATCCCGGCGCAGCATATGGAGACGGCAAAGTTTCATTTTCGCAAGATCATCGTCGATGCCGACTACAAGATCGGCACAGGCTTCATCGGAACGCCGGCACTGCTGCCGGCGCTGACGAAGCTTGGAATGGATGATCTCGCGGAGAAAGTTTTCCTGCAAGAAGACGTGCCGGGTTGGCTGTATCAGGTGAAACACGGCGCGACGACAATCTGGGAACGATGGGACGCGATGGCACCTGACGGCTCGATCTACCAGCCCGACATGAACAGCTACAACCACTACTCTTATGGCGCCGTGTGCCAGTGGTTGTTCGAGAGCGTGGCGGGAATAGCACCCGATCCGGAGCTGCCCGGCTTTGCCCGTGTTCTCCTCGCACCCGCGCCGATCGCTTCACTCAGCCCCGTCTCCGCGTTCCACGATACCGGATATGGTCGCATCGAGGCAAAGTGGAGGGTCGAAAACGGACGCGTGACCTATCGACTGACACTGCCTGAAGGGTGCTCCGGACTATTCCGACCCACGCACCGCCACATCAATCCCGCATTGAACGGCGCCACGGTGACCGGCGAGATGCCATTGGCATCGGGCACGCATGTTCTGACATTCGATCTTCCACCGGCGTCGGGAAGGTGACGCCACGTTTATAGTCTCATTGTTCGGGAGGAACATCATGACACGACATCTGAAATACCGCCTTGCATCCGCCTGCGCCTTGATTGCCCTGCTCGCTGCAGGCCCATCGCACGCCGAAACGACAGTCTCGTTCCTGATCGACAATGGTCCGGACACGCTGGTCTCCGCTGAAGCGCTGGTCGCGGCCTATGCCAAAAAGCAACCTGACGTCACGATCGAGATCGACCAGCGGCCGGGTGGAGGGGAAGGCGACAACACCATCAAAACCCGTCTGGCGACAGGCGAGATGGCCGATATTTTCCTCTACAATGCCGGATCCCTGTTCCAGGTTCTGAAACCGACCCAAACGCTTACCGCGATCACCGGGTTGCCGTCATTGGCGAATGTTTCCGAGACATTTAAATCGGTTTCCAGTGCCGACGGAAAACCGTACGGCGTTCCGTTCGGTACGACGATGGTCGGCGGCATCTTCTACAACAAGAAAATCTACCAGGAGCTCGGCCTCTCGGTGCCCAAGACATGGGCTGAGTTCATGGCAAACAACGAGAAGATCAAGGCCGCCGGAAAAGTGGCCGTGGTCCAAACCTACAAGGACAGCTGGTCGTCGCAGATCCTGCTACTTTCAGACTTTTATAACCTCCAAGCGAGCGTTCCGAATTTCGCAGTGGAGTACACGGCCAACAAAGCGAAATACGCAACAACCCCTGCGGCTCTTAAGGGTTTCGAGCGACTAAAGGACATTCATGACGCCGGGGTGCTCAACGAAGATTTCGGGGCCGCGAGCTACGACGACGGGTTGAATATGCTCGCCGATGGGGAGGCGGCCCACTATCCAATGCTGTCTCTGGCCATCGGCGCCCTCAAGCAGAACCGTCCCGAAAGCCTTGCCGATATCGGCTTCTTCGCCCAGCCGAGCGATGATGCGGCGACCAACGGTCTGACGGTCTGGATGCCGCCTGGACTCTATATTCCAGCCAGCAGCAAGCATATTGAGGAAGCCAAAAAGTTTTTGGATTTTGTCGCCAGCGTCGAGGGTTGCAAGGTGCTGATGAGCGTCAACACCGTGCAGGGGCCGTCGCTGATCAAGGGCTGCGACCTGCCCGCCGACGTGCCGGCTGCGGTCACTGACATGCTTCCCTATTTCGACGCTGGCAAGACCGTGCCTGCGCTTGAATATCTGTCGCCGATCAAGGGTCCGAACCTGCAGCAGATCACCGTCGAAGTCGGCTCCGGCATGCGCCAGCCGGCGGACGCGGCCGCCTTGTATGATGATGACGTGCGCAAACAGGCGCAACAGCTCGGGCTTCCCAACTGGTGAACAAGACGTCCGAACGGCTCTGCCCGGCAGTCGGGCGGAGCAGAGTTGGAACAGGGAGGAGAGCCATGATCCAGTCACATGTCCATTCACGCAAGTCGCCCTATCCGTTCTGGTTTTTTCTGCCGGCGGCGGTGATCTATGGCGTGTTTTTTCTCGTCCCGACCCTTACCTCGCTTTGGTACAGCCTGACGCGATGGGACCTGGTGACCGCTCAGTTCATCGGGCTAGAGAATTTTCGGCAGTTCTTTTCCGAGCCATTTCTCGTGCGCGGCCTCATCAACACGTTGATCTACGCGGTCGTGACGTCTGGCCTCAAGACTGTGTTCGGCCTATTGCTTGCCGTGCTTTTGTCCGGGCCGATCTTTGCACGTGGCTTTCTGCGCACGGTGGTGTTCTTCCCGGTCCTCGTCTCGGCGATCGGCATCGGCATCACCTTCACCGTCATGATGCATCCGACACGCGGCATCATCAACGAAGCGCTGGGCGTTGTCGGTATTCCAGGACCCGGATGGCTCACCAATCCCTCGCTTGCGCTTTTCTCCGTGGCGCTGGTCGATCTGTGGAAAGGGGTCGGTCTCGCCACGTTGATCTTCATTGCCGGTCTAGCGACCATAAGCCCTGATTACTACGAAGCCTCTCGCATCGATGGCGCCACGCGGTGGCAGCAGTTCTGGCGCATCACGCTTCCCTTGGTGCGCCCGGCGACCGTTACCGTCATCACGCTGTCGCTGATCGGCGGTCTTCGCTCCTTCGACCTGATATGGTCGATGACCCAAGGCGGGCCGGGCTTCTCCTCCGACGTCGTCGCCTCGGTCATCTACAAACAATACCAGGCGGGTTTCTACGGCCTGTCGACCGCCGGTAACGTGATCCTCTTCATCCTTGTCGGCGCCATCATCCTGCCGCTGACGTTCTGGTTCAACCGTCGCGAGGTCGAGCAATGAGACAGTATCGCCCCTTGATCGCCGGTGTCGTTTCGCTGTTTTTTGCCAGTGTGATCTTCATCCTGCCGTTCCTGTTCGTGGCTCTCCAGGCCGTGAAATCGAAGTCCGAAGCCTCGCGCCTGAACTTCGCCTTGCCAAAGGAATGGCTGTTCTGGGAAAACCTCGTCGCGGTCGTGGAGGCACGCAATTACCAGTTGCTGCTTGCCTATTTCAATTCAACTGTCATCACCGTCTTCTCTGTGTCGATTCTGGTTATCCTGTCGGCCATGGTCGGTTATGTCATGCAACGGCGCCAGTCGCGCTGGAACGGCGTGGCGCAGGTGGCCTTGCTGATGGGGCTGATGATGCCGCCGGCAGTGGTGCCGACAATCGGGCTTTTGCAATCAATCGGCCTGTTTAAGACTATAAGCGGCATGATCCTGATCCAGGTCGCCTACAATATCTCGTTTTCGACGCTGCTCTATCGCTCGTTCATCGCCACCATTCCGCGCGATCTCGACGAGGCGGCGCGAATCGACGGCGCAAAACCTTGGCAGATCTTCATCCGGGTTATTCTTCCTTTGCTCAAACCCGTGACTGTCACCAACATCGTCGTGCAGTCGATCTTCGTTTTCAACGACTTCACCAATCCGCTCTATTACCTGCCCGGACGCGAGAACATCACCGTCCAGCTGACGCTCTATAATTTCCAGAGCATGTATACGAGCCAGTACAATCTCCTGTTCATGAACATCCTGCTGGTGACCATTCCGCCGCTCATCGTGTTCATCTTCTTCAATCGTCAGATCGTGACCGGCATGACTGCCGGCGCGGTGAAAGGCTAAAGCCATGGCTGGTCTGAACCTCCACCAAGTCCATAAGAGTTTCGGGGCACTGGAGATTATCAAGGGTATTGATCTCGATATCCAATCCGGCGAATTCATCGTCTTCGTCGGGCCATCGGGATGTGGCAAGTCTACGCTGCTGCGCATTATTGCCGGTTTGGAAGACGTCTCCTCGGGAGCGCTGACCATCGGCAGTAAGGATGTCACCCATGCCGAGCCTTCCGAACGGGGTATTGCGATGGTGTTTCAAAGCTATGCCCTTTATCCCCACATGACGGTGGCGGAAAACATTGGCTTCGGCCTGTCGCTGGCGAAACGCCCAAAGGCGGAGATCGAGCAAAAGGTAAAGGGCGCTGCCGAGGCGTTACAACTTACGCACCTTCTCGACCGCAAGCCCAAGGCACTGTCGGGAGGCCAACGTCAGCGGGTGGCGATCGGCCGGGCAATCGTGCGCGACCCGAAGGTGTTCCTATTCGACGAGCCGTTGTCCAATCTCGACGCCTCGCTGCGCGCGCAGATGCGGTTGGAGCTTTCAGACCTGCACAAGCGCCTCAAGACCACAATGATCTATGTCACGCACGATCAGGTGGAGGCCATGACGATGGCCGACAGGATTGTTGTGCTCAACGGCGGCAGGATCGAACAGGTCGGCACGCCGATGGAGCTCTACAATCATCCAGCCACACCGTTTGTCGCCGGCTTCATCGGCAGTCCGAATATGAACCTCTATACCGGTCTCTTTGCCGAACGCCTCGGCAGCAAGACTTATGGCATTCGGCCCGAACATATCAGCATCACATCAGACGACGGCGATTGGCGCGGGCGTGTGCGTCATGTCGAGCGCCTCGGCGCCGATGCCATTCTTCATCTCGATGTCGAGGAGGCCGGCTCTATGATGGTGCGGTTATCCGGGGATACGCAGCTGACATCCGGCGACATAGTTTGGGCCAGCCCCCAGGATGGCGCGGCCCACCGGTTCACCGTCTGAAACTTGCAAATCTATCAAACACGAGCAATGAGCTCGTGCGACTAGCCTCCGGAGCGTTTCGATGCTCGGCATCAGTTCCCCTGCTGGATCCGTTCCGCTTGAGCCAGGCTGCAGTCGCGCAGCAATTCGAATGCCCCCAATGCCGCGTGTCCCGCAACGAAGGGATTCGGCTCTCCGGGAGAACGAATTTTGAACTTGGCGATTGCCTCCAGGGCGCCGTCGCGCGCGGGATGGTTGGACATGAAGACATCGACTGATTGCTGCTCCGCGATATCGCGGAAACGGCCCGCCGAGGCGGAGTATGTGCGGATACGCTGCTCGTCCGGGCCAAACCTCATACCCGTGCCGCCCCACAGGCCGACGACATGCCCTTCAGCGCCGTCGGAGACGGGAAAGATGAGGGAAAGGGTGCCGGGCGTATGGCCCGGCGTCACGTAGAGCTGGACGACCGTATCGCCGAGCGTGATCGTCTCGCCATCTTTGACCGAAACGTCACGCTTTGGTGGAATCCCCCAGTCCGGGTTGGAAAATTCCAGTTCCGGTTTTTCGAGTTCCTTCCAGTCCGCTTCGCTCATCAGCACCTTGGGCTTGTAGGTGTTCACCAGAAATTCCTGGCCGCCATAGTGATCGCCGTGCGCATGGGTGATGATCAGATAGCGAATGTCGTGCGGATTGAGCCCCAGTTTTTCGAGTCCTCCCTCGATGTTCTGCTTGGCTTCCTCGTTGTTGTCCAAGGCATCAATGAGAATGATGCCCTCGGACGTCTTAATCGCCCAGCTCGCCACCCCACCCGTGCCCAGAAAATACAGATTGTCGAAGACTTTCTGCGGTTCCAAGTCTGCCGAAGTTTCCGGGCGCGCAGGTCGCCCCTGGGTACTTTCGGTGGCTGACGCAGGGGGAGTGGCGGGCAATGCCAAGGGTCGCGACAGGTCGCAGATATCGGCAAGACCAGGAAAACGGGCTCCGGCTTTCAGGCCCTGCTCAGCCAGGGCCTGGGGTGAGATCGCGCTGTCCGCGGCAAGTGCCGGCTGGAAGACGATCAGGCAGAAGAGCGGGACGAGCAAGGGTTTCATGGGCAATCCATTCTAGATTGTTACAGTGTATTGCGCAGAAGGTTACGTTTGTCCCGTCTGGAATCACAGCCGGCGGGGCCGAGTTGACCCATGGTCAACAGCAACGTTTCAAATCGCAGGAGCGCGTCGCCGTACCGAATATCAGGCTTTATACGAGCCCCTCGCGTCCGGACGGAAACTCGAAATCCAAATCGGGGCCGATGGGAACGATGCCGCTCGGGTTGAGGCCGGGATGGCTGCCGTAGTAGTGCCCCTTGATATGGCTGAAATCCACGCTCGGCCGGATCGCCGGATGCCGGAAGAGATCGCGCGTGTAGGCCCAAAGCGCCGGATAATCCACGAGTGCCCGCAGATTGCATTTGAAGTGCCCGTGATAGACGGAATCGAAACGCACGAGCGTGGTGAACAGTCGAATGTCTGCCTCCGTCAACCTGCCACCGACAAGATAGCGTTGCCGCCCCAGGCGTTGCTCGAGCCAGTCGAGCGTCTCGAAGACCTCGCTGACGGCCGCCTCGTAGGCGGCTTGTGTGGTGGCGAACCCGGACCGATAGACACCATTGTTTAGGGTGGCGTAAATGCGCGCGTTGACAGCGTCGATCTCGTCGCGATGGTCGAAGGGATAATAGTCGCCGGCAGCCGCACCGCAGCCGTCGAAGGCGGTGTTGAACATGCGCAGGATCTCGGAGGACTCGTTTGAGACGATGCGACGATGACGCTTGTCCCAAAGAACGGGCACAGTGACGCGCGACGTCGCCGCCGGATCGGACATCGTATAGATCTCATGCAGGAATTTCGCGCCGTTCACTGTGTCGGGAATGACACCCGGACCGGGATCGAATGTCCAGCCATCCTCGCCCATCAGCCAGTGAACAACCGAGACGTCGATTAGATCGGTAAGGCCCTTAAGGTCGCGCATGATCAGCGTGCGGTGCGCCCAGGGACAGGCGAGCGAGACATAGAGGTGATAGCGGCCCGGCTCGGCCTTGAACGGGCCGTCGCCCTCGGCGGTGATCCACTCGCGAAACACCGAGGGCGGACGGCGCAATTCACCTTCGGCTATCACGCTCTCGAGGCCGCTGCGATGCCAGGTTCCGGCGATCAGCTCACCCATGATGGGGCGCCTTGCCGAGCGCCGCCTTGACCGCGGGCGCGACCTCGGTGCCGAGCAGTTCGATCGATCGCTGCATAGCCGCGGTTTCCAGCATGGCGGAACTCATCTGGAAGGTCAGGCGCGAAATGCCGCCAAGCGCTTCGTTGGCGGCGAGGATCTTGTCGCGCACCGTCTGCGGGTTCCCGATCAGGAAGGCGCCGTGCGGACCGCGCATCGCATCGAACTGGGCGCGCGTCGCAGTCGACCAGCCGCGCTCGCGGCCGATTTCAGTCGCCATATAGGCCCATCCGGGAAAGAAGGCGTTTGCGGCGGCCTCGTCCGTGTCACCGACAAAGCCCATCGCATGAATGCCGACTTTCAGCGTGTCCGGCGTATGGCCAGCATACCGGCCCGCTTCGCGGTACAGGTCCACGAGCGGCCGGAACCGGTCAAAACTGCCTCCGATGATAGCCACCATGAGGGGAAGGCCAAGGGCTCCTGCGCGGGCGAAGGATTGCGGCGTGCCGCCGACGCCGAGCCAGATCGGAAGTCTGGCCTGAACCGGCCGCGGATAGACGCCCTGGCCGGTAAGCGCCGGCCGGAAGCGGCCCTGCCACTCCACGTGTGTCTCTTCGCGCAATTTGAGGAGCAGACCGAGCTTCTCGACAAAGAGCGCGTCGTAGTCGTTCATGGCAAAGCCATAGAGGGGATAGGCTTCACCAAAGGAGCCGCGTCCAACGACGAGTTCGGCGCGCCCTTTCGAAATGAGGTCGACGGTCGCGAAATCCTGAAACACGCGGACGGGGTCCGCGGCGCTCAGTACGGTCACGGCACTGGTCAGACGGATCCGGCTCGTGCGGGCCGCGGCGGCTGCCAGAATGATGGCGGGCGCGGAATCGAGAAACTCCTTGCGGTGATGCTCGCCGATGCCGAACACGTCGAGACCGACGCGATCGGCGGTTTCAACTTCCGCCAGCAACGTCTCCATGCGGTCGGCAGCCGGGACGGTATGACCGGTGGCCGGATTGGGAATGGTTGCTGCAAAACTGTCGATGCCGATTTCCATGTTCATTCCAGTGTCGTTATCCGTGGGAGAAAATGTGGCCCCGCCCTGGGCGGGGGTGAGGGCGGGACCA
>NZ_JAFEVL010000018.1 GCF_016901135.1 Martinezella lusitana | reverse complement strand
TGATCGATGTCGGCATCAACCGCATTGCCGCTCCGGAGCGCGGCGAGGGCAAGAGCCGGCTGGTCGGTGATGTCGCCTATGTAGAGGCTTCGGATGTCGCTGCTGCCATCACGCCGGTTCCAGGCGGCGTCGGGCCGATGACGATCGCCATGCTGATGGCCAATACGGTCATTGCCGCCCATCGCGCCGCGGGCAGGCAGCCGCCGAAGTTTTGAGGAAAATGCCTTCCGGATGGCGACAAAAAACCACTCGGATCGGCTTGCCAAGACACGAAAGACGATTATAGTCAGGAAATAAATATTCCATAGAAGAAAATGAGGGAACGAAATGGCATTATCATGGCGTTTCTCCGCCTTGGCGGACCGGCACCGTGCTCTCGGATCGAAACTCGAAGACTGGAGCGGTATGGGAACCGCCTGGACCTACGAGAAGGACATGTCGGACGAACATGTCGCGATCCGCACCAAGGCCGGCATTATGGATGTTTCCGGCCTCAAGAAGGTACATCTGGTCGGCCCGCACGCAATCGCTGTGCTCGATTATATCACCACCCGCGACATGTCGAAGATCTATCCCGGCCGCTCGGTCTATGCCGCGATGCTGAACGATCGCGGCTACTTCACCGACGACTGCATCGTCTATCGTACAGGCCCGAATTCCTGGATGCTGGTGCATGGTTCGGGCTCCGGCCACGAGGAGCTCACCAAGCAGGCAGCGGGCCGCAACTGCGCCGTCCTTTTCGACGACGATCTGCATGATCTGTCGCTGCAGGGCCCGGTTGCCGTCGATTATCTTGCCAAATATGTGCCCGGTATCCGCGACCTCAAATATTTCCATCACATGCAAACGACGTTGTTCGGCGCCCCTGTGATGATCTCGCGCACCGGCTATACTGGCGAGCGCGGCTACGAGATTTTCGTGCGCGGCCAGGATGCACCGATGGTCTGGGACCGCATCGTGGCGGAAGGCGAGGACATGGGGATCATTCCCTGCTGCTTCAGCGTTCTCGACATGCTGCGCGTCGAAAGCTATCTGCTTTTCTATCCCTATGATAACTCGCAGATGTATCCCTTCGCCGATCAGCCGCCCGGCGACAGCCTCTGGGAGCTCGGCCTCGACTTCACCGTCAGCCCCGGCAAGACCGGCTTCAGGGGTGCCGAGGAACATGCCCGCCTCAAGGGCAAGGAACGCTTCAAGATCTTCGGCATGCTCATCGATGCTGACGGCCCGGCCGATCTTGGCGACGAGGTCTTTGCCGATGGCAAAAAAGTCGGCGTCATTACCTGCCCGTGCTATTCTGCGCTGACGAAGAAGTCCATGGCGATTGCCCGTCTCGACGTCGACAAGGCGGTTCAGGGCACGAAGCTCGAGGTGCGCGGCAAGAGCCTGAAGGCAAGCGCCATCGCTCACACGCTGCCCTTCGACGATCCGGAAAAGAAAAAGAGGACGGCTATCGGTTAGGAGGCGCTCATGCTTGTCGAAGGCATCAAGAGCCGACCGGTCTACAAAGGCCTTTCGATCCAGCCGCACGCCCGGCGGCACATCTTCGTGCTGGAAGGCGAGGGCGCCAATGCTCTCCTCGACCAGATGGCCGCGCTTGATGACACGATCCTGTCGCGCAGCGAGATCCTCTACGTCGCGCGCGGTTCGCAAGGCGAAGGCCATGACGAGACCCTGCGCGGCCTCGGCGCCGACATGTTCTTCACGGCGCCGACGATCGCAACGCTGCTCTTTCGCCTGAAAGGGTCGCTCGCGACCGCCCATATGGGCACGCGACTATATATCGCCGGCGCTGAGGGCTTCATCGGCCAGGCGATGATGGTGGCGCTCGACTACGGCATGGACCATGCCTCGATCATCACGGAGCATCGCGGCTCCCTGGCGCGCCGCGTGCAATGCGTCCATTGCAAGGGCATCACCGATGATGTCACGCATAGTCCCTTCATCTGCAGCCATTGCGAACTCCCGCTTCTGGTGCGAGATCATTATTCGCGCCGCCTCGGCGCCTTTCAGGGCGTCAATATCGATGCGGAAGAGCCCGGCAGTGCGCCCGATCCGGAGGAGTTGTTCCTGTGAGCGGTGGTACAGAAATTCCGGTTCGCGTTGCCAAGGTCACTCCGGTTGCCGACCGTATCAAGCGTTTCCGCTTCGAGCGTCTCGACGGCAAGCCGATGCCTTATTTTTCCGGCGGCGCGCATGTGATCGTTTCGATGAACGATGAAGGACATATGCGGCGCAACGCCTATTCGCTGATGTCGCCGCCGCATGATTGCTCGGCCTATGAGATCAGCGTGCTGCGCGTCGAGGATTCGCGCGGCGGTTCCGCCTTCATGCATGAGAAGGTGAGCGAGGGCGATGAACTCAGGGTCAGCTATCCGGTCAATCTTTTCCAGCCGGATTGGCGTGGCCGCAAGCATCTGCTGATTGCCGGCGGCATCGGCATCACGCCGTTCATTGCCATGATGCAGCAGTTTTCCCGCGAAGGTGCCAATTTCGAGCTGCATTATGCCGTGCGCTCTCTGGATCGTGGGGCCTATTGCCGGGAGCTTGTCGAACAATATGGCTCGCAAAGGGTGAAGATCTATTGCGACGCCGACCGCAATTTCATCCCCGTCGCCCGGCTCCTCGAAAGCCAACCGCTCGGCACGCATCTCTATGTCTGCGGCCCCTCTGGTATGATCGACGGCGTGCTGAAAACGGGTCTGGAAGCAGGGTGGCCGGAACAGAACCTGCATTCCGAACGCTTCCTTTCCTCGCAACCCGGCAAGCCCTTCTCGATCGAGCTGACGCGCTCGGGTAAGACGGTTCATGTCGGCCATCACGAGAGTATGCTGGAGGCGATCGAGGCTGCCGGCGTCGATGCGCCTTTCCTCTGTCGCGGTGGTGCCTGCGGACAATGCGAGACTGGTGTTGCCGTCTGCGACGGCAAGCTTTTGCACCACGACGTCTATCTGACCGATGAAGAAAAGGCGTCCGGCCGAAAGGTGATGATCTGTGTTTCCCGTTTCGAGGGAAGCGCGCTGCATCTCGACCTTTAGGCATCGGACCGATACCCAGGAGAACGGACATGGCAATCGCCTTCAAGCAGGAAACCTTCCGGGACGATTTCAGCTATCGCAACAGTCCGGAAAACATCCGGCGCTTTCCGTTTCCCTTCGACCGCGACGAGTACATGTATTCCGTCAACATGGAACCGCATGTGAAGGGGCAGAAGGATACGATCTACGAAAGCCTGATCGACGTCGACGAGCATTACGTCGCCGAGATGCGCGACCGGGCGCTGGTGCTGAAGGAAGATCCGCTGCGTTATCAGGCGCTGCCGCATATGATGTCGGCGCAGTGGGATACGCTGGAGCTGCTGATGGAAGAGCAGGCCGCCGGCTATCCCGAGCATTTCACGCTGATCAGAAACGGCGACCAGTGGCGCTGGATCAACCGGCCGCTCGGCATCGACGACACCTTCACTTTCGGCGATGCATCAACGCTGCCCTATGAACCCTTCGAATACATCACCCGCCAGGCACAGGGCGATTTTTGTATCGTCGACCAGCGCGACGGCAATCTCTGGATGGATGCCGGAATGGTGACGACCCAGGCCGACTGGTCGCTCGATTTCGATATCGGCATGAACTTCATGGAATGGCATGGGCCGGTGCCGCTCGCCCACCAGATCGGCGTCTTCGACCGCGCTTTGAAGTTCCTGCTGAACCTGCAGCAGGGCAAACCGACACGCCGGTTCAACTGGACAATGACGATCAATCCCCGCCTCGATACCAGCCCTGAAAACTATCCGAAATGGGGGCCGGATCGCACCACCGTGACGCCGGAGAATGTCGGCGAGAAGGTGCATCTGCGCGTGGAGTTGCAGAGCCTCTGGCGCCTGCCGCGCTCGAATGCCATCCTCTTCGTGATCCGCTGCTATCTGATGAACATGGATGAGCTCGTGACGGTGCCAAAATGGGCACGCCGTTTCCCGCGCGTGCTGCGCACCCTGCCGCCGGAACTCATTGACTACAAGGGCCTGACACGCTTCCGCGAGACCACCATCGACTGGCTTTCGACCTATGACGACGGGGCACCAACCAGCCCCGGCATCTTCCCGGATTGATCCCGTCCCAGTGCCAGACGACTGCATGCGATAAGAACTTCGATACAATCGAGAAGGGGAATGCTTCATGACAAGAGTTGCCGTTATCGGTGCCGGCCCTTCGGGACTAGCCCAGTTGCGGGCCTTCCAATCGGCAGCACAGAAAGGCGCCGAGATCCCGGAAGTCGTCTGCTACGAAAAGCAGTCCGACTGGGGCGGGCTTTGGAACTACACCTGGCGCACCGGCCTGGACGAATATGGTGAGCCTGTCCACGGCAGCATGTACCGATACCTCTGGTCGAACGGCCCGAAGGAATGCCTTGAATTTGCTGACTATTCGTTCGAAGAGCATTTCGGCAAACCGATCGCCTCCTATCCGCCGCGCGCCGTGCTCTGGGACTACATCAAGGGCCGCGTCGAGAAGGCCGATGTGCGCAAGTGGGTGCGTTTCAGCACGCCCGTTCGCATGGTGCGCTTCGATGATGAGACGAAGAAGTTCACGGTGACGGCGCATGACCGTACGCAGGACCGGATGTATGACGAGGAGTTCGATTACGTCGTGGTTGCGAGCGGCCACTTCTCGACGCCGAATGTCCCCTATTTCGAAGGCGTGAAGACCTTCAACGGCCGCGTGCTGCATGCCCACGACTTCCGCGACGCGGTGGAATTCAAGGGCAAGGACGTACTGCTTGTCGGCCGCAGCTATTCGGCCGAGGATATCGGCTCGCAATGCTGGAAATACGGCGCGAAGTCGGTCACCACGAGCTATCGCTCGAAGCCGATGGGCTTCAAATGGCCCGGGAATTTCGAGGAGCGGCCGCTGCTGACGCGGCTGGAAAACAAGACGGCCCATTTCCTCGATGGCTCCTCCAAGGAGGTCGATGCGCTGATCCTGTGCACCGGATACCAGCATCACTTCCCCTTCCTGCCTGATGATCTGCGCCTGAAGACGGCCAATCGTCTATGGGCAGACCATCTCTACAAGGGAGTGATCTTCGACACCAACCCGCAGCTGTTCTACATCGGCATGCAGGACCAGTTCTACACCTTCAACATGTTCGACGTGCAGGCCTGGTGGGCGCGCGATGTCATGATGGGCCGCATCAAGCTGCCGCCGGAAGAGGACCTGAAGGCGAATTTCGACATGTGGCGCGCCCGCGAGGAAACGCTCGAGGATGCCGAGCAGATGATCTGGTACCAGGGCGACTATGTGAAGGAGCTGCTCGCCGAGACCGATTATCCGAGTTTCGATATCGAAGGCACGAACAAGACCTTCATGGAATGGGAGCATCACAAGGCTGAAAGCATCATGGGCTTCCGCGACCATGCCTATCGTTCGCTGATGACCGGCAACATGTCGCCCAAGCATCATACGCCCTGGGTCGATGCGCTTGATGACTCGATGGAAGAATATCTGCGCAACTGATGCGCACGCCACAATCCCGCGTAACCGGCAAGGGAGGCTCAGCGCCTCCCTTGCCGGCGTATTTGAGTTGAGACGAAGCAATTTGATCAGCCACTTTTTCTTCGGGTACGGCCTTCATGGATTTCCAAACTAGCGTTCTTGGCCGCATGAGCGGCTTCCTCTATCGCTGCCGCGCTGACGAGAACTATACGATGCTGGAAATGACCGACGGCGTCGAACGCATCTTCGGTTATCCCGTCGACGAGATCATCGGCAACCGCACGCGAACCTTCACCTCCATCATGTACGAGGAGGATGTTCCGCTCATGGACGAGGTTGTCGGCAAGGCACTGGAAAGCCGCGCCGACTGGACGATGGAGTACCGGATACGCCATCGCGACGGTCATCTCATCTGGGTGACGGAGACTGGCGGCGGCGTATGGGACGAGGTCGGGGAGCTGCTCTACTTGGAGGGCAGCATCATCAACATCGAGTCGCTCTATCAGCGCATCGACGAACAGACATCGGGCATGCGGGTTACGGCCTCTAAGACCAACGAGATCCTGCAGTCGCTGCGCTACCTGAAGCTGCTTGCGGTCAATGCTGGCATCGAGGCTGCGAGAGCCGGAACGGCGGGATCGGGCTTCGCGGTGCTGGCGGCGGAGATGCGCACGCTTGCCAATTCCTCCGAGGAGGCGGCGCGAGCGATCTCGAATGCGCAGAGGAAAGCGGAATAAGTAACCGCTCTATCCTATTGTTTTTGCCCAATTCCGGTCGCAAAACCACTGCGTACTTTTCCTGGAATTGCTCCTACGAGCGCGGCCGTGTCTTCTGCGGATCGTAGTGCGACAGCGGCACGATCACAGCCGGCAGGCGTTTCTGGTGGCCGTCGAGCTTGCCGATTTCGACCTTGGTGCCGACACCGGCATGCAGGACATCGACGCGGGCAAGCGCGATCGTCTTGCCGAGGATCGGCGAGCGGGTCGCGCTGGTGATCACGCCGACCTGGGCGCGGCCGATATGGATGCAGTCTCCATGTCCGACCGCTTCGTTGGCCTCGATATCGAGCCCGACCATCAGATGGCGCGGATTTTCTTTTCGCCTTATCAATGCCTCGCGGCCGATAAAATCATCCTGCTTGGATTTCAATGGCACGGTGAAGCCGATGCCGGCCTCGAAGGGATCGGTCTGGTCGGTGAATTCATGATGGGCGAAGATCAGGCCGGCCTCGATGCGGACCATATCCAGCGCCTCCAGGCCCATGGGTTTCAAATCATATGGCTCACCGGCCCTCCAGACGGCATCGAAGACAGTGGCCGCATCCTTCGGATGGCAGAAGATCTCGTAGCCGAGCTCACCGGTATAGCCGGTACGCGAGACGACAACCGGCGCTCCTTCGAAGTGACCGATACGGCCCACTGCGAAACGGAACCATTCGAGCTCGCCGATCGTCGGTTGGCGTGGCGCCGTCCAGATGATCTCCTTCAGGATGTCGCGGCTCTTCGGGCCTTGCAGCGCGATATTGTGCATCTGGTCCGTGGACGAGCGGACCCAGGCCTTGAACCCCTTCTTCTCCGCCTGCTCCCGCAGCCAGATGCCGCTATAGTCATCGCCGCCGATCCAGCGGAAATTCTTGTCGCCGAGACGAAAAAGCGTCCCGTCATCGATCATGCCGCCGTTTTCGTAGCACATGGCGGAATAGACGACCTGGCCGGTCGATAGCTTGCGCACATCGCGGGTCAGGCAATATTGCAGCAGCTCCTCCGCGTCCGGTCCCGTCACCTCGAATTTGCGCAGCGGCGAGAGGTCGATGACAACAGCTCGTTCGCGGCAGGCCCAATATTCCTCGACTGGTCCTTCCGAGGAAAAGCGATTCGGCAGCCAAAAGCCGCGATATTCGGTGTAATCCCGCGTCAGTGCGGAGAGGCGGGGGTGAAACGCGGTTTCCCGCGTCAGTTCTGCGTCAGCGTCAGGGGTCATGCGATAGGCTACCGCTCGTGTGAATTTCTCTTTGCCGGAAAATGTGCGGACATGGATATCGGTCGGGTCCCAGCCATTGGCCGCGTCGATATCATCCGGACAGGAGGAGGAGACACAGACAAGGTCGGTTAGTGCCCGCATCAGTACATAGTCGCCCGGCCGCGACCAGGGTTCGTCGAGATAGAGCTGATTATTGTGGTCGATATTGGTGTTGTAGAAGTAGTTGAGCGCTTCCCAGCCCTTGCGGCCGGAGATGCCGTAAGGCGCGAGTACTGCGTTGAAATTGTCGGTGCAGTTCACGTGGCCGGGATAGCCCATATCGTCGTAGTAACGTGAATTGCAGGCCGTGGCGAAGGCATCGTGCCGGCCGACGGTGTCCTGAACGATTTCTATAAGCGGCTCGAAATCCCGGTCGAAGGCTTTGGAAGGCAGGCCCGGGGTGGGATAGCTGCGGCCGAGCAGGGTGCGCGTGACGGTGGAATCGAGCGCGAGATCGAGCCCCTTGTCCACCTTGCGGGCGGCAAAGGCCTGGAAATCAGTGCACTGCCGCCCATAGACGTCGATGATCTGGATGAACTCGCCGGCGCGCACGAAATAGGCGGAGGCGGTCGCGGCCTTGATGCGGATATCCTCGATCGGATCGGCCAAAGGCTCGGGCAGGGCGGAGGCATAGTCGCGGAGAATCGTCGCGCGCCGGATCCTGATCTCCACCGGCGTTGCCGTATCCTGTGCCTCCGGCGACATGGCAGCACCCGGGGCGCAGGCGATGAGCAGGCCCTTCAGAGCGATGGTGAATTCAGCCGTGCTGCCGGGCGGCGAGGCTTCGCCGAAAATGCTAAGAGCGCCTGCCGCGCCGAGATCGGCACCGCGCCGCTGCAATGCCGCGCGCACGCGCGAAGCGCTTTCGTCTTTGGAGGACAGGATAGACTTCAATCCTTCGGCGGCACAGGTGAAAGCGGCACCCAATCCGGCGGATTGAAAGCGGCCCTTCTCGTCG
The DNA here is from genome assembly GCF_016901135.1 of Martinezella lusitana. Lineage (GTDB taxonomy): Bacteria > Pseudomonadota > Alphaproteobacteria > Rhizobiales > Rhizobiaceae > Rhizobium > Rhizobium lusitanum_D. The sequence continues at coordinate 78,135 of NZ_JAFEVL010000018.1, read as the reverse complement.
AGAAAGGATAGCTCGCAGGTCTGTCCGCCTTCGCAGTCGGTCAGCGTGATTCGATCGCCCGCCTCGACACGCACGACGACCGTTCCACCGCCCTTGCAGCGATAGCGTTCGGTGTCAGACGACAGCGCCGGAATGCCCGGATAACGGACAATGCTCGCCGAAACGGGCCGTATTCCGGCGATCGTCGGATGGAGTTCTCGCATATGGCCCTCTCGGGAAAACGAGGTGCGTTACGGCACCGGAATCATGCTGACAAAATGCCGTCGGAAAGTAAAGGGATATTGACTAGAAAGAAAATATCTTCACTATGTATAAAGGCTTGGTATTTGGAAATCCGCGCACAGACGCGGCTCGCGAAAACCTCCAGCAAGCCCGGAATGCCATGGGAGGCACGTTCAGGGAGACGTAGGAGAGATACGTCCGGAACAAAGATGGGGAACATCACCAATGACGGATATTGTCGACGCCGGCGCTTCCGCTGGCACCGAAGGTAAGCTTATACGCGCGCTCGATTGGAAGGGCGCGTTCTGGGTGGCTGCGGGCGTGCCGCCGCTCGTTCTCTTCTCCATCGGCGGTATCGCCGGCACGACGGGCAAGCTCGCCTTCGTCGTTTGGATCATCTCGATGATCATGGGGTTCCTGCAATCCTTCACGTATGCGGAAATCGCCGGCATGTTCGGCAACAAGTCCGGTGGTGCTTCGGTCTACGGCGCGACCGCCTGGCTGCGTTACTCGAAGTTCATCGCGCCGCTTTCCGTCTGGTGCAACTGGTTCGCCTGGTCGCCGGTGCTATCGCTCGGCTGCGCCATCGCCGCGGGCTATATTCTCAATGCCTTCTACCCGATCCCGGCAGCAGATTCGCAGGCCGTGCTCAGTTGGATCAGCGCCCATGCAACATCCATTACGGCGGATAGCCCGCGGATTGCCGAATATATTGCGGCTCACGCCGGTACGTCGCCGCAGGATGCCGTAACAGCGCTGCTCAGCGCCGATGGCGTTGCCGCGCTGACGCCTGCCGTTCGCAACTGGTCTCTCTTCAGCTTCAACATTCCCTTCCTCGCAACGGCCAACATCAACGCCACTTTCTTTATTGGCGGTATCCTGATGCTGATCATTTTCGCGATCCAGCATCGCGGCATCTCCGAGACGGCAAGCGTGCAGAAGTGGCTGGCAATCATCGTTCTCGTGCCGTTGCTGATCATCGGCATCTATCCGATCGTCAGCGGCCAGATCCTCTCCACCAACGTCACCGGCCTCGTGCCGCCGACGGCGGCTTATGCCGCTACCGATGGCACCTGGAGCAATGGCGGCTGGACGCTCTTCCTCGGCGGCCTCTATATCGCGGCCTGGTCAACCTACGGCTTCGAAACCGCCGTCTGCTATACGCGTGAGCTCAAGAACCCGAAGACGGATACGTTCAAGGCGATCTTCTATTCCGGTCTTGCCTGCTGCGTCTTCTTCTTCCTCGTGCCTTTCGCCTTTCAAGGCGTGCTCGGCCATTCCGGCATGCTGGCGCCCGGCATCGTCGATGGCACTGGTGTCGGCGAAGCGCTCGGTGGCCTAATCGGCGCCGGCCGCATCGTCACGCAGCTGCTCGTCATCCTGATGATCATGGCGCTCTTCCTCGCCATCATGACCGCCATGGCCGGTTCGTCGCGCACACTCTATCAGGGCTCGAAGGATGGCTGGCTACCGAAATATCTCGACCATGTGAACGAGAATGGCGCGCCGACCAGAGCGATGTGGACGGACTTCGCCTTCAACCTCGCCCTTCTCGCCATAGCGTCGGATACCAGCGGCTATTTCTTCGTGCTCGCCGTCTCCAACGTCGGATACATCATCTTCAACTTCCTCAATCTCAACTCCGGTTGGATCCACCGCATGGATTCCGGCCATATCGAGCGTCCCTGGAAGGCGCCAGCCTGGCTCATCGGCCTCAACACCGTTCTTGCCTTCGTAAATGCGCTCTTCCTCGGTGCCGGCGCCAAGGTCTGGGGCTATGCGAATGCACTCTGGATCGGCTTTGCTTTCGCCGCGTTGATCCTGCCGGTTTTCGCCTACAGGCATTATGTGCGCGACGGCGGCAAGTTCCCGGCCGGCGCCATGGATGATCTGGGTCTTGTCGGTCAGGATCTCGGTGTGAAGAAAGCGGGAATTCTGCCCTACCTGGCGTTGGTCGGTGGCCTTGCCATCGTACTGATTGCCAACTGGGCATTCCAGCTGCCGGCGTAGAGAAGCCGTAGCTTCCACAATGACAAACCCCGCCGCGTCTGTGCACGGCGGGGTTTGCTTTTTCTATTTCCCGCTGGCTCTATTGCGAGCCGCCGGGAGCAAAATTCCAGTCGAGACGGAAGCGAGCATCATCCTTCAGGGGACGGTTTCAACATCGGTCCGCCGGAATTCCTCTGCCGTCGCAAGGATCGGTACGCCATAGTATTTGGCGCAGGCGTAATGCAAGCAATCGCCGAGATTGAGCCCATGACGTCCGGAACGATAACGGTGCGCCGCCGAAAGCGCGAGACGGGTCGTTTCCCGTGCCGGCGGCAGATCACAGATTTCAATACCGCGCTCTTCCATGAATTCCAGAAGCAGGGACTCTACTGCCTCCACCGAGAGATCGAATTTATCCGGACGGGCAAGGCCAAGTGCTGCTTCCAGCACGGCGATCGGCGAGGTCATAGGGCTTTTAGCCGATGTGATCGCCTTCGAAACTCTCTCCGCCTCCGGTTCGTCCGAGAGAAGGGCAATGATGGCGCAAGCGTCGATAAACACTAGTTTTCGTCCCACATCGCGTCGAAGGCTTCCCGCGGAAGTGGTTTCCTGGATTGATCTTTTAAGGCAACGCCATGCTTTTCGCGAAGTCGCACCGCCGTTTGATGCGGCGTTTCTGCCTTGCTGCGCTTTGCGATCGCCTCCTTCATAGCGATAACGATCGCTTCGGAGATGGTGACGCCAGCCATATGTGCAAACTTGCGCGTTAGCGCATCCGCCTCCGGATTATTGACGTTAATGGCCACGGTCAACTCCATGTAGATAGATTTTGATTTTAATGTAGATTATGCGCGCCCAGTTTCCAAGAGTCCATGCCAATCACGGCCCCCTAATTGGACTTGGCTGCCCTACCTATGCGCGGAAAGCACCGCCTCGCGGGAGAGATACCCCACTGTTTCGCCACTATCCATCCTGACATCAAGACCGGGCAGATCTCCCGCCAGGATCAGCGCCAGGGCATCATGAAGACTGGCGGCGGGCTTGATGGCTACGGCGGAATCCTGAGGCGCGGGCGGCGCCATGACGCTCGCGACCGCGATCAAGCTCAGGCGTTTGATCGCCCTGTCCGGACCGAGGAAGCTTTCGACGAACTCGTTGGCCGGCCGCGCCAGGATCGCTTCCGGCGTATCGTATTGCAGAAGGCCTCCATCGCGCATGATGGCGATGCGGTCGCCCATCTTGATCGCCTCGTCAATATCATGGGTGACGATGACGACCGTCTTGCTGACCTTTTTCAGGATCTGCCGGAACTCGTCCTGCAGTCGCACACGAGTGATCGGGTCGATCGCGCCGAAGGGCTCGTCCATCAGCATGATGGCGGGATCGGCGGCCAGCGCCCGGGCGAAGCCGACGCGCTGGCGCTGGCCGCCGGAAAGCTCGTGCGGCAGGCGCCTGCGCATGATCGAGGGATCGAGGCCGACCAACTCGAGAAGTTCGTCGATGCGGCGGTCCGTCCTTGCCTTGTCCCAGCCGAGCAGGCGCGGCACGGTTGCGACATTGCGCTCGATCGTCATATGCGGGAACAGCCCGACCTGCTGGATGACATAGCCGATGCTGCGGCGAAGCTCCTTCGGATCGGTCGCGGCCACATCGCGCTCATTGACCAGCACACGGCCGGCGGTCGGAGTTTCCAACCTGTTGATCATGCGCATGGTGGTGGTCTTGCCGCAGCCGGAAGGGCCGATCAACGCGACGGTCGTGCCCGTTTCGATGATGAGATCGAGACTGTCGACGGCGTGGCGCCCGCTTCCCTCGTAGTTCTTCGTGACCTTGTCCAGTCTGATCATATCAAGCGCCCTTTGCGGTCATCGTCTTTGGGTGAAAAATCGCTCGAGCCGTCCGAAGACGAGTTCGGCCGCGATGGCTAGAAGCGCGATCGGAAGGGCGCCGACCAGAAGGCGCGGCATATTCATGATGGCGATGCCGGCATTGATGAAATCACCGAGCCCGCCGCCGCCGATGAAGGAGGCGAGTGCCGCGCCGCCGATCACCTGAATGGCGCTGGTGCGCACGCCGGCAAGGATCGAAGGCACCGAAAGCGGACACTCGATCTGCCAGAGAATATCGCGTCGCCCCATGCCCATGCCGTTGGCGGCATCGAGAAGTGCCGGGTCGATCTCTCGGATGCCGATGATGGTGTTCAGCAGCAGCGGCGGTATCGCCAGCACGATCAGCGCGATGACCGAGGGCAAAAGCCCGATGCCGAGGAAAGGCATCGCCGCGGACAGGATCGCAAGGCTCGGAATGGAACGCAGCGAGCCGGCGATATTGACGGCAACGAAGGCAGCGCGCGGGGCCCGCGCGACGAGAAAGCCGAGCGGTATCGCAATGACGAGGGCAATGCCGAGCGATATGGCGCACATCAGCACATGGCGGTTGAAGGCGCTGAAGAAGGTGCTCTGATTCTGGGAAATCCAGTTGATGGCATCGATCAGCATCATGCCGCCTGCCTCCCGTTGCGGCGGCGCAGGTATTTTTCGAGCGACGCGAAAAGGTAATCGGCGAAAAGCGCCAATGCCGAGGTGAGCAGGCCGCCGGCAAGAATCTTTTCCGGAAAGCGCTGGTCGATACCCTCGAAGATGATGACGCCCAGACCGCCGGCATTGATGTAGGCGGCGACAGTGGCGATACCGATGACTGTCACGATCGCGATACGAACGCCGCCGACGATGAAGGGCATGGCGAGCGGCAGCTCTATCTCCCAGATGCGCCTTGGCGTGCCATATCCCATGCCGTTGGCCGCATCGAGTACGTCGCGGGGAATGGCCTGAAAGCCGAGCCCGATATTGCGAATGAGGATCATCAGGGAATAGGCGGCAAGGCCGGTGATGGCGGGCGCGGCGCCGATGCCGAGCACGGGAATGAGGAGAGCAAAAAGCGCGAGGCTCGGAACGGCGAACAGAACGCCGGTCACGATGACGATGACGCCGAAGGTTCGCGGCCTGCGCGCGGCCCATATGCCGACGATCAGGGAGATCACCAGAGCAATCCCGACTGAGGAGAAGACGAGGTAGAGATGTTCCAGCAGGGCCTCGGCCAAACGGTCGATATTCTTCGGAACCCACTTCATGGGCGAGCTCCCTCGCGGCGGCGGCAAGTGTGTCGGAGCCTCACCATGTCCCTCCGAGAGCTTCGTCGACTGCGCGGGCTCTTGCCGGAAGCTGCTCATAGGCCGCGATATCCGGCTCGGCGAAGGCGGCAAGGCCGAGCGAGCTCAGAATATCGCGCCCCTCCGGGTTTCGATGCGCACCAAGAAGTGCGCCTTGAAGCGCTGCGATCGTCTCGGGAGACTGTTGCCTGGCGGCGACGAGAAGCGGGAAGGGCGCCGGCCTTGTCGTTGCGACGACCCGCAGCGGCGCGATCATGTCTGGTTCGTGCATCTCAAGCAGCTGATAGGCATAGGCGTCGATCGCTCCGACATCGATGGCACCCGTGCGGATCGCCTCGACCACGCCGCGCGGATTGAGGAGCGGGCCGACAGTCTCGCGCACCGAACGTCCGTTCTCAAGCGCGGCGACGAACTCTCGTGGTGCGTTATAGCCGGACTGCGAGTCCCGCACGGTCCAGCCCCAGCGCACGGTCGAAAGATCAGCTTCCGTGAGCGGCTTGTCGTGAGCGGCGACGATATGGCTTGCATAGACCGGCCGCCCTTCTGCCCAATCTGCCAGCGAAACAGGTGCCGCCAGCGGCACCGGGCGTTCAGCGAACGCAAGCCTTGAAAACGGAAAGCCGCACATGAAGACGGCACCCATGTCCGGCCGCGCCCATAGCTCCGACAGTGGTGCCGGCGCCGCATGGGCGATGACTTCAAGATCGATGCCGGACTGGCTGGAAAGCCAGTCGAACAGGCGACCCCACAGCCCGGATATTTTCGGACTGAGATTGTACATTCGCGAGCAGGCAATGGCTGAAGAAGGGCGTGTCATGGCTGTCACGCAAAGCGAAGGCGCTGGCCGATGTTCATCCGCTTGGCCTTGTCGACCATCGCAGCACCCAGCGCGACGTCGGTGGTGCTGAGCCCACGATGCCAGAAGAGAATGGTCTCATCGTCGCTCTCGCGGCCGGGCTTGGCGCCACAGACGATCTCACCGATTTCGGCATGCAGCGTCTCGGCCGTCACCTTGCCTTCATCGACATGGCGGCGCAGCGCACCGAACGGACGGCCGGGGCCGCACTGGCCCCAATCGTCGACCACGACCTTGTCCATGATGTCGGTCAGGTCGAATTCGAGCGCGCTCATCGTGCCGTAGGGGACGACGAAGGCGCCCTTTTTGACCCAGGCGGTCTTGAAGAGCGGCGTCGGCTCCGGCAGGCGGCTTGCCTCGATCATGATGTCGGCGCCCTTGAGGCAGTCTTCCCAATTGTCCGTGACGATGATCTTCTTGCCGAGGTCCTTCTCCAGTCGTGCGGCGAAGGCATCGCGGCTCTCCGGGCGGCGTGAATGCACGCGGATCTCATCGAAATCGAAGAGGTGATCGAGCAGGCGCACATTCCAATAGGAGGTGCCGCGCGCGCCGATATGACCGAGTATCTTGCTGTCCTTGCGGGCAAGATGGCGAGCGCCGATGGCCGTGACAGCACCCGTGCGCATGTCGGTGATTGCAGTCGCGTCGATAATCGCCTTCGGCACGCCGGTGCGTGGATCGAACAGGTTGAGCACGGCCAGTTCCGAGGGCAGGCCCTGTTTGTAGTTGTCGACGAAGTCGCCGACCACTTTGACGCCGGCATAGTCGAGCGGCTTCACATAGCCGCGCAGCACATTGAAATGGCCCTTGTCGGAGCTCTCGGGAACGAGGTGGACACGAGGCTCGATCACCGTCTCGCCGCGTCCTTGCGCATCGAGCGCCTTGGTCACGGCGTCAAGAATTTCATCGTTGGAAAGCGCCAGGGCTTTCGTATCGATGGCGTTCAGATAGTCGATCCAGATTTCCTGCATTGCCGTTCTCCAGGCCAGTTGCCGGCTGCGCCGGTTTATCGAGGGGTGCAGGCCGCGCGCGGTCTGCCGGAAAGCGAAGCGGCAGATGCAAACCAGCCCGCCGCTTCGATGATGATCAGGGCAGCAAGCCCTTTTCCTTCAGGAATGCCTCTGCGACATCCTTAGGCTCTTCGTGATCGGTCTCGACCTTGGCGTTGAGGACGCGCATGGTTGCGTTATCGAGATGGGATCCGAGCGATTCCAGCACGTCCTTCAGCTTGGGATTGGCATCCAGAACCTGCTGACGAACGACCGGGGCGACATAGTAGGGAGGAAAGAGGCCCTTGTCGTCGTCAAGCGCGGTGAGGCCCTGGGCGCCTATCTGCCAGTCGGTGGCGGCGCCATTGGCGACGTCGATGTCCTTTTGCGAAAGCGCGTCATAGCGCAGGCCGAGCTTGGCGAACTGCTTGAACTCCTTGAATTCCGCATTGTAGACGCGCTTCAGGCCGGGCAGGCCGTCGGCACGGTCGGGAAATTCAGCGCCACCACCGAAGACGAGCGTATTCGCTACTTTAGCAAGATCGGACAAGCTCTTGAGATTGTTGGTATCTGCTGTTTCCTTGCGGACGACGATCACATAGCCATTGTTGATGCCGGTGGGCTTCAACCAGGCGAGATTGTAGTTCTTGGCGTAGAAGTCCTTGACCTCGTTGTAGACCTTGTCCGGATCGGTAGACATGGTTCCCTTGACGACGGAGGAGAGCGCCGTGCCCGTATATTCCGGATAAAGGTCGATCTGGCCCGTGGTCAGGGCTTGATGGGCGATCAGCGTGCCGCCGAGATTGATCTTGCGCTCAACCTGGAAGCCCGCTTTCTCAAGCAGCGCCGCATACATTTCGGCAAGAATATATTGCTCGGTGAAATTCTTGCTGCCGACCTTGATCGGCTCGGCGGCGGCGGGTTTGACTGTGGAAACGACCATCACAGCGGCGGCGATGGTGGACAGGATCGATAGTCTCATTTTCTTCCCTCTGGATTCGTTGATCTATATTCAAATCGGTTGCGGCCTTTTGGCTCTTTGTCATTGATGAAGGGCGATGCCCTCCTTCTGAGGAGTGCTTCCTATGAATTCCGATAGTTTCTGAAAATCCGGTCCCTGGGCACGGTCCTCGTCGAGCGGAGGCACAAGCTCGCGGACCTGCCGATAGGCCTGCTGCGTGCCCGCGCCAAGTTCCCCCCGCACGCCACGCAGCTCGATGGCCTGCGCCGACGCGATGAGCTCGATGGCAACGAGATAGCGCAGCCGCTCGATGATGGCTTCCGTCTTCGTCAGAACGCTCGGCGCCATCGAGGCCTGGTCCTCGACGCCATCGGCCACCGGGATTGGTGTCAGCGATATCGGCGCGGCGAAATGACGTATTTCGGCTTCGAGCGCCGAGACAGTTTTCTGCACCGTGGCAAAACCGGTGCGGCTCTGGCCGAGCGGCGTGAGGAACCGTGGCAATTCGGACATAGCGGCCGACATGATCTTCATGGTTCGGTAGGCCGTTGCGGCTGCGCAATGCGCCAGCGCCTGGCCGAGGCGCTCCCAGGCCAGCACGAAGGCGGTCATGTCGAAATTGCCGTGCGACAGGATGAGGCCTTCGTCGACCAGCACGACCGGATTGTCGCCCGAGCTGGCAATTTCGATCTCGGTCACCTCGCGGGCTTCACCGATTGCATGCAGAAGCGCGCCCCAGACCTGAGGGGCGCAACGATAGCTTAAGGGATCCTGCAGGCGTCGCGCCGCGCCTTCGACAAGCAGCGAACTTCCGGAAAGCAGGTCGCGCAGCCTGGCTGCGGCCTCGCGTTGGCCGAAAGCCGGCCTTGCCGTCATTGCCCGGTCGTCGAAGGCAGTGACATTGGCGCGGAACGCCTCGAAATTCAGCGCCACGGCCGCAAGCGACCAGTCGAACAGCCGCTCGACATCCTCCAGGCAGAGGCAGGCCTTGCCGACCGACAGGCTGTTGGCGACGACGAGGGCGTGGCCGTCCTTCGGCGCGATGAGCAGCGGTTCCAGTCCGGCTTTTTCAAGCGCTTCCCCGGCCGCCATCACAACGCCGCCGAGTTCGGCTGCGCCGTCCCCCAACAGCGCCCGACCCATATGCGCCAACGGTGCAAGATCGGCCGCGCCGATCGAGCCGAGAGAGGGGACGACCGGATGGAAGCCTGCATTCAGCGCGGCGACGAGACCGGAGAATACCGGCAGCGAGACACCCGAGCCGCCGGCTGCCATGCCGGCGACGCGCACCGCCATCATTGCGCGCACGGCCTCGCGTGGCAGTGCCGCCCCAACACCGACCGCGCGCGCCAGCGGAACACGCATCTGGAAGGCGATGAGATCATCCGCAGCAAGCTTGGTATCGACGCCGGCGCCGAGCCCGGTCGTCAGTCCGTAGACCGGCACATCGGCGGCCACATAGCGTTCCACAACGGCACGCGCGGCGCGAATCTTCTCTTCGACATCAGGTGAGATCGCGATCCTGGCATTGCGGCGCGCGATGGCGACAATGTCGCTCACCGTCGGGGGAGTTCCGGCGAAGGATACGATGCTGCCGGTCTTGCTCATTCCTGCTTGCCTCCAAGAAGTGCGATCGGTTTCCTGCGATCTTTGCCGGAGCGAGCCTCCAGCCGATACTTGTCGCCAGGATAGGTCAGCAGCGCACAGGTCACGACTGCGTCGCCGGACCAGGTGCGGCGGAAGACGCGCAGGCAGGGCTGATCAGGTTTGACGCCCAGCAGCTTTCTGACCGCGGCATCGGGCTTGATAGCTTCGACGAAATGCTCGAATTCGGTGATCGGCGCGACCCGCGTCAGATATTCGTTCGGGGTGATCGTGCGGAAATCATTGGCGAGATAATCCGGCGCGACAATCGGATTGACATAGCGTTCCTCGACCTGGATCGGCTGGTTGTCTTCCAGATGCACGATGAGGGTCCGCATGACTTCGATGCCGGGCTCCAGATCAAGCGACTGCGCCACATTCGCGTCCGCCTTGATGCGATCGGCGATCAGTACATTGGCGGCGTGGCGGTGGCCCCGGCCGGAGATTTCATCAGCAATGTTCTTGATCTGCAGCAGGTCGATATCGTGACGCTGCGAGGAGACAAAGGTTCCAAGGCCGGCGGAGCGTGTCAGCACACCTTCGAACATCAGCTCGCGCAGGGCGCGATTGGCGGTCATGCGGCTGACGCCGAATGAGGATACCAGCTCGCTTTCGGAATAGACGCGGTCGCCGGGCTTGAACTTGCCTTCGGCAATCAAGGCCATGATCCGTTCCTTGATCCGCAGATAATGCGGCGCGTCGCCAGGCGGTTTCGGCTTGGGTCCCGTCATGACAGCCTCGCATTTCCATAGTCGAGCGCCGTCACGCCGCGCTCCGGCACTCGGGCGCGGAAATGGATATCGCGGTCTTCGTGCCAGATATCGAACTCCAGCCTGTCTCCGGGAAATACGACTGATGTAAAGCGAGCGGCGATGAAGCCGACATCCGCGATACCCTCGGCCCCCAGCGTGCGGCCAATGGCGTAGCCCGCATAACCGAAGGTGCAGAGGCCATGAAGGATCGGGCGCTGGAAGCCGGCCCGGGCGGCATAGGCTGGATCGACGTGGAGAGCATTGAGATCGCCGTTCAGACGATAGAGAAGGGCTGTGTCCCGCGGGACCCTGATCGAAAACATCGCATCGGCGACGCGCTCCGGAACTGGCGTTAGCGGTTCAAGCGGCACTCCTGCCGATCCGCATCCGCCATCGCCCCGGCAGGCATTCGTCTGAACGATGCTTGCGACGGGTGTCTCCTCGGGCAATGTCACGATCGTCCGCTCGAACGCCGCGAACATGCCCTTATCAACACCGCGATCAACGATCGAGAGCATGCGCGACCGCGAGAGCAGGGGCGTATCGAGGGGCAGGGGTCGATGGATCGTCAGCCGCTGCTCGGCATGGACCAGCTGCTGCCAGTTGACGCCCGCATCCTGCATCCATGGACCGGCATGGGCGACCACATTCGCCAAAGTCGGCACTACCAACAGATCCCGTTCCAGCACCCGGCGCAAATGCGCTGTGTCGAGCGATTCTGTTCCGTATCCGACTGAAAGTGCATAGAGGATGGCATCTCGCGCGCTCACCGTCTGCCGCGCCTCGGGGATCGGAAACTCCATCAACGATCGAGCGGATATCGCCATGATCAATCCTCAGCCTTGGCGGCTGGTTTGCGCACGCCACCGCCAAGCCGGATGCCGCCATCGACAGACAGCAATTCGCCGGTGATGAAGTCGGCACCCTCGATCAGCCAGACGACCGCTCCGGCGACATCTTCTGGTGTCGCGACCCGCCCGAGCGGCGCCGTGCCGGAAAACCGCGCTGCGAGCGCTTCATAGGCATCCGAGCCGAGCGTTTGGCGCATCCACCGCGTATCGATAACACCGGGGCAGACGGCATTGACGCGAATCTCCGGTCCGCAGGTGCGGGCAAGCGCCAGCGTAAGCGCGTTGAGCGCGCCCTTGGAGGCGGTATAGGCAAGCGAGGAGCCGCCGCCGGTAAACGCAACGTTCGAAGAAACGTTGACGATCGCGCCGGCTCCGTTTGCCCGCATGGCGGGGATGGCGGCGCGGCACATCTGGTAGGCGCCAACTACGTTGACGCCGAAGACCTTTTGGAAATCGTCGGCCGAAAGGGTCTCGAGATCGAAGGGATCGGATTTGACTGTCACGGCGGCATTGTTGACGAGTGCATCGAGCCGCCCCCAGCGGTCGACGGCCTTTGCGACCATCATTCGGCAGGCGGCATCATCGGACACGTCGGCCTGTACAAGCTCGATCTCCGCACCGGCTGCCCTGCAGGCAGACGCTGTTTCCTCCGCCTCGTCGCGGCTGCGGCTATAGTTGACGACGACCCGCGCGCCTTTTTCGGCAAACATGCGGGCACAGGCGGCGCCGACACCGGTCGCCGACCCTGTGACGATGACGACGGCTCCCTCAATTTTCATGGGCGAAATCCCTCATCGGTGACGGATGGAAAAGACGCGCGTCCATCAGTGTAAGCTTGTCGGCAATGGCGACGCCCGCCGGCAGACGCTCGATGACATCCGTTCTCGCATCAATGCCAGGCGCGACTTCCGTCAGCGTCAGCCTGCCGTCGATGACGTGGAAGACGGCGCGCTCGGTCACGACAATCTGCCGCTGCCCGGCAGGTGCTGCATGAGGATCGGAGCTCACTTGCGCCACCTTGTCGACGATCTTGCAGCTGCGCCCGTCCGCAACGATCGAAAGCTTCCCGTCGATGACCTGGATCTCCGCGCCACCATGGGAGAAGGAGCCCATATAGACGACCGAGCCGGCAGTCTGCGCGATATTCGTGAAACCGCCAACGCCAACGATCGTCTTGCCGAACCGGCTGACATTGACCGCGCCCCGGATATCGACTTCCGCCATGCCGAGAAAGGCAAGATCGAGACCGCCGCCGTCATAGAAATCGAACTGAGACGCTTGCGCGATAATGGCGCTCGGATTGACGGCCGCACCAAATGAAAGCTCCTCGGCCGGGATGCCGCCGATGACACCGGATTCGATCGTGACCGTGTAGTCGGCGAAGGCTTCTTCGCTGGCGATGCGGCCGATGCCGGCGGCAATGCCGATACCGAGATTGATCGTGGCACCCTTTCGGCCAAGCAGCTCCTGAAAGGCGCGGCGCTGGATGACTTTGTCGACCGTCAGGGGCAGGGGCGGCAATTGACTGATCGCGGCACGCAACCGGCCGGTATAGGCGATGTTGTCGGTTTCGCCGAAACTTACGCCGTGCTGGGCGGGATCGTCGCAAACGACGACATAGTCGACGAGCATGCCCGGAATGCGGACATCGGCGGCAGGCAGTGAGCCGCGCTCGGCAATGCGCTTGACCTGAACGATGACGATGCCGCCGGAGTTGCGGCCGGCCTGGGCCATGGCGAGGACATCGACCGGAAAGGCCTCGTCCTCGAGCGTGATATTGCCGTCTTCATCGGCCGTCGTGCCGCGCAAAAGCACGCAATCGAGGGGTATGGAAGGGTAGAGCAGCCAGTCGCGGCCGCGCAGGCTGATGCGCTCCACCAGCTCTTCGGTGGTGCTCTCGTTCATGCGGCCGCCGCCATTGCGCGGGTCCATGAAGGAGCCAAGGCCGATATGGGTCACGACGCCGGGCTGGCCTGCAGCGATGGCGCGATAGAGCTGCGCGATCACACCCTGCGGCCAGCAATAGGCATCGATCTTTTCAGCAAGCGCCAGTTCCCCGAGCCGTGGCGTGCCGCGCCATCCGCCGGCAATGACGCGCTTCACGAGGCCTTCATGCCCGAAATGGCCCATGCCGCGCGTCTTGCGATCACCGGCGCTCGCCGCAAACAGCAGCGTGAGACCGCGGGGACCGCCTTCCGCCAGAAAGCGTTCCTCCACCGCGGCCGAGATGGCTTCGGGATGGCAGCACCCGCCAAAAGCCGAGGCGGCGACGGTCATGCCGTCCTTCAAAAGCGCTGCCGCATCATTGGAAGTGATAATCTGCATAGTCAACCCAGCCGCCGTTGGCTGTATATACAGGCACAGCAAATGCGTGTTTGCAAGGCAATAATCAGCACTGCTTAAAACGGATGCACATCGCGGTGCAAGACGGTCATTCGACGGCTTCCAGCAGTGCCGTTCATCGACTGTCAGGCTCTCCGGCGAGCCGATGGATGCAGTTTCATGGGCCAGCGATCACGCACTGAAAGCGCTCAAATAGTTCGAGCGGCGACTGCGTCTCATCGCTGTCGCCGCCCGGTTCGCGATTCGATGTTATGCCGATGACAGGCTAACCGCCGATCATAAGCTTGACGACTTCCTCATGATTGGTGTCGGAGATATTCCGCTCGCCGGCGACGATGCCACGCCGCAGGACGACGATCCGGTCGGAGACCGCGAAAATATCCTGCAGATTGTGCGAGATGAAGATGACGCCACGACCCTGCGCCTTCAATGATTTGATCAGGGCGACGACCTTGCGCTGTTCCGGCACGCCGAGCGCGGCTGTCGGCTCGTCCATGATCAGGATGCGGGCGTTCCAGTAGACCGCACGGCCGATCGCGACGGCCTGGCGCTGGCCGCCGGAAAAGTTGCTGACCGGCGCGTCGAGCCTTTTCACATGGAAATCGAGCTGCGCCATCGTCGTGCGCGCCGCCTCCGCCATGGCCTTCCGGTCGAGGACAGGCAGAAAGCCGAAGAGCTTCTTCATCGGTTCGCGGCCGAGAAAGATGTTGGCGCCGATCGTCAGATTGTCGGCAAGTGCCAGGTCCTGATAGATCGTCTCTATGCCTTTCTCGCGCGCGTCCTGCGGCGAAGAGAAGGTGACAGGCTTGCCCTCGATCAGGATTTCCCCCGACGTTGGCGGATAGACGCCGGAGATCGCCTTGATCATCGTCGTCTTGCCTGCACCATTGTCGCCGGCAAGTGCCACGACTTCGCCGGGGTGGACGACCATCGAGCAATTGTCGAGCGCGTGGACGGCGCCGAAATAGCGCGAGAGGTTGCGGACTTCGAGAAGGGGTGTTGCGCTATTCATCCTGTTTTGCTCCGCTGAACCGGCGCTGCGCCTGATCGATGAGCACCGAAATGATGATGACGACACCGACGGCGATGAACTGCCAGAACGGTTCGACGTTCATGAAGACGAGTCCATATTGGATGACGGCGATGACGAGCGCTCCGGCGACGGTTCCGATGATGGTGCCCGAGCCGCCGAAGAGACTGGCTCCACCGATGACGACGGCAGCGACGCTATCGAGCAGCAGCGGTTCGCCCGCCTGCGCCGCGCCTGCGGTAAAGCGGGCCGCGTAGAGCGCGCCGCCGAGGCCGGCGCAAGCAGCGGAGAGCACGTAGAGCCGCAGCAGGTGCGATTTGATATCGATGCCCGCGCGGCGCGCGGCCTGCGCATTGGCACCTATGGCATAATTATGTTGGCCAAAGCGCGTCTGGCTCAGCAGATAATGCATGATCAGAACGAAGACGAGCGTGACGATGACAAGATAGGGCACGCCGTAAAAGCGGCCGTTGCCGAGCTCGGCGAAATAGGAGTTCTTGACCGGCACGGTGGTGCCGCCGGCAAGCAGGAAGGCCGTGCCGCGGGCAACGCCGAACATGCCGAGCGTGCCAATGAACGGCGGGACCTTAAGACGCGAGATCAGCAGTCCGTTGATGTAGCCGGGCACGGTGGCGGCAAGCATGGCGACGAGAACGCCAAGTAACATTGCCACGGGCAGAGGCATATAGAGGCCGGCGACATTGGTGATATGGGCAGCAACGACGGCCGCCAGCCCCATGATGAAGCCGGTCGAGAGATCGATGCCGCCCGATATGATGACGAAGGTCTGCCCGATCGCCAGAAGCAGCGGCGCCACGGCGAAGACCGCCACGGACTGCCAGTTGAAACTCGAGCCGATGAAGGTACCGCCGAAATCGATACGGGCCCAGATCTCGAAAGTCACGATCAGCGCGGCAAGAAAGAGCCACGCGCGCAACTGCGCGATATAATTGATGATGGTTTTTGCCTGGTCGCCGTGGTCTGCCTGCGGCGCCACATGCTGGTCCGCCTTGCGGGCCTCGGTATCTTCGGTACTCATGGATGAATCCAAACTCGAGCGAGGACGTACAGAAGTCGTCACGCCATTCCCTCCATTATGATCAGAGACGTGCCCCGCCACATGGACGAGGCACAGAGTTCATCCGATTAGTCGGAGTAGATGAACTTCGCGACGTCCTTGTCGGCGACGTTCGATTTATCGATTACCGTGAAGCCGGTGCCGATCGCTGTCGGGATCGAATTGCCGGTCAGATGCGCATAGGCCGCCATAACGCCGAAATAACCGATTTCGGCCGGGTGCTGGGCAATCGCCAGATCGACAAGGCCGGAGTTGATGTTGTCGACGATGGTCGTCGGCGCATCGAAGGCGACCACGCGGATCTTGCCCGTCTGGCCCGCCTGCTGCACGCCGTTGGCAGCGCCAAGGGCCGAGAACAGATTGGCCCCGAAGACCCCGTCGAGGTCGGAGTTGCGGGCATAGACAGCCTGGAGCTGCGAGGCCGCCTTGTTGGCATCGTCGTCATTATACTGAGTATCCAGAACGGTGATGTTCGGATATTTCTTCATCTCGTCCTTGAAGCCCTGCTCGCGCTGGTCCGTCGTCGAGATGCCGGGCTTGACGTTGGAAACATAGACCTTGCCCTTCTCGCCCACTGCCTTTGCCAGCGCACGTGCGGCGATCGCACCGCCGAGCAGGTTGTCGGAGGCGATGTAGGCCAGCGGAAAATCCGCATCGCCGCTTCCGGTCTGATAGACGCCGGTGCCGATGAAGGTATCGACCGTGATGACCGGAATGCCGGCGTCCGCAGCCTTTTTCAGCGGCTGGATTAATTGGTCCTTATCGGTCGGCGCAATCAGGATCGCGTCGGGCTTCTTGGCGATGACCGCATCAAGAACCGGCACCTGGGTCACCGGGTTGAAGTCGGGCGCGCCCTGGAACACCAGCGTTGCGCCAACCGCCTTGGCGGCGGCTTCGGCGCCCTTGCGCATGGTGATGTAGAAGGCATCCGTCGTCAGGCCCGGAATGAGGGCAATCGTAAACTTCTTATCCTGGGCTTTGGCACTGCCGGCGATTGCGGCAACCCCGGTGGCAAGCGATGCCACGGCCGAAGCCTTTAGAAATGAGCGGCGCTCCATAACTTCCTCCTCTTGAAGCCGAACCTCCCCGTCCGGCAAAGCGATAATCAGTGGCTTACTGCGGCACGTCAAGTAATTTTTTTCTGCAAGGAATTTCGTTCATCTGATTGATATATTTAAGCAATTTAAAGCTATCCGCAACGTTACGGTCTGCCGTGGACATTGCGTCGCACGGCAGTCAGACATTGTTCCAACCCTGTGCCGGCCCTCTGGACGGCGGCCGCATTACCTGTTGCCGAACACCTGCGAAACCCACGCCACGACAGCATCCATATCCAGCTCTTTCGTCTGGTCGATCGTCATCACGGCGCCGCAACCCATGGGCTCGGCACGATCGGCAAGCGCAACCAATTCCTGCACATATTCGGCGCCCGGATGGCCCGGCAATCGATCTTTCAGGCGGCTGGCATAGCGCTCGCCGGCAACGATCCCGGGAACCTTGCACCAGAGTTCGGCTACCCGCGCGATCTTTGCATCCTCTATATAGGTCTCGAGCTGTGCTTTCGGCTGAAAGCCAAACCAGGCATCGACGATAAATGTCGAACCGGCCGGCGCACCGGCAATGAAGGACCAGATCGCCTGGTAGCTCGCTTTTCCCAAGGTCCGGTTGAAGTCGCGGTCGACGGGGCCGATATGCTGCAGAAACGGATTCTTGATGCCGTCGAGGGAGAGAATCGGCCAGCCGGTGCGCTCCGACAGTGCCTTGGCGAGCAGGCTCTTTCCCGAGGCCGGCACGCCATTGACCAGCACGACATGCTTTTCGGCCGTCCCGCCGGCACTGCCGAAGATCGACAGGCCGGCACCGATGACGCCTGCGTCATCGGCGAGCTTGGCCGGCAATATGGCCGGGCAGAACCATGGAGCGACCGCCGGAAGATCGGCAAGCGCACGCGCCGCGTCGCAGCCGAGACCGCCACCGAGCAGGATGACTTCCGGATCCATCGTCGCTGCAATATTGTCGAGGGCCGCGCGCAACGGTGCAGCCCACTGGCGCAAGACACGCTTGGCATCGTCGTTTCCTGCAGCAGCCAAATCGAAAACCTCGCCGACGGTGGCGGCCGACAGGCCGGCTTCGGCTATGTGACGGCGTAGCGCGGTTCCGGAACTGAACGTCTCCACACAACCGCGCCTGCCGCACGGGCAAGGCGGACCATCCTGCGAGACGCAGATATGGCCAAGCTGCCCGGCCGCCCTATGGCCGTGATATATGCTGCCGGCATGGGCGACAGCGCCGCCAATGCCCGTTCCGATCGTCAGCATGGCGACGTTTTTATAGCCCTTCGCGCCGCCAATGCGCATCTCGGCGATCAGCGCCATGCTGCAATCATTCTCAACGACCACTCTCTTCCCGATAGCCGCCTCGATCCGCTCCGCAAAGTCGAGACCGGCAAGATTGAGGATGCCGCCCGACAGGATCTCGCGGTTGGCGACATCGACGCGGCCGGGAATGCCGACACCGATGCCAGCAACGTCCGGTCGGTCGAGCTGGCGCGACATGGCAATCACGCGCTCGAGGACTTGAAGAGGATCGGTCGGTGTCCGTTCCGACAGTTTCGTGAGGATCTCGCCGCGATCGGAGACGAGAGCGGCGCGAATATTCGTGCCGCCAATGTCCACGCCGATGGCGATCTCAGGCATTGGCGCGCTGCCCCTGATTGGCTCTCTGCGAGCCCGCACCTTTGAAATGTGCGGCAATGACCGCCTGAATCTCCCGGAGCCTGGGCACAGCGACCGTTTCAAGCCGATCCTTCGTCACCGTGCGATCCAGGGAAATGCAGTCCTTCCACAGCGAGCGGCCGGCGATGACGCCGGAGGCGCCGTTGCGCATGGCATCCTCGACCTGCGAGAGGAAAGTTGCGTGATCGACGCCCGCCGACAGGACAGCCCAAGGGACATCGCCCGCAAGGCGCGTGACCTCGGCGCAGGCTTCCGTCGAGCCCGGATAGGGGATCTTCAAGACCTTCGCGCCGCAATCCAGGCAGATCCTGCTGCCGCCGACGATCAGCGAGGGCAGCTTGGCCTTGTAGTCGGCTTCGTCCTCATTTTCGAACTTGTAAGTGAGAAACTCGACGACGAGCAGCAGATCCTCGCGCGCGAAATCCTCGATGCATTGGCGCAGGATTTCGATGTTGCGGACATTCGCCTCATCGCGATCCGAGCGGAGATAGACCATGATCTTGCCGCCGGTAGCGCCCAGCTGGCGCACGCGGCGGGCGGAAATGCCGGGAACCAGCTTCGACAAACGATAGCCTTCGGGGGACGTATCCCAGCCGGAGGCATCGAGGCCGATCAGAAGCGCGGTATCGCGCTGGATGATCCGATCATCGACCAGTGCGGGCACCGCGCAAATCGGGTCGACCAGAACGCAGGACGCCTTGCTTGCCAGGAAACGGGCGATATCGGCCTTGGTGTCGCCCAATACCTTGTCGGAGATTGCTGCCTGTTCCGCCGGGTCCTTGGCCAACAGGCTGCGCATGCCGCCGCGCTGATCGCAGGCAATCACCATCATGGCGCCATCGCTACCGCAAATCTGCTGATAGCCGCGCATTTCTGCTGTCGTCAATCTCGTCATCTGATCCTTCCTCCGGCCGTGCGAAACGGCAATGATGCCGGTACGCCTTCTCCACTCCCAGGAGAGGGCAAACCTCTGATATTGAGGGTGCGCAGGCGCCGCCGCATAATCGTTGCGAAATCGGCTGTTTTGAGCGATAACTCCTCAAGTAGAGACTATGTAACACATTGCAGAAAGGAATTTCAACCTGAATTCGTCTCAGTCGCAGGAGGCTGCAGCAAATCGTGCTTTGCTGCATACGGTCGCCAAGCTGCATTACCAGTCCGACATGTCGCAGGTGGATATCGCCAAGAAGCTTGGCCTATCGACGGCCACGGTCTCGCGACTACTGCAGCGGGCTCGCTCGGTCGGGATCGTCAGGATCGAGGTGATCGATCACTCGCCGTCGGAAGATCTGAGCGCCGCACTGATCGATGGTCTGAAATTGCGCACGGCAGCGGTGATCGACACGCCATCGTCCAACGTCCTGAGCGCGCTTGCCGCTCCGGTCGGTTCGCTCATGCAGCAGGCCGGGTTGCGCTCGGGCTCGACGCTCGGCATCGGCTGGGGAAGGGCGGTGCGGGAAGTGACGCTTGCCGGCCTGCCGCAATTGCCCGGAATTGTCACCGTCGCCCTCAATGGCGGCATGCAGCAGGCAGCGGCACACTTCCAGATCAATGAATTCGTGCGTCAGGCGGCTGCCCAGATGGGCGGCATGCCGCATTTCCTGCACGCTCCCTATGTCTCGTCCACCGAACTCAGGGACGCCTTCCTCGCCGATCCCACGGTGCAGCAGGTGACGTCGCTCTGGGACAGGCTGGATGCGGCGATCGTCGGCGTCGGTTTGACGCATGCGTCGAACCCATCCGAGGCGACGGCGGCGCTACCGGGAGAAAGGGCGCTGAGCCATGCCGCAGGCGACGTGTTGCGCCACTACGTCACCGAAGCCGGCGAGATCCTGCATTGGGACGGCGAGGAACGGATGATCGCGGCCTCGCCCGAACAGTTGCGAAAGGTGCCTCTGTGCATTGCCGTTGCCGCCACTCCGGGCAAGGCACCCGGCATTATCGGAGCGGCGCGGTCCGGGATGATCAACGCGCTGGTCACCGACGCCAATACCGCACAGGCGATCCTTGACCGCCTGTCGTCCAATCAGAAAACCGAGGATCAGCCGTGACGCTTTTTTCCGGCCGCTCCTTCGGCGCTTTCCTGTTCGATATGGATGGAACCATCCTGAACTCCATTGCGGTTGCCGAGCGGGTCTGGACAGCGTGGGCGGAGCGGCGAGGTGTCGATGCAGAAAGCCTTTTGGCCACCGTTCACGGCAGAAAGGCGATTGAAACGATCACCCGGCTCGGCCTGTCGGGGATTGATCCGGCCGAGGAGGTCAGGTTTCTGACCCAGGCTGAGATCGACGATGTGGTCGGCGTTGAGCCGATCACGGGTGCACTCGATTTCCTGGAACGCCTGCCTCGAGATCGCTGGGCGATCGTTACCTCGGCTCCACGGGAACTGGCCAGGGTCCGCCTCGAGGCAGCCGGCCTTCCCTGGCCGCCGGTGCTGATCGCCGGCGAGGACGTACAGAACGGCAAACCCGCGCCTGATTGCTTTCTGCTGGCTGCAAAGACATTGGCGCAACCCATTGAGGAATGTCTCGTTTTCGAGGATGCTCCCGCCGGCATCGAAGCCGCCGAAGCGGCCGGCGCTTCCGTACTCGTGATCAGCGCGACCCACCGCGCACCGCTATTAACGCGGCATCCAAGTATCGAAAACTATGACCATCTGGCGCTGGAGATTGCCTCGTCCAGGTCTCTTCGCATTTCAAGAAAGCTGGCGTGAGCTGTTCAACGCAACGCTATTGCCGGGTCGCGCTGTCTATGGCACCGGCATAGATGTCGAGCACACGGACGACACTGGCGAGCACGAGAGCCCGCGCCTCCGGCATGACCGATCCATCGGCAATCATGGGCTCCAGATGGCCAAGATATTGGCTTATCAAGGGGCGCGGGATGATGCGCCCTTCGAGGGCCGACATCAGCTCGTCCACCGCCCCCTGTGCGGCGGGCATAGCCCAGCAATAGCGAATGCGGTCGCTGAAAGAGTAGTGCCGCTGGATAAACTGTTCGCGTGCATCGCCCGGATAGTATTTTTGCCAATGTTCCGGGAAGGATAACATGATCTGTTCCATCGCTGCCGGCAGGGTTTGGCCAGTCACGCGCGGAGCAAGCACTTCGGCGATCGAGTTCAAGCCATACAGGGCTTCGCGAAGGGCGAAGGTCAGCCAGGGACCGACTTTCAGGATCGCAAAGCCATCGCTGACAAGATCGCGAAGCGCCTCGGCGCTCTGGTAGTCGGTCGAATGCGCCTCGAACACGAATTGCGGCATGTCGTTCAAGGTGGCGGCCAGGCTGGCGGCTGGCCGGCGCTGATAGCCAATCACCTCGGCATTGCCGAATTCAACCCCGGGCTGGACGACAACGCCGATCGCCCGCGTAAAAGCCTCGTCGAGACCCAATCGCGCAAAGGCTTGGCGATGCAGTTCCACCGTCGCGAGTGCATCGTCCGGCGTGGTTATATGCATATGGTCTAGCGCCTCGACCGCGCCGCCGGGAACAGGGACTTCCGTGCCGACGATATAGCTTGGAGCCTGCGTTCCGGATTGACGGACCCTGGCTTCCGATACCTCGGCCAATTGCGCGGCCCTGGCCGCGATCGTCATATCGGGTAGCGCCTGCGGATCGTCGGCGCAGGCCATGCTGGTATCGAGATGGAGTTTGGTAAAGCCGGCGGCGGCAAAGGCGTCGATCATCGTCTTCGCCTTCGACATCGCCTCATCGGCGCGCAGATGCTTCCATGGATTGGGACCGAGATGATCGCCGCCCAGAATGAGCCTGTCCGGAGCGAACCCGACCTTTGCGGCGATCGCCTCGACGAAGGTTCGGAAATCGGCAGGCGTCATGCCGGTGTAGCCGCCATCCTGATTGACCTGATTGCAGGTCGCCTCGATGAGCACATCGGCGTTTCTGGCTTTGCCATGCGTCAACGCTGCCTCGATGACAAGCGGGTGAGCCGAGCAGACGGAGGTAATACCGGTTGGCAACCCCTCGGCGCGGCGTTGCGGCATTCTTGCCAGCCGTTGCGTCGCATTCATGATGAAGGCCTCCCGATTGCGTCGTCAAGGAATGCCTGCACCTCGGCGAGTGTTGCGATTCCTTCCATCGGTCCCTTGCGCGTGACGGCCAGCGCCCCACACGCGCAGGCTATGCGTAAAGCGTCTTCGGGATGAGCGCCACGGAGCCAGAGCGAGACGAATCCCGCGCCAAAACAATCACCTGCGCCAGTTGGATCAATCTCTGTGACAGGAAAGCCCTGGGCCGCCACCTGGCGATGCCGGTCGTAATAGACGGCGCCAGCAGAGCCTTTTTTGACGATCACCGCCGAAATGCCGCGCGCCAGCATCTCGGTTATCGCCGAAGCCTCGTCGGCCGCATCGGTGAAGATGAACAGTTCCTCGCCGCTCGGCAGGAAAATATCGGTCAACATGAGAACCTTGGTCAGCGCCTCGCGCATCCCGGGCAGCTCGATCATCTCCTTGCGGATGTTTGGATCGAAGGAAACCGTGCCGCCCTTGCGCTTGACCATCTCGATACCCGCGAGAATGACGGACGTCGCCCTCTCGGAAAACAGCGAGGAGCCCATGACGTGGAAATGGTCGGCACCGGCCAGAAGCGCTGCAGCCCCTTCGTCGATCTCAATCGATCCGGCCGCGCTGTTCTTGATGTTGAAGACGAAGTGGCGGCTACCGTCGGCCCGATAGGAAACGAAGGCCGTACCGGTCGCCTGTCCCTTGTGGATGGCAATGGCGGAGACATCCGCGCCCCAATCCCGCAATCGATCGATATTGAGATGGCCGAAATCATCATCGCCCACCGCGCTGATCAGGCCAGCCGGCTGGCCAAGGCGTGCAGCCTGGGCGATAAAGATCGCCGGCGCACCGGAAGGAAAGGGGCCGTGCAGCAGCCCGGGCTCGGCAAGGCTTTGATCGACCCGATCCGCCATGATTTCGACGACGATCTCTCCGGCGCTGACGAGCTTTTTCATGCAGGCTGAACTCACTTCCAGGTGGTTTCAATTTTGGCGGCGCGAAGGCTTTGAACCAGCCATGTTTCTAAGACTTGAACTTTTATGCGTCAATTAATAAATTTGCGCACGTAATGTTTTTGCATGACGTAAATTCCGGAAAACTTTACCGGAACTTGTGTCGTCGATTGCGCTTGCTTTCGGGTGGACGCATAACGGGAAAAGCGAGCGGCCCGGCTCGGGCAGGATGGTCGGCATTCGATGGAAAAAATGACGCATAAGACAATGGAGGATTTCGCAAAGTCCTGCGGCGTCTCCCGTCCCACGCTTTCCAAATATTTCGACGATCCGACCAGTGTGAAGCCGGTAACGCGGGCTCTGATCGAAGCTGCTCTCCGTTCGTCCAACTATCAGCCGAACATCTATGCACGAAATCTCAACCGGAAGAGAACCCGCAATATCGGCATTCTCGTTCCAGCGTTGACCGATCCCTTCTATGCGGAGATGGTCAATCGTCTCGAATTGAGGCTGCGCGTCGAAGGCTATTGGCCGATCGTGTTTTCCTCGCATGGTCTGCCGGAACTGGAGAGGGAAGCCGTCAACACGATGCTCTCCTTGAAGGTCGCGGGTGCCGTGGCCGCGCCGCTGGGACAGACGTCCGATCCGCGGGCGTTCGAGAGGCTGGCGCAAAATGTGCCGATCGTCTATTTCGACACCTATATCGAGGGGAATACGCCTTTCATCGGCAACGACAATAGGCAGAGCATCGCGACGATCGTCGAATATCTCTGCCGGTCCGGCGAAGCGCCGGCCTATCTTGATATTCCGCATGTCAATCACAACTCGCCGGAGAGGCTGGCGAGCTACATCGCCACGATGGAGGCCTCCGGCCATGAGCCGCTGGTGATCAAGACGACAGCCTCTTACACCTGGGAGTTCGAGCACGTCGGTTACCAGCAGATGGGCGACATGCTGAACGCGAACACCCTGCCGCGCCGAACTATTCTCTGCGCCAACGATCGTCTCGCCTTCGGCGTCATGGCCGCCGCTTTCGCGCATGGGTTGAAAGTCGGACGCAAGAAGGGCGATGATCTGCGGATAGCCGCGCACGACGATCATCCGCTGAGCCGCTATACCTGCCCGCCGCTGACGACAATGGCACAGGATTTCGCCGCCATGACGGCAAACAGTGTCGATTCGCTGCTGGCACTTCTCGGCGATACGGATGCGCCGGCTCAGGCGGTCGCACCTATGGTCCGTCTGAGCGGGACGCTTGTCATGCGGCAGTCGGCCTGACGCCGCCTCAAGGTGTCGTTCGATCCGAAACCTCTTCGAAGCTGCGCCATGCCGCAACCGCGTCCTCGACCGCTTGCCGCGCGTCGGGAATGTACTTGCCCATCGATACGAAGCCGTGGATCTGTCCGGGCCATTGGCGAAGCACCACCGGGATGCCGTCTTCTCGCAGACGCTCGGCATAGGCAAGGCCCTCGTCGGCAAGGATATCGTACCCCGCAACGAGGACGAAAGCGGGGGCGGCACCCGCCAGGCTTTCCGCGCGCAGCGGCGAGACTCGCCAATCGAGGATATCCTCATTGCTGCGGACATAGTGATCGCGAAACCATCGCATCGTTGACAACGTCAGGCCGAAACCTTCGCCATGGCGACGATAGCTGTCCGCCGTCTGTGCAGCATCGGTATTGGGATAGATCAGCAGCTGCGCCGCAAGCCGCGGCACTTCGCCAGAGCGCGCCATCAGCGCTAGAACCGCCGCAAGATTGCCGCCGGCGCTATCTCCGGCGACCGCTATGCGCAGCGGATCGATGCCGAGTTCGGCCGCATTCTGTGCCATGTAGGTCAATGTCGCCGCGCAGTCCATCAAGCCCGCCGGGAACTTGTGTTCGGGCGCCAGGCGATAGTCCGGGCAGATGACGACGCACTGCGCGATATTGGCAAACCAGCGGCAAATCTCGTCATGCGAATCGAGATTGCCAAGCATCCAGCCGCCGCCGTGGAGATAGAGCAGGGCGGCGGCATCCCGCGATGGTGCGCCAGTACCACGATAGACGCGCAGATTGATCGGGCCGTTCGGGCCATCGATCTGCCGGTCCTCTATCGAGGTCACGGTCTCCTTGGCGCCTTGAACCGAGAGAAAGCCGGCATTGTAATCGAGGCGGGCCTGTTCGGGCGTGCCATCTTCGAATGCGCGAGGCTTCGATCCCTTGCCAAGATCGAGAAGCCGTCGGGCGTTTTCATCGGGCTGTTCGGTCATATCAGCGTCCCCTGGCTGGTGTCAGGCGAGAAGACTGCGCGCTTCGTCCTCGCCGAGCAACGCCGGCTGTGTAAGATCGCCGGCAATCCGGACGGATTGTCCGCTTTCTCCTGAAGCCAGAATGGCCTCCATGATTTCGAGCACATGCAGCGCAAGCTCACCTGATGCCCGTGGCGGCCGGTTCTCCTCAAGCGAGCGCGAGAGATCGGCAACGCCAAGCATGCGGTAATTCGCCCGATCCGGCGCCGTATAGGGCCAATTCCTCTTGCCATAGAGTTCGCCGTCACTATCGAAATCACGCCAATCGGCGCCTCGCTCGGACAGGGATACCGTTCCGCCGAACGTATCGGGGTCCGGCAGCCGCAGCGACCCTTCGGTGCCATGCAGTTCGATCGGATGATTGGAGTGGCGGAAGACGTCCCACGAGGCGCCGAAATTGATCGTGGCGCCGGATGCGAATTCCAACAGCGACAGAACATTGGTCGGTGTGCCGACCTTGAAGCTGGTGTTCTTGAATGGGCCGTCGGCGGTGATGAGGCGTTCTTCCTGGCCTTTCGTCGCCATCGCCATGACGCGCACGACAGGTCCGAGTAGGTTCACCATCATGGTCAGATAATAGGGGCCCATGTCAAAGACGGGGCCGCCGCCCGGCTGGTAATAGAAATGCGGATTGGGGTGCCAGTGCTCCATGCCACGCCCCATCATGAAGGCCGTACCGCTGACCGGACGGCCGATCGCGCCTTCCTCCATCAGGCGCCGTGCCCGACGGCCCGCCGCACCGAGGAATGTGTCGGGGGCCGATCCCAGCCGCAAGCCGCGGCGCTTGGCTTCCGTCACAAGAATGCGGCCGTCGGCCGCCGATGTCGCGAGCGGCTTCTCGGTGAAGACGTGCTTGCCGGCCGACAGGGCCGACATGGTCACGTCGAAATGCACGGAGGGAACCGTGAGGTTCAGGATCAGATCGACCTCGGGATCGGCAAGCAGCTGGTCGACACTCAAGGCGCGAATGCCATATTCGCGAGCACGAAGCGCGGCTGCATCGACCGATATGTCGGCGCAGGCGCGTAATTCGACGCCGGCAAACAGCGCCGCATTGCGCAGATAAGTCATGGAGATATTGCCGCAGCCAATGACTCCGACGCCGAGCTTTCCCTTTGAATTGTCTGTCATATTTTTCAACCCTCCCTGATGCACTTCCTTCGTTCGCGGCGCGTCGGCGCAACCGAACGACGATTCCAGATGTGATTTAAAGCATCTTATTTCTTGACGCGCGACAATTTTTTATGAAACATGTGCGAATACTGGCGCGGAGGTTTGGAGGTCGCCAGTCTTCCTGGGAGGGAAACATGACAGGTTTCAAGAAGACGACGGCTGACTCCACGGTGATCAGCCAATCGATAATGCTTGACCGCCGCCAGCTGCTGCTTGGTGCGGCGAGCGCTGCCGCCGGCGCGGCGACCCTTGGGGTCACGTCCGGCCTCGGTATACGCCCGGCGCGTGCCGCCGACCGGACGGAAATCAGCTTTGCCAGCGCAAGCTTCTTCGGCAAGGAAGGGCTCGGCGATCTCGTCAAGGCTTTCAACGAGTCGCAAAGCCGGGTGACCGTCAAGTTCATCGAGCTGCCGCCGCCGAGTTCATCGACAGAGGTCTATCAGGGGCTCGTCCAACAGCTGGCGCGCCGCAACGGAACGCCTGACGTCTTCAGCCAGGACGTCATCTGGATCGCAGGCTTTGCCGCCGCTGGCTGGGCCTTGCCGCTCGACGAATATTTCCCGAAGGACAAGCGCGCCGACTATTTCCCCGGCACGGTCGCCGCCTGCACCTATGGCGGCAAGCTGACCGCGCTGCCATGGTTCGTCGATTCCGGCATGTTCTATTATCGCAAGGATCTGGTGGAGAAGCATGGCGGCAAGGTGCCGGAAACCTGGGCCGACATGGCAACCATCGCGGCTGAGGCGCAGAAGGCCGGCGACGCCAAGTTCGGCTATCTCTGGCAGGGCAAGCAGGCGGAAGTCCTGATCTGCGACGCCGTCGAAATCATTGCCTCGAATGGAGGCTCCATCCTCTCTGCTGACGGCAAATCCTCGGTCATCGGCGATGATGCCGCCGTCGAGGCGATCCAATTCCTCTATGACACCATCAACAAGACGAAGATCAGCCCGCAGAATGTCCTGTCCTGGGATGAAGAGCCTTCGCGCCAGCCGTTTACGTCGGGCGAGGCGATGTTCATGCGCAACTGGTCCTATGTCTATCCGATCGCGCAGGATCCGAAGGCCTCGCATGTCGTCGACAAGGTCGCCGTCGCTCCACTGCCGCATTTTGCCGGCGGCAAGAGTGCCGCATGCCTCGGCGGCTACCAGCTGGGCATCAATGCCAACTCCAAGAAGCGGGATGCGGCGATCGAATTCCTGACCTGGATGTCGTCGCCGGAAACCCAAACCCGGCTTGCGCTTAATTTCGGTCTCGCGCCCTCGCGCCCGGCGATATTCCAGGATGCGAAGCTGAAAGCCGAGCAGCCGTTCATGGCGAGCCTCCAGAGCGTCTTCACCGGCGCCACGCCGCGGCCGATCACGCCGCAATATGCCAAGGTGACCCTGGCATTGCAGTCCAGCATCTCGAAAGCGCTGGTCAGCGGCAACGTCAAGGCGGAACTGCAGGCGGCTGCCACCCAGATCAATAAGATCGTTGGCTGAAATGGCCGTGATGATGACGGTTCCCGTGTCCGAGCGAACCCCAGGCAAATCGAGGGCGCTGCCAAGCGCCCTCTGGCCTTGGCTCCTGCTGTTGCCGGCCTTCATCTCGCTCGCATCGGTATCCTTCTACCCGATCTTTAACGGCCTCTATCTATCCTTCACCAATCGCTCGCTGATCACCCAGGACAATGATTTCATCGGCATTGCCAATTATCTGCAATTGCTGGCCGATCCACCGTTCTGGAATGCCTGGTGGCACACGATCTGGTTCACGGTCATCTCGACCGGGCTCGAGACGTTCATCGGTCTTGGCATGGCGCTGATCCTTTGCGAGACCTTCGCCGGCCGCGGCATGATCCGTGCCGCCATGCTCGTGCCCTGGGCCATGCCGACCGTCGTGACATCGAAGATGTTCGGCTGGCTCTTCGATGGTCAGCACGGCATCATCAATTTCATCCTGCTGCATGCGGGGCTGATCGACCAGAACGTCAACTGGTACGGCTCGCCCGACACCGCCCTGACGACGATCATCCTCGCCGACGTCTGGAAAACCACGCCTTTCATGGCGCTTCTGTTGCTGACGGGGCTGCAGACCGTTCCGAAATCTCTGGTCGAGGCCGCCCGCATGGACGGCGCGAGAGCCTGGACGATCTTCTGGCACATCCGCCTGCCGCTCTTGATGCCGACGCTGCTGATTGCCGGCCTTTTTCGCGCGCTCGATGCGTTCCGCGTCTTCGATCTGGTCTATGTACTGACGGGTGGCGGCCCGGCCGATTCCACCGAGACGCTTTCGACGCTGTCCTACAAAGTGCTCTTTTCGACGCTTCAGTTCGGCTATGGCTCGGCCGTCTCGACCGCCATGTTCATCACAGAGGGGCTGATCGCCGTTGTCTTCTGCGTCTTCCTCGTGCGGCAGATAAGGAAGACGACATGAACGAAAGCCGCTCCGTCTTTCAAAGCCTCGTCATCTACCTCGGCGCACTGCTTATTCTCATCTGGTCCGCCGGCCCGTTCCTCTGGCAGTTTTCGACCTCGTTCCAGCTCGACAAGGCGCTGACCGAGGGAACGCCCTCGCTCATTCCGAACCCGTTCACGCTGGAGCACTACTACAACGCCTTCGTCGAAAAAGGCCTGCACCACTATGTGCTGAACTCGCTCATCGTCGCGCTGTCGACCACAGCTCTCTGCCTGATCGTCGGCTCGCTCGCCGCCTTTTCGCTGTCTCGCCTCGATGTGAAGGGACGCTTCGGCATCCTGACGGTCATCCTTTCGGTGTCGATGTTCCCGCAGATCGCGCTCGTCGGGCCACTCTATCTCATCGCCTCCGATCTCGGGCTGCTGGATACCTATACGGCGCTGATCATCACCTATCTCGCACTCGGACTGCCGCTGGTGACCTGGGTCCTGTTCGGCTATTTCGAGACGCTGCCGCGCGAGATCGACGAGGCGGCCCGCATGGACGGCGTCGGCCCGGTCGGCCTGCTCTGGCATATCATCCTGCCGATGTCGCTGCCGAGCCTGGTCACGACAGGTCTGCTTGCCTTCATCACCGCCTGGAACGAGTTCCTGTTCGCGCTGGCCTTCACCTCGGACAGCGACAGCCAGACGATCCCGGTGGGCATCGCCAATTTCACCAACCAATACTACGTGCCCTGGGGAGATATCGCCGCCGCGTCGGCTGTCGTCACCGTGCCGCTCATTGTTTTGGTGCTCTTCTTCCAACGACACATCATCGAAGGCCTGACCCAAGGCGGAATCAAGGAATAGCGGGAATGAGCAAGGACATAAAAGTCGGCTGCCAGACATTTACGTGGGAAATGCTCGGCGATGCCTGGAGAGGAACGGCCGACGACCTGCTGTCGGCCATATCCGCCGGCGGTTATCTCGGCATCGAAATCACCGATACGATGATCGGCCGCTACGCGGCAGACCCGCATGCTTTCGCGAGCGCGCTGAAGAGCCATGGATTAACCCTCGTCTCCTTCGCCTTCGGCTCGAGAAGCGGCTTCACGGTCGCCGATGCTGTGAAAGACGACCTTGCGACGGCGCAGCGCTGGATCGATTACGCCGCGCATTTTCCGGGCGCTCTCGTCTCCATCGGCTCGGCGACCGTCGTCTCAGACGGCCCGCGTGAGGACAAGTTCGCCATTGCGGGCGACTTCTACAATCGCGCCGGAGAACTGGGCAAGGCCGCCGGCGTCGATGTCGCCGTCCATCCGAGCTCGCATCACAATACGCTGCTGTTCGACCGCGCCGATTATGACCGCATCTTTGCCTTGCTCGACCCGAGCCTGGTAGGCTGGGTGCCGGATACCGGCCATATCCTGCGCGGACATGCCGACATGCTCGATACGATGCGTATCTACCAGGATCGCATCCGCTACCTGCACCTCAAGGATGTCGACGCCAATGACCGATGGGCAATGCTCGGTAAGGGTATTCTCGACACGCCTGCCGTGATCGACCTTGTCTCCGCAGCGCCGCGCTTCAACGGCTGGCTGGTGCTGGAGGAAGAATCCGAAACCGCAGCCGCCGACCCTGCCGCCGCAGTCAAGACCAACCGCGAAACCATGCGCGGCTACGGCGCATAAGGAAGAGAACCATGATCGAAAAGGAAAATCGCCGTCTTCGCGTCGGAGTGCTCGGCTGCGGGCCGATCGCCCAGTTCGCGCATCTGGAATCCTGCGTGAAGGCCAGGAATGCCGATCTCTATGCGATCTGCGATGCGGCTCCCGATCTTCTGGCCCGCATGGGTGCGACCTACGAGCCGCAGAAGATGTACGACAACTATGATGCGATGCTCGCCGATCCCGATCTGGAGGCCGTCATCGTCGCCACGTCCGACGCCTATCACGTGCCGATGTCCGTCAAGGCGCTGGAAGCCGGAAAGCATGTGCTGTGCGAGAAACCCATTGGCGTGTCGATCGAGGAAGGCCTGCAACTTGCCGAGGCCGTGCGCCGCTCCGGCAGGATCCTGCAGGTCGGGCACATGAAGCGTTTCGATCCCGCTCTGGAGGCGGCGCGCGATTTCGTCCGCGACGATATCGGTCAGATCTTTGCGATGAAGGCATGGTATTGCGATTCCACCCACCGCTATACCAATACGGATGCGGTGCAGCCATTGCCTGTCACCAGCAAGCTTGCGCGCAAGCCGGCCGGCAATCCGAAGGCCGACCTGCGGCAATATTTCATGCTGGCGCATGGCTCGCATCTCGTCGATACAGCTCGTTTCTTCTGCGGCGATATCGTTTCGGTTCGCGCCCGGCTTCTCGAACGCGCCGGCGCCTATTGTTGGTTCGTGGAAACCGAGTTCGCCAATGGTGCGCTCGGCCATCTGGACCTGACCGTCGCGGTGCGCATGGATTGGCATGAGGGCTTCCAGCTCTACGGGGAAAACGGCTCGGTTCTCGCAAAGACTTTCAATCCCTGGTACTT
Source organism: Martinezella lusitana (assembly GCF_016901135.1). Classification (GTDB taxonomy): domain Bacteria; phylum Pseudomonadota; class Alphaproteobacteria; order Rhizobiales; family Rhizobiaceae; genus Rhizobium; species Rhizobium lusitanum_D. The sequence goes on along the minus strand of NZ_JAFEVL010000018.1, from coordinate 46,165 downwards.
CCGCTCGAGCGAGGTCGAGATCTTCCATGAGAAGGATGCGACCAGCAGAAAACCGCTTGGCGCCGACGGCCATTTCTTCCGCAGGCAGGTGGAGGGTCTGGCCGATACGGCATTGAACGGCGCGCCGATGCGCGGCGCCAATGTCGAGGACGGCCTGGCTTCCATCCGCGCGATGGTGGCGATCGCCCGATCGGTGGAACGGGGCGAACGCGTCGAACTTGCATCGGTCACGGGAGCGGTCTGATGCAGATAGGGATATTCGCCAAGACCTTTCCGGGGACCGCGCCGCTCGGCGTTCTCTCGGCAGTGCGCAACAGCGGTTACACATGTGCGCAGTTCAATCTCGCCTGCTGTGGACTGCCCTCCATGCCCGATGCCGTCACTGAAACGACGCTCGCGGAAATCCGGACAGCTGTGGACGCGACAGGGATTTCGCTTGCAGCCCTCTCCGGCACCTACAACATGGCCCATCCAGACATTGCTGTGCGTCGAACGGGCCTTGCCCAACTCGCCGTCGTCATCGAGACGGCGGCAGCACTCTCCATTCCGCTCGTGACCCTTTGCACTGGCACGCGCGACCCGAACGACCAATGGGCTCATCATCCCGACAATGGCGATCCCGCCGCCTGGGCCGACATGGCGGCGGAAATGTCAAAGGCTCTGGAGCTGGCCGAGCGGCATGGTGTGGATCTCGGCATCGAGCCGGAACAAGCCAATATCGTCACGTCGGCTAAGGACGCCAGCTGGCTGATCGCGGAGATGGGATCGCGACGGCTGCGCATCGTGCTCGACCCCGCCAATCTGTTCGAGCAGGCGACGCCGGGGCAGGCGCGGGTGATCGTCGAGGAGGCGGTTGAAACCGCGGCCGGTCACATCGCCCTCGCACATGCCAAGGATCGCCATGCCGATGGTCGCTTCGCAACCGCGGGACAGGGCGTCGTCAATTTCCCTGATTTCATTGCACGGCTACGGACCGTGGGCTTCGACGGCCCACTCGTCACGCATGGCCTCTCGGCGTCCGAAGCCCCCGGCGTAGCGGTTTTCCTCAAGGAGCTGATCTGATGGGAAAGGCTTCCTTCATGCGCGGCGATGCAAGCCTTGCCGTCTATGACGAAGGGCAGGGGCTTCCGGTCGTCTTCCAGCATGGTCTTGGCGGTGACGAGGCGCAGGTGGCGCAGAATCTTCCCACCTCTGCGGCACTCCATCGACTGACGCTGGAGTGCCGCGGGCATGGCGCCTCATCGCTTGGCAGTGCGCGGCCCTTTTCGATCCATATGTTTGCCGAGGATGTGCTGGCCGCAGCCACCGAACATGGCTTTGACCGCTTCGTTGTCGGTGGCATTTCGATGGGGGCGGCCATTGCGCTGCATCTTGCCCATCACCACGCCGACCGTGTCGCGCGACTCATTCTTGTGCGTCCCGCCTGGTTATTCGAGGCATCACCGGACAATCTCGAGCCTGGTCGCGCCGTTGCTGCCCTGATCCGTTCGCATCCAGTTGCGGAAGCCAGGGAGCGCTTTGTCGCCTCGGAAATCGGGCGTCGGATTGCGTCCGAGGCGCCCGACAATTTCTCTTCCCTGCTTGGCTATTTCGAGCGGCCAGACGCCTTCGATTTCGCATCCGTCCTTGGCGACATCGCCGCCGATGGGCCCGGCGTATCGAAGGCTGACACGGCAGCCATCAAAGTTCCGACGCTGATCATCGGCAACGAACAGGATGCGATCCATCCGCTCTCCTGCGCCCTCACGCTTGCCGAAACCATTCCCGGCGCACGCTATGTCGAAGTCACTGCCAAGACAGCCGACAAGGCGCGGCATTTCGCCGAAATCCAAACCGCCATCACCGATTTTCTCGCATCCAGTTCAATCCGGAGCCTCTTTCGATCATGACATCCAAACCTCTTTCCGGTCCGGCGGCCATCGCCGCATTGCCCCGCAACCGATTGCTCGGCGAGTTCTCGCTCTGGTCGGCGGATCTCGCCAATATGGAGGCCGATCTCAAGCGGATCGAACCCTATGTCGACCTGCACCATATCGACGTCGCCGATGCCCGCTTTACGCCGGGCTTCCTGTTCTTTCCGGATTTCGTCGCACGCATCGCCAAAGCGACCGCCAAGCCCATCCATGTGCATCTAATGGTCGAAGGTGAAATCGTCGAGGAACAGACACGCCAGTTCATAGAGGCGGGCGCCGATCTGATCAGCGTTCATGCCGAGAATGGCGAGGCAGGGCTGCGCGCCGCAGCGCTCGCAAGAAAGCTTGGTGCCGAGGCAGGTGTGGTGCTGCGGCTGGAAACGCCGGTTTCGGCGATCAAGCCTTTCATCGATCATGTTGCCTTCGTGACGCTGCTTGGCACATCAATCGGCGTCAAGGGGCAGAGCCTTTCCGATAGGGCATGCGACCGGCTCTTGGAAGCGCGTGACTTGCTCCGGCAATCCGGTCGTGAAGACCAGATCATCCTCGCGGCCGATGGCGGCATCCGTGAGCAGACCGTACCGCTCCTGCGCAAGGCCGGTGCACAGACTGTCGTTCTCGGTTCGCTCGCCTTCGGCGACAAGGATCTCGCTGACCGCATCGCCTGGCTGCATGACTTGGAAAGCGGGGTTGCGTGAACAAGGTTGCCCTTGCCTTTGATCTCGGCGGAACGGAGCTCCGCGCCGCGCTTGTCGATGAGGCAGGAAGCCTTCTGGCCTTCTCGGCCATGCCGACGGCGGCGGCCGATGGACCTGCGGCGGTAACGCGGCAGATGGAACAGCTCGCAGCCGAGGTGCTGGCGCAAACGCCCGACCTTTCTCCCATCGGCATAGGTGTCGGCGCACCGGGACCGCTCGACCCCGAGGCCGGTATCGTCATCGGGCCGCCGACGCTTATCGGCTGGCATGAGGTGCCGCTGGCGACCATTCTCTCCGATCGCTTCGAACTGCCGGTCCGGCTGGAGAACGACGCGAATGCGGCAGCCCTCGGCGAATGGCACTACGGAGCCGGTCGCGGCGCGGATTCGATGGTTTTCGTGACGGTCTCCACGGGTATCGGCGGCGGCGTGATCACCAACGGCCGGACTTTGCACGGCCGGCGCGGCCTGGCGGCCGAGATCGGCCATATGACCATCACGAACGAAGGGGAGCGCTGCTTCTGCGGCGCGATCGGTTGTTTCGAAGCCGTTGCCTCGGGAACGGCTTTGGGGCGACGGGCCACGGCGCGGACCCGGAAATTCGACGGCTCGCTGATGCGTGCGATTGCCAGCGATGGCGACGTCAGCGGGCGGCATGTCGTTGAGGCCGCACGAAAGGGTGATGTGCTGGCGATGGAATTGCTGGATGCGGAAGCGCGCTGGCTTGGCATCGGCTTTACCAATCTGCTGCATCTCTATTCGCCAGACATATTGGTAATGGGCGGCGGCATCTCGCATGGCTTCGATCTTCTGCAGGAAGTTGTTGTGGCGACCATTCGCGAACGCGCCATGCCGGCCTATCGCGAGGTCCCCATCGTTGCCGCCCAGCTTGGGCGCCATGCCGGCCTGATCGGTGCTGCCAGCCTCATCCTCGGGCAAGAAGCAGACATCGGCGCCAACCCATCCATGGAAAGAAAGGAGGCCAGCAATGGCTAATCTCAAGCTGCGCGACGCTCGCAAGACCTATGGCGCACTCGAAGTCATCAAGGGCATCGATCTGGATGTGGACGACCGTGAATTCGTGGTCTTTGTCGGCCCGTCCGGCTGCGGCAAGTCTACGCTATTGCGAATGATCGCCGGTCTGGAGAAGATCACCGGCGGTGATTTGATGATCGATGGCACCCGCGCCAACGATGTAGACCCGTCGCAACGCGGCCTGGCGATGGTCTTCCAGTCCTATGCGCTCTACCCGCACATGACGGTCGCCGAAAACATGGGCTTCGCGCTGAAAATCGCAGGCGTCTCCCCGGCTGAGCGCGATCGCAAGGTCAGGGAAGCTGCCGAGATTCTGGAACTCGCGCATCTGCTCGACCGTCGGCCGAAGGATCTGTCGGGTGGGCAGCGGCAACGTGTGGCCATCGGCCGGGCGATCGTGCGCAATCCGAAGATCTTCCTCTTCGACGAGCCCTTGTCCAATCTCGATGCGGCTTTGCGCGTCAACATGCGGCTGGAGCTGATGCGGCTGCACGAGCGGCTGGCGGCAACGATGATCTACGTCACCCATGATCAGATCGAGGCGATGACCATGGCCGACAAGATTGTGGTCCTGAACTCCGGCCGCATCGAGCAGGTCGGTTCGCCGCTGGAGCTTTACAACCGGCCGGCAAATATCTTCGTGGCCGGCTTCATCGGCTCACCGAAGATGAATCTTCTTCCGGCAATGGTCGAATCGACCGGGCCTCAAGGCATATCCGTCGCGCTGCCGGGCGGACACAGGATCACCGTGCCGGCCTCCGGCGGAACAAGCACGGTAGGGGCCAACCTGATCCTTGGCATCCGCCCCGAACATATCCGCATCGACCCGAATGGCCGCTTCGCCGGGCAGGCGATGCTCGCCGAACGGCTGGGCGGCCTCACGATCCTGCATGTGGATATCGGGGCGAACCAATCGCTTGTCGTGCAGACGGAAGGCACCGATACGACGCCGCTGCATGCACCCCTGTCTCTCCACATGGATCCGGCCGCTTGCCACCTATTCGATGCCGACGGCAAGCCGCTTGCCAGATTGAACTGATCTGCAGTTCCGAGGCGCCTTTGCTGCGCACTGATGCTCGACGGAAAAAGGCGGAGCTCTGCGGTCGGAAGACTGCGGAGCAGAATTTGTCATGGCCGGATCAGCTCCCGACCCTATATTCCCAATGAGACTTCCGCGCCCAGTCCGTCGCAAAAAGTTCCTGATATCCTTGTCGGTGACATTGGAGTAGGGGTTGTTCGCAACGGTCTATGCAGTTGCATTTGACTCCGTCTCGCCATTGCATAATCTTGGTAGGCCATAATATGGTATCCGAAACTTGACCGTCTCTGCGGCAAGGGACGGAAGTTGACGTCTGAAACCGAGGTGTTGGAATGACTGATGATGCGCACGGCACGGCAATTCGCGTGGAGCGTCCGGCCAAGACGTTGCGCGAACTGGCACTCGACAAAGTGCGGGAGGCGATCCTCAACGGCTATTTCCGCCCGGGGGATCGTCTGGTGGAGCGTGATCTCTGCGCCCAGCTTGGTGTAAGCCGCACGATCGTACGCGAGGTTTTACGTCATCTCGAATCCGAAGGCCTCGTCGCCAATCTGCCGAACAAGGGGCCGATCGTCGCCCAGCTCAACCATGACGAGGCGAAGCAGATCTATGAGATCCGCGGCGCATTGGAAGGCATGGCCGCGCGTCTTTGCGCCGAGCAGCGCAATCCCGCCATTGCCGATGCTCTCGACAAATCCCTTGAGGACATCAGAAACAGCTATCGGGACAAGGACATGGCCGGCGTGCTCGCCCATACCTCATCCTTCTATCAGACGCTGTTCAGCATGGTCGACCGCCACATCGCGTGGGGCGTCGTCAATCTTTTGACCGTTCGCATCAATCATCTGCGTTCGATGACGATCAAGACGCAAAATCGCGATGTTCAGGGGCCGGTACAGATGGCGCGCATCGTCGATGCCATCCGGCGTGGAGACGGCGAGGGCGCCTACCAGGCCGCCATGCAACATGTTGCCAGCGCCAGCGCAATCGCGCAGGCTGTTCTCTCGGGACGCCAACCGATCGATTAATCCGATACGGCCGTTCTTTACCGAACGATGTTCCGTCGATGTACGGCGGCATCGTGTCCAATGGCATCTCTGCGACCCCCATCAAATTAAAGGCAACCTCACGAAGCGGGCTTGACTCTCCGCGGCATTCGATGTGACGGTATGCCATAATCAATAATACAAAATTGGAGCATCAAATAACTGGGAATGCAGTCGCAAGCTGCAGGCTTCCCCAGAAATTGGCGTGACGATGATTTCGAGCCCGCCATGATCAATCACTTTGGCTTTTCTGAATAAGCATCTGTTATAATTACAGTTTCCTTCATAGAGATTCCGGTTTCCACTCGTTTGCGCAAAGCGGCTTGACAGTTTCGTATTATGGCATACCATCATACGAAACTCAGAAAAGCGAGCGGAGCCATGACCTTTCAAATCCGTAAAACCGTCCTGCAGATCGAAACCACATTGATTGAAGGGGGCAAAGCAGCGCCCGCGCCGCTGAAGTTGTTCTCCGCCTGCGCGATCGTGAAGAACCCCTGGGCCGGTCGCGGCTACGTCGAGAATCTGAAGCCAGAAATTCACGCCGCGGCACCGGTTCTCGGTGAATTGCTCACCAGCATGATCATCGAGGCCGTCGGATCGGGCGAGGCGGTGGAGGCCTATGGCAAGTCGGCGGTGGTCGGCCTCGATGGCGAGATCGAACATGCTTCGGCACTGATCCATACGCTGCGCTTCGGCAATCATTATCGGCACGCCGTCGGCGCGAAATCCTATCTTGCCTTCTGCAACACGCGCGGCCCGGCCAATGCGCCGATCATGATCCCGCTGATGGACAAGAACGACGAGGGTCGGCGCTCGCATTATCTGACGATCCAGACATCGATCGCCGATGCGCCCGCTGCTGACGAGATTGTCGTGGCGCTTGGCGCTTCAGTCGGCGGCCGGCCGCATCATCGCATCGGCGATCGCTATCAGGACCTCAAGGACCTGGGGCAGGATGTCTCAAATCCTGCCGGCGTCTGACGGATTGGGCGCCGAGATGTCGACGATGGACACCATAGCGCAGAGCAAAGCCGATGCCTCCGAGGCAGAAGGACTGCCGCGTAAGATCACGGCACGCGGGACGGCCTATCACGACACGGGCATGGGCGAGCCGCTTGTCCTCATTCACGGTGTCGGCATGCGCCTTGAAGCCTGGCTGCCACAAATCGCTGCCTTCTCCGGGAGCCATCGCGTCATCGCCATCGACATGCCGGGCCACGGCGAAAGCAAAGCATTGCCTGCCGGCAGCCGCCTGGAAGCCTTTGTCGAGTGGTTGGGCGGTTTCCTCGATGAGATGGCGCTCGACGCGGTCAATGTTGCCGGGCATTCGATGGGTGCGCTCGTCGCCGGTGGTGCCGCGGCAACCTTCGGTGAGAGGATCAGGCGCGTTGCCTATCTCAACGGCGTCTATCGCCGTGATGCGGAAGCAAAGGCGGCGGTCCTGGCACGCGCAGCGGCAATCCCGTTGACCGGTATCGACAAGGAAGGACCGCTCCAGCGCTGGTTCGGCGACGATGCGCAAAGTGCTACCGCCCGGGAGTTGACCCGCAACTGGTTGGGTCTCGTCGATCCGCAGGGATATGCGACAGCCTATGCGGCATTTGCCGGCGGCGACGAAACCTACGCCGATCGGTGGCCGCAGGTGCGGGTGCCGGCATTGTTCCTGACGGGCTCGGACGATCCCAATTCGACGCCGCAGATGGCCGAGCAGATGGCGGCTGCCGCCCCGAGAGGCTGGGTCCGGATCGTCGAGGGACATCGTCATATGGTCAACCTGACGGCACCCGAGATCGTCAACGAATTGCTTGCCGAGTGGCTTTCATGCGGGGAGGACGCAAGATGACGGCGCAACATATCGATGCAAGGGCGCTGCGCGACGCCTTCGGCGCATTTCCGACCGGCGTCACGGTCGTCACGGCGCACGATCAGGCGGGTCTGCCGATCGGCTTCACGGCGAACTCCTTCACCTCAGTCTCGCTCGATCCGCCGCTGCTTCTGGTCTGCCTGGCGAAGACCTCGCGCAACTTCGCGACCATGACGAGCGCGAAGCATTTCGCTATCAATGTTCTGTCGGAAGCGCAGAAAGATATCTCCAACACCTTCGCGCGCCCGGTTGAAGACAGGTTCGCAACCGTCGAATGGGATGCCGGCGCCGACGGCTGTCCGATCCTTGCCGACGTTGCCGCCTGGTTCGAATGCGGTATGGAGCAGGTCACCGATGCCGGCGACCATGTTATTCTCATGGGACGCATCGCCTCCTTCCACAACAGCGGCCGCAATGGATTGGGTTATGCTCGCGGCGGCTACTTCACGCCGATCCTTGCGAGCAAGGCGGTTTCGGCCGCGACCGAGGGCAATATCGAGCTCGGCGCCGTTCTGGAGCGCGATGGCGAGATCCTGCTGCTCGGAGAAGACATCCTCACACTGCCGAGCTGCGAGGGCAGGGAAGGTAGCCCAACCGAGATTCTGGGCAGCTACCTTCAAGAGCTGACCGGGCTTTCGGTGACGATCGGCTTTCTCTATTCGGTCTATGAAGGCAAAAGCGATGGCAAGCATCACATCGTCTACCGCGCCTTCGCCTCGCAAGGCGAGCCACGCGAGGGCAGGTTCTTCAAGCCGGACGCCTTGACCAAAACCCGCTTCAAGACGAGTTCGACAGCCGATATCGTCGCTCGCTTCGCACTGGAAAACCAGATCGGCAATTTCGGCGTTTATTTTGGAGATGAGACCTCTGGCACGGTCCGCCCGGTCTCGACGAAGGTGGCACGAGCATGAAATTCTCTCTCTTCGTTCACATGGAACGCCTCGATGCGAGCCAGAGCCACAAGAGCCTCTACGACGAGTTCGTCGCGCTCTGCGAAATTGCCGACAAGGGCGGCATGCACGCCATCTGGACGGGCGAGCATCACGGCATGGATTTTACCATTGCGCCCAATCCCTTCGTGACGATCGCCGATCTGGCGCGCCGCACCTCGCGGGCGAGACTGGGAACGGGGACGGTGATCGCTCCCTTCTGGCACCCGATCAAGCTTGCCGGCGAAGCGGCCATGGCCGACATCATCTGCGACGGCAGGCTCGATATCGGTATCGCCCGCGGCGCCTATTCTTTCGAATATGAGCGTCTATTGCCGGGTCTTGACGCCTGGGGTGCCGGCCAGCGCATGCGCGAATTGATCCCTGCGATCAAAGGCATTTGGAAGGGCGACTATGCCCATGAAGGCGAATTCTTCAAATTCCCCGCCACCACCTCGGCGCCGAAGCCGCTACAGGAGCCTAACCCTCCGATATGGGTCGCCGCCCGCGATCCGAACTCGCATGAATTCGCCGTCGCCAACGGCTGCAATGTTCAGGTGACACCCCTCTGGCAGGGGGATGACGAAGTTGAGGCGCTGATGGGGCGCTTCAACGACGCCTGCGCCAAGAACCCTGATATCAACAGGCCGAAGATCATGCTGCTGCGCCATACCTATGTCGGCTCGTCGGAAGCGGATATCGCTGAGGCCGCCCATGAGCTCAGCGTCTACTACAACTACTTCTTCGCCTGGTTCAAGAACGAGAAGCCGGTCCATCAGGGCCTGATCGAGCGCATTCCTGATGAGGATATAAGGGCGAATGCCATGCTGTCAGATACGGTCATGCGCAGCAACAATGTCGTCGGCAACGCCGCAACCGTGATTGCGCGGCTGAAGGCCTATCAGGCGATGGGCTATGATGAATATTCCTTCTGGATCGACACCGGTATGTCCTTCGAGCGCAAGAAAGCCTCGCTCGAACGCTTCATCGCCGAGGTCATGCCGGCATTTGCGGAGTAAAACCCATGCAGCGCTTCCAGTATTATATCGATGGCGAGTTTCTGGACGGGGAAGCCCGTTTCCAAAGTATCGATCCTGCAACAGGCGATGTTTGGGCAGACATGCCGGAGGCGCGTGAAAGCGATGTCGACCGCGCGGTCAATGCGGCTGAGAAGGCTCTTTACGACGGACCCTGGGCCAAGACGACGGCGACGCAGCGCGGCAAGCTGCTCTACAAGCTCGCCGATCTCGTTGCTGCGAATGCCCAAAAGCTCGCCGAACTGGAAACGCGCGACACCGGCAAGATCATTCGCGAGACCTCGGCGCAGATCGCCTATGTCGCCGATTACTATCGCTACTATGCCGGCCTCGCCGACAAGATCGAGGGATCCTACCTGCCGATCGACAAGCCCGATATGGATGTCTGGCTTCGCCGCGAGCCGATCGGCGTCGTCGCCATGATGGTGCCGTGGAACAGCCAGCTCTTCCTGTCGGCCGTCAAGATCGGCCCGGCATTGGCGGCCGGCTGCACCATGGTCGTCAAGGCATCGGAGGATGGGCCTGCGCCGCTTCTGGAATTTGCCCGCCTTGTTCATGAAGCAGGCTTTCCGGCCGGCGTCGTCAACATCATCACCGGCTTCGGGCCATCTTGCGGCGCCGCTCTCGGGCGGCATCCGAAAGTCGTGCATATTGCCTTTACCGGCGGCCCGGAGACGGCACGCCATGTCGTGCGCAATTCGGCGGAAAACCTTGCCTCGACATCCCTGGAACTCGGCGGCAAATCGCCCTTCATCGTCTTTGCCGATGCCGATCTCGAAAGTGCTGCCAATGCCCAGGTTGCCGGCATCTTCGCAGCGACGGGACAAAGCTGCGTTGCCGGCTCCCGCCTGATTGTCGAGCGCAGCGTCAAGGATGCTTTCCTGTCCATCATCAAGCGCAAGGCCGAGGCGATCCGTATCGGCCCTCCGCTCGAAATGGCGACCGAAGTCGGCCCGCTTGCCACGAAGCGTCAGCAGGATCACGTCGCGGCACTCGTCGACAAATCCGTTCAAAGCGGCGCACGTCTCGTCACTGGCGGCCAAAAACTGGATGGCGACGGCTACTATTTCCAGCCGACGATCCTGGATTGCGACGGCGTCACTTCGCCGTCGCTTGCCGAGGAATTCTTCGGCCCGGTTCTGTCCGTCGTCTCCTTCGAGACCGAGGCCGAGGCCCTGAAGCTTGCCAACGATACCCGCTATGGACTGGCTTCCGGTGTCTTCACCCAGAATCTGACGCGCGCTCATCGTCTCATGAAAGGCATTCGCGCCGGTGTCGTCTGGGTCAACACCTATCGCGCGGTATCGCCGATCGCGCCGTTCGGCGGCTTCCGTCTTTCCGGGCAGGGCAGGGAAGGCGGGCTTGCGGCGGCCCTCGACTACACCCGCACCAAGACGATCTGGTTGCGCACGTCAGATGATCCGATCCCCGATCCCTTCGTCATGAGGTGACGCCGATGTTCTACGAGATCCGCACCTATAGGCTGAAGAACGGCACGATCCCGCAATATCTGAAGGTCGTCGAGGAGGAGGGAATTGCCATCCAGAAAGCCCATCTCGGCAATCTGGTCGGCTATTTCTATTCGGAGATCGGCACGATCAACGAGATCGTCCATATCTGGGCCTATGCGAGCCTCGACGATCGCGAGGCGCGGCGCCAGCGACTGGCTGCTGACCCGGAGTGGCAAGCCTTCCTGCCCAGGATTCGCGATCTGATCGAGGTGGCGGAAAACAAGATTATGAAGCCGGCCAGCTTTTCTCCCGCGGGGTGAGCGGGCGGCCGCATAAGGCATGACCTGAAAGACTGCAAAAACAAGGACAAGGGAACATGAAAGCAAAAATTGCACTCGCGGCCTTTGCCGCAATGATGGCCGCATGCATGCCCGCCAAGGCCGATACCATGGTCTTCACGAGCTGGGGAGGAACGACGCAGGATGCGCAGAAGGTCGCCTGGGCGAACCAATTCACCGAAAAGACCGGCATCGGCGTCATGCAGGACGGCCCGACTGATTACGGCAAGCTGAAAGCCATGGTCGAGGCCGCTCGCGTGACCTGGGACGTAGTCGACGTCGAGGGCGACTACGCCGCACAGGCTGGCAAGAGCGGCCTGCTGGAGAAACTCGATTTCTCCGTCATCGACAAATCCAAGCTCGATCCGCGTTTCGTCAGCGATTATTCCGTCGGCAGCTTCTATTATTCCTTCGTGATCGGCTGCAATGCGGATGCTGTCAGTGCCTGCCCGAAGACCTGGGCCGATCTCTTCGACGCGAAGAAGTTTCCGGGCAAGCGCACTTTCTACAAGTGGTCGGCTCCGGGCGTGATCGAAGCCGCTTTGCTGGCCGACGGTGTTCCCGCCGATAAACTCTATCCGCTCGATCTCGACCGCGCCTTCAAGAAGCTCGACACGATCAAGTCCGATATCGTCTGGTGGTCGAGCGGCGCGCAGTCTCAGCAGCTGGTCGCATCGGCCGAAGCGCCCTTCGGCAGCCTCTGGAACGGCCGCATGACCGCGCTCGCCAATAGCGGCGTCAAGACCGAGACGTCGTGGAGCCAGAACATCACGGCAGCCGATTCCCTCGTCATTCCCAAGGGCGCTCCGAACATGGAAGCGGCGATGAAGTTCATCGCGCTTGCAACATCGGCGCAACAACAGGCCGATCTGGCAAAGGCCACCGGATACGCGCCGATCAATCTCGGCTCGGCCAAGCTGATGGATCCCGAAACGGCAAAGACCCTGCCGGACCAGCAGACCGCCGGCCAGGTGAATGCCGATATGAACTATTGGGCCGAAAACCGCGATGCCATCGGCAAGAAGTGGTACGCCTGGCAGGCGCAGTAAGCCCCAGGAAACTGACAACAGCACCGCGGACATCGGTCCGCGGTGCGGCAATACGAGGTGCGGGCCTGCATGGCGGCTATGGCTGCCTGCCGGTGCCCACGGTGGGAAAGGATTGCCATGTCGACATATATGGACGTTGCGGGCGAAACCGCACCGACGCGCAAGGCGGCGAAGTCCACCGGTTTTGGACAGGTGGCGCCGGCGCTGATCTTCATTGCGATCTTTTTCGCCTTTCCGGTCGTAGCACTTCTCCTGCGCAGCGTGATGGAGCCTAGGATCGGGCTTGGCAACTACGCCGAGCTGCTCGGATCCGCGACCTATTTGAAAATCTTCGCCAATACCTTCATCGTCTCCGGCCTGGTCACCATCATATCGTTGCTGATCGGCTTTCCCGTCGCCTGGACGCTGGCGATCATGCCTGCGAGACTGGCCTCGCTGGTATTTGCAATCCTGCTCCTGTCAATGTGGACCAATCTGCTTGCCCGGACCTACGCCTGGATGGTGCTGCTGCAGCGGACCGGGCTGATCAACAAGATGCTTGTTGGTATGGGGCTGATCGACAAGCCTCTGGCGCTCGTCAACAACCTGACTGGCGTCACGATCGGCATGACTTATATCATGCTGCCCTTCATCATCCTGCCGCTCTACGGCGTCATTAAGAAGATTGATCCGGCGGTGTTGCAGGCGGCCGCTCTCTGTGGCGCGAGCCGTTGGCAATGCCTAACTCGCGTTCTCCTTCCGCTCGCGGCTCCCGGCATGATGGCTGGTGCGCTGATGGTCTTCGTCATGTCGCTCGGCTATTACGTTACCCCGTCGCTGCTCGGCGGCACGGCGAACATGATGCTGGCGGAACTCATCGCCCAGTTCGTTCAATCCCTCGTCAATTGGGGCATGGGCGGAGCGGCGGCCTTTGTCCTGCTTGTCGTTACGCTTTCGCTCTACGCGGTCCAACTGCGGTTGTTCGGCGTGCAGAATACGGGAGGGCGCTGAGATGCTGTTGAATTTCGGGCAACTCGGCTGGTGGAAATATGTGCTTCTCACCATCACCGTTCTGACAGCTGCCTTTCTGCTGCTGCCGATCCTCTTCATCGCGGCACTGTCATTCGGCTCGTCGCAATGGCTGATCTTTCCGCCGCCGGGCTGGACGCTGCGCTGGTATGGGGAGCTGTTTTCCGATCCGCAATGGCTGGAGTCCGCCTGGACGAGCTTTCGGATCGCGGCAATCGTCACGGTGCTTTCGGTCGTGCTCGGGCTGGTGACGTCATTCGGCCTCGTGCGCGGCAAGTTTCTGTTTCGCGATGCGCTGAAAGCACTGTTCCTGACGCCGATGATCCTTCCGGTCGTTGTCTTTGCCGTTGCCCTCTATGCCTTTTTCCTGCGGATAGGGCTCGGCGGAACCCTGGTAGGCTTCGTCCTTTCCCACCTCGTTCTGGCGCTACCTTTTTCCATCCTATCGATCTCCAGCGCGCTCGAGGGCTTCGACAAGTCCATCGAGGATGCGGCCGTGCTCTGTGGTGCTTCGCCGCTTGAGGCAAAGATCCGGGTAACGTTGCCCGCCATAAGTCACGGGCTCTTCTCCGCGGCCGTTTTCTCGTTCCTGACATCCTGGGACGAGGTGGTCGTGGCGATCTTCATGGCGAGCCCGACGCTGCAGACACTGCCGGTCAAGGTCTGGACGACGCTGCGGCAGGATCTCACCCCGGTCGTGGCTGCCGCCTCCACACTTCTCATTCTGTTGACGGTCACTTTGATGGCGCTGGCCGCGATCGTACGCAAGGTTCTGAAATCATGAGTGAATCCTTCCTGAAAATCAAAGGCATCCGCAAGGAATACGGCCCGGTCGTCGCCGTGCACGATGTCAATCTCGACGTCCGGCGTGGCGAATTCCTGACCTTTCTTGGCCCCTCCGGCTCGGGCAAGAGCACGACGCTCTACATATTGGCCGGCTTCGAGAACCCCACCAGGGGCGACATCCTGCTGAACGGCCAGACGCTGCTGTCGACGCCCTCGCACAAGCGCAATATCGGCATGGTGTTCCAGCGCTATACGCTGTTTCCGCATTTGAGCGTGGGCGAGAATATCGCCTTTCCGCTGAAGGTGCGCCGCAAGTCCAAGGCCGAAGTCGATAGCCGGGTGAAGGAAATGCTGCGTCTCGTCAGGCTGGAAGGCTTCGAGGATCGCAAGCCGGCACAGATGTCCGGCGGCCAGCAGCAGCGCGTCGCGCTTGCCAGGGCGCTCGCCTATGATCCGCCGGTGCTTCTGATGGACGAGCCGCTGTCGGCGCTCGACAAGAAGCTTCGCGAGGAAATCCAGCACGAGATAAAGCGGATCCATCAGCAGACCGAAGTGACGATCCTCTACGTGACCCACGATCAGGAGGAGGCGTTGCGGCTCTCCGATCGCATTGCCGTGTTCTCCAACGGTATCATCGACCAGATTGGTACAGGGCCGGAGCTCTACGCCAATCCACGCACCCGCTTCGTCGCCGAATTCATCGGTGACAGCGATTTCATCTCCTGCCATCTGTTGTCATCGGATAATGGACGGGCGACCATTTCGCTTGGAGACAAGGCGATCTTCGAGCGCATCCCGGTCCATGGCAGGGCGGCCACCGGCGGCAAGGCCGCGCTGATGCTGAGACCCGAGCGCATCCGGCTCGGGCGCAGCAACGGCGCGGGCAACGGCCTCAGTGCCACCGTCAACGACATCACTTTTCTAGGCAACAACGTGCACGTGACGACGCAGATTTCAGCCAGCGAGACCTTGTCCGTTCGGTTGCCTTTCGGGCATGAGGCCATCTCGGGCCTCAGCCGCGGCGACCATGTCAATCTGGAGTTCGACCCGGGGGCTGCTCACGTCTTTTGCTAGAGCCGGCGAACAGCAGCCTTCTACGCCGCTCTTGGCAGCAAGGATTTCAGGTTAGCGTCGGCCGCCAGCGCCTCTCTCGGCGGCGTGATCCGCCTTGCGATCAGCATCTCGCTCAACTTCATGTCCCTGGCAACCTTGTTGCCGGGACCTATGCCGCTGGCGGCTACGAGCCTCTCGTCGTGGTCGAGATGAAACAGGATGAAGGCACTGTCGCCGAGGTCTCTCCGGATGACCACGCGCCCTTCGTCGACAAGTCCAGCAATTTGCAGGGTATGGTCGAACTGGTCCGACCAGAAATAAGGAACGGCTTGATAGCTGTGCGTTGCGCCCGCTAAATTCGCCGCAGCAAGGATGCCCTGATCCTGAGCATTGCGCCACGCCTCCAGGCGTAACCGGCGTCCCCCATAAAGCGGATGTGGAAACGAGCAGCAGTCGCCCGCAGCATAGATATCCGCCACCGAAGTCTCGAGGCGCTCATTGACCGCGATCCCATTGTCGACGGTGATGCCTGCTTGTGCTGCGAGCTCAGTGCGCGGTTGCGCGCCGATGCCGACCACGAGCACATCCGCGGTCACCTCGGTTCCATCGGCCAGACGGACGCTCACGCGCCGGTCGCCGGCATCGATCTCGCTGACCGTTACGCCGCATTTCACCACGACCCCGTTGCGACGATGCAGCGAACTGACCGTCTCGGCGATCGGTTCGGGTACGCCGCGCTTGAGAATGCGCTCCTGGGATTCGATCACCGTGACCCTTGCGCCGCGGCTGCGCGCCGATGCGGCAACCTCCAGACCAATGAAGCCTGCTCCGAGCACAGCCACATGCATGTCGGCGCTGATCCAGGGGCGAAGCGCAAGCGCGTCGTTGATTGTGCGGAGATAGAGTATCCGCGCATTGGCTGGCACATTCGGCAATCGCCTGGCCGCCGCGCCCGTCGTCAACAGCAACCTGTCATAGGGCAACGAACGGCCGTCCGACAGGATCACTTGCTTGCCGGTGGTGTCGATAGCGATCGCCGACGCGCTGCCGATATGCCGGATCGCGCGGTCGCCCAGCATGATATCGCTGAGAACGGTCGGCGCCTGCGGCGTTGCCTTGGCGAGCAGCATCTGCTTGGAAAGGGGAGGCCGCTCATAAGGGAGGTGAGCCTCGTCGCCGATGAGGGTGATGGGATGCGGGTAGCCGTTTTCTCGCAAGCTCAGAGCTGCGCGCGCGCCGCATTCGCCCGCGCCGACGATGATGATGCCCTCATCGTTGCTCATGCTTCGATCCCGATCATGACGCGATCGCCCTCCAGCTTCACCGGATAGGTTTTCAGATTGACGCAGACCGGCGCGCCGCGAGCCTCGCCGGTCTTGTAGCTGAAACGGCCATTGTGCTTTGGACACTCGATGGTGTCGTCCATGACAAGCCCCTCGGCCAGGTGGATCTTCTCATGGGTGCAAAGCCCATCGGTCGCGAAATATTCGTCATCCGGGCTTCGATAGATCGCAAAGGTTCGCCCGGCGTGATCGAACCGGACGACGTCCTCCTGATCGATCTCCTCGGCTGCACACGCATCGATCCATGTCGTCATTTTCTGCCTCCTCGCTACCGCCCGTCGGCGGCTATCGCCATGCGTGAAAGATGTTGTTTCAGAGGAGGAACATCAGCGCGTTGAACATTGATCGCACTTGTTTTTCTCCCCCCTGAGGAGTTTCAACCATGCGCGATATGGCCCATCACATTCCAGGTCGATTATGATCATTTTTCATCATAGAAAAGCGGCATGAAGAAAATCCGTTTGGTCGACATTGCAGCGGCCGCAGGCGTCGGCCTTACGACCGCCGAGCGCGTTCCCAACGAAAAGGGGATGCGTCAAACCGCAGACTGTAGAGAAGGTGGTGCTGGCATGATTGGTCATGCCGGAGCCTGCGAAAGGAGGGCCCGCAGGCTCCGGCATTTCCCGCCATCGACGACCTGAGGACCGGCGGCGGGGGGAGAACCAAATGTCGCATATGGAGCACAGCACGCCCTTGGCAAGTCCTTGAGGTCGTTGCCAGGCCTAGCTGTTCCGACCGGGCTCAGCCTAGTTAGCAGGCCCTGAACGACGCGCCTGCCTGTTGGCATATTTCTTCGCCCGTTCCATGAAACGCTTGTTCATGCGGTCCTCTGCCTCTTTCGAGCCGTCGTGGAAGGTGCCGAACCATTTGTCGAGCGGGATGACGCCGTCGGCGTAATTGCACTCGAAGAACTTGTGATGCAGGTAGTGGTCGTAGGCGTGGGTGTCGATGGCGGTATCGTCTGCGATCACGATCTTGTCGAAACCCGCGTGGCCCGGCGCCGGCGCAAGGGCGGTATGCGTCAAATGGAAGAGGACATGGATCGGACTGGAGGGCACGATCCAATGGATGAGCACGCCCGAGAAATACAGCAGATGCTCGATGGGATGCATCGCCAGACCGGACCAGGGTCCGGGATTGACGTTGTTATGATGCAGCTTGTGAACGGCATGATAGAGCGGCGGCCAGTGGATCAGGCGGTGAACGAGGTAGAAATGCAGATCGCGGAATGCCGGGATCAGCAGCATGATCACGGCGCAATAGACCGGATGTTCGGCAAAATCGACATGGGGAATGATGCCGTTGGCGAAAGCCCATAGGGTCAGGACTTCGAAGGCTGTCCAGATCGGCACGGCACTTGCGAATGTCCAGATCACGTTGTCGACGGTCTGATTGCCGAAGAGAAATGCGGAATTGCCCGTCGACGGCCACTTCGCGTTATATTTGAAGGTCGTTCCCTGCTTCTTTTGCATGTAGAGGCGCAGATGAAAGGCGCCGAAGAACAGGAAGACGAGGGCGGCGTTACGAAGGAGAAGATAGGCGATCCAGCCCGGTGCGAAGGTCTTCATCGTCTCCATCGAGGGCGTGGCATAGAACCATAGCAGCGTGCCGACGATCGCATAGACGGTATTCCAGGGCATCAGATAGCCGGGATAGCCGAAGAACCATTTCAGGAAGGCCACGGGCTGAGCCGGCCAAACGAAAACCGGCGGATATTTGAGGAGCTTGTTGGGTTTCCAATCCCCGCGCTTGTCACGCGTTCCGTAGAGCGTGTCGTCCATGGTGTTGCCTCCCAGTTGGCGAAAATCATGCAATCAATGTCTCCGACGCAGGTGCGGAACGACAGCAGAGATTTGATGAGAATTAATCATGGCCGGCAGCTCGGGGCGTGTTGATGGAGCCGGTTGGCGTCCGAGAGTATTTTGATGAAAAACCATCATGCCGGTGACTGTCGGCGCGTAAATGCATCCGCGCTGCAATGAAACGCAGCTATGAGCAAAACACATCACCGAACGGTCTCGCAAAGACGGCAAATTCATGATCTGTGCAGTCCACTGGTACGGGAGGCACCATGCAGAACATGCTCATCTTTCAGTCGCTCTGGGCCATGGAGCGACGCAGCGCTGTTTATCCGGAGCAGACTCTCGAAGAGAATCTGGAGAAGATCGCCGCCGCCGGCTTCGACGGCATCAGCACGCATTGGTACGATCGCAGCTATGTTCGCCGGGTCGCAGGGCTGCTCAAGCAGTATGGTTTGCAAGCGGAAGGACAATGCTTTCCCAAGACCATCGACGATCTGAAGCCAGCGCTCGAGATCGCCGCCGAATGCAATGTGCATCATATCTGTCTGCAGCCCGATGTGCGATTGCGCCGCCTGGAGGATTGCATTCCCTTGCTCGAGGGCTGGCAGCGTCTTGGGGAGGAGGCCGGCATCGACGTCTTCATCGAAACGCATCGCGACCGGATGACCACCGATCTGTTCTTCACGCTTGATCTGCTCGACCGCCTACCGGATTTGTGGCTGCTGGGCGATATCTCGCATTTCCTCGTCGGACGGGAGTTTGCCTGGCCGGTATCGGATGAAAATCATGCGCTCATGCACCGGATACTCGACAATTCGTGGGCCTTCCACGGCCGGGTCGCCTCGCGCGAGCAGGTGCAGATCGAAATCTCCTTTCCGCATCATCGGCCCTGGGTCGATCTCTTCCTCGGCTGGTGGGAATACGGCTTCAGAAGCTGGAGAAAGCGCGCCGGCAGCGATGATACTCTCGCCTTTACCTGCGAGCTGGGGCCAAAACCCTATGCGATCACAGGGAGGGATGGCGAGGACTCCACGGACCGGTGGGAGGAATCCTTGCTCCTGATGCAAGAGGCTCGCGACCTCTGGACCAGAACCGCCAGCTGACAATTCGGACGGAATACTGGCGATATTGCGCACTAGGTCAATATCTAAAGTCTCCTGGATCGTGTTCATCATAGATGAACGGCCGATTGAAGGAGACAGGACGATGCTTTGTGTTTCTGATTTCACCAGGGCAAAAGAGGGGACAGCCGCAGTCGAATTCGCTCTGATCGCGCCGCTTTTTTTCCTTCTGTTTCTAACGCTAGTTGCCTTTGCCATCTATCTTACCGCCGCCCATTCGCTCCAGCAGCTTAAGGATTTTGGCTCACATGATTGATCGCCTGCCTTCGCGTACGCCCAAATCAAAGCGTCAATCGCAGATCTTGTCTTCGCAGCGCTAAGTTTCTTGATTTTGCATAGGTCTGCCTTTAAAAAGGGGTCATAAATGACCCCTTTTGGAGATCCATAGTGGCAACGATTAGTCTGAAAGATGCAAAGATGTCGTTCTCTCGCGTCGTTGATCAAGCCGCCGCTGGCGAGTTTGTAACGATCACGCGTCATGGTCGTGCTGCTGCTGTGCTCGTCAGCGTAGGAGCAGCAGAGGCTGCAAGGAAGGTGCTCCGTAAGGATCGACCTAGCCTGGTTGAGTATCTGAAGAGCTTTCCGGCAGATCTCGATCTGGTCGACGATGTCTTCGCCCGAAATCCAACCCCCTCCCGCGAGGTTGATCTATGAGCTTTCTTCTTGACACCAACGCTATCTCGATGTTTGCGCCGTCCAAAGCAAGTGCATCGGATACATTTGCTGATTGGGTCAATGAACAGGACCGGTTGGACGCAATTTATCTTTCATCCTTGACGATCCATGAGATCGAAAAAGGCGTTCGGCTACTAGAGGCGAAAGGTGCAAAGACAAAGGCAACCGGAATTCATACCTGGCTGCAAGGTCTTATCGCCGGATATGGAGATCGCATCTTGCCGGTTGACAACAATGTCGCTCTTGAATCTGGCAGACTGGAAGCCAAAGCGATCATTGCCGGACAAAGCCCTGGCGCAGCCGATGCGATCATCGCAGGCACGGCAAGCATTCATAAGCTCACTGTTATTACTGCGAATCTAAAGCACTTTCGGCCATTCGGCATTGCGGTCAAATCCCCAGATCAGATCACCCGCTAGAATTCTGCTGCAAACGACACGGGTTTTCGTCGCAAGCATGCACTGGAGAGGAAGTATCGCCGGTTAGAGTCCTCTCAAGGCGCTCGATTTTCACACATTGAGGACCGGCCCGGTTGCTTCATCTGTGCGTCACGCGAAACTGGATTGTCATGAATCCGCGCAGGAGTTTGTTCTTCGGTTCGAATACCGATGTGCAGTGCTCCGAAATTTCCAAACGGATGTCTAGGTTGATTGTGTCAGGCGAAAGCTTGGCCGCGCTTTGAGCGCGGGCGTCGCGATCTGCCGGGCTGTGGATTAGTTTCGGAACCGGGGCTTGAACGCGATTCTTGATTGAACGAAATTCGTGCGGTCCGTATTTTTAGAAACCCGAACGCAAGCAATATGTGTAATCCTCTGTTTGGGATGGTGGTCCGGGGCATCTTGATGAAACTGGCAACGATCTTCGTTCAGCTGGCGAGGGAGCCATATGTCTTGCAATGTATATGAAATACCGCAGCCTCACGCGATCGGCTCCGAGGAGTTCATTCGTTTGCGGGAGCTGTTTGATCGATCATTCAAGGCGGCTCGGATAGGTGTATGGGAATGCAGCTTGCCGGATCAGACGCTAAGTTGGACGGATATGGTCTATGAATTCTTCGATCTTGTTCCGCAAGCGCCATTGGCGCGGGAAGAAATCGTCAGACTCTACACGCCAGAGACCCGTAAACTGCTCAACGAGGCCCGCGATAGGGCAATTCGCACAGGTGAAGGCTTTACCCTGGACGCTCAAATCGTTACCGCGAAAGGTAACAGCCGATGGATAAGAATAACCGCTTGCGTCGAGTTTGCGAACGGCACTGCCGCAAGAATATTCGGGGTGAAACAGGACATCACTGCCGAGAAGGCTGTGGTTGAGCAGCTTCGTCACTTGGCGGAGCGCGATGCCCTCACCGGACTGAGTTCCCGGACCAGGTTTGAAACCTTCCTTAGTGAGATATGTGGAGCCGACGGTCAAAGGGCGCAAGCCCTGCTCTTGGCGGATCTCGACGGTTTTAAGTCTGTAAATGATACTTTCGGACATCAGGCCGGAGACGACTGTCTCAAAGTCGCAAGCCACAGGCTCTCGCGGGCGCTACCACGGGCCGACATGATCGCTCGCATAGGCGGGGACGAATTTGCCGTCATCCATCCATGTTCATCGGTCGAAGATCTCGCAAAGATCGCCGCCCGTGTCGTAAAAGGCATGAATTGGACGATCTCAACCCCAACGAAGAACATTCGGATCGCCGCGTCCGTTGGAGCTGCCATAATCCTACCTGGCCAATCGCCCAAAGACATATTTGCGAAAGCGGACCGTGTCTTATACGAGGTAAAATCGGCGGGCAGGAACGGCTTCCGGATCGTGCCACTTTCGCGACCGGCTTTGGAAAGCGCTGAAGCAACCTTGCACAGTGAGCTCTGTTCTGGGGTGACGGCGGGCGGAAGTTGATGCTTCCTGCTATTTTGTGAGCAGCTAGACCCTCTGCTTCTGCCAACGCAGCAGTTTTGGTTTTGAAGGAACCATCAGCCATCAGCGTGCGGTTTGGCTGTATTTCCGGTTCCCGTTGAGCCTACGGCTGGTCGAAGATATGCTCTTGGAGCGCTGGCCTCATGTACCAGCAGCTCTCCCAACACATCGTTTCGAAACAGCGTGACAGCGCCGTGCAAACTTAAGAACGGGAGTTGCCCAAGACGGCCGAACGGATGTGCGAACGCGATAAGCCGAGATCATGGAGAACATGATCGTCCAACGTTCCGAGCTCGCGGATTGCCCGGCGATTTTCAGCGAACCGCCTAATTTTATCAAATACTCTCATGTCTAGCTCCTTTATTTGCGACCAGGAAATAATCATTCTAGAGCCCAAATAAAATGCATGTGCTTGCACATGAGGCATGTCGCCCTTGCAAGACTAGTATCGTTGCAAACGCCTTCGCTATAAAGAAACGCTATGGCGGCAGAATGGAGTTGTGTTGGCCTTCCGCGCCTCTATGAACCTACTGTGATGACGAAGAACCGCAAAAGCGGCACTAAGCACGTCAAGGCAAAGAGCCGGGCGATCGCATCCGAAAACGGAGTGGGAACATGACGCATACGATAACCCGCAGAGCACTTTGCATATCTACCGCCATGCTGGCATTGGCGACGCTTGCGCCGAATATTTCGGGCGTTGCGAGAGCCGAGGGCGCCGCCATCAAACTTGGGATTGTCGCGCCGATGAGCGGCCCGAACGCGCGGTACGGTGCGTTTTCGATGCATGGCGCCGAACTTGCCGTCAAGGAGATCAACGATGCCGGCGGCGTCGATGGTCATAAGATCGAGCTCTACAGTGCAGACAGCCAGGGTACGCCTGTTGAGGGGGTCTCGGCCACACGCCGCCTGATTGATGAGGACGAGGTCGGCTTTATCATTGGTGACGTTTCCAGTTCGGTGACGCTTGCAATGCAGCCCGTCGTGGAAGACGCCGAGGTGCTACTGCTGAACGCCGCCTCATCAAATCCGAAGATCACATACGGCGCTGGCGTCGGCGGTTACAAGTGGACCTACCGCAATTACCCCACCGATGAAAACCGCGCGCTTATCGTCGCGAAATATGCCGCCGAACAGCGCGGCTTTACGAAGTTTGCAGTCCTTTCCGTCGACAGCGACTACGGCCGCTCTGCCATTGAATTCACCAAGAAATACCTCCCGCAGTTCAAGGGAGAAATTCTGAGCGAGGATTATTACAAGGAAGGCGAAGTCGACTTCCGCAGCGTGCTGGCGAAGATCCGGGACAATGGCGCGCAGGCGATCATTCTGTACGGTCTTGCCGATACGACACCAATTATTGCGCGGCAGATGATCGAGCTGGGTCTTGCGGGCAAGGTAACCCTGATCGGCAATGGCGAGTTCAACACCGAGAAGACCATCAAATCGGCCCCAACAGCGCTCGAAGGCGCTGTCGAGGCTGCCGCCTGGCTCCCGTCCTGGGATTCGCCGGCTAGCAAGGCCTTTGTCGAGAAGTTCACCGCCGCTTACAAAGAAGCGCCCAATAACCACGCTTACGTTCATTGGGACACCGTTCATCTGCTGGCTCAGGCCATCCATGAGGCGGGCAGCATCGAGCAAGACAGGGTCCGCGAGGCGCTTTCCAAGATAAAGTACAACAGCCCCGTTGGTGAGGTCACCTTCGATGACCACAACCAGGCGCGCCTGCCGATGATCCTTCTCCAGATCGAAAATGGCAAGCCAAGCATCAAGGGTGCTTATACCGCGGACATCCACTATCCTGCCCAATAACCGAGCGCGAGGAATATCATAATGTTCTCGACCATCCTCGAGCAGATAATCAACGGCATCGTGACGGGCTCGGTCTATGCGATTGTCGCTGTCGGTATGACGATGATCTTCGGTGTGCTGCGAGCTATCAATTTTGCGCATGGCGAATACTATATGCTCGGCACATTCGGAGCATGGTTTGCAATCGACTATCTCGGCTTGTCCTACGAGGCCTCGATCGTCGTTGGCGTCCTCTCGACCATCGTCGTCGCCTATGTCGTGGGAAAGCTTGTCATGCAGCGCATGGTGGGAGCCCCGGCGGAGTCCGGGGTACTTGCTACACTTGGTATTGCGCTCGTCCTGCAGAACACGGTGATCCTCGTCTTCGGCGGCGGATACAAGTTCTTTTCCGGCGGATATATCGAGCCCGTCTCGATCCTCGGGTTCAGTCTGGCGGAACAGCGGATCATCATTCTGCTCGTCTGTCTGCTGGTTTTCATCGGCCTTGAACTGATGGTCACCTACAGCCGCATGGGCAAGTCCATGCGCGCCGTTTCCCAGAATGTCGAGTGCTGCGAAGTCGTCGGCATCGACGTGCCGCAGGTGGTGCTGCGAACGTTCGTCCTGGGGGCGGCACTTGCCGCTCTCTCCGGCGTGCTCACCGCACCGGTCAATGTCAGCGTCTACGGCGGCATGGGGGAACTCATCACGTTCAAGACGCTGCCGATCATCATCATGGGCGGTCTTGGAAACGTCCGAGGCACATTCTTCGCAGCCATGATCCTGGGCATCGCGGAAAGCCTGGTGGCGACCTATGTGGGGCTTCAATTCCGCGACACGGTCGGCTTCGCAACGCTCATCCTGATGCTGATGTGGCGACCGCATGGACTCTTCTCGACGCAGGCGCGCTTCTAGGCGCGTTCCGCCGAAACTTTCTCGAATTTTGAGGACTCGCTATGTCTCTCACGGAAACGACTGAACAGCTGCGCCGACGCGATTTCCGTGTTCCGCTTGCCGCCATCCTGCTCGTGCTCGCGCTTGCTGCTCCCTTCATCGGCAGCCGTTACGTCACACACGCGCTGATCATCGCGCTCATCTTCATGCTTCCCGCACATGGGCTGAACCTGCTCGTCGGCTACACGGGACTGCTTTCGCTCGCCCAGGCGGCCTTCTTCGGCATCGGAGCATACACCGCCGGACTTCTGGCGGTGACCTATGGGACGCCATTCTACGTGAACGCAGTAGCCGCGGGGCTCGTTGCCGGAGCGATTGCGCTTCCGCTTGGTATTCCGGCACTTCGCTTGCGTTCGACATCCTTCGTCATGTGCACATTGGGCTTCGTGATCATCGGCCAGGCGATCGCCAAGAACTGGATCTCCTTGACCCGCGGCGACATGGGACTGTCGGGAATACCGAAGCCGCATTTTGCGCTCGGTCCGCTGTCCTTCACCGTCTCGGGAACCACGAACTTCTATTATCTGGCTCTGGCCGTCGGCGCGCTCGCAACCCTTGTCGTTTGGGCGATTGTCCGTTCGCCGGCCGGCCGCAACATGATTGCCATCCGTGAAAACGAGACGCTTGCGGAGTCAGTCGGTATTCCGACGTGGCGTTACAAGCTGATCGTCTTCATGATCAGCGCCGTATTCGCCGGGGTTGGCGGCAGTCTCTACGCCCACTATCTGACCGTCGTCAGCCCGCTGACGTTCCAGATGTATTATTCGACGACGATGCTGATCATCGTGCTCGGCGGCGGCGCGGGGATGATCTCGGGAACCGTCTTCGGCAGCCTTCTCTTCGTCGGCTTGACGGAAGCCCTGCGCGTGACGCCGGAACTTCGGATGATCGCCTACGGGCTTTGTCTTCTGGTGCTCGTCTTCTGGTTCAAGAAGGGCTTTGCTCCCCTCATCAATCGTTTCTGGAATGCGATCGGAGGTGCGAAGTGAGCCATCTTCCCCTTCTCGAGATCAAGAATCTCAGCAAGTCCTATGGCGCGGTCAAGGCCGTCAACGATGTCAGCATCCATATCGACCGCGGCGAGATCGCCGGGCTCATCGGGCCGAACGGCTCCGGCAAGTCGACCTTTTTCGACTGCAGCACGGGTCTCGCCAAGCCGGATTCCGGAACGGTCATCCTTGATGGCCAGGACATTACCGGCTGGTCGCTGAACCGCATCGCCCGCGAAGGGCGTATGCTCCGCTCATTCCAGAAGACCGTCACGTTCAAGTCGCTGGACGTGGAGGAGAACCTCGTCATTGCCGGCCAGATGTTCACGTTTCCGTCGCTGCTGTCGACATTCGGGCTCGGTAGGATGTCGCGTCAGCGGATCGCCGGACTGCGGGAAAGAGCGCGCGATCTCATCAAGATGGCGGGCCTTTGGGATGTCCGCCAGCAGCCGGCGGGCAATCTCTCCGGCGGCCAGCAGAAGCTGATCCAGTTCGCATCGATGCTGATGCCGGAACCGAAGCTCATCCTGCTCGACGAGCCAATGGCCGGCATCAATCCGAAGATTATCGAACGCGTGGTCGAGACGATCCTCTATGCGAACAAGTCGCTCGGCGTCAGCTTCCTGGTGATCGAGCACAACATCGACGTCGTGACCAGCATTTGCCAGCGTGTGATCGTTCTCGATCAGGGAACGAAGCTCGTCGAGGGTCTGCCGCATGACATCATTCAGGACCAGCGCGTCAGGGAGGCCTATCTTGGAGGCTGATTCCAACCTTTCGATCCAGGGCCTGCGGGCGGGCTATGGCAATCTCGACATCCTGAACGGCATCGACCTCGATGTGCCCGCGGGCCAGTTTGTCGCGCTGATGGGGCCGAATGGGGCGGGCAAGTCAACGCTGCTCAAGACGCTCTACGGCATGACCACTATCAAGGGCGGAAGCATCGGCTGGTGCGGCAAGAATATTGCTGGCTACAAATCGCGCGCCATTCTGGGGGAGGGGATCTCCTTCGTACCCCAGGGGCGCTGCAACTTCCCGGTGATGACTGTCGACGAGAACCTGCAGATGGCGGCCTATACGATCCGTGACGCTAAAGTGAAGGCAGATCGGGACTATGTCTACGATCTCTTTCCTATCCTCAAGACACGCCGCTCGACGCTTGCCGGCAACATGTCGGGCGGCGAGCAACAGCTCCTAGAGGTGGCCATGGCGGTCCTCCAACGGCCGAAAGTTCTTTTGGTCGACGAGCCGTCGGTTGGCCTGTCGCCAGCGGCTATCGGCGTAGTGTTCGATGAACTTCTCCGTCTTCACGCAGCAGGCCAGACAATCCTTCTCGTGGAGCAGAACACCAAGAAGGCAATGGAGGTCGCTGAGCGGGCCGTTATCCTGCGTCTCGGCAAGGTCATCTGGGACGGCCTGCCGAAGGACATCACGCATGACGAGCTTGGCGAACTCTTCCTGATCGGAAAGATGCGCGGCGAAACCGACGCCGTTCATTAAAGCTGCTTCAAACAGCTCACAACCAGAACCGAGGAAACTCCAATGAGCACTTTTGTGCCTGCATCGCGCGTGTCGAGAATCAAAGTGTCGCCCAGCACGGCGGCGGCGGCGCGAGCACGCGAACTGAAGGCAGCCGGCCGCGATATCGTCGATATGACGGTGGGCGAGCCTGATTTCGACACCCCGGAGAATGTGAAGGCCGCTGCGCATGCGGCCATCGATCGCGGCGAGACCAAATACACCGCCGTGAACGGCACACCGGCGCTTCGCAAGGCGATCATCGGTGACTTCGAACGCCGTCTTGGCCTGCGTTACGCCGAGAACGAGATATGCGTCGGCGGCGGGGCCAAGCAGATCCTGTTCCTGGCGCTGATGGCCAGCGTCGAGGCCGATGCGGAGGTCATGATTCCCGCTCCCTACTGGGTCTCTTATCCGGACATGGTTATCGCCAATGATGGCAAGCCGGTTATCGTGCAATGCCCGCAGGAGCAGGGCTTCAAGCTGACCCCCGAGGCGCTCGAGGCTGCCATCACGCCGAAAACCTTGTGGCTCATTCTGAACGCTCCCTCCAATCCAACCGGTGCGGCTTACACACACGCCGAATTGGAGGCACTCGGCGCGGTGCTCCTGCGTCATCCCCATGTCTTCGTTCTCTCAGATGACATCTACGACCAGGTTTGGTTCCGCGATGAGCCTATGACCACGCTGGTAGCTGCCGTGCCGGCGCTGAAGGATCGAGTGCTGCTCGCTAACGGCGTGTCGAAATCCTATGCAATGACCGGCTGGCGTATCGGCTATGCGGCCGGCCCGGCGGCGCTCATTGCCGCCATCAACAAGCTGCAGTCGCAAATGTCGTCCTGCCCGTCCTCGGTGAGCCAGGCAGCCGCGGCGCACGCGTTGACCACTGATCAGTCGTTCGTCACCGAAAGCGTAAAAGTCTACAAGGAGCGGCGCGATTATGCCTGCGCGCGGCTCAATGCAGTCCCCGGCCTGTCGTGCCTAGTGCCGGACGGAGCCTTCTATCTGTTTCCGAACTGCGCCGGCGTCATCGGCAAGAAGACGCCAGACGGGAAGACGATCGAGACCGATCTCGATTTCGTTCTCTATCTGTTGGATGGCGTTGGCGTGGCCGCGCTTCAGGGCGCCGCCTATGGTTTGTCGCCATATTTCCGCCTGTCCATCGCAACATCGATGGATGCGATCAAAGCGGCATGTGACCGCATCGAGAATGCGGCGGCGGCCCTTCGCTAACAGTCATGCGCATGCAGGAGGGGCTTGCGCCGCTCCTGCCACAGGCTTTAGGTTCCACGAAACGATAAGCCGGGAACCATGAGCGTCGATTTCAGAAAACTGCGAAGCTTCGTCAAGATCGTCGATACGGGTAGCGTCTCGCGCGCCGCCGGCATTCTGCGGACCGCCCAACCGGCATTATCGCAGCAGATCGCGGCGCTTGAGGCGCATTTCAAACATAAGCTCCTCATCCGCAGCAATGTCGGCATCGCGCCGACCGAAGCCGGGCTTATTCTCTATCGGCATGCGCAATTACTTTTGAAGCAGATCGAGCAGGCGCAAACCGACATCAATCAGTCCACCCGATCTCTTGCCGGACGCGTGTCCATCGGTCTGGCGACGTATTCGACCTCCAGCGCGCTATCGCTGCCGATCATCAAGGAAATGAAAGCGCAACATCCGAAGATCGTCGTTCATATCAACGATAGTTTCGGCCATATCCTCAGCGAATTGATCATGACCGGCAAGATGGACATGGCGCTGATCTACTCGGCCAATCCGATCAAAGGCGTGACGCTGCAGCCGCTCTTTCGGGAAGAGATGTTCCTCGTTTCTCCTCCGGGCTCGACGCTTCCCGGCGCCGCGGAAGAACCTTTGCCATTATCCGCCCTGAACGAGATCCCTCTGCTTCTACCCAGCAAGGGTCATCTTCTGCGCAGGCTTATCGACGAGGCGCTGGCGAGAGCTCGGTCCGAGCCTGACGTGGTCTCGGAAATAGAATCGGTTCCCGCGCTCAGTGCCGCCGTTCTCGATGGGCTGGGGTCGACAATCCTGCCGGCCTCGGTGGTCACCGAGACATCCGGCTTTGCGGGTGCGCAGGTCCGCGCGCTCGTTCGGCCTGTCATCGAGGCGACCGTGTCGCTTTGTGTTTCCGACCATCTCCCGCTTTCCGAACCTGCCCTTGCCGCGCGGTCCGTCCTCTTGGAGATCGTCGGCAAGTTGATGGCCGGCCACCATCCGGGCATTCGCGCGGCATAGAATTTTTGCCATAAGCAAACCCTATGGCGGCAGACTGTAGTTGTGTTGGCCAATGCAAGCCCCTGTCACCTAACCTCTTTGCAGATAACGGGTTCGGAAGGCCGGACCCCGGCACAACGGCGCTTTGGCGCCGCACGGTCGCTTCGAGGGAAACATGGCAAAACTGGCTTTCGACACCGGCGGTACTTTTACCGATTTCGCTCTGCTGGATGACACCGGCGAACTGCATCTTCACAAGGTCCTCAGCACGCCTCAGAACCCGGCTGAAGCAGTCGTGCAGGGCGTCTCGGAACTGCTGGAGAAATTTTCCGGAGCGGTCGCCATCGAGAAATTGCAGGTGCTTGGAGCGACCACAGTCGTGACCAATGCCGTCCTTGAACGCAAGGGCGTCGAGACGGGCTTCATCACCACCGACGGCTTCCGGGATATGCTGCGCATCCGCAATGAAGGCCGTTACGATCTTTATGATCTGAACATCAAATATCCCGATCCGCTGGTGACACGCGCCAATAGCTTTGGTGCGGAAGAGCGTATCTCTGCCGATGGTTCCGTCATGACTGAACTCAAGGAAGAAACTGTCCGCGAGATTGCCGGACGGTTGAAGGAAAAGGGGATCCGCTCCGTCGCGGTCTGCCTGCTTCATGCCTATAAATATCCGCAGCATGAGCAGCGCGTCGCAGCTCTGCTGCGCGAAGAAGACCCTGACATCTTCGTCTCTCTTTCTTCGGAGGTTTGCCCCGAAATGCGCGAATTCGATCGCGCCTCGACGACGGTCGTGAATGCCTATACCCGGCCGCAAATGGCGGGCCATGTCGCGCATCTCCAGCGCGAGTTTGCGAAGAAGGACATCGATCGCCAGGTTCTCTGGATGACATCGTCCGGCGGCCTGGTTCCGAGCAGCCGCGCAGCCGAGCTTCCAGTCAGATTGATCGAGTCCGGTCCGGCTGCCGGAGCCGTGGCCGCGGCTGAATTCGGACGCATTGCGGGCGAGGGCAGTGTCCTCTCCTTCGACATGGGCGGCACCACCGCGAAACTCTGCCTCATTCCAAATGGTGAGCCGACGGTCGGAACCGATCTCGAGGTCGCGCATTACCAGCGCTTCCGCAAGGGATCCGGCTTTCCTCTGAAGATCCAGTCCATCCAGATGATCGAAATCGGCGCCGGCGGCGGTTCGATCGCTGCAAAGAACCCGCTCGGCCTGCTCGACGTCGGCCCGCGTTCCGCCGGCGCGCTTCCGGGGCCTGCCGCCTATCAGCGCGGCGGTACCGAACCGACGGTTACCGACGCCGACATTCTGCTCGGCTATATGGGGACGGAGTCCTTCGTTGGCGGATCCTTCAAGGTATCGAAAGATGCCGCGCGCGAAGTCATAACCAAACTGGCAAATGCGCTGGATGTCAGCGTCGATCGCTGCGCGTGGGGCATCCATGATCTCGTCAACGAATCCATGAGCAAGGCGGCTGCGATGCATGCCACGGACCTCGGCGTCGATCCGAGATCCTTGCCTATGGTCGCCTTCGGTGGCGCCGGCCCGGTTCATGCTTACGGTATCGCCCGCAAACTCGGCATCAAGCGCGTCATTTGCCCAACGGGTGCCGGCGTGACGTCTGCTATTGGTCTCCTGATCGCTCCGGTCGCCGTGGATCTGTCCGTAAGCCACCCGATGGCGGTGGATGCATGGGATCTAGGCGGCATGAACCGCCTGCTCGATGATCTGGCGGCACAGGGGGCCGAGGTTGTGTCAGTTGCGGGCATCGCCAAGGAGAGGATCACAAACCGCTATACCGTCGATATGCGCCACGTCGGTCAGGGTCACGAGATCACGGTCGCATTGCCCGACCGCAGTCTGCCGAAGGAGGAGTTCCTCAAGCAGCTTCTCGACAATTTCTTCAAGCTTTATCGGGAGCTCTTCGGGCGCACGGTCGCGGCCTCCGTCGAAGTCATCACCTGGCGTTTGCGCGCCAGTGGCGAGAAGGATCAGGTCACCCGTCCGCATGAGATTGAGGTTGCCGATGCGAGGAAGGGAAGCCGTCAGGTCTACTTTCAAGAGCTGGGGACATACACCGAGACCTCGGTCTACGACCACTACAAGCTCCCTGTCGGCCAGGAGCTGAAGGGACCTGCGATCGTCGAACAGCGTGAATCGACCGCGGTCGTCGGCCCGAGCGGCGTCTTCCATGTGGATGCCAACGGCAACCTCGTGATCAATATTCTCTAAGGGGGACCTCAGATGTCGAAGCCCGCTACCGATTTCAACGATCCGATCAATCTTCAGGTCATGTGGAACCGCCTGATCTTCATCGCGGACCAAGCCGACAATGTCCTCGGCAAGACCGCGTTCTCGCCGATCGTCCGCGAGAACCACGACTACGTGACCGTCCTTCTCGACAGCAAGGGCCGCGCGCTCGCGCAGTGCACATGGTCGATCCCGGTCTTCATCACCTCGCTACCGGCTGCCGCGCAAAAGTACTTCCTCCCGAAGTTCCCGGCGGAAGCCTTGGAAGAGGGCGATGTGCTGGCCACAAACGATCCGGAGATCGGCACCGGCCATCTCCCCGACGTGACGATGATTACGCCGATCTTCAAGAATGGCAGGGTCGTCGCCTATGCCGGCTCGATCGCGCATCTTCCGGATATTGGCGGCGCGCCGTTGCATTCCGAGGCAAGCGACATCTTCGAGGAGGGCATCCGCTTCCCGATCGTGAAGCTGCTCAAGGCGGGTATCCCCAACCAGGACGTATTCGATATCATCGCTGCCTCCGTCCGTCTGCCGACGGAAGTGAAGGGTGATCTTGAATCGATGATCGCCGCCAACAACGTCATGGGCCGCGAGCTTCTGAAGTTTCTCGATGAATATGGTCTTGATGATGTGGATGGTCTTGCGGAAGCGATCCATTCCCGCTCTGAGGCGCAGACCCGCAAGGCGATCGGCGAATGGCCGAACGGCACCTATTCGGCCGAGGTTCTTCTCGACGGTTATGATGTCGATGTGAAGCTGAAAGCCTCCGTCATCGTCAGGGACGATTCCATCCACGTCGACTATGCCGGCACTTCCGGCCAGGTTCTGCATTCGATCAACTGCCGGACGAACTACCGCTACGCTCACTCCGTCTACGCGTTGAAGTGCCTGCTCGACCCCGAGACGCCGAACAACGAAGGCTGCATCGTCCCGATCACCGACGAAGCTCCGCTCGGCAGCATCCTGAACCCGCAGCAATGGACGGCCGGCAACTCGCGCAACCTCATCGGTCACGTCATTCCCTCGCTGATCTTCAAGGCGCTGGAGGGAGTCGTTCCGGACAAGGTGATGGGCGATAGCGGCGGCGCACCGATCTGGGCGGCCAATTGCGTCGGCCAGCGGAACGATGGCTCGCAATATGGTTCCGTGCAGAACTTCCACGGGGGTCAGGGCGCCCGTGCCGAACTTGACGGCCTGGACACGCTGAGTTTCCCGTCCAACTGCAAGGTCACCGCAATCGAGATGTTCGAAATTGCAGTGCCGGTGCTGACGGAGCGCAAGGAGCTGATCGCCGATTCCGGTGGTGCCGGAAAGCATCGCGGTGGTCTCGGGCAGCGAGTGGTCCTTCGCAATCTCGGCAAAACCCCGATGAATATCTATCTCGCTTCGGAGCGCGTCCGTCATCCCTGCTTCGGCGTTGTTGAGGGGCAGAATGGCGCGGCCGGCAAAGTCATGAAGGAAGGCAAGCCTCAGTTCCCAAAGGGAAAGGTCGTCCTGAAGACCGGCGAACGTCTTGAGGTCGAGACGCCGGGCGGCGGCGGCTGGGGCCGCGCCAGCGAGCGGTCTGTCGCGATCATCGAGCAGGACCTTGCCGAAGGCCTAATCACGCCGAGGGCGGCAAAGACCGTCTATGCCTATAAGGGTACGTCTGCTGTCGCCGCGGAATAGGAGAAGGTAATGGGTCTGCTTGATGGAAAAATTGCGCTGGTCACCGGGGCAGGGACGGGTATCGGCCGAGAAGCCGCTATGCTCCTTGCGAAAGAGGGCGCCCGCGTGGTCCTCACAGGCAGGCGTCTGACGCCTCTGCGCGAAGTCGCCGCCAGGATCGAAAAGAAAGGCGGCAACGCATTTACCCGTGTGCTCGATATCGAATCCCGTGAGGAGATCTTCGCGGCCGTGAAATGGATCAGCGACGGCATCGGGCCGGTGGACATCTTGGTGAATAATGCCGGGAGTGCGAGCAAGGTCCTGAACGCACGGTTTCTCAGCGAAGACGAATGGAACTCGACGGTCAATGTGAACCTGACTGCGGTCTTTAATCTCACTCAGGCGGTGCTACCCGACATGATCGCCAAGGGGGAAGGGACCGTCATCACAGTCTCTTCGCTCGCGGCGCTCAACCCGAATCTGCTCGGTGGTGCGGCCTATGGAGCGGCCAAGGCCGGCGTGAAGAACTTCATGACCTTCGTTCACAACACCTACCGCAACCAGGGCATTCGCGCGACGACTATCCTTCCGGGCGAGACCAATACGCCGATCATGGACAATCGGGCGAGACCTCCGCTGGAGCACGAGCGCGCCATCATGCTCGATCCGCACGACGTCGCCCGCGCCATTGCACTCTGTGCCAGCCTGCAGAAGGGCGCGATGATACCGGAGCTGCATATCTGCCCGACATTCATGCGCGACACCTCGGTCGACATCGAGACCGCGCGCTGGGTCGGAGCGCCGGCAGACACGCCCGACCTGCCAAAGAAACAAAGCTAGGAGGAACATCATGAACGGTGCCAAATTGCGCGCCCGGCTTCAGGCCGGCGAAACCATCACCATGTTCACCCCGCACCATTCCTCATCGGGCCTTTCGGCGCGATTGATCGAACTCGGCGCGGACTCCGTCTTCGTTGATTGCGAGCACGGCACCTGGAGTTTCGAGGATGTCCGCATGACATCACAGATCGTCCGCTCCGTTGGCGGTGCCGCGATCATTCGCCCCCATTCGCACGAGCGGCCGGTTCTCATCCGCTATCTGAATGCTGGCGCCGATGGGCTCATGGTGCCGATGGTGGATACGGCCAACCAGGCCCGAGCTGTCGTCGACGCCGTTCGATACGCTTTGCCGTCCGATTACGAAAAACGTCTGGTCGTCAGCATGATCGAGACGCTCGAGGCAATCGACAACCTTGATGAAATGCTCGCTGTGGAGGGCATCGATGTTTTCTTTATCGGACCCGGCGATCTCTCGCAAAACATGGGCTTTCCGCCGGCGCCCCCATTCGGCGAGGCACGTCCAGCCGAGGTGATAGAAAAAGTAGCCTACGCGGTTGAGAAGATACGGGCTGCCGGAAGGATCGCAGGCACGCTCGCGACTGTCGAGGAACTACCATACTGGCTCGCTAAGGGCGTCCAGTTTTTCTACATCCACTCGGATCCATTCCTGCGCCGCGGTTTGGCAAGTATAAAGCAGACATTGGCCCGATAGTCTGCGTGGATCAATGATGCCGAGGAGCTGTCGGTCATTTCCCCTCCCAGATTTTGCGCCAGGCAGTAAACTCCTAAGGTCTGATCTGATAGCGAAATTGCCTTCATGTAGTCCCGTCAGCTCGGCTTCTGCAATCTCGATGAAGCGCCCACGGTCAGCGGGATTGATCGTCTCGGTCGTCCAAGCGGCAATGCGCGCGGCGGCCTCATTGCGGCCGGCCGGTCGACGGATGAGGTCAGCGACGAATTCACGCAGCTTGGCGCGATAGCGAAGCGGAAAGGGATCAGGCTCGCCCAGCGACTGGTGGACGGCTGTATAGCGCGCCTGTCCAAAGCTGCTCTTGCTGAATTTAGCCTGACATCCCCGGCCTCCATCAGGGGTGGTTCAAACTGCTTTGCGTCCTTTTCGGCTCTCATGTAGCAGCCAGTCCCGGAATGCAATCACGCTGTGCTTTTGCGACTTACGCTCGGAATACACCGCCCAATAGGACTCGCTGGAGCGAACCGGCTTTCCGAGCGGCAGGTGCAATTCACCGCTCTCCAGTTCCCGTTCGACATATTGCACCGGCACAACCGCAAGGCCGAGGCCGCTGACCGCTGCGCTGATCAGCATCTCACTATGGGCAAACCGAACCCCTTGGATGGCGCCGCTGTAGCTCAAATTGGCGGCCCGCAGCCAGTTGAGCCAGAGGCTGGGTCTACTAGCATTTTGCAGAGTAGGAAACCGAGCGAAATCGAGCCAGTCGAGCTTCGTCGCCGCCGGGATAAGCTTTGGCGAGGCAACGACGGCAAGCTCCTCGGGAAACAACAATGAAGCGCGGGCATTTCTCCAGGAGCCGACTCCTCGCAGGATGGCGATATCAATCCGGCTATGGTCGAAATCCAGCTTGGGATCGACCAGCATGATCTCGATCGGCATATCGGGATTTCCCTGCACAAAGCTTTCGAGCCGAGGTGCCAGCCATCGCGCAGCAAGAGTGGGATATGCGCCGATCATCAGCGATGCATCAGCCTTACGCCCGCGCACGACGTCAATAGAGATCTCCTCAAGCTTGTTGAGTGTCTGTTCGATCTCCTGAAAGTATTTGGTACCCGGATCGGTCAGTACGAGCCTCGATCCGGAGCGCTCGAAGAGCCGGACGCCGAGATAGCGTTCGAGACTATGAATCTGACGGCTGATACCGCTCTGCGTGATGGCAAGTTCCTCCCCCGCCTTCGTAAAGCTCATGTGGCGAGCCGCGGCCTCAAAGGCCTGCAGGGCTGACAATGAAGGAAGGAAGCGACGCATGGATTCACTGGCTCGCAGAATTTCGTCATGACAAATAGTCATGACGAACCCATTTTTTCAAGTTTTACATTCCGCAGCCGCATCCGTCATTAATGTTAGGTTTAATACGCAATGTGAGGGCTGAATGCTCGCGGCAAAGGCAAGGCTTCGCCAGCCGGAAATCTCAACTGATGGAAAAGCAGACGGGATGAAAACTGCCTTGCAGCCACGACAAGACTTGCTCACATCGGAACGACAACGACCACAAAAACGATAGAGGGGAACTTTATGATTACGCGTAGAACATTTGGAAAACTTATTGGCGCAACCGCGATCGGGGCCACTGCCGGTTTGGTTTCGCTACCGGCGCGCGCGCAGACGGCAAGTTCGCTCGAGCGCATCAAGGCTTCGGGCGTGCTGCGCATCGGCGGCATTGCCGATGGCGCCCCCTATTATCAAAAGGGTCTGGCCGACGGGCAATGGCGCGGTTTCTATGTCGACATCTGCCAGAAACTGGCCGACGACCTCGGTCTGAAATTGTCGATCCTCGAGACGACCTGGGGCAACTCCGTCCTCGACCTGCAGGCTGACAAGAGTGATGTATTCTTCGGCTTGAACCCGACGCCCGAGCGCCAGAAGGTCATCGATTTCTCCGGGCCGGTGTTCAAGAACTCCTTCACCCTGATTGCCAAGAAATCGGTCACAGCTAAGACCTGGGATGAGTTCAACAGCCCGGAGATGCGAATTGGCGTCGATGCCGGATCGTCGCATGACGCGGCCGTGACGCGGCATGCGCCCAACGCACAGATTTCGCGCCTGAAGACCGCAAGTGATGTAACCGCCGCGCTTCAGGCAGGCCGCATCGACGCGCAGTGCCTTGTCATGGTCCTTGCGTTGACGCTACGGGCCAAAAACCCTGCAATCGGCGAACTCGTCATTCCGACTCCCGTGGATTTCACCACGTCGAATGCCGGCTTCCGTCGCGAGGAGGACCAGTCCTGGCGTCAGTTCGTCGATCACTGGATCAGCGAACACCGCGACAACGGATTCATCAAATCGGCAATCATTCGTAACATGGCACTGGTGGGCGTGACGGAAAGCAGTTTCCCCGCCGGGTTTGAAATCTGACGCGTCACCATCTCGGCCTGTGGGGACATGTCTCTACGGGCTTCTCATCCTAAACGCGGGATTTCTCCATGTATGAATGGGATTTTTCCATACTCTGGGGCTACCGATGGGTGCTGCTTCAGGGGCTCGGCGTCACGGTCGGCTTCACCGTCGCGATCATCGTGGGAGGACTGTTGATCGGTCTGGTGGCTGCGATGTGCCTTCTGTCACGCTTTCGGCTGATAAGAGGCGTCTCGCTCGCCTTCATCGAGATCTTTCGCTGCACTCCGATCCTCGTTCAGCTCATCTGGTTTTACTACGCGCTGCCGATCCTCGCCGGGATCGAGATGACGCCGATAACGGCCTCGTTGCTTGGGCTCTCGTGCTATGGCGGTTCGTTCTATGCCGAAATCATCCGTGGCGGCATCGTCTCCATTGATCCGGGTCAGTCGGAAGCGGCAGCGGCGCTGGGAATGACGCCCGGGCTCGCGATGCGACGTATCATCCTGCCGCAGGCGCTCAGACGCATGGTGCCGGCGTTGATGAACCAGTCGATCATGCAGTTCAAGAACACGTCGCTCGTCTCTGTGCTTGCCGTGCCGGACCTAGTCTATCAGGGGCAGATGATCGCGCATGACAGCTACCGCCCGCTTGAAGCCTACACAGCTGTCGCTGTGGCCTACTTCGTGATCCTGTTCCCGCTGACCCTGTTCGTGCGTCACCGCGAAAGAAAATTTGGAGCCAATCGATGAGCGATGATGTGCCCAAAATCGAAGTCACGGCTCTTCGCAAGAGCTTCGGTCCACTGGAAGTCCTCAAGAATATCAACTTCAGCGTCGAGACGGGCCGGGTCGTCGCGATGATCGGCCCTTCTGGATCGGGAAAATCCACGCTACTGCGCTGCATCAACCTTCTGGTCGTTCCGGATGATGGTGCCATCAGGGTAGGGGATACATCCTTCTTCTTCGGACAGGGGCACCAGCCGCCCCGGACGAAGGCGCTTGCGGAATTCCGGTCGCGCACCGGTATGGTCTTCCAGAACTTCAACCTCTTCCCCCACATGACGGTTGTGCAGAACGTGATGGAGGCGCCGATCCATGTTCGCAAGCTCGACCGCGTCACCGCTCGCGATCTTGCCATGGCTCAGCTCGAGAAAGTGGGTCTGGCGGATCGGGCCGGGCAGATGCCAGAGACGCTCTCGGGAGGACAGAAGCAGCGGGTTGCTATCGCACGCGCACTGGCGATGGAGCCGGAAGTGATGCTGTTCGACGAAGCGACCTCGGCTTTGGACCCTGAGCTCGTCAGAGAAGTTCTCTCGACGATGCAGAAGCTTGCGGCAGACGGCATGACGATGGTCATCGTCACCCATGAGATCGCCTTTGCCCGCGAGGTCGCGGATCGCCTCGTCTTCATGCGCGACGGTGTCGTCGTTGAAGATGGCCCGGCGCGGGAAACGATCGACCATCCTAAGATGGAGGCGACCAGAGCCTTCCTCAGTCATTTCCACCAGGGCAACGCATCGCACTAAGCCTCGATCCGCCACACCGACCTTAGCCCGCAAAAGGCTGCACGGTCGCGGATCAAACAGAATTCGGAGACCGGACATGGAACGTATCGAGCATCTCAATGTCTACCTCATCGAAAGCCCCATCAAGATGGCGCGGCTTCAAGGGGTGGGGAATGTCAAGGGCACAGTCAAACGGGTGCTGGTCAAGCTCATCTCGTCCTCGGGCATCATAGGCTGGGGCGAAGCGGCTCCCTGGGAGGTTTTCACCGGCACGGCAGAAGGCGCCTTTGCCGCAATCGACATCTACCTGCGTTCCCTGGTCATCGGCGCTCCCGTC
Organism: Martinezella lusitana; assembly: GCF_016901135.1. Taxonomy (GTDB): domain Bacteria; phylum Pseudomonadota; class Alphaproteobacteria; order Rhizobiales; family Rhizobiaceae; genus Rhizobium; species Rhizobium lusitanum_D. The sequence goes on along the minus strand of NZ_JAFEVL010000018.1, from coordinate 6,917 downwards.
AAGGAAATCCGCAAGCTGACGATCGCGATGGACCGGGCACTCGTCGGCCACGGCGAAGCCAAGCTCGCGATCGAGACCGCCATGTTCGACATCCTGGGTAAGTCCAGCGGCCTGTCGATCGCCGATCTTCTCGGAGGCCGCGTCCGCGACGAGATTCCTCTTTCCTTCTCCATCGCCGATCCGGATTTTGCCGCCGACATGGCTCGGATGCACGAGATGGTGCCGATGGGCAATACCATCTTCAAGGTCAAGACCGGGGTAAAGCCGCATGCCGAAGACATGGCTCATCTGGAGGCCATGCGCGAAGCTTTCGGCGATAGCATCGACCTGCGGCTCGACTACAATCAGGCGCTTCAGCCCTTCGGCGCTATCGCCACCCTGCGCGATGTCGATCGGTTTCGTCCCACCTTCATCGAGCAGCCTGTGCCACGCGACTGCCTGCAGGCAATGGCCTCATTTGCAGATGCGCTCGACACGCCGATCCTGGCCGACGAGAGCTGTTTCAACTCCCGAGACCTCATGGAGATCATCCGCTTGAGCGCGGCAGATGCGATCTCCGTCAAGCTGATGAAGGCGGGCGGCATTCTCAAGTCTCAGGCATTGATGGCAATCGCAGACACAGCACACATGCCGGGCTATGGCGGCACCCTCTGGGAGGGTGGCGTTGCGTTAGCGGCCGGCACCCAGTTCATAGCCGCAACACCCGGCGTTTCCCTGGGTTGCGAATTCTACATGCCGCATCACGTCCTGACGGAAGATGTTCTGGAAGAGCGTATTGCGAACAGAAATGGCTGTGTGATTGTACCCGATGGTCCCGGGCTCGGTATCAGCGTCAGCGAGGCATCGCTTCGTGGCAATGCTCGAATACTTGCTGAGCGGTGAAGAGGGACACGATCCGTTTGAAAAAACCTCCAATCGCGCCTGGTGTTCGCCCCGGAAAGATCGGCCGACTACGCTGGACGGAGGGGGTGACGGGCGTGCCTAAAAAAATCAGGAAACCAGAATGCCGAACACCGCCCCAAAACACATCGCCGTCATCGGATGTGGCATCGTTGGCGCCTGCAGCGCATTCGCACTGCTGAAGGACGGGCATCGTGTGACGATCATCGAACCGGGTGAGCCGGGCGACAAGCAGGCGGCGAGCTATGGCAATGGTGCCTTCCTCAGCCCGGCCTCAATCATTCCCATGTCTGTTCCGGGCCTCTGGAAGAAAGTGCCGACTTATCTTCTCGATCCGCAAGGGCCATTGACCATTCGCTGGGGGCATCTTCTCCCGCTCGCGCCGTGGCTGCTGCGTTTCCTCAGCGCCGGTTCATCGCTCGCCAAGGTGCAGCGGACGGCGAAAATCCTGTCGTCGCTGCTGTCGGATGCGCCGTCGCGCCATCGTGCGATTGCAGCCGATTGCGGGCAGGCGGACATGATCCGGCAGGACGGACTGCTCTATGTCTATCCCGACCGGGCAAGCTTCGAGGCCGACGGTTTTGCCTGGCGGCTGCGGCGCGACAATGGTGTTGCGTGGCGGGAACTCTCGAGCGAGGAACTGCGTGCCTTCGAGCCCTCCCTTAACCGGCGCTATATGTTTGCCGCGCTCGTCGAGGCCGGTGGGCATTGTGTGGATCCCGGTGCTTATGTTTCGTTGCTGGTGCAACACGTCCTTCGCGGCGACGCCCAACTGGTGAAGGCGCGCGCGACCGGCTTCCGGATAAAGGATGGTCGTCTGACGGCAGTCGACACCGACACCGGTCCAATCGAATGCGATGGTGCCGTCATCGCGGCTGGAATCTGGTCGAAGGCGCTGGCGAGAATGGTCGGCGACCGCATCCCGCTTGAGAGCGAGCGGGGCTATCATGTCGAGGTCGTTGATCCGAAGACAGGTCCGCGCATCCCGATCATGCCGAGCGACGGCAAGATGGCCAATACCATGATGCCCGGCCGGCTGCGGGCATCGGGGCAGGTGGAGTTGGCTAGCGTCGATGCCGCGCCCGACTGGAGGCGAGCTGATATCCTCTTGCGGCAGCTTCTCAGCACCTATCCGGACCTTGGGGAAAGCTCGGAGGAGCTGACGGTCCTGCGCTGGCAAGGCAACCGCCCCTCGACCCCCGATGGCCTGCCCGTCATCTCACGTTCGAGCGCAACGGCCGACGTCATGCACGCCTTCGGTCACGGCCATATCGGCCTTGCCGCCGGCCCGAAAACCGGAGAACTGGTCGCTGTCGAATTTTCCAAACGGCCGCCGCCGATCGACATCAGGCCCTTCGCGGCCTCACGTTTCCGATAGGCCTTCTGCCAGCGATCGATCGTGTCGACAATGTGATCGATGAAAGCGCTTTTCGACGCCATCCGTCTCACCGATGCTGTCGGTCACCTCGTCCAGTTCGCTGATCGAGGCCGCCACGGTTCTGTTGCAAGATTGGTTCTATTGCAAACGCATTCATTAGGATCGGCGTGGCATTGATCTCCGGTGGTGTTCCGGTTTTTGGATTGGAGAAGCTAACCCAAGTGCATCATGCCTGTCTTAGAGGGCAGGGGAGCAGCCCCCCTCTTGCAAATGTGCCATGAACACTTCGGTCGGTGTCTCATAGCCCAGACACTTTCTCGGCAGGTCGTTCAGATGGTGAGCTAATTGAACCAGAGCCGACTGTGGCACTTCGGCCAGGTCAGTATCGCCTGGCATGAAGCGACGGATGGGATGGGTCTTGATGCGCGAGCGCGAACTCAATCGGAGTACGGTTTTGTCGGAGGTTGTTGATGGTCGTCATCGCCCGGCACGGCCCGATGGAAAGCCTTCCATTGACCTTCCTGTGGCAAGCCCCGTTCATCGGATGCTATAGTCGGCTGAGCAACTCCGACTTCTTGGCCTCGAATTCCTGATCCGTGAGAATGCCTTTCGCATGTAGTGCCGCGAGGCGTTCGATCTTGTCGAAGACATCCTCATCCGACCGAAGCGGCTCCGGTGCTGGGCGTGCCGCTTGTTGTGACTCGGCCGATTCCGGCGCGGACGATGCGAATATCGACGGCGCAGCCGTGGCGGCGGATGTTCCGGTAGCCGGCATGTCCGCCGGTTCCTTGCCGCCCTGCCGTACCACATCCAGTTCCGAAATTTTCACCAGCCCATATTGAGAGGTAAAACTCAGCGACTGGTCGCCGCTTTGCTGTTGCGAGAACCCGCCAATGCGATGGTCCTTCGTGTCATAGACCGTAACCCGACCGCCGATATCAATCGCCAGCCGTTGGGTTGTCGGGAAAAAGGCATACCGCAGGTCATTCTGCGCTCCTGTCGAGGCAGGGTGCCCAAACTCCTCGGGCCACCAGTTCCCAGCTGACAGCGCGCTAGGCACGAACAGGCTGACGACGCCCTGACCTTGATATTGAGACTGGTGCGACGTCTGCGGGCCCAGCAAATCCGTGCCGCGCACCAAGTTCGCAAGCTCGGAACAAATCCCGGCCACGTTCGCCTTCAGCGCATTGTTGAACATGTCACCGACCATGATCATGCCGCCCTGCGACCATTGCCCCATCCCACCCAGATCGGGATGATTGAACTGGGCCTGTGTCGCCTGCCCGGCGATAATCGCCATCAGAAGGTGTTCCACCGCGCCGGGGCTGACTCCGTACCGCTCTGCAATCCCTGCCAGGATCCGTCGGCCCTCTTCACTGAGTTGTCTCATTATGATCGCCCTTGCCTGATTAAGATTGCGGGCACGCCGCACCATGCCGGCGCATTCGTTGCAAGTGATCTAGCACGCGCCGCTCCGGGTTGACAGGGCCCCGCAGGATCAGTGTCTCGCTGCGGCCTGCCGGACTGGCACAAGGCCTCTTCTCTAATAGCTCATGACGTTCTAATTTCTACATCGTAAATTTAAGTTACAACGATAATATACTGATATATATAATGTTTATATGATTTTCATAAGCGGCGTAAACGGTCTGCTCTCCGACAGGCTTAGAGTCGAGAGACGTCGGGTAGATCCGCCGAAATCAACCCATAGACGTTGGCCGGCTTTGCCACACCCTTAAGCGGAAAGGTCCCCAGCATCTCGAAGGCGTCGAGAACGTGCGCCACGAAGGCCTCCGATGCCAAAAGATTTCGATCGAGCGCGTCGCATAGCTTCTCTATGCGCGCCGCCTCGTTCACAGCTCTGCCTATCGCGGTAAAGTCCAGACGCCGCGAAGCGCCTATATTTCCGTAGAAGACCTCTCCTACGTGAAGGACGATGTCGACCAGCATCTCCGGTTTGGCCGCAATTGCTCGAGCGGAGTTGAGTTGGGCGGTTGTCCTCAGCACCGTCATAGTCGCAGACAGCGCCCGTCTGCATGCGTCATCTGGATTATCGATTTCGGCCGGAAAGATCGCGAGAACGCTGTCGCCCATAAACTTGAGAATCTCTCCGCCGGCGTCTTCGACGGGCTGCGCAATGGCCTCGAAATGCTCGTTGAGCCACGCCACGATATCGTCCGGCGCGTATCTCTCATTCAGAGAGGTGAAGTCCTTCAGATCGGCCATCATGATCGCAGCATAGATTGAGGTTCCGTCTCCGCGCCGAGTCTGGCCGTTTAGAATTCGGCCGCTTGTTCTGACGCCTGTGTAAACGGCAAGCACATCTGTCGCTACTCGCATTGCTGCAATTCTGTAGCAGGCAAGTGCGAGTGTTGGCAGAAACGTATCAAGACCGGCAATTTGTTCGTCCGAAAAGCCGCCGGGGCCGTCTACCGCCAAGGAGAAGCCCACGCCGGCGAGCGCGGTTTCCCCTGGGAAAGCGATAAGCTTCATCAAGTAGTCGGTTGCCCCAAGACCTGCGAGTTCCTGCAGCAGAGGGAAGGTTTCTTGATCGGCCGGCGACGGGAGCTTCCAGCGACCGAATTCGAGGTCGTTCGATAAAAGATAGGAGATCGGCGATCGGCGAAAGAGCTCCTGGCCAGCGCTGTCGTGGCCCTGAACCTCGATAGACATTGTCGACGACCGGGACCATGACACTGAAAAGCCTTTTCGCATGGGATCGATGGACGGCATGGCAATCGACGCCCTCAAAAGGGGATAACCCATCTCCTCAAGGCGCTCAGCAAGACCCACCAGAATATCGTCGATGTCGTCCGCGGAAAGTCCTTTTGCGACAATCCAATCTATCAGTCCTTGCATTCCCTGCATTTGGACCTCTCCCGAAATCATTCCAGACCTTAATCACACAATGGTCTCATAGCGCGCTTGGCTCGGGTTGTTGCTTGTCCAGCGACCAGACGGTGTCGATTTCCCTGTCTCCCGAAGTCTATCAGGATTCGCCTTTGGGTCAGGCCTGTATCGTCAGGGAGCGACTGTAACAGCGCGCAGGCAGCGGACATGGGCCAAGCCAGCAAGGGATCGGAAAGGCCCATCGGGACGACAATTGCAATTGTCGCAAAATCAAAGTCCGTTGAGCTCGTCGCCTGTTACGTCCCTGCCTTCGGTATACCCTCAACGATGAAGACGCGATACTCAGCGCCCTTCAGGCGGTGAACCAGAGCGTCCTGGTAAAGCGGACTGTCATACCAAGCTTGAGCGGCATCCATCGTCGGAAACTCTATGATGACAGATCCGTCGACCGTGAGTCCTTCCAGCGTCCTGGACGGTCCGTAGAAGGCGAGGGCCTTCATCTCGTGCCCTTCCCTTGCAAGAGGGGCCATCTGTCCATACGTCTTGAATTCCTCGGGGTCCGTAATCCGGTCACGAACGAATACCACATAGGCGCTCATTTCAATCCCTTTCGTTCTTCAATCTTTACCGGGCCATTCCAGCTCAAGCCCGGCTCGGCGAATCCATCACAGAACTGCTGCGTGGCGTTCTACCATGATGGCGTCGATGCCCGACGCCTCGTCGTCGAAAAAGGTGCGTCGGGGCTTGCCGAGCCGGTAGTCCTGCCACTTATGCTCCACACAGAACCATTGTGTGCCGTGATCGACGTCGTAGCCGAAACCGGCCCACCTCACGCAACCGGGATATTCGCAGTAGTGGTTCTCTAGCGTCTGCTCCTGTTCGGAGTGTAGCACTCTGGCAGTGTCGTCGGCCATCGGAATGTCCTTCTCAGGTTTAGGCGGAATCACTATCGCGGAGGGTAGGGATAAAGTCGTTAATCGGGGGTTTCGAACCCTTTGGTGTGCATCGGCACCGAAGGCTGACCCCTCACGATTTGAGCGTAAGGCTTTGATCTACCGACGCTAAATGGAAAACTGAGCGGGGTCACGATCGGTGCAAGATGACCCCGCGGAGGCGATAAATTTTCCAGCAACCTCATGCACTTAGTGCCACTTAGGCCAGGGGTCAGCGGTCGATGCTGATTCACACGATTTGGCTTTGGTGTTTCGGTAGATTCTCCGCCGAGTACCGGCGACAGTTCGGTGAACTGCCCTCGGTAACGCTCGCGAAGTCGATGGGGATAGGAGGGGCGTTTGTCACAACGCCACATTAAATTCATGATGGCGCTTGGGCGGCTCCCGCAATATTCGAAGTAGGTTGGGGAAGCAGCTTGCCTATACACCTGCGGCGGTCGTTCAATGCACCGATTGATCCTCGACAGCTTTCGCAAGTCTCTCCAGTTCCGTGGAGTAGCAAAACAGCCCGAACAGAACCATGACGATCGAGACCCCTCTCAATACTGCCTGCCCTAGAGGAGGTAGCGAGCTGGCCTCTGGCAAGTGCCTGAAGAAAATAGTCGAAAAGAAGACGCCGCCAAAAAGAAAGGTAAGGCGCGCTGCAAACGATACCACATGGGCAACGAAAATTGATTGGCACGGGGGACAAACGGCCACCCAACGTATTCTTGCCCAATAGCTCGCTTGAAGAACGACGGTGCCAGAAAGCACGGCAATCAGGCTAGACACCGGAATCTCTTGGCGTTCGCCGAGGTTCGCAACCATGGACGAGAAGATCGGAAAGACGATCCACA
>NZ_JAFEVL010000078.1 GCF_016901135.1 Martinezella lusitana | reverse complement strand
GAATGTCGTCGTCGCCAGCAGCGCCGCCGCCCTCGTTCAGTGAGTGGGCTTATAATCCCACCCCACGAACCAAGTCAACAACAAGACTGTAAAAATTCTGACATTTTTGTAAGAGATTGATTTGAAAAGATATTTTGTGAGGTTGGGTGGGGAGAGGCAGAGTTTGCCCACAAGGGCCTCAAAAAATATTGTCCAAATGATCAAAATTTCAGCCGACGCGATGGAAAGTCGACGTCCCGACGCCGGCTCTCGTCCGTGCTTGTCTCTCAAGGGATGGAGGACACGGTCACAGACGGCTGAGCAACTCCATTCCGCTCGCTCTATTGCCGACACGCAATTTTGAGATGCAAGCCTCAGAAAAACCGATATTTTATATGAGATTTCTGCTATATGTAAGAAAAACAGCATAGGAGGGAGGAAACAATGCACACAACAAGACCGGAAAGCATCATCGAAGTCAGCGTCGACAGCGCTAGCGGACGTCGTGCGCTGGGCATCATGAGCATGCGCCAGGCATTGGATCTGCCTGACCTGCTGCGCTTCACCTATACGCATCCGGATCCTTCAAAAGCCGCTGCTGGCGTTGTCGTCAGCCGGGAAGAGCTCCAGACGTTTCTGACCTGCCACTGAGCCGCAGGCGGGGCGTACGGCACGGATCGTGCGGTAGCGCGAGGCTGTCTGGCGCCTGCGTTTCTCAGGCGGCCTTTCTTTCGGCGAGCGCAAGCGGCAGCAAGACGACAGCATTGAGCCCACCGCCCTCGCGATCCTCCAGACAAAGCGCGCCACCATGCGCATCGAGAATTTGCCGGACGATCGCCAGGCCGAGACCGCTGCCGCCGAGATCGCGGTTGCGGGACTCTTCCAACCGCACGAAAGGTTCAAGCACTTCCTTGCGCCGTTCCGTCGGAATGCCGGGTCCGCGATCGCCGACGATGATGGCACCTTGATCACCACGATGCTCGACACCGACCTCGGCACAGCCGCCGTAGCGCAGTGCATTGTCGATCAGATTATCCAACACCCGCACCAAAGCCGTCTGCGGCATCGTCACGACCAGGGGCTGCCCGAACGGGGAGAAGGCAACGAGGTCCGAAGCATCCTGGCGCTCGGCCACATGGGAACAAATGGCGACGTCGAGGTCGATGATATTTTTCCCGTCCGGCACGACGGTGCTGCGGGCAAAACCAAGCGCATCCTCGACGAGGCGCTGCATGGCCTCCACATCGGCGATCGCCCGGTCGCGATGGGGCGTATCCGGCATCATTTCCATGCGCAGGCGAAAGCGGGTGAGATAGGTCCTGAGATCATGCGAGATCGCCCCGAGGATCAGGGTGCGGTTGTTGACCAGTGCAGCGATGCGCAGCTGCATCGCATTGATGGCACGGATCAGCATGCGAAGTTCGCAGGCGCCTCTCTCCGGAATATTGACCGGTTGCAGACCATTGCCGATGGAGTTGACGGTGCGGGACAGGCGCGTGAGGGGTCGAGTTTCCCGCGCTACGGCGGCGATGGCGATGACCGCGACCAGCATGCCGAGGACGCCGGCGATGAGGCCGACCGGAACCCCGCGCAATCGCACGGTCGGCGTATCGGGAAGCTTGAAGACGGCGACCTTGCCGCCGGCAACGCCGATCGAGACTTCCATGATGCGGTCCGGGGCGCCCACGGAGAACCAGCCTTGCGGTCTTTCGGGAAGCGAACGCATGTTGAAATAGCGGTTGCCGAAAGCGATATTCGCGAATTCCCGCGCCAGCTTGTCAGTCAGGGTGAGATCGGACGCATCATGCTTTTGCCCCGGCAGGGGGGCATCGACCAGGCTAAGTGCCAGGCCGCTGGCATTCAGGGCACGCACCGCCTGTTGCTGCGCCTCGGGCGAAATGGCATCGAGAAGATGGATCGCCGACTTGACCTGCATTGCCGGCGAGATCTCGGGATTGAGCGACGTATCCGGCTTCAACTGGGCCGCGGCAAACGCCGCGAGCTGGATGACGAATAGCGCCACGGCAACGATCATGATGATGCGGGCGACGAGGCCGAGTTTCAGCATGGCTCAGACATCCTTCACTTCGGTCGTGAGGAGATAGCCGGCATTGCGCACGGTGGTGATGATATGAGCGCCATCCGGCAGGCAATGCCCCAGCTTGGTGCGAAGGCGCGAGACAGTCACGTCGATGGTGCGGTCGAAAGGGTCGGCGCCGCGGCCGCGCGTCCAGTCGAGCAACTGGTCACGCGATAAAATGCGTCGCGGCCGCTCGAGAAAGCAGACGAGCAGATCGAATTCAGCCGTTGTCAGGTGCACGATGCGTTCGCCTTTCATCTCGATCACCCGACCGTCGAGATCGACGGTGAGGCCGGCGAAACTCTTGCGCCGGGCAGGAGCAGCGCCCTCCTCGGGACGCTCAGGCCCCGAGCGGCGGAGGATAGCACGAATGCGCGCCAGCAGTTCGCGCGGATTGAAGGGTTTGCCGAGATAGTCGTCGGCGCCCATCTCAAGTCCAAGGATGCGATCGATATCATCGGACTTCGCCGTCAACATCAGGATCGGCACCTGGCTGCGGGCGCGGATGCGGCGGCATGCGGACAGGCCATCCTCGCCCGGCAGCATCAGATCCAGAATGATGAGATCGGGAAAGCCCTTGGAGAGGATGCGGTCCATGGCGGCGGCGCTGTCGGCAGCCTGCACGGCAAAACCCTCGCGGCTCAGGAACTCCTCAAGGAGCGCCCTAATCTCGCGGTCGTCCTCGACCAGAAGAAGCGATGCGGAAACCATAGCCCTCCATGCGGGGCGAAAGGCGGTTTTGGCAACAGGGAAACCGCCGACGTTACAAACTGTAACAAATTTCCACTGTTTTGAAAAATCCCAGCAAAAGAAGCCGTGCAGTTTCCGGGCAACGGCAATCCCTCCGGAGCGAACGGCGGCACCCTCTATGCCGCCTACCCGACCCCCATCGCCCGCTCCGGTCCGAGGCAGGGCTCGTATCCATGAATGCGAGCCCTGCCTCTTTCCGACAATCAGATTTGCGTCCCGATCATCCTCGTGCCAAAGGATTGTCCTTCGCGGGCGGTAATTGCCCGGTCATCGCAGTAGAGATCGTGAGGCAAACGGGTGGGCCAGCGGCATTCACCGCAAAGATCCGGCAAGACGGCGAAAGCCAGACAGGAACCCGACGGCAAGCGCGTGACCCTGCCGCGGGCGCTTTCCAAGCTCGGCTATTGTTCCCGCACCCAGGCGGAAACCCTGATTTCAGCCGGCCGCGTGACCGTGAACGGCAGAACAGTCACCGATCCGAGCACATGGGTCGATCTGGAGCGGGCGCAATTTGCGGTCGACGACATCGCAATATCCGCTGAAGAGAAACTCTACTTCATGCTGAACAAGCCGCGCGGGCTGGTGACGACCCGTGACGATCCCGACGGCCGGCCGACGGTCTATGACTGCCTAAGGGACATCGATGCACGGCATCTCGCTGCGGTCGGGCGGCTGGACAAGGCGAGCGAGGGGCTACTCCTCTTTACCAACGATACGGTGTTGGCGCAGGCGCTGCTCGATCCGGTCAGCCATGTCGGCAAGGTCTATCACGTCCAGGTCGACCGCATCATGGACCACGAGCAGCTCGAGCGCATGGAGCGCGGAATCATCGACGACGGCGAGCTTCTGACGGCCAGCATGGCCCGCCTGTTGCGCAGCGGAGATCGCAACAGCTGGATCGAAGTCCAGCTTAAGGAGGGCCGTAACCGACAGATCCGCCGGATGCTGGAGGCGCTCGGCATCGAATGCCTGCGGCTTGTGCGCGTTGCCTTCGGCGATATCGCGCTTGGCGATTTGCCGAAAGGTGCGGTCCGGCCCCTGACGGAGGCCGAAATCCTTCGGCTGCGCCGGCGCGCGGAGCTGAAAACAAACAGACAGAATGGATAAAAGGCGAAACGCGATGCGGCCTCATGATTTCTGGCAGGAGCTCCACCCGCCCAAAACTTTTTCGACGATGGGAGAACGCCACGATTTCTATGTGGCGGAGCTGCCGGATGGGCGCCAGTTGCGCCTGCCGATCCGCGTCCTGGCTGATGACAGGCACGCGCTGGCATCGCTGATCGTCAATCAGGCGAGTTTCACTGTTCAGGAAGCGCTGGCCGAGGCGCTTGCGGCGCGGATTGCCGCCTATGATATCGATGTCGTGGCCGGATTGCCGACGCTGGGGCTGACGCTGGCGAGTGCGACGGCGCGGGCGCTCGGCCATAGTCGATACGTGCCGCTCGGGACCTCGCGCAAATTCTGGTATCGCGACGAGCTGTCTGTTGCGCTTTCATCCATCACCACGCCAAACCAGGAGAAGCGTCTCTATATCGATCCGCGCATGTTGCCGCTGCTCGAAGGAAAGCGCGTGGCGCTGGTCGATGACGTCATCTCGAGCGGAGCTTCGATCGTTGCCGGCCTCGCCCTCCTGACTGCATGCGGCATCGAACCCGTGGTGATCGGCGCAGCCATGCTGCAATCCGAGCGCTGGCGGGAGCGCGTCGATGCGGACGGCAGGCAATGGAGCGAGCGGATCGTCGGGGTCTTTTCGACGCCGATCCTCAAACAGACCGAAAATGGCGGCTGGCACAGTCCCGGCTGATCGCCTTTTCCACCGCGTCGGCCATGCCGGTGGGCGTGAAGAATGCACTATTGTATATGAAAATCGTTCCGATTCCCGTCGCAATGCGCTAAGGGTCCGCTCAAGAAGCGTCCGTCGGGCGGATGCATGAGCCTGCTGGTGGACGTGTTGCGAATTCTCTCCGAAGCCCATTTTCCGGAACTGCCCAATTACTATCGCGGCAAGGTACGCGAGAATTATGACCTGCCCGACGGCAGCCGCATCATCATCAGCACCGATCGCTTGAGCGCTTTCGACCGTATCCTCACCTGCATCCCTTACAAGGGCCAGGTACTCACCCAAACGGCTCGCTACTGGTTCGAGCAGACGCGCGATATCTGCCCGAACCACGTCATCGACTATCCGGACCCGAACGTCGTGATTGGCAAGCGGCTGAACATTCTGCCGGTCGAGGTCGTCGTGCGCGGCTATCTCGCCGGCACCACCGGCACCTCGATCCTGACGCTTTATAAGAAAGGTCAGCGCGAGATGTACGGCATCACGCTGCCGGATGGCATGCGCGACAACCAGATCCTGCCGGAGCCGATCATCACGCCGACGAGCAAGGAATTCGACGGCGGCCACGACGAACCATTGACGCCGACCCAGATCATCGAGCAAGGGCTTCTGACCGAGGCGCAATGGCGGACATTGTCGGACTATGCGCTGGCCCTGTTTGCGCGCGGTCAGGAAATCGCCCGCAAGCGGGGGCTCATCCTCGTCGATACCAAATATGAATTCGGCACCGACGAGAACGGCACGATCATCCTTGCCGACGAGATCCATACCCCAGACAGCAGCCGCTATTGGCTGGCCGACAGCTATCAGGACAGATTCGAAAAGGGCGTCCGCCCGGAAAGCTTCGACAAGGATTTCGTCCGGTCCTGGGTGACGGAACGCTGTGATCCTTACAAGGATGAGATCCCGGAGATCCCGCTGGAGCTCATCGAGCAGACGTCCAAGGTGTATATCCGTGCCTATGAAGCAATCACAGGTACGTCTTTCCCGGCCGACGACCGCAGTGCAACACCGCGCGACCGGGTTCGCGCAAGCCTGGCTCGCTATTTCCCGTAGAGACAATCCGAGCGGACTTTTAACGAGATCAGCGCGCCGAATAACATCCCAATGGTTGCGCCGGCTATCGATTCGTCGGCATCCCGCACCCTTGAGTGGTAGGCGAAAGGGTATGTTTTTTGCAACACTTTAGATTTTTTTTACCGAAACCCTGATATTTCGCTCGATCCCACATATGTTCGCCGACGAGAAATCGTAAAAGCCACTGTGCTATTGCAAAACTCATTGCTAGATTGACGCCGACCGCTTCGGGTCATTGTTTGTACTGCGTAAGGCTGGAGCGCCGAAACACTTGGGGTCATGTCGACCCCGTAAAACACTGATCATGTAAATTGAATTGTGGGACAATGTGATGGTTTCCATTCGTACTGCCGCCCCCGCCCTGCTGCTTATTCTGGCAGGTTGCGTCAGCGGCCCAGATCATAAGCCACCGGAAATGCCTCTGCCGGCCAAATTCTCGGAGGGCGGTACGAAAGTCAACGGCGATATCGCCGGTTCGCAATGGTGGACCGCTTTCGGCGATTCCAGGCTGAACGCCTTCGCCTCCCAGGGGCTTGCCCAAAACCTCAACATCCAGCAATCGCTGGAGATCATCAACCAGGCTGAGGCTGCAGTCGTCACCGCCGGCGCCGGCGGCCTGCCGAACCTGACGGTTACCGGCGACCACACGACCAGTGGCCAGAAGGGCGCGTTGCGCACCCAGACCGAAACGCAAAACTCCACGGACGGCAGCGCCTCGGTTTCGTGGCTGCTCGACCTCTGGGGTCAGTATCGCCGAGCAAGAGAAAGCGCCAACGCTTCGCTCGATGCAGCCTATTCCAACGTCGACACAGCACGCCTCACCTATCTGTCGGACCTGGCCACCAGCTACGTCAACGCCCGTTACTTCCAGGCGCTCGTAGCGATCGCTCAGGAAAACCTAAAGTCTCGCCGCGACACGCTTTCATTGACGAAGTTCCAGCTCGAAGCTGGTGCTGCATCCCGCCTCGACGTGGTTCAGGCCGAAGGTCTCGTCAATTCGACGCTTTCGACAATTCCTGGCTTCGAGATCAGCTATCGCCAAGCTGTTCATCACATCGCAACACTGCTTAATGTGCCTTCCTCAACCATCATTGCGCAGATGCAGGGCGGCGGCAAACAGCCGGTGTTCCGTGGTAGCGTTCGCAGCGGCGTTCCTGCCGATCTTATCCGCAACCGTCCGGACATTCGCGCTGCGGAGCGTAACCTTGCCGCTGCTACCGCCCAGATCGGCGTAGCGGAAGCCAAGCTCTTCCCATCGATCACGCTCAGCGGCGCGATCTCGCCATCCTATATCCACAGCTCATCGGCAAGCGGCAGCCTGACCAGCTGGTCGTTCGGCCCGTCGCTCAACCTGCCGATCTTCGATGGCGGCACATTGCGTGCCGGCGTCAAGAGCGCCCAGTCCTCAAGCCGTGAACAGTACATCGTCTGGCAACAGACGGTGAGGACTGCTGTTCAACAGGTGGAAGACGCCTTGTCGGCCGTCAGCCGCGATGCGCAGACCGTTGCGGCTCTTCACGCTCAGGTGGCTTCCTATCAGGAAGCGCTGCAACTCTCGACCGCGAGCTATAAGGACGGTGCGTCCTCGCTGCTCGACGTTCTCGACGCACAGCGTAACGTGACAGCCGCTCAGCAGAGCCTAGCACAGGCCGTTCAGCAGAGCGCCACCGACTATATCTCGCTGAACATCGCGATCGGTGCAGGTTACGTGCCGGCAGGCAAGGCAACCGTCGCCGAAGCGCCGGCCAAGATCGTCAAGGTCTCGGCCAAGAAGGTCAACTGAGGATATCGCCCGGCATAACGGGCGTTTCGTTCGAATCTTCAAAACCGCCGCAGGTGACTGCGGCGGTTTTTCGTTTTCAGAGCAAAGGCTGAAATTGAAAATGGCGCGCCTCGCTTTCGCAAAGCACGCCATAACAATGAAAAACAAAAAGGCCGGAATAAACCGGCCTTTCGTCATCCGCCCTCACAACAGTGCCAGTACATCCGTGGTCAAAGGGAAAGCGGAACTGCAGCCAGACTGATCGTGAAAGGTTAACGCAACGTCAACTTCACTTTCACGAAGAAGGATAAACACTGCTCGCTTTGAAGCGCGCCGGTCATCCATCGGCTGCATGACTGAACCCTATATCGGCAAGCAAGACGGCGATTTCAAGGTCGCGGCGATTATTCCTCCAGCCGCGCCATGAAGTACGCAGCACTTCAGCGGCTGTAATACGCAAAATAGTAAGCACGACTTATCAAAAAGTCCCGCAGCTTTCGAGCGCTTCATCCGCGATCGTTCAAGCTCCATTCATGCAAATACTTTTAAAACACATGCAAAGATTGAAGGTGGCCACGAAATCCTATCAGATTCCGTGCATGTGCAAGCCTTTATCTTGCCGAAATTGGAAAGTCATACCGAATGGCGCCGGGGTAGGCGCACCAGATGCCGAACAAGCACCGCACGACGACTTCGCAACGACGGTGTGCAAAGGGAGAGTATTCATGAAGTTCAAGGTTATTGCCGCGAGCATGCTGGCCGCACTCGTTGCGTTGCCGGCCATCGCGGAAGCAGCGGAAGGCTTTGCCACCGCAAACGTCAACATGCGGTCAGGCCCGAGCACCGCTTATCCGGCAGTGACCATGATCCCTGTCGGCGTGCCGCTGCAGATCAATGGCTGCCTCAACGAGACGCCCTGGTGCGACGTCTCGTTCTACGGTGGTCGCGGATGGGTCGCCGGCCGCTATATTCAGGCGACCTACCAGTCGCGTCGTATCTATGTCGATCCGCAATATTATCGCCCGCTCGGTATTCCGACCGTGGTCTTCAACTTCGATGACTATTGGGGTCGTTATTATCGCGGCCGCGATTTCTACCGCGATCGCGACCGCTGGCGGCGCGGACCTAGCCCGGTCTATCGTCGCCCGGACCGCAATCCGGGATGGGACCAGGGATCAGACTGGGATAACGGACCGGATCGCAATTGGGACCGCCGTCCCGACCGCAATCGCGACTGGAATAGCGGATCGGACTGGAATGACGGACAGGATCAGAACTGGAATCGCCGCCCCGACCGCAATCGCGACGGGGACAGACAGCGCGACGACAATCGGGACTGGGGCCGCCAGCAGCCGGACAACAACCAGGGCTCGGCCAACCGGCCGGACCGCCAGCCGCGCCCCGAACCGCAGCAGCGACAGCCTCAAGCTCAGCCGCAGCCCCAGCCGCAGAACAATCCGCGGCCGAATGCAGGTGCCCCGGGTCCTTATAGCCCTGATCACAAGGATCCCTGCCCGGCGTCGGAACCGAATTGCCGCATGTCGGTAAGAGGTTCAAACCGCTGACGGCGTTTGGTGAGCCCTAGACAACAAAAGGCCGGCGACCCTCAAAGTCGCCGGCCTTTTTGATGCCGTGCATTCTAGCTTGAAAATGCATTCTAGCTTGAAAAAGCTAGGCCGCCTGTATGGCCCGGTTGCGTATCGCAATAGGAAATCCCGCGGAAATGATCCGCTTTCAGGTAACGTGCCTGTTGCCGCACTTCCGCCACGGCGGAAGTTTCGAGCGATCAAACGACCCGGCAGCGCGGAGGCGCTTCAATGGGTTTTCAGATGCGCTTCCCGCATTGCCGAGATGAACATCTCACGGGCTTCCTCGGCGGACCTGCGGCCATCGATCGCTGCCCGGCAAACGCTTCTCGCCGCCACATACAGCGGACCACGCCGGTCCGGCCAAAGATTGGCCATGCAATTCAATGCCTCGGACGGGCCTGTCACAGTCTGGAAAGTACCTTGAACGAAACCGATCTCGATCGGATTGCTCCATTTGATGTGTCGCATGAATACTCCTCCTCACGCGCTACCCACTGCTTAGAACCGCCCCCAAGACGGTCACATGACAGTACTATAACTCCGATCAGATCATTCGAAAATACGCAACATCGCGAAGATCACTCGAAGTGTCGAAGCATTCGATCGGGTTCAATCGCCGGCCGCTGAGACCGGCGAGACGAGTTCCCGCAATAGCTTTATGGGAAGTGAGGACATTTGCCGAATGCCGTTGCAGGCGGGCGCGCAACCTATTTCTTGCGGGCGATACGCTTTGCCTCGTCGGGCGAGAAGCCGGCACGGCGTGCGAGCCGCTCCAGTCCGAATATCCGATCGATCTGATCGACCAACCATACTTCAAAACGCTTCCACATTGGCCCAGCCTCCTCCGCCGCAAACCGTTCAGTCGCAGTAGCCCACGACGAACATCGCGCCTGGCCCGCCAAGACCGTTCAACGAAACAGTGGCGGCCTTTGCGCATTCGAGAGCAATTCCTGCTTTGTCGCGAAGTCGCCAAACAGCCTCTTCAGCCGGACTTCCTCGTCCTTGCAAATCCGGTGGCGCCGGGCAAAATCCTCGACACTCCACACTTCCCGCAGCTTGCTCTCGCCAGCTTTCTCTATCTTGATCAGTGAACTCATTTGCTCGCCCTCTTGTTTTTATGGGATGATAATGCCCAGGACGGCGAAAAGTTCCCTGCACGGCCCCTGTCGCGGATGGGCGAAAGCCGCCATCGCGAGGGCCTGGAATTGTTCTTAATCCCTCCTTAAATCGCCGCATTTACAGTTCAGGCGGGATTTAATGTCTTCGCGAGGGGTTCGTGAACGAACGGCAGGCAGCGCTCCTGTCCGGAGCATCGGGATCATTCTTCCAAGATGATAGCCGGCAGACGGGCGATCGCGCGTCCTGAAGGGCATGCGCTGCCGTTGTGAATCAGCCCGGCAGCAGACATAGGAACACTGAAGCATCGAGGTACGACCGGTCCGCAATGGCAGATAAGAAAAAATCACGCCAGAGGATAGAACCATCCTTTTCCAGCGGTCGGGAACGCAGCGATGATGGATTCAGCGCTGGCGAGCGCATCGTCAACAGCAGACGCACTTCCAGATATGAAGAGCCCGAGCGGGATGAAGACGACGAAGACGAGGACGAGCCGGTGGTCGCAAAACCCCGCCGCTCCCGCAGCCGCCGCAAGCCCGTCCGACGTCCACCGCGCCGCGGTTTTTTCGGGTTCATCCGCACAACGATCTATTGGGGCCTGGTGCTTTGCCTCTGGGCCGGCATCGGGCTTGCGGGCCTTGTCGCCTATTATGGATCACGCATGCCGAGCGCCAGCACCTGGGTCATTCCCGAGCGGCCGCCGAATGTAAAGATCGCCGACCTCGACGGCAGCCTGATTGCCAACCGCGGCACGACCGGTGGTGAGGCCTTGGCGCTCAGCGACATGTCGCCCTACATACCCGAAGCCATCGTCGCCATCGAGGATCGGCGCTTCTATTCCCATTTCGGCTTCGATCCGATCGGTCTCGGCCGCGCCTTCGTGACCAACATGGTGACGGGACACGCCGTCCAGGGCGGCTCGACGCTGACGCAGCAGCTGGCCAAGAACCTGTTCCTGTCGCCGGATCGCACGCTGGAACGCAAGGTGCAGGAAGTGCTGCTGGCGCTATGGCTGGAGCATAAATACACCAAGGACCAGATCCTGACGATGTATCTGAACCGCGTCTATTTCGGCTCGAACGCCTATGGCGTCGAGGCGGCCTCGCGGCGTTACTTCAACAAATCGGCCCGCGACGTGAACCTCGGCGAGGCCGCCATGCTCGCCGGCCTCGTCAAGGCGCCGTCGCGGCTGTCGCCTGCGCGCGATCCCGCCGCCGCAGAGGCTCGGGCCCAGCTGGTGCTGCAGGCCATGCACGATCAGGGCTTCATCAGCGAGGCCGACATCAAGACCGCAATGTCGCAGCCGCCGACACGCTCGAAGAGCTATTGGAGCGGCGCGGAAAACTACGTCGCTGACATGGTCATGGATCAGCTTCCTAAGCTGATCGGCAGCGACATCAAGGAAGACCTGATCGTCGACACTACCCTCGACATGTCGCTGGAAGAGAAGGCCGAAAAGGCGCTGGAAGACGTGCTCGCCAAGGATGGCAAGAAGCTGAACGCATCCCAGGCCTCGCTCGTGTCCGTCGACGCGACGGGCGCCATCCGCGCGCTGGTCGGCGGCCGCGACTACGCACAGAGCCAGTTCAATCGCGCCGTCACCGCCAAGCGCCAGCCGGGCTCGGCCTTCAAACCCTTCGTCTATACCGCGGCACTGGAAATGGGCCTGACGCCCAACTCGATCCGCAACGACGCGCCGATCAAGATCGGCAACTGGGCGCCGGAGAATTACGAGCAGCGCTATAGCGGCCCCGTGACGCTTGCCACCGCGGTGGCGCAGTCGCTGAACACGGTTGCCGCGCAGCTCGTCGCCGAGGTCGGACCGGAACAGGTGATCAAGGTCGCCCATAGGCTCGGCATCGAATCAGACCTGCAAGCCAACGCCTCCATCGCGCTCGGCACGTCGGAGGTCTCGCTGCTGGAACTGACCTCCGCCTACGCTGCCTTCATGAATGGCGGCTTCAAGGCGACGCCATACGTCGTTACCAAGGTCACGACCGCAGGCGGCAAGGTGCTCTACCAAGCCAATGCCGACAATCCGCCACGCGTGATGAACCCGGATATCGTCGCCAACATGAACGCCATGATGGCCGGCGTCATCGCATCCGGAACCGGCAGGTCGGCCCGCATTCCCGGCTGGCAGGCCGCCGGCAAGTCCGGAACGACGCAATCCTTCCGCGACGCGCTGTTCGTCGGATTTACCAGCCATCTGACCACCGGCGTCTGGTTCGGCAACGACGACGGCAAGTCGATGCGCAAGGTCACGGGCGGCGGACTGCCGGCCAAGGCATGGAAGGAATTCATGGTCGCCGCGCACAAGGGCGTGACGCCGGCGCCGATCTTCGGTGGCGGTCAGATCATCGACAACGGCCTGCCCGTGGCGCAATCGGCGCCGAATGCCGATCAACCCACGACGATCGGCAGTATCATTTCTGGCGCGATCGGCGGCAGGCAGGCGATTCAGCAGCCGACGCTGCAACAACGGCCGTCGCAGCAGCCGATCCAGCCGCAGATCGTCAACCAGACCGTTGCCAACGACGACCCGCAGGATCTGCCGCCGGCCAATCTGACCGACGACACCAACCCCTACAGCTCGAACACCTACGACACCGGCGACATCCCCCCTGCCGATGTGGGCGATACCAGCCCCCATACGGCGACGGTGCGACCGCACCGTTCCTCGCTTCTCGACGTCATTCTGGGTCAATAAAAACGTAATTTTCAGCCTTGCCGCTTGCATGGCCGAGGCAAGGCTGATCTGATATAGGATTGCATGAAATCCACAGGCCCGTGGACCGCCCTGGGCATGTGGAATTTGGGCGACAAACCATTCGTTTTGCTGGATTCCAGGTCATTTCCTGCCTTGCAGTCAGTAAAACCGCTACTTATATACGCGGCATCACCGCAGTCATGGCTGCGCAATCCTCAAGACCATCCCGTAAGGGGCTGTCAATGGAATGCCTGACAGGGGTTCCGATAGCTTGCTTCAAGGAGAGAATGACATGGCAAAAGTAATTGGTATCGACCTTGGAACGACAAATTCCTGCGTTGCCGTCATGGACGGTAAAGACGCGAAAGTGATCGAAAATGCCGAAGGCGCCCGCACCACCCCATCGATGGTTGCCTTCACCGACGACGGCGAACGCCTCGTCGGCCAGCCGGCCAAGCGCCAGGCTGTCACAAACCCCACGAATACGCTCTTCGCTGTCAAGCGCCTGATCGGCCGCCGCTACGAAGATCCGACCGTCGAGAAGGACAAGCACCTCGTTCCTTTCACGATCGTCAAGGGTGACAATGGCGACGCTTGGGTCGAAGCCAACGGCAAGGGCTATTCGCCCGCGCAGATTTCCGCAATGATCCTTCAGAAGATGAAGGAAACAGCCGAATCCTATCTCGGCGAGAAGGTCGAAAAGGCCGTCATCACCGTTCCCGCATACTTCAACGACGCGCAGCGCCAGGCAACCAAGGATGCCGGCAAGATCGCCGGCCTTGAAGTCCTGCGCATCATCAACGAGCCGACCGCTGCGGCCCTCGCCTACGGCCTCGACAAGAAGGACGGCAAGACCATCGCCGTCTACGACCTTGGCGGCGGCACCTTCGATATCTCCATCCTGGAAATCGGCGACGGCGTCTTCGAAGTGAAGTCGACCAACGGCGACACTTTCCTCGGCGGTGAAGACTTCGACATGCGTCTCGTCGAATATCTCGTCGCAGAATTCAAGAAGGACAACGGCATCGACCTCAAGGGCGACAAGCTCGCGCTGCAGCGCCTCAAGGAAGCTGCCGAAAAGGCGAAGATCGAGCTGTCCTCCGCGCAGCAGACCGAAATCAACCTGCCCTTCATCACGGCTGACGCCACCGGCCCGAAGCACCTGACGCTGAAGCTGACGCGCGCCAAGCTGGAAAGCCTGGTCGACGACCTCGTGCAGCGCACCATCGCGCCCTGCAAGGCCGCCCTCAAGGATGCCGGCGTTACCGCTGCCGAAATCGACGAAGTCGTTCTCGTCGGCGGCATGAGCCGCATGCCGAAGGTACAGGAAGTCGTCAAGCAGCTGTTCGGCAAGGA
Organism: Martinezella lusitana; assembly: GCF_016901135.1. Taxonomy (GTDB): domain Bacteria; phylum Pseudomonadota; class Alphaproteobacteria; order Rhizobiales; family Rhizobiaceae; genus Rhizobium; species Rhizobium lusitanum_D. Next base: position 77,215 of record NZ_JAFEVL010000078.1, on the reverse strand, counting down.
ACCGCACAAGGGCGTCAACCCGGATGAAGTCGTCGCCCTCGGCGCCGCCATCCAGGCCGGCGTTCTGCAGGGCGACGTCAAGGACGTGCTGCTGCTCGACGTGACCCCGCTGTCGCTCGGCATCGAAACGCTGGGTGGCGTCTTCACCCGTCTGATCGAACGCAACACGACGATCCCGACGAAGAAGTCGCAGACCTTCTCGACCGCCGATGACAACCAGTCGGCCGTGACCATCCGCGTATCGCAGGGCGAGCGCGAAATGGCTGCCGACAACAAGCTGCTCGGTCAGTTCGACCTCGTCGGCCTGCCGCCGGCTCCGCGCGGCATGCCGCAGATCGAAGTCACCTTCGACATCGACGCCAACGGCATCGTCCAGGTTTCGGCCAAGGACAAGGGCACCGGCAAGGAACAGCAGATTCGCATCCAGGCTTCCGGCGGTCTTTCCGACGCCGACATCGAGAAGATGGTCAAGGATGCCGAAGCCCATGCGGCCGAGGACAAGAAGCGTCGCGAAGGCGTCGAAGCCAATAACCAGGCCGAAAGCCTGATCCACTCCAGCGAGAAGTCGCTGAAGGATTATGGCGACAAGGTCAGCGAAGCCGATCGCAACGCGATCTCCGACGCTATCGCAGCACTGAAGACGGCAACGGAAGCTTCCGATCCGAATGCCGAAGACATCAAGGCCAAGACCCAGACGCTCATGGAAGTTTCCATGAAGCTCGGCCAGGCAATCTATGAGGCCCAGCAAGCGGAAGCCCCTTCGGCCGATGCCTCGGCAGCCGGCAAGGACGACGTCGTCGATGCCGACTACGAGGAAATCAAGGACGAAGACGACCGCAAGCGGTCTGCATAAGCGCGAACCGAAAGGTTCTCGAGGAGCTACTGCGCCGCGCGTCCTTTTGGACGCGCAAAGGTCGCAGTAGAATTTAAAGTGGCGCATAAGCCTCTCCTTAAACTCTATCAATTTAAGGGGTTATGCGCATGATCCGGCTGCCTTCGGGCAGCCGGAAATCCATTTCCGGGGTCTAATCCTTAATGGCAAAAGCGGATTTTTACGAGACATTGGGCGTCTCAAAGACGGCGGACGAGAAAGAGCTGAAGAGCGCCTTTCGTAAGCTGGCGATGCAATTTCATCCGGACAAGAACCCGGACGACAGCAGCGCCGAGCGGAAGTTCAAGGAAATCAACGAAGCCTACGAAACGCTCAAGGATCCGCAGAAGCGCGCGGCCTATGATCGCTATGGCCACGCGGCTTTCGAGCACGGCGGCATGGGCGGTGGAGGCGGTTTTGGTGCCGGCTTCGGCGGCGGCGGCGGTTTCTCCGATATTTTCGAGGATATTTTCGGCGAGATGATGGGTGGCGGCCGCGCGCGCGGACGCTCCTCCGGCGGTCGCGAGCGCGGCGCCGATCTGCGCTACAATATGGAGATCTCGCTCGAGGAAGCCTTTATCGGCAAGACGGCGCAGATCCGCGTGCCGACCTCGCTCACCTGCGACGTCTGTTCCGGCTCCGGTGCCAAGCCCGGCACGCAACCCAAGACCTGCGGCACCTGCCAGGGCTCCGGCCGGGTGCGCGCCGCACAGGGCTTCTTCTCCGTCGAACGCACCTGCCCGACCTGCCATGGCCGCGGCCAGATCATTCCGGACCCTTGCACCAAGTGTCATGGCCAGGGCCGTGTGACCGAAGAGCGTGCGCTCTCCGTCAACATTCCGGCCGGCATCGAGGACGGCACGCGCATCCGCCTGCAGGGCGAAGGCGAAGCCGGACTGCGCGGCGGGCCTGCGGGCGACCTCTACATCTTCCTTTCCGTCAAACCGCATGAGTTCTTCCAGCGCGACGGCGCCGACCTTTATTGCGCGGTGCCGATCTCGATGACGACGGCAGCGCTCGGCGGCACCTTCGATGTGGCGACGCTCGACGGCACGAAATCGCGCGTCACCGTTCCCGAGGGGACGCAGGTCGGCAAGCAATTCCGCCTGAAGGCCAAGGGCATGCCGGTGCTGCGCTCCAGCCAGATCGGCGATCTCTATATCCAGATCCAGATCGAGACGCCGCAGAAGCTGACCAAGCGCCAGCGCGAGCTGCTGCAGGAATTCGAGCAGATCTCCTCGAAGGACAACAATCCCGAATCGACAGGCTTCTTCGCCCGCATGAAGGATTTCTTCGACACCTTCAGCGACTGAGCGGCGAATCAAATCGCTTTCGATAAAACCGGCCGGTGATTCGGCCGGTTTTTTTGTTTGCGGCCGAATCACCCGCCCTCGTGGTTCGAGACGGCCCGGCGGGCCTCCTCACCATGAGGGCTGATCTGCACGGCAAAATCCTTGCGCTTGCTGCTGGTTCGGCATACCCCTCGGCCATCGACACGAATCCGAAAGACCAATGCCGCACAAGGTTTTCATCTCGCGCCTGAAGCTCACCGACTTCCGCAACTATGCGGCGGCCGCACTTGCGCTTGACGAGCGGCATGTGGTGCTGACCGGCGATAACGGCGCCGGCAAGACCAATCTGATGGAGGCGGTCTCGCTGCTCTCGCCCGGCCGTGGCCTGCGCCGAGCCGCCTATGCCGATGTTACCCGCGTCAATGCGCCGGGCGGATTTTCGATCTTTGCCGAACTTGAAGGCATCGAGGGCTCAGTCGAGATCGGCACCGGCATCGACGCGACCGACGAGGCGGCGACCCGCAAGTTGCGAATCAACGGCACGACGGCCAAGACCGTGGACGAGTTGACCGATCATCTGCGCGTTCTCTGGTTGACGCCGGCCATGGACGGCCTCTTTACGGGCGGCTCTTCCGAACGCCGCCGCTTCCTCGACCGGCTGGTGCTGTCGCTCGATCCCGCCCATGGCCGTCGTGCCAGCGATTTCGAGCGCGCCATGCGCAGCCGCAACAAGCTGCTGTCAGAAGGCCGATTCGATCCCTCCTGGCTTACCGGCATAGAAGAGCAGATGGCAAGTCTCGGCATCGCCATGGCGATCGCGCGGCAGGAGATGCTCGGCCTTCTTTCGCGGCTGATTGCCGAAACGCGCGAGGCAACGCCTTTTCCCTCGGCAGCACTTGAGCTATCCGGCTTTTTCGACGGGCAATTCGACCGGCCGGCCGTCGATCTCGAGGATCATTACACTGCGCTGCTCCGCGAGGGGCGTTACCGCGATGCCGCGGCCGGGCGAACGCTGGATGGGCCGCACAGGGCCGATCTTCTGGTGCGCCACCGCGAAAAAGACATGGAGGCGGAACGCTGCTCGACCGGCGAGCAGAAGGCCCTGCTTGTCGGCCTGGTCCTCGCCCATGCGCGCCTCGTCGGCAATCTGACCGGGCATGCGCCGGTCCTGCTGCTCGACGAGATTGCCGCGCATCTCGACGAGGGCCGGCGCGCCGCACTTTTCGATCTCATCGACGGGCTCGGCGGCCAGGCGTTTATGACCGGCACGGACAAGGCCATGTTTTCCGCGCTCGGCGAACGCGCGCAATTCTTTACCGTCGCGCATGGTGGCATTACAAAATCCTAGCACCTCGTCTCCTGCCAGTGTGATAGAATTCCCATCATGGATCCTTTGACCTCAGACGAAATCGCCCGCTACCAGCGCCACATCCTGCTGCCCGAAGTCGGCGGCGCTGGCCAGCAGAAATTGAAGACCGCGCGCGTTCTGGTGATTGGCGCGGGCGGGCTCGGTGCGCCCGTGCTGCAATATCTTGCGGCTGCCGGCGTCGGTACGCTCGGCATTACCGACGACGACCGCGTTTCGCTGTCCAACCTGCAGCGGCAGGTGATCCATGACACCGGCACCATCGGTGAATTGAAGACGCAAAGTGCCGCCGACGCCATCGCACGGCTCAACCCGCATGTGCGGACCATCCGTTTCGAGGAGCGTTTTGCGCCCGATACGGCTGCGCGGCATCTTGCCGGCTTCGACCTCGTCATCGACGGCTCCGACAATTTCGATACGCGCTATGCCGCTGCCGATGCGACCGAGGCCGCGCATCTGCCGCTCGTGACAGGTGCAGTCGGACGATTCGACGGATCCGTGACGACGTTGAAGCCTTACGAGAGCGACGCTGACGGCGCACTCAATCCGCGTTATCGCGATCTCTTCCCGGCACCGCCGCCGCAGGGCCTCATTCCCAGCTGCGCCGAAACCGGCATCATCGGCGCATTGACCGGCGTCATCGGCACGCTGATGGCGATGGAGGCGATCAAGCTCATCACTGGCATCGGCGAACCGCTGATCGGCAGGCTGCTGCTTTACGATGCGCTTACGGCGCGCTTCGAGACCATTCGCTATCGCCGCAAGCGCGCGAGGGCCGCCGCCGAATGAGCGATATCGTGCTTCAGCGCCTGAATGGCAGCTTCGACTGCTGGGACGCATTGCTCGACCTCATCCTTGCCTCCTTCGCCTATATGAACGGAAGGATTGACCCACCCTCGTCCGCGCTTGCGCTGACGCCGCAGTCTCTCAGGGAAAAAGCTCGCAACGAGATCGGCTATGTCGCGCTTGATGACGATAAGATAGCTGGCTGTGTATTTTGTCGCGCCGAGCCGGAAAGCCTCTATATCGGCAAGTTGGCCGTGTTGCCGACCGCGCAAGGCAAGGGGATCGGCAGGCGTCTGCTGACATATGCGGAGGCCGAGGCGCGCAAGCGAGGTCTCGCCATTCTGCGGCTGGAAACGCGGATCGAACTCATCGAAAACCATGCAACCTTCGCCGCATTGGGCTTCGCCAAAACCGCCGAGAATCGCCATCCGGGCTTCGATCGCACAACTTCGATCGAGATGCAGAAATTCCTGCCGTAGCGATTCGCGCCTTCGACCCTCACGCCTCCCGTGGCGGGATGCGCGTGATGCGGGCGCCCAGCGCGTTCAGCCGCTCCTCGATGCGCTCATAGCCGCGCTCGATCTGCTGCGCGTTGTTGATGATGCTCGTGCCTTCGGCGCACATCGCCGCAATCAGCATGGCCATGCCGGCGCGGATGTCTGGGCTTTCGAGCTGGGCGGCGCGCAGCTTCGACGGGCCGGCGACGATGGCACGGTGCGGGTCGCACAGCACGATGCGCGCGCCCATGGCGATCAGCTTGTCGACGAAGAACATCCGGCTTTCGAACATCTTCTCGAACATCAGAACGACGCCTTCGCATTGCGTCGCGGTGACGATGGCGATCGACATGGTGTCGGCCGGAAAAGCCGGCCAAGGCTGGTCCTCGATCTTCGGAATATGACCGCCGAAATCGGACTGGATCTTCATCTCCTGACCGGAGGGAATGATCAGATCGTCGCCTTCGATGCGGCAGCGGATGCCGAGGCGTTCGAAAGTCATCAGGGTGGAGCGCAGATGCTCCACACCCGCATTGCGGATGGTGATTTCCGAACCGGTGACGGCGGCAAGGCCGATCAGCGACCCCACTTCGTTATGGTCCGGGCCGATCCGGTGCGTGACGGCTCCGAGCGGTTGGCCGCCATGGATCGTCATCATGTTGGTGCCGATCCCTTCGATGCGGGCGCCCATGGCGATGAGAAAGCGCGCCAAATCCTGCACATGCGGCTCGGAGGCGCAGTTGCGCAGGATCGTCGTGCCTTCGGCTGATACGGCAGCACAGAGCGCATTTTCCGTCGCCGTCACCGAGGGTTCGTCAAGGAAGACATCGGCGCCGCGCAGCCGTTCGGCGCGAAAACTATAGACGCTGTTGACGCTGATCTTGGTGCCGAGCTGTTCCAGCGCCAGGAAATGCGTGTCGACGCGCCGGCGGCCAATGACGTCGCCGCCGGGAGGCGGCAGGGTAATCTCGCCGCAGCGCGCCAGCATCGGGCCGGCGAGCAGGATGGAGGCGCGAATGCGGGCGCAGAGATCGGGATCGAGATTGGCCGGCCGCAGTTCGCGTGCCTCGATTTCGAGCTCGTTGCGCCCGAGCCAGCGCACCTTCGCGCCGACCGACTGGATCAAGTCCACGAGCGCCTCGACATCGCGAATACGCGGAACATTGCTGAGCTCGACGCGCTGATCGGTCAGCAGCGATGCGGCAATGATCGGTAGCGCGGCATTCTTGTTGCCGCTCGGCTCGATCTCGCCCGACAGCTTAAAGCCGCCTTCAACGACATATTGGATCCGCTCATGCGGTAGCGCCCGTGCCATTTGTCTTCTGCCCTTCCTGCCTCGTACCTGCGGTCACCTCTGGGCCGCCTTTATGACACGGGCGTGACCGGCCGCAAGGCGGATGCATCGATTTTGGATGCGGGCTACAAAATGGGCCTCGGTCAAAGTCGGGCCGGCGCGAGACCGCCCCGCCCACCGAGCGAAACCTATCAGCGAAACGGCAGCACGCGATTGGGCGGACGATGTCCGTCGATGAAGGCGCGGATGTTGATGATGACTTTGTCGCCCATGTCGATGCGGCCTTCCAATGTGGCCGAACTCATGTGCGGCAGGATAACCACTTTGCCCTCATTGGCGAGCTTCACCAGCTTCGGACTGACGGCCGGCTCGTTCTCGAACACGTCGAGGCCGGCGCCGGCGATCTTGCCTTCGCGCAGGATCTTGATCAGCGCAGTCTCGTCGATGACATCGCCGCGCGCCGTGTTGACGATATAGCTCGTCGGCTGCAACAGCGCCAACCGGCGCGCCGAGATCAGGTGGAAGGTCGCGGGCGTGGACGGGCAATTGACCGAAACGATGTCGACGCGGGCCAGCATCTGGTCGAGGCTGTCCCAATAGGTGGCCTCCAGCTCGTCTTCCGTCGCCGGATTGACCCGCTTGCGGTTGTGATAGTGGATGGACAGGCCGAATGCCTTGGCGCGGCGGGCAACGGCCGTGCCGATGCGCCCCATGCCGACGATGCCGATGCGCTTGCCGTGGATACGGCGGCCGAGCATCCAGGTAGGCGACCATCCCGCCCATTCGCCGGGGTTGTCGGTCAGCACGCGCGCACCTTCTGCGAGGCGACGCGGGACGGCAAGAATGAGCGCCATCGTCATGTCGGCGGTATCCTCGGTCAATACGTTCGGCGTATTGGTGACCGTGATGCCTCGGCGGGCGGCGGCTTCGACGTCGATATGGTCAGTGCCGTTGGAGAAGCTGGCGATCAGCTTCATCTGCGGCCCGGCTTCTTCGATCAGCGCGGCGTCGATGCGATCGGTGACCGTGGGCACCAGAACATCCACCGTTCGAACCGCCGCGGCGAGCTCCGCCGGCGTGCGCGGCCGGTCGTCGATATTCAGTTCGGCGTCGAAGAGTTCGCGCATCCGCGTCTCCACCGCATCCGGCAGTTTGCGCGTGACGTAAACCTTCGGTTTTTTCTTCGTCGTCATGGAGAGCGGCGATGCCTTGTTCAGATGTTCTTAACCAAGAAGCGGGATAATTTTCCCGTTCCGGGCATTTCTACCAGACCCGCAGGCGAAGACAAACAAAACTCGCTGGCGCGATCCGAGGATTTGCCGCTGATCGGAGCGAAAAGGCGGCCCGACAGCGCCTTGATCATGATGAACGAACGGAAATCCCATGCGTGGCAGAGTATTGAAGTCCTGCGCCATTTTCGCGATCGGCCTGTTGATGGCCGGTGCCGCTGCCGATCTTGCCGTGGCCCAGGCCGCCAAGGGGCCGAGCGGATTGCCGTTGCCGAGGTTCGTCACACTGAAGTCGAAGCGGGTCAACCTGCGCATCGGCCCGAGCGCGGATTATGCCGTCTCATGGCTCTATCTCAAGCAGGGATTGCCGGTCGAGATCATCCAGGAATACGATAACTGGCGGCGCGTGCGCGATGCCGACGGCACCGAGGGCTGGGTCAACCAGTCGCTGCTGTCGGGCCAGCGCTCGGCGCTCGCAGCTCCATGGATGAAGGGCAAGGGCAAGGCCGTCTTCGTCAACATGCGCCGCGACGCCCAACCATCCGCCGCCGTCATCGCCAAGCTTCAGCCCGGCGTGATGATGAGTATACGCGAATGCACAGGCGACTGGTGCATGGTCACCGCTGATGGCACGGAGGGCTGGGTGGCACAGTCCGAGATCTGGGGCGCCTACCCCGGCGAAGCCTTCAAGTAGAGAACTCCACAAAGCTCCGCGACATCGGCAACCGCGCGACTTTTCCGGCGCAGTGATATATCCAAAATCGGAACGGAAGAGGGGCGGTCTTGGGTTCTTTGCTTGGCGTTTTCGGCGTTGCCATCATTGTGTTCGTATCGACCAATGTGGACGATATTTTCGTTCTTCTCGGCTTTTTTGCCGATCCGAAATTCCGGGCAAAGCAGGTCGTCATCGGCCAGTATCTTGGCATTGCCGTTCTCTATGGCGTCAGCGTCGTCGCCTCGTTCCTCGTGCTCGTCATCCCTGCCACCTATATCGGCCTGCTCGGTCTTGCGCCGATCTTCTTTGGCCTCAGAAGATTATGGGAACTCTGGAACGGCATCGAGGCAGGCGACAATCCGGAGGATCACGAGAAGGCCTCTATGGGGCATGGCAATATCGTCGCCGTCACCCTGGTGACGATCGCCAATGGCGGCGACAACATCAGCATCTATACGCCGCTCTTCGCCACACGGTCCGCCTATGAGATCCTGGCCATCGGCTGCGTCTTCGCGATCCTGACGGCGGCTTGGCTCGGCGCGGCCCATTCTCTGGTGAACCATCCGACGCTTGGCGCACCGATCAGACGTCATGGCCACAGGATCGTGCCGTTCATCCTGATCGCCCTCGGCATCCTCATCCTCTATGAGGCCGGGACTGCGACGCTTTTCCGGGGATAGGTGCAGCCGACCTTATAGCAAAAGCCGCCTACAGCGATCTGTTGAAGGCGGCTTCTACTATCTGCAAAAAACGGAAAAGCTTTAGACAACAGGTCTCATCAAAGAAGCCCGAATTCCTTGGCCGCTTCCGACAGTGATCGCATCGGCCGCGGGCCGATCTGCTCGATGACGATAGCCGCGGCGAGGTTGCCGAGCTTGCCGCAATCTTCGAGCGCGCGGCCCTGGGTATAGCCGAACAGGAAACCGGCGGCGAAGAGATCGCCGGCGCCGGTCGTGTCGACCCGCTCCTCGATAGGGTGGGCGTCGACGACATAACGTTCGTTTCCACGCACGATGACGGCGCCGTCCTTGCCTGTCGTCACAGCAGCGATCTTGCAATCGGCCGCAATCAGCGTCAGCGCCGTGTCGAAATCCTCGGTCTCGTAGAGCGACAAAGCCTCATCGCGATTGGCGAAGACGATATCGACGGTGCCCGAGCGCATCAGGTCCAAGAACTCGCCGCGATAGCGACCGACACAGAAACTGTCGGACAAGGTCATCGACATTTCCCGGCCATTGGCGTGGGCGATGCGAGCGCATTCGCGAATCGCTTCCTTGGCGCGCGGCGGATCCCAGAGATAGCCTTCGAAATAGGTGACCTTGGCATCGGCGACGACATCTTCCTCGACGTCTTCCGGGCCGAGCTCGACGCAGGCGCCGAGATAGGTGTTCATGGAGCGCTCGCCGTCCTCGGTGACGAAGATCATCGAGCGGGCGGTCGGCGGGAAGGTGCCTTTCGCCTTGGTCTCATAATGCACGCCCTGGGCACGGATATCGTGAGAGAAGATCTCTCCGAGCTGATCCTCCGCGACCTTGCCGAAATAGGCGGCCCTGCCGCCGAAATTCGCCACACCCGCGGCCGTATTGCCGGCGCTGCCGCCGGACGCCTCAAGCGCCGGGCCCATGCGGGAATAGAGAAGTTCTGCGCGCTCGGCATCGATGAGATTCATCGCGGCCTTGGTGATTTTGTTGTCGATCAGGAACTGATCGTTACAGCGGGCGATAATGTCGACGATGGCATTGCCAACGGTCAGTACATCGAAGCGAGTCATCAATAGGAGGGTCCCGGTATAGGTGATAGCCGGTATCCGGTATTATCGGTTTTTCCGAAGTTTGGAAGAAAAATCAGCACGAGGGCCGTTAACTTAATTCCAATCAGTCATTTGGCTGTCACTTTCCATGTGTAAATTCTTAACAAGCGGTTGGGATGGGAAGCTCACAAGGCCTCCAAGCCAGCCGGGGAAGGTATGATACCTTCCGCCTCCCCGGTACGCGGGCCGACCACGGATGAACTGGCGGCATGTGCACCGGGAGGACCGTCCGGCGGGGCCGGATAGGCAAAAGCGGGTTTGGTCCCGCTTTTTTTGTTTTTGCGGCTTCTCACGATGGGCCAAGCTGCTACAACTTCCGGGTCAAATCCCTCGAGCTCACCCTTCACGGCCCTCGCCCGGCATGTCCGAAATCTTTACCGACGTCCTTCCGGTTTTCCTGCTCATTCTCGTCGGCTGGGTGATCGTGCGCACCGGCCTATTGAAGGCCGAGGTCGGCGAGGCGATGAGCGAGTTCGTTTTCAAGATCGCCGTGCCGCTGCTGCTGTTCCAGACCATTGCGGAGGCGAATTTTCGCGGCGCCTCGCCGTTTCGATTGTGGATCGCTTATTTCTCCGGCGTTGCCGTCACCTGGACCGCCGGTCATCTGGTGGCGACGCGGCTGTTCGGGCGGGATGCGCGCATCGGCGTGCTGGCCGGCGTGTCGTCCGCCTTCGCCAACACGATCTTCATCGGCCTGCCGCTGGTGGGGCGCACTGTGGGGCCTGATGGCATCATGGCGATGTCGATCCTGATTGCCGTGCATCTGCCGACCATGATGATCGCCGGCACGTTGCTGATGGAGCAGGCCGAGCGCAGAGAAAACGGTGGGGCCGGCCGCAGCACATGGGATCTGCTCCGGCAGGTCGGCAGGAACCTTGTCCGCAATCCGTTGGTCATCGGGCTTCTCTGCGGCCTCGTCGTGCATGTCGTCGGCATTCCCTTGCCGGCGACGCTCGGCACTGTCGTCGACAATATTGCCAATATAGCCGGCCCGGCGGCACTGATTTCGCTCGGCATGGCGCTTCGCCAATACGGGCTATCAGGCAATCTCGGCATCACCAGCGTCATGGCGGCTTTCAAGCTCTTCTTGCTTCCGGCCTGCGTGCTGGCGGCCGGCCACCTCCTCGGTCTCAGCCCGGAGTGGCGGGCCGCACTCGTGCTCACAGCCGCAGTTCCAACAGGTGTGAACGCCTGGCTGATTGCCAATCGCTTCGGCGTCGGTCACAGTCTCGCAGCCTCGACGATTACGCTGACGACCGCGCTCGGCGCATTCTCGGTGTCGCTCTGGGCCTATATTCTCGGCTAGGCAGGCCCCAAGCCGCCAATGGCCGGGACGACATATCTCCGCATTCGGAGAAACAGGCAGGAAAATGGTCATATATTTGCGCATCGCGGCCTTTAAGGCTGAAGCGCAGCAAAGGATGGCACATGAATATTGCAACTCCACTCACCAATCCCGCTTCGGCCTATTCGCAGAAAGTCTTCGTGCTGCAGGGAGGCGGCGCTCTCGGCTCCTATCAGGCGGGCGCCTTCGAAGCGCTCCGAGAACAGAATATCGAACCCGACTGGATCGCCGGCATCTCGATCGGCGCCATCAACGCCTCGATCATGGCCGGCAATGTGCCGGGGGAGCGGCTCGAGGCGCTGCGCTCCTTCTGGAACAAGGTCGGCATCCAGCTCCCCGTCGACGTGCTGATGGAACACCAGCGCGAGAGCACCCCTCTCTATCGCACGGTCAGCAGCTGGTGGGTGTCGACCTTCGGCGTGCCCGGCTTCTTTTCGCCCTGGCAGATTCCATCCTGGTTCCAGGCGCCTGGTTCCAAGGGCGCGACCAGCATCTACGACACCGGGCAATTGCGGCAGACGCTGCTCGACCATGTCGATTTCGACCGAATCAATCACGGTCCGGTGCGGCTCAGCCTCGGTGCGGTCAATGTGCGCACCGGCAACTTCGCCTTTTTCGACAATAAGGACACCAAGATCACGCCGGAACACGTGATGGCGAGCGGCGCCCTGCCGCCGGGCTTTCCGGCGATCAAGATCGGCGGCGAGCAATACTGGGACGGCGGCCTGGTTTCGAACACGCCGCTGGGTTACGTGCTCCGCAACGGCGCGGGCGTCGATACCGTGGTGTTTCAGGTCGATCTCTTCAGCGCCGTCGGCCATCTGCCGCAGGATCTGGAAGAGGTCGAGGAGCGGCGCAAGGACATTACCTATTCGAGCCGTACCCGGCTGAACACCGACCTCTTCCTGGAACGTCACCGCCTGAGGCGCGCCATATCCGAACTCTATGCCCGCCTTCCCGATGAGGCCAAGGCCGACCCGGAAATCCAGAAGCTGCAGGTGCATAGCTGCGACTATAGCGTCACCATCATCCACCTGATCTATCGCAACAAGCAGTTCCGCTCACATTCCAAGGACTACGAGTTCTCAGCGCTTTCGATGCACGAGCATTGGCACGCGGGCTTGCGCGACGGCCGCAAGGCATTGGCTCCGGAGGAATGGCGCGTGCCGCCGAAGGCCGAGGAAGGGCTGAAGGTCTATGATCTCGATCAGAGGACGCGCTCGCGCAAGCATGCTCTCTAGAAGACGGCACGAAGAAGCCGGCCATTCTGACCGGGCTTTCGATTGCGGGTACTGATGTAAATATCAGTTGGTCGCAGCAGCCGGCGCGGCGTTCGGATCCGGCAGCGGTACCTGCGTATCGGCAAGCGTGCGCAGATAGGCGATCACGTTGGCGCGATCCTCTTCCTTCGGCAGGCCTGCAAAGCCCATTGCCGTTCCGGCAACGAACTTCTTCGGAGCAGCGAGGAAGTGATAGAGGTGATCGTAGGTCCACTTTTCCGAGCCGCCCTTGGAGAAGTCCTTCATGCCGGAAGAATAGGCAAAGCCCTCATGCTCGCCGACCGGGCGATCGATGATGCCCCAGAGATCCGGGCCGACCTTGTTGGGTCCGCCCTTCTCTCCGGAATGACAGGCCTGACACTTCTTGAAGATCGTTTCGCCGACCTTGGCATCAGCCTTCTGCAAGAGCTGAGCGATCGGCGTTTCCGGCTTGGCGGCCGCGGCCTTGTCGCCTGCAGCCGGCTCCTCGGTGGCGACTATGGCGAAACCGGGCTTTTCCGGTACCTCTGAATGGAAAATAAATCCTGACGCGAGCGACACGGACTTCAACACGAACAGCGTGGCTAAAAGCGCCCCGACACCCATGTTCACGTAGGATGAATTCATCTGCTATGCTCCCCTCGCCACCAGCATCCTCTGCCGGCCCATCTTGAATTCGCGCGAAACCTATGTCTTTTGGCTGTTTCTTGCAACTCTGTAAACCGCCTCCACCATGAGACGTTTTGACACTTTTCCCGCAGGAATAGAAGGCCCAAGAATGACAGATCCAAATTTAGACAAGACGTTGGTACTCATTCCTGCCCGGATGGCCTCCACTCGCCTGCCGGGCAAGCCGCTTGCTGATATTTGCGGCCTGCCCATGATCGTACAGGTTGCCAAGCGTGCGCGCGAGGCGGCGATCGGTCGCATCGTCGTCGCCGTCGATCACGAGGATACCTATGCCGCCGTCGCCAGTGCCGGGTTCGAAGTCGTCATGACGCGCAAGGATCATCAATCCGGCTCGGACCGCATTTATGAGGCCCTGCAGGCCGTGGATCCCGAGGGCCGCGCCGAAATCATCGTCAATGTCCAGGGCGACCTGCCGACCATCGATCCCGAGACCATCCGCGCATCGCTGCGTCCGCTCGAAAATCCGGCTGTCGACATTGCGACGCTGACCGTCGAGATCAAGGACGAGGAAGAAAAGACGGCGCCGAGCGTCGTCAAGGTGGTCGGCTCGGCCATCTCGGACAATCGCCTGCGGGCGCTCTATTTCACCCGCACCACCGCGCCCTACGGCAATGGGCCGCTCTATCACCATATCGGTCTCTATGCCTATCGTCGCACCGCGCTCGCGAAATTCGTCAGCCTCGGCCCATCGCCGCTGGAACTGCGCGAATCGCTGGAGCAGCTGCGGGCGCTGGAGGCCGGCATGCGCATCGACGTCGAGATCGTTGACACAATCCCGCTCGGTGTCGATACTCCCGCCGACCTCGAAAAGGCTCGCCGTATCCTTTCCGCCGCTTCTCTCTGACGGCACTCCCCAAAGGCAGTCCCATGATCACCAAGACCAACAAGATCTCCTTCCAGGGCGACCACGGCGCCAATTCCGACATGGCCTGCCGTGACATGTTCCCGACCATGGAGCCGCTGCCCTGCCAGACCTTCGAGGACGCCTTCACCGCGATCGACAACGGCGAGGCCGATCTCGGCATGATTCCGATCGAGAACACCATTGCCGGGCGCGTCGCCGACATTCACCACCTGCTGCCGGAATCGCGACTGCATATCGTCGGCGAATATTTCATGCCGATCCGCTTCCAGCTGATGGTGCTGCCTGGAGTGACCAAGGAAGAGATCCGCACGGTGCATAGCCACATCCATGCGCTCGGCCAGTGCCGCAAGATCGTGCGCGCCAACGGCTGGAAACCGGTCATCGCCGGCGATACGGCGGGTGCCGCCAAGCTGGTACAGGAAACCGGCGACCGCAGTATGGCGGCGCTGGCGCCACGGCTTGCGGCCGACCTCTATGGCCTTGAAATCATCGCCGAGAATGTCGAGGACACCGAAGACAACATGACGCGTTTTGTCGTTCTGTCCCGCGACGAGAACTGGGCGGAGCGCAGCGCCCCGGAAGAAAAAATCGTGACGACGTTCGTCTTCAACGTCCGCAATATTCCGGCAGCGCTCTACAAAGCGCTCGGCGGCTTCGCCACCAATGGCATCAACATGACGAAGCTTGAAAGCTATCAGCTCGGCGGCCGTTTTGTCGCAACGCAGTTCTATGCGGATATCGAGGGTCATCCCTCCGATGCCCATGTGCGCCGTGCGCTGGAAGAACTGCGATTCTTCTCGGAAAAGGTCCGGATTCTGGGTGTTTATAAGGGTCATCCGATGCGGGGCGATCTCTAAGTCCGATCGTGTCGGAGGCCACCTCGTGGTTCGAGGCACCACCGTTTTCGCTCCGCTCCCACGGCAGTGCACCTCACCATGAGGTGGAGTGCCTTCTGTGGCGGCACAAAAGACCAGCCCTCATGGTGAGATGCGAAAGCACCCTGAGCCTGTCGAAGGGGCTGCAGCCTCGAACCACGAGGGCGGGTGGCGATACCGCTGCGCTTCCACCCGTCAGCTATTCCGCAGCCTTGGTAACGACCTCAATGCGATGGCCGTCCGGATCGATGACGAAGGCGGCAAAATAATTCGGGCCATAGTGAGGCCGAAGACCCGGCGCCCCATTGTCTACGCCGCCGTGAGCCAGCGCAGCCTTATGGAACGAGGAAACTGCTTCGCGGCCTGGTGCGGCAAAGGCGAGATGAAAGCCGGAGCCGGGAGCTCGGGCGTCCTTGCCCCGCAATTTGATGGCGAACTTGTCGCCGCCGCCTGCTGGGCCATATCCGATCGCTTGGTCGGGATTGCCTGGGTCTAGATCTTCCCAAACCCGCACATAGCCAAGCGGCGCAAACGCTGCGTCATAGAATGCAGCGGCTTTCTCGATATCTGTGACACCGAATGAAATATGATGCAGCAATTGCGCCTCCGGTGGCTCTCTGGGTTATCGATCAGTCTCTTCCGCGAATGCCGCAAGTCAACTCGAATGATGGACGATTTGCTCCTCATCCGGCCTGTCGGCCACCTTCTCCCCGCTCGCGGGGAGAAGGGGATAGGTGCATCCACAGCCTTCCTTCCATCACAGCGCTCGGCGAGGGTTCGCTGTCGTCCCCTCTCCCCGCGAGCGGTGAGAGGGCTAGGGTGAGGGGCAAGCCACATGCCTGGCGGCTTACTTATCCGGCTCACAGACACGAAGGCGATGACCGTCGGGATCGAGCACGACGAAGGTCGGGCCGAAATCCATCGTCGTCAATTCTTGCGCGATCGGCAGGCCACGTGCCTTCCAATCCTTGTAGTGCTGTTCGACGGCGCCTGCGCCTTCGACCATGAAGCCCAGTTCGCCGCGATTGCCGATGGCGGAGGGCTGCGGTTCGACGCTGCTGCGACGCCACAGGCCAAGGCTCAAGCCGTTGTTGAGCGAGAAAGCCACGAAATTCGGCGAGGCGAAGGCCGGCTCGTGACCGAACAGGTCGCGATAGAACGGCGTGCTCTCGGCAGGATCCTTGACATAGAAGATGATGAGGTTGGGGTTGGTCATTGGGATATTCCTTTGGTTTTAAGGGATATGAGGGCAGGCATATGCGGTCCGGCGGGCTGGGCGAAGCTTGCCGGCGGAAGGCTAGTTGTCGGAAGTTAGGCTGTGAGTTGGCGGTGCGATTAGTGCATCCGCTCTTCCTCACGGTAAGGGGCGTGTCCGTCGAGGAAGCCCAGATCGCGCTTCACGGAATTCGGCATTTCCTCGATATCGAGGCGGTTCCAGCGACGGGTGAAATAGCCAAGCGCAATCTGCGAGAGGCGAGCCAGCGGTGCGGATATTGAAACATCTTTGCCCTTGCCGGCTTCGACGCCACCGCGCTGCGCTTGTTTCGTAGTGATGAAAACGTTGCTTGCCATGATCGGTCCTCCCATCCTGCTTGGATGGTGCCGATAATAGCCAAGCCTACTGACAGTTTCTGGCAGTAGTGTTGCGTGTCGAGGTCAGTCGTGGACGACGCCCTCCCGGGCGTGCCATTCCCTAGCCAAGGCGACGCGGCGGCGTGGATAGCGTGCCTCCAGAACCGCGAAATCGACGATACGGTCGGCGCGGAAATGACGAAAATCCTGGCGCAGCTCACACCACGCCATGATGATGCGCGAATTGTCGAAATAGCCTAGCGCGAAGGGCCAGATGCGCCGGGTCGAAATGGAGCCGTTCACATCGCCATAGGTCAGCTGCACCATGCGCTCCGTGCGGATCGCCTTGCGCATGAGGGAAAGATCGGTCCTGTCCTCGGTAATCCGGCGCGTCGCGACGACCACCGCTGCCTGATCGACCTCGTCGCGCATCTCGGCCGGCAGCACCGCGGCGATCTTGGCAAGCGCATCCGCGCCCGCTGCCGCCAGTCGCGCGTCGGTAGCACGCGCCACCCATCGGGAACCCAGCACTAGCGCCTCGATCTCGTCCTGCGAAAACATCATCGGCGGCAGCATGAAGCCGGGTTTCAGAACATAGCCGATGCCCGGCTCGCCCTCGATCATGGCGCCCTGCGACTGGAGGCTCGCGATATCGCGATAGAGCGTGCGCAGGCTGACGCTGGTTTCCTCCGCCAGAACAGCACCGCTGACCGGGCGGCGGTAGCGCCTAAGCGTCTGCAGCAGCGTCAGCAAGCGTTCCGAGCGTGCCATGGCAGGTAAAGACCTATCGTTTCCATTCCACCCAGTCACGCATCAGGCGATGGGCGATGGCGCCCTTGGGCGGGGAGGTGTTGCCGGAGGCCGCGACGCGATCGAGCATCGCGAGCGTCTCTTCCGGCGTGAACCAGCGGCAGTCCTCGAGCTCTGCCTCGTCAATATGGATTTCCGTCGACTTCGCCTCGGCATAGCAGCCGATCATCAGCGAGTGCGGCATCGGCCAGGGCTGTGACGCATGATAGCGCACGCGGCCGGTTTGAATACCGGATTCCTCGTGCGTCTCGCGGCGCACGGCATTCTCGATGGTCTCGCCCGGCTCGACGAAACCGGCCAGACAGGAATACATGCCCGGCGCAAAATGGTGGCTGCGGCCGAGCAGGCAGCGATTCCGTTCCTCATCGACCGTCAGCATGATGACGACCGGGTCGGTGCGCGGGAAGATCATGTGTTCGCAGGCCGTACAGACCCGCTTGTAGCCGCCGATGCGGCTTTCCATGACGGAGCCGCACCGCCCGCAGAAGCGGTTGTCGCTGTTCCAGCGGATGAGGCTCATGCCCTGCGCCGCCTCGCCGAGAATTTCGCCCTCCAGTAAGAGGTCGCGCCAGAGCGAGCGCATGTCAGCCGGCTTGTACTGGCTGGCGAGCTCATCGGCATTGATGCGCACCGGGACGGCCAGCCGCGGCTCGCCGGTCTTGCGGTAGCCGAGCAGCACGGCCGCCTCCCAATCCGGATCGAGTTCCTGCAATTCGTAGCGGGCAAACAGCGGATCGAGCACCTGGCCGTCGTGCTTCAAGACCAGCTGCTCCTTGGCAAAGGCCAGGATATGCGTGCCCTCTTTGGCAAGCGCCTGCTTGATCGATTCCTCGTCGCGATGCTCGGCATCCCGGTTAAGCTGGTTTTCCGCAAAGGCAGTGAGACTGCTGGCTTCCGGATGCGGCGCATCCGACGAAAAGATGGAATGGCTCATTGTGAAAGCGTGTCCCGCAACTTGGCTATGAAGCTGTTCATATCTTCGTCCGAATAGGGTTCCGCCTTGCCATGGCCCCAGACCGGACCGGGCCAGTTCGCGTCCCCTTCGAACCGCGCAATCACATGAACATGCAGCTGACGGACGATATTTCCAAGAGCCCCGACGTTGATTTTTGTCGCCCCGGTCAGCGTCTTCAGGGCGCTCGCGACCTTCTCGGTCTCGAAAGTGAGCAAAATCTGGTCGAGCGGTGTCAGCTCGAATATTTCCGATTTATCGGGCCGGCGGGGCACCAGCAAAAGCCACGGCCAACGCCGATCCTTCATCAAACGCACGTCGCAAAGGCCTGTCATCACGACGGAAACGCTGTCATTCGCCAGTCTCTCGTCGAGAACGAAGTCTTTCAAGTGGCATCCTCCATTGTTTTATCAAATGTTTAGCAGTTTTTTTTGACCTTGGCTTGCTTTTGATGGCGATATTGCCGATATGTGCATCCGGGAGGTTGGTGGTGGACGAGCCACTCGCCAACCGGGTCAGGTCCGGAAGGAAGCAGCCCTAACGAGCCCGGCACGGGTCATCGTGCCAGCCTCCCACCCTTTCCGAAAGCAAGACCCGGCTTTCTGCGGGCAACAGCAGGGCGATGAGCGACAGCGAGCGACAAGCAAAAGATGCCGCCTCGACCGGCACCGGTTACCGGGTGCTGGCCCGCAAGTACAGGCCCAAGGACTTCACGGACCTTATGGTCGGCCAGGAGCCGATGGTTCGCACACTGACCAACGCGTTCGAGACCGGACGCATCGCGCAGGCCTATATGCTGACCGGCGTGCGTGGCGTCGGCAAGACGACCACAGCCCGTATCCTTGCCCGCGCTCTCAACTACAAGACATCAGCGATCGATCGCCCGACGATCGATCTGCGCGAACCCGGCGATCATTGCCAGGCGATCATGGAAGGCCGGCATGTCGACGTCATCGAGATGGACGCCGCTTCCCATACGGGTATCGACGATATCAGAGAGATCATCGAGCAGGTGCGCTATCGGCCGGTATCGGCGCGCTACAAGGTCTACATCATCGACGAGGTGCACATGCTGTCGACGGCCGCCTTCAACGGCCTCTTGAAGACGCTGGAAGAGCCGCCCGAGCATGTGAAATTCATCTTCGCCACGACAGAAATCCGCAAGGTGCCGATCACGGTCCTGTCGCGCTGCCAGCGCTTCGACCTGCGTCGCATCAGCGCGTCCGATCTTGTGGGACTGTTCACCACCATTGCCGGCAAGGAAGGCATCGAGGTGGAGCCGGAAGCGCTCGCCATGATCGCCCGGGCCGCCGAAGGCTCGGCGCGCGACGGCCTGTCGCTGCTCGACCAGGCGATCGCCCACGGCAGCGGTTTCGTCGCAGCCGATGCGGTGCGCTCGATGCTGGGGCTTGCCGACCGTGCCCGCATCGTCGATCTCTTCGGCCACATCGCCAAAGGTGATGTCGCGGCCGCATTGGCTGAATTCAACAGCCAGTACGAGGCCGGCGCCAACCCCGTCGTCGTGCTGACCGACCTTGCCGATTTCACCCATCTCGTCACCCGCCTGAAATATGTGCCCGATGCCGCCGACGATCCGTCGCTGAGCGAAGTCGAGCGCATAAAAGCCTTGGAGTTTGCGCAGGGCGTGGCGGTGACGGCACTGTCGCGCATCTGGCAGATGCTTCTGAAGGGCATAGCCGAGACCGAGAACGCGTCGCGGACCGCCGGTGCCGCCGAAATGGTATTGATCCGGCTGGCGCATGCCGCGCATCTGCCCGCACCGGAAGATGCCGCGCGCAGGCTTGTGGAATTTTCTGATGGTAATGGCGGTGCTCGCCCACCGTCTGCATCCCCCATCGGCAACGGCGGCGGGACACCGGTTTCCTACCAGGGCACCGCCATGGCGAGAGCCATCGAAACCTCAGCGCCACGACCCGCGCCCCCGGCACCGGTCGCTATGTTGCGCTCAGTGCCGAATACGCAGCCGGATTCGCAACCTGTTGGACGTATCGAGCCAAGGCCGACCGAAACGCCAAAGCCGCTCGTGCCGATCAATTCGATGGCCGATATCGCCGAGCTTGCCGGCCAGAAGCGTGACCCGAAGCTGAAGGTGCTGGTGCGCACCTTCGTGCGCCCCGTAAGGCTGGAGCCGGGCCGGCTCGACGTCAGCCTGACATCAGGCGCTCCCGGCACACTGCTGAACGAGCTTGCCGTCAAGCTGAAGGAATGGACCGGCATTCACTGGATCGTCAGCCTCAGCCGCGACGAAGGCGAGCCGACGCTGGTGGAAGCCGAAGCGAATGCGCAGAAGCAACGGGTCGCCGATGCGCGGCAGGACCCGGATGTCGCGGCGATCCTGTCGCAGTTCCCCGGTGCAAAGATCATCGACGTACGCGTGCGGGCGCCGGAGACGGAAGAAGAAGAGGAGCAGACAACCGCTCCAGCCATCGTCGAATCCGTCGACGGGGATATCCTGCCGGGCGACGACATAGAATTCTAGGGGTAAGAAGGGCGGCAGCGGAACCGCATGGGCTCGACGCCTCGAGCGGCCTTCGCATCGCATCCTAGCCGATTACGCTGACAATACGCAAAAGAAGGACCAGTGACGATGCGTGACATCATGGGCATGATGGGCAAAGTGAAGGAAATGCAGGCCAAGATGGAGAAGATGCAGTCGGAAATCGCCGACATTCGCGTCGAAGGCAAGGCCGGCGGCGGCCTCGTCACCGTCACCGTCAACGGCAAGAGCCAGATGCTGGGCATCAAGATCGATCCGTCGCTCTTCAAGGAAGACGATGTCGAGATCCTCGAAGACCTGATCGTCGCCGCCAACAAGGATGCCCAGGACAAGGCCGAGGCGATCACCGCCGAAAAGACTCGCGAACTCACAGCCGGCCTGCCGATCCCGCCCGGTTTCAAGCTGCCGTTCTGAGACGGGCGCTCAGCAAGCACAATCAGCGGGCCGTCGCCTTGCGGATCAATTCGCGGCCGATCGGTTTCGCTGGCTCGTTTCGCAGCACCAGCGACGTCGTCACCGCGCCATGGCGGGCGATGGAATCGACGATGGTTTCAAGGTTAGCCGCTGTCGGCACCAGAACCTTGAGCAGGAAACAATCCTCACCCGTCAGCCGCAGGACCTCGATAACCTCGGGCATGTCCGAAAACTGCTTCAGGCAGGGCCGGATATGTTCATGCGTCGTGCGCAGCCGGATCACCGCCATCATGCCGAGGCCAACGGCGGCGGGATCGACCACGGCGCGGTAGCCTGATATGACGCCTCGCTCCTCCAGTCGCTTCAACCGCTCCGATGCCGCCGGCTGCGAAAGCCCGACGCGGCGACCGAGTTCCGATACCGAGATCCTTCCATCCTGCTGCAGGATCTCGATCATCGACATGTCAGTCGGATCCAACTCCTTCTCGACGCTTTCCATCTTTCACCTTCAATTCATCGGCTGGGGAAGATTTTATCCGATGGATTGCAATGTCAATTGCCAGAGCGGCATGTCAGTTTTTCTCCATCGAACAGCGAGAGAGGACAGAGATGAGCGACATCATCATGCTGCCGGGCCTTGGCGGCTCCGACGGAGATCATTGGCAAACCCTGTGGGAGCGGCAGGATCCGCACATACGACGATTCCAGCCATCGAGCTGGGACAGACCGATCCTTACGGACTGGATCACGGCGCTAGACCGCGAAATCGCCAGCTCGAAAACACCGCCGATCCTGCTCGCCCATAGCCTTGCCTGCCAGCTGATCGCCCATTGGGCGCCGGTCCAGAAAACGTCGATCCTTGGCGCCTTCCTTGTCGCGCCGCCGGATCCAACCGGCGAGGTCTATCTGACTGAGGCCGGCAGTTTTGCCAATCCGCCGCGGCAACGACTGCCGTTTCCGTCCATGCTCGTCACCAGCACCAACGATCCTTACGGCCCCTACGATTACTCCCGAGATAGTGCCGAAATCTGGGGCAGCGAGTTTGTAAGTGTCGGGCCACTCGGTCACATCAATTTCGCATCCGGACTGGGCGATTGGCCTGATGGCAAGGCGCTCTTTGAGCGATTTCGCGCGCAGCTCGGCTAAAGGCTAAATCGGGAATTTGGAAAACGGCAGCCAGGGTGCTATTTCTGGCGTCTTCCAGAAATCCTCTGGCTTGCCCGATCGGAGAGAATGCGATGAGCCTGTCGATGCTGCTTATTTTTTCCGGTGCACTGTTCATCGCGGCTGGATCGCCGGGGCCGAACATCGCAGCACTTGTGGCACGCGTGCTCACCAAAGGCGCCCGCAATGTCTTGCCCTTTCTCTCCGGCATGTGGCTCGGCGAGGCGATTTGGCTGACCTGCGCCGTTGCGGGCCTGGCAACCGTCGCCGAAACCTTCCATTGGGCCTTCGTGGTCATCAAATGGCTCGGTGTCGCCTATCTTCTCTACCTCGCCTGGAAGATGTGGTTTGCGGCTTCGGATACGGCAGAAGAACAACTGCCGGACGAACAATCATCGGCGCGACTTTTCATCGCCGGCTTCACCGTCACCATGGGCAATCCGAAGATCATGGTGTTCTATGTGGCGCTGCTGCCCTCGATCATCGATCTTCACGCCGTCACGCTTTCCGGATGGGCCGAGCTGGTGGCGACGATGTTCGTGGTGCTTGTTGTCATCGACCTTTCCTGGGCGATGCTTGCGGCGAAGGCGAGAACCTTCCTCAAGAGCCGCCGCGCCGTGCGCATCGCCAATCGCACCAGCGCCGCCACCATGGCGGGCGCTGCCGTAGCGATTGCTATGCGGTGAGCCTAAAGCTCGCCCTCAAGCACAGTTCGCAGCTTATAGTGAATAGGCGCTGCCAGATAACGCGCCCGATCTTCCGGCGATAGCCGCTTGCCAAACGTCGCCATCATTTCCGGCATGGAAACAGGGACACCTGCATAGGGAACGTAGGTCACGGCATTGCCTGCCGTAGCGATCCCGGCCTGCAGGACACGGCAATAGATGCCGGGACGCCCGGCGCGGGTATAGCGTTTCACGAATTTGGGATCGCCCATCTTCGCGGCAAAGGTGGCGCAAGGAATGCGGGCCGACGTGACCTCCAGAACAAGATCGCCGGCTATAAACCTGTCGCCGACGGCAACCTCGCAATTATCCAGCCCGTGGATGACAAGATTTTCACCGAAGGTGCCGGGTTGAAGAGCATGTCCCAATTCCCTAGCCCACCAGTCCAGCGTCAGCGATCCCTCGACATAGACGGCCTGGTCGCGGCCGCCATGATGCCGGCGATCGCAGATCGCGTCGCCGATCAGACCCTCCGTATCAATCATGACGCCACCCCCCACGGCATGCTTGTTGATGCCGGTCTTGCTTTTCCTGCCGGGAAGTGTTTCGGCGGTTCCGGTGCAAACGGCCAGAATTTTCATCGGCCAATCATCCCTTCCGTGATTCCGTTCCTTGAGCTTATGGGCTAAAAGCCTCCCATGGCAAAGCGAGTCACCGGCCCCGAAATCGAAAAACTCATCCAGCTTCTGGCGAAGGTGCCCGGGCTTGGGCCTCGCTCGGCGCGGCGCGCGGCTCTGCATCTGATCAAGAAGAAGGACCAGCTGCTCGGGCCGCTTTCCCACGCCATGGGCGAAGCCTATGACAAAGTGAAGATCTGCTCGCGCTGCGGCAATGTCGATACCGTCGATCCCTGCACCGTGTGCACCGACGACCACCGCGACCAGTCCGTCATCATCGTCGTCGAGGATGTGTCCGATCTCTGGGCGCTGGAGCGGGCCGGCGCGATGAATGCCGCCTACCATGTGCTCGGCGGCGTGCTATCGCCGCTCGATGGCGTCGGCCCAGACGATCTCAATATTCGCGGACTGATCGCGCGGGTCGGCGAAGGCGGCGTCCGCGAGATCATCATCGCCGTCAACGCCACGGTGGAAGGCCAAACCACAGCACACTATATAACCGACCAGCTTGCCGGTCTTGAGATCAAGATCACCCGGCTGGCCCATGGGGTGCCGGTCGGAGGCGAGCTCGATTATCTCGACGAAGGCACGCTGACGGCGGCACTGCGGGCGCGGACGGCGATTTGAGGAGAGGCAGAGCATGAGGAGAGTGCGCACCCCCCTCTGTCACTTCGTGACATCTCCCCCACAAGGGGGGAGATTGGTAACTCGCAGCGCTATCTTCGCCAAACAATCAGCTGCTTCATCCGCAGAAACTTCGGACCGTCGACATGGCATGAAGCGCGCCGCTCACAATCTCCCCCCTTGTGAGGGAGATGTCCCGAAAGGGACAGAGGGGGGTATCGCGCGACATATTCTGCGGCTGCTTATCCTCCTCCTAACCCTCCTCCCCCTGCCCGCGCTCGCCGCCTCGAAGGCCGATGTCGAAGCGCAGTTCCAGAGCTGGCTGCAGAAGGATCTCTGGCCCGAAGCGCAAAAGGACGGGATATCCGAAAAGACCTTCCGCGCCGCCTTTGCCGGTATCACGCTGAACTGGGACCTGCCGGATCTCGTGCCGCCGGGCTTTCCCAAACCCCAGGAGCAGAAGCAGACGCAGGCCGAATTCTCCTCGCCCGCTCCCTATTTCAACGAGGCGCGGCTGCAAAAGCTGGCGGCCACGGGACGGAGCCTCGTTTCGCAATACGGCCCGGTGCTGCGGCGGATCGAGAAGACCTATGGCGTGCCGGGGCCGATCCTGCTGGCCATCTGGGGACGCGAGACCGGCTTCGGCGCCGCCAAGCTGCCGAATTCGGCGGTCCAGGTGCTGGCGACAAAAGCCTTCATGTCGACCCGCAAGGACATGTTCCGCACCGAGATTATCGCGGCATTGCGCATCCTCGACCACGGCGACGTCACGCCCGATCAGTTCATGGGGTCCTGGGCCGGCGCGCTCGGCCAGCCGCAGTTCATGCCGACCAGCTATTTGAAATATGCCGTCGATTTCGACGGTGACGGCCATCGCAACATCTGGACTTCGGTGCCGGACACGCTGGCATCCATAGCCAACTATCTTGTTCAGAAAGGCTGGCAGCGTGGTCGCAGCTGGGGCTATGAGGTCACCATTCCGCAAGCCGTTTCCTGCGCCCAGGAAGGGCCCGATCTCGCCAAGCCGATCTCGCACTGGGCGTCGCTCGGGATATCAAGGGTTTCCGGCAAGGCATTTCCATCAGACGAATTGCGCGCCAGCGGCATGATGCTGGTGCCGGCCGGCCGCGACGGGCCGGAGTTCATCGTCACGCCGAATTTCTACGTCATCAAGGAATACAACAACTCCGATCTCTACGGCATTTACATCGGCAACCTCGCCGACCGGATCGCCGCCGGCAGCGGCGCCTTCCAGGGCCAATGGGGCGATGTCGGCAAGATGCTGCGCTCCGATGTCGCCGGCATGCAGAAGACTTTGGAGCGCAAGGGCTACGATGTCGGCGGCACGGATGGCCTGCCCGGCTACAAGACGAGACGGTCGATCGGCCAATGGCAGGAAAAGAGCGGCATGAAGCCCACCTGCTATCCCGACAGTTCGATGCTCGGCGTACTGAAATAGGCAGCCGAGCAGGTTTCGGCGCGAAAGCCTTGCAATTTGCCGGAAACGGGCTTATATCCGCATTCAAATTCTTGATCGTGTGATGAAGAGTGGGCCGCAAGGACCCGCTCTTTTTTATTAGCTCGATCTCCCAAATGCAGCACCCTGCAGGAGTGAACGCTTGTCGGAAGTGACAAACGCAGACAGTACCAATGAACCGCGCCTGATTGTCGAAACCGGCCTTGACCAGCGCGTCGCCGCCATCATCGAGCCCGTGATCGTCGGCATGGGCTTCCGCCTGGTGCGCGTGCGCCTCCTGAACCAGAACGGCCTGACGTTGCAGGTGATGGCCGAGCGCAACGACGGCACCATGACCGTTCAGGATTGCGAAGAAGTCTCGACGGCGATTTCGCCCGTGCTTGATGTGGAAGATCCCGTCGATAAGGCGTATCATCTGGAAGTGTCTTCGCCCGGCATCGACCGGCCGATGGTGCGCAAGTCGGATTTCCGCCGCTGGATCGGCCATATCGTCAAGTGCGAGACCTCGATCCTGGTTGATAACCGCAAGCGCTTTCGCGGCAAGATCGCCGACATCAATGACGATGGTTTCACGATCGAACGCGACCAGGTTGCCTATGGCGAGGAACCGAAGGTGACCATTCCGTTCAGCACGCTGGCCGAGGCCAAGCTGATCCTGACGGACGATCTCATCCGCGACGCGCTGCGCGCCGACAAGCTGGCGAAAGCCGAGGCAGCGAACCAGAACGAAGCGGACGACGAAGAAGAATAATCGATCAACGAACCGCCTGACGGAACGGGAACCCAAGGGCAGGAAGACGGAGACTAAAAACAATGGCAGTCAGTGCGAACCGGCTAGAACTTCTGCAGATCGCAGATGCAGTGGCGCGCGAAAAGGTCATCGACCGCGAGATCGTGCTTGCCGCAATGGCAGACGCGATCCAGAAGGCCGCGCGCTCGCGTTACGGCTCGGAGTCGAACATCCGCGCCGACATCAACCCGAAGACCGGCGAAATCCGGCTGCAGCGCCTGCTCGAAGTTGTCGAGAAGGCCGAGGACTATTCCACGCAGATCCCGCTGGAACTGGCCCGCGACCGCAACCCGGACGCAGCGCTTGGCGATTTCATCGCCGATCCGCTGCCGCCGATGGATTTCGGCCGCATCGCCGCCCAGTCGGCCAAGCAGGTCATCGTGCAGAAGGTGCGCGAAGCCGAGCGTGACCGTCAGTTCGACGAATTCAAGGATCGCGTCGGCGAAATCGTCAACGGTACGGTCAAGCGCGTCGAATACGGCAACGTCATCGTCGACCTCGGCCGCGGCGAAGGCATCATCCGTCGCGACGAGATGATCCCGCGCGAGAACTTCCGCTACGGCGACCGCGTCCGCGCCTATGTCTACGACGTTCGCCGCGAGCAGCGCGGTCCGCAGATCTTCCTGTCACGCACGCATCCGCAGTTCATGGTCAAGCTCTTCACCATGGAAGTGCCCGAAATCTATGACGGCATCATCCAGGTGAAATCGGTTGCCCGCGACCCGGGCTCGCGCGCCAAGATCGCCGTCATTTCGAACGACTCGTCGATCGATCCGGTCGGCGCCTGCGTCGGTATGCGCGGTTCGCGCGTCCAGGCTGTCGTCGGCGAACTGCAGGGCGAAAAGATCGACATCATTCCGTGGTCCAACGAGCCGGCGAATTTCGTCGTCAATGCGTTGCAGCCGGCTGAAGTCTCCAAGGTCGTTCTTGATGAGGACGCCGAGCGCATCGAAGTCGTGGTTCCGGACGAACAGCTGTCGCTGGCCATTGGCCGCCGCGGCCAGAACGTTCGCCTTGCTTCGCAGCTGACCGGCTGGGACATCGACATAATGACGGAAGCCGAGGAATCGGAACGCCGTCAGAAGGAATTCAACGAGCGCACCAACCTGTTCATGGACGCGCTCGATGTCGACGAGATGGTCGGCCAGGTTCTGGCCTCCGAAGGCTTTGCCGCCGTCGAGGAGCTGGCTTACGTCGAACTCGACGAAATCGCCTCCATCGACGGTTTCGACGAAGAAACCGCCCAGGAAATCCAGCAGCGTGCCCGCGAATATCTGGAGCGCCTGGAAGCCGAAATGGATGAGAAGCGCAAAGCACTCGGCGTATCCGACGAGCTGCGCCAGATCAACGGCATGACCGCGCAGATGATGGTCGCCCTCGGCGAGGACGGCATCAAGACGATCGAGGACTTCGCCGGCTGCGCCGCCGACGACCTCGTCGGCTGGAGCGAACGCAAGAATGGCGAGACGAAGAAGTTCGAAGGCCTGTTCTCCAAGCTCGAAGTCTCGCGCGTCGAGGCCGAGCAGATGATCGTGCAGGCTCGCCTGTCGGCTGGCTGGATCACCGAGGCCGATCTCGCCACTGAGACCGAAGAGGTCGCCGCGGAGGATGAAGCCGAGCAAGAAGCATGACGATCACCGAGGGGCCGATCGCACCGCCTGAAGACGAAGATCTCGGGGGTGACGGCGCAAACGGCCGCATGTGCATCGTAACACGCGAAAGCGGATCGCCCGACGAGTTGATCCGCTTCGTAG
Source organism: Martinezella lusitana (assembly GCF_016901135.1). Lineage (GTDB taxonomy): Bacteria > Pseudomonadota > Alphaproteobacteria > Rhizobiales > Rhizobiaceae > Rhizobium > Rhizobium lusitanum_D. The sequence goes on along the minus strand of NZ_JAFEVL010000078.1, from coordinate 48,904 downwards.
CCGCTCCTGACGGGACCGTTGTTCCCGATCTGAAGCGGCAGCTGCCAGGACGCGGCTGCTGGGTCAAGCTTGACCGGGCACTCGTGGACAAGGCGGTGGCGAAGAAATTGTTTTCTCGCGCCTTGAAGGCGGAGGTGACGGCACCGAGCGATCTCGGCGCCATCGTCGACCGCCTTCTTGTGGCGCAGCTTGCCGGGATGATGCACATGGCGCGCAAAGCGAGCCAGTTCGTCAATGGCTCGTCAAAGGTCGATGGCTCCGTTCGCAACGGTTCGGCACTCGCCGTGTTCCATGCGATCGATGCCGCCGCCGACGGCGTCCGCAAGATCGACCAGGCGAGAAAGGCCTGGCATCTCGGCATGGAGACCGAAAAGGAAATACCGTCATTCCGTGTCTTCACGGAGGCGGAAATGGAAGAACTGATGGGCCAGAATGCTTTTATCCATGCCGCAGCGCTTGCAGGGCGGGCGGGTGAAGGTGTAGTGAAGCGCGCAAACCTGCTCGAACGGTACCGCAACGGCGGTCAGTCCCGGGCAACGGGCGGCGCTGGCCGGCGAAAACAATGACGCGGTCACCGGCCTCTGCCGGACGCCTCATTAAGGTACATGCATTGAACGACAGGGTCTGACGGACGTTTCCGAGCCCTGTCCGAAGGAACGGGAACGGAATGACCGACAATCAAGACGACAAGACGCTGAGTGTTTCGGGTAAGAAGACCCTCACCCTGAAGCCTTCAGGCGTAAACCAGGGCACCGTGCGCCAGGACATGGGCCGCGGTCGCACCAAGGCGGTCGTGGTTGAGACCCGCAAGCGCCGCCCCCTACGCCCCGAAGACGAAAAGCCGATCGTTGCTTCGACGACGGCTGCCGCAACGCCATCCGTGACGCGCGTCGCGGAACCGACGCCGCAGCCGCCGCGCCCGCCGCAGCCAGCTCCGCGCATTCATCAGCCCGGTGGCCAGCAACAGCGGCCGGGACAGCCCAACCAGAGCTATCAGCAGCGGCCGCAGCAGGAACGCTCGTCGCGACCGGTGGTTCTGAACCATCTGTCTGCCGATGAAATGGACGCGCGCCGTCGCGCACTCGCCGACGCCCAGGCCCGCGATGCCGCGGATGCGGTGCGCCGCGCCGAGGAAGAAGCTGCCCGTCGCATCGTAGAGCAGGCCGAAGCCGCCCGCCGCGCTGAAGAAGAGGCTGCCCGTGCCGTAGAGACAAAGGTCGAAACGCCCGCACCGGTGGAAGCACCGAAGCCGGACGTGCAGCCGGCCGCAGCCGCGGCTCCTGTCGTTGCTCGTCGCCCGGATGCGGCTCCGCAGCCTGCGCGCCCCGGCGCTCTGCCCGTGGAAGCACCGGCCAACCGCCGTCGGGTCAATGAAGAAGAAACTGATCGCGGCCCGCCGCGTGGTGGCGCTCCGGCGCGCGGCAAGGTCACGCGCCCTGAGCCGGCAAAGCCGGTCACCACGCGTCCGAAGACCGACGAAGAACGCCGCCGCGGCAAGCTGACGGTAACGACGGCCAATGTCGACGAAGACGGCAGCGCTCGCGGCCGCTCGCTTTCGGCCATGCGCCGCCGCCAGGAAAAGTTCCGCCGCAGCCAGATGCAGGAAACGCGCGAAAAGATTTCGCGTGAAGTCGTGCTGCCGGAAACCATCACCATCCAGGAACTGTCGCAGCGCATGTCCGAACGCGCCGTCGATGTCATCAAGTTCCTGATGAAGGACGGCCAGATGCTGAAGCCGGGCGACGTCATCGACGCCGATCTGGCCGAGCTGATCGCCAACGAATTCGGCCATACGGTCAAGCGCGTTTCGGAATCCGACGTCGAACACGGCATCTTCAACGTTGCCGACGAAGACGGCGAACTGGTTTCCCGTCCGCCTGTCGTCACCATCATGGGTCACGTCGACCACGGCAAGACCTCGCTGCTCGACGCCATCCGCCATGCCAACGTGGTAAGCGGTGAAGCCGGTGGCATCACCCAGCATATCGGTGCCTATCAGGTCGAACAGAATGGCCAGAAGATCACCTTCATCGACACACCCGGTCACGCAGCCTTCACGGCAATGCGTGCTCGCGGCGCTCAAGCGACCGACATCGCCATCCTGGTCGTTGCGGCCGACGATAGCGTGATGCCGCAGACGATCGAATCGATCAGCCACGCCAAGGCGGCGGGTGTTCCGATCATCGTAGCGATCAACAAGATCGACAAGCATGAGGCCAACCCACAGAAGGTCCGTATGGAACTGCTGCAGCACGAAGTCTTCGTCGAATCCATGGGCGGTGAAGTGCTCGACGTGGAAGTCTCCGCGAAGAACCGCACGAACCTCGACAAGCTGCTCGAAGCCATCCTGCTGCAGGCGGAAATCCTTGATCTCAAGGCCAATCCGAACCGCACGGCGGAAGGCACTGTTATAGAAGCCCAGCTCGATCGCGGTCGCGGCTCGGTTGCGACAGTCCTCATCCAGAAGGGCACGTTGCGCCCCGGCCAGATCGTCGTTGCAGGCGATCAGTGGGGTCGCGTGCGTGCGCTGGTCAACGACAAGGGCGAGCACGTCAAGGAAGCCGGCCCGGCCATGCCGGTTGAGGTCCTCGGTCTTTCCGGCGCACCGCAGGCCGGCGACAAGTTCGCCGTCGTTGAAAACGAAAGCCGCGCCCGCGAAATCTCCGAATATCGCCAGCGTCTCACCCGCGACAAGGCGGCTGCCCGCCAGTCCGTCCAGCGCGGTTCGCTGGAACAGATGATGATGACGCTGCAGGCCACGGGCACCAAGGAGTTCCCGCTGGTCATCAAGGGCGACGTGCAGGGCTCGATCGAAGCCATTACCGGCGCGCTGGACAAGCTCGGCACCGACGAGGTTCGCGCCCGCATCGTCCATTCGGGCGTCGGCGGCGTGACCGAATCCGATATTTCGCTGGCCGGAGCTTCCGACGCGGCGATCATCGGCTTCAACGTCCGCGCCAATGCACAGGCTCGCACGCTCGCCGAGCGCGAAGGCATCGAAATCCGCTACTACAACATCATCTACGACCTGGTGGATGACGTGAAGGCAGCGATGTCGGGCCTCTTGTCTCCGGAGCGCCGCGAAACCTTCCTCGGCAATGCCGAGATCCTCGAGGTGTTCAACATCACGAAGGTTGGCAAGGTCGCGGGTTGCCGCGTCACCGAAGGCAAGGTCGAACGTGGTGTCGGTGTCCGCCTGGTGCGCGACAACGTCGTCATCCACGAAGGCAAGCTCAAGACGCTCAAGCGCTTCAAGGACGAAGTGTCGGAAGTCAATGTCGGCCAGGAATGCGGTATGGCCTTCGAAAACTACGAAGACATCCGCGCAGGCGATACGATCGAATGCTTCCGCGTCGAGCACATCACCCGCACGCTGTAAGCGGCCTTCCTATTGGCTAGATATCAAAACCGCCGGTCATCGCCGGCGGTTTTTTATTGGGTTCGAAGTGGCTGGAGAAAGGCGCGCCGCTCATGACGACAACGTCTGCAGACAACGACCGGATCGTCGTTTCCTATGTTCGTCAGCCGGACGAGCATATCGCGGTCATGCGACGGGCGGGACGCCGTCTTGCAGCACGCCGCCCTGCCAATGCTTACGATAGATGGGGCTTGCTCCCATTGTGGGCGATCGGCGGCGGCGCCGGTCTGGCCGGTCTTTTCCACGTTCTGCGCGCTTACCTCTTCGTTCCGGTTTTCGGGATATCGCCGTCCGTCGACGAAGGCGAGATGATGATGATCTGGCTCGTTCCGACCCTGATCGTCTATGTGCTGATCGTCCTCTATTCTCGCTGGCTGACACGGAGACGCCTGGCGGCGATGCGGTCGCGCATCCGCCCGGACATCACCATTACCGTGACGATGACACCCGAGGGCGCATCGTGGAACTCGGCACACACATCGATGTGGCTCGCCTGGAGCGAGATCACCAATATCGGCCGTCGCGACGGCCGGATCGAATTCGATCTCGAAGCCTTCGTCACCTATATCCCCGTATCCGCGTTCTCCAATCAAGGGGAGCAGGATGCCGCACTCCGGCGGATTCTGGGCTTCTGGAAGGCAGAACGCGCCATCCAGCCTTGACCTTTGCGCCGGATCGAGTCATGTGACCCGCTTTATAGCGTCCAAGGGACGCTGCTAACGGAAAAACCATGACCAGACCAACTTCTTCCGCGCCCTCGCAGCGTATGCTTCGCGTCGGCGAACAAGTGCGCGCCGCGATCACGCAGGTTCTGCAGCGCGGCGAAGTGCGCGACGACCTGATCGAGCGCACCGTGATCTCCATTTCCGAAGTGCGCATGTCGCCGGATCTGAAGATCGCCACCGCCTATGTGACGCCGCTCGGCGTTGCCGACCATGACATCATCATCGACACGCTCAATCGTCATTCGAAATACATCCGCGGCCGTCTCGGGCCGCTGCTTCGGCAGATGAAATACATGCCGGAAGTCCGCTTCCGCGACGATACCAGCTTCGACAACTACAAGAAGATCGATGCGCTGCTGCGCTCGCCGGAGGTCCAGCGCGATCTCGATGACGGCGATGCCGACACCGATACCGACAAAAACCGATAACAGAGACAGAGAATGTCCAAACCACGCAAGCCCAAGGGCCGCCCGATTTCGGGCTGGCTCATCCTCGACAAGCCGGTGGATTTCGGCTCGACAGAAGCCGTTTCCAAGATCAAGTGGCTTTTCAAGGCGCAGAAGGCGGGCCATGCCGGCACGCTCGATCCGCTTGCCTCCGGCATGTTGCCGATCGCGCTCGGCGACGCCACCAAGACGGTCCCCTACGTCATGGACGGCCGCAAGATCTATGAATTCACCGTCACCTGGGGCGAAGAGCGCGCCACCGACGATCTCGAAGGCGACGTGACGCAGACGTCAGACAAGCGCCCGGGCGAAGAAGACATCCGCGCGCTGCTGCCGCAATATACCGGCGTCATCAACCAGATCCCGCCGCAGTTCTCGGCCATCAAGATCGCCGGCGAACGCGCCTACGACCTCGCCCGTGACGGCGAGACGGTCGATATCCCCTCGCGCGAAGTGGAGATCTTCCGCCTGACGCTGCTTGCCTGCCCAGATGCCAATACGGCGCATTTCGAGGTGGAGTGCGGCAAGGGCACCTATGTCCGGGCGCTTGCCCGCGATTTCGGCCGCGATCTCGGTTGCTACGGCCATATTTCCAGCCTGCGCCGCAGCTTCGTTGCCCCCTTTGCGGAGGAGGCGATGGTGCCGCTCGCCAATCTCGTGGCGCTCGAGGCGATCGAGGATGCCGACGAGCGGCTGGCGGCCCTCGACGCGCTGCTGATCGACACGGCCGAAGCCCTGTCGTCGCTGCCGCACCTCGTCATCAACGATGATCAGGCGCACCGTTTGAAGATGGGCAATCCTATTCTGGTACGCGGCCGCGATGCGCCGGTCGCCGAAACGGAGGCCTATGCCACCGCGCGCGGCAAGCTGATCGCCATCGGCGAGATCGGTGAGGGGGAATTCCGACCGAAGCGGGTGTTCGTGTAAGCACCGCCTTCTCCCGGCCGGGAGAAGGAAAAATCGCGGCTCTTCCCTTTGCATGTCAAATGGTCTATAGGCAGCGCCAGCATCGGGCCTGCCCGATTGCATTCGCGGCCAATGCTGGACGACATCCCGGCTTTTGGCGACTTTAATTTCCTCTCATAGAAAGGACTATCCGATGTCGATCACTGCTGAGCGCAAGGCTGCGCTGATCAAGGAATATGCTACCGTCGAAGGCGACACCGGTTCTCCGGAAGTCCAGGTTGCTATCCTGACCGAGCGCATCAACAATCTCACAGGCCACTTCAAGGACCACAAGAAGGACAACCACTCCCGTCGTGGACTCCTGACGATGGTTTCCAGCCGGCGCTCGCTTCTTGACTATCTCAAGAAGAAGGATGAAGGCCGTTATACCAAGCTGATCACCAGCCTCGGTATCCGTCGCTAATCGAATTTCCGGCGGGCGTTCTCGTGAACGTCCGCCGGATGCTTATGAAGGGTATGAACCCTTAAGACGAGTTTCCCTAGCGCCTTGTGTTTGCGCGATGTGAAACCGCCGGCAGGCCGGATGGGCCGGTCCTGCCAACAACAACCGTTGACCTGTCATGGGGCAGGATTGCCGGATGCTTTCAGCCGAGGCTTCGCGCTTCGGCCGATCTTCGAAAGCCTCTCGTTGTCTTGCCCGTGATGCGTCACATTTCGTGCGGTCGAAGATGCGCCTTGCCGAACTCATTGGCGACGGCGCCTTTTCCCGCACTATGCAAGGACAAGATATGTTCGATATCCATACCGTCGAAATCGAGTGGGCCGGTCGCCCGCTGAAGCTCGAAACCGGCAAGATCGCCCGCCAGGCCGATGGCGCTGTCATGGCAACCTACGGCGAGACCGTAGTGCTCGCCACCGTCGTTTCCGCCAAGTCGCCGAAGCCGGGCCAGGATTTCTTCCCGCTCACCGTCAACTACCAGGAAAAGACCTACGCAGCCGGCAAGATCCCCGGCGGCTATTTCAAGCGCGAAGGACGTCCGAGCGAAAAGGAAACCCTGGTTTCCCGCCTGATCGACCGCCCGATCCGCCCACTCTTCCCGGAAGGCTACAAGAACGATACCCAGGTCGTCGTCACCGTCATCCAGCATGACCTCGAAAACGATCCCGATATCCTTTCGATGGTTGCCACCTCGGCTGCCCTGACGCTGTCGGGCGTTCCGTTCATGGGCCCGGTCGGCGGCGCTCGCGTCGGTTACATCAACGGCGAATACGTGCTCAACCCGCATCTCGACGAGATGGACGAATCCAGCCTCGACCTCGTCGTCGCCGGCACGCAGGACGCCGTGCTGATGGTTGAATCCGAAGCCAAGGAACTCTCCGAAGACGTCATGCTCGGCGCCGTCATGTTCGGTCATCGCGGCTTCCAGCCCGTCATCGACGCGATCATCAAGCTCGCTGAAGTCGCGGCCAAAGAACCGCGCGATTTCACGCCGGAAGATCATTCCGAACTCGAAGCCGAAATGCTCGGCATCGCCGAAGCCGAACTGCGCACCGCCTACAAGAACACGCAGAAGGCTGAGCGCTACGCTGCCGTCGACGCCGTCAAGGCCAAGGTCAAGGCACACTTCTTCCCGGAAGGCGTCGAGCCGAAGTATTCGGCCGAAGTCATCGGCGCCGTCTTCAAGCACCTGCAGGCCAAGATCGTTCGCTGGAACATCCTCGACACGTCAAGCCGTATCGACGGCCGCGACCTGTCGACCGTTCGCCCGATCGTTTCGGAAGTCGGCCTTCTGCCGCGCACGCACGGTTCGGCGCTGTTTACCCGCGGTGAAACGCAGGCAATCGTCGTCGCCACGCTCGGCACCGGCGAAGACGAACAGTATGTCGACAGCCTGACGGGCATGTACAAGGAGCGCTTCCTGCTCCATTACAACTTCCCCCCCTACTCGGTTGGCGAAACCGGCCGCATGGGTTCCCCGGGTCGTCGCGAAATCGGTCACGGCAAGCTCGCATGGCGCGCTATCCGCCCGATGCTGCCGACGGCTGAACAGTTCCCCTACACGCTGCGCGTCGTCTCCGAGATCACCGAGTCCAACGGCTCGTCCTCGATGGCAACGGTTTGCGGCACCTCGCTCGCTCTGATGGACGCCGGCGTTCCGCTGGCCAAGCCGGTTGCCGGCATCGCCATGGGTCTGATCCTGGAAGGCGATCGCTTCGCCGTTCTCTCCGACATTCTCGGTGACGAAGACCACCTCGGCGACATGGACTTCAAGGTCGCCGGCACTGCCGACGGCATCACCTCGCTGCAGATGGACATCAAGATCGCCGGCATCACCGAAGAGATCATGAAGGTCGCTCTCGGCCAGGCACAGGGCGGTCGCACCCACATCCTCGGCGAAATGTCCAAGGCAATCACCGAAAGCCGTGGCCAGCTCGGCGAATTCGCACCGCGCATCGAAGTCATGAACATCCCGGTCGACAAGATCCGTGAAGTCATCGGCTCCGGCGGCAAGGTCATCCGCGAAATCGTCGAAAAGACCGGCGCCAAGATCAACATCGAAGACGACGGCACCGTCAAGATCGCCTCGTCTTCCGGCAAGGAAATCGAAGCGGCCCGCAAGTGGATCCACTCGATCGTCGCTGAGCCGGAAGTCGGCCAGATCTACGAAGGTACGGTTGTCAAAACAGCCGACTTCGGCGCCTTCGTCAACTTCTTCGGCGCCCGCGACGGCCTCGTCCACATCTCGCAGCTCGCTTCCGAGCGCGTGGCGAAGACGCAGGACGTCGTCAAGGAAGGCGACAAGGTCTGGGTCAAGCTGCTCGGCTTCGACGAGCGCGGCAAGGTTCGCCTGTCCATGAAGGTCGTCGACCAGGCGACCGGCCAGGAACTCGCCGCCGACAAGAAGAAGGATGACGCGGCCGAATAAGCCGCGCCTTCATTCACGTTCCGGGGCGCGGAATTCGTTTCCGCGCCCTTTTTATATTATTGCTGTCGGCCTGGCCCGCTTTCGCTGAAACTATGTGCCTGGCCCCTCACCCTAGCCCTCTCCCCGCACAGGCGGGGAGAGGGGATGCGACCGCGCTCGATCATCCTCTCTTCCAAGCTGAGGCATCTTGTCTTGCTCTGTCGTCCCCTCTCCCCGTTTCAACGGGGAGAGGGCTAGGGTGAGGGGCAAGCCTGGAATACGACGATGGCGCACATGTCCGACAATCGAAACCCATTTCCCAAGACGAGACCACGCCCCATGAGCCGCGACGCCCTGAAGACCCTGTTCCACCCCTTTGCCTCGGGCACTGTTGACGCGCCCGGCGAGGATAAGCGGATCCTGTTTCTCGCAGCCGAGGCCGGCTTTTCGCTGCCGGACGGATTTACCGCCGAACTTTCCGCCGTCCAGGGCTTCCGCCCCTTCTATCGCCAGCTGCAGGCGCAGCGGATCAACGTGACGCCGGAGATCGAAGGCGGCGACTATGACGGCGCGCTGGTCCTTTGCGGCAAGCACAAGGGCGAAAACGAAGATCATATCGCCGAAGCGCTTTCGCGCGTTAGGGAAGGTGGCCTCATCGTCGTTGCCGGCGGCAAGGAAGACGGCATTCAGCCGCTGCGCAAGCGCATGGAGGGCTTCGGCCTCGCGGTCGAGTACATGCCGAAATATCACGGTGTCGCCTTCTGGTTCGCGCGCCCCGCCGACATCAAGGCGATGACGGCGCAGCTTGCGAAGCCGGCTACACGCGTCGACGACCGGTTCACGACGGCCCCCGGCATGTTCTCCCATGACCGGATCGATGCCGGTTCGGAACTGCTCGCCTCGCGCCTGCCGACCGACTTTACCGGCGACGCCGCCGATTTCGGCGCCGGCTGGGGTTATCTTTCCGTGGAACTTGCGACGAAGTCGCCGAGAAGCGCCCGCATCGACCTCTATGAGGCCCATTACGGCGCGCTGGAGGCTGCCCGTGCCAATCTGCTGGCAAATTGCCCGAAGGTCGCCCAGCGCTTCTTCTGGCACGATCTGGCGAGCGAGCCGGTCAAGGACAAGTACGACCTGATCATCATGAACCCGCCCTTCCATGAAGGCCACGCCGCCGAGCCTTCGCTCGGCCAGGCGATGATCAAGACAGCTGCCGCCTCCCTGCGCAGCGGTGGCCGCCTGATGCTGGTCGCCAATCGCGGCCTGCCCTATGAGCCGGTGCTGGCGGAAAGCTTCAAGGAGCATGGCGAGACCTGCCGCAATGCCCGCTTCAAGGTGCTCTGGGCGAAGAAATAAGCGGCGGATCGGACGTCAAATCCGGTGATAGACCTTATGCTCGACAAGATTTCGGAGCGTGACTTCATCATTCGATTTGGTGCCGATCCTCTGCATGAGCCAGAGTCGGTTCACCACAATGACAACTCGGCCTTTGCTCGAAAGTGCATAAGGGCGCTTCACGATATTGGTACACCCGAAGCCGCTGAGAAACTGTAAGCGCTGTTGCGGGACCGCGTTTCGGGCCTGAGCTCAAGCCAAAACGCCGGCATGGATCAAACGCGATCCAGGAACTCGAGCACTCGGATGGTGAGCAGCGCGGTTGCATCGGCGTCATATGACGGGAGCGAGCTGTCGGCGAAGTAGTGCTGATCGCCGGGGTACAGGAAAAGCTCCGCGTCCTCGACCTTCTCCACGATCTGGCGGGCGGCGTCGATGTCGCCCTCGCCGACGAAGATTGGGTCGTTGTCCATACCGTGAATCTGGACCGCGACGCCATCCGGCCAGGGTCCGAAGGCCCACTCGCCACTGATCGGCAGGCAAGAGTAGAAGAGCAGGGCTCCGCGGGCTCCGGGCCGTGTCTGTGCCAGCTTCTGCGCCGGCAGCACACCGAACGAGAACCCGGCATAGACGATCTCGGGAGGTAGTTCGTCGGCGAAGCGGACGCTGCGCTCCCGCATGTCATCGAATCCGATCTCACCGATATAGGCGAGACCCTCGTCGATGCTCTGGAACGTGCGTCCGTCGAACAGGTCCGGCGTGTGCACGGTGTGACCGGTGGCCCGCAAGTCGTCGGCGAAGGCGCGCACACCCGGGGTCAGCCCCTGTGCGTGGTGGAACAACAAGACCTCGGCCATAGGGAGCCTCCGGGTTGGATGGTCTGGCGCACGTTCGGCACTTTACAGAGTCATCGCCTCGCCGGGAAGAGTGCGTTTTCCCGTGGAGGCAATCGGTCGGATCGAGCGTTCGGCGTCGTTGGACGTCATCGGGACTCCTCTGGGAGGATATCCGGAAATTCGGTCCTCCCGGCCAAATACCGAGAGGACAATTCAAATCGGAAGGCTTACTCGGTGTCCGCCGTCGACAGCGTTTCCAGCGTCGGCATCGAGGTGATGTTGTAGCCGGCGTCGACAAAGTGGATTTCGCCGGTAACGCCTGCCGACAGGTTCGACAGCAGGTAAAGCGACGAGGAGCCGACCTGATCGATGGTGACCGACCGGCGCAGCGGCGCATTGCGCTGGTTCCAGGAGAGGATGGCGCGGGCGTCGGAAATGCCGGCGCCGGCCAGCGTGCGGATCGGGCCGGCGGAGATGGCGTTGACGCGGATGCCGCGCGGGCCGTAATCGGCGGCGAGATAGCGCACGGATGCCTCGAGCGCCGCCTTGGCAACACCCATGACGTTGTAGTTCGGGATCACCCGGGTCGAGCCGTTATAGGTCAGCGTCAGCATGCTGCCGCCTTCTGTCATCAGGTCGGCGGCACGCTTGGCGATCTCGGTGAAGGAGAAGCAGGAAATCACCATGGTGCGGGTGAAATTATCACGCGTGGTGTTGGCGTAGAGGCCCTTCAGCTCGTTCTTGTCGGAAAAGCCGATGGCGTGGACGATGAAATCCAGCTTGCCCCAGCGCTCCTTGATCGCCTCGAAGACGGTATCGACCGAGGCAAGATCCTCGACATCGCAAGGCAAAAGGAAGTCCGAGCCGACCTCGGCTGCAAGCGGCTTGACGCGTTTTCCAAGCGCTTCGCCCTGAAAGGTGAAAGCCAGTTCCGCGCCTTCGGCTGCGAGCGCCTTTGAAATACCCCAGGCAATCGAATGATTATTTGCGACGCCCATGATGAGGCCGCGCTTACCCTGCATGATTCCGGTCATTGCCTTATCCGTTATAGCGCTGGAATACGAGCGTGGCGTTGGTGCCGCCGAAGCCGAAGGAATTCGAAAGAGCGATGTCGATCTTGGCGTCGTCGATGCGCTTGCGCACGATCGGCACGCCGGCAAATTCCGGATCGAGCTCGGCGATATGGGCGCTTTCACCGATGAAGCGTTCCTGCATCATCAGGATCGAGTAGATCGATTCCTGGACGCCGGCTGCGCCGAGCGAATGGCCCGTCAGCGACTTGGTCGACTGGATCGGCGGGATCTTGTCGGCGAAAACTTCGCGAATCGCGCCGATTTCCTTGCTGTCGCCCACCGGCGTCGAGGTCCCGTGGGTATTGATATAGTCGATATCGCCCTTCACGGTGGCGAGCGCCTGGCGCATGCAGCGCACCGCACCCTCGCCCGACGGCGCGACCATGTCGTAACCGTCAGAGGTAGCGCCGTAGCCGACCAGCTCAGCATAGATCTTGGCCCCGCGCGCCTTGGCGTGCTCCAGCTCCTCCAGAACAAGCACGCCGGCACCACCGGCGATGACGAAACCATCGCGATTGACGTCATAGGCGCGCGAGGCGGCTTCCGGATGATCCTCGTTGAACTTGGAGGACATGGCGCCCATCGCGTCGAAGAGGTTTGACATGGTCCAATCGAGGTCTTCATGGCCGCCGGCGAACATCACGTCCTGCTTGCCCCACTGGATCATCTCCGCCGCATTGCCAATGCAGTGTGCCGAGGTCGAACAGGCCGATGAGATGGAATAGTTGACGCCGTGGATCTTGAACCAGGTCGCAAGCGTTGCCGATGCCGTCGACGACATCGACTTCGGCACGGCGAAGGGGCCGATGCGCTTCGGGCTGTTGTTCTTGCGGGTGATGTCGGCGGCTTCGATCAGCGTGCGGGTCGACGGGCCGCCGGAGCCCATGATGATGCCGGTGCGCTCATTGGTGATGTCGCTTTCCTCGAGGCCGCTGTCGGCGATCGCCTGCTTCATGGCGACATGGTTCCACGCGCCGCCCTGCGACAGGAAGCGCATGGCGCGGCGATCGACCAGTTCGGTCGTATCGATCTTCGGCGAACCCCAGACCTGGCACTTGAAACCATGCTCGGCGAAATCGGGGGAAAAAGAAATGCCGGACTTGGCTTCGCGCAGCGAGGCAGTCACTTCTTGGGCATCGTTTCCAATCGAAGAGACAATACCCAGACCCGTAACAACTACCCGTCTCATGTCGATGACCTTTTCTAAAACGTCTCTTTTTGTGGAGGCGGCAACGCCGCGGCTCAAGCAGCCTTGTCCTTTGACAGGCCTACGCGCAGGTCTGTTGCCTGATAAATGATCTCGCCGTCAGCCTTCAGCCAGCCATCGGCAGTGCCGAGGACGAGGCGGCCGCGCATGACGCGCTTGAAGTCGATGCCATATTCGAGGAGCTTCGTTTCCGGACGAACCATGCCCTTGAACTTCACTTCGCCGGTCGAAAGCGCCATGCCACGGCCCGGCTCGCCGAGCCAGCCGAGGAAGAAGCCGGTCAGCTGCCACATGCCGTCCAGGCCGAGGCAGCCCGGCATAATCGGGTTGCCGGCAAAATGGCAGGGGAAGTACCAGTCGTCGGGACGCACGTCGTATTCGGCGCGAATATAGCCCTTATCGAAGGTGCCACCGGTTTCGGAAATATCTGTAATGCGATGGACCATCAGCATCGGTGGCAGGGGAAGCTGTGCGTTGCCGGGGCCGAACAGTTCGCCGCGGCCGCAGGCCAGGATTTCCTCGTAATTGAAGCTGGATTGTCTCGTCGTCATAAAAATTCCATTTCCCCCGCATGAATGCCGATGGATGTGAAGCTTTAGTGCAAGATCGACAGAAAATGAAGCGCAACCATCACACTCTCACTCCACCATCCAATCGAACCTGCTAGCCCTTATGTGGTGGTCGCATACAGGAACGCCAGAGCTGCGACCAGTGGCAAATGCGGCAAAAGCCCGATTTTTCCGGCTTTTGAGCACCTTCCTACCCCATCGAAACTATTGAAAGCGATCAAGGCAAAAGTTATATGGCTTAGTGAAGAATAATAGAAATCTGGAATCCGGAGTCCCTGAATGGCGGAAGAGGCCGAAATCGCGATCGAGACCAGGCTGCGCAATGTCGGCCTGAGGCCGACCAGGCAGCGGATCGCGCTGGGTGATCTCCTCTTCGCCAAGGGCGACCGGCATCTGACGGTCGAGGAGCTTCACGAGGAAGCCGTTGCCGCAGGCGTGCCCGTCTCGCTTGCGACCGTCTACAACACGCTGCATCAATTTACCGAAGCCGGCATGATCCGCGTGCTCGCCGTCGAGAGCACCAAGACCTATTTCGACACCAACGTCTCCGATCATCATCACTTCTTCGTCGAAGGCCACAACGAAGTGCTGGATATTCCGATCAGCAATCTGACGATCAGCAACCTGCCGGAGCCGCCGAAGGGCATGGAAATCGCCCATGTCGACGTCGTGATCCGCCTGCGCCGCAAGCAGCGGTAAGGCAGGCAGTGGAATTGTTTCATAGCCATTTGCTATTGCCTACTGGCTAATTCCTGCTGCCTTCCATCTCACATCACATCGTCAGGATGCCGCCCCGGCTTATGATGATAGGTCGGAAAGGTCCAGCCGAACCAGAGCGCGCCGCCGCGCACGGCGAAGGCTGCGGCAACGCCGAGCCCGGCCGACGCATAGAGCGGTAGCATCGTCGCATTGGCGGCGGTGAAGACACCGGCGCCGACGAGGGCCGCCGTCACGTAGATCTCGGGTCGCAGCAGCACCGAGGGCTCGTTCGCCAGCAGATCGCGCAGGATGCCGCCGAAGGTCGCCGTCAGCGCGCCGGTGACGATGGCAACCGTCGGCGAGCCTGTCGCGGCCATGCCCTTGGCCGCCCCCATCACGCAATAGGCTGACAGTCCCACTGCATCGAGCCAGATGAGCAGCCGATAACGCGATTCGAACAGATGCGCGGTAAAGAAGAACAGCACGCCGACGATGGCGCAGATGATGATATAGGTCGGGTTCAGCACCCAGAAGACCGGCACGCGGCCGAGAATAATATCCCGGAGCGTGCCGCCGCCGATGCCGGTGACCGCTGCGAAAAACAGAAAACCGATCAGATCGAGCTGCTTGCGCGAGGCAGACAGCGCGCCGGTGGCAGCGAAAAGGGCGACGCCGGCATAATCGAGAAACGAGAGAAGCGACATCGGGAACTCCAACAGGACGCCGGCGGCGATTTCCATGAAATGAATCACGACGGCAAGGGCCGCGCAAGCAGGCGCGTGTAAAGATGTCGTAGCGGTTACGGCGACCAATGTGGCCGCAACGGCGCTTCGAAGAGGAAACTTCCCGTGAAATCCCTGCTGATCGTGATCCTCAATCTCATCACATTCGTGATCATGCCCGCTACGGCGCTGGCGCAGCAGTCGATCCTGCAGGATCCGGTGGCGTTCGAGAAGGATCACTTCACCAAGACCTGCGACGGCCAGGTGAGCTTCGGCGATCATTTCGCCACCGAGCAGGATATCAACAACGACAAGCTGACCGATATCGTCGTCAACGAAGGCGAGATCACCTGCAAGGGCGAAAAGGGGCCCTATTGCACGGATGAAGGCTGCCCCTATAATTTCTACGTCCATGTGGCCGAAGGCGGCTACCTGATGATCGCCACGGCGCAGATCTACGGCTACGATTTCATCCAGCGTTTCGGCAACATGGTGCTGGTCATGAAAATGCACCCGCACTTCTGCGACCGCACCGACGGCGACCCCTGCGAGATCACCGTCAGGGTGCGCGGCGTCAAATTCGTCACCATCTCGAAGAAATAGCCATCAGGGTCCGGACACGTCGTCACGGTCCGGGATAAAGCGCCGATGTGCGGCCGACGGCATAATAGCCGACGAGGCCGATCCATTCGCGTATGCCTGTCGCCAGCAGTTGCGCGTTGAGCGAAGGCTGGGTGAAATCGAGGCCGAGCGTTTCCTTGCCGGTGCTGCGATAGTCCACCGGCCAGGGCACGACATCGATGCCCTGCTTGCGGAAGATGCCCATCGAGCGCGGCATGTGGAAGCCCGACGTAATGAGCAGGCAGCCCGAGAGGCCGTTCTGCGCCAGCAACTCCTTGGTATTGACGGCGTTCTCGAAGGTGGTGCGAGAGGTTTTGTCCTCGACGAGACGATCTGTGGGTATACCGAGCGCGGTGAAGAAGCGCTCCGAGATGACGGCGTCGCCTTCGTAGCTACCGCCGATCGAACCATCGCCACCCGAGACCACGATCCGCGCCTGCGGATATTTCTGTGCCAGCCGCAGCGCCTCGATGAGGCGATCACCGGCCGAATCGAGCTCGTAGCCGCCGCGGGCCGTCGTCACCTCGTTCTGCGTGGCGCCGCCAAGCACGATCATGCATTTAAGGTCGGCAGGATCGGCGGCGGCATGCGGAAAGCGCTCCTCCAGCCCCTGGACGATATAGGCGCCCGCCGTCGTATAGAGCGCGACGAAGAGGATCAGCAGCGACAATAGCGACGAGGCGAGCATGGCGGCGCGCCAGCGCAGGAGAGCTGCGAGCAGCGCCAGCAGGCCGAAGAAAAACGCCAGCGACAGCGGCTGACCGAAGATCCAGACAAGTTTCGAAAAAACGAACACGGCACATCCTTAAGCTTGTCGGCAGAAACGATTCGCTTTTTCCTAGCAGATTTTTGTGCACTGCAATGTGGCTATTTCGACCGCCGTGCCATCGAGACTGCAATAACGAAGCGCTGATTGAAGCGGCGCTGCAGAGGCTTGGGAATGAAAAACGTTGATAGCGCCAGCACAAGCGCGACCATCGAGACCAGCCAGAGCGCATGAGCACCCAGGGCTCCGGTCAGGAGAGCGCCGATGACGGCGCCGAGGATCATGCCGCTCCAGGGCACGATCTGCACCGTCCAGGCGAAATTCCGCTCGCCCAGCAGGAAGCGCCCGATGCCGCGCCCGAAACGCGACAGGGCACCCGTCACATAGGTCAGCCCGATCGGCAGGCCTTCGATGTGTTCGACTGTTGCGTTGACCATGCCCATGGCCAGCACCACCAGATAGAACTGCACCAGGATCAGCGACGGCTCCCCGAAGCCCGCAGCCGCGGCGAGAAGAATGCTGACGCAGGCGAGCACGACAAAAGCCCGCCGGTCGGCAACATGGGCAACGACGATCCCCAGCGCATTGCCGGCGATGAAGGTGAGGATTGCTGCAAACAGCACCGCCGCATGGCCGAAATCGCCCGTCCCGACCGCGATCGCCGCCCGCGTCGTGTTGCCCGTCATGAAGGACACGAAGTTGCCGGTCAGCATCAAGCCGACGGCATCGGTCATGCCGGCGAGGAAGGAAATCGAGGCCACAAGAAGCAGCCCCGTCACCGTGCGGCGGGTCTTGATGAGACGACGGCGGCGCTGTCTGGTCATGGCCGAATCGGGGTGAGTTGCGGGTGGTGGGAGGCTAGCATGGTGTTGGTTAGATGCAGAGGGTTGTGGTTTGCGAAAAGTTGGGTTGAGCGGATGATCGAGATCAATTTTCGGACGATCGTCCCGCCGAATGGGCAGCGACGGAATATCATCGAAATGGATTTCTAGATGTTGGTCTATTGAGACATCCTAGGTCGGATGAGTATTGTTGCAAGATCCACAGCGAATCAGAAGTTCCATGAAAAAGCAGAGCCAGTCGCCACCGTTTCTCCCGGAAGAAATAGCCCAGATGTCCGCTGAATGCCTATGCGGTGAGCGAATCTTTCCTGCGTTATTTGATCGTCACGAGGAACCTTTTGAACCGATTGTCCCCTACGGCCAAGACGGTTCGAAGGGTGCATGGGTGCAACAGGCTACCGAGGTCAATTGTCAATGTGGCCGCTCGGTTCAATTCCCGCTTAACCCCGTAACTCCTGCGGGAAGCGTAGAGTTTTTTGGCGATGAGGCGGATCGCGAGTTGGGAAATTACTTCTTTCAAGGCTACTCGCTCGTTGGTGGGACATCCGGTCAAATAGTGGATTTGGCAAAGGGGCTTGCTGAGGTCAAGGCGAATTGGGTTTCTGGTGTAAAGCCCGAAAGCTGGACAATCCATACGAAGGACCTCATCGATGGCCGCCAGCGAAGGCAGCATCCGATCTACAAGCAGATCTCCGAAGATCGCGTTTTTCCCTTCTTACAAGCATGTGCAAACGTTCTTCGTGATCACGACGAATTCGCTTGGAACCACTATGTCTTCTCGATCTGCAAACATTCGTCGGACAAGCGCGAAAGGCAGAGGGAACTCAAAGCGGTCAAAATCGCCAATCACCAAGCGCTTCTGTCCATGGCGATTTACCGCGCCACAGCTCAAGGGCTGCGCCCCAGGTTCAATTTCGAAGCTATAAGAGAAATCAAGGCTTTCCCGCATATTGAGGGGTGGTCACAAGACAGCTACCTAGGATCGCGTCACTACCTCGCCCACGCCCTACTCTCACACGGCACTTTTGTCCCCGCGCCAATCTTCGTAAATCCAAGGAGTCATCCATGCCTCGAGCTGGCGGACATCCACGCGTTCTTCGCGGCTAGGACAGTCTTCAAGCGTTTCCGGGGAAGTGTCCCGGAGATTGGGCTGCCTCAGTTCGGGCGCTTTGTCTATCACGCGCTCGTTTCGCCAGACCGCGCGATTCGTGCTGGTGATGATGACATTGATTCCTCCCTTATCCCCACGGAATAGTGGAACTGGCTGGTGGCCGCCCATCACGTGATAGGAGGCCCCACCGACGACCTTTGGCCAGCACACAATCGCAGTATTTGGAGAAAGTCCGCTTACGTTGCTGCGCAACTTCAGCGCGACAGCCTTCGCTATCTTCTCGCCTTCGGCACATCAAGCCTACCGGCTTGCCGAGCCGAAGCTCGCAGAGCGAAGGCTGGTGGAGCTAAGCGGGATCGAACCGCTGACCTCTTGCATGCCATGCAAGCGCTCTCCCAGCTGAGCTATAGCCCCATCAAGGTGGTGCCGTTTGACCGGCCCTGGGTCCCTTCGAAGCGCTTTGCCCGTCGGGGTGGCGGCTTATTACTTCTGGTTCTTACAGATAGCAAGCCGAAAATTTCGGCCCGGGAACTTTTCTTGTTTGCCGGGCCGTCTTGTCCGCAGATCAGACGTCGTCGTCGTCGCCGGTGACGCCGATGATGTCGCTCATGTCGTCATCATCTTCATCTTCGTCGGCTTCGAGGAAGGTATCGTCGTCATCGTCGCCGATTTCGACATCGTCATCGCCGATATCCGGAATATCGTCGCCGGCAGCCGCCTCATCGGCGTCCTCGAGAGATACCAGTTCGACTTCAGTGTTCTCGGTATCGACCTCGGCCACTTCCTCTTCTTCCGGAACTTCCTTCGAAGCGGAGGTTTCCTCGAAGTAGGACAAGGGCCAGGACTTGCCGGTATAGGGCGAGACGACCGGGTCCCGGTTCAGGTCGTAGAACTTCTTGCCATTGTCCGGATCGGTACGTTTTGTTCCAAGTTCCGTTTTCGCCACTGTCAAAGCCTCATGAATGACCGAATGAAAATCCGGCAATGCCGGGGAAACCGGCGTTTTAAGGGAAATATCAGCCGGTCCCCTTAATCGTTGCGGCCGTCTCTGTCAAAGCTAAACTTCATGCCGCTTCGCACGCGGTTTTCGCGCATTGCGGGATGACTGGTCAGCACGCCCATGTTAACGAGCCGATGTGAACCGCAGGACATCTGGCGCAGGGGAACCGCAGCCAGTCCTATAATGCTAGGGAATACCGGCGTGGCAAGGGAAATCGCCGGCG
Organism: Martinezella lusitana; assembly: GCF_016901135.1. GTDB lineage: Bacteria > Pseudomonadota > Alphaproteobacteria > Rhizobiales > Rhizobiaceae > Rhizobium > Rhizobium lusitanum_D. The sequence continues at coordinate 29,499 of NZ_JAFEVL010000078.1, read as the reverse complement.
GAGATCGGTGCTGGCCGTTGCAGCCGCGGGGTTCGTCTTGATCATCGCATCGCCATGAGCTTCCTCGTCATGGGGCTTGCCGCCGAGCACGCCCTCACGGTCGACGATTCCGGCATGATCGCTACCAGTTTTCCGGATTTTTTTGATATGATGACAAGATTAGGCGCGACGATCGAGGTCAAGGACTGCTAGATCGCGCGCGAACGGCCATCCGAAGCCGCGCGCCATGAAGCGCCGGAGGATGGCGACAGCAAACGGACCGGAACCATGTATCAGCCGCCCCACCATCGCGAAGACGATCTCGGTACGCAACACGATCTCATCCGCGCCCACCCGCTCGGATTGCTGATCACCGCGGGCGACGGCGGCCTGATCGCCAATCCCGTGCCGTTCCACCTGAAGACCGGTCTTTCGCCGAAGGGCACGCTGCAGGCCCATGTCGCCAGGGCCAACGGCCAGTGGCGGGAAATCGCAGCCGGCGCGCCGGTGCTCGTCGTCTTCCAGGGCGCCGACACCTACATCACCCCGTCCTGGTATGCGACGAAGCGGGAAACCGGCAAGGTCGTGCCGACCTGGAACTATGCCATTGTCCAGGTTCGCGGCAGCGCGCAGATCATCGAAGATCCTGCCTGGCTGCGCACGCAGATCGGCGCGCTGACGGGCGAGAACGAGAGCAGCCGCTCGCAGCCCTGGGCGGTCGACGATGCGCCGCCGGAATTCGTCGCAGCGCAGTTGAAGGGCATTATCGGCATCGAGATCGATATCGAAACGATTGACGGCAAATGGAAGGTCAGCCAGAACCGACCCTTAGCCGACCGGCAGGGCGTGGCCGAAGGCCTTGACACGATCGATCGGACCGACACCGCCGAGATGGCCGATCTCGTGCGACGCTACAGCAAATAATACCGGGACTAGGGATAAAAGAAGAATGATCATCGCCATCGACGGGCCGGCGGCAGCCGGCAAGGGGACCTTGGCGCGCCGGATCGCGGACGCCTATGGTTTCCACCATCTCGACACCGGCCTCACCTACCGCGCAACCGCCAAAGCCCTGCTCGATGCCGGCCTGCCGCTCAATGACGAAGCCGTTGCCGAGGCCATGGCGCGCAAGGTCGATCTCGCCGGGCTCGACCGGGCCATCCTGTCGCAACACGAGATCGGCGAAGCGGCATCGAAGATCGCCGTCATGCCGGCCGTGCGCCGGGCTCTCGTCGAGGCGCAGCGCAGCTTTGCCGGCAGGGAGCCGGGCACGGTGCTTGACGGTCGCGACATCGGCACTGTCGTCTGCCCGAACGCGCCGGTGAAATTCTATGTCACGGCCTCGGCCGAGGTCAGGGCGAAGCGCCGCTACGACGAGATCGTCGAGGCCGGCGGCAACGCCGATTACGCAGCCATTTTCGAGGATGTGAAGCGGCGCGACGAGCGTGACATGGGCCGCACCGACAGCCCGCTTCGGCCATCCGAAGACGCGTACTTGCTTGATACCTCAGAAATGAGTATAGAAGCGGCGTTTCAGACGGCAAAGTTGATCATCGACACCGCTCTGAGCCGAAATGCCTGAAAATGCGAGCGGCTTTCGCGTGCTTATAGCGCACGGAGTCGCCAATTTGTATGAAGCCTGACATTCCGTCCAAGCGCCGGATAGCTTTCCCTTAAGGGGAAGGCGGACTGGGGTCAGGCCTGTTCAACACGAACCACCGGCGCATCAGTGTCCAAAAATGCATAATAAGGACACGCCAGGAGATTTTATGTCTGTAACTACCCCCTCTCGCGAAGATTTCGCGGCCCTTCTCGAAGAATCCTTCGCCAAGAACGATCTGGCCGAAGGCTATGTCACCAAGGGCATCGTCACCGGCATCGAGAAGGACGTCGCCGTTGTCGACGTCGGCCTCAAGGTCGAAGGCCGCATCGCACTGAAGGAATTCGGTGCGCGCGCCAAGGACGGCACGCTCAAGGTTGGCGATGAAGTCGAAGTCTACGTCGAGCGTATCGAAAACGCGCTGGGCGAAGCCGTTCTTTCGCGCGAAAAGGCTCGCCGCGAAGAAAGCTGGATCAAGCTCGAAGCCAAGTTCGAAGCTGGCGAACGCGTTGAAGGCGTCATCTTCAACCAGGTCAAGGGCGGCTTCACCGTCGATCTCGACGGCGCCATCGCCTTCCTGCCGCGCTCTCAGGTCGACATCCGTCCGATCCGCGACGTGACCCCGCTGATGCACAACCCGCAGCCCTTCGAAATCCTCAAGATGGACAAGCGCCGCGGCAACATCGTCGTGTCCCGCCGTACGGTTCTGGAAGAGTCCCGTGCCGAGCAGCGTTCTGAAATCGTTCAGAACCTCGAAGAAGGCCAGGTTGTTGACGGCGTCGTCAAGAACATCACCGACTACGGTGCGTTCGTTGACCTCGGCGGCATCGACGGCCTGCTGCACGTCACCGACATGGCTTGGCGCCGTGTGAACCATCCGTCGGAAATCCTGTCCATCGGCCAGCAGGTCAAGGTGCAGATCATCCGCATCAACCAGGAAACCCACCGTATCTCGCTCGGCATGAAGCAGCTCGAGAGCGATCCGTGGGATGGCATCCAGGCCAAGTATCCGGAAGGCAAGAAGATTTCCGGTACCGTCACTAATATCACCGATTACGGTGCGTTCGTCGAGCTGGAGCCGGGCATCGAAGGCCTGATCCACATCTCGGAAATGTCCTGGACCAAGAAGAACGTTCACCCCGGCAAGATCCTGTCCACGAGCCAGGAAGTCGAAGTGGTCGTTCTCGAAGTCGATCCGACCAAGCGCCGTATCTCGCTTGGCCTGAAGCAGACGCTCGAAAATCCGTGGGCTGCATTCGCCCGCAACCATCCGGCCGGCACCGAAGTCGAAGGCGAAGTCAAGAACAAGACCGAATTCGGCCTGTTCATCGGCCTCGACGGCGATGTGGACGGCATGGTGCACCTCTCCGACCTCGACTGGAACCGTCCGGGCGAACAGGTCATCGAGGAGTTCAACAAGGGTGATGTCGTCAAGGCCGTCGTTCTCGACGTCGATGTCGACAAGGAACGCATCTCGCTCGGCATCAAGCAGCTCGGCAAGGATGCAGTCGGCGAAGCAGCAGCTTCCGGCGACCTGCGCAAGAATGCAGTCGTTTCCTGCGAAGTCATCGCGGTCAACGACGGCGGCATCGAAGTGAAGCTCGTCAGCCACGAAGACATCACCTCGTTCATCCGCCGCGCCGATCTGTCGCGTGACCGCGACGAACAGCGTCCGGAGCGTTTCTCTGTGGGACAGGTTGTCGACGCCCGCGTCACCAACTTCTCCAAGAAGGACCGCAAGATCATGCTGTCGATCAAGGCTCTGGAAATCGCGGAAGAGAAGGAAGCTGTTGCTCAGTTCGGTTCGTCCGACTCGGGCGCTTCGCTCGGCGACATCCTGGGTGCGGCTCTGAAGAACCGCAACGGCGAATAATCTTCGGCTAAAGCCTATCAAACAAAGAACCCGCCGGAGCGATCCGGCGGGTTTTTCTTTGGCTGCTATGCGCTCTTCCCGATTATTCCCATTCCACCATGCGTCGATAGAAATCGAAGGCATGATCCTGCGGGCGATCGGCCGGCGCAGGCTGCGGCAAGGCGGGCAGGTCCGGCGCGACAACCGCATCCTCAGAAGAGACGAGCTGCGCTTCCGTATCGCCGGAAGTCTCCTCAGCCGCCTGCGGCGATGATTCTTCAGCCTGCGAATCGTCTTCGTTCTCGTGCTGCTCCGTGTCGCCGTCGCTGGCCTCTTCGCCTTCCTCGTCCTCGACAGGATCCACGCGATCGACCAGTTTCGATTCAGCTTCCTTGGTGGGGATGGCCGCCGGCAGATAATTCGCAACGACGAAGGGAACGCCCAGCGGCACGGGGGCCAGTACTCCCATCTGCTCCGGCGTATCGACGATTGCCGTTGCTGCTCCAGTCGATGTCTGAGGCTGCGACTTTCCGGCAAGTGCCGAAACGGAAACAGACACCTCCGGTTCGCCTGCCAGCGATGTCGGAGTGAAGCCCGCCGCAACAAGGCGGCTTCTGCCACTTTCATCGACAGCCGGCTGGGGCTGCGGCGAGATTTGCCCTGCCCCATTGGCGGTCAGCGCCTGCGCTATGATCTTTTCGACCGAGGTCGCCGGATTGCTGATGATCTGCAGAAGGTCGGAATTGGCTGCCGCCACAGGCGGGTTGATGATCACCTGCAGCCCTTGCTTGATATCGGCCTGGATCTGCTGGATGTCGCGCGGCACCGGCGGCGGCGTAAGTGGCGATCTGATCAACTCGACTTCGGTCGGCAGCTTGGCCTCGGCGGCGATCGCCGCCAGCAATGGTCCCGCAGCCAGATCATCGACAAGAGACGCGAGTTGCGAAGACAATACGGCCGCATTGGCGTCAATGCCGGCGCCGGGTGAAACTTGCGGAGCGGGGCCTGCGCCACTTTGTGCAATCGCTGGCGCTGGAGCCGTTTGAACGGTGGCAGCGGGCGCGGGCGAAGCGCTCGGCGGGGTTGCCGCTTGCGGCTGTTGTGTCGGCTGTCCAGCCGGCTGGGACGCCGTGGGGATCGCCGCCTCTTCCGCGGGAGACGGCAATAATGTTGCCTGGGCGGCCATATCGGCTGCCTTCTGCGTCAGGGCAGGTGTCGGCGTTTGCGTTACCACGCTTTCCGCCTCTCCGGCATTCTGGCCGTAGGAATTGACGACAGCCTTCAGCGCGGCATCGGGTTCGGCAGCCGGTGCCGGGAGGCTGAGAGCCAGCTGAACCGCTTGCGGGCTTTCCGGGTGCTCCAATGCTTCGGCCAGCAGAGGCAGCGGGATCGGCGTGCTCATCTGCGCGTTCAGCTGTTGCTGGGCGACGGCGAGCTGTTGTGGCGGCAGGCTGCGGATCGTGGCGGCGACGCGCTGCGCGAAGGCGGCATCGCTCTCGCCCGGTTCACGCGAAACGTTCAGCGCCACGCCGGCAGCGTCGATGGCGGAGAGCAGGCTATCGAACATCCGCTCGCGTGCCGCCACCAGCAGCATGTTCAGCTTGCCCTCGACGCTGGCATTGATCGTGCTCGACAGAACGGCCAGCGGTGTTGCCGCTGTCTGGAGGCCGGCAGTCTCCGCCGTCGCAACAACAGGCTTTTCAATGGACGCAGCCACGGCGGACACGGCACCAACGGGAAGCAACATGACATGCTCCTTTGTCTGGCAAGGCGACGATGGAGGCGGGGGGCAGGGTCAGTCAGGGTCCGCTCATGCGGCCGGTCAATGTTCGAGCGCCGGATAACCGGGAAGGCGAAACAGGAAACCGCCGTCGAACGCAGCAAATCAACTGTCATAATAGCAGTCCGTTTCTTAACAGATCGCTAAAAGCAAAAGCCGGTGCCACTTATGCGGCGCCGGCTTTCACCATGGATTTCGCTCTTCTGGCGACGCTATCAGCTGTGCGCGAAAATATCCGCCTCTTCCCAGCCGAGCAAATCGAGCTTGGCGCGGGTCGGAAGGAAGGCGAAGCAGTCGTCCGCATAGTCCATGCGGCCGTCGCGCAGCAGGCGTTCCGTCAGCTTGGCGCGCAGCGCGTGGAGATAAAGCACGTCGGAGGCGGCATATTCGAGCTGCGCCGGCGACAACTTTTCGGCAGCCCAGTCGGACGATTGCTGCGCCTTGGAAATATCGACGTCGAGCATTTCCTTGAGATTGTCCTTCAGGCCATGACGGTCGGTATAGGTGCGGCAGAGGCGCGAGGCGATCTTGCTACAGAACACCGGCGTGGTGGTGACGCCGAAGGTGTGGAACAAGACGGCGATGTCGAAGCGGCCATAGTGAAAGATCTTCTGGCGGGCGGGATCGGCAAGCATGGCGACGAGATTTGGGGCCTGCTTCTGGCCGGCGGCGATGCGGACGACATCGGCCGTGCCATCGCCCGGCGAAAGCTGCACGACGCAAAGCCGATCGCGGCGCGGAATGAGGCCGAGGGTTTCCGTATCAACGGCAATGGCGCCGGTGTAGCGGGCGGCATCGTCAGCGGAAATATCACCTTCGTGGTAACGGATGGTGGCAGCCATGAGATTCTCCCGGCTTCGTCGTCTGAATTCGCTTGTCGTCCGTTCTATAGGACAGACAGGGGAATGACGATACCGCTCGCCGCTCAAAATGTCGGCGGCGTGTTGATCCAGAGCAATATGGTCTCACCATCATAGCGGTTGCGCCAGGAGTGGTAGCGGCGGCTCTCGAAATAAAGCGAATCACCGGGCAGGAGATCGAAGAACTGATCACTGTCGAGCACCAGCTCCAGACGCCCGGAAAGGACGTGAATGAACTCCTCGCCCTCATGGCGATAGGCGCCTTCGCTCGCCGCGCCTGGCGCCAGCACGAAGCGATGGCAATCCATCATCGTCTTTCCTTCGGCCAGAAGCTGGACGGTGACGCCGGGCGTCGTCGCCGGCCAGACGCGCCACTCGCGCGCCCTGATGAGGGCCGATACATCCTCGCGCTCCTCCCCCGACAGGCGCGAGACCGTCGTGCCATAATAATCCGCGAGATCATGAAGGGTCTTGAAGCTGACACCCTGCGAGGTGCGCTCCAGCGTCGACAGCGTCGACGACGTCATGCCCATCTCGGCAGCGACCTGCTCCAGCGTCTTGCCGGCCGCGTGGCGCAGCGCCCGCAGCTTGCGGCCTAGGCCGGAGGACGCGATCTGTTCGCCGCTGTCAGCGCCGGATGCCCCGGCATCCTCGGTTTCCAGCGCCTCGCGGATAGCCGCCGGGTTGAGGCCGCGCTCGGCGCGAAACCAGGAAATACGCTTCAGCCGCGCCACATCCTCGGCGCTGTACTGCCGGTGCCCGGTCTCGGAACGAAAGGGCACGACCAGGCCCTGGCTTTCCCATAGCCGCAGGGTGGAAGCCGACACGCCTGCCAGACGCGCCGCTTCCGCCACCTTGTAGCGCACGGGGGAGCGCTCGGGCTCGATGCTGCTCATTTGCCAATCATCCCTGATCATTAGTCTTTTGATCTGCTTAGCATGGATAGAACGCTTGCGTGAACCTTCGGCGCATTCTTGTCACCCGCACAAAATCCCACTTGAAATCTTGCAGGAAAAATGTAGGAATTTTCTAAAGAACTTGCAGAAGTTCTGCAAGCTAATTTGAAACCCTCTCCTTGGAGCCACAGCGATGACCCTGACCGAGCGGAAGAACGCCGCCATTTCCCGCGGCGTCGGCATGACGACGCAAATCTATGCCGATCGCGCCGAAAACGCCGAGATCTGGGACAAGGAGGGACGCCGCTATATCGATTTTGCCTCCGGCATTGCCGTGGTGAACACCGGCCACCGCCATCCCCGCGTCATCGCCGCCGTCAAGGAACAGCTCGACCGCTTCACCCACACTTGTCACCAGGTCGTGCCCTATGAGAGCTATGTGCATCTTGCCGAACGGCTGAATGCGATCGTTCCCGGTGATTTCGCCAAGAAGACGATCTTCGTGACGACAGGCGCCGAGGCGGTCGAAAACGCCGTGAAGATCGCTCGCGCCGCGACCGGCCGCTCCGCCATCATCGCTTTCGGCGGCGGCTTCCACGGCCGCACTTTCATGGGCATGGCGCTGACCGGCAAGGTCGCGCCTTACAAGATCGGTTTCGGCCCGATGCCGGGCGATGTCTTCCACGCCCCCTTTCCTGTGCCGCTGCATGGCGTAACCGTCGAACAATCGCTGGCGACGCTAAAGAAGCTGTTTGCAGCCGATGTCGATCCGCGGCGCGTGGCCGCCATCATCCTCGAGCCGGTGCAAGGCGAAGGCGGCTTCTATCCGGCACCGCCGGCCTTCATGAAGGCGCTGCGGGAAATCTGCGACCAGCACGGCATTCTCCTGATCGCCGACGAAGTGCAGACCGGCTTTGCGCGCACCGGCAAGATGTTCGCGATGGATCATCATGAGGTCGCGGCTGATCTCGTCACCATGGCAAAGAGCCTTGCCGGCGGCTTCCCGCTCGCCGCCGTCACCGGCCGCGCCGACGTGATGGACGCACCGGAACCGGGCGGCCTTGGCGGCACCTATGGCGGCAATCCGCTCGGCATCGCCGCTGCTCATGCCGTGCTCGACGTCATCGTCGACGAGGATCTGTGCAATCGCGCCAACCAGCTCGGCTCGCGGCTGAAGCAGAGGCTGGAATCGCTGCGCGACAAGGTGCCTGAAATCGTCGACATTCGCGGCCCCGGCTTCATGAATGCCGTGGAGTTCAACGATGTGGCGACGAAGCTGCCAAGCGCCGACTTCGCCAATAAGGTACGGCTGATCGCTCTCGACAAGGGCCTGATCCTGCTGACCTGCGGTGTCTACGGCAATGTCATCCGCTTCCTGTCGCCGATCACCATCCAGGACGGTGTGTTCAGCGAAGCCCTCGACATTCTCGAAGCCTCCATGATCGAGGCAAGTGCCGCGCGCTGACCACCGTTCTTCCACGTTTCCTCTACAATCCGCCCGCGCGGCCTGCCGGGCGAAAACCTGTCGGAGTGCATATCATGTCCTTTACGACCGCAATGACCAAGCATGTCCCCTTCTCCTCGCGATTCCTGCGCGACGCCGGCTATATAAACGGCGTCTGGACGGCAGGCGGCGCGACCAAGACCTTCGATGTCATCAATCCCGCCACCGGCGAAGTGCTCGCGACGCTCCCCGACATGGGGGCCGCCGAGACGACGGCGGCGATCGACGCGGCCTATGCCGCTCAAGTCGCCTGGGCCGCCCGCCCCGCCAGGGAACGCGCCGTCATCCTGCGCAAGTGGTTCGATCTGATGATCGCCAATGCCGATGAGCTGGCTGCCATCCTGACAGCCGAGATGGGCAAGCCGCTACCCGAAGCGAAGGGTGAAATCCTCTACGCCGCAGCCTATGTCGAATGGTATGCGGAAGAAGCCAAGCGCATCTATGGCGAGACCATACCCGCGCCGTCCAACGACAAGCGCATGATCGTCATCAAGCAGCCGGTGGGCGTCGTCGGCACGATCACGCCCTGGAACTTCCCGGCCGCCATGATCACCCGCAAGATCGCGCCGGCACTCGCCGTCGGCTGCACGGTTGTCTCCAAGCCCGCCGAACAGACGCCGCTGTCGGCGATCGCGCTCGCAGTCCTTGCCGAAGAAGCTGGCGTTCCGGCCGGCGTATTCAACGTCATCGTCGGCGTTGACGGGCCGGCGATCGGCCGCGAGCTCTGCGGCAATGCCAAGGTGCGCAAGATTAGCTTCACCGGCTCGACCGAGGTCGGCCGTATCCTGATGCGTCAGTGCTCCGACCAGATCAAGAAGGTCAGCCTCGAGCTCGGCGGCAACGCGCCGTTCATCGTTTTCGACGATGCCGACCTCGACGCCGCCATCGAAGGGGCGCTGGCTTCAAAATACCGCAATGCCGGCCAGACCTGTGTCTGCGCCAACCGGATCTATGTCCAGTCCAACGTCTATGACGCCTTCGCGGCCAAGCTTGCCGTCAAGGTCACGGAGCTTTCGGTCGGAGACGGTTTCAAGCCGGGCGTGACCATCGGGCCGCTGATCGACGAACAGGGTGTGGCCAAGGCCGAGGACCACGTTCAGGATGCCGTATCGAAGGGCGCCAAGGTCCTCCTCGGCGGCAAGCGTATCGAAGGGGCCGGCACCTTCTTCGCCCCGACGATCCTCACCGGCATCGACAAGACCATGAAGGTCGCCCGCGAGGAGACATTCGGCCCCGTCGCGCCGCTCTTCCGGTTCGAGACGGTCGAGGACGTGATCGCGCAGGCGAACGATACGGAATTCGGCCTCGCCGCCTATTTCTTCGCCGGCGATCTCAAGAAGGTCTGGCGGGTTGCCGAGGCGCTGGAATACGGCATGGTCGGCATCAACACCGGCCTGATGTCGGCCGAGACGGCGCCTTTCGGCGGCATCAAGCAATCCGGCCTCGGCCGCGAGGGCTCGCGCCATGGCGCTGATGATTATCTCGAAATGAAATATCTCTGCATCGGCAATCTATAAGCCGGCAAATCAAGTCGAGGTAATGTGGATGCGGCCCTGCCATAGCCGGGCCGCCGTCAACCGCCCGGTGTGAAAAGCGCCGGTATCGAGATTGAGCCGGAGCCCGCGGGCTTCGGCCCGTTTGACCGGCGTATGACCGTGTACGATCAGCTTCGGCAGCAGCTGCGCACTGTCGTGAAAATGCGAACGGATGAAGACGAGGTCAGCGTCCTGCTGATCGGAAATCGGCCGGTCCGGATCGATGCCGGCATGGACAAACAAGGCCTGCGGCGTATCCAGCAGGATCGGCAACCGGCGCAAGAAATTGATGTGATCGTCTGGAAGCCAGGTTCGGATGAATGTGTCGAGCTTTTTCCGGCTCGGATATTGCTCCCGCACTGTCGGGATATCCACGCCATAGGAGTGCAGAGTGGCATCACCGCCGAGCGCCACCCAGTCATCCAGCGATATCTCGCCATCGAGATAGGCGAGCATTTCCATTTCATGGTTGCCCGTCAGGCAGATGCGATCGAAACCATTCGGCGGCGACGCCATGAGCCGGCCGACGACCTGCGCCGAGGCCGGGCCGCGATCGATGTAGTCCCCGAGCATGATGATGAGCTTGCGCCCGGGAAGCCCGGCAGCATCGGCGACGATCTTGCGCTCCAGCATGCTCAAGAGATCATAGCGGCCATGCACATCGCCGATGACATAGGTGGGCATATCGAGACTCTCGAGCCGCTCGCGACGCCGGTGATGGCCGAAGCCATGAGCCATTTTTTCGCGTGTCCTAGCTGCCGACATGAAACTCCCTTTCGAGCGTACACCCCGGAACGCCTTAACAATCTGCAAAAAGGCCTCAAAAGCGACGATTCTTTGCCGAAAGGCAGGAATCAGTGCTCTCGCCGGATGTTTCGATCGGCAATTGCCGACGACACCGGATGCCTTGCGGCAAAGCGTCCCGAATGCCGCCTTTATGCATGGAGAAAGTTGACAGGGCGTATCCGGAATCCTATCGCGCTTGACAACTCGACGGGAGGATCTTTGATCGCCTGAAGAGTGGCGAGCCCGGCGTCCCCGCTTTGTTGGCACGGTATCAGCGCGTTTGCCCTACAATAACGAAAAACGAAGCCAGCCACAACCGGAGGCCTATCATCAATAGCGCCTGTAACCTTACCGTGAAACCCTGATGAACCCGACGACAGCGCTCGAACTCTGCCGCTTTTTTCACGACGCATCGCTGATGCTGCTGTGGGGTGCCTGTGTTTATCTGTCTCTTCTGGTACCGAAGGCGCTCGCCGATCGGGTCTGGCGCATCCTTGCGATCCCGTTCTTCCTCGCCGCCGCGATCGCTGCCCTGACGGCGCTCCTTTCGCTGCCTGCTGCGACCGCCGCCATCGGCAACGGCTGGAGCGACGCACTCGACGTCGGCATGGTCCATGACGTCCTGTTCGATACCACGGTTGGCCGAGCCTGGCAGGCGCAGGCGTTCGCGGCGATCATTATGCTTCTCGCCTTCCTGTTGCCGGAGGACTGGCGCCGCCGCGGCGTGGCGCTGGGTTCCGGCCTCGGCCTTGCCGCGCTTGCCTTGACCGGACATGCATCGATGCTGGAAGGCTGGCTGCGCTACGCACACCGCGCTAACGACATCCTCCATGTTCTGACAGGTGGCGGCTGGCTGGGCGCGCTCGTGCCGCTAATCTCCATTCTCCGGCTTCTGAACCGGCCGGAATGCAGGGCGGACGCGCACCTGGCGCTGCGCCGCTTCTCGAATGCGGGGCACTGGGCGGTAGCGCTCGTCATCCTCTCCGGCGTCGTCAATACCATGCTGGTCCTGAAACGCCTGCCGACGGACTGGTCCTCGCCCTATCAGAGGCTGCTTGCCATCAAGATCGCGCTGGTCGCGGGCATGACGCTGCTCGCGATCATCAATCGCTATGTCTTCGTGCCCTGGATCGGCCGCAACCCAAGCCGCGCCTTGCAGGCGCTTCGCCTTGGAAGTATCGCCGAGATCGGCATCGGTATCACGGTCATCGGGTTGGTCGCCGTCTTCGGCATGCTGGAGCCGGTCTAGACCGTTTGTTTTCACGCAATTCCGGACGGAAAACCGCTGCGCACTTTTCCTGAAATTGCTCTAGCCGCCGAGCGACTTCACCACCGCGCGAACGGCCTCGGCATCGCTCGTTTTCGGCCTGTATTCCAGGCCCACCCTACCGCCATAACCATGTGCAAACAGCCAGTTCAACCGGTCAGCCAGATCGATGTGACCCGTGCCAGGATCGCTGCGGCCCGGATGATCTGCGACATGGACATGCACGATCCGGTCGACGCGATCACCGACGACATGCTCCGTCTTCTCGCCCATCACCGCCGAATGATAGAGATCGTAGACGATGCCGATTTCCGCACGGCCGACCTCATCGACGATGTCGAGGCCTTCGGTCGTCGACGACAGATAATAGCCGACATGGTCGATTTTCGTGTTGAGCGGCTCAAGACCAAGCCGAACGCCTGAACCCTTAAGGATATCCGCGCCGGCGCTCAGCGCGGCGACAAGGGCAGCCCGCTGTTCGGCGCGCGAAAACTCAGAAAGATCGTCGCCGGCTTGCGCGATGAGAACCGGCGCGCCGAGGCGCTGCGCCACGACGACGGACTCCCGCAGGCCCTGAAGCCAAGCATCTTTGTTTGCCGGATTCGTCAGCGCAATCATCGGCTCTGCCACCAGCCCGGACACCGCAATGCCCGTCTCGGCGACCGCAGCGGCAATGGCATCCAGATCCTTGTTCGTCCAGCGCCAGAACTCGACCGCATCCAGCCCCGCCTGATGCGCCAGCCGGATACGGTCGGCGAAGGCATCATCTTCGCGCGCGAACAACCACTCGATACAAGCCGAAAACTGCCGCATGAGATTCTCCCTCCCTCAACCGGTCACGAGCAATGCGCGAGATCGCCCGCGACCGCAAGAGGCGCTAGCGATGGAATTGCGGGGCCGGCCGCCGCATCGAAGGCTTGATGGCTTCGACATTCATCGCGGAGAGGACGCGCATGTCCCGGCGGAAATCGGAAGGCGTCATGCCGGCAATGTGGCGGAAGGATTTGTTGAAGGCGCTGATCGAGCCGAAACCGCTGTCCATGGCGACCTGCAGGACATTGGCGCCGTCGCGCATCAGCATCGCCTGGGCGCGAGACAGGCGCAGCAGGTTCACATATTTGCCGAGGGTCATGCCGGTGGATTTCTTGAAGAGGTTCATCGCGTATTTCGGATGGAGATCCGCCGCCTTGGCAATATCGACCGTATCGATGTCATGCAGGAAATTGGCGGCGATGAAATCGCACATTCTCGCCAGGCTGCGCGAGGATTGCGGATGGACCTGCTCGTTCGTCAGGTTTTCCTGCTTCTCCGGTACCATGCGGTAGGGCTCGAAGGCGATCCGCTCCAGACGCAGGAGAAGTTCGGCGACGGCATGCTCGGCCTTCGTCCGATCGCCGGACATGGCGTAACGGTGCCATCTGGCGAAATTCTCATCATCGGCGGCATCGGTCGCCGAGCTTATCAGCGTCTGCCCGCGGATCAGCCGGCTGGAAATATCGAGCGGCAGGCGCATGCGGAAAAAATGCACGAGCGGCAGATGCGCGCCCGCATAGATCGCATCGTCGGACAGCTCATCCAGCTGATGCGGCTGACCGCCCCAGAAGAGGCAGATCTCGCCGGCCTTCAGATGAAGCTCATGATCGCCTATGTGGTAGTGTACGGTACCGCGCACGATGTAATTCACTTCCACCTGCGCGTGCCAATGCGGCTTGGCCATCGGCAATGGATGGTTATGAAACATCTGCAGGATCGTCGGGAGCCCTTCGACACTGCTCGCACCCGGCTGATAGACCGCTCTATAACCCACCTTACTTTTCGCCAAGTCCATGTTCCCTTTTTAGGAGACAGAAGCGTACCGAGAGCTAGTCTAAGCTTGTTCGCTTGCGGACAGCAATTGAAAAGGGAGGATTTTCAATGCGTTTAAAACTTGCTGGAGCGGCGGTGCTTGCCACCTTGCTCGCTTCCGGTTCTGCCTTTGCGGAACAAACCACCATTACCGTCTGGAGCTGGAACGTCGCCGCGTCGGCGTTGAAATCAACAGTCGAGGGGTTCAATAAAAAATATCCCGATATCAAGGTCGATGTACAGGACATCGGCAACCCGCAGGTCTTCGATAAAATGCTGGCCGCCTGTGCCGCCGGCGGCGACGGCCTGCCCGACATCATGTCGATCGAAAACCACAAGGCGTCCATCTTCTGGAACCGCTTTCCCGACTGCCTGACCGACCTGACGAAGCTCGGCTATACCGATGACATCAAAAAGCAATTCCCGGATTTCAAACGCGCCGAGCTCGAAGTCGGCGACGCGGCCTATGCCATGCCGTGGGATTCCGGTCCGGTCGCCATGTTCTATCGCCGCGATCTCTATGAGAAGGCTGGCGTCGATCCGGCAACGATCAAGACCTGGGACGATTTCATCGCCGCCGGCAAGAAGATCTCCGCCGCCAATCCCGGTGTGGTCATGTCGCAGGCCGACTTCAACGGCGACAGCGAATGGTTCCGCATGCTCGCCAACGAACAGGGCTGCGGCTATTTTTCCGATGACGGCCAAAGCATCGCCGTCAGCCAGCCCGGCTGCATCAAAGCGCTTGAAAAAGTGAAGGAGATGAAGGACGCGGGCCTGCTGACCGCGGCCAACTGGGACGAAAAGATCCAGTCGAACACGGCCGGCAAGGTGGCAACGCAGATGTACGGCGGCTGGTATGAAGGCACCGTCCGTTCCACCTCGCCCGATCTCGCCGGCAAGTGGGGCGTCTATCTGATGCCGAGCATGACGGCTGACGGCCAGCATGCAGCCAATCTCGGCGGCTCGTCGCTCGCCATCGCCAGCAGCTCGAAGAACAAGGAAGCTGCCTGGAAATATCTGAACTACACGCTTGGCACCAATGAGGGCCAGGTCACGATGCTGAAATCCTTCGGTCTCGTGCCCTCGCTGCTGTCGGCGGTCAAGGATCCCTTCGTCAACGAACCGCTGCCCTATTGGGGCGGACAGAAGGTCTGGGCCGATATCCTTGCGACCCTGCCGAAGATCCATCCGAGCCCGGGCACCCAATATTTTGGTGATGCCGACGCCGTCATAAAGGCGGTGCAGACGAAGTACCTCGCCGGCGGATATCCGGATGGCAAGGCTGCGCTCGACGATGCGGCCCAGCAGATCGCCTCGGCGACGGGTCTGCCAGTCGCGAAATGAGTGACATAGCCGGGCGCGCATCCCAAGCCGCGCCCGGCATCCCCGCCGCCCCCAGGGCGGCGGGGATGCATCGTCACTGATCATTTCACTGCGCATAAAGGAGAAGGCTTTCATGCGGTTGCGAAACCGGAGCGCCTACGCGTTCCTTGCACCCTATCTTCTGGTATTCGCTACCTTCTGGGTTTGGCCGATCATTGACTCGTTCCTGATCTCGTTCCAGAACACGCGCGTCAATCCGTGGGTATTCAGCGCCTCGATCAATTGGGGGCGCCTGTTCGGCGACCCGGCCTTCTATAACGCGCTTGAAAACACGCTGCTCATCCTTGTGGTACAGGTGCCTGTGATGATCGCGCTTGCGACCGTCATGGCGGTGCTCCTGAACTCGCCGCTGTTGAAGGCGCGCGGCCTTTTCCGTTTTGCGTTCTTCGCGCCCGTCGTCGTCGGCGAGGTGGCCTATGCCGCCGTATTCCGCCTGATGTTCAACGTCGATTTCGGCATCATCAACAAACTCCTCGGCGGCGTCGGCATCAGCCCCATCTCGTGGTTCTCCGATTCGCATGCAGCCATGCTGCTCATCATCATCGCCGTCACCTGGCGTTGGGCAGGCTATAACGCCATCATCATCCTTTCCGGGCTGCAATCGATCCCCGAGGATGTCTACGAGGCTGCAACGCTCGATCGCGTCAGCCGCTTCAAGCAGTTTATCCACATCACCCTGCCGCTGTTGAAGCCGATCATCCTCTTCTGCGTGGTCCTCTCCGTCATCGGCACCATGCAGCTCTTCACCGAGCCGTTCCTGATCACCAATCGTGGCGGTCCCGGCGGCGCCACGGAAACGCTCGGCATCCTGCTTTACCGGCAGGGCTTCACATCGCTGAACTTCGGCTATGCCTCGGCGATCGCCTACACCATGGCGGCGCTTGCGGTGATCATCTCTCTCCTCAATCTCTGGGTGGGGCGCGAACCGAAATGAAATCAAGGTCCAAATCCACACTGAAACGCTCGATCGCGCTGCATGCGCTACTGGCGCCGCTGGCCATCATCTGGCTGTTTCCGCTCTGGATGATGTTCATCTTCTCGACAATGCCCGACTACGGCATCTTCAGTCCAGACATCATCATGACGCCGTCGACGAGCTTCTTCGACAACGTGCGGAACCTGCAGGCCGATACCAACTTCCTGGGCGCACTGACGATCTCCATCGTCGTTGCCGTCGTCTACACTATCTTGTCGGTGCTGCTGACCTCGATGGCGGGATGGGCACTCGCGCGCTATCGTTTCGTCGGTCAATCCGTCGTCATCGGCATCATCCTCGGAACGATCACGCTGCCCTATTCCGTGGTCATCATCCCGCAATTCATCATGGTGGCGCGCAATTTCGGGCTTGCCAACACCTGGGTCGCGCTGATCGTGCCGCCGCTCTTCAACTCTCTCGGCGTGCTGTTCATGCGCCAGGCCTTCTCGATGATGCCGGGCGAGCTCTTTGACGCGGCTCGCGTCGAGGGCGTCAAGGAATGGCAGATCTTCCTGCGCATCGCCCTGCCCTTGGCAAGGCCGACCATGGCAGCACTCGCCATCATCCTGTTCCTGGCCTCCTGGAACAACTACCTCTGGCCGCTGCTCATCAACTCCCGGCCGGGAATGATGACGGCGCCGGTGGCGCTCGGGACATTGATCGGCCTCACCAAGGTCTCCTGGGGCGGCATCATGGCCGGTGCCGTGATGCTGACGGCGCCGATCCTCGTCATCTTCGTTCTCCTGCAACGTCATTTCATCGCCGGCATCGCCGCTGGCGCAATCAAGTAATTCCGGGAGACCCGTATGGCTGAACTGTCCCTTACCAATATCGTCAAACGCTACGGTTCGCTGGAAATCATCCACGGCGCCAATCTCGAGGTGAAGGACGGCGAATTCGTCGTCTTCGTCGGCCCCTCCGGATGCGGCAAGTCCACACTGCTGCGCATGATCGCCGGGCTGGAGGATATTACCAGCGGCGAACTCAGCATCGGCGGCCGCGTCGTCAACGATGTCGAACCGGCCGATCGCGGCATCGCCATGGTCTTCCAGTCCTATGCGCTCTATCCGCACCTGACCGTCGAGCAGAACCTCAATTTCGGCCTGCGCATGAACGGCAATCCGAAGGCGGATACCGATCGCCGCGTCAAGCAGGCCTCCGAGATCCTGCAGATCACCGAGCTGATGCAGCGCCGGCCGAAGCAGCTCTCCGGCGGCCAGCGCCAGCGCGTCGCCATCGGCCGCGCCATCGTGCGCGAACCGCAGATCTTCCTGTTCGATGAGCCGCTCTCCAACCTCGATGCCGAACTGCGCGTGCAGATGCGCGTCGAAATCTCGCGCCTTCACAAGAAGCTCGGCACGACGATGATCTACGTGACGCACGACCAGACGGAGGCGATGACGCTCGCCGACAAGATCGTCGTGCTGCGGGGCGGCAATATCGAACAGATCGGCGCGCCGCTCGATCTCTACGACGATCCCGTCAACCAGTTCGTTGCCGGCTTCGTCGGCTCGCCGAAGATGAATTTCCTGCGCGCCGAGGTCACCGACAATCAGGGGGGCCGGACTACGGTGGTCCTTCGCGACCAGCGTAACGTCCGCCTGTCACTGCCGATCACGGCAACCGGGGTCGAAATCGGCGAGCAGGTGACGCTCGGCATTCGCCCCGAACACTTCCTCGACGCCGGACGAGGCGATGCAGATTTGACCGTCGACGTCGATGTCGCCGAGCATCTCGGCAATACGAGCTACATTTACGCCAACATCGCCGGCGGCGAACAGATCGTCATCGAACGCGAAGAGTCCCGCAACACCGGCAATCGGGACAAGCTCACCGTCGCGCTCTCCGCGACCAAGACATTCCTCTTCGATAGCGCCGGCAACCGATTGCGGTAGGCGCTGTCCTTCCTCCCAAGACAGCATGCAGATTTAGGAAAGGATCGTTTCATGACTAAAGACGCAACCATCCGCTGGGGCATCATCGGCCCCGGCAGGATCGCACAGACCTTTGCCGACGGTATCGCCCATTCCCGCAGCGGCAAGCTGGTGGCCATCGCCAGCCGCAACCCCGAAAAGCCCGGCCTTGGCGACAACTTCCCTGGCGCCCGCATCGTTAGCGGATACGAGGCGCTGCTTGCCGACAAGGAAATCGATGCCGTCTACATCGCCACGCCGCACACCGGCCATGCCGAATGGGCGATCAAGGCGATCCGCGCCGGCAAGCATGTTCTGGTCGAAAAGCCGATCGCGCTGTCGGCCTATGATGCCGAGACGATCTATTACGAAGCCAAAAAGGCCGGCGTCTTCGCCGGCGAAGCATTCATGTACCGCGTCCATCCGCAGACGGCGAAGCTGATCGAGCTGGTGAAAAGCGGCGCGATCGGCGAGCTGCGCATCATCCACTCGTCCTTCGGCTTCAACATGGGCACCGTCAAGCCGGAACATCGGCTGTTTGCCAACGACACGGCCGGCGGCGGCATCCTTGATGTCGGCGGCTATCCGGTATCGATGGCGCGCCTGATTGCCGGTGCCGCCGACGGCAAGCCGTTCCTCGATCCCAACAAGGTGTCGGGCGTTGCCCATCTCGGCCAGACGGGCGTCGACGAATGGGCGTCCGCCGTGCTCAAATTCCCGAATAACGTTATCGCCGAAGTTTCCTGCTCGATCATGGCGAATCAAGACAACACGCTGCGGATCATCGGTTCCGAAGGACGCATCGAAGTTGCGGACTTCTGGTTCGCCTCCGGCCACAAGGGCGGCGTCGGCAAGATCGAGCTCATCAAAGGCGGCGAGACCCAGACCATCGAAGTCAAGGAAGAGCGCTGGCTCTATTCCTTCGAAGTCGATGCAGCCGGCGATGCCATCAAAGCCGGGGGCAAGGAATTCGCCTATCCCGGCATCGGCTGGGCCGACTCGATCGGCAATCTCAGGGTTCTCGATCAGTGGCGCGCTTCCATCGGTCTCGAGTACCAAGTTGAGAAGGCGACACATCGGACGAAGAACATTGCCGGCGCGACCGTTGCCAAGGGCAACAGCATCCCGAAGCGCAGTATCCCCGGCATTACCAAGCCGGCATCGACCGTCATGCTCGGCTTCGAATTCTTCCCGAATTTTGCCTCGGCATCCCTGACGCTCGACGCCTTCTATGAAGCCGGCGGCAACGCCTTCGACACCGCCTATGTCTATGGCGGCGGCAAAACGGAGAGCATCTTCGGCGATTGGCACACCAGCCGGAAGGTGCCGCGCGAGGAGATCGTGCTGATCGGCAAGGGCGCGCATTCGCCACTTTGCTACCCGGATATGATAGCCAAGCAGCTCGACCAGTCGCTCAACCGGCTGAAGACCGACTATGTCGACATCTATTTCATGCATCGCGACAACACGGCCGTCCCGGTCGGCGAATTCGTTGATGCCATGGATGCCGAGGTCAAGGCCGGCCGCATTCGCGGCATCTTCGGCGGCTCGAACTGGACCCGCGCCCGCTTCGACGAGGCGATCGCCTATGCCGAGAAGAACGGCAAGGCCGCGCCGGCGGCTCTTTCCAACAACTTCTCGCTGGCGGAAATGCTCGACCCGATCTGGGCCGGATGCATCGCCGCCTCCGACGACGAATGGAAGGCCTGGCTAAACGCCAAGCAGATCCCGAACTTCGCCTGGTCGAGCCAGGGCCGAGGCTTCTTCACCGACCGCGCCGGCCGTGACAAGCAGAACGATGAGGAACTGGTGCGCGTCTGGTACTCCGACCGCAACTTCGGTCGCCGCGACAGGGCGATCGAATTGGCCCAGAAACTCGGCCGCAATCCGATCCATATCGCGCTTGCCTATGTCATTGCCCAGCCGTTCCCGGTTATCCCGCTGATCGGCCCGCGCACGATCGCCGAGCTGGAAGACAGCCTCTCGGCGCTCGACATCAAGTTGACGCAGGAACAGGTGAAGTGGCTTGAGGGCTGAAACGATGCGGCCTGTTCGTGCCGTCACGATCAGCCGCTGCGTATGATCGCACAAAATGAAAACAGCCCATCCGGTCTACCGGATGGGCTGTTTTCATATGGGAGGAAGTCGTTGCCGCGCCCTCCTTCTCCCCTCGGGGAGAAGGAGATTACGGCACTGGCATGCCGCATATGCGATCGCCCCGGTGAGACCGGATGGGCCTTTTGCATGTTATACCGACAATGATCGCCAAACGGTCAGGCGGCGAAATTGAAGGCTTTCGTCCCGGCCCCTTCGAGCCGCAACAGGTAGGCCTTACGCTCGAGGCCGCCGGCAAATCCTCTCAGATCGCCCGCCGAGCCGATCACCCGATGACATGGCGCAATGATCGAGATCGGGTTGCGGCCATTGGCGGCGCCGACAGCTCGGATCGCTTTAAACGCCCCGATCCCAACTGCAATCTGGCTGTAGGTGCGAGTCTCGCCGAACGGAATGGCCAGCAGCGCCTGCCAGACCTTGCGCTGAAACTCGGTTCCTGAAAAATCGAGAGGGAGATCGAAGACCTGTCGTTCGCCGGCGAAATACTCCCGGAGTTGTCGCTCGGTCTCCAGCAAGACGGGATGGTTATCGTCCTTGGCGACGATCGACAGCGGCACGCGATTGGGCCGGTCATTATCCCAGAGAATGGCCGCAAGCCCGTCATCGCTGCCGACAAGTTTCAAGTCTCCGACGGGCGAAGCCATGATCCGATAGACATATTGCTTGCCGGCATTTCGCGTGGATGTGGTCATGCCGATATCCTTTCCTCGAATCGCGCCATGGAACGGCGGGCAAGCCGCTTGCAGTCATGGCATAGGACTCGAAATACTGGGCATGAGCCACCCGAAAAGCGTCTTGGCGACAGGAAATTCATGGGCCCGCATTCCGTGCCTTGACGATCAAAATGCCGCAGTCCCGATTTGGAAATGGCACCGGAATTGTGTAGAATCGGGCAGGACAGATCATCAGCATCCGGAGCCAGAGATGACAGTTCGCCCGCCGAGCAGTTTAAATCCAGCCAATATGGCGGTGACCGGCCTAGGAATTCTCGAATATGAGCTGATGTCGGAGCGTGCCAGCACCCTCGGCCATAACGGCCTCAAGGTGGAGGCGGCGCTTGCGGCGTTGCAAGAGGGCGAAGCCAAGGGCAAGCACGGCATGGAACACGAGCGGCTGGTCGATACTGCCGCACAAGCCGTCTGGGCGATGTTCATTCATCGTGAGATCTGCGGCCTGCGCAACGGCCGCGACGTCATTCAGCGCTATGGCATTCCCAACAAAGTGCTCGCGCGCCTCGGCGCGAGCCCGCGCCACCCCTAAATTTTCAAGCCTTCAGGATCGCCGAGAAGCGCGGATCGAAGGCATGGCCGATCGGCTCGGCCGCCGCGCCGCGCGCCACAGCCCAGGGGTCGGTCATGCCGAGCTGCAGGCGCGGCAAAGGCCGGTCGGCGCGATCGGCATTGGAAGGCAACAGCGGTTGCATGGCGTCGATTAGTCGCGTCGCAAGGGCTGCCGGCGCGCCGCCGCACAGAATCACGGTCTGCGGATCGAAGATGGTCTCGATGAGATGCACGCTCCAGCGCAGGTCGATCGCCGCCTTTTCGATCCAGGCGAGAATCTCCGGATCGTCGGCGGCAGCGCGCCTGTCGATCAGCGAATAGATGTCCGGCGCCATCGGATCGACGCCCAGATGCTCGTAGAGCGAGGCCAGCGATGCGCGGTGTTCAAGCTGGGTTAGCCTGCCGCCGGCCGTGAGCAGCGCCATGCCGATTTCGCCGGCATTGCCATGGGCACCGCTATAAAGATCGCCGCCGAGGATCAGGCCTGCGCCGATACCATAGCCGACATAGAGGCAGACGGCATGGTCGAGCCCATGCGCGGCGCCGACCATGCGCTCGGCGGTCGCGCAGGCGGCGGCGTCGTTCTGCAGGGTGACGTTGAGGCCAGTGCCGGCGGAAAGCGTTTCCAATAGCGGAAAGCGCTGCCAGGCGCCCATCATCCAGGGATTGTCGTCCCCATCCTGCTCGATGCCGAACGGACCTGGCATCGCAACGCCGAGCCCGACGAGGCGCTTCTCCGCCTGTGCGGTACGCAGCTTGAGCTCGGTTCGGACCTCCTGCACGAGCTGCAGCACCACGGGGGTGCCCGTGGCCGGTCCGCCGGCCGGCAGGTTCGCCTCCTTGCCGATCAGCACATTGCCGACCAGATCGACAGCGATGGCACGGGTGATGTGACGGTCGATCTGCAGGCCGATCGCGAAGGCGCCCTCCGGCACGAGGCCATAGGGTGTCGAGGGCTGCCCCCTGCCGCGGCGCACCGTTTCCCTCGACGTGACCAACCCGTCGTTTTCCAGCTCCTCCATGATGTTGGAGACCGTCTGTTTCGTCAGCCGGGTGGCGCGCGCGAGATCGGCGCGCGAAAGCGCGCCGTTCAGCCGCAGGGCATCGATGATCACCCGCCGGTTATGGGCACTGGTGCCTTCGTGGTTCGTTCCGCTCGTGGCCCTGATCGGGCGAATATCGTTCATGTGCATTTGCCTCTTGACACCAATAGAATATTGAAGAACAAATAAGTCAAGACAATTGACTTAAAAGAAACCACAGAGTTTCATGAGGGAACGCAGGGGAGCTTCAAGGCTCCGAAGACGCTCCGATCGAGGTTCGGCAGCCAGGCCGGCTGCCCGTTCGACACCTGACGGCGACATTTCAGCCGCCGTTGGAAAATCGCGTGACTGTCAAAAAAACTGGAGGCTGGAATGTTGAAATCATTGAACAAGACACTGATCGGCGCAGCGCTGGTCGGCGTGTCCTTCGCGTCGCATGCCTTTGCCGAAACGACGCTGAACGCCCTCTTCATGGCACAGGCTGCCTATAGCGAAGCCGATGTGCGCGCCATGACGGACGCCTTCACCAAGGCCAATCCGGACATCAAGGTCAATCTCGAATTCGTTCCCTATGAAGGCCTGCACGACAAGACCGTGCTGGCGCAGGGTTCGGGCGGCGGCTACGACGTCGTGCTGTTCGACGTCATCTGGCCGGCCGAATACGCGACCAACAAGGTTCTGGTCGATGTTTCCTCGCGCATCCCTGACGATACCAAGAAGGGCGTGCTGCCGGGCGCGTGGACCACTGTCCAATATGACGGCAAATATTTCGGCATGCCCTGGATTCTTGACACCAAGTACCTGTTCTACAACAAGGAAATCCTGGAAAAGGCCGGCATCAAGACGCCGCCGAAGACCTGGGACGAGCTGACCGAACAGGCCAAGATCATCAAGGACAAGGGCCTTCTGGCGACGCCGATCGCCTGGAGCTGGTCGCAGGCCGAAGCCGCGATCTGCGACTACACCACGCTCGTCAGCGCCAACAAGGGCGATTTCATCAAGGACGGCAAGCCGGACTTCCAGAATGGCGGCGGCCTCGATGCTCTGAAATACATGGTATCCAGCTACAAGTCCGGCCTCACCAATCCGAATTCCAAGGAATTCCTCGAAGAGGACGTCCGCAAGGTCTTCGAAAACGGCGACGCCGCCTTCGCGCTGAACTGGACCTACATGTACAACATGGCGAACGACCCGAAGGACAGCAAGGTTGCCGGCAAGGTCGGCGTCGTGCCGGCACCGGGCGTCGCCGGCAAGAGCGAGGCTTCCGCCGTCAACGGCTCTATGGGCCTCGGCATCACCACGGCCAGCAAGCATCCGGACGAGGCCTGGAAATACATCACCTTCATGACCTCGCAGGCAACGCAGAACCAGTATGCCAAACTCAGCCTGCCGATCTGGGCATCGTCCTATGACGATCCGGCTGTTACCAAGGGCCAGGAAGAACTGATCTCGGCCGCAAAAGTCGGGCTTGCCGCCATGTATCCGCGTCCTACGACGCCGAAGTATCAGGAACTGTCCACAGCACTTCAGCAGGCGATCCAGGAATCGCTGCTCGGCCAATCTTCGCCGGAAGATGCGCTGAAGTCGGCTGCCCAAAACAGCGGTCTCTGATAGTCTGACCGGGCGGCGCTAGAGCGGATGATTTTAGGTCTTTTCGACCTAAAATCTGAATCCGCTCTAGCATCAGAAAAGAGAGAGCATGATGTCGACCGAAAACCGATCACACTTTTCGGCATCATGCTCTAATCGCCGCCCGCCTCTTGATCCTCCATGATGAATGAAAGAAGGGGCCTGCCATGTCCGGCACCTCTATGACAACTCGCGCCTGGTTTTTGATGTTGCCGCTGCTTGTGGTGATGGTCGCCGTCATCGGCTGGCCGCTCGTCGATACCGTCGGCCTTTCTTTCACGGACGCAAAGCTTGTCGGCACCGGCGGTAATTTCGTCGGCATCGACAACTACGCAAAGATGCTGGCGAACCCCAATTTCCAACGCACCCTGATCACCACGGCCTGGTTCGCGATCGTATCCGTTGCCGCCGAAATGGTGCTCGGCGTGCTTGCTGCGCTGCTCCTGAACCAGGAATTCAAGGGCCGGGGCGTGCTACGCGCGCTGATGATCCTGCCCTGGGCGCTGCCGACCGTCGTCAACGCCACCCTGTGGCGGCTGATCTACAATCCGGAATATGGCGCGCTGAACGCAGCCCTTACCCAGCTTGGCCTGATCGACGCCTATCGCTCCTGGCTCGGCGAGCCGGGCACGGCGCTGACGGCGCTGATCGTCGCCGATTGCTGGAAGAACTTCCCGCTGGTGGCGCTGATCGCGCTTGCCGCCCTGCAGGCCGTGCCGCGCGACATCACCGCCGCCTCGCTGGTCGATGGTGCGGGGCCGTTCACCCGCTTCCGCTTCGTCATCCTTCCCTATCTGGCGGGGCCGCTGATGGTGGCGCTGGTGCTGCGCACCATCGAGGCCTTCAAGGTCTTCGACATCATCTGGGTCATGACGCGTGGCGGCCCGGCAAACAGCACTCGGACGCTGTCCATCCTCGTCTATCAGGAGGCCTTCTCCTTCCAGCGAGCGGGGTCCGGCGCGTCGCTTGCCCTCATCGTCACGCTGCTGGTGACGGTGCTTGCCGCCGCCTATGCCGCCCTTGTCCGCAAAACCGCGGGGAGCGCCACCTGATGGAACGCAAGAGCCCGCTTTTCACCTGCTTCCTCTATGTCTGTGCCTTGCTGCTCGCCGCCGTCATCCTGGCGCCGATCCTCTGGCTCTTCATCATGAGCATTTCGCCGGCTGCCGATCTTGCCGCAAAGCCCTTGCGCTGGTGGCCGCAGACGGCCGACTTCTCGCGCTACAAGGTGCTGCTGTCGACGCTGGAAAACAGCGAGGGCGCCGCCTTTACCTCGTCGCTGCGCAACAGCATCGAGGTTGCCGGCATGGCGACCATCGCTGCGATCGCGCTCGCCATTCCGGCCGGCTGGGCCGTGTCGCGCACGCCGTCTGTGGGATGGTCGCTCTCCATGGTGATCGCCACCTACATGCTGCCGCCAGTGGCGCTCGCCGTGCCGCTCTATATGGGTCTCGCCCATCTCGGCCTGCTTAACAACGTCTTCGGGCTGGCGCTCGTCTATCTGACGATCCTTGCGCCTTTCACGACCTGGCTGATGAAATCCGGCTTCGATTCCATTCCGAAGGAGATCGAGGCTGCAGCGATGATCGATGGCGCCGGGCTGTTTCAGACGCTGAAGATCATCACGCTGCCGCTTGCGATGCCCGTCATGGCGACCTCGGCGCTCTTCGCCTTCCTGCTTGCCTGGGATGAATTCTTCTATGCGCTGCTCTTCACCTCCGACCAGCGCGCAAAGACCCTGACCGTCGCCATTGCCGATCTGGCCGGCGGCCGTGTCTCGGATTACGGACTGATCGCGACTGCCGGCGTGCTGGCCGCCCTGCCCCCGGTGCTGATCGGTCTCGTCATGCAACGTGCCCTGATCTCCGGGCTGACCAGCGGCGGCGTCAAGGGATGAACATGACCGCAGAGAAAACACGCCCAGCCGGACTTGCCGCAATCGATCGCGAAATGGCCCGCCAGCATGCCGATGCGATTGCCTCCTTCGAGGCGGCGACCGACATGGCTGCCAAGGCCGCGGCCTCGCTGAGGCGCACCGGCAAGCTGCTGCTGCTCGGCATGGGCGGCTCCCACGCCGTCAACCGCGCCGTCGAGCCGCTTTACCGCGCCGCCGGCATCGACGCGATTGCGCTACCGCTCTCCGAACAACTTGGCCAGCCGCTATCGCTCGAGGGCCGGACGATCTTCGTGACATCGCAGTCCGGCGAGAGCGCCGAAGTGCTCCGCTGGTTCGACGAGACCGGCGGCAATGCCGACACGTTCGGCCTGACACTGGAGGGCAGCTCCTTCCTCGCGAGGACCGCTCCTTCGCTGGTAGGCGCCGGCGGCACCGAGCTTGCCTTTGCCGCAACCCGCAGCCTCACCGTGAGCTTCGCGCTGCATCTGGCGATCTTCGCCGCCCTCGGGCAGGATCCGGCGAGCGCACTGGCGGTGCTGCGCGCGCCGCAGACGCTCGATATTGAGCCGGCACTTGCAGCACTTGCCAACGTCGCCTCCGTCGTCACATCAGGCCGACGTCTGCAGGGTGTTGCCGAGGCGCTTGCGCTTGGCTTGACCGAACTGTCGCGCCGCCCCTGCTTCTCGCTTGAAGGCGGGCAGCTGCGGCATGGGCCGATGGAAATGCTCGGGCCATCGATCGGCGTCGTGCTCTTCCGCGGCAACGATGCGACAGCCAGCCTCGTGACGGCCATGGCCGTTTCCGCCACCGAGACAGGTGCACCTGTGATCATCTTCGACGGCTCGCAGGAAGAACCGGTCCCCGGTTGCGTCACGCTTCGGTTCAAGCCGGAAAGCGGCCTTGCCGCGATCTTCCAGATGCTGCCCGTGGCGCAGGCGCTGATGATCGCCTTCGCCGATGCGCGGGTCGAGAATGCCGGCACGCCGGTGCGCTCCACCAAGATCACCCGGAGCGAATGAATGAAGCCACTTGCAGTCATCGGCAATGTCAATGTCGACCTGATCCTCGGGCCGGCCGAGCCTTGGCCCAAGGCCGGCACGGAAATCATTGTCGATCACGACGAGCTGCGCGTCGGCGGCCAGGCGGGCAATACCGCGCTCGCCTGGGAAGGGCTCGGCATCGATTACGAGATCGCAGCCAATGTCGGCAGCGACCAGTTCGGACGCTGGCTCAGCGAAGCATTCGGTGCCCGCAGCAGCAAATGGCCCGTGCACCCCGAGGGCACGACCCTGTCGGTCGGCATCACTCACCCCGACGGGGAGCGTACCTTTTTCACGACACGCGGGCACCTGCCGCGGCTCACTCTGGCCGACGTGCATGCCGTGCTCGACGGAACGAAGCTCTCCGGCGGCTATGCGCTGCTGTGTGGCGCCTTCCTCACCGACGACCTGACACGGGACTACGAAGCGCTGTTCGACTGGGCGGATGAACACCGGATCACGGTTGCGCTCGATACCGGCTGGCCGCTCGACGGCTGGACTGAGAAGAATTGCGATTCGACGCGGCATTGGCTCTCCCGTTGCGGCATCGCGCTGATGAACGAAGTCGAAACGACGACACTTGCCGGCGTGGACGATCCGGTTCAGGCCGCGAGCGCGCTTCGTTCGCACATGCCTGATGGAGCCATCGTCGTCGTCAAGCGCGGCGCTGAAGGCGCGATTGCCATCGATGCCGACGGCAGCGTGGTTTCGGCCGCCGCGCCGCGTGTCACCGTCGTCGATACGATCGGTGCCGGCGATGTCTTCAACGCGGGTTTCCTGGCCGCCCTTGCTCGCGGCGAGCCGCTTGCAGCTTGCCTTTCGGCCGGGACTGCGGTCGCTTCCCGCGCCATTTCCACTCTGCCGCGCAGCTATGGCCCGGCAAAAGCATCCGAGGAGGCCGTTCGATGAGCGCGCTCGAAATCCAGAACATCCGCAAGAGCTATGGCGAGGTCGAGACGCTGAAAGGCATCGACATCTCGCTTGAAAGCGGCGAGTTCCTGGTGTTGCTCGGCTCTTCGGGCTGCGGCAAGTCCACGCTCTTGAACATCATCGCGGGGCTGGCGGAAGCAACGAGCGGCGATATCCGCATCGGCGATCGCTCGGTGCTCGGCGTACATCCGAAGGATCGCGACATCGCCATGGTGTTCCAGTCCTACGCGCTCTATCCCAATCTCTCGGTCCATCGCAACATCGGCTTCGGCCTGGAGATGCGGAAGGTGCCCAAGGCCGAGCGCGACAAGGCGGTGCGTGAGGCGGCAAAGCTGCTGCAGATCGAGGCGCTTTTGGAACGCAAGCCGAGCCAGCTTTCCGGCGGCCAGCGTCAGCGCGTGGCGATCGGCCGGGCGCTGGTGCGCAAACCGGAAGTCTTCCTGTTCGACGAGCCGCTGTCCAATCTCGACGCCAAGCTGCGCATGGAAATGCGCACGGAGCTGAAACGTCTACACCAGATGCTGAAGACCACCGTCGTTTACGTGACGCATGATCAGATCGAGGCTATGACGCTCGCAACCCGCATCGCCGTCATGCGCGACGGCCGGATCGAGCAGCTCGGCACGCCGGACGAGATCTACAACTACCCGGCAACACTCTATGTCGCGACCTTCGTCGGTGCGCCACCGATGAATCTGCTGAACGCGACCGCAGAGGCAGGTGTCCTGTGCATCGACGGCACCTCGATCACGCTGCCCATGCCTGCGACGAAGGACGGGATCAAACAGGGACAGGAACTGGTCGTCGGCATCAGGCCGGAAACGATGCGTCTGGACGAGCATGGCAAGCTGGAGGCCATTTGCGAAGTCGCGGAACTGACAGGTCCCGAACTGATCGTGACCGCGCAAGCCGGTTCGCAGCGGCTGATGGCTTGCCTGCCGCCGCGCACTGCGATTGCCGCAGGGCAGACGCTGAGGCTCGGCTTCGACGCCAATGCGTTGCACCTCTTCGACCGCGCCACCGGTCGCCGCTGCGAATGAGCCCTTTCGGGCCAGGCGCAGCATCCTCGGGCCAGCCACTGACAACGTAGAGATGGCGGTGCGCTCCGCCGTCATCCGCCCGATGATCCAGCATGTCGTCGGCTAAACTGGCGCCCGTGTGATCCTCTGGACGGAGGCCGGGGCTAGCTGGCTCGTCGCCAGCTCTTTCTCACGACCGCCAGCATGAAATTTTCAGGCGCAGTTTTGGTCTTGTTGTGGTCGGTGAGCGTCCGGTGAGCCGGTTTTGGTTAGGTGCGGAATTAGCTCAAGTTACGACACAGATGATTCATTTGTGACGTAACAGGGTATGAATGGCCAAGGTTGAGATCCTGACGGGTGCCGAGCGACA
>NZ_JAFEVL010000015.1 GCF_016901135.1 Martinezella lusitana | reverse complement strand
TCGATCCTACGGTGCCGCAAAGCGGGAGATCATGCCTGGTGTCGATCATCGCTCTCACAAGGGCCTCAACAATCGGGCGGAGAATTCCCACCAACCCATCCGGTGGCGAGAGCGGATCATGAAGCGCCTCAAGTCACAGCGACACCTACAACGCTTCGTCTCTATCCATGACCCGATTGCCAACCTGTTCCACATCCCGCGCCACGACATCTCCTCCAGCCATCATCGAGAACTGCGCGCAGCGGCGATGAACCTGTGGGCGAAAATCGCCCGGGCATGACAGACAAAAGGGGCCTGCTTCATGGTCGCGCCTTTTTGCCGTTAAGTTTACGATGCCCTAACGACTGCTGCAACGGTCAACCAATGAAACAATACGGTACCAAAATCCGTTGTTGGTCTTCGTCCGAACCCCAATTTCGCGTCCTCAGTCCCTCATCTCGCCCACAGTTCCCCTTCGTTGTTTCAGAGATTAATATTTTACTAATTAACCATAAATCTCTGAAATTGGCGAAAGTCGGGCGTCGCAGGCTCGCTCATCACGACCGGCACGTTGAGCCGTGCTGGTTAGTCCACCGAACCCGATGGGTTGAACATTCTGCTCGGCGAGACTCGGCGCCACCTCTCTCTGTCGAATTGCCTCAGTAGCTGAACGGTTGTTGCATGTTCTGCCTTCAATTCGGCACCGCAGAACGGCTGGAAATATTGGCCAGTTTTAATGTTCACGAATGGCGCGCCGCAACCGGTCGGATAGCGGTTCCCAGAGGTAGTCGAAAAATGTCCGCTGGGATGTGGTGATGAAGGCCTCCACCGGCATTCCGGGAACGACCTGAGTATCGTTCAACCGCCTAATCTCCCCCGGCAGAAGATGCACGCGAACCGGATAGTAGGAAACCCGCGACGCGGTATCCTGGACGAGGTCGGCGCCGATCATCTCGACCTTGGCGTCGAGATCCGGAGTCGTCGATCGATTGAGGCCGCTGATCCTCACATAGGCCTTGTCCCCGACATGGATCGAATCGACCTCCTGCGGGCTGATGCGCAGCTCGACATTCAGTTCTGCCTTCTCGGGAACGACCATCATCAGCACCTCGCCGGCGCTGACGACGCCGCCGATGGTGTGGACGGAAAGCTCATGTACGAAACCGGCAAGCGGCGACTTGATGTCGAGGCGCGCCAGGGCATCCTTGGCTTCGATTTGCTTTTCGCTGAGCTCGTTGATTTTGCTCTCCGTTTCCGCAAGATCCTTGCTGGCTTCGGCAACCGCGATCTGATCGAGGTTGAGCGTCTGGAGTTTCGTCTCCGCAATCTTTGCCCGAATCTCCGAAGTCGATGCCAGCAATTGTCCGATTTCGCCGTCGAGCTGGGCCGTGTTCCGCTCGAGCACCTTAACCTGGCTGACGAGAACCAGCTGCCTTTGAAGCAGGCTTCTCAGACTATGGAGTTCGGTGTCCAGCAATTGTCGCTCATGCTCTTTTGCCTCCACCTGTTGGGTGAGGCCATCGATCTGGTTCGTCAGCTGCGTCACACGTTCGGTCAATTGCTGCTTCTGCCCCTGACGGGCTTTCAGTCTGGCATCGAGAAGGCTCTGCTCTCGCCGAAAAAGCACCCGGGCCGTTGATGGATCCGCATTGGCGACGAAGTAATCAGGAAGTGCGAAATCCGCAGCGCCGTCGCGCTCGGCGCCCAGTCTAGCCGCGCTCATCTGCAACTCCGCCAGTTGATGTTCGATGATCTGAAGATCTGATCTGGCATTGGTTCCGTCCAGACGCATAACGGTCTGCCCCTCGGCCACCCGCTGCCCTTCATGGACGAGGATCTCCGACACGATTCCGCCGGCCTTGTGCTGCACTTTCTTGATATTGCCTTCGACTTCGAAATGTCCCGATGCGACGACCGCGCTCGAAAGCGGAGCGATGGCGCCCCAGAGGCCGAAGGTGGAGACAAAGGCTAGGATCAGCATCGTGCCCGCGCGCCGGTAACGGCGGAGCGACAGCGCGTGGTCGGAATAGATCTGGGCCTGGCTAAACATGGGTGGCATTCCCGCTGGCGTTGAGGGGGATGGTGGCATCGGACGGCCGGGTGAGGACCGCCAACACCTCGTCCTTCGGTCCGAACAGCTTGATGCTTCTGTCATGAACGAACGCGACCTTGTCCACGGAGGCGAGCCCGAGGGGTCTGTGGGTGATGACTATGGCTATGCCGCCGCGGTCGCGCACGGCGCGGATCGCGTCACTGAGCGCCGCGTCGCCGCTTGCATCAAGGTTCGAATTGGGTTCGTCGAGGACGACGAGGAACGGATCGCCATAGAGTGCTCTTGCCAGACCGATCCGTTGCCGCTGCCCTCCAGATAAAAACACGCCGCCGTCGCCGATCCGCGTTTCATAGCCGTCTGTCATGCCGACGATGAGATCGTGAGCGCCCGCCGCCGTCGCTGCCTTGATGATCTTTTCCGAATTGCTCTCCACCTGGAAGCGTGAGATCGCCTCGGCAATCGTGCCGTCGACAAGGGCCAGATCCTGAGGGAGATAGCCAACATGCCGGCCGAGATCGTCGCGGTTCCATTGGTTGAGAAGGGCGCCATCGAGCTTCACCGTGCCCTTGAGGGGCTGCCAGACCCCGACAAGCGTACGCGCGAGCGAAGATTTTCCCGATCCGCTCGGGCCGATGATGCCGAGGCCGTCTCCGGCATGCAGTTCAAAGGTAGCGTTCAACAGGATGGGATCGCTGGCACCCGGCGCGGCAGCGGCAAGCCCTTCGACGGTGAGCCTGCGCGCCGGCGCCCGCAATTCGACCTGGTCGGCTTCGATTGCAATGGACAGTGAGCTTTTAAGCCTGACATAGGCCGCCCTTGCGCTGACGAACCCTCTCCAGTGCGCGATCGCCGTTTCGACAGGCGCGAGTGCCCGCGACGTCATGATCGAGGCGGCGATCATTGCGCCGCCGGATACTTCCTGGTTGACCGCGAGATAAGCGCCGAGCGCCAGGATCGACGACTGCAGGACTGTCCGGAATATTTTCGCGAAAGCGCCGAGGCCCGCCTGGACATCGCTGGAGCGCAGGCTCGTGTCGCGAAAATCGCAGCTGAGTTTCCTCCATCGGATGCCCAGCGCACCGTGCATGCCCATGGCGTCCACCGCCTCGCAGTGTCGCCGAGCCGACTCCGCAAACAAATGTCGCTTGTTGCCCTGCAGGTTTGCATCATGTACGGGACTGCGCGTGCGCACATCGGTTGCCACCGCCAGGATGACGATGATGCTTCCGCCGCCAACGGCGAGCCAGCCGAGCCATGAATGCAGGATGAAGCAGCCGACAACGAAAAGCGGCATGAACGGCAGGTCGAAGAGCGCCGTGGGGCCTGGACTGCCGAGGAAGGCGCGAACCTGATCGACGTCGCGTATTGGCTGCATTGCCTCGTCGGGCTTTGCGCCTCTGAGCGGCAGGAGGCTGGCGGCGCGAAAAGCGAGACTGGCGAGATCCTCATCGAACTGCGCCCCGATCCTGCTCAGCATGCGAAGCCGAAGCGCGTCCAGCAGTCCCTGGAGCGCGAAGGCGACGAGCGCGATCAGCGACAGCACCAGCAGGGTTTCGACGCTGCGGCTGACCAGGACCCGGTCATAGACCTGCAGCATGTAGAACGAGCCCGTCAGCGTCAGGATGCTGATGACGCCCGAAAAAACGCCGACTGCCTGCAGGTCGGACATCCGCCGCTTGAACGCGATGGTCGCGGGCAATGTTCTGGAAATTCTGGGATCGAACAAACTGTGATTGGCATTTGCGGCACGCAATGGCTGATGCATCGTGAACTCCACTACTCTTTATGCGAAGCGATCGAACATGACTGAAGCGGGGCCAGCCAGCGCGTAGGGGCGTTCGGCATGGCTGGCCCCTCTGCTTCAGACAACCAGGAAGTCGGCTGCCTGCAACGTGAGGTTCGCTTCGAGGGTAGCAAAGTGCACTTGCGTCCCGCCATTGGCATTACCGTTGCTGTCGTAGGTCAGCCAGCCGGTGGTGGTGTTGTAGATGATCCTGTCGGAACCATCATGCGCGGTGCCCGACGCCGAACTCCAGAAGGCAGCCGCAGACAGGTTTCCGTTGTTTCCGACCTGGCTGAAGATACCGCTCGCATTGTCAAGAGCGATACGATCGTGTTCGGCTGGATTGGCAGCGGTGCTGACGAAGTCGCTGATCGTATCCACACCTGCCGTGTTTAGGTTGGTGTTGAAAACGAACTGATCGGCGCCCGCACCACCGGTATGGTTGTCATTTCCGGCCCCGCCGACAAGGATGTCGTTGCCGGTCCCGCCGTTCAGGGTATCGTTGCCGCCACCGCCGTTCAGCGTGTCGTTGCCATCGGCGCCATTCAGCGTGTCGCCGGCGTTGCCCCCTGATATGACGTTGTTGCGGGCGTTGCCTGTGCCCGTGAACGCCGCGTTACCGGTATAGACCAGGTTCTCGACATTGTCGGAAAGGGCGAACGTTGGAAGTGCAGTTCGCACTGTATCGGTTCCCCCATTGGCATCTTCATGGACACTGTCGCCTGAATTGTCGACAATATACGTGTCGTTCCCGGCACCGCCGGTCATCGAGTCGGCATTGGTTCCGCCGTCGAGGATATTGTTGCCGGAATTGCCGATGAGGATATTCGCGAGCCCGTTGCCGGTGGCGTCATTGTTGCCCCCGCCGGTCAGTGTCAGGTTCTCGAGATTGTTCCCGAGAGTATAGTCGACGGAACTGAGGACCAGGTCGGTACCGCCGCCTGCTTGCTCGACGATCGTGTGCGTACCTCCGCCGGCTATCGCGTAGGTGTCGTCGCCGGCACCTCCCATCAGCGTGTCGTTACCGTTGCCGCCGTCTAGGTAGTCGTTACCCTCGCCGCCACTCAGCGTGTCGTTGCCGTCGCCGCCGAACAACTGGTCATCTCCGGCCAGGCCGTTCAACGTGTCGTTGCCGCCGAGGCCGAAGATGACGTCCCCGATCAGCAGGCTGGTAGTGCCGCTGAGGGCGGCGGCGCCGGAGTTGTTGGAGTTCGTGCCAACGATGAGGTTCCACGCGCTCGAAGCAACGGATTCCGGATTCCCGAACGCATCGGTGAAGGATGCAACGAGCCGAACGAGCTTTCCCGCGGTCTGACCTTGGCTAAGAATGTGCTGCGGGGAAGATTGCTGGCCGCCTCCGTTGCCGGAAGGGATCGTCGTCCAGGCCACTCCATCGACACTTGTCTGCCAATTATATCCCCCGTTTGGAACGGTGATGCTACCCTGCGGATTTGCGACGGTGATGTTGTCGGCGTCGAAGAGAGCGCTTGTGGGCGCAAGACGCGCAAGGCTCCCGAGTGACCCCGCATTGAACGACACGGTGCCCGTCGCGGCGTGATTTGCCAGCTGGTCCGCCGCCAGCGTTCGATCCGCGAACTGGAAGAGGTCGACACCGACCACCAGATCTGTGCCATCAGGCGACCCGGCGCGGTGGTCTTCAATTTTGTAGGCCACGATCGTCCCCTGGTTCACCGAAGCGAAGGTGATCGCGGTGATCGTGTAGTCGGCCCTGTTGCCGGAGTATACAGCAGTGTCCGTCCCCGCGGCCGCCCCATCGGAGCCGAGCACTATATCCTTGAATTTCGCAGTCTTCAGTAGATCGGTGTAGTGCTTGGCGAACATCTGGGTGCCAAGTGACAGATTGCCAAGCAAGCCCGCGCTCAGGACATTGCCGACGTTATGGACAGCGTTTCCAAGTGCGTCCAGCGTGGTCGAGTAACCGCCATAGGCGCCGATGAGGGTGTCCAGGCGGATGCTGTCGCCGATAATGAGGTCATTGCCGCCACTACCGATGTTGCCGGTTGCGTCTGCCGTTGTCGTGTTGAAGCGGTCACCACCACCGCCGCCAATTAGCCAATTGGCGCCGGCATCGCCGATAAGCCGATCGGCGAATTTCGAACCCACCAGGCCTTCGATCTGATTCAGCAGTTGGTTGAATGGGTTGAACGCAGTTCCGCCGTTGGCGGCCGTCAGTCCCTGGTTTCGCAAATCTGCCGCCGTATCAAGTACAATACTGACATCGCTATAGGATGCGATGTCGAAGCCGTCGCCGCCAAGGGCCTCATCGGCGTCGCCGACCTGGGCCGCCTGACCGATACCGCCGAGGATGATGTCGTCGCCGCCCTCACCGAGCAGCATATCGGCACCGGAGCCGCCGGAAAGGATGTCGTCGCCGAGGCCGCCGCGCAGTTCGTCCGGGCCGTCGCCGCCATACATTTCGTCATTGCCGTCATCGCCGAAGGCAAGGTCGGTGTCGCCGCCTGCGTCGATATAGTCGTCGCCGCTGCCGCCGTAGATTTCGTCGATGCCAGCTTCGCCATAAAGCTTGTCATTGCCGCCGCCGCCGATCACCACATCGAGCGCTCCGGCGCTGGTGCCGGCATAGACGATATCGTCCCCTGAGCCGCCATCGAGGAAATCCTCGATATCGCCACCGTAAATGACATCTTGACCGTCTCCGCCATAGATGTGGTCTGCACCGGCGCGACCATCCAGAACGTCGTCGCCGCGGTCGCCATAGATCGTGTCGTCGCCGTTGCCGGCGTCGATCCAGTCGTCATAATCCGTGCCGGCAATCACTTCGTGAGAATTGTATCCCGAGGCCGGCGTCCCATCCGGGTTCTCGCCCATGTCGGGGCGGAAATCACGAATGAAGGTTCGCGTGATGCCAAGGTCGGTGTTCGACTTGGTGATGAGGCCACCATTTCCGACGGTGCCGTTGCCGACGCCCGTGTAAATGCCATAACCGGTATTCGCGGCGCCACCGACGACATCCGTACCGTTGGCGTCGCCGGCATGCAGCGCGATCAGATCACCGTAGGCGTGCGCGGTCTTGTAGTCCTGCATGATCAGCTGGTGATTAACGTCATATTTGAGGTCGCCCATATTGGCGACCACGGAATTGCCGTTGATGTCGAGGATGATCTCGCCCCTGACTGCCCTGAGCGCCGTGCCGGGCAGGACAGTCTTGGCAAGCTCGAGATTGCTGTCGGCATAACCCATGACATCGCCATTCAAATGGATTGCGCCTGTCGTCCGCTCGATGATGTCCTTGAATTGTTCAGTGACGATGGCGTGGCCAAGATCGGTATCGATATTCAGGGCGGTCTGCAGGCGGTAGATATAATAGAAGCGGTCGCCGTCCATCAACCGTTCCATCTGGTCCTCGAAAATCGCGTTGAATGTCGTTCCGAGCTGTCCGGTGAAGACGTGAAGTTCGGCAAGGCCGCCAATCCAGAGATCGATATTGTTGAAAGCGTCGGCGCCTGCGGGGGGACCGGCCGGCGTGCTTGCCGAGTTGTTGAGGAAGCTGATCGCATCCTCGACGCTATAGCCCTGAGCCTGGGCAGTTCCCTCGGCGATCGAGCCGTTCTCCAGGCCGATGATGGCTTCGGCCTTGGCAAGATCCCCATCGAAGGCATAGGCAGCGATGAAGTTCACCAGCGACTGGGGATGCTGCATCTGCGAGCCGAATTCCGCCCAACTCGTATAGGGATTGAGCGCGTCGACGATGAGGTTGGTGTGGTGCGGTGTCGTGGGATCGGCGGCGCGTTCTGCAACCAGCGCGTCGTGAAGCTGCCGGCGCACCTCGTTGAGGGTCGGAATGCCGAGGTCGCGGCCACGGGCAATGTTGATCGCGGCAAGATCGAGCGGTTGGCCGAGCAACGACTGCTGCATGGCAGGCGTCAGGAATTCGTCCACCTCATTCGATAGCTGCTGCGACATGCCGCGGACGATGTCGGTGGCACCGACGGCGGCGAACTGGCCGGGATTCAGGAATGCGCCTGCCAGGGCGAACTTGCTGACCATGCCAGCCGGATCGATGGCGTCGATCGTCTCTCGCAGTTGCGAATGACCGAAGCGGAAGGCGGCTTGCGCATATTCTAGCGAGATGTTGGCGTTGATATCGTTGTCGTAGGTGACGAACTCGGGAAGGTCGGGCGTGACGAGGCGAGCGTACTGGTCGATCGCCACATGCTGATATTCCATTTCATTGATCAGCTTCGTTGCTTCGAACATCTTGTCGGGATCCCAGGAGATCGGCCCGCCCGCAGAGGTAAGGTAGTTTCCATCGACATCGGTGTAGGGGCCGCCAGGTCCGTTGACTGCGATCTGGAAATTGTGGCGGGCGGCCGCATCGGCCTGACCCAGGATCGCGTTCTCAAGATTGACCAGCTGGACGTTGTGATTCTCGTGGAAGACGTGATGCAGCGCCGTCAGACCAAAGTTCTCGTTGGCGCGACCGTCGCCGGCGATATAGTGGTTGGCGACCGACTGCATGAGCGCTTCGCTGACCGCGGCGTATTGCTGAGCTGTGACAGCGACACCTGCAACCGAATTGCGGATCGAGAAGTTCGAGAAATCGATGAACGACATCAGATTCGCAGCGGTGATGCCCCCGGCGGCAATGGTGGAATTGCTGAAATCGATGGCGCCGATGTTTGGATTCATGTCCAGGAGCAGTGCTTGGCCGGTGAAGACATAACCGCCGAGATCGACGCCGTTCGTATCAATGATATGGCCACTCGCATCTCGGGCGCGGTAGTTGTTGACATCATCCCATGTCAAGTCATCTCGGCCGGTTGCCAGGAGATGAGCGCGCAGCTCGGCAAGGGTCGGCACCGTCCTTGTCGTCATGCCTGCCCCCAGCCCGCCAGGTGCCGCATCATTGAAGACAGCACTGTTATAGGCCTGAGTCTGGTGACCATCAAACAACTCGGCGCCCGGCCGATATTGTCCGGTATTCGGATCCAGCACCCATGCGCGCAAGAGCAGCGTGATCTGGGTGTCGGAGCCGTAGCTTTGGCTCTGATCGATATAGGGCGAAGTGTGGTCGGTGTAAGTCGCTACGGCGGGTTTGGCTACTGGCCCGAGAACGTCGGCATTGGCACCGGTTCCTCCAAGAACACCGTCAGCGCCGAGCGATTTTACGTCGTCAGCCGTGCCCCAGGTGTTGTCGGCGCCGGCAATCGAGACCTGACGTCCGTGAATATCATTCAAGGTGTATTGATCGGGCGTCGCGCGCGAGATCGTGATGGTCGTGTTGCCGGGGTCCGCCGCCCCGTTTGTTCCAGGCGCCCGGTAGAGCGGATCATCAGGATCCAGCGGGATGATGATCTTGGCGCCCTGGCCGCCCTTGTCAATGAAATCGAGCCCGTGGTCGAAGAATTGGCCGAACAGGGTGAAGATACCGCTTGTCGAGGGGTCGCCAGGCAGCGTGTTCAGATTGCGGACGATATTCTCGGTGTGCACCGATCCGTCGGCATAGGTGGAGGTCACGACGTCGGTCACCGTGCCAGGCGCATTGAGCTCCACCTTGTCGAGGGCGCCTCCCGTGTTCGACGAGCTGATCGTCTGGGCTATCATCCGTGGCGTATAGTCGACCACGCTCTTGTTCGGATCGGCATAGGCCGCCGGCGTTGCTAGCGTCGTGCTCGCATTCGGGTCGCTCACGGTCGGATGCGTATCGAGATAGCCGTCATGTGTGGCGTCGCCTGCAAGCGCCCGATTGGTCAGGACCTGCTGGACATAGTGGCTGTAGTCCGCCGCCGTCAGGCGCGGGAAAGGACTATGGCCGGAGCCCCAGTTCCAGCGTGTGAGATCCACCAGATTATTGAAGAATCCGCTGGGCACGCGAAAGCCGCTCGCCTCGCGGGCGCCATCGTAGATCGACAGGCCCGTGATTGGATCGACGACACTGAGCGGGTCGAAACTTCCAAATAAACCAAGTTCGTGGACGACGCCGGCAGAGTCGTGATACCCGTAAACTGGCCGGCCCTGCGCATCGAATCTGACGACAAAAATCGCGTCGCGCATCTGGTCGATTAGATAGTTGATGTCGCCGAGTGTGATCTCGAATGGCTTAACGGAAGGCATATTCATCTCCCCTTTTGGTGGGGTCAGCCCCGATAAACCCGGAGTTGGCCGCAAGATCTGATGGAAGATGAGTTTGATCGATATCTGCCTCGAATATTAGCAGAGAAAGTCTCATGCGATGCTGGAACTGAAGTCCAATGGTAGGACTGAGCATTTAGCCGCCGGTCTCCTGCGACTTTGGTCCCGAGTCTCCAGCACGTTGCAGGCGAAGTGGTCGGCCGGCAGCCTGTCGCGGCAGTTCCTGATCACGGCAACGCTGATCGTCAGCATCGCCATGTTCACGCTCGGAAGCTGGATGAGCGAACGCGCGCAGGGAAGTGCGACGCGCAGCGCTGCCGAGGCTGGCGCGATCTTCCTCCAGGCGTTCCTTCAGCCCTACGTCCAGGAACTGGCATTACCCGAGCCGCCTTCGAAACAGATGGAAACGCGCCTGAACACGCTATTTGAGAACACGCTGTTTTCCGACCGCGATCTGCGCAAGCGCTTTATCCTGCTTAAGATCTGGCGGTTGGACGGAACGCTCGCCTATAGTTCGAGCATCCGCATAAAAAAGGGCGAAGAGGCTGAGGTTGAAGTCAGGACGGCAGCCAGAGGCGAGCTTGCGACCGGGTTCGAGGACATCGATGATTTGCTGGAAGGCGTTCCCGAGGAGGAAGCCCACGTCAAACTGCTCGAAGTCTATGCTCCGCTTTACCAAATGCAATCCGATCGCGTCATTGCCGTCGGCGAGTTCTATCAAAGTGCCGCGGCGCTGATCGACGAACGCACCAAGGCGCGCAATTCGACCTGGCTGCTCGTAGGGACAACGTCGTTTGCCATGGTTGCGGTTCTGCATTTGATCGTGTCCCGCGGCAGCAGGATTATCGACTTGCAACGTGATGACCTGAAGCGGCGTTACGCTGAAGCCGCACGCCTGGCCGAACAGAACAATGAACTGCGCAAGACCGCAGAGCGGGCGCGCATTCGCGCGAGTGAAGATAGCGAGAATTTTCTAGCGGGCTTGGGATCGGAACTGCATGATGGGCCCCTCCAAACGCTGAGCATTCTAATGTTGTCTCTTCAGTACGGGCGAGACGGCCAGGAAGATCATGAACCGATCGAAACAACGAGAGACGAAGGTGGGCCGCCGGATTCCATACGGCTCGCGAGATTTCTCTATTCCGAGCTCCGCAATATATCTAGCGGGCTCGTCCTGCCGGGCATTCAGGATGAGGGGTTAGCGGAAACCATTGAGGCTGCCATTCGCCGGCATGAACAACTGACCGGAACCGCCGTGGAGAGAGAGGTGGGCAACCTTCCCTCGACTGTACCGACAGCTGTTAAGATATGTTGTTATCGGGTAATCCAAGAGGGCTTGAATAATGCCTACCGGCATGCGTCGGCGGTAGGACAATCGGTGACGGCCCGAGAGGACCATGCCAAGCTGACGATCATTGTCGGCGATCGCGGGCCTGGCGTTTCCGAAGCGAGGCATGACGGAGGACGAGGCCCTGGGCTGGGACTCGTCGGCCTGCAAAATCGCGTCGCCGCCTTGTCAGGGACGCTGTCGATTAGGTCTCGCGCGGACGGTGGCACCGAACTGCAGGTCAAGCTTCCGCTCGACCTGGAAAATCCGCAGCAACTCAGCTGAGGGCGGAAAGCTGCTGGTGCACGGCAAGTGCTACCTCGACCCGATTGCGGGCATTCAGCTTTGTCATCAAATTGGTCATGTAATGCTTGACCGTCTTTTCGCTGATCGATAGCGAAAGGGCAATTTCTTTATTGGAGCATGCCTTCAGAAGGAGGGCCACGACCTGTTCTTCCCGGTGGCTGAGTTTCGCGGTCGCTGTCCCATTTCTGTTTCTCAGGAACGAATACACCTTTCCCGAAAAGCTTGGGGAGATAAAAAGCTCGCCCCTGAGCACCGACTCGACGGCGCCGAACAACTCGTTCGAAATACTGTCCTTCAGGATGAAGGCACTCGCACCGCTGTCAAGAGATCGGACGGCCATATCAACGTTGTTGCAGGCGGTATAGATAATGACCTTTGTTCCGGCGCCCACAAAGGTAATGTCACTGATCGCACTGTAGACGTCGCCCGGCATGCTGAGATCGACAAATATCAGACCCGGCCGCAACTCGTTGAAGATTTGCCGCGCCGCGTCCGCAGTTGCCCCTTTGCCTACAACTTCATAGCCTCCATGTCGCGCAAAGACTGCGGCGATCCCCTCGAGCAACATTGGATGATCATCAACGAAGGCCACGCTAACCCGCTCTCTCATCTCCCCTCCAAAGTGATGCAACGTATGCCCCACAATTTCAACCACAATAGGTCAGCATATGGCATAGCTAGGTACATGAACAGTTATCCTTCGGATGAGGGATTTTTACT
Source organism: Martinezella lusitana (assembly GCF_016901135.1). Lineage (GTDB taxonomy): Bacteria > Pseudomonadota > Alphaproteobacteria > Rhizobiales > Rhizobiaceae > Rhizobium > Rhizobium lusitanum_D. Next base: position 104,694 of record NZ_JAFEVL010000015.1, on the reverse strand, counting down.
TCAGATTAGGTATCTTTCTGCTTTCCACGCGCAATCTTGAATGCTGCAAAAAATGTAACGGACATTGTCGGAGCTCCTGGTCAGATACCTTGTGCTGAGGACGCCGCGGTTTGAGGTGCCCTCGCGGGCATGCTCCCAGAGATAATCTTTCCGAGCCAGGTCAAAGATGCCGGCACCGCATTCGGCCGGATGGCTATTGAACTCTGGGGACAATCAACGCAGCCAGGTTACCTGACACTGTTAGGCATGCTGCAGGATTCCACGATGGCCGATCTTGCCAAGAGAACAACGGCCGGATGACCCGCTCTTAGGTCAATCTAATCCCAAAGAATTCCGACTGAACAGCCCGAGTCTTCTCGAGCTTTTTTGTTGCCAAAAGCGTGGACCTTTTACGTTCCATCCCTGGTCGTTTTTAGGTCCTCTTTACCCTTGAAATCGGCCTCTGGTGGTCATTTTACGTTCCGTTTTACAGCTGACGACCTTGCGCCCACACCAACGTCGTTCAGTTTATTCGTTTGCTTTAAACCTTCGACAGCGAAAGCCTAGCGCCCTTAAACCGATGCTGCACCGCCTTTTGATAGGCCGGGCTGTCGTACCAATTCCGCAATGGTCACGCCTTCCGGAGCCGGCCCTTCGAGTACATCTTGTCGACCGAATGCCGCCAGAAATTCGAAATCGAGTCCGAATAGATGAGGCTACGACAGCAGAAAATCTGATTGAAATCGCCGCCTTCAAAGATTCTCTCGTCTCTAGATAAACATCTTTTAAGTAGCTGATATTATTCGATATATACTGATTTTTTAATCTGATTTCTTGGTTTTCTCCCCTCACATTGACGCGACTTTGATAATACATTAGGATGAATTATCAAATGAACGATGTTTGGTTGCAATTGACGACGGAGTGGCCTGGCGAACAGGCCTAGCCGACAGAAGTCGGCCGTCATTTGTGGAGCAAGCTTTGAATTTGACATGTGGCTAACGCTCGGGAGGAACATATGCGTCGGACACGGAATATTGGACTTGCGGTGCTTGCATCGCTGGCGGTTGGGACTGTGGGAGGAGCGGTGGCTCGCGCTGCAGATGTGACACTGACGGTATCGCGCTGGGCAGGACCTCAGGCGGATGCACAGAAGCAATTACTTGATGAATACAGCAAAGAGACAGGTGTAGCGGTAAAGCTCGATGCGATCGACTACGGTCAGCTGAAGCAAAAACAGACCCTGAACATGAGCACGAAAACTGGCGAATATGACCTGATCTACCTGCCTGAAGCTTGGTTTGGTGAATATTCGAAAGCGGGTTATCTGGTGCCGCTCGACAATTATCTGAAGGATACGAAGCTTACTGGCGAAGGCTGGGACTTTGCGGATTTTACCAAGGCGGGCCTTGCTGTCTATACGGCCAACGGTTCGCTACAGGCTCTGCCCTATTTCGCACAGACGCCGCTTCTGGTTTATGACAAGGACGCTTTGAAGCAGGCGGGCTTCGATGAACCGAAGAGCTGGGAAGACCTGCTCAAGGCAGCGAAATATTTCAAGGAGCATGGCTCCGGCATCGCGCTTCCCTACCGTCAGGGATCTGCCATCACCAATGTCATGGCGACCCTGCTTGCCGGCGACGGTGCGAATTTCTTCAACGCAAGCGGTAAGCTTGATCTGACGCAGCCCGCAGTCGTCGAGACCGTAAAATTCATGCAAGACCTCGGCAGATACGGGCTCAACGGCAGCAATGGCTGGCATTGGGATGAGGTGAACAAGGCGCTGCAATTTGGCCAAGCGCCAATGGGCATCACCACATCGGGCCTATTCACGGCGTTGGAGAACGCCGACGAATCCAATGTCGCCGGAAAACTAGGCTATGCTGCCATCCCCTATAACAAGCAGGCGGCCGGACTGTTACAGACCTGGGCATGGGGAGTGCCTTCAGACAGTAAGAATAAGGAAGAAGCCTTCAAGCTCGCCGCCTGGCTCGACAGCAAAAAGGCCCTGAAGGAAATCAGCAAGACCGATCCATCCTTCATCAGTTTCCGTTCGTCACTGGCGTCCGATCCTGAAATAGCAAAGAACGCACCGTGGCTAGCGACTGCCAACAAAGTCCTCGCAAACGGCGTGACTTTGCCGCTCCAGCCCGCCGCGTCGCAGCTTCTCGACGCGCTCGCAACTGGCCTTTCCGGCGTAGTTACGAATGGCGACGATCCGGCCCAGATGCTGAAGGGGGTCGAGACATCGCAGTCAGCGAAGTTTTGAACTTCCAGCCATGGAAGGTTGCGGCTGGTCTCCACCCGGCCGCAACCGAAAACATACGACGAACATGGATAGATTGGAACAATGACAATAGCCACGGCTGAACCGCTTCGCATGCATCCTTCGAAGACGAACTATATTCGCCGCGATCAGCAGCTTGCCGTGTTGCTTCTGCTGCCGGCCGCCGTTGCGATTTTTGTGGTCATGATCGTTCCGCTCGGCTTTGCGCTCTATGCCAGCCTGTTCGACTATAGCCTCGGCCAGGAAGACAGCATGCGGTTCGTCTTCTTCGACAACTATGTCAGATTTTTTAGCGATCCGGTGGCCCTGCGCTCGCTCATCAACACCGTGATCTTCACGGCTTTGTCGCTGCCTCTATGCCTCTCTTTGGGTCTCGGTGTCGCGGTCTTGTTGAAGAGTATCGATCCGGCGGCGGCCAACATCCTACGGGCAATATTTGCGATGCCGGTTCTCATTTCACCGATCATCGTCAGCCTGATCTGGCGCTATATGTATGACCCCACTTACGGCCTCGTCTATTATTTGCTCGGGCTGGTCGGACTTCAAGATTTCGGAGGGTTGACTAGCTCGACAACCGCCCTCCTCTGCATCGTGGTGACGGATGTCTGGCATGCGACGCCTTTCGTCATTCTGGTGGCTTCTGCCGGCCTGACGGTCATACCTGAGGAACTCTACGAAGCCGCCCACATCGACGGTGTGTCTCCGTTGCGCATGCTGTTCAAGATCACCATTCCATTGATGGCTAAAGTCCTGACTGTCCTTATCCTCATTCGCGGCACGGACGCGTTCCGCATTTTCGACCTCGTTTACGGCTTGACGGGCGGAGGGCCGGCCAATTCGACGACCTCGCTAAGCATCTATGCCTACAAGGAAGCCTTTGAAAACAATCAAATGGGATTTGCCATGGCGGTTTCGGTCATAACGTTGATCTGTCTTGTCGCCCTCTTCGGTCCCTTCATGCGCAACTCTGCGCGAAACAGCAACGATGCGTAGGCAGGCCCAACGATGAGAAAGCCTAGATTCAATACCATTGGCACCTGGCTGGCCCTTGCACTCTTTACATTTTGGACAATCGTTCCGATCGCGCTTGTCGTGGTCAATTCCTTCAAGAAAGCCAAGGATATTTTCACCACGACACCACGGCTGTTTTTCACGCCGACGCTCGACAACTACGTCAATGCGTTCACCAAAGCCAATTTCGGTCTCTATTATCTCAATAGTACGATCGTCGCCCTCGTTTCCACTGTTATAGCGATCGTCATCGGAACATTTGCTGCTTATGCGCTGACGAGCTTCCGGTTGAATGTCGCCAACACGATCGCCGGTGGCTTCTTCCTGGGCAAGCTCGTGCCGGTGATCTCGATGCTTTTGCCGCTTTTTGTGATCATCAATAGCATCGGCTTGCGGGGAACATTGGCAGGCCCGATCATTGCGCACGTCGCGCTCAACCTGCCTTTCGTCGTTTGGCTGATGACGGGTTTCCTGCGTGATGTGCCGCACGAGCTGCATCAGGCGGCGATGATCGACGGATGCACACGCATGCAGACTTTCTGGAAGGTGCTATTCCCGATCATTTTTCCCGGCATTGCCGCTGCCTTCGTTCTCAGTGCGCAATATTCTTGGAACGAGCTGCTTTTCTCGCTGCAATTGACGACACTCGATACCTATACCCTGCCCGTCGGCATCGCGGGCTTCGTCGGCTCGATCTCGGTCGATTGGGGCCTCAGCAGCGCGGCGGCAACCGCAACCATGGTTCCCCTGATCATACTTGGGTTCTTCGTCCAGAAGCATATCGCCGCCGGTACGACCGGCGGGGCGGTGAAGGGATGATGGAACAGCTTGGAGTGGCCCTGCCCGGGTTATTTTTCCACGAGCGTCATTTCGAAGGAATAAAGGTCCGGCCGATAAGCATGCGTGCCATAGTCAACAGCGTGGCCGGATTGATCGAAAACTGTCCGCGCCATGGTCAACACCGGCATTTTTGGTTTTTGCTCAAAAAGCTTGGCCTCTTCCTTGGTGCTGGCGCGCGCGCCGACCGTTTGGCGGGCAACACGAAGCGTTGTGCCGCGCGACCGCATCAACTGATAAAGTCCATGCTTTTCAAGGGCATCGGCGCTGATGGTCAAGAATTCTGGCGGGAGGAAGTCCTCAAGCAGCGCAAAAGGGATGCCGTCTGTGTAGCGCAGTCGACGCAGATGCAGCACTTTCGTCCCCTCAGGCAGGGTCAGTGCGTCGAGAATATCAGCAGGCGGGACGACTTCCTCGCGCAGGAGAATCTTTGTCGTGGGCGCCCGGTTCTTGAATTTGAGGTCATCGTAAAGGCTGCTGATTTCAAAGTTGCGTGTGAGGTGACCGCGCACGACCTGCGTACCGATCCCGCGGCGGCGAACCAGCAGCCCCTGGTTGACCAATTCATGAATTGCGCGACGGATCGTCGGGCGCGAGATGCCGAGATGATCGGCGAGCTTGACCTCGTTATCGATACGCGAACCGGCTGGCAGGTCACCGCTCTCAATCGCCTCACGCATTCGCTTGGCGATCTGATAGTACATCGGGATCGGCCCAGAGCGGTCAAGGCTCACGAAGAGTTCCTCAATCGAAATCGTCATCTGCTCACTTTCGTCGTGCGGTCGAATATTGCGGACATGCTGGCATTAAGTCGGCGGAGCGCGCCTGTAACATGATCCTAATAATAAGACAAACTAACATATTTGTAAGGCCAAACAACGCCCGGCTCACGGCCGCTTACCTCAAGGAGACCGATCATGTCCGTCCCAATCGCTCGCGAGGACCAGATGTTGGCAATCGTCAAAGCCGGACCCGGCAGCGATAACGTCCACCTTCAGGCCGTTGAAGAGCCGCAGGCGGCATCCGGGCTCGCCCGCATCAAAGTAATCGCCACTGGCATCTGCGGTACTGATATCCATATCGCGCGTGACGAGTATCCCTATGAGGCGCCCGTGGTTATGGGACATGAGGTGCTCGGTGTCATCGATGCCGTCGGCGATGGAAAAGATATCGACCTTGTCGGCAAACGCGTCGTCTGCGAGACATATTTCTCGACCTGCGGTAGCTGTGATTGGTGCCGCTCGGGGCGGCGGAATCTCTGCCCGACGCGGCGTTCGATCGGCTCGTTTGAGAACGGCGGTTTTGCACGCTATGTCGTCGTGCCGATCATCAATCTGCATCTGGTTTCGGATGCAGTGAGCGATAGCGAAGCCGTGCTGGCGGAGCCGCTTGCCTGTGTTACGCAAGCTCTGCTGGATCCGCCGATCGTCAGCGCCGGCGACCGCGTTCTCGTCACCGGGCCTGGTTCCATCGGGCAGCTCGCGTCACAGGTCGCAATGGCACAGGGCGGCATCGTTACTCTTGCCGGATTGGAAAAAGACGCCGATCGGTTGACGCTTGCTCACTCGCTCGGAATTTCGACGATCACCAGCATTCCGGAGGCAAATCTCTTCGACGTCGTTATCGAGTGCTCCGGCAGCGCTCAAGCCGCCGAAGCGGCTCTGCGGGCCGCAAGGCGCGGCGCTCATTATATTCAGATCGGGATATTCGGGAAGGATGTCACCATTCCGCTCGATCTCGTTCTCTACAAGGAGCTGCTGGTATCCAGCGGCTTTGCGTCGACGCCGACATCATGGCGACGTGCGATGGCCCTGATCGAACAGAAGCTCGTCAATCTCGAGCCGTTGATTACCCGCCGGGTCCCGATCGATAAATGGCAGGAGGGCTTCGATGCGGCGGCAAAGGGCGAAGGTCTCAAGACGATTATCTTGCCGGCTTGACTGTCCGCCAGGGTCCGCCGGCGCTGGTTGCCGGCGGTTGCTCACCTCAATTCCTCTTGTGCCCCACCGACCCATTCAGCGTCAGCCCGCCATCGGCGAGGATGACCTGGCCGGTAATATAGCGGGCGGCATCCGAACCGATGATCACGATGGAATCCGCGATTTCCTCCGCGCTGGCGATGCGATGCAATGGAATGCGATCACGATAGGTCGCCCTCACCGCCTCCGTCCATGCCTCGTCGTTGAGCGGCGTTTCGGTAGCGCCCGGCGCAATCGCGTTCACACGGACACCGTGAGGCCCAAGCTCGACCGCAAGCGAGCGCGTCAGGCCCCCGATCCCGCCCTTGGCAGTGACGTATCCGGTCATGTCGGTCGGAGGAAACGGGTCAACGGCGGAACTGATATTGATGATCGAGCCGCTACCAGCAACCACCATGTGCCGCGCCGCAGCGCGTGCACCTCGGACATAGCCCAACAGGTTGGAATCCATAAGATCCGCCCAGTCGTGATCTGTCATCTCCAGAAAAGGCTGTACCAGCAGGCGCGCGGCATTGTTGATCCAGACATCGATACCGCCCCAGGCTTCAGCGGCCGCATCCGCCAGCGCATCGATATCGGCGGTGCTCTTCGTATCGCCGACGCGGATCAGAGGCTCGCCGCCGTGCGCCAGAATCTCCGCGCTTAATTCTTCGGTGATTGCCGGATCGCTTCCTCGGTGAAGACCAGCGACACGGCCTCCAAGCGACGCATAGGCAAGCGCAGTCGCTCGTCCGATTCCGCGTGAAACGCCGGTTATTACGACACGGGGTCGCTTGGGGGTAAGCTCTGTCACGAGATGGACTCCGGGTTGCTGACATGAACAGGCAGGCCATGGCCCGCCTGTTAATATGTATTATCAATAGAACCAATTGACAAGCAATTGTCACCCTTATAGCTTGGGTTCACGAGAGACGCCGGGAGGAGACCGTCTGTTGTGAAAGCCATTAACGAACTCAATGCCGCGGTTGTCGGCACCGGATTCATCAGCGCCGTCCACATCGATTCCATCCGGCGCCTGGGGGTCAATATTGCAGGCATTGTCGGGTCCTCGGCAGAGCGCGCGAAGGAAAAGGCTCTCCAGTTTGGCATAGGCCACGCCTATGGCAGCTATGACGATATGCTTGCGGATCCGGCCGTCGACGTCGTCCACATCACCTCGCCCAATGACGACCATCCGGCACAGGCCGAGGCGGCGCTCAAGGCGGGCAAGCACGTCATCTGTGAGAAGCCCCTGGCGCTCACCTCCGGGCAGACCGACAGGTTGCGCAAGATTGCCGCTGAGACAGGGCGTGTGGCGGCGGTAAACTTCAACATCCGTTTCTATCCGCAGGTTCACGAGATGCGCAGTCGCATTCGCGACGGATCGACCGGCACGCCATTTCTCGTCACCGGTAGCTATATGCAGGATTGGCTGCTTTACGACACGGACTGGAACTGGCGGGTCGAAGAGGAACGCGGCGGCGATCTGCGTGTCGTCGGCGATATTGGCTCGCACTGGTTTGATCTTGCCAGTTTCGTCATGGGCCAGCCGATCGTCGAGGTGATGGCGGAACTCCCGACCTTCATTCCGATACGGAAACAGCCTATCGGTCCGGTGGAGACTTTTTCCAACCTGGTCGGTGGTGCAACGATCGATGTCACCATCCAATCAGAGGATGCGGCGTTGATTGTCGTCCGCTTCAGAGACGGTGCGCGGGGGGTCGTGACCGCCTCGCAAGTCAGTGCCGGCCACAAGAATGGCATCACGCTTGAAATCAACGGTGCGAAGTCGTCCGTTGCCTGGCGCGGAGAGCGTCCGGATGAACTCTGGATTGGTCATCGTTCGAGGCCGAACGAAATCCTGATGCGCGATCCATCGCTGCTTTCGCCCGAGGCAGCGGCGATCGCCACCCTACCCGGCGGCCATGGCGAAGGTTTTGAGAACGGCTTCAAGGCAATGTACCGCGCCGTTTATGCCGATATTGCCGCGGGCGGCCCCTCCAACATTCCCGCCTACGCAACATTCGAGGATGGTCACGAGGAAGCATTGATTGTGGAAGCCGTTGCGGAAAGCGCGCGCACCGGCCGCTGGTGCGCCGTCAAGCGCGACTGAAGCGTTGAATATGAAGGGAATAGACGATGAAACTTGGCATTCTGACCGCAGCCTTTCCGACAATGACCCTGGACGAAGTGGCCACGTGGGCAAGCAGGTCCGGATTCCAGTCGCTGGAAATCGCCGTATGGCCCACCGGTGGCAAAGTCGAGCGCCGCTACGCTGGTACCGCCCACATCGATGTCGACACGCTTGATAAGGTTGAAGCCGCCCGCATCGTCGACAATCTCGCAGCCAAGGGACTAACCATATCGGCCCTCGCCTATTATCCCAACCCACTCGATGCCGACAGGGAGGCCTCTGCTGCCGCGCTCGCGCATTTGCGCAAGGTTATCGTCGCCGCAAGACTTTTGAACGTGCCGATCGTCGGCACATTCGCCGGCCGCGACAAGACGCGCTCCGTCGATGACAACTTTGAACAGTTCGCCCGCGTCTGGCCCGACCTCGTGCATTTTGCCGGCGACCATGGCATCAAGATCGCCATCGAAAATTGCCCGATGATCTTCTCAGGCGACGAGTGGCCCGGCGGTAACAACTTAGCTTACAATCCGGCCAATTGGCGGCGCATGTTCGAGATCATTCCTGATCGGAATTTCGGGCTCAATTTTGATCCGTCTCATCTCATCTGGCAATTCATCGATATTCCGCGTGCCGTGCGCGAGTTCGGCGATCGCATTTTCCATGTGCACGCCAAGGATTTGGAAGTTCAAACCGATGGGCTTTATGAACATGGCGTCATAAGTGCTGGGGTCGGCTGGCAGGTGCCGCGCCTTTGTGGCCTCGGCGAGGTGAATTGGGGTGCCTTCTTTGCTGCGCTTTATTCCGTCGGTTATGATTACGTCGCCTCGATCGAACACGAAGACAGGGCATTCGAAGGAACGGTTGAAAAAGTGCAACGCGGCTTCGAGATTGCCCGCGACAATCTTCGTCCGTTCGTTCATTGATTGCAAATGACTGATCGCAAACCACGATTCGGACTTATCGGCACCGGCATCTGGGCAAGGACGGTTCAAGCGCCTGCCGCAGCCACCTGCGATGCAGTGCATTTTTGCTCGGTGTTCGGCCGGCGCGAAATCGCGGCAAAGGAGATTGCCGAAGCGCATGGCGCGCAGGCATTTACCAGCCTCGGTGCATTCCTTGATTCCGTCGACATTGTCGGCATTTCCCTTGTGCCCGATGCCCAGCCGGAATTCGCCATCGCGGCGGCGGCGGCCGGGAAACACTTGCTTCTCGAAAAGCCTCTTGCGACCGACCCTGTCGTTGCCGACGCCATTGCGGAGGCCTGCGCCAAACATGGCGTTCAATCTGCCGTCTTTTTCACACGGCTCTTCACGCCGCAAATTCGACAATGGGTGAACGAGGCCGCGGCCAATGGCGGCTGGCTATCGGCGCGGACGGAGACTTTCGCTCGCGTGATATCCGATCCCGGCAATCCCTTTTACAGCACACGATGGCGTTCCGAAGTCGGCGCGCTTTGGGATGTCGGTCCCCATGCCGTCTCGTTGCTTTGCGCCGCTCTTGGCGACGTTGTGGCCGTGTCCGCCAGTAAAGGACGCGGTGATTTCACCCTCACCACCCTCGTCCATGACAACGGTGTGATTTCGACCATTGCCATAACGCTTGATGCGCCCTCGCCGCTTCCTGGCGGAACGGTGTTGTTTGGCGCGTCCGGCAAGAACGAGGTTCCGGTCCCTGAAGATTGGAATGGTGAATCAACACAGGCTTACCGCAACGCGATTGCGGAGCTTGCAACTGCCGCTAAGAGCGGTCAACCGACGCCGTACGATGCACGCTTTGGCGCCAGGGTGACGACGATCCTCGCTGCCGCCGAGCAATCGATTGCGAGCGGTCATCAGGTCTCCCTCGACAAGGCACAGTCGTAAAGCTGCCCTTGGGGTGGGTCACCGCTACCTCCAAGTCTCAGCGAAGCGATTTGATGAGGCGCTCGGCATTGCCGCTAAAGATTTGCTCCTTGTCGGCGTCGGTGATCTTTGCCGTTTCGATCGAGGTAATCACCCGCGCCGGCTCGAAATAAGGAGCGTCACTTCCGTAAAGCACCCGGTCGGCACCCACCTCCCGCACAAAGAATTCGGTCGTGGCGGGATCGGCCTGATAGGCGAGATCAAGGCTGAGATTTGCATTCTCCTGAATGGCCTTGACGCACTGCCTGCGCTGTTCCTCGGTAAAGACCGGGTGGCCGAGCAGAAAATGGATCTGTGGAAACCGTTTCGCAACGGTAGCGATCGCGGTTGGATTAGCGCGTCCATCCGGCGTAGAATGCATCAGGATCAGCGCCGGCCCTAGGCCGAGTGCTGTCAATATGCTGTCGAAGAGCGGAGAATCGACACCAAAACCTTCAAACGTGGTGTGAAAGACGAGGCCGCTGAGGCCGATTTCCGTCATCGCCCTGCGCACTTCGGCGAGGCCCGCTTCGCCGTGGCGGACTTCGATGCTCGCAAGCCCGATCGGGAAACGCTCCGGATGTTCCCTGACAGCCTTGGCGATCACGTCGTTGGCGCGCCGCGTGTCGGCCAGGCCCTCCGCCTGAAGGCCGCCTGCCGCAACCGAGATGATCGACTGGGCAATGCCTGCCGCATCCATCGCGGCAAGCCATGTATCGACATCCTGGCCAACGCCATTGGTCATGGTGCGGCCAATATGCGAATGCGCGTCTATGATGTTCCGGGGACTCATGCCTGAGCCTCCTCAAGGCTCAGCCTGCGACCGACCTTGCCGGACTTGTAGGCAGCTTCAAGGATGAGCTGTGTCGTGAGGCCGAACTCGGCATCGCTTCTGACCGGCGTGTCGTTCAGGCAACAATCGACGAAATGCTGGTGCTCGGGGACCCACGGGCTTTCCTCGCCGTTGATGTGCATCGAGAATTCGCGGTGATCCGGCGGCATGACCGGTAGCTTCGGCGATACCCAGCCATTGGCCAGGAGCGGGTCGAGAGCTTTTTCGTCCTCGGTAAACACACGGAAGGTCGGCCGAGCCGCGGCGTCCCATTGAATGGTGCCTTTCGTCCCGAAGACTTGCCAGTAGTCCTTGAAGGCCATGGTCGCGCCACCCGGCTCCTGCAGACGGTTCGAACCGGAAATCTCCAGGATCGCCTTATCGGTGCGAACCAGGATGACAGCTGTGTCCTCGACCTTAACATCCGCCGTCAGCGCACCGTATTCAGCATAGACGCTTTCAATCTTTGGATTGCCGAGCAGATAGAGCGCATTGGAAACATGATGAACATTGCCGTCGAGGATGACGCCGCCACCAGCGATTTCAGGGTCGAAGCGCCAGCCTTTGGTAACATCGGGCGTGTGCCAGGCCATCATCGCCTTAAACAGAAAGGGCTCGCCAATGAGGCCTGCCTCGATGATCTGCCGTGCCCGTTCGACTGGCGGCAGGAAGAGTTCGAAAAACGAAACCATCAACTTCAGACCGGTTTTCTTTGCGAGCGCGACGGCCTGGCGCGCCTCTTCAAGCGAGGCTGTCATCGGTTTCTGCACAAGCACATGCTTGCCGGCATTCAGTGCCTTCGTGATCAACGCCCCGTGAATTTTCGATGTCGTGGCAATGACGACGGCATCGACATCAGGCCGAGCGAGAACTGCGTCCAAGTCTGTCGAATGCGTCTCGAAGCCAAAGCGCTCCTTGAAGTTGATCGCGGACTGCTCATTGATGTCGACGCTTGCGATCATCCGGGCGTTTGGAACTTTCGACAGGGCAAATGCATGGCTGCGGGCGATCCCGCCACACCCCACGAGGACGACACCAAGAGACTTGGGCATTGCAATTCCTTTCGACGATTGTTGTCGCCATGCCTGGATGGGGAAATGGCATTGGTGAGAGGCTGAGCTAATGATAAAATGTAAACACATAGATATTGTTCGGTCAAGCGCCCAAGGCCCTTGTCATTTGTTAACACATATTATACAAGCCGGGCATGAGCACCTTCCCGAAGACTCTTCCCAAACCTCGCGTCTCACCCCTTCGGGGCGGACCTAAATTGCGCTGGGGCGTGCTAGCGCCCGGCGCCATCGCCCTCGATTTTGTACGCGCCATGCATACGCATACAGAGCAGAGAGCGGTTGCAGTCGCCGGCCGTTCGCTGGAACGGTCCGCTGCCTTTGCCGCCCACGCCGGTATTGCGCGTTGGTACGTCAGCCATGAGGCGCTGGTCGCCGATCCCGAGGTCGATATCGTCTACGTCGCCTCACCGCATAGCGAACACAAGCGCCTCGCATTGCTGGCAATCACGGCCGGCAAGCATGTGCTGATCGAAAAGCCGGTGGCGATGACGGCGGCGGAGGCGCGCGAAATACGCGATGCCGCGAAAGCGGCAAAGGTTTTCGCAATGGAGGGGATGTGGACACGCTATCTTCCGCAAACCGACGTCATGATGCAGCTGAAGGCGGACGGCGTCCTCGGCGACCTCCAGCTGGCACTGGCCGATTTCGGTACGCGCGGCTCGACCGATCCGGCCGGCCGTGTCTACAATCCGGAGCTAGGCGGCGGAGCGTTGCTTGATCTCGGCATCTATCCGATCTGGTTCAGTCATCTGTGGCTCGGCAGGCCAAAGGCGATCACGGCGATCGGTAATCTGACTTCCACGGGCGTCGATGCCCGCACGGCAATCGTCCTGGGTTATGATGGCGGCGCTCAGGCCGTTCTCAGCACCAATCTCATGGCGTTCAGCCCAGCCCGCGCCAGCATCAGCGGCTCTGCTGCTCGCATCGAAGTCAATCCGTGGTTTGCCGTCCCGGCCGGCTTCGAGCTCGTCGCGCCAGGTAAGGGGGACGTGCGCATCCAGTTCGTTAACGACACCGGGCTTGGGTTCCGAGACGGACTTGCCTGGGAAGCGGCAGCTGTCGCGCAGCATATTGCCGATGGACTGACCGACTCGCCCCTCCACCCCTTCGATTTTGCTATTGGCGTCATGGAGACCATGGATGAAGTCCGGCGGCAGGTCGGAACGCTGACCTAGAGGACAACACGACGAAGCCCGCATACAGAATTTGGATGCCGCTGCCAATGGCCCCAAGGGTGGAGGAGCCCGCAAATGACCAGTCTGACCATCCGATCGCTGAAGAAATCCTATGGCGCGCTTACCGTTCTGCATAACGTGAACCTCGATATTAGAAGCGGTGAATTCGTTGTCTTCGTTGGTCCTTCCGGCTGCGGCAAATCGACTTTGCTGCGGATGATCGCGGGGCTTGAGGAAATCACCTCCGGCGAAATCGCGATTGATGGAAAAATCGTCAACGACATGCCTCCGGCGGAACGGGGCATCGCCATGGTCTTTCAATCCTACGCGCTCTATCCGCACATGACGGTGCGCGAAAATATGAGCTTCGGCCTAAAGACAGCGAAAATGCCAAAATCTCAGATCGAAAACCGCGTCAATCGGGCGGCGGAAATGCTGCAGGTGACGGCTCTGCTCGACAGGCTGCCGAAGCAGCTCTCCGGCGGTCAGCGTCAACGAGTGGCGATCGGCCGCGCCATCACCCGGGAACCCAAGGTTTTTCTGTTCGATGAGCCGCTGTCGAATCTCGATGCCGCATTGCGGGTTGCGACCCGCATCGAGATCGCCCAGTTGAAACAGCGCATGCCCGACACGACGATGATCTATGTGACACACGACCAGGTGGAGGCGATGACGCTCGCCGACCGGATCGTGGTGATGAACGGCGGCAGAATCGAGCAGGTCGGGACACCGATGGAACTTTATCACAAACCTGCCAACAAATTCGTCGCCGGCTTTATAGGATCGCCCGCGATGAATTTCATCAAGGCGGAGGTCATCCGGCAGGGACCGGAGATCAAGGTAAAAACCGCAACCGGAGACCTGCTTACATCGCCCTTTGCGTCGAACAGCGATGGTGCCATTCTTTTGGGAATCCGTCCGGAAAATCTTTTCGTTGCCGAGGGCCGTGCCGCCTTGGTGCGCGGGAAAGTGGCGGTCGTTGAGAATCTCGGAGAACTCATCACCGCCTACGTCGATATCGGCAGCGTCAACCAGGTTATCGTCAAGATTCCGGCAGACGTTGATATCAGGATTGATCAAACGATCGCCCTTTCGGCCGATTCTGCCAAATTGCACATCTTCGATGGCGATGGGCAGCGGAGGGGCTGATCATGCCAGGTGCTACATTCAATCAGCGCCGATCATGACCCGCCCTACCCCAACCCCCCTCGGCCGTCACGCGATCGCGTTTGCGGAATGGGCAAAGAGAAAACGCAGCGTCGCGGAGCAGGACGGTCGCAGCGGTGATGAGGTCGGAGGGTCAGGGAAAAGCGTCCCCGATGCGGCGAAAGCCGAACAATGACAAGCGAAACTGCCATGAAGGCGACCTCGACGCTCGACTGGACATAACACCGCGTCAGTCTTTTTCAGCCTTCGCCTTAAACCGTTCGATCAACCATCGGCCGGCCGGGCCAGGCGGTGCGTCCGCTTTGAACACGGCGGACAGTGCGATCCACGCACCTCTCCTCGGCATTTCAACAATGTCGAGGATGACCAACGCGCCGGAGTCGATGTCGGTTTGGACAAGATGCAGTGGCATGCCCCCCCACCCCATACCCGCCTTGAGGAACGCGTGTTTTGCCCCCAAATCAGCCAACCGCCAAGGTTTTGCCGAGACGACGCCGATCTCCGTTCCATTCGACAGGCTGGAGCGATCGGTCAGGACGAGTTGAACATGTTCCGAAAGGTCATTGATCGTAAGTGGCACGGGATGAAGCCCGAGTGGATGGGACGGCGCAGCGACCGGTACGATCTGCACCTCCATCAAATGCTCGCGAACGACATCTTCGGGCACGTTGGGCAACGTTCCGACGATCCCGAACGCGCAAGTCCCCTCGAGTACCATTTTGAGAACCGCGCCAAGCGCTTCGACATAGAGGCGAAGAGGAACGTCTGGGAAGCTCACCGAGAATTCTGCTATCGCCTGCGTCAGGATGGCGGTGGGCAACATGACGTCGACGACGACCGGTAGCTCGGCCTCCAGGCCCCCTGCCAATCCACGCGCCCGGGCCTTGAAAGAGTCAATAGCGTCCGTGACCGCCCGCGCTTCGGGTAGGAGTGCCCGACCGGCCTCCGTGAGAACCGGGATCCGTTTGGTCCGGTCGAAGAGCTTGATACCCAACTGCCCTTCCATATTGGCCAACGTCTGGCTGACCACGGATTGAGCGCGCCTGAGGCGACGGCCAGCCGCCGAAAAGCTGCCTTCATCCACAACGGTGACAAAGGTGCGGAACTGATCAAGTGTGACGCCGTCGAGCATCTATAGCACCATACGATGATAGCTATCGAAATATATAGTCTACTACGATGAGTTTGAAAACGCCAATGTAAGATCCGATCCGATGCTTGAAGGCGGTACAAAAAATGAAAAGCAAAATTGCGATCTACGGAACCGGAATGGCAGGCGCGGTGCTGGCGAGCCGTCTCTCCGACGATTTTGACGTGACGGTCATCGCACCGACGGACTATTTCGAAGTGCCGATGGCAATGCCGCGGCTGATGGTCCGACCCGAATACGGCGAAGAGGCTATAGTGCCGATCGCCGAAGCCCTTCCGAAAGCGCAATATATCCGTGGGCGTCTCGTCGAGTTCAGCCGGGCCGGCGGGCGCATTGAGGATGATCATGGCGGCCAACGGATGGTGACGGCCGACATCACCGTGCTGGCGACCGGCAGCCGCTTCTCCGGCCCGTTCATCCGATCGTCCAGCGGTTCGATCGAAGAGCGTAAGGCTGGCTTCTATCAGCTAAGGGCATCGCTCGCTTCTGCGCGGCGCATCCTGATTGTCGGGGGTGGCCCTGTGGGTGTCGAAATCGCCGGTGAGATCATTGAGACCTGGCCGGGACGCGCCGTGACCATCGTCCAATCCGGCGCGCGCATCTTGGCCGAGACCGGAGGCACGGCCTCTGTCCTAGCGACAAAATTTCTGAGAAGGCGCCGGGTGAAGCTGCTCACCGGCGAACGGATCGAGACACCGTTGCCACCGAACGGTTACTCTGCCGAGCCAGGCGAGGCCCGAACCGCCAGTGGCAAGCGCATCGGTTATGACCTCATGTTGTGCTGCATCGGTGGGCGGCCAAATACCGAGTATCTACGTACCCATTTCTCAGATCGCCTCGATGCCGACGGGCGTGTCAGGGTGACGCCGCAGCTCCTGATGGAGGGCGAGAACGACGTGTTCGCCCTCGGTGACATTACCGACCTCAAGGAAAACAAGATGGCGCTGCATATCGCCGGCCAGGTTAGTGTCGCGGAAGCGAACATTCGCGCGATGACATCCGGGCGTAAGCCGCCCAAGACTTACAAGGCGAAGACCGGCAACCTCATGATGGCGGTCACCCTGGGCAGTCAAGCGGGTGTCATCTTCGCTCCGCTGGTCGGAACTCTTCGCTCGACTTGGCTGATCCGGAAAGTGAAGGCAAAAACCATGCTGGTGCCAAAGTATCGTAAGCAACTCGGCCTGCCGGTCTGACCCTACAATTGCAACTGGACAGAAGGCTATGGACCACAACAACAACCCCCACTTTCGCCTAGCAGGGCGCCCTGCCGACTATGAGCGGCTCGGCATCGACCCGGCCTATGTCCTGCAATTCGAGGACGGTCAGCGCATCGGCACAAACAAGGGCCGCTATGAATGGTGGTATTTCGACGCCCATCTCGACGACGGTGCAACCGTTGTGGTCGTGTTCTACACAAAGCCCAATGTCAGCCCGAATGGTCCTCTTGCGCCACGGATCACCATCAACCTCACCTTGCCTGACGGCCGCACCTTCGAGAAATTTCTCGACACCAAGCCGGAATCGTTCAGCGCATCGAAATCCGGTTGCGACGTCAAGATTGGCGCAAATCGCTTCGTCGGTGATCTCCACCGCTACCGCATTACAGCAACGATCGAGGAGATATCGGTCGATATCGAACTAGCGGGAGAAGTCCGCCCGTGGCGTCCCAAGTCTGGTCATCTTTATTTTGGCACCGACGGCCGAGAGAAGCTCTTTGCGTGGCTCCCCTCTGTGCCCCACGGCACGGCAAGCGTCCGCTACAAGATCGGCAATGAGGAATACCACGCCTCTGGCAGCGGATATCACGATCACAATTGGGGCGATGTCCCCATGCAGACGCTCATGCACAACTGGTATTGGGCACGCGCCAGCGTCGGCCCCTACACCGTCATTGCATCCTATATCACCGCTACTGCCGCCTACGGCTATGAAACGCAGATCGTCTACATGCTGGCCAAAGACGGACAGATTATTGCCGACGACGAGAGCAAGGTCATCTTTGACGCGGAACGCATCGAGACCGACAGCAGGACCGGCAAGCCGGTGGCCGACACTACACGCTACACCTATAGCGCTGGCGATACTCGCTATGTCGTATCGTTCGAGCGCCAGAAAACCATCCTGCAGGCCATCTTCACCGACCGCGCGCCGCCGTTCAAGCGGATAATCGCCAGATTGATCGGCTTTGACGGCGCCTATCACCGCTTCACCGGCAAGGTGACGCTCGAGAAGTTTGACGGGGAAACAAGGACCGAGATCTTCGAAGACCACGCCATCTGGGAACTGATGTATTTCGGTAAGACCCGGCCTCAGGCCGTGGGGAACCCGGCATAAATATTCGACGGCAGCCTAAGGGCAGCAGGCCAATTAGCCGGAGTCGCACTCCTGATCGATAGCACCGCGAATCTTTTTCGATCGATATGAATAAAAACACGACTGCTCCGTTCACAGCCTGAAACGAAGCGAAAGTGTTCGCTTTGCAAAAAGGGAAGATGTGACGATGACTAGATATCACCGACAGGACGGGTCCGCTTTTGCCGCCGTCCAGGCGACGACCATTCGGCGAGCAGCCGTGAAGAACCGGCTTATGCCAGTGGCTCTCTATATCATCATGGGCTCGATCGCGCTTCTAACTTTCGCTTCGGCGGTCAGTGCAGCGGCGGCACCGCTTCCCGACGGGATCCGAGCCGACGGCGCCAAGGTTATCTGGCAGGTTCACGCAGTAGGCCTTCAGATTTACGAATGCAAGGCTGATGCGACGGGCAAATCCACATGGCAATTCCGCGAACCTTTGGCGACGCTGATATCGGATGACAAGACCGTCGGTCGTCACTTTGCCGGGCCGGGTTGGGAGTTTGCCGACGGGTCGCGGATCAAGGGGAAGGTTGTAGCGCAGGCTCCAGGCGCATCCGACAAGGATATCCCCGTGTTGCGGCTTGACGTCATTCTGCATGATGGCAACGGAGATTTGTCGAAGATCGATACCGTGCAACGGTTGAACACGAAGGGCGGCATCTTCACCGGCGCCTGCGACAAGATCGGCGACCTGCACTTGGAGCCCTACAGCGCCGACTATGTTTTCCTAGCTCATTGATGCGGGGCCTTCCAGCACGGCAATGAGCCGCGCCCCAGTCAAGAGACCCCCATTTTCTTCATCCGCAATACAGGAGATGTCCGACCGCGATCACAATCGCGGAGAGGAGAGCTCCACAAGCACTGGTTATCTCAAACGAAGAGGAAACGATGATGTTCAATCTCACCCGCAGGCATATGATCGCCGCAACAGCTGGCGCCATGACAGCGATCGCTACAACCCGTATCGCCGCCGCGCAGCAAAATGGTGCTGCCACGGATGGCGGCGAAGGTCCGTTCAAATTGCCGCCGCTCCCCTATGGCTATGATGCGCTTCAGGCAGCAATCGACACCGACACGATGCATCTGCATCACGACAAGCACCACGCCGCCTATGTGGCAAATCTGAACGCGGCGGCGAAGCAGGCGCCCCAGATAGCCGATCATCCGATGGAGCAGTTGTTGGCAAATCTCGATCAGGTACCCGACAGCGTCCGCACGACTGTCCGAAACAACCTTGGTGGTCACGTCAACCACACCATGTTCTGGGAAATCATGGGGGGTACGGGCGCCGGACCCACCGGCGAACTCGCCGCCGCCGTCCAGCGCGATTTCGGGGGGCTCGATCAGCTGCAGACCGCCTTCAACGTGGCGGGAGCCAAAATATTCGGGTCGGGCTGGGTATTCGTGACGATCACGCAGGAGGGCAAGCTTGGCATGGAGGCTCGTCCCAATCAGGATACGCCGTTGATGGAAGGCAAGCGCGTCCTTTTCGGCAATGATGTCTGGGAACATGCTTATTACCTGCGTTATCAGAATCGCCGGGCAGACTACCTTTCGGCATGGTGGAAGGTTATCGATTGGACAAAGATCGACGAGCGTTATGCCGCAGCGCGGCAGGGCAAATTGACGATATGATCGAACCTTGGGAAGGTGGCAGCTGATCGTAAACGGTCGGCTGCCACCTTCGACCATCGACAAAGTTTAACAGCACGAGGATAGCGTGTCTTGATAGACGATCGCAAACTCCACGCAGGTCAGCAAGAGGTGCAGAGCGGCCTTGTCGACCACCTGAAAAGGTTGTGGCGCTATGGATATGTTTTATCCCGGCAACGTGACGTGGCGGAGGATCTGGTGCAAGCCACCTGCCTAAGGGCAATCGAACGGGCGGTGCAATATACGCCCGGTACGCGGCTCGATCGTTGGCTGTTTTCGATATTGCATTCGATCTGGATCGATGAGGTGCGGTCCAGGCGCATTCGTTTGGGCGGAGGCATCGTCGATGCCGACTGCGCGCTCATTGTCGACGGTGAACATGAAAGCGAAACGCGTCTCATGGCCAATCAAGTTTTGAAGATCATCGACGGGCTTCCCGAAGCACAGCGTAACGCCGTGTTTCTGGCCTATGTCGAAGGCCTTTCCTACAAGGAGATTGCCGAAGTTCTCGATATTCCGATCGGTACGGTCATGAGCCGTCTCGCAAATGCGCGCGCAAGACTTGCTGATATCATGTCCACGGCAAATGTGTCGGCGCTTCGGGAAAGGAGAGACTGATGTCAACACATCTTGATCTGGCCTCGATGTCTGCCGACGAGTTGATTGTCGCCTATCTTGACGGCGAACTGGACGAAGCTTCAAAACTGGCTGTGGAGGATCGCGCGAACAGGGATAGCGCGTTTCGCGATCGGTTCGAATTCCTGGCTTCCAACACTGTTTCGATGGACGCCGCCTTCACTGCTCTTCTGGATGACGCCCCCATCGAGCGGATGAAATCGAAACTTCCTGCCGCTTTAGGCCAAATCGGCCCAAGCCCCGCTTTGCCGAATCGACGTCGATTCCTGGCTGCCGCCTGCCTCATGGCCGGTGCGGTCGCAGGCGGAGGATTAGTCCGGCTCCTTTCATCAGGCGAGGATGCTTCTTCCCAGAATTGGAGAGCCGTGGTTGCCGACTATATGCAGCTCTATTCTGCCGACACGTTGAGCAATTTGAGTGATGATCCCTCAGTGAAGGCAGATCAGATTGCAAGAGTAGCGAACGTCATGCAACTGCCGCTAACAACGCAAGGCCTGATGATTTCCGGTATTCCCTTCAAGCGCGCTCAGTTGCTGACGTTTGACAAAAAGCCGCTGGCGCAGATCGCTTATCTTGACCCGAGATATGGCCCCATCGCTCTCTGCGTCACGCATAGCAGCACTGGAAAAACTGGCTTTCAGAGGGAGCAGCGGCTCGGGATGAACATCATCTTCTGGTCGAGCGCCAATCACTCATTCATGGTGATCGGGCGAAATCCACCGGACCAACTTGAAGCTATAGCGAACCAACTTCAGTCGAACCTCGAAGGTTAGCCTGGTTGATAGGCCATTTATGCAAGCTTGGTTCTGGTTCTTCGAAGGAACAATCTCGCTTGTACGTCATGGCGGCTGTTTAGCGGCGTCCACGACAAACCCCAGAGATATCGCCCCACCGCTGAACAGCTTGTTGACTGGATAATTTGCGCAGGTTGCCGCTTTCTTGGCCGGTCGGACTGACCACACTTCAAAGATGGTTGTGAACCAGGATTAAAGTTTGACGCCTCGGCAGGAAGGCGACAAGCGCATGAATTTACTGGCGGATTTCTGCGTCAGGTGAGTCACCAATTGAAACAACCGCGCGGGCGAGCCGAGTTGCCGGTCCCATCGATGGGCATGATGTTTCAGAGAAATGTTGACACCTTGACGGTTTAATTCAAAACCTCGACCTAAACGGAGAGATTCAATGGCTCGCGATCGGTCACAAGAAAATCGCATATCACAACACTATGGTAGTCTGGCCATCCAAAACGATAAGCGCAACGCACAAGATATCATCGGATTGATTGTTGACCAGCAGTCACAATTTTCCAAGACAAACCAGCGGATAGCCCACGCCATTTTGAGTGAGCCTCATAGCTTCGTAGAAAAGCCCATAGAAGAACTCACCACGTGGCTTGGGGTATCTGCACCAACCGTGACGCGGTTTTCCCGAATGCTGGGGTGTGATGGTCTCAAGGATCTCAAGCTCAAAATCATGGGATCTGTCCGTGTAGGTATCCGGTATCTTGAACCGCAGACGCCACCTGGGTCCATCGCCGAGGTGGCGGAGCGGGTCAGCAAACGGGCGCAGAAGACAATTGCAGACATTCACCACAACGTCGATCTTGAACGCGCTCAGGCAGTGGTGGACAGGATCACCGCCTGCCACACGCTCTATGCATTCGGCAGCGGTGGCGTTTCCTCCTGGTTGATCGAGGAGATCCAGAATCGCTTCTTCCGCCTGGGCATACGTGTCATTCCCTGTAACGATCACCAGATGCAGTTCATGCTGGCAACGGCGGTGGAGCGCACGGACGTCGTCATATGCTGCTCGCTCACGGGCGCCAACCTCGAGCTCGAGAAAGCGATATCCGTTGCCCGGGAGTACGGAGCCACGACGATCGCTCTGACGCCGAGCGGGACGTCTCTTGCTGCCGCCGTCGACGAACTCTTGCCGATCGACAGCCCTCCGGACGAGGACATTCTGAGCCCAGCCTCGATCCGCTATGCCTACTTGATTGCGATCGATATCATCTCTTATGGCGTTGCCATTGCACGCAAGGATGCCGGCCGAGAAAAGCTTCGCCGCCTCAAGCAGCAGCTGGCGATCGCACGCGATGCAGCACAGACCCAACCTTTGTGCGATTGACGCGAGCGAATGGCTATTTTTTGTTTTCTTGATCAAAAAATAGCGTAAAAAATAATCAAGCCGAAATAAATGTCAAAAAATGATCCAGAAATGAAAATTTCGTTGGACAGCGGAAAAATATTGCGCATATTTACTCCACAGCAAGAGCTTAACCGGCCCGACGATTAGTCCAGGCCGGAGATACCGAAAGTTATCTTCCGGCTCAGCCGGTTGGCCGAAATCAAAAAAAGCTATCACAATGGGGAACTGGCATGATTTCTTCGCTGGAACGATACCTGCTGTCCAGAAGACAGATATTGAAAGGCGCCGCGGGGTTATCCGCCGCTGCGATGATGGGATCGCGTGCTTACGCCGCTCCCTCAACGGCAATGAGCTTCGTCGGCTGGCAATATCAGCCACAGATCGTCGAAGAGAACGTGAAGACGTTCATGAAGCTCTACGACGAGAACGTGAATTATGAGCTTGTCTCAGGCGACTACCATCCGGTGGCGGAGACCAAGCTGACCGGCGGCCAGCATATCGACATGCTCTATTCGGAAGAAAACTATATTGCCCGCTGGCATACGGCGGGCTGGATCAAGGACATCGAAAGCCTCACGGGCGCCGCCGATATCAAGGCCGGCATGTTCCCGGTCAGCGTGACTTCGCTGTCGCTCCCCAACGGCGGCCCGCTCTGCGGCCTGCCATATTACGCCGGCTACAACACGTTCCTGTATAATGAAGAGCACCTGACGAAGGCCGGACTGAAGCCGCCGGAAACCTGGGACGAAGTTCTGGAAGCCTGCCGCAAGCTGAAGAAGGACGGCATTTCGGACGCGCCGTTCCATGCCATGTGGCAGCAGCAGTGGCCAGACATGTCCTGGTACATGTTTGCAGCCTGGTATTCGGAAGGCGCCAAGGTGTTTGATGCCGACGGCAACTTCGTAGACGAGCCGGCTCTGCGCAAGATCCTCGAAATCAACCAGAAATTCTATCAGGAGAAGCTGGTCGTCGAGGACATCATGACGCTGCCCGGCGAAGGTGTTCCAAGCTACGCTTCTGGTCGCCACACGTTCATGGTCGTCCACGACTACAATCACAAGGTCGCCAACGATCCTGCGGTTTCCAAGATCGCCGGCAAGGTGCGCAATGCCATCATGCCCGGTGCTACGCATTCCACCATGGCATGGACCGCCGCCTATCTGATGGGTGCTCAGCCCGTCGACGAAGAGCGGGTCTGGAACCTCTTGCAGTTCTTCGGCGGCAAGGCAAAGGATGGCCAGTACCACGTGATCAAACGCTGGGCGCTCGAGTTCGGTCTGGGCTCCGGCTACAAGGAAGTCATGGCAGATCCGGAGATCGTCGCCAGCTTCTCCAAGTGGCGTGATCTCGACATCTCCTCCAAGCAGCTCGGCATGGCGACCTCGCGCGCCATCGGCAAAACGATCTGGTTCCCGGAATGGGATATGTTCATGATGCAGAAGGTGCAGGAATATATCCGCTCGGGCAGCTCCACCGATGAGCTGGTCGCCGCTCTAGCCGCCAAGGCCAAGGAACTGAAGACACAGTATCAGTAAAACGGGGAAACGAGAGCAGCCGGCTCTCGATGGCGTCGGCTCCTCCCAGCATATCAACCGCCAGCGACATCATGAGACGGACCATTGCTCGTTCGAGCGGTCCGCATGATGCACGAGGACGCGATGACAATGACCCTGCAGTCGACAAGGGTAGAGCCCTTGGCCCGTGAAGACAGGCGGAAGGGCCGGCTCCCGGCATTTGCCTATCTTTCGGTCGCCCCGACCCTGATCCTGATGGTGCTGATCGTCGGTCTACCGCTGATCTACAGCCTCTATCTGTCCTTCAACAGCACTAACCCGATCACCAAGCGCTGGATCTTCGTCGGCCTGAACAATTATGTGAACGTCTTCCAGAACGCGGACTTCTGGTACGCACTCGGCCGGACTTTATATTTCTCGCTGCTTGCCGTCGTCGGCACCACGGTGCTCGGAACGCTGATTGCCCTGGTGCTGAACCAGCGCTTTGCCGGACGAGGCTTTCTTCGCAGCATCGTCCTCGTCCCCTGGGCCATGGCGCCTGTTTCCATCGGCGTGCTCTGGTCCTTCATCTATGCCGGCAATTTCGGACTGCTCAACGGCCTTCTCAACGATATCGGCCTCGGCTCCTGGGCGCGTGCGTGGTTCGGCAACGGCTTTCTAGCGTTGAATCTCGTGGCCCTCACGCAGGTCTGGAACCAAGCGCCGCTGACGACGCTGATGCTTCTGTCCAGCCTGCAGTCCATGCCAGGCAACCTTCATCGTGCCGCTATTCTCGACGGTGCCGGACCGATGAAACGGTTCTTTTCCATCACCCTGCCCTGGCTGAAATCGACGCTGCTGTTCTCGACGATCATCGCGACGATCAACGCCTTCATGGCCTTCGACATCATCTGGATCATGACGCGCGGTGGCCCTGGTGCTGCGACCACCACGCTGTCATGGCTCGGCTACATGCAGTCGTTCCAGTTTCTCAAGTTCGGGGAAGGCGCTGCGACGCTCTATATCCTCACCTTCCTCAGCCTCGCATTTGCAATTCTCTATTTCGTGGTTCTGAGCCCGAAGCGGGTAAAGAAGGTGACGGCAGCGCCGGCTACAACTTCCGCAGCCATGGCCAAGCCCCGCGCCGCCATGGTCATCCTGCCGGAATGGAAGCCGAGGCGCATGATGCGCCCGACGACCGCGCGGAACATCGGAAGGGCGCTCTTTGCGATCGCCGTTGCCTTGATCTTTCTCTGGTCGTTCCTACCGATCGTAGCCCTCATCTTCATCAGCCTCTCTCCGCCCACGGACCTCATCCGCACGCCGCCGTCCATCATCCCCTCGGCACTCACCCTTGACAACTACAAGGCTGTGCTGATGGCGCAGGGCACGACGAGCGTTCAGGCCGCGCGCGTTCCACTCTCGCTTCTGAACAGTTTCGGGACCGGCATCGTGGTCTCTGTCATCAATGTCGCGCTCGGAACGCTGGCCGGCTACGGCTTTGCCCGCTACGCCGACAAGCGCTTCTTTTCCATCAGCCTCTGGCTGCTCCTGCTGACCCGCATGATACCGGCCCTGACACTGGTCCTGCCGTTCTTCGTCATCTTCCGGATCCTCGGGCTCATCGACACACATATCGGCCTCGTCATCGCCTATTCGACGATCCTCATGCCGCTTGCCGCATGGATGATGAAGACCAGCTTCGAGAACATTCCGCTCAGCCTCGAGCGCGCGGCCCAGATCGACGGATGCAGCCGCTTCACCATGTTCTGCAAGGTTCTGGTGCCGGTCGTTAGGCCCGGCATCATCGCGGCGCTGATCTTCTGCTTCCTGGTATCCTGGAACGAGTTCCTCTTCGCCATGATCCTGACATCGACGCCGGCGACGCAGACCATCCCCGTCGTCATCGCCGGCTTCCTCAGCCAGGCACGCTTCTACGAATACGGCCCGATGTTTGCTGCCAGCGTGCTTGCGATCGTCCCGCCTGTTGCCGTCGCCTTCTTCTTCCAACGCTACCTCGTCCAGGGTGCGCTTTCAGGCGCGGTCAAGGGCTGAAAGGAGTTCAACAATGGCATCCATCCAGATAGCCGGTCTCGTCAAGAAGTTCGGAGAAACTCCCGTCATCAAGGGCCTCGACCTTACCATCAGCGACGGCGAGTTCATCTCCTTCCTCGGGCCTTCGGGCTGCGGCAAGTCCACGCTCCTCTTCTGCATCTCGGGCCTGGAAGAGATCGACGAAGGATCGATCCGCTTCAACGGCAAGGAGATATCCGATCTTGGGCCTCGCGAGCGGAACATAGCGCTGGTCTTCCAGGATTACGCTCTCTATCCGCATATGACGGTGCGCGAGAACATTGCCTTCCCGCTGCGCCAGCAGAAGCTCGACGAACAGACCATCGCCAAGCAGGTTGCCTGGGCCGCCGATGTACTCGGCATCGAGGCACTCCTTGACCGCCTGCCCGCGGCCCTTTCCGGCGGCCAGCGCCAGCGCGTCGCCGTCGGCCGTGCCATCGTCAGAAACCCGTCGGTCCTGCTGATGGACGAACCCCTGTCCAATCTCGATGCCTCCTTGCGCGTGCACATGAGAACCGAGATCCGCCGGCTGCAGAAGGCACTCGGCATCACCGTTATCTTCGTCACCCACGATCAGGAAGAGGCGATGGTACTGTCGGATCGCATCGCTGTCATGAAAGACGGCGTCGTTCAGCAGTTCGCGCCGCCGATGGAGGTCTACACCAAGCCTGCCAATCAGTTCGTAGCCGGTTTCATCGGCAGTCCGCAGATGAATTTTCTACCTGCCGACCTCTGTGGTGGCGGCGCGGGCCAGATCATCGGCGTGCGCCCGCATGATCTGAAGCCAACTGCCCGCGCCAATGGCGGCCTTTCTCTGACCGGCGAGATGCTGCTGATCGAGCCGGCCGGCCCGTTCCAGTTCATCGACGTCGCGGTCGGCGACCATGTCGTGCGCGCGACCTGTACCGACACGACGGGATTGTCTCCCGGCCAAAGTATCACCCTCGGTGCCAGCTCTGACGCCGTCCGCCTGTTTGCCGCCGACAGCGGCGTTCGCATCAACCAGAACTTTATGGAAACTGAAAGTCGAATTCATGCCCTATGATCTCGTTTTGAAAAACGGACGTGTGATCGATCCGTCGCAAGGTATCGATCGCATCACAGACGTCGCCTTCTCTGGAGGCAAGGTTGCCGCACTGGAGAATAATCTCTCCGGTCTCGAGGAAAAGAATGTTTCCGGCCTGATCGTAACGCCAGGCCTCATCGATCTGCATACGCATGTCTATTGGGGCGGCACGTCGCTCGGCGTTGATCCGGATGCATTCGCCCGCAAGAGCGCCGTCTCGACCTGCGTCGACACCGGCAGCGCCGGCCCCGGCAACTTCCTCGGCTTCCGCAAGCACGTGATCGAGCAGAGCACGGCTCGCATTCTCGTTTACCTCCACATCTCGTTCGCCGGAATCTACGGCTTTGCCAAGAATATCATGCTTGGTGAGAGCCATGACATCCGCCTGCTGGCAGCCCGGGAAGCCGTCGAGGTCATCAACGCTAACCGTGACGTCATCATTGGTGTCAAAGTGCGCATCGGCCGCAACGCGTCGGGTCCAGCCGGCATCTACCCTCTCGATGTTGCACTCCAAGTGGCCGACGAGACCGGCCTGCCGCTGATGGCCCATATCGACGAACCGCCGCCGTCCTATGAGGCTGTCGTTTCTCGCCTGCGCGGCGGTGACGTTCTGACCCATTGCTTCCGTCCCTTTCCTAATGCACCGGTCGACGGCAAGGGCAAGATCAAGCCAGAGGTCATCGCAGCACGCGAACGTGGCGTCCTGTTCGACATCGGCCACGGCATGGGCTCATTCTCCTGGAAGACCGCTCGCGCCATGATGGCGGAGGGCTTCGTGCCGGATACGATCTCGTCCGACGTTCATGCGCTCTGCATCGAGGGGCCGGCCTATGACCAGGTAACGACCCTTTCCAAATTCCTGGCGCTCGGCATGCCGATCAACGACGTCATCGCGGCATCGACAGTTAATGCCGCCAAGGCGCTGAATCGGCCGGAACTGGGCACCTTCAAGATCGGCGCAGCCGGCGATGCCAGCGTTCTGGAACTGCGCAGCGGCAGGTTTTCGCTCGAGGATACGCGCGGCGACATCGTCATTGCTCAGGAGCGACTGTTTGCGGCGGGACTCGTGATCGCCGGGAAAAATATTGGCACGGATGCACAGCCGCTTGCAGCGGCAGCCGAATAGAGGAGATCGGACAATGGACGGCACCTACACGATGAAGAATGTCCCGGCCAATTTCATTGCCGGCGAATGGCAGACCGAACCCGAGACCATGCCGGCCGTGAACCCGGCAAACGGCGAGACAATTGCGCAGCTCCCCAAATCCAGCCGCGCAACCACAGACAAGGCCGTCGCCGCTGCAAAGGCAGCCGGCGCTGCCTGGGCGGATACACCTGTCTTCAAGCGGGCGGAAATCTGCGTTGCCATCGGCGCGGCAATCGACGCCTCGCGCGAGAAGATCGCCCGCATTCTGTCCGCCGAGCAGGGCAAGATCCTGGCAGAAGCCATGGGCGAAGTCGGCAAGGCGGCCGACGGCTTCCGGCTGGCCTCCGAGCTCGTCAAGCAGATGGGCGGCCAGACGCTGCCCGCCGAAGATCCGACCAAGCTGGTTATGACAATCCGCCAGCCACGCGGCGTCTACGGCGTCATTACGCCCTGGAATTTCCCGGTCAACATCCCCGTCGAATATCTGGCGCCGGGCATTGCCACCGGCAACACCATCGTCTGGGTGCCAGCGCCTTCGACATCGCTGGTCGCCTGCGCATTGATGGAAGCGATCGACAGCGCCGGCCTGCCGGCCGGCGTGATCAACCTTGTCATCGGCGAAGGCGCGACCGCCGGCGACGCCGTGGTGGTTCACAAGGATGTGGCTGCGATCGGCTTTACCGGCAGCGCTGCAACCGGCAAGGTCATCGCCCAGCGCGGCGCCGGCAAACCCCTGTTGCTCGAACTTGGCGGGAACGGCCCTGTGGTCGTCTTCGAGGATGCGGATCTGGACGCTGCTGCAGCCGCGGCAGCCGGCGGCGCCTTCTTCAATGCCGGCCAAGTCTGCGCCGCGACCGGTCGCGTCCTTGCGCATCATTCGATCGCAGACAGCCTGTCCGAAAAGCTCGTGGCCCACGCGGCAAAGCATGTCCTCGGCGACCCCTTGCATCAGGGAACCACGATGGGACCGCTGAACAACGCCAAGGTCGCGGCCAAGGTCAAGGAACACGTCGATGACGCGGTGGCGCAGGGCGCCAAGGTGCTCTATGGCGGCAATGCCCGGCCCGATCTCGGCAGCGGATTGTACTTCGAGCCGACGGTAATTTCGGGTGTCACCCGCGAAATGCGGATCAACCGCGAGGAAACCTTCGGGCCTGTCGTCCCCGTCATCTCCTTCAAGGACGAAGCCGAAGCGCTGGATCTGGCGCTCGACAGCGAATACGGCCTTTCGGTTGGCGTGTTTACCGCTGATATCACCCGTGGGGTGTCGATGGCAAAGGCGATCCCTGCCGGCATCGTCAACGTCAACGCCGGCAGCACCTGGTGGGAGATCCATCTGCCTTTCGGCGGCGGCTCGGGCACCAAGAGCGGCATCGGCCGTCTCGGCGGCATCCATACGATGGAGGCGATGACCGAGCTGAAGATGATCACCGTGACGATGAACCATAAGTTGGGTGCAGCATGACTAGGCAATCCTCCGTATCAATCGAAGACAGGAATTCGCTGATCTCCCCTTCGGAGAGAACGCAGATGATAAAGGCGCTCGTCGACGAACTGATCCCAGGCGCCGACGGGTGGCCATCGGCATCCGACGCGGGCGTCCACGGCATTGTCGGGTTGCGCATTTTCGCCGAGTGGAATGACGAGCGGATCGTCGCCCTTGCCAACATGCTTGGCTGGCGGAGCGGCGGGCTATCGAGCACGGATGCCGAAACGCGCGTCATGGCGGTCAAAGGCTTCGAGACAGCTGACCCGGAGCTTTTCGACAAGATCTATACCGCCGTGACACTCGCCTACTACGAGACGCCGTTCGTCATCGAAGCCATTCAGAACACCGGCCGCCCCTACTCGTATCGGCCGCACGTCACGGGCTACAAGATGGAGCCTTTCGACTTCAATCGCGACATGCCCAAGCACGGGCGCGGTCACTATCTCAAGACGGACGAGGTTGCGCCGGTCGATACGTCGGTACTCGATCTCGACACGGTGAAAACCGTTCAGTGGGGAGTGGAAAGATGACAACGGAACGCATCTGCGATGTTTTGATCATCGGCGCCGGCGCGACCGGATCACTGGCGGCCCTCACCCTGGCCGATGCCGGGTTGGATGTCGTCTGCCTAGAACAGGGTTCCTGGGTCGAGGCCAAGGACCATCCCCACCTTCATGCCGACTGGTCCTGGCAGCGGCGGACCAACTGGAGCCCGGATGTCAACAAGCGCAGCCATCCGGACGACTTTCCGGTCAATTCCGATTCCTCCCAGATCCTGATGTGGAATGCCGTCGGCGGCTCCACCAATGTTTATGGCGCAATCTGGCCGCGCTATCGCCCCTCCGATTTCCGCAAGGGGACGGAACACGGCATGCAGCCGGACTGGCCGATCAGCTATGAAGACATCGCTCCCTATTATGAGGAGGCGGACAGGCTTGTCGGCGTGTCCGGTCTAGCGGGCGACCCCGCTATGCCGCCGCGCGAACGCTGTCCGACACAGCCGATGCCCGTCTCGAAAGTCGCCAAGCGGCTCGCCTCCGGCTTTGACGCGCTCGATTGGCACTGGTGGCCCGCCGAAGCTGGCGTCATCACCGAAGACTATGACGGCCGGCCCGCCTGCAACAATTGCGGCATGTGCAATGGCTGCCCGCGCGGTTCGATGAGCAAATACTCGTTGTCGATCTGGCCAAAGGCGCTCGAGGCCGGCTGCGAACTGCGCATCAACGCGCGCGTGCTGAAGATCGAAAAAGGTGCCGACGGCAGAGCCACCGGTGCGCTCTATATTGACCGCAACACCGGGCAGAAGCATTTCCAGAAGGCCAGGTTGGTCATCGTCGCGGCGAACGGCATCGGCACGCCACGACTGCTGCTCGCCTCCGACAATTTAGCCAATAGCAACGACCAAGTCGGCCGATACCTGCTCCACCACACGCTTGTCGCCTGCGAAATGTGGGTCGATGAGCCTGTCGACGGTCAGATCGGCTATGTTGCTTCACTTCTATCCCGGCAATTTGCCGAGACCGACGTGTCGCGTGGCTTCGTCAACGGCTTCAATTTCAACTGCATCACCTCCGCCGCCTCGGCAGGCGAACTCGCAGCCGGTTGGTTCACCCCCGCCCGTGCACCCTGGGGCGCCCAGCATCACCAATGGTTTGAGCGTCATTTCGGTCATTCCATCGGCGTATTCGGCATAGGCGACGATATACCCAACCCGGAAAACCGTGTCACGCTCGATCCCGAACTGACGGATTCCGACGGCGTACCTGCAGCGAAGACACACTACGCTCCCGGCGAAAACGACAAGCGCATGATGAACTACATGCTGGAGCGCCTGGAGGAACTAGCCAAGGCTTGCGGCGCCTTCGAATATCGACTCCATGATTATCGTGACAAGGATGGGGTTTACCGAACTCCCGCGTGGCACATGATCGGCACCTGCCGCATGGGTAGCGACCCGGCGACCTCCGTTGTCAATGAATGGAACCAGACTTGGGAGGTTCCCAACCTCTTCATTGTCGACGGTAGTGTGCTTGCGACCGGCGGGGTCGTCAATCCGACGCCGACCATCTCGGCGCTCGCCTTGCGCGCCGCCGCCTATATCCGCGATAATTTCGAGACACTATCGCGGGAGGCAAAACCGTCGATTGCCGCCTGATGCGACCCGAACGATGCGGGGTGGTCCCGCCGTGCATCGTCTCCCGCAGCCGTGCAAAGACTGTCACCCCTCCCGCCCACATGACCATGATCGAAATCACCGCGATCAGAGGAAAACAAAATGCTTCAACGCCCTCCTGCCGAGCCCGGAATGAGCGAGGCGGATATCGATACCCCTGCCCTCGTCATCGATCTCGACGCCATGGAAAGTAATCTCGATCGCATGGCTGATTTCTGCCGCAAGTCAGGCGTGCGGTTGAGAGCCCATGCAAAGACCCACAAATCGCCCGTGATCGCCCATTGGCAGATGGCGCGGGGCGCCGTCGGGCAATGCGTGCAGAAGACGGCCGAAGCCGAAGTGCTTGCCTGGGGCGGCGTCGGTGACATCCTCGTTTCGAACGAGGTCGCTTCCCCCCGCAAGCTGGCAAGGCTCGCCGCCTTGTCGAAAATGGCGAAGATGGCGGTTTGCGCCGACAATGCCGCGGTCATCGATCAGATCGAGTCGCTGGCGGAAACTTGCGCCACCCGGATGACCGTTCTGGTCGAGATCGATGTCAGCGGTGGGCGTTGCGGCGTGGAGGCTGGCGAGCCGGCCGCAGCACTGGCAACACGCATCGCCAAAAGCCGCCATCTGGTGTTCGGCGGCCTGCAATCGTATCACGGGGGCGCGCAGCATCTGCGCACCGAAGAAGAGCGGAGCGAGGCAATCGGCCGGGCGGTGGAGCGAACGGCGGATACGATTGCCGCCATCCGGAAGCAACACCTCGAATGCGCCATTGTCGGCGGTGCGGGCACGGGAACATTTTCTCATGAGGCGGCAAGCGGCGTCTACACCGAGCTGCAAGCCGGCTCCTATCTGTTTATGGACGCCGATTATGCGCGAAACCGCCCCGCTCCTCCCTTTCAGCAGTCGCTTTTCGTCCTGAGCACCGTCATGAGTGCTGCCCGCGATGGCATCGCGGTGTTGGATTGTGGTCACAAGGGCATAGCCGTCGACAGCGGGCTTCCCCTCATCCATGCGCGCCAGGACATCGAGTTTGCCGGTGCCTCGGACGAGCATGGGGCGCTTGTTGTTCGCTCAGGCCCAGGCAGTCTCGCCATCGGCGAAACGCTGCGTCTTGTTCCCGGCCACTGCGACCCCACGGTCGACCGTTACGACTGGTATGTCGGCATGCGCAGCGGACGTGTTGAAGCCGTCTTTCCCGTGGCTGCGCGCGGCATGATGCAGTGAGCCTTGTCGTGGACTGCACCCCTTTGGTGAGACAGCAGTCAGTAACAGTTCTCCGCGCTGTGAATTGCGTCTGGTGTCCCTTGCCGCTGTTGCGAGAGACTGGCTTCGTAAGCGTCCGGCGCGAGATAGTCGAGGTTAGTTCGGCATAACAAGGCGGCGGGCGGTTTCGGTCTCGTGGTGATCGAAGGCCGACGCATAGATTTTTGCTTGCTTTTCGGTTAGACCCGCCTCCAGCAGCAGCGACTTCCAATTCTGCTCGACGGCTATCAGCACCTCGCCAAGGATGCTCACCGCCTCGTCCCGATCGACGTCGAAAAATGGCGAAGCCTCGATGGCCGCCTCAACCGAAGGATTGTTCCCGCTCAACTCACTGATACCGGTTTCGAGATGGCGATGGCGCTCGGGTTGCGGATTGACATCAAACATCGGCGCCATGAGCCATTTGTCGTTGCCGCCGTAGAGAAAGCCATGGTTCTTGAGGTGATCATCGTTGTTCGAGACCAAGAGCGTAAATAGCATACGGCGATAGAGTTCGAGGATCTGCTTGCGCGGTTCGAGCCCATACGCGCGGATCGCGTCCGCGATGTCGGTGTAGTAACCGCCCTCCCGAGCGTCGATGCCGGTGAGAGTTTGCGCTGAGATATAGGGTATTCGCACTCCCCGACCGCGGTCGAACCTGCTGATGATCGCTACCGGTCGATCTGACTCCGCCAGCTCAAGGCGCGCCGCAGGCGTTCGGATCCCGGCCTTCGCAGCGAGTCTCAGCGTCGCCACCTCGACGCGCTCGATGGGCATGGTGTCGTTCTCCGAGGTGAATTTGGCGATGGCCAGCACGCCATCATCGTCGAAGCTCGATTTTGGCCTCGCCCCGCCCAGTGATCCGGCAAAGCCGATTAACCGATCGGCGGCCTGGCGGGCCATATCGGGATCGAGTTCATAGGCCCGCGCGAGCTCTCTTAGATCTTCCAGATCGTTCAGGCGCGGCACGGGCGGATCGGCGTCCGAGAGCGGCTTACCATCCTCGTCCAGAAAGCGCAGTGCGCCCTGGCGGGTCCGATCATCGGCGGCCAGGAGAAAATCCAGCTCGCTTGGAGCGCCACCGAGCGATTTCGATATGATGCCTCGACCCCAGGCGTCGGGCGCGGCGT
The DNA here is from genome assembly GCF_016901135.1 of Martinezella lusitana. Classification (GTDB taxonomy): domain Bacteria; phylum Pseudomonadota; class Alphaproteobacteria; order Rhizobiales; family Rhizobiaceae; genus Rhizobium; species Rhizobium lusitanum_D. The sequence goes on along the minus strand of NZ_JAFEVL010000015.1, from coordinate 70,618 downwards.
CAGATATCGCGTACGGGAGCGCCGCACGCATGTTTTCCCTGGACCCCGACGCGATATGGGGAGAATCGGAAAGCGGCATCGATGGGCTGAGTGCGAACCGCTGAGGATGTGTCAGCCAGGCTTCATCATATCGGAACATGCTGAACTGTCGCCGGCCATCGCTGTCGAAAGTCAGCTTGCCAACTGAGAGAAGACGCTCACCAAGCGCCAGGCGGACGGTACGCGAAACCATGGTTAGAAACCCATCCCCTCGGTCTCTGGTCCATTGTCCTGCGGTTCATCCTTGGAGCGTGAAGTGGGGCGAGGATGTCTCACCCGCTCCGGCAGGCGCTCGCGGTCAAGGAGCAGCCCGGAGTCATCACTCGCCACGTCAATCAGGTCGGACATTCGATGCAGCTCGCCCAGCGCCAGGAGAGCCATGGTCAGCGTGCCAATGGAAATACCCGCCTCGCCCCGCTCCAGTCTGATGACCGTCCCCTTGCCTACGCCCAACCGGTCGCCAAAATCCTCCACCGTCATGCGCCGCTTCTTGCGCGCAATCTGGATGTCCTGGCCCAACTTTCGCAGGGCGCGCTGCACCGAAGGTGGATACTGTGTCGTCTTCATAAAGATCTATATAAAGAACTTTATAGATTTTTACAATCGATATATCGATCCTAATACCACCACATAGTCGCTGCCATAAGACAGTCTGAATATCGACAGCATCTCCAAGGATAATCGAGCCGGGCAAGGCGGCTGACCGTATAATGACCTATATAGCGTACCTTAAAAATCTTAAAGAATATTATTTCGCACCGTATCAGGATGGAGCAGGTTCAGCGGCCGCAGCGGTACGCTTATAAGACGCCTTCACTTCCGTATGCCGACAAGCAATTGATCACGGTGCGAGAGTATCTGCTGAGCCTTTGCGGATACCGCGAGTTTCGAGCGGCGGCGCGCAGCCGCCACTCGACAGTACAGTTCCTGCTACGCTGGGATCAAAGACCCATGGCGCGCAATTCCTGTAGAGGCGGAATCGTCTCGTACATGTGCGGGTCAAGCACATCCCATATAATTCCACAGGTTGGCTTATGCGGGTTCTCGACGCGGATGGTCTGAGTGGCCGTGAATATCACATCGGCAACAGTGTCGAAAACTTCTGGGTGAAGCTTCTCGGTAAGGAGCTGGCAGTCGTGCACAACGGCCGCAGCCGGCGTATTGATGGTAATCCGCCCGAGCTTGAAAAGCATGCCCCACTCGACGTCGAAGAACCCATGCCCCTTGCCGAACCGAACGCCCTCATGGTTGATGGCACCCGTCCCGGTCACAAGATAATCCACCGGCTGCATGGACGAAATTTCAGCAAGTGTCACGGGTCGCCCCACCCGTTCCATGCCGTCGAGTGTCGAGGCATAAACAAAATCCTCGGGGCTCATGACATCGGGATCCAGTAACCAGAAACCCCGTTTGATCGAGTAGGTCGTCATAAGCACCTTCTTGCCATCGCGAAGGGCTTGGAGTCTCAACCGCTCGATGCAGTTATCGGGCGCGATGAAGATTAGCTTGCTATTGCGGTAGTACTCATGGCTGGTGAGCCGGGCACAGGCCGCATCGCCGCCCTCGAAGTCCGCGATAAATTCGCCGAAATCATAGTGAAAACGGCTATCGGCGCGTGCGACCTTGCGCAGATCGGCCCAAACCCGTTCCCGCACGGACGATTTGTGATCCATTTCTTATCCCCTTTTTCAGTTTTCCGTGTCGGTTCGGACAGGAGAAGTGATGCTCGCTATCAGCAACTCGAAGAAGCGCTGAGCATCGACCTCGCTCGCAGCATCCACAATTGGAAGATTCGACCAGCGGAAGTGATCGCGACGATCTACGATCGTTTGTCCGAGGCTGAGAGAGCTTTGCGTTTCGATTGCAACAGCAACGGCTTCGTATCTCAGGACGCTGCTATCAATCGCCGTCGCGACCGCAAGAGAGTCGATCAATCCGCAGTACGATCGGAAGCCCCGCTTCTCCACGAAGTCGACAACGCCCAACAGGAATTCGCTTTGGGCATTTGCTGAGCCGAGCAGAGTGGCTCTATGTTCCTTCGAAAGCTCTATCGATGGATGGGTGGCAACGTCCAGGCCGACAGCAGATAGATTAAAGCCGGCCTCGAAAACGAGCTTTGCAGCTTCAGGATCGACATAGATGTTCCATTCGCTTGCGGGGTTGTCGCCCGTCGCGCGCGTACTTCCGTTCGATTGAAAGCCGTAGGAGCCCCCTATGATGATCAAACGCTTCACTTTACGAGGTAGAAGCGGATCCTTGATGAGAGCGAGTGCGATGTTGGTCAGCGGCCCCAAAGCCAGGATGACGAGCTCACCGTTGTGGCGGTTTGCCTCACGAATGATCAGGTCGGGCGCAAAAACGCCATCCGGCTCTCGGCTCGGCTCAGGCAGATTGAGTTCTCCAAGTCCATCGCTGCCATGTGAGAAGGGGTCACGTGGATATGGGCGAACAAGGGGCTTCATAGGACCGGCAGCGACCGGAATGTCGCGCCGGTTCGCAAGGTCGAGGATCCGGCATGCGTTTTGTGCACATATGTTCGAGGTCAAGTTGCCCGAGACCGCCGTGATAGCTCGGACGTCAAGGACGCCCGAGCCAAGTGCAAAAAAGATCGCAACAGAATCGTCGATCCCGGGATCGCAATCGATGAGGGTCGGGATCATGCCGCAGCACTCCGCTTTGCTCCGGCCGAGTCGCGCTCTGCAAGCGCTTGAAGTCGCTCCGCCCACTGACGGCTGCTGAAGCTGTTTGTTACCTCTACAAGCGTTCCCCACTCCTTCGGTAGTGCAGACGCTCCGGCGAAGGCGCCACATACGGCACCAGCCATGGCAGCAACGGTGTCAGTATCCCCGCGAAGATTGCCTGCGATTTCGATGGCAAGCGTGGGATTGCCACGAGCGAAGTCGGCAATTCCGATGGCAGCGGGAACAGATTCAGTCGTTGGTTCGCCAGCGCCGACGACTTCCGACATCAGCCTTGCGAGCTCAAGCTTGCTGCTTGCTTGGCTAGCCAAACGACGAGCCAGCTCGATCCGAGATGCCATATCGGCAGCATAAATCCAGTTTCCATGCTCCGCTCCAAGCCGGGCGCCAGCAACCGAGGCAGCCATAACCTCCTCCCAGGATTTGCCCTCGATCCCGGCCGAGATCGCGGCGGCGAGCGCTAGCGCGCCTGAGATCGCCGGACTTGTGGCGTGGGTAGGCATGCAAGCGATGGCGACGAGCCTTCCAAGCTGCTCGAGCGTAAGGCCGGCGATTGCTCCATAGACACCAATCGGGGAAATGCGCATTGCGGCGCCGTTCGTCACGCCGAAACGTCCGATTTCAGAAACCGGTGCACCGGCCTGATATGCCATGAGTGCACGCTTGGTGCTTGGTCCGACGGCAAGCGAGTCTTCGCCGCCGACACTGACAAACCAGTCATTCAGGTGCCTTGCGACGATTTCGGGCGTAAAGCCTTCTTCCAAGGCGTCTGTCAGAGCGAGCGCCTGTTCGGTATCATCTGTGATGCGGCCGGCCGGGTATCCCGCGTGATACGGGCTGTCTTCCGGACCAACATCCATCTGGGAGCGCCATGGGGGCGACTTCAGAAACGAGTTTGGCATACCAAACGCGTCACCACAGGCTGTTGCCAGCAGTGCGCCTTCAATCCGATCGAAAATATCGTTTGACAATTTAGCTTGCTCCTTTTTTTCGAATGCGGCCCACGAACCCCATCCCTCACACGCACGCGCGGCTATCTTCGCCGCTATATTTCCAGCGTCGGCGATGCCTTGCCCCAAGAGCCTGCAGGCAAGGAAAGAACCACCGAATGTGTCTCCGGCTCCGGTGGTGTCGACCACCCTGACTTTAACCGCCTCAATCTTTGTGAGCGCCCCGTTGCGTCGGACCGTCGCGCCACGCTCTCCATCTGTGACAACAGCCGTCTCGCACTTGATGTCGCCAATGGCTGAAAACTGCTCCGCATCAAGGATTACCGTATGCCACTTATAGGCCCGAGCTTGTGGTGACGCGTCGCCGATCAAGGAGACCGGGATATCGCGCTTGTCACAGGCCTCGACGAGAATGTCCGCCCACGGCCCCCAGACCGGCGAAATCACAGTGTGCGTCACGCCCTCCAAAAGGCGCTCAATATAAGCTGGAGCGACGGAAAGAAGGCGTGTCGACCAGGCAAGTCGGCCCTCGTTCCCGTACACCAAGAGGCAGCGAACGGCGTCGATGTCTTGGACTGGCGTTTGGGAAATATCCACGCCCATCTCTTCGAGAAGGGCTATCGCGCGATCCGTCACAGGCTGGGGATACCAAAGACGCACATCGGCGCCTTGCATTCTCGCCGCGAGCGAGATTGTTCTAGCAGCACCTCCTGGTAGCCAAATGCCCTTGGAACCAGGGTTGATTGCAAGAGTGGCAACTTCGGAGGACGAAGGTTGGCGATCCGCGTCGAGAATGAGGTCTTCGTGCGCTGCGCTTCCTGCTACTAAGATAGTCATATTCTCATTTTCCTCTGTGCTGTTGCGATAGGTCTACATTATGATACCTCTATCAGCAAGGGGGCTTGTATTTTTTTGAAATCCGAGTCACCGAGAGTTGGTCAAACCATTGACGAGGAAAGAAAATGCCAAGCAAGCAAGGTGGTCTCGAGCCGGGGTTGATCGACGTGGAGTCACCTGTTCCGGTATACGCGCAGGTCGAGCAGGATATCCGGCGTCAGATCCTGTCGGGATCACTCGCCAACGGTAGCCGGCTACCCCGCGAAACCGAGCTCGCCAACCTCTATGGCATCAGCCGAATGACTATTCGACATTCCCTGGAAGGCCTCGCTTCGAGCGGCTTCATCCAGCGTACACATGGCATAGGAACGATTGTCGTCGCACCAAAGGAACCGGTGACCTTCGAGTTGAGCTTGATGATGAGCTTCACTGAGCAACTTCGTCGTCAGGGCTTTGAAACGAAGACAATCGTCGATCTTAAAGCTGTCATCGATCCACCGGAGAAAGTTCGGGTGGCTCTTGCTCTGGGTTCGGACGAGCAGTGCCTTGTATTCCGGCGCGTCAGAGAGGTCGAGGGACGCCCGATGGCCGTTACCACATCCTGGCTTCCCACTACTCGGTTTCCGAGCATCGAGAATGTAGACCTGACCAATGGATCCCTGTGGGCTGCGCTGGCGGAGCATTACGGTGTCCATCTCTCTCGAACCGACAACATCGTAGAATTGGTAAGCGTCTCCCCTTCTGAAGCGCACCAACTTCATATCGACGCCGAAACACAAGCTATTCGCTTTACGGGTACCGGCTACGACGCGGCCGACAAGCCGACGGAGTACACTGTCGCACTTTGGTCCGGGCAGGTGAGGTTCCACTTCGCATCTCACGAGCCCGCCGGAATAGCCGCTAGCGGTCTCACCTCAGCTCCAGAAGCGGTGGGGCATTAGACAGTTCCGGTTCGACCAAGCTCCAATCGAGAGCAACCGGCCTCGATTTGATTCCAATGTCCAACGTTTGGGTGGCTGTTACCACGACATCGGCCCGGACATGACTGGTGCTTGCAGAGACCAATTGGTCCGAAACCTGAGAGTCGTGGACGATGGCAACAACCGAGGTCTCGGAATTCACCAATCCCGCTTCGGCAAAGATTCCCCACTCGATGTCAAGATAATGGCTGCCCATACCAAACCGTCGCCCTGCGCGATCGACAGCGGCCGCGCCCGCAACGATAAGGTCAAATGCTCCCCGTTGCCACAGTTCTTCCAGGCTTACCGATCTGCCAAAGTGCTGTGCTCCGTCAAGCCAACTCGCAAAGCGTTCGTGGCCCATCGGTATCGTTGCCGCCGATATGATGATGAATCCATCGTGGAGGCCATAGGTCGGCAACACAATATCCCTGCCCTCCTCCAAGAGACTTTGCCGGATCGGGATCAGCGAATTGTCTGGCGTGATGAAGACACGGTGGCTGCGTTGATATGCTGGGTGCTTGGCAAAGCGTGAGGCGGCTTCCTCGTCGCCATGGAAGCCAGGTATGAACCGACTGAAGTCGAGGTGGAAGTGAGAGTCAGCGCGGGCGAACGGACGAACCTTTTGCTCGATCTGGTGTGCGATGTTTTCCGGGTGCTGCATTGGTCCAATCCCTAAGAAAGGTTTGCCGCGCGTCTCCGCGCGGCAGATCCATTTAGAAGGTCGGTGCGGTAACCTGCGGTACAAGCCCGCGACGATACTCTTTCTCGAAGGCTTTTCCGGCCTTCTGCAACATCTCCTCGGGTGTCTCCTTACTCAACCAGACCGATTCCAGATCTTGAATGAAGACATCCTTGGTCGCGGGCGGGAAAAACGCGACGATCTTGTATCCGAATTGTCCCTTCTTCACTGCGGCGGTGATGTCCGCCATCGCCTGATAGTAGGACTTGGTGATGCCGGTCGCGGAAGGATCGTTCGGGAAATCATTGAGCGGAATAGACCAATAACCCGGCCAGACCTTCGCGATATCGGTGGCGAACTTTTTCGACATCATCATGTCGAGAACCATCGCGGCGCCGTCCTTCACCTGGGAGTTAGCGTTGATGGAATAAGTGAAGGCGCTTCCAATCGAGTAGATTGGATAGGGCTGCGCTGGGTTCATATTTGGGAATGCCGTAAACCCAAGATCGTCAGCATTGGCGTCTTTGAAATAGTTCACGGCCCACTGATAGCTGAACGAGGGCGCGAAGAAGAAAGGCGCCCGCTTTTGCTGCAATAGGGAAAGTGACGAGTCGAAGTTCAGTGAGAAGTAGTCCTTGCCACCGAGGTAGCCTGCCTTGTACCAACGATCGAGTTCCTTGATCGCAGCCACCATATCCGGCGAAGACCAGTCACCTTTTCCGGTAAGCAGTTCATAGATGGACTTTGGTCCAACTATCTGGTTGAGGAAGATGGAAGCGTAGTTCTCATTGATCGGCTGCCAACCGCTGTTGCCGGTCACCGAGGCATACATGCCCTTAGCCTGAGCGGCTTTCATGATCTTTTCGAGGTCTTCCTTGTTCTTCGGAACGTCCCAGCCATTCTCCGTGAGTACCGCTTTGTTGTAATACATGCCGTCGGCCATCACAGAGGGCGGCAGGCAATAGAGATGCCCAATTTGCTGGCAGCTATCGAGGATCGGTGTAAGAAGGCGCTCGTTCCAGCCATATTTCTTCGCATAGTCTTCCATCGGCGCAAGCTTGCCGGCCTTCGCTAGGGGCGTCACGTCGGACGGGCCTGAAGTGTAGACGAGGTCTGGCCCCTGCCCGGCCATTACGGATGTACGGACATCATTGTCAACGGAGGTCCGGTACTCGATGACAAGCTCATACTTATCCTGCGAGGCGTTAAACGGCTTAATCAGCGCGTCATCCAGTGCCTGCTGATAGGCGGGCGACGCGCCCCAAAACCACATTGTGACCTTGTCCTTCGAAAGGGCTGGCCCTGCACCGAGGCTGGCGGCAATGATCAATGCACTTCCAAAAATCCGCTTCATGTTCAGTTCCTCTCTTTTATTGTTTCAGTCGTTACCGTCAGACGCGCTGGCCGTTGGAATCAAAGAGCAGCACTCTGTCGGGATTGGGTTTGAAGGAAATGGAATCTCCTTGCCGGGCACGATCGTCGCCCCTGAGTTCCAGGATCAGGCGGGCACCTTGGGATGTTGCGATATGGGCGTAGGTCACATTTCCGAGCCGTTCGACGACCTCGATCCGTGCGGTGACAGGAAGGTCGCTCCCGATCGCCACGTGTTCGGGACGGAAACCGAGAGTAAGGTCAGTCCCGAGACCCACCTGTCCTCGCATGCTGGAGACGGTGAACGAACCTTCGCCCAGTTCGGGAGCCGTCACTGAAACGCGACCTTCGTCGACCGCGTCTACGGCGCACTTGACGAAGTTCATTTTGGGTGAGCCGATAAAGCCCGCCACAAAGGTGTTGTCGGGATCTTCGTAGAGCGACATCGGACTGCCGACCTGCTCGATCCTCCCTCCGCGGAGGACGACGATCTTGTCAGCCAACGTCATTGCCTCCACTTGATCGTGCGTGACGTAGATCATTGTGGCACCGAGCTCCTGATGAAGCCTCGCGACCTCCAGGCGCATTTGAACGCGGAGCTCTGCATCGAGATTAGAAAGCGGCTCGTCAAACAGGAAAATTCGAGGTTCCTTGACGATCGCACGGCCGATCGCAACACGCTGGCGTTGGCCTCCTGATAGAGCTTTGGGCTTTCGCTGCAGATAAGGCGTCAGCTGTAATACTTCCGCAGCCTTCTCTACCTTTGCCTTCCGCTCCGCCTTGGGAAGGCCGGCGATTTTGAGGCCAAAGCCAATATTTTCCTCGACCGTCATGTGCGGATAAAGCGCGTAGCTCTGGAACACCATTGCCACGCCGCGATCGACAGGGGAAAGGTGTGTAACCACCTTTCCCCCAATCTCGATTTCACCGCCGGTCGTGTTCTCGAGACCAGCAATCATTCGCAGGAGTGTTGACTTCCCACATCCGGACGGGCCGACAAAGACAACGAATTCCCCCGCCTCAGCCGCGAGATCGAGCGGTTCGATTACCAAATGATCGCCATAACTCTTCGTCACTCGGTTGAGACGGAGATCTGCCATTTTCGTCGTTCCTTAATCGTCTTACGCCAGAGAGTGAACTTCGAAGCCAAGCGCCGGAATGGTGCCCTCCTCAATGAGGAAGCCAGCTCCGCCGCTCACGTATTCAGCGTCTGCTGCCTTCACCAACGCGTTGCCGTCGATCGCAAGGTCAAGCTGATTGCCCTTGGCGGAGAACACGAACTTAAGTTTCGTGTTCTCGTCGTAGGCGAATGGGACTTCCGCGAGGACGGTGACTTGTTCGTCCTTGCGCTTGATGATTTTCGCCTTTTGATCTTCCACGATGCCGGCATAGTAACGCCGGTGACCGCGGGATCGTGCGATCAGACCCGCCGCGCGATGGAGATCCATGGTCAGGCGCGACGACACCTTATAGTCGTCCCAGTCGCGGCCACCTGTGGTGATCGCACCGTTTTCGAATGGATGGGAAAGGGCAAAAGTGGTGTCGACATCCGGCCTGAAATGCAAGGCAGAGCTGACAAAGGACTTCAACCAATATGATGATGTGTCAAACGGCGACATTCTCGGCGAGAGATCGGGAGCAGAGCCCATGACGAAGGCTTCCGGCGCGCCGGACCAATCCATGTCGAGCAGCGCGATCTTGCCGGTGATACGCTTTTCTGCGTTCAGCTCAACGCCGACGCGGTGAATAGGTAGACCGCTAACGTCCGGCACTTTCCACATAAGAGCGTTGTCGCCCTTCTTGAGGTTGAATGTTTCTCCCTTGACCTTCGCAAGGTTGCCATCACCATCATAGTGGATGACGAAAAAGTTCAGGAGCGGCGTGTCAGCGTCAAACGCGCGAACCGTGGCCTTGACGGTCTGGGTACCATAGATTGACGGACTGGCGAGCACCTCGAAGTAGCTGGTCTCCGATAGTGCACGCGGCTTCGGATCAATAAAGGTCGGGACGGAAACCGACCCGCTTACACCCTTGGCGAGTGCCTCGTAGCGTATTTCGAGGCCGTTATCGCCACCCGACATGTTCAGATTACCGACGGCGGTTACCGCTTGCCTTCCGTCATGCAGCGGACACAACTGAAAGCCTTGCACGGAGCCTGGATATTCGAATGCGAAACGCGATTTTGGCTGGTCATAGGCCCAGCCGTTGAGAGCTGCGGCGGTCCTGCGAACACGGCGCGTCTCGATGACGGCATCGCTGAGGCAGTCGCCGCCATCCGCGCCGACGACGTACATCAGGTCGGAGATCGGCCCTCTGAAATCGGGACCCTGTTCGAACGCCTTCAAGCCGAGACGGATGCCATTCAGGCACGCTAAGTTGCCTGCGTTGCAATCCGTATCCCAGCCAGACGAAACCGCGATCTTGAGACCGTGCTGCACGTCGTCTCCGCCGAGGATGAAGGATGCGAGCAACAGCGCATGGTTTGGAACCATCGGACAACAACCGGGATAATGGCGATAGGAGTGGTTTTCTTCCAGCCACTGCCGGACATCTCTCCAGTGGTTGGCCTTAGCGCACTGCTCGCGAACATCACCTACGATCCGCCTCAATTCGTCGTGGCGTGAATGGCGCAGGCCGATCTCAAGGAGCTTATTGATATCCGTCTCGGTAAAGGCGGCGGCCTGCATTGCGGCGAGCAGCACCGCCGCCTCGACCGCAATACCATCATGGCTGACGGTGCTAGCTTTGCGGGCCATATCGGCAGCTCGCTCCGGGTTTCCGGGGTTCGACATTGCCCAGGTGTCAATGAAAATCTCTGAGCCGATCGCTTCCGCCATTGCGCGGCTATTGAGTTTTGCCGACCCGCTTTCGGGCGCATGGATACCATTCTTCAGCCGAAGGTAAGCGGTGTGTTCGGTCGAACGACCGAGGCCACCCCACCAGAGAACGGTCTTGTCCTCGATGATATAGTTCAGCCATGTATCGCCGATCGCCTTGGCGGAGATATCTGTCGGAAAGCCATTGTCCTCGAGCGCGCGATAAAACAAAAATGTGCCGGAGATATCATCATCGGGCACGATCAGCGGCCAGTTGACCTTGTCGTTCACAAAGTAATCGATCTCGCCGAAAGTGTTGCGTATCGCATCATAGGACCAGCCTTCCACGGCTCGACCCAGATATACGCCGATGAGTTTTCCGACGACTCCGGCATAGGTCTTTTCTGCAAACCCGTCCTTGTTCAAAATGCTCTTGTTATCGATTGGCATGTTCATCCCTTTACTGCTCCTGCTGTCATTCCGCCGATGAAGAAACGCTGCATCGCGAGGAAGAAAATAATGATGGGAAAGATGATGATGAGTGCGCCGGCCATCATGATCCCGCGATCAGTGACGATCGTTGAATTCATCGACAGGTAGCCGAGGGTCATCGTGAAATTGGCTTGACCCTGCTGGAAGGTCGAGGTGATCATGAACTCGTTCCAGGCATTGAAGCCGACGAGGATGCCGACTGTGATCAGGCCAGGTCGGAGGAGCGGAAGAATGACATACCAAAATGTCTTCCACGGCCCGGCGCCGTCCATGAATGCGGCGTCATCGAGTTCCGTCGGGATGGCGAGGACGTAGGTGCGCAACAAAAAAATAGCGAGCGGGAGATTGATCGCCGATAGAATGAGACTTGTTGCGAACAGGTTTCCGACGATACCCAGTGCTGCGTAGATAAAGTAAAGCGGGAAAATGAAGAGCTGGATCGGCACCGTCACGGCGCAAAGGAAATAGATCGAAATGGCTCTCCAGATCCGACCTTTCCTGCGGGCAAGAGGAAATGCCGCAAGCGCTGCAAACCCAACTGTGATCACAATGGTGAACGCGCAGATCACGACGCTGTTGATGAGCCCTGTCGTGAAATGACCGGTTGTCCAGGCCGTGACAAAATTTGCGAAGCTGAGGGTCTTGGGGAGCGACAAGGGATTGGCGACAATGTCCACATGTGGCTTGAAGGCATTCATGATCACGAGACAGAACGGTGCCAATGCGACGACCACCGCAAGACCAAGAAACAGATTCCCAGAAATTCGCTGCGTTGCTCGAGCGTTTGGAATGGACTGGCTCATCGCAGGCTCTCCCGGCTCATCCAGACGTAAATAAACGACGCAACGAGCCCAAATAGGCTCATGAAGAGCGCAATGGCGGCGGCCTTGCCGACTTCGAAGGTCCTAAACGCCGCGCTATAGGCGAGCGTCGATAGCATTTCCGTCGAGTGCGCCGGCCCACCGTTCGTGAGGAGGTACACGTAGTCGAATGTGAGGAAGGAAAAGATCGTCACCATCGCAAACATCAGCGCGATCGTCGGCAGTATGTTTGGCAAGGTCACGTAGCGAAAAACCTGCCAGCCATTGGCACCTTCGAGAAACGCAGCCTCGAGCTGATCTGCTGGGGTCTGGCGCATAGCGGCTAGAAAGACGACTGCCAGATAACCCCAGAAGTGCCACATATCGACAGCCGCTACTGCGTAAAGCGCAGCCGATGGTTCGCCGAGAGGGTTTGGAAGCGGAATTCCCTGCCGATTGGCGAAGGAAACGACACCAGAGATCGGGTCGAAAATTATGAACTTCCAGATGCTGGCATTTGCGATCGGGGAAAGAATGTACGGCGTCAGGAGGATGACTTGGTAAATGGCTGCGCTCTTCTTTCTGTTCAGCAGGATCGAGGCTGCAACGAGAGCGACCGCCATGGGAACGGTCAAGAAAATGACCGTCCAGGTGATATTGTTGACGATAGCCTGCCAGAATATTCCGTCTGAAAGAAGATCCTGGAAATTCTCCAATCCAACCCAATACGGCTCGGACACACCGTCCCAATCGGTCAGAGATGCTGCGAAAGTCAAAAGCGCAGGCACGACGACGACAGAGGCACTGAGGAGCAGTGCTGGCAGGACAAAAAGTGCGTATTGGAAACCGCTGCCGGACTTTCTGACCCTGACACGACTGACTTGCCGCTGTGCTTGCGTCGCCCCTATGGCAACAGTTGGCGAAGGGATCTTTGCGTCATGCATGAACGGTGCCCCCCGCAATAGAGTCGATGGGCTCCCACTCCACGTGACAGGCATTGGCAAGCCGCACCGCGAAATTGGCTGTCGCTGGATCAGGTAGTCCGTATTGTCCAATGCACAGCGCAGCTGATGCGGCTCCGGTGCGTGCCGCGTGCTCCAGATCTCCGGGCTTCAGAGCCCAACCTGAAAGAAATCCGCCGCAAAAGGCGTTTCCACCTCCAGTAACGTCGACCACCTGGTAATTTGGAGGTCGGACGGTCAGTCGGTGATCGCTTGTTGCAATCAATGCGCCCTGAGCACCCATTCTGAGCACAACAACACGTGCGCCAGCGTTGACGAGTTCGGCTGCGATCTCTCGCGGCGACAGTGCTTCGCCCAATAGGCTGCAACCTTCAGCGAGGTTAAGTGAAAAGATGTCTATGTCCGGAAGGCGCTCCTTGATTGCTGGCCAATGTTGAGGACCGGCGACGTCTCCCTGTAGCTCCCAAAGAGTGGTTCCAAGATCGGAGCGATGGCGCGTGTAGCTATTCCAAAACTCCGGCCACAAATCGCGAAAGATATAGGCTGCAGAAGCGGGCCGAAATTGCCCGGGGATGTCGTCTGGGGTGAGTTGAAGGCTTTGAAAGTGGTCTGGACCGAAAGCAGGAGTTTCCGTACGACCACCATCATCCTGATATCGTAACGTCGAACGAATGGTGTGGGCTGCTCGCCTCAGTTCGCCATTGGGCAGAAGCTGATGTTTGCGCAATAGTCCGCTGCTGACCTGTTCGATATCTTCTCCAACACCAGCGACGATGCCGACTGCCGGCCACCAGAAGCGGGCGCCGACGGCCGCCCAGACGGCGGCTCCACCAAGATTAGGACCCCGGTGCACGCCACCCGCTTCCCAGACGTCGTCGATTATGATGTTTGACATGATCAATAGGGGGCGACCGGACGTCATTTCACCGCTCCAGAGGTTAGGCCTTCCACAAACTTCCGTTGGAAAAGCGAATAAAAAACGAGCACAGGCACGGTGAGGATGCTCAGAGCTGCGAGAAGCCGCGGCCAGTCGATTGCTTCACGATGGAAAAAGTTCAGCAATCCCAAGGGGACGGTAGCCGATGCCGGGTCGCGCAAAAACACGAATGCAAGATAGAGATCGTTCCACATACCCATTGCCTGAATGATCGTAACGACCAGGAAACCAGGCAATGTCAGCGGCAGGATCACGTGGATGAGGATTGTGAGCGGGCTTGCGCCCTCCAAGGTCGCCGCCTCTTCCAATTCAACGGGGACTGCAAGGAAGTACGACCGAAGCAGGAATACCGACATTCCGAAACCGCCCGCTGCATAGATGCATGCCAAGCCGAAAAATCCGCCCAATAGGCCAAGAGAGCGCAAGACAACAAACAACGGTATGGTGAGGATGTCCGGTGGCACCATCATCGTGGTGAGGATCAACACGCTCACCGCACCTCGCCCCGGAAACGAAAACCGAGCCAGCGCGTATGCGGTTGTCGATGCGGTGATCAGCAGGATCGCAAGGCCGAGACCAACGACAATCAAGCTGTTGACGAGATAGTCACCGATACGAGCGACCACGAATGCATCGGTATAATTGCTGAATTGCCAACTGCGCGGCAGCCCCCAGGGATTGGTATAGAATTCTTGGCGTGATTTCAGGGAACCGAAGAGAATCCATAAGACCGGCCACATCGCTTGGGTCACTGCGATTGCAAGCGCGAGGTATCCCAGCACCGCCGTTGAGAAAGCCGGGACGCACAGACCGTTTGACGCTCGGCTAGTCATCGCGTCCACTCCTTTTCGTGATGAGAAGAAAGGTGAACGTGATGACGGCTATGATCGCGAAAAGTACGTAGCCCATCGCGGCCGCCCGGCCGAACCGAGAGAACTGGAACGCCTCGTAGTACATGTGAGTGACCACCACATCGGTTCCAAAACCTCCGCGTGTCAGAACCCACACGACGTCGAAGCTGCGCACAAAGGCTCCCATGAGTGCTAGGAGAATTGAAACGGACAAGACCGGCCCGAGCTGCGGCAATGTGATGTTCCAGAACCGCTGCCATGAATTCGCACCATCCATCCTGCCCGCGTCATAGAGTTGAGGCTCGATCGCTTGCATGCCGGCCAGGAACAAGAGCATGTGCAGGCCCGCCCAGCGCCAAATCTCGACAGCGGCAACGCTTGCGAGAGCCGTTGCCTCTGAACTTAGCCAGGAGGCTTGCAGCACACCCAGTCCGGCAGCGTTCAACATTTCATTGAACAGGCCACCAAACCGGCTGGCCGACAGGAAGAACGTCCAGAATGCGCCGATAACGATGATGTTCATCGTGACAGGCAAAAACACCAGAGTCCGCGCGATGCGGATCCCCCTCAAAGGGGCGTTCATGAGCACGGCCAGTGCTAGACCAACAACGTTTTTCCCGATGACAACGATGATCGCGAAAACCACCGTGTGCCATAGAGAACTGCGAAACTCTGGGTCGCGCAGAACCGCCAGATATTGTGATAGCCCACTCCATTCGCCGACGTTCAATCCGTCAAACTCATGAAGGCTTAGCCAGAACCCGTAGAGGCTCGGTACGATCAGAAAGACCGACAACAGAAGCATTCCGGGAACTAGCAAAACATACGGGGCGGTTAATCGCCTATGCATGATTGCGGCCCTGCGTCCTAGTTTCCGAACCCGTAACCTGACGAAATCATACTATCGAGCTTGGCCTGCATTTGCTCTGCCGCCTGCTCGGGCGTGGCTTCTCCGCCCATCATCGATTGCACTGACCTTTGGATTGTTTCGGTCAGCTCTCTCGGCCAGATCCAGTCGAGGAACTTGTCTGCGGGGAGATAGGTTTGGAGGTCTTTGGAGACCTCATCGGTGGAGCCAGCCACGCCAACATGCGATGTCGCGATGGGAGCAACTGGCGCAAGCAAATCCGCAGCCTGAGCGTCTTCCGCGGCAAACTTGATATACTCACCGGCGAGCCGCGGCTCCTTCGAAGTCGAAGAGATACAGAGCCCGCTTTCCGCCCCACCAAACGCAACCGAATGGCCCGGCTCTCCCTCATATTGAGGGAATCTAAAGACACCCCACTCGAATGGCGCGTTCGCCTTGATGGCGGGGAGATCCCAGGAAGCGCCAAAATAAGATGCAGCCCGTCCTGAATAGAAGACCGATTTCATCGCATCTTCGTCAAGCTCGTTTGACTGTGGATCGACGAGACCATCGTCCACCCATTTTCTTGAAAGCTGCAAGGCTTTGAGGCTGGCCGGGTCCGTGAATTTCGCTGAGCCTTTCAGCACGCTCTCTACAAATTCGACCTGCTTGTTGCCTGTGGTCTCGGCGAGCGAGCTCATATAATACAGCGGCCACATCCAAGCATTCTTGCCTTGATGAACGACTGGAATGATCCCCATTTCCTTGAATTTCGGCACCGCCGCCAGAAAATCGGCATATGTCTTCGGCGGTCCCAGCCCCGCCTCTTTGAAAAGTTCCTTGTTATAAAAGAATGTCGTTACGTTAACGGCTGAAAGCGGGACCCCCCAAATCTTGCCGCCGACCGTAAAGTTTTCGACAGAGCCGGGCGTGAAACGCCCCTTCATGTGCTCCACTAAAGCATCTACTGGCCGAATGAGGCCGAGACGGGCGTAGGAAGTATTCACCGGGTTTGCAGCACAGACGATCACATCGATCGGATCACCAGCAAGCTGTGCATTGCGCAAACGAGACAGACCATCGGACACCGTCCCCCGTGCGTCATGCGAGATTTTTGTGACCTCAGGGAATTTGGCCATGAACTTCGCATCAAGGTCATCTGTGACCTTTTTGACGACTTCCTCAGGTGAGCCTGCGGCAAAGGTGTCCCATGTTGACGGCCCGAAGACGTGGAGTTCCTTGGCGCTCAACTGTGGCGCGATCAGAGCGGTGGTGAGAGCAAGCGTGGCGAAAATCGACTGCTGACGCATGTTTCTGTTCCCATATTTTTTGGACAGTTCACACCTCTCTTGTCGGAGGTCTATATCTATATACCTCTAACGGAACCACTCATCCGCTGCAAGGCCTATTTCGAATCTCCGCCGAAAAATTGCGCGCGGATTGCGCTTGCAAAAAAACAAGGCATTGGAGTAAGGTATATAAGATAGTACCTCTATACACAAGAACATTGCTGAAAGGGAAGGTCACCCGAACAATGAGCGAACAGCTTGAGGCGTACCTCAGCCAGGCCCGAAGTCTTGCGGAGCTTGTCGAGACAGAATCCAACAAAATAGCAACGCGTGCTCGTCTGCTTCTGACAATGGAAGAAGCATACGGAATTCGTCAAATCATAATCACAGGCTCGGGAGATTCTTATTTCGCGGCACTTGCAGCCGCGTCGTCCATTCGCGCATGGACCGGATTGCCAACCAGCGCCATGGTGTCGATGGAGGCGTCACGATACATGGACCACGGGCGCCCTCCGCTGGCGGGCAGAAACCGCGGCCTCTTAGTCGTGGCAATCAGCAACTCCGGAGAGGCCGCACGGCTTGTGGAGGCAACCAAACGTCTTCGTCATCTTGGTGCGATTACAGTTGCGAT
The DNA here is from genome assembly GCF_016901135.1 of Martinezella lusitana. Classification (GTDB taxonomy): domain Bacteria; phylum Pseudomonadota; class Alphaproteobacteria; order Rhizobiales; family Rhizobiaceae; genus Rhizobium; species Rhizobium lusitanum_D. The sequence continues at coordinate 53,456 of NZ_JAFEVL010000015.1, read as the reverse complement.
CACGGCAAACAAGGAAAGCCGTCTGGGACAAGCAGCAGAAAAGCATCTCGAGATTCCAATCCCGTCGGCGGCGTCCGCTCCGGGCACGAGGAGTTACGTTGCGTCGCTTCTCGGAGTCTATCAACTCGGGATTCGCATGGCAGAGATGCTTATGTCGATGACCATGGCTCAGGCAGAAGGTTTGAGAGGAGAGCTGCGGCGAACCAGCGAAGCATTGAAAGAAGCTGCTGCCGTCAGTGAGCCGCTCATGTCTAAACTGAGTTCCGCGTGGGCGACAAAGGATCGGATGGATTGCCTTGGTAGCGGTCCGGCACTTGCCTCTGCTCAGTACGCTGCGGCTAAATTCGTCGAGGCGGCGGGCATTCACGCAACTCCACAGGATGCTGAGGAATTTCATCATCTCAACTATTTCGTGGCTGAACCTCAGAATGTTCCAGCTATCCTGTTTGCGCCGTCCTCGGCCCTCTCAAGAAATAGAAGCCTGGAACTAATCGACGCGCTCGACCAGCTAGGTCGGCCGAAACTCATCATCACCGATGCCAGCGACTTCACCTCATCTGACGACCTCTTGTTGCTGCCTAAAGTTTCGGAAGCATTCGCACCGATTGTTCATGCTGTTCCGGCCTCGATGCTGTCTGCGTTTTTGGCTCACCGGCGGAACGAAGTTCACTATCGAGGCCATACAGGACCGTGGCGGGGCGCTCAAAACGCCGGTCTCGTTCGCAACAGCAAACTCGAACTGCCGAATTGAGGACTACATGCTGAAGAATTTTAAGCTGGAGACCGACCGAAGCGGTCTTTTCGACATAACGCCTCTCGCCGAAGCCGCTTTGAAAGAAAGTGAGATCGAGGATGGATTGCTCCTGGTGTCCGTCCCCCACTCAACCGCCGCGGTAACAGTGGTTTCTCCTTGGGACGCGCTTGGTCTTGAAGATGTCCATGACGAAATCTGCCGCCTCGTACCGACCAGAATTGACTTCAAACATCAGTATGACACGCCCCAGGATGCGGCGGGGCACGTCAAAGCGGCGATCGTTGGTCACTCGAAGTCTTTCTTCATCGATCAGGGAAAGCTTGGATTGGGACACTCCCAGAAGATTTATTTCTGGGAATTCGACGGACCCCGAAGCCGCAGCGTACAGATAAAGGTGATCAAATCATGAGTGAAGATCTAAGCCACCTCCCCTCCGTCAGCCGGGAAACCTGGGAATCCTACAAATATCGGAATAATGTGCCGCTGCGCGGTCTGCAGATTAACGGTCGCCCTGCGCTGACCGGCATCGATCCGACGAAGATCGGTGACTACGTTTTCATCTTCGTGCGCGATCCGCTTTGCGCTTACGACGACGATCCGGCAACACAATTGGCATCCCGTCTTGAAAATGCAGAGCTCGCTGGAAAGACGGGCATGTTCACAACCTGGACCGGCACCTACAAAGGCGCACGAATTTCGGCGGTAAGCGGCGGAAGCGGCGGAGGCGAAGCCGAGCTGTGCATGTTCGAGCTTCTTGAATATACGAACGCCAGCACCTTTCTTCGCGTCGGCGGGTCGGGCGGCACCAATGAGGCCGTCAGGCCTGGCGATATTGTCATCGCGAAGGGCATTGTTCGCGACGAAGGACTGAGCGCGGCCTATGTCGGGCCTGGCTGGCCTGCTGTTTGTGACCCGGAAGTTGTGATCGCGCTGGCGGAAGCCGCACGCGCGCTCAACGTTCGGTACCATATCGGCCTGACGCGGTCGGTGGATTCAGATCTGATTTCGGGAGGCCGTCCGTCGGTGCGGGGATATCTCCGCCCTGAAAATCTCAACGCTGTCGACGAGTGCCGCAGGACCGGCGTGCTCAACGGCGAGCGTGAGGCCGCCGCAATCGTGACGATGGCAACGCTTTTCGGAAAGCGTGGGGGCTCGGTTTGCTCCGTCGCGGATAACATCGCAACAGGCGAAAAGTTTGAGGCAGGCGCCGGGCACAATGCGGCGATCGACGTCGCCTTGGAAGGAGTGGCGCTCCTGGCAAAAATGGATGGCGAACGCGCCGCTGTCGGTGCGACGCACTGGCTTCCGTCAATGCAGACGGATAGAGAGTAGACGCGTGAAGACATCGGTCATGTCTGTTCCGCCTCTGTTTCAGCTGATTTCAGGCAGAGCGTCCCGCAAGGATTGCGTCGCGGTAAGCCTTCAAGCCGGCAGACAGGGGCAATCGCGGCCGCCAGCCGATATCCTTCCCGATACGGCTGACGTCGAATTCCGTCTGGATATCCGGAACGTCGTCGGCGCCTGGCGCAAGGACTATGTCGGTGCCGTCGATCGCCCTTGCGGCAATATCGGCGATCTTCGGCATGGTGAGGGGTTCGCCGGCTCCGACATTGTAGGTCCGTCTTGGAAATGCCGGCGCGACGAGCACGGCGGCAATTGCCGCGGCGACATCGTCGACATGGACATAGTGGTAGATGAAGTCTGGATCACAGGGGATCGTCGTTTTGCGTCCGGCCGACGCATCACGAATGATATCGTTGAGAATGCAGTTGGCACGGCGGTACGGTCCGTAAACACGCCCGATCCTGAGGCTCACGCCATCGAGACCGTATTCGGCCGCAAAACCTTCGACCAGTTGCTCGCAGGCAACCTTGCTGGCGCCGTAGACGGAGGTCGGATGGAGCTGTGTCTCCTCATTGATGGCCACGCTGCCGGCGTTTCCGTAGACGCTGATCGAAGAGCAAAAAACGAACCGCTTCATCGCGTGAACTCGCGCAAGGTCGAGCAGCAGAGCGGTGGCGTCGATATTGACGGAGACGATTTTCAACGGCTGGCCCTGCGCCATCATCGGCCCGGAGATCGCCCCGCAATGGACGATGGCGTCGATGGATTTTCCCCGGATGAGCATGTCCAGTGCATCCCTGTCATCCAGGCCGACGATGTGAAGCTCCTTATCGCCGCGTCCGAAATCGGTGATGTCGATGGCGGTCACGGCATGTCCGGCAGCGGCAAGCGTTTGGCGGGCAGCCATTCCGATCAGGCCCGCACCGCCGGTGATGAGAATGTTCATAGTGCGACCATGCCTCCGTCGACGCTGACATCCGCGCCGGTCATGAACGACGAGCCGTTCGAGCAGAGGAAAACGATCACGGAAGACACCTCTTCCGAGGCCGCAAAGCGGCCGATCGGCGTCAGCGGCAGGAAGGCTGCGCGTTGCTCTTCGGTGACGTCACGCTGGAGACCAGTCATCGTCGTGCCTGGCGAGACGGAATTGATCTGGATGTTCAAAGGCGCATATTGAACGCCTGCCTGCCGCGTCAGTGCCAGCACCGCGCCTTTGGAGGCGCAATAGGCCGCGGCATTCTTCAATCCGATATGGGCGGCGGTGGACGCGACGTTGCAGATCTTGCCGCTCTTCTTTCCGATCATCGTCGGAAGGACCGCTTTCATCCCGAGCCAGACGCCCTTGGCGTTGACATCCATGATCTTGTCCCAGACCTCTTCTGAGACATCGGCTGCGGTGTCCCCGGGAACGGCGACGCCGGCATTGTTCACCAGCGCGTCGATGGTTCCAAACCGCGCCACGACCTCCGTGACGAGTTTATCCCAGGCAGCGGCATCGCGGACATCCATCGGTGCGGCGATGACGTCAGTTCCTTTCGCCCGCAATTCGTCGGCGATGACCTCCACGCCCTTGACATCGATCAGAACCAGCTTGGCGCCCTTTTCGGCGAATTCGCGCGCCGCTGCCCGGCCGATGCCATCGCCCGCGCCTGTCACAATCACCACCTTGTCCGTAAACTCAGCCATATCAGTCAAATCTCCTGGAAAGCCGCGCCGGACCCAGAGCCCGCACAGGCGGCAAATTGCTCACAAAATCGATCAGTTCCGCGTCCCTGCCGACAGCGGCAACGAGCTGGATTCCGATGCCGCCGCGATCGGCGGTCATCGCAACGGGGATGTTTATGGCGCAGACGCCGGTGACATTCATCCAGCCGGTAAAGACGGCATGGCCGCGTGGGCCGACTGGCTTCCCGTCGATCTCGGCCGGATAGGCAGTGTCCGCCGCCCAAGCCAGCGCCGCGGTCGAAGGGCAAACGAGGAGATCGTAATGCGACAGCAGACGGCCCGCGTCGGCGCGGGCAGCAAGCGCCACCGCCATCGCACCGGCATAGTCAGCGCCCGTGCGCGCGCCGCCTTGGGCGTCGAGCGCAAGAGCATTGGTGCCGAGACCCTCCCGTTTGCCGACCGAGTTCAGATGGCAATGCAGACCTGCAGCGGCAATCGTCGACCACGCCGCCGACACGCTATCTACATTGTAAGGCGTCTCGATCGTCTCAATAAAGTGACCAGCCTCCCCCAGCTGCATTGCAAAGGCATCGGCAGCTTCTGCAATCAGCGGATCGACCGGCGCCGGGCCGATTTTTGGTAAATAGGCGATCCGGGCACGCCGCGGCAGCGGTTGCGGCGGCGCCAGCGCCGAGAGCGAGGACGGGTCGGTCGGATCATAGCCTTTGAGAACGGAGAAGACCGCCGACAGGTCCTCTACGCTCCGCGCCACCGGTCCGACGACTTCGAAATCCAAGAGAATCTGCGGAAAGCCGTTATACCGTGCGATCTGCCCGATCGACGGCTTCAGGGCATAAAGCCCGCAATGGGCAGCCGGGCGCCGTAATGATCCGCCGCCGTCTGTTCCGATGGCAACCGGGCCGATGCCTGCAGCAACGGCCGCCGCACCGCCGCCGGTGGAGCCGCCGGGGGTCATGCCGGGAGCGTGGGGATTCTCCGTCGTTCCGAAGGTGAGATTCGCGGTGTAGCCCTGCAGCGTGAATTCGGGGACATTGGTCTTGCCGAGGAAGACGGCGCCCGCAGCGCGGAGGCGCGCAACCGGCGCCTCGTCCTGCGCGGGCACATGATCGGAATAGAGTTTGCTGCCCCAAGTTGCTGGCAAGCCGGCAGACAGCAGATTGTCCTTGATGGTCAGGGGAACGCCGTCGATTGGCGACAAAGGCTGGCCAGCGCGCCAGCGCAAGGTCGCAGCTTTCGCCTGAGCGCGCGCCGCCCCCCGGTCCTCTGCGATCACAGCCTTGATATTCGCATTGACGGCATCAAGCCGTCCTTCGATCGAAGTCAGCGCCTCCAGGGGCGTGAACATGCCGGTACCATAGCCGTCAGTCAGTTCCCTAGCAGTCAATTCCCATAGATCTGTTTTCATGACAGCGGCACCGACACGTCGCGATAAAGCTTTTCAAGCCTTGCGGTGAAAGCAGGCTCCAGCTTCTTGAGGGTGCCTGCCACCGGATCGCCGCCGGCAAGCATGGTGTCGGTGGCGTCGCGGGAAAAGGAGACGACAAACTCCGCACGCTCGGTTCTGCGCGCCGCGACACCCGCGGGAATATCCGTCAATGGCCTGCCCATTCTAAGCGCTCTTTTCACTTCGTCGACGACGACGCAGGCGTCTTCGACCGCTTGCGTCGCGCCCTGCCCGAGGGTCGGCACCATCGGATGCGCGGAATCGCCGACGAGAAGCACCCCGGCGCCCGCGTCATAGCGGGTCGTCCCGTCCTGCAGGCGAGCCCAATGAATTCGATCAGCATTCCGCTCGATGGCGTCGACCAGATAGGCGGCCTCTGCACAAAGACTTCCGCTCTGCGGCGTATAGATCCGCCGCAAGGCGGCAGGCATTTTCATCTCGTCGGTGACGATGCCGTCGTCGCCGATCGGAAAAGATCCAGCGCAATAGACGAAATCTCCCGGAACGCGGAAGGCAAGCAGGCGGTTCGGCCCGTTGAACCACTGACCATAATCGTCGATCGGGCATTGCGTACCGGCCGGAAACAGCAGCCGGTACAGGCAGACGCCAAGAAGGTTCGGCTCCTCTCGCGAGACGAAGTGCTCACGGATCTTGGAATAGCGCCCGTCGCCGGCGATCAGCAGATCGATCTTGTCGATCCGGACTTCGGCGCCAGTCTCCCTGTCGCGATAGACGGCAAAGAGCCCGTCGGCCGTACGCCCGCAGGAAAGCAGCTCGGCGCTGTAGCGGATGACTGCAGCGAGTGGTTTGCGCAGCAAGGCGTAAAGCTCCGCCCAGCGGATCCGTATCCCCGGATTGCCTGCAACACTATGCAAGGGCAGATCCATCAGCACGCGGCCATTGGTCAGCGAAATGGACCAGTTTTCCCATGGCAGGCTGTTGGCAACGATCGCCTCGGCACGCTCGGGCATGGCGTCGCGCAGCGCCTTGATTGCGTTAGGCCCTATGTTGAGACCGGTTCCTGCATCCATATGTTCCGTGGCGCCGACCCGTTCCAGGCAGATAAGTTCAATATCTGCTCTCTCCGCCAGACCCGATGCAATCAGGCTGCCCGCTATCCCGGCGCCTGCGACAACGATGCGTTTCCGGTTGCTATCGATCATGCTCGAATGTCTCCTGCGCGTTCAACGATCAAACTGACGAGCCCGCCGCCATCGGGGCCTTGATGTTCGGCGCCGCCGGACACGAAAAGAGCCGTATCCCCAAGCACGCTTGCGACGATAGCGCCGACCGCGGCGCGGATATGCCGCTGCTGATCCATGTCGCCGTCATTGAGCATCGTGTGGATTTTGCCGCGGACAAGGCCATCGCGCGCTGCTTCGCATTTGACGAAGGCTGCCTTTATCCTGGCAGCGTCCGTACGCGGCACCTGCGGTCCTCTGCTGAAACCGAGATCTCCGAGCATGGCGTGAATGCCGGAAATATCCAGAGCATCAGCCATCGGTGCGTGAGCGACCGTCAACGAACCGCCCCAGTGTTTGCTCAATCCGATGACGACGACCTCGTTGCACCGGACCTCAACCCCGGCCGAGACGCTGGCGACCGGCGAATAGAGCGTGAAATCCTTGAGGACTGCTTCGCCGACGGCGCGCTCGGCGGAAATATCCCCCATCGCCTTCCCCACCCCCAATGCGGAGGCTGCGCGGCCAAAGGCCATCAGTTTGCCGGGATTGTCGGTCGCCGGCGCCCTCCCCGCTTTTGTGCTCGCCACAATATCGGCTTGCGTGAAGGCCGGCCCCTTGACCTGAACGAAATGCACGTCGTCCGCAGTGGCGATGCCGGCCTTTGCCATCGCCTCCAGCACCGCGCTTGCGGTAAGATCGATTTGCCTTTGACGGCCGATATCGTCGGGTGCGAGATCCGATGTGAAGGCAACGCCGATCGCCAGCCCCTTGCCGCCGCCGACCTGAGTTTCATGCGAAGCGGTCAAGACCGTATAGTGCGGAGACAGCACGCCTTCCACACCGCCTGAAAAGATAAACGGGATATGCTTGCGGACCACGTCGATCGACCGGCCGGTGGCCTCGCCGATCAGCAGCGCCAGGGATTGCGACAGATAGCCGCGCGTATAGTCATTCACCAGGCCATTGCCGTGGGTCTTTCCGATGACCGCGACGATGTTCGTGGGATCGATCACACCTGACGCGATCGCCGCAGCAAGCCCGGACACATCACCCGGATCAGGAAGGCTGAAACGATGAACGCCTGCCAGCATGGCTACTTCGTGACAATCAGTTTTGTGGACAGAGGTCAGATGTCTAGCCATGAAATAACCCTTCACCTCTTCCGCAAGAGGGAAACAAACCAAAATCGGGCAAAGCCGCGTCTGCGTGTTCAGCCGTTGCTGATCTCTTCGGCCGAAGCCTTCCTTTTTTGACCAGACGGCTTTGCCGGCTTGGCCTCGCTGTAGGCGGCACTGATGACCGGCCATTTGCTTTTGATATGATCGCGCATGAGCTGGGCAAGCGCTGTCCCGTCGCGGCGGCGCAGAAGCAGGATCATCAGGATGTGATCATCGATCGCCCGTGCCCATTGCTGTTCCGTCTTGTGGGCGGAGAAGCGCGCGCGCTGTACGCGCCCCGAAAGGCTGCGATAGGTCGATTGAAGCGCGGAGTTCCCGGCCGCTGCCATGATCGCATCATGGATCTCGCGATTGCGCGCGAAATAAATCGTATAGTCTCCTGCCTTCCAGGCAGCCACCATCGCATCATGCGCGCTTTCAATCGCCGCAAGCTCGGCATCGGTGATGCGTGCACAGGCCAGCTCGCCTGCCGCCCCTTCAAGAGCGCCGATTACCTGCAGGATTTCGCGAATCTCGGTGTCAGATAAAGCCACCACCCGGGCGCCACGGTTTGGCAAGAGCTCCAGCAATCCTTCGGCGGCGAGCAGCTTGATCGCCTCGCGCAACGGCGTGCGGGAAATGCCGAAGCGTTCGCAAAGCGCGACTTCATTGATGCGGGACCGCGGTTCAAGCTCACCATCGAGAATGAGCTCGCGCAGCGTCTCGACAACAACTTCATGATGCAGCGTCTTGCGCACAATGCCGCGATAACGGTCGATCGTATTCACCAAATGGCCTCCCCGTTTCCTTTGCTGTCCACTAACCCGATCCTGCGTCCAAGGCGAGTTTGAACAATTGCAGCCACTTTTCAAAATTGCATTATCTTTTGAAGAGTCAACCGAGCTCCGGTTTGCTGACGACCCATTTTTAAATAGAAATTGGAGAAATGAAAGTCTAATTCTCACTTTTTCTGCCTCTCATGAGCTCTTGCATCGCCACCCTCGCGCAGATAGCATTCATAATGCAATTTCGAAATGCTCGTCAAAAGAGGTTCTCCCATGCGCTCAGCCGGTCGCCATTTCCTGCAAATCCCGGGGCCGACCAATGTGCCACTGCCCATTCTGGCCGCGATCGGCCAACCTACGGTCGATCATCGTGGCCCCGATTTTCCATCCCTCACCCTCAATGTCCTGGAGGGTCTGGGCAGGATCTTTCAGACTTCAGGCGATATCGTGATCTATCCGGCCTCGGGAACGGGCGCCTGGGAAGCAGCGCTCGTCAACACGCTGTCTGCCGGCGATACCGTGCTGATGGCCGAAACCGGTCATTTTTCGACACTCTGGCGAATAATGGCGACGCGGCTGGGGTTGAAAGTCGAGTTCCTGCCGGGCGACTGGCGCCGTGGAGCCGATGTCGGCGCCATCGAAAGCCGGCTGGCCGAAGACCGCTCAGGCACGATCAAAGCCGTCGCGATCGTTCACAACGAGACCTCGACCGGCGCTGTATCGAATGTGAGCGCGATCCGCCGCGCGCTCAATACGGCAGGTCACCCGGCCCTTTTGATGGTTGATACGATCTCTTCCCTCGGATCGATCGACTACCGGCATGACGAATGGCAGGTCGATATCACCGTCGGCGGCTCGCAGAAGGGCCTGATGCTGCCGCCCGGGCTTTCGTTCAACGCTATTTCGCAGAAGGCACGCCGGGCGGCCAAGAATGCCCGATTGCCCCGCGTTTTCTGGGACTGGGAGGATATGATCGCTGCCAATGCCAAGGGATATTTTCCCTACACGCCGGCAACCAACATGTTGCAGGGCCTGAAGGTGGCGCTCGAAATGCTGCAGGATGAAGGGTTGCCGGCGGTCTTTTCCCGGCACGATCGCGCCGCCGAGGCCACGCGGCAGTGCGTGCGCCATTGGGGGCTGGAGATCTGGTGCGCCGAACCCGCCGAATATTCCAGTGCGCTGACGGCTGTCCTTGTCCCGGAGAACCAGTCCGCCGACGCTCTGCGGTCAACCATCCTGAAGCAATCCGGAGTATCACTCGGCAACGGCCTTGGCCGGCTTGCCGATCGCGTCTTCCGTGTCGGGCATCTCGGCGATTTTAACGATGCCTCGCTTCTCGGAGCGCTGGCGGCGATTGAAGCCGGACTGCTCGCCTCCGGCATGGGTATCCGGGCCGGCGGGCTTTCCAAGGCCATTGCAGTGCTTAATACCGACGGCCCGCTGCAGGCTGCTGCCGAATGATAATTTTTTACGCAGGATGATGATCTATATTTAATCATCCTGCACAATATCGAACATATACTCTGATATTGACCGATTTCCGTGCATGTTGCTTAAAAAATAGCACCAAATTGGCGCTTTTATCTTCTTGCAATTAAACGAAATTTGAATTTAGAATGCAATTCATGGAGAAGGACGCGATGTACGGCGCGTCCAACTGATGGGGATCAGTAAACTGCATTCAAAATAAACCTCTGATTCCCTGCGGTCGCGATCAAGGTGCGTTCCGGATGCGCCATTTCGAGGTCGATCGCCAAATGTGACGTCTGCGAGCATCTCCAGAGCGGGTTCTTCCTCCAAAGCGCCCAATCGCGGAGTTCGGCTTGCAAATGAGTAGTCCCGCTGACGGAGTGCAGGCACCGTCGACAGAAGGGCCCGAGCCTGCTTCCCACTTTGCGGAGAACGCACCATGTCCGTTGGTCTCATCTATCTCATCGTCGCCATCATCGCCGTCGCCCTTGCCGCCATCGCCTTCTTCATCAATCGCGGCAAGGGTGGCCAGGTCTTCGTGGCCTTCACCCTGCTCGAGATCGTCATTATGGCAATTATCGGCGTCATCAACGGTGTGCTTGGCACACCGAATGCGATGATCGGTCGGTTCTTTATGACCTTTTCCGGCGCCTACGGCTTCCTGGCTTTCGCGGCGATTTGCGGCGGCTTTTATATCGCAGGTCCGCTTTGCGGCTACATCATTCGCAAGCCCGGCGCTGCGACGATCGCTGAAACCATGAACGGTGTTGCGCAGGTCCTGTCAGGCAACCCGAACGGCATCATGGTGCTGGGCGCAGGGTTCCTCCAAGGCTTCATGTCGGATGTCGGCTTTGCCTTCTACGGCTACCGGAAATGGACGCTTTCGGTTCTCGCCCTTTCCGGCGCTCTTGCCCCTCTTCTGCAGCAGATTCCCGAGGTCTATTTCTTCGGCGTCGGCGACATGGGCATTTCCTACAACCTTCTCGCTCTTATCATCCGCATGGTCAGCGGTGCCGTCTATGCCATCATTCTGGTCAAGCCGATCGCCCATGGTCTTGCCAAGGCGGGCGTGCTGCGCGGCACAGCGATTGCCAAGAGCGAGGCATCGGCCACGATCGTGAACCAGCCGACCGGAGCTTGATTGATGAGTGCTGCTTCCTTTCATGCTGACGAGGGTGCGCTCGATCGCACCCTCCATTTGGCCCCCTCGCGCACCGGAGACATCGACAGCAAGGCCACCGAGGAGAGCGGCGCATCGTCTTCCCACCGGCTGGTCGATCTTTCCGGGATCACCTACACCTATGAGGGCGAAGCAGAACCTGTTCTCCACGACATCAGCCTGACGGTGGAACAGGGTGAATTCGTTCTCATCCTCGGCCCCAGCGGTTGCGGCAAGAGCACGCTTCTTCATCTCCTCAACGGGTCGGTCCCGCATCTTCTCGGCGGCACGCTGCAAGGCATGGCAACGATCTGCGGCATGGACGTTGCGAACACAAAAGTACCCGCATTTGCCACCGAAGTTGGGATGGTCTTCCAGGATCCTGACGCCCAGATTATCAATACGCGGGTTCGTGACGAGATCTGTTTTGGTCTCGAGAATCTTTGCCGGCCGATTGATGAGATTCTTGCCAGACAGCAGGAAGCGCTCGATTTCGTCGGCCTTGGCGATTTCGGAGATCGCTCGATCTTCGAACTGTCTGGCGGCCAGAAGCAGCGTATCAGCATTGCTGCCGTTCTTGCGGCCCGGCCGCGCGTGCTGGTTCTCGACGAACCGACAGCCAACCTCGATCCGGCTGGAATGGCCGAGGTGTTTTCCGTGCTTGCCCGTCTCAATCGCGACCATGGCACAACGATCATCATGGTCGAACATCGTGTCGACGAACTCGCCGACAAGGTGAGCCGCGTCGTCATGATGGATCGCGGCACCATCGTCTTCGACGGCTCGCCGCGCGCTGCCTTCTCCTCCCGCCGGGTGGTCCATTCAGAAGAGGCGGACGTGGTTCCGACGGCGAGCTGGTTTCCGCAGGTTTCCGAATTCGCCATGGACCTTGCGCATGCGGCGCAAACACCACTTGCAACAAAGGACGTTCCCCTATCTGTCAGCGAGGCGATTGAGGTCTGCGCTAACATGCCGCCATTCTCGCAGACAAGCACTGCAACACAGGTCCTCTCCCAGGTGCCCGGCAAGCCGCTTCTGTCAATCCGTTCTCTCGGCTTCGGTTACGACCGCAAGACGCCGATCCTGAAAAACGTCAATCTGACGCTCGAAAGTGATCGCATCGTTGCACTGCTCGGACGCAACGGATCCGGCAAAACCACCCTTGCCCGCATGCTTGTCGGTATCAATGAGGCGCCGCCGGATACGATCTATCTTGAAGGCAAAGATATTTCGAAACTCGGTCCTCGCGAAATCGCTGCTGAGGTCGGTTATGTCTTCCAGAATCCCGACCATCAATTCGTAACCGACCAAGTCGACGAAGAAGTCGCCTACGGACTGCGTGCGCGGGGCTTTGCCGAGGATGAAGTAAAGCGGCGCGTCGAGGACGTGCTGTCGATCGTCGATCTCGCCCGTTACAGGCATCGTTCGCCCTTCAGCTTGAGCCTCGGCGAACGCCGGCGTCTCAGCGTGGCGACGATGATGGTGCTTGAACCGCACCTGCTCGTTCTGGACGAGCCGACCATCGGCCAGGATCACGAACGCGCCCAGCAGCTGATGGGTCTGATGGCAAGGCTTCGCGAACGCTACCAGACGACGATCCTGATGATTACCCACGACGTCCGCCTTGTTGCCGAATGGGCCGACCGCGCCTTGGTGCTTCGCTCGGGCGAAATAGCCTTCGATGGTGCCCCGCTCGATCTTTTCGGTCAGATGGAACTGCTGCAAACATCGGGCCTGCTTGCTCCGCCGATCTACGAGGTCAGCCGACAGCTCGCCGCACTCGATCCGGGCCGGGCTTTGAAGCCCGTGCTTTCCTCGGCGGCGCTTGTTTCCGCATTGGCAGCCACATCCCAAGCGAGGGCATCGTGAAAAGCAAGAACACATTCCAGTTCCGCGCCGGCAGGTCACTGTTCCACCGGCTCGACCCGCTTTCAAAATTCGCCTGGCTGATCGGCATTTCGCTGCTCGCATTCGGCGCCTACATCGCCTGGATCCAGATCACCATTGCCGTGGTCGTTCTTCTGACCGCGCTCTTGCTCGCCCGGATGACGCCGCTCGACATCGTCAGAGGCACTTGGCTGTTCATCATTGCCTGCATCGGCTTTTTCGTCGTCCAGAGCCTGACGCTGCCGGGCAAGACGGTAGCCTTTCATATCATGTCGATGCCGATCTATGCCGAAAGTGCCGATTACGCATTGGCCTCGGCATTGCGTATCTACACCATCATTCTGTCGTCGATGATCTTCGTACGCACGACCGACCCGCGCGATCTTGCGATCGCGTTGGTGACGCAGATGCACGTGCCCTACCGCATCGCCTACGCGTTCTTCATCGCACTGCGTATCGTTCCGACGATCGAGGAGGAGGTCAAGATCATCAGGTCGGCGCAGGCGGTTCGCGGTGTCGCGCGCAAGCGCGGAATAGCTGGCCGTATTCTCGAAACGAAGCGTTATGCCATGCCGCTTCTGGTCGGCAGCCTCAGAAAGGCGTCGATGATGGTGATGTCGATGGAAGGGCGGGCGTTTGGCGCCTACCCCCAGCGGACCTTCGTCGATGCGCCTCGCATGGGTGTGACGGGGATCGCGCTGATCGTGATCACGCTTGCAGCGGTCATCGCCTGGTATACAAGTCTGGCAATGGGAGTTGTACACTCCGTCTATGTTTTTGCGCCAAACTGAGAAGGCGGTCAGTGCAATGAAAGTCGGAGTTCACAAGATTGCGATGGCGTCGCCGGATGACGTCTCGGCGCTCGAAAGACTGATCGATGCAGGCGAGGTAAACCCGCAGGATATCGTCGCCGTTATCGGCAAGACCGAGGGTAACGGCGGCGCCAACGATTTTACCCGTGGTTATGCGACGCTGGCATTTCGTCTGATGCTGACAAAAAAGCTCGGCATCAGTTTCGATGAGATCGTCCGGCGCATCGCCTTCGTCTGGTCCGGCGGCACCGAAGGCGTTCTTTCGCCCCACGCCACGATTTTCACACGCACCGCCGAAACCACCAAGAGTTCGGATCTGCGGCTTGTGCTGGGTATTGCGGAAACACGCACGCTTCTGCCGGAGGAAGTCGGCACGATGGTCCATGTGCGGCTTGTCGCAGATGCTGTATCGCGAGCCCTGCGGCAGGCCGGAATCATCGACCCCAACGATGTCCATTATGTTCAGGTCAAGGGACCTTTGCTCACCGGTGCTGCCATTGCCGACGCCGATCAGCGCGGGATGGCGGTGGTCACGCGCGATCCGAACGGCTCCAAGGTTTTCGCGCGGGGCGCCATGGGCTTGGGTGTGGCCACGGCACTTGGGGAGGTGACGGAAAACCAGCTTGCCAACACTGTCATCGGCAAGACGCTTGAGCTATTTTCGACCGTCGCTTCCACATCCGCCGGAGGAGAGCTGAAGGCATGCGAGGTCCTTCTGTTCGGCAATGCACCGGGATCGGCGAGCGGCTATCGCATCGGCCATGCGGTGCTGAAGGACGTCATCGATGCGGCCGGCGTGCATAAAGCTCTCGACAATGCCGGCCTCGACAGCAATTCCGATGCGGCATCGCAGATCGCCGCGGTTTTCGCGAAGGCCGAAGCGAGCCCGAGTGGCCGGGTGCGTGGCTGGCGAAATACCATGTTGTCGGATGCCGATATCAATTTCGAACGGCATGCCCGGGCAGCACTCGGTGCTGTCATTGCATCCGTGACCGGCGATCCGGCGATCTTCGTTTCCGGCGGGACCGAACACCAATGCGCACCGGGCGAGGCACCGATCGCCGCCATTGTGCGCTGCCGCTAATCGTTCGATAGTGCGCGCGCAGGCGGGTTACGGCTGCCTTCCATCATATCGGCTATTGCGCCCTCACAAGCTCCTCGGCTAAGTCTGCGAAAATTGGGTTCGCGCATGTCTGCCCTTCTGGCGAGAGCGCCAGAGCATGCCGGACGTCGCAGATCAGTCGAGAAAGCCATGTCCGAATTGTCATCTCCCGATCCGCAATCGGAAGAAAACTCCGCCAGCCTGCAGAGTTCCCGCGGCCAGCGGCCGGAAGAGCAATTGCTCTACGATCGGCTTGTCGATGCCATTATCGACAAGACCCTGCGGCCGGGTCAACATCTCAACGAAGTCAAGCTCGCAGCCACCTATGCCGTTCCCCGCTCGCGCGTCCGGCGTGTCCTCGAACGTCTTCGCGACGAGGCCGTGGTCGAGATCGAGCTCAACCGGGGCGCTTTCATTTCGCGCCCGACGATTGCCGAGGCGCGCGATGTTTTCGAGGCGCGCAAAAACCTCGAAATGATCATCGTCCGCCTTGCCTGCGCGCGCGCCACTTCGGCCGATATCGACGAACTCCGTGCCCATTTGACGAAGGAGCGTCAGGTCTTCGACAATCTACGGCCGGAAATGAACCGCGTCGCGGGGGACTTTCACGTTTTGCTGGCCAAGACGGCCGGCAACGCGGTACTGGCGCGGATGCTGACACTGCTCATGCGTCGCGTCTGCCTGATACAGTCGCTCTATGAGAAACGAAGCGGCGTTCTATGCCTGGTTCACGAGCACGAAAGGCTGGTGGATCTCATTGCTGCAAATGATCCCGAGGGAGCCGCGGCTGAAGCGCTCCATCATTGCGCCCATATCGAATCCAGTCTCGATCTGACGGAGCGCCGCCGAACCGAGATCGATATTTACGAGCTTCCTTGAGACGCAAGATTGCCTCCGTTGGACTTTCTGCATGCTTAAAAATAGCGCAGCATGCTACCTAGAAGGCAATGCCGGCTGGAAGTACGGCGAAGCCCTGTTATCAGGACAACGGTGTGCGGCTCTGACTGCGCGAATCTCCGTTATTTTTCATTCCCACCTTTGAAGTCAACAGCATCGCCTGCCGTGCAGCGGAATTGGCATGGCAATTGCTCTGTCATTTCAAAGTGCACGCAATATTGCACGCACTTTGAAATCAACCGTTAGGCGGTGGTGTCCTCATCCTTAAAGGGCTCCGTCGGCCTGCTTTGGCGAATATGCGCGACAGATCCTGGAGGTCCTTATGAGACATAGAGTTTGGCTGATTGCTTTGGCTGTTGTGGGAAGCGCGATTGGCGCTGTCAGCAGTCCGGATAATGCGAAAGCCGACGATCTTTCTTACTTCCAAAAGCAGCTGGAACCCTATCGCGGCAAGCCGACTTTCGTGCCGCCTGGCCCGTCCTTCGATGCGGCCAGCTGCATGAAAGGCAAGACCGTCTTCAGCATACCGCAGTCGAGCGCAAACCCCTTTACCGGCAACATCGAGAAGGCGATGCAGGGCGTCGCCAAGAAAGTCGGCTTCAATTTCACCACCTGGGAAAACCAGGGCCAGAGCTCGCAATGGGTTCAGGGCATGGATACCGCGCTGAACCAGAAAGTGGATCTGATCGACCTTCTGGCCGGCTCGGATCCGCGCGTCCTCGTTCCGCAGATCAAGGCTGCACAAGCCGCCAAAATCCCCGTCATAGCCTCACATTATAGCGGCGTCGAACAGACTGGGACCGTAAAGACCTTCGCCGACGGCGACGTTCCCATCGATTATGCAAAGGCTGGTTCACTGCTGGTGGACTGGGCCGTGACCAGCACGAAAGGTAACCTCAATGCGCTGGTGCTGATTTCGAGCGGACCGCTTTCGACGGATTCCATGGTCTCCGGCATCACCGAAGAACTGAAGCACTGCGACAACTGCAAAACCAAAACGCTGAACTATATCGGCACCGACTGGGCGACGAGAATTACCCCCGGCGTGCAGGCTGCGCTTCTGGCGGACCCGACCATCAACTACATCATCGTCATCTATGACAGCATGACCCAGTTCGTGGTTCCGGCCATCACGATCACCGGGGCGCAGGATCGCGTGAAGATCGCAGCTTTCAATGGAACACCTTTCGTGATCGGCATGGTCCAGACCGGTCAGGTCGAGATGGATATCGGCGAAAACCTCGACTGGATCGCCCATTCGATCCTCGATTCCGAAATGCGCCGAGTCTGCGGATTGCCCCTGGTCACCGATCCAAAGATCCCCTTCATGATGTTCACGAAAGACAATGCGAACGACGCCGGCACCCCGCCGCAGCTCTCGCAAGGTTATGGCGACGCCTATATCAAGGGCTTTCACGACCTGTGGCAGCTGAAATGACGGAGGCGGCCTCCCCAATGGTTCGTCAGCAGGGGCAGCCACTGGCGCTCCTGCTGACGGGACTGACGAAAACATTCGGCGGTCAGCGCGCGCTTGACAATGCCTCACTGGAAGTGGCCCAGGGCGAGGTTCACGGGCTTCTGGGTCAGAACGGCTCCGGCAAGTCTACGCTGATCAAGGTATTGGCCGGCTTTCATGCGCCGGATCCGGGCGGCGAGCTGACGATATACGGCACAACC
This sequence comes from Martinezella lusitana, assembly GCF_016901135.1. GTDB lineage: Bacteria > Pseudomonadota > Alphaproteobacteria > Rhizobiales > Rhizobiaceae > Rhizobium > Rhizobium lusitanum_D. The sequence goes on along the minus strand of NZ_JAFEVL010000015.1, from coordinate 36,098 downwards.
GTTCCCATGCCGCTTGCGCCCGGCGCTTTCCGGCAGCACCGCATCAGCTTCGTGCATCAGCACCTTGGCCTGATACCGGCGCTGACCGTGCTCGAAAATATGCTGATCGGCCGGCTGGCGCAGAGCAAATCTCTGGCGATCAACTGGATACGCGAGCGGCGTGAGACGGCAAGACGTTTTGAGGCCTATGGCGTCCCACTCGATCCGGAGGCGGTCGTTGCCGACCTTTCACCGGTGCAGCGGGCGCTGCTTGCCATCATGCGCGCGACCGAAGAGATTCGAAATGGTACAGGCTCCGGCAACGGTCTTCTCATTCTCGACGAACCGACACCGTTTCTGCCGCGCCGGGACGTCGATCAGCTTTTTCGCGTGGTACGCACGGTCGTTGCCGGCGGCGCCAGCGTCATCTTCGTCTCGCATGATGTCGATGAAGTGATGGAGATCACCGACCGGGCAACCGTGCTTCGCGACGGACGCGTGGCGGCTAGGCTCGTCACCCGCAATTCTTCCAAGCAGGATTTCATCGAAGCCATCGTCGGCCGGCGTCTTGCCTATGCGGAACGTCCGCCAGCACCGGTAAGCGAGGCCCCATCCCAGGTCGTTGTAACAGGACTTTCCGGCGGCACGGTCAGCAACTTCAATTTCGCCGCCGCCAGAGGCGAAGTCGTCGGTCTGACCGGTTTGATCGGTTCGGGATACGATGAACTCCCCTATCTGCTTTACGGCGCCCGCCCCGCCAGCGGCTCTCTCAAGCTTGCGGACGATACCTATGATCTCAAGAGATTTTCCCCGCGCGAGGCGATCAAAAAGGGCATCGTGCTCATTCCCGGCGACCGTGCCAATGCAGGTGCTATCGGCATTCTGCCAATCTACGACAATGTGACAATGCCGGTCCTTGCCACGCGTTTCAGCAGGTGGCTGCTTGACCGGGGCGGCATGGTTCGTCACGCGCGGGATCTCGGTATGCAGTTCGACGTGCGGCCACCCAACCCGCTGCTGCCCATGTCTGCTTTGAGCGGCGGCAATCAGCAGAAGGTCTTGCTGGCCAAGTGGCTGCAGCAGTCGCCGCAGCTAGTGCTCCTGGACGAACCGACGCAAGGCGTCGACATCGGCGCGCGCCAGAACGTGTTCCAGCATATCGGCGACGCGGCGGACGCCGGTGCAACAATTCTGTGCGCCAGCTCCGACTACGAACAGCTTGCTGCAATTTGCAGCCGTGTCCTGATTTTTTCCGAAGGGCGCATCGTTGCGACGCTGACGGGCGCCGACGTGACCAAGGAAGCGATCGCCGAACACAGCCTTGGCGGCGCGAAATTATAAGGGGTTATGCATGTCAAACAAACACGGGACCGCGATCGTAGCTGGTAAAACCCGGGAGTCATCAGGCACAAAGACATTTATCCGGCGTGCCGAACAGTTCGGCCTGATCGTCGTCTGGCTGATCATGATCGCCACCTTCGGCTATCTTCAGCCCGCAACCTTCCTGACCTGGTCGAACCTGTCGACGATCCTCGGTTCCCAGGCGGTGCTGGTGGTCGTGACGCTCGGCCTGCTGATCCCGCTGACCGCAAACGATTTCGATCTCTCGATCGCCTACACGATGACCCTCTCCTCGATGCTGATCGCAGTCATGAACGTCAATCACGGCATTCCGATCGGCTGGTGTATTCTTGCGGCATTGGTCATGGGCGCGGCTATCGGCGTCGTCAACGGTCTGCTGATCACCATCTTCCGGATCCATTCGCTGATCGTCACGCTCGGCGTCGGCACGTTCATTCATGGCGTGACCCTCTGGATCAGCGACTCGATGACCATCAGCGGGGTGTCGATGACACTGATCAATGCCGTTATCGTCCAGCGCCTGTTCGGCATACCGCTCGAGTTCTACTATGCGATCGGCATCGCGTTCATCATCTGGTACCTGCTGGAATATACGGCTTTCGGGCGGCGCATTCTCTTTGTCGGTCGGGGCCGCGAGGTCGCACGTCTCTCGGGCATCAATACCGACCGCGTACGGATCACTTGCCTGGCTGCATCCGGCTTTCTCGGCGCGCTCGCGGGCGTGTTGTACACCGGCACCCAAGGGGCCGCCGATCCCGTTTCCGGCGTCAGCTATCAGCTGCCGGCTTTCGCCGCCGCCTTCCTTGGCTCGACCTGCATCGTTCCGGGCCGCTTCAATCCCTGGGGCACGACGGTCGCCGTCTATTTTCTTGTGACCGGGATCACTGGGCTCGTCTTCCTCGGCTTCAGCTCGTTCATTCAGGAAATGTTCTACGGCGGCGCCTTGGTCATCGCCGTCACGCTGTCGCAGCTCGTGCGCGGGCGGCAAGAGCAGCAGTTCTAATATCTCAACCGACGTGGAGAAAATCATGACAAAATCGCTGGAACGCGATCTCATCGGCTACGGCGCGACACCGCCTCATCCGCAATGGCCAAATGACGCCCGGCTGGCGCTGAATTTCGTGCTGAACTATGAGGAAGGCTCCGAATACAGCATCGGCGACAATGATGGCGTCACTGATTCAGGCCTGGTCGAAATGTCGGGCTCGCCCGTTAGCCGCGGCGAACGGGACCTTGCCGCAGAATCGATGTTCGAATACGGCAGCCGCGTTGGCTTCTGGCGGCTTATGCGGATCTTTGCGGAACGCCAACTGCCGTTGACGGTCTACGCCTGCGCGCTTGCCCTCGAGCGCAACCCGGCTGCAGCTGCCGCAATCAAGGCGGCGGACCACGACATCTGCTGCCACGGCTGGCGTTGGATCGAACATTTCAAGCTGACGGAAACCGAGGAGCGCAATCATATTCGGCTCGCAATCGAAAGCCTGAAGAAGACTGTTGGCCAGCGGCCGCTTGGCTGGTACTGCCGCTACGGACCGAGCGTCAATACGCGCAAGCTGTTGATGGAGGAAGGCGGCTTCCTCTATGACAGCGACAGCTACAATGACGAGCTGCCCTATTACGTCCTGGCCGAAGGGCGCCCGCGGCTCGTCATTCCCTACTCGCTCACCAACAACGATCTCAAATGGGCGACCGGCAATCTTGGGACCGGCGAAGACTTTTTCACGGCGCTCAAGGAAAGTTTCGACCTGCTCTACGAAGAGGGGGGATACGCACCGAAGATGATGAATGTCGGCATGCACATGCGTTTGCTCGGTCATCCCGGCCGCGCCACTGGCCTCATTCGGTTCCTCGACTATGTGAAATCGAAACCCGACGTATGGGTCTGCAAGCGGATCGAAATTGCTCAGCACTGGCTGAAAACCCACCCCTTCAAGGAGGTCGCATAATGGCCGAGATTAGAATTGAACCCGTTACACTCGAGGCTTTCGCTCCATTCGGTCAGCTTCTTCCCGCACCGGAAACGGGACAGGCACGGGTCGAGCTGATCGAAGAACTGCAGAACCTCCGCGCAACGGCGAAACCGCGTCTGAGCCTGGCGGCTGTCGCACCGAAGCCGCTGCCGCTAAAGGTCACCGAAATGGAGCGGCATGTGTTTTCGTCGCAAGCCTTCGTTCCTTATGACGGCGACGGCTACCTCGTGCTCGTCGCTCCGCACGGGCCAGATGACCGGCCAGACATATCCGGCCTCAAGGCATTCCGCGTTCCCGGCAACATGGGCATAAACTACCGCGCCAATACCTGGCATCATCCCCTGACCGCACTCGATAGCCCGGCCCGCTTCGTCGTTCTGACTTTCGTTGATGGGACCGAAAGCGATGAGCAATTTGTCCCGCTACCGGATACAATGATCATTGGACCTTAAATAAATGGGGCCATTGCAGCCTGCTCTCGCGACGGGAGATCAGGTCGTCGTTGCGGCACTAACGAGCCGGCTACCCGGAGCGAAGCCCGGGGACTGCGGCTGGGCCATCGCACTTGTCATCTACCCGAGAGGAATAACTCGACAAGCTTGACGCTCTCATCAACGATACGGGAAATCAGGGCTTCTCCCTTGGCAGCCGTGGAGGGTGTTGGGTCGCCGAAGACGCCGGATTTGTTGAACGTGCTGAGACTGATCGCCTCCATGCCAAATGTCGCGGGAAATGTCGGATATTCCGCTACGGCCTTGTCCATCCTCACCAGATGGGGGGCTAGCGCCAGCATGATCGAGGTCTCGACCTCGTCAGCATGGTAGAAGGTCGGCGCGGCGGGTTTGCTGTCGCAGATATCGTTTGCGGCCTGTTCCATACCTGGATAGTCCAGATGAAGCACGGGAAAGCCTGTCTCCTGCTTCAGCAGACGGGCGGCAAGTGCGATTGGCTCTCGATTTCCAAAGTGACCATTGACGATGACGAGCGCCCTGAACCCGGATCGCGAAAGCCCCCGGCCGATATCCATAAAGATCGTGCGCATGGTGTCTGGCGAAAGCGACAGCGTGCCTGGGAAGCCTTCATTGTTCCATGCGTCACCGTAGGCAATCGGCGGCAACAGAAGACCGCCGATTGCCTCGGCAATGCGCCGCGCTACGCCCTGTGCCATGACGGTATCCGTCGACAGCGGCAGGTGCGCACCGTGCTGTTCCTGTGCACCAACGGCCAGTACGGCAACCGCACCTTTGCTAACCGCCTTCCCAACTTCAGGCGAAGTGGCTTCGTGAAGATCAAGCATAGTCAGTCATCCTTTTTGCGAACCACTGCGGAGAAAGGGCAACCCGAGGGCCGCGGGCGTGCCTTGCCGACCGGCAAATCCGGCAAGCACCACAATCGTCAAGACATATGGCAACATGAGTAGAAATTGCAGTGGTACATTGATGGGCAGAAGCTGGGCTCGCAGTTGCAGAGCATCCGCGGAACCGAAGAGGAGGGCGGCAAACAGAATGCCAATGGCATGTCTGCGACCGAGAATGAGGATGGCAAGGGCGATATAGCCACGACCCGCGGTCATGTTGTCGAGAAAGACGCCTGTTGCTGAAAGCGACAGAAAGGCGCCGCCGAGTGCCGCCAGTCCACCGGAGAGAGCAATCGCGATATATCGCGTGTGAACGACATCGACTCCGAGTGTCTCGGCTGCCTCTGGATGCTCGCCGACGGCACGGATATTCAACCCGAATCGCGTCTTCTTCATCACAAACCAGGTGAGGACGATCAGCAAGAGCCCGAGATAAGCCAGCATGTCCTGACGAAAAAGCAAGGGGCCGATTACCGGTACGTCACCGACCCAGCCGAAGTCAACAGGCGCGAAGGGTTCGATCCGCGGTCGATCCGCGACCGCGCCAAAGAACAGGCGGTAGAAGAAGGAGGTCACGCCGACCGACAGCAGGTTCAGGGCAATCCCAACCACCACCTGATTGGCGCTGAGCGTTATCGTGTAAAGGCCGAGCAAAAGGCCGGCGGCGACGCCTGAGAAAACAGCGGCAATAATTCCTATGGCCAATTGCCCAGTTGCAAATGTGACGACGAAGCCTACGAAGGCTCCGATGAGCATCATGCCTTCCAGTCCGATGTTCAGGACACCAGACCGCTCCGCAAAGAGCCCGCCAAGGGCTGCCAGCATGATCGGTATGGCCAACCGCATTGAAGCAGCAAGAAAGCCCGCAAATACCGGGTCGTTCAGAGCGGACACCATGCTCATGTTACCGCCCTTAGTCGCAATCGGCGAGAAAGCCATCCCAAGGCAAGCGGCACCGCCGATTTACCGATGAGAAACAGAACGACAAGCCCCTGAATGACTGTCGTCAGCGTGCTCGGCACCCCCGCCGCCGACTCCATAGTCGTCGCGCCTATCTGCAAAGCGGCAAACAGGAACGCTGACGCCAATACGCCGATCGGATTGGTTTGGCCGAGCAGCGCTACGATGATGGCAGTATAACCGAAACCGGGTGAAAGGTTCTCGATCATGCGCCGCTGCACGCCGGACACCTCGGCAAATCCCGCGAGCCCGGCAAGCGCACCGCTCACCAGAAATCCGAGAATGATCACGCAGCGCACATTGATCCCGGCGTTGACGGCCGCGCGCGCATTAAGGCCAACGACGCGAAGGCGGAAGCCACCAACCCGTTTCCAGAGAAAGACGTGAGCCAGAATGACGGCGACAAGAACGATAAGAATACCGGCATGCAAGCGCGTACCAGACAGAAGCGCGGGAAGCCGCGCCTCAGTCGTCAAACGTGCCGTCTGCGCAAGTGGCGAATTCGGGTCTTGAAGCGGTCCATGCAAAAGGAAGGAGACGAAATCAATCGCCACGTAATTCAGCATGATCGTGGTGATCAGCTCATCAGCGCGAAAGCGAAGTTTGAGCCAGGCGGCGAGCCCCGACCAGAGCGCACCCGCCAGGGCCGCCGCCAGCATCATTGCTGGCAGAAGGAGGACAAGGGGAAAAGTGGAACCTGCGACGCCGACGGCCGCCGCCGCAGTCCCGCCAAGGTATAACTGTCCCTCGGCGCCGACATTGAAGACGCCAGCTCGGAAGGCAAGCGCAATGCCGAGACCGCAAAGCGCAAGCGGCACGGTGCGCACCAGGGTCTCTGACAGCCCATTGCGATTGCCGAGGCTCGCATCGAAAAGCACGCCATATGCCGTCAGCGGATTGACACCGACTGCGGCGATCAACAGCGCGCCCACCATGAAGGCGGCGAGGACCGCAACTATGCTGCTGACCAAAGCGGGTGAAACGTCCAGCCGTTTCAATTGAACATCTTCTGTTCCACTCATGCCACCTGCCCCGTCATCATCAAACCCAACCGTTCGACAGTCACCTCTTCCCGTTTCAACTCGCCGATTGCCTCGCCCTTGAACATGACGACGATTCTGTCTGAAAGCGCGAGGATTTCATCGAGCTCTGTTGAGATCAGAAGGACCCCGGCCCCGGCGGCGCGACGCGCCAGAAGCTGCCGATGAACGAATGCGGTCGCACCAATATCCAAACCGCGAACGGGTTGAACGGCGACGATCAGGCCTGGATCACGCGAAAGTGCCCGCCCCAGAACGACCTTTTGCTGATTGCCGCCCGAGAGCGTTCCGATTTTTTGCTCCCGGCCCGTCGTGCGTACGTCGAAATCCTTGATGATAGTATCTGCAAGCGATGCTATCGCCGCCTTGTCGATCCAACCGCTTCTAGAAAATGGCGCATCTCCGATGCGTTCCAACACTGCGTTTTCGCTTATCGTCATCGGCTCCACCAATGCCGTGCGGTGACGATCCTCCGGTATGTGGGCAAGACCGAGATCGATCCGGTCTGCGACAGAAGCATGCGTGACCTCGTGGCCGTTCACGCTGATGGAGCCGCCTTCGACTTTGCGCAAGCCGACGATCGCCTCTGCCAGTTCCTGTTGACCATTCCCATCAACGCCCGCGATGCCGACAATTTCGCCCGACCTTACGCTTAGGCTGGCGCCGCTGACGCGCCGAACGCCACTTACATCACGGCAGACGAGGTTCTTGACCGAAAGCACGGGGCTTTTGCCGTCTTCGGCAACAGCGCCCAAAGCGACTGTGTCTTCCAGCCTCGGCAAAGCGATATCTGCCCCAACCATCATGCGCGCCAGACTGCGTGTATCTGTATCCGCGGTGGCGGCGCTCGCCACGACACGGCCGTGCCGGAGCACTGTGACGTGCGAGGTCAACGCCATCACTTCGTTGAGCTTGTGGCTGATGAAGATGATTGCCGCTCCCTCCGCTGCAAGCAGGCGCAGGATACGAAATAATCCACTGGTTTCCTGCGGTGTCAGCACGGCCGTTGGTTCATCGAGAATAAGGATGCGAGCGCCGCGATAGAGCACCTTCAAGATTTCCACCCGCTGCTGACTAGCAATCGAAAGATCCGCTATACGCGCATTCGGGTCGACATCCAGATCATAGGCCTTCGCCAGCGCCTGGATCTTGTTGGCGCACTGCTTGAGATTGGGAATAAGCCTTCCAGCAGAAGGGAGGCCCAGACACACGTTCTCGGCGACGGTGAGCGGAGGCACCAGCATGAAATGCTGATGGACCATGCCGATACCGAGCCGCATGGCTTCAGCAGCACCCGCTATTGTTTCTCTCTTCCCGCCGATCCACACATCGCCCTTGGAGGGGACCAGGAGGCCGGCCAAAACTCTCATCAGGGTCGACTTGCCAGCACCATTCTCCCCGAGCAGCGCATGGATGTCGCCTGCCCTGACGGTGAGATCGACAGCATCATTGGCAACAAAATTGCCGAAAGCGACCCGGATGCCCCGCATGTCAAGCAGCGGCGCAGCTTTCGTCTCAGCCTCCCCGAGGGCTTCTGGCGCGATGCCGGAAGCTGTCGGAAAACCTTTGTTTTCAGTCGGCATTTGACGTATCCAGCGGCACGGTGAAGGCGCCAGACTTGATCGTGTCAAACTTTGCCTTGACGGCCTTCAGCACGTCCGGAGAAACGCCGGCATCCAGCCCGTGGAAATCGGCGAGCCTGACGGCACCTTCCGGAATGCCGAACGACCAGTTCTGGCTTTTCCAAGTCTTGTCCTCCACGGCTTTGCCGACAGCAGTGATGAGCGGACCGAGATCCCAGAGAACACTCGTCAGCACAACCTTAGGACCGAGATGGTTCTGATCGGTCATGGCGCCGAGCGCAAAGACGTTTTTGGCATTTGCGGCATCGATCACGCCGACGCCCTGGGCGGACAGAACATCGGCGCCCTGCTCGACTTGAGCAATCGCGGCTTCCTTAGCCTTGGGCGGATCGAACCAGGAGCCGATGAAGCTATGGAGAACCTTGGCATCGGGAACCATCGCCTTGGCACCGGCTTCGTAGGCGTGGAGATTGGCCAGCATATTCGGCGCCGGCATGCCACCGACCCAGCCGATGGTCTTGCTCTTGGATGCCCCGGCGCCCAGCATGCCGGCGAGGTAGGCGCCCTGATAATCGGGGTTGGAATAACTGCCGACATTGTGGGCAAGTTCCTTGGCAGTTCCCGCCATGAACGTTGTATCCGGGAAATCCTCGGCGACGTTCAGGGTGGCGTCGCCATAGGAAAACGAGTGGGCAAAAATCAGCTTGTAGCCGCGCGATGCATAGTCGCGCAGAACACGCTCGGCATCCGCATCGCTGACATTTTCTGAATAGGCAACCTCTGCCCCCAACGCCTTGGCCGCCGCCTGAAGTCCTTTGTAGCCGACCGAATTCCAATCATTGTCGCTGATCGGACCAGGCATGACCATGGCGATTTTCAATCCGGCAGCGTGAACGGTCTGCGTGCCGCCAAAAGCGATCAGCATGACTGCCGCCAGAAGCTGCAACCCCTGTCTCATTAGCTTGAAAATACTTGTCATCAGTTCCCTCTCTTGTTTTTGTGAATACGGGGCCGCTCGATCACAAGACGATCAGATGAATCTTGCCGGCGGCGACCAGCGTCAAACCCTAGCGTACCGGCAGCTCGTCGGCGTCCATGATAGGAAGGTCATCGGGAAGATTTAAGGGTGAGGACACCATGGAAAATGCCTGCTGGAATCGGGTAGTCTGAGCCTGAAGCAAAGCTTGCGATAGCATCCTATTGCTCAATTACTAGGCTTGTAAACGCGCTGTTCAAAAAATAGCCCTCCCCCATGAGGACGCCGCCACGTTTTCAACGTCCTAGCAACTGAAAAATTTTGCGCGCATAGTGCCGAGGTCGGCGCAGGCATGGCAACCTGTGCGCCCTGGAACCTAGCTGTTTGGAGGGTGATCTCAGGTTAAGTCTGTGAAGACAAAGCTTAGTGGGTGCCGGACTTCAGGCGGTAACAGCGGTGACGGACTTCCAGTGTGCAAACGCGCTCAGCCGATGCAGGTGGAGTGCAAGCGCGGTGCGTTTTGTCCGAGGCGGCACGAAGAGATTGCGGACCGCGGAGAAAGCTGAGAGGAACCGTTGAAGGCTTCCCGATGATCGAAATGCTTGCATCACCCGCTCCCGTTTTCGCAGCGGCAGATGCGAGTTCTCCGCTCGATTGTTTAATCCTTTGTGGGAACGGTGCTCGAGGGTAGGCATGATCTGGCGTTTTGCGGCGGCGTAAGATCGTAGCTTGTCGGTGATCATCCGTTTTGGCGCTAAGCCCTGCTTTTTCAGCAGACGAACAAGCAAGCGTTTGGCGGCCTTGGTATTACGGCGGTTCTGAACGATTTCGTCGAGTACGTAGACATCATGATCGACGGCACGCCAGAGCCAGTGTTTCCTGCCGGCGATGGTGATGACGAGGCGAGTGGCGCGCGGGAGTTTCACCCCCACGCTCTCTCAGAACCGGACGTGATACTCTCGCATCATCCGGCTCCCATTGTTCGGCCGTATCCATGAAGCAGAGGCCAATGGGCGAACAGTCGAGGTTGGCGCTGCGCGATGCGCAAAAGCCAATGTCGGGATCGCCGCTTGTGCCTACGCAAGGACTTGTACTTTCCCGAAGCCCATCGAGCTAAGTATCGTTCGATGCTCCAGAGCGTAGGTTGGAGCGCTGACGGACAGAACCGACCATAGTAATTGATCCAGCCGCGGATGTATGAGTTGAACATCCGTGCCAGATCATCGAGAGCCTTGTCACTGCGAAGGTGCAAGGACCAACTACGGATCGTGCCCGTATCGCCTTGAGCGCCGTCGGACTGGCCGCAGGACCGAATGAAACACCCATGCCCCCGGCCTTCTTGCTCACCAGTCTCGGCCGGAAAGTGTAGCCGAGAAAGTCGAACTTGTAGACCGGGTGAGTACCTCGCCGACTTTCATCCCTGCAGTAGACGATTTTGGTCTTGTCAGGATGAAGCGTCAGCCCGCAGTCAGTAAAACGCGCGTCCAGAGCTTTCTGAAGCGCCATCGCCTGGTCCTCGGTCCGACAATGACAGATCGCGTCGTCAGCATAACGCTCAAACGGAATGTCCGGAAAATAACGACACATCCACATGTCAAACGCATAGTGAAGAAAGAGGTTTGCCAAGAGGGGGCTGATTACCCCGCCCTGTGGCGTTCCTCGTTCTCTGGCGACGAGATTTCCGTCCGGCATCTGCACTGGCGCTTTCAGCCATCGTTCGATGTATAAAAGCACCCACGGGCAATCGGTGTGCTTGCGCACAGCCCGCATCAGCAGGTCCGGTTCGATGCTATCAAAGAAAGCCTTGATATCGAGATCAAGAACCCAGTTGTAACGCCAGCATCGCTGCCGTGCCACGCTGATCGCATCGAGCGCCGATTTGCCGGGCCGATATCCATAGGAATCCTGGTGGAATTTAGGCTCCACCGTCGGTTCCAGATGGCGTTTGACCACCATCTGCGCAATGCGATCGGCGACCGTAGGTATGCCCAGCGGGCGCGTCTTCCCATCGCTCTTGGGTATGTCGACCCGCCGCACCGGCGGCGGAAAGTAGCTGCCCGACGCCAGCCGATTCCAGAGCTTGTATAGGTTGTTCGTAAGATCAGCCTCAAAGTCCGCAATCGTCTGGCCGTCAATGCCAGCCGCTCCTTGGTTGGCTCTAACCCTCTTATAGGCTTCCCACACCTCCCTTTTCGGAATCGTATATGGCTTTGCTCTATCCACGAGGATCCTCCCGTCGCCGGTTGTCCTCGCTCCAGAGCTGAACAACGCAACCCCTTCGCTCCAGTCCTATTACGGGACCTTCAGCACTACTACGGGCTGCTCCGCCCCTGTGCTCCGCTTCGGTAATCTCACCCTCGCAGGGACCGCCTGCTTGGGTTTCTCCCTTAACATCGGAGCGACAGGTTCCCGCGTTCCACACGAAAGCCTGGTGAAGAGTCACGCCGCCTTCATGCCGGATGCCGCCTGGGCAGAAATCAGGTCGCCCCCCAGACTCGTCCCGGGCTAACGAAGACATCGAAGTGGAACTGGTCGACCTGCGCGATCACCCGCTTCCCTTGTTCGACGAAATGGCATCGAACTTGTGGATGCCAAGCCAGAATGCCGAAGCAGTGCGCTGGCAGGAAACTATCGCGCGCTACGATGGCTACATCTTCGTCGTCGCGGAATATAACCACTCGATTACAGGGGTTCTCAAGAACGCGCTTGATCAGGCCTACAAGGAATGGATCCGCAAGCCATTCACCGCCATTGGTTATGGCGGCACTGGTGCGGCGCGTGCGATCGAACATCTTCGGGGAATCGGCGTGGAACTACAGATGGTTTCCACGCATGCTGCCGTTCATATTTGCGCCGGCGATTTTATGGCCATACATCCGGCCTTCGGCAACAAACCGATCGCCGAAATCGAGGCAAACCTTCTGCCCACGGCAAAAACTGCACTCGACGAACTGGTCTGGTGGGCCAAGGCAACGATGGCGGCAAAGGCAGCCGAGGCCTGATCGCTCAGGTGGGTGGGCCTGCGAGCTATGCCGGCCCGCTCGATGCCGAAGCGAGGCGGCGGACGAGGCCTCCGAAATCCAGGGCGAAAGTCGAAAACATCCGTTCCCTTCCCTGCCGCGACGGCTGATCGCTTATTAAAACTTAGGCCGCCCGCGACAGGATGACCGCGTTTGCCGCCTCAACAAAGCCTGCACCACCGGGACCTCGCTTGACCCAGCGTGGAGGCTGGGGGAGCCTATCGAGATACGTGCGTACCGTGCTCACCCCCCACTGTATGCTGAAAGAACGAAAACATGGGGGCGTCGTTCATGGAATCGCGAACATAAAGAACGGCTGAACGATCTGAATCTATATCGAGGCCATACTGATCAAGGAGAACACGTCGCGCCATAGCCAGCTTGTCATATTGACCGAGCCAGCCGAGTATCTAGAGATTATTGACTGTCACAGTGGCGGACATGCTGCGTAATGCGTCAAGAATGGTGACTTGCTGGGCCTCATCATCCGGTTGCGTAAAAGCAACGCTGGTGAGCTTGAACGGTTGATCGTCGGAAAAGCTGGCCGAAGGAACGGCACGCTGTACGTTCTGCGCTATCACTGCAAGACGTTCGGATATAGCCACACGGTCTCCATCCCGTTGGCGGCGTCCAGCTCGTTGGCGCTAACATCTACAGCGCATTGACGCGCTTTGACGCCAAGGGCACGATCGCCGAGAGGTAGCAAGCATCCGCGAAAATGTCAGGCAGCTGGCAGATGCTCATCCGAAGATCGCCCGCAACTTTCTGCTACAAGAAAATAGATAGGCCGCGGCGGCATTTCTTGCGGCCATAAACAAGATTATGCCGGCACAATTCGCTTCTTGATTTTGGGGACATTAACCCACCCCTCGACGGAATGCGTATAGCGCTCGGCAGGGTGGGTGTTCACAGCCACGATAATTGTCTTCCGCCGCTGGTCGGCGTTGGTGCATCTGTGGACGCCCCGACTTGGGAATCCCCACTCGATTTCGATAAGAAATGAACCGCTTTAGACTTGCCCGATCAATGCACAGATTCCGGTTTTGGTTGAATTCCCTGAGGAGGTGAGCCCGTTAACCGAGGCGGCAGGATTCCGCCGCCCGCTCGAAGAGCTGGACAATGTGGCCGTCCGGATCTCGGACGGTCAATACCCGCCCGTGCGAGCCCATGTCGCGTAGTTCCAGAACCTCCACGCCGCCTACGGCGAGCTTTTGCCTTCGCTCGTCCATATCATCGATCTCGAACACCGGAATTGCACCCGCAGGGCTGTCTTGCAATCCAACGGGATATTCCCCGGTCGCCCCGATGGCGAAATTCGTGCCGCCGGCGGCAAACTGCACCCAGCGGCTGCCGTCGGCGAATTTCACCTCTAGTCCCAACAGGTGCTCGTAGAAATCCCGGGTTGCCGCGACATCTCCTGCGACCAACCACGTATTCTGCAGACGCTTTACAGGCATCGTTCCTCCCGCTTTCAGTACACTGTCCAGCCGGCATCGGCGACGATGCAGGCTCCGTTGATATAGGCGGCGGCGTCCGAGGCCAGGAAGACCGCGACAGGTGCGATATCGTTCCCCGTCGCCTGCGGCGGCCGAGTGGGCAAACCCTTCTTTCTCAGTTCCCATCCCGATGCCGACGGTTCGCTACCTGATGCAATATTGGTCTTCACCGATCCCGGTGCAATGCCGTTGCAGCGTATGCCGCGATCACCATAGGCTGCTGCCACCGAGCGGGTAAGGCCAAGAACGCCGTGCTTCGTGGCCGTATAGGCAAATCCCGCCCTGCCCCCTTGGAAACTTGCGATGGAGCAAGTGTTGACGAAAATGCCGGCGCCGCGCTGCAACATGCCAGGCAGTGCGGCACGGGTAACCAAAAACGGACCGGTGAGATTGACATCAAGCACGTGCTGCCAAAGGGCATCGTCCGTCTCGTCGACCGGCGCCATGCGATCGAGCACGCCCGCGTTGTTGCAGATCACCGCGGGCGGACCGAAACAAGCCTCCACCGCCGCCAGCATGCCGGCAATCGGCTCCTGCTTGCCGACATCGGCAACGTGGGTTGCAAAGCTTTCCGGCGCGTCGATGATCGCCGCCGTCTCCTGCAGCCTCTCGGCACTGAGGTCGACGGCGAAGACCCGGGCGCCGGCCGTCACGAAGGCCTGCGCCATTGCCCGGCCGATGCCGGACGCGGCTCCGGTGATGATTGCCACTTTCCCATCCAGACGCGTCATGAGGTCATGTTCCCTATTCAATTTAATTGATCATGCGCCGTAAAAACTGCCGGCGCGATAGACCAGTCCAGGGCGACCAGGCTGCACGCGGGCGGCAACTACCGAGCCGATGAAAATGGTGTGGCTTCCCCAATCGAGGGTTCCGGCGGTGCGGCAATCAAAGACCGCGAGCGCATCGGCAAGCGCTGGCGCGCCGGTCCGCATGTTCTCCCAGTCTCCGAGATCGAAGCGTCTTTCGCCGCGGATGCCGTCGCGTCCGGCAAAGCGGCTGGCGAGCTCGCTCTGTTCGGCCGCAAGCACATTGACGCAGAAGAAACCGCTCTCGCAGATCGCCTTGTACCCGTCGGAATCGCGATTGATGCAGGCAAGCAGCGTCGAGGGTTCGGCGGAAAGCGAACAGACGGCGGTTGCCGTCAAACCACGCTTTCCGTCCTTCGACAGCGTGGTGACGACGGTGACGCCGGCGGCGAATTCGCGCATGGCGGCGCGAAAATCGTCAGCGGCCAGCGGCGGGTCGATACAGGTATTTGCCGCCGCTCCGAATGGCATGTTCATTTCTCCTCTCCCAAATAGGCACTGCGCACACGGGGATGGTTGAGCAGGTCCTCACCCGAGCCGGAAAGCGTGACCTCGCCGGTATCCAACACGAATGCATGATCGGCGATCTCGAGCGCGCGGTAGGCATTCTGCTCCACCAGCAGCACCGTCACACCCTGCCGATTGATGCTTTGCACCGCGTCCAGAACGGTATCGACGATCTGCGGCGCAAGGCCCATCGTCGGCTCGTCCAGCAGCAACACGCCGGGTTTCGTCATCATGGCGCGTCCCATCGCAACCATCTGCTGTTCCCCGCCCGACAGCGTGCCGGCAAGCTGGCGTCGCCGCTCGGCAAGGCGCGGGAAAAGCTCGAGTATTTCGTCCAGATCCTGCTTGCGTCCCGTCTTGCCCTTGCGCGCGAAGCCACCGATCTCGAGATTTTCAAACACTGTCATGCGCCCAAACAGGCGGCGCCCTTCTGGGACCTGCACAAGACCTTCGCGCACCCGCAAATGCGGTGGGAGTGCCGTGATGTCCTCCCCGTCGAGGAGCACGGTGCCGGATCGCACGTCCCGCAAGCCGCAAAGCGCATTGAGGATCGTGGTCTTGCCGGCGCCGTTCGCGCCGACGATGGTGGCGATGGTGCCGGCCGCAACGTGAAAGCTCGCGTCGCGCACCGCGGCGATCTCACCATAGGCGACCGTCAGGTTTCTGACTTCGAGGGATTTCATTCGACGGCCACCTTCCTGCCCGCTTGCGGCGCCCGGACACGGCGACTGCCGAGATAGGCGGCGATCACCCGCTCGTCGGCCTGGATTTCCGATGGCGTCCCTTCCGTCAGGACTGTGCCGCGATCGATGACGGTGATGCGCTCGGCAACCGCCATCACCACCTTCATGTGATGCTCGATCAGAATGACGGTGATACCGAGCCGGCTTCGGATCCGTTCGATAAGCTCCACGAGTGCGACACCTTCCGCTGGGTTCATGCCCGCCGCCGGCTCATCGAGCATCAGAAGCCGTGGACCGGCAACGATGGCCCGGGCAATTTCCAGCCGCCGCTGGTCGCCATAGGAGAGATGCCGGGCAAGCTCGTTCGCCCTGTTTTCGATGCCCGTGAAGGAGAGGATTTCGTGGGCCTTCTCCCTCGCCTCGCGCTCCTCCCTGCGATACCGCGGCGTGCTGACAACGGCCTGCCATATCGGGCAGGACAGCCGGCGATGCAGCCCGACCAGAACATTGTCCACCGCCGTCATATCCGGAAACAGCCGGACGTTCTGATAGGTGCGGGCAATGCCGTATCGCGCCACGCGATGGGCGGGAAGGCCATCGATCCGCTCGCCGGCGAGATGGATGGTTCCGGCGGTGGGTTTGACAAAGGCCGTGATACAGTTGAACAACGAGGTCTTGCCCGCGCCGTTCGGCCCGATGATGGCATGAATGCTGCCGGCGGCAATGCTCAGATGAACATTGTTGACCGCGTGCAGGCCGCCAAAGCTCTTGTAGAGGCCATCGACTTGCAGAAGGTTTTCCGTATCAACCATGGGCGACCCCCTTTCCGGCGGAAGCGACCTTGACCGGCCACAGCCCCTCGGCGCGGACATGCATCATCACGACGAGCGCCAGGCCGTAGAAGAGATAGCGGAACTCGCCGAACTCGCGCAGCAATTCGGGCAGGCCGATCAACACGGCCGCGCCCACCAGAACGCCGGGCAGGCTGCCGAGCCCGCCGATGACCAGGATCGCCAGCACGTTGATCGAGACCAGGAGCTGGAACGAAGACGGGAAGACCGAGCCGATCAACACCGCGAAGACCGCGCCCGCTGCCCCTGCAAAGGCCGCGCCGACGGTATAGGCGACCAGCTTGGAAGCGACTGGATCGATCCCGAGCGCCTGCGCGACATCCTCGTCCTCGCGTATGGCGAGCCAGGCCCTGCCGATGCGCGAGCGTTGAAGCCGCCAGGAGATGAAGGCGACTACGGCGGCAAGCGCCAGCGCCAGATAATAAAGCTCGGTGGGTTGGTTCAGCACGATGTCGCCGAGCATGGGTCGCTTGATGCCGATCATGCCTTGCGAGCCGCCAAGGATCGGTGCGAGAGCGTCGGAGAGGACGAGAACCCGGACGATTTCACCAAGGCCGAGGGTGGCCATGGCGAGATAATCGCCGCGCACGCGCAGCACCGGCAGACCGAAGAGAAAGCCGGCCGTGGCGGCCAAGCCGACTGCGATCGGCATAGCCAGCCAGAAGGAGATGTCAGCGATTGCCAACGGTCCGTCGGAGCATAACAGCGCGATCGTGTAGGCACCGACAGCGAAGAACGCGACAAAGCCGAGATCGACAAGGCCGGCAAGCCCGAGTTCGATATTGAGCCCCATGCCCATCAGCATGTAGAGCGCGACCAGCATGGCAATCTGCGCCACGAAATCACTGGTGATCATCGGCAGCAGCAGAACAGCGACTAGGAGTGCCGCAAGCCCAAGCCGTGAATGTCCGTTGCGCGGGGACGCGGGCCGTCGGGATTTCATGTAGGATATTAGCGTGGCCGCAACGACGAGGATGCCACAGGTCAGCGGATTGAGCCCCATGGATCCGAATGCCGCGCGGGCGAGCGAGGCGCCGCCCGGAAGATTTTGTATCATGGCAACGAGAACGTCGCGAAACAGTCCAGCGATGAGCGCCGTTGCAAGGCCCGTCAGGATCGCACGACGCAGGTTTCTACCCAGTTGAGTTAGCCCTGCTCCGGCAAGGGCGAAGACCAAAGCCCCCGCCAGAATGCCCGCAAAGCACTGCCATGATGCTCTGGCAAATCCGAAGCTCATGACATTCAGCAGCATCGGACTGGCGGCAACGAGGATCGTGCGGATATTGGTCGTCGCGACCAGGACCAGCATCAGGATAAGGCAGATGGCGGCGATGAGGCCCGCTACGGCGCCCCAGGCAAAAATGGGTGCTTTGGATAGGCCGATCTCGTCGGCAGCCTTCGCGCCGCAATAGCCGGCGACGCATGCGGTGACCGCGAGCACGATCTGCGAGAGGGTGAGCGTGTCCTCGACGATGAAGCGCTTGTCCATGAGGACGTAAGCGCCGATCAGCGCGAAAGCCACAGCCGAAAGACCGGCGAGTACGCCGATGCGCAAGGCTTCCTGCAGCGCGCTCCGGCGTTTGCGCACAAGCCTGTAGGACGAAGTGACGACGTTGAAGGACATGGGTCAGGCCCTCTTCGCGGCAAGCCGCTCGCCAAGCAGACCCTGCGGCCTGAAGATGAGAATGAGCACCAGCATGCCGTAGCCGATCACATCCTTGAGCTGGTAGGGCGCAGGCAAGCCATATCCTTCCAGCAGGAGAGCAGGCCCGAGCGCCTCGGCAAGCCCGAGAACCAGACCGCCGAGCATGGCGCCGCCAAGATTGCCGATACCACCGAGGATTGCCGCCGCAAAGCCCTTGATGCCGAGCGAAAAACCGATGAAGACGGTGATCTGTTTGAAAACTAGCGCATAGAGGACGCCGGCGACACCAGCCATCGCACCGCCGATCGCGAAGGTGAAGACGATGGTGCGGGAGACATCGATCCCGACCAGGGCCGCTGCGTCACGGTCTTCGGAAACCGCACGCATTGCCTTGCCGAGAGGACTGAGGCGAACCACGGCTGCCAGGCCGGCGAGCGCGATCGCCGCGAAGGCAAAAGCAACGATCTGCGGAATGGGGATGACAAGGCCGGCAAGGTTGACCGTTCCCTCCATCCAGCCAAAGGACGGATAGGCGCGGTTGCGGGTGCCGAACAACCCACGGGCGCCATATTGCAACACGAAGGAGAGGCCGATCGCGCAGATCAGTGGCGCTAGCGAGCGGACGTGCAGAAATGGCCGGTAGGCAATGCGCTCGATGGTCATGGACACCGCCGCCCCGGTTCCCATGGCGACCGCCAGCACGATGGGCAACGCCAAAAGCGGCGCGGCACTTGTCAGGCCGGCATCGGCCAGCGCCAGCGCCGCAAACAGACCGGCAAAGGAGCCGGTCATCATCACGTCGCCATGGGCGAAGTTGATCATCCTCAATATCCCGTAGACCATGGTATAGCCGAGTGCGATCAGGGCGTAAACGCTGCCGATCGTAAGCCCGAAGACTACGAAGGAGACGAAATTGGTGAGAGAGTAGGTGCCGGCGGTCACTCCGCCGGCAAGACCCACCAGGACGACCGCCGCCACGGCGATACGAATGGCGAGCATGAGATGATCGACCCATATCGATCGGCGCAGCCATTCCGATATCCCGTCGCTGATCGTCACGGAGACGGCGCGCACGTTCATGGGTAGATCCGCTTAGGATTTTCGCCGGGGGCGAAGGAAGAGGCATCGTCGCTGACGAATTGCCAGACGGCGTAGGTTGCGGCACTGCAATCGCCATAGGCGTTGCATGAGAGCATGCCGGTCAGCCCCGGCACGTTCTTCGAGGCCATCATCGCGTCGAGCAGAGCCTTGCGGCCGATATAGAGATTGCCCTCAGCGTCGGTCTTGGCGGCCGTCTTGATCGCATCCAGCGTCAGCAATGTTGCGTCATAGCCATAGGCACTGAAGCCGCCTGTCGGCGCTTCGCCATACTCATCCTTGAACTTCTTCACGAAGACCGGAAACCGTTCCGAGAAAAGTTCGGTCGACGGTCCCACGAGACGAAAGCCGACAATATCCTTGCCCGCCGCCTCGATGACATTGGCGCTGAACACACCTTCGCCGCCGATCACGGTCGTCTTGGCAAGGTCCGGCACTTCGGGGAGCTGGCGCAGAATGAAGCCGATGCTGGAGGTAAAGACGGGGGTGAAGACCAGGTCGGGCTTCTTGGTAGAAATGCGCGTCAGCACCGGACGCATGTCGGTGTCGGTCGGGGCAATCGCTTCGCTGGCGACGACGGTTCCGCCCTTGGCAACGAAATCCTTTTCGAAAGCCTTCACCAGCTGTTCTGTATAGGGGCTGCCGTCATGGATCGTGGCGACTGTCTTCAAACCAAGCTTCGAGACGGCATAGTCGACGGTGAAGGAGGCGCTCAGAAGGTCGTTCGGCACGACGCGAAGGAAGCCCTTGAACTCCGCCGGGCGATCCGCAGCGGTCAATGCCGGAGCCGTGGCGCCGATGCCGACGCTCGGGATCCCGGCATTGGCGAGGATCGGAAGGCCGGCTCGCGCGCCGCTCGAGCAGGTCGGGCCGACAACGGCGATGATTTGCTTGTTGCCGGCAAGCTTGGTGGCGGCGGTCTGCCCGCCCTCGGCGGTGCATTGGGCGTCCTCACCGAGAAGCTTCACCGGGAAATCCAGCACCTTGCCACCCTGATCCGCGATGGCGATTTCTGCCCCGCGCAACTCGTCGATACCCTGGTTGGTGTCGCCGCCCGACTGCGACGTGTAGCCGCCGATCAAGATGGGATCGCCCTTGGCGATTTTCACGACGCCGATATCGTCGGTCACGGGACCCAGCGTTTCGGCGGAAGATGAAGATACAATGGTCGTCATGAGCAGTGTCGTAAGCGACACCGCTGCTGCGAATTCTTTCAACATGTCGTTTCCCTCTGGTTCGATTGTCCCCGTGAGCGTCGTTGCGTTCACGTCATCTGCTGAAATTCCCTGTCTGTCCTTCCGAGGCGTTTTCCTTCCCTATGCGATCTGTCGTCGGCTTCTATCGGCCGATCCTGTCGAGCGGACCCAGCTCCTTCTCGACCAGCGGCAGCACTTCGGCGCCGAAGCGCTCGAGCGAGCGACGTGCGCGGGCGACCGGCATGTCGCCGAACTGGAAGAAGCAATTGTAATGGCTGGGCCAGAGCGTCCTGATTTCGGCGATCAGCCTTTCGGCGACATAGTGGGCGTCGCCGATCAGCAGATTGTCGCGGAAGACCTCAAGCGGCGGCTCGTCCGGAAAGGGTGCGGCAACCACATGCGAGCCGTCCAGCGTCAGCACGTTGCTACGCAATCCGTGCACCAGCCTGCCCACCCAGCGGGCACGTTCGGCCGCCTCGAGCGCCTCTTCCTTGCTGTCGGTCACATGAATGTATTGTTGCAGGGCAACCGGCATCGATCTACCATCCAAGCCGCCAGCCACCCAGGCCTCCCGCACTTTCTCGGTAATGTCGGGAAGTGCCTGTGATCCGCGCCAGCCGGCGGTCACGAACGGAATCCCGCCCCATTTTGCGAGCGCCTTCAAGATCGGCGGATGCGGCGAGGTGCAATAGACCGGTGGCATCGGCCTTTGCTGGGGCCGCACCGTGAAGACGGCTTCCGGCACATTGACGTAGCGGCCCTTCAGCGCCGCGCGCCCCTCTGTCAGCGCCTGCTCGACGATGCTCCAGTATTCGAGGAAGATATCGGCCTTTTCCGTCACCTCGGCGCCATAGCGCTCGAATTCATAGGCCTGGTATCCGGTCCCGACGCCAAGAACGGCCCGGCCGCCGCTCAACTGATCGAGAAGCGCGATCTCCTGCGCCACGCGCATCGGGTGATAGAGCGGCAGCACGACGACGCCGGCGCCGAGCTTGATGCGGCTGGTGATGCCAGCCATATGCGCGGCGACCATCAGCGGCGAAACGCTGATCGAATAGTTGGTAAAATGATGCTCCGCGAACCAAGCAATCTCGAAGCCGATATCCTCGGCAAGCCTGACCATGGTGCGCGTGTCCTCGATGATACCGCCGATCCCGCCCGGATTGTCACGCAAGCTCATGAGGTTGAAAATGCCGAAATGCATGTCGAGTGCCCTGCTTTAATTGGGGGGATGGATCAGGCGATGAAGTAGCCGCCGCTGATGGCGACGGTTTCGCCGACCATGTACCTGTTCTTCTCCGAGAGGAGGAAAACGATGACATCGGCGACATCTTCAGGCTCGGCGGCGCGGCCGATCGCGGTCTGGGCCGCAAGCTCCGGCAGAAAACCCGCCGCGCGCGCCTTTTCCGTCGCGATGCCGGCCGGTGCCACGCCATTGATGAGGATATTGTCCGGCGCGCAGGCCTCGCCAAGGCTCTTGGTCAGGCTGACCACCGCCGCCTTCATCGCCGCGTAGTGTGCATTCTTCGGATGAGATTTGAGAGCGTCGATGGAGGCGACATTGACAATGCGCCCGCCACCATTTTCCTTCATATGCGCGATGACGGCGACGGACACGGCGTAGAGGCCGCGCACATTGACCGAGAAGCTGAAATCCCAGTCCTCGTCGCTGATGTCGAGGATCGGCCGTCTTGGGTAGACGCCGGCGCAGTTGCACAGGCCATGAACGCGGCCTGCTCTGGCAACGACATCGCCGACGAGTGCGGCGGCACCGGCGCGGGTGGTGATGTCGCCGATGATCGCAAATGCAGCGCCGCCGGAGGATTCGATTTCTGCGACCACTGCGTCGGCCGCTTTCGGATCGATGTCGATGATTGCAACACGCGCGCCTTCTGCCGAAAGTCCGAGCGAAACGGCCTTCCCGAGCCCGCTGCCACCACCAGTTACAATCATGGTCTGGTTCTTCATGATACCCCGCTTGGCCGGCCTTACCTTGCCGGTTTCGAATGTCGATGGGGGACTGTCTCCGGTCTTTGGACAATCAGCAAACGATCTCTTCTCATGACCCGATAAGCGCAGACGCTATGACATGGCTGACTGAAGCTGTACTGTCGTGCACATTAGATAAGCTAATTTGTGAGCCGATCGATCCATGCCTATCATTTAGGCTACCTGGCGAATGCCAGAGAAAATCAAATGCCGTCCGCGCGCAGATGCAGGCCGGACTAGGGAAAGAGACAAATATGGTCAAGCTCGGCCTCTTTAACCTGATGGGACTCTACGACAGGAATACCTCGCCTGCCTCCGTGCTGAAGACGACTGTCGACGCGGTGAAAATGGCCGAGGATTTCGGCTTCGATGTCGCATGGTTTGCCGAGCACCATTTCACCAATCATTCGATCTGCCCATCCTCCATGCTCATGGTTGCCCATTGCGCCGCCGAGACCAAGCAAATCCGGCTGGCACCCGCCGTGCTCGCGCTGCCTTTCTACGATCCGCTGCGCCTGGTGCAGGAGGCTGCCTTCACCGATCTCCTGACCCATGGCCGGCTCGTGCTCGGATTGGGTTGCGGCTACCAGCCGCACGAGTTCGAGCGGTTTCGCGTGCAGCCGGAAGAGCGGCATTCGATCATGCTCGAAGCCTGGACGATCCTCGAACAGGGGCTCACCGCTGGCGTGGTCGAATTCAGCGGCAGACACTTTTCCATCCCACGCACCGAACTCTCCATGCGTCCCTTTGGCCTTGCCATGCCGGACGTCTTCGTCGCCACCAGCCATCGCGATCCGATCGCGCGCATGGTCAGGGGTAATCACACGCCGTTCATGAGCTTCGGCCATCGCGGCCTGAGCGCAGCACGCAGTTTCCGGGACAGGATTGCCGCCAGCTGGAGCGACGCTGGCGGCAATCCGGACACGATGCCGCTCGCCGTTCAGCGTTATGTCTACGTCACCGACGACCGCGACGACGCGCGCCATGCGGCGCAGTGCGTGCGCGACCTCGCCCGCGCGGCCGTGCCGCTTTCGACGGCCGACCCCAAGCGGGACGGTCCGTTCCTGCGCCTGATGCCCCTCAACGACGAACCGCCGCTTGACGATTTCCTCGACAATGCCGTCATCGGATCGGCAAGCTATTGTGCCGAAAAACTCGTCGGCGAAATCAAGGCCCTGAAGCCGACACACCTCTCCTGCTTCATGGGTTTTGCCGGCATCGGGCGGCGGGAAACGCTCGCCTCCATCGAGCGTTTCGGCTGCGAGGTTATCCCCCAGCTCGAGGGTCTGGTGGAGCTGCGCAACACGACGTTAAGGGATGCCGCATGAACGAACGCCCCTTCGGAACAAACTTGCTGGGAGAGGCGATCGAGATCGCCACGAATGAGGCGGTGCCGACCGCGCCGCAGGACTGCCAGCCATCCGGAGGTTCGGGGCGTCGCATGAATCGACTGCCGCCGCTCAACCTGTTTCGCGTCTTCGAGGCGGCCGCGCGCCACGGCAGCTTCACGGCTGCCGCCGACGAGCTTTGCGTGACGCAATCCGCGGTCAGCCAGCAAATCCGCCAGATCGAGGATCTATTGGATGTGCGGCTGTTTCGCCGCCTGCCGCGTCGGGTCGAGCTGACGCGCGAGGGCACCCAGCTTGCAAGCGCCGTGCATGAATCGCTTGCCCTGCTCGCCCGGGCCTGCGAGCGCATCGTCGACCCAATGGCGCCGACGGTGCTGTGCATCAACGCACCGCCGGCAATCGCCTCGCGCTGGCTGGTGCCGCGCCTGAAGCGCTTCATGCAGCTCAATCCGCAGATCAAGGTAACGCTGCTCGCCTCCAACGACACGGTGAATTTTGACCGCCAGGATATCGATGTCGCCATTCGCTGGGGTCGCGGCGACTGGCAGGGCGCAAGAGTGGAACGGCTCGGCCCCGACAAGCTGTTCCCGGTCTGCAGCCCCTCCGTCCTGCGCGAAGGGCCTCCGATCGTCAGCCCCGGCGATCTTGCCCGCCATACCCTGCTGCAGAACATGAATTCCAGCCTCTGGGCCACCTGGTTCGCAACCGCCGGCGTCGCCAGCATCAATTTCGACGAGACGCTTTATTTTAATGATGCCGGTTTGTTGCTGGACGCCGCGGTGCAGGGCCAAGGAATCGCCTTGGCAAACCATATGCTAGTGGAAAACGACCTCAAGACCGGAAGGCTGATCCGCCCCTTCAACACCGAGATCGAGAGCGGCGAAGGCTATCATATTCTGACAAGCCCGGATTTCTCCGAAAAGGCGGCCGTCGCGGAGTTCCGGCAATGGATCCGTGCCGAGGGCGCCGGCAGCGGGTGAAACCCACCCCATCGTTTTCCGAACTCTTTATCCCCTTCCTTACAGGAGACCGCTTCATGCACAGGCTCGGCTTCATCGGAACCGGAACGCTCGCGCAAGCCGTTATCGGTGGCCTCGAAACAACCGACGCTGGGCGGATGCAAATCCTGCTTTCACCACGCTCCGAAACCGTCTCAACGGCGCTCGCCGCTGCCTATCCAAACGTCCGGCGGGCAGAAAGCAGTGTGGAGGTCGTAGAGGAGAGCGATATCCTTTTTCTAGGCATGCGGCCCCATCAACTCGATGAGGCCGTGGCGAGTCTGCCTTTCCGGGAGAGCCACATCGTCGTCAGCTTTCTGGCGGGCGCATCGATCGAGAAGATTCTGCCAACGGTTCACCCTGCCCGCAATGTCGTGCGCGTCAATCCGCTTCCTCCAATCCGTTTCCGAAAGGGACCGGTTGTGCTGTATCCCGCCAATCCGCTCATTGAGGAGCTCTTTGCCGGAATCGGCGACTTGATCGTTGTCGATAAGGAGAGCGACCTGCATGCCATCGGCATTGCAAGTGCGCTGATGTCCTCTCACTATGAACTGCAGAACCGGCAGATCGGCTGGCTTGTGGCCGAGGGTATGCCCGTGCCGGCTGCCGCCGCCTATATACGGTCGATGTATGACGGCTTGGCGGAAGTCACCTTGCAAGCATTGAAGGTGGGAGAGCCGGTGATCCCCCAACATCACGAGACAAAGGGCGGTCTCAACGAGCGTGGCCGCGCACAACTTCTCGAAGCGGGTTGGTTCGACGAGGCTATCTCTGCGCTTGACATCATCAAGGACCATGCCTCCGGATTGACCAGACGTTCATGAATAGGCGAAACGGTTCGCGATGGCATTGGTGCCGCGCTGGCACGTTGTTGGTAAAACGTAAGCATTGAGCTGCCGAGGGAAAGAGCAAACCAGCCTACCAGTGAGGGTTCTCCACTCGGCCATTCCCTGGGGCACGATGGCGATTTTGTTTCTGATGAGGCGAAACGCTGCCAAGCGACACCCCGGCTGCTTACGACCTGAAGGTGGTGGTCTTGATGGGTATTGAACCGTGGACCCCGCGATCCTCATCCGGCATCACGCCTTATTATGGAACTTATCGACTGATCTGGAGTTGTTCCAACGATCCTTTCGATGGACACCCGAAATTTGCTACGTGCCACCGTTTCGCTTCGAAGCTTTCGGATCCGTGATCGTCGCATGCGAGCTTGACCGGACAGGCGATACCAAAGCCTTTGAAAAGGAATGCGGAATGTACAATGCGAAGCGTGATAGTGAAGGTGGGGGAGCCTCTCATGCCATTCCATCCATGGGAGCGATAGAAGGCCGAATAACGGTTCTTGAAGTCCTTGCTGCGACATCTCTCCGATTGTTATTAAAGGAGGGTGATAAGATTGCGGCCAAACAGGCGCTCTCGTCGATCCGCAAAGCGATGCGTGCCAAATGCAACGACGTTCATCTTAGCGCAGACGACTCAAAATCTGCTCTCGCCTACGTGAAGGAACTGATGGATGCGACCCTGGAGAGCGCCGAATTTGCTGGCGCCCAGAGCCTGCAAGATCCCATGCTGGTCGCCTGATCCCCACCTCGGCGGGTGCTAGCCGGGGGTCTTGATGGCGGCCGATGGAGAGGGTTCTGTTGTGTCTGTTGCCGACGGCAATCGAACACCCTTCGTTGATGGTACAGCAGATGACGTCGAGTGGCCGCCCCAGCAAAACTGGCCCCATCGGCGTATTGTTGATGATCAGCAGAAATTGAACTGCTCTAGGTAGCCGCAAGGAAAGTCCCTGGCGAACTTGTCGCCGATCTAAATGGCCAACAACGTTCTCGTGATCGCTTGACTTGCATCTGCGAGCCCGTCGAGCACGTTGAAGTGGTGCCGATCGGGCTGCTCCACCGTTGCCGTCTCTGCGCCCAATCCGGTCCATATATTGGCAAGAAGCGCGTTCTGCCGCAGGAACTCCGAGCGTTCCCCGGCCCCGGCCCAGCATGTCAGACGCGCATGCGGCATCGGCTCCAGCAGCACAGGGCTCTCTGTCTTGGCCTCCTCGGCGTCGATCCGCAACATGGCGTTCATCGCCGTCTTGATGATCGGTCTCAAATCATGCACGCCGGATATCGAGACGACGTGGTCAATGCGTCCGCGTATGACTGCCGGCAGCGGCGACGTCGTTGTTATCATTCTCGTGACGAGATGGCCGCCGGCCGAATGTCCGGCAAGCCGTATCGGCCCGCGTACCATACCAGTCGCAGTCTCTATCGCTCGACCGATCTCGATTGTAATGTCCGTTATCCGAGCCTCAGGGCAAAGCGTGTAGGAAGGGATGGCGACGGCAAACCCGTGAGAGACCGGACCGTTGGCGAGATGCGACCAGAGCTTCTTGTCCAGCCGATGCCAGAAACCGCCATGCACGAAGACGACCAGGCCTTTCGGCTCACCCTCGGGGAGAAACAGGTCCATGCAGTTTCGCGGTCGCTCACCATAGGCGACATCGAGTTTCGATCGCCCTAGCGCGGCAAGCCTATCGCGATAGGCACGAGCCGGTTCCACCCATGCGGCCGGCCACCGATCCCCGTGGGGAATATTTGGGCCATTGGAATAGGCGTCGTCCCAGTCATCGATATGATGAAGGATCATGGTGTCGTCTCCTTGTCTGAAATTGCGGCGGACTGCATCTGATTGCTGTCCACCCAGCACGTGTTCACAGATTCAGAAATGCCTGCAAACAGGATCGCGGTCCCGGCTGAAGGAACGTCACTTGGGTCAATATCGATACGGGAAACGTATCAGCCGGTCCTTTTGGACGGCGGGCCCTCCGGTGGCGCGCTGTTCGCCCGTTGACGAAGCACGAAGCGCTGCAGTTTTCCGGACTCGGTTTTCGGCAATGTGTCCATCCATTCGATAGCGCGCGGATACTTGTAGGGCGCCAGGTCCATCTTCACATAGTCCTGCAAGGTCTTCCGAAGGGAATCATCGCCCGTAAAGGCATCGTTGAGAACGATATAGGCCTTTACGACCATGCCGCGGCTTTCGTCGGCTGCGCCGACGACGGCACATTCGGCTACGGCGGGGTGCGCCAACAGGCTGGCCTCTACCTCGGGGGCCGCAATGTTATATCCGGCAGAGACGATCATGTCGTCATTTCGAGCCTGATACCAGAAGTAGCCGTCCTCATCCATACGGTAAGTATCGCCGGTAATGTTCCATCCGTTGGCGACGTAGTTGAGTTGTCGATCATCGGCAAGGTAACGGCAGCCGATCGGACCGCGAACCGCAAGTCGTCCAGCGGTACCGGCTGGACATCGATTGCCGGCGTCGTCGATCACCATGGCCTCGTAGCCCGGAACCGGAAGCCCCGTGCTGCCGGGACGGATCGCCTCAACAGGCGCGGAGATGAAAATGTGGAGCATTTCCGTGGCGCCTATCCCGTCCATCAGCTGGATACCTGTCGCGTTCAGCCACGCCTGATAGGTTGGCAACGGCAGAACTTCACCGGCGGAGACACATTTGCGCAACGAGGATAGATCGTAGTCGCCGATCTTTGCCAGGATCGCCCTATATGCGGTGGGAGCCGTAAAGCAGACGGACGCTCGAAACTCCTCGATCGCCCTTGCCAGGTCGTCCGGCGCTGAGCGTGCGGGCAGAACGGAAGAAGCGCCGATCCGGAACGGAAACAGCACGAGTCCGCCAAGGCCGAATGTGAACGCGAGCGGCGGAGAACCTATAAAGATGTCGTTCTCGTCGGCCCGCAGGACGTGCCGCGCGTAGCAATCGCAGATAACGAGCAGGTCTCGATGATAGTGGATGGTTGCCTTGGCAACTCCGGTCGTTCCGGATGTGAAACCGAGCAGGCAGGGATCTTCAGCGCGTGTCTCAGGCGCCATGAAACTGTCCGGCATATCTGCCAGAAGACCGCCCAGCTCTCCGTCGCTCGTTCCAAACCATGAGACCACCCGGTCCAGCCGCCCAGTCAGTCGGGCGGCGGCCGTCATATCGTCCATCAGACTCATCTCGCAGAAAGCGAGACCGATCTCCCCCTTTTCGATGATCTGGACGAGTTCCTTCGCCCGCAGAAGCGGCATCGTTGCGACCACGATGCCGCCGGCCTTGATGATGGCGAGATAGAGCGCGACCTTGGTGGGATTATTGGCCGATCGCAAGAGCACGCGGTTTCCCGGTCGCATTCCGAGCATGTCGACCAGCATATTCGCCATCCGGTCGATGACGTGCGACAGCTGCGCATAGGTCCAGACCAACCCGGGCGCCCGGATGGCGATCCGATCTCCGCGGCCATCGAGGACATGACGGTCGACCAGTTCCACAGTCGCGTTCAAATGCTTCGGGTAGCCGAGTTCCTTCAGATTGATCAGATCGGGCATGCGATCCGGCGGAGGAAGGTTGTCGACTACGAATGTGTCGAGGTGGCAGGTGTCACGCATGATTGTCTCCATCGAAGCGGGGCGCTTTGTTCGAAAGCCGACCGTTTCCCTGTCATTCAACGATTTTCTTTGCAGACCGCAATCGCCCGGCGACGCATGCTGGACAGGCGTTGTGTCGAACTTCTCACTGTCAGCCGGTCATGCCGGCTGACAGTGAGCATCCTTTAGCTTCTGGACGCAGAGCCCACCACACTGTTGCTTGCAACGGCGGCGGATTCGCGGGCCATGGCGACGATGACCACAAGCAGGACGGCCTCCGCGATGGCAAATGCGAGGAACGCGCTGCTGAACGACCCGCCCGTAGTGTGGATGACCACGCCCATCACCCATGGAGATATGAAGGTCGATAGGATCCCAAAAATTTCGGCAAAGCCGACGGCCGCAGTCGCCAGCTCATCGGGATACTTCTCGCTGAGCAGAGAAAAGATGGCACCGCCACCGAACAGCGCTACACCGCTGAAGAGCGCCAGAAGGATCATCCAGGTGAAAGAGATCGGCTGCGCAGTTCCAACGGTGAAGGAGATGGCAACCAGCAGCGCCAGAGCGGCTCCGATCTTGATCATCAGGGCTTTCCCGAGGTGATCCGCTGCATATCCGCCGACTACCAGGAAGAACACCTGAGAGATGCCCATCAACGTGCCAATCAGGGCAGCGTCTGCAATAGGCATGCTGTGCACAGTGATGTAAGCCGGAATGACCCAGGTCGCCGTTCCGGCAATGGCCATCGTGCAGGCTGAAATCCCGAAACCTCCGACGTAGATCCACCGCGATTTGAAGATGCCCGCAAGCGACGCAGTTGCCGCCTTTGCCTTCTCAGTTTCCCAGAGGAAGCCGGCAATGCCGATATTGGCCGGACCATTACGAACGAACAGGGCGATGAATCCTGCGATTAGCAGCGTGCCTCCGGCCAAGATCGCGAAGAATACCCGCCAGCCGAAGGCGATCGTGAGGGGCACCCCGATGGCGAAGTCCAGGGTAATCGCAAGACTATATGCCGCAAGGATCAGACCGACGACACTGCCGCGGCGTGCCTGCGGAAACCATCCGATCACGAGTTTCATGTTTCCAAGAAAGATCGCGGCGTCGAAGAAGCCGACGATCAGCCGCAGCGTCAGCAACTGACTGTAGCTCTGGACATAAACCTGCAGAACCATGCCGATGCCGGTGCCGGCAAGGCCGATCAGCAGCATGCCACGGGCACTCATTCCGCGGCTCACCTGCGACCAGACGATCATGCCCAGGCCATACGTCAACGCGAAAATGCCCTGCGCCAGACCGGCCTGGGCCGGATCGAGCGTCAAGGTCTCTGAAATAAACGGTATGACGGCGGCAAAGGCGTACCAGTCGGCTGCCAGGAACATCTCGCACAGGAGGGCCAGCGTCAACATGCCGATCTGCCAGCGTCTTATGCGAGATTTGTCGAAATCCGATAGCATTTCCCATTTCATTGTCGTTCCCCTTGTTTGATGTCTACGCTCGACCATGGCCTCCTTGGTGGCGGCTCTTGGGGCGAGGTCGGATGAATTCGGCCGGATTGGCGGCGGTTTCCTCTCCGCCGCTCATCGCGTTGCAGGCATGGCACTCAGCCTTGTGGCGGAAGGAAATGAACCTCGTGTTCGGCGGCAATGCGAACGACTTCGGCCGGATCGCCGAGATTGTGGATGCGTTCGAACAACCCCCTGAGCTTGGCTGTGGGCGAAACCCAGAAGAAACACTTCACGGTTCCGGCGGAATTGTTGAAGAGGCCATGCGGAATACCCATCGGCATACGGATGACATCACCAGCAGTTGCCGTCGCTTTTTCGCCATTCAGAACCAGATCGAGCCGCCCGTCGAAGATATAGACGAATTCATCCTGCGTCGGATGAACATGGGGAGGCACGAATGTGCCCGGCGGGAATACCGCATGCCAGGCCATCGACGAATCCGACTCCTGTTTGAGCGTGTAGGTCTGTCCAAGAATGTTCCAGACGACGCCGTCGAAGGCCTCGTCGTTTTTGGTGACGCCGGGGAGCATATCAACCATGTCTCTTCCTTCCTGAGTTCGGTCTTGATGAGCTACGTGTTGAAAAAAAGAAGAAGAGCGTCGGCCGCTTCGGGCCGCTCTTCAAAGACTAGGTGACCGGTCTCCGGGAATAAATGCAATCTCACATCTGGAAGCGCGGCTAGCCAAGCGTCGGCCTGGGCCGCCGGCCGCATACGATCGTCAGCGCCCCAAAGCAGCAACGTGGGGACACGGATGCGGTGAAGTAGTCCCTGCAGTTTCGGGTCGCCTTGCGGATCCTTTTGCAAGAGGCGGCCGAGCGCTGCCATCTCGCGTCCAAGGGAGCGGTCGAAGGCTGGATCGGGGACCGTCGGGAAATAGCTATGGGCGATCTGCGGATCGTGGGTGAGATAGCCTGGCAAATCCTGCGGAATGACGATCGACAGATCTGGCACCGGGTGTTCGGGGACGACCAGGCCTGCAGGCGCGATCAGTGCCAAGCGGCAAACTCCGCTTTTCTCCTGTGCCGCGAATTCAGCCGCGATCCAGCCGCCGAGCGAAAAGCCTGCAAGATCGAAGTCATCGAGGCCGAGATCGGCAAATAGGCTCTCATAATGGCGAACAACTCCGTCGATCGATGTCATCAGATCGCTGTCGCCGGATTCACCGAAGCCCGGATGGTACGGAATGATCACCCGCCGCTCGAATGCAATGCGGCGGGCGAACTCGAAGCCCGGAAACGTGCCCGCGCCATGCAAGAAGACCAGCGGTCGTCCTTGCCCGATGGCGTGCACGACAGTGTGGACGCCGCCGATATCATATTCCGTGCGTTGGAAACCAATCATATCGGGCAGAAAGAGGGTCCCTATATTCTGTCTCATATTGTTATCGCCCCTACTCTGCGGCTTCGAGGCGCTGACGGTTGATGAGGCTTGCAAATTGCGACGCGGCGGCCGCAACGCGTTGCAAGATCAGCGGATTTGATGGAAGGCCATCCGTGAAGTCGTTCTCGCTGGCGTAGATGGCGGTCGGAACTGTGCAGGCTTCGAAGAAGCCGAGCAGGGGCCGCAGTTGATGTTCAAGCACGAGGCAATGGCGCGCGCCGCCGCCGCTCGCGGTTAGCAGGACGGGCCGATTAATCAGCGCGCCGGGGTGAACCAGGTCGAAGACATGCTTGAAGAGGCCACTGTAGGATCCCTTGTACACGGGGCTCCCAACGACCAGGCCATCGGCGCCTTCGATCGCCGTCACCAGTTTCTTGGCGTCGCCAGTGAGGCTTCCCGGCTGGAACGCATCTAAGCGAAGGCCGGCCAGGTCGAATATCTCGACCTCGATGCCATAATGCAGCTGGAGGTGGGATGAGACGCTTTCCACCAATGCACGTGTCTTCGAGGGCCTTTGCGTGTT
This sequence comes from Martinezella lusitana, assembly GCF_016901135.1. Lineage (GTDB taxonomy): Bacteria > Pseudomonadota > Alphaproteobacteria > Rhizobiales > Rhizobiaceae > Rhizobium > Rhizobium lusitanum_D. The sequence continues at coordinate 3,397 of NZ_JAFEVL010000015.1, read as the reverse complement.
TCCACAAAAGCCTATGACCTTTATGCCGACCATTGGCTCGAACTCCCTATCTGGGCGACACGCATTTTTGCTGTTCAATCGCCCGCTAAGTTCCCAGTGCACGAAGTATTCGGCGCCATGCGTCAAACAAACAACGCCCCCACATGGGGGCGTTGAAAGAGGCTGGTTGCGGAGCGAAGCTAGCGGCAAGAGACGGCGTCCATGCGTATGCGGAAAGCTATTCAAAGATTGCCGACAAAATAGACATAGAGGGTGAAGCGAATGAATATGTCCGCCGTCAAACCGAGGGATTCTCGCGCAGACGATTTCCAAGAAATGTCGCTTCGAGTCGAGGCCATACTCCCTGCCATCGAAGCCGCTGCTGAAGAGAGCGAGAACCTCAACCGCCTCGCCGACAGCACATACGGCCTTTTGAAGGACGCGGGGCTCTACAGCATGCTCATGCCTAAGGAGCTTGGCGGAGCGGAACTGCCGCATGTCGACGCCATGCGGCTGGGTGAACGCATCGCCTGGGCGCACGGATCGGCCGGCTGGTGCGTCGTGGTAAACAACGGCGTTGGCGGCGTCCTGTCGATCCTATTGCCTGACGATGGTGCCCAAGATGTCTTCGCACACGGGCCGAATACAATGGTTGCGGGTAATGGAGTGCCGCGCGGCTATGCGCGCGCAGTCGAAAACGGCTATATGATCCGCGGCCATTGGGCTTATGGGAGCGGTATTCATCACGCGGACTGGATCCATTCCGGCTGCTTCCTCACAGATGATGCGGGCAATGTTCTAAAGCTGCCCGATGGCAAGCCGAAAATCGTGGTCACCCACCATCCGCGCGCGACTGTCGAGCTCAAGGGAAATTGGGACGTCCTCGGACTGCGCGCCACCGGGAGTTTTGATTACACGCTGAAAGGTGCCGAAGAGTTGTTCGTGCCGGAACGCTTCTGCTATGATTTCAGCGTTGCCACAGCCAAGCGCGGCGGCAAGCAATCGACGCTTGGGCTCGTCGGCTACACCGCTTGGGGCCATACGACCTGGGGGCTTGGCGTCGGCAGGCGGATGCTCGACGAACTGAAGAGCCTGGCATCAAAACGTATCGACGCCTTTGGAAAGATGAACGAGGGCGCCACCTTCAAGTACGAATTCGCCCGCGCCGAGGCGCGTTTCCGTTCCGCTCGCGCCTTTGCCTATCAGGCATGGAACAGTGTCGCTGAGACTTTTGCGCGCAATGAGGAAGCCTCGCTCGAGCAGATCGCCGATATCAAGCTGGCGCTACGCCATGTTCATGACGTGATTTCCGACGTCGGTACCTTCGCGCATAGGGCAGCACGCGGTGCCTCGCTGCACAACGGCGTCATGCAGCGTGTCTATCGTGACATTCATTCAGGAACCCAGCACATTCTGATGGCTGACGAGATCGTACAGGAATGCGGGCGCGTCTATCTCGGCGCCGTTGGGCCAAACGCCAAATGGGACGTGTTCGGCGTCAACGGTTGACGCCCGCAGGACAAGGGCGTTGGCCATCTTCAGCACTTGCATTTGCGCAATTTTGCCGCAAACTGTGATCCGCAGAGAACGTTGTATCTGGACGAGGAAATTGCCTATTTTACCGCATTGACAGCCCGGGCCGACGAACGGAAGGAGAAATGAATGAACATGTCTTCTGACGTTGCGCAACGCTCTGCCAATGGGGTCGTCGGAGACGCTATTCTGTCGGTTGCCGGGAGTCGATCACTGCAAGCGCTTGGTGAGGCATGCCACAGGGGAATTGCCCAACTCATCGGATCTGCCGCCGTCGGCCTTTATTTTCTTGATCAGCGCAGACCTCATCTTTTCTATAGCAAGCAAGCCCCGGAAGGCTTCATCAGCGAATATGGCAAAGGGTCCTATCGCCACGACCCTTTGCTCGCTTATGTCCAGGAAGAAGGCAAGCCCATCGACGGCGCTACGCTGCTCGGTGCCTCAAACTGGCCAAGGTGCGGTAACTTCGACCTTCTACAACGGTGGGGCTTCATGCATTGCATGGCCGGGCCGCTGTTTATCGACCACAAGATCGCCGGCGTCTTTTACACCGCCAGCGATCTGAAGTCCCAGGCCTACCTGCAGACAGCGCAAGAAAGCATGCAACTCCTTTGCAGGGCGGGTTCGTTGGCTCTTGCCCATATGGTCGAAATTGGCCAGTTAAATCAATGCGATACGACTTGGTCGGAGCAATCATCCTCGAATTTAACAGGAAATGTGCGTGGATTGGCCGACAATGCAACAATTCGCCAACTTCCCGAACGCTCGCGCCAAGTCGCCCTGCTCCTTTGTTACGGCCATTCCAACAAGCAGATCGCTCGCACGATGGGCATTTCGGCATATACGGTCAAAGATCACATCGAGCGGCTTTGCAAACGCCTCGAGGCGCACAACCGGACCGAACTGGTGCAGCGCATGTTGACGGCGGTGAGTTCTGAAGCGCGACCTGCGAGGTGATAGAGGCTGTCGGCACTGTAACGTTCGCCGAGAAGCGATGAAAATGTGGGATCCGGTGTCACTTGGCAGAAGTTATTTGTAAGAATGCGGCCGTTTCGATTTAAGTGGTCCCGGTTGGGACGATGGTTACCCATCGTGTCGCTTGGACGCGCTGTAGCCGAGATCGAGGCTCGCTTGCATCGCACTGAAGGCGATTTCGCCGTGACCGTTGCCCCCGATAGACCGTGTTGCACGGATGAGGTCGTAGTCAGCATTTACCCTTTCAGCAATGATCAGCTGACACGCTCGTAGTTTGCCCGTCCGAAGGCGGACATGCGGTTCAGCGCGCTGGCGGCGATGCACGTTTCGGCGGTCTGGTTTTCGATGTTCTTGGCGTGCAGGTGGTCGCCGATGACCGCCTTCCAGCGCCCTATCTGAGTTTCGATCCGGGATCTCTGGTTGTAGCCGGTCGCAGCCTGCCAGGCCATCCGGCCGTGTTTGGCGATATGCTCGATATGCTGGTTCCGCTGGCAATTGCCGCCGGGAACAGCGTTCTTCGGAGGCGGGACGACGACATCGACCAAGTATCCGAAAGCGGCCGCCAGGCAATCTGAAACGCCAGAGCCATCATAGGCGCCGTTTGCCAGAAACCGACCTACTGGTGCGTCGACACGTCCGAGAAGGCTTGGCAGCGCGGTCTCGTCGCCAACGTGCTCGGTCGTCAGTTCGGATGCGAGAATGTCTCCGCTGTCAGGATCGAGGGCAAGATGCAGCTTTCGCCAGGTCTACGGGCGCCTTTGGCACCGTGCTTGTGACCGTTCCTGTCGTTTGGCAGTTAATCGTAAGACTCTCTCTGCAATAGTTTCAATAAGATAGCCCGGCACTTAAAGTGAGATTGGGCAGTTAATGTGAGATTTTCTTTTGGATTTCGGCACTTAATGTGAGAACC
>NZ_JAFEVL010000025.1 GCF_016901135.1 Martinezella lusitana | reverse complement strand
AGCCCGTCCTGGCTTCCGACGTTTCTCTTGCGGAGAATGGGCGGCGGTAGACGCCTTTCGCGATCCGCTCGAGCCAACCCTGTTTGATATACGCCGATACAGATTGCCGTGAGATCGCATGCCGCGCTGTCCAAGCCGAATCGACAAGAAAGCCCGGCGGCACTGACTGGATCAGGTTCTTTAGTTTTTGTATTGATTGTCTACTCATAGTGGACGATATAGCATCAGTTCAAAGTGAATTCCAGTCGAGCTTTATCTTGTGCTGCTATTGTCAACCCGGAGTAGACAAAAACAGACAGATTTGAAGTTCTTTCATTGGTCCCACTGCAGACATCCCCATCACGATGCCACACCGGACAGTGTCTGGCCGAAGACCAAGGGCAGGCTCTTCCAACCATCGATCCCATAACGGACGCGATATCTGCGGTTACGCTCATTAGATATCGCCGAGAAAACCAGGCAGGCGTCGCCATGTCGAACCCGGCTATTGGTTACGCTGAAGCCTTGGATGGCAAGTCTTCACCCGTCGGGCTGTCATCCCTGGGGCGTTCAATCACCACGTCTGTCCAGAATAGCAAACGTAGCGCCAAGGCCCCGTCGTGGAAAACCTGAGCGGGCAGTTCCCTTCCTTTATCCGGGTAGGCCAGGCAGTCTGCCTGATCTGGGCGGACGCCCGTGCGACTGAGATCGAACAGAAATCCGCGCCAACCATTGGCGTTACCAACCCGCTCTTTTGTCTGGCATCCCTAATCCAGTCCCGTCCTTGGACGGTCAACCCGCAAGGGGTTCGCAGCTCCTGCGACCTCTGCGCCTTCGCCTTCGAGGTGACCGCGGCTGGGCCCAGACAGACGGGCGCCATCGAGCGGGGATCGGCCCCGCCAATAGATGGAGCCTCACATGTCGCACGATCTCAGCCTCGCACAAAACCACGCATTCAATCTTGCCCGGACCCTGATGGTCCCGGTCACCCTCTTCGAGGTGGATGGAGAAATCGGCGTCATGCCTTCCGCCGAGTATGACGGCGACGAGGACGCCATCATCAACATTTATGATCCCTTTGCCTATGGATCGGCTCATTGAGCCGATCACCCCTCCGGGAAGGCGTGCCGCTTGCGCTGATGCGCGCGCAAGGGAGGCTTCGCCGCGAGCTTTCCTCGCAGATCTGCAGGTTGCGAACCGCGCCCTTGCGCGCTTCGATCTTCGCGGCCTGGGCGCTGACAGCCCGAATAGTCAGGAAAACGGAAGGAGAGGATATGGAAAAGAAGGACATAGAGGAGCTCCGCGTCCGCGTGGGATGCGCAGCCGTCCTGGAACATGAGGGCTTCACCGTCGACGTGAAAGAGAGCACGCGCCGGGCTGTCAAATTCCGACGCGACGACAACATCGTCATCGTGATCCATGAGGACAAAGGATGGTTCGACGCGCGCTCGGACGCCAAGGGCGACGTCTTTGCCCTCGTAAGCTATCTCCGAGGTGTCGGTTTCTCAGACGCCTTGGCGGCGGTCGGCGATCTGGTCGCGTTCCATCCAGCCGCGCCGGCTTGGGAGAAACCTGCACGTCAGGCGCATGCGGTCGCATCGGTCGTTGACCGCTGGAAACATAGAAGACGGCCGTGGCGTACTTCTGCCACCGGGACTTATCTCCGGCAATCCCGAGCGCTGTCATGGCAGGTTGTCTCCGCGGCGATCGAAGCGGATCTCTTGAGGGAGGGGCCTTACGGCTCCATGTGGGCAAAGCATGTCGATGAGGCTGGCGCCGTCATCGGCTGGGAAGAGCGCGGCCCGGACTGGCGCGGGTTTTCCACCGGCGGCACCAAGGCGCTCTTCCGGCTCGGTAGCCCCAGTGCCCGCCGGATCTACGTGACCGAGGCAGCGATCGATGCGCTTAGCCTTGCTGCGATCGAGGGGATGAGGACTGACAGTCTCTATGTCAGCACCGGCGGCGGCTGGTCGCCTCTGACCGCTCAGGCGCTGGAGATCTTGGCGTCACAACGCGAGACGCAAATGGTCGCCGCGACGGACAATAATGTTCAGGGCGAGGTGTTCGCGGACAGGATCCGGCAGATGGCGGATGGCGCCGGTTGCGATTTCTCGCGGCTGAAGCCGTGTGCAGAGGACTGGAATGAGGAATTGAAACGGATGAGGGAAAGAGGCGAGCTGCCGCATACGCGGACAACACATCAAGGGTGAAGCTTCGCCCGCCGGACGGCGGCCCTTGACCCGCCGCCCGCGAGGCGCCGGCTGAGGAGGGGTGATCAAAGGACTGAAGGAGAGGTCGAACAGGCTTCGCTTCAGCCGCAACCCTCAAAAGGAGCCGCAGATGTTTGTTTCCCCAGCTATCCGCCCAGCACATCGCAAAGTATTCGAAGGCGTCGCTAGCCGCCACGAAATGTACGCCCTGTTCAACCGCCACAGCCGGTCGCCGTTCGACGATGATCGGATGAACGGTACGCGCTATGTCGGTGAATGGTTCGAAATCACCGAAGCCGACCATGACCATATGTTCGAAATTTTTGTCCCGCTTTTCTGGCGTGGCGACATGTTCGCTATCAGCGAATTTCTGGCAGCCAGCATCACCAGCTTGTTCTTTGCGCTCACGATCGATGATCGGTCCCGCTGGTTTCATGGCTATTGCGATCTGAGCGACCGCCAGTCGCCTGACCGGATGCGGTCCGAGATCATCGCCCGGGAATCCCGTCCGGTCCGCGCCATGAGCGCCCAGGAAAAACTCGATCATATCTGGAGCACGACCGGTCCTGATTTCCGCGGCTATGCCGACAACCGCTGGCCCGCGGATCTGCGCAACCGCCAGATAGTGCTCGTCTATCCCTCAGCACAAGGCAAGATCTGGAAACTGCTTGACGATCTGACCGACGAGGAGATCGCCGCAAAACTGCCAGTGCAGTTCCGCCACTTGGACGAGACCATCGCTGCCTGACGGCGCAGCCTTCACCTCCCAATCCTCACCATCCCGCCCTCAACGCACGCTCGCGGCAGCTCTCGCGAGGCAGCGAGCGTGCCTCGGCGCGCCCTCTCACAGGAGTTCTCTCATGGCCCATGACGATCCCTTCACCATTGACCTGTTTGGCAACACGACGCTCGCATCCGGTTTCGATCTCGGTGTGCCGGGTTTCGCAGCAGACTTCGGGAGCGATCTCGACGACGACCCACTGCCCTCGACGCCGGCGCCGGCCGTCCCTGTTTTGAAGATCCCAGAGGCCAAACCGCAGATGCGCGCGAAGGTCGATTTCCGACTGCAGGGTTCACGCGGTCTCGCCAAATCCTGGCGCGACCGGGCACGAGACAATATCGCCGCCATCCTGCTTGCAAACGAGATCGAGCGTCATGGTCTGGCGGCCCGGCCTGACCAGCAGGCCAAGCTGATCCGCTTTACCGGCTTCGGCGCGTCCGATCTGGCCAACGGCATATTCCGGCGTCCCGGCGACGAGACGTTTCGCAAGGGCTGGGAGGATCTCGGCGGCAATCTCGAGAGCGCCGTCGCGCCGGGTGACTACGCGTCTCTGGCACGTTGCACGCAATATGCCCACTTCACGCCGGAGTTTATCGTTCGTGCCATTTGGGCAGGATTGGTCCGCATGGGCTTCAAGGGCGGACGGATCCTGGAGCCGGGGATCGGCACGGGCATGTTTCCGGCACTAATGCCGGATGCGCTCTCCCGCACCAGCCACGTCACCGGCGTCGAGCTCGATCCGGTCACCGCCCGCATTGTCCGGTTGCTGCAACCACGGGCCAAGATCATCAACGGCGATTTCGCGCGGACAGAGTTGCCTGATCATTTCGACCTGGCGATTGGCAACCCGCCGTTTTCGGATCGCACAGTGCGCAGCGATCCGGCTTTCCGCTCTTTCGGTTTTAGGCTGCATGACTATTTCATCGCCAAGTCCATTGACCGGTTGAAGCCCGGCGGGCTTGCCGCCTTTGTCACCTCGTCCGGCACGATGAACAAGGCCGACGCCCGTGCCCGCGAGCACATCGCCGGCATGGCCGATCTCATTGATGCCATCCGGTTGCCCGAAGGCAGCTTTCGCGCTGACGCAGGCACGGATGTCGTCGTCGATATCCTCTTCTTCCGGAAGCGCCATGCCGACGAGCAGGCTGGCAACGACAGCTGGCTCGATCTCGCGGATGTTCAGGCCGAAGGCGAGGACAGTAGCGTCCGTATCAACAGGTGGTTCGTTGATCACCCGGACACAGTGCTGGGACGCCATGCAATCATGTCCGGTCCATTCGGCGAGACCTATACCTGCCTCCCGATCGGTGCCGACCTCGATGAGGTTTTGAGCGTGGCGATCAGTCAGCTACCCACTGATATCTACGACGGCGAAGCCACGCCGATCGATTTGGAACTTGAAAATGAGGTTGCGGAAGCCGCTGTCGATCGGCCCGACGATCCGAAGTTGCGCGAGGGCAGCTATTTCATCGGCAAGGGTACGGCGCTGATGCAGGTGGTGGGCGGCGTTGCTGTTTCGGTAGGTGTCAGGAAGAACAAGAGCACCGATGGCATCTTTGCCAAGCACGCCCTGATTATCCGCAAGCTCATCCCGATCCGAGATGCGGTGCGTCTGGTGCTAGCTTTCCAAGAGCGCGATCAGCCGTGGACCCAGGCGCAGGTGTCGCTGCGCATCGCCTGGTCGAGCTTCGTGCGCGAGTTCGGCCCGATCAACTTCACCACCGTCTTCACATCGGATGATCCGGAAACCGGTGAGGTCAGGGAGGTCCATCGTCGACCGAACCTCGCGCCTTTTCTTGACGATCCCGATTGCTGGCTGGTCGCTTCGATCGAGGACTACGATCTTGAGACCAACACCGCCAAGCCCGGGCCGATCTTTACCGAACGGGTGATCGCGCCGCCGCCGGCACCCATCATAACCTCGGCATCAGACACGCTCGCCGTCGTCTTGAATGAACGCGGGCATGTCGATCCCGATCATATCGCCGAGCTGCTGCACCACGATGTCGATGGTGTGGTTGATGAACTGGGTGAGGCTATCTTCCGCGATCCATCAAACGGCTCCTGGCAGATGGCCGATGCCTATCTGTCCGGTCCAGTCCGGTCGAAGCTGCTGACCGCGCGCGCGGCGGCGGACCTCGACCCCGCTTTTCAGCGCAACGTCGCGGCGCTGGAGCGTGTCCAGCCGGCAGATCTCCGGCCCTCGGACATCACCGCGCGCCTCGGGGCGCCGTGGATCCCGGCCGATGATGTCGTCGCCTTTGTCAAGGAGAGCATGGACGCGGAAATCTCAATCCACCATCTGCCGGAACTGGCGACCTGGACGGTCATTGCCCGGCAGCTGGAATGGTCGGCTGCCGGCACCACCGAATGGGGCACCCATCGCCGCCATGCCGGCCAGCTGCTGTCCGACGCCCTGAACTCGTCCGTGCCGCAAATCTTCGACACGGTCCGCGATGGCGAAACCGAGCGCCGGGTCCTGAATACCGTGGAAACTGAAGCCGCCAAGGAGAAACTGTCCAAGATCAAGACCGCCTTCCAGTCCTGGATCTGGTCGGATCCGGATCGCACCGACCGCCTGGCGCGGGTCTATAACGACACCTTCAACAACATCGCGCCACGAGCCTTCAATGGCGATCATCTCCAGCTCCCCGGCGCCTCTGGCGCCTTTTCTTTGTATGGGCACCAGAAGCGCGGCATCTGGAGGATCATCTCAGCCGGCGCCACCTATCTGGCCCATGCCGTCGGCGCTGGAAAGACGCTGACGATGGCCGCTGCCATCATGGAACAGCGCAGGCTCGGGCTGATCAACAAGGCGATGCTCGTCGTGCCCGGCCATTGCCTGGCCCAGGCAGCGCGTGAGTTTCTGGCGCTCTATCCCAATGCCCGCATCCTGGTTGCCGACGAGACCAATTTCGTCAAGGAGAAACGCCACCGCTTTCTGTCTCGGGCGGCGACTGCCAACTGGGACGCGATCATCATTACCCATTCGGCCTTCCGCTTCATCTCCGTGCCCTCTGCTTTCGAAGCGCAGATGATCCAGGACGAGCTCGAACTCTATGAAGACCTGCTCGTCAAGGTCGAGCGCGACGACCGGCTGTCACGCAAGCGCATCGAGCGCATGAAGGAGGGCCACAAGGAACGGCTCGAAGCACTGGCGACGCGAAAGGACGATCTGCTCACCATCTCCGAGCTTGGCATCGACCAGATCATCGTCGATGAGGCGCAGGAGTTCCGCAAGCTGTCCTTTGCCACCAACATGTCGACGCTGCGCGGTGTCGATCCGAACGGTTCGCAGCGTGCCTGGGACCTGTTCGTCAAATCCCGCTTCATCGAGACGAAGAACCCGGGCAGGGCGCTGGTGCTGGCTTCGGGCACGCCGATCACCAACACGCTCGGCGAGATGTTTTCCGTTCAGCGCATGATGGGCCCAGTGGCCCTGTCTGAGCGCGGTCTGCACGAGTTCGACGCCTGGGCCTCGACCTTCGGCGACACCTCGACCGAACTCGAACTACAGCCATCCGGCAAGTACAAGCCGGTCACGCGGTTCTCGCAATTCGTCAACGTCCCGGAACTGATCGCCATGTTCCGGTCGTTTGCCGATGTCGTGCTGCCGGTCGATCTGAGAACCTATGTGAAGGTTCCCGAGATATCCGGCGGCAAGCGCCAGATCGTCACCGCGGAGCCAACGCCGGCCTTCAAGACCTATCAAAAGTGGCTGGACGCTCGGATCAAGGCGATCGAGACGCGCGAGGGGCCGGCAAAGTCCGGTGACGACATTCTGCTCTCCGTCATCACCGACGGCCGCCACGCCGCGATCGATCTGCGGCTGGTCGATCAGGCTATGGAGAATGAGGCGGCCAACAAGTTGAATGCGCTGGTCGCCAACGCCTATCGGATCTGGAAAGAGACCGGCGGTACCGGATATCGCCGCAAGGATGGCAAACCGTTCGACCGGCCGGGCGCAGGCCAGCTGATCTTTTCCGATCTCGGCACGATCTCGGTGGAAGCCACGCGCGGCTTTTCCGCCTATCGCTGGATCCGCGATGAGCTGGTCCGAATGGGTGTGCCGGCTTCCGAAATCGCCTTCATGCAGGACTACAAGAAGTCGGACGCCAAGCAGCGGCTGTTCAACGACTTCAATGCCGGCAAGGTCCGCGTGCTGATCGGCTCGTCCGAGACCATGGGCACCGGCGTCAATGTCCAGGCGCGCCTCAAAGCCCTGCATCACCTCGATGTGCCTTGGTTGCCATCACAGATCGAGCAGCGCGAAGGCCGGATTATCCGCCAGGGCAACCAGCATGACGAGGTCGATGTCTTCGCCTATGCGACGCTTGGTAGTCTCGATGCCACCATGTGGCAGAACAACGAGCGCAAGGCCCGGTTCATCGCAGCCGCCCTGTCAGGCGACACCAGCGTCAGGCGGCTGGAGGATATGGGCGAAGGGCAGGCGAACCAGTTCGCGATGGCCAAGGCGATCGCGTCAGGCGACGAGCGGCTGATGCAGAAGGCGGGGCTCGAGGCCGAGATCGCCCGTCTCGATCGCCTGCGTGCCGCCCATATTGACGATCAGCATGCGATCCGGCGGCAGATCCGTGACGCCGAACGGGATATCGAGTTCTCCAGCCGCCGGATCGAGGATGTAGGCAAGGACATCGACCGTCTGGTCCCGACCATGGGGGACGCATTCTCGATGCAGGTCGGAAGCGCGGAGTTCGATGAGCGCAAGCTCGCCGGCCGAGCGCTGATGAAGGAGATCCTGACGCTCGTGCAATTGCAGCAGGAAAAAGAGGTGATCATCGCCACGATCGGGGGCTTCGATCTCGCCTATCAGGGTGAACGGTTCGGCAAGGATGGCTACCGCTACGACACGCTGCTTCAGCGCAAAGGTGGCGACTACGAGATCGACTTAGCCGTGACCACGACGCCGATCGGCGCCATCTCCCGGCTCGAGCATGCGCTCGGCGGTTTTGAACAGGAACGAGAGAACCATCGCATTCGGCTAGTCGACGCGAAACGCCGCCTCGCCTCATATACGCCGCGTCTCGGAGAACGCTTCTCTTTGGAAGCCGAGCTCGAACTCAAGCTGAGCCAACTGGACGAGATCGAAAGGGATCTAGCGGCGACCGCCGATGAACCGCCTGAAGATCGCCAGGAAGCGGCGTGAATGGCAGAACTTCTCCGCTCATTTGAAACGGGGTCGGGATACACATCTACCGGTCATCCCCGTTTCGATGGCTCCCCGCGATGGCGATCGTCGCGCGTAGCTGTCCGGGTCGGAAAGGGCGCTCCCCGAAAGGGTCGAGCGCCCTTTCGTTTTCAGACGGCCCAGTATGGCACGTAGCGGGCATTTCTCTTTCCCTGATCGGGGTCGGCCGGCGCGATCCGACCGAGCTTGATGGATTCCGCAATAATGGCGGAGACGGCCTGATACTCCTCAGGCGCCAGCGAAAAGCGCTCCCGCAGGGTGGCGTTGCTCATATAGTCATGCGTCAACCAGCGAAGCACGCAGTGGAAAAAGCAGGCTCGCATCTTTTCGGCCTTCGACATCTGGCCAAACGCTCGCGGTGCAAACAGAACCACCCGCATCGAGTTTTCCGAGGAGAGAAAGTCCGGCGCCGGCAGGTGATCAGCCTCGATTTCGATCAGGGTCTTGTCCAGGCCGCCGCCGCGCTCTTCACAAAGACCGAACGCGCGCATGGTCGATGCGAGCTTCTCGTTGCGCGATCGTCTTTCATCGAGGATCCGATCCGTGCTGATCAGTGAGTTTCCGGGGTTCGTCACTTCAATCCGGTTCTCATAGATTTCGACCACCGGCCCGACGCCGCCCACGATGAAATCCTGGTGGATCAAGGCATTCGCAATCACTTCCCGGATCGCGGTTTCGGGGAAATGTGGCACCATCCGCCGAACGCCGCCGATGTATCGTTCTTCCTTTGGCAGCCGATCCATCAGGAATTTCATTATGCTGGTGAAGCCGACGGCGTATCCTTCCTTGGCCTCCTGCTCGAAGTCCGACTTTGACTTGTCTCGCCCTGCATATTTGACGATGCGGACAGCTTTGCCGGCGATCGACGGAAACATCGTGACATCGCGTGCAAGCAGTATCGCGCCGAGATTGGTGATGTCATAGCGTCCTTCGAGATTGTCGAGCAGGAAGCCGTACTCAATCATCTTGCGAATGATCTCATCGGGGTTTTTCGGGCGGGGATCACCGGTCAGTTGGAAAAGAGGGTCCGGATCGAGTTTGGCGAACACATCGTCGGTGGTGACGTTCGAAACCGCAACCGCGCTTTCGAAACGCCTGTGCCCTGTCGCGATCCACAGGGACCTTTCGTGTTCGGGGAAGTCGGCAAGCTTCTTCTTGTTTTCGCCAATACGGATGAATTCCGAACCGCTGAATTTTACGGGTCGCTCATAGGATGGCTCGACGGCGATGATGGAATAGGCCAATCCGCCACATTCGAAATCGAGCACATCCAGCATGATCCGCGGCTCGATCATACGACTTAGCCAGTTGGTGAAATCTTCATTGCCGTTCTTGAGCTGCTGCAGGCGCACATCGGTGCCCACGCGATCCCTTGTCCCGTCCCTGACGCCGAAGACCATGAAGGCCCTGTCGCGACCCGCCAGCATTGCCGCATTTGCAAGCGCGGAGATATATTCGCCGATCTCGCGCGGATCCTTGTTGTTGACCTTGAATTCGAGCCATGTGCTTTCATTCGGCTCCTGCAACAAGCGGTCAAGCAGGGCACAAGGATTGTGGATCGGCATTCAAGATCTCCTTTTATCCCCCTTATATCAGATTCGTCGTGCTTTGCAGCTTCTATGGTCGTGATGGATCCGAATTATGAAGCAAAAACAGTGGCATCAGAGAGCGGTTGCTCGCCCGTGTTTTATCACGGTTTTATCCGGCGGCAGGTTGCGGGTCGTCGAATTCGACCGTTCATAGGAGCCGGATTTTATATCCCCTTTTTGTCGGAAAGATAAATACTAGAGGGGCGAAACTAGAAGAAAAATAAGTAGAAACAATGGATTAAAAAATGGAATGAACAGGGGTTTATATCAAGGCTCTTTAAAAAATTGCGAAAAACTAGTCGCAGGACGGTCCAACGGCCGCCGGTTCCCTCAATCGCGCCGGTCGCCAGACCGGGCCAGCTTGGCTCGCAAGGCAGGTGTGCTTCGCTCTCCCGCAAGCCAGGTCTGCTCCGGCGCAATTGCAGCCGCCGGCCCGTCCTGCGGTTCGGAAGGTGTCTTCGAAAAGAAGATGAGGAGGCAAGGACAGTCCGTCCGCCCGAAACCGAAAGGTCATTCCCATGCAGTTGATTACAGCCGATCCGCGCAGCCTGAAGGACAATCCCGACCGGTCCCGCCAGTCTAAATCCTCACCTCAGTCCGACGCGCTGTTGTGCGCATCGATCAGGGCCATCGGCGTCGTACAGCCGCCCGTCGTCAAACTCGATCCAAAGGGCGGCAACTGCTACATCATCGTCTTCGGTCATCGCCGCGCCGCACAGGCGGTCGCCGCGGACCTTCCGGAAATCCCGCTCTTGCTGGCCGATCCCTCCGACGATCTGGGCGCCATGCAGTCCTTTGCGGAAAACATCGCCCGTGAACCGCTCAACCCGGTCGACCAGTGGCGAGCTATCGAGCGTCTGGTGGCTCTGGGATGGACCGAAGAGTCAATCGCCATGGCGTTGGCGCTCCCGAGCCGGCAGATCCGCAAGCTGCGGCTGCTTGCCAACATCCTGCCATCCATGCTCGACCAGATGGCGCGTGGCGATATGCCGAACGAGCAGCAGCTGCGCACGATCGCCGCCGCGGGTCAGGACGAGCAGGCCGAAGTCTGGAAAAAGTACAAGCCGAAGAAGCAGGACCCGCAGGTGTCATGGTGGGAGGTTGCCCGCGCACTGACCACGACCCGGATGCTGGCCAAGCATGCAAGCTTCGGTGACGAGCTAGCGCAGGCTTATGGCATCATCTGGGTTGAGGACCTGTTTGCACCCGCTGACGAGGACAGCCGCTACACCACGGATGTCGAGGCGTTTCTCGGGGCGCAACAGGAGTGGTTGGCCAACAACCTGCCGAAGCGCGGCTCGATCATCGAGGCCAATGAATATGGCCAGGCAAAGCTACCGTCCAAGGCACAACAGGTCTACGGCAAGCCGGGCAAGGGTGACCTGACCGGCTGGTACATCAACGCGCGCGACGGCTCGGTGCAGTCGGTTGCCTATCGCATGCCTGAAGTGAAGAAGCCGAAACTGGTCAAGGATGCCGATGGTGTCGAAACCCTCGTCGAGGAGGTCGAGGCACCGAAAGTGCGGCCCGATGTGACTCAGAAGGGTCTCGACATGATCGGTGATCTGCGCACCGATGCTTTGCATGAGGCGCTTGGCCGTGCGCCGATCGAGGGCGACACGCTGATGGCTCTGCTCATTCTGGCCTTCACCGGCACGAACGTGACGGTCGCCAGCGGCGCATCGGACAATCCCTATGGTCACGCCAAATGCGGCCCGCACGCCGCCCGCTTGATCGGCGAGGACGGTAAGCTCTCATTCGATCGCGAGACGCTGATGCAGGCTGCGCGGTCGGTTCTGATCGAAGTCCTGTCTCTTCGGCGCAATCGCTCCGATAGCGGTTTTATCGCCCGCATCGCCGGCGACGCCATCGGCGCTGATCAATTCCTGCCCAACATGGCGACGGAAGACTTCCTCTCATGCCTGTCGCGCAATGCGCTGGAGGCTGCAGCCGAAACAGCAGGCGTGCCCGGCCGGATCAAGGTGAAGGATACCCGTGCGGCTCTGGTCGAGCATTTTGCCGAGGGCAAACTGGTGCATCCGGCAGCGCTGCTCGCGCCCTCCGCCGAGGACGTGCGGTCGTGGGTAGGACGCTACACCAGCGCCGATAGCGGATTGGAGGATACCGCCGATCAGCCGGCCCGACGGGAGGAGGGGCACTCCGATGGAGACCTTGGCGACCATTCCGCCGCTGATGACGAAACCGGCGAGGAATTCCGCGAGGCCGCCGAATAACGCCAAACGACAGGAAACTGAACCGACGCCGCTGGCTCATGCCGGCGGCGTCTTTGTTTCGAGCAATCAGAAGGAGTTTGTCATGGCAGAAATCCATGATGAGATGACTGCCAAAAAAGCGGCGCATGAGACTGAACTTCGGGCGTTGTCCCGGCCGACGGTACGAGCTGGAGCGACAACCCCCTTGGGGCGAGGCACAGATCTCGTGGTAGTATGCTGATGGGGTCGTTCTGCATTCGACCGCCGCCCACGGCGGTTTCCATCTCGATGAGAACGCCAATGCGGCCGTCCACGCTCTTTTCCGAAATGACCACGGATTCTACGAGGAAGATTGTGAATGGGCGAAGGTCGCCCAGGCCTTTTCGCAGTTGTTCACCGTCCATGAGCGCCGGTTAGCTGATCGCACACTTCGCGACTATGACCCGGACACCTACGAGCGCGTCATGGGCGTCGCTCTCCTGGAGGGCCAGTCCCATGCCCGTGACCGACAGGAATTCGAAAGGCGACATCGCAACGACTGGGTGGTCATCGCAGCCCTCAATTCCGATCACAAGCCCGGTTTCGTCGAGTGCATCGCGACGCTGGGTGGGATCCGGAGCGAGAGCGGCGAACGGCGGTTTCTGGTTCCAGGCTCCGACTACGTGATCGGCCGCCATGGCTTCGTCATCGATCCAGTCAAGCACGAGTCACATGATGGTCCGTCCAGCTTTGAGACCTGGGCGGTGCGGCGATGACTGTCGCGTTCACTGACAGCGACCCTCCCCGAAATCAGGCAGTCGATCTCATCGAGCTCTATCGCAGGATCTCGGTATGGCAGCAGGATTGCCGCTCCCGGCGGGCAAAGCAGACACGACAAACGAAGGCGCGGTGGAAGTGCAAATTACAGCATAGCCCACCTACCAGTCGCACCCCGCATATCAATGGAGCAGCGTGAGAGCGGAACGCCTGGCCAAGGCGAGGGTGCGGTAAAGCGTTGAACGAATTGTGGAAGCTAGGGCACGGAGGCAACCGGCTTGCACTGGAGTGTGATGGAATCGAGATTTGTCAGTGCCCTCTGTGGGTGAAGCGGCGATACCAGGATCGGATTCCGATCGGCGACTGCATCATGCTGCCGAAACAGTTTGTCCGCCCGGCACAGCACCTCGGTTTTGCTGCGGTCTGACATGGGCGCATCCCGGTCAAAGGCCGCTTTCGCGCCGCGTTGCGGCGGGATCATCGCCTCGTCGCAAGGCAGGCCCGCGTCTGTCGCAGCCCGCTGAAGCGGACAGCACCATCCGCAAACCTTCCTCTCTCCTCCTGGCAATGCCCTGACCTTGGGCCGGGCCGCTGACGCCCATGTCCTTTTGCCCGCACCCGAGGGGATGAGCCGGACGAACAACCGGCACCCCGGGCTTCGCTGAAACATCGCTTTAAAAGGATCCGATCATGGCATCGCTCAACCGCTCCACCCAGAAGAACCGTCCTGCAAAATCCCAACGCGCTACCACCCTCGAAATGGTCAGGCACGCCTGCCCCGACAGTCCCCAAGCGCTGCGCATCTCCGAAAGCTTCGGCCTTGCCATCATCGACAGTGACGGGATCCGCGATCTCCACCGCAGCCAGTTGATCGAAAGCGCAGAGGCGCTCAAAGATGGCCTCGCCGAAAAGGCCATGCAGATCCACATGCAGCGCATCGTCGGCTCCTTCGTCGGATCTGCCTACGGGGCTGGGCAATTCTACAGCCGCGCGGTCACCGAGGCCCGCGATCTCACCACGAAGCTCTCCAACGATGCTAGAGACGAAGATCTCGACGGCCCGGTTGGCTTCGATAGCCGCGCCCAGCGCAAGCGCGAGTTCGCAGCCGACATGGGCCTGCAGGCCCACGTGCTTCGCATGGCAGCCGAAGGCGCCGTCTCGGCCTATGAGGACATCACCGGCGAAACCTGGAAGCCATACGAGCGCGCGGTCGAACAGCCTTCCAACTCCGTCGATAGACAAGCCGCGACTGCCCAGATGTCAGCCTTCGAATAGTATCACTGCGGGGCTTCGGCCCCGCTTTTTCATTCTCAACTGAAGCGGTCTGCCCCTATTGCGCTCATCCAAGTTCTTGGGCGAGTCCGATGAGAATCCCTTCGGGCCCGCGGATGTAGCAAAGTCGATATGCGTCCTTGTACTGAACTACTTCGCCCACAAGCTCCGCGCCGCGCGCGGAGCTTTTCAAGAGTCTCGTCGATGTCATCAACAGTGAACATGACGCGGAGGTAGCCGAGCGCGTTGACCGGAGCGTTCCGGTGATCGGCGACGACAGGCGGCGTGAGAAAGCGGGAGAGCTCGAGCCGGCTGTGGCCGTCCGGTGTGCGCATCATGGCAATCTCGACATGCTGATCGCCCAGTCCAGTGACACGTCCGGCCCATTCTCCTTCGATCGTGGCCCGTCCTTCAAGCTCAAGGCCGAGTTCGCGAAAGAAATCAATCGCCCCGCCGAGGTCTTCGACGACGATACCTACATTGTCCATCCGCTTGAGCGCCATGTTTTCAAACTCCAAGGTGTTGTTTCAATCTACAAGGTGTCGCCTCGTCTAACAAAGGACGTTTGAGGCACCTCAATGCCGACAAGTCCTCCGGGCTCGGTACGCTGCTATCCACATCAGAGGCTTGAAGAAGGACGGCAAGGCGCTCAAGCTAAAACCCACCTCGCTCGCCCGGTGAACCCCGTGCTGGGACCGTGACTATAAGTATCCAGGCATAATCAAGGACCGTGAGTTCTTTTCTCCTTGAGCCAAGTGGCCCCGGGCTTCCTTCAGTCGGGCGCGAGGTTTTGGAAGGTTGATCGAAACGGACTATTCCCTGGCCGTCTGCGGCAGCGGCCAGGCATTGCCGGCATACGTTGCCACTCCTGTCGGCTACCCAGGCTCCTTCTCCCTGGAATCATCGCGTCAATTGACGATGTGCCATATGCGTAACCTCAGGTTCGCGGGAAACCCGGCGGGGCGTTCCCAACCTGTCGCCGCCAGATGACGCCATTGTCCTATTCCTTCCAATTTGCGAACTGGCACGTCCACTGCGGTCTCGATGGGGCATGTCTGACCGAAGACCGCCTCGCCATGCTCGGCTCGACCGGCATCCGCAACGGCCGGATCGTTTTCTTCCCCTGCGCGCAAGCGCCCATTCCTTGCGAGCCAAGAAAGCCTCTCCTTTGGCCGTCCTCCACTGGCGTTTCGGCCTTTCAGGTGCGGGCCGATCGTCTCCAGTCCTATCGACTGCCATCGAGGCCGCGATGGACGCGGCCCGAACAACCGAAAAGGAATACGACAATGGCAACCATCGGCTCTTTCACCGCTTCCGGCAACGGCTTCTCCGGCACCATCAAGACCCTCAACCTCAACGTCAAGGCAACCGTCCGCGCAGTCGAGCGCGCCACCGGAAAGGGTCCGGACTTCCGCATCCTCTCAGGTAATGTCGAGTTCGGCGCAGCCTGGAAGAAGACCTCGAATGAAGGCCGCGACTACCTCTCGGTCAAGCTCGACGACCCGAGCTTCCCGGCTCCGATCTACGCAACCCTGATCGAGGTCGAAGGCGAAGAAGGCCTCTCCCTCATCTGGTCCCGGTCGAACCGGGACTGATAGCAACGAAGGCCCCGCCGAAAGGCGGGGCTCTCCACCATCGGAATCACTTGTTCAGTACATCCTTGAGCGCCTTTGCAGGCGCAAATGTCAGCTTCTTCGAAGCAGCGATTTTCACGGTCGCGCCGGTGGACGGGTTGCGGCCCTCGCGCTCTGGCGACGCCTTGACCTTGAATCTCCCGAAGCCTGGGATGGAGCTTTCAGCGCCGGAGCCGGCGGCATCAGCGATCGCCTTGAACACGGCCTCGACGATACCTTTGGCCTGGACCTTCGTCAGGCTGTTGTCGGCCGCGATCTTGTCGGCAATTTCATTTGTGGTGGTCATTGAATTCCCTCGCATCATCTAAGAAGACGCAATTCCTGTCAGCTTGCGATGAGCTTGTCATTGACGCGGTGCGGCGAGGAATGCCGGATAGCCGGGATTTCCACAGGTGGTTTCGGTCTATAGCCTCTATTTCGCTTTTGGCGGAGGAGTTCGAGGAACAGACCGATGGCCTGCTTCTCTTCATTGAAGATGTGCACCTTCTGCTGGCCGTGTGTCCCAATCCTTCCCCAGCGACGCACCAGCGACACTTCCCCGAACAATGTCGGCTGGACAGCGAGCACGTAGAACCGTGCCATGTTCTTCTCAGGCTCGATACGCTCGACATAGAGGTGATAGGGCTGAACGATCATCCAACGAGAATCGCGCGTTCAGATTCTGGCGTCCAATGAGAGTTTTGAATCGGATAGGCAACATCGATTCACAACAGTGATCCGTCCGCGCTCGGATCATTCTTACCAACTCCGGCGCGATCGTTGCCACTTCCGGCCAACTCTTCGCCGATGAGGACACCACCGACCGAACGCCGATCGCGGTAGACGATACGGAGCTTCCGACCGAAGCGATCTTCATCTCTGGCAGCCACTTTAAACGATAGAGGACCCGAATGGAGGACGTCGAGCAGATGTTGTTTCGCCGCAAGGCCCAGGTCGCGTTCGCGGCGGCATCTCGGCGGGCTGAGCTCGGGCGCGTCGATGTCGGCGATCCTGATTTTCCCGCCTCGGAACCAGAAGGTATCGCCATCCACCACGCAGGTAATCCTTTCCCGCTTCCGCAAACAGAAAACGCTCCGCTGCTGCTATTTGATGGCTGGGCTGACACCCCGGACGTGAAGTGGCAGACGGCCACGGCGGCGATGGCCGACGAAACTCTCAATCTCATTCCTCCTCAGCTCCTGGTGTCGGAGCGGCCTTATGGCTTTTGGCACCTTCTGTGGCTTGCCTATGAAAATGGCGGAGAGAGCACATGGAGCCGGCTTGTCGCCGGGCACGGACGCGGCCCCCGACCGGGGCCGCGGGCTATCTCTCTCTGACGTCGAATTTTGCACCCGCCACTCCGGCGTCAAGGACGAGCGGTGCCCCCAATTTTCAGCCGCCGCCCCGCAGGGCGCCGCCAGAAAATCGGCACCCCCACTCGCCGCCCTGCGGCCGCGTTCCGCGGTCCCTGACCCCTCGCGCCTACGGTGCAGACCCCTTCCGTCAGAAAGACGAAAGGAGACTTCCATGACAAATCGGAAAATCATCACTATCGATGGCGGCAGCGCCGAATATTGGAGGCAGCGCAAGGAGGGCTTTCGCCTCATCTACGCGGCGGAACGTGCCGCAAAGCGGCTGGAAACCGCGCCGATGTACCTTCACGGCGGCTACGACGAAGATGGCGACGTCATCGCCATCGAGAACCTCGGACCCTACGACGACATGGACGATGCGATCCGGGCAATCAAGGGCAACGAGACAGCGGTGAGCATCCTCGTCGCGCAACGTTGCACGCAGATCGGCAACTATCCGATCAACGCGGTCATCGACGCGCTGCTGCCGGAGCACGGAGGTTTCGAGGACCCTGACTGAAATCCGGTCCGGGAACCCGACACCGATTGAGGTCAAGACGGGAGGCGGTCACGGCCGCCTCTCGTTTTTGCTTCGACGTCGGGAGCCAGGCCAGCCGGATCGACCGGCCGTCCTGACTGTTGAAAGATGGCGAGCCCCCTCTCAACACTCACCCCATGAAGGAAGGGCAAGCCCCTCCTTCAAACATCCTCCCATGGGGAAAGGGGACGGTTCCCTCCACCCTTTCCCCAAACCCCTATCCCTCTCCCGGACGGCGGCCTTCGGCCAGCTTTGAAGAGTGCAAACTCGCCATCGCCCATTCGCGATGTCCCGTGCGAGTGTCATTCGCGCGACCCGATCCGGCAGATCTGCCGAGTGGGTGGCTGCAAGTCCAGTCCGGTATCCCAGGAAGCCGTCATGGGCATCAGGCAGTGGACGATTTCGCATCGCTGTCTGTCGCGCTTTCCGTCCATTCCTGCCGCTTTCGTTTTCCGGTCGTGGACCGAATGCGGTTCAGGACCGGTGGCAGAAACGGAACATCTTTCCAGGTGACTTCTCCTTCGAAGAGCATCTTGCTGTTTCTATTGCGCCAGTTCACCTCGCGCCTTGTGACAAAGGGCGGTGCGATTTCGGCAAGAGCTCCGAGCGAGCCGAGCACCAACGTGCAGAAGATGCCAGCGGTTTTGATTACGGCGTCACCAAGAGGCGGCAGCACCTGTAGGCTGACGATCGTAATCGCTCCCAGAAACGGTGTGACGACGATGAAGACAACCCAAATCATCAAGGGGCCGATGAGTGGGTACCAGGCTCTTCGCCAATGGTGCATCTGTATTCCTCTCGTTTAGTTACGGCTGCGACGGCGATTCTTCCGTCGATGCGGTGCGAATTTCTGATTTCGATCGGTGGAACCGATTCACGCCGACGCACGCCTTCATGTCGTCGCGCCGGAACCAGATTGCCCGGCCGCAGCGCAAAGGCGCGTTGCCGGCGGTAAAGACGATCTGCTCGTCGGCTCGCATGCGCATGACCTCATGCGGCAGGATCAGACGCCGGCTCGAAAGCTGCTTCGACCGCGAGCGCGACGACCCCTTCATTCCGGTCGACCGGTTCGTCTGGTCGACCTCGATCGTGGTGTCGCCACAGCGCTTCGAGATGTAGTCGGCTGTATCAGGATCGTTGATCGCCGCAAACGAGATCCATGATGCCGACTCGAACCATTTCGATGTGGCGTCCCGACCGCCATAGGCCTCACGCATCTGCCCGAGACTCTGGAAGATCAGCGTCAGCGAGATGCCGTATTTGCGACCGGCATCTCGCGCGGTTTCAAGGATGCGCAGATAGCCGAGACGAGCGACCTCATCGAGCAGAAACAGCGTCCTGCCGGACACCTCACCATTGCGATTATAGATCGCATTCAGTAACGCGCCGATCACGACGCGGGCAAGGCCCGGATGGGCCTCCAGCACCTTCAGGTCGAGCGCAATGAAGATGTCAGTATCACCCCTGGCGAGATCGTCGGTCGAGAAGCTGTCACCCGATACCAGAGCGGCATAGTTCGGATAGGAAAGCCAGTGCGTTTCCTTCACGGCGTTGGCATAGACGCCGGAGAAAGTCTCCGGCGTCATGTTGACGAAGACGGCGACGTTTTCGCGAACGAAATCTGATTCCGACTGTTCGTAAATCCGTGTCAGCCGCTCGCGCAGCTTTGGTTCCGGCTCGGAGAGGTTGGCCCGGACGCGGCGCAGCGTCTGATCCTTATCTTCCGTATGCCCTGACAGGCAGACGTCGGCGATCAAAGCGGTCAGGAGCTGCATGGCGGAAGCCCGGAAAAAGTCGTCACGGGCGGACGCAGCCCGCGCGTTGTCGGTCATGATCCATGTCGCGACCGCGACGATGTCCTCCTCCTTCGTGCCGCCGAAGCGGCCGATCCAATCGAGCGCGTTGAAGCCGATGGCGGGCGTGGCGGGATCGAGCACGATGACCTTGCGGCCCGCCTTGCGCCTGTGCTTGACGACCATCGGCGCGACCTCGCTCGACGGATCGAGCACGATCAGGCCGCCGCCCCATTTGAGCGCGGTCGGGATCGTCACCGACGTTGTCTTGAAACCGCCGGAGCCGGCAAAAATGATGCCATGCGACGAGCCGAACGAGCCGTCGAAGCACAGCAGCGGAGACTTGCCGCCCACCCCCCATGTCTCGCGCCGATCGGCCCGGAAGGACATGGCCGCAACGCTGTCCCGGTCGACGCGGTAGCGCTCGCCGACGACGATGCCGCCCGCATCCGGAAACAGTCTTCCGGCCTCGGCCACGCCCATCCAGTCCGCCTCGCCATGGACGGCCCGCTTGCCGCGAATACGCCGCGGCGCCGGACTGGCAAAAGCCGCGTTGCCGCGAAGCCCGACGCGCAGCGCGAAGACGCCGGCGAGGACGGTGACGGACGCGCCAAGCATCGTCGCCGGGTCCGCGTAAGCAAGTACGGATTGTCCGCACGGCACGTTGGCTGCGATGTCGGAAAGGCGGAGCGCCTCGCGGATCACCGCGACGATGACAGCCGCCACGCTTCCGCTGACGACGCTCCATCCGGCCAGCTTGATGTTGGCAGTGCCATTGGCCGCGAACAGGAAGATCGTGCCGATCGCAGCTGCCGTCGCATAGGGCAGTGCGAGGCCGGTCCGCCCCAGCATCAGCTTTGCCTGCGCCGTCTTTCCGAACGCAGCCAACCACTGCTCGATCCCAGGCATGAGGATCACCGCGACGATCATGATCGTCACCGGGACGACGGCGAGGAGAACTCTATTCGCCGTCACGACCGAAAACCTCCGCACCGATCGCGGCCAGACGCGATCGCTCCGTATCGTCGCCCTTGATGCGGCGACTTGCGTCGATCAGCAAGCCGAGCAGCAGCGCCCTTTTCTCGTAGCGCAGTCCGGCCTTGACGATCAGGCCGCCGAGCTCGATTTTCTCGCGGGTGTCCTTCTTTCGGGCGTCGGTCGTTGAGGTCCGGCGCATTCGCTCAAGCCTCACTACTGTTGCCCGTAATCGCGCAAGACGCGAGCGTTGCGGCCATCTCGCCGGCGGTCCTGCCGTCACCGGCATTTTTCCTTCCGGAAGTGCTTCCCTTGCTTCCGCGAAAGCGTCCGGCAATGTTCTCGAATGCCGCCTGAAGTTCTGCCTCCTCGATCTCGATTTCGCCGAGACCCGCTTTCAGCGCGATCCGGCCGATCCGCTCGGCCTCGCGGGTCTCGGCCTGCCTGAGTTGGTCCTGCAGGCGGGCGATTTCTTCGCGTATCTTCGATGACGGTTTTTTCATTCCGGTCGCATCTCCGTGAAGTCTTGCGGCGTAGTTGTCGCTGCAAGACTTCCTCAAAAGCACGGCCGAAGGAACGTGCAGATTTGCACGTCGGCAAAGCCGACACTTTGGAAGATGATCCCGCCGTTCCGAAGGAGCGGATCCAAGCGCGCAATTATACGTCGCTGACGCGACGCCTTGCTCAGAGGCCGACCATGGCCTAACCGCTCCCGCCGAACGACGTTCAAACGGGAGCTTTTACCGCCGTGGCCATCGCCCACTTCTCAGCCAGTATCGTCAGCCGCGGCGACGGCCGCAGCGTGGTGCTGTCCGCGGCCTACCGGCACTGCGCCAAGATGGAATACGAGCGCGAGGCCCGCACCATCGACTACACCCGGAAAGAGGGGCTCCTGCACGAGGAGTTCGTCCTCCCCGCAGTTGCGCCGCAATGGGTGAAAGCGCTCATTGCGGACCGTGCGGTTTCGGGCGCCGTCGAAGCCTTCTGGAACAAGGTGGAGGCTTTCGAGAAGCGCGCCGACGCGCAGCTTGCCCGGGATTTGACCATTGCACTTCCGCTGGAGCTTTCGCCCGATCAGAACATCGCACTCGTGCGGGATTTCGTCGAAAAACACATCCTCGCAAAAGGCATGGTCGCCGATTGGGTCTATCACGACAATCCGGGCAATCCGCATATCCATCTGATGACGACTTTACGGCCGCTGACCGAAGACGGTTTCGGGGCCAAGAAGGTGGCGGTCATCGGCGAGGACGGCCAGCCGGTTCGCACGAAATCAGGAAAAATCCTCTATGAGCTCTGGGCCGGTTCGACTGATGATTTCAACGTCCTGCGCGATGGATGGTTCGAACGCCTGAACCATCATCTGGCGCTGAACGGTGTCGATCTGCGCATCGATGGCCGGTCGTACGAAAAGCAGGGCATCGACCTGGAGCCGACGATCCATCTCGGCGTCGGCGCGAAAGCGATCGAGCGAAAGGCGGAGAAGCAAGGCGTTCGGCCGGAGCTCGAGCGGCTCGAACTCAACGAGGAGCGGCGCGGGGAAAACACGCGCCGGATTTTGCGCCGGCCAGAGATAGTGCTCGACCTCGTGACCCGCGAGAAGAGCGTCTTCGATGAACGCGATGTCGCTAGGGTGCTGTACCGCTATGTCGACGATCCTGCTCTCTTCCAGCAGCTTCTGGCGCGCATCATCCAGAGTCCGGAAGCACTTCGCCTGCAGCGCGAGGCGATCGCGTTCGCGACCGGGGAGAGGGTGCCTGCCCGCTACACCACGCGCGAGCTGATCCGGCTCGAAGCCGGGATGGCGCGGCGGTCGGTCTGGCTCTCCGGCCGTGAAACGCATGGCGTCGACGACAAGGTGCTTGCGGCGACGTTTGCGCGCCATTCGCGCCTGTCGGAAGAACAGCGAACCGCCATCGAGCATGTCGCGGGTCCGGCGCGCATCGCCGCTGTCGTCGGCCGCGCCGGTGCGGGCAAGACCACGATGATGAAGGCGGCTCGCGAGGCATGGGAACTCGCCGGTTACCGCGTCGTCGGTGGCGCTCTTGCCGGCAAGGCGGCGGAGGGCTTGGAGAAGGAAGCCGCTATTCTCAGCCGTACGCTGGCATCCTGGGAGCTGAGCTGGAAGCAAGGTCGCGACACGCTCGACGCAAAGACCGTCTTCGTTATGGACGAGGCGGGCATGGTCGCCTCCAGGCAGATGGCCGGCTTCGTCGAGGCCGTGGTCAGGGCCGGCGCCAAGCTGGTGCTCGTCGGCGACCCGGAACAGCTGCAGCCGATCGAGGCGGGTGCTGCCTTCCGCGCGATCGCCGACCGCATCGGATATGCCGAGCTTGAGACGATCTATCGCCAGCGTGAGGACTGGATGCGCAAGGCCTCGCTTGACCTTGCACGCGGCAAGGTCACTGACGCGGTTTCAGCCTATCGCGCCAACGGCAAGGTGATCGGACTGACGCTCAAGTCCGAGGCGATCGAGAGCCTGATCGCCGACTGGAACCACGACTACGATCCCGCGAAGTCCATGCTGATGCTCGCGCATCTGCGCCGTGACGTGCGTATGCTCAACGAGCTTGCGCGCGAGAAACTGGTCGAGCGTGGGATCGTCGGAGAGGGCCATGTCTTCAGAACCGCCGAGGGTGTCCGACGTTTCGACGCCGGCGACCAGATCGTTTTCCTGAAGAACGAGGGCTCGCTTGGCGTGAAAAACGGCACGATCGGCCGTGTCGTCGAGGCGGCGTCCAACCTGATCGTCGCGGTTGTCGGCGAAGGCGATCATCGCAGGCAGGTGACGGTCGAGGGCCGTTTCTACAACAACCTCGATCATGGCTATGCCACCACGATCCACAAGAGCCAAGGCGCTACGGTCGACAGGGTGAAGGTGCTGGCTTCCCTCTCGCTCGACCGGCACCTCACCTATGTGGCGATGACGCGACATCGCGAGGATCTGAAGCTCTATTACGGCCGTCGCTCATTTGCCTTCAATGGTGGTTTGACGAAGATCCTGTCTCGGCGGAACGCCAAGGAAACCACGCTTGATTACGAGCGCGCCCAGCTCTACCGGCACGCGCTGGCTTTCGCCGACAACCGCGGCCTGCACATTGTTCAGGTGGCGCGCACGCTGCTGCGCGACAGGCTCGACTGGACGCTGCGGCAGAAGAGCAGGATCGCCGATCTGGCGGTGCGGTTGGCCGCAGCCGTCGAGCGTCTCGGCCTGCTGCAATTCCCTCACAAACAAACGAGAAAGGAGGCCCGTCCCATGGTCGCCGGCGTCACGCAATTCCCCAGCTCCGTTGCCGATCGCGTCGGGCAGAAACTTGGATCCGATCCCGCTCTGAAGAAGCAATGGGAAGAGGTCTCGGCTCGCTTCCGCTACGTGTTCGCCGACCCGGAAGCGGCCTTCCGGGCGATGAACTTCGATGCGATCCTGACCGACAAGGATATGGCCCGGCAGGCACTGCAGAAGCTTGACTCCGATCCAGTTTCCATCGGTCCATTGAAAGGCAAAACCGGCCTTCTCGCCTCGAAGTCGGACCGCCAAGCCCGTCGCGTCGCTGACGTCAACGTGTCGGCGCTGAAGCGCGATATCGAGCGCTATCTCCAGATGCGAGAAAGCGCGGTGCAGCGCATCGAGAGCGATGAGAAGACACTGCGTGAGCGCGTGTCGATCGATATCCCGGCGCTGTCGCCCGCCGCGCAGAGCGTGCTGGAGCGGGTGCGCGATGCAATCGACCGCAACGATTTGCCCTCGGCGCTCGGATACGCGCTCAGCAACCGCGAAACCAAGGCTGAGATCGATGGTTTTGGCAAGGCGGTGACCGAGCGGTTCGGCGAGCGGACCCTGCTGACCAACGCCGCGCGCGCTCCCCAAGGCCAGCTGTTCGACAAGCTCTCAGAGGGGCTGGCACCTCAGGAGAAGGAGCGGCTGAAAGACGCTTGGCCGGTCATGCGGACGGCGCAGCAACTATCGGCCCATGAGCGCATGGTGGCAACGCTGAAGCAGGTGGAAGACCTGAAGCTCGCTCAGCGTCAGACGCCGGTGATCAAGCAATGAGCAGGCGAGGGGTGATTGTGTTCGTCACTGCGAGCGCGAGCGTCATGGCAGCTCTCGCAGGGACCGGGTTTATAGGCAGCGTCAGGCTGAACCTGACGCCGAGCGAACCGCTTGGTATCTGGCACATCGAGCATTTTGGTCGAGACCCCCTCGTTGGTGATCTCGTGTTTATCTGCCCTCCGCCCACGCCGCAGTTTGAGGAGGCTTGGCAGCGCGGTTATCTCCGGCGCGGGCTGTGTGCCGGCGGCTTTGCTCCCGTCATCAAGAGCGTTGCAGCGCTTTCCGGCCAGAGCATTGCGATCGGCGACACTGTCAAGATAGACGGCGCTGTTCTCAGCGCATCACGCGTCCGCAAAAGCGACGGGCAAGGTCGACCGATCGTCCCTTATTCCGGCGGCATCGTGCCACCGGGTCAGCTGTTTCTCCACTCATCCTTTGCGAGCTCCTATGACTCCCGATATTTTGGCCCGATTCCGATCAGCGGCCTCCTCGGCCTTGCCAAGCCGATCCTCACCTTCGATCCGTGACCGCTGGCACGGACCGATCCTGGTCGCGCTGTCGATCGCGGTGGGCACCGTCGGCTGGAGCGGAAACATGCTGGCCCTTCCGGTCGCCATGTTCTTTCCATTGCTCTGGGCGAAATCGCCGACGCGTGTGGTGGCGGCTAGAGTCTCGGCGGGGTATTTTCTGGCGGCCTCGCGTGGGCTGCCGCAGGGGGTCGCTAACTTCTATGCCTCCGATCTATGGCCGGGGCTGTTGCTGTGGATCGTCGCCTCGCTTGGCTTCGTGATCGTCCATACGGTGCTCTGGAAAGATCGTCCGGGAAAGGGAAGGGCGCTCCGCTATGTGCTGGCCGCGGTGCTGATGGCAGTCCCTCCGTTCGGTATCCTTGGATGGGCGCATCCGATCACTGGCGCTGGCGTGCTGTTTCCGGGATGGGGGTGGGCTGGTTTCGGCGTAGCTGCAGCCGGCCTCATCGTCATGACGACACGACGGTGGCCGGCTGCCGCCAGTGCCTTCGCAGGCTTCTGGCTCTGGTCCGCCGCAACGTGGACAGGTCCGGGTCTACCGGAAGGATGGCGAGGCGTCGACCTCGAACAGGGGGAAGCTCTTGGTCGAGACACTTCGCTCGAGCAGCAGCGTGACCTGATCGCAACAGTGAAGCGTACGGCAGCTGATGGCGCCCGTGTTGTCGTTCTTCCCGAAAGCAGCCTTGGTTTCTGGACCCCGACTGTCGAGCGTCTCTGGCAGGGAGAGCTGGCGGATAACGACGTCACCGTGATCGCCGGCGCGTCAGTCGTCGAGCGCGGCGGTTATGACAATGTCCTGGTCGCGATCTCTGGTGACAGCGGACGGATCCTCTATCACCAGCGCATGCCGGTTCCTGTGTCGATGTGGCAGCCGTGGCTTGGCTGGAGCGGGCAAGGCGGCGGCGCGCGGGCTGGCTTTTTCACCGACCCCGTCGTCGAACTCGGTGGCCAGAGGATCGCGCCGCTGATCTGCTACGAGCAGCTCATCGTCTGGCCTGTCCTGCAGTCGATGCTGCACAGGCCGGACATGATTGTCGCCGTCGGCAACGGCTGGTGGACATCGGGCACATCGATCATCGCGATCCAGAACGCCAGCACCACCGCCTGGGCACGGCTGTTCGACTTGCCCCTCGTCACCGCCTTCAACAGCCAAGCAGAGGAATAGCAACTATGGTCGATGCCGCTCTTATCCGGCAATGCGCCGATCCGACCTTGAAACCTGCCATCGTCGAAAAGTTCATCGAACAGGTCGGGTCGCCCGATCCGCTTGCTATTTCGGTTCGCTCGGGAAACCGGGTCATCCTCGTGCCGCAGGCGAAAACACCCGAGGAGGCGATGGAACTGATCGGGGAGTATGTCGGACAGGCTGTCGTACGTGCGGGGATCACGCAATATCCTGCCGGTCTGGGGATCAAGGACGCCTCGGAGTTGACCCCGGACCTTGTCGACGCTTGCAAGAATATCCGCATGGGCACGGCGCTGTTCGGCAAGGTCTACCGCATCGTCACCAAATGGTACGGCAACGCGGTCGACGAGGCGTTCGAGGACGCTATCATCTCCTGGGAGAGCGGATATTTCGAGGGAAAGGCCGTGTTCACGGCGCCTGATCCTGGCGAGGTAAAACTCGCGGAGCCGAAGCAAGACGACCCGGGCATCGAGCCGGCTGTGGATGCCAGTGCGAAGCCACAGGACCAAGGAGGCCTGGGCGCTTCGAAAGCCGACGGTGCAAGCGATCCAAACAGGGCAGGGATGCGCATCGATCTCTCCGGAATCGGGGGCTCGAGATAGACCGGATTTCCGCCGTTTCACAAATGAAACGGCGATTATTCAACGCGGAATACGCCCACACCAAGCGGGATGGCAGATCCCCCGATATGCGGGGACAGTTAACCCGACGCACTTCTCGAAAGGAAACCAATGGAAGATCGACAACCGTCGCCATTGTCATGGTCGTTGGCGATATTGCGAAGAGTAGGCAGCCCAGCGGACTTGAGTGTTGCCATCGCCCATATTCGAGACCGGTATCGTTTTGTTCATCTGGTCTTTTTGGTGGTCCGCCCCGCCAATCGAGCAGACGCCTACCCCTTCTATTGCACGACATATCCGGAGGAATGGACATCCCTTTATCTTCGAAAAAACTATTTCGAGATCGACCCTGTCATCGAGCTCAGCCGCACCGGCTTCCTGCCCGTCGATTGGTCAAATCTCGATCGGAGATCTCCAGGGACGCGCGGCTTTTTCAAAGAGGCGGAGTCATTCGACATTGGCCGGCACGGTCTGACGGTGCCAATCAGAGGCCCGAGTGGCGAACGCAGCCTGTTTTCGGTGACGTCGAATTTGCCGGGGGCTGAGTGGCGAAAATTGCGTATTTCAAGCAACCACGATCTTCAGGTTCTCTCACATTACCTGCATGAGAAGGTGCTGTCCGTGTCCGGGCTGCAGAAGAATGGCGGCTACCGGACACTATCCCGGCGGGAACAGGAATGTCTTCAACTCCTGGCGCGCGGCCTCGTTACGAAGCGCGTCGCCGCGAGACTGCAGATTTCGGAGCATACCGTACGCCTCTACCTCAAGTTAGCCAAACGCAAACTCGATGCCACGACGACGTATCAGGCCATCGCGAGGGCAAGCTTCCTTGAAATAATCGAGACCTGATAGCGCGCAAAGATCAACCGTCGACCACATCTCATCAGCCGGAGGGTTAATTTGACGATGCCCTTTGTGTTCTTGCATGTGTCATCCCAGTGGGAATTCGGATGAAAGCCGCCGCAATCAAGCAAAGTATCGTATTGCATTTTGCGATACATGGCCTTATCTTTCGCTCAAGGAGATAAGCCATGGCCACGACCTTCGAACGCAAGGAATACCCTATCGCAATGCGTCTGCCTGCTGCGGACGTTGCAATGATTGATCGTGCAGCCAGCCTACGTGGCCGTTCACGTACCGACTTTGTGCGCGACGCCGCCGTGCGCGCGGCCGAAGAGGTCGTCATGGAGCAGCGATTGATCCGCATGAGCCCTGAAGGATTCACCGAGTTCATGGAAGTCCTGTCCCGTCCCGCAATTTCGGTTCCAGAGATGGTGGAGCTTGCCAAGCGACCCGCCCCCTGGGAGCCGGGTTATGAGCCGAAGCGGTAAGCCGTGGCTTTATCGGCTCCTGAACCGCTCGCGGTCACGCACAATGTCTCCGAATTCTCCTGCGGCAAGCCGACGCTCGATCACTGGCTGACGACACGCGCCCTCTCCAATCAGCAGAAGGGCTTCACCGCCGTGCTCGTCGTTCATGAGGCGGGGCGCGTCGTCGGATATTACGGTCTGGCGCCGACTGCTATAGTGCCAGCGATCCTGCCACGCTCAATCCGCACCGGACAACCGCCTGATCCGGTTCCTTGCCTTCTCCTTGGCCAGCTTGCAACGGACGAAGCCTGGGCGGGGCAGGGGATTGGAACGGGCTTGGTCAAGCACGCGCTCCAGCGTTGCGTTCAAGCTGCCGGACTGATCGGTGGGCGGGCCCTTATGGTCAATGCCGTCGACGAGGAGGCCGCTGAATTTTGGCGGCGGCGAGGCTTCATTCCTTCAAAGGACGACACACTCGTCCTCTTTCGCTCAATCGCAGACATCGCCGCATCGCTGGCCAATTTCTAGCAACCATTTACCCGAGCAATATGGGCTTCTACCATTTCACGTAGCAGGGCGGGTGGATGTCCTGTGTGCGATGACACGGCAGAAACACCCGCTCAACCACCGAATTCGCTGTTTCCGCGCTTTTGAGCACACCGCTCGAGCAAGCAAAAGTTGCGAGTCAATCTCCCGATATCGGTAGATTGCGTCGAGGCTCCTCGGCAATCAACTCTACGCAATCACTTTTAGTCGCGAAAAACGCCCTCGGCAGGGGGCGATTGGCGGACCGGTGATGCCTGTTCCGAAAATCGAATTAGGGCGGCACCTGTCGTTCGGCTTGAAACGAGGATCGCACCATGGTGGACAGCAAGACAATAGATGCCTGGCGGAAGGCTCCGCGCCTCAATTCGTTTGCAACCTTCTTTGAACAAACAGCCAGCGGATTGGGAGGGGCACCCAACCTGGGCAGACCGGAGCCTGATATGGCCCTCCTGTCGTTCGATCTCGACTGCATGACATTCTGGGATACGCACCGGCGTTTGTGGGGACATTTCGACAGCCACTATTTTGCAAGCATTCCCTATCGGCTAGAGGAGGAGTGTCGCCTGGGTGCAGCCATTCTCTCGTTTGGGGAGAAGAGCTGGGCGCGCAACGGACGCCCTGCGACGATCTATACCCTGGGGGCCGGCGCCGGCACTCTTGCAAGAGCGCTGGCAAAGCTTGGTGACGGCCGCCTAAAAACCCTCAATTGCAGTCCCACGGACGGCAACCGCGTCTCCTTTTTCGCCCGGAGAGGCAGCGACGATGCGCAGTTTTACCACGGACCGTTCTTCGAACTGGACGATGCGCGGTACGCGACAGATGAAACGCTTCAGCCTTTCCAGGACGGATATGATGTCCTGCTCGAAGACACGACGTTCCAGATGTACGGCCGTGACAGGGACAATCAAACCGGCTTCATCGCGCCCCGCGTCCGGCCCGATGGCGTGTTGGTTCAGGTGCAAAAGCTCGCCCACGGAAACACCGAGGCCTATCTTGAACGAGAGCGCCAAAAGGACGAGGTGTTCAAGTCGAGGTTTTTTACCAAAAGGCAGATTGTCGAGAAGAAGCGCGGTGTTCTGGATACGATGTTCGACTTCCAGGTCGACCTGAAGACATCGGGATCGGCTCTCCAATCTTACTTCCGGTATGCCGTCGTCACGTGGAATAGCGGGAATTTCTACACGATCGTCTCATCCAATTCCTTGAATTCGCTGCAAGACTTTGTCACTTCGATGGTGAAACCGGCGATACCGCCAGAGTTTTGCCACGAGCAGGTGCCGCACATCCTCGTAAATGACGAGAAAAATCCGATGCTAGCAGACTGGGCATGGCGGCCGCCGCAGTCGATCAGCAGCGAAACCTGAACGGTCGCTTCCTCATGCGGGATCAGCAAAAATGAGCAAAGAGCTGTCGAGTGCCACGAGCGGTCAAAGTGCTGCGGAGGATGTAAGACAGGCGTTGTCTTCTCTTATGCCCAACCTTGCCCGGTTCTGGGCGCTTCCGCTCAAGGACTACGCATCTGCAGTTTACGCAGAAGGCCGCCGCGGCCGATGTTCGGTTCGCGACGACGCGATGATTCGGCTTCGGACATTTGTCGTTCGTATCGCGTTGAGGTCAGGGGCCAGTCAGGACGATGCAGAGGAAGCAGGCCGGCAAATAGCTGCATCGCCGGTCATACAAACCGGTCCTCACTGTCATTTGCTGATCGAGCCCGATGCTTTCTACACACACCTGTTCAGCGCACTCGGCCTTACCGCCCACGCCCACCGGTGGCACATCTGCTACAACTCTTCGACGGTGAAGTTCATAGAGAAGTCAAAAAAGGGCCCCGGATGGCTTTCGTTTGGCGGCGAGGTGGTGAACGTGTTCGGCCTGTCTCGAAGCCGGATGGATCCTTACAGTATTTGTGGCTTCAATGGGCCTTATCGCTTCACGCTGGCGGGGCAAAATGGCGGCGGATCCGCCAATCCGGCAGTTGCTCGGCTCAAGGCCATTTTGCCTGACATGGACTTTCCGTCGGCAGCCGAGGCGATCAGAGCCGCCAATCAGGTCCTATGGCGGCGATCGTTTCCGCCGTCTCTCCGGCTGCTGCAATTTGACGATATCGATGTTGCCGATCTTGTCGCGGACCATTTTGAGGATCCGGCTTCGTGGCTGTCATCTCGCTTTGCCGGCGGTGGCCTGATCGCGGAAAGCATGTTGCGGGCGCTGGAGCGGCTGAATAGCGGTCCGTGGGCAGGATGGGTCCGCCAATCAACCGATTTTTTCTGGGGATTGGAGGACGGACGGATATT
The DNA here is from genome assembly GCF_016901135.1 of Martinezella lusitana. Taxonomy (GTDB): domain Bacteria; phylum Pseudomonadota; class Alphaproteobacteria; order Rhizobiales; family Rhizobiaceae; genus Rhizobium; species Rhizobium lusitanum_D. Next base: position 87,709 of record NZ_JAFEVL010000025.1, on the reverse strand, counting down.
CCCCTTGCGTTTGCAGGACGGCGTTCTTTCAGGAGGATCCCCTTCGTTCGATGAGGTGAGATTTGATCGGGAGAGCATCGCGGCCTCGCTGCGCCAGCGCAAATTGGTGCCGAATCTGCTTATGACGTTTCTGGTGACGTCGATCCTGCCCGGCATTCGTGTTCTCGGCGGATGTCGGCAGACCGTCTATTATCCCCTTATGCGGTACCTTGTTGCTACCGCACTCGATGTCTCCAGCGATCGGGAGCTTCTGGATGCGCTACATGCTGACGAGCAGCCCGGGATGTGGGGGCACCGCGTCTTGCGCCCAAACGACGGCTCACCGTTCAAGGAGATCGAAGAGAACGGATCTGCGTTGGAGGTGGGCGCCAGATACGGCGCCCATTCGCTAGAGGATGCCGCTGGCGACCTTGCCAGTTTCACCAGCGATCCAATCTGGGCGGAGCTATCCGCGCATATCAGGGCTGAAGCCATTCACCCTGATTCGGCGGAGTGGCAGTGGGCATAGTCCTCGCAGCCGCGGGCGCGGATGCCGACTGGAAAGCTTGGGAAGAGAATGCCCCTCCTTCGGCTTGTGATTAATTGGGTTCGATATTCTCTCCGGTCGGAACCTATTTTGTCTTTCTGGAGCGTGTCATGGACCTAGAGCGAGCATTGATAAGGCAACTGTCCCCCGACGAGATCGAAGTCTTCCGGCGTATTCGGCTGGAATCCCTTCGTTGCGAACCGGCTTCCTTCGCAAGCAGATTTGAGGATTGGGTCATGCTCCCTGATGAGGCATGGCGCAGAAGACTAGCTGATCCCGTCTTTGTCGCGTTCAGCAATAGCGAGCCTGTTGGTATTATGGGCCTACTGCCTCAACGCCCGAGAAAGATGGCCCATCGGGCCACACTTGTCATGGTTTACCTGCGTGAGAGTTTCCGTGGAACAGGTCTTGCCAGAGACCTTCTGGCCGCGGTCGTCGATTTTGCAAGGCATGAGGAAATTTTGCAGCTTGAACTTGCGGTCAGTGCCGAAACTCCCGGGGCTATTGGTTTTTATCACCGGGAAGGTTTCTCCGAAGTCGGGAGGATCCCCGGCGGGCTATTGGACGGCGGCAGGGAAATTGACGACGTCATCATGGTGAGGCGACTGAGATCGTAGCACCGACGAGACGTTAGCGACAGAGAACAGAATCCTTGATGGGCAGGCGAACCTCTAGCGATCAGCGCGCTTGCGGGTTTTTGTAATTCATCATATATGAGTTATTGTGACGCTATAATCATCGTATCTGGATTATTATCATGGGATCGCCGAAATCAAAGTCCGCTCTCGAAAGGCTTGGCCATGACATCCGCGGCGCTCGTTTGCGGCGCGGCATCGCCGTGGCAGATTTGGCGGTGCGCGCGGGCACATCGCCGAGCACCGTCGCGCGCTTGGAAAAGGGGGATCCCGGTGTCGGAATCGGAACGCTCGCCGATATCATGGTCGTGCTTGGTCTTGTCGACCGACTGGCCGACCTGATTGATATCCGCAAGGATGATCTGGGTCTGGTATTGACCATCGAACGCCAGCCGCGCCGCGGACGGTCTTTTGCGACCACACTAAGTAGGCAGAAGGCGAAGGGAAAGACGGCACAGGATGATCTGGATGTCATCGACCCGGACGGCGCGGCTTTCTGATGCCCGACTTCAACGCCCATGTCGTTCTCGGCGAGAGCCTGACACCCGTTGGTCAGCTGCGTTTCACGCAGGCCGGGCCGCGTCAGTTCTCGACCTTCGCCTATGACCCCGCCTGGATCGAGAATCCCCGCGCCTTTGCCGTGCAGCCAACCTTTCCTCTTGAAGCTGGGCCATTTCACGCATCCGGACAGGCGGAAAACAAGCGCGATGCACTGGCGGGAGCCTTCGCCGACGCCGCGCCGGACAGCTGGGGCCGCAGGCTTCTCGAGCGCGCCTATGGTAATGGCCTTTCCGAGTTCGAATATCTGACGTTGTCCGATGACACCTGCCGGCAGGGCGCGTTGCGGTTTCTGGACGATAGGGGAGAAATCATCCGAGGTGGCACGGCCGACGCCGTACCGCGTCTGGTCGATCTGGAGGCCATCACCGCCATCGCCCGGGCCTATGAGCAGGGCAAGGAAGTATCCCCCGAGGACATTCAGGCGCTCGCCGGCGCGGGCGGTTCCGGCGGTGCGCGTCCCAAGGCCAACGTCCGGGATGGCGACACGCTCTGGCTCGCCAAGTTCACCTCGGTTCATGACCAGCAGCCAATCGAATGCGTCGAAGTTGCCACGCTCCGCCTCGCGCGGGCCTGCGGGATACGCACGCCGGAGGTCAGGCTGGAACTAGCTGATACGTCATTCCCGGTGGCTCTAGTCCAGCGTTTCGATCGGCGCGGAACCGCGCGGGTTCCCTACATCTCGGCCCGCACTGCTTTGGGGAAGACGGGAACCGAACTCGGTTCCTATACGGAGATCGTCGATTTCATGCGGGCAAATGCTGCCGATCCGCAGGCCGATTTCCGCGAACTCTTTCTGCGCCTGATCTTCACCATCCTCGTGTCGAACAAGGATGACCATCTGAAGAACCACGGTTTCCTTTATGTGGGGTCTGGTCGCTGGCGACTGTCCCCGGCTTTCGACGTGAATCCTGCACCTGACCGCAATCCGCATCTCGAAACGGCAATTCTTGAGGGCGGCGCTCATGACCGGTCGATCCGTCTGGCCTTCGAAGCCTGCGAGTTCTTCGAGATCGCCGAGACAGATGCGCGTCAGATGATTCGCAAAACGGCGCAGCGCATTTCCGTGGCATGGCGAGATGCGCTTCGACAAGTGGGCGTCGCCGGTACCCTAGCGCGTGAATATGAAGCCGCCTTCGTAAACGAACAGACTGAAATAGCACTCACTTTTTGATTTTCATATATGTTCGAAAGAACGCGATAACGCGTCATATACGACATACTGCGCCTGCGCGGTGCTGACCAAGGCCGACTTAGACAAGGCGATGAAAACCATTATTTTTCATGACGGTCGCTGGGTCACGGCAAGATGGCAGACTCGGTAAATTTCGAACGGAGTTCAACATCGAGCCCCTCGACAATTTTAATTAATAAACGCACGTGTTGCATAATCTACACGCGCCTCCAAAAACGAGCATGCAGATCACCTATAGCAGTGCTACTTTTCGCTGTATTTTTCTTGAAAGGTGGTATTGAGCCGATCAGGCCCATGATCGGCCACACCTCGTGAGGTGTTTTTTCATGAATATTTGATGATCTGCCGAATGGGCAAGGGCCACCTTGCGCAAGCATACGGCTTTGACCTTGGGAAGTTTTTCATGACGACCGCCAATGCGACGTTTGCAGTCAAGACTCTGGCATCCGTAGTTTTTCTCTCCTCAATGTTGTTCGCATCACTGGCAATAGCTGAAGATCAGTCGGGGGCGACCGCGGGCGCAGGTACCCAGCAGAGTATCAATGCGACAGCAAACGAACAGCAACAGCCGGCTCCGCAGGCCCGCGTGCAAAAATTCGACGACTGGTACTATCGCTGCATCGACGGCAAGGCAGCTGACGGTGCGGCGACCACGCATTGCGAAGTGGCGCAGATCGCGACGGTGAAGCAGGGTGACCAGGACGTCAATGTGCTGACGCTCGCCATCGCCAAAGCTGATGCACCGGCCGCGCCGGACAAGAAGGCAGGCAAGCAGCCGGCGAGCGATCTGGTGCTGACCGCGCTCGTGCCGCTCAACATGTATCTGCCGGCAGGCTTGAGCATCGACGCGGCTGATAAGCCGGCCGTGCAGCTGGCCTATCGCAACTGCAACCAGGCCGGCTGCTGGTCACAGCAGAAGCTGGACACCAAGACGATCTCAGCGCTTGCCAAGGCGGCGGATGGGGTTGGTCATGTGCAGATGATGAATGGCCAGAAGGTCAACATCAAGTTCTCCCTGAAGGGTCTGTCGGCGGCACTGGATGCGCTGCAGAAGTCTGCCTCCAACTAACGCGAAGGCAGACAGGCTTATGACGTCAGCCCGGCGCCCGGTTGCTCCTCGCCACAATCTTGCTTTGACCGCCAGCGCACTGTTGGCGGTAATTTTTGCGATATCGCCTGCAGCTGCCCAAACGCCGAATGACGACTTCGCGCGCCGGCAGGCGCAGGAGGCCGAGCAGCAGCGTCTGGAGACCTTGGGCCGGATGACGCCAAAGCCTGCGCAGGCCGAGGCTCAGCAACCAGCAATACCCGGCCAGAAGGCTGGCCCGTGCTTCGCCATCACTCATGTCGAGGTCGAGGGAGTGAAGCAGTTTCCGGCCGCTGCCATCAACAAGGTCACCGCATCTTATGCGAACCGCTGCGTCGGCGTTGGCGAGATCAACGGGCTGCTGCGCGACCTGACGCATCTCTACCTCGACAAAGGCTTTGTCACCTCGCGTGTCTATGTGCCGGCCCAAGATATCGCCGGAACGAAGACGCTGCGGCTAGTCGCCGTCGAAGGCACGCTCTCCGACATCTACATCAACGGCAAGCCGGCCCCTGGCTCCGGCATGCTGGCGACTGCCTTTCCCGGCATGAAGGGCCAGATCACCAATCTGCGTGATATCGAACAGGGCCTCGACCAGATCAACCGCCTGTCATCCAACAACGCCAAGACGGCCATGCTGCCGGGCAAGACGGACGGCACATCGATCCTCAACATCGAGAACAAGCCGGACCACCCCTGGCATCTCTCCTTCGGCAACAGTAATCTCGGCCAGGAACAGACGGGATATTCCAAGTCCTCGGCCACGGTCGGCTATGACAGCCTGTTCGGCATCAACGATCAATGGAACTTTTCCTACGAGCATAGCGGCCCGGATTATCCGTGGCGCGACGATGGTCTGGGCAAGAGCAACAGCTATTCCGGCAATGTCAGCGTACCCTATGGCTACTGGACATTGTCGCTGAACGGCTCCTGGTATGGCTATGACAGCTCGGTTCCGGGCAATTTCGGAACGCTGGATACATCAGGCAATTCAAAGCAGCTGGGAATTGGTGCCGACCGGGTGCTCTTCCGCGACAAGGATTCGATCACCACTCTCAACACTGGCCTGACCTACAAGGAAACCAACAATTTCCTGCTCGGCAACCGTATCGAGGTTGGCAGTCGCAAATATACGGCAGGAGATCTCGGCCTTTCCCATTCCCGCCGCATGCTGGGAGGGCTTTGGGTCTTCGACCTCTCCTACAGCCAGGGACTTAATCTCTTCGACGCCGTTGCACCTGGCGATGCCGGGGCAGGCGACGCCGATCCTCGCTTCTCCAAGTTCAGCGGCACGATCACCGTAACGCGGCCGCTCGAGCTTGCCGAACAGCGCTTCGAGATCAATTCGATTGTCACCGGGCAATATTCCCCCGACAATCTGTTTGGAGCCGAGCAGATCTCGCTTGGCGGCTATTCCACGGTTCGCGGCACGCGCGAGACCATGCTTTACGGTAATAACGGCTTCTTCGTCCGCAACGATCTGGTCTGGCGTACGCAGCCTTTCGCCGACAACGCAGAGCTTGCCAGGATCTTCGGCGAATTCCGGCCCTATGTCGGCCTTGATTACGGACGGATCGCACGCCAAGCGCGCTATCGCATCGATGGCGGCGACATGTTCGGCTGGACGGCTGGCGCCAAGCTCGCCGGCGGCCATGTCAATTTCGATATCGGCTATTCGGACATATTGGGCGGCACGGTCGACCGGCACGACGCCGGGCTGCTGTTCGTCAGTACATCGGTGAAGTGGTGAATCAGAAGGTGATCAAGATGAAAAACAGTAATAAAAAGTTGCATCGCGGCGCGATCAGGGCTCTGCTTGTTGCTACTCTTATAGGTTCCGCTGTCGGAGCCGGATGCACGACGCAAGATCCACGCCTCACCGCAGCGCTTGCTACAGCCAGTATAGCCGATGTCCGCATAGAAGCGGCGCCCGATCTGAGGATGGGATCACCTCTATTGAACGGTGACACGCGTGAATCCCAGGTCGCACTTGTGTCGCGCGTCCTGCAGCAAAGACTTGCACAGGACCTCAAGGGCTATCCAGGGGGTAAAATTCCCGCGAGGTTGATTGTTACCCTTCATGACCTGGACGTGACGTCGGCTCCCGGCAGGATTATCGCAGGTAACAATAGTTTTATCGATGGAACCGTCCGCCTGGAGGACATGCGCACCGGAAAATTGATCGCGCAGGCTCAGGAGATACGGGCCAACGATATGACAGTCCGCGGTGATGGACTAGCTCTCATTCCTGCGATGGTCATCAATGCGGCTGTCACGCCTAATCAAACCGCAGTGGCAACCCAATTGGCCGAAACGTTCATGAAGCAGGTGAAGACGTGGCTGACGCCGCGAAAGTACCCGCGATGAATCATCCGTGATGCGTGTCTCTCCGCATTGCCGATAGCAATTGGTGTAAAATTCACGCGGCCTTTACCAAACCAACGCGAACATCCCCAAGTTTTCTCTCCGTATCCGTGTAGAGATTGACGTTGGCCGACAAGTCGATCAAGAAAATTCAATAATATGAGCCGCATGACGCGGCCTGGGCGAGGTGAGATGTAGGCTACATGTTCCGGCGAGAGCCGCGGACGTAGCCCGACCTCAAAAGGGCGAGAGCGTATTGTGGGCAAACATCTAGGGCAGTGGTCTGGCAGATCGTTCAAAGAGCGGATCGCCTTGCAGTCGCCCGCAGGCGACTTTGTTCATCGGCTAGCGCGCCTTGCTCACAAGGTGCTTGCCCTGACGCTGAGCAGCCTCCTGGTATTGCAGCCGGTGATTGCCAACGCCCAGTCCGTCTCCGCGAGCACTACAGCGCCCGCCGCCAATCAGCCGGGTGTCGGCGCTGCGCCGAATGGCGTGCCGCTGATCGACATCGTCACGCCGAATTCGTCGGGCCTGTCTCACAACAAATATGATAATTTTAATGTCGGCACGCAGGGCCTGATCCTCAACAACTTCAAAGGCGAAGTCGGCACCTCCAATCTCGGCGGCGTTACGCCTGGCAATCCGAACTTTAACAGTTCCAGCCCAGCCTCGGTTATCCTCAACGAAGTAACCAGTTCCAATCGCTCGGCACTCAACGGTCCCACCGAAGTCTTTGGTGGTCGCGCCGATGTCATCATAGCGAATCCAAGCGGAATTACCTGTAACGGTTGTGGCTTCATCAATACGCCGCATGCGACGCTGACGACTGGCGTTCCCAATATCGGCGCCGATGGCAGCCTGACCGGGTTCACCGTCAATGGCGGCGATGTCACCTTCGAAGGGGCAGGCGGCAACTTCGCAGCTGCTCCCGGCGCTGTCGATCTCTTCGACGTCGTCTCGCGCCAGATCCACGTCAATGCACCGGTCTATGGCAAAACCATCCGGCTAACGGGCGGCGCCAGCAAATACGACTATGCCACCGGCGAGGCGACAGCGCTGACCGCCACTTCCGGTACGCCGGAATATGCAATCGACGGCTCGGCACTCGGCGCCATGCAGGCCGACCGCATCAAGATCGTCGTCACCGAGAAGGGCGCCGGCGTCAAGATGAGCGGCGACATGGCCGCCAATGCCGGTGAACTGTCGCTGTCGGCAGACGGCAAGATCTCGATCGGTAATGCCTCGGGCAGCCAGGGTGTGACCATCACCTCGAAGCAGAAGGTGACAGCCGCCAAGGTCAGTTCGAAGAGACAAGTCGCCGTCCAGGCCGATCAGGGTATCACCCTGCAGTCAGTCGCGGCCGACAGCGATATCGTGCTTGCAAGCGGTAGTGGGTTGCTCAGCGTCTCCGGGGAGGTAAATAGCGGTACGAGTGTGCAGATGAACTCCGGCGGCGGGATTGCCGCCGGTAGCGTGACCGCCGGTAATGGTGCGGCGACGCTTTCGACCTCGGCGGGCGATATCCGCATTGCAGGTGCCGCCAATAGCAATGGGGCGCTGACGGTCAATGCCACGGCCGGCTCTATCGCGGCCGGCTCGCTGCTGAGCAATAGCAATATCGGACTGACCGCAGGGCTGGATGTCGCGATTGCCGGTAATGTATTGGCGCAAGGCAATGTCAGCGCTACTGGCCGATCGATCTCCACCGGCATGGTTGTTTCAGGCATCAATATCGCCGCTACCAGCGCCGATCCCAATGGCAATGTCATGCTCGGCTCCGCCGGGAATCTCAGTCTGACGGCAACCGGGGGTAATATTACCACCGGCAATCTGCTATCGGCTGGAAGCCTGAGCGCAAGTGCCACCGGCAACATGACGGCCGGGAACATCCAGTCTGCCGGCAATTTCACGGCGACCGCAACCTCGTTGACGGCCAGCAACATCACGTCGCATGGGGCGATCACCATCAGCGCATCGACCAACGCGAGCGGCCAGATCCTCGGCGCTGGCAATATCCTGATCTCCGGGGCTGCCATTCAGGCAAGCGCCATCGCCTCCGGCGTCGACTTTGCCGCCACCAATGCGGCTGGCGGCACTCTCGCTGTCGGTCCATCCGGCACGCTCGATTTGACCGCTACGACCGGCAATATCATTGTTGGTACGCTGCTGTCGGCTGGTGATCTGAATGCTCGGGCAGCACTGCTACAGGCAAACAATCTGACAGGTCACGGCAACGTCGGCATCGCTGGCGGCGTCAGTGTCGCCAACCAATTGCTCAGTGCCGGCAACATCACCATCGCTGGTAACGCCAATGGCGTGAATGCCGATCTTCTGGCTTCCGGTGTCGACTTTGCAGCGACCAAGTCGGCTGGCGGCAATATCGTACTGACGCAGAGCGGCGATCTCACTGTCAATGATGGCGCCGGTGGCATACGAGCCGGAACCGTGCTTGCGGCCGGCGCGATCAATGCCATCGGCCAGACCATCACCGCCGATACCATCACCGGCCATAAGAACATCACGCTTTCCGGCGCCACGACCGTTACGGGTCAGATCCTCGGTGCCGGCAATGTCAGCGTCTCCGGCCCGAGTATCGCGGCCGACGCCATCGTCTCGGGTGTCGATATCGCCGCCACCGATGCGGCTGGCGGGCGCATTACCCTTGGCCCGACGATAACGGGAACCGGCAATCTGACACTTGCGGCGTCGGGCTTGCTCAGCGCCGGCACGCTGTTGTCTGCAGGCAACCTTGATGCCAGGGGTGCGACCGTCACCGCCGGCAATGTCTCGTCGCATGGTGATCTGACGCTTAAGGGCGCCTCCAGCACGACGACCGCGAGCGGTCGCGTGGATGTAAGCGGCCAGATCCTTGGCGCCGGCAATGTCCTGATCACCGGCCAGAGCCTGTCGGCCAAGACGGTCGTCGCCGGCCTCGATTTCGATGCGACGAATGGGGCAGGGGGCAATATCGTTCTTGGCCAGGCCGGTGACCTGACGGTATCGGTCAACGGCGCCCTCGCTGCGCCGACCATCCAGGCAGCTGGTTCCATCGATGTAAAGGCCGGGAATATCTCTGCCGGCACCATTTCCGGCCACAAGAATATTGCTCTTTCCGGGACCACTGAAGTTGACGGTCAGATTCTCGGTGCAAATGACGTCAGCATCTCCGGCTCCAGCATCAAGGCCGGCGCCATCGTCTCAGGTGTCGACTTTGCCCGAACAGCCGCGGCCAACGGCAACATTGTCCTGACGACAAGCGGCAATCTCTCGCTGATCTCGGCGGGTAGCCTGACGGCCGGTACGCTTCTGTCGGCTGGTCAACTCAACGCCAATGGTGCAACCATCACCGCCGGCAACGTTACGGCCCACGGCGCTGTAACGCTCAATGGCGCAACCACTGTTAGCGGTCAGATCCTCGGCGCCGGCAATGTGCTGATCACCGGTCAGAGCCTTTCAGCCCAGACCCTCGTCGCCGGCATCGATTTTGACGCTACCAATGCTTCCGGTGGTAATATTGTTCTCGGCCAGGCCGGTGATTTGACTGTGTCGGTCAACGGTGCGGTCGCGGCGCCGACCATACAGGCAGCCGGCGTCATTGATATCAGTGGCGCGTCGGTCGCCGCCGATGCGATCACCGGCCATAAGGACGTTACTCTTTCCGGCACGGCTGCCGCCGGCGTGGATGTTACTCGTCAAGTGCTTGGTGGCGGTAACATCGGCATCTCCGGCGCGAGCATCAAGGCTGGGACCGTCGTCTCCGGCGTCGATTTCGTCGGCACCGCCGCCGCCAATGGCAGCATCGTTCAGACGGCTGGCGGCGATGTTTCGTTGACCTCTTCGGGCAATATCGATGCTGGCACGCTGCTCTCGGCTGGCGATCTTAGTGCTGCGGGTTCGACCGTCAGCGCCGACAGCGCCACGGCACATGGTGATATCACGCTCGATGGCGCGATCGGCATCAGTGGCCAGATTCTTGGCGCCGGCAATGTGCTGATTACGGGCCAGAGCCTGTCTGCGCAAACCGTCGTCTCCGGCATTGACTTCGACGCCACCAATACCTCGGGCGGCAATATCGTTCTCGGCCAGGCCGGTGATCTGACCGTGTCAGTGAACGGCGCCGTTTCGGCGCCGACCCTGCAGGCAGCCGGCATTATCGACGTCAGCGGCGCGTCCATCACCGCCGACGCGATCACCGGCCATGAGGATATCACCCTTTCCGGTGCCACGACCGTTAATCGCCAGATCCTGGGTGGAGGCGATGTCAACATCTCCGGGCCAAGTATCAAGGCTGGGACCATCGTCTCCGGTGTCGATTTCGCGGCAACCGCGGCGGCCAACGGAAACATCGTCCAGTCGACAAGCGGGAATCTGACGCTCGCTTCGACCGGTTCAGTCGACACCGGTACGCTGCTGTCGGCCGGCACGCTTTCGGCCAGGGGCACGACTATGACCGCCGATGCCGTCACGGCGCACGGCGCCATCACGCTCGATGGCGCGACCACCGTTGCCGGTCAAATTCTCGGCGCCGGCAATGTGCTGATCACCGGTCAAAGCCTGTCTGCGCAGACGGTCGTCTCTGGCATCGACTTCGACGCCACCAATTCGTCTAGCGGCAATATCGTTCTTGGCCGGGCTGGCGATTTGACAGTCTCGGTCAGCGGCGGTGCGGCGGCTTCAAAACTGCAGGCAGCCGGCGCCATCGATGTTAGCGGGACGTCGATCACCGCAGATGCGATTACCGGTCACAAGGACATCACCCTTTCCAGCACGGCTGCCGGCGGCGTTGATGTCAGCGGCCAGATTCTCGGTGGCAACGATGTTGCCATTTCGGGCCAGAGCATGACGGCCGGCACCATCGTCTCCGGTGTCGACTTTGCCAGAACAGCGGCCGCCAATGGCAACATCGTCCAGACAACAAGCGGTGACGTTTCGCTGATCTCCACGGGCGATATCACCGTCGGCACGCTGCTGTCGGCCGGCGATCTCAGTGCCGAGGGCGCCAATCTCAAGGCGGCCAGCTTGACCGCCCATGGCGACACTGACCTCAAGGCCAGCGGCACTGGCGCAAGCGGTCGCGTTGACATCAGCGGCCAGGTGCTATCGGCCGGCGATCTCGCGATCAACGCAAACAGCCTCAACGCCGGCCTCCTCGTTTCCGGCGTCGATTTTGACGCGACCGAGGCGAACGGCGGCAATATCAAGCTTGCCAATTCCGGCGCCACGGACCTCACCGTCTCCGGTAACATCGCTGCCGGCACGATCCTGTCGGCCGGCGATGTCACGGCGAAGGCGGCCAATCTCACGGCCGATAGCATCACCAGTCACGGCAAAGTCGGTATTGTTGGTAATGTCGATGTGAACAATCAGATCCTTGCGGGCGACAATCTCACCATCAGTAGCGGCAACATCACCGCGCCCATTCTGATCTCCGGCATCGACTTTGCCGCTACCAACGCTGCTGGCGGCAATATCGTGCTGGGTTCGTCCGGCAGCACGAATCTGACCGCCTCCGGCAATATCGCCGGAGGAACGATCCTTTCTGCCGGTGATCTCACGGCAAAGGCGGCGGATCTCACCGCCGACAGCATCACGAGCCATGGAAAGGTCGGCATCACCGGAGACGTCGCTGTCTCCAATCAGATCCTCTCCGCGAGCAACCTCACCATTAACGGCGGTAGCATCAGCGCACCAACGCTGATCTCCGGCATCGACTTTGCCGCCACCAATGCCGCCGGTGGCAGCATCGTGCTGGGGCGGACCGGCGACATGACGCTTGCAGCGTCCACGAAGCTATCCGCGCAGACCATGCTGGTGGCAGGCTCGATCGATGCGCAAGCCGCGACCATAACAGCCAACGCCGTTACAGCGCATGGCGACATCACCCTTGCCGGCACGAGCAGCGTCAATGTCACGGGCCTGCTCCTCGGCGGCAGCGACGTCTCGCTCTCCGGCCCGACCGTCCAGCTTGGCCAGGCCATCAGCGGTGTGGACTTCGCCGCCACCGCTCAATCGTCAAACGGCGCCATCGCGCTCAAAGCAAGCGGCGATCTCGACATCAATGCAGGAAGCGCCACCTCCGGTACGCTGATTGTTGCCGGTAATCTCAATGCAGCGGCAAGTGCGTTCACTGCGAGCAACATCACAAGCCACGGCGCAGTCTCGATCGGTTCGTCTACCAGTCCTGGCGCGGTCAAGATCAACGGCCAGCTCCTTGGTGCAAGCGGTGTCTCGATCACCGGCTCTGCTATCAGCGGCAATGTCATCGCGGCGGGGGTCGATTTTGCGGCGACGGACCAATCGGGGACCGGTAATGTCATCCTTGGCCAGACTGGCAACCTCTCGCTCAGCGCCACGGCCGGCGATATCGCGTTTAACAGCCTGCTCGCTGCGGGGACCATCACCGCCAACGCAGCAAACAATGTCAGTGCCAATGCCGTCGCCCATGGCGACCTGGCCATCAGCGCCGGCAACGCCATTACGCTCAAGGGTCAATCGCTCGGTACCGGCAACGTCAACCTCAACGCCCGGTCGATCAATATCGATACGCTGGTATCCGGCGTAGATTTCGCCGCCACCAAGGCTTCATCGACCGGCGGCCTGATGCTGCGGCGTGCGGGCACGATGACATTGTCGGCCTCGAACGGCAGCATCAATGCCAATTCTCTGCTCTCAGGCGGCAATCTTTCCGCCACGGCCACGCAAAACATCGGCTATTCCAGCCTGCAGAGCCTAGGCAACGCCGCCCTCACGGCGCCCGGCAGCATCGCCTATACCAGCACCACCCGTGTCGGCGGCAATTTTACGCTTAACACCGGTGCGCTGGATCTGTCCGGCGCCAGAGGCAGCAATCTCGCCGGCGGTGGCACGCTGATCGTCAACGCATCATCGGCCAACCTCTCGGGCAGCACTCTCATCTTCGGCGGCCTGGCCCTCAATCTCTCCGGTAGCGCCGATCTCTCCAACGCGCAAATCAGCACCGTCACCAATGCCGGTGGCTCCGGCGATATCGCCATCTCGGCCGCCGGTGGTCTCACGACGAACGCCAATACCGAGCTGCTCGCGGCGCATGACCTGACACTGACCTTGCCGTCGTTCATCAATGCCGGCCAGCTCGCCGCCGGCAATGATCTCGTTTTGCGCACCACAGGCGACCTGAACAACACCTCTTCCGGCCTCGTCTTCACCCGCAATAACGCAAATCTATTCGTCGGCGGTGTCCTTACCAATGACCGGGGTGCCATCTTCGCGCAGAACGATCTCTCCATCCAGGGAGCCGCAGCGGGACAGCGCAACGGCGGCGTCACCAACATCTCCGGTCTCATCCAGGCCGGCGGGGATATGTCGATCCTGACCAGCAATCTGACCAACAGGCGGTCAACCACGCCGACATGGACAACCGGCGTACTGGTATCCTCCGGCGGTGTCGTCGGCACCTTCGTGCTCAATCCCGCCGTGGCAGGTCAACCGTTCGCCTATATGGAAACGAGCGACCAGAACATGTTCCAGCTTTATCCCGGCATCGATCCGCCGTTGTGGCAGGACTACCAGCCCCTGCTTTGGTCTACGGCGACGCTCGCGGACGGCACTTCCTACCATGCCTGGACCTGGACCTCCGCCAACGGACCGACAGCAGTCCGGCCGATCTATGACTGGATCCTGGCGAGAGTGCCGAAGGACGGCAACGGCACTCCAGTCCTCGACCCCAACAATCCGTCGAAGTATTTCATCGTTGATGAGGTGAGAAGAGGCGGCATCGCGGACACCAGCACGACGTACACATGGGATCCGACCGCCAATATCAGCCAGTCGATCTATGACGACCAGTTCACCAGCGCGCTCAGCCCGGAAGCGGTCATCCGTGCCGGCGGCACTGTCAATATCGATGCCACCAACCTCAACAATTCCTACAGCTCGATCGAAGCCGGCGGCAATGCCACGCTGAAGGGCGGGGTGTTGAACAATGAAGGTGTCGCGCTGCGCCGCACGACCATGCTGACCTGCAATGCCCAAAGCGCCTGCACGGCTTACAATGCCGACGGCACGGCCGATCCGTCACGCGACATGGCCAATGGAACCTCGATCGTCTCGAGCTCGCAGGTGATCGGCGGCGCGGCAGGCAACATCAAGGCTGCCGGCGCACTCACTCTCGGGTTCGGTACGATCAATAATACGTCCGCCTCCGGATCCGTGTCGGGAGGGACCGGCGTTGCGTCCTTGAGCAATCCTGGGAACCCACTCTCGGCACTTGGCAGCATGACGGCGGGCGGCGCCCTGTTCGATGTCAACGCAACACTTGCGGGTGTAGCCGCCAACGGCGGCGCAAACGTTGGCAGCGGCCCGTCAATTGGCGGTGGTAGCCCGACGCTTGGTGGTGGTCCGGCAATCAGCGGCAACGGCCTGACGGCCGCAGGTGGCGCCTCCGTCAATGGCAACGGCCTGACAGTGGCCGGCGGCACCGTGGTCGGCGGCAATGGCTTGACCGCAGATGGCGGGGCGTCGATCAATGGTGGCAGTCTGGCGGCAGCCGGCGGTGCCTCGGTCAATCCGAACAGCCTTATCGGCAAACTCATTATCGCCATCGGCAACAGCGGCAATCTTGCCCTGGTTCTGCAAGTGAACGGCGCTCAACTCGCCTCGCTTGCCAAGCCGCAATCGGGTGGCGTCGGCGGCACGATCCCCGGCCAGGTCTTACTGTTGGAGACCCGAGCTGCCTTCCTCGACGTCTCCAAATTCTATGGTTCGGGATATTTCATCGACAGGGTCGGCTATACGCCCGAGACCAAGGTTCCCTTCCTGGGCGACGCCTATTTCGACAATCAGCTCGTCGATACGCAATTGCGCCAGCTCGTCGGCGATGGTCTGGGCAGTGGTTCGTTCATCCCCGGCAACAATGCTACCGATCAGATGAAGACGCTGCTCGACAATGGCGTTGCCTATGCGCAAGCACACGGTCTTGCCCTCGGTCAGGCACTCACACCGGAACAGGCGGCGTCGCTCACCGAGTCCATCGTGATCTACCAGAGCCAGACCATCGATGGCGCGCAAGTGCTGGTGCCGGCCGTCTATCTCTCGGCTGCGGACCGGGCGAAGATCAACAGTGCCGGCGCCTTGATTGCGGGTAACACGGTCAGTGTGGATGTTGGCAGCCTCAACAACTCCGGCGCCATCGCCGCAGCTGGCGGCATGACCATCAACGCCACCGACATCAAGGCCAACGGCGGCACATTCCTTGCCGGCGGCAACATGAACCTGAATGCCTCGAACGGCATCACGCTCGCCGCGCAGACGATGAACATCGGCGGCCAGTCGGTCGTCGCCTCCAGCGGTGGAATAACAGCCGGTGGTGGCCTGAAGGTCGATGCCGGCGCCGGCAGCTTGACGCTTGCCGGCTCGAAGATTGCCGCGGGCGGCTCGGCACAGCTCTCCGGCCAGACCATCACCCTTGCAACAGCAAAGGTCGACAATGGTGGTGCGACCACGGCGGGCGGCCAGCAAAATGCCACGGGAACGCGCATCACGGCTGGCGGCAATCTTGCCATCACCGGCAACACCGACGTCAATATCATAGGCTCCTCCGCCAAATCGGGCGGCGTCCTCAACGTCACAGCCACGAGCGGTGCGGTCAACATCGTCTCCACGGACGTCGCCCGGCGGACCGACGATGGCTACACCAAGACCACAGGCACCGACCAGCAAGCCTCACAGCTGACAGCCGGCGGCAATCTGCTCGTCAATGGCAATACCGGTGTCCTGATCTCGGGTTCGGATCTGTCGGCCAAGGGCGATGTCGGCCTGACCTCGAACGGTGACATCAACATCACCACGTCGCAAAGCCAGTCGAATTCGACATTCGGCAAGGGCTCCTCGTCTTCAACAACCCATACCGGCTCCGATATCACCGCGGGTGGCGATATCGTCGCCAAGTCTGGCGCTGACATCAACGTCATCGGCAGCAGCATGGCGGCCGATGGTTCGGTTGGCCTGCAGGCGAAGGACGATGTCACGATCGCCCAAGCGACCGACGCCTATACGCTCAACACCAACAGCAGCACCAAGAAGAGCGGCTTCTTTGGCTCGACAAAGACGAACGCCTCCGGCCATCTGGAGACCACCACAGCGGCCGGCTCGTCGATCTCCGGCAAGGATGGCGTAACCATCATCTCCGGCGGCGACACCACCGTTTCCGCCTCAAGCGTCGCGGCCGGCGACGCCACGCATACATCCGATCTCAACATCCAGACCGGCGGCAACCTGATTGCTACCGCCGGCAAGGACACCGAGACAGAGCATGACAGCTCGAAGAGCAAGGGCTTTCTGCGCAGCGGTACTTACAGCTATGACGGTTACAATGAGACCACCGCCGGTTCGACGCTTTCCGCCTCGGGCGACGTCAATCTCGATGCCGGCAAGGCGGCCGTCATTGCCGGTTCGAAGGTGGATGCTGATGGCTCCATCAACGTCTCCGGTGACAGCGTCGCTGTGATCGGAGCGCAGGAGGATCACCAGTCCGACAGCAAGCGCAAGGATTCCGGCCTGTTCGTTGGCTCCGGCGGCGGTTTCATCTCGCTCGTCGGTAAGAACGAAAAGCAGGGCCAGCAAGCCTCGACGGACAATGTCGGCTCTTCGCTTTCAGCGGGCGAGGACGTCAATCTGACGGCCCGCAAGACCGACCTCAACATCATGGGCTCTACGGTCACAGCTGACCGCGATATCAACCTGTCGGTCGAACGCGATGTCAACGTCACGCCGGGGGCGGAAAGCTCGTCGCAATCCGAGCAGCAGAAGAAGTCCGGCTTCGGCCTGGCCCTCTCCGTTGGCAATGGCGGCTTCTCCGTCGGCATCGGCGCGCAGTCGACCAAGGACAGCACGGCGCAGCAGTCCGATACCAACGCTGTGTCGACACTGTCCGCCGGACGTGATCTCAACATCTCGGCAGGCAACAATGTCAACCTGCAGGCGACCAGCGCTTCGGCCGAGCGCGACGTCAATCTCTTCGCCAAGAATGACATCAATCTCCTGTCGGCCAACGACGTCACCAACTACCAGGAGGTACATGAAAAGACCTTTACCGGCGTGACCTTCGCGGCCTCGAGCAAGGCGGTGGCCGCCGGCGAAAGCATCATGAACTCGGCTGAGCGGCTGTCGGATGCCGGCGGGGTCAATGCGGTGACCAACACCGCCATTGCCGGCCTCGGCTTTTATCAAGGCTACAAGGACCTGAAGGAGGCTTATAATCAACTCACCAGCACGGATCCCTCCAACAAGACGGGCCTCGGCTTCTCGCTATCGCTGACGGCGGGCGTCAACCATCAGGAAAGCCAATCGTCGTCGTCCTCCTCGTCGCCTGTCGTTACCGACATCCGCGCTGGCCGCTCCATCACCATGGAGGCTCAGAATGGCAGCATCACCAGCGACGGCGCGCAGATCAGCGCCGGTTACGACAAATACGGCCTGCCGGTCATCTCCAACGACCCGTTGACCGGTGATATTTTCCTGTCGGCCGAAAACGGCAACATCAACCTGAATGCCGCGACCGGTTCCTCGAATACGTCGAGTGAGAACTCCTCCTATAGCGTCGGCGTCGGTTTGAGCTGGGATTGCGGCACGAAATCGGGCTGTGGTGCGCCCGGCGTTACCGCCAGCGCCTCCTATGGCGATGGCAGTGCCGGCACAACGGGGGTCACGCACTATAACACTCACGTCAACGGCACCGGCGATGTCACCATCGTCACCAACGACTTGGCCCTGAAGGGTGCGACTGTCACCGGCAACTCTGTCACCGCCGACGTCAAGAATCTGACGATCGAGAGCCTGGTGGATACGGCAACCGCCAAGGCCAATCAGCTCAATGTCTCGGGTTCGGTGGGCACGAATGGCTTCAGCGTTTCCGGCGTGACCCAGAAAGCGACCGGCGATGCTGTCGTCGTCTCGGAACAATCCGGCATTCATGCCGGCAGTGGCGGCCTTGACCTGACGGTCGACAAGCAGACATCGCTCATCGGTGGCCTGATCACCAGCGAGGCGACGGCGGACAAGAACCATTTTGAAACCGGCACGCTGACGGTCGCCGACATCGATACCCATTCGACCTGGAAGGCCGACACCTATGGCGGCTCGATCGGCACCAGCGGCCTTTCCATCGCTCCGCCGGTCAAGGCCGGCGAGAACAAGACCGGCCAGGCGCTCTCGGCCATCGGTGGCAACATCGGCATCACCATCACCGATCCGGCGCACCAGCTTCAGGACATCGGCACGATCCGCCGCGATACGGAGAACACCAACACCTCGCTGCCCAGCTTGCCGGACCTGCAGAACATCCTGCGCGAGCAATACAAGACGCAGGCTGATCTGCAGGCTGCTCAAGCCACCATGGCGGGGCTGGTGGCGGATATTGCCAATAATCTGATGTTGAATGCCACGACGCAGGCTCAGAAGGACTTCTGGGGCGAGGGTGGAGCTGGCCGCGCGGTATTGCATGCGATTGGCGGTGGCATCCTTGGCGGCGTCAACGATCTGTCTGGCGCCATCCGGGGAGCGCTTGGCGGCGCTACCTCGACACTACTATCCCCTGCCATCGCCGAACTCGTTGATGGCATGCTCAAGGGCACCAAGTACGAAGGAACCGAAGAGGGTAAACAACTTGCCGACCTGATCGGCCAAAGTCTATCAGCGGCGGCGGCCGGGGCTGTCGGCGGCGGCGAAGGCGCAGCTTACGGAGCGGCCAACTACAAATACAATTATCTAGCCGACGAGGATCTTTTTAAAGCGGTCAAAGCTCTGAAGAAGGCCGAAGCATGCCAGTCGGATTGTGCGGAGGAGTGGGCGGCGGTCAGAAGCTTCCAAGAAAAATCACTGCAGAACGACATAACTTTGGTGGCGGTCTGCAAGGCCAACTCCGCATCGGATGCCTGCCAATCGATGGTGAAGGACCTTCTGGCATACGCCGCGCGGCTTGATCGGGCGGGTATCGATGTTTTCCCCGAGATCGATCCAGGACAAAACCCAGTTGATCTGAACTTCGATGCCGAAACTCTTTCGCAGATGACTGCGGGCAAAGGGTCGGTCTATCTAGATGTGATCCTCGCCCGTTATCTAGCGGATGCCACCAAAACCGGAGCATCCATTCCCGATGCGATTGATGGTGCGATGGCGCAGGTTAATCGCACCAACGCGGGTCAAGCAGCCATGCTCGAAATGGCTGCCATGGTTGGAGTGAGGGCCATATGTAACCTCGGCGCCCCGGCCTGCTGGGCGGCAGTGGCGGCCGCGGTGAATAGCGCCAACCATCTTGTGGGCTATACGGAAACGCTCATCACTGGCAAGGAGGCCCAAACACTCCTCGTCTCCGCTCTGACCATGCTCAATGTTTCCGAGAAAGACGCCCAAAAGTATCAGGCCGCTCTCGATGCAGGGCTCATCGTGGCCAACTTTGTTACTGCTGGCAGCAAAGTGGTGGGTATCCGCTTCGCTGTCAGGAACGGAGCCGATGATAGTATCCGGGCTGCGTTCGAGGGGCTTCAGATTGACGCGGATACCGGGAAGCTCATGAAAGAGATTATCCCAGTCACGTCAGAAGGAACTGCTAATGCCGCTACTGGTGCTAGATTAAGTCTGGATTTGCAAACAACCCAGAAAGCAAACGAGGTTGTTGAAAGCTTGAAAACTACCGGCCAACTACCAAGCAATTATGTTACCAAGACTCAAGCCGAGCAGCTTGGCTGGGCACGAGGTAAGGCACTAAACAACTACCTTCCTGATGGTCAAATCGGGGGGGATATTTTTGAGAACACGTCGAATGTTCTTCCTTCCGCACCAGGAAGAGCTTGGTACGAGGCAGACATCGGGGTGGACAGCACAATGAGCCGCAAGAACAGCGCTGGGACCAGACTTGTATATTCTAGTGATGGACTGCTGTATGTAACGAACGACCACTACGATACTGTAACTCCTATCGGAACCTGGAAATAGGAATAGAGAAATGATTGTAGAGATTGATGGTGATGACATGAAAACCGAGAAAGATTTTCATAGAAAAATAGCCATTGCTCTGGATGTTGCGAGTATGTATGGAAATAATACTGATGCTTTGTGGGATTTATTGAGTGGATTGGTGGGTGGTCAAATTATACTTATATGGAAAAACTCGGATTTGTCAAAAAAACGATTCGGAGACGCGTTCGATAGAATTGTTAGCGTGTTAGATAGGGCCCAGAAGCACGATCAAAAGAGCTCATCATCTGATAAATTTACATACATTTTGCGATAATTTAGGCGCGTTGGGCGGTGCGATGAAAATCTCGCTAACAATCGCAAAAAACCTGCTGACTCAAACGTTACTTGAGCAGAAGGAGATACCCTGTTTAAGCCGCATCAGCGGTCGTGAATTCGAAATCAGCTTTATCGACCCGTTGCCTGTGGCTTGCGGTAAAGTCAGCGACTGGGACGGCAGGAAGATAAATGAACGCGCGCCAGCTTATGGCGGTGGAAGCTATACACATGACTGCTTCGGTAAAGTAAGTCTCGCGCCGATTGACGGCGGTAAGTATGAAATTGTTGATCTGTCTTTTTTTAATCGCGCCGTCGGTTGGTGCCCGATTATCATCAACGGAGAATACGGGCCGATTGGCTCTTTCTGGGACGAAGAAGAGTAGTGCGGATGCGGTAGGCCTTGCTAGGGCGACAATGGTGCAGAGGTCGTCGTACCAAGGAGCCCATAATGGAAATCGAACTGACAATTGCCAATAATCTTGTTACCCGCGCATTCTTGGGGCAAAAGGACATCCCGTGTGTGTGCCGTGTCGGCCTCGGCCACGATTTCGAAATTGATTTCATTCCCCCTCTGCCGGAAGCACATGGCATTGTTAGCAATTGGGATCGAAAGAAAATAGAAGAGCGAGCGCCTGCTGGAGCTGGGTGTTGATTTCCGCCAGAGAATAATCCAGTTGCGCATTTTGCGGTGACCCATATAGATATCCCTAATTTGTTGGAATACTTCGCTTTTTTTGCTCACGTAGGGGCGTGCGAAAGTGGAAAAAAGGGTCAAATCGCGGCGGAATTCAACACAGCGTCATCAGGCTGAATGCTGCGGTATCGCACGCTCGACCGATCAACGGACAAAACCTCGCACGCCCGACGCTGGCTCACACCATGCTGTTCGCAGACATGAGCCACAGCGTCCCGCTTCACATCGGGCGTCACCATTTTTTTGAAGCGACATCCTTCAAAATGGCATTATCCCGCATGGTCTCGGCCAGTAGCTTCTTCAGCTTGGCGTTCTCGTCTTCCAGAGCCTTCAGTTTGCGGGCATCGGAAACCTCCATGCCGCCAAACTTTGCCTTGTATTTGTAGAAGGTCGCTTCGGATATCCCGTGCTTGCGGCAGACATCGGATGATCTGCTCGTCCGTGAACCGTGAATGCTTCATGCTGTCCGTCTCCTCAGAGTGACGGACTCTACCAAAATTTGGAGGAAGATCAGGGACTCAGGTCATTGAAGCAAAATTACTCTGCCAGCTTTTGTATTTCTGAAACTTGTTATTGTCAGTCGAACGGCGACTTTGTGGTGTCCTCGCGGGCAGTTCTTGGTACAAAACCCACGGTGAATCCGAACAGCCGGCCGATCTTGTCCAGCGTTTCAAATGTCGGATTTGCTGTGCCGGCTTCGATTTCTGCGATTTGCCGTCGTGTCAGGCCGAGGGTTTTAGAGAACTCCTCTTGTGTCATTCCAAAGCTCTTGCGAATTTCAACCACGGCGCTAGGTAGGCGCAGTGCACCCTGTCGTGCTCGCTCGGCCAGATTTCGGCGGTGCTCTAGAACTTCTTCTTTCGTGGGCTTTTTCCAGCGAGCCATTTTATCCGTTCCTTTCCGGCGTTACGCGCAGACCACTGCAACGCTGTCCGCAATCTCGATGCAGCGGCTCATGGCCCGCTCGAGAATTTCGGGCGGCGCGCCAATGTCTTTCGCCATTTGAGGCGCCTGCCTCAGACGCTCGGCAAATTGGCTGAGCGCGATCGTGAGGCGCGCCTGTTCATCCGGGTCGGGCATAAGCGCGGCGCAGATCAGTTTCCAATCGGGAAGGTGATCACGGCCTGCCTCGCGCATGGAAGCCCAGCGTGTGGAGCGAATAATTCCTTCCTTGGCGAGACGCATGGGTGCGAAATCGAATAGCGGCGACAGCCGGATCCTTCCGTCAGGAAGCTTGCTCAATGCGGAGTTCCCGCCATGATTGTCGGGATTGCCGAGCGCCAGGTTGGCGATGTCGCGCTCTAGGTATTCGACTATGTCGCGGAACGGATCGGACGAATATCGCTTTAGAATGTCGATATAGATTTCGTGCGCGCCGATATGGCCGAAATCGGCAACACCAATGGCGGATACCAGGCTTTCCTGCCCAAGGCGTATCGTCTGGCCATTCTTCCCCTTTTGCCGATCGAAACGAGGAATAATCAGCACGCCTTCCGCATACGTTGAGACTTCACTGACATTCAGGCCGATTTCAACAGCAATACGGGAATACAGTGCTTCGCCTTCGAGAATAAGACGATCTACTGGCTCGGTGCTACGCACCAGTTTAACGATGACATGACGCATTGCCTCGTCGTCGTCGACGAAGCTGTCAGGGTAGTATAGTCCGTCTCTTGCTTGGGTCATCGACACTTTCGGCCACTCGCCCTGCAGGCCGCTTGAGCCGGAGGCGAGCATTCCAAAACGATCGGCGACTTCCATGAAGCGGTCCGAGCGCGCCAGAATATCCGTCTCAGTAACGCCTCGGCGCTGCACGCCGTACAAACGTTCCGCTTCCGCTTCCGCCGCTTGCCTGATCCGAATGTTTCCTATTCCCCCCGTCGCCGATCGAAGAAGCAGGGGAAGATCGGATGCGCGGGCCGCCTCGACGAGCCCAAGATGTTCTGCGAGCTTCCGCCTTGCGTGCCCTTGCGGCATCAGGTCTAGAAGAAAGGGAGGCCAATGGCGGCTATATCGGTTTTCGAGGTCTACCGGATAGCGGACAGACAGCGCGCGAAGATCGCAGACCGCTTTGCCTAGCGCGAATTCCTGAGATGCTGCCGCAATGAAATAGTCGAGGTCATAGTCAACGATCGATGCGCCCTGATAGCCCGCGTCGTCATCGTTTATCTCGAGTGTAGCAGCTTGATGCCACTCATTTTGAAAATGGATTTGAAGTGCTAGTCGCATTTATTGACCCCTTATGATGGATCAATTAATGCTATTCTTCTAAAAAATCAACCCAATATAGTGGATCAATAATTTTATGCCGACTGTCCCTTCCAGTTCCCGACGCGGCCCTGGGCGCCCTTTCCGGGCTTTATGTGCTGCTTTCGCGAGCTCAGCTTGGTCCCAGCCCAACATAGCTCGCGCCCCTCGGCATTGCTCCATCGTATAAACAGGCCACTGTTCGTCATTCCGGCTTCTTGAATCGCACGCCGACCCCACCGCCATTGCGTGCAATGAATTCAATGCCGGCATCCTCCAGAGTTATCCTGATCAGTTTCAAGTTTGCTGCTGTAATCGACGGCTGCCCGTCTTCAGCTTCCGCGCGACGTACCGTCATGACACCAATACCAGTGGACTTCGCGAGATCTTCCGCAGTCCATCTGAGCAGCGCTCTCGCCGCTCGAATTTGAGCTCCGGTTATTCCATTCATTTTTTCTTATTTCTCATTGTAAACTATATTACCACATGGTACTAAAAGCATCACTCGGCTGCACCCGGCGCTTGCAACACCGGATACAGCCTAACCACAACCAAGCTGTCAGGAGCTCGGATCATGACTGATTCCGACAATAGCAGAACTTTGCCTCCGGTCACCCGGAGAGACTTCCATTCCTTCGTGGCGACGTCTTTACCCACATATCCGGAGCTTGCAGCCTCGCTCACCGCGCCGTTGGACGTTTGCAATGACGATCTCGCGTTCACGATCTGGCGCGAATGGTGTGCGGCCCGGCAACATGTGATCGAATCATGCCTGCGACAGCAGGGGCTCGAAACCAAGCTCTTCTCGATGGTCGGATCACCGCTGCACGCAGCCGACGCAGGGAAGCCTGCCGACGAAGACCTCGGATACAGCGACGCGCTCCAAGAAGAACGGCGTGCATTTACCCTCGAAGACGAGGTCGCGGAAACCTTGTGGGATACGCCGGCGGAATCGATCATCGGCGCAACCGCGAAACTCCATGCCGTTGTCACCAAGTGGCAACCCTCGCTCATCAGCGATGATTATCCGTGGCCGCAAATCCGTTCCGTCATTGCCGATCTGCTGAAGATCGATGTGGAAATGTCCTTCTCGCATTCCGGCGTAGCGACGTAGGAGCGATCAGCACCAGCCTGCAGTCCAAGTCGCGCTTGGGCCAAGTGGCGGCTGCGATGCCGGATCTCTGAGGACATCGCTCCAGTGATGAATACGTGGTGGAACCTCTTCCGCCGCGCCGGTGCTGGCTGCGCCAAAAATTCAAAAAAATGGGAACTCGATAATGAAACAAGGGAATTCATTTTGTTCGCTTCTGTTGTCCGCGTTGCTGATCTCGCTTGCGGCCTGGAGCGTTCTCTCGGGGCCGGCACAGGCACAGGAGCTTCGAATCGCGACTTCGTACAAGTTGATGACGCTCGATCCGCATTACGCAAATCTCAACGAGAATACCTCGCTGCTCTCCCATATTTATGAGCGGCTTGTCTATCAGGACGAGCATCTCGATCTGAAGCCCGGCCTTTCCGTCTCCTGGCGTGCGACGTCAGACACGCAATGGGAATTCAAGCTGCGGCAGAATGTCCGCTTCCATGATGGCTCGCCTTTCACCGCGGACGACGTCGTCTACACGATCGAGCGCATTCGGGACTTCCTGAATTCGCCAACCGGCGGCTTTCGCTCCTATGTAAGCGGGATCAAGGCGGTTTCGGCGCCCGATCCTCTTACCGTCGTCATCGACACGAACGGCAATGTCCCGAACCTGCCGCTATCGCTCTCCTCAATCTTCGTCATGCACCGGCCGGGGCCGGGGTTCCAGACCACGGAGGAGCTCAACTCTGGTAGTCCTCCCGTCGGCACAGGACCTTACAGGTTCGAGAGCTGGAGTTCCGGCGAGATGCTGAAGCTCACGCGGAACGACGACTATTGGGGCGGAAAACCCGCTTGGTCAGCAGTGACGTTCCGGATTATCGAAAACCCTGCCGCGCGCGTGGCGGCATTGACCACCGGGGATGTCGACATCGCAGACGCCATTCCGGCACGCGACGTAGCGTCGCTGAAACAGCGTGGTGCCAGGATCGCGAGCATCAGTGCGGCGCGCATCAATTTCCTGCAATTCGACGTGGAAAGAGCGACGCTCCCCGGCGTGACGAGCAAATCGGGTGAGCAGATCGCCAATCCCTTCAAGGACCCCTCGGTGAGGCGCGCGCTTGCGATGGCAACGGATCGCGGAATTCTCGTCGACAAGATCCTTGCCGGTTACGGCACAGCCGCCGCGCAGGCTTTCCCGGGCGGACTGCCGGGCACTTCGGTAAATCTGAAGCCTGAATCTCCGCATTATGACAAAGCAAAAGCGCTTCTCGCAAAGGCCGGCTTTCCAAACGGCTTCAACGTCGTTCTCGCCGGACCTACTGGCCGTTATCCCGGCGATAGCGAAAGCCTCCAGGCCATCGCGCAAAGCTGGGCACGCATCGGCGTCGCCGTCCAGCCTGCTGTCTTTCCGTTCTCGGTGTTCAATACCAAGCGAGCTAGCGGCGACTATGGCGTCTGGTACGGCGGCACCTCAGGCGAGGCAGTCGATATCATTCTCCATGCTCTGCTGGCGTCGCCAAATACCGAACGTGGAACCGGAGCCTTGAATTTTGGGCATTATCGGAACGACGCTTTCGACGCGATGCTCGCAAAGGCGGAAAGCATCCAGGAAGGCCCGGAGCGGAACAAGGCGCTCGCCGACGCGACGGATGTCGTGATGGCCGACCAGCCGATCATTCCCCTCTACCACTTCCATCATATCGTCGGTTACGGCCCGCGGGTTGGCTCCTATGCGATGCACCCCCGCGGCTGGACGACCGCGATGCAGACGCTTCCAGCGACGGAGTGAACGATCATGGCCTTGATTTCAGCTGCGTTGGGAAGGCTGGGCCAAGCCTTCCTTCTTCTCCTCACCATGTCGTTGATCGGCTTCATCGGCATTCACAGCATCGGCAATCCAGTCTTCAATATCGTCAACATCGAAACCGCCACGCCTGAGGACATCCGGCGCGCGACGGTCGCGCTCGGACTGGATCAGCCAATCTGGCGCCAGTACTTCCTCTTCATTAGCAATGTCGTCCATGGGAACTTCGGAACCTCCTATATCTATCATCTGCCAGCCCTCCAGCTGGTCATGAGCAAGCTTCCCGCGACGCTTGAGCTCGCATGTATCGCGATGCTCATCGCGGCTCCGGCCGGAACAGGAGTGGGGCTCCTGGCCGGCCGGAGGAGAGGAACGCTGCTCGACCGGAGCGTCCTGAGATCGAGCGTGTTCGCATTGAGCGTCCCATCATTCTGGCTGAGCATGATGCTGATCCTCACCGGCGCCATCCTGACGGGCTGGTTTCCATCCGGGGGCAGGGGCGCGACGGCTAGTTTCCTCGGGCAGGAGTGGAGCGTCCTGACCAAGGACGGCGCCTGGCACATGGTTCTTCCGGCACTTGCACTGGCGATACCGAACATCGCGCTCATCGCGCGGCTTTCGCGATCCGGCACGATCGAGGTCGAGAGCCTGGACTTTACGCGGTTTTGCCGTGCGAAGGGGCTTTCCTCACGAACGATCCTGCTTCGCCACACCCTGCCGAATATCAGCGTGCCGATCGTGACGATCATCGGCCTGCAATTCGGCGGCATGCTCGCTTTCGCGGTGGTGGTGGAATCGATTTTCTCGTGGCCGGGCGTCGGAAAGCTTCTGATCGACTCCATCCAGCTTCTCGATAGGCCGGTGGTCATGGCGACACTGACCTTCATCTCGGTCGCGTTTGTGGCCCTGAATGCCTTTGTCGACCTCTTCCATGCCGTGCTCGACCCGCGCGTGCGCCTGGCCTCATAAAGGGAACTGCCATGAAAGCTCATATTCTCCGGGCGTTGAACCGGCGTCCTCAGCGGCAGGTGCTAACTCCGTCCAAGATCCTGCTTGCAACCTATGTCCTGCTCGCCCTTACTGCCCCAGCGATCGCGCCGCAAAACCCATACGATCCCCTGCAAATCTATGGATGGGAGGCATCCTCTCCTCCAGGCACCTGGGGGAGCGGCGGCTATCTCTACCTGCTCGGGACGGACGGGCTCGGCAGGGACATCGTCAGCTGTATCCTCTATGGCTTGCGCATCAGCCTGGTCGTGTCTGTCACGAGTGCGGCTGCTGCTGCCCTGATCGGGCTGACGGCCGGCGTCAGCGCCTCTTATTTCGGCAAATGGATCGACATCGTGATCATGCGGTTGGTCGACCTTCAGCTCAGCCTGCCGACGATCCTCGTCGCCCTGATCGCGATCGTTACGCTCGGGCCAGGAATAGACCGGATCATTCTGGCGCTGATCATCGCCCAATGGGCAAGCTATGCGAGATTGGCGCGAAGCGTGGCGCTCAGCGAGACGAATAAGTCCTACATGGACGCGGCCCGGCTGATGCGGTTGCCGACATCCAGGATCATCTTCCGCCACCTGCTCCCGAACAGCATCGCGCCGGCCGTGACCTTGATACCGATCGAGGTCGGCCACGCCATCGCGCTCGAGGCAACCTTGTCCTTTCTCGGCCTTGGCGTTCCGATCGACAAGCCGTCGCTCGGCTCCACGGTTGCAAACGGGTTCCAGTACCTTCTGACCGGTCAATACTGGATCAGCCTTTTCCCCGGCCTCGCCCTCTTCGGCCTGATCGCAAGCATCAATCTCGTCGGTGAAGACGTTCGCCGTCGTCTCGATCCAAGGAGCCGTCCGGTATGACTTACGAAACTGGAACAATGCCTCTGCTTCAGGTGAAGAACCTCGGCCTTCGCCATCTCTCCGCATCCGGACCGGTTACGATCCTGTCTGACGTCAGCTTCGAGCTTCGGCGCGGAGAGATCCTCGGCATCATAGGCGAGTCGGGTGCTGGAAAATCGACGTTGGGCAATGCCGTCCTAGGCTTGCTTGCGGCTGAGTTCCAGCGGACGTCCGGCACGATCGAATTCGACGGCAAGCCGATCGGCGCCATGGGAGGGGAGGGGCACGCCATCCGAGGGCGGAGGATATCCGCCATCTTCCAGGATCATACCGCCTCGCTTGATCCCTTGATGAGCGTCGGTGCGCAGATCGAGGAGACAATTCTTGCGTTCGACGGCTCTCTATCGCGGCGTACCGCGCGTCAACGTGCCCTTGATCTCCTGGACCGCGTCGGAATTGCGGAGCCGCAGCAGCGATACGGCAACTATCCTCACCAATTCTCCGGAGGGCAAAGGCAACGGGTGGTCATTGCCATCGCGCTGGCGGGATCTCCCCACATCATCATCGCCGACGAGCCGACATCGGCGCTGGATGCAACGGTTCAGAAGCAGATTCTGAAGCTTCTCCGTACTCTCGTCGACGAGACGAGCGTCTCCATCATTCTGGTCACCCATGACATGGGGGTGGTGTCCGAGATTACCGACCGGGTTCTCGTCATGAAAAAGGGCCAGGTGGTCGAGCAGGATCACACCGCGACCATTCTGGATGCGCCCAGGAACGACTATACGCGCAGCCTGCTTGCAGCGGTCCCGCGGTTGAGGACTTTGGCAACAGCGGCGAAGGCCAATGGCAGCCGGACCATTTCGTTCGGGAGAGGGGAGGGCGACGACATATTGCTCGCCGCCGCCGGTGTTTCGAAGACCTTCGCACCACAAGGGTTCTCGTGGCGTCCTGGCCGGAACATGGCGAAGTTCGCCCTCCGCGATGTGAGCATCGCGCTGCCACGTGGTGCGATCATCGGCATTGTCGGCGAGAGCGGAAGCGGAAAGACGACGCTCGGCCGGATTATCGCCGGACTGGACACGGCCTCAGTGGGACGCGTGACAATCGGCGGAAACGAGTTCGATGTTTCGAAGAGCGGCCGCCGCAACCGCCTGCTCGGCCGCGCGCAGATGATCTTCCAGGATCCCGCGGTGTCGCTCAATCCCAGGATGACCATCAGCGAGACACTGCGCGAAAGCATCCGGTTTGGTGCCGGCATGCATCCCAGTGATGAGTTGGGAGAGGCGGCACGGATGATGGACCGGCTCGGTCTCGCCCGGAACATGCTCACCCGGTATCCGCATCAGCTGTCGGGTGGCCAGAAGCAGCGCGTTTGCATTGCCCGGGCGCTGCTGGCAAGGCCTGAGATCATCATTGCGGACGAACCCACGTCGGCTCTCGATGTGTCGGTACAGGCCGAAATCGTCAGGCTCCTGAAGGAGATCATTGCCGAGCAGGGAATGACGATGATCTTCATCTCCCATGATCTCGCCGTCGTGCAGCAGCTCTGCAGTTCCGTCTACATCTTCAAAGACGGCCGGGTCGAGGATTTTGGGCCTTCCGATTTCATCTTCTCACAATCGCAAAATCCCTACACGCGCGCCCTCATCGACGCCCGGCCCGGCCGGTTCACCTGTTGAGGCCCAATTAGGCCGCCGGCGCGCCGGGCTCGGCCTTGAATACCAACTTTCCAGACATTGGTGGTTCTTACTACCGCAAAAGGTGACTTATGACTGACAGGTTCACATTGGCCGTCACGGGCCAATCGCTCATAAAATACGACATCCGCGCTATCCGAGCTTCGGCGTTTCAGGAGGTTCAGGCCCTGCTTCACCAGGCGGATCTTTCGTTCACCAATTTCGAGGGAACGATCCTTGGCAGCCACGGAGGATGGCCGCTCAAGGGATCATTCTTCGGCTGTAGCGATCCTGTCATCCTGGATGCGCTCCAGGGGATCGGGTTTCGCGCACTTTCGCTTTCGAACAACCATGCCTTCGATCTTGGCCCATCCGGTGTGCTCTCGACCCTGGAAGAGGTCGAGAAGCGAGGCTTCCTCCATGCGGGTCTCGGCCGCAACCAATTCGAGGCTTCGCGGGCAGGCACTGGAACGATTGGTGGGCGGCGTGTCGCCATCGTCGCGATGGACGGAGGTCCAGGTCCCGACTTCATGTATGCGGCGAATGTAGACGTAGGCCGGCCTGAGCGTCCTGGCGTGAACCGGCTGCGTCTGTCGCAAGTCATCGAGGTCGATGACGCGGCCTTCGGACAGCTTCGCTCCATTCGGGAGAGTGTCGGCTACACGGCGATCGACCTCACCAATGATAGCCAGCCGGATGATCCGCCGCTTGTCGATCCGCTTGAGGAGATCGGTATTTCGCGGGCAATCTTCAAACGAGCCGACAGCTTCGGCAGAAGCGTCAAGATCGATGAAAACGACCTTACCCGGAACCTCGAGGCGATCGCTTCTGCCGCCAGGGATGGCTACCTCGTCATAGCCTATCTGCACCACCATCACTGGGCTTCCGACTGGTACGAGGTACCGGAGTGGGTCAGTGGCGTTGCAAGACAGTGCATCGACGCGGGTGCTGCCATGTTCGTCAGCCATGGCGCACCAGTGCTTCAACCCGTGGAAATCTATCGGCGCCGTCCGATTTTTTACAGTCTCGGCAATTTCATCTTCCATGTGAGGTCGGAGAAATCGACCTGGCGAGCGCCTGAAGTGTGGGAGAGTGTTGTCGGCTTGTGCTCTTACGGGCAGGATAACGATCTGATCGACATCAGATTCTATCCGATCGTGATCGGCGGAGAAGACGGATTGAAGGATCGCTTGCTCGAAAGTCGACTGGTTCCACACCTTGCGACGGGAGAGCGTGCGACGAGAATCCTGAAACGATTCAAGGAGCAGTCCGCAAATCTGGGCGCGCAAATCGAACTGGAAGGCGGGATAGGTATTCTTCGCATCTGCTGATCCGCCGGATACTCACAGGATACTGGTGCCCGAGAACATCATCATTCGTCGCCGATGAGGGAATGGAATGTATTCGACTGAACAAGACACGATGGGCATTCGCGATGAACTTGTCGCTCGGTTTTTCCGCTACGTTGCCATTGAAAGCCAGAGTAACGCCACTTCAACGCATCTGCCCTCTTCTCCGGGGCAGCTTGAACTCGCCAAGCTACTGGCGGAGGAACTGCGCAGCCTCGGCGTTGATGACGTCGTGGTTGACGAGCAGGCCATTGTGATGGGCGTAAAGCGCGGTAACCGGTCGAGCGCTCCACGCATCGGTTTCATCGCGCATCTCGATACGGTCGATGTCGGCCTCTCCGCCGTCATCCGGCCTCAGATCAAACGCTTCGAGGGGCGGGATCTCTGCCTCAACCCGGCGAAAGACATCTGGTTGCGGATCGCGGAACATCCGGAGATTATTCCCTGGCAGGGCGAGGATATTATTGTCAGCAACGGCACCAGCGTACTCGGAGCGGATAACAAGGCAGCCATCGCGGTCATCATGACCCTCCTTGCCAGGCTTGAGCCGTCGCAGCCTCACGGCGACATTTTTGTCGCCTTCGTTCCGGACGAGGAAATCGGCCTGCGGGGCGCCAAGGCGCTCGATCTGAGCCGCTTCCCATGCGACTTTGCCTACACTATCGATTGCTGCGAGCTTGGCGAAGTCGTTGTGGAGAATTTTAACGCCGCATCCGGCGAGATCGTCTTTACGGGCGTCAGTGCCCATCCGATGTCGGCAAAGGGCGTGCTGGTCAATCCGCTGCTGATGGCACTTGATTTCATGTCCCACTTCGACCGCAGCGACACACCTGAATGTACCGAGAAACGCGAAGGTTATTTTTGGTTCAAGGACCTTGTTGCAAACGACAGCGAAGCCCGGCTCAAGGTCATGATCCGCGATTTCGACAAGTCCAAATTCGAGCAGCGGAAACAGCGTATCGGCGAAGTCGTGGAACGGATCGCGTCGCAATATCCTTCAGGATCGGTGCAATATAGCGTGGCCGACACCTACCATAACATCGGGGACTACCTCCAGGGCGATAACCGCTCAGCCGAGCTGCTGTTCAATGCTTTGGACAGGCTTGGGATCGCAAAAAAGCTCACTCCAATGCGTGGAGGAACCGACGGGGCAGCGCTGTCGGCGCGGGGATTGCCCACCCCGAATTTCTTCACCGGCGCCTATAATTTCCATTCGCGCTTCGAATTCTTGCCCGTCCCCGCTTTCGAAAAATCCTATGAAACCGCTCTGATGCTGTGCACGCTTGGAGCGGAACACGACAGCGACGGCCAGAGGGCATAGACGCAAAAGAGGCAATCATGAACCGGCAAAGTCCCGTGCTATTATGCGGCAGTATAATCGAGGACTATCTGGAGCAGCGAGCGTCACTCACGTCGAATTTACGCACTGGAGGATGATCCGGGACCGGACTTGGCCGTCTTCTTTTCGCCCGAATTGCGCTTTGAAACGAGCATTTCGAACGCTTCTACACCAAGGATTTGGGCGAGGCCATCGACCATATCGATCGTCGGGCTATAGACACACCGTTCCAGAGAGCTGACATAGGTGCGATGGACGTTTGCGCGGAGCGCGAGTTCCTCCTGCGACAGCTTCTTGGCGTTTCGCAGGGTCCTCAGATTCAGCGCGAAGATCTCTCGAATATTCATAATTCGGAGTCATGCGCGTTGCAGTGCATTCATCTACAGAGTATACGATACAATCGCGCAGATGGAGGCTCTCGCCTGCATGCATGTCTGCCGAAATGCCGTAGTTCGTCCCTGTGAACTACAAATATGTCTTGGATCGCTGATAAAATCGGTGAATTACAGCACTAGAGGTCGCAGGCCTGTCTAGGCGGAGTTTCCAACCTCGGCTTGGGATCAGAGATTAGTGTTTTCGGGGCGTACCGCAGACTTAACGGGGGGTAGAAAGCATGGAACCTCAAGACGTGCCGCCGAAAGACAAGTTTGAGCTTCGGCCTGTGATTGGGCTCACGCGCGGACTGCCGCCGGCGGACTTCGAGGCACTTACCGTGGGCGCGATCCGTACCCACCGGAGCCTGGTGGAGAAAGCCGACCAGTTGTTTCAGGCCTTGCCGGACGACTATAAGTCGGGAGCCGTTGCCGGTGGCGCTCAGCATCTTGCCTACATTGAGGCCTGCATCGAAATGCATGCTCAGATGAGCGTCGTGAACACCTTGGTCGATATTATTGGCTATATCCCGAAAGCCCCCGTGGACTGAAGATCAAATCAGCTTTCTACGTATAGCCAGCGCGGTCAGGTGCGTTGTCGTGTGGACGTCGAAACGCTTCTTGGTTTCGGCAAGCTTGACCCGGACGCTGTTGTATTTGACACCTTCGAGATCCGCCGCCTCTTCCATCGTTTTGCCGACCGCCATCCATTTGAGATAAGCGGCTTCCTTGGGGTCGAGGTAGGCCGGGCTCTCGGCGGTCGGGCTTGCTTTCATGAAGGCGATACGGGCGTGAAGTTGAGCGACAGCGGTTGCGGCAGCCACCGCATCGATCTCTCGGTCGAGATCGATTGTCGGCTTCTCAGAAGCCAGGGTGAACATAGACATCGAGCCGTTTGCGGTCTTGACTGGAATGGTAATGCCGGAGCGGATTCCGAAATTTGCAGCCTGTGAATAAAACGTGCGCTCGGGTTTGGAGAGGCGCGGCCCCTCCTGTTCGCCTGCCCAAGTGAAGATCCTTTTAAATGACTTCGCTCGCTTCACCACCGGATCTAGTCGGGAATAATTTCGTTCAAAATAATGGGATCGCCATTCTGGATGGTAGTTCGAGATTGCCAGCACATGCCCGGGCTGGATGTGGAGATAAGCGTAGCCGCCAAAACCGATCTGCTCCGTCAGGCCGGAGAGGGCTTCCTCGATGTGAGCTTGATCGGCCTCTATTGCGGCGAGGTCAGTTAGCTTATCCAGCCAATGCTGCATTTGTCACTCCGTGCTGATGTTCAGGTGGAACACCTGATCTGAGGATCTCCGGTTAGTATTTGCAATCCTAGATTGAAAAATGCATAATATGACTTATGGAACTTTTTGAAAAGCCGACTCTTCACGAGCCTCGCAGGCGCAGAACAAAAGAAGTCGTGCGGTCGGCCTCAGCCAGCGAGATCTCTCCGTTCTGAAGAGACATCATCGAATGCTGCCTGCCTCAGACAAAATATCGGTCGTGCAAGTTCCTCTGTCGAAGATACTGCTTGCATGCCACGTGTGCAGCATAAGCGATAGCCCAGATCCATCGATGGAATCTATCGGCTCGACCGATATTTTATTTTCGGCTCAGATGACGCATCGATCTGTCGGCTGTCGAGGTTTCCGCCTGCTCGTCGAAGTCGTCTAGCCGCATGCAAATTGACTTGGTGGAGCGAGCTTCCGGAAGCCGCTGCTCTTAAGATCAGGGTCCGCGTCGAATTCGCGTGTCTCTGGGGTTCAGCTAACGCTCGGTCGTATGCTTGTGCCTCGTCGCTGATGTAGCGTTCGCGCAATCTCGTCGCAGTCGAAAGACCGGCTTCTCGCCGACTAACTCGGCATTCCCTGCGCCGGGGACGGTTCGGCAGGCGGAAACATAGATGATAAACCCGAATGTTTCTCGGAGCGAATGCGAAAAGGCCGCTTAACCTGTTCACGCCATAACCCGCTTTCTCACGCAGGCCGGAAAGTGTAGCGGCCGACGGATGCTTGCATATTCTTACGCAAGCCTCCTGCCCCAGCCCACAACGCCCAATGGTGCCGATGCCTCGATGGACAGGTGGTGCATGCGCATTCGCATGCTGCTGCCCAAAGAAAGGCACCGTTGCTCAATCATCGTCGCCGTTCTAGCGCGGTAGGATTTGCCGATAACTATCCATCAAAAAGTCTCAAGATTTTACGGACACGGGCTTGAAATCTGAAATTCATGCGCATGTTTAATTGTGCAGTGCAACGAAAGCCGCCAGCATAGGCGGCGTGCAACATGAAACACCCCCGGAAGGCAGGTTTGTCGCAAACAGGAGTTTTGCCATGTCACGCACGATGCAAGTAATCGAGCTCAGCGCTCCTAGCAAGCTTTCCATATGTCTTCGCGATGTCCCTCTAACTCCAGTGGATGGGGTTCTCCTCAAAACGTCAGCAGTCTCCGTCTGCTCGACCGATATTTCCCATTTTCACGGCAATTTGCTTGCAGAGCAGTACCCCGTGATTCTTGGTCATGAATATAGCGGGACCGTCGTAGATGTCGGTCCCGAATGCGATGCTTCGCTTCTAGGGCAACGCCTGGCCTATTTTGGGCAGACTGATTTTGGAGGCATGGCAGAATACCGCGCCTTACGCCCTCTTTTTGCCGGCGACTTGCGCGCGTCTCCCTTCAAGACAGGTCGCTATTTCAGGGATGATGAAAGAGCAGCGGCGATTTTGCTTCCAGCGGAAATATCCGACCGGGACGCTCCGTTGCTTGAGCCAATCACCGCCGTTCTTCGATCGATCCTTTCACATCCGCCGGCGGTCGGAAACCGGGTACTGGTGCTTGGCGGCGGCCCTTGCGGTGCGATCGCCGGGGCAATCCTGCAAAATCTTTATGCCACCAAGTCGGTGGCTGTGCTCGAACGCAATCCCGCACGCCAGGAGACCGCCAAAGATCATTATGCGGATTATGTGTTTGGCTCGGTCGATGAATTGCGCGAATCCGACGACGACGCATTCGACTACGTTTTTGACGCCTTGCCTCCGCTGGTCAACATTGATCCGAGCGTATGCCCGCGACGAGCCGCAATGCGAGCGGCCAAGCCGGGATCGAAATATGTGCTCTATGGTGCATCGCAGACCCTGCAGCAGTTTGACACCTGGCTCCTGCTTGCCAAGGGCATAACGCTGTCATCGGCCGCCTTTGATGTCGATCACTTTCCCATGCACAAAACAGCCTTCGTCATGAGGACAGCGAAGCAGTTGTTGCTGAGACATATCATTGATCCCACTTGGATTATGACGAACGACATGTCATTCTGGAATCCCGACGAGGTTATCGAGTTCTTCGAGACATACCATCTCACATCTCACATCTCACCTGAAAACGGTAATTCGCTTTGACAGGTAGTCGATACTTGTTGGGTGCGTCGGCCAGCATATCCTTTTTTCTCTGGGGTATGCTGGGCGTTTCCATTGGCGCGTTGCTTCCAAATGCGATGGAGGCCTTCTCGTTGTCACCGCTCATGGCAGGTATGGTTTTTGTGGTGTGGTCGATCGGGTTCAGTCTTGGGTCGATAATCGCGGAAAGGTTGTTGAGAGCCTACGGCACGATCGCCGTTCTGGCCGTTCTGTCCAGCATAACTGCGCTGTGTGCCTTCTTTCAGTTCAGCGTGATGCATGCTGCGGTATTTTTTGCAATCTACCTCGCTCTCGGATTGTGTGGAGGGGCGATATTCACGGCTTCCCACACACTCTTCGGGGACCTTTTCGCGGAACGCCGATCCTCCGCCTTAGCCATTCTCGATGTCGTCTTCAGTGTCGGCAACATGGCTGCCCCGCTCGTCATTGTCGCGATTTTACGTTGGCAATGGAGCTGGCAAAGTTTTTACCTCATCGCAGCACTTGGCTTTTCCGCTATCAGTTGCCTGTTCGTGCTTCAGCTTTTCGGAAATCGGTTATCGGCCAAGCACAAATCCTCCAGCCGCGCGCTGGAGAAGAAAACCGGATTAGAAGCCTTGCCTTTGCTCAGTATTGCCTGTCTGGCGATCGCAAGTTTTGCGCTTGGTGCCGTCGAATGGACGCAAAATGTCTGGTTCGTCACCTATGCTCTTGCTGGTGGAGCATCCGAAGAACTTGCGAGATTTAGCCTCTCCTCGTTCACAGCGGGAATGATTGCATCCAGATTGGCCGTCATATGGTTTGACGTGGCAGGTCGATCAGTCTTCGTTCTGAGATTTATGCTGGCCCTCGCGCTTCTGGGCGAGCTGTCTGTTGTCTTTGGCGGAGCCGACGTCCCCATGCTGACCGGGAATTTCCTTCTCGGGGCGGGCATCGGCGGTTTGTTTCCGATCTTTCTCGGACGTGCGATGGACCGCCACCCCGCATCAAGCGCCGCGTTGTCGATGCTCATGGTTGTTTCGTTAACACTGGGAGGACAAGTCGCATCCTTTACCCTTGGCGCGTTAGCCGAACAGTTCGGTGTCAGCGCTGCCTTTCTCGTTACGCTACCAGTCATCGCCATAATGGCGATGGCCTTCGAAGCTTCATCCACCACAAGCCGCTAGCTCAGAGCTTTGATGCGTTGCCTCGTTCAGCGACAGAGACATTTTGCCGGCGTATGCGTGCGTGCGCCCCACTGTTCACGGCAAGAGGTCTTGGCGCGAGCGCCTTCGTGCGGCGGATGTGATTGCCGGCATCCGCGACGGCCCGGCTACCACAGGCAGAATGTAGCGCCGCCTTCAATTGCTGCTTCGGATTGTCTCAAGAGCAAGGGCAATACCCTGCCCTCCGCCGATGCAAAGTGTCACTATGCCACGATGAGCGCCGTCCCGCATCATCGAATGGACAAGGCGGGTGGTGAGTATGGCTCCTGTCGCGCCGATCGCGTGTCCGTGCGCGATAGCCCCGCCGTCGACGTTTACGAGGTCTTCTGGCAATCCCAGTTCTTGGATGATGGCCAGAGGCACTGCTGCGAAGGCTTCGTTGATTTCAAAGCGATCAACATCCGACAACGACCATCCAGCCCGGGCCAGGGCAAGCTGGATCGCGGGAACAGGCCCAAGGCCGAAGAAGCCCGGCTCTACGGCCGCGATAGCATAGCCAACCAACCGCGCCATTGGCGCTATTCCATGCTTTTCCGCAAAAGTACGGTCCGCAACCAGCATGGCGGAGGCGGCACTGTTGAGACCCGGCGCATTTCCGGCGGTAATCGATCCATCCTTTCGAAAAGCCGGACGGAGTTTTGCCAATGTCTCCAGCGAGGTCTCAGGGCGTGGCGTTTCATCTCGATCCACCGTCTCGTCGCCCTTGCGACCCTTGATCGTGATCGCGGTGATCTCGCGATCGAACCGGCCTGCATCGCTTGCTGCGGCAAACCGCTTCTGCGAACGCTCCGCCCACCGATCCTGGTCGTCACGGCTGATCCGGCAACGCGTGACGAGATCTTCCGTATGCCAGCCGGAATGCTCTCCTGAAAAGGCGTCGTTCAGCCCATCGTGGAGCATGCTGTCGAGCACGGTGGCGTTGCCCATGCGGTAGCCCCAACGCCCACCCTCGACGAGATAGGGCGCGCGATCCATGTTCTCCATTCCCCCGGCAACTGCTGTGTCATGGAAACCCAACTGCACTTCCTGGGCTGCGGAGATGATAGCCTGAGCACCAGACCCGCAGACACGGTTAACAGTCTGTGCCGGAACAGTCACCGGCAAGCCGCCGCCGATCGCTGCCTGTCTGGCAGGGTTCATGCGGTTACCCGCCTGGATTACGTTGCCCATCACTACGGACCCCACTGCAGCCGGATCAACTGATGACCGCAAAAGGCTTTCCCGTATCGCCGCAGCTCCAAGCTCCGTCGCCGGCGTTCCCTTGTAGATGCCATTGTAGTTGCCGATTGGCGTTCTTACGCAACCAGCCAGAATGATTTCGCGCATATTAGGATCGTCTCCGCATTTCGATTGTGATGACAGAAGGTGGCGCCGTCAGGCGACGGCAAACTGCCTGTCCAGATCGATCTCAAAGGCCGCGCCCGTCTTGGCCCTGATCTCGTCGAGGGTGACGCCGTCTGCAAGACCGGTCAACGTCATGCGCACCGAGCCACGCTTTTGCAGTTCGAATACGCCTAAATCGGTGATGACCAGATCTGCCACACGCCTCCCCGTCAGAGGCAATGTGCATTGGGACAAAAGCTTCGGCTGTCCCTTGGCCTGGTGTTCCATAACGACCACGACCCTCTTGACGCCTGCCACCAGATCCATCGCGCCACCCATTCCCTTGACCATATGGCCTGGGATCATCCAATTCGCGAGGTCGCCATTGGAGGCGACCTGCATGGCGCCGAGGATCGACAGGTCAATATGACCGCCCCGGATCATCGCGAAACTATCCGCGCTCGAGAAGTAACTGGTCGTCGGCAACTGCGTTATGGTCTGTTTGCCGGCATTGATGAGATCGGCATCTTCCTCGCCCTCGTAGGGAAAAGGCCCCATCCCGAGCATGCC
Organism: Martinezella lusitana; assembly: GCF_016901135.1. Taxonomy (GTDB): domain Bacteria; phylum Pseudomonadota; class Alphaproteobacteria; order Rhizobiales; family Rhizobiaceae; genus Rhizobium; species Rhizobium lusitanum_D. The sequence goes on along the minus strand of NZ_JAFEVL010000025.1, from coordinate 48,193 downwards.
GTTCTCGCTCTGCAGGCGCACGTCTATCCCTTGGGGAATGAAATTTGCGACAAGTGTCGGAATGCCAATACCAAGGTTGACGTAGAAGCCGTCTCTAAGTTCTAGCGCGGCGCGCGCCGCCATCTGCTCACGTGTCCAGGCCATCAGTGTGCTCCCTCCAGCGCTGCTGCTGCATTACGCTTACGTGTCGTCCGCTGCTCGATATGCTGGACGGGAGCAGGAACATGAACGAGCCGTGAGACAAATATGCCCGGTGTATGGATGTGATCGGGATCAATCTCTCCTGCGGTAGCAAGATGTTCGACTTCAGCGATCGTGACCTTTGCCGCTGTCGCCATAACGGGATTGAAATTGCGGGCGGTCTTTCGATAGACGAGGTTACCTTCATCATCGCCTTTGTAGGCGTGGACCAAGGCGATGTCCGCGAACAGCCCCCGTTCCATGATGTAGTTCTCGCCGTCGAATACCTGAACCGGCTTTCCTTCCGCAATTAAAGTCCCGTAACCGGTCTTTGTGAAAAACGCGGGGATACCGGCGCCACCGGCGCGAATGCGTTCGGCCAGCGTGCCCTGTGGATTGAATTCGAGCTCGAGCTCGCCTGACAGGAACTGCTGGGCAAACAGCTTGTTCTCCCCGACATAGGACGAGATCATTTTGCGGATCTGTCTTGTCTCGAGAAGTGTTCCGAGACCTATGCCGTCGACGCCCGCATTGTTGGAAATGACCGTCAGGTCCCGCGCACCGGATTGGCGAACTGCATCGATCAGTGCCTCCGGAATGCCGCAGAGGCCAAAGCCCCCCGCCATGATTGTCATGCCGTCGTGAAGCAGATCTGCCAACGCTTCGACCGCGCTTGCGCGAACTTTATCCATTCCCATCCTCCCGGAAGCTGGACGCTCCTCTGACGTCCGATGCGACGATCATAAGGGCTGTTTTGGCCAAATGGGGAGTAGTATAAATACTACAGGTCATGAACATGGCATTCTGAAGGAGGCTTGATTGGAAACTGGACCGATGCGATTTGCCCTTGCCGACATGCCGGTCCCGATGGCTTATGCAACCCACCGCATCATTCGAGACTGTAATGTGGCGTTCGCCGACCTGTTCGAGCGTGAACGCGACGAGATCATTGATCGAAGCTTTGCCCGACTGTATCCGCGCGTTTCGGATTTCGTGCGAATTGGCCAGATGTGGAGTATGCATCTGGCGGGCGCACGCCAGTATTACGACGAGCGGATTATGAAGACGGCGGGGGGGCGGCGTTTCTGGTGTGCCGTAAACGGCCGCAGTCGCACGCCGGACAATCCCTTTGCCGAGGCCATCTACTGTTTCCAGCCGATGGTCCGCCCGGTTGACGAAGGTCCCTCGCTTCTCAGCGAACGGCGAAGGCAGATTCTGACCATGGTTGCGCAAGGCAAGACGAACGGCGATATTGCCGCCGAACTTGCCCTGTCCAGGCGGACCGTCGAGGCGCATCGAGCACGGATGATGCGTAGGATTGGCGTCAGAAACGCTGCGGAGCTCATTGCCTGGTTTGCAAGGCAACCGGTCCCGTCAGACGACGGCAATTGGGATGAAGGCTCGACTTCGCCCGGTCGCGTCCCATTTATTGTGTGACGTTGCCGACCGCTGCCTGCCCCCAGTCGCTTTCATGAACCGGAGCAATCAGCACCGGCAATCAGAGTTCGTGCGCCGTCTTATCATGCGTTGGCTAAATGGCCGCTAGAAGTTCACCTACCGTGATTCTAGCATCCCCATAAAACATCCGAGTGTTGTCCTTGTAGAAAAGCGGATTTTCGATGCCTGAATAGCCGGTCCCTTGGCCACGCTTGGAGACAAAGACCTGTTTTGCCTTCCAGACCTCCAGCACCGGCATACCTGCAATCGGGGAGTTCGGATCGTCCTGAGCGGCCGGATTGACGATGTCGTTGGAACCGATGACGATCACCACGTCGGTGTTAGGGAAGTCGTGGTTGATCTCATCCATTTCAAGAACGATGTCATAAGGCACTTTGGCTTCGGCGAGCAGTACGTTCATGTGGCCGGGCAAACGACCGGCGACGGGGTGAATGGCGAAACGCACCTTCTTACCTGACGCCCGCAGGGTGCGCGTAAGCTCTGAGACGGCCTGTTGCGCCTGGGCCACCGCCATACCGTAACCTGGCACAATGACAACGCTGTCGGCTTCGTTCAGTGCCGCCGCCACGCCTTCAGCATCAATGGCGACCTGCTCGCCTTCGATTTCCATCGCCGGTCCTGTCGTGCCGCCAAACCCACCGAGGATGACGGAAAGGAAGGAGCGGTTCATTGCCTTGCACATGATGTACGACAGGATTGCACCGGAAGAACCGACCAACGCACCGGTGATGATCAGGAGATCGTTGCCGAGCGTGAAGCCGATGGCTGCTGCTGCCCAGCCGGAATAGCTGTTCAGCATCGAAACCACCACCGGCATGTCGGCGCCGCCGATGCCCATGATCAGGTGATAGCCGATGAAAAGGCTGAGAGCTGTCATTAAGATCAGCGCCCACAGGCCTGCGCCGTTGAAGAACAATCCAAGCAGGATAAGCGAACCGATCGCCGCACCTCCATTGAGGAAATGACCGCCGGGCAGCTTCTTCGCCTTCCCGTCGACCTTGCCCGCAAGCTTTCCGAAGGCGATGACCGAGCCAGTAAAGGTGACCGCGCCGATGAACACACCGAGGAAGACCTCGACCTTGAGAATGGCGATTTCCACCAGATTCTTCTGCGCCAGTTTCTCGGCAAATCCAGCCAGCGTCGAGAGATCACCGCCGGCGGCCTTCAACGCCAGAACCGTGCCCAGCTCCAACTCGCTGTTGTAGCCGATGAATACGGCCGCCAGACCGACGAATGAGTGCAAAGCCGCGACAAGCTGGGGCATTTCCGTCATCTGCACCCGGGCAGCAACATAGTAACCCATGATCGCGCCGCCGGCGATCATCACGAGTGTGATGAACCAGTTGCTGATACCTAATCCGAAGACCGTCGCGACGACAGCAAGTGCCATGCCGATGATGCCATACCAGACCGCGCGCTTGGCGCTCTCCTGCCCAGACAGGCCGCCAAGACAAAGAACGAAGAGAACAGCGGCGGCAATGTAGGCCGCCGATACAATACCGATAGTCATAGTATTTTCCTTACTTGATCACGACTTCTGGAACATGGCGAGCATGCGCCGTGTCACGAGGAAACCACCGACGATGTTGACCGCCGCAATTAGCACCGACAAAGCCGCCAGGGTGGCCACCAGCCAGTTGCCGGAACCAGCTTGCAGTAGCGCACCGAGGATCACGATTCCGGAAATGGCATTCGTCACCGCCATAAGCGGCGTATGCAAAGAATGGCTGACATTCCAGATCACCGAGAAGCCGATGAAGCAGGAAAGAACAAAAACGATGAAGTGGCTCATGAAGCTTGCCGGCGCGTAGGCGCCAACGACCAGAAGCAGAGCGCCGGAAGCCACCAACAGACCAACCTGGTTGCGGGTCTGCACCTTGAACGCGGCAATTTCCCTGGCGCGCTTTTCTTCCGGCGTGAGGTCCTTCACCTTTTCCTTGGGCTTGGCTACCGCGATCGCCTGTATTTTGGGCGGTGGCGGCGGAAAGGTAATATCGCCCTGGAACGTTACGGTCGCACCACGGATGACGTCGTCTTCCATATTGTGAACGACAGCCCCATCCTTGGCCGGCGTTAGGTCCGTCATCATATGCCGGATGTTGGTCGAATAAAGCGTCGAGGCCTGGGCTGCCATGCGACTTGGGAAGTCGGTATAGCCGACGATCGTTACGCCATTTTCCGAAACGATCTTCTGGTCAGCCACAGTCAAATTGCAGTTACCACCGCGCTCAGCAGCCAGGTCGATCACGACTGAACCCGGCTTCATCGCAGCAACCATATCGGCCAGCCACAGCTTCGGAGCATCTCGCCCTGGGATCAGCGCCGTGGTAACGACGATGTCGATCTCGGGCGCCAGTTCGCGAAACTTGGCAAGCTGTTTTTCCAGGAACTGAGGCGACGAGGGAGCAGCATAACCACCGGTCATAGCACCATCCTGGCTGGCTTCGAATTCGAGATAGACGAACTGTGCGCCCATCGACTCGATCTGCTCGGCCACCTCGGGACGGACGTCGAAAGCATAGGTCATCGCACCGAGCGACGTCGCCGTGCCGATGGCGGCAAGACCGGCAACGCCGGCTCCGATCACAAGCACTTTGGCTGGCGGCACCTTGCCGGCGGCCGTCACCTGACCGGTAAAGAAGCGGCCGAAATGATTGCCAGCCTCGATCACAGCGCGATAGCCGGCAATGTTGGCCATCGACGACAGCGCATCCATCTTCTGGGCGCGGCTAATGCGCGGCACCATATCCATAGCGATGACATTCGCTCTCCGCTTTCGGCAGAGTTCGAGAAGGTCCTTGTTTTGGGCCGGATAGAAAAACGACACGAGCGTTTGCCCGTCGCGCAGCTGTTCGGCTTCGGAGCGCTCGGGCGGGCGTACTTTGGCGACCACATCGGCCGCCTCGTAAATAGCAGCGGCGGCGTCCACCACGGTCACCCCAGCAGATCGATAGGAGTCATCCGAAAAGCCGGCTGCCTGCCCGGCGCCGGTCTCGATTAAGCATCCGTATCCAAGCTTTTGCAGTTGTCGCGCGCTATCTGGTGTCATCGCTACGCGCGCTTCTCCAAGGAGCGTTTCCTTGGGAATTCCAATTTTTAACCCCATTTACAATCCGGCTTAAGCCGTCCTTCTGCCGACCCAGCGTCCGTTTCGAACGCGCTTCGGCGTTCGATGATCCGCACCGCAGGCCTTCTATTGCTTCACTGAACGTGCCCGACGCTCCCCTCCCAATCGGTTGACGATAGAAGGGGAGCGTATTTGGATTTCAGACGAGATTTCGCGTGATGGTGTCTTCGCGTGCGACCAGCTCGCTTTGCGCGCCCATAAGCGTGCGGTTCAGATGCGGGTCTCGACCTTCAGCCATGTCGTAAATGGTCATGAAGTAGAAAGCCTGCTGTCCAAGCACCGTCGCCGTTTGAATTTCATCGGCGTGGAGGCCGTTCCTTTCGGCGTCCGACAACGCAGTCCTGTGTTCGTAAAGGTCGGTCTGCGCGATCTCGCCCCTTATCAGCTTTCCGGAAACAAATGGATCGGTACAGAGCGGGCGTGCTAGTCCCACCATGTCGCAGGTTCCATCATTTAGAGCTCCAATCATCGACTCACGGCTACGGAAACCTCCGGTCGACATCACGGGCATCTTGGCTATAGACCGAGCCTCCGCCGCATAGACGGCAAAATATGCCTCGCGTGCGGCAGTTGTCGCGCGAGGTGGCTCTCGCTCGAACTGATTGTCGTTGTTGACGCCGAGCAAACTGAGGTGCTCATACGTCCCGCCCGTCAGTTCCAGCAGATCGAGGCCCTCGGAATTCAGCCACTCCACGACCTGCATCGAATCCTCGTGTGAGAACCCACCCTTCTGGAAGTCCGCCGAATTCAACTTGAGGCCTACCGGGAAATTCGGGCCGACGGTGCTGCGTATCGACCTCAACACTTCGAATAGGAAGCGCGCCCGAGACTTCAGATCTCCACCCCATTTATCCGTTCGCAAATTAACCCGTGGGCTGAGAAATTCGCTGATCAGATAACCATGGGCACCATGGACCTGTACGCCTTTGAAGCCTGCCTGTTTGCAAACAAGAGCCGCGTTTCCGAACCGCCAGATGATGTTCTCGATCTCATCCTCATCCAAAGCACGCGGTGCTTGCTGCTGCCAACGGAGCATCGTAAGCGGAACGGACGAGGGCGCGACCGGTTCCGGGCAAGCGCCGGCCGGCGCTTGCCGGCCGGCATGACCGATCTGCGCCCACATGTGCGCGCCGTGAGCCTGGCCTGCTTCAGCCATAGCTATCAGCCGTTTCATCTGTTCGGCATCCTGATGTCCCTCGATGCGAACATTGCCGGGTCTTTCCAGAGAGCGGCGGTCGACCTGGATGTTGCCCGTGATCAGCAGTCCCGTTCCGCTCTGTCCCCAGAGACGGTAAACGCGCTCATGATATTCAGTCGCGCGTCCGAGAGAGTCCGCGCAGCCCTCGGTCATTGCCGATTTACCGAGCCGGTTCGGCAGTGTCTCCCCGCACGGCAGCGAGAGCGGCGTGTCCAGTTGAATAGCAGTCTGTGTCATTGCATCCTCCTCTTGATTTGATCTGTCGAATGGTATGCTGCGGCGCGCTCCCGCTCGGCGAGACATCACGGCAATTTCTGTCGGTGGTCCCTGTAGCCGGCCAATAGCGCTGCGGACGCGTAAAGGGAGCCGCGTGTCTCAAGACTTCACGACGGGTGCAGTGGTTACGTCTAATTCGAAGGGAACGCCCCCATGTGCCGGGCCATCAGCAGGATTTGTGAATCCAACATCGGTTTCCCGAGAAATATCTCGCATCCTTTGGATAGCGCCGTGGTCAGAAGCGGTGTCATGGCAGGCTCCATGATCGCGTCGGCAACAAGGTGTTTTGCGTGGATACGCGTGAAATCGACGGGGTCGGCGTCCGACGGCCGCATTCCGAGCGTGCTGCCGTTCACGATGAGATCGTGACGCTCGACCTCCCGGTCGTCGGTACTGATCGATAGAGCCGGATAGACCGCCGCCAGTCGCGCGGCCAGTTCCAGTGCTCGCGCGGCCGATCGGTTGGAGATCGTTATATGACTAACGCCGGCATCCGCGAGGCCAAATGCGATTGCGCTGGACGCTCCCCCTGCCCCGACCAGGAAAACCCTCATGCCCGAAGGATCAGTTCCACGCGAGCGCATTGCCTCCACGAAGCCGATACCATCGAGCATGGTCCCGACCAGGCGACCATCATCCTCACGCCTGACGCAGTTCACAGCGCCGATGTGCCGGGCAGCATCTGTGACCTCATCGCACAGGTCCAGCATGGCGAGCTTATGAGGAACCGTGGCAATGAATCCTCCAAAGTTCTGAATCTTCCGCAACCCATCGATCAATGCAGGCAATCCGGCCGGCGCGATGTGGAACGGCACCAGCACGCAATCCAGTCCATGACTGTCAAAAAGGGCGTTCATCGTCTGAGGCGTTTTCACATGGTAGATCGGATCGGCCAGGATGCCGAATACGCGTGTTCTCCCCGTGATCAGGCGAGGCTGTTCAATCTTTGTTTTCATTTCAGCAATTTTTGACATCATAACTTCTTCCCACACTCCTGCATCGACCATCGCTGCACTCAGGTCATGAGCAACCCGCCGGCCACATCGATGGTTTGTCCTGTAATGAAGCTGGCTTCCGGAGAGGTGAGGTATAGCGCGAGGTCGGCGACCTCCTCTGATGCTCCAAGGCGACCCATGGGCGTCAGGCGAACCTGTTCGTCGTTGACTTCGCTGGCGACGGTCCTGACCATGGGCGTTTCGATACGACCAGGGGCAATCGCGTTCACCCGAATTCCAAACGGCCCAAGCTCGCCGGCAAGATGCCGGGTGAAGCCGAGAATTGCTGATTTCGTTGCCGCATAATGACATGCGACAAGCGGCATGTAGGCCCGACCGGCGACAGACGACATGTTGACGATCCAGCCTGCGCCCGCCTCGCGCATTGCCGGCGAAAGCGCCCGAACGGTGTTGAAGCTGCCTGACAGGTTGACCCCGACGACTCGGCCCCATTCGGCAGGATCCATTTCCCAGACCTTGTGCGAAACGCCGCCATGCTTGGGCGATATCCCGGCATTGTTTATGATTGTGTCAAACGGGCGTCCAAACACGTTGGCGGCATAAGATGTGCTTTTCTCGACGGCAGAGTAGTCGGATACGTCCAGCACCAGCGCCAACCCTGAGCCGCGCCCCTCGGCCTCGATCAGGTGTATCGTTTCGTTGATATCGTCTTCGTTCATGTCGGCGACACCAACGCGAGCGCCTCGCCCTGCGAAGGCGAGCGCAATCGCCCGACCGATCCCACGACCGGCTCCGGTGACCAGAACATGGCGTCCCTTGTGGCTGGCGCGATTGGCTATTTCAGCGGTGTTTGTTTCACGTTCTTGCATGTTGTCCTCTTCACTATCCGGGTAAGGTCCATCGCCTGATTGTTCTTTGCTCAAGGCTGCGTGTAGGTGGTTTTGACAACTGTGTAGAACTCGCGGGCATACGCCCCCTGTTCTCGCGAGCCATAGGACGACGACTTTCTGCCCCCAAAAGGCACATGGTAATCCACACCTGCAGTCGGCAGGTTGACCATCGCCATGCCTGCACCGGAGCGCCGCTTGAACTCGGAGGAATATTTCAGCGAGGTCGTGCAGATGCCCGACGACAGGCCGAACTCCGTGTCATTAGCGGTGGTGATCGCCTCTTCGAAACTGTTCACGCGGATGATGCTCGCGACAGGGCCGAAAATTTCCTCCCGGTTAATCCGCATGTCGTTGGAGGTTTCAGTGAAGAGGGCCGGAGACAGGTAGAAGCCAGGATGTTCGCGCCCCAGTTTCACCCCGCCGAAGACGAGTTTCGCCCCTTCCCCCTGACCGATGCGAATATATTCGAGGTCCTGATCGAGCTGGCTCTGGTTGACAACAGGACCGATCTGGGTGTCGCTCGCCAGGGCGTGACCGATCTTCAGGCCTTCAAGCCTTTCGATGACCGCCTGCACGAAGCGGTCATGGATCCCGGACTGAACGATCAACCGGCTCGATGCCGTGCACCGCTGTCCCGTCGAAAAGTAAGCACCGTTGACGGCAACATTGACGGCGATGTCGAGATCGGCGTCGTCCATGACGATGAGAGGATTTTTTCCACCGAGTTCCAGTTGGACTTTCTTGCCGCGTTCGAAGCATGCAGCCCCGATCCGACGTCCGGTCTCGACCGAGCCCGTAAAGCTGATCCCTCGCACCTTCCTGGATTCAACGATGGCCTGACCGACCTCTCGACCGGGGCCAATGACCAGATTGAACACACCTTCCGGAACGCCCGCCCGCGCGATGATGTCTGCCAGTGCCCAACCGCATGCCGGTACGAGTTCCGCCGGCTTGAAGACAACCGTATTGCCATAGGCCAAGGCCGGAGCGATCTTCCATGCCGGGATGGCAATCGGAAAATTCCACGGCGTTATGATACCAATGACACCTTCTGGTTCCCGCAGGATTTCGATCTCAACGCCAGGCCGAACGGAAGAGACGCGCTCACCGTTCAATCGAAGCGCTTCACCCGCGAAAAACTTGAAGACGCGTCCGGCGCGGACGACTTCTCCGACACCTTCGGAGAGGATCTTCCCCTCCTCTCTCGACAGCAGCTGGCCAAGTTCATCCTTGCGGGCGAGGATTTCCGTTCCGATTTTATCGAGGATATCGAAGCGAACCTCAGGGCTGGTTGCCGCCCAGGCGGGAAACGCCTGATAAGCAGCATTGATGGCGTCTTCAGCCTGCGCTCTCCCGGACGAGGCATAGACACCAACTTCATCGTTGGTGTCGCTGGGGCTGATGTCGCGGACAACAGAAGAGCCTTCTATCCACTCGCCGGCGATGTAGTTCTTGTGAACGGTCATTCCCATGTCTCCTGAATACTTGTGAAGCAGTTGCCCGGCGCTCATTGTGCCAGAGCGGATTGCCGACGTTGCTGCTGTTGAAGGCGCGCTGGAGCGGAAAGGTGCTGCAGCAGAACCTGTATTGGATGGCGAAGGACCACCTGCCCGAAGCGCTTGGCCTGTGAACGGCATGAATACCCCGTCGCCAGCAGTTCCTCTTCCGGTCGGGTGTCCTCGATATGCCCTCGCCAGCTCATGTCGAAGATGGATTTGGAGGTCCCAACATTGCGCGTCTCGTGACCGTATGTTCCGGCCATGCCGCAACATCCCGATGCGACGATATCCAGGCGGAGGCCAAACTTGGAAAAGATAGCGGTCCAGTCGTGAAGACTGCTCTGGGCGGTCGCACGTTCCGTGCAATGTGGCAGCAACACATACCGTTTCTTGATGGTCGCGAAACCGCCGAGCGCTCTGGTCGCCAGCCATTCCTGCAGAAGCTGAACCTTCGGCACCGCCTTGGCCCCAAGCGTTTCCACATATTCGGAGCGGAAGGTCAGGGTCATGGACGGGTCAATCCCGATCAGGGGAATGCCCATCGCAGCGCATAGATTCAGTTGCCCTGCTTGAGAGCGTGCGGTCGCTTCAAACCGTTTGAGAAAGCCATGAACATGGAGGGGCTTTCCGTTCGGCTGGTAAACGGACAGGAGAGGATTAAAGCCGAGACCCGACAGAAGATCGAGCGTATCGAGGACCAGCCGGGTTTCATAGAAGCTGGTAAACGCATCCTGCACGACGACGACGGATCGCTGCTTTTCCTCAGCGGACATCGCCGCCAGCACGCCTGGACTGGCGTACGCCAATCCTCTGGCCATCATTTCCCGATGCAGGTCGATCCCTGATAGGAGCGGAAGGTCGACAAGTCCGAGAAAACGCAAGGCAGCCTTAACAGGCGGAGCCTTCAGGATGGCGTTTGTCATTCGGGGTACGACGGCAAGAAACGGAAGTAGCCGCTCTAGGCCTGCCACCAGCCAGTCTTTCGGCGGTCGCAAGTAACGGGTGTGATAAAGTTCCAGAAACTTCGCCCGGAAACCCGGCACGTTGACCTTGATCGGGCATCCACCGACGCAGGACTTGCATGCAAGACATCCATCCATCGCTTCCTTGACGTCGTGCGAAAAATCGGGTGTCCGATAGCCATGAAAGGTTGAGTTCAGCAGCTTGGCGGGGAAGGCGGACCAAGAAGAGCCCGCACGAACCTGTTTCGTTTGCGCCAAAGGATTCGATCCATTGGCCGCAAGCTGTCTTAGCCATTCCTTGGTGAGCATCGCCCTGCCCTTTGGCGAATGTCGGCGTTCTCGTGTCGCTTTCCAGGAGGGGCACATTGCGGTGTCCGGATCCCAATCGTAACATGCGCCATTTCCGTTGCAGTTGATCACGTCCGTGTATACGGCACGTACGCCCTGCGGAATTTTCCGATCGGCTTGACCCCGTGTTGGAACGCCGTCGATCTTCAGCAGCGCCTGGTTGCTCGGCGCTGCGATCTTGCCCGGGTTCAGCTGGTTGTTCGGATCGAAGGTCTCCTTGACTGCCTGGATGACCGGATAAAGCGAACCGAAAAACCGAGGCGAATATTCGGATCGAACGCCTTTTCCGTGTTCGCCCCACAGCAGCCCGCCATATTTCAGCGTCAGCGCTGCGACCGCGTCGGTAATCTCACGAATGAGCTTTTCCTGTTCTGGCGCCTTCATGTCGATGGCCGGCCGGACGTGCAGAACGCCGGCATCGACATGACCGAACATGCCATAGTCCAGACCGCGCTCATCCAGTACAGCCCTGAACTCCTCGATGTAATCGGCGAGGTGCTCAGGAGGGACCGCTGTGTCTTCGACGAATGCAATCGGCCGCTTGTCGCCCTGCATGTTGCCCAACAGCCCTACGGCACGCTTCCTCATCTGCCAGACACGCTGCACGGCGGCTTCACCGCGCGCGATCGTAAAGCCGAGACGGCCCGCCACCCGACCCTCGGCTTCAAGCACCGAGACCAACCGCGTAAGCGGCTGCTCAACCTCATCTTCGGCTGCGCCCACAAATTCGACCAGATTGACACCGCGGGTCGGCTCTTCACCGACGGATGGGAAAAAATCCTGCACGCCATCCCAGACAATGTCGTTCTGCGCCAAATCGAGCACTTTGGAATCAACCGTCTCGATGGACGCTGCTCCGAAGGAAAGCAGGGATCGCGCGTCGCGCAGGCAGGCATCGAAGTTCTCATACCGGATATTGACAAGCACCGAATGCCTCGGAATTGGGAGGATCCGCAACTTGGCCTCGGCAATGACGGCAAGCGTCCCCTCGGAACCGCAGAGGACCGAATTGAGATTGAACCTGCCCTCCCCATCCCTGATATGAGCAAGATCGTAGCCCGTCAGGCAGCGATTGAGCTTGGGAAACTGTGTCTCGATGGCTGAGGCATTGTCTCGCTGGATCCGATCGGTGGATCGATGAACGTTGCCCACAGTGCCGGGAGTTCGCTTGGCCTGTTCGAGTTGAAGATCTTCGATCGGACGAGAGGTCCATATCGTGCCATCGGAGAAAACGGACGTCAGTTCGAGTACATGATCGCGGGTCTTGCCGTAGAGGCACGAGCCCTGGCCGCTGGCGTCTGTGTTGATCATTCCCCCGATCGTCGCACGATTTGAGGTGCTCAATTCCGGCGCAAAGAACATTCCGAATGGCTGCAGGGCAGCGTTGAGCTGGTCTTTTACGACACCGGCCTGAACACGAACCCAACCGTGGTCCGCATTGATTTCAAGAATGCTATTCAGGTATCGGGAAAGATCGAGAACCACGCCGTTGCTAAGAGACTGGCCGTTCGTGCCTGTTCCTCCGCCTCTTGCCGCCAGCGTCACGGTTCTGAAAGCCGGTCGAGAAAGAATCCTGAGTGCTATCGAAACATCGTCAAGACTACGCGGAAACAGCACGGCCTGCGGAACGATTTCGTAGATCGAATTGTCAGTCGCAAAGACCACCTGTGCAGAGCGATCTGAGCTTATGTCTCCACTGAATCCGGCTTCGCTCAGCGCACGAAGATACGTTTTCACCAACGGCGCTTCGTGAGATGGTGGAGATAGACGCGGGATCATTGACGTATTTCCTGGCTTTGCATCAAGCGCAACGGAGCGCTGATTCTCTTGGAGTGGCGTTGTCGGACATTCCGGGAAAGCGGCGGCGGAGCATCATTCTTGCACCACCGCCAATGTTTGAAGTGGCACTAGCCGTAATAATCGGGCGCCTTCTTGAAATATTGCCAGTTCTCGAGATCGTGGCCGGTAACAACGAGCGCGCCCGTCTGCTGCGCGATCATCCGCAGCTTCTTGACGCTTCTCGCCGTGTCGATGGCAGAGGTCAGAAAGCCTGGAAGGCATTTCTCATTCCAATGATCCAAGGTGTAGGCAGCATCTATCACCAGCAGGATCGGGCCGGACTCTGGAAGAGTTACCAAGATGGATTGGTGCCCTGGAGAGTGACCCGGCGAGGTGTAAGTCTTTATGACGCCGTCCCCATAGAGGTCAAAGCCATCGGTTTTGTCGCCTTCGAGGAAGTACCAATCGAGACCGGGCTTATCGAAGTCCTTGCGGATATATCCCCCTGCAGCGAACCAATCGGCGGTGAATGCATATTCGTACTCCGCCCGCTGGACGATGTGGGTCGCATTGGGGAAACGTCCCGTGCCACCGGTATGATCGAGGTGGAGATGGGAGTGGAGGACGTATTTTACATCTTCAAGCTTGAACCCGGCCTTAGTCATCTGATTGACGCAGGTCTCGTCCTCCGTCAGCATCGGGTAATAGACATCCGCTGTGGCGCCCCAGTGGCCCTTTGGGTCCTGGGCGGCCTCAAGCGCAATACCGCCGTCGATGACGACATTCCCCTTCGGATGTGTAACCAGATACCAGGGGATTGGGGTGATGAATTCACCCTGTCCCATTCCCATCTTGATGTTGACTTCCTTTTGTCGGATGTGTCCCGTCTGGAACATGTAGAGCCGTATATCTGTCACTTTCTTCCTCCTCGAATGATGGGCTCCTACCTGCCCACGACTTCCAGCTGGCCCTCAAGCGCCAACAGCGATGTCGGCCCTTGGTGCGGCATCCTTGCTGATCGTCATCGCCAACAAGCCGTCCCTATCGCAACCCGATCGTGGAAGATGGGCTGAAACCGCACCGTCGTGCACGACCATGATCGTTTCAGATAGAGCCAGCAGTTCCTTCACGGACGTCGAAATCACGATGATGGCGGCACCGGACTCGGCCATTTTCAAAATGATTTCGTAAATCTGGCGGATCGCGCCGACATCGACGCCCGACGTCGGCTCGACGAAGACGTAGACTCTCGCCTGTCGTTCCAGCCACTTGCCGATGACTGCCTTTTGCTGGTTGCCGCCCGAGAAATATCGGATCGGACGATCGGGCGCGTTGGGATAGATCGAAAGGCGCTGGATGATCCCCTGGGCGTAACGGCGTTTGGCCGTACCCTGCACAAGGCCCAGTTTCGCAAGTTTCGATAGCGCCGGCAGACTGACGTTTTCCGCCATGGACAGGCTCGGAAACAAGGCCTGTTTGCGCCGCTCCTCGGGAATGAGGGCGATACCGGCTTCCAAGGCCTCTCCCGGATTGCGAATAACCTTAACGCCCCCGTCAATGACGATCTCGCCTTCATAGGCGGAGAGGCCACCGAGGCATTTTTCGATCTGCTCCATGCCGGCGCCTAACGGACCAGTCACGCCCAAAATCTCCCCTGCCCTGACGTTCAGCGAGAGAGGCGCCAACCTAGGGGTCGAAAGGCCTTTGAGTTCCAGAACGACACGGTTCTGACTGAGGCCGTGATTTTCGATTTGCAGATCTGCCGAGCTTCTATTGACCATGAGCTGTGTCACGATCTCCTCGTCGATCTTGCCGCGTTCCAACGTACCCGAGACGCGGCCGTCGCGAAGGATTGTGGCGCGGTCGCACAACAGCTTCACCTCGTGGAGCCTGTGCGAGATATAGACGATCGTGATGCCGCTCTCTTTGAACGTCCTGATCATCTTGAAGAGGAGCTCACTTTCGCCTGCCGACAGGCGTGCTGTCGGTTCGTCGAGAATGATCAGCTTGTAGCGACGGTGAAACAGCGTCGCCAGCGTCACCATCTGCATTTGTGCCGCCGTGAGGGTCGATGCTTTGCGATCGGGATCGAGATCAAGACCGATCTCCCGCATGATCCTTGCCGCTTCCTGGCGGATCCTGCCTCTGTTAATCCAGACACGGCTCGGCTCGTTTCCAAGCAGAATGTTCTCGGCGACCGTCATGCTGCTGGCCAGTTCGGAATCCTGATAGACAGCCCCTAGTCCGTGAGCATGGGCATCGACCGGCCGATGCACATGGATCGGCTTGCCGTCGAGCAATATTTCTCCACTGGACGGCGAGTACACGCCCGTCAGGATCTTGATGAGCGTGGACTTGCCGGCACCGTTCTCACCCAGCAGACCGTGAACTTCGCCACGTTCGAACGAGAGGGAAATTCCCTTCAGAACCTGAATGCCGGCGAAATCCTTTGCAAGGTCCCGGAGTTCGATCAATGGAGTTGCCATGGTCGTTTCCTCAAATGAACTTCAGGTGAATTTCTTCACGATTGAGGGCCGCATTGGCGCCCACTGCTGCCAGCAGAACGAAACCGTTGAACAACTGGCGCGTGGCGAACGAAATCCCGATCATGTTCATGCCGGAGCTGACCATGTAAAGAAAGAAGACGCCAAGCAACGTTCCTAAAACATGCGGCTTACCCTTACCCAGGATTGTCGCGCCAAGGAACACGGCGGCAAACGCTTCGAGGAGATATCCCTGACCACCGACCGGCTGCGCGGACGATGAGATCGATGTCAAGAGGACGCCACCGATGCCGCTGAACAGGGCGGACAGGACGAAGCTCACGATCACCCAGCGATAGACGCTAATGCCGGAGTAGTAGGCAGCCATTGGATTGTCGCCAACGGCACCGATGTAATGCCCGGCCTTGCTTCGCGTGGACAGGACGTATCCACAGGCGAACACGGCGGCAAGGATGATCACCGGGAACGCAATTGGGCCAATGCGTCCTTGCCCGAGGAACCTGAATACCGCTTCGTTGTAGTCTACCGGAATCTGGTAGCCGCCCGACAGGTAGGTGTTGACACCGCCAAGCAGAAACATGACGCCGAGCGTCGTGACGATGCCAGAAAGCCGGCCATAGGTGACAAGCACGCCGTTGACCGCACCGATAAAGCAAGCGGCACTTAGTCCGACTGCTGTCGCCCCGATCCACCCGATGCTCGGGATGAGCAGTGCGGTAACGATGGAGGTAGTCGTCACCACCGCGCCGATCGACAGATCGAAGCTTCCTGCGGCCACGACGTAGGTCAGGCCCATCGAGAGCAATGCGCTGACGATCATCGAAAACAGGATGTTGTTGAAATTCGAGATCGTACCAAAGTAAGGGCTCATGAGCGTGAAGAACACGCCAAACAGAATGATCACGAGAATTGTGCCCCAACGCCGCAGGAAGCCAAGGATCAGGCCGGCTCCGGTGTCGGTTTGAATGTCTTTGCGGGCCTTTGCGACGGCGCCTGTCGAAGGTGTGGACATCACGGGTTCTCCCTAAGATGGGTGTTTCAATCGGGCGTCGCGATCCTACGTCGCGCCATCGACCTTCAAAAAAATGCCCCGGGCATCCAAGACCCGGAGAACGCGTCTCCGGGCCTGCGTCCTCGGGAGGTAATGTTAGCCGCCGTAGTTCTTCAGGAGTTCGATGGCCTTCTGGTCCATCGCTTTGAGGTCTTTGAGAGCGGCAGCGGCGTCGGTCTTTTCAATTGCCGTCACAGGGACATGGTAGACGTAGTTCGGGACGTCCTGCCCCTGCCCCAGGGCCAGGGCGATCTCGCCGACCTTGTCGCCAGCCGTGTGGTAGGGAACGTCTGTCGAAAAGGCGATGGGGCTATCGGGCGAAGCCATTTCGGTCAGCAGTTGATCGGAGAAATAGTGGTTCGCGACAATTGCCTTCCGCCCCATCTGCGTCAGCGCCTGCGATGCGCCAACGGTCAACGGCCACCACCAGGACACGATCGCTTGGATGCTTTCCGGATCGGGATTGGACTGAAGCAAGGATAGAGCGTTCTCGCGACCCTTAGAGATTTCATCGGATGTCGATGTCGCACCGGTCATGAACGGCAGCATCTTCATGCGTGGCTCGAATTTCGTCATCAACGACAACTGGTCGACTTCCATGTCGAACGGCGTGTAGAACCCGCGATCTTCAGCCGTTTGGACGATCGTTCCCTGACGTGCCAGCTTGTTCTGAATCCAGTATCCCATGGCCGTGCCGGTTGCCCAGGTGTCCTCCTGGACAGACGGCGAATCCTTGACCGGCACCATGAAGCCGACGGTCTTGATACCCCGGCGATGTGCTTCATCGACGATATAGGCAGTCTCGGATTCCTGCGAATAGATACCCAGAATGAGAACGTCGATACCTCGGTCCATCAGTTGGCGGGCAGAGTCTTGCTCGCTCTGCTTCGAAGGTTCGCCACGAACCGTGACAAGCTCGCCGCCGTTATCCAGCACCGTCTGGGCAATTCGCCAGCAACCGCGTCGCCAAGGCTGGTTGAACGGGCCATAGCAAAGACCAAGGCCGACCTTCACCTTCTTGCCGTTCGATACGAACTTGGGAATTTCGCTCGTCAGTGCATAGGCAGATTGGGCTGTTGCAGCCAGGACGCCCGCTGCAGCGATCCCTGCCCCGAGCCCTGCCAAGATCTGCCGCCTGTTAAAGCCAATTTGCTCCTGCATTTCTTCTTTCCAGAACTTCGTCACTTCCGGTCCTCCCTTGTGAAATTCTCTACCTCTCGAAGCGCCTGCCCACTCGCTGGGTCAGGCTGCTCTGTCCTCCCGGATCATGGCGGCGCCTTTTTCAGCAATCATCAGGACGGCCGCCATCGTGTTTCCGGAAATCTGCGTGGGCATCACCGATGCGTCGATTACTCTCAAACCCTCGATCCCATGGACGCGGAGACGATCGTCAACGACCGCTTGCGGCCCCGTCCCCATGCTGCACGTACCCACCGGGTGATAAATCGTCTGGCCGTTCTCGCGTGCGAAGTGGAGCCATTGTTCGTCAGTCTCGACGTTTTTTCCCGGGCTCATTTCATGCGACACGAATGGTTTCAGCGCGCTCTGTCCGACAATGTCTCGTGCAATCTTCATCCCACGGACGAGGGTGTCCTGATCTTCGCCGGTCGCGAGAATGTTCGGCCGTATTGCAGGTGGAGCAAAAGGATCCGCGGATTTGATGTGGATCGTCCCGCGCGATTCCGGACGCAACGGCGAAACGCCAATCGTCATCCCCGGCTGATGATCGAGCTTGCGATCGGCTGCGTTGGCGTAACTTGCATGCATGAAGAAATATTGGACGTCTGGCGATGATAGTCCCGGCCGGGTCCTGACAAATCCATGAGCCAGGCCAGTCGCGAGCGTCAGGATGCCTTTTCGGGTGACGAAATAGCGGGCAACTGCCTTGGCGAGTGCGACCCCTCGGCTTTGTTCGTTCAATGTTATCCGTTGGCTGACGCGCCAGTTCATCCGCGTGCAAAAATGATCCGCGTAATTGGCACCGACACCGGGCAACGCGTGATTGACGGCAAGGCCTGCAGATTTCAGGATTTCGGGATCACCGATTCCAGAAAGCTCAAGTATTTGCGGCGATTGAACCGCGCCTGCCGCTAGAACGACGTCCTTGGCGGAAACCTGATATTTCTGGCCGTCGCGATAATATTCAACGCCGGTTACGCGGGCGCCGTCAAGAAGCACGCGCGTGACATGTGAATTGGTCTGCACTTCCAGATTTGGGCGGTTTCGGGCCGGTTGCAGATATGCTGTCGCCGTGCTCCAGCGCCGTCCATTACGCTGATTGACCTGATAGTATCCAAATCCGTCTTGATCAGTGCCATTGTAGTCACTGTTCGTTTTAAATCCTGCCTGCAAGGCGGCAGCGATAAAGGCTTCCGAAAGGATTGGTCGCTCCTTTACCCGGACGACATTCAACGGTCCATCGCCGCCGCGAAGCTCGCTCGATCCGTCTTCGAAATTTTCCATTTTCCGGAAGTACGGAAGGACGTCTTTAAAGCCCCAGCCCTTATTGCCAAGCTGGGCCCATTGATCGAAATCCTGCGGTTGTCCCCTGACGAAAATCATGCCGTTGATCAGCGAGGAACCGCCAAGTCCTTTGCCCCGGGGAACCACGATCTTTCTCTGAAAAACGTTGTCTTCGGGCTCCGTCCAGAAACGCCAGTTGAAGCGCTCATTGACAAGAAGTTTTCCAAAACCAGCCGGGATGTCGACCCAGAATCCTTTGCCCTCCCCGCCCGCCTCAAGCAGGAGAACTTTGTAGTTGGCGTCTTCGGTCAAACGGTTGGCTAGGACGCAGCCGGCCGTACCCCCGCCAATGATGACGCAGTCGAAAGTCATATGAATACTCGCTTTAAAACTTGGGCTGTTACGGCAAGGACCGGCTCAAGCGGCCGGCGCCGAACAGGGTCATACGTCGATCATCGCTACCGAGATTTGCTGATCAACAGATCTACAAACCGATCGCACGAACCTTATGAGAGCCATTACTTCCTCCTCATCTGGCGACGCAAAACTCGTCGCTGTCAGCAAACCGCCTGATGGGCAGCGCCACTCCTCTTGTGTAAACTAACCATAAAACCAAGTTGCCTGACAAGTATGAATCTGATTAGATGTAAAAAAAATTTCGGCGTGTTGGAGCTGCCTTCTCCCCGTGGTACCGGAGTTGGCGGCCAAGCACTCTGGAAATGAGAAGGCTTTGGTGCGACTACCGCGAAACGGGCTTAGGTGGGAGGAAGCAGAATGGCGACTACGAAGGTGATAAGCAGAGCTCCTTCGCTTGCAGACTCTGTAGCAACGAGTATCCGCGGTGAAATCACCGCCGGTGGGTACATAATCGGTGATAAGCTCCCCACGGAAAAGGAATTAGCAGAGACCTACGGAGTGAGCCGTCCAATTGTGAGAGAGGCGATCAACTCGCTGAAGCGCGATGGCCTCGTTGTAACCCGTCAAGGACTCGGCGCTTTCGTCAGCGAAACACGCGAGCAAAGCTTTCGGCTGACAAGCTTCGACTTGAACGACGCCCTTGATATCCGCAACGTGATCGAGCTTCTGATGGCAGTGGAAGCCGCGGCAACGGCACTCGCTGCCGAACGTCGGACGGACGATGATCTCAAAATCATCGAGGCACGTTTAAATGCCATGCAGACGGCGATCGATCGCGGCGAAAGTGGGGTTGATGAAGATATGCAGTTTCACCGCTCGATCGTCGAGGTCGCTCGCAATCCCTATTTCCGCGACATGTCCGATTTTCTCGATGCCAATGTGAGAAACTTCATTCGGAAAGCCCGGGAAAATACGGCTCGATTGCAGAGCGGTTTGGTCCAGCAGGTTCAGCAGGAACATCGTGCAATCTATGAAGCCATTGCGTCCGGCCAGCCGCAAGCCGCTCGAAAGGCCGCTGAGGCTCATCTCATTGGAGCCGCCAAAAGGCTTGCGCTATACATCGAGCCGTAGACGCAATGGTCGGACGTCCTTGACTGCGTTCCAGAACTCGGCTGCTGGCGAATTTGAAAGCGATAGGATAAGTAAATAAGTGGCGTCTGCAAAGTCTCCTTCTTGCGCACACTTGTCGCGCCCTTCGACTGCCTCTCACACCTAAAAAGGCGCTTGCAAATCTCGCCATCAGACGACGGTCTTACTGTTTCTAATACATGCGGAGAGTCGATAGACCACAACTACGATGTGATCGCGTCATCGCCCATTCAGGCCTATTCCTTTCCTATCGTTGAACTTCGGAAAAACGCGGCAACCATGTCTGCGGTAACGCCGTCGATCGTTTCAGGGTGCCACTTCGGGCGTCGATCCTTATCGATGACAGCGGCCCTGACCCCCTCGTAAAAATCAGGTTCCTTCAAAATCTGTTTACAAGCGAAGAGTTCACGGTCCAGGCAATCAAAGAGGCTTCCACTCACGGCACCTTCTCGAAGAAGCCGGAGTGTCACCTTTAAACTCTTGGGCGACCGAGAGGACAGAGCACGAATCGTGTTCTCGCCAAAGCTGTCGTCTTCCTTCGCGAGTGCTGCGAAGATCTCTTCGACATTGTCGAAGGCGAACACCCGATCGATCAAATTACGACCTTCTTGAACTGGTCCACGCAGTGGATCAACCGAATATTCTTTTAACAAGGCGTCGCACGTCCCCGAGCCGCTGCCCAGCGGCAAGTTCGCCAGTCTGTCAAGGATCTCCGGCAGCAGCCTGGACTCGACCTTGACATCGGCAAAGCCGGTGAAAATGGCGTCGTCCGCATTTATATCGAGCCCGGTCAACCCAATCCATGTGCCGGTTTCGCCTGGCATGCGCGGCAGAAACCAACTCGCCCCCACATCCGGAAAGTATCCGATTCCTGTTTCCGGCATTGCCAAGCGCGTTCGCTCCGTCACGACCCTATGACGTCCGTGCGTGGAAATCCCGACGCCACCACCCATTGTAATGCCATCCATGAGAGCGATGTAAGGCTTCGGATAGCGCGCGACGCGATAGACGAGCGCAAATTCCTCGCGCCAGAAAGTTTCTGCGTCAGGCGATGCAGCCCGTCCGCTTTCATAGAGAGCTCTGATGTCTCCGCCGGCGCAAAAGCTGCGCTCGCCCTCGCCAACAACAACGACGATCGCGATTCCGGGATCGAGCTCGAAAGCGTCGAGCGCAGAACTGATCGCCCTTACCATCCCGATGGTCAGGCTATTTAGAGCGCGAGGACGATTGAGCCGGATAATGCCGCTTGAACCGTGATGTTCAACGAGGATGTGCTCGTCGGAACTGATATGCATTCTGCCTCCCAAATGTGAAATTGGTCGATATGGCGAAAGAAAAAGCTAACGCACCAGGATCGCTCTAAAGTCGTTCACATTGGTCCCCGTGGGGCCGGTCTCGAAGAGGTCGCCGATCGCCGCAAAACCCGAATAGCTGTCATTGCCGTCGAGCAGACGGCGCGGATCCAGCCCGGCTGTGCGCAGGCGTTTGACCGTTCCACCATCCGCGAAGGCTCCCGCGTTGCTTTCAGACCCGTCGATGCCATCGGTATCGGCCGCCAATACGTCGATCTGCCGGCCGTCTATCGCCAGCGCCATGGCGAGCGAGAACTCACCGTTCCGGCCACCCCGCCCGCCTTTGGCGCGCAGCGTAACCGTCGTCTCGCCGCCCGACAGAAGAACGACCGGTTTGCGGAACGGGCGATTTCGCGCCTCGATTTCGCGCGCAATGGCCGCAAACACAAGAGCTACGTCACGCGCTTCGCCCTCTATGGAATCCGAAAGGATGACGGCCTCGACGCCCTCCCGCTGCGCCATCGCGGCGGCCGCGTCGAGGGATACGCCCGCGGAGGCTACGATATGATGACGGTGGTTTGCGAATACCGGATCGTCCATGCGTGGTGCGTCAGCCGCTTCGGAATGGAGATGATCGACGCAAGCCTGCGGCAGATTCAATCCGTATTGTCCGACGATTTCGATGGCATCATGCCGCGTGGAACCATCCGGTATCGTTGGACCGGATGCCACATGGGCAGGATTGTCGCCAGGAATATCCGAGACGATGAGGCTGACGACCTGCGCTCTTGTGGATGCCGCAAGCCGCCCTCCCTTAATGGTCGACAGATGCTTACGCACGACGTTCATGGCGGAAATTGGCGCCCCGGAGGCAAGCAGAGCCTCGTTGACCGCAATCTCGTCATCGAGGGTCATGCCAGCCGGCGGCGCGGGAAGAAGCGCCGAACCGCCGCCGCAGATCAGCGCGATGACCAGATCGTCCTGAGTGAGATCGCGAACGGCAGACAGGAGCCTCTGCGATGCGACAAGACCCGCGGTGTCAGGGACCGGATGCGAAGCCTCAATGATCTCGATATTGCGGGTCCCACATCCGTAACCATAACGCGTTACAACGACACCTTCGAGCTTGCCGTCCCACGCGCTCTCCAGCGCCCGCGCCATCTGTGCCGCGCCTTTGCCGGCGCCGACGACCACCGTTCGGCCTTTCGGGCGTGCGGGGAGATGCGATCTGATCCCCGTGAGAGGATTGGCGGCGCAAACAGCCGCGGCAAAAAGCGAGGCGAGGAAATCGCGGGAGGAAGATGGGGTCATGATTTGTTTTTCTTTTCAGCTCTGCGGAGTGGTCGAACCCGCCTTCTCCTCGTTATCACGATGCAATGACAAACGGCTTTTTGCTCCCCTGGACGGAGAACTTTCCGGTCAATTGTCCCAATTCCTCGGCTTCATCGGCTAGTTGCCGGCTTGCCATGGTCGAACGTTCGGCAATGGCCGCATTTTGCTGCGTCATCTGATCGAGGCTGTTCATCGCCTGGCTCACCTCCCGCAGTCCGACAGCCTGTTCTTGCGCGCTCTCGGCGATACCAGTGACAACATCGCTGATGTCCGCTACCTCGCTGGCAATGCGCTTTAGGACGAGCCCCGTTTCACCGACCATCTTCACGCCATCGCTGACTTGAGCGCTCGACGTCATAATGAGGCTCTTGATCTCCTTGGCAGCATCGGCCGAGCTTTGAGCGAGCGTTCGGACCTCTTGGGCGACCACCGCAAATCCCCGTCCCGCATCGCCGGCTCTTGACGCCTCTACCCCTGCATTCAATGCCAGGAGGTTCGTTTGAAAGGCGATGTCGTCTATGATCCCGATGATCTGCGAGATCTTCTCCGATGAAGCCTCGATCTGCGACATTGCTTCCAACGAGCCATTGACAACGACACTGCTCTGCCTGGCGTCTATCGTTGCCTGTTCAACGATTTTCTTGGCCTTGGCGGCGCCCTCCGCTGTCCGCTGAAGATTGGAGGTGATCTCGTTCAGCGCTGCAGCCGTTTCCTCAAGGCTGGCCGCTTGAGTTTCGGTGCGAGCGGAAAGTTCGGCGGCTGCGGTACGGATATCGGAGCTGCCGCTGCGAATGTTTTTGGTGCTGGAAACGATAAGCTCGATCGTCTCGTTGAGGGAACCGACCGCATTGTTGAAATCGAGCTTCAGCTTCTGATATTCCTCCGGAAAACTGGTATCGATCTCACAGTGCAAGTTCCCGTTTGCCAATTGCGCGAGACTGGTCCCGATCCGGTCGAGCACGAATGCGAGTTCACGCGCCGCGTCCGCCGTCTGCCGAGCATTTCGCTCTCTTTCCTCCTCGGCCAATCGTCTCTGGTCGGCGGCGTCTCGCTCGACTTGAAGTTTGGCCCCCGCGTTCTGACGAAAGATCGAAACAGACTTGGCTATTCCTCCCAATTCATCGTTCCGGCGGCTTTCCTTTGCGGGCAGTTGGTAATTAAGGTCGCCTTCGGCCAAGGCGGAGATGGCTCGATGAATAGACGACAGGCGGCGCAAAAGGCTATTGCCGACGTAGCCCCAAGCGATAGCGATGGAGAGGGCAACGCTGAAGACGGCGAGCAGGGCAAGGTAAAAGCGGGTCTTGGTGACGGTCTCGCCGGATGTGGATATCCGCAATGCCGATGACGATTGAGCCGCTTTTACAAGGCTCACAATCTGGCTGGACAGCGCGATGATCCTATCTTGGTTCGCCAGCAGCGTATTGTTTAAATCCGCTGTAAGGCTAATCTCTTCATTTCGGATCGAGAAAATGTTTCGGTCCGCCCGCCCGGGCGCAAGAAGCCGCGCTACAGCAGATCGGATGTCCTCCATCTGCAGTTCAGGCGGAAGGATTTCAATGGCGGTCTCGATATTTTGGGCCGCCGTTTTGAACCGGCCAGCCATCAGCTTTGTTTCCGTCGGGGTCCGCGTATTTGAGATTTCGGCGTACAGCGCGATAATGCTGTTGGCTTCAGAAAACATCTGCCAGCTGTTCTTGATCTGAACAAATTTCTGGTCCGAATTCATGGTTGCCGATCGGTCGAACGGCACCGAAAGATCTGCAGAAGACATCGATTGAAGCAGAAACTCCAGATCAGAGGCAGCGGATTCTGCAATGGGGCCCATGGAGCCCGTTGCAGAGGCATACGCTGCACGGGCATCGCCAATCATTCGGGTTCGCTCTCCACGAAGGTCGAACTGGATATTTTTCAATCGCAGGAGATTCTGTGTGTTCGATTCCAGATCCTCAAAACTTTTCCGAATCGTATCGATTGTTGACGGTTCGATGCCGCTGTCGATCAAAGCCTGCAACGTCCGATCGAGCACGGCCTTCTGCTCGGAACTTATAGCGTCCTTTCCACCGAGAGCGACACTATCATCAGCAGAGGCGATGACCGGAACCCGCGCTGTGATCTCGTTGGCGAACCGGGCCAGCGCGAGGGAATGATCAAGTTGAGGCAGACTCTGCGTTTGCAGCTCGTGAAAACCAGCGTCGACATTTTGAAAAGCAAGGAAACTCAGGAAACTTCCGGCAACAGTGAGGAGCGTCACGATGGCGAATGACCCGATCAGGCGTCCCCTGACGCCCGTCAGAAGATTTAAGGTTTTCCCGCTATTGAAACGTGTCCACTGCGTCCTCATTTGACCCCTCGCCTAACAGTCTTTGTAGTTGTCACCGGGCTTCGGCCCGCCCAATTTCGACCATCGTGGTCGCCAATAACTGCCGGTGGCTCAACTCCCAAACCTAGGCTCAGCGATGCCGGTCACGCCCAATCCGTGGATTGCAAAAAGACTGCCGCGCAGCTGGCCATCGCCGGGAAAGCGTGGAAGAGGCGGCTTTGCCATCGACGTGACGTACAGAATGTCGAGATTGGGCCCTCCGAACATCGCACTTGTGATCTTCTTGACCGGCATTTCAATCACGCGGTCGACGGAGCCGTCAGGCGCATATCGAATGAGACGGCCATCATAGACAAGTGCATTCCAAAGGTATCCTTCGGCATCAACCGTGGACCCGTCGGCTGCCCCTCCCTTCGAGGTGTCAACCTTGGCAAAGGTTCGACGGTTGGCGACTGCTCCCGTCTCTATGTCGTAATCATAGGCCCATATCTCGCCCGACCATGTGTCTGTGAAATAGAAGGTCCGGTCGTCCGGACTGAAGCAGGGTCCATTCGAGCAGATAATGCCACTGTCGATTTTTGTAACGCTGAAGTCTGGGTCGAGGCGATAGAGGGCCCCGTTCGGTCCCTCTTCGTTCGTATCCATCGAACCCGCGATAAACCGGCCGCGGCGGTCGACTTTGCCGTCGTTCAAACGATTGGCGCGCAGATCCGGCTCGGGGTCATGGATCAATGCGACGTCGCCGGACTTGAAATCGAGCGTATGGAAGCCGCGCTGGAGAGAGACGACCGCGCCGGCACCATCCTTGCGGATCGCCATCGATCCGATCTTCTGCGGCACATCCCATGCGCGCAGTTCGCGTCCATCCATCGTCGCGCGAAAGACCCGCCCGTCAAAACTGTCGATCCAGTAGAGGCGCTCCTGCTCCGCATCCCAAAGCGGTCCTTCGCCGAGCGTCGTCTTAACATCAACAACGACCTCAATTTTCATGGTTTCCTCCCATCCGGCAATTCCGTTGCGCTGGTGGCAACCCTCCTTGCCACCAGCCTGAATGAGCGCATGGCGCAGCTATCAGAAATTGACCTCGCAACCGCCTTTCAAGGACAGGATTTCCCGGGCCTCGTCCGGCGTTGCGACAGTGAGCCCCATGCCTTCGATGATTTTGCGCACCATGGTGACCTGCTCAGCATTCGTTTCTGCAAGTTTGCCTTTGCCGGCCCAGATGCTGTCTTCGATCCCGACGCGCACATTGCCACCAAGGGCCGCAGCCTGGGCGGCAATGCGCAATTGACTGGAGCCGGCGCCGAGCACGGACCAGCGGTAATCGGCGCCAAACAACCTGTCTGCGGTCCGTTTCATATGCTGGACATCTTCGGGATGTGTCCCGGTTCCCCCCAGCAGCCCAAAGACGGACTGCACGAAGAACGGCGCTTTAACCAACCCGCGATCGGCAAAATGCGCCAGATTGTAAAGGTGGGAGGTATCGTAGCACTCGAACTCGAAACGGGTGCCATTGTCGTAGCAGGTTTCGAGAATGTACTCGATGTCCTTGAACGAGTTGCGGAACACAAGGTCCCGGGATGCCTCCAGTTGGGGCTTCTCCCAATCGAACTTCCATGTCTTGTAGCGGTCGGCGAGGTGAAACAGTCCGAAATTCATCGACCCCATGTTCAGGGAGGCGACTTCCGGCTTGAACTGTGCGGCCGGTCGTACGCGCTCCTCCACCTTCATGAACGGGCTGCCGCCGGTGGTGATGTTGAGCACGGCATTGGTGTTCTGCTTGATGCGGGATAGGAACTTGGCAAAGCCTTCCGGCGTCTGGTCCGGCTTGCCGTTTTCCGGATCGCGGGCATGCAGATGCAGGATAGACGCACCGGCTTCGGCAGCCCCCAGTGCCGCCGCCGTGATCTCGTCCGGCGTGATTGGCAGATACGGGGTCATGGTCGGCGTATGGATCGCGCCGGTGACCGCGCAGGTGATGATGACTTTTCCGTTCGTTGCCATGAAGGCTATTCCTTTTAACGTGACAGCTCTTGGTCGACTTTGGATTTGTGGGTGCGTAGTCGCATAAGGCGACGGTCGCGCCAGACCTGGCGCTCGGCCAGATCGCTTTCGGGAAGAACGCGTCGGCGAGATTCCAGAACGTCTTTTAGGACGGGTCCGTCCCATTCGACGCGCTCGCGCATCTGCTCGAACAGACCGCTATACATGGCCTGATAGCGCTCGACATAGTCCTTGATACCGCCAGGCGCATTGAGATCGATGGTCTCGAACGGCCCGATGAACGACCAGCGGAGGGCTAGCCCATCTGCTATGCCACGGTCGACATCCTCGGCAGATGCGTAGCCGTTGGCGACAAGGCGAAACGCCTCCTCAAGAAGGGCAGCCTGCAGGCGGTTCATAATGAAGCCGTCGACTTCCTTTTTCATCATGATCGGAACCTGACCGATGCCAATGAGGAATGCCTCGGCCTTCTTCATGATCTCCGGTGACGTCCAGGAGGCTGGTACGACTTCCGCGGCGGGAATGAGATAAGGAGGATTGATCGGATGCACGACCAGGCAACGGTGTTTGCCTTTCAGCCCCTCGGAAATCGCCGATGGCAGAAGCGCCGAACTGGAGCTTGCGAGGATGGTGTCGGGATCGGCCAGTTGGTCGAGGCGTGCAAACAACGCTCGCTTTTCGGTAATTTTCTCGGGGGCGCATTCCTGCACCCAGCCGCTACCGTCCAAAGCTTCTTCAAGTGTGGCGCAGGCCGTGATCAGAGCGAGCACGTCGGCTGGCGTCCTGCCATTGAGAAAATCGTTCTGTGCCAGATCCTCGAGAACGGTCGTGATGAAATCTTTGGCTCTGGCGTTGCCCTCGGCATCCGGATCCCACAGGCGAACTTGGCATCCAGCCCGCGCAAAAGCGATCGCCCAAGCTCGCCCGATCAAGCCGACCCCGACGACGGCGACCCTATGTTCTGCATCGATCGCCATCACAATGTTTCCACGTTCCCATCGACACCGATCGATTGCCCGGAAATGTTGCGCCCCGCATTGGAAAGAAGAAACGCCACCGTTTCGGCCACGTCTTCCGGGGTCACCATTCGGCGCATCGAAATGCGCTCGAGATAGCGCCTTTCCATCTCGTCATAGCCAATCCCGACCTCCGCGGCGCGATCCCTGATGACGCCTTCCATTCTGGCTCCCGCAACGATGCCGGGGAGAATGGCATTGACGCGGATGTTGTGAGGTCCCAGTTCCTTGGCAAGGCTTTGAGTAAAACCTATAACGCCGAATTTGGCGGCCGAGTATGGTGTGCGGTAGGCGTAGCCGTGCCGTCCGGCAGCCGACGACATGTTGACGATCGCGCCCCCGCCCGCCGCTTTGATCCGCGGCACGGCGAAGTGTGTGCAGAGGAACTGACCGGTGAGGCCGATCTCGACGCAACGACGCCAATCAGATGGAAAGATGTGCTCCACTCCGCCCGTCGGCCCGGCGATGCCAGCATTGTTGATCAATGCGTCCAGGCCGCCAAAGGACTCACCAATTGCGACGAAGAACGCTTCCACTTCCTCGTCGCTCGAAACGTCGGCCTTGGTTACGAGGGCATCAGGCATATCGCGCCGCGCTGCGTCGAGTGCGCTGTCGGAGACGTCGAACAAGGCGACGCGGGAGCCATGGGCATAGAGCAGTTTGGAGATCGCAAGCCCAATGCCGCCCGCACCTGCCGAAATAGCGACACGCTGACCTTTTAGGCCGGAGAGAAGGGAGGTCTGCTGAGTGGTCATGTTAGTTGTTCCTTTCGCGAAGAGCGACGACGGCGGCCAGGACGACGCAGCCGAAGATGATGGCCCTGAAGGCGTAGGGCAGTGATGTACCGGCAAGCAGGGTCTGGAGCGCGGTGAGCAGCAGCGCGCCGCCAACCATACCGAGATAGTGGCCTCTGCCGCCGGTGATCAACGCGCCGCCGACGACGACGACCGCAATGGAGGGAAGGAGATAGTCGTCTCCCATGCCGAGGCTTGCCTGGCCCGAGAAACCCGTGAGGAGCACGCCGACCACACCGGCGCAAACTGCCGAGAGCATGTAGACAAGGATAGTTACGCCACCCGTGCGGACACCAGATAGTCGCGCCGCATCGACACTGTTACCCAAGGCGTAGACGCAGCGCCCAAAAGTGGTCCTACCCAATAGAAGAACGCCACCGGCAATGAACAAAATCAGCGCATAAATAACCGGGCTCACACCGAGCAGATGGCCGGTCATGAACCAGCGCAAGCCCGAAGATGCAAAGCCGGAAGGCGTTCCATTCGAATAGAGCAAGGCGACACCCTGCAGAATTCCGTTCATGGCGAGCGTCACGAGAATGGGCGAAAGACCGAGAACGACGACGCCGAACCCATTGAGAAAACCGAATAGTGCCGCCATTACGAGTACTATCGGTACGGCGTAGATGAGCGCTGCGTCGGAGCCTTGCACGACGCCTGCGAGCATGACGCCTGAAAGACCGATCATCCATGGAACCGATAGATCAAGTCCGCCCGTCAGGATCACGGAGCCTTGGCCCAGTGCCAGGATCGCCAGGAAAGTGGAAAGCACGAGCAGGGAATTCCAATAGTTCCAGTTCCCGAAGACGCTGCCCAGCACGAGCTGCGTGGCGATCAGGACCAACACAAGGCACGCATAAGCCGGAAGTGCGTAACGGAGCGTTTCGGCGTGTTTTCGCAGGAAGCCAGGTTGCGGACCACGCGCGCTCACGCTTACGCCGCTCCGGGCGACGAATGCCAGCCGTCGGTCGGTCTGGTCCCTTTGCGAAACGAGCTTTCCTGCGCGCCACGCCGCAATCGTTGCCGCAGCACTTTTAAGCTGTTCGGTGAACACAGAATGGCGTGACACAGAGGAGAGAAGGACGGCGCAGATGAGGACGATACCCTCCGCGATGGTGGAGAAATAGGCCGAGACGTTGAGTGCAAGCAGGATATTGACAATGATCATCAGCACCAGAGCGCCGAAGATCGTGCCGACCGGGCCGCCCTTGCCTCCCCCAAGCCGCGTCCCGCCAATGACTACGGCTGCAAAGATCGACAACAGCAGCGGATTGCCGACGGTCGGATCACCGGAACCGGTCTGTGCGCTGACGAAGACGCCCGCCATTCCATAGAGCCCGCCGGCAAGAACGTAAGTCACGAACCGAACCAACGGCACCCGCACGCCGAGTGCCGCAGCCGATGCCCGATCGCTGCCGACGGCATACAGTGCGACGCCATAGGGTGTTCTTTTGAGCCAGCCCCAACCCAGGACCAAAGCGGCGAGCAGCAGCAGTGCCGAAGGTACGAACCCAGGGATCGCATCTCCCATGTAAAAGGTGCCAAGCGACGGCGACACGAAACCACCAGGCTGATCCAGCACCAGAAGCGTGGTACCCTGAATGATGAACATTGTGGAGAGCGTCACGACAATGGGCTGCAAGCGAAAGATCGCGATGAACAATCCATTGAACGCCCCGACAGCCATACCTGTAGCGATGCCGACGAGCGTCCACAAAAGGACCGAAGCCTCCGCATCGGCTGGGTTCATATTGGCGGCGAGAACGGCGTTGACAAGCGAAATGACTGCGCCTGCCGACAGATCAAAGCCGCCCGAGAGAATGACGAGTGTCTGACCAAAGGCTGCGAGTGCCAACGGCGTGGCACCGCTGATCAGGAAGGAAACGTCGAAATAGCTGATCTGCCCCGGACTGATCGCCGCCTGCAGCAGCATGAGGCCGAAGAACACAACGATAGCAACGACCATCCCACGTGCCCGACCGACCGAACGGCCGAATATGGCTGGCACACGGGCATTGGCACCGTTGTTCAAAGCCTCTGTTGGCAGCGAGACGCTCATACCTGGTTCCTCCGTGAACTGTCATGGCTGGCATGCCTTCCACCCAGGGCCGCCTCCATTATTGCCGTTTCGGATATTTCGTCGCTCTGCAGGCGGAGGGCGACGCGACCCTGATAAAGAACCGATACGCGGTCGCAGAGATGGACCAGTTCGGGTACCTCGGTTGAATGGAAGAGAATGGCGCCGCCGGCATCTGCGAACCTTCTCATGAGGAGGTACAATTGGTGCTTGGTGCCAACATCGATGCCGCGGGTCGGATCGAATAGCAGCAGGATGCGGCTTTGCGCCAGGAACCACTTGGAAATCGCGATCTTCTGTTGATTGCCGCCGGAAAAAGACCCTGCGGCCATGTACAGAGCCCGATCGGCAACTTCGACCGCTTCAAACACCGCACGTGTTGCCGCTTTTTCCGCCCTGAGGTTGAGGAGCCCGTATTGCGAGAATTGACTAACGACGGGCAGGCTGGCGTTGGCAGTTCCGTTCAGCTTTAGAAACAGACCCTCCGTCTTGCGGTCCTCGGGCACGAAGCCAATACCGATCGATGGCGAAAGAGCGTCAGCAGGTGACTTGAGATAAACCTCTTTGCCATCGACAAGGATGGCGCCGCGCTTAATCGGGAGCGCGCCGAAGCAGGCCGAGAACAGGTCGATCTGGCCCATCCCTTGCAGTCCCGCCACACCGTGGATTTCGCCCGGCCGCAAGGTCAGATCAACATCGGCGAGTTTTTCTCCCGCTTCCAGCTGCCGTACTTCGAGCACAGGCTCGCGCGCTTGCACGCCGGCAGCTGGTCGCGGAGGAAAGGAATTCTCGATCGATCGCCCGATGATCTTCTCAACCACTTCATCGTCGGTCACGTCGGCGACATTTGCCGTGACGATATGTTTGCCGTTGCGAAGGATCGTCAGCCGGTCGCAAAACTGCCGGACTTCCGGCAGCCGGTGTGAAATGAAGACGATCGTCGTGCCGATACGCTTGGCGTTGGCGATGATCTCTCCCAGCCAAATCACATCCTTGCCAGAAAGCGCCGATGTCGGTTCATCGAGCAACAGCACTTCAGGCTTGCGATAAAGAGCGCGCGCTATCTCGATTTTCTGCTGGACCGACAGATCGAGTTCACCGGCAATGGCATCGAGATCTACATCCAAGCCGATTGCCTTGAAATGGGCCGCGACCGCGCGTCTGGCTTGAGCACGGCGAAGCATACCGAACGGTCCGATCGGCGCACTTGGCAGAAGCATGTTTTCCAGGACAGTCAGATCGTCGACCAGTGTCAGTTCCTGAAAGGCCGTCTGAATGCCGCAGCGGTGCGCGTCGCGTGGCGTCTTCAGGGAAACCGCCCTGCCATTGATAAACAACGACCCCTGGTCCGGCGTGAGCAGGCCAGACAACAGCTTCATCGTCGTTGACTTACCAGCGCCATTTTCACCGAGAAGGGCATGGACCGTTCCCTTCTTCACCGAAAAGGTGGCCGAATCGATTGCCTTCGTTGCGCCGAAAGACTTCGACACGCCTTCGATCGCCACTGCCTGTGACGCCAAACGCTCTTCCATGAGACTGTACTCCAATTGGAAATGGCCGGCGTTTGTTGCTCGCGCCGGCCGGCTCGCCTACTCGTCGGGCTGTCCGACAAGCGCGGCCTGCAGGCCGAGACCGGGAAGCTCCGTCGAATAAATCGATGCGAACCAACCTGGATTGGAGACAAGTGACGGCTGGAAAGCGTTGCAGCCGGCCTTCAATTCGGACCAGTCGCCAGTTTCGCAAAGCTTGATCGTTTCATTGGTGACAAGCGGCAGTGGCAGGGTCGTATGCTTGGGCACGTCCTTTCCATCGATCAGATCCACTGCAAGCTTCAGTGCCAGCGCACCGGAATAGGGCGGCGACGCATAGGAAATCCTTGGGGCTCCCATCGGAATGTAGGGACTGGATCCGCCGTCGACTTTGGTACCGGCGGGCAGCATCTGAATGCGGCCGCCATTCGATCCTTCGCCGGCACAGGGCAGCAATTGCTCTGGCGTCTTGCCGGCCTCAATTTGCATCGAGTTGGCAGTGAAGCAGCCAACCTGCATCCACAAGCCATTGATATCATCCCACTTCCTGGTCGAGAGGAGTTTGGAGATCTCGGTGCGGGCAACAGCCTGACTCCACATGCCGACGGCCTCGCCGACAATTTTGATATCCGGATGCTTGGCGAAAACCTCCTTGGCGGCAGCTGTGCGCGCGGTATCGACGGATGTTCCCGGTACCCCGGTCACCATGATGATATTGCCTTTGCCGCCGAGCTTGTCCACCAGCCATTCCGCCGTCTTTTGGCCAGCCTCGGCCTGGTCGATCGTAACGTTATAGGCGCAGGGTTCGGTGATTTCACCATCATAGGCGATGATCTTGACGCCCTTGGCGCAAGCACTCTTTACCACCTGATTGAGGGCAGTCGGCGAGATCGGGTAAACGACAATGGCTTCCGCGCCGGCCTGTACCATCGCATTGATTTGCTGGATTTGGCGCTGCGCATTCGGTCCTGCTACCTGGACGTTCAGATTGATTTTGTCGGCGTACTCTTTCGAGGCCGCAAGCGCCTTGACCATGTTGGCGGCCTCGGCCTGCCAGTCGTTGCCGATGTAGCTCATCGACAGGTAAACCTGATGTTTTCCCTGCGCCTGCGCGGCAGTCATCGCCGCGGCGGCCATCGGCACGGCGCACAGAAGTGCTTTTACAAGTGATTTCATTTTCATCCTCCATCGCCGGCGGTAGGGCCTCCTCGCCCTTCATTACCGCTCCAGCTGATGTAAGATTTCTGATAATTGATCAAAAGTCAATTCCTCTTTATCAAATCGCAGATTTTTGCTAAAGAGGGGTTGGTTGATGGGTAGGAGATGAAATGCACGGAATATCTGAGCAGGTTTTGCCGCTGCGACGCGAAACGCTGGAGGACGGCGTCTATAGGCAATTGTGCGACCTGATCCTGCGTGGCGGGATTGTCCCCGGAGAATCCATTACTGTTGCAAGCCTCGCGGAGGCATTCGGCGTCAGCCCCATGCCGGTCCGCAACGCCCTCACCCGATTGTCGACTGCCGGCGCTTTGACGGTCCTCTCGGGCAGAACCATCGGCATTCCGAAGCTCACTCGCGAAAGGCTGGACGAACTCTTGCGGGTAAGATTGACGCTCGAACCGACAACCGCCGCATGGGCGGCCGAACGGGCCGGACCTCGGGATGTCGGAGGCTTAAACAGGAGCTTCCAGGCACTATTTGAGGGTCAGGAGGCTGGCGACACGAAGCTCTATCTGCAGTCGAACTATGACTTTCATTTCGAGGTATATCGCCTCGCTCAGTCGCCAATCATGCTGTCGATCATTGAAAGCCTCTGGCTGCAGATCTCACCATACTTTCACCTCCTGAGGGCGTCGGGAAATTTCCGAATTTCAAATCGTCATCACGAGGACATCTTCCACGCGATCGAAAACAATAAACCCGACAAGGCCCGGCAAGCGATGCATGACGACATCTCGGATGCGTATGAGGTGCTCACGGGTTATCTCTGACATTCGAGACTCTTTGTTCCGGCTGCTAGCATATCCCACGAGATCTTCGAGCCTCGCTGGCTGCATTGGTAGCCTTTCCAATGCATGGAACAAGCGTGGCGCGATCGTACCGTGATTGCAGGTTGGCGTCGGAAGATGGGTCCGCGTCAATATCGGACGATTGCGCACCTACATAAATTCCAGACGCGGAGCGCGTCATTCCTGCAGTAGGAGGATCGGCAGGTGGTTCGTGACGAGCTTGGAACCAACACGGCGACGGCCTTGGTTTCATTGGAGGAGCAACAAAAAGTATCGCCTGGCGATGGCCCCATAGGACGGGGGTCGGTGACGATCTTGCGCTTCGAGTGTCTGGTTCTCACAATCCTGATCTTGGTGTGGTGGTTGTTATCGCCGGAGGGAATAACTTCCAGCGATTGGCAGGGACTACTTCTTGCCGCGACACCGCTCGCCATTGCCGCAATGGCGCAGACTCTACCGATCGTTGCCGGCGGCCAGGGCTTGTCGGCGGGTGCGACGTTGGTGCTCGTCGCCGCGGTCATCCCGTCTATACCGATGTCGTCTCCCGCCGACACCATCATCGTCATCGGGATGGGGTTGTTGATTGGCTTGGCTGTCGGGGGGCTTAACGGCGTGCTTATCGGCTATGCCGGACTGCGCTCGACTTCGGTCACCCTTTCGACCGGCGCTGGAGCGATGGCCTACGCGCTCGAGCATCTAGAGAATAGCTACCTGCCGGCGCCGCCCGCGCTCGCGGCGCTGCTCTACAATGCCACAATCGCCAACATATCTATTGTGCCGCCCTTGATGCTACTGGCGGTCTGCCTTGCCGGCGAACGATTGCTGCGGTCCGGGCTCGGCGCCAAGCTTCGCGCACGTGGCGCCGATTATTATGCGGGCGGGGCGCGATATGGCGGCTGGCCTGTACTCTTTGCCTATACCGTGGCGGGAGGCGGTGCAGGTGTTGGCGGAGTATTGCTGGCTGGAGCGCTCGGCTCCGTCAATGTCGCCTTCGGTGCGCCGGTGCTACTGCAGATCCTAGCTGCGACCGCACTCGGCGGAGGTGTTCCAGGGCTTCGTGGCGGATCGGTCGCCGGGTCGCTGCTTGGCGCGTTTATCGTTGTTGCGACCGGAAATCTTATGGTTCCGCTGGGCATCCCAGACTATTTCTCGACCGCTATCGACGCGACTTGGCTACTCCTCGGGTTTTTGCTTTGCCTGGTCGCTCAGCGAGCCCTCGTTCCAACGCAGGTTTCTTTCGAGGTGCCGAAGCGCGCACGGTGGGCGTTGCCACTGCCGGTCGTACTTTTGTTATTCCACTTTCGGCCAGAGGCCAGCGATCTCGCCACATTAATCGCCGGAATCTGTTTACTGGGCGTAGGCCAGGCGGCGGTACTTCGAACCGGGGCTGTCGATCTGTCGATGCCGGGGCTCATTTCGGCAGTCGCGATCACCACTGTGGCGATGACTGGGGGCTTGAACGCAAATCTAGCGACGACATTGCCGATGATCGCAAGCGCCGCGTTCGCCGTCGGCGTTATTCAAGGCTGGATCGCTTCGCGCATTGGACGCGCGGCGATGGTAGTGACCCTTGCTACCGCCGGGTTTGCGCAGGCTTGGGGTTCAGGATTGCTTGTGGAACTGCCAACCGGATTTGCACCGCCGCTCCTTTCATCGATGACAAATACGCGCTGGCTCGGGGTTTCGCCTGCCGCCTGGGTCATGGCAGCCCTAAGCATCGTCCTGGCGTTTTTGTTGGATAGCCGCATGACGCGAGGCAGCAAACGTCGAACTGCGGTTTTAGGCTATATCGCCAGCGCTTTAGGGTCCGTCGTTTTCGGCGTCTTCGTCGCAAGCCTTGGAGGAAGTGCGCATTACAGTCTCGCAGATACCTACCTCCTTCCCGCTGTAGCTGCCGCCCTCCTCGCCGGCAACCTCTTGAAACGCGGCGGCTGTCATCCGATAGCCTTTGCGATCCCTGTCGCGATCCTGATCGTGCTGGTGGACACGCTTCTGTTGTCCTGGGGAGCAAACTATGCTGAACGTATCTGGGCGTTGATGACATTATTGATTCTAGGCGAGAGCCTTCACTTTCTCGGCGTTCGACGCCTGGCCACTAGCACGATCAGGATTGCGGTCGGATCCGAAGGGACCCCGGGCCTGTGATGACACCATGTATGTCCGTCGACGAGGCAGGCGGCTGGTGGCTTGTCATGCCGGCAAAGTGATAAACGGGCTGTCTAAGTGACGTTTTTTAGGGAAAGAAAGAGCTTGCGTTTATCGCCTTAGATGTTCGGGTAGATGTCGGGCACATATTGGCTGAAAAACCTTGCCGGCGCTATTGGCCGTCATGAACTCGACCGCGCCCTCTCCAAGTGGTCGGCTCGGTAAATTTGAAGGTGCTGACCAGGTATCGCCGGGCTAAAGTACGCAAGCGCCTCCGTCGCCGGACGCCCCAACGCGCTTTCCCGAGCTCGATGCGTGTGTGCGCCTGCAGATCCTCAACCCAGCCGACCATGGCAGTACCTGTTGGAATGACCGAACTCGTCAGACCTGCAAGCTCTTGCCGTAGATCGATTTCGTTGAGCCCCCCCGCCAACTTGGGCTGCATCGTGGCCGCCGATAGGGCGACGCTTAGCCCGGAAATGGTTCAACGTTTGATAACTTATTTTTGATAAATTAACATTTGATCGGTTCTAATAGATATCGAGCGGTGCCGCGATTGGCCTGAAATTTTGACGGGTGACCTATGGATTTCTCTCTTAAGTCCGTGAATGTGAAGCTTTCAGTTATCGTCGCCCTAGGCGTGTTAACTGCGACGGTGCCAGCGGCCGCGTACATTTGGCTAACGTCTCGAGCTGCAACGCTTGAGATGACCAATCAGATCATGCTTGACGAAGCAAAACAGTCCGCATCGTATGTCAGCTCGATAATCGCCGAATATGACGGTGCCAACCGCGCAACCGCGGCACTTCTCGCTGCGCGCTTTGAAGAAGGCAAGTTGGACCGGACGGCAATCGTCAATGCCCTGAGGGCAAAGCACGAGGCCATGCCTGAGAGCCTGAGCACATGGTTTATGGAAGAGCCAAAGGCGTTGGACGGTTCGCAAGTTCCAGATAATCCGGGCTTGGTTACCAACCATGAAGGCCTTTTTTCGCCCTCTTACAGTCAGGGAAAGGATGGTAGCCTGGAGCTAGCTACTTTTGAGCGGCTCGTCGATGCCGAATGGTACCGTTTGCCGACGACGTCAGGAAAGGGAGCGTTGACCAATCCCTTTATCTATGGTGTTGCCGTTGCCGACCCACCCTTGATTGCCGCTATCGTCTATCCGGTTAAGGCTAAGGAAAAGGTCATTGGCTTGACTGGTACCGCTGTCAATCTTTCCAGCCTTTCGGACGTATTGCAAAAGCTTGCTCCAATGGGGACGGGCCGCGTTATGATTTTGTCCAAAAAAGGCGAGTGGGTGGTCAATCCCGACAAGTCCCTGCTTGCTAAAGCCTATGGTGATGGCGAGGGCAGCGCACAGTTGAGAGAAGCAGTCGCATCCAACGAAGCCCGGCTGCTGCCGGCGATGTCGTGGCGGGATGGAACGAAGATACAACGGATCTTTTTGCCGTTCCGCGTCGCTAGTTTCGACACAACTTGGGTGGCTGTGGTCGATGTACCGCTCGAGACGATAAACGCTCCGCTTCACCATCAGTTGATGGCAATGTTGGTCGGGCTTGGCGCGATGATTGTTGTTATTGCGGGGATTGCTTGGACTATCCTCCGGATGGTTGGCCGCCCTATTCAACGTCTGGCGTCAAACATGGGAGTGTTGGCGACCGGGGACCTCTCAGCTGAAGTGAGCGGACTCAGCCGCCAAGATGAAATTGGCGCGATGGCCAAGGCAGTAGAGGTGTTCAAGGTAAACGGACTGCGCGCACTTGAGGTTGAGCGCGAGGCTGCCGCTATTCGTGGGCGAGCCGACAAGCAAAAGGCCGATGCCGAAACCTTGGAGCGAAACCG
Source organism: Martinezella lusitana (assembly GCF_016901135.1). GTDB lineage: Bacteria > Pseudomonadota > Alphaproteobacteria > Rhizobiales > Rhizobiaceae > Rhizobium > Rhizobium lusitanum_D. Next base: position 9,636 of record NZ_JAFEVL010000025.1, on the reverse strand, counting down.
CAGCGAGGATATGGCAAAGGCGACGACAGGCTTGGCTCAAGGGCTGCGGCGTCTTGCCAGCGGTGATCTAACCTACCAGCTTAGCGAGCCATTTGCGCCGGATTTCGAAAGTCTGCGAACAGACTTCAATATTGCGGTCTCGCAATTGTCGGAAACTTTACGTTCGGTCGCCAATGCGGCTAGCGGCATTGACACAGGCAGCCGTGAGGTTAGCGCCAGTGCCAACGATTTGTCCAAGCGCACCGAACAGCAAGCGGCATCGCTGGAAGAAACGGCCGCCGCGCTCGATCAAATTACGGTCAATGTCGCCAACTCATCCAAGCGCGCCGAGGAAGCTCGCAAGACGGCCGTTCTGGCAAACGAAAGCGCTGCCCACTCGGGCAAGGTGGTTTCCAATGCGGTAGACGCCATGCAGAAGATCGAACGGTCTTCAAACGAAATCTCGAACATTATCGGTGTCATTGACGAGATAGCGTTTCAGACCAATCTTTTGGCTCTCAATGCAGGGGTCGAGGCAGCCCGAGCAGGAGATGCAGGCAAGGGTTTTGCTGTCGTGGCCCAGGAAGTACGTGAGCTCGCCCAACGCTCCGCAAAGGCTGCCAAGGAAATTAAGGGACTGATTAGGAATTCTTCAGCGGATGTGCAAAGTGGTGTCGATCTGGTTAGCGAGACGGGTAACGCTCTGAAGACCATCGAGGCCTACATCGTTACAGTCAATCAGCACATGGACGCGATCGCGACGTCGGCCAAGGAGCAATCGGTCGGCCTTGCTGAGGTAAACACCGCCGTCAACCAGATGGATCAGGTCACACAGCAAAACGCAGCTATGGTCGAGGAAACCAGCGCAGCCGGGGCGACGCTTGCAAATGAGAGCGGCCGACTCCGCGAACTCGTCTCGCAGTTCCAGCTTCCTGACGCTCCACAGTCGGCGCTGCCCACGACAGTGGGTTACAATCACGCGCCGGTTGCTTCGCCTGTGCATCGCATGACCAGCCGAGTAGCAAAAGCCTTCTCAAGCAATGCGGCAATCAAGGAAAGCTGGGAGGAATTCTGATACGGAGCGCGGCTGGGTTAGTGTGTCGCGAGCTGGTCCCATGGGGGTGTCAGGGGTTCTGAGTAGGCAGCGAAGTGCGTTCAGGAGTGAGCGCGAGCTTATCGTTCTTTGGGTTCCCGACGACGATCATGAAGCTATACAAGAACTCATTCGCGCCCGCTCAGCTGCGGTTGAGACAATCCACGGCTTCCTTGGCCGCCATCACTGTAGACGCCGGAAACGGCGTCGCTAATCTGCTAAGTTTCTCAATCGCTTCCTGAGATCGCAGCCGCTTTCCAGTTCGTAATTTACGGCCCGGACTACTTGCGACGCAGTTCGGACTAAGTCCTCATTTCCGGATGCCGTTGTTCCATCCGGAAGCCGCATATTGTTCTCAAAACCAACTCGCATATGTCCGCCCAGCAGGGTGCCCGCCGTAACGCACGCGACTTCATGACGGCCGAACGCACAGACGCTCCAATGCTCGAACCGTGGAATGCCTGTCGCCAGAAATGGCAGAAGATCTGTCGGATGCGAGGTCTGTCCTACCGTGTATCGCCCAAGGACAAAGAGCACCGGAATGGTGCGCCACGGGATGAGGCCACGCTTTTGCAAGTCCGCGAGCAACACGGCCTCGGAAGGGTCGTAGAGGATGATTTGCGGAAACACCCGCTCCTTCGACATCCATAGGAGGAGATCGCCGAAGGCAGCTTCGAACGAGGCGTCCGGGACAAGTTCACGTAGCGCGAGCGACACCGCTTCCGGACGTGTCTCCTTGACGACTGCAATCTGCTCGGGTGGCGTATAAAGACCGAGTGCCTCACTGGTTATCTGCACGACGAGGTCGTCGCCGGCACGTGACCGGATTGCCGACATCACCTCGCGGTATGCTCCCGCATCGAGAAGATGACTGCCGTCCTTCTTGCGAATGTGGACATGAATCATCGCGGCGCCCGCCTCTTTGCATCGAACGGCGGTCTCGGCAAGTTCCGTTGCTGTCAAAGGAAGGTTCGGGTGGTCCACCTTGGTCTTACGGCCTCCGTTCGGAGCAACGGCTATCGCGACCGAATTCAAACCAGTCTCAACACTCATGAAAAAGCGCTCTCAGTTGCGATCCATATAGATCATATCATACTTTTTTGAAACGTATGTTGCAACAGCCATACAAGCGGATTATAAATCGGACATGGAGCAAGCACCTCTTCGCCAAGCCATCATTGACACGTTCGACAGCATGTCCGCGCAATTGCAGACGGCGTCGCGTTATGTCCTCGACCACCCCCGCGATGTCGCCCTCCTATCCATGCGGGAGCAGTCGAAGCATGCCGGCGTCCAACCTGCGACAATGACCCGCTTGGCCAAACATCTCGGTCTCGACGGATACGATGCGATCCGCGCCTTGTATGCCGAGGCCGTGCGCGGCAAGGAACTCGGCTTTGCCGGAAAGGCCGGCGCTCAGGTCGCCAGCCAGAAACTTAAGGGTGACCATGCGCTCGCCGCAGACATACTCGCCTCGATCAGTACTCAGGTTTCCCAGTTGGCAGAGCCACAATCGTTGAACCGGATCGTTGAGGCGGCTACGCTGCTCGCCAAGGCGAGGCGCGTCTACTGCCTGGGACTTCGCTCAAGCCATTCAGTCGCATGGCAGCTACATTACATGATGACGCTGATCGGCGAACAGTCCGTGATGCTGGACGGTTTTGGCGGAACCGGTGCGGACGCCATTGGAAACGCGCGCAGTGATGACGTGCTGCTGGTTGCCAGCGTTCTGCCCTATACCCGCGCCACCATCGAAATCGCCGAATACGCCCACCAAAAGGGCGTTCCTGTAGTTGCGGTGACCGACAGCGAAGTGGCGCCTCTCGCCCAGTTCGCCACCGTCGCTGTGCACGTCCCGACCGAAAGCGCGTCCTTCTTCCATACGATGTCGCCGGCCTTCGCCGTTGCCGAACTCCTCGGCACTCTGATCGCTGGCAACGCGGGCGAGAACGCGGTCGAAGCGCTCAAACGGTCCGACGAACTGTTCGCTACGTTCAAAACCCATCTCAAACCGCGGAACCCGAAAAAACGGCCATGACCCATATTCTGCATCGCGCGATCCATTCGAGACTTCCCGTCGCAGTGCGCGGCCAAGGTATCGAAATATTCGATGCTGATGGAAAAGCTTACATCGATGCGTCGGGAGGAGCGGCGGTCTCCTGCCTCGGCCATGCGCACCCCGCAGTCCTTGCGGCATTGCATGAACAGCTCGATACGATGGCCTATGCTCACACGGGCTTTTTCACGACCGACGTCGCCGAACGGCTTGCCGACCGGTTGGTCGAAGACGCGCCGGCGGGCCTCGATCATGTCTATCTTGTCAGCGGCGGGTCGGAAGCCGTCGAGGCGGCGTTGAAGATGGCACGTCAGTATTTTGTCGAGAAGGGGCAGCCGCAGCGCCGGCACATCATCGCCCGTCGTCAGAGCTATCACGGAAATACGCTGGGAGCACTTGCCACGGGCGGCAACGAATGGCGGCGTTCGCAGTTTCGGCCCCTTTTGATCGAAACGCACCATATCGATCCCTGCTACACCTACCGGCTGCGGCACGAAGGCGAAAGCGACGAGGCCTTCGCCGCGCGGTCCGCTCGGCAGCTTGAGGACAAGATTCTCGAACTCGGCGAGGATCAGGTGATCGCTTTCGTGGCGGAGACGGTCGTCGGCGCCACATCCGGCGCCGTGCCGCCGATCGCCGACTATCTCAAGAGGATTCGTGCGATCTGCGACAGGTATGGCGTCCTGCTCGTCCTCGACGAGGTCATGTGCGGGATGGGCCGGACAGGTACGCTTCATGCCTGCGAGCAGGATGGCGTCATCCCCGATCTCATGACAATCGCCAAGGGATTGGGCGGCGGCTATCAGCCTGTCGGAGCCGTGCTTCTTTCGGGCAAGATCTTCGACGCATTCGCCAACGGCTCCGGTTTTTTCCAGCATGGACACACCTATATGGGCCATCCGATGGCCGCCGCCGCCGGCCTCGCCGTTCAAAACGTCATCCGCAACGATAACCTTCTGGCCAATGTCGTCGCCATGGGAGATCACCTTGAAACCCGGCTGACCGAACGCCTCGGCAACCATCGCCATGTCGGCGACATCCGCGGACGGGGGTTGTTCCGAGGCGTTGAACTCGTCAGGGACTGCTCCACCAAAGCGCCGTTCGATCCATCGGCAAAGCTAAACGTCCGCATTAAAAAAGAAGCGATGGTGCGAGGCCTGATGGTTTATCCGATGGGCGGAACGATCGATGGCCAAACGGGCGATCACGTTCTGTTGGCGCCGCCCTTTATTGTCACGGACAAGGATATCGAGACGATCGTCGAGCGTCTCGGCGACGCGATCGATGCGGCGGTCGCGGGCCTGGCATAAGCCTCCCCGACGGCTTGGCGATTGCATATTTAGGCAATCTGCTTCTGCTGTTTTCCTAACCGAAGCCGACCTCGAAGGAGGCCGGTTTTTTTCCGTCTAGCGCACACTCGGAAAAGGTTCTGTACACCCCGTTTCGGCCCAGCGTTTGCGTCGATGTGCGAGGTTAGTCGGCATTGTAACAATTTGTGATCCATTTGTTTCTTGATTAAAATATGTGGTCTACATGGATCAATTTTGATCGGACTGAGCATTTTGTGTGCGCACCCGGCAAGCAGTGGTTTCGCTTCCCGATGTCCGGACTACGCTAACCGGTTGGAATTTCACAGAATTACTCCGCGCGAAGGCCTTTGAGCGTCGAATTGGAAGTTTCCGTCGCCTGGAAGGGTCGGCTTTGTTTTTGATCCGCCCTACACCCTCTCGCCACGCAAACGCAAAGTTTGAATGCGACAACATCATAAATGCATTCTATATTTGCACATGTTAATCGAAGGCAAACGCCGAATGCTTTTGCCCAAAAAAGGGGAACTCACATGAAACTGAGATTTGGATACCTACTTTGTGCCGCTGTTGCAGCAACAATCGCATTCTCGCTTCCAGCGCGGGCCGCCGATCTAGTCGTTGCCACCGATACGGCATTCGTGCCGTTCGAGTTCAAGGAAGGCGACAAGTATGTCGGCTTCGACATTGATCTCTGGGATGCGGTCGCCAAAGACATTGGTGTCACCTACACACTGCAGCCGATGGACTTCAACGGTATCATTCCGGCCCTTCAGACGAAACAGGTCGATGTCGGGCTAGCTGGCATCACGATCAAGGACGAGCGCAAGAAGGTCATCGACTTCTCCGATGGCTATTATGACAGCGGCTTCCTGCTGATGGTTCCGACAGACAGCGCAATCAAGGGACCGGAAGATCTCAAGGGCAAGACGCTTGCGGTGAAGACGGGAACGTCCGCTACTGACTACGCGAAGGAAAACTTCAAGGATTCGGAGCTGCGCCTGTTCCCGAACAGCGACAACGCTTACCTCGAAGTTGCGACTGGCCGCGCCGATGCTGCGATGCACGACACACCGAACGTGCTTTATTATATCAAGACCAACGGCCAGGGCAAAGTGAAGACCGTCGGCGCCCAAATGATGGCGCAGCAGTACGGCATGGCGTTTCCCAAGGGCAGTGAACTTGTCGCCAAGGTCAACGCCTCGCTGGCCAAGCTGAAGGCCGACGGCACCTATACCACCATCTACAAGAAGTGGTTCGGCACAGAACCGCCGAAGAGCTGATCTCCAACGAGATTACCAGCGCCGGGTGAGCCGGCGCTCCTTCCTCGCATGGAGATGATTTCTATGGAATTCGAATGGTCCGTCGTCTGGCAGGCACTGCCGGAACTGTTCAAGGGCGCCCAGCTCACGGTCCTCATCGCGCTCGCCGGTCTCGCTGGAGGTCTGGTTATAGGCATAGGTGCCGGCCTGATGCGTGCCTACGGCAATGCCGTCCTTAACGCCATTGCCTTCATCTACATTGAGATCATCCGGGGCACGCCGATTATCGTGCAAGTGATGTTCATCTACTTCGCCCTGCCGCTGCTTGCCGATATTCGCATCAATCCGCTGATGGCAGCCATCGTGTCGATTGTCTTCAACGCCGGCGCCTACATCGCCGAAATCGTCCGGGGGGCGTTCCTGTCCATCCACAAGGGATTGAAAGAAGCCGGGCTCGCGCTGGGTCTACCGCTCTGGAAGGTGCTGTTTTATGTCATCGGACCGCTGGCCTTCCGGCGCATGATCCCAGCACTCGGAAACCAGTTCATCGTCAGCTTGAAGGACACGTCGCTGTTCATCGTCATCGGTGTCGGCGAACTGACCCGCCAAGGCCAGGAAATCATGGCGGCGAATTTTCGCGCCGTCGAAATCTGGTCAGCCGTTGCCGTCTTCTACCTGATCATGACCGGAACGCTGACCCTCATCCTGCGCGTAACCGAAAAAAGAATGCGAATCCTATGAGCCTCGTCGAATTCAAAAACGTCACCAAGAACTTTGGGCCGATTTCGGTCTTGAAGGACGTTGATCTCAAAATTGGCGAGGGTGAAGTCGTCGTCTTGATCGGTCCGTCCGGATCCGGAAAGTCCACTCTGCTGCGCTGTATCAATGCGCTCGAGGAGATCAACGGCGGCGATTTGATCGTCGATGGGATCAGCGTGCGGGAAAGCCGCGCCAAGGTCCGGCTGATCCGGCAGGAAGCAGGTATGGTGTTTCAGCAGTTCAATCTGTTCCCACAAATGACCGCGCTTGAGAATGTTGCATTTGGTCCTCGCAGGGTCCGCAACCTGAGCAAGGCGGACGCAACCAAGCAGGCAACGGCCCTGCTTGCAAAGGTCGGCCTCGCGGATCGCGGCCACCACTATCCGTCGGAATTGTCCGGGGGACAGCAGCAGCGTGTCGCCATTGCTCGCGCCCTGGCGGTGAAGCCGAAGTTGATGCTGTTCGACGAACCGACGTCGGCGCTCGACCCGGAGCTGCGCCATGAAGTGTTACGCGTCATGCAGGCGCTGGCTGAAGAGGGTATGACGATGATCGTGGTGACGCACGAGATCGGTTTCGCCCGCAAGGTCGGAACGCGGCTGATCTTCATGGAAAACGGCAACATCGCCGTCGACGGCGATCCGGCCGTTCTTCTCGACAACCCCGCAAATCCACGCCTCCGCGAGTTCCTACAGCATGTCCATTGACATCGACTACCGCCTTGCCAGCCTGACCCTTTCGGGAAGCCACTATGATATCGGACAAGGTCTCGGTCGTCAGGGCGCGCGCCTTGTTCACGGTCACCTCGTCAAGACACATGCCTGGGCGACGGTCATGTCGTTCAAGCACGACGACCGCATACGGATGGCAAGGTCATTGGTCGAGGAGCGCTACCCGCGGTATTGGCAGGAACTCTCAGGCTTGGCGGACGGGCTGCAACTCTCGCTCGACGAGATCTTTGCATGGAACTGCAGGGGCGACGTCTGGGCGATGGCACCGGATGGCTGCACTACCGTCCAGATACCGGGTCCCATTCCGCTCATAGCCCACAATGAAGACGGCGATCCGGGGTTACGGTCAGGATGCGCTCTGGCAAGCATCATCCCGGACCAGGGTCAGCCGTTCACGGCATTCGTCTATCCGGGATCGATACCCGGGCATACATTTGCGGTGAATGGCAGTGGTCTGGTGCTGACCGTGAACAACATCCGCTCAACGCGTGCCGGAGACGGAATGCCACGCATGGTGCTGACCCGCGCCGTTCTCGACTGCGCGACGATCGACGCCGCTCTGATTTTGCTGTCTGAGGCACCGCGCTCCGGCGCATTTCACCTCACACTGGCACAGGCAGGGCAATCCCGCCTGGCCAGCGTCGAGTTCACCCATGCGAATTGTTCGATCGCTGAGATCACCCACCCATCCGTCCATGCAAACCATCTTGTGCATGCAAAGATGACATCAGAACCGCAAATCATAACGGGGTCATCCGGCTCGCGGCAGGAACGCGGTCAGGACATTCTCGCAGCAAACAATGGTTCACCGGACCCGTTGTCCATCCTATGGGATCGAGAGCGTTTCGCTCTTCCGATCTACCGCACCCAGCCGGACGATCCCGATAACGAGAACACACTTGCGACCGCCATCTTCAAAATCGGCAAGGACAGCGTCGATTGGGCTGTTTATGATGGGGCGAGATCGGCGGCTCGTTTCGAGAATACTGGCCTGCAGATCGCGACAATGTGACATCGAGGCGTACGCATGGTTTTGACGGATGGGGCGGTTGGGTTTGCAAAACCGGCGACAATCGAGGAACTTCGAAAACTCACTGTGAGCATCAACCGTGAGAACGCTAACATCTCTCTCGGCAACAAGGCCCTCGACGTGTTGGCGAAGCTGGTGGACACACCAGAGCAAACCGCGGTTCGAACCATATCTGAATTGGCCGAAACCCTCGGAGTGAACCCGTCGACACTGACGCGGCTTTCACAGAAGCTTGGCTTTGCCGGGTTCAGCGATTTTCAAAGTGTTTTCCGCCAGGCGTTTTCTGCGGACGATCGGTATTTTTATAGCCGGCAGGCGGGGCGACTTCTTTCCACGAAGGAAGACAGTGAGGAAGAGCTGCATATCTTCGACAGACTTGGTCTTGAGACCAAGAACAACATCGACGGATTTCTGACGCAGCTCGACCCCAAATCGCTGCTTGAGGCTGCGGATCTGTTAGCAAATGCGCGGCGCGTCAGAGTCCACGGCGTTCGTCAGTTTCATGCGTTTGCGAGCTTTCTAACTTACGGACTGGGGATGTTGCGGCGCGATGTTTCGCTGCTGGATGCGCCTCGTCTCGGCGTTGCCGAAGCCTTGGCGCAACTGGAAGAGGGTGACGTCGTGGTGGTGGCAAGCTGTGCACCATATACGCGCAGTGTCGCGAACGTGGCGGAAGTCGCAGCGAAACTCGGCCTCATCGTCATAGCGGTGACGGATACACGCGCCTCCCCTCTCGTTGGGCCGTCGCAGCACGCATTTTTCGTGCCCCATGCGAGCAGCTTTTTCAGCAACAGCATGGGTGCGTACATCGTGTTTTGCGAGGGTCTGCTCAATCTCATCGCGCGCGAAATGGGTGATCGCGCCATGACCGGGCTTGCTGCGCGAGAAGCGCTGATCAAGTCCATGAAAGTGGAGATTTAGCTACCACCGGCGTGACGGCCAACCCAAAAGGTTCCGTTCCGCGCCGAAGCTTGTCGGCATCACCGGACTAATGTCGGATAATCCGTGTAACCACGTTCCTCACCCTGGTAGAATGTCGCAGGATCCGGGTCGTTGAGTGGGGCGCCGTGGCGGAAGCGCTCGATCAGATCCGGGTTTGCCAGGAATTTCGTACCAAAAGCGACCAGATCGGCTGCGCCAGCAGTTATCGCGGCCTCGGCGCTGTCGGCGTTAAAGCCGCCGTTGGCGATGTAGGGACCGCCGAACGCCCACTTGAGCGCGGTATAATCGAAGTCCGGATCGCCGATCTGCACGACGTGAAGATAGGCCAGCCCATATCGACCCAAGGTTTGAGCCGCGTGGCCGAACGTGGCGGCCGGATTGCTGTCACTCATCGAGAACACCGGAATGGTTGGCGACAGGCGCACGCCGATACGATTGGCCCCGAAGACCGGAATGATCGCTTCCACAATCTCTTTA
>NZ_JAFEVL010000001.1 GCF_016901135.1 Martinezella lusitana | reverse complement strand
AGAACCTTCAATCAGCATCGCAGCCAATCCAGGAAACACTAGAGCGAATGTCGTCGTCGCCAGCAGCGCCGCCGCCCTCGTTCAGTGAGTGGGCTTATAATCCCACCCCACGAACCAAGTCAACAACCGATTTTCAAAAAAACCAAAAAACAAATAAGTGATTGATTCTTATGATATATTTATGAAGGGTGCCGAGGTCCGGTTAAAGACGCGACCAAGGGGCCCGCACATCCCTTCCCTGGCGTGCTCGCGCTACCCAATTGCGCGCAGCTGGCGGCACAATATGAGGTAGATCATCGGCAGCGTCCCACAAGCCGTATCGCCTGCGCCATGGATTTCTATAGGAAACGAGGCTCCGGATGAGTGAATATTGCCCGGTTGATTTGACTCGCCTGTCATAAATATGCACATCTTCGCCCCCAGCCTACGGCTCGCATGAAGGAACCGGATTTCGATTGGCATGATGACGGACAAGATGATGCTCCGATCGCTCGGCAACGAGCCGCCAATCCTGGCCGATGGCAGGCGGGCGCCGGATCGACGCGAAGTTTCCTTGCGCTGGCTCTCGGGCACCTTCCTTACCGGCGTCACCTCGAGCATATTGATGGGCGTCGCATTGTTTGCAGCGCTCGATGGACGACAGCAACTGGCTATTCCGGCCGAAGCCTATGCGACATCGGACAAGCATGATGCTTCCGATGACCAGGTTACCCGCGGCGGCCGCCTGATCTCCACCGCCATCGCGTCCAAGCCTTCGGACCGCAACATTCTCGAAGTATCTACCGTTGTGAAAGACGGCGACAAGGAAGTGGTGCGGCGCCAGCCCTTCGCCCATGTGAAGATCGCCTTGGCCACCAATCGCATCGCCAACGAAAACTATCCGCCATTTGATCCGCTGGCGATCTTCTCCGCCGATGAGAATATACCGCCGCCGGCCAACCGGACCGGCGCGATCTATGGATCGGATGTGGAATCGGAGGTCAGCCTGAAGACGGTGCCCTTCCCGTCCAAGGATATTCCCTTCCAGCTCGCCGGCTCCATGTCGCTCGAGGAAGTCGAAGAGAATGTACGTTCCAACGGCTCGGTCCTGACCGACGGCAATACCCAGCTTTCGGCACTCTATTATGTCGATCCGCGCCGTTTCGCCAACGATGATTCCGATGTCGACCTGACAGCCGGCCTGACCGCCCGCGTCGTCGAGGAAAACATGTCCGTCTCCCCTTCGGAAGCCGTGACCCCGCAGACGCAGGAGTTTGCCGACGACATCATTCCGGTTCGGGAAAACATGCCGATTGTCACGGCCCTCATCAATGCCGGCTATCTCAAGGCGGATGCCGACGACATCACGGCGAAGATCCAGCCGCTCTTCGGCTCGTCCGATATTTCTGCCGGCGACGTGCTTCGCATCGGCATCCTGCAGAAGGGTGAGCAGGCCAAGATCATCCGCGCCAGCATCTATCGCGGCACCAAGCATCTGCTGACCATCGCGCAGAACGATCGTGGCGATTTCGTCGCCGGCAGCGAACCGCCGATGCTCGACGCCATCGCCACCGCCTTCGACAACGATGCTCCCCCGTCTGTGGCCGGCCGCGATCTGCCGAGCGTCTATGACGGCATCTATCGCGCAGCACTTTCCTACGGCATGAACAAGGAAATGGTGGCGCAGATCGTCAAGCTGCTTGCCAGCAATGTCGATTTCCAGGCGCAGCTGAAACCGACGGATTCGCTCGAAGCCTTCTTCTCGGTTGCCGATGAAAACGGCCAGGCGACAGCCGATTCCGAACTGCTCTATGTCAACGCCAAGTTCGGCGATACCGTGACCCGCTTCTACCGTTTCGAAGATCCGGCCGATCATTCGATCGATTACTTCGATGAAGGCGGCAAAAGCATCCGGCAATTCCTGTTGCGCAATCCCGTTCCGACCGGCGTGTTCAAATCCGGCTTCGGCATGCGACGTCATCCGATCCTCGGTTTTGCACGCATGCATACAGGCGTGGATTGGGCGGCGCCGCGCGGCACGCCGATCATCTCCGCCGGCAACGGCATCGTCGAGAAGGCGGGCTGGGATTCAGGCGGCTTCGGCAACCAGACGCTGATCCGCCATGCCAATGGCTACGTCTCCTCCTACAACCATCAGAGCGCGATCGCCAAGGGCATCGTTCCGGGCGCGAAGGTGGTCCAGGGGCAAGTCATCGGCTTCATCGGCTCGACCGGTCTCGCGACCGGCCCGCATCTGCATTACGAGCTGATCGTCAACGGGACGAAGGTCGACCCGCTGCGTATTCGCCTTCCCGGCGGCAAATCCCTCGAGGGCGAGGCTCTCGCCAAATTCCAGGAAGAGCGCAAGCGCATCGACACACTGCTCAGCGACGACAAGTCGAAGCAAATCGCAAGCAAGTAGCCGGGAGGCTGGACACATCCCGGTCAGCGGGCAGCTAGTTAGGCCCGAACGGATCCCATCTTAGCAACCAGTTCCGCGATGATCTCATCCACCGCCTTGCAAGCCGTATCGACGACGATAGGCCCCGGAGGCCAGTCATCATAGATTCGCGTGACGACCTCGTCCCATGTCGGGTTCACAAGGCCTTCGATATCAGCCTCGCGCGTTTCCACGCGCCGGCGATGCTCGGTCTTATCGGAACAGATGACCTCCACCTCGATCGCCGGCACACCCGCATGCCGCGCGACCTGCCTCCAAGCTTCGCGTGTCACCGAAATGGGATTGACTGTATCCGCAATCACGGTTCTTCCCAGCTTGAGATTGTCTCCGGCGAACCCATAGGCAACCATGTATCCGGCAGGCCCGACGTCAGCTCTCAACATACCGGAATTCCGCAACGCCTGCTCGATCGTGTCGAGCCGGACGTGCACGCCGCCAAGCCGCTTGGCCAGCGCGCGCGCAATCGTGGTTTTTCCGCTGCCCGGCAGGCCACCGAAGATAACAAGCATGGTTTCCTCCGTCCCGCTCCAACATCACAGACGAGGCAAGGTTAGGCAACTCGGCGCTCTCAAAGCAAGATGGCGGCCCAAAAGCCGCCATCCGCATTCTCATACAAACATTCCAGGCTTTATGCCGCCTCGTTCACCGCATGACGTGAACGGAACAGCAGCCTGTCGGAACCGCTGGTGACCTTGACCAGCGAGCCATCCGGCACCTGCCCGGAGAGGATCTGTTCGGCGAGCGGATCCTGGACATATTTCTGGATCACCCGCTTCAGCGGCCTTGCGCCATAGACGGGATCGTAGCCCCTGTTGGCGAGCCAGTTGCGGGCATCCTCGTCGAGTTCGAGCGTGATCTTGCGCTCCGACAAGAGCTTCAGCAGCCGCTCCAGCTGGATATCGACGATCGCACCCATCTCCTCGCGCTTCAGGCGATGGAACAGGATGATCTCGTCGACACGGTTCAGGAATTCCGGCCGGAAATGCGACCGCACCACATCCATCACCTGTTCGCGCACCAGATCGCTGTCATCGCCTTCCTTCAACTGGGTCAGATATTCGGCGCCCAGGTTGGAGGTCATGATGATCATGGTATTGCGGAAGTCGACCGTGCGGCCCTGCCCGTCCGTCAAACGCCCGTCGTCCAGAACCTGGAGCAGGACGTTGAAGACATCGGGATGCGCCTTCTCGATCTCATCGAACAACACAACCTGATAAGGCCGGCGACGGACGGCTTCGGTCAGCGCACCGCCTTCCTCATAGCCGACATAGCCGGGAGGGGCGCCGATCAGCCTGGCCACGGAGTGCTTCTCCATGTACTCAGACATATCCATGCGCACCATCGCCGTATCATCATCGAAGAGGAAGCGGGCGAGCGCCTTGGTCAGCTCCGTCTTGCCGACGCCGGTCGGGCCGAGGAAGATGAACGAGCCGATCGGCCGGTTCGGATCCTGCAGGCCGGCGCGCGAACGGCGAACGGCACGCGATACCGCCTGAACGGCATCGCCCTGGCCGACGACCCACTTCGCCAGTTCATCTTCCATCCGGAGCAGCTTGTCGCGTTCGCCTTCCAGCATCTTGTCCACGGGAATCCCGGTCCAGCGGGAAACGATCTGCGCGATGTTGTCGGCGGTAACCACTTCCTGCACCATGGAATCGCGGGCACCGTCCTGCTCTTCCGCAGTGTGCAGCTCTTTCTCCAGCTTCGGGATCACGCCATAGGCGAGCTCGCCGGCACGCTGGAATTCACCCTTGCGTTGGGCGGTTGCCAGCTCGTTGCGGGCTTCGTCAAGCTGCTTCTTCAGATCGGCGGCAAGACCCAGCTTCTGCTTTTCGGCCTGCCAACGCGCGGTCAGCGCATCGGCTTCCTCTTCAAGCGAGGTCAGCTCGGTTTCCAGCCGCTTGAGCCGGTCGGCCGAGGCTTGGTCGGTTTCCTTCTTCAGCGCCTCACGCTCGATCTTCAACTGGATGATGCGGCGATCGAGTTCGTCGAGTTCTTCCGGCTTCGAATCCACCTGCATGCGCAGGCGAGCCGCAGCTTCGTCCATCAGGTCGATGGCCTTGTCCGGCAGGAAACGGTCGGTGATGTAGCGGTTCGACAGCATGGCGGCCGCCACCAGGGCAGCATCGGCGATGCGGACCTTGTGGTGCTGCTCATACTTTTCCTTCAAGCCGCGCAGGATCGAAATCGTATCCTCGACTGTCGGTTCTTCGACCAAGACGGGCTGGAAGCGGCGTGCGAGAGCCGGATCCTTCTCGACATGCTTGCGATATTCGTCGAGCGTGGTCGCGCCGACGCAATGCAGCTCACCGCGGGCGAGCGCAGGCTTCAACAGATTGGAAGCATCCATGGCGCCATCGGCCTTGCCCGCGCCGACCAGCGTGTGCATTTCGTCGATGAACAGGATGATCTCACCGTTTTCCGACTGGACCTCGTTGAGCACGGCCTTCAGCCGCTCTTCGAACTCGCCGCGGAATTTCGCTCCGGCGATCAGAGCGCCCATGTCGAGCGCCATCAGCTTCTTGTCTTTCAGCGATTCAGGCACGTCGCCATTGACGATGCGCAATGCCAGGCCTTCGACGATCGCCGTCTTGCCGACGCCGGGCTCACCGATCAGCACGGGGTTGTTCTTCGTGCGGCGGGAAAGAACCTGAATGGTGCGGCGAATTTCATCGTCACGACCGATGACCGGGTCGAGCCTGCCCTCGCGAGCCTCGGCAGTGAGGTCGCGGGCATATTTCTTCAGGGAATCGAAGCCCTGCTCCGCATTGGCGGAATCGGCGGTGCGACCCTTGCGGATATCGTTGATAACCTGATTGAGCGTAACAGGCGTCACGCCGGCCTTCTTCAGCGTCGCTGAAGTGGAAGCGGACGACTCGATCGCGAGTGCCTGCAAGAGGCGCTCGACGGTGACGAAGCTGTCGCCGGCCTTCTTTGCCGCATCTTCGGCGGTGGCGAATACCTTGGCGAGCGGCTGTGCGAGATAGACCTGGCCATCGCCGCCGGAAACCTTCGGCAACTTGGCAAGGACGGCGTCATTGGCAAGACGGGCAGCCTTGGCATCACCGCCGGCGCGTTCGATCAACGACGCGGCCATGCCTTGGTCGTCGTCCAAAAGCACTTTCAGAACATGTTCGGGTGTGAACTGCTGATTACCCTGCGCAAGCGCATAGGTTTGGGCGGATTGCAAGAAACCGCGCACCCGCTCGGAGTATTTTTCAATATTCATACTGCACCTCCATGAATCGTCCTGCCCTAACCGGCGCAGATCGATGATTGAGATTGAGCCCCCTCAAGAGGCAGGCCCCGCCTTGTCGCCGTTGGGATTTGCGGCAAAGCAACTGAGGAGAATATGGGAGGGTATCCGAGGAGTTTAAAGGGCGGCAAAAGCGAAAAAAGTGAGGGATTTTGCCGGGCTGAGCCGCGTTGACCCGAGGGCGGGAGACTGCAGCGACATGGGTCTCAGCAAAGCAGGAAAGACATGTCATCCGCGAATGATGGCGCGGATTCCCTTACCCACGTTGCGCTCATCGGCAAAACGGGCAACCACGTGCAAATGAACATGAAACACGTGCTGCCCCGCAACGGCTCCGACATTCCAACCGAGAGTGAAGCCATCCGGGCCGCAGTATTCCAGGTGAGCTTTTGCCATTGTCAGCATTTCACCCAACCCGGTCCACTCCTCGGAGCGGATATCGAAAGGGCTTTCCGCATGCCGACGCAGAATGATCATGACGGCATCCGGCATTTCCGGATCGATACTGCCAAGCATATAGAAGGAGCGGTTACCACCCAGGGGCTCATCGGCGAGCAATTCATTCCCCAGACAGAAACGGCAGTCGGCTTTATCAGTCGAAAGCATCAAATATCTCCACTCAATATGCCGGAGAAGTACAAGTTCCGTTTCGGAAGCGAATGATAACGGCTCCGGAAATTTCTGGCCGTACTCCGAGAAAAAGGGGAACCGAAAGCAGAAATGGGAACGGCAGTACTTTCAGCGCCGCCGTTCCCATTTCAGTATTTTGATCGGCTTCCCCGGAAGGGGAGGTCGTCTTATTCCGATGCAGCGTCCGCCAAAGCCGGGGTGTCGCCCGCGGCGGCCTCGTCCTGCCCTTCCGCATCACCGGCGGCGCGACGGGGCTGACGGCGCGGGCGGTTGCCGGCATTGCGGCGGCGCGGCTGGCGCTCGGCGGCTCCGCCTGGAGGCGTCTCTTCTTCGATTGCCACCTCGGCCGGGATGCCTTCAATCACTGGCTGCGGGCCGGTGCCGTCGATAACCTCGGGTTCGGGAGCCGGAGCAGCCGCAACGACGGGAGCATGCTGACGAGCCGGAGGCGGAGCCATCTGCGGCTGGTCGTCCATGTCGTTTCCGTCGATATCGTCCATATCACGGTCGCCCGCATCGCGGTCGTTATAATTATTCTGATCGTCGCGCTGAAAGCGCTCCTGCATCTGCGCCTGGGCGCTGGCGATAATCCGATTGTAGTGCTCGGCATGCTGAAGATAGTTTTCAGCCATGACGCGGTCGCCGGAGCTGTGTGCGTCGCGAGCCAGAGCCGCGTACTTCTCAGCGATATGCTGAGCGGTTCCGCGAATCTTCACATCGGGACCGGAGCTGTCATAAGTCCTGGTCAGCGGATTCGAGCCTTTGCGGTTGAAGTTGTTGTTGTTGTTATTGTTATTTCCGCCGCCGCCGTTGTTGTTGTTACCACGCCCCCGACCGCGCTTGTTCTGCTGTCCTGGCCTCATAGATCCTTCACCTGAATTCTCTTCGTTGGGATAAAATCATACACGACACCTGCCGCCGTGGCGCGGATACTCCCGAGCCAGGGCCTGCGTGCCGCAAGCAAACTGCGCTTTAGCGCCGGTCTGCCGCTCGACTACGTCAGATTAACTGATCACGCATTGGGTTATCTTCAACCTTTGACACTCTTACCAAAGAGCGGATCCCCGAGGCTTGTCCAAGATAGACGAATCGTCCCGTCTATTCCCAGCCGCCCAACGCGTGAGCGCAACCTATATCGCTTCCTCAGGAAATCCAAGCTTTTTATTTGCGATAACAACAGGGGTCCTACAAACCTGCAGCAACGTGTCGCGTTACTGATGAAATTCAAACACAAGCACCCGGTCGTTCTGGCCGTAGTCACGAACCGCCTCGACAAGGAGAAATCCTGCTCCTTCAAAAACCGAAGTCACCGTTTCACGCTGATCGTAACCGATCTCTACCCCTATCATACCGTTCGGGTATAGAAACCGCGCCGCATCCTTTGCGATCGCTCTATATGCATCCAGCCCATCAAGGCCCCCGTCAAGGGCCGCGGGAGGATCGAAATCCTTTACTTCTGGAGCGAGAGTAGAAATGACACTGGACGCAATATAGGGCGGATTTGAGACAATCACGTGAAATCGTTCGTGGATGGCTTCAAACCAGCTTCCCTGCGCAGTGCCAAACCGCGCCGCTAGTCCGTTCCGCTCCGCGTTTCCACGTGCGGTTTCCAGCGCCTCGCCGGAAATATCGGAACCGACGCCCGTCGCTTGCGGGCATTCATGCAGCAGGGCCAGACAAATGGCCCCCGTTCCCGTTCCTAGATCCAATAAGTGGACATTGCCAAGCTCGGATTCAAGGCGCCGCACATGCGGCAGCATGGTATCGACGAGGATTTCGGTGTCGGGACGCGGCTCGAGCGTCGCGGGCGACAGCCGCAATGACAGGCCGTAGAATTCCCGCTCACCGAGAATTCGGTAAACCGGCTCATGGTTCAAGCGGCGGGCGACCGCTCCCCGCGCCGTCGTCACATCATCCGGCAGCACCGCCTCGGAACCCCGCGTCACAAGTTCCGTGGATGAAAGGTGAAGAAGGCCGCCGACAAGGATGCGCGCCTCCGTGGCGGGATCATCGAGGTCGGCCTCCGCAAAGCTGGCGCGCACCTCCTGCAGGAGCCCGGCTACGGTCGACCCCTGCCCGCCGCTCATGCCTGTTCGCCAAGCTGGGCGAGCTGGCTCGCCTGGTAATCCGCCCGAAGCGCATCGACCACCTCGTCGATCTCGCCTTCCATCATCCGGTCGAGCTTGTAGAGCGTCAGGTTGATGCGGTGATCGGTGACGCGCCCCTGTGGGAAATTATAGGTGCGGATGCGTTCGGATCGATCGCCGGAGCCGACCTGGCTTTTGCGGTCGGCCGAACGCTCGCTGTCGGCGCGCTGGCGCTCCATGTCGAAGAGACGCGAGCGCAGCACCTGCATCGCCTTGGCGCGGTTCTGGTGCTGCGACTTTTCCGAGCTCGTTACCACGATGCCGGAGGGAAGATGGGTGATGCGCACGGCAGAGTCCGTGGTGTTGACGTGCTGGCCGCCGGCACCCGAAGAACGCATCGTGTCGATGCGGATATCCTCGGCACGGATCTCGATATCGATTTCCTCGGCTTCCGGCAGCACGGCGACGGTTGCCGCCGAAGTATGAATTCGCCCGCCCGCTTCGGTCTCCGGCACGCGCTGCACGCGATGCACCCCGGATTCGAACTTCAGCCGCGAGAACACACCCTTGCCGCTGATCGTCGCGATGATTTCCTTGTAACCGCCCGCCTCGCCATCGCTCGCCGAGAGGACTTCAACCTTCCAGCCATTGTTCGCGGCGAAGCGTTCATACATGCGGAAGAGATCGCCGCCGAAAAGCGCGGCTTCCGAGCCGCCGGTCCCGGCGCGAATTTCCAGGATCGCGCTCTTCTCGTCAGCGGCGTCCTTCGGCAGCAGCAGGATCTGGATTTCCTGTTCCAGCCCCTCGATCCGCTCCTTGACCTCGGACAGTTCCATATCGGCAAGATCGCGCATCTCACGGTCGACGGACTTGTCGGCGAGCATGGCTTCCAGATCCGAGGCCTCGGCAATCGCCTTCTCATAATCGCGGATCTTGGCGACGACCGGCTGCAATTCGGAATATTCGGAAGCAAGCTTTACATAGACATCCGCGGCCGGACCGGCGGACATGCGCGCCTCGATTTCGCCGAAACGGCGCTCCAATTCGCGCATTTTTTCAACGGGAAGCTTAGCCACCCTAGACTCCAATTCTTCTTATTATATCTGCTGTGATGTGATGCGCATGATCTTGTCCGCAAACCGCTTATCGACTTTCGGGATCACACGCTAAAGCGGAATATTGTGGCTTTCGGCGAAATGCACAAGGATATCGCGCATCGAGGTCGTCGGACGCTTGTCGTTCAGTGCCTCCTCCATGACGGTCGCGAGGGCCTGGAGATCAAGCCCCAGAAGCATCGCCTTGACCGGACCGATCGAGGCCGGCGACATCGATACCGAACGGAAGCCGAGGCCAAGCAGTGCCATAGCCGAAATCGTCTTGCCGGCCAGTTCGCCGCAAAGCGTCACCGGCGTCTTGTTACGCTCACCGGCGCGCACGATATCCCGAAGAATACGCAGGAACGGCCGGTCGAGCGGATCGAAGCGATCCGCCACGCGGGCATTGCCGCGATCCACCGCCATCGAGAACTGGAACAGATCGTTGGAGCCGACCGAGACGAAATCGACTTCCGCCATCAGCTCGTCCAGTTGCCACAGCAGCGCCGGCACTTCCAGCATGGCGCCGAACTGCAGCTTGCGCGGCAAGCTATGCCCGAAACGGGAGAGATGCTGCACTTCCTTCTGCAACAGCTCGCGCACCGCCTTGATCTCGGAGACCTCGGTGACCATCGGCACCATCAACTTCAACTCGCCGTCGGCCGCCGCCTTCAGCATGGCCCTGAGCTGCATGCGCAGCAAGCCCGGACGATCGAGAGAGAGGCGAATGGCGCGCCAGCCAAGGGCTGGATTCTCTTCCTCATGCGCGCGGAAATAGGACACGACCTTGTCGCCGCCGATATCAAGCGTTCTGAAGGTGACGACACGCCCGTCCGCCTGCTTTAACACATTGCGGTAGAACGCTTCCTGCTCATCCGCCTTGGGCATGGTCGAGGCGATCATGAATTGCAGTTCGGTGCGGAACAGGCCAATGCCTTCGGCACCGGATTCGGCAAGCTGCGGCAGATCGACCAGCAGGCCGGCATTCATCTGCAATGAAATGCGCTGACCGTCCTTGGTGACCGGCTCGACCGAGCGCAGCGCGCGGAATTGCTCCTGCCGGCGGGCGCGAAAACGCACCTTTTCCTCGTAGGAACGCTGATGATCGGCCATCGGCCGGAGATGCACATGGCCGCCATCGCCATCGATGATGACCGAATCGCCGTTTTCAGCAAGGGCGACAATCCCGGTCGCCTGGCCAATGACTGCAATGCCCATGGCACGGGCAACGATGACGACGTGGCTCGTAACCGCGCCCTCTTCCAGCACCAGGCCGCGAATATTGGCGCGGGGATAGTCGAGCAGTTCGGCAGCACCCATGGCGCGCGCGAAGATGATCGCATCGTTCGGGAAACCTTCGGCTTTTGTGCGACCCGAATGGCCGATGAGCTGCCTGAGCAACCGGTTCGCCAGGTCCTCGAAATCGTGCATGCGCTCGCGCAGATAGGGATCGGTCAGGCGCATCATCCGCGCCTTGGTATCGCTCTGCACTTTTTCGACAGCGGCTTCCGCCGTCAGGCCGTTGCGCACGGCTTCTTCGAGCTTGCGCACCCAACCCTGATCGTGCGCAAACATGCGATAGGTTTCAAGCACCTCGCGATGCTCACCTTCCATGGAGACGTCGCGGCGCGACAGCATGTCGTCGATCGAAATACGCAGCGAACCGAGCGCTTCGGCCAGCCGGCCGATTTCCTTGTCGGCATCTTCGTTCAGCAGGTTGGTGACGACGATGCGCGGCTCATGCAGCACGACATAGCCGAGGCCGATGCCTTCATTGTAGCAGTCGCCGTCGATGGTGACCGAACGGGTGAGATCGAGCTCCAGGCCGGGCTTGGTGATCTTCTTCAGCTCGCCGGTGGCGATCATTTCGGCCAGCACCATCGCCGTGGTTTCGAGCGCTTCCAGCTCTTCTTCGCGATAGGTCCGGCTGGCCTTGTTCTGAACGACGAGAACGCCGAGCGAGCGGCCGGTGCGCAGGATCGGCACGCCGAGGAAGGAATGGTAGATCTCTTCGCCGGTTTCCGGCAGGTAGCGGAAGGCGGGATGCGATTGCGCGTCGGACAGGTTGAGCGGCTGGGCGGAGGCGGCGATCGTGCCGACCAGGCCTTGCCCCATCTTCAATTGCGAAAGGTGGACAGCTTCCTTGTTGAGGCCCTCGGTGGCGTAGAGCTCGAGGACCCCGTCGGCGCGCAGTACATAGACCGAGCAGACTTCGGCGACCATGTTGCTGGCGATCTGGCGAACGATCCGGTCAAGACGCTCCTGCGGCTCCAGCGGCTCCGCCATCAATTCGCGCAGCCGCTTGAGCAGAACGCGTGGACCGCCGGATAGGTCTCTCATTGCGTCTCTAGCTCCCGAATCAAGATGTCATGCCACTCTTGCCCGCGTCAGGGGCAGCCGAAACTCGCCTCCGTCACGGTCCGTCGTCAGCAGTCCTGTATCAACTCTTATCCAGACCGTAGCAGGAATGCAAAGTCCTGACTGCCAGTTCTGCATAAGGACCGTCGATCAGAATGGAAATCTTGATTTCTGACGTCGTAATGGCCTTGATGTTGATACCTTTTTCGGCAAGTGCACGGAAAGCGGTCGCAGCAACGCCAGCGTGCGAACGCATGCCGACGCCGATCACCGAAACCTTGACCAGACCTGATTCGTTTTGGATCACGTCGTAGCCGATTTTTTCCTTGTTCTCGCCGAGAACGCGCAGCGCCTTGTCGACATCACCCGAAGGAACCGTGAAGGTCATGTCGGTCTTGGAGCCGTCCTCGGAAATATTCTGGACGATCATGTCGACATTGATGTGGTTTTCGGCCAGCGGCCCGAAGATCGCGGCGGAAACGCCCGGCCGGTCGGCAAGACGGCGCAGCGAGATCTGGGCCTCATCCTTGGCATAGGCAATGCCGGTGACTACTTCCTGTTCCACGATTTCTTCCTCGTCACAAATCAGCGTTCCGGGCGGGTTCAAGAGATCGCCCATGCCCGGAGCATCGGGATCTTCAAAAGAGGAGCGCACGAAGGTGCGAACCTTAAAGACCATGGCCAGCTCGACCGAGCGCACTTGCAGCACCTTGGCGCCGAGAGACGCCATTTCGAGCATTTCCTCGAAAGCGATCTTCTTCAGGCGGCGCGCCTTCGGCTCGATGCGCGGATCGGTCGTGTAGACACCGTCGACGTCGGTATAGATATCACAGCGATCAGCCTTGACGGCAGCGGCAATCGCCACCGCCGACGTATCGGAACCGCCGCGACCGAGCGTCGAGAGGCGGTTGTCCGGGCCAAGCCCCTGGAAGCCGGCGACGACAGCCACCTGGCCTTCTCCCATGCGGCGGATCATTTCGCCGCCGTCGATTTCGAGAATGCGCGCGGCGCCATGCGCGTTGTCGGTCCGGATCGGGATCTGCCAGCCCTGCCAGGAGCGGGCGTTGATGCCCATGGCTTGCAGTGCGATCGCCAGCAGGCCCGATGTCACCTGCTCGCCGGAAGCGACAACAGCATCATATTCGCGCGCATCGTAGATCGAATGATCGGCACCGGCGACCTTCGGCATGTTCTGGACCCAGCCGACCAGCTCGTTCGTCTTGCCGGACATGGCGGAAACGACGACCGCGACCTCATGGCCGGCGTCGACTTCACGTTTCACATGGCGTGCGACATTCTTGATACGGTCCAGATCCGCGACGGACGTTCCGCCGAATTTCATCACGATGCGTGCCATGTGCCTCTACCAGTACCCGGCGCCGGGCGGCCGAAATGCGATAAGCCCGGCATGCAAAATCACCCTTCCGGTTTGGTAGCCGGAAAAGCTTGATCTCAATGGGGGCGTCTCTTAGCGAGTTTGGCAGGCGGGTGCAATAGGTTGGCGCAGCCGACATCCACAATAGCTTCCCTTAATACTCCACTTTTAGGCTCGACCACATCTTGTTCAGGATCGCCCCCTCCTTGGGGATATTCTCCTTATTGAGGAAGGTGGCGACAAGCACGCCGCCGTCCGGCCGTCCCGTCGCCACGATCTCATAATCCATGACATCGTCATCCGAGGCGGTTTCCGCCTTGACACCCTTCAGCACGCTGCCGCCGGGAAGCGTCCGTTGCGCGGTTTCCTTCGTCATATTGGCGCCGCCATTGATGCTCTCCTGCACCATCTGCTGCAGCACGAAATCGGTGATGCTCGAAGGGTTGAGCCCCTTATATTCCTGTACGATGATCCCGGTGCCGATCGGCGTCATCAGCGCATATTGCTGCACGCCGCCGCCGAGATCGGTCTTGGCGACCGTGAACTGGCCATCATGATCGAAGGAGAACTTGGTACCGGTGAACGTCACTGTTTCGCTGCGCTGCAGCGCCACCGACAGCTTGCGGCCATCCTTCATGGTCATGTCGATCGTGTCGCCGGGATTGATGCCCACCTCGACGCCATCGATCGTCAGGCGAAACCCCTTGCCGTCGCCGGCCATCGCCGGAGCGACCGCCAGACAGGCAATTGCAATCGCGGTCGCGAAACGTAGTGTTCTCATAAGGAACTCCTCCCCAAGTCGTCCGATCGGAATCGATCCGGCTCTGCAAGTCCATTTGATAGCCCCGGCGATTGATCGGCCATGCGACGGTTCGTTGTCAACCACCGTCTGCCGGCCGCTATCACCGATCGGGACAGCCGGCGGACAGCATCGAAGGCCCAGCCCTTGACATCGGTCGCCGATCGTCCGACTTCACATCCGACAGATTATTCCTCGCGACCGTCCGAACGAGTGGCGCGGCACAGACCAGGGAGTGAGCCATGACCGAAGCGGCGAAAAGCACGATCGACCAGAGCGAAGTGGACCGTTTCTCCGCCATGGCCGCCGAATGGTGGAGCCCGACCGGCAAGTTCAAGCCGCTGCACAAATTCAATCCGGTGCGCCTTGCCTATATCCGTGACCATGCCTGCGAAAACTTCGGTCGCGACCCGAAGAGCGGCCGGCCTCTGGAGGGCCTGCGCGTGCTCGATATCGGCTGCGGCGGCGGATTGCTGTCGGAGCCGATGGCGCGCATGGGCGCCTCCGTCGTCGGCGCCGACCCCTCGGAAAAGAATATCGGCATCGCCTCGACGCACGCAAAGGCCTCCGGCATTGCCGTCGACTATCGCGCCGTCACCGCCGAGCAGCTCGCCGAAGCCGGCGAGACCTTCGATATCGTGCTGAACATGGAAGTGGTCGAGCATGTCGCCGACGTCGAGTTCTTCCTATCGACCTGCGCGAAAATGGTGCGGCCCGGCGGCCTGATGTTCGTCGCCACGATCAACCGCACGATGAAGGCGGCGGCGCTTGCCATCTTTGCCGCCGAAAACGTCCTGCGCTGGCTGCCGCGCGGCACGCATCAGTATGAAAAGCTCGTTCGCCCGGAAGAGATCGAAAAGCCGCTTACCGCCGATGGGATGGACATCATAGCCCGTACCGGCGTGTTCTATTCCCCGCTGCAGGACCGCTGGAACCTGTCGAAGGATATGGATGTGAACTACATGCTGCTGGCAAAGCGGTCGGCCTAATAAAGCCGAAAGCAGGCAATTGCGGCCTAGACTTTCAGCATCCGGACATGCGCCAGCAGGTCACCTTGGCCTGTGGCATTCAGGGCGGCAATTTCCTTCACCCGGCCACGGTCGATCTCGGCGGGTTTGCCGTCAGGACAGTAGGGATGCTTGAACGAGAATGCGCCAGCGCTTGGCCCGTTGTCGTGAAGATGTTCCAGCCGCTCGACACCGTCTTTCCATTTCGGAACCACATCGGCATCCATCCACCAGAGAACCAGCGGCGGCCAGCTTTGCCTGACATTCCAATGCCGCGCATGTTTCAAGGCATCCGCATGCACGCCGCTATAGCTGAACGCCATCAGCGACTCGATATCGGCCCAGAGCGATAGCGACGACGGCGCGGTCGCAAAGCCGCTGCCTTCGATGAAACGCGGAAAGACCTGTTCGCCCCAACGGGGAGCATCGGCCTCCCCGCCATAGCCGGAGCGGCCAATGAAGCCATGAGCTCGGGCGGCGGCCTCGAAATTTGCCGCTTCGCGCAGGCGAAATCCTTCGACCTCAGGGCTTTCATAGGCCGCGACATGCAGCCCGAAATTATACATGACCAGATGTTTGCCGGCGCTCGCCGGCATCAGTTGATATCGTCGGGCAGGACCGGGATAGCGGCGATTTCGATGCCTTCTTCGACAAGGGCTTGCGCCTCGTCCGGCGTCGCCTTGCCGATAATCCCACGCGCATCCGCCTCGCCATAGTGGATCTTGCGGGCCTCTTCCGGGAATTTCGTGCCGACATCCTCGGTATTGGCCTTGATTGCCTCGACCGCTTCCTTGAGCTTGACGATCGCCTCCTTGCGGGCCGCATCCATCGCAAGCGTCTGCATCTCGTTCTTCTTGCGCGCCGTCGAAACCGACGGCGCCATCAGCAGCTTGGAAATCGCGGCGGAATTGCAGACAGGGCACGTCAGGAAACCGCTTTCGACCTGGCGGTCGAAATCAGCACTTTCCGAAAACCAGCCCTCGAACTCATGGGCATTGTCACAACTAAGGGAGTAGCGGATCAAGCAGCGACGCCTCCAGCCGCCGGCGTCGCGATCTTTTCCAGCGAAAATTCGCGTGCATTCTTCAGGTTAGGAATTTTGTCATGGGCTGCTTTCACCGCCGCGATATCGATCTCGGCGATAACGACCGCCTCGCCCGTACCGCCGGCCGACGCCAGCACCTTGCCCCAGGGATCGATGATCATCGAGTGACCGAAGGTCTCACGACCGTCCTCATGCTTGCCGGCCTGCGCGGCGGCGATGACGAACATGCCGTTCTCGATGGCGCGGGCGCGCAGCAGGATTTCCCAATGCGCCTCGCCGGTCTGCCTGGTGAAGGCAGCAGGGACCGTCATCACTTCGGCGCCGGCCACGGCCTGGGCGCGGAAGAGCTGCGGAAAACGCACGTCGTAGCAGATGGAAAAGCCAAGCTCGGCAAAGGGCAGCGACGTGATACGTGCCTCTGAGCCGGGCCGATAGACCGCGCTCTCGCGCCAGCTCTCGCCATTGTCGAGATCGACGTCGAACATATGGATCTTGTCGTAACGGTTGATGAGCTTGCCGTCGGGACCGAAGAGGAAGCCTCGATTGGCGATCTTGCCGTCGTCGAGCGCGATAGCCGTCGAGCCGATATGGAGATAGATGCCGAGTTCCTTCGCCAGCTCGGCTGCCGTCTTGACGATGATGTCGCCTGCCTCGTCACGCAATACGGCGCGCAGACCGGGTCGATCCTTCTGTACGGCGCCCGTCATCTCCGGCGTCTGTACATAGACAGCACCTTGCGAAGCGGCTTCACGGACCAGACGCGCCATGTCGCCTGCGTTCTTCACCGGATCGACACCGGAGCACATCTGAATGGCGGCAGCTTTGAAGGTCATCATCGTCTCCGTTGCGAAAGCGGTTCAGGCAGCGAGCATCGGATCGAGCTTGCCGGCCCGCTCGAGCGCATGAATGTCGTCGCAGCCACCAACATGCTCGCCATTGATGAAGATCTGCGGAAAGGTCGAACGGCCATTTGCCTTTGATATCATCTCCTGGCGCAGCTCGGGCGAATAGGTCGCATTGTGCTCGACATAATCGACGCCCTTGGATTCGAGCAGCGATTTCGCCCGGGCGCAATAGCCGCAGAATTCACGCGTATAGATAACGACGGATGTCATGATCCACTCCGGAAAAGTACAGGTTCACAGTCATATAAGATGGCCGACGACCCTTGCAAAGGTCAAAACCGTCACATCCGCCGCACCGGCTTTCTTCAGGGCGCGCGTCGCCGCAGCCACCGTCGCGCCGGTGGTATAGACATCGTCTACAAGCACGACGCGCCGACCGAACACATCGGCGGCACGATGCTCGGATAAGGCAAATGCCCCGCGCACATTATCCTGCCGCGCCTTGGCGCCGAGGCCGACCTGCTGGCTCGTGCGCTTGACGCGCAACAATGTCGCCGCGAGCAGCGGTTTGCCCGAAAGGCGGGCAAGATGGCGGGCGAGCTCGGCCGCCTGATTGTATTTGCGCGCAAACAGCCGCGCGCGGTGCAGCGGCACCGGGATGATTACGTCGCATGCGGCGACCGTGCCGTCGCTGGCGCGCAGCATCCAGCCGGCCATCACTGGCGCCAGATCGGTGCGATCGCGATATTTCAAGCTGAGAACGAGGTCCCGCACGATGCCGTCATGAACGGCGGCGGAACGCAGCCGGTCGAAAACAGGCGGATCGGCGATCGCCTCGGCGCTGAGGATCCCGGCCCCGAGATCATGGGAAAACGGGCTGCCCAGAACCTCGCAATAGGACCGCTCGATGAAACGGATGCCGGACCAGCAGGCCGGACAGAGACCGCGATGCGCGCCAACCGAAACCCCGCAACCGGGACAGGCAGGCGGATAGACCAGATCGGCCAGCACCAGCCAAGGCCTTATCAGCCCGGACTGCAATCTCGATAGCGTGATTTCGCGCCCCATCATTCCCATATGATTGACACTAGCTTTTTCCCGCAGGCTTTGCGAAGGGAAAACGCGCGTGCTCGTCACGCCCCGCCGAAGTGATGATATTGCAGGAAACCGCCATGGAAATCGTGTTCGACCAATCGCTGCTCGCCGCCCGCAAACGCCGGGCGCTGAGACAGGGCGACGTCAAGGCCGCGTTTCTTCTTGACATCGCGGCGAGCGAACTGGCGGAGCGACTTGGTGTCATCGAACGGCATTTCGACGAAGCGGTGGAGCTTCACGGCGCGACCGGTATCACGGCGCGCATGGCGCTGGCGACCGGCAAGATCGGCCATCTCAGCAGGATCGAAATCGAAACGGGCTTTGCCGCGCCCGGCGAGACCGTGATCGAGGCACCGCTGGAGGAGCTGCCGCTGGAGGCGGAGGCAGTCAATCTTGTCCTCTCTCCCCTCAGCTTGCATGTCACGAACGACACGCCAGGCGTCTTCATCCAGGTCCGCCGTGCGCTGAAGGCTGACGGCCTTTTCCTGGCGGCGATCCCAGGCTTGGGAACCCTGCAGGAATTGCGTGACGTGCTGCTGGCCACCGAGGTCGAACTGACTGGTGGAGCCAGCCCGCGCGTCATCCCCTTTGCCGATGTCCGCGATGTCGGCGGCCTCCTGCAGCGCGCTGGCTTTACCCTGCCGGTCATAGACGCCGAGACCTATACGGTGCGCTACGACAACCTGTTCGCGCTGATGCGCGACCTGCGCGCCATGGGCATGACCAATCCGCTTGCCGATCGCAGCCACAAGCCGCTGACACGCGCCTTTTTCCTGCGCGCGGCCGAGCTTTATGCAGAGCGCTATTCCGATGCCGACGGCAGGATCAGGGCGACCTTCTCGATCATCTATGCATCTGGCTGGACGCCGCATGAAAGCCAGCAGAAGCCGCTGCAGCCGGGTTCGGCCAAGGCGCGGCTAGCCGATGCGCTCAAGGTCGAAGAGCACAAGCTCAAACAATAGGCGAACGCGATCGTCGGCCGTTTCAGTTCCCGGAAGCGGCCGAGTTTTGAATCGTATTGGACAATGTGTTGAATACGGTCGCGAGGCTGCCGCCGAAAGCACCTACGCCGCTGATGATCGCCGCCGACATGAGGGCAGCGATGAGGCCATATTCGATAACCGTGGCACCGGTCCTGTCATTGAAAAAACGCCGTACAGAACGCATACGCTCAAAGCTCCCAGCCCCAGCATTGGACATCAAGTGAATCCGATGCTCGTCATGGCATCTGGTAGGCTATGCTCATGCATAGGCTATGCTCATGCAACTGTCAGCAGCCGCTATCGGCGCCGTAACCTTGAACGATGCAGACCGAACCCGGCTCATTCTGCAACACGCTGCGGCGGATCGTATAACGCTTGCCGTTTTCAGTCTGGGGGATTGAGCCCGTGGTAATATTGTCGAGATCGGGCGCACTTGCAAGCACGCGCGACTTGGATTTGTCGGAGAGCATTGGCGTCAGGATGAGCGAAAGCGCGACCGCCGCCGTACCGAACAGCAGAGCGATATTCAACGCGCCCGTCTTGCGCGACGTGGAATAGGACTGCTCTTTTTCCTGAACAGCTTTCCAGAAATCGTCGTCCATTATGTCAAGCCTTCTTTAACGCACCCAACAACCGCTTGATTGAGAGCATTGAATGGCAGAAGGTCATAAACGATCCCTTAATATCCACATGCAAATTAAAGAGACGTAAAATTCCGGGACAGTGCTTGATTCGGGTTACAGGCCTGATATCAAACGGCTAATTTCCGTTAACCATATCTAGAGAGTACCATCTTCAAACGCACCAAACGGCGTGCCGTAAACGCGCTGAACGATCCGCCCTACTATGGGGCGTCCGATCTCCTCGGTGCCACGCCTGAAAATGGCAGAGAATTATAGTACACCAAAAAATTGAGATTGACATCTGCGCGTCCTGATAGGACGTATAAAATGGATATAATTATTATAGGTTGCGGAGGCTAATATATGGTGGGTAATATATGGTGGGTTTGCTCAAAACCGCCGGCGGACTGATTATCGCCTTTGCGATCCTAGCCGCCGTCGCGATGCTTTTTATCGGAAGTATAGACGGCCTTCTCGCCGTGTTGCCTGGCGCTATTTCAGCCGCTTTCGGCGGCGTTGTGATCATCGCATTCGGACTAATGCTAGAATATCTGGAAACAATCAGCCGGCATTCAGCCACGCAGACCGAGTTGCTGACGGAGTTGCTGCGCAAAACTCCAAAGGCAGATTCTTCTCATGAGGCTTCGGCGCCCAGCCTCGATCAGCTCGCTCAGTCGAACTTCCGCTTCAAGGAAATCTGACCCTAAAGCAGATCCTGCAGGAAGGGGATCAGCGGCTCGTCGGCCGGCGGCATCGGATAGTCGCGCAGGGCCTGCGGCCGCACCCATTTGATCGCCTGCCCTTCCCGGCCATGCGGGATGCCCTCGTAACGCCGGCAGATATAAAGCGGCATCAGCAGATGGAAGGTTTCATACGTATGGCTGGCGAAGGTCAGCGGCGCCAGGCAGGCGATTTTCGTCTGGATGCCGAGCTCTTCCTGAAGCTCTCGTACCAACGTCTCTTCCGGCGTCTCGCCGGTCTCGACCTTGCCGCCGGGGAATTCCCAGAGACCGGCGAGCGACTTGCCCTCAGGCCGCTGCGCCAGAAGAATGCGGCCATCCGTATCGATAAGCGCGCAGGCGGCAACGAGGACGATCTTGCGGCCAGCTTCGCTCATGCTTCCTCCGGAGATTGCCAATAGCAATAACGATAGGCCTCGCGGAATCCGAAGCGCGCATAAAGCGCCAGGGCCGGCTCGTTGTCGGCGGCGACCTGAAGCCAGGCCGTCTTGGCGCTGCGCATCCGCGCCCAACGCAGTGCCGACGTCAGGATCTCGGCACCGAGCCCCTTGCGTCGATGCTGCGCCGAAACGGAAACCGACAGAATACCGGCAAGATCATTGTCCTGTACGCAAAGTGTCGTCGCCACAGGTCCGGCGTCGTCATTCTCGATGACGAAGAGACCCGACGGCGGCTTGATGCTGCTCACCACCTCGGCCAGCGCGGGCTTCAGGGCCGGATCAGCCCCGTCAACAAGCAGGCTGGCATCGACGTAGCGTCCGACGTCATGGCTCGGAAGGTGATCGAGCATATCCGGCAGCTCCAGATCGACCAGATCGGCGATCATGACGAGCGTCTCGTCGAACCGTGTCCAGCCGCGCTTCTGCAGGAGATCGATGAGCTGCGACGAGGCGAGCGGCGTCTCGCGCACCACCATCGGCCTGCCATAGGCCTCGAACTTGCGCTGCGCCTTCGTCAGCCGGATTTCGAGATCGCGATGATCGGCGGGATCGAGCGGCACCACGGAATTGAGCCGTTTCGACGGATGACCCGCCGTCAGCCGCACCTGCCAGCTGCCATCATACTGCACGGACGAAGCAGGCCATGCCCGAAAGCCAACAGCTTCGAGCCTGCGCACCAAGGGCAGTTTGTTTATCGTGGACTGCGCATGCATCAGCGAGATATCAGCTCCGGTAGTCGCCATTGATGGCAACATATTCCTTGGTAAGGTCGCAGGTCCAGACCGTTGCACGGCCATTGCCAAGGCCGAGATCGACCTTCACCGGAATATCCTGCTGCTTCATCACGTTCGACGCCGCCTCCTCCGAATAGGAAGCGTCGCGCTCGCCGTTGACGGCAACACGGACATCGCCGAACCAGATGGCAAGCTTGTCGCGATCCGCCATCTCGCCGGCCTTGCCGACCGCCATGACGACGCGGCCCCAATTGGCGTCTTCGCCGGCAGCCGCGGTCTTGACCAGCGGCGAATTGGCGATCGAAAGCGCAATGCACTTGGCGGCAGCGTCATTTTCGGCGCCGGTCACGGTGATCTCGAGCATCTTGGTGGCGCCTTCGCCATCGCGCACGACCTGGATGGCGAGATCCTTCAGGATATCGTTGAGCGCGGCGCGGAAAGCCGCAAGCTTCGGGTCGTCGGCGAGCTCGATGCGCGCCTGTCCGTCAGCCGCGGCGGCACCGGTGGCAAACAGCATCAGTGTATCCGAGGTCGAGGTATCGCTGTCGACCGTCATGGAATTGAAGCTCGGACCGACGCCTTCGGACAGCAGTGCCTGCAGCGCAGAAGAGGAAATATCGGCATCCGTGACGACAAAGGACAGCATCGTCGCCATATCGGGCGCGATCATGCCGGCACCCTTGGCGATGCCGTTGATGGTGACCTTGACGCCATCGATCTCGGCGCTGCGGGTCGCAACCTTCGGATAGGTATCCGTGGTCATGATGGCCTTGGCCGCTTCGAACCAGAAATCGCTGACGGCATCCTTCGCCATGGTGTCGAGCACGCCGGCAAACTTGGTCGCGTCCAGAGGCTCGCCGATGACGCCTGTCGAGGCGAGATAGACTTCGTTTTCACCGCAACCGACGGCAGAGGCGGCGGACTTGGCGGTGAGTTCCGTCGCCTGACGGCCCTTCAACCCGGTAAAGGCATTGGCATTGCCGGAATTGACGACGACGGCGCGAGCGCTGCCATGCGCCAGGTTCGCCCGGCAGAAATCGACGGGAGCCGAAGGGCACTTCGAGCGTGTGAAAACGCCTGCGACAGCCGCCGGCTTGTCGAAGACCATCAGCAGGACGTCGGTCCGGTTCTTGTACTTGATGCCGGCGGAGGCCGTGGTCATGCGCACACCGCGAACGGCAGGCATGGAAACGAAGGTTTTGGGTGCAAGCGGAGAGACGGAACCGGACATGAGAGCCACCTGATAGTGAAAGGCCCGGAAAATCCGGGCCCTGATGATCTTGCTTGCGACTGCTTACTGCTGCGGCTGGGCGTCAGGCGAGACGGCGTCGTCCGCCGGTGCCGCGTCCTGCTGCTTCTGCGCATCCTCATATGCCTTGCTGAGCGCCGGGTCGCTGATGACGACCTTGGACTCCTGCTTGGCATTGTTCAAGAGCTCAAGATACTTGTCGCGCATGACGAGCTGACGAACCTGGTCCTTGACCTGATCGAACGGCGGCGGCGGGGCGGCGCGCTTGTCCTCGACCTTGATGACATGCCAGCCGAAATCGGTCTTGACCGGCGTCTTCGTGTAGGTGCCAACAGGCAATGCGAAAGCAGCGTCTTCGAATTCCTTGACCATGCGACCATGGCCGAAATAGCCGAGGTCGCCGCCATCGGCCTTGTTCGGGTCGGTGGACTTTTCCTTGGCGAGTTCGGCGAAATCCTTGCCGGCGTCAAGTTCCTTGATGACAGCCTTGGCTTCGTCCTCGGTCTTCACCAGGATATGGCGGGCATGCACTTCTTCCTGCTTCGGAAGTGCGGCGACTTCCTTGTCGTAGCGGGCCTTGACTTCATCGTCCTTGATCGCGTCGGCAACATGCGCCTTGAAATAGGCGTTGTGCAGCTCGCGATCGCGCAGATAGGCCATGTGAGCCTGGAAGTCCGGCGTCTGGTCGAGCTTCTCGGCAGCAGCCTTCTGCGAAAGCAGCTTCACGTCGATCGAAGCCGAAAGCGCAGCGACCTTCTTCTGGTCGTCCGGAAGCTGGCCGAGCTGCGGATCGAGATTGGCGATCGCCAGATTGAGTTCGGACTGATGGATCTCAACATCGCCGACCTTGGCGACAACGGGATCCTGCGCGTCAGCGGCAAAGACCGGCGCCTGGAAGGTGATGATTGTTGCGAAAGCAACCGCAGCAAGTTTGTTGTACTTCAACATAAAATAACCCTTCGGTGATCTCGACCGGCTCGACAGATATGATTCCGGCGTGAAAAAGCCTTCAGCAGGAGAATGTGGCCTTTGTGTATCGGCCAAATCCCGTTGACATCAATCGACCCCCCTCTTATCTGTCACGCAACCTCGCGTCCAGAACAGTTTCCGGCCGTTTTGTGCTAAACTCCCGTTTTTTTGGGAATGGATAAAGCAGGAAACGGCGGGATGAAATCTCAGAAAGGACCAGTAACATGGTCAGCCTAGGTGGAATTGCCCGCAAGTTGTTCGGATCGTCCAACGACCGCCGCGTCAAGTCGTTCCAGCCGAATGTCGTTGATATCAACGCGCTCGAACCAGAGATGCGCGCGCTGTCAGATGAAGCTTTGGCCGCCAAGACGGTTGAGTTCCGTCAACAGCTCGCCGACGGCAAAACCCTCGACGATCTCCTCGTTCCCGCCTTCGCGGTGGCCCGCGAGGCTTCGCGCCGCGTTCTCGGCATGCGACCTTTTGACGTACAGCTCATCGGCGGCATGATCCTTCATTCCAATGCCATCGCCGAAATGAAGACCGGCGAAGGCAAGACGCTGGTCGGGACGCTGCCGGTCTACCTGAACGCTCTGGCCGGCAAGGGTGTCCATGTCGTCACCGTCAACGACTACCTGGCACAGCGCGACAGCGCCAACATGGGTCGTCTCTACGAATTCCTCGGCATGACCACGGGCGTCATCATCCATGGCCTGTCCGACGACGAGCGGCGCGACGCCTATGCCTGCGACATCACCTACGGCACCAACAACGAGCTCGGCTTCGACTATCTGCGCGACAATATGAAATACGATCGCGGCCAGATGGTCCAGCGCGGCCACACTTTCGCGATCGTCGACGAAGTGGACTCCATCCTGGTCGACGAAGCGCGCACGCCGCTGATCATTTCCGGCCCGCTCGACGACCGTTCCGATCTTTATACGACGATCGACGCCTTCATCCCGCTCCTGGCGAAGGAAGATTACGAAATCGACGAAAAGCAGCGCTCGGCCAACTTCTCCGAAGAGGGCACCGAGAAGCTGGAAAACATGCTGAACGAAGCCGGCCTCTTGAAGGGTGAATCGCTTTATGACGTCGAAAACGTCGCGATCGTTCATCACATCAACAATGCGCTCAAGGCTCACAAGCTCTTCCAGCGCGACAAAGACTATATCGTCCGCAACGACGAAGTCGTCATCATCGACGAGTTTACCGGCCGCATGATGCCGGGCCGGCGCTATTCGGAAGGCCAGCACCAGGCTCTGGAAGCCAAGGAACGCGTGCAGATCCTGCCGGAAAACCAGACGCTGGCGCAGATCACCTTCCAGAACTATTTCCGCATGTACGGCAAGCTCGCCGGCATGACCGGTACGGCATCGACGGAAGCAGAAGAATTCGGCAACATCTACGGCCTCGACGTGATCGAGGTGCCGACCAACCTGCCGATTCAGCGTATCGATGAGGACGACGAGGTCTATCGTACGCATGAAGAGAAATTCAAGGCGATCATCGCCGAGATCCTGGATGCGCATAAGCGCGACCAGCCTGTGCTCGTCGGTACCACCTCGATCGAAAAGTCGGAACTTCTGGCCGATCTCATGCGCAAGCAGGGCTTCAACAACTTCCAGGTCCTGAACGCCCGCTACCATGAGCAGGAAGCCTATATCGTCGCCCAGGCCGGTGTTCCCGGCGCCGTGACGATCGCCACCAACATGGCCGGCCGCGGCACCGACATCCAGCTCGGCGGCAACCTCGAAATGCGCGTCGAACGCGACCTGCACGATGTTGAGCCCGGTCCGGAGCGTGACGCTGCGATCACCAGGATCGCCGAGGAGATCCAAGTACTCAAGCAGCGGTCGATCGCCGCCGGCGGTCTCTATGTCATCGCCAGCGAACGCCATGAAAGCCGCCGCATCGACAACCAGTTGCGCGGCCGTTCCGGCCGTCAGGGCGACCCCGGCCGCTCGAAATTCTACCTGTCGCTCCAGGACGACCTGATGCGCATCTTCGGCTCTGACCGCATGGACGGCATGCTGCAGAAGCTCGGTCTCAAGGAAGGCGAAGCCATCGTCCATCCCTGGATCAACAAGGCGCTGGAACGCGCCCAGAAGAAGGTCGAAGCCCGCAACTTCGACATCCGCAAGAACGTTCTGAAGTATGACGACGTGCTGAACGACCAGCGCAAGGTCATCTTCGAGCAGCGCGTCGAGCTGATGGATGCGACTGATCTCACCGAAACCGTTGGCGACATGCGCCACGACGTCATCGAGGATCTGGTTTCCAAGCATATTCCCGAACGCGCCTATGCCGAGCAGTGGGATGCCGATGGCCTGAAGGCGGCGGTCGCCAACTTCTTCGACTTGGATCTGCCGATTCACGACTGGGTCAAGGAAGAGGGCATCGCCGAGGACGACATCCGCGCGCGCCTGACGGAAGCAGCCGAAAAGGCCGCCACCGAAAAGGCTGAGCGTTTTGGCCCCGAGATCATGACCTATGTCGAGCGCTCCATCGTCCTGCAGACGCTGGACAATCTTTGGCGCGAACATATCGTCAACCTCGACCATCTGCGTTCGGTCATCGGCTTCCGCGGCTACGCCCAGCGCGATCCGCTGCAGGAATACAAGGCCGAGGCTTTCGAGCTGTTCCAGGCACTGTTGAACAACCTGCGCCAGGCCGTGACAGCCCAGCTTTCACGTGTCGAACTCGTGCAGCAGCCGGCCGAACCGCAGACCCCGCCGATGCAGGCACGCCATATCGACGCCACGACAGGCGAAGACGAGTTCGCGCCGTTTAGCCTCGCAAGCGAAAGCCTGGTGTCTCCGGAAAGTCGCGACCCGCAGAACCCGGCAACCTGGGGCCGCGTCGGCCGTAACGAGGCATGCCCCTGCGGTTCCGGCAAGAAATACAAGCATTGCCATGGCGCCTTCGAGAGCACCGAAGTCGTCTGACATATCGTTGCTTTTGAAAATCAATAGGATGCCGCCTTCGGGCGGCATTTTTTGTTGCGGTGAGCCGCCATCGCTTATGTCGCTTTCAAAGATTATAAAGAACCGATTCTTAACTCTCCTCTGCCAAGACTATCGGGAGGTTGAGGTCATATTTAAAGTATTGCGTATCGATGATGGCGGTCTTTCAAACAGCGGAGAGAATGCTGCCGTCCGCATTGCGGACTGCGCTATCGCCATATCTGCAGAAACTTGCCGACCTTCTCACCGGCCACGACGAAAAGTCTGTTTCGCAGCGCATGGCACTGATCGCCTTCGCCATCCGCATCGCCGGCGCCGCCCTCGCCTTCGTCTCGCAGATCGTCCTCGCCCGCCTGATGGGCAGATTCGAGTATGGCGTCTTCGTCTTCGTCTGGGTGCTGATGATCCTCTTCGGCAATCTCGCCTGCTTGGGCTTCCCGACCGCCGTCATCCGTTTCCTGCCGCAATATGAAGCCAGCGGCAATCATGACGCCGTCCGCGGCCTGAATGCGACGGCGCGCCTGTTCGTCGTCACAGTCTCCGGCGCCCTGGCGCTGATCGGCGCGGCCTTGCTCTATGCCTTCGGCGGCACGATCGAGCACTATTACGTCATGCCGATCTTCCTCGGCCTGATTGCCGTACCTATGATCGCGCTTGGCGACGTTCTGGACGGCACGGCGCGCGCCAAGCACTGGCCGATCATGGCCTTGAGCCCGACCTTCCTGATCCGTCCGACGCTGATCCTGCTCTTCATGCTCGCCGCTGTCCTCACAGGCGCGCCGCGCGATGCGGTCACGGCCATGGCAGCGGCGCTGGCCGGCGCGTTTACGAGCGTCCTCCTGCAATACCTCGCGGTCACCTTCCGTCTACGCCGCCATTATCCGAGCGGCGCGAAAGCCATCGAGTTCAACGCCTGGCTGGCGGTCGCCTTTCCGATATTCCTCGTCGAAGGCGTCGGCTATCTCCTCACCAATTCGGACGTCATCGTCGTCGGGATCTTTCTTAATCCGGAGGAGGTCGCCGTCTATTTCGCCGCTGCCAAGACCATGGCTCTGGTTCATTTCGTCTATTTCGCCGTCAAGGCGGCCATCGGCCCGCGCTTTGCCGCCATCATCGCCGAAAACGACCGGTCCAAGCTCGCCGCCTTCGCCACCGAAGCAACGCGCTGGACCTTTTTCCCGGCACTTGCCGTCGGCCTTGCCGTCCTGGCGGCGGGGCAATTCCTGCTGTCGCTTTTCGGCGCCGTCTTCGCCGAGGGCCAGGTGGTGATGGCCATCCTGCTTGCCGGCATCCTCGTCAAGGCGCTTGTCGGTCCCGCCGAAGTACTGCTGACGATGGCGGACAAGCAGATGCTCTGCGTCTATCTCTATGCTGCGGCACTCGTCGCCAATATCGGCCTCAACATCATCCTCATTCCGCATTTCGGCATCGAGGGCGCGGCCATTGCCGGCGCCGCCGCCATGGCGGTCGAGGCCCTGCTTCTGCATCTTGCCGTGCGCCATGCGCTCGGCATCACGCTATTCGCCCTCATCCGCCGCCCGGCGGCACAAGCAACAACGAACGGGGCTCTCTGATCATGGCGCGCCCTCCCTTTACCGAAAGTACCGACAGCCAAGTGAATGCCCTGACGCATACGCTCGCATCGCTGCATTTCGAAACGCCGAAGGCCGAGGCCCGCGCCGAAGTCGGCCGGGCCGGCCGCGAACTTTGCCTCTATCCCGGCAAGCTCGGCTATGAGCTCCAGGACGAGTTGGACTTCCTGTCCAATCGCGCCATGGAGCCGAACGTCTTCTTCTCCGGGCGCTTCCTGGCGCCTGCCATGCCGCGGCTCGAAGACCGGCAGGTACGGCTTGCCCTGATGCGCGACAACAGCAGCACGCGCAGCCGCATGCGCCTGCTGATGCCCTTTACAGTCGACAAGCCGGGCTTTGCGCTCGGCCCCTCGATCATTCGCGTCTGGTCGAATTCGTTCGGCCCGCTCGGCACACCGCTGGTCGATGCGGAGGATGCGGGCGAAACGCTCGACAATCTCTTCGAAGCGCTGGCCCGACAGGAACTGAACCTACCGACCACGCTCGTACTTCCTGATATCCGCCTGAACGGCCGTTTCGCGCAGATGGCGAAGGTCATTGCCATCGGCCGAAATCTGCCCATTGCGGTCGCGAACCCCTTCCAGCGCCCGATACTCGACAGCAAGGACGATGCGCTCGCCTATCTCAAGCGGACGATCTCGAACGCGCATCTGCGCGAAATGCGCAGGCAGTGGCGCCTCTTGGAAAACCAGGGCGAGGTCGCCTATAGCGTCGCCCGCCAGCCTCGCGACGTTCACCAGCGCATGGAAGAATACCTGGCGCTCGAGGCAAGCGGCTGGAAAGGCAAGAAGCGCACGGCGCTGGTCACCGATCGCCATCATGCCGCCTTCGCCCGCGAAGCGATCTCCAATCTCGCGGCCGTCGACGCCGTTCGTATCCACACCATCGATCTCAACGGTAAAGCTATCGCCTCGATGATCGTGCTGATCATGGGCGGTGAGGCCTATACCTGGAAGACGGCCTATGACGAGGCCTATGCCCGCTATTCGCCGGGCAAGCTGCTGATGGCCGAGTTGACGGAGTGGCATCTCGACGATGCCAACGTTGTCCGCTCCGATTCCTGCGCGGTGCCGGATCATCCGATCATGAGCCGCTTCTGGCACGAGCGTGAAGAGATGGGCACGCTGATCATCGGCCTTGCCCAAAACGGCGACCGCGACGTCCGGCAGGTGGCCACGCAATTGCACATGTATCGCAGCACCCGCAACATGGCGAAACTGCTGCGCGAAAAGATCCTGTCGCTTACGAAGCGCTAAAGCAATTCCAGCAGAAGTGCGCAGCGGTTCTGCGTCCGGAATTGCGAAAAAACAAAGAGATAGGGCATTTCCGTGACTCCGTTTAAGACGGAAATGCTCTATCTTCGGCGGTCGCCCGCTCGCGCAGCAGGCGACGGATCACCTTGCCCGAGGTCGTCAGCGGCAGAGCGTCGACGAACTCGATCTCGCGCGGATATTCATGCATGGAAAGCCGCGTCTTCACCCACTCACGGATCTCCACTGCCAGCGCCTCGCTCGGTTCGCGGCCGGGCACCAGGACGACATAGGCCTTGACGATCTCGGTGCGCACCGCATCCGGCTTGCCGACGGCCGCGGCAAGCTGCACGGCCGGATGGCCGCCAAGGCAATCCTCGATCTCGCTCGGGCCGATACGATAGCCGGAAGACGTGATGACATCGTCGTCGCGGCCGACGAAGGAAATATAGCCCTCGGCATCCTGCCGGCCGATATCGCCGGTCAGCAGCCAGTCGCCGGCGAATTTTGCTTCCGTCGCCTTTTCGTCCCGCCAATAGCCAAGAAACATCACCGGATCGGGTCGCTTTATCGCGATCTGCCCGCTCTCGCCCAAGGCGACCTCGACGCCATCGGCATCGACGACCGCAACCCGATGTCCGGGCACCGGCTTGCCCGTAGCACCAGCACGACTGACACCGAAGGCCGCACTGGAGGACAGCACGAAATTGCACTCCGTCTGACCGAAGAATTCGTTGACGCTGATGCCGAGCGCCGAGCGCGCCCATTCGAAGGTCTCGCGGCCGAGCGCCTCGCCGGCCGAGCCGATGGTGCGCAGCTTGAGGTCGTAATGCGCTCGGGGATTGTCGACGGCTTTCAGCAGTCGCAATGCCGTCGGTGGAATAAAGGCATTGCGCACGCCCATTTCGGCCATGATGCGGAAAGCCGTGTGCGGGTCGAACTTCTGCGCCGGAGAGGAGACGACGGGCACGCCGAGCATCAGGCTCGGCAGCAGGGCATTCAACAGGCCGCCGGCCCAGGCCCAGTCGGATGGTGTCCAGAGCTTGTCGCCGGCCTGCGGAAAGCCCTCATGGGCGAACTGCATGCCGGGAATATGCCCCGGCAGGACGCGATGGCCGTGCAGCGCGCCCTTTGGCGGCCCGGTCGTGCCTGACGTGAAGATCATCAATGCCGGATCGTCCGGGCCTGTATCGGCCAGCTCGAAGAGCGGCGGATGTGCTGCCACCAGATCGGCAAATCCGGCGACATCCTTCTCCGCACCGTCGATGCTGATCGCGTGCACCAGTTCCGGCAGCCGGTCGCGGATCGGCCGCAGCCGCTCGAGGCCGAACTGATTGGTGACGATCGCGGATGCACCCGAGACCTTCAGCCGATATTCCAGCGCCTCGGCACCGAACAGCAGCGCCAGCGGCAGGGCGATCGCACCCATCTTGTAGATCGCCACATGCGCCACGACCGTCTCGAAACTTTGCGGCAAGAGCAGCGCCACCCGATCGCCGGCGCGGACCCCGAGTGCCGATAACGCATTGGCGAACGCGGCAGAGCGATCCCGCAACGCGCCATAGGTCATGGAGAGATGATTGCCGTCCGGATTGAAATGCTGCAGGCAGATCCGATCCGGCTCGCGCTCGGCCCAGGTATCGCAAACGGCGTGCCCAATGTTGAATTTCGCCGGAATCTCCCAACGAAAATCGCGATAGAGGGCTTCATAAGTATCACGCGGGGGCAATTTCATGCGGAATTCCGGAAAAATGTTGCGGTGCAGCTAACACCTGTCACCCCTGAGGTTCAAGGAAACATTTGAAATTCCCGTCTTCCCCACCGCGCGAATCGCCTTATTTATTGAGTAATACTTCGAAGCTCTTCACGAACTGATGCACTGACCGGCGGCTTTGCTCCGCTGGTTTACCCTTGGTGACGCATCCACTTCGCTCACCCCTCGGCGGCAGAGCGTTGTTGCACTGGATACTTGAACAGACGGAGAATATCGATGGAATACGTAAAGCTTGGCAGGACCGGTCTTGAAGTCTCGCGCATCTGCCTGGGTTGCATGACCTATGGCGACCCCGACAAGGGCACGCACGCCTGGTCCTTGAACGAGGAAGACAGCCGTCCGCTGCTGCGGCAGGCAATCGAGGCCGGCATCAATTTCCTCGATACGGCCAACACCTATTCCAACGGCTCGTCTGAGGAAATCGTCGGCCGCGCCATCAAGGATTTCGCGCGCCGCGACGACATCGTTCTCGCCACCAAGGTATTCAACCGCATGCGCCCGGGTCCGAATGGCGCCGGCCTTTCGCGCAAGGCGATCTTCGACGAGATCGACAACAGCCTGC
The DNA here is from genome assembly GCF_016901135.1 of Martinezella lusitana. Lineage (GTDB taxonomy): Bacteria > Pseudomonadota > Alphaproteobacteria > Rhizobiales > Rhizobiaceae > Rhizobium > Rhizobium lusitanum_D. The sequence continues at coordinate 135,420 of NZ_JAFEVL010000001.1, read as the reverse complement.
GCCGCCTCGGCACCGACTATGTCGACCTCTACCAGATCCATCGCTGGGACTATACGACGCCGATCGAGGAAACGCTGGAAGCGCTCCATGATGTCGTCAAGGCCGGCAAAGCCCGCTATATCGGCGCCTCCTCCATGTATTCCTGGCAGTTCGCCAAGGCGATCTACACCTCGCGCCTCAACGGCTGGACCGAATTCGTCAGCATGCAGGACCATCTGAACCTGCTCTATCGCGAGGAGGAGCGCGAGATGCTGCCCTTCTGCGAGGACCAGAAGATCGCCGTCATCCCCTGGAGCCCGCTCGCCCGCGGCCGCCTCACCCGCGATTGGGACGAGGCAACGGCACGGACGGAATCGGACGAATTCGGCAAGACGCTCTACACCCAGGCTGTTGAAGCCGATCATAAGATCGTCGATGCCGTCGGCGCCATCGCCAGGGCCCGCGGCATCGCCCGCGCGCAGGTCGCCACCGCCTGGATCCTGCAGAAGAGCGCCGTCACCGCCCCGATCATCGGCGCTTCCAAGCCCGGCCACATCACGGACGCCGTCGCTTCGCTGGCCGTCAAATTGACGCCGGAAGAGATCGAGGCGCTGGAATCGCCCTATATCCCGCATGGAGTTGCCGGATTTAAGTGACCGGAGATTTTGGAGCTGGTCAGGCAAGGCCAATGACGCCGCATCTATTTGCCTGGCCCCTCTCCCCGACCTTCTCCCCGCCAATGCGGGCAATCGCATATGGGCATGCTAGTGTCGCAGGCACCTTCTCCCCTCGGGGGGAAGGTGGCCCGAAGGGTCGGATGAGGGGGCTAACCGCTCTGAATCCATCGGCTTTTGTGCTCCTGGCACCCCCTCATCCGCCTGTCGGCTCCTTCTCCCCGAGGGGAGAAGGAGTTGCGCGGCAACAATGCCGTTGAACCTGCGGCAAATCGCGCAAAAGTTATTTCACGCGCCGGTCACAGTTGAGTCATAACGGGATGAGGTTCCCCTTACCCCCGAGGACCGACCCATGACCACAGTTCCCTTCATAGCGCGGCGCTTTCAATCGACCGCGGCCTATTACCTGCGTTACCGAATTCCCTATCCGGACAGGCTGATTGACCGCGTCGCCGAGCGCAGTGGCCTGAAGCGCGGCGATCATGTGCTGGACCTCGGCTGCGGCCCCGGCCAGCTCGGCATTGCCTTCGCGCGGCTTCAGGGCGCCGCTGTTACCGCCATGGATCCGGAACCGGAAATGCTTGCCGCCGCCGAAGCCGGCGCTCAGGATGCCGGCGTCGAAATCACCGTCCGGCAGGGCTCCTCCTACGATCTCGGACCTGATATCGGCAAGCTGCACCTCTGCGTCATGGGCCGCTCCTTCCACTGGATGGACAGGCCGGCAACGCTTACCGCGCTGGAAAAGTTGATCGAGCCTGATGGTGCTGTCGTCCTCTTCCATGACAAAAGCATCCTGGCGGAACCGGACTGGCGGGGCATCGTCGAGCCGCTGGCGGAAACCTACTCGCCCGAACGCAACGCCGACCGCCTGCTACGCAAGAGCAAGGCCTGGGCCCCGCATGAAGCCATGCTGCTGGCCTCGCCCTTCCGCAATCTCGAACGCATCGGTATCGTCACGGAATATACAAGGGATATCGAGGACATCGTCGGCCGCGTCTTCTCGATGTCGTCTACTTCGCCGCAGGCGCTCGGCGACAAGGCGGCGGATTTCGAGGCTGCCTTGCGCGCGGAGTTGCTAAAGGCCGCACCCAACGGCAAGTTCAAGGAGATTGTCGAGGCGAACGGGCTGCTCGCCTTCCGCGACTAAAGGATCAATCAGCCCTCGTCTTTACCCGGCGGAGGCGTCAGCTCCTGCCGGGTTGCCGACAGGAATTCCTGCGACAGTGCCGTATCGTCCATCGCCCGCGCCAGGATGACGGCGCCGACCATGGCCGAAAGGCTGGCAAAGGCCTTGCGGCGGCGGTCCTCCGGCGCTTCGCCGGGAACGATCTGCTCCAGGACATCAACCAAGCCCATCAGGCCGCCGGTAAAGGTCGATTGCATTTCGGGACCATGGCGGCTGACCTCCTGCGTCAACGCCGCGAAGACACAGCCGGTCGCGTGCTCGACGACGTTGCGATGCGAGAGGTAATGGGCGAGCAGCGCTTCCAGCGGCTGATCCGCCGAGCTTGCCGCCACTTCCTTCCAGCGCTCGAGCGAGCGCGACACCAGCGCCTTGCTCGCTTCGCAGGCCAGCTCGTCCTTCGATTCGAAATGGCCATAGAAGCCGCCATGCGTCAGGCCGGCGGCCTTCATGATCTCGGCGACACCGATGCCGTCAAAACCTTTTTCGCGAAAAAGCTCTCCCGCGACCGCAAGAATCTTCTCGCGGTTCTCGGCGAATTTTTCCCGGCTCACTCTCATCAAAAAACTCCATCAGAGCTTCAATAAATCTGAATTGACAATTTATATGATGGCCATCATCAATACGCAACAAATATGATTGCAATCATGTAAATGCCTTTACACAAACGTTCAAGCCGGGAGAGCGGCATGGCGCTACAAGCGAAAACGGCACCCCAGTCTTTCGCGAAAAAGCGCTTCCACCGCCCGCCCAATCCTGACGCCAAGACACGAAACTTTATTGGAACGCACCCATGGTCTCAACTGCTCTTGCCTCGACGCTCGCCCGGCGCAACATTCATTATGGATGGGTGGTCGTCGGCGCCACCTTCCTCACCATGCTCGTCACGGCAGGTGCCATGGGCGCGCCCGGCGTGCTCATCAAGCCGCTGGAGGACGAGTTCGGCTGGAGCACATCGTCCATCTCCTCGGCGCTTGCCGTCCGGCTGTTGCTGTTCGGCCTGATGGGTCCCTTCGCCGCCGCGTTCATGAATTATTTCGGCGTTCGCAAGGTCATCGTCTTCGCGCTTGCAACCATCAGCGTCGGCTTCATCGGCTCGCTGTTCATGACGCAGGTCTGGCAGCTGCTGCTCTGCTGGGGCATCATCGTCGGCTTCGGCACCGGTCTCACAGCCATGGTGCTGGCGGCGACCGTCTCGACGCGCTGGTTCACCAAGCACCGCGGCCTCGTCATCGGCATGCTGTCGGCCAGCTCCGCCACCGGACAGCTCGTCTTCCTGCCGCTGATGGCCGAGCTGACAACGCGCTATGGCTGGCGCACGACCGTGATCTTCGTCTGCGGCATGATCGTCGTTGCCGCCCTCATCGTGCTGCTTCTGATGCGTGACCGCCCCTCGGACGTCAATCTGCCGCTGGTCGGCGAGATCCACGTCACACCTGCGCCGCCCGCCACCAAGAACCTCAAGGCCGCGCTCGCCTCCCCCCTATTAATCCTGAGGGAGGTATCCACGACCTCCACCTTCTGGATCCTGTTCGCCACCTTCTTCATCTGCGGGCTATCGACCAACGGCCTGATCCAGACGCATTTCGTCACGCTCTGCGGCGATTTCGGCATCGTGCCGGTCGCGGCCGCCAGCGTGCTTGCCGTCATGGGGATCTTCGATTTCTTCGGCACGATCGGCTCCGGCTGGCTCTCCGACCGCTTCGACAATCGCTGGCTGCTCTTCTGGTATTACGGCCTGCGCGGCCTATCGCTGGTCTATCTGCCCTTCAGCGACTTCACCTTCTACGGCCTGTCGATCTTCGCCGTCTTCTATGGCCTCGACTGGATCGCCACCGTGCCGCCGACGGTCAAGATCGCCGCCGACCGCTTCGGCCGCGAAAAGGCCGGCCTCGTCTTCGGCTGGGTCTTTGCCGGCCACCAGCTCGGCGCCGCCACCGCCGCCTATGGCGCCGGCCTCACCCGCACCGAACTCAACACCTACCTGCCTGCCTTCTTCGTCGCCGGCGCCTTCTGCCTGCTCGCCGCGATCCTGGCGATCACGCTGCAAAAGTCCGGCTCGACCACCAAGGGTCCGGCCCTGGCCCACTAGACTCCACAACGCAAAAGCCCATGGCGTCCATCCACGCCATGGGCCAAACCGCAACCCTGCGGAAACACTCGCAATATCTGCCGCACCCGGCTTGCGCGCCCCGCCGATCACATGCTAGACAGCCGCCTCGTCAGGATCCGTTGCCCCATTGGCGGAATTGGTAGACGCGCTCGACTCAAAATCGAGTTTCGAAAGAAGTGCTGGTTCGACTCCGGCATGGGGCACCATTACCCGGCCGAACAGCCAAATTTCACGCCCCCCCCCGCACAGAGCGGACTTTCTCATTCGAACGTTTAATTGGCTAAGCGGATCGCTCAAGCAGCCGCCGGCGCACCGCCCAAGGTGTAATCAAAACGGACGCTGCGGGCATGTTGACTGTTCCCGCTCTCTATACGCAGTGCTGCGTTCTCCAGCCGTTGGGTGACTTTGCCTATGGTGATAGCGCGAAACACCGTGTCGGTCTTGCGCTGATCTTGCACCTGAATACCCGGCGGGTTTTTAAGGTTGGAGCAATATGGATCTGCATTATCTGGAGGCGTTATCTTGCAGATGGAAAACCCGCCATTGCTGGCGGGCTTTCTCTACTGCTGAGCAGGCGCCGTCGCAGGCGGCGTTGCCGTTGCCGGTGGCTGCGTCGTTGCCGGTGGCTGCGTCGTTGTGGTCTGAGCGGCCGGAGCTGTAGCTTCGGTCGACTTTGTATGAGGCCAGAAGTTCCACGCCAGCGCGGCTATGACAACAGCTGCCAGGATAACCATCCACGATGCCCAAGGCGGGCGGCGTGAAAGCGGCGTGCTTCTAAGGTCCGGATTTGGTCTATTGAGATCATTGCTCATAGCGATACTCCTCCACACGCTAAAACCCCTGGATGCAGAAAAGGTTCCAGAACGCGGCAGAGTACATGTGAGAAGGGACATCAATCATGCAAAGAGCGCTGCCCCTCGGGGCGTATCCCGCGGAGCCGCCATCACCCACCATCACGAAAAATTTTGATTTTGTGCGGCTTCCGTCACCCGGCGACCATTTACAGCCATAATCCTGCTCCCTAAAGGTTTGCAACGCAGCAATAGGGGGCCTCATGCTTCGAAGACTTTACGACTGGACCATGTCGCTCGCCGGCCGCAAATCGGCGGAAATCTGGTTGGCTGTTATCGCCTTCGTCGAGAGCTCCATCTTTCTCGTGCCCGCGGATGTGCTGTTCCTGCCGATGTCGCTCGCCAGGCCCGAGCGCGCCTGGCGCTATGCGCTGACGGCGACGGTCGCCTCCGTGCTCGGCGGCATCGCCGGCTGGGCGCTCGGCTATTTTGCCTTCGAGGCCATCGCCAAGCCGATCCTGGAATTCTACGGCAAGCTTGACGCCTTCAACCAGATGAGCGCCGGCGTCACCTATGGATGGGTGGTGCTGCTGCTGGTCACCTCGGGCCTCGCGCATCTGCCGCCGATCAAGGTGGTGACGATCCTGTCCGGCGTCGCTCACATCAATCTCGGCCTGTTCATCATCTCGGCGATCGTCGCCCGCGGCGCGCGCTTCTTCTTCCTGGCCTTCCTGTTGCGTCGCTATGGCGAATCCATCCGCCATTTCATCGAGAAGCGCCTCGGTCAGATCACCATGGCCGCCGCTGCCGTGCTGATCATCCTCTACATCATCTTCCATTATGCCCTGGCGCGCTGACCAAGGAGCCCCCACGCATGTCCACGACCTCGCCTTCCCTACGCGCCGGCCTTAGCTATAGCGTGCTGCTGACGCTCGGCATGATCGTCGTCATCGGCACGGCACTCGGCTTCCAGCATATCGGCGGCTATATTCCCTGCGCGCTCTGCCTGGATCAGCGTCAGCCCTATTACTACGGCATTCCGGTCGCCATCGTCGCGGCGCTGTCGGCCGTAGCCGGCATGCCCTCCTGGATCACCCGCGGGCTGCTGGCCATCGCCGGCCTGATGATGATTGTCGGCGGCGGTATCGGCGTCTATCACGCCGGCGTCGAATGGCACTTCTGGGCGGGCCCGACGACCTGCTCGACCACGGCAAGCAGCATGACGCAGAATGCCGGCGACCTCTTGAACGAACTGAGCACCATCAAAGGCCCGTCCTGCACGGAAGCCGCCCTCCGCATCCTCGGCCTGTCGATGGCCGGATGGAATGTGATCGCCAGCATCATCCTGGCCGCAATCGCCTTTGTCGGCGTGAAGAAGGCCGCATAGCCCCTTCTCTCCAGCGGAGAGAAGGTGGTCGCGATCTCTTGTATGACGTGCTGCTGATACCCCCTCTGTCACTTCGTGACATCTCCCCCACATGGGGGGAGATCGTTGGGAGTGTGCCGCGCCCCTGCAAAGAAACAATAATCTCAGTTTCAGCAGACGCAATATTGGCTTAGGGCGGGGAGGCGCCACGAGTTACCAATCTCCCCCCATGTGGGGGAGATGTCACGAAAGTGACAGAGGGGGTGACGCACTCTCCGCGAGCTCCGCCGTCGAAAAGACGCCATCTCTTACGGCTGCAGTTCCGAATCCCAGTAGAGATAGTCGAGCCAGCTGTCGTGCAGGTAGTTCGGCGGGAACAGACGGCCGTTATTGTGCAGGTCCTGCACGGTCGGCTGATAGGGCTTCTGCGCCGGGAACATGCCGGCCTGCTTCGGCAGCTTGCTGCCCTTGCGCAGGTTGCACGGCGAGCAGGCGGCGACCACGTTCTCCCAGGTCGTCTCGCCGCCATGGGCGCGCGGGATGACGTGATCGAAGGTCAGGTCGTCATGCGAACCGCAATACTGACACTCGAACCGGTCACGCAGGAAGACGTTGAACCGGGTGAAGGCGGGATTGCGGGAAGGCTGCACGTATGTCTTGAGGCAGACGACGCTCGGCAGCCGCATCGAGAAGCTCGGCGACGATACGCAGTGATCGTATTCAGCAATGATATTCACACGGTCAAGGAAAACCGCCTTGATCGCGTCCTGCCAGGACCAGAGCGACAAGGGGTAATAACTCAGCGGCCTATAGTCGGCGTTCAGGACGAGCGCCGGTAAGGACTGCGGGGAGACTGCAATCGTCAAGGAACCCTCCTGATCGATTCGGCATCTGCACCTGTATATTAGGCCGGTTGTTACAGGATTGTGAAGTCCAATAAATTCAGTGCATAAAGGCAAAACCAAGGAGGCGCTGATTAAACGATAGGCAGCGCATCCCGCCGGGTTTTCGCGGCGTAATAGGCCCAGAAAAGCCGGGCGGCGACCGAGCGCCAGGGCGCCCAAACCGCCGCTTCCCGGGCAAGAGCCTTGGCCAGCGGCCTTTCCTCATGTCCGAAAGCCATGCCGACAGCGGCCTGCAGCGCCACATCGCCGGCCGGGAACACATCTGCGTGACCGCCGCAAAACATCAGGTAAACCTCGGCCGTCCAGGGGCCGATTCCCTTGATGGCCATCAGCTCGGAGAGCGCCTTTTTCGGTGATTCGGCGCTGAGCGCATGCAGATCAAGGCCACCTCCAACGACGGCATCGGCCACACGCGCCAGTGTATCATGCTTGATTCGCGACAGGCCGAAGGCTCGCCAGGCGTCCGGCTCGAGGCCGGCATAGCCATCGGCGGTCACACCTCCCAGCCGTGCCGTCATCCGCCCCCAGATTGCATCGGCGCTGGCGCGCGACACGACCTGCGAAACGATGATATGGGCAAGCCCCTCGAAGCCCGGTTCGCGCAGCCTCAGCGGCACCGCGCCCGCCTCTGCAGCAACGGGCCGCAGGCGCGGATCGAGCTCCAGCAGGGCGGCCAATCCCCGTTCGATATCGCCCTCGTCGCGAATGATCTGCATGGCGTCTCGTAGTCCCCGGTTCAAATTCGTGGCAGAAGAAAGCATGATCGAGATTCCCCGTCAAAAGCCGAAATTCCGCTTTGCCCCGAGCCCAAACGGCCCGTTGCACCTCGGTCATGCGCTGTCGGCCATCCTCAATCACGAGATGGCCGCCAAGGCCGGCGGCGATTTCCTGCTGCGTATCGAAGACATAGATCAGGCCCGCTGCACACCCGATTTCGAAGCCGGCATCTTCACCGATCTCGCCTGGCTCGGTCTTCGCTGGCAGGAGCCGGTGCGCCGGCAGTCCGAACATTTCCCGGCCTACCAGGAGGCCCTGCAGACGCTCATCGAGCGCGGCCTTGTCTATCCCGCCTTTCTGACGCGTGGCGAGGTCAAGGCCAGGGTCGCGGCATTCGAGGCGGGCGGCAGGCCATGGCCCCGTGATCCGGACGGTACGCCGCTCTACCCGCCCGACGATCGTGAGCGCGACGCTGCAGAGCGGCAGCGCCTGCTGGATGCCGGCCTCAAGCATGCCTGGCGTCTCGATATGGAAAAGGCCATGGCGGCGGTCGGCGAGCCGCTTCGCTGGCAGGAAAGCGGCGACGGCGAGACCGGCGATATCCTTGCCGATCCGGCGGCTTGGGGCGATGTCGTGCTGTCACGTTCCGACGCGCCGTCGAGCTATCATCTTTCCGTCGTCGTCGACGACGCGGTGCAGGGCATCACCCATGTCGTGCGCGGCCTCGACCTTTTCCAAGCCACCTCGATCCATCGCCTGTTGCAAACCCTGCTCGGCCTACCCGAACCGCTCTATCGTCATCACCGCCTGATCCCTGGGGAAGACGGTAGAAAGCTGTCGAAGAGCATGGGCGATACCGGCATTGCCGAATGGCGCAGGCAGGACCTGTCACCGGTGGAGCTTCGCCGCCGCATCGGCCTCGGTCTCTGATGGCGCCTCTTCTGATGGTACCTCCACCGCACGGCTTGCCACCTTGCCGAAAAGCAGGCGCCGCACCCGGAACTTCATCAGCGCGGCGTTGATCTCCGCCCCCAGGATGAAGATCACGGCGAGCATATAGAGGAAGATCAGCACGATCATGACAGACGCCAGACCGGCATAAGTCGCGGTATAATTGGCGAAGGTCGAAAGATAATAGGCAAAGAGCAACGCGCCGATCGACCAGAAAACCAGCGTCAGGACGACGCCGGGAATGACGTCGAAAAGGCGACGCCGGCCGGCTGCCAGCCACAGATGCAGGATCAGCAGCCCGGCCACCAGCAGGAAAATGGTGCCGTAGATTCGCCAGCTGAAGACGATATCAAGGATATCGGCAAGTGCCGGCAGCCATTGCCGCGTGTAGTTGAGGGCCAAGGGCACGGCGACAAGCAGAATGCTTAGGATTGCGAAGATCAGCACCGCGATCAGCACATAGCCGAGACTGGCGAGACGATTGAAATACCAGGGCCGCGTCTCAAGAACGCGGTAAGCGCGGTTGAGGGATATGCGCAGCGCCTCGACGCCGTTCGAGGCGAAGTAGGCGGCCGCAAGCACCGAGATCGTCAAAAGGCCGCCGCGCGGGATCGTCAGCACCTGCACGACCTGATCAGCCACGGGCTTGGCGATCGCCTCCGGCCAGGTATCGAAGATCAGATGTACGGCCGTGGACGAAAACTGGCTGGCGCCGAGAAAGCTTGCCAGCGCCGTGCCGAAGATCAGAAAGGGGAAAACTGCCAGCAGCGTCGAAAGCGCCACATGGCTTGCCATGGCGAAGCCGTCATCCTCGACGAAATGAAACACCGCGTCATAAACCACCTTGTAAACCGTCCGCAGGACTGTCGGCATTCCATCTCCACTTGACGTCGGCATTCACCCGCCGGTTGTCGATTGTGTCGGCTCCCCGAATATGGGAAACGAGTTTCTGTTTGTACAGGAAACATCCTATGACGGAACAACGCATTATCCTGCTAACTGGTTGCTCATCCGGAATCGGCGCTCACTGCGCCCGGGCGTTGCAGACCGACGGATGGCGCGTTTTTGCAACCGTGCGCAGAGAGGAAGACCTCGGCCCGCTCGAAGCCGACGGCATCGAAGCGCTGCTCATGGATTATACGCGGCCCGAAACGATCTCCGCTGTCGTGGCAACCCTGCGCGAACGGACGGGCGACCGCATCGATGCCCTCTTCAACAACGGCGCTTACGGTCAGCCGGGGGCCGTCGAGGATCTCACAACCGATGTTCTGCGCGAGCAGTTCGAGACCAACTTCTTCGGCTGGCACGAGCTGACACGCCAGATCATTCCGCTGATGCGCAGGCAGGGGCATGGCCGCATTGTCAACTGCTCGTCCATCCTCGGCCTCATTCCCTATCGTTTCCGTGGCGCCTACACGGCCTCGAAATTCGCGCTGGAAGGGCTGACGATCACGCTCCGGATGGAGCTGCAGGACAGCGGCATTCATGTCAGCCTGATCGAGCCCGGCCCGATCGCGACGCGCTTCACCGCCAATGCGCTCGCAAAGATCCGCGAGCATATCGACCTCGAAGGCTCGGCCCATGCCGTCGAATACCGTCGGCAGCTGAGGCGACTTGATGGCTCGGGGCCTATCAGTAAACATAAATTGGGGCCCGAAGCGGTCTACGATGTGTTAAAATCCGCGTTGAATGTGAAAAATCCGCGCCCACATTATTTGGTGACCACGCCTGCCAAGCAGGGTGTCCTCTTGAAAAGGCTATTGCCGGCTAACCTTTTCTATCGTCTGATGCGCCGGCTGGACTAGAGCAATTCCAGGAAAAGTGCGTAGCGGTTTTCCGTCCGTAATTGCGAAAAAATAATGAGTAGAGAGCGGCTCAGACGGCTCGTAAAAGGCTGAACTGCTCTAGAGACAAGGATGGAGGAGCCATGTCGACTGTAACTTATATCGCCGCCATCATTGTCATGGGCCTCGTCGCGATCGTTCTCGTGCGCGGCTTGCTGAACATGATGAAAGGCGACAATCCCAGCCGTTCGAATCGGCTGATGCAGCTGCGCGTTCTGCTGCAGGCAGTCGCAGTCATTCTGATCATGCTGACGCTCTGGCTGACGGGCGGCGGGCGCCCCGCCTGACAACAGGAAGACAATGGTCAAACTCAACAAGATCTATACCAAGACCGGCGATGACGGCACGACTGGCCTCGTCGCCGGCCCAAGGCGGCTGAAGCACGATCTGCGCGTCGAAAGCTACGGCACCGTCGACGAAACCAATTCCGCCATCGGCGTCGCCCGGCTGCACACGGCCGATATGCCCGATCTCGACACCATGCTGATGCGCATCCAGAACGATCTCTTCGATCTCGGCGCCGATCTTTCGACGCCGGAAACGGACGAACCACCGGCCTATGAACCGCTGCGCATCATCGACCATCAGGTCGAACGCCTCGAACACGACATAGATGCACTCAACGCCGATCTCGAGCCGCTGAAGTCCTTCGTCCTTCCCGCCGGCAGCCCTGCGTCCGCCCATCTGCATCTCGCCCGCACGATTGCGCGGCGCGCCGAACGCCTGATGGTGGCGCTGTCGCGCAGCGAGGGCGAGCGCGTCAGTCCGGCGGCGCTGAAATATGTCAACCGACTGTCCGATTTCCTGTTCGTCGCCGCGCGCCATGCCAACGACCGTGGGCGGGCCGACGTGCTCTGGGTTCCCGGCAAGAATCGATAGCAGCGCGCTTCATCCATTGGGGCATTTTTATTGACGTTGACGTAAGCGTTATTTATCGTCCTAAAGCAATTTGCTTATCTGCGGCATGGAAGCGTTGTAATTGGGGGAAAAACGCGTATCCATGTCGCCATTCGACAAACGGAGCGGCGCTGAACAGGCCATGGTCTAGAGCGCAGTGTTGAAGGAAGGACCTCATGAAAATTCTCGTCCCCGTGAAGCGGGTAGTTGATTACAACGTCAAGATCCGCGTGAAGCCGGATGGTTCGGGCGTTGAGCTTGCCAACGTCAAAATGTCGATGAACCCGTTCGACGAGATATCGGTTGAGGAAGCGCTGCGGCTGAAGGAAGCCGGCAAAGCCGAGGAAGTGGTGGTCGTGTCGATCGGGCCTGCCAAGGCTGAAGAGACGCTGCGCACGGCGCTTGCCATGGGGGCGGATCGCGCCATCCTGGTCGAGACCGACGATGCCGTCGAGCCGCTCGCCGTTGCCAAGATCCTCAAGGGTGTCGCGGATGCGGAACAGCCCGGCCTGATCATCGTCGGCAAACAGGCAATCGATGACGATTCGAACCAGACCGGCCAGATGCTGGCGGCCCTTCTCGGCACGGCGCAGGCGACCTTCGCCTCGAAGATCGAGATCGGCGACGGCAAGGCCCAGGTCACCCGCGAAGTCGACGGCGGCCTGCAGACCATCGAGATCAAGCTTCCGGCTGTCGTCACCACCGACCTGCGCCTCAATGAGCCGCGCTATGCTTCGCTGCCGAACATCATGAAGGCCAAGAAAAAGCCGCTCGACAAGAAGACACCTGCCGACTTCGGCGTGTCGACCGAGCCGCGCCTGAAGGTCTTGAAGACGGAAGAGCCATCCGGCCGCAAGGCGGGCGTCAAGGTCAAGTCGGTTGCCGAGCTGGTCGACAAGCTGAAAAACGAAGCTGGCGTCCTCTAAGGTCCAGGAAAAGGAGACTTCATCATGGCCATTCTTCTTCTGGCTGATCACGACAATGCGCACCTCTCCGACCAGACCGCCAAGACGCTGACGGCTGCCTCAAAGATCGGCGGCGACGTCCACGTGCTCGTCGCAGGCTCGGGCGCCAAGGCTGCCGGCGAACAGGCTGCCAAGCTTTCAGGCGTCTCCAAGGTGCTGGTTGCCGAGGATGCGAGCCTCGCCAACAATCTCGCCGAACCGCTGGCTGCCCTGATCATTTCGCTTGCCGGCGCTTATGACACCATCATCGGTGCGGCCACCTCGGTCGGCAAGAACGTCCTGCCGCGCGTTGCCGCGCTACTCGACGTCGCCCAGGTCTCGGAAATCATCGAGGTTGTCTCGGCCGATACTTTCAAGCGGCCGATCTATGCCGGCAATGCCATCCAGACCGTACAGTCGACCGACGCCAAGAAGGTGATCACCGTGCGCACGGCCTCCTTTGCCGCAGCGGAGACAAGCGGCAATGCAGCGATCGAAAGCGTTTCGGCAGCTGCAAACCCCGGTCTTTCCAGCTTCGTCGGCGATGCGCTGTCGAGTTCCGACCGTCCGGAGCTGACGTCTGCCAAGATCATCATCTCGGGCGGCCGCGCGCTCGGCTCGGCCGAGAAGTTCCGCGAGGTCATCCTGCCGGTTGCCGACAAGCTCGGTGCCGCCGTCGGCGCATCGCGCGCTGCCGTCGATGCCGGCTATGCGCCGAACGACTGGCAGGTCGGCCAGACCGGCAAGGTGGTCGCGCCGCAGCTCTACATCGCCTGCGGCATTTCCGGCGCCATCCAGCATCTGGCCGGCATGAAGGACTCGAAGGTCATCGTCGCCATCAACAAGGACGAGGAAGCCCCGATCTTCCAGATCGCCGACTATGGCCTCGTCGCCGACCTCTTCGAAGCACTGCCGGAACTCGAAAAGGCGCTTTGATCGCGCCTATCGATCTTCTCGCAGTTGCGAGAGACTGGAAAATCGTCTCTTATAGGTCTATCAATCTTGCCGGGCTAGAAATGGCCCGGCAAATTTGTGATGTAAAACATAGCGCACCGCCAAGAGCGCGCCGCCGGGGAGTTGGCAATGAGTTCGCTGAAGACGATCGGTATTATCGGCGCCGGCCAGATGGGTTGCGGCATCGCCCACGTATCCGCCATGGCCGGCTACAAGGTTCATATCTACGATCTGTCGCAGGATCGCATCGAAAGCGGACTTGCCACCATCAACGGCAACCTTGCCCGACAGGTTACCTCCGGCAAGACCAGCGATGAGGACCGCAAGGCCGCACTCGCCCGCATCACCGGATCGAACGACCTCAACGATCTCGCCCAGGTCGATCTCGCCATAGAGGCTGCGACCGAGGACGAAAGCGTCAAGCGCAAGATCTACGCGCAGATATGCCCAATCCTGAAGCCCGAGGCACTCCTCGCCACCAACACCTCGTCGCTGTCGATCACTCGCCTCGCCTCCGCCACCGACCGGCCCGAACGCTTCATGGGCATTCACTTCATGAACCCGGTTCCGGTGATGAAGCTGGTGGAATTGGTGCGCGGTATCGCCACCGACGAATCGACTTTCTCCGCCGCAAGGGAATATGTCACCTCGCTGGAAAAGACGATCACCGTCGCCGAGGACTTCCCCGCCTTCATCGTCAACCGCATCCTGCTGCCGATGATCAACGAGGCGATCTACACGCTCTATGAAGGCGTTGGCACCGTCGATGCCATCGACACCGCCATGCGGCTCGGCGCCAATCACCCGATGGGACCGCTACAGCTCGCCGACTTCATCGGTCTCGACACTTGCCTGTCGATCATGCAGGTGCTGCATGACGGGCTCGCCGATTCGAAATACCGCCCTTGCCCGCTGCTGGTGAAATATGTCGAAGCCGGCTGGCTCGGCCGCAAATCCGGTCGCGGCTTCTACGACTATCGCGGCGAAGTGCCGGTTCCGACGCGGTAAAAAACACCCTCGCCCCAGCGGGGGTCCGAAGGACGGGTTGAGACCAGCGGCTCAACCCAGGACAGTCGCGCGATAGCGCGGGGTGAGAGGGCGTTACCGGGAGGACGGCGCTTCTTTTCCTAATCAATGCCTATGAGTATGACGCACTGCGGCCTCATCCACCCTTACGGGCACCTTCTCCCCGAGGGGAGAAGGAGAAAAATCAAATCCCCGCCGCCGCCTTCACCAACTTCTTGGCATCGTCGCTATCCCAGACCGCCGGCCCGTTCATCGCGGAGAGCAGGCAGCCCTTGTCGTCGATCAGCAATGTCACCGGCAGGCCGAAGGCCAATCCCTGCTTCTTCAGCACATTGAACACGCCCATCGTGTTGTCGCGATAGTAGCCGAGCTTGTCGATGGCATATTCCGTGCGGAACGCCCTAGGCTTTTCCTCGTCACCCGTGTCGATGTTGACGGCGACCACCTCGAACTTGTCGTTGCCGACGTTCTTCTCGAGCGCATTCAGCGCCGGCATTTCCTCGCGGCACGGCACGCACCACGTCGCCCACACGTTCAAAAGCACGGTCTTGCCGGCAAAGTTGCCGATTGACAGCGGCTGCCCGTCGGAACCCTTGAAGGATACATCCCGCAGCGAGATCGGCGCCGGCGGCACGCTCATGGCGGCAACTTGCCCCCTGGTGAAGGGCGTCAGGGTAGCGGCGCGATCCTTGGCAGCCCCGCATTGATCGGCTGCCGCCGTTTCACCAATGCCATTGCCATACCCCGCCTCCTTCACGTATACCGCTGCCGCACCGGCGATAACCCCAGCGACGGCGGCAAGCATAACGAGTTTCATGGACGGCAGACCGAACGGCTTCTTTGCTGTCATTTCATTCTCCAGGTGGGCATCTCATGACTGACGGCACGGACACCAAATCCTCCAACCAGATGTGGGGCGGGCGTTTCGCCTCCGGCCCCACGGCGATCATGGAGGAGATAAATGCATCGATCGGTTTCGACAAGAAGCTGTTTGCACAGGATATCCGCGGCTCAATCGCGCATGCCGGCATGCTCGCCCATCAAGGCATCATTTCAACCGAGGATAAAGACAAGATCGTTCACGGGTTGAACACGATCCTGTCAGAGATCGAAAGCGGCAATTTCGAATTCTCCCGCCGCCTCGAAGACATCCATATGAACATCGAGGCGCGGCTTGCCACACTGATCGGCCCGGCTGCCGGCCGGCTGCACACGGCCCGTTCGCGCAACGACCAGGTGGCGCTCGATTTCCGCCTTTGGGTGAAGGAAGAGCTGCAGAAGTGCGAGCAGGCGCTGACTGGCTTGATATCAGCCTTCCTCGACCGCGCCGAAGAGCATGCCGAAACCGTCATGCCCGGCTTCACGCATCTGCAGACGGCGCAGCCCGTCACCTTCGGCCATCACTGCATGGCCTATGTCGAGATGTTCGGCCGCGATCGTTCGCGCGTGCGCCACGCTATCGAACACATGGACGAATCGCCGATCGGCGCCGCAGCCCTTGCCGGCACCGGCTTCCCGATCGATCGCCACATGACCGCCAAGGCGCTCGGCTTCCGCGAACCGACCCGCAATTCGATCGATACCGTCTCCGATCGCGATTTCGCCATCGAATTCCTGTCGATCGCCGCGATAGCCGGCATGCATCTGTCGCGGCTTGCCGAAGAGATCGTCATCTGGTCGACGCCGCAATTCGGCTTCGTGCGCCTTTCCGACGCCTTCTCCACCGGCTCCTCCATCATGCCGCAGAAGAAGAACCCGGATGCGGCAGAGCTGGTGCGCGCCAAGACCGGCCGCATCAACGGCTCGCTGGTGGCACTCCTGACCATCATGAAGGGTCTGCCGCTCGCCTATTCCAAGGACATGCAGGAAGACAAGGAACAGGTCTTCGACGCCGCCGAAAGCCTGGAACTGGCGATCGCCGCCATGACCGGCATGGTGCGCGACCTGACGATCAACGTTGCCCGCATGAAGGCCGCCGCCGGCTCCGGCTATTCGACCGCGACCGACCTAGCCGATTGGCTGGTGCGCGAAGCCGGCTTGCCTTTCCGCGATGCTCATCATGTGACGGGGCGCGCCGTGGCGCTTGCCGAAAGCAAATCCTGCGAGCTCGCCGAGCTGTCACTGGAGGATCTGCAAGGGATCCATCCTGATATCACCGACAAGATCTTCGACGTCCTGACGGTCGAGGCCTCGGTTGCCAGCCGCAAGAGCTTCGGTGGCACGGCGCCGTCGGAAGTGCGCAAGCAGATCGCCTTCTGGCGTGCCCGCAACTGAGAAGACCGACGAAAACGCAATCAAACAATCAGGGTGCACAAGGCGGGGAAACTTCGCTAAGAAGAGTGACTTCCGCGTTTGCCGCTCAAGAGGATTTCGATGCAGATCAACATGCCGCATATCATCCGCCTGACCGTCGTGCTCTCGGTCGTCGGCCTTGCCGTTGTCGGATGTGGCCGCAAAGGCGATCTCGACCCGCCGAGTGCTCACGCGACCAAGGGTGGCGACGTCTCCAAGCCGACCAAGGAGCCCACCCCGGACAAGAAGTTCTTCCTCGATCCGCTTCTCTGATTAGGCATCGGCCGTGAACCATTTTCAGTATCGCGACGGCATCCTCTATGCTGAGGATGTTCCGGTTCCCGAGATCGCCAAGGCGGTCGGCACACCCTTCTACGTCTATTCGATGGCGACGCTCGAGCGCCACTATCGCGTCTTCTCCGAAGCCTTCAGCGATGTCGATGCCATGGTGTGCTATGCCATGAAGGCCAATTCCAACCAGGCGGTGCTGAAGACACTCGGCCGCCTCGGCGCCGGCGTTGATGTGGTCTCCGTCGGCGAGCTGCGCCGCGCGCTGGCTGCCGGCATCCCGGCAAGCCGCATCATGTTCTCCGGCGTCGGCAAGACGGCGCAGGAAATGGATATGGCACTGGAAGCCGGCATCTACTGCTTCAACGTCGAATCCGAGCCCGAGCTGGAAGTTTTGAACCAGCGCGCCGTCCGCGCCGGCAAGATCGCGCCCGTTTCCTTCCGTATCAACCCGGATGTCGATGCCCGCACGCATGCGAAGATCTCGACCGGCAAAAAGGAAAACAAGTTCGGCATCTCCTGGGAGCGCGCCCGCGCCGTCTATGCTCGCGCCGCCAACCTGCCTGGCATCAATGCCACCGGCATCGACATGCATATCGGCAGCCAGATCACCGAGCTGCAGCCTTTCGACGATGCCTTCAAGCTGCTGCGTGATCTCGTGGAAACGCTGCGCGGCGACGGCCACGATATCCATCATGTCGATATCGGCGGCGGCCTCGGCATTCCCTATCGCGACGACAACGATCCGCCGCCTTTGCCCGATGCCTATGCGCAGATCGTCAAGAACCAGCTGCGCGGCCTCAACTGCAAGATCGTCACCGAGCCTGGCCGCCTGATCGTCGGCAATGCCGGCATTCTGGTGACGGAAGTCATCTATGTGAAGGATGGCGGCAACAAGAGCTTCGTCATCGTCGACGCCGCCATGAACGATCTGATCCGCCCGACGCTCTACGAGGCCTATCACGAGATCCGGCCGGTCGCGATCACCGCCGCCAATGCGCCGCGCATCAAGGCCGATGTCGTCGGTCCGGTCTGCGAGACGGGCGACTATCTGGCGCTCGACCGCGAAATGGCGATGCCGAAGCCCGGCGATCTCCTCGCCGTCAGCTCCGGCGGCGCCTATGGCGCCGTGCAGGCCGGCACCTACAACAGCCGGCTTCTGGTTCCCGAAGTGCTGGTCAAGGGCGGCGAGTTCCACGTCATCCGCCCGCGTGGCACCTATGAGGAGCTGATCGAGCTGGATTCCATCCCGACCTGGCTCGAGGGATAATCGGCTTTGCTCGTGGATTTCGGGCAGCCAGGGCAAACCTATCCGCCCCTGCCCGATCGATCACGTTTCAGCGAAATCCGATGAAAAAACAGCCTTTGGCGCCGCTTGCCCTCGTCTTTGCCACAAAGAATGTTATCTTTGTTCAAATGGCGTCTCGCCGGGCGCCGCAAGCGCGGGCGTGTGGGATGCCCGGCCATTTCCAACGGGCAACTAGCCATCAACGTCAGATCGGGAGAAAACCGGACCGATGACCAGCCCCAGCAACCCTAAGAAGGGCGCTTTTGCCACCCGCCCGGCGCTGGCGCGCATGGTTGCGGTCAAGCGCCTCTTTGCTCGGCTCGTGCTGGTCTCCGAGCAGCTTCTGCCGCGGCTGCTGCTGTCGGCGTCCATTCTTGCTCTCTTCCTTTCAGCCGCCTGGTTCGGCATCTTCCGCATCGCGCCCGATGTCCTGCGCTTCCTGCTGCTCGCCGTCTTCGCCGTCGGTTTCGCCGTCTCCCTCTATCCGCTGCGCCGCCTGCGCTGGCCGAGTGTCAGAGAGGCCGACCGCCTGCTGGAGGAACGCAATGGCCTGGCGCACCAGCCGGTCGCCGTGCAGGAGGACGAGCCGGCTTTCGACACGCCCTTTGCCCGTGCACTTTGGCGCGAGCATCAGACCCGGATGGCGGAGCGTATCGCCGCATTGGATGCGGGCCTGCCGAGGCCGGATATCGCGCGTTACGACCGCTTCGCATTGCGTGCCATTCCGGCCTTGCTGCTGGTGACCGCCTTCAGCTTTTCCGTGTCCAATGGCGGCGGCTCGCTGAGCGATGCCTTCACGGCACCGGCCTCCACGTCGAGCAATCCGGATGTCCGCGTCGATGCCTGGGTCACCCCGCCCTATTACACCGGCCAGGCGCCGGTATATCTGACTGGCAATGTCGCCAATGCAAGCGACAATCTCAACGTGCCGCAATTCTCCGAACTCACGGTGCGGGTTACGGGCGCCTCCGCGGATGAAAAGGTGATGTTCCAAGCGACCGGCGCCGACAAGGGCACCGAGGTTCCGGAACAGGTCGCCGATGCCGACAATCAGGCACCTGCCGGTAGCGGACCGGCGGCCCCTCCCGTCGCGCAGCCGGCGGCCAATAGCACCGCCAACGCGTCCAGCACCGATGCAATGATTGCGCGCACCCATGTTCTCAAGCTCGAAAAGGGTGGCGAGCTGACGGTCAACGGCAAGTCCTGGTCATTCAAGGTGATCTCCGACAAGCCGCCGGAAATCACCTTTGACGGCATTCCTCACGCGACCGCCAACGGCGCATTGGAACTCGGCTTCAGGGTCAAGGACGATTACGGCGTCGAGGAAGCTCATGCGGAGATCGTGCCCGTCGATTCCGATCCCGCGGCGACACCGCTCTATGGCCTGCCGGAATTCAAGCTGGATATTCCGCGCCGAGACCGCCGCGACGGCAAGGGTCTGGCGAGCCACGATCTGACGCAGGATCCCCTTGCCGGCAAGCGTGTTCGCATCGCCCTGGTCGCCAAGGACGGCGCCGGGCAGACCGGGCGCAGCGCGCCCTACGAGATGGTGCTGCCGCCGCGCAATTTCAGCCAGCCGCTAGCTGCCGCCGTCGCCGAGGAGCGCCAGGTCTTCGCGCTCGATACCCGCAAGATGCCGGAGGCGATCGAGCTCAACAAATCACTGACCATCCGGCCGGAAGAAACCATTTCCGATCTCGGCAACTATCTCGCGATCAGATCGGCCCTGACACGCATGAAGCTTGCCAGCGGCGATGCGGCGCTGAAGGATACGGCCGACTATCTCTGGCAGATCGCGCTCGGCATGGAAGACGCGCAGCTGACCGATGCGGAAAAAGCGCTGCGAGATGCGCAGCAGAAGCTCTCCGACGCCTTGCAGCGCAATGCCTCCGATGAAGAGATCAAGAAGCTGACGGCCGAGCTGCGCAAGGCGATGGACGCTTATATGAAAGAACTGGCCGAACGCATGCGCAACATGCCGGCCCAGCCCAACCAGCGGTCGGCCAATATCCTGCGCCAGCAGGACCTGCAGCGCATGATGGACCAGATCGAAAACCTCGCTCGCTCCGGCAATCGCCAGGCAGCGCAGCAGATGCTATCCGAGCTGCAGCAGCTGATGAACAGCCTCCAGGCCGGCAAGCCGCAACCTGGGCAGCAGCAACAGAACCAGGCGAATGACAAGATGCGCGAGCAGATGGACAAGCTCGGCCGCATCCTGCGCGATCAGCAGAAGCTGATGGACCAGACCTTCAAGTTCGATCAGGCGATGCGCGACCGCATGCAACGCGGCGACTCCAACGAAGATGGCGACGGCCTGATGGACCAGCCGCTGCCCAACCTCGATGATCAGATGCGTCCGGACATGGGCCAGCGAAATCAGGGCCAACAGGATCAACAGCAAGGTCAGAATCCGCAAGGCCAGAACCCGCAAAGCCAGAATCAGCAGGGCCAGAACCAGCCGGGCCAAAAGGGTAACGATCCCACCGACGGCATGACGGCCGACCAGCTGCGCGACGCCTTGAAGCAGCTGCGCCAGCAGCAGGACGACCTTGCCAAGCAACTCGGCGAACTCCAGAAGGACCTGGGCTCGCTCGGCATGAAGCCGAACCAGAATTACGGCAAGGCCCAGCAGGAGATGAAGGGCGCATCCGGCCAGCTTGCCGAAGGCAATGGCGAAGGCGCCGTACAGGGCCAGGGCCGCGCGCTGGACGCCCTGCGCAAGGGCACCCGCGACATGATGAACCAGCTCATGGCGCAGATGCAGCAACAGGGACAGGGTCAAGGCCAATTGCAGGGACAACCGGGCCAGGGTAATCAGAACGGCCGAGATCCGCTTGGCCGGAGCCGCGAAACCAACGGTCCCGTCGACAGCGCCAATGAGAACATGGTGCCGAACATCATCGATGCCCAGCGTGCCCGCGAAATTCTCGATGCCATTCGCGAGCGGCTGAGCAACAATCCCTCATTGTCCGAGGAACGGCGCTATCTGGAGCGTTTGCTGGATCTCGCGCAGTAGAACAAGCGGTACGGTTCAGGCCGCCAATGCGCGGGCGACGGCCTTGCGGATATCCGGCAGCGCAAAAGGCTTGGCCACGACATCGACGATCTTTTCCATAAGGTCGTCGGCGCGCTCGCGTTGCTCGGCATAACCGGTCATCAGCAGGATCTTCATTCCAGGCCAGGTCGAATGCGCTTGATGCGCGAGCTCGATGCCGTCCATGACCGGCATGCGGATATCCGAGAGAAGCAGGTCGAAACCGCCCTGCTTGAGCTTTTCCAGACCTTCGGCGCCGTCGGCCGCCTCTTCGGTCTCGTGGCCGTCCAAGCGCAACGCGCGGGCGACAAAGGTGCGAAGAGAGTCCTCGTCTTCCGTAATCAGAATTTTTGCCATGGTCTATGCTCCGTGGTCCATCATGTTCCGCGACAGAAATCACCAGAATTCCGTTTGCGATAGGTAAACGACGGGGGGACGATTAGGCTCCGTGGTTAATGAGTCGTCATCGCCGGAGCAGAATGGGACAGCCGGGCCGACTGTCCCCATTAACGCAGATTACGGGGTGGCATCGCCCAGGACCACGCCGACGAAGGGCAGTTCGCGGAAGGCATAGGCAACGTCCATACCGTAGCCCACAACGAAATAGTCGGGGCATTCGAAGCCGACATAATCGGCCTCCAGCTCTTCCTGGCGCTTGACGCTCTTGTCCAGCAGGACGGCCAGCGTCACATTGCGGGCGCCGCGCTCATAGAGCAGTTCCTTGGCAAAACGCAGGGTGCGGCCCGATTCCAGAATATCGTCGATCAGCAGCACGTCGCGATCCCTCACATCGCTGTCGATGTCCTTGACGATGCGCACGCCCTGGGAGACCGTGCCCGCGCCGTAGCTCGAAAGGGTGATGAACTCGACCTCCGGCGCCAGCCCCGTCTCATGCAGCGCGCGCAACAGGTCGGCGGCAAAGATGAACGAACCCTTGAGGATGGCGATGACGAGGAGATCCTTCGTCGGTCCGCTAGCGATTTCCTTCGCCATGGCATGATTGCGCTCGGCAATCTGCTCGGCAGTGAAAAGCGGCTCGATGTTCTTCCCGCGTACGACAGGCATTGATTGGCATGCTCCATGGCTGCTGCGGCGCTCGGCCGCCGATCAAGCACAAGCCCGTAGCACAATCGGCAAGCCCGACACACCCCCTAGAGCCGGATGATTTTAGGTCGAATCGACCTAAAATCTGAATCCGCTCTAGAATCAAACAGGTAGAGCGTGATGTCGCCCGAAATCCCCTTACACTTTTCGGCATCACGCTCTAGGGTATGAAGGAAAGACGAACATCCGGCGTTTTTCCACCAGGATGCTGCAATCGTGTGGAAAATCCGCGGCTTTCATGCGGCGCGAGGCGGTTCATCGGCGCATTGACGACAACGCTCCGCACCAGCTGGTCGCCGGCAAAGAGATCGGCGCGCATCGACGGTATCGACAGGGTGGCGCCGCTCGCATTCTCGATGATGCCATTCAGCGTCAGGACCCGCATGCCGTTCTCGTCGCGCGGTGTCAGCGTTACATGCGAGAATTGCAGCGGCTCGACCGCCGCCTCGGTCGGCGCGCTGGACAATCCGGAAAATCCGCCGGCAAGCCCGAAGACGAGCACTGCAAGGGCGACGATCAGCGCCACGAAGCTGCGCCGCGATGCCTGCTGCAAAACACCTTCGGCAAAACGCAAAGCGGATAGGATGGGCAAGAGGACATTCCCGCGCGTCGGCCGTGGCGGCGTTTTCGATCCGGAGGGACCGTCGTGGCGCATGTTAACGCCCGAAGCACTCCTGCCGCGCCCGCCAACGACGGTCACGAATTCGGCATCGATGATATCCTGCTTCGGCACGAAACGGTGCGACTGACCCGAACCAGACCCGCGTTCGGGCGGAATGAGGTCATAAACCAACCCCGCCTGCTGCTGACGGTGGCGAAAAGCGCCCATGATGACCTCCCTTTGCGGTGATCCACATGGTTTCGACGCCCATTGCTAATCTGGGCATTGAAACGAATCCTGCCCAGTCGTAAATTTTAATGGTTAATGCTTCGCAAAGATCGCCATGAATTGGGCGCCTTTCCAGAAAAATTTACCGGCTGTTAACGCCGTTGGTTAACAAGTCGCCTGACTGAACCCTGCGGAAGACTGGACTGCCCGTTGATTCACTTTGAGAACGTCGGTTTGCGCTACGGCATGGGTCCGGAAATCCTCCGCGACCTGAGCTTCGACATACCGAGAAAATCGTTCCAGTTCCTGACCGGACCCTCCGGCGCCGGCAAGACGACTCTGCTGCGGCTGCTCTTCATGTCGCTGCAGCCGACCCGTGGGCTGATCCGCATGTTCGACCGGGAGATTTCCTCGATCCCGCGCAACGAGCTGCCGCTCCTGCGCCGGCGCGTCGGCATTGTCTTTCAGGATTTCCGACTGCTCGACCATCTGACGACCTATGAGAACGTCGCCCTTCCGCTGCGCGTGCGCGGCAAGGATGAAAGCTCCTATCGCACCGATGTGCTGGAACTGCTGAAATGGGTCGGCCTCGGCGAGCGCATCAACGTGCTGCCGCCGATTCTGTCGGGCGGCGAAAAGCAGCGCGCCGCCATTGCGCGCGCCCTCATCGACCGCCCGGAAATCCTGCTCGCCGACGAACCCACAGGCAATGTCGATCCGCCGATGGCACGGCGGTTGCTCAACCTGTTCCTGGAGCTCAATCGCCTGGGCACTGCGGTCGTCATCGCCACGCACGACCTCGGCCTGATGGACCAGATCGAGGCTAGGCGCATGATCCTGTCGGGAGGGCATCTCGATATCTATGACTAAGCCCGCCCCCCGCAGGAAAGCCCCGAATGCCAAAGCTGCGCAGTCGCGGCAAACACCCGCAGCTCCTCCGCCGGAGCGGAAGCGGCCGGAAATGCGCGTGCGCCCCACCGGGCCGATCGTGCCGTCCTCCAATATTCAGGGCAACGCGCTGATCGTCGTCATCGCCATCATGGCCTTTCTCGCCTGCCTCACGCTCGGCGCCGTTAGCATGGTGCGCGCGACGGCGTCAAGCTGGGAGAGCCAGATTTCCCGCGAGATCACCATCCAGATCAAGCCGGACGACAATCTCGACATGGACAAGGCGCTGGTCAGCGCCCGGGATATCGCGCTCAGCTTCGTCGGCACCAAGTCCGGCCAGATCGTCGACGAGGCGGCGACGGCACGTCTTCTCGAGCCATGGCTCGGCGCCGGCCTGGACATCAAGGAATTGCCCGTCCCCCGCCTTGTCATCATCACCATAGACGAGACGCATGCGCCGGATTTCGAGGCGATGCGCGCCCTGCTCAAGGCGCAGATCCCGCAAGCGACGCTCGACGACCACCGCACCTGGGTCGACCGGCTGGTGTCGATGGCCCACACCACCGTTCTCATCGGCACCGGCGTCCTGCTGCTGGTCTTCACGGCCATGGTGCTGACCGTGGTCTTCGCCACCCGCGGTGCGCTCTCGGGCAATCGCCACATCGTCGAAGTGCTGCACTTCGTCGGTGCCGAAAGCACCTTCGTCGCAACCGAATTTCAGAAGCACTTCCTGAAGATCAGCCTGAAGGGATCTGCTGCCGGCAGCGGCCTTGCCGCCCTGTTCTTCGCCAGCGCCGGCATCCTGCAGAGCCGCACGATCGCCACGCCGCAGACCGACCAGGCAACCGCCCTTTTCGGCACTTTTTCCGTAGGTGCACTCGGCTATGTCGGCATTCTCGCGACCATGATCGTCATCGCCCTGCTCACGACTCTCACGGCACGCTTCACCGTCATGCGCACGATCTACGAGATCGATCTGATCCGTTCCGATCCAGGCAGGGCCGACGGTGTGCAGAATTGACGCCGCGGTGAGTATTTTTTGCTGTCCGTCAGCCCGTTCCTTGCCGCAATTGTCGTATAATACCGAATCATGAGCATGGATCTGTCGACTCGCAAGGCCGTGAGTTCGCAGTCGATGCGGGAGGAATCCCGCAGCGATAGACCTGTGCGTCGCAGCTTGTTCCGGCGTCTCCTGCGTTGGGGCGGCTTCGCCTTCATTTTCCTCGCCGCCATCATTTTCGGCGGCTTCCTGCATTTTGCCGATTCGATCACCACGCTGAAGCCGCCGCTCGAGCCCAAGGCGGACGCCATCGTCGTATTGACGGGCGGCTATCAGCGGATCGACCAGGCCGTCGAATTGCTGCGCTCCGGCGCAGGCCACCGGCTGCTGATATCGGGCGCGCATCCGACCACGACGCCGTCGCAGATCCGCAGGCTGACGCAGAGCTCGGTCGGTCTCTTCAATTGCTGCGTCGACATCGGCTATGACGCCATCGATACGATCGGCAATGCACGCGAAGCGGCAAAGTGGATCCACGCCAAGGGCTACAAGAGCGTCCTGGTGGTGACGAACAACTACCACATGCCCCGCAGCCTCGCGGAGCTGAAATATGTCGATCCCGCGACGGATTTCATTCCCTATCCGGTTGTCAATTCCGATTTGAAGACCAAGAACTGGTTCACCGACCCGAATGCGCTGCGCACGATGATCTCCGAATATGCCAAGGTTCTCCTGACCGGCGCCCGCAATCTGACTGGCCTGGGGCGCCCGGTCGGCCTGCGCTCGCAGGAACAGAGCGACGATCCGGACTGAGATGCGCGAGCGCGCACGCACCGACTTTTTATTGACGCCGTAATCGTGTAGGCAAGCCTTAGGATGCCGGCGCAAGCCGGTGCATTGGGAAAGCCTTGATGATTATCTTGCGTTCGATCCTGTTCAACACAGCCTTCTATGCCAATCTGATCATTCGCATGATCGTGCTGTCGCCGATTTATTTCCTGATGCCGCGCAAGGCCGCATATGCAATCCCCAAGGCATGGGCAAAATCCAGCACCTGGCTGATGGAAAAGATCGTAGGGACGACCTTCGAGATCGAAGGCCTCGAAAATATCCCCAAGGGAAGCTACATCTTCGCGCCCAAGCATCAGTCCTTCTGGGACACCTTCGCGCTGCTGCCCTATCTCGACGATCCGGTCTATATCCTGAAGCGCGAGCTGATGTGGATTCCGTTGTTTGGCTGGTATGCTGGGAAGCAGCGCATGATCCCCGTGGACCGCGGCGCGCGTGGCAAGGTGATGTTCGACGTATTGAAACGCACGCGGGAAGAGCTCGCCACCGGCCGACAGCTCATCATCTACCCCGAGGGCACGCGCCGCCCGCCGGGCGCCGAACCGGTCTATAAATACGGCATCGCCCGCATGTATCGCGATCTCGAAATCCCAGTCGTCGCCGTCGCCATGCATCCCGGCCTGTTCTGGCCCCGCCGCACCTTCCGCAAATATCCAGGCCACCTGAAGGTGCGCATCTTGCCGCCGATCCAGCCCGGCATGGATCCCGACGCTTTCTTTGCGCGGTTGATGGAGGAGACGGAAAAGGCCAGCGACGAACTGCTGGTCGAGACCATCGCCAACAATCCGCATCTCCCTGTTCCACCGACCGCAGCGCAGCGTCTGGCGGAAATCAACAAGGCAAAGGTTGCCGCCGCAGCGGTTTGAACCGAAGGCCGCCGCATCGTGCGGAGGAGCAGCCTGTCAGGACGCTTCCCGCATTCGCTCGATTTCGCCGACGACATGCTCAAGCCATTGATCGCGGATGCCCATCTCGCGCAAATGCGTCAGCGTATTGAAGACATAGGCATCGTTCGGGCCGGATTGGCCGCTGGCGGATTCGACGATATGAGCCGCCTCGACGGCATCCAGCGCGCCGGCATATTGCCTGTGATCGCGGTCGACGACATAGGCGACCGAGGTCACGCGCCGGCCATCGGCGAGCCGGATCGGCACTATCCTTTCCAAATAGACATTGGTGACCAGTTCACGCTCGCGCAGATAGGCCAATACCTCGTCCCACGCAGTCGTCGAGACGCGAAACGCCATGCCGCGGCAGGAGCCGCCACGATCGAGACCAAGAACCAGGCCGGGGCTCGCCTCGGTGCCGCGATGGACCCAGGAATGAACGCAAAGCGAGCGGCGGTAGCCGAAAATAATGGCCTCCGCCTTTTCCTCATAGTCGAAGCCCGGATTCCACATGAGCGATCCGTAGCCAAACACCCAAAATTCGTCCATATCCAACGCCAAATCAGTGTGAAACTTCAGTCCAACCATTGGAGAACAACATGGCAGCGTCAAGCCAGAGCGTAGCGACCGGTCGAGGCAAACGTCTATCGCTCATCCTGATAGGACTGTTGGTGGTCTTCGCCGGGCTCTATACCGGCGGGTGGTATTACGCGACCAATATTGTCAAAACCAATGTGCTGAAGGCGCTCGGCCAGCAGAACAGTGCCGGCATTGCCGGCAAATGCACGAACATGGACTTCAGCGGCTTCCCCTTCTCCATGGGATTGACCTGCGACACTGTGACCATCGACAATCAGACCCGAGGTGTCTCGGCCAATTTCCAAACCCTCAATGCCTCGGCGCCGGTCTATCAGCCGAACCATGTCAGCTGGAACCTGAAATCACCGGCCGAGTTGCGCACCGCCGAAGGCCTGACGGTATCGGCCGAATGGACCGACCTGCAATCGAACCTCGTTGCCAAGGGTCGCGGCGTCGCGCAGAGCCAGACTGTTATCGAGGGGCTGAAGGCAGCCATCGTCTCCTCCCTCACCGGCCAGAGCGCCGATGTGACCGCCGCCCGCACAGAGATGCACGCCAGCCAGAACGGCAGCGACCTGGATTTCGCGATCGGCATCGAGAATGCCAATGCCGTCATCAAGGATTTCCCGCAGACACTGCCGACCGCCTCGACAAGCGCCAATGTGACGCTGACCGGCAAGGCCGGCCTGCTCGACGGCAGCGACCGGGAAGGCCTTCGCGGTGCCGCAGGCGTGCTGCATCAGGCCGTCATCGATATCGGCGACGGCCGCGTCATGACGCTGTCAGGCCCTTTCAATTTCGACGATCAGGGACTTCTGTCCGGCCAGTTCAAGCTGGAGATCAATCAGATCGGGCCATGGGGCGATAGCCTGACGGCGACGCTGCCGGCCGCCAAGAATGTCATCAAGACCGCGACCAAGCTGCTGAAGGCGCTTGCAAACGGTGCCGACAAAGTCTCCGTCGACCTGACGGCCGATCGCGGCCGCCTCGCGCTCAGCGGCTTCATCCCGCTCGGGAAAATCCCGCCGATCTGAGAATCAACACCTTCGACCCAGCGGGGAGAAGGTGGACGCGAACGGCGGAGTGAAACGACGCCGAGAGCGGCCGGATGAGGGGGCCTCGGAGCGAAGCTTCGAGGCCTT
Source organism: Martinezella lusitana (assembly GCF_016901135.1). Taxonomy (GTDB): domain Bacteria; phylum Pseudomonadota; class Alphaproteobacteria; order Rhizobiales; family Rhizobiaceae; genus Rhizobium; species Rhizobium lusitanum_D. The sequence goes on along the minus strand of NZ_JAFEVL010000001.1, from coordinate 106,896 downwards.
GAACGGACGTAAAAGGCGGCTCTCTTCCGGTAATGCTACTTCTTCGCATCGAGAGCATGACGGCCGAAATCCGGTGCGTCGACGTCCTGGCCCGCCTCGACGATCGAGCGGCGGATGGCGCGGGTGCGGGTAAAAAGTTCGAAGATCTTGTCACCTTCGCCCCAGCGGATCGCCCGCTGCAGGGATGCAAGATCTTCCGAGAAGCGCGACAGCATCTCCAGAATCGCATCGCGATTGTGGAGGCAGACGTCGCGCCACATGGTCGGATCGGAAGCGGCAAGGCGGGTAAAATCGCGGAAGCCGGAAGCGGAATATTTGATGACTTCGGACTCGGTCACCGTCTCCAGATCATCGGCGGTGCCGACGATATTATAGGCAATGAGGTGCGGCAGGTGCGAAACGATCGCCAGCACCTTGTCGTGATGCTCAGGATCCATTTCGTCGACGCGCGAACCGAGCGTCTCCCAGAAATGTCGGAGTTTCTGGATGGCCGCCTCGTCAGTGCCCGGGATCGGCGTGAAGATGCACCAGCGCCCTTCGAACAGCCCAGCAAAGCCCGCATCCGGTCCGGACTTCTCTGTCCCCGCCAACGGATGGCCGGGGATGAAATGCACGTTGGCGGGCATATGCGGCTGCATCTGCGCGATGACGGAAGCCTTGGTCGAACCGACGTCGGTGACGATAGCGCCCGGCTTCAGATGCGCCGAAATTTCTTTAGCGACGCTCTCCGATGCTCCCACAGGCACGGAGACAATGACGAGATCGGCGTCCTTGACAGCTTCGGCTGAGGACGGCGTATAGCGGTCGCCGAGTTTCAGCTCCTCGGCGCGCTTCAGCGTCTCGGCGCTGCGCGTCGAGATGACAATTTCCTTAGCAAGGCCCAGCCGCTTGATGTCATAAGCGATGGATGAGCCGATCAGGCCGATGCCGATCAGCGCGATACGATTGAACAGAACGCCGCTCATGCCTTGCGCCCCATGAATTCGGTCAGCGTATCGATGACGCCGAGATTGGCCTCTTCCGTGCCGATGCTCATGCGCAGCGAGTTCGGGAAGCCATAGGCGCGCACCGCCCGCACGATATAGCCGCGGCTGGTGAGGAAATCATCGGCCTCGGCGGCGCGCTTGCCGTCGGTGTCGGGAAAATGGACAAGAACGAAGTTGGCGACCGACGGTGTCACCTTGAGACCGATGGCTTCAAGCGCACTCGTCATCTTCTCGATCCAGAGCGTGTTGTATGCGACGACCGTCTCGGTGAAGCCCTGGTCGCGAATGGCCGCGGCACCCGCAGCGATGGCACCGCTGTTCATGTTGAACGGGCCGCGTATGCGGTTGACCGCATCGACGATATCGACCGGCGCATACATCCAGCCGATCCGAAGCGCCGCCAGACCATAGATCTTCGAGAAGGTTCTGGTCATCACGACATTCTGGTTGGCCGAGACGAGCTCAAGGCCGGCCTCGTAATCGTTGCGGCGGACATATTCGGCGTAGGCAGCATCGAGCACGAGGATCACATGCTTCGGCAGGCGCGCGTGCAGGCGGCGGATTTCGCTGACCGCAACATAGGTGCCGGTCGGATTGCCCGGATTGGCGATGAAGACCATCTTGGTCTTCTCGGTGACGGCGGCAAGGATAGCATCGACATCGACGGTGCAATCCTTTTCCCTGACCGTAACCGGCGTCGCGCCGGCAGCCATGATCTGGATCTTGTAGACCAGGAAACCATGCTCGGTGATGATGCCTTCGTCACCGGTACCGAGATAGGTATGGCAGAGCAGGCTCAGCAGTTCGTCGGAACCGTTGCCGCAGAGAATGTTCGCAACGTTCAGCCCATGCACATCGGCGATCGCCTGACGCAATTCCTTGGCCTGCCCGTCCGGATACCGCTCCAGATGCTCGGCCGCACCGCGGAAGGCCTCGATGGCCTTCGGGCTGGCGCCGAGCGGCGTCTCGTTCGAGGAAAGCTTGAACACGCGCGCAACGCCCGGTGCATGCTCCTTGCCCGGCACATAGGCGGCGATATCGAGAATGCCGGGACGCGGGACGGGCTTGCTCATTTCCATGCTCATGGGTTCGACCTTGGGAAGGGCCGGAAACTTCCGGCTTTAGACACCCCGTCGCATTAATGCGGATTGACAAATTTGTCGAGTGTTTGCGCCGCCGGCGATCCTATCAGGCGCCGCCGCGCGTCGTCGGTATGCCGCGCGGCGCAAGAACAGGCACGAAGACACGGCGCGAGGCACGAACGGCGACAGGCAAGCCCTGATAAAGCCGCTTCTGCGCCTCGACGATGATGACGCCGGAGAAAGCGGGCCACAGCGTGCGCCCTACCCTTTCGAAGGCGCGGCGCAGCCGCAGCACCGTTCGCAGCTTGGAGGGCGGGAAGAACAGCGCTTCGGCCGTCGCGCCCGGCGTGAAGTTGGTTTCCCGCAGCAAAGACGTCAGCTGGCCGCGCGAATAGGGCCTGCCGGAGCCGAACGGCGTGTGCTCCATGCGCGCCCAGACGCCCCGGCGGTTCGGCACGGCGATCACAAGCCGTCCACCGGGCGCCAGGACGCGCCACAGTTCCTTCAGCGTCTCGCGCGGGCTCTCGGCGAATTCAAGCGAATGCACCATCAGCACGCGGTCGATCGAACTGTCAGGCAGCGGCAGCTCTTCGTCGAAGATCAATGCCGTCGATGATGCCGAGTCCATCGGCCAGTTCACCGCGCCCTGCCCGGCCGGCATGAAGGCGAAGGTACGTTCGGTATCGGCGCGGAAGCGATCGAGATAGGGAACGGCATAGCCGAGGCCGACAAGGCGCTCTTCCGGCATGCGCGCCCAGATGGAGGAAAGCGCCATGGCAATCGACTGCTCCGCCAAGCGTCCGAGCTCGGAATGATAGAACTGGCGGAGATCGACAATATCGGCGTGCATCGAAACAAATGTTATCAGCCGAGCGTTGGACTTCAAGGCCGAACGGCTTACATTCTGTCTCAACCGAAAAGACGAGGACGATTTCGATCATGAAACCATTGGAATTAGAGGTATTTATCTGCCGGTCCGACAATTTTGGCGTGTTGGTCCATGACCCTGAAACCGGATTGACGGCATCGATCGACGCCCCGGAAGCCGATCCCATTCTGAAGGCGGCAAATCGTCGCGGCTGGACGATCAGCCACATCCTGACAACCCATCATCACACCGATCATGTCGAGGGCAATCTGGCGCTGAAGGAGCAATTCGGCTGCGAGATCATCGGCCCGATCAACGAAGCCGTCGCCATTCCGGGCCTCGACCGGGCCGTCAGTGATGGCGATACGTTCGAGTTCGCCGGTCACACGGTCAACGTCATCGAGACGCCCGGCCACACGGCCGGCCATATCTGCTATCACTTCGCGGACGATAAGCTGCTGTTTGCCGCCGACACGCTGTTTGCGCTGGGCTGCGGCCGGCTGTTCGAGCGCACACCAGCCGAGATGTGGGCCTCGCTGCAGAAGCTTGCCGTATTGCCGGATGAGACCGCAATCTATTTCGGCCACGAATATACGCTTTCCAACGCCCGCTTCGCGCTGACCATCGATCCCGACAACGAGCGACTGAAGGCGCGCGCCGCCGATATCGAGGCAATGAGGGCAGAAGGCAAGTTCACCATTCCGACGACGCTGGCACTGGAGAAGGAAACCAATCCCTTCCTGCGCGCCGCCGATCCCTCGATCCGCCGTCACCTGCTGATGGAAAGCCGCAGCAACGAAGAGGTTTTCACAGAGATCCGCAAGCGCAAGGACAATTTCTGATGCGGGTGAAAGAGATCATCGAAACGCTTTCCATGCAGCGGCATCCGGAGGGCGGCTGGTACGTGCAGACCTTCCGTGACGAACAAGGCGGCGCGCGCGGCCACTCGACCGCGATCTACTATCTGCTGGAGGCGGGCGACCGCTCGCATTGGCACCGGGTCCGCGATGCCGCCGAAGTCTGGCACTATTATGCCGGCGCGCCGCTCGCCCTGCATCGGTCCGCCGATGGCAGGGCCAGCGAAACACTGGTACTCGGCACCGATCTGGCAAAGGGTGAGCGTCCGCAGGCGATCATTCCCGCCAACTGGTGGCAATCTGCCGAAAGCCTCGGCGAATTCACACTGGTCGGCTGCACGGTGGCACCGGGTTTCGAATTTTCCAGCTTCGAGATGGCCGCACCGGACTGGAAGCCAGTCTCCACCTGAAACCCTTTACCATTCGTTGACATCGCGCAGGCCCAAAGCGCCGGTGCGATGCCGACCGTCTTGAAAAAGCGTCACGCTGCGTCAGCTTTACACGGGGAGAGAGAATATTGTTTCATCTTGAGGAGGCTTTTTCGTGCGTTTGTTGTTCCCTTTATTCATCGTGGCAGGTTGCGTCATGAGCGTTCCCGCCCTTGCCCTCGATGCGCCCGCCTCACCGCCGGCCGATCGCCCGCTGAAAGACTTCGTCACCTCGGTCGAAAAGGATGGGTCGATCACCTTCCGCCTTTTTGCCCCTGCGGCAAAAGCGGTTTCCGTCGCCCTTGGATCGCACGATCCAATGGCCATGCAACGGGGTGACGATGGCACCTGGAGCGTGAAGACCGAGGTACTGAAACCCGATCTCTATGAATACTATTTCAACATCGACGGCTTCCGCAGCATCGACACCGGCACCAATGCGCCCAAGCCGCAGCGGCAGGTCAATACCAGCCTCATTCTGGTGCCCGGCAGCATTCTCGACACCCGCAATGTGCCGCATGGCGACCTGCGGCTGGTGACCCTGCATTCCAAGGCGCTCAAATCCGAGCGGCAGATGTATGTCTATACGCCGCCCGGCTACACCGATTCATCGAAGCCGCTGCCGGTGCTCTATCTCTATCACGGCTTCGGCGACACGGTCGGCTCCTGGGTGGCGCAAGGCCGCGCACCGCAGATCCTCGATAACCTTCTTGCAGAGAAAAAGATCGAGCCGATGATCGTCGTCATTCCGGATACGGAAACCGATGTGCCGGACGCGATCGCCGAGAATACCCTCGGTGCCGATCTCCGCAAGACGTTCTTTCCGAACAACGCCATTGCCGCCGATCGCGAGCTCGTCGAAGACCTCATTCCCTATATGAAGAAGCATTATCGGGTGCGCGACACCGGCGACGGACGCGCGATAGCGGGCTTGTCACAGGGCGGATACCAGGCGCTCGTCTCCGGCCTGTCGCATCTCGGCACCTTCGGCTGGGTCGCGACCTTCAGCGGCGTCAGCACGACAACCGTGCCGAACAAGGCCGTCGATGCCGCGCTGAACGAACCGGCCAAGATCAACAAGGCGCTGCGCAATTTCACAGTAACGGTTGGAAGCAAGGATCAGGTCGTCGGCAAGGACGTCGCCGGCCTCAAGGTGACGCTCGAGGAAAAGAAGATCGTTCACGAATACCACGAGTATCCGGATCTCCAGCATGAGATGGATGTCTGGCGTCCGTCGCTCGTCGCGTTTCTGGAAAAGATCTTCAAGAAATAGGATACGGCTTCCGGCATAACGTGCCGAAAGCCTACTCCGCCGCTTCCGCCTGCGCCGACCCCCCATTATCTAGGCGCAGGATCATGCGATGTGCCGCCAGCACAGCTCCACCGGTGACGAGCAGGCAGGCGAACGCTATGCCCCAGCTCGGTTCCGCAAAGCCGAACAAGGTCAGGATCAGCGTCGACAGCAATGGCGCGGCATAGCTTGCCGCGCCGAGAATCTGGATATCGCCGTTCTTGATGCCGAAATCCCAGGCATAGAATGCCGCTCCGACTGGAAAGAGACCAAGACCGAGCACGGCGATCCATTGCGTCGGGCTCTCGGGCCAGATCGTCTCTTCCAGGCCGAGGTGGCAGACGAACGAGAGAATTGATGTCACGAGGCAGAATATGGTGACGACATCGGTCGACACTGCCTCGAAGCGGCGCGTCATCAACGAATAGCCGGACCATGTGAAGGCACACAGCGAGGCGGCGCCATAGCCGACGGCATAGGCGCCTTCGAAATGAAAGCCGTTGCGGCCAACGATCAGAACCGTGCCCGCCAACCCCATCAGCGCGCCGAGGATGTGATACCAGCGCAGCCGCTCACCTGGCAGCAGCGCCGAACCGACGACGATCAGCAGCGGCCAGAGATAGGCGATGAGGCCCGCTTCCACCGCCGGCGCATGACGCAGCGCAGTGAAATAGAGGAAGTGATAGCCGAACAGCCCCACGATGCCTGTTATCCAGACGTTGGCCGGCTGACGCAGCAGCTGCAGGCGCTCCGGCCTCAGCGCCAAGACGACGATGCCGGGAATACTGCCGATGGCGAAGCAGATGGCAAGCAGCTGAAACGGCTGCATCTTGCCGGAGGCCACCGTCAGCAGCGCCAGAAACGACCACATTACGATGGCCGAGAATCCCGTCAGTGTCGCACGAAATTTCAACTCTGCCCCCAGTCTGATGCCGCGGACGTCCCCATGCCCGCTAGAGCAATACCAGGAAAAGTGCGCAGCGGTTTTCCGTCCGGAATTGCGTAGAAATAACGGCTGAGGTCGTCAAGCGATTCTGTGAAGCGTTTGACGACCTCAGCTACCGTATTTCACGGCGGTTATCGTCACCGTCCCGTATTGCGTCGGGATGCGCACGTAGACGGGAGCATATACATTCATGGTATCCGCCTTGGCAAACCAGATCTCCATATTGTCGCTCTTGGCAAGATAGAGATAGTCCTTGCGGGTGCTCTTGTAGCCGCTCTTCGGCGTGAAGCGGACACCGCAGGCAATGGTCTTGCCCTTGAATCCATCAGTCGAGAACGGGTGCGATCCCTTCGGCGACAATTTCAGATCCATGCGCATCTCGCCATCGAAGACGGCCAGGGTCTGGTTGCAGAGATTGAGGCTGGGCGTGATCGGAAAGATCATGCCGGAAATGGGATCGAGCACCGACTTCAGATCGGCCTCACCCAGCGGGATCCAGCTATCTGACCGCTTCGGCTCCGGCACGATCGTATTCGAGGTCACATTGCCGTTGGTGTAGGCGACATCATAGGTGCGTTCTTTTTTGCCGCTTTTATAGAAGAGCGAGTAATGCGTGGCCTGCAATTTATTATCGCTGACGACGCCGGCTACATCAGTCCTCGCATCGATCGAGGTAACGAGATCCGCAAGGCCCGCGGACGTGATATCGCCGCGGATGGTGAACTGGTTACCCGTAACTTCGGTCTTGAAATCCGCCCTGGCGATCGGCAGGCCGGCGAGTGAAACGCGATACCGTGTTTCATGCCGTAGCACATCGGCCGACGCCAGGGATGGCATCGACGCGACGACGGCCAAGATAATAAGGCACTTCCGAATTTGAACCATGATCAGGGCCTTCAACGAGGATCAAGCAGGATATATAGGCACTTTACCTGCTTGCTGCGACCGCAAGAGAACAGCAGCTTTTTGACGGAATTGCGGGAAAACACAAGGTTTGGCTTGACGCGGCCGGCTGCTCTGACTATAGAACCGCAACTTTCCAATTATGGCCTCTTGGATTGCGCGTCGGGCTTTGCCCGGGATGTCTATCTGATGGCCAAGAAAAACAAAAGTAGGTGTACTATGTCCCGCATGTGCGAATTGACCGGCAAGGCCGTCCTCGTGGGCAACAATGTCAGCCACGCCAATAACAAGACCAAGCGTCGGTTCCTGCCGAACCTTTGCCAGGTCACGTTGATCTCTGACGTTCTTGGCCAGCGTTATCGTCTGCGCGTTTCCGCTGCAGGCCTGCGCTCGGTCGAACACCGTGGCGGCCTTGACGCTTTCCTTATCAAGGCTAGCGAAAATGAACTCAGCATACGTGCCCGCCTGCTGCGTCGCCAGATCATCAAGAAGACCGCTGAAGCTGCAGTCGCTGCTGCCGCATAAGCAGCTCTAGCACTCCGCGATATCATACGGGCTAAGAGGCTTGCACGGTTTCCGGACAAGCCTTTTTCCATGTCCGGTTTCCTCCAACTGGTGGCATCACCCAGGATAAAAAAATGCTGACGGCACGCCATACCCTTATCTACGTTCTGCTGATGACGCTCGTCGTCGTCGCCTCCAATATCCTTGTGCAGTATCCGCTGCAGGCTCAGCTTGCCGGCATCAACCTTGCGGATATCCTCACCTGGGGCGCCTTCACCTATCCGGTCGCCTTCCTCATCACCGATCTGACCAACCGTCAGTTCGGCCCGAAGGCCGCGCGCAAGGTGGTGTTCGCCGGTTTCGTCGTCGGCGTCGCCCTGTCGTTCTTCACGGCACAGCCCCGCATCGCGATCGCCTCCGGCTCGGCCTATCTCGCCGGCCAGCTCCTCGACATCTCGGTCTTCAATCGCCTGCGCCGCATGGCCTGGTGGCGTGCGCCGCTGTTCGGCTCGCTGATCGGCTCGATGCTGGACACGCTGATATTCTTCTCCTTTGCCTTCGCGCCCTTCTTCGTCTTCTTCGGACCAAACGATCCCTTCGCGATCGAATGGGCACCGATCCTCGGCGCTTTCTCCACCTCGGCCCCGCGCTGGATTTCCTGGGCGATCGGCGATTTCTCGGTCAAGGTAACCGTTGGCCTCGTCATGCTGCTGCCCTATGGCGCGCTGATGAACATGCTGAAGCCGGTCTCGCAGGCGCCGACTGCGTGATCGGGCAATAATTCTCGACCGAACCGCTTCTAGTTCTGGCTGACGAGGCTTTCTTCGCGCAGGCGGAACTCGAGTATCAGGCTGCGCTGCAGGATCGAGTGATTGTCATCCGAGACCAGAATAAGGTGCAGGGTGCCATCGGCCGCGCGGAACACGTCGATCCCTTCCATATTGTCGATCTGTTCTCTGGAATTGGCCTCGAAAATCACCTTGCCGTCCACGACCGCATCCGGCTTGATATCTGCGCCGGCAATGCGACGGATGCGCATGCCGAGACCATGGGCCAGTCCGAAGCGCCGCTCCAGCAGCAGCAAATCCCCGTCAGGCAGAAAGACGCCGTCGCTGGCATCGAAGTCGCCGTAATGCCGCACGGTGAAGCGGCCTTGCAGCGGTCCGTCGAGGATGGCCGCAAGCATGTTGCCCTGATCATCCAGGCTGTCCTCCGCAACGATGACGGCTGCTCCCGCAAGCGGGCTCGACCGCGGCGCGATCATTAAGGCTTCGAGGCTGCGATTGGCGCGCAGCTGCCGCCTGGGAATGAGGATGGGGATGGTGTCGTCCGGCGGCGAGGTCTCGAAACCCGGGTCGGGATAGGTATCGACACGATGATGCTGCTCGTAGCTCACGAGAACATGATCGCCGCGCAAGGCCAGCCCCTCGGCATCCATCGCCCCCTTGCCGGCATCGGTGCCACCATAGCGGTCGATCATCGGCATGATGCGCGCCTCGGTGACACCCTTCAGCCGGCCCTTGTCGTCACGCTCGATGGCGCCGGTCAACCAGTGGCCGGTGTCCAGTATCGAGATGAAATGACGTTGATCAGGGCGAAAGCGGATGGCCGAGATGGCGCCGAGGAGCGCATTGTCCGAACTGAGTTCAAGACCGCCGATGAATTCCAGCGCCCCGAACTGCGTTTCCTGCGAGCCCGGCCTGAAGGTGGAAATGACAGTGGCGCGAATATCGGCCGGACCGCCCTCATCGCCTTTGCCGCTGGAGCTGCAGCCGACGAGCAGCGCCAACATGGCCATCAGGCTGATGCATCTCATTGCGACCGGCCGGCCCTTGGAACCGGCATCGCCGGAGGGAAAGGGCATCGGCCGGGAGGCCGATGCGAAAGAAAGCCTGAGCGGGCTCAGCTTGCGCGGCGCATGCGCGAACGCGGCATGCTTGTCTTATCCTCGAACAGCGATGCGAGCTGCTCGGTCATGGCACCAGCCAGTTCGTCGGCATCGACGATGGTGACGGCGCGGCGATAGTAGCGCGTCACGTCGTGACCGATACCGATCGCCAGCAGCTCCACAGGCGAGCGTGTCTCGATCTGGTCGATGACCGCACGCAGATGCCGCTCCAGATAATTGCCCGGATTGACCGACAGCGTCGAATCGTCGACCGGCGCGCCGTCCGAGATCATCATCAGGATACGCCGCTGCTCGCGGCGGCCGAGCAGGCGGTTATGCGCCCAGATCAGTGCCTCGCCGTCAATATTCTCCTTGAGCAGGCCCTCGCGCATCATCAGGCCGAGATTGGCGCGCGACCGCCGGTAGGGCTCATCAGCGGACTTGTAGATGATATGGCGCAGGTCGTTCAGCCGGCCCGGCGTCTGCGGCTTGCCGCCGGCAAGCCATTTCTCGCGTGCCTGCCCGCCCTTCCAGGCCTTCGTGGTGAAGCCGAGGATCTCGACCTTGACGCCGCAGCGCTCCAGCGTCCGCGCCAGAATATCGGCGCAGGAAGCGGCAACAGTGATCGGCCGTCCACGCATGGAGCCGGAATTGTCGATCAGCAGCGTCACGACCGTATCGCGGAATTGCGTGTCGCGCTCCATCTTGAAGGACAGCGCCTGCATCGGGTCGATGATCAGGCGCGTCAGGCGTGCCGGATCGAGATAACCCTCTTCCAGGTCGAAGTCCCAGGAGCGGTTCTGCTGCGCCATCAGGCGGCGCTGCAAACGGTTGGCAAGCCGCCCGACCGCGCCCTGCAGATGCGCAAGCTGCTTGTCGAGGAAGGCGCGCAGGCGCTCGAGTTCCGCCACGTCGCAGAGCTCCTGCGCCGTCGTGGTCTCGTCGAACTCTTCGGTGTAGACGTGATAGTCGACTTTCTCGTTGAAGTCGGCGAAGGGCGCATTCGGACGGCGGGTCTCGCCCGGCGTTTCCGAATCTTCCTCGCCTTCCTCGCTCATGTCGTCGTCAGAGATCTCGCCGCCGTCCTCGGTCGCGCCGTCGTCCATCTGCTCATCGGAGGCTTCGCTGTCCTCGGCCGGTGCCGCATCCGAGCCTTCGTCTTCCTTGACGTCGTCGTTGTCCTGGTCTTCGCCGTTCGGCTTGTCCTCTTCGCTCTGCTGCTCATCGCTGTCGGGCTCCGACTGTTCGTCGCCATATTCCTCGGCCATTTCCATGGCCGTCAGAATATTGCGGACGACGCGGGCAAAGCTTTGCTGGTCGTTGATGGTCGAAAGCAGATTGTCGAGCTCGCCGCCGGTCTTGTCCTCGATGAAGGAGCGCCAGAGGTCGAGCACCTTGCCGGCGCTTTCCGGCGGCATCTGGCCGGTCAGCTTCTCACGCACGATCATCGCCATGGCCTCACCGACCGGTGCGTCTTCCCGCCGCTCGATGCCGGAGAAGTTCGCCTTGGCGTATTTCTCCGAATTCATCGAGCCGATGTTGGCCGCAACGCCGCTCATGCGCAGCGAACCGATCGATTCGACACGCGCCTGCTCCACGGCATCGAAGATAGCGCGCGCATCGGCGCCCTGCGGCGCCATGACGGCGTGGACGCGAGCGTCGTGACAGGCCAGCCGCAGCGCCATCGAATCGCCAAGCCCGCGCGTCACCGCCAGCTCATGCATTGTCGGCCGCTTCGAAAGCTCCGGCAAGCGAATACGCTCACCGGTCATCCCCGGGCGTTCGTTGGCGAATGCCACCTCGACCTCGGCATCGCCGGCGATCGAGCGCACGCAGCCGGTGATCGCACGGCGCAACGGCTCCATGTCCACCGGAGCACCCGGCTTCGCTTTGGAATTGTCTCCGCGACCTGACATGATGTGTGGGTTCTTCCCTAGGCTTCGAGCACGATGTTGGCAGCACTTTCCTTCAGCTCGATACCGAAGGCGCGCTGATAATGCTCGGCGACCAGCGGCCGCTCCAGCTCATCGCACTTGTTGAGGAAGGTGACACGGAAGGCAAAGGCGACATCGCCGAAGATCTCCGCATTCTCAGCCCAGGTGATGACCGTACGCGGGCTCATGACGGTCGACAGATCGCCGTTCATGAAGGCCGCACGCGTGAGGTCAGCGACGCGCACCATCTTGGAGACCGTGTCGCGGCCCTTGTCGGTGCGGAAGGACTTCACCTTCGCGAGCACGATAGCGACTTCGTTGTTGTGCGGCAGATAGTTCAGCGTCGTTACGATCGACCAGCGGTCCATCTGCGCCTGGTTGATCTGCTGCGTGCCGTGATAGAGGCCGGTCGTGTCGCCGAGACCGATGGTGTTGGCGGTCGCGAACAGGCGGAAGGCCGGGTGAGGACGAATGACGCGGCTCTGGTCGAGCAGAGTCAGGCGGCCCGACGATTCCAGCACGCGCTGGATGACGAACATCACATCCGGACGGCCAGCATCGTATTCGTCGAAGACGAGCGCGACATTGTGCTGATAGGCCCAGGGCAGGATCCCGTCCTTGAATTCAGTGATCTGCAGCCCGTCCTTGACGACGATCGCATCCTTGCCGACGAGGTCGATACGGCTGACATGGCTGTCGAGGTTGATACGCACGCAAGGCCAGTTGAGGCGCGCGGCGACCTGCTCGATGTGAGAGGATTTGCCGGTACCGTGATAGCCAGAGATCATCACGCGACGGTTATGGGCGAAACCGGCGAGGATGGCGAGCGTGGTCTCGCGATCGAAGAGGTAGTCCGTGTCCAGATCGGGCACGTAGGCGCCGCCCTTGCTGTAGGCGGGAACGCGAATGTCGGAATCAATACCGAAAACATCACGAACCGAAACGGTGGTGTCGGGAATCTCGGAAATATCAAGGTCAATCTTGCTCATCATGTCTCCAGGGCGGGTGGCTCTCACCCAGCCATATCAATCTCAGCCATTTTATCCGAAACGCCGCAGCTTTGTTGCCCGCATCCGTTCGGTCGGAACAGCGGCGATACTTCTCCGGGACTAAAGCAAAATCTCGGCGCGATGAAATGATCGCTGGCGAGCATCCTTGAACAGAGTCCCGGACAAGAAACGCCGCGTCCGGAAAGTTGACCGAGGTGCAGCCAGCCAAACGCGCACCCTGCCGCGGTTGCCCACGGCTTCAGCCGATTTGGACCATACCTGATTGAAGGCGGAGAGCAAGGACAGGAATTAACAAAAACCGTTCTGTTTCAATAATTGATAGGCCTGAATAACCGCGCGGAAACGCTCCTCGGAGCCGCGGTCGCCGCCATTGGCATCCGGGTGATGCATTTTCACCAATTCCTTGTACCGGCGCTTGATGTCCGGCGCAGAGGCATTGGCGCCGAGCCCCATCGTATCGAATGCTTTCGCCTCCAGCGTTTTCAGCTTGCGCTGCTCCGGGAAGCGCGGTCCGCTGCCGCGCCCATCACCATCCTTGACGAAGCCAAAGGGATCGCGAACCCGGGTATAGGCGCCAGAGCGGATTTCCGACTGCAAGGGGCTGTGCTTCGCCGCCTTGTTGACGCCGACGGTCCAGGTCGGACGATGGCCGGTAACGGCTTCCTTCTGGTAGCGCGCGATCTCCCCGTCCGAGAGGCCGGAGAAATAATTGTAGCCCTTGTTGTATTCCTTGACGTGCTCGAAGCAGAACAAAAAGAACTGCCCTTCCGCATTGCGCCCGACGGGTGCGCGATGCGTGCCATGCTTGTCGCAGCCGTCCCATTGGCACGTCGGCGGGCCCTGCTCGGGTTCCTGCGGGCGTTTGCGGCGGGTTCGAATGCGATCGAAGTATTTTGAATCAAGTCCCATAGTGCCCTAATTATGGGGCCTGGATTAGCCCACAACAAGAATTGACAAATGGGAATGTTGCAGGCTTTGTGGGAACCTTTTTCGCTAGGAAGGACGAAGCGGGAACATGGAAACGACACTGCAATCCCGCATTGAGAAGAAACTCAACGACGCCTTCGCGCCCGAGCGTCTTGCCGTCATCAATGAAAGCCACTTGCACGCCGGCCACCAGCCGGACATGACCGGAACCGGCGAGACCCATATAAGAGTTCGCATCGTCTCCGCCAAGTTCGCGGGCATGCCGCGCCTCGCACGCCACAGGGCGATCAACGATCTTCTGAAGCCGGAACTGGATGCCGGATTGCATGCGCTTGCCGTGGAGCCGGCTGCACCCGGAGAGGCGGTGCGCTGGTAATCTTGCGGTAGATGGCCCTTATTCCGGCTTGTTCTCTTCCGTCTCGGCGGGGCGAATGCGCAGCTTGGTGATGCGGTTTTTTTCCCGCTTCATGACGATGAAGCGCTTTCCGTAGAAGGTGAAGGCTTGCCGCTCTTCGGGAATGGTCATCGATTCATGAATGACGAGGCCGGCAATCGTCGTTGCCTCCTGGTCAGGCAGGTTCCAGTCAAGCGCACGGTTGAGGTCGCGGATAGGCACCACGCCATCGACCACGATCGAGCCGTCGGCCTCCTGCCGCACACCCTGGATGTCGATATCGTGCTCGTCGGCGATATCGCCGACGATCTCCTCCAGAATATCCTCCAGCGTCACGATGCCCTGCACCTCACCATATTCGTCGACGACGACGGCGAAATGCTGCTTGCGGCGCAGGAAGGCGTTGAGCTGATCCTCGAGATTGGTGCTGTCGGGCACGAACCAGGGCTTCTGCGCGATCTTGACGATGTCGAGGTTCTCCGGCTCGACATTCCGCTCGGCTAGCGCCCTCAGCAAGTCCTTGGCGTGGACGACGCCGATGATGTTGTCGATCGTGCCGCGCCAGAGCGGCATGCGTGTGTACGGGCTGTCGAGGATGGCGCGCACCACGACCTCGGGCGGGTCGTCGGCATTGATGGCGCGCATCGCCGTGCGGTGCACCATGATGTCGGAGAGTTCGAGTTCGCCGAGGTCGAGCACCCCGCCCAGGCGGTCGCGGTCTGCCTTGACCACCGACCCTTCCCGGTGCAGCAGATCCACAGCGCCGCGCAGTTCGTCATGCGCCGACAGCATCGACACCTCCTTCGAGAGGTTGATGCCGAAAATGCCAAGGATCCATCGGACGATGGCATTGACGAAGCTCGATACCGGACCGACGACGGCGACGAAGAGCCGCACCGTGCCGGCGACATTGAGCGCAAAGCGGTCCGGCGTCGAAATGGCCCAGCTTTTCGGCAGCACTTCGGCGAAGATGACGAGGATGACGGTCATGGCGACCGTCGCGAGCGCCACGCCCGAGTTGCCGAACAGTCCGAGGAAGACGCTGGTCGCCAGCGAAGACGATAGGATATTGGCAAGGTTATTGCCGATGAGCAGCGCGCCGATCAGCCGGTCCCGGCGCTCGATCAGCCGACGCACGATCCCGGCGTCCTCGTCGCCGTTTGCCTCCAGCGTATGGATGCGGCTGCGAGAGACGGCGGTAAGCGCCGTTTCCGAACCGGAGAAGAAGGCCGACAGCAGCACGAGCACAACGATCGAGATGATCTCGGGCCAATATTCGAACAGTACAGCCAGCGTGCCCTCGACCGTCATCAGGGATGCTTTTCCTTCAGGAAACTCAGGACTTCCGAGGACGGCACGTCGTCGGCGACAAAGGACTGGCCGATGCCATGGGTCAAAATGAACGTCAGCTTGCCGCTCTTGACCTTCTTGTCCTGCGCAATCGCATCCATCAGCGTCTCGGCAGGCGGCAGCTCGCCCGGGATATCGCCCATCCGGGTCGGCAGGCCCACGACCTTCAGATGCGCCTCGACCCGTTTTGCATCGTCCGGGCTTGCCAGATTGAGACGTGCAGAAAATTCGTGCGCCAGCACCATGCCGATCGCGACCCCTTCGCCGTGCACCAGCCGGCGGCTGTCATAGGCGGTGGCGGCTTCGAGCGCGTGGCCGAAGGTGTGACCGAGATTGAGCAGCGCGCGGGGGCCGTTTTCGCGCTCGTCAGCAACGACGACATCTGATTTTGCCTGGCAGCTTGCGGCGATCGCCTCGATGCGGGCCGCACCACCGGCAAAGACTTGCCTCCAGTTGGACTCGAGCCAGGCGAAGAAGTCGGGCTTGTCGATCAGGCCGTATTTGGCGACTTCGGCATAGCCGGCGCGGAATTCGCGCTCGCTCAGCGTATTCAGCACATCGATATCGGCAAGCACCAGATCCGGCTGGTGGAAGACGCCGATGAGGTTCTTGCCGTGATGGGTATTGATGCCGGTCTTGCCGCCGACGGAAGAATCCACCTGCGACAGCAGCGAGGTCGGAACCTGAACGAAGCGAACGCCACGGCGCACGATGCCGGCCGCAAAGCCGGCGAGATCGCCGATGACGCCGCCGCCGAGCGCGATCACGGCATCGTTGCGCTCGACACGCGCGGTCAGCACCGCATCGCAGACCGTCATGAGATGTTCGAAGCTCTTGGTCTTCTCGCCGGCCGGCAGCACGAGGCTGGATGCCTGGATGCTCGCGGCCTGCAGGCTCGCGACCAAGGCGTCGAGATAGAGCGGCGCGACGTTTTCGTCCGTGATGATAGCAGCCTTGCGGCCCTTCAGCCGTGCGGCGATCTCGCGCCCTGCCCGGGCGATCAGGCCGGGGCCGATCAGGATATCATAGGCGCGTTCGCCAAGAGGCACGCGCACCAGACGTTCTGCGGAAGCCGCTGTGATCGCATTCATGGTGTTTTGCTTTCTGCTTTCTTTCCCTCGGCGATGGCGGCAAGGACTTCCTTGACCATGGTCTCCTTGCCCACATCAAGGGACAGAACCGTGAGATCGGCTTCCGCATAGATCGGATAGCGCGCGTTCATCAGGTCCTCGAGGGTCTGTTTTGGATTCTCGGTCTTGAGCAGGGGACGCACATCGCGCTTGTTGACCCGATCCCAGAGCACGTCGAGATCGGCCTTCAGCCAGACGGAAAGACTGCCGCGTTTGACATGAAACCGCGTGCTCTCGTTGATGAAGGCACCGCCGCCGGTCGAGACAACACGCGGCCCGCCCTTGAGGAGACGCTTGATCACGCGCGTTTCCAGCGCCCGGAACTCCTGTTCGCCATAGGCGGCGAATAGTTCAGTGATCGTCATGCGCGACACGCGCTCGATCTCGGCGTCCGTATCGACGAAGGGAATGCCAAGCTGCTGGGCGACCAGCCGGCCGATCGACGACTTCCCCGCCCCCATCAATCCCACGAGGACAAGATTGCGCTGACCGAGCGCGGCGCGCGCCCTGTCTTTGAGGCTCTCTGCAAGGGTCAGGACTTGTTCACTCATCGGCCCATTCACAATTTCTTTGGAAACGGTATCGTCAAATGCGCCTGTAGCGTCAAGACGCCGCTGCGTAAACATGTCTGCAATATCCTTCAGCTAACGCTTGGTGGGTATAATTATTGCGTCGCCGGACTTATGACTGGGACGAGGAGAATTTCCGAATGCCAACCCTGTTTCGCTTCCTTGTCATCTGCGCGGTCATCGGCGGATCGATATATGGGGCAATGTGGGCGCTCGTGCTCTTCGTCGATCCGCAGCCGCGCGAAGTCACGATCCGCATTCCGCCGGAACGCATCAATCCGCCGGTCACCGGCTCGTTGAAGCCATGAATGCGAGGGCTGGGGTGAGAGATCTGGGCCGGGCGCATCTGGAAGCCTTCCTGGAGATGATGAGCGCCGAACGCGGCGCCGCAGTCAACACGCTGCAATCCTATGAGCGCGATCTCGAGGATCTCCACGGCTTCCTGTCCGAGCGCAGCGTCCGCCTGACCGAGGCAGGGCCGAACGATCTCGGCGCCTATCTCTCCGGCCTCTCGATCCAGGGCTTCAAACCCTCCTCTCAGGCACGGCGGCTTTCCGCCATGCGCCAGTTCTACAAATTCCTCTATGCAGAAGGCTTGCGCACCGACGATCCCACAGGAATCCTCGATGCGCCGAAAAAGGGCCGTCCCCTTCCGAAGACCATGGGCGTCGACCAAGTGACACGCCTTCTGACTCAGGCAGAAATGGAAGCGGCAGCCGAAGGCCCTGACCGGCTGCAGCGCCTGCGCATGCTTGTGCTGCTGGAACTGCTTTACGCCACCGGCATGCGCGTGAGCGAGCTCGTTACATTGCCGGCCAAGGTGCTGGACCACGAAGGGCGCTTCCTCATCATTCGCGGCAAGGGAAACAAGGAACGGCTGGTGCCGCTGTCGCAGTCGGCCATATCAGCGCTGAAGGCCTATGGACGGCTACAGGCAGCGCTGGCGGCAAATGCCAAAGAGCCCGCCCCGGAAAGCCCGTGGCTCTTCCCTTCGGCCTCCAGGCAGGGTTATCTGCCGCGCCAGGTCTTCGCTCGCGATCTCAAGGATCTTGCCATCCGCGCCGGGCTGACGCCTTCGATGATCTCGCCGCATGTCATGCGCCATGCCTTTGCAAGCCATCTGCTGGCAAACGGTGCGGACCTGCGCGTGGTGCAGGAACTTCTCGGCCATTCGGACATTTCGACCACGCAAATCTACACGCATGTGTTGGAAGAACGCCTTCATCAGCTCGTCCAAACGCATCACCCCCTTGCCAAACAGGCCAAAAAACAGGAATAGGACCGGCACAAGGGTTAAACCTGCCGTCGCTCGTCACGCGCAAAAGGATCGGAAACGCACCTCATGCACAATTATCTGGACTTCGAAAAGCCCATCTCGGATCTCGAAGGCAAGATTCACGAGCTCAAGAAACTGGCGAGCGAAGACGAGAGCATCGACACGTCAGACGAAGTGGGCCGGCTTGAAATCCGTGTCCGCGAGGCGATGGCCGACATCTATTCCAAGCTCAATGCCTGGCAGAAGACGCAGGTCGCCCGCCATCCGCAGCGTCCGCATTTCGTCGACTATGCCGAGGCACTGTTCACGGAATTCACGCCGCTGGCCGGCGACCGCAAATTCTCCGAGGATGCCGCCATCCAGGCGGGCTTTGCCCGCTTTCGCGGCCAGCCGATCGCCATCATC
Source organism: Martinezella lusitana (assembly GCF_016901135.1). Lineage (GTDB taxonomy): Bacteria > Pseudomonadota > Alphaproteobacteria > Rhizobiales > Rhizobiaceae > Rhizobium > Rhizobium lusitanum_D. The sequence goes on along the minus strand of NZ_JAFEVL010000001.1, from coordinate 88,148 downwards.
GGCCAGGAAAAGGGCAATGACACCAAGAGCCGCTTGAAGCACAATTTCGGCAGTGCCCGCCCCGAGGGCTACCGCAAGGCGATCCGCATCCTCGAAATGGCCGACCGTTTCCAGCTGCCGGTCATCACGCTGGTCGACACCGCGGGCGCCTATCCCGGCGTCGGAGCGGAAGAGCGCGGCCAGGCGGAGGCGATCGCCCGCTCCACCGAAATGTGTCTTGGCGTCAAGGTGCCGATCATCTCCGTCGTCATCGGCGAAGGCGGCTCCGGCGGCGCCATCGCGATCGCCACCGGCAACCGCGTCTATATGCTCGAGCATTCGATCTACAGTGTGATTTCGCCCGAAGGTGCAGCCTCGATCCTCTGGCGCGATTCCACCCGCGCCAAGGAAGCCGCCACCAACATGAAAATCACCGCCGAAGACCTGAAAGGCCTTGGTGTGATCGACGGCATCATTCCCGAGCCGCTTGGCGGCGCGCATCGCGATCCGCAGACCGTGATCGCCGCCGCGGGAGACGTGATTTCCAACGCACTTGGCGAGCTTTCCAGCCGTTCGGGCGAACAGCTGCGCAGCGACCGTCGCCAGAAATTCCTCAACATCGGTCGCAATCTCTAAACCGCATTCTGAAAACGTGATCGCGAAAAACGGGAATGAGGCCAAATCTTGGCCACATTCCTGTTATCGAAGCTTTTATGGCAAAGAAAAGCTTGCGACGCTTCGCGGGCACGTCATAGGCTGGTAAGGAATTTTCAAGTATAAGCCATCTATGATTCCGTTTCATGCTTCGAGGGGGGAGCGGCGAAACAGATCGAGCTGCCGCTCTTCGCATTTATGGGCCAAGTCAGAATGCGCATTCGTAACCTTGCTTACATCTTCCTGATGACGCTGGCGCTCGCCGGCTGCAACGACGCGTTGGATACCGCGTCGATCGATCTGTCGAAGGTGGCGAACAAGGTCGAACAGCCGCTTCCGAGTCATATCCTTGCCGACATGGCGAAAAAGGGCATGGACCGCAATTCGCCGATCATGATCCGCATCTTCAAGGAAGAAGGCGCGATGGAGATCCTGAAGGCGAACCAGAACAATCGTTTCGAAGTGATCGCCGCTTACAATATCTGCGCCTGGTCCGGCCGCCTGGGCCCGAAGGTCAAGGAAGGCGACCGGCAAGCGCCGGAAGGCTTCTACATGCTGACGCCGGCCAATCTCAATCCGAATTCGAAATACTATCTCGCCATCAATACCGGCTTTCCGAACCGTTATGACGCAGCCAATGGCCGCACCGGCGCCAATCTGATGATCCACGGCGCCTGCTCGTCGTCGGGCTGCTATTCGATGACCGATCAGCAGGTGCTGGAAATCTATGCCTTCGCGCGCGACGCCTTCAAGGGCGGCCAGAAGGCCATTCAGCTCGAGGCTTTCCCCTTCCGCATGACGGCGGAAAACATGTGGAAGCACCGGCTCAGCCCCAATATCGAATTCTGGAAGATGCTGAAGGTCGGCTACGACAACTTCGAAGTCACCAAGCGGCCGCCGGAAGTGGAAGTCTGCGAGAAGAAATACGTCTTCAATCAGCAGGCCAGCGGCCCGTTCAACGCCGGCGGCAAATGCCCCGTGATGACGGCTCCGCCTGCCTTGCAGATGGCTCTTGCCACCTACGACAAGCAATATCAGGCCGATTATGCCGCGGCCACGAAGAAATATAGCGACATGGCCTGGTATGACCCGACCGAAGCCGAGCGCAAGGCCGTCGTCGCCAAGCAGCGCAAGGGCCACGATCTTGCCTATGCGCCGACCGGCACGGCCCTTGCCGCCGGCAAGATGATGAAGGTCGCCGATCTCGAGTCGATGATGTCCAATCAATCGGCGCAGCAGGTCGCGCGCGGCGGCACTGTGGCAAGCCCGACGACGACGGCAAGCATTCGGCTCGCGACATCAGCTCCCGATGCGGCGGCGCAACAGACCGGCGGTCCCCTGATCGCGACCAACATTCCGGCGAATGTGCCGATCCCGATGGCGAACCCGATGAGCCCGGTCGTCTATCCGCTCGCCTACGCGCAAAATCCGGCTGTCGAAACCGCACAGACCGAGCCGGCAAAGAAGCCGCCGTTCTGGAAGTTCTGGGCGAAGAGTGAATAGTTTCGACGCCGAGATCTACGATCTGCGCGGACTGAAATGCCCCTATCCGGCGATCAAGACGGAAAAGCGCCTGCGCGGCATGCCGAGCGGCGCCACCTTGACGGTCGAAACGACCGATCCCCTCGCCGTCATCGATATTCCGCATCTCTGCAATGAAAAGGGCCATGCCCTGCTATCGAGCGAAAAGACCGATAGAGGTCATCGGTTCGTGATCCGCAAGGGGTGATCCGTTGCGGCCGGTGGGCCATCCTCGTGGTCCGAGGGTCGCTTCGCTCCCGCCTCACCATGAGGATGGAGCGAGTGCCGCCGTCCTCTAATCACCCCGAACCAGGCCTCAATGCATAAAGGCCAGCCGCACCCTAAAGATCAGCCTCACCCTGAGGTGGCCCGCAGGGCCCTCGAAGGGCGAGGCGGGTTGTTTGATGTGGTCGAAGCTGACCTAGAATCGGCTTCTCAGAACCTCATCCCCGGCACCGCCAGCGGATTGTCCTGCAGTGCGGCGCGATCCGGCGTGTCGACCCGCGGTTTGCTCAGGAACGCGTCGAACAGGCCCTTGACGAAATCTTCTGGCAGATCCTTGGTGATGATCACCATGCGCGTGCGCCGGTCCTGAGGATCAGGCCAGGCAGGCAGGCGCACCGGCGGATGAAAGATGTTCTGCACGCCATGCAGCACGACGGGACGCTCCGGCCGGTCGGACACGGCAACGATCGCCTTCATGCGCAGCAGCTTTTCGCCATGCGCCGAACGCAGCAGATCGATGAACATGTCCAGCGCCATCGGATCGATCGGCTGGGTCTCGACGATCGAGAACGACCGGATCGATCCGTCATGACGGGTCACGTCATGGGCGTGCTGGTGCCGATGGCCGTGGTGGTGATGGCCGTGCTCACCGTGATGATGGTGGTGGTGATCGTGGTCATCGTGGTGATGGTGATGATCATCGTCGGCCTCCAGCTCGTCATGCAGCCAACGGCTGACATCGGCGATCTTCGACGCCGGGTCGTAAAGGCCGTTGATGAGAATGGCGGCGCGGCCGGCCTCGTCGCTGTCGGCGTTCAGGATCTGCGCGCGCGGATTGAGCGCCCGGAGCCGGCCTTCCAGCAGGTCTTCCGGTGTCGCGCCGGCAATCCCGGTCTTCGAGACGATCAAGCGGTCGGCGACCGCCACCTGCTTGCGCGCCTCTTCATGGTTATCGAGCGTCTGCGGCCCGTTGACCGCATCGACGACGGTAATGACGCCATCGAGATCGAAATTGGCCGCGATGATCGGATTGCCCATGATCGACTGCATGACAGGGGCGGGATCGGCAAGGCCTGTTGTTTCGATGACAACGCGCTTCAGCGGCCGGATGCGGCCGGTCTGCATGGCATCCATGAGGTTCGCCAAGGTATCCACCAGCTCGCCGCGCACCGTGCAGCACAGGCAGCCGTCGGACAGCTCGATGATGGAATCGCCGGAGCTCTCGACCAGCAGATGGTCGATGCCGACATCGCCGAACTCGTTGATGATGACGGCCGCATCGCGCATGTCCTCATCCTTGAGGATGCGGTTGAGCAGGGTCGATTTACCCGCTCCGAGAAAGCCGGTCAGGATCGCGACCGGCACTCTTTGCTGCGAAACGCTCATGGTTCCAATCCGATATCAGAAAGTGGGACGCGGCATCGGGATCGGGACATTGTCCGCCGCCCGGCCGGAGATAGCAATCTTGTCGCCCTTGATGGCTTTGTCACCCTTGGCGGTGGCATCGTCCTTATCGCCCTTGCTGGCGGTCATGACGTCCTGGCCGCCGATCAGGCCGGCATAGACGAAATTCGGCTCGTGATCCATTTCGTGGATATAGGGCGACTGCACCTTGGTGCGGCCGAAGGGATCGCGGGTTTCGCTGCGCGCCTGTGCGCCCTTGGCGCTGCAGATCTCAGCGGTGACATCGGCGACATCGGCCGCCTGCGGCCCGTCAGGACGCAGGCTTGCCAGCGTCTCCTTGCCGGAAAGCTGGTTCTGGAAACCCTTTTCCAGAAAATTGGCGGAATCGTCGGCGCGCGCCGCGAGGCTGTCGGTGCCGAGCACGACTGATATCAGCGTGCGGCCGTTGCGGGTCGCCGATGCGATCTGATTGAAGCCTGCCGCACAGATGAAGCCGGTCTTCATGCCGTCGGCGCCGTCGAAGCGGCCGATGAGCATGTTGATGTTCGGCACCTGCTTCACGCCGTTGGTGAAGCCTTCCAGCGAGAAATAGCCGGCATATTGCGGAAACTCGCGGCGCAACGCGACGCTGAGAACGGCAAGATCACGCGCCGTCGTATATTGCCCCTTGCCCGGAAGACCATTGGGATTGATGAAATGCGTGTCGCGCATGCCGAGGCGGGCCGCCTCCGCGTTCATCCGCGCCACGAAGCTCTGCTGCGAGCCGCCCACGGTCTCGCTGACCGCCATGGCGAGATCGTTTGCCGATTTGACCAGCATCATCTTCAACGCATTGTCGAGCGTCATCTTCTGGCCGGGCTTGAAATACATCTTGGCCGGCGGCTGCGCCGTGGCGAGCTTCGACATGACGACCGGCGTGTCGAGATTGATCTGACCGGACTGGATGGCGCGGAAGGTGACGTAGCTCGTCATCAGCTTGGTGAGCGAGGCGGGATACCAGCGGCGGAACGCCTCCTGCTGATCGAGCACGCGCCCGGTGCTGACATCGACGAGGACATGCGGATTGGCTCCGGCCGTTTGCGCGGTCGACAGGAAAAGCATGGATGCGGCTGCGGCCACGGGAACGAGCCGCAGGGCGGCATACAAACGATTCTGCTTCGTCGGCACGATCTATCCTTCAGAGGTCCGGAATTTTCTCGAAAGCTTCGTCTATTTAACCTATATGGCTAGGAGAAGGCAAAGGCGATTGACGACTTTATTTCCCCAGAGGCGAGACGCTTTGGCATCACGACCTTTTGATCGTGCGTGATATTGGAAGATGCGCTGCGCTGGCCAAGGCTATGCGACAAACCGAAGAGTTGAACCAGAACAGATATTGAGCAGCAGGAACATCAGCATGCCGATCTTGAACAGAGCCGCCGAACTCCAGGGCGAAGTGACCGAATGGCGCCGCTACATCCACACGCGGCCGGAGCTTCTCTATGCGGTCGACAATACCGCCGCCTTCGTCGCTGAAAAACTCCGCTCCTTCGGCGTTGACGAAGTGGTGACGGGCATCGGCCGCACCGGTGTCGTCGGCCTGATCCGCGGCAAAGGCGAGGGACGCACGGTTGGCCTCCGTGCCGATATGGACGCCCTGCCGCTCACCGAGATCACCGGCAAGCCCTGGGCTTCCGAGACACCGGGCAAGATGCATGCCTGCGGCCATGACGGCCACACCGCCATGCTGCTGGGTGCTGCGAAATATCTCGCCGAGACCCGCAATTTCAACGGCAATATCGCCGTCATCTTCCAGCCGGCCGAAGAAGGCGGCGCCGGCGGCGACGCCATGGTCAAGGACGGGATGATGGAGCGTTTCCAGATCGCCGAAGTCTACGGCATGCACAACCTGCCGGGCTTGCCCGTCGGCCACTTCGCTATCCGCAAGGGCCCGATCATGGCGGCAACCGACGAATTCAACGTTTCCATCAAGGGCGTCGGCGGCCATGCCGCCATGCCGCACAAGACGATCGATCCGATCGCCATCGGCGCGCAGATCGTCTCCAACCTGCAGCTCATCGCCTCGCGCAGCGCCAATCCGCTGAAATCGGTCGTCGTCTCTGTCACCACCTTCAATGCCGGCAATGCGCACAACGTCATCCCGAGCGAGGCGAGCTTTGGCGGCACGGTGCGCACGCTCGATCCCGAGATGCGCGACCTCGCCGAACAGCGCTTCAGGCAGGTCGTCTCCGGCATCGCCGCCAGCCACGGCGCCGAGGTGGAAATCGAGTTCCACCGCAACTACCCCGTCACCTTCAACCATGCCGACGAAACCGACCACGCCACCGCCATCGCCGAGGAAATCGCCGGCGCGGGCAATGTCGTCCCCGACGTCGACCCGATGATGGCCGGCGAGGATTTCTCCTACATGCTGCTCGCCCGCCCCGGCGCCTTCATCTTCGTCGGCAACGGCGATTCGGCCGGCCTCCACAACCCGGCCTACGACTTCAACGACGAAGCGATCGCCCACGGCATTTCCTACTGGGTGCGGCTGGCCGAACAGCGCCTCAACGCCTGAGACGCCGCCACCATTTTCCGTGCGCCCCACCCGGGCGCACGGCACCGCAAAAGCGAATTGTCCCGAGGACGTAAAAGGGCTTGGCTTCGCGCCTTTGCTTTTGTATGGATCATCTCAAGTGGTCTCGTAGCTCAGCAGGATAGAGCACCAGATTCCTAATCTGGGGGTCACGCGTTCGAATCGCGTCGAGATCACCATTGTTTTCTATCGCTTAGTATGGATTTCTCAGCCGCTCGTGGAATCGCTCAAAAGGTTTGTCCCTACGAGCGCTGATATGTCCCTGAGGCTTCAATAGGTTTGTCCCTGAGATAAATCAGCATAATTTTCCTCAGATGCTACCTGTGTTGCCCCTAACCCACATCATACGGCGCTGATGGCGTCATCTGAGCTGTCTGGAGATCGATAAATTGTATCGGAAATGTCTGATCCATTTTATCTTGGTTAGTCAGGGCAGCGCGTACTAAGTCGGACGACCGCTTCCATGACGCACGAGCATTCAAGTTGAAATCGAAGTTCACCTCGCCGTGGACTAACGCAGCGTCTCGGCCTTTTGCGGAGCCGACACGGCTTTCCGCCGGGTGGAGGCCAGTTCGTCACGCCTCTTTCTAAGCTCAGCGAAATAGGTCCTCACCGTCTCAACTTCGCGCTTCATATCATCGACGCTGGGAGAATAGGGCAACCTGCCTTTGGACCAGTCGTGACCGGAAAGCTCTGAGGTCTTGCGCATTCCGAAATGTATCGTGGTAAAGTCACTGTCCCTGACCTCAACCCCACTCAGAGACTGTGTCATCACTCCGGGCTGGAAGCGGCCGACAACACCATTGAGAAGCATCTCCTCGACCAAGCGCTCCCAAGTCTCTCTCAGCCCAGTGAAGAAATCGGTGATTTCACGTTCGTAAGCCTCGGTGTCTTTCGATGCCCTACTGGCCATGGATGTCAGCTTGATGTCCAGCGCCGCCAAGCGATCCTTGGTGGACTTGACTTGCCATGGAGCATCGTCGTTTCGAACCGTGCCAAAGCCATGTTCTTCAGTTTTCACGATCCAATGCCGTAAGACTTCGACTTGAGCCTCCATGGCCTGATGCCAGAGTTCATAATAGAAGCTCAATTCATGGGTGAATACGATCACCTGACGGTGCTTGGCTTCCGAAAGGATACGAGTGGCCACCTGCCTAACATGCTTATGGTCGAGCGAGGAAACGGGGTCGTCTAGGATCACGCCGTCATGGCCGTCAATGGAAGAGATTTCGGCGAAGAAGCACGCGAGCGACAATGCGCGGAATTCACCCTCACTCAAGATATTCGAGGTCTTTGCTGAAATCGACTTCGACAGGTCGGGCCCAACATAACTGACCCCCTTATCGGTCCGTCCAGTCACAACGACAGGCAGGTACCCTATGCCCAAGTCGCCTATTTCCTTCTGTAGCCTCCCGCGGAAGTCTTCGGTCAGGTACTTCTCGCACAGTTCAGTATTCTTGGATGAGATCGGCGCGCTATGGCGAGAAGCGATGCATCCGGAAAGCTTCGACAAGCTGACCAGTTGGCTCCTTCGTTGGAGGACCGCTGGCAGGTTGTCATGCAGCTGCTTGCGTCCGCGAAGATCGCGGAGTTCGGTCTTGAGACCGGTCAAACGCTCTGGATCAGTCGCGGCAGCCTGATCCGCCGCTGCGGCCGCCGCTAGCGCGTAGGCCCAAGTTTCGACCTCGCTGGACTTGCCCGGTTCCAGTACGCCAAGGACCATCACGTCTTCGAGTGACTCGGCAGACTTCGTAAGAGCTGACCGAAACTGATCAGCGGATACCAACCAATTGAGTACGTCATTCACGACACTCGCTTCCGAGCTGCCTTCCACGAAGAAAGGGGTCAAAGCGCTGACGATCTGATCGGCCGACGGCAGAGTCAACTGTCGTAGAACCAATACCTCGGAGGTCAGAGACGCAAGCGCTGACTCAGCTTGCTTTTCCGCTTCGTTCGCAATGAGCGCCCGGAACTTCACCAGTCTGTCGAACGCCCCATTCGATAGTTTCTGAGCGCAAAGGGGGCAAACTTCGTTATCGCCATGCGACGGTAATTCCGCCCCGTGAAACGCGTCAGCGTACACCGCTACCGCATACCCAAACATCTGCTTCCACGGTTCCGAGCCGATTACTGTTGCAAGCGGGTCTTCGCGGAATTCGAGGCTAGCGGCAAGCGTCGCCGCTTGCCGGGTTGCGACGCATTTCGCTATTGTGGAGTTCAAACGCGCGACCGCGTCGGCAGACAATAGGTTTTCCGCATGCACGAGCCGCTCTTTGAGCTTTTCCAAAATGCCGACACCGCGAGTCTTCTCTTTGGCAAGAGCTGCCCGGTCGCTACGTATATCGTCCTGCACCAATTCGATCCTCGCGTCGTCAGCTGACGACCAAAGCGCGAGATTCTGGAAAGCTGTCGCGCTTGGAATGGATTTCAAGGCGGTCTTCTCGTTGAGCTTCCCGATGGCTTCGGCCTGTGGGGTGTCCCGCTCTATGTCGGGCAGAGGGCTGGCCACAATCGTCTTTATCGGCTCCATTTCGTCGTGCAGGCGTCGGCTTAGTTCTGTGCACGCCTTGACCACCCGCGGCAGCACATCCAACCCCGCCGGCAGAAACTCGATTTTGTCTTGCTTATCGGCATAGAGAGGTGCCAAGCGGCTGTCGAAGACGCTCACTCGGGACAAGGCTTGCGGAGGCGGAGCGCCCGTTTCCCACCGATGATCCTGGACTTCGGCTTGCCCTACTTTGAAGCGTACCGTGAGAGATGGCTTGGAAAGCCTGTCCGTCGAGTAGGCATTCTCCAGCACGACTTCGTCATTGCGCTCTCGCCGAGCGCGGCAAATCTGCTTTAGAAGCTTGCAGTAACCGCTCTTGCCACTTCCGTTTTCACCGTAAACGATCGTCAACCCATTGACCGCGAAAGACAGCGTTTGTCCGGATGCCAACTGCATCGCGCTACGAATGTCGTTGATCGAACCGAGCACTACAGGATCAGCGCCGTCAGCTCTATGCAACACGTGATCGACAGTAAGCGGGACTGGATCACCGGGCGCAACGGCGAGTTCGATTCCATTTGCGGCCTTAATTATGGCCAAGACCTCAACATAGTCATTTTCGACCAGATCAGGCTGCGTGTAGATGCGCCGGAACAAGTCCTGTTCCCATGTTGGTCTCGTCTTCGCAAATGCGAGCAGATCATCGGTAATGCTCATAGAATCGCTTGCCCAACGTTTGTGATTTGGGCAACTTACACTCGCAGAGTATGCCTTCAATCCCTCAACTAGGTCGCGAACAGGTTATTATTCGCCACTCCTATTTTCTGGCACGCCTTTAACGGATCGACCGCTTTCGCATTAAATCGGCTAACTTACTTCTGACGTCTGTCCGGAAGTTTTCGTGACGCTGCTGAGGTGTTTTATCTCTGGGAAAATGGAAGTCATGTTCCACCCACTCAAGTCCTCCGAGCGCCTGCGCCATTTCCGGAACCACCCGCCGCTTGACAGCTCTGTAAATCGAGGATCGAAAGCCCATGGTCTCCACGAAAAAATCTCCGGCGTGCTGGTCACCTTTTCCAAACCTCAAGATAAAATCTGGTATGAGGATTGGAGGCGCTCCTCGCGCCTCGATTTCCTGATTATCGCGCTCGGGGATCGCATCTTCCGCCTGTTCAAAGCGTTTGCCGACATCTGAAAGTGGCTTCTCTATCTCGAAGTCGAGACGTCCTGAATATTCGGCTTGAATCGTGCTCAGGTATTTGAAGGTCTCGCGTTCGTAGTTGCTATCCACCAACATCAAGTTGTCATGCGAGTAGCAAGGGTGAACGTAGGCCCTGATTACCTCGGGAGGAGATGACTGAGATTGCTTTGCAATCAGTCCAATTGCTAGATATGGACGATCTTTTCTTCGCGGGGCATCATCGCGTCCGAAGATCGCGATCGGCCCAGCTACAGGAACTCGAACCTGGTTGCTGAAGACAAGGCTCCCATTCTCGACGCAGAGCGCTTTGAGTAAAAGGATACCGTGTTCTCGGGAACCCTTGGGCCAGGTGAAACGACGGGCATTCTCGTCAAAGTCACGAAGGAATTCTGTGAGCTTGGGAGGGTATTTGCAAAGCATGGGCTTCAATGGAACATCGCCCGCGAGCTTATATTTTTCCGCTTGCTTCGCCACCAAATTGAATTGCTCGCTGATGGACGTGGCTACGGACGTTTGCTTCTGCAATCCGGAACTCTCTGCCAGCGCGACGAGGACTCGAGCAAGCTTTGAGCGGCGAACGGTATTTGTCCTGGCGGTTCTGTCTTCTTCCTGTGCGCCCCTGTCTGATGCGAAAGCCGAGAGGATGTTGAAAGCCTTCTCGGGGGGATGCGGGCGCATGCTTCTTACCACAGCTAGCTGACGCAGCGGGTCTATGGCAAAGGGACAGTCATGGTGATGAGAATTTGAGGAATTTATCCGGCGATGGACATAGGCATATTCATACGGGACCAGCAAAGTGTCGCGGTCCTGGTTACACGTGCAGAAAAACCAGTGTCCGGCATTCTGTGTTGTCTCCACGACTAATTTTGCGTTCCTTCGAGCAAACGTCGATCCACCCTCGCGTCCGAACGCGAGTATCAGGCGCTTCGTATCGTCTCCCGATACCTCCGTTAGCTTTTCGCCACGCTTCCCAACCAACAACATCAGCGATCCTTGTCACTTGCGTAGCCAACGCGAAGTCTGGCTGCGGAGGTGAGCCAATGAATGTTGATCGCGCGGAACGAACTTTATTGTTACTTGCTGAGGGTGAACGAGGCGTAAAACTGGAGTTTGAACGGACAGACGGAGCGGTCGGAGCGGTCATTCAAATCACAGGTGGATTTGGAAACCCTGCCGAGGTTCACATTGAACTACATGCCTTCATCCAGACGCCCACATCCACGAACAGGACCACACAAGCGGGTCACCTGAACGTCGAAGATGCGGTTGGCGCGATCGTAAAATTCCTTTCTACATTCGTTGAGGAAAACCTCGTTCTGAAACCGTCATCTTGGGAGCGGCTGACCGAAATCTATGCGGCTTGCTGCGGTGATGAGAGGGAGACCGCATTCCAGACTTTACTGAAATTCGAACACGAGTCATGCGAGCTAGGTGGCAACCACCACCATTTAGGGGCCGTTGCTGGCTAGCGAGTTTCAAGAACTAGCCATGGCGATAATGATGCGATCTGCAACTAGCGATCCAGGGGCTCATGCGATTCGAGCAGCCGAACTGGCATCACGCAGCCCAATATTTCGTCGTCAGAGAGCGCTTAGATTGCCGGGAGTTAAACGGATAAACAGAGGTATACGGAAACTCACATGTACCTCGTGTAATCCGAACTTACCTTCCCGTCTCCTACGTATTTCAGCACCTCGCCAACCTTCCGTGCAGCCCGGATCGGTATTGGCAGTTTCTGGTTCATCTGGGTGGAATTCCAGTTGATCTTCGTCATCGACAGCACCTCCTTTGCGATCACTTTCCAGAAACACGCGGCGAGCCGGAGGTTTTTGGAGGAACGTCGTGGCGGGCTCCGTGATCGGAAGCTCGTTTTCTTGACTCACCACGCGCCCAGCCTGAAATCGGTGGAGGAACCTCGGCACTCGGAGGTCTTGACGGCGGCCTATGCATCCGATCTCGAGTATCTGATGGAGGACGGTCGCGGACCAAACCTTTGGGTACACGGGCACCTGCACAACAAGTCGGATTACATGGTCGGTTCGACACGGGTGGTTTCCAATCCACGCGGTTATCCAGGCGAACCGAGCTATGGAGACTTCGACGCAGGATTCGTTGTCGTGGTTTGATTTCAACGGCCAGAAAAATCGGTATCCGCGGACGATGGTAAGCGGTTATCGGACCAACTCATAACCGTTTGGCCTCATTCGAAAGGCTGCAAATGAACTTCTCACCAAGTGGTCTAATGACCGAGCTTGCTTACGTACGCGATAAGAAGCTGTCGATTTTCAGTTATCTTAAGTTGAAATAAGGACCTATTTCGCAATAGACTTTAGACAATATTGGAGGATCAGCAGTTGAAGCTTTCGAAAGCCCGGATAACAGACTACCGCAGCGTCAAAGACTCGGGTTGGATTGATTTCGAAGAGTCAAAGACGATCATGGTTGGCCCGAACGAGGCTGGTAAGTCAGCAATCTTGCGCGCACTCCAGCAAATCAATGCACCGGCAGGCACAGCCAAATTCGACGTGCTACGAGACTATCCTCGCAAGGATTACAACGATATCACGACGAAAAAGGCGGACCCAGCGAAAACGGACGTCGTCGTCGCCCACTTCACGCTTGACGAGGATGACAAAGCCTCGATCGACGAAGAGTTCAGGCAGGCTACATACATATTCACCAGACGCTTGGACAATTCTTGGACCCACAGCTTTGAAGGCGGGCCTGCGGTAGCGACAACGGAGGGAATCTCCAAGGATTTGCAACGGCTGTCCGCACATATAGACTCCCGACAGAAAGAGGGAGAAGAAAAATCCAGCAAGCTGTTGGAGGCAGCGCTGGCCAGATGGTCTGGCGCTAATTACTGGCTCCAAGGCGACGTTGCCACAGTCGTATCGACTTGGTTGACGAAACATCTGCCGCTTGTCGACGAAGCCAACGAAACCGAAGAAGCGCGGTATGACAAGCTCTTGAAGCTGACGAAGTTCGCTGCGCGACGGGACACCGCTCTCCAGACGCTCGCGAAAGCGATCCCCGTTTTCGTGCTGTTTTCCAACTACTATCGCGTCAGACCGCTAATTCATCTTGATCATCTGGCTACACGTATCGAGCAGAAGCTGCTGGATGACGACCAGTATGACTATGGAAACGAGTGCCTTCTGAAACTGCTCGGTTTCACGGCACGCGAGCTTTCCACACTCGGACGAGCACCTGAACCAGGTGCCAATGATCACGATGCACTTAAAAAATACAGGGACCAACTCGATCAGCGATCCTACCAACTCAACGCCGCAAGTGTCCGGTTGACGTCTGAAATCGTAAATGTATGGAATCCCAATCCGGATAGAGCAGAGGCCAACCGGCTAAGGATTACTGCGGACGGCCAGTACCTGAAGGTCGTCGTCGAAGACGAGTTGGGCGTCGAGATCGAGCTCGACCAACGGTCGGAAGGCTTCCAGTGGCTGGTGTCGTTTTTCGTGGTGTTTTTCTCGGAGACCGCAGGGAAGCATGCCAATGCGATCCTTCTGCTCGACGAGCCGGGAATGAGTTTGCACGCGCTTAAGCAGCGCGACTTCCGCGAGACCATTTCAAAATTGGCGCAGGCGAACCAGACTGTATACACCACCCATTCGCCCTTTCTCGTTGGCCCTGATGAGCTTGATCTGGTTCGGGTCATCGAGATGAAGGACAGGAAAACCGGAACCAAAGCCCACACGACAGTTACCGCCGCCGACCCTGCTGCGCTCCTGCCCCTGCAAGAGGCTTTGGGTTACGATCTTGCACAAAGCCTTTTCGCCCAGCAACGCAATCTCATACTCGAGGGTCTTACCGACTTCTGGTATGTCGAAGCTACGGCTGAGCTGCTACGACAGGAAGGCATCGTCGACCTGAATTCCAAAATCGCGCTTGTTCCTGCCAACACGGCTAGCAAGGTCGTTTACTTCGCAACGATCCTGGTTGCCCATAACCTGAAGGTCGCGGCGCTCCTCGATTCGGATAATGCAGGCGATCAAGCCGCAAAGCAGGATGTCCTGGTTCATAGGTTGGGCGCGAAACGAATTTTGCGCACGATGGATTTCACTGCTCCTTCAATTCCCAAGGCCGAAATCGAAGACTTGCTCCGCGATACACTTATCACTGTAGCGACGTCAGGCCTGGGGATCGACATTTCCGCGGAGGCAACAGCTTCGCCTACCACTCCCGTGATCGATCTTTTGACGAGGAAGGGCGGCACCAGTTTTTCGAAATACAAACTGGCAAAAGCCTATGTCAAATGGACCCGAGATCACTCCTCAAGCGATCTGAGCGAGACAGAGCGCAAAGGGTGGACGAAATTAATAGAAGCCATCAACTCGACTTTGAAATAGTCAGGATATCAATGGATTGGGATTATTTGCAGTGATAGATGAAGTCGCCGACGATGCAAAAACGAGTGAGGGTATGCGGGAGGCGACTCTCAACCCGAACATAAATGTGTCATTGCGCGGATGGAACGATGAGGATGAAGACGAAGCGCGAACACTCGGGCATCGCATGATTGGTCTTGCCAGGGAAATTTCCAAAGCCTGCGACCTCAGCCATCTGAGATCGATTGTCATCGGATGTGATTACCAGGAAGCTCTGCACAGCGTAAAGCTTGAAGGTGAGGACGACCATGTTGCTACGGCGAACGAATTTGCCACGGGCGCGGCGATGGCGGTTCACCAAAAACTCGACGGCGAACTGTGGAGTACTGTGGTTATCTGGACGCCCTTGGTTCGCAACCTCTTCGAGGATGGTCATCCCGACAGCAAGCTAGCGTTCCAGACTTTTCTGCATGAACTCATGCATGTTGCCGACGTTGCCAAATTCACGGCAACGTTTCCTGGCGGATGGGAAAATGCGAGCCCGGAGAACGAACGCGATGGCCATCTACAGGCTATCGGTAACCCCTTGCGGTCGGAGTATTTTGCCCAACGTGGTGCGGCTTGGGTTCTGCCCGAATTTGGCTTTGGCTACATCGACTTGCTTGAAGAAGTAGTCGGAAAGATCGATGATCAGATCGTCGAAGCAAGAGCTGAATTGGACGATACCGGAGACTTGGCAGCATTCTGGGAAGCGGCCAGATCGAGGGTAAGCTTCCTGTTTCAGTCGATGGGTTACGCCCTCGGGCATGTTGACGGAATTCTGTGTCGTCGTGAAGATGACGACGAACATGCGGCAGTTTCCGAAAAGTATGAGAAGCGTTTGGAAGAACTGCAACGGTATCCGAGCGGATGGGTGGTGGCCGAGGCCGCAGAACAGGGACGGCGGTTTTTTGAGATGGAAAAGTGGTCGGGCATGAAGGACTTCGAGCCTCTGACTGACCTTGTCGAGCGCTACTTGAATTTTCACGGGGTCGAGACCTTCGCGGTGAAAGACAAGATGGAGCTTAGGGTCGTCCTTTGATCTGAGGTCAGCCTGCGGTCCTAGTCCATGAAGTTGAAGCGGAAGCCAGCTTGATAAAGATTGTTCCCCGCGGGACGGTCAGCAGCTTCTCAAAGCTTAATGCCGTGGCCGATTAAGCCTGAACTCCGATGCCGGAACCTCGATACGCCACATATTATCGGGGACGACCAAGAACTCATCTTCATTGTGATCGAGCCGACAGTAGACATCGCCAAGACAAACCGTCGCGGCGTAAACCGCGGCTTCGCCTGCATGTCCGTGCTCCAAATGCCATTCCCTATGCCATGTGGCGTAGTAGATTGCCTTGTCGAGTGAGGTTGTCCCGACATACCCCGGGTATGCGCTGGGCCGGCGCATCCGCGAAATAGCGAAATCCTTTCGGTCGAGATACCTTTTCGGACTGGCACAGAAAGCTCCTGCAGCTTGGTGCGGTCACACGCGTCGAAGATTGCCTTGAGCTTTTCAAGTGTCAATCAGCACTGAACATTGACCCCTTTTACTTATCCAATTTTGACCCCCTATATGCTGTAGATCAGCGCTTGGCCTGCCCGGCGCTGGCCGGGGTTGCAGAGGGTAGGCCAAGCGCGGGTGATGTCGTTCTTCGGCTTTAACTTTGAGATCGGTTTTTAAAGCGCCAGGACTCGTTTCCGGTCTCAACGATCTCGCAATGGTGGGTGAGACGGTCGAGAAGCGCTGTCGTCATCTTGGCATCACCGAACACTGTGTGCCATTCACCGAAGGCCAGGTTTGTGGTGACGATGATTGATGTCCGTTCGTAGAGCCTGCTGATCAGATGGAACAGTAGCTGGCCTCCGGCCTGGGCGAACGGCAGGTAGCCGAGTTCGTCAAGGATGATGAAGTCGAGACGAGTGAGATAGTCCGCCGTTCGACCCTGCTTGCCGCTACGCGTTTCCGTTTCGAGGCGGCGTGCAGGTGCCTCGGAAGAAGGCGAAGGCCTTGTCGTGCGCATTGAACACCATCTCCTGGCTCTCGCGCATATAGGCCCGCACAAACATCATCCGGCTGTGGCAGAGCCGGACATGCGCGACCTTCACAGTCGTCGTCACGCCGTTTATCAGGATGATCTCATGGCTCCAGTCGAATTGGTAAGCCTCACCTGGTGCGTAGTAGAGCGGCACATAGGCTTCCGCCGTCACCGTCCCCCGCTTCTTTGCCCAAGTCCGGGCATAACGTCGGACGGTATCGTAGCTGCCCTCATATCCGAGCGCCCGAACCTCTTCATAAATCCGGATCAGCGTAAGCCGCTCGCGTGATGGTTTGCCTTCGTTGGCAACAAGGAACCGTTCAATATCATCTTTCCAGGCACCGATCCTGGGCAGCGGTTGATGTTCTCGCTTGTAGGAAAACTCGGTCGCATCGGACCGGAGAATCTTGCGAACCGTGTTGCGCGAAACATTCAGCTCGCGAGTAATCTTCTTCACCGACCAGCCTTGAACATGGAAGGCTCGTCGAACGCGGGCAATGGTGTCCACTCTCTTCAACTCCCCACTCCATCCGCTGCCAAAAGCCGGATGGTCGGATGAAACCGTAGAGGGGTCAAAATTGGATAAGTATCACCCCGCTGGAGGGGTCAACATTCCATGCTTAATCACAAATGAAGACCTCCCTACTAACCGCGCTAACCGCGCTTCTTCTTGGAGGAGCCGCCGGTTCGCAGGCAGCCGAATTTGACATAAACGGAATGGCTCTCGGTATGAGCGCCGACCAGGTCATCGCGAAATTCGAGGAAGTACGGCCAGACGCGCGATATGAGTTCGTGAAGTGGAAGCTGCCGGAAGGCACCGAATGGGTCGCAAATGGCAGGACCCTATACAACGACCTTGCCAACCCGGATGACATGGAGCACGAGCGGATGCAATTCGCGTTCACGGGCTTGGGTTCGGGCAACAAACTATTCGCGGCTACACGAGAGTTGAAATTCAGGCCTTCGCAACGACCGACGACCGAATCTGTCTATGCGGCGGCAGTCCAGAAATACGGAGAGCCTTCGGTCACGGGGAAGAGCGCCACCAGCATTTGGGCCGCATGGAAATTCAGCGCAGATGACGCACACGCCGAAAAGCTCGCGTCACCGATGGCCTGCATTGGTACGAGCGATTTCCCCGTTGGTCTTGATGAATTTACCGCGAAAAAGGCGAAGCAATCGGCGGGCATGTGCGGCATCTACATCGACTTCGTCGTCCGCGGTGATCAGACGGGTCTGGCAAACGAGCTTGAGATGAAGATGATGGACCACTTGCATCTCACCCAGGATTTCGACGCGGACAACTCCGACGCCCGGCAACGGATCGATGCGGCGAAAGCCAAGAACGTCGGGAACGCGGCCCCGGCCCCGAAGCTCTAGGGGCAACAGCAAAGCTAGGTGACGCCAGCAGGGTTGCGACCTCAGGCGCTTCTGCCAGCAACGCTTTGGTAGCAATGGTTCGCACCCGTTCGGATACGAACCATTGACAGAGCAAGCTTTAGAAGGGGAATGCAGTCGAAATACGTTGGTCCGCCAGGTCGCATCTCGCCCGATCGAGAGCCGCTTGCTGGACGGACAGTTTGATCTGAGCGTTCTGGCCTTTATACGAGCCACGCCCTGTTGCCGGGTTGGTAAGGCTCGCCCATTCAAATGAAAGGTTTGCTTGGAACTGGCGGTCGGAGATGAGGCCGTCTACCCACTTCTGATAGCCTCGGCCATCCAGGAGTGCCTTGGCGAGTTTGTCCTGCATCGATGCGTCGAACAACTCATGGCCCGTCAGGCCGAGCTGTTTTCGAAGCGCTCGCAAAGTTTTTCTCACTATCTGGTAGCGACCAACAGCCGAAGAGTTGAGAGAGTTCTTAGGGTGTTTCAACATCTCTGTTTGTAGCGAGTCGATCTCTATGAGAGACAACGCCACCAAATTCACGGGGCCGTTAGTGAATGCGCCGTATGACAGCGTTTCGTTGTACCCACGGCCGCGATCCGTTCCTTCCGTCGTTCCGATTAGATCGAGAATTTCCTTGTACCCGCGGCAGACTGTCGTTGCCGGATGGGGCTCGACGGAGAAGTCGGCTATCGCTACCGACGTCGCGGTGAAAGCCACTGCAGATACTCCCAAAACGAGAGCCATTGCGATCCTTGCGAGCATTTAACCACCTCAGCGGTTGGGAAGAAAATCCTTCCATGCTCGCAACATGCCTTTCAGCTAAATCATTGAAAACGCTGGATTAAATTCTTTTATACGACCATTTTTCGGTTGAGAACTACGTGCAGATACGGATCATTTTCTACACGTATTGCACCATCAAAAGATGCGTGTAGATTCATGACGGATTCTACGTTGGAGGGTGCTGGGATGGCATTTGAATTTGATGTTGAATTGTCTATCGCCGCGGTGAAACTTCGGCTCTATCGTGACTTCTTTGACACAGAGACAAAGACATGGACCGCGTCGCCGCTCGCAAGGCCGCATACTCAAGTTGAATTAGGCAATATTCTTCAACCAGCGCAGCCAAAAGAGATCAAAAAAGGCGACATAGACCCAAAGTGGGTTGGTGACCTCTTTACCAATCCATACGGCTTAGTCAGAGGCCGACGTGCCCCTGATCGACTTGTCCGTGCGGCACTGCAAGTTTGTTCGATCGATGAGGTAAGATATCAGCCCAGCACAACCGTCTTCTTGTCTTCGATGGAGAAAGTGGCGACAACGCGCTACGAGGATCAAACGCAACGACTGCAGGCGTTTCGAGACCACTATGATCCGGTGTTTCGAGAGCTTCTGCGACTGGCGAACATCACACTCCCAGACGGTTACGATCCCGACGAGGACGATAGTCTCGAATCCTCAGTCGATAACGTCGGCATGGCTGGCGAGGACTCTGGGGTCCCGCTGCCAGCGGAAGGATTGTCGCTGGATGGCGCGGCGATGCTTGCCAACTACTATGGCTGGTTATGCTTCATTGAGGTCGAAGCAAAGATTCCGAACAAACGCAAAATTGGATGGCACACAGAATTAGCCATGTCGACAAGTGCAGCTCTATGGCATTCCGCCAAAAAACAGGGGCCCGCTGACGAGGCACCCAAGCCATTGAAGCGTCTTTACTTACTTCAATCGCTTTGCAACGAGTTGTCTGGCCGAGTAGACATGGCCGCTACCAGCGACAGGCAACGAGCCTTGCTACTCTCACGGGTTCGTGAGACCGGCTTCTTCGGCGAGATAGATTGGCTTCTTAGCATCTGTGACTGGCGGTATGACGAAGCGCGGGTTGCACTGATGGTAGCTTCCTGCCTCGCCTCGCATGCCGAGGGCGACTTTGTCGAGAAATATGCCCTCGTCGTACTCGACACGATCGAAAAAATCATGAAACGCGCACCCATTGACGAGTACGACTACAACCACCCAGTTTTCCATTTCAAAAAGCCGATTCTGAAGGGATACGAGACGCTGTCTGACGAGCCGTCTCTCGCAAACTACATGCGATCCCATGAACAAATCCGACAGAAGTTCGTCGCCTCGAGACCAAAAAAAATCTAAGTACGATCAGATGATTAGTGGTGATACGTAGAATCCGACCAAGAATCTACGTCGCCTACCGCGAGCCGTTTTACTATATTTGGCTAGTGATCAACAAGGAGACTGAAATGCACATCAAGCCGATCGTTCTTTCGCATACGCGTCCGATCCCTGTGCGATAGTCAAGTTAAGGGCGGCTCGTTGGGCCGCCCTTAACAGCTAGTGTGACAGCAGCAGTCCTTCCCCGCAGGTCGCGATGCTCGACCATCAATCCCTACAGTCGATCGTATCACTTTAACCACTGCGTTGAAGACGGCGATAGACATACATGAAATCTGACCCTCTCGATGATCGTTGAAGCGATGACAGTCGTCTTCAATCAAACGTCCGGCAGCTCCGATACCAGATTGCCTCTCGATCTCGAGTGGTTGCGACCGACGAGCCGTCAGCGCCGGAGCGGTCAAATCGTCGAGGATTTCGCAGGTTGCCTCGGAGCGATTGCAAAGCAGCTTTCCAAATAGAACCGCTCTCACCTAAGTTTCCGGTTTTGATGCCCGTTTCAAGCCGTCCAGTACGCAAACGACATAACCCTCGGCATTGATCCGGTTCCGCTTCGCTTGCTCCTCAAGTTCGGTGTTGCCGCCTTCCACAGCCAGCTTGGACAGCCGTGCTGCAATTTTGGCGATCCCAAGCAAGGTGTCGAGGTCCGAATACCGAGGAAGGGCATCAGGCTCTTTGTCGAAAAGCGAGTGGGCCAGCCGCTTGTTGCGGAACTCCCGCACCCTGGTTAGCGCGCCGTGCGCCTCTTCGGCTTCGTTCTTCAACTTGGCCGCCTCGGCGACGAACGCGTTGATCGCAGCGCGGCAACCAACCTTGTTCTCCTCGGCATCATCCTCTGCCATCTCTTCCAGCACACGACTGACGCCATCGGGCATGTCCGCGAAATCGTCGCCCGCATAGTCGAAACCGGGCATCCATCCCGCTGCGGTCTTCTCCAACTCCGCCGTGACGTCCTCCCGCTGTAATAGCGCCGCCAGGACCTGCACCGATGCCTTGTCCTGCTCCTCGACGGCATACCTCCCGGGAGCCGAAACGTCGAAGATACGCGCGATGTCCAGCGCGAGCTTCAAAGTAAGAGCGTTCTGGACTGCGTTGTACGTTTCGTTGAATTCAGTCCAACGCCCTTTCATGCCAGCGGGGATCGTGTCGTTGCTGGCCTCTAGAACAGCATGAGACAGGACGGCCGTCTGTACATCGGCGACCAGCATCGGAACGATTGATCTGACACGCCTCAGCGCCTCTTCAGTACTCAAAACCATGTCTACCCCGGATCGAAATCTAGATTGTCTCGCAAGACCCGATACTGTCATAAGTTGAGGTTGGAAAGCTTACTCACGGAGAAAGCTGTGCGTTCCGGTTGGCCTAAGGACCACAATAAAACTATATATACGCACGGGCTACGCGCGAGGGGAACGGGTGGAAACTGATAAGACGACAATCACGAACGACGAGCGAGACCTTTTGAAGCGGTTGCTCATCGCGCATGCCGATCTACAGATGGCCCTAAGCGCGATTACGTTTCTCGGGGAAGAGTTGGACCCGGAAGCAAAGTACTCGACGATCGAGCTTCGGCGCTTCAAATGCTTCGAAACCACGTTCATCGTTTCTTACGGCCGAGCCTTCACCAAGAGTAAGGGAAGTCGGCACGATCAGCTGTCGTTGCGGGGAATAGGGGTCAAGCTTACGGCGAAAGAGCGAGCGCTGCATGAACTGATCGTCAACCTTCGACAGAAGGCATATGCCCATTCCGACGAGAGTTTCGCGCATGTGCGGATGGATGTGACGCACATGGACATTCCAGGCGGCACATTCGCCTTTCCCCACCTCCAATTCGATCACGGGCTCGAATTCGGCGAGCTATTCAAGCGTATAGCAACAATGGAACTCACGCATAAGATTATACATGGCTTGGCGAAAACGATCAGGGGTCTAGCCGAAAAGCTACCCGAGTCATCCGTATACGTGAGACCATCTTCGGCACCGATCGAGGTCGACTATCGCGAGATGTTGGCTGAGGGAGCTTCTTTGACGGTAATCGGCACGCCGGTCTCTCCAGATGTCTGACACGATCCTCACCGAGCGGGTGAACTCGCCGCACAACCAAGATCAATTTCCTGGCGCTTGGCCGGCGATTAAGGCCGCTCTGGCCGTGGCCCCCTCTCCGGAGCAGTGGGAGAACGCGACGGGCAAATGTCTCGACACCAGACTGAGGCATCGTTACCTCGACCCCATCAAAGGAATCGCTCGTAGTAGAAACCTGAAAGGCGAAGGGTTTCTGATACTCACGATCCAGTGCTCGCTTCTGGAGTTCCTTGCGTCCCTGCGCTTAGGGTGGAACTACAGCCACGGAGCAGACTGGGGGGCTAATTTTGAGTACGGCGACAGCAAGAGACTGTTCGTGGACTTCCTTCGAAGGAACACGCCGTTCTCGAACTTTATCCCGACAAAAGCCAAGGCGACCGCTTTCTACCGCGACATCCGTTGCGGCCTCGTCCACGAAGCGCAGACAAAGGATGGTTGGGTCGTCAAAGGTGGCTCGTCCAGGTACCCGCTGGTAGATTTCGAAACCAAGGTCGTCAACCGTGACGCCATGGGCGACGCAATCGACGCCTACCTTGCGAACTATCGCCAAGCCTTGAAAACCGACCAAGGCCTGCAAGAAGCCTTCGTGCGCAAGTTCGACAACCTCTATCACCACGCCTCTTTAGCGTCGGGATTTCCAGCGCATTAGCCGGTGGCGCTAGTTATCTGCCAACGCAACATAGCCTATGACCCGGAGATCATAGGGAAGGGATTGAGGTGCGCTGGACCGGGAGACTATCGGTTCCTGAATGACGGAAGCTACGTCGTCATCTCGCATGACGCGCGCGGGCTTCGCCATCGAGCCCCGGCGTTTCGATCCAGATTTCCCCGACTGGGAACGCGCCGAGGGCATATTCCATTCGCCGGCGACCGAGGTAGAGTAAGCGGCTGAACGCACCTATATCGCGGCAAGCGAAGGCAACGAGGTCAAATGCCGACAAGACTGACTTTCGGGGTGTCCCAAGCGTTCGGGGAAGCCCTTGCTCTCAAAATCTCCACTCCAGACATACGCCCCCGTCGATGCGGTCGAGCAGTTACTGACAGACGCAGGCCGTGATATTCTCCCCCGTCAACTCGGCCACACGAATGAGATTTTTGCTCCTCTCCGACATTCACAACAACCTTCGTGCGGTCGAGAAGATGCGAGCGCAGGAATCCAATTGCTTTGACGCGCTTATCGTTGCGGGTGACATAGGTTCAGATAGCACCCATCAGATTTTCGATGTCCTGGCGACTTTCAAATGCCCGGTGTTGTACGTTTATGGAAACTGGGATCACAAGCTCAGCTACGATGTTTCTTTCGGGGACCCTTGTCACCATCTGCACCTGTCCCCGTTCAAGTCTGGTCCGATAACCTTCGCTGGTTTCAGCGGGTGCACCGCCAGTTGGGGGCAGAACCCCGAGGCGCTCCGTCTATATAAAGAAATAGGCGACACTCATTCTGAAATTATCCGCGCTCTCAACGACGCAGAAAACGAGGCGATCCGACAGAAGGCCCTCATCGAGGCCGAGTACACTGCTTCCGTTGATGCGTTGACGGCCACTTCCCGGAGGTCGCCGTCTCAGCGGAAGCTGAAAGCTCTGGATGCGGAACGCCGCCGGAGAAACAACGCACTTTCCAAGATGGTCGAAGACATAAAGGGCGCAGATGCCTATAGCCAGTACTTGCGTCAGCGATCATCCATTTCTGATGAGGTCCTTGCATGGAATCGCCGCAGCCTCAGTCAGGTCTTGACGCAAGTGGAAGCGCCAAGGGAGCGAACGGTTATCGTCACTCACGACCGACTTGTTAAAACACAGACTGATTTTGCTGGTGTCGCTGTCTTCCTCTTTGGTCATCGGCACGGTTTCGCTGAAACCAGCCACCAAGGCGCAAAATTCATCAACGTCTCGGCGCTTGATCTCCGCCGTACGATCCGCCCCAAGGTATTTTTGAAAGGAGATCGGTGGAAGCAGTATCGCAACCTCAATTTCGGAAATTACGCGGTGCTGGAATGGGATCAAAGCGCGGGATTCAAGGTGACGCGTATCCCGCTCGACATCGATTCCGCTTGGCAAGAGAGTTGGGAGTTCGAGACGGTGTTTGATATGCCTGACGCACCGTTTTTGTCATAGGTCGCGGATTGTCAGACAGTAACCTCGCACCTTGAATGGCAACAAAATTCAACTTTTCCGCGTGCGACCTCTTGACGGTGCACGCGATGTTCTCTAAATGTTCACGTCATGAAACAGCGCGCCGCCCTCATACGAATACGTTGATCTTCGAACCGCCCGTCGGCGGCTCCGATCATCTATTAGGTCATTGAGGTGCTCTTATGGGTATTGCGTCCCGCGCGCTGACGTTGCGCGCCAATAGAAAAACCGCGTCGATCCGAACCTATTATCCAGCTGGTACCATCAAGTGTAACGGTGTCACCATCTACCGATCGCAGGTGTCGCGTGACGCCGCCTGTATTTTCGATTTCGATCCTGCCATCATTCATTGGAAATGCCTGCCGTCCTCGCTTCCTTACGGGGACGAAGCTCACGTGCCGGATTTCGAAATCCTCGATGCCGATGGCTGCCTCGAACTCGTTGACGCGCCGGACAGGGATGTCGACATCGACCTGCTGGCGGCTTCCGCACGCAAAATGGGGATGTCCTACCGCCAGCTTCGGCGGGATGAAATCTATGGCGGGCCGAGACTTCGAAACGCGAAGGACCTCCTAAGGTACACCAACTACCAGGTGCCGCTCGGAGATCGGCTACGTTTGCTCGCCGGGCTCGACGAAAACGGTACCCTGACCGTTGCGGAAAGCCTGGCGGCCTTCACGGAAACGAAAGCGGTGGCCGGGTTTGCAAGCCTGATCATTCAGGGCTTCATCTCGGTGGACCTCGATGCTGGCCTGATCGGTCCTGAGACCACGGTGAGACGGATATGTGCGTGACCTTTAGTCCGCGCTCCAATTCCGAACACCGAGGCCACGATGACCATCAAGAAAAGCAGACGCTTCCCTAAAACATACATCGACCCCTTTGACGACGAGGATAGCGACGCACTGTCGCTGCCTACCCATCTGGCGGTCATCACCATGTCCCGGGTTATCCGGCACTTCCTCAAGAAGCGATCGGGTTTCGTGGTGGCATTCGCGTTGCCACCGGGCGGCAACTTCAATGCGTACCAACGCGCGGCCAGATTTCTGCTCGAGGGAACCCTGCCACTGAGCAAAGTGGAAGGCTACAACTACGTCGTCCCGGTCCTTGACGAGACCGACGTGGATGAAGGGTTCATGGAATTCAGGAAACTAAAGAGGCTCAGACGCGCTATCATTCTGGTAGCCGACAAGAAACTCTTGGCCAACGAAATCCGGCTCGCGGCAGACGTCGTCGCGGAGCTACCATCTCCTTCGGCCGACGATCACCGCATCGCAGCACGCAACATGGGCTTCGGGAATCTCACCGACGAAGACGCTGCTCTCCTCGCCAGTCAGCCCCCGATCCACGCAGCGATCGCCGTTCGACACGGGCGTCCGTTGCCTGCCGCTCTTCGGAGGCTGCGTCTGTATCCCAATACGGGTGTTTCGACGGACGTCCCTTCCGGGCCGACCCTGCACGAACTCTCGGGTTACGGTGACGCGAAGTCTTGGGGACTGGAACTCTCTGACGACGTGGAAGCGTGGCGTGACGGAAAGATCACCTGGGACGACATTGATCGCGGCGTCCTTCTGTATGGTCCGCCGGGTTCGGGCAAAACCTCGTTCGGGTCAGCCTTGGCGCGCACCTGCGGAGCGAAGTTCGTCTACGCATCGGCGGCTCAGTGGCAATCCTCGGGTTCCGGCTACCTTGGCGACATGCTGACGGCTATGCGGAAGAGCTTCGCAGACGCCGAAGCTGCGAAGCCGAGCATCCTGTTGATCGACGAGCTCGATTCCATCGGGAGCCGGACCGAGGACGCGGGTCGCAACTCGTCCTATGCTCGTCAGGTGATCAATAGCCTCCTCGAGCTTTTGGACGGAGGGCAAGCTCGTGACGGCGTCATCGTCATTGGCGCTACGAACTATCCTCATCTGATCGATGCCGCATTGCTGCGCTCCGGCCGCCTCGAACGCCATTTCGAAATCGGTCTTCCCGACGAGGAAACCCGTTCGGGCATCTTCCGCTTCTACCTTGGCGACCGCCTTTCGGACGAGGAAATCCGGATCGTCGCTTCGGCGTCGGAAGGGTGGTCTGGAGCGGATATCGAAAAGGGTGTCCGGCAGGCCCGACGTAGCGCTCGCCGGCAGGGCCGCGATATTATCCTTTCCGACGTCAAGGGAGCATTGCCACCCACTCGGACGATCCCGATTGCCATGCAGCGACTCGTTGCCGTCCACGAGCTCGGCCACGCCATCGTCGGTGTGCTGGTTGATGCCGATCCCCTGATCTCCGTTTCGATCAACAAAACCGTTCGAGAGGACTTGGTCGTCCAGCCCCTGGGAGGGGCCAGGTTCCAGGAACGGATGTTCGCCCGAAAAACATCGACTTACTTCCAGAACAAGATCGCGGTGCTGCTCGCGGGAGCCGCGGCCGAGGAGCTGATGTTCGGAGACTTCGAGACCGCAGCGGCCGGTCACCCGCACGCGGACCTGAACCAGGCAACCGAGTTGGCGACGATGATGGAAATCAAATGGGGCTTGGGCGGCAGCCTCGCGGTGGAAACGGCCGATACTCCCGAACGACTGTCGGCGTTCCGATCGCAGCGAAAGGGTCTCCGGCAGGCGGTGGACGCCATGCTGAAAACGCAGTTCGACAGAGCAAAGTCCCTGCTCCAAGACCATCGAAGCGTCCTGTTGACCCTGCACGAAAGGCTCATGAAGGAGCGTATGCTCTCGGCGGATGACGTTCGCACCGCATTGCAAGATGCCGCTTCGAGCGACGCAACCGGCTGTTTGAATGAGCCACCTGGCCTTCGAAGAGCCTGAAATCGCTTTTTTTACGAGTGATTTCAGAAAGGTTAATTTTTGCATCTACCGGCATAGGTTGCGCGGAGCTGTCGAATGAACCTCCGCTCAAGTCAGTCCGCCAACACGCCTGAGCAAAGGAAATCTCGATCAATTGCCGCATCGAGTTCTTGAATTATTAAAATCGGGAATCCTTTCCCGAATCCTTGGCAAAGAAAGGAGATCGCGTCATGGCAAGACATGAAATCAAGGAATTCGCTGAGGGTTTGGCTAACGCGAGCTCTCCGGATAACTCGGGAAAATGCAGACGGCTCGCGCTGGTCTGGCAATCTTTCTCGGAAGGCACATGTCAAGTGTCGACGCCTTCGAAATCGAGACCACGCAAGGCTTCTTGGCTTCTCGACGCCGTCTGCGAGAACAGAGGCCCGGTACATCCAAAACGAGAATTCAAGAACTCGCTAAGCGAGACCTTGGACCATCGAATCCTTGCGACACCTGCGCGTCGCAGCTGCTCTTTTGCCTCTCCAAGGATTCACCAACGAGTTCTAGAATTTTCCAAGGAAATCAGTGGCCTCCGGTTTTCCGCGAATTTCCTTGCGCGTCGCTTGCCCGTCTGCAGCGGAGAGCTGATGAGTCGAAAATCGGCTGGACGCGTCAGAGTTGAATCTCGGCCGCGATCGGCATTTTTCGCTCAAGGTTGGGGTCTTGATATTGCCGGGGGTGTAGGGCTACATGCCACTCAACGGTGCCAGTTGTCTGGTGCCGGAGATAGAAACGGACCGCTGTTCAGAGCGGTCCGTTTTGGAGTGGCTGGACCCGTTAGCGCAGGTGTCAGCCTATGGCCCACATTTGAGGATTTAAGCCATGACGTACTTGTAGATGGGCACGCCCCGGAAATCAAACGGAAAACCGGCCCACATCGCCGTATGACGCGTAAAGCGTTAACGGCGATCGTCGATCCGCGTTCTCCCGCACGCCGGACGTCGGTTTCCGGGGCACATCTTGCCCCGGAAACCATCTGCCCCACCGCCCGTGAACCGGAGCGAATAGCCAGGCGGCGACGCCTGACTGCATTTGCTCCTGCTGGCCGGTCTAGGTAGACGCCGGACGGAGCTCCGCTTTCCAATCCGTTTCAACGCACGCCGCCGCCTACGCGAGCGGCCACAGGAGAAGTGCGCCCATGTATCTGTCCAAACACATTCTCGATTCCGCTTTCTTTATCGGAACGGCCGACATCGATCTTCCCACCCTCGACGACCTGACGACCATCCCGTTGGAGGAGGAGATCGCCCGCATGATCTGCTCCGTATCCGACCGCCCGGGCCGCCACGGCCTGTAAGCACAGCAACCGGAAGATAGCTGCCTGACGCGGGGATCACCGTCCCCGCGGACGGCGGAACCACACTGCGAATGGCAGGTTTTGACTTCTCGAAACGAGGCTAGTCCTCTTCCGAAAAGGCATCTCCTCCAGCCAATCTTGCAGGTCGCTTAGCGACAAGGTGGAAGGAGCCGAGCATGAACATCGCCCACACGGTTGCCCGTAATATCGCGCTCAAGAAGGCCAGACTCGGCTTTCTTGTCGACCGTCGCCGTGCGCCTGCGCCTATGGCTGCGTCTTCTCGGCAATACGAAGCCCCCGTAATCCAGCTGAAGGGTAAGCACGGCCGCACCGAGACGGAGGACTGTAAATACCGCGGCCGCACCAGCCAGCGCGGCGACATCCCACTCTTCTGGAACGAGCCGACCGAAGGACACGCGACGCGGCGTCCGGCGCTTCGCCAGGCGAAGACGGCGCGCGGTTTCACGATCTTCAACGGCACCGTGGTGTTCCACGAGAGCGAGCTGGAACACCGTGTCTCGACGATCATGCAGGGGCGCGCCGATGTACGGGAACTTCATTCTCAGTTCCCCGTCCTCTCGTTCTCCGACGACGATGGCGTGATCCACGACCATACCTTCGATTACTACGTGGTGTTCAACGACGGTTTCCGCGTGGCCATCGCGGTGAAACACGCCCGCAAGCAGGCGCAAATCCTCGAAATGTTCAACAGGATCGCCAGACAAGACTTTTCCCATGTGGCGGACGACCTGCGCCTCATGACGGAAGAGGATGCGACCTACGAGGCTTTCTATAACGCCCACGACATCCTGCGCGCCCGCGAGCATTTCGACACGATCGAGTACGAAACCACCCTATCGATCGCGAAACGTCTCGCCGGTCGTTTCCGGTTCGGCGAATTGCTCCGAGGCTGCCGCCATGTCGGAAGTCGGCGCGATGCCGTGTGGCAACTGATTGATCGTGGCCATCTGGTCCCGCTCTCCCGGGGGCGCATTTCGGACCTGAGCTGGCTGACCGTGCCGTCCTGACTGTCCTTTCCCGCGCTGCCCTATCGTTTTCAACGGAGTCAAGAGACCTCGATGCCGAACCACGCCCTGCCTGCGCTCGTCTACCACCACTCCATTGTCGAGATGGATGACACCGACCTCTTCACCTGCGCCAACCAGAATTACATTCCGTTGCGCGCCGATGGGGACGGCTACGTAGTGCGTCACGAAGATGACGGGCGCGAGGTCTTTATGAGCCATGCGGAAATCCACCGCCAACTGACGGAAAAGCGGGCGGCGATCCGCTATCGCTACAACAGCATCCCGGAACAGAAACTGCGCCTCATCTGGGGCGACGAGACCTTCGAAGGCCTCGATCCCGAGAAACGCGCCCTGCCGAGCTTTCGCGAGAAGCTTATCCTGCGTTACGAGGACGAGTGCCTCAGAGCCGGAAAGTCGCTCCCGCGCTCCGAAGAGAAGCTTCAGCCTCTGCTCGACCAGTGGGCGGATGAAATCGAAAAGGGTACGAAGGGCGAGCGCCGCAAGCGGGGGGATCAGGGGGCCATCTCGTTCGGTGCGCCGTCGGTGCGCCAGTTCAACCGCGACTATGCCGATTACATGGGATGCGGCAGGAAGACGCTCGCGCTGGCGCATCGTCATCACGGCCCCGGCAAGCGCCTCTTCATGAGCTGCCCCGAGAGCATGGCGGTCGCCCACCGTGGCGCGCGTCGGTATCTGTCGCGCAAGAAACCCACGAAGGCTCACTGCTACCTGCTGTATTGCGCCGAGCTTTTCGAGATCAACCAGACGCGGACCACGAAGCTGCACAAGGTTTCGAGAACCAAGTTCGAATCGATGATCAACCGGTTCGACGAGTTCGAGAAAGACGCCAGCCGTCACGGCGAAAAGTGGGCGGTCGACAAGTACTCCAGAAACCTGCGGACCTACGACATCCTGGCTCCCGGACAGCGTGTCGAGATTGACGAAGTCAATGTCGACCTCATGACGCTGCTCGTGGAAACGGGTCTATACGAGGGCCTCCCAGAGAAGGTGCGCGCGAACATTCCGAAGGTGCGTATCTGGTTCGTGGCGGCGATCGACGTTGCGACCCGTTATGTCCTCGCGCTCAGGGCAACATTCAATCCGACTGCAAACGCCGCCATCGCGGCGCTTCGCATGATCATGACGGACAAGCGGTTGCTTTCGCAATCGGTGGGCGCAAAAACGCCCTGGATCGGCATGCTGAGACCGAAGGAAGTCTATTCCGACAACGGATCGGCGTTCATCGCCGACCGCACGCGCACGGTCTTCAAGGCCGCCCTCGTGAACCCGACCTGTCCGCCCGCAGGCGACCCCGCGCGCCGTCCGTTCATCGAGAGCCTTTTCCATTCCGTCGGCCCGATGATCGCCCAGTTCTTCGATGGTCGCACCTTTGGTTCGGTTGCCGAGAAGGGGGACTACGATCCGGAAGAATTTGCCGCGGTAACCACGGACGAGTTCGTCCGGATGTTCACCTACGCGATCTGCGACATCTACCACAACAAGCCACATGCCTCGCTCGGCGGGAATTCCCCGCACAATGCCTGGGTCCGCGCCACGCAGGAGTATCGCGTTCGGCAGGTGCCGTCGGACGAGGAAATGCTCCACGTTTTCGGCGAGCCTTCGAAGCGGCCGATCTCAGACGACGGGATCACCTACCAGTGCATCACCTACGGAAGCGACGAACTCAACGTCCAGCGCATGCACCACGGCAAGAATGAGTTCGAGATCAAGACCGATCCCGAGAACGTCCGCTGGATCGCGGTGAAAGGCAACGAAGGCTGGTTCACCGTCGAAAACACCGTCGGCATCAACGATGACATTTCGCTCGCTGAGTGGATCGCGGCCCGCAAGGAGGAACTCGCGCACAATGCCGCCGAGGCGGAAGACGGGATGGCAGCGATGTACGGAGCCGTCAACAAGCTTCGGCGCGCCGGAGAATCGGCGACCATCCGCGCCCATCTGAACCCCGCCATTCCCGATGCCGAAGAACGTGAGCGCATGGAGCGTGAAGTCATGCGCGGCTGGAAGCCAGGCACCCGTCGATCCGGCACCTTGCCCGAACTCGTGTCGGAGATTGCACTTCCCGCCGATCCCCTCCGCGGGCCGCCGAGGCGCGCCTTGCCCATCGACCACCTGAAATCCACCCCTGGCGCGAACGCACCCACGACCGAGCAAGGTCCTCCGTCGCGGCCGGCCCCTATCGTTTCCACTCTCGACTACAACGAGGACGACTGACATGACCAACGCCAAGTCCAACGAAACTTCCGACTTCGCGGCCCTCAAGGCTGGCGTTCGCGGTAGCTATTTCACGACGGGCCGCGACACGAAGCTGGCTTCCTATCTCCGGGAGATGGCCGTCAACGTCGAAGACTGCGAACTGGGTGCTGGTTCCAAACGGCGCGCCCTGTTTGTTATCGGGGATTCGGGTAGCGGGAAGACCCGCTCGCTCCAGCACCACTTCGAAACGATGCCGGAATTCCGTCCGTACCTAAACGAGCACGGCGAGACCGTCTCGCCAGTGCTGAGCATCGACGCGCCGCGGCCTTGCAACACGAAGGCCTTGGCGATCGCGATCCTAACGGCTTTGGGATTGCCCACAAAGGAGCGAATGACAGAACACACGCTCTTTGCGGTCCTCAAGGTCCAGCTTCGCGAGCGTGGCGTGAAGTACCTCCATATCGACGAAATGCAACACGTCATGCGGCACAACACTGCGACGGCCATCCGCCATGTGCAGGACACGCTGAAAAGCTTGATCCAGATTGCCGACTGGCCTCTGCACACGATCTATTCCGGCGTTCCCGAGCTGGCGGAACTGCTCAGGGGCGACCCCCAGCTTGCCAACCGTTCCCGCGTCCTGCGCTACGACGCACTTAACTGCCCCGCGGACACGCAGTGGATCACCGGCATTTTGGCGAAGGTAACCACCGAAGGATGCGGCCTGGGCTTGTCCGCAGAGCTTCTGGAAGACGACTTCCCGGAGAAGCTGTGTCTGGCGGGCAACGGCGCGTTCGGCTCGATGATCGCGATGGTGCAGGAGGCATGCTTCCGTGCGCTTGAGCGAGGGCGAAAGTCGCTCTCGCTCAAGGAGTTCGCGCGGAACTACGAACGCGACACCGGGTGCATGCCCCGTGACAACGTCTTTACCGCCGCCCGCTGGCGCGATCTCGTCCCCCGTCATGCACTTGCGGACCTCGCCTGATAACGGCATTCGAAAGGAAGTTCCGATGAAACTGCCGATCTCGATCATGTTTCACGAATGTGAAACGCCGCTTGGTTTCGCATCCCGCCTCTCCACGGCAAACGGCTATCCCTCGCTTGAGGCATTCCTGGACTGCACGGAAACAACAGCGTTCGCGATCTCCCGCGGCGATTCCGTTGCCATGGCTCTCCTGGCTGAATGGTCTGGAGAAGACCACACAAAACTTGCTCGCTACGCTTCGCGAACGCTCGACAAGAAGCTTTGCTTCGGGTTGGGCGATGCGGTGTTCAGCCGCGAGTATCGCCGCGGAAAGACTCACCGCTTCTGTGTCAGTTGCGTCGAGAACGACTTTCGGGCGGGAGAAGGCCGCATCGGCTCCCGCCCTTATGTGCGAGCATGGTGGGAAACCAAGGCAATTCGAACCTGCCCACTCCACGGGTCGCGCATCACGGAAGTGGCCTGTGATGACGGCCAGGACGATTTCGCTTCTTTCGTTCGGTCCCATCCACAAGAGTTTGCCAACAATGATCGGGATGCCGACGGCGATCGTCCGAGGGAGCTGGACATCTATCTCACCAGCCGCATCCGGGGAGGGAGGTCATTTCCTTTCCTTGATGGTCTCGAGGCGTATGTAGTCGCCGACCTTAGCAAGCATTTCGGCCGCTTTCTGCGTCGATATCGCGGCGCTGCGGTTAGCGAAAATGGCTCGTTCGAGCACCTTGACGATGCGGAGTACGGATTCAACGCCGTAAAGCTGGGCGAAGCCTACATCTCGGAATTGGTTTCGGAACTTGTGCTCGGTGAAAGCCCCGCCTTGGAAGACGAGGCGGCCCCGATGGAACCAATCTTGTGCTGGCTTCGTCGCAATCGCGATGTTCCGGCCTATACAACCCTCGTCGAGCTATTTCAGGACCTGGCGGAAAGAAACATGCCATTGGGTGAAGGCCACATCTGTATTCTGCCCACGCGCAGGCGCTACCGTCACACCGTACGCTCAGCGAGTGTCGAATACGGCCTGAGGGAACCGCGCATCGTAGAGCTTTTGACGAAAGCCGGACTTCTGAAAGCGAGAACGGCAACAACGGCAAGGGTTTCCTTCGACGCGGAGCTGGCGAAGCCCATCCTGAAGGCAGCGCAGGATACGCTATCCCTTACCGAGGCGGCGGCCATTCTGGATTTGAGGGGGCCAAGGCTGCACGAGATTATCGATGCCGGTTTTTTGCCTCGCGTCGAGGCAGATCGTGGCGGTCTTCGCATCTACACCCGCATCAGGAGGCAAGAGCTGACCGACTTTCAAAGTCGCCTGTTTGAACGGGCTCAGACGGCGATCGATCTCGATGGCTACCTGCCAATCTTGAGGGTGGCCCACAGGTGCAACTGCCAGCTAAATGAAGTTGTTGAAATGATTCTGGACGGCCAAATTCATGGTGTTGCCCGGACCGGCACCGGCCCCACGTTCGTCAATCTCTTCGTGAATTTGAAGGAGGCCCAAGAGAAGCGACGTCTTTTAGTCAAGCAGGAGATTGGTCCCGATCTTCTAACGATCGCGGAAGCCGCCAATTTATTGAATACCACGAAGTACAAAGCCTACCCTCTTGTCGCGAGCGGGGTCCTTTCGTCGGTCAGGAGACTCAATCGGTCGTCGCGCCAGATGCAGTCGTTCATCGAACCGAAGGCTCTCGAGGATTTTCAGCGCGTTCATATTTCGGTTGCCGAAATCGCCTCGATTTATGGCACACGTGCCGATGTCGTTGCGCGACGCATGGAATTGCTCGGCATTGAGCCAAGCTTCGACCCCGGGTCCCGGCCAGGAAGGTACTATTGGCGGAGCGATCTGGACAAGTTCACTTTTGACCGAGTAACGACTTAGCGCCACCATCATCTTACGACGTTTTCGAAGGCTCCGATTCGGAGCCTTTTTTTATTGCCCTAATTCTGGGGGCGATTTCAGGGACAGACCTATTAAAGCGTCAGGGACATATCAAATTAAACGAGGGTAAAAAACGCAACAAAATCAACTACGATCTATCCCCTCTGGGACAAACCTATTAAACCGCTCCAGCTCGTGTCGCATTCTTGTTGCAACTGGCCCCCGTTGGTTTCCCGGCGAATCACCGCGAATCTATGCGACATGAATTGCAACATGCGACATGCTCAGCCACGTTGCTCCATAAGGCGATGGAGGAGAGTAGATGCGAGCTGCTATTTTGGGCATAGGATTTGCACTGGTCGCCATGCCAGCGCTCGCGAAGCCGGAATCGTTATGGATTGAAAAGGTCGCCATTCTGGCCGTCGGTCAAGGCGTCTGCGGAATGCAACTAAACGACGAAACTATGCAGATCACTATTGGCTCAGCAATGATCCAGTATGCGATCAGCAAAGATGCGGTCATTTCTCGTGCAAGGAAGCGCGCTCACCAGATCGTCGCCGATATCCAGAAAAATCGAACACAAAAACACATTCTGCCAAGCGTTCGGGTACTATCTGGATAAAGGCTTTCCGCGCTAAGACGGCCGGCCTCGATGTCGAGAAGCTTCTGGGCACTCGCTGCGCGCCGGCTTCTTCGCGTCGGCCGCGGAGAACCGGGCCAGCATATCGCACATCATGGAAGTGACCGGCATCGAGATCCCCGCACGGTTGAGACCTATGTTCGGCGCGCCGATCGCTGCATGGATCATGCTGGAGATGGTTTTCACTGATGTGGGAAGCGTTTCAGGGCATAGGCGCTCTCGTAGGCCTGCTCACGGGCGCGCTAGTGTTTTGACAGGCTTATCGCTCACTGTGCGCCGCAGCTATCTTTGGTCAGTCAGAAAGATCGTTGGCTTTTTTAATCTAACCGGCAACGCAGGCGTGTCCGGGCGGGGTAAGATCGGCATCTCTGGCCCTTCGATCCCATATAATTTGACGGTGAGCCAATCGGCAAAACGCTTGCATTCATCGAGTTGCCCAGACAGGACCATCAACTCGTCCTTCGTAACAATGGCCTGATGTAGCTTCAGTCGAGATTTGGATGTTGTGCTCTGACTAAGCCCGATCACCGGACCGCTATCACCTCCCGCTCCTAGCAGCCTGATTCCATGGACATAATAGTTCCTGTATTCCCGAAGGCGGTCGAACATTTCAGCAAGGTGGGCAATATCGTTACGTAGATCCGCAGGGCCGAACTCAGTCGACAAAGTCTTCATAGCTTCATTCATGCCGAGCGCGCCCAGATGACCGGTCAGTACCTCTATGTGGCCGCCGCCACCTGCGAGACGGTAAGTGATCAGTTCAATGGCTGCCTCAAGAACATTCCAGTCCATCACAACCAGGCCAAACAGCGCTAGGAATTCGCGCTCTTCTTCTGTCGTCGTTCGGTACATCAGCTTGACCCTCCGCCACAATTACAAATCAGCGGGGCACCGAAAGGGCTGGCTCGGCAAGTGACGCTGCGAGGTTTTCCACTCTTTCCGCAGGGTGTGGTTGGTCGTGGCTGCCGGCCCGGTGGCACGCAGAGCCAACGATAACCGCCATTGAACGCTACCGCATTTCTGTATTGTACATGACGGCGATCCGCTCCGAGCCGCAATTATGCTGCTTGCAGGCGCTCATCACGTGAACCTTCTGCGCTATACTGATGGAGCGCCCACGAGGATGCCCGCCAGCGCGACGGCCGCCATCATCTT
This sequence comes from Martinezella lusitana, assembly GCF_016901135.1. GTDB lineage: Bacteria > Pseudomonadota > Alphaproteobacteria > Rhizobiales > Rhizobiaceae > Rhizobium > Rhizobium lusitanum_D. The sequence goes on along the minus strand of NZ_JAFEVL010000001.1, from coordinate 51,880 downwards.
TCCCATGAGTTTCCCCTCAGAAAAATGAGATGAATCGCGAACCCATGTTCAGCGAAAGACAAGGGCACGAGCGGGATATCACCCCACCGCGATCCTGTTCCTCACCAGCCTGACGCCGGGGATCGACTCCGCCACCGTAGTCGCCCGCTTCACTTCCTGCAGGGTGGCGACGGTGCCGTCCAGGCGGATCTCCTGGCCGGCGGCAGTCACCGTGACATCGGACGCATCGATCCCGCCGGCGACGGCGAGCGCATTGGCAACTGTGGATTCCAGTGCCGAGCGTCTGGACTGCTCACTTTCCAGATCGAGCTCCATGCCGTGAAATGTCGCCGCTTTGAAAACCATCCACTACCCTCCGCATTCGAGTGGACGGAAAACGCAGCACTTCGCATTTGGTTCAATAATTGGCTGAAAATATCATCGAATCAGTGGTTTCGCCTTAAACGCGCATCGGCGGGCAAGTGGGGTTGCATGGCATCACACTTGCCGCACTTCGCGTTCCCCTGTAGAGCCTTAGGGAATTTCGGCAATATGCGGATACCTGAATGACCACCGGCAGCAAGGGGCGGCGCCGCCTGACGATATTGGGTTCGACCGGCTCGATCGGCCAGAATACGCTCGATGTCATTGCGCAGCTGGGCGGACGTGAAGCCTTCGACATCGCCGCGATCACCGGGCATGACAATATCGACCTCTTGGCCGAGCAGGCCAAAGCCTGCGGCGCGGCTTTCGCGGTTACCGCGAATGAGGATCGCTATCAGGCACTGAAAGACGCGCTTGTTGGTACCGGCATCGCTGTTGGTGCCGGCAGAAATGCCCTGATCGAGGCCGCCTCCATACCATCGGACTGGGTGATGGCGGCGATCGTCGGCACGGCCGGCCTCGCCCCGACACTGGCGGCCGCCCGGCGCGGCGCCGATATCGCCCTTGCCAACAAGGAATGTCTCGTCTCGGCCGGCGAACTTTTCGTGCGTGCCGTTGCCGAAGGCGGCGGCCGGCTGATCCCGGTCGACAGCGAGCACAGCGCCATTTTCCAGGCGCTGGAGGATGATCAGCAGCATGCGGTGGAGCGCATCATCATCACCGCGTCCGGCGGCCCTTTCCGCACCTGGTCGCGCGAGCAGATGGCCAATGTCACGCCGACGATTGCCCGCGCCCATCCCAATTGGTCCATGGGCTTCAAGATCTCCATCGGCAGCGCCTCGATGTTCAACAAGGCGCTGGAGATGATCGAGGCCAAGCACCTGTTCAACGTCCGCCCCGACCAGATCGAAGTCGTCGTTCACCCACAATCCGTCATTCATTCCATGGTCGGCTACAGCGATGGTTCGGTGCTGGCGCAGCTCGGCTGTCCCGATATGCGCACGGCCATCGGCTACGCGCTCACCTACCCCGCCCGCACGAAGCTCAGCGTCGATCGGCTGGATTTCGCCAAGCTGGCGCGGCTGGATTTCGAGGCGCCGGACGAGGTTCGCTTCCCGGCGCTGCGTCTTGCCCGCACCGCTCTCGAGCGCGGCGGCCTGCAGGGCGCGATCATGAACGCGGCCGAGGAAATCGCCTTCCATGCCTTCGTGGACGGCCGCATCGGCTTCCTGGAGATGGCCGACATCGCCGAGGCCGTCATGGATCAGATGATCGCGACAGGCAGCGCCGAAACCATGGACGCCGTCTTTGCCGCCGACGAGGAAGCCCGCAGCCGCGCGGCCGCGCTTGTCGCACAAAAAGAAAAGGCCGCGTAAGCCGCGGCCTTCCTAAGGTTAAGCGTAAGCGGCCGCTTCAGGCGACCGCGCGAGCCAGCGCACAGCGCGACCAGAGCGCATGCAGCGCACCGACCAGATGCTCGATATCGCCATCCGAATGCAGCGGCGTCGGCGTGATGCGCAGGCGCTCGGTTTTCTTCGGCACTGTGGGGTAGTTGATCGGCTGGACATAGACGCCGCTGTCAAGCAGCAGATCGGAAATCCACTTGCATTTGGCCGCATCGCCGACCAGGACCGGCACGACATGGCTCGGGTTCGGCATGTGCGGGATGCCGGCGGCATCGAGCTGCGCACGCAGCCTGCGCACGCGGTCCTGATGGCGCATGCGTTCGAACTGGCTGACCTTCAGGTGCTGGATCGAGGCGACTGCACCTGCCGCCAGAGCCGGCGGCAGCGACGTCGTGAAGATGAAGCCGGACGCGAAGGAACGGATGAAGTCGCAGAGCGCTGTGGAAGCGGCGATATAGCCGCCCATGACGCCGAATGCCTTACCGAGCGTGCCCTCGATGACGGTCAAACGATCCATCAGGCCTTCGCGTTCGGCAATGCCGCCGCCGCGCGGGCCGTACATGCCAACGGCATGCACTTCGTCGAGATAGGTCATCGCGCCGTACCTGTCGGCAAGATCGCAGATTTCCTTGATGGGGGCGATATCGCCATCCATGGAATAGACGGATTCGAAAGCGATCAGCTTCGGCGCCTTCGGATCGGCAGCCTTCAGCTTGGCTTCGAGATCATGCAGGTCGTTATGCTTCCAGATGACCTTGTCGCACTTCGCATAGCGAATGCCTTCGATCATCGAGGCGTGGTTCAGCGCATCCGAGAAGATGATGAGGCCGGGAATGCGCGCGCCGAGCGTGCCGAGCGTCGCCCAGTTGGAAATATAGCCTGACGTGAAGATCAGCGCGGCTTCCTTGCCGTGCAGATCGGCGAGCTCTTGCTCCAGAAGAACATGGTAATGGTTGGTGCCAGAAATATTCCGGGTGCCTCCCGCACCCGCGCCACAGTGATCGATGGCTTGTTTCATCGCCTCGATCACTTTCGGATGCTGGCCCATGCCGAGATAGTCGTTGGAACACCAGACGGTCACTTCCTGCGGGCCGTCGGGCGTATAGCGCGTTGCGCGCGGAAAATTGCCCCGGCGGCGTTCCAGATCGGCGAACACACGGTAGCGGCCTTCATCGTGCAGGCCGTCCAGCTCGCCCTTAAAAAATGCTTCGAAATCCATCATCTGCTCCAGAACCATGCAACCGTTTTTCATAAATGCCGGTCTGCACGTCAACCCCTCCGTATCGCTTTCGCGCGCCACTGCGGCAAATGGCCCATAATTTTGAACAATTCCAGACAAGAATAAATGATCACGTCAAATTGACAATCCAAACCATGCTCGAAAGAGCCGGAGCGGAGGTTCAAGCCGCCGCTCCGGCATTTTTCATAGCGGGCCTATGCGGCGGCCACGGCGCGCTTGGCCATGACCTTGACCAGATTGGCGCGGTATTCCGCCGTCGCATGCAGGTCGGACAGCAAAGCCGCGGGATCGACGGTCACGCTCGTGATGGCATCCGGCAACCAGTTCGCCGCAAGTTCCTGTTCCATGTCAGTTTGACGGAATACACCGTCCGCGCCGGCACCCGTGACCGCGACGCGCACGCCTGCCTCGCTCCTGGCGACGAAGACACCGGTCATGGCGTAGCGCGAGGCCGGATTGGGGAATTTGGCGTAACCCGCCTTTTCCGGCGCCTCGAAGGTGACGGCGGTGATCAATTCGCCGCCTTTCAACGCCGTCTCGAACAATCCTTCGAAGAAGTCTTCAGCCGCGATCTGACGCCGGTCGGTGACGATGGTGGCGTTGAGCGCCAGCATGGCGGATGGATAGTCCGCCGCCGGATCATTATTGGCGACGGATCCGCCGATCGTGCCCATATGGCGGACATGCGGATCGCCGATCATGCCGGCGAGCTCGCAGAGCGCGGGACAGACAGAGCGGATCGCAGCCGAAGAAGCAACCTCGGCATGGGTGGTCGCCGCCCCGATGGTGACCCTGCGACCGTCGACACGAATGCCCTTCAGCGAGGGAATATGCCTGAGATCGACGAGATCGCTCGGCGAGGCCAGACGTTGCTTCATGGTGGCGATCAGCGTCATTCCACCGGAGACGTATTTGCCCTCGTCGACGCCCGACAGAAGCTTGACGGCTTCGTCGACCGAGGAGGCGCGATGATAGTTTGTTGCGTACATGATCTTCTCCTCCTCTCTTTTCAGGCCACGGCCCGCGCCGCTTCCCATACCTTGAGCGGTGTGGCCGGCATGGTAAGCGCATTGTTACCGATGGCATCGGTGATGGCATTCATCAGCGCCGGCGGCGAACCGATGGCGCCCGCCTCGCCGCACCCCTTGATCCCTAGGGGATTGCTCGGGCAAGGCGTGTTCTGGTGCGAGAGCTTGAAGGACGGCAGGTCGTCGGCCCGCGGCATGGTGTAATCCATGAAGCTTGCCGTCAGAAGCTGGCCGCTCTCATCGTAATGCACGGCTTCCAGCAGCGCCTGGCCGATGCCCTGGGCGATGCCGCCATGCACCTGTCCCTCGACGATCATCGGATTGATGATGTTGCCGAAATCGTCAGCCGCGACGAACTGGATGATCTCGGTCTTGCCGGTTTCCGGATCGACTTCGACCTCGCAGATATAGCAGCCGGCTGGAAAGGTGAAGTTTGCCGGATCGTAGAAGGCGGTTTCCTTCAGTCCCGGCTCCATGCCGGCGGGCAGATTGTGCGCCGTGTAGGAAGCGAGCGCCACCTGGAACCAGGGCAACGCCTTGTCGGTGCCGGCGACCTTCAATTCGCCATTCTCGATGACGATATCGCTTTCGTCGGCTTCCATCAGATGCGCGGCGATTTTCTTCGCCTTCGCCTCCACCTTGTCGAGCGCCTTGACCACGGCGGACATGCCGACGGCGCCCGAGCGGGAGCCATAGGTGCCCATGCCCATCTGCACCTTGTCGGTATCTCCATGGACGATGGAGACGCTGTCGATCGGCACGCCGAACCGGTCGGCGACGAGCTGCGCAAAGGTGGTCTCATGCCCTTGGCCGTGGCTGTGCGAACCCGTGAGCACTTCCACCGTTCCCACGGCATTCACGCGCACCTCGGCTGATTCCCACAAGCCGACGCCCGCACCGAGAGACCCCACCGCCTGTGACGGCGCTATGCCGCACGCCTCGATGTAGCAGCTCATGCCGATGCCGCGCTTCATGCCGCGCCGGGCGGCCGCCGCCTTCCGGACTGGGAAACCGTTCCAGTCTGCCTGTTGCATCGCGGCATTGAGTGAGGCTTCGTAATCGCCGGCGTCATAATTCATGATGACCGGCGTCTGATGGGGGAACGAGCGGATGAAGTTGATCCGCCGCAGTTCCGCCGGCGAAACACCGAGTTCGCGGGCAGCCGTTTCCACGGTGCGCTCCAGCAGATAGGTCGCTTCCGGACGGCCGGCGCCGCGATAGGCATCGACCGGCACGGTATTGGTATAGACCGTGCGGACATTGGCGTGGATCGCGGGAATGGCGTACTGGCCCGACAGCAGCGTCGCATAGAGATAGGTCGGCACCGCCGAGGAGAACAGCGACATATAAGCGCCGAGATTGGCGATCGTATCGACCTTCAGCCCTATAATCCGGTTCTGCGCGTCGAAGGCCATCTTCACTTTGGAGATATGGTCGCGGCCATGTGCATCGGTGAGAAACGCTTCGGTGCGATCAGCCGTCCACTTGACCGGCACGCCGGTCTTCTTCGACGCCCAGAGGCAGACGATCTCTTCGGGATAGATGTAGATCTTCGAGCCGAAGCCGCCGCCGACATCCGGCGCGATGACGCGTAGCTTGTTTTCCGGCGCGACATTGTAGAAGGCGCTCATGACGAGCCGCGCCACATGCGGGTTCTGGCTCGTCGTGTAGCAAGTGTAATGGTCTTCGGCTGAATCATAGATCCCGAGCGTGGCGCGCGGCTCCATGGCATTCGGCGAAAGCCGGTTGTTGTAGAGCTCGATCTCGGTGACATGCGCGGCCTCGGCAATCGCCTTGTCGGTTGCGGCTTCGTCACCAAGCTCCCAGTCGAAGATCAGATTGCCTGCGGCTTCAGGGTGTATCTGCGGCGCGCCGGCTTTCAGCGCGTCCACGGCTTGGACGACTGCCGGCAGTTCCTCATAATCGACCGCCACGGCCTCGGCCGCATCGCGCGCTTCGCCAAGACTATCGGCGACGACGATGGCGACGGCATCGCCGACATAGCGAACCGTATCGATTGCCAGCGGCCGCCAGGCCCCCATATTCATCGGCGAACCATCCTTGGAATGGATCATCCAGCCGCAGATCAGATTACCTATGCCATCGGCAAGCAATTGCTTACCTTCGAGCACGCCGATCACGCCCGGCATAGCCAGGGCTGCCGCTATGTCGATGCTCCTGATCTTTGCATGCGCATGCGGGCTGCGGACAAAAAATGCATATTTCATACCCGGCGTCACCATATCATCGGTGTAGCGCCCCTTGCCCATCAAAAATCGCTTGTCTTCCTTGCGCGCAACCCGCGCACCAATGCCTTCAACGCCCATCACATCCTCCATTGGGGTTCCGGGGCCGGCAAACGCCAAGATAACGGTCGAGGCGCTTCGCCAGACGATCTCGGTGAAATTCTATTCGGCCGCCCGATTGGCGGCGTGCATTTCGGCATTGGCTGATAGCACCGCCTGGACGATATTGTGATAGCCGGTGCATCGACAGATATTGCCTTCAAGCTCGCTGCGCACCGTCTTCTCGTCCAGCGCTCCGCCATGACGATTGATCATGTCGACGGCCGTCATCACCATGCCCGGCGTGCAGAAGCCGCATTGCAGGCCGTGATGCTCCTTGAAGGCAGCCTGAACCGGATGCAGCTCGCCATTGGCGGCCAGACCCTCGATGGTTGTGATCTTGGAGCCGGAAGCCTGCACGGCCAGGATCGAACAGCTCTTGATCGACTTACCGTCCATGTGGATGACGCAGGCGCCGCATTGGCTCGTGTCGCAACCGACATGGGTTCCGGTGAGGCCAAGCTTTTCCCTGATGAAATGGACAAGCAGCGTGCGATCCTCGCACTCGCCACTGACCGCACGGCCATTCACCGTCAAAGTCACTTTTGCCATATTTTCCTCCTCGCCTCTCCTCCAGAGGCAAAGAGCATCATTTGACTTTTTTGCAGTCCAATCAACCTCTACTTTAGAAAGCTGGCAGATTTTCTATGCCGCAAGGATTGTTTTATTGCCCGAATAAGAAGCCGCCTTTGTTCAGCAACAAAAAAACTGCCGGCGCCCAATGGACAATCATATTTTGCACGATATTTTTTATAGTTGCAGGACTGTAGAGACAGCCCATCCTGGTGGAGCTGAAGAATTGGGACGACGTTGGCCGGGTTCGGCTTAACTAACGTTGGAGAGAGTAAATGAAGAAAGTTCTTATGCTCGCATTGGTCGGCTTGTCTATCGCAAGCTGCACGCCGACAGAACAGGGTGCAGGCATCGGTGCCGCATCTGGCGCCATCATCGGCGGTGCAGTTACCGGCAACGTCCGCGGCGCTGCCGTCGGCGCGGCCATCGGCGGTGTTTCAGGTGCCGTCATCGGCAGTGTCCAGGAGCAGCCCGGCCAGTGCTACTATCGCGACAGGTACGGTCGTCGCTATATCGACGATTGCCCGCGCGGCGGCTATCGCGGCGGTTATGGTGGCGGCTACGGCGGTTACTGATCGATCCTCGATCGAGATACCGAAGTCCCGGACCACACGTCCGGGACTTTTTGATTCCAGCCAGGCGAAATGCCTTGGCTTCGACATGGCGACGACAACTCCTGCGCGTCGCCGCAAAGCTCATCCAGACATGCCGGAACCCTACCGGAAATCCGGGCGTTCGCCCCTCGGCGGTCATCTTTTCCAGGTTTTTGACTCCAAAACGGTACACCTGAGGAACTTTTGCCTCTATGGTGCCCGCGCGTTAACCCGGGGGAAACGTCAACCTGAGTAAGTTCTCATGTAACCGTAAAGCGGCGTATGCATAAAAGAACTGGACCGAGGAAGAGTATTGCGTATCGGCAAGCAGGAACCGTTGCAGCGGTTGCGGCAGCGCTTGCGCTCGGGCCAATTTGCGTTGAAAATGCCTTTGCTTTCAAGATTTTCGGCATAAAGTTGTGGGGCAAGGACGAAACGGCGGATCAGGTTTCCGATCCCGTCCGCTACACGGTCGATCTGAAGGCGGACAATCTCGACAAGGATATGAAGGAAGCCTTGAGCAGCAGCTCGATGCTGATTTCCGACAAGGACAAGCCCGTGTCCGGCGACCTTGGCGTCGTCGTCAAGGCACGCGACGACCGGGACCGGCTCATTGCCACCCTTTATGAGAAAGCCCGCTATGGCGGCGTGGTCACCATTACCATCAATGGCACCAACCTCGACGCGTTGCCGCCGACGCCGACCTTCGATCGCTCCAAGCCCGTTACCGTCACCATCAGCGTCGATCCCGGTCCGCTCTTCAAGCTCGGCACGATCAACCTGCTTGGCGATGCCGCCGGTCTGGATGCATCGCGCTATGGGCTGGTGCGCGGTGGAGACGCAGGCTCGCTGACCATCCTGAAGGCCGCAGACAAGATCGTCGCCGACTTCAAGAATGAAGGCCATCCGCTTGCCAGGTTGAACAAGCGCGACGTCGTCGCCGATCATGCGACCAATACGGTCGATGTGTCGATGAGGGTCGATAGCGGCCCCGTCGCCCCTTTCGGCAATGTCGCCGTCACCGGCCAGAAGTCGGTCGATCCGGATTTCATCAAGCGCTACGCCCGCATCAACGAAGGCAAGCCCTATTCGCCCGACGAGCTGAAGAAGGCCTCGGACCGCCTGAGAAAACTCGGCGTCTTTTCCAGCATCACCATTCGCGAGGCCGACAAGCTGGCGCCGGACGGCAGCATCCCCACGACCATCGAAGTATCCGAAGGCAAGCAGCGCTATTTCGGCGTCGGCGCGCAATATTCCACCATCGACGGCTTCGGCCTGCAGGGCTATTGGGGACACCGCAATCTGACGGGACGCGCGGATTCGCTGCGCATCGAAGGATCCGTCTCCCGCCTCGGCGAAACGACCGATGTCGGCCAGCTCGACTATAGCGCCGGCATCACCTACGTCAGGCCCGCAACCTTCTATCCCGCGGCAACCTTGACCACCGGGCTGAAGATGCAGAGCCTGCATCCGGATGCCTATGATGCGGACACCGTCACGGCGAGCGCCGGTCTTGCCTACGAATTGAACGATCAGAACACCGTCTCCGCCGGCGGCGAGGTAAGCTACGAGTCAGACACGACCGATGCCTTCGGAAAGCACAACTATCTGACGGTGGCGATCCCGCTCGAATACGTTCGCGATACGCGTGACAATAAGCTCGACCCGACGGAAGGCTACCGTGCCTCAGTCCTCGCAAAGCCGAGCTATGAGGCAATGGGCGGCACGGTGTTCAGCTCCTTCGAAGGCTCGATCACCGGCTATCAGGGTGTCGGCGCCAACAACAACGTCGTCTTCGCCGGCAAGCTTGCCGTTGGCTCGCTGCTGGGCGCGAACAGTATCGAGGATATTCCCGCCACCCGGCGCTTCTATGCCGGCGGCGGTGGCTCGGTCCGCGGCTACGGCTATCAGGAGATATCGCCCTACAATTCCAATGGGGATGCGCTCGGCGGACGCTCCTACACGACAGCCTCGTTCGAAGCCCGCGTGAAGATCACCGACACGATCGGCATCGTGCCTTTCGTCGATATGGGCAGCGTCACCGATACCGCCTTCCCGGACTTTTCCGATCTGCGCATTGGCGCGGGCGTCGGCCTGCGCTACGCTACGCCATTCGGTCCGATCAGGCTCGATGTCGCCGTTCCGTTGAAGAAATATCCCGACGGCACGGCCTATGGCATCTATGCCGGCATCGGCCAGGCCTTCTGACCAAAACCTACAGTTGTCGCGGACGCTTCAGCACACGGTTACAAAACTGAGGTTACTATCGCTTTCATGAGCATATTGATTCGAATTCTCGGGAAATTGGCACGCTGGATCGCCTACGCGGTCGTGGCGATCCTCTTGCTCGTGATCGCGGCTGTGCTCGTGGTCGGCCTGGTACCTTCCGCAACCGGCTATGCCGTCGATCAAGTGGCAAAGCTCGCCTCGACACCCGACCACACCATCACAATAACAGCGCCTTCGGGCCTCCTGAACGGCAATCTGCGGGTAGGCTCGATCACGGTCGCCGACACCAAGGGCGTTTTCGCCAAGGTGCAGAACCTTGCGGTGGACTGGTCGCCGATGTCGCTGCTGACGGGCACGTTTCAAGCCGATCGCGTCGCGGCCGAGTTGGTCGACCTCCAGCGCTTGCCGGTCTCGACGGCAGCACCCGCACAGGAACCGCTGGCCGCAAGCAGCAGCGGCGGCTTTTCCCTGCCCATCGCCATCGATATCGGCGCCCTCGCCCTGCCCGACCTTCGCATCGGCCAGGCCGTGGCCGGTCAGGACTTCATCCTGGCCGCCGACGGCAGCGTCAAGGCGAACAGCGGCGGCATGGGCCTTACGCTCAATGCGAACCGCCATGATGTGCCCGACGCCAAGTTCTCCGCCGACATCGCCTTCGCACCGGCCGAGAACCAGTTGAAGCTCAAGACGCAGATCAGCGAACCGCGCGACGGCATGCTGGCCGGCCTCCTGCACCTGCCGGGCGGCCCCGCGATCAATATCGACCTTTCGGGCGAAGGCCCGCTTTCCAACTGGGCCGGCAAGCTGCAGGCCGCACTCGACGGCAAGCCGACGGTCGCCATCAACGGCCATCACAGCCTTTCCGCTGATGGCCTGCACCACATAGACGTCAAGGGCGGCGGAGACGTGGATTCGCTGCTGCCGCCGACCATGCGTCCGCTCTTTACCGGCCAGACGACGATCGATCTTTCGGCAACCTTCGACGGCAAGGGCAAGATCGACATTCAGACGGGCAATCTTGCCACCGGCAGCGTCGTCATCGCCGCATCAGGCACGCTCGATGCCGCCGGCAACAACAGCCTCAACGCCAACCTGATCGGCACATCAGGCCCTGTCGACTTTCGCTGGCCGATGGAGGACGGTGAGGTCCGCGCCTTGATTTCGCGCGTCGATATCGCGCTGACGGGTGCGGCGCAATCGGTGAGGATCGATGCCAAGGCCGCGCTTGAGAGCGCCAGTGCGCCGCAGGGCCAGATCGGCCAGGTGAACCTCAGCGCCAGGAGCGATGCCTTCAATCTGGCGACCATGTCAGGGCCGCTGCAACTGCGTCTCGTCGTCGGCCAGACGGCCTTCGTCAGCCCGGATCTCAATCGGCTGATCCGAGCACCGATCTCGCTCACTGCACCTTTGCAGCTTTCACCCGATACGATCGGCTTCAACAATACGACGCTGGAAAGCGCCAGCATCGGCGGCACGGTCAATGGCAAATATACGCTGTCGACGAAGGCGCTGACGGGCAATTTCAAGCTGTTCGCCCTGCCCGGCGTGCTGCCGGACAGCGTATCGAACAAGTTCGAAGGGACGATTTCAGTGGAGGGCCAGGTTGGCGGCACGGTGCCGACCAAGATGACGCTCTCCAATCTGGCGGTGAAATCGAACGTTGCCGAGATCAGCGGCAATGTCGCGCTCAACGACCAGTCGCTGACATCGGATCTTTCCGGCAAGCTGCTCGATCTTTCCAAGCTCATCCCGAATGCCGAAGGTCAGGCCGACATCGGCCTCAAGGCCAAGGGGCCGCTCACCGCGCTCGGCATCGATGCGACGGTAAAGGCCGTCAACGTCAAGCTCGCCGGACGGCTTCTCGATACGCTCGATATCGACGTGACCGGGACCGCCGACCCCAACGCTCCGCAGGCAAACATCCAGGCCAGCGGCGCGATCGACGGGAAGCCGATCCGCATCACCGCCGACGCCGTTTCCAAGGACGGCCGCACCAGCATTCCCTCGCTATCAGCTGAAATCGGCGCGAACAAACTGCAGGGCAAGCTGGATCTGTCGCCGAGTTTCGAACCATCAGGCGCGCTGACATTCGATCTGCCCGATCTCAGCCTGCTCGCGGCGCTGGCCGGACAGAAGGCCGAGGGCGACCTCAAGGGCTCGCTCGATATAGCGAGCGCCAATGGCAAGATCGGATTGAAGGTGAACGCCAGCGGCAACGGCATCCGCCGCGACGATCTCGTCATCAGCAAGCCGGCCGTGGCCCTCAGCGTCGACGACCTCAAGGCATTCTCCGCCAATGGCAGCATCCGCGCCGCCACAATTGCCTCCGGCTCGAACCGTATCGCCGACCTTGGGCTGACCTTTACCCAGCAAGGCAGCCGCACGGATTTCGATCTGAAATCGACCTATGACAACGCGCCCCTGACCGCGAGCGGCAATGTCGAAACCGCCGGTGTCCAGACCACAATAAGCCTCGACACTTTCGCCGGTGCGCCGCGGACGATACCGGTAAAACTGGCATCGCCGACCAAGATCGTCGTCAAGGACGGTGCGGCCTCGCTCAACGGGCTGACGATCCAGACAGGTGGCGGCTCGGTCACCGTCGACGGCACAGCCGGTCAGGCTCTGAACATAACCGCCAAAATCGCAAACCTGCCGGCAAGCCTCGCCAATGTCTTGGCGCCGACGCTCGCAGCCGAAGGCGTCATCTCCGGCACGGTGACGGTTACCGGCAAGGCCACCTCGCCTGTCGTCGCCTTCCAGACCAATTGGTCGGGCGCGGCAACCAGCCAGACGAAATCCGCCGGCCTTGCGCCGCTCGGCATCAAGGCTGATGGTAAATTCGCCGACAATGTCGTCACGATCAACACCAACCTGACCGGCCAGAATGGCCTGGCGCTCAATGGCGGCGGCACCGTCGCCATCGCCGGCAGCAAGGCAATGGCGCTGAAATTTTCCGGCAATCTGCCGTTCGACGCCCTTGCCGGCCAGCTTGCCGCCCAAGGCATGGTCATGACGGGTACGGCAAGGATCGACATACAGGTCGCAGGCACGACGGCAGCCCCTGCCGTCACGGGCACGATTTCCACCGACGGCACCAAGCTCGTCGATGTCCGCCGAAACCTGACCCTCAACGGCCTCGCCCTGACCGTGACGCTCGACGGCAGGCAGGCTGTCATCTCGCGACTGAGCAGCAATCTCGCCAGCGGCGGCAGCATATCGGGCAGCGGTACGGTCGGCATAACCCCGGACAGCGGCTTCCCGGCAGACATCCAGGTGAAGTTCAACAATGCGACCTATGTCGACGGAACCCTGGTGGCAGCAACCGTCAACGGCACGCTCGGCATCAAGGGTCCGATGCTGACAGCCCCGATGCTGACGGGCAATCTCAGGATCAACAAGGCGTCGATCACCGTTCCAGAAAAGCTGCCCGCCTCGCTGTCCGAGATCAACATCAAGCACAAGAATGCTTCGGCTGCGGTCAATGCCCAGTTCAAGGACCAGAAGCCGGAAGCGCCGAGGAGCAAATCGACGACGCTGGGCATCGACCTGCAACTGGAAGCGCCATCGCAGATTTTCGTGCGCGGCCGCGGCATCGATGCCGAACTCGGCGGCAATATCTCAGTCCGCGGCACCGCGTCAGAACCGGTCGTATCCGGCGGCTTCACCATGCGGCGCGGACGCCTGACCATCCTCAGCCGCCGGCTGGATTTCACCGACACCAGCAAGATCACCTTCGGGGGGGACCTGATCCCGGCGCTCAACATGGAAGCCACGTCGTCGGTAAGCTCCACCACCATCACCGTCGATGTCACGGGTCTTGCCACCGACCCGCAGATCGGCTTCTCCTCCTCACCTGCCCTGCCGCAGGACGAAGTTCTGGCGCAGCTCATCTTCGGTCAGTCCATGTCGAAACTATCAGCCATGCAGATCGCCCAGCTCGCCGATGCCGCAAGCCAGCTGGCCGGCGGGCGTTCCACCTCACTGTTCGAGGGCCTGCGCAGCCATCTCGGCGTCGACGATCTGGACATCTCGACGGATGCGAACGGCCAGGCACAGGTCGGAGCCGGGAAATATCTGAACAAGCGTACCTATATCGAGCTGCAGCAAGGCGCCGCCAACAACACCAAGGCGATCATCAATCTCGATGTCGGGCGCGGCGTGAAGCTGCGCGGCGCCGCGGGCTCGGACGGCGCTGGCGAAGCCGGCATCGTCTACGAGCACGAGTATTGAAGGTAAAACTCCCTCGCCCCAACGGGGAGAGGGTGGCGCGACAGCGCCGGGTGAGGGAGCGCTACTGGAAAGTTGTCTTTCGCTTGGCGTTCAATCCCGGTGCAGTTTCGCGTCTCCCCCTCATCCGCCCTTCGGGCACCTTCTCCCCAAGGGGAGAAGGGGAATTCTCTTAAAATCCCATCTTGCTGGTCTTCAGCAATATATTGGATTCCGTCGTATTGATGCCATTGATCAGCCGGATCCGGCGAAGCGTCTCGTCGAAGGAGGCGAGGTCGCGATCCTCGAGTTCGGCGATGAAGTCCCATTTGCCGTTGGTGCTGTGCAGCGCCCTCACCTGCGGCAGGCCGCGAAGCTGGTCGGCGACCTTGTCCGCCAACTTGCCGAGCACCTCGATGAGCACGATGGCCCTGACACCGGCGGCGCGGGTTTCGTGGCCGGTTCGGATGGTGAAGGCCGCGATGGTGCCGTTTTCCACCAGCCGCTCTATCCGCGCCGCGACAGTGGCGCGCGAAGCGCCGGTTGCTGCTGCCAGGGACGAAACGGAGATGCGCCCGTTGTTGCGCAGAGCACTGAGGAGGTCGCGGTCAAGGTCATCCATATGCTTATCATTCTGCTAAATCGCATTGATCAATCTGTCGAAAGCTAATCTATTTTCGACAATTTTCCATCTTTTTGCTGTCACGCAGACAATCAATAATGCGGCCCGACAGCTTCCAGGGCGGTTCAGCTCTTCACCGAATCTCTGAACCGCTCTATCTCATTGTCTTCACGCAATTCCGGACGGAAAACGCTGCGCACTTTTCCTGGAATTGCTCTAACCCTCGGAGCGACGCCGATGAATACGCAATCCACACCCATCACATTGATCGGCGTTCCCCTTGAGGAAGGCTCCGGCCGCCGCGGCGCCGGCATGGGCCCGACGGCGCTCCGCATCGCCGGCATCGAAACGACGCTGATCGAACTCGGCCATCGCGTCACCGACAGCGGCGACCTGCATCCCGCTCCCGCCGCCGACCTGCCGGAACATCCGCATGCCCACAACCTGAAGATCGTCGGCGCCTTCACACGCGCGCTCGAGGCCAAGGTCTATGACGTCGCATCGTCCGGAAGCTTTCCGCTGATCCTTGGCGGCGACCACAGCCTGTCCATGGGCAGCGTCTCCGGCATGGTGCGCCATGCGGCAGAGGTCGGTCGGCCGCTTTTCGTGCTCTGGCTGGACGCGCATTCCGATTTCAATTCGCCCGCTACATCGCCGTCGGGCAATATTCACGGCATGCCCGTCGCCTTCTTCTGCGGCGAGGCTGAAATAGCAGGCGTTCTGCCGGCAGGCAGGCCGCTGGTCGATCCGACGAAGGTTTTCCAGGTCGGTATCCGTTCCGTCGACGCGCACGAGCGCGAGGAAATCCGCGAACATGGTGTCAACGTCTTCGACATGCGCTCGCTCGACGAACAGGGCGTGGCCGCCATCATACGCAAGGTGCTCGACACGGTCAGCGCCGCCAATGGCCTGCTGCATGTCAGCTTCGACGTCGATTTCCTCGATCCGGAGATAGCGCCGGGCGTCGGAACGACGGTGCCGGGTGGCACGACCTATCGCGAGGCCCATCTCATCATGGAAATGCTCTCCGACAGCAGCCTGGTTTCGTCCCTCGATCTGGTCGAGCTCAATCCTTTCCTCGATGATCGCGGCAAGAGCGCCCGCGTCCTCGTGGAAATGGCGGCAAGCCTCTTCGGCCGGCGCATCTTCGATCGTCCGACAAGAGCTGCATAGTCGCGCATTTTCATGATCCCGGAACAACGTATTCGGGATCATGCCCGTTTCGGCGGAAAGGCGCGTTTCGTCCTCTTACTGTCGAAACCGCTTGTATAGGTTTAGGTTTAAGCAATGTTCTTCCTCTATCGTCACGGTAATACGCCGAATCTGGCGTCACGTTTCAAATGGGAAGAACGTTCATGGCCACGATCAATTCCACCAGCTTCAGCGGCGATACTCTGGAGATCATTGCCTTTCGCCTTCATGAGCAGGAATTCTGCGTCAAGACCACCACGATCCGCGAAATCCGCGGCTGGGCGCCGTCCACGCCGATCCCGCACGCGCCGGCCGATGTCATCGGCGTCATGAACCTGCGCGGCTCGGTCATCCCGATCATCGATCTTGCCTACAAGCTCGGCATGCAGAGCACGGTCGCCAACGAACGCAGCGCCATCGTTGTCGCGGAAGTCCACAACATGGTCATCGGCATGCTGGTCGATCGCGTCTCCGACATCCTCACGATCGCCTCCAGCCAGGTGCAGCCGGTTCCGGAAGTCACCGCATCCTTCGACCGCGCCTATTGCGAAGGCATCATCGCCACCGAGAACGGCATGATCTGCTTCCTGAACCTCGCCAAGATGTTCAAGGAAAGCGAAGCGGAAGAACTCGCCGCATAGTTCTAGCGGAACGGTAGGTGGGGATAGCCTTCGGCAAAGGCCGCAGAACGATGGATTGCGGCCATTGAAATCCGGCGTCGAGGCGGCCCCTGCCGGCCAGACGGGCAAGGCCCTTGAGCAGATCGTCACCCAGGTCGGCAACATCCAAGACATCGTCTACGCAAGGAACTGCCTTGCCAAATCGCTCTTCTTGCAATCCCGGCGCGGCCTCTCTATTTTCCGCCTGGGCATATGAACCAAAAGGAGGTTGCCTATGACATCGCGGGACGCCTGATACACGACTACCGTGACTACTGCCTTTCCAAAGGCATCGATTACGCATGCTTTCAATCCGTACGGCCGCACGACGATACCACGCTCTTCTGCAGCGCTGGCATGCAGCAGTACAAGCCGCTCTTCTCCAATCCTTCCCATAAGGGTACTGTCTCGAACAGTCAGGCTTGCCTGCGGATGGGAGACCTCGATGAGATTGGCGACGGCACACACTTCCTCCACTTCACAATGCTTGGGCTATTCTCCTTCCGGGAGATGACGCTGTCCGAGGCCATCGAGTTCTGGCTTGAATTCCTCGAGCAAATCGGGGTGTGGCCAGACCATGTCACGATCCATCCGGACAGGATCGACGAATGGACGCCGCTCTATCGCGGTCGTATTCCCATCGTCGCGGATCCGGAATGCACGTGGAGCGACGGCAGCATCAGCGGATACTGTACAGAGTTCTACAAGGACGGGATCGAGATCGGCAACATCGTCAATCCGCTCGGCACCTGTATCGACGCCGGTTTCGGAGCTGAACGCCTCGACATGCTTTCGAACGGGACTTTGCCGGAGAACGCTCTCGAGACGCTCTGCGGCACGGCTCTAAAGATCATCGAAAGTGGCTATCGTCCGGGGAACAAGGAACAGGGCTACGTGCTTCGCAAGCTTCTGCGCCGGGTCCACTCCCTTGGCGGCACGCTGGACCACCCGTTCTTCCAGGAAGAGGTGGAGCGTCAAAACCGCCTCGTGCGAAAGTACGAGCGGCTCCGTCACAGGCATCCCGGCAAGTCCATGGAGTGGTGGTTCGACACCCACGGCATCGATCCGGAGACGATTTCGTCTTACGGAATCTGATGCAATGATTTGGGTGTCCCGCACGTCGTATTGACGAACGGGACACCCAAAAATCCAGGAGCCTTATCTCTGCAGGCTCCTCATAGGCGGCGGTTGCTGACCGATAGCGCTTTCGTGCGGACGAACTCTCAGCCGAACAGCGCGTACGTGCTCCTGATCGTCACCCAAACGCCCCAGAGCAGCGGGATGCCGACGAGAGCCCAGGCAATAAGTGCCTTGCCGTCGAACCCGCCCTTGCCTATGCCGAAGGAGCCGGTCGGACCGGCATTGGCGGCAGCCGTCTTTGCCTGCAAGGCGGCCACTTCCTCATCCGACATGAACCATTTGTCCGAAAGCGGCTTGACCAGCGAATTGGCGATGAGGCCCAGCGCCAGCATGCCGGCGAGGATATACATGGTGAAGGTATAGAGCTGCGCGCCTTCGACGCCGGCGGCCTTCTGTGCCTCGCGGATATAGTTGACCACCACGGGGCCGATGATCCCGGCCGTCGCCCATGCCGTCAGCAGCCGGCCATGGATCGCGCCGACGAACTGTGTGCCGAAGATATCGGCGAGATAGGCCGGAATGGTCGCGAAGCCGCCACCATACATCGAGAGGATGATGCAGAAGGCGCCGACGAACAGAATCTTGCTGTGAATGCCGGCCGCCCAGGGGGCGAGCAGGTAGAGCACGATACCGATGAGAAAGAAGCAGTAATAGGTGTTCTTGCGGCCGATCTTGTCGGAGAGCGATGCCCAGAAGAAACGTCCGCCGATATTGAACAGGGACAACAGGCCGGCAAAACCGGCGGCGATCGCCGCGACGGCGGCCACCTGATCCTTGCTCAAGGCGGCAAACCCAAGGTCCGGCAGGCCGATCAGCGCGCCACCGAAGATTTCCTGCAGCATCGGCGAGGCCATGCCGATGACACCGATACCGGCCGAGACATTGAGGCACAACACGGCCCAGATGAGCCAGAACTGCTTGGTCTTGTGAGCGTCGCGCAGATGCACATGCTTCGTCGTGATCATCGTGCTTTTGGCGGCAGGTGCTGTCCAGCCTTCCGGACGCCAGCCGGTCGGCGGCAGGCGATAGCCGAAAGCTCCGCCCATCATGAAAACGAAATAGATCGCCCCCATGACGATGAAGGTCTGCCAGACGCCGACCGAACCGTCGACGCGGAAGTTGGTCATCAGGAGATTGGCGAGCGGCGCGCCGATCATGGCGCCGCCGCCGAAGCCCATGATCGCCATGCCCGTCGCCATGCCGCGCCGGTCGGGAAACCATTTGATCAGCGTCGACACCGGCGAGATGTAGCCGAGACCGAGCCCGATGCCGCCGATGACGCCCGCACCGATCCACATCAGCCAGAGCTGGTGGAAGATGACGCCGATCGCGGCAATCAGGATACCGCCGCACCAGCAGCAGGCGGAGACGACACCGGCCTTGCGCGGGCCGGCACGCTCCAGCCAGCCGCCCCAGATGGCGGCGGAAGAGCCGAGCAAAACGAAGAACAGCGTATAGATCCAGCCGAGATCGCTGACGCGCCAGTCGCAGCTTGTCGTGAACAGCGCGGAGAGGAGATTGAGGCTGGCGCATTCGGCTGGAGCAAGCGTCGGCGTGCCGAGCGCCTTGGACAGCGGCAGCCAGAAGACGCTGAAACCATAGGCCATGCCGATGCAGAGATGGATCGCCAGCGCCGCCGGCGGCACCAGCCATCTGTTGAAGCCGGGCTTGGCGATAATGCGCTCGCGATCGAGCAGACCCGCTGTCGCCGCTTCCCTGGAAATATTCGTATACGCAGCCGTCATGAACAACTCCTCCTCATTTCGAAGACCGGCACCTAAACCCTTTTGTGGGAATTGCATTCGCGGATGGATTCTCCCGCCTCCATCCCATTGCCCTTGTCAGCCCAGATACTAAGCCGGCTTAATTATTTCGGCCGGAGCCGGCCTGTGGATCAGCGAAGCGGCCTCCAGCACGAGAGGGCTCAACCCGCTATCGCCATGATCGATGATCTCGAAAAGCTGGCGTCGCATGCGCGGCTCCCAGAATTTGTTGATATGCGTGGCGACACCATTCACCGCTTCGCCTGCGGGCTGCGTCTTGAAGAAGGTCGCGATCTGGTTCGCCATATAGATGAGCTTCGTTTCGGTCTTGCCATGCGGCTTGTCGTCAGGCGACATCGGCGATGCTCCCCGTGATAATGCGATGCGGATGGGTGAAAATCTCAAAGTCGTCGCCGCGCACCAGCGCCACCAGCGTCATGCCGGCCTCGTCGGCCGTGCGGATGGCGAGCGCCGTCGGCGCGGAGATGGCGACCAGCACTGAACTGCCCAATATGGCAGCCTTCTGCACCATCTCGACGGATAGCCGGCTGGTGACGGCCACCACGCCCTCCCCACCCTTATGGCCAGACCGGATGACCGCACCGCAGAGCTTGTCCAGCGCATTATGCCGCCCGACATCCTCGCGCACGGCAATCAATCCCTTGGCCGGAACGTAGAAGCCCGCCCCATGCACGGCGCGCGTTTCGCGGTGCAGTGGCTGGGCGTCATTGAGGAGAGCGATGGCGCGGACGATATCCGCATGCGAGAGCGACAGCGCAACTCCGGAAACATCAGGCACCTTGCGCACCGCCTGCTCAATCGATTCGATGCCGCACAGACCGCAGCCGACAGGCCCAGCCATGTGACGACGGCGCAGGCGCAGCGCGTCAGCCGCATCATCGACCAGGGTGATCTGCACATCGATCCCCTGCTCGTCCTCGATCGGTTCGACGGCGGCGATCTGGTCGATATTCGTAATGATGCCCTCTGTCAGGCTGAAGCCGATGGCAAAGTCCTCGAGATCAGCGGGCGTTCCCATCATGACGGCATGTGACGAGCCGCCATAGGAAAAGGCGATCGGCACCTCCTCGGGGACGATGCGGGAGCCCGAGTGGACGACGCCGTTACGGCATGCGGTCTCGGGGACGGTCGTGGTGGGTTCGAAGGGGGTCATTGAGTGACGGGGCGTGGAATACCCCCCTCTGTCACTTTGTGACATCTCCCCCACAAGGGGGGAGATTGGTAGCTCGCAGCACTCTCTTGCCTAAAGCGAACATCGACTCTGCTGAAATCGCAGTTTATTGTCTTACCAGTGACAAGCGGCAAACTCCCAACGATCTCCCCCCTTGTGGGGGAGATGTCACGATAGTGACAGAGGGGGGTATCTCTCCGCACGCTCCGGATCACTCCGCAGCCTCCATTTTCCCGGCGATACGACGCGACTGCCGGGCCTGCTCGTCATAATCGACCTGCCACTGTGACGGACCATTGGACGGCGAGACCTGTACCGCCGTCACCTTGTATTCCGGGCAGTTCGTCGCCCAGTCGGAATAATCTGTTGTGATGACGTTCGCCTGCGTGTCCGGGTGATGGAAGGTCGTGTAGACGACGCCCGGAGCAACGCGGTCGGTGATCAGCGCCCGGAGCGTCGTGTCGCCGGAGCGGCTTGTCAGCTTGATCCAGTCGCCGTCGAGAATGCCGCGTTGCTCAGCATCGTGCGGATGCATCTCCAGAAGGTCCTCTGCGTGCCAGACGACATTCTCCGTTCGCCGCGTCTGCGCGCCGACATTGTACTGGCTGAGGATGCGTCCGGTCGTCAGCAACAGCGGGAAGCGCGGGCCGGTGCGTTCGTCGGTCGCGACATATTCCGTGCGGATGAACTTGCCCTTGCCGCGCACGAAGCCATCGACATGCATGATCGGCGAACCGAGCGGCGTCTTCTCGTTGCAGGGCCACTGCACCGAGCCCATCTTGTCCAGATAGTCGTAGGAGACCATAGCAAAGCTCGGTGTCGTCGCGGCGATCTCGTCCATAATCTCAGACGGATGCGTGTAGTTCCAGCCGAGACCCATGGCCTGCGCCATCTTCTGCGTCACTTCCCAGTCGGCATAGCCGTTGCGCGGGCTCATGACCTTGCGCACGCGGTTGATGCGGCGCTCGGCATTGGTGAAGGTGCCGTCCTTTTCCAGGAACGTCGAGCCCGGCAGGAAGACATGGGCGTAATTCGCCGTCTCGTTCAGGAAGAGGTCGTGGACGACGACGCATTCCATCGCGGCAAGGCCGGCGGCGACATGCTTGGTGTCCGGGTCGGACTGCAGGATGTCCTCGCCCTGGATGTAGAGGCCCTTGAACGTGCCGTCGACGGCGGCATCGAGCATGTTGGGGATGCGCAGGCCCGGCTCCTTGTCGAGCTTCACGCCCCAGAGCTTTTCGAAGATATCGCGCGTCGCATCGTCGGAGACATGGCGATAGCCCGGCAGCTCGTGCGGGAAGGAGCCCATGTCGCACGAGCCCTGCACATTGTTCTGGCCGCGCAGCGGGTTCACGCCAACGCCCGGCCGGCCGATATTGCCGGTCACCATGGCGAGATTGGCGATCGCCATGACGGTCGTCGAGCCCTGGCTGTGTTCGGTGACACCGAGGCCGTAATAGATCGCGCCGTTGCCGCCCTCGGCAAAAAGGCGGGCGGCACCGCGCACGAGATCGGCGGGAACGCCGGTGTATTTTTCCGTTTCCTCAGGGCTATGCTGCGGCTCGGCGACGAAAGCCGCCCAATCTTCGAACTCCGACCAGTCGCAGCGTTCGCGGATGAACTTTTCGTCGAACAGGCCCTCGGTGACGATGACATGGGCGAGCGCCGTCAGAATGGCGACATTGGTGCCGGGCTGCAGCGGCAGGTGATAGCTTGCCTCGACATGCGGCGTGCGCACCAGATCGATGCGGCGCGGATCGATGACGATGAGCTTCGCACCCTGGCGCAACCGCTTCTTCAGGCGCGAAGCGAAGACCGGATGGCCGTCCGTCGGGTTGGCGCCGATGACGAGGACAACATCGGAATGCTCGACGCTGTCGAAATTCTGCGTGCCGGCAGAGGTGCCGAATGCCTGGCCGAGGCCATAGCCTGTTGGCGAGTGGCAGACACGGGCGCAGGTATCGACATTGTTGTTGCCGAAGCCGGCGCGCACCAGCTTCTGCACCAGGAAGGTCTCCTCATTGGTGCAGCGCGACGAGGTGATGCCGCCGACGGATTCGCGGCCATACTGATATTGAAGGCGCTTGAACTCGGTGGCGATATGGGCAAAAGCCTCGTCCCAGGTGACTTCCCGCCAGGGATCGCTGATCTTTTCGCGCACCATCGGGTTGAGAATGCGGTCCTTGTGGGTCGAATAACCATAGGCGAAGCGGCCCTTGACGCAGGAGTGGCCGCGATTGGCCTGGCCGTCCTTCCAGGGCACCATTCGCACCAGTTCCTCGCCGCGCATCTCCGCCTTGAAGGAACAGCCGACGCCGCAATAGGCGCAGGTGGTGACGACCGAATGCTCTGGCTGGCCGATAGCAATCACCGATTTTTCCGTCAGAGTCGCCGTCGGGCAGGCCTGCACGCAGGCGCCGCAGGAGACGCATTCGCTGTCGATGAAATGCTCATGCATGCCAGGCGAGACGCGTGAGCCGAAGCCCCGGCCCTCGATGGTCAGCGCGAAGGTGCCCTGCACTTCCTCGCAGGCCCGCACGCAACGGGAGCAGACGATGCATTTCGAAGGATCATAGGTGAAATAGGGATTGGACTCGTCCTTCGGCATCCATTTCAGATTGATGTCGCTGTTCGAGCGCGCCTTGACATGATTGTCGCCCTCATAACCGTAGCGTACGTCGCGCAGGCCGACGGCACCGGCCATGTCCTGCAGCTCGCAATCTCCGTTGGCGGCGCAGGTCAGACAGTCTAGCGGGTGGTCGGAGATATAAAGCTCCATCACGCCGCGACGGATATCCTTGAGCCGGTTGGTTTGCGTGTGCACCACCATGCCCGGAGAAACCGGTGTCGTGCAGGATGAAGGCGTGCCGTTACGGCCTTCGATCTCGACGAGACAGAGGCGGCAGGAACCGAAGGCATCGACCATGTCGGTGGCGCAGAGCTTCGGCACCTTTATGCCGGCTTCCATCGAGGCGCGCATGATCGATGTGCCCTCGGGCACGGTAATCGGGCGGCCGTCGACGGTCAGCGTCACCATGGTTTCGGAGCGGGAGGCGGGTGTGCCGTAGTCGATTTCTGGAACGAGAGACATGGGTCTTACTCCGCCGCTTCAATCAAGGGAACCGGAGAGAAATCCTCCGGGAAATGGGTCATCGCGCTCATGACGGGATAGGGCGTGAAACCGCCGAGCGCGCAGAGCGAGCCGAACTTCATGGTGTTGCAGAGATCGGCGAGCAGAACCCTGTTCTTCTCGGGCTCGATACCGCGGGCGATCTTGTCTGCCGTCTCAACGCCGCGGGTCGAGCCGATGCGGCAGGGGGTGCACTTGCCGCAGCTTTCGACCGCACAGAACTCCATGGCGAAACGCGCCTGCTTCAGCATGTCGGCGGTATCATCGAAGACGACAATGCCGGCATGACCGATCAGACCGTCCTTGGCCGCGAAGGATTCATAGTCGAATGGCGTATCGAACAAGGCGCGCGGAAAGTAGGCGCCGAGCGGTCCACCCACCTGCACGGCTTTCACCGGCCGCCCCGTTGCCGTGCCGCCGCCGATCCTGTCGACGATATCGCCGAGGGAAAGGCCGAAGGCCGTCTCGTAAAGACCACTGTATTTGACATTGCCGGCAATCTGCAGCGGGATCGTGCCGCGCGAGCGGCCCATGCCGAAATCGCGATAGAAGGCCGCACCCTTGTCCATGATGACGGGCACGGAGGCGAGCGAAATTACGTTGTTGATGACTGTGGGGCAGTTGAACAGGCCCTTGTGCGCCGGCAGCGGCGGCTTGGCGCGCACGATGCCGCGCTTGCCCTCGAGGCTGTTCAGTAGCGCCGTCTCCTCGCCGCAGACATAGGCACCAGCGCCGGTACGGATCTCCATATCGAAAGCCTTGCCCGAGCCGAGAACCGAAGCCCCGAGAACGCCGGCTTTCCGCGCGATTTCGACCGCTACGGTCATCGCGGCGATCGCATGCGGATATTCCGAGCGCGTGTATACGAAGCCCTTGGTCGCGCCGGTCGCCAGGCCAGCGATCACCATGCCCTCGATCAGCACGAAGGGATCGCCCTCCATGATCATCCGGTCGGCGAATGTGCCGCTGTCGCCCTCGTCGGCATTGCAGACGATATATTTGCGGTCGCCTGGCGCATCGAGCACCGTCTTCCATTTGATGCCGGTCGGGAAACCCGCCCCGCCCCGGCCGCGCAGGCCGGAGTCCGTGACGTCCTTGACGATGTCGGCCGCTGCCATGCCGATGGCGCGGCGCAGACCCCTAAGGCCGCCATGGGCCTCATAATCTCCCAGTGAAAGGGGATCGGTAATGCCGCAGCGGGCAAAGGTCAGACGGGTCTGCTCTTTCAGGAATGGGAGGTTTTCGACCTCCCCAAGACAGAGCGGATGCTTGCCGCCTTCGGCGAGCCCGGCGTCGAATAGTGCGGGAACATCCTTGGCCTTCACCGGCCCGTAGCCGACGCGCTTGCCGCCGATCTCGACTTCGACCAAAGGCTCCAGCCAGAACATGCCGCGCGAGCCGTTACGCACAATCCGCGCATCGAGGCCGCGTTTGGCGACTTCCTGCGCAATGGCCTTGGCGACCTTTTCAGCCCCGAGCGAGAGGGCGGCGGCATCGCGGGGAACATAGATGGTCAAGGTCACTGGCGCGCCTCCTTCACGAGGTCTTCGGCGCTCTCGTCGTCAAGCCGCCCATAAAGTTCGCCATCCAGCATTGCCGCTGGCGCGCAGGCGCAAAGGCCGAGACAGTAGACAGGCTCCAGCGTCACGATGCCATCCAGCGTCGTCTGATGAAAATCGATGCCCAACAGCTGCTTGACGCGCTCGGCAAGAGCATCGCCACCCATCGACTGACAGGCCTCGGCGCGACAGAGCTTCAGGACATGACGGCCAGCGGGATGGTCGCGATAATCGTGATAAAAGGTCATGACGCCGTGCACTTCGGCGCGTGAAAGGTTCAGTGCCCTAGCGATCAGCGGCAGCGTGTCCTGCGGCACATAGCCAAATTCTTCCTGAATCCCATGCAGGATCGGCAGAAGCGGCCCTTCCATCGACTTCATGGTGTCGATGATAACGCCGGCACGGGTCGCGATATCGGCCGCGCCCAAATTCAAACTCATAAGCAGCCTCCTGCGCATAACCCCGAAAACCGCTGGCGATTTTCGGAAACGCTTATGCGGCATTTCCTCCGTGGGTGCGCGATCGACGCACGCCTAGGATGAGAGTTGCAGGGAGGAGGCTAAGGATCAATAAGGCAGTCCCGTCGTTCGATAGAAGATTTCTATCGATTCTTATCGCCTTCCGCGAGCAATCTCGCCTCATGCAACAGAGCCGAGACGAGCGGTGTAAAGGGTTCGCGATGCGTGGCGACCAGGCCGACGAGATGTTCGGCATCCGGCTCTGTGATCGGGATCTTGCGGATATCGGCCGGAAAGCCGAAGGAATCGGCGATATTCTTCGGCATGATGCTTGCCCAGCGCCCAGTCTGGACATGAGAAAACAGCACGATCATCGAATTGGATTCCAGCGTCGGCTTAGCCACCGTGCCGGCTTCCGCCAGATGCCGGTTGATGATGCGGCGATTCTGCATGTCAGCCGTCAATAGACAAAGCCGAAGATCCCCGACTTCCCTCCAGGTGACACTCTCACGCTCGGAAAGTGGGCTGCCCGCCGCGGTGATCAGGTGATAACGCTCGGCATAGAGCGGTACGCTGGTGACGCGGCCAAGCGGCTCGTTTTCCAGATAGGTGATGCCGGCATCGATCTCGAGATTTTCGAGCAGGCTCAGAACCTGCAGCGAATTGCGCGATGTGATGGAGAAGGTGACGTCGGGGTGCCTTTCCTGGAAAGGCGTGGTGATCTTCGACACCATGGCAAGCGCCGTCGGAATGGCGGCGATCCGGATATGGCCGGCAAGGCCCTTGCGCGCCGCCCGCATTTCCTCGCGCATGGTTCGGCTGTCGCCGACGATGCGCCGTGCCCATTCCAGCACGCGCTGCCCCTCCGGCGTCAGCCCCTGAAAGCGCGAGCCGCGACTGACGAGCATGACGCCGAGCTGATCCTCCAATTGCCGGATCGCCGCAGACAAGGTCGGCTGCGTCACGCCGCATTCCTCGGCGGCGCGGCCAAAATGCTTCTGGTTGGCAAGCGCGATGAAGAATTCCAGCTTGTCGATCATTTAACTCTCCCGAATGAGACAGTTAAATGGGCCGCGTCGTGAGCGCAACATCGGAAAGAGGAGTGCGGCATAGGCCGGATCACCGCACCCCACTGGCAATCATGCGCCGCCGCCGATGTCGAAGACGGTGCGCCGATTGCTGTCATCAAGAGGCCAGGCATTTTCGACGTCGGAAAGTGGAATGGTTTTAGAGGCAATCTTGAAGTTTCCCGGCACTGTTGCCCGGAGCAACTCGGCAGTCGCGTTGATGATGCGGTCGAGCGCGATGCTTCCTATACCGCTGCCCATCAGCGTGATGGCTGACGAACGCAGCACGGCGCTTGGCAGGCTTATCTCCGAGCCGCTAATCGAGCCGATCTGGACATAACGGACCGGTACCGCATCCTTGCCGGCCTTGGCGGCCGCGATGAGAAGGCTTTCCGCACTTTCACCCCATAGATAATCGATGACGACATCCACACCGGACGCGAACTGCTCCTTGAATGCATCTTCCACAGCCGATTTATCCTGAACGAGCGGAATGGTCACATCAGCGCCAAGCCCTTCCAAGGCTTTGAGACTGTCGGAATTTCGACCCGTCGCAATGACTTTGCTCGCTCCGAGATATCTAGCGATCTGAACAGCCAGCCGACCCGAGGTCCCGGTTGCGCCGTTGATCAAAATGGTCTCTCCGGATTTGAGCTTGGCCCGCTCTTGATAGGCCGCCCATGATGACATTCCGGGATTGGCGATAGCCGCCGCCGTAACATCGTCGAGCTCCTCGGGCAGTTCAATGCACTGGGCAGATCGCACCGCGGCAAGCTCAGCCATGCTGCCATAAGGTGCGTTCGGCAGAACGAAATAAACCCGCCGACCGTCGTCAAGCCGGCCCACGCCGTCGATCCCCACGATGAAGGGAAATTGATTGCCGGAGCTGTAGTGCTTTCCCGACGCCCGGCTCTTCACGACTTGACTGATCGCGGCGGCGCTGACGGAAACAAGCCTCTCGTCGGCGGATGGGACAGGCGTCTCGAAATCACCAAAGATTGGGACTTGCCCGGCATTCAATACGATTGCAGCTTTCATCGCATATTTTCCTTTTTGATCATCCAAATTATGTGCATAATACACCCATATGGGAGACCTGCGATGGCGTCAAGAAATAATGTGCAAAATACACATATACAGCTGCAATTCCGGAAGCTTCATGCAGCAGTGCTGGATATCGTCAGCGTGATAAACCGACCGCAGCGCGACGAGGTGCTCATCAAGGAGGCCGGAATTCCGCTCGAGCGGGCGCTTTTTCCCCTGCTGGTCTCAATTGAGCGCTTCGGTCCGATCGGCGTGGTCGATCTGGCGGATCGCATCGGCCGCGACTATACGACCGTCAGTCGCCAGGTCGCGAAGCTTGAGAGCCTCGATCTTGTTGCCCGGCAAGCCGGTGCTGCGGACCGCCGTGTGCGTGAGGCTGTTATTGCGCCAAAGGGAAAGCTCATGACGGACGCGGTGGACGCTGCGCGTGACAGGATCGGCAGTTCGATCCTTGGAGCTTGGGATATCAATGACATCGACGAGCTTGTCAGGCTCATGCGAAAACTTGCCGATGCATTGAACGAGGATCCTCCAACTGCGTAGGAGCGACGGACCTAGAGGCACAAGTTAATGTAGCCGAGGAGCTGTTTCGCCAAACCTTGGGCTAGCTCACTATCTCTTCTGCTATCGCCGGCAGGAATCATTTCGCTTGCGGCGGCGCCTCTCCGAAAACTCTCAGTGACCTACCTCATTTACCGGCAGATGGACGTTCAATGAGAATACGAGGGATGAGCGGCATTGCATGCTCTTCGGCAAAGGCCGCATGTCTTGCGCGGGCCGTTTTTTCCAGAAGCTTCGCAAATTCGCTCAACGACACGCGATCGGCACGAAGCATTTTCCGGATCACCGGGTCTCGCAAAACTTCCGACATCGTCATTTCACTATTCTGCACGGACTATTCTCCTTCAATGCCATGAAGGCGTATTAGCGCTCCCGCATAACACTGTCGTGTCGTGCAGTTGACGATACAATGATGAATTGAAGGCCAAAACGAGGCTAAGGGATTTCCGAGCTTCTTGTCGCCGTTCACCTCGGCCTTTAGGGCAAAAAGTTCGCCGTACCCGACGTTCCGAGGAAGGCGGCGGCGTTCCGTCGTCAGCCGACACGCCCGCCAAAAACGATCAACAATCGCTCTGACAGAAGGCCTCCTGCAGCCAATTGACCACGGTGCAGATTTCCGAACGGGCGACGGCATAGTGAATGAGCCGCCCTTCCCGGCGCGTATCGACCAGCTTTTCCAGGCGCAGCCGCGCCAGATGCTGGGAAACCACGGCCTGCGGCAAGTTAAGAAGCGCCTCGAGTTCCATCACGGTTTTTTCGCGCTTGGCGAGCATGAACAAAATCACCAGCCTGGTCTCATGCGAGAGCGCCTTCAGCAAGACGCTCGCATTGCGCGCCTTCCCCGTCATTTCCTCGATATCATGCTCTGCGGCACCGCCTTGCGGTGGAGACGACGACATATCACACAGCCTCTGGTGAGAACTCACATAGGGATATGCTTATAATATTATGAATTCGCAAGCTGATTCAAAAGACACGGAGACCAAAAAAGGTCCGATTTCTCAGCAGATAAGCTGCCCGCCATTGATCTCGATCACTTGCCCGGTGACGTAGCCGGAGAGCGTCGGCGCTGCGAGGAAGAGATAGGCGGGGGCACAATCTTCCGGTGTACCCAAACGCTGAAGCGGAATCGACCGGCGCGTCTGCTCCAGTTTCTCCCTTGAGGAGTAACGCTCATGGAAATCGGTTGATATCGTGCCGGGCGAGACGCAATTTACCCGGATGCCGTCAGGCGCCAGCTCTCGCGCCAAGGCCTTCGAATAGGTGGTAACGAAAGCCTTCGACGCGGAATAGATGGCAGAGCCGGGACTGCCGCCGGTCAGAGCGGAAATCGATACGGTGTTGACGATCGCGGCCTGCCCTGCGGCCCTGAGCAGCGGCAACAATCCTCTCGTCACCTCCATGACAGCGGTCTGATTGAGGTGGACGATTCTTTCATATTGCTCGTCCGTCAGTTCGCCTGCGGGAAAGCGGCCGACCATGGTGCCCGCATTGTTGACCAGCACATCGACGCGATCGAATCGCTCGCTGGCGGCACTAACGAAATCCCGCGTACCGTTGCCGGCGGCGAAATCGCCTGAGATCAGAAAGGCGCGGCGGTCGGCTTCCGCCTCCATCAGGAAATCGGGCAAGTCGCGTGCGGAGTTGCGCCCGATATGGACGAGAACATGGGCACCGCAATCGAGAAACTGCCTGGCCACTTCCAGCCCGATGCCGCGACCGGCGCCGGTGACCACGACGTTGCGATTTTCGAACAGCTTCGGATGAAACACGACGACCTCCCCAATCACACAATCCGCGCGTCGGTAATTGCGGAATTTTCACTTTATCATATGATGACAAAAAAAACGAAAGAAAGGGAGCGAAGATCATGTTCCTATCCGGACGCCAGACGGAGATACTCGACATCGCCAAGGCGGAGGGGCGCGTACAGGTAGAGGAACTGGCGCTGCGCTTTTCGGTGACGCCGCAAACCATCCGCAAGGACCTCAACGATCTCTGCGACGGTCGCGTGCTGTCGCGCGTGCATGGCGGCGCAATCTTCCCCGGCGGAACCGAAAACGTGAAATACGAGGCGCGCCGCTCGATCGCCGCGCTCGAAAAGCAGGCGATCGGTCGCGCCGCCGCCGGCCTCATCCCCAATAACAGCTCGCTTTTCATCAATATCGGCACGACGACAGAGGCCGTTGGCGAGGCGCTTCTCGGTCATCACGAACTGATGGTGATCACCAATAACATCAATGTTGCCAATAAGTTACGAATATTCCCATCGATCGAGGTCGTCATTGCCGGCGGCGTCGTACGCGGTTCCGATGGCGGGATCGTCGGCGAGGCAGCTGTCGACTTCATTAAGCAGTTCAAGGTCGACTACGCCGTCATCGGCGCCTCGGCGATTGATGGCGATGGCGCGCTTCTGGATTTCGATTTTCGTGAAGTGAAAGTGGCGCAGGCGATCATCGCCAATGCCCGGCATGTCATTCTCGTCGCCGACAGCACCAAGTTCGAACGTACCGCTCCGGTGCGCATCGGCCATCTGTCGCAAGTGCACACTTTCGTCACCGACGAATGTCGCGTCGAATCTGTGCGGACAACCGCGGCGGAGCATGACGTTCGCCTCGTGGAAACCTCCCGCCGACAGATCTGACCGGCTCGCTTTCTGTCAAAAAACGTTCGTTTGACATTCGTATCTATTTCGCTTTAGATGGATTGATTTTCGAATTTCCATCTTCACGAGATGGGCTGACCTTTGCGGAGGGGCGGGTGAGCGAGCAGATCTACGACATTTTCGTTATTGGCGGCGGCATCAATGGTTGCGGTATCGCCCGCGATGCGACCGGACGCGGCTACAAGGTCGCGCTCGCCGAAATGAACGATTTCGCCTCCGGCACATCGTCCGGCGCCACCAAACTCATCCATGGTGGCTTGCGTTACCTGGAACATTACGAATTCCGGCTCGTGCGCGAATCCCTGATGGAGCGCGAAGTGCTGTGGGCGATGGCACCGCATATCATCTGGCCGATGCGCTTCGTTCTCCCCTATCATAAGGGCGGTATCCGTCCGGCCTGGCTCATTCGCCTCGGCCTATTCCTTTACGATCATCTCGGCGGCCGAAAGCTGCTGCCGCCGACGGCGACGCTGAACATGAAGACCGATCCGGCCGGCAAACCGCTGAAGGCGCTCTTCACCAAGGCTTTCGAATATTCGGACGGCTGGGTGGATGACGCCCGCATGGTGGTGCTGAATGCCCGCGATGCGGCCGACCGCGGCGCGACGATCATGCCGCGGACGAAGGTGATCTCAGCCCGCCGCGAAGGCGCGGTCTGGGCAATCGAAACGGAAAACACGATCACCGGCGAGAAGCGTTTGTTCCGGTCGCGCCTGCTGGTCAATGCCGCCGGCCCCTGGGTCGATCACGTTCTGTCCGACGCTTTCGGCAAGAACCAGGTGCACAATGTCCGCCTGGTTCAGGGCAGCCACATCATCGTGCGAAAAAAATTCTCCGATCCCCGCGCCTATTTCTTCCAGAACCCGGACAATCGCATCATCTTTGCCATTCCTTACGAACAGGATTTCACCCTGATCGGCACCACGGATCGCGACTACAAGGACGACCCGAAGGATGTGAAGATCAGCGATGAGGAAACCACTTATCTGTGCAATGCCGCCAGCGAATATTTCAAGGAGCCGGTACGATCAGAGGATATCGTCTGGACCTATTCGGCCGTGCGCCCGCTCTACGACGACGGCGCCTCGAAGGCGCAGGAGGCAACACGCGATTACGTGCTGAAGGTGGAAGGCGAGGAAGGCCAGGCGCCGCTGCTCAACGTCTTCGGCGGCAAGCTCACGACCTATCGCCGTCTGGGCGAACATGCGCTGGAGAAGATCGGCGAGGCCATCGGCCTCAAGGGAACGCCATGGACGGCGAAGAGCTCGCTGCCGGGCGGCGACTTCCCGGCTCGCGGCTATGATGCCGAAGTCGCCAAGCTGAAGTCACGCTATCCCTTCCTTGCCGATCAGCATGCGCGCCGGCTGGTGCGCCGCTACGGCACGCGTGCCGCGACGATCCTTGGCGACGCAAAGACGATCGCCGATCTCGGCCGCTGCTTCGGAAGCGATCTCTATGAGGCGGAAGTGCGCTATCTGATGGAACACGAATGGGCCTATTCAGCCGCAGACATTCTCTGGCGCCGCTCGAAGAAGGGCCTTTACCTCTCGAAGGAAGAAGCCGCCGCACTTGACGGCTACATGGCTGAGAGCCGCGTCCACGCATAAAGCAAC
The DNA here is from genome assembly GCF_016901135.1 of Martinezella lusitana. Lineage (GTDB taxonomy): Bacteria > Pseudomonadota > Alphaproteobacteria > Rhizobiales > Rhizobiaceae > Rhizobium > Rhizobium lusitanum_D. The sequence continues at coordinate 19,230 of NZ_JAFEVL010000001.1, read as the reverse complement.
TCCAGGAAAAGTGCGTAGCGGTTTTCCGTCTGGAATTGCGTGAAGGCAATAGCATGGAGCACCAAAGCTATTCTGTGAAACACGAAACCGCTCTATGCTTTCGCCTCAATCTTCGGGGTCGAGCAAGCGCGGCCCCGCCCCCTCTTCGGAAAGCCTGTCCCAGGGATTTCGCAGCGGACAGCTTTCCAGCGAGAGGCAGCCGCAACCGATGCAGCCATCGAGCTGATCGCGCAGGCCTTGCAGGCGCCGGATCCGTGCATCGAGATCATTCTTCCATCGTTTCGAAAGCGCTTTCCAGTCGGCTGCCGTCGGGGTGCGCCCCTGCGGCAGCGCCTCGAGCGCCGCCTGAACTTCGGCAAGGGGAATGCCGATCCGCTGCGCCACCTTGATGACGGCGACCCGGCGCAGCACCTCGCGCGGATAACGCCGCTGGTTGCCACGGCTGCGATGGCTGTCGATCAGCCCTTTCGCCTCGTAGAAATGCAGCGCCGAAACCGCCACGCCGCTTCGCGCCGAAACCTCGCCGACCGTCAGCAACTTGGAAAATTGGCCTAGCTCGATTTTTCCCATGATAGGCTATTGACCTCAACTTTACTTGAGGTTCTATAACCCAAGCTCCAAACCGCGTAAAGCAGGAGCAAGATATGACGGAATCAACCAGGCTGGCGATCATCTATGGCAGCACACGTCCGGGCCGCCTATGTGACCGGGTGGTCAATTGGGTCGCCCGGGAACTGGTGCACTATCCCCTCATCGAGATCGACATCATCGATCCCCTCGAATTCGATCTGCCGTTCCAGCATGACCGCGAGCACGCCGGAGCCGCCGCCCTTTCCGCCCGGCTTTCGCAGGCCGATGCCTTCATTATCGTCACGCCCGAATACAATCACAGTTTCACGGCCTCGCTGAAATTCGTGCTCGATCTCGTCTACGAGCCATGGCACGGCAAACCCGTCGCCTTCGTTTCCTATGGCGGCATCTCCGGCGGCCTGCGCGCCGTTGAGCAGTTGCGGCTGGTCTTTGCCGAACTGCATGCCGTGACCGTGCGCGACACGGTGAGCTTCGCCAATCCCTGGGGCAGGTTTGCCGAGGACGGCTCACTCGAAAATCCAATCGAGGCGCGTCAATCGCTGGTTCTATTGATCGCGCGGCTGAACTGGTGGAGCGCTGCCCTGAAACCGGCCCGCGTCACCCGCCCCTATCGCTCGGTCGCTGCCTGATCCGCAACATCCGAATCCGGTTTTCCGTTTCTGGCAGGTGCGGAAGACCGGCTCGACGCCCGGGCCTGCCATCATGGTTCGGGCGTCTGCCACTCCCCTGCATCAGCGCCATCACGGACAGAGGATAGCGCTTGTGCTTGCCGATGCCGCATCGATGGCTTAACCCACTACGGAGGAGATTTCGGCGGGGAGGCTGATGGATAAGACCGCGCGTCTGGGAGGAGCGGATTTCATGCGCGCAGTCGCATGCCTGATGGTGCTTGGCCACCATCTCGTGCTTCGCATGAATTTCAACCACGTTCCCGACGATTTGGCGCTGACCTTTTATCTCGTACGCTACGGCAATTACGGCGTCTCGGTCTTCTTCGTTCTCAGCGGCTTTCTTCTGTCGCGCCCGTTCTGGCTGGCGCTGGACGGCAACCAGCCATCACCATCGCTGAAAATTTATGCCATGCGCCGCGCGGCCCGCATCCTGCCGGGCTTCTGGTTTGCCCTGACGGTCGGCTTCGTACTGAGCTTCACGATCTATGGTTTTCCGCTCGATGGCGAACTGGCCGGCCGCTACATCGCCGGCTTCTTCCTGATGAGCCAATGGCACTGGCGTACCTTCTTCCCGGTGCAGGGTGACGGGCCGTTATGGTCGATCCCCTTCGAGACGACCTGTTACGTGCTTCTGCCGATCGGCTTTTTGCTCCTGTTTCGTCTCAAGCTGGGATGGCGCTCCGCCCTCTTCAGCCGCCTCTTTTGGGTCGGCCTTATCGCGGCATCGCTGGTCGGCCATTGGCTTGTTGTCACCTATCTGCCGACCGACAGTGTCGGCCGGGGATGGGAATATGGTTTTCAGGGCGGCGCCAAGCAATGGATGCCGCGCTACAACCCCATCGGCTTCTTTGCGATATTCGCCATCGGCATCCTGGCGGCAGGCATCCAGACCATGATCCCGGCAAGGCGCTCAGTGATTTACGATCTCGTCGGAGTGCTTGCAATTGTGATGAGCGCATCACAGTTGCCGTTATCCCTCGGCGGCGAGGGAGAAGGCTATGGCTGGCTCGACATACCCTATCGCTTTCCGCTCTTTCCGCTTGGCGTTGCCGTGGCGCTTTGCGCCCTGCCCCAGTCGGCCCTCCTCGGAAGGCTGCTCGACAACCGCCTCAGTCGCTATATCGCCACCGTCTCCTTTGGCGTCTATATCTGGCAGGACATCGTCCTGACATTGATGCAGCAGCTGTTTCCCTGGACGTTCGGCGTCGGCTCCGACAATGTGTTCGGCGGCTGGATTGTCTCGAGCCTGGTTGCGACCGCCATCATCTTTGTCATCGGCACGCTGAGCTATGTGCTTCTGGAGCGCCCCGTCATGCGCTGGGCTCGCACCCGGGAACACCTTGCGAAGCGTCCCGCCACTGCGTGACGGGACGAGAAAACCAGACAGGACACCCCATCGGAAGCAACCTTAGATCCGCGTCGCCTTCAGACGCTCCTCATCGAGAACGATGCCGAGACCCGGCGCTTCCCCGAGATCCAGCCAGCCCGCTTCATGCTTCAGCGGCGATGCCATCGGATAGTCGCGGCGTGCTTCGCTCCATTCCGGATTGTCGTAGGGATATTCGAGCCAGGCGACATCGCCGACCCCAGCACTCAGATGCGCATTGGCGAGAACACCGATGCCGTTCGTCCACGAATGCGGCGTGAACTGCACGCCCGCCTCGCGCGCCTGATAGACGAGGCGCCGGCAGCCAGTGATGCCGCCAACCAGCGCCACGTCGGGCTGCACGACATCGAAGGCGCGCTCCTCGATGATGTCGCGGAACTCATAGAGCTCACGCGTCATCTCGCCGCCGGCAATGCGCAGCGACGTCGCCTGCTTCAGCTCCTTCATGCCCTTGCGATCGGAACGATGTAGCGGCTCTTCCATCCAGTAGACGCCGAGACGTTCCAGTTCTCTCGCTACCGTCAACGCATCCTTGAAGGTCCAGGAGAGCGTCGTATCCCAGGGCATGCGCCAACCTTGGTTGCAATCAACCATGAGCTCCAGCCTGTCGCCGACGCGGGCTCGGATCGCTTCCAGCGCCTTGACGTCCTCGCGCCAGCCGCCACGGCCACCCGCCGACGAGGAGAAGCGCACCTTCATCGCCGGAAAGCCTTCCTCGATATAGCGTTCCGCCTGATCGGCCATCGCAGACGGTTCGCGCAGCACGCCGGATGATGCATAGAGCCGTACGCGGCTGGCGCGACCGCCCAGCATGCGCCAGACCGGCTCGCCGGTGACCTTGCCGGAAAGATCCCATAGCGCCAGATCCATCGGCCAGCAGCGGCCATAATGGAAGTTGATATGCGACAGCACTTCGTAGTGGCGCTCGAGATGCCGAGGGTCCCGCCCGATGAACAGATCCTCATGGCCCTCGAAGCCCTTCATGAGATCGCCGGAACCGATGCCTTCGCGGCCCTCGTCATCCCTGACGCGCACGATGGTCGCATCGAAGTGCCGGCGCGGCCGGCCGTCCCAGCTCGCCTTGAACGCCGGATCGAGCGGCAGACGATGATGGGTGATTTCTATGGAAACGATCTTGCTCATGGTGGCGTCCCTCTTCCCCAAGCATGATCCCGAAAAACGTGAGCGGCTTTCGAGATCATGCCGATTTTCATGTCTCAGCCGAACTGCTGCCAGATGGTCTTGTAGTCGCAATATTTGTCGATCGCATGCACCGATCGGTCCCGGCCGAAGCCCGACTGCTTGAAGCCACCGAAAGGTGTCGCGAAGTTCGACATGTCATAGGCGTTGATCCACACCGTACCCGCATGGATCTCTTCGGAAAAGCGATGCGCCCGATCCATGTCCTTGGTGAAGACGGCGCCGGCGAGCCCGTAGATCGTGTCGTTGGCGATTCTGAGCGCTTCCTCCTCCGTATCGAAGGGAATGGCGGCGAGTACGGGTCCGAAGATCTCCTGCCGCGCCAGGCTCATATCGTTGGTCATGTCGACGAAGACACCTGGCGAAACATAATAGCCGCCGGTCTCGCTGAGCACACGCTCGGCTCCGAAGACGCGGCGCGCACCCTCCTTCTCGCCGGCCGAGATCATCGCCAGCACCTTATTCATGTGCTCCTCCTCGATCAGCGCGCCGATCTGGGCGGTGGGATCGAGCGGATGCTTCAGCGCGATATCCGAGCGCGTCACCGCCTCGATCTTCTCGATCAGCTTGTCCTGCACCGAGCGCTGCACGATCAGGCGCGTCGAGGCATGGCAGGTCTCGCCGGAATTGTAGAAACAGCCCCAGGCGGCGGCGACCGCGGCGGCATCGAGATCGGCATCCTCGAAGACGACGAGCGGCGACTTGCCGCCGAGTTCCAGCGCCACGCGCTTGACGTTCGATTGCGCCGCATAGCCCATGATCAGCTTGCCGACTTCGGTCGAGCCGGTAAACGCGATCATGTCGACATCCATGTGCAGCGCCAGCGGCTTGCCCGTTTCCTCGCCGTAACCGGTGACGACATTGAGGACACCGGCGGGCAGGCCCGCTTCGAAGCCAAGTTCAGCCAGGCGGATCGCCGAAAGCGAGGATTGCTCGGCCGGCTTCAGCACCACGGAATTGCCGGCGGCGATAGACGGCCCGAGCTTCCAGGCATCGATGATCATCGGATAATTCCAGGGCGTGATCGCGCCGATCACGCCGATCGGCACCTTGCGCACCAGGGCGCGGGCATTCGGGCCGGTCGGGGCGATCTCGTCATACATCTTGTCGATCATTTCGCCATAGAACTGGATGCCTTCGGCGCAGAGGCGCACGTCGACGCCAAGCGAGGCCATGACCGGCTTGCCGACATCCAGCGTCTCCAGCATGGCAAGCTCGTCGCCATGGGCGCGAATGAGCTCGGCCCATTTCAGCATGATCCTCTTCTTTTCCAGCGGCTCCTTCCTGCGCCAGACACCACTTTCGAAGGCGGCGCGAGCAGCAGCGACGGCAGCGTCGATATCGGCGGCGTTGCCGCGTGCCAGCTGCGCGCCTGGCTTGCCGTCCATCGGGCGGATGCGGGTGAAGGTGTCGCCGGAAGAGGAAGCGCGATAGGCGCCATCAATGAAGTGACGCCCCTCGAGCTTCAGGCTGGAGAGAACATTTTCCCAATAGTCGCGCGTGTATTCCTTGGTCATCTCAAATTCCTTTCGGCAGCGCCATGACGGCAGCGGCAAAGCGGTCGATGTCGGCATCCGTCACATCGCGGATCGTCGAGCGCCGCATCGGCAGGTTTTCCGGTGCGCGCATCTCGCGGGCAAGATCAGTGGCGTCGAACGGCTTGAAGGCTGATGGCAGTGACCGCGTGATCCCGCAACGATCCATCCAATCGGAGACGAAGCCAGGCAGTTCGGCGGCGCTGGCGACGCCGCAGGCCTTTGCCGCCGCATTCAGCTCCGCCGTATCCGCCTCGACGAGCCAGCCAAGCGTCGCCTCGAAGCCGAGCGCGGTCGCAAGACCATGATGGACGGGCGCCAGACCCGCCAGCGCATGGCTGACATTATGGGCGATCGCCGTGCCGCAATTGTCGATGGCGATACCGGCAAAGCAGGAACCGAGCAGCACATCGCCACGGGCGGCGATGGCATCCGGCTGCTTGACCGCCGTCTCCAGAGCACCTGTGATCAGCCGCAGCGCTTGATGCGCATAGAATTGCGCGCCGCGATGGGTGTTGCGGTTCGTCGCCGCTTCGAAAGCGTGGATGAAGGCATCGAGGCCGCACCATGCCGTCAGGTTGGCCGGCAACGTCTTCGTCAGCGCCGCGTCGAGAATGACGAGATCCGCCTTCGTTTCCGGACCCCAGATCCAGAGCTTCTTGCCTTCGGGGCCGGCAAAGATGTTCGTCGCCGACGTCTCCGAGCCCGTGCCGGCGGTGGTGGGCACCATGATCTTCTTCAGCGGGTTCTTCGGCAGCGGGTTGGCGGCCAGCGCGTAGTGCATCGGGTCCTCGCCGGAGGCCGCGCAGCAGGCGACGATCTTGGCGATATCCAGCGCCGAACCGCCGCCGATGCCGATCACCATATCCGCTCCCTCGGCGACCTGAATGGCGGCCTGCAGATGCGCGAGCTTCGGCTCGCCGGAGAAGTCCGAGAAGACCTGCGTCATTACACCGGCTTCCGCGAGCTCAGCGCTGATCTTGCCGGCAAGGCCCGACTGCGCCAGGAAGGCGTCGATGACAAGCAGAACAGCTCCGACACCATCGAAGGATTTGACTGCGGCGGGAAGGTCGGACAGGGCGCCGTCGCCGAAACGAATGTCTGGGATGGCGGAAATGGAAAAGGACACGGGGGATCCCCTGATAAATGCGGCTGATACGATGTCGTGATCCTGCATCACAATTTCAGATCTTCAAATCCGGGCAATTATCGGGAATATTGATGATCTGAAGTCATGGAGAGCCAATGCTCGAGAAAATACCCCTGGAAGCCTTCCGCGTCTTCGACGCCGCCGCCCGCGCGATGAATTTCTCCCGCGCCGGCCGAGAGCTGAACATCACCCAGGCGGCCGTCAGCCGCCGTATCAAAGGGCTGGAAGATCACCTCGGCGCGACGCTCTTCACCAGGCGCGGACGAAACCTGGCACTGACGCCGGAGGGAGAGCGGCTGTTCCAGCGCGTGCGCGCCACGCTCGAATATCTGGAGGAGAGCCTGGAACCCTTCCGCGCCGGCACGGGCGAGATCATCTCGATCGCCGCCAGCGGTTCGGTCTCGCATCTTTGGCTCGGAAAGAGGCTCAGGGATTTCGGCAAGGAAAATCCGGGCGTCTCCGTTCGCCTGTTGACCACGGATGCACACTCGGAACTTGCGTCTGAGACCCACGATCTCATCATCATCTATTCCACCGGCGAACATCCGCGCTGGAACCTGACGCTGCTGATGAAGGAAGTCCTGGTGCCCATCGCATCGCCCGATTACCTGGCAAGTCGGGGCCTGGAGCCGCAGACACTGACATCAGCCGATATCGCGACGCTGGATCTGATCGACTACGAGCGCGCCAATGCCCACTGGATCAGCTTTCGCCAATGGTTCGGCCGCATCGGCAGTCCGCTGAAGGGCAAGTTGCCCCGGCCGCGGCTTACCTTCTCCACCTATATCATGGCGGTCGAGGCGGCACTTCGCGGCGAAGGCATCGCGCTTGGCAGCCTCGGGCTGATCGAGGAGCAGCTACGCTCCGGCGCGCTGGTCACCATCGGCAATGATCGGATCGAAAGCGGCTTCGGCTATTATCTCGGCGTACCGCGCTTCCGCACCCTCTCGGCGGAGGCCGGACAACTGCACCGGCACCTGCTGGGCGAAGCGCAAAACGAATGAGAAGCACCGCAATTACAGCTCACGGACAAGACCCGGCTCAAACGAAAAGAGCGGCCCGAAGGCCGCTCACAATCAAAATCGGGACTGAGATGAAGCTCAATCCTGCGGGATCGAGCCGCGCAGATGCGAGAGTTCCATGATGAAATGCTCAAGGCGCGACTTGTGCTCGTGATGCTCGGCATCTTCAAGCTCGGCCTTGGCAGCATTGATGCGGCGCTCCAGCTCGTCGCGGCTCATGTCCTCGACGGTAACGGCAGACTCAGCCAGCAGCGTGCAGCCGGTCGGCAGGATGTCGGCGAAACCGCCGAACACGACATAATCCTGCTTCTTGCCCGAGGCCAGATGCACCTTGACGACACCCGGCTTGATGGTGGTCATGGTCGGCGCGTGATGAGCCATGACAGTCATCTCGCCTTCCGAGGCGGGGATGACGACATCGATGACCTGCTCCGACAGGAGCAGGCGCTCCGGAGAAACCAGTTCGAAATTGAAATTGTCAGCCATGACCCGTCACTTCTCGATTGTCTCATTCGCAAGGCAAGGGCGCGCGGGCAATGCCGCGCGCCGATGGATTGGCCTTATCAGGCAGCCAGCTTCTTGGCCTTTTCGATCGCTTCTTCGATCGAGCCGACCATGTAGAAAGCAGCTTCCGGCAGATGATCGTAGTCGCCATTGACCAGACCCTTGAAGCCCTTGATCGTGTCTTCGAGGGCGACCAGCTTGCCCGGCGCACCGGTGAAGGCTTCGGCGACGAAGAACGGCTGCGACAGGAAGCGCTCGATCTTGCGGGCGCGGGCAACCGACAGCTTGTCGTCTTCAGACAGTTCGTCCATGCCGAGGATGGCGATGATGTCCTGGAGAGACTTGTAGCGCTGCAGGGTCGACTGGACCTTACGAGCGATTTCATAATGCTCTTCGCCGACGACCATCGGGTCGAGCATGCGCGAGGTGGAGTCGAGCGGGTCGACGGCCGGATAAATACCCTTTTCGGCGATCGAACGCGACAGAACCGTCGTTGCGTCCAAGTGGGCGAACGAGGTAGCCGGCGCCGGGTCGGTCAAGTCGTCGGCCGGAACGTAGATGGCCTGAACCGAGGTGATCGAGCCCTTCGTCGTCGTGGTGATGCGTTCCTGCATCTGACCCATGTCGGTGGCGAGCGTCGGCTGATAGCCCACGGCCGAAGGAATACGGCCGAGCAGAGCCGACACTTCCGAGCCTGCCTGGGTGAAGCGGAAGATGTTGTCCACGAAGAACAGAACGTCCTGGCCTTCATCGCGGAAGTTTTCGGCAACCGTCAGACCGGTCAGAGCGACGCGAGCGCGGGCGCCCGGCGGTTCGTTCATCTGGCCGTATACCAGGGCAGCCTTGGAGCCTTCGCCGCCGCCATGCTTGTTGACGCCGGATTCGATCATTTCGTGGTAAAGGTCGTTGCCTTCGCGGGTACGTTCACCCACGCCTGCGAACACCGAGTAACCACCGTGCGCCTTGGCGACGTTGTTGATCAGTTCCATGATGAGAACGGTCTTGCCGACGCCTGCGCCGCCGAAGAGGCCGATCTTGCCGCCCTTTGCATAAGGCGCCAGCAGGTCGACGACCTTGATGCCGGTGACCAGGATCTGGCCTTCGGTCGACTGCTCGACGTAAGACGGAGCGTCCTGGTGGATAGAGCGCTTGTGGGCCGTGACCAGCGGGCCGGCCTCGTCGACGGGCTCGCCGATGACGTTCATGATACGGCCGAGCGTTTCATGACCGACCGGAACCGAGATCGGCGCACCGGTGTCCGAAACGTGCTGGCCGCGAACCAGACCTTCGGTGGAGTCCATGGCGATCGTGCGGACCGAGTTTTCGCCGAGGTGCTGCGCGACTTCCAGAACAAGGCGGTTGCCGTTGTTGCTGGTTTCGAGAGCATTCAGGATCTTCGGCAGATCGCCATCGAAATGAACGTCAACGACGGCGCCGATAACCTGCGTAACCTTGCCGACCGAAACTGCGGCCTGAGCTGCGTCAGCCATAATCTTACCCTCTTTTCCTAGCCTCAGAGCGCTTCCGCGCCCGAAATGATTTCAATCAATTCCTTGGTGATCTGTGCCTGACGCTGACGGTTGTAGCTCAGTGTCAGCTTGTTGATCATCTCACCAGCATTGCGCGTCGCATTGTCCATCGCACTCATCTTGGCGCCCATTTCGCCGGCAACGTTCTCAAGGAGCGCGCGGAAGACCTGGACGGAGAGATTGCGCGGGATCAGATCCTCAAGGATCGAAGCCGCATCCGGCTCGTATTCATAAACTGCACCCTTGTGGGCGGCATCTTCTTCGACGGCGGCGGGAGCCGAAGCCGGGATGAGCTGTAGCCCGGTCGGCACCTGGCTGATCACCGACTTGAACTCGGAGTAGAACAGCGTGCAGACATCGAACTCGCCGGCTTCAAACATCTCGATGATGCGCTTGCCGATGGCATCCGCATTCTCGTAGCCGATGCGCTTGACGTCGCGCAGTTCCTTGCGCTCGACGATCAGAGAAGAATACTCACGACGCAGGATGTCGTAACCCTTCTTGCCGACCGTGAAGATCTTCACGGTCTTGCCTTCGGAAAGCAGCTTGCGAACGTGCTCGCGGGCAAAGCGCGCGATCTGCGAATTGAAACCACCGCAAAGACCGCGTTCAGCCGTGCAGACCACGAGCAGATGCACATCGCTCTTGCCGGTGCCGGTCATCAGCAGAGGCGCGCCGTCAGCTTCGCTTACAGCAGCCGTGATGTTGGCGAGAACGGCGCCCATGCGCTGCGAATACGGCCGTGCGGCCTCGGCCGCCTCCTGGGCACGCCGAAGCTTCGCCGCGGCGACCATTTTCATCGCCTTGGTGATCTTCTGCGTCGCCTTGACGGAGGCGATCCGGTTTTTCAGATCCTTAAGTGAAGGCATCCGGTATCCGTCCTAGAAGTGAGGTCCGATCAGGCGAAAGACTTGGCGTAGCTGTCGAGAGCAGCCGTAAGCTTGCCCTTGGTCGCGTCGCTGATAGCCTTTTCGGTACGGATCGTATCGAGGATCTCCTTGCCTTCCGAACGGAGGTAGGACAGCAGACCCTGCTCGAACTTGCCGACCTGCGGAACCGCGATCTTGTCGAGGTAGCCGTTGACGCCGGCGAAGATCACCGCAACCTGCTCTTCGCTCTTCAGCGGCGAGAACTGCGGCTGCTTCAGGAGTTCGGTCAGGCGGGCACCGCGGTTCAGCAGACGCTGCGTTGCGGCATCGAGATCCGAGCCGAACTGAGCGAAGGCGGCCATTTCGCGATACTGCGAGAGTTCGCCCTTGATCGAGCCGGCAACCTGCTTCATCGCCTTGATCTGCGCGGCCGAACCGACGCGCGAAACTGACAGACCGACGTTAACGGCCGGACGAATGCCCTGGTAGAACAGGTCGGTTTCGAGGAAGATCTGGCCGTCGGTGATCGAGATCACGTTGGTCGGAATGAAGGCGGAAACGTCATTGCCCTGCGTTTCGATGACAGGCAGAGCGGTCAGCGAACCGGCGCCCAATTCATCGTTCATCTTGGCAGCGCGCTCGAGGAGACGCGAATGCAGGTAGAAAACGTCGCCCGGATAGGCTTCGCGGCCCGGCGGGCGGCGCAGCAGCAGCGACATCTGGCGGTAGGAAACGGCCTGCTTCGACAGGTCGTCGTAACCGATCAGCGCATGCATGCCGTTGTCGCGGAAATATTCGCCCATGGCGCAACCGGCGAATGGCGCCAGGAACTGCATCGGAGCCGGATCGGAAGCCGTGGCGGCGACGATGATCGAATACTTCAGCGCGCCGCGCTCTTCGAGCACCTTGACGAACTGAGCAACGGTCGAACGCTTCTGGCCAACGGCGACGTAGACGCAGTACAGCTTTTCGCTGTCCGGACCCGCATCATGGATGGCCTTCTGGTTCAGGATCGTGTCAAGAAGGATGGCGGTCTTGCCGGTCTGGCGGTCGCCGATAACAAGCTCGCGCTGGCCGCGTCCCACAGGGATCAGCGCATCGATGGCCTTGAGGCCGGTCGACATCGGCTCATGGACCGACTTGCGCGGAATGATGCCCGGAGCCTTGACGTCGACGCGCGAACGGCGCGTCGCGTTGATCGGGCCCTTGCCGTCGATCGGATTGCCGAGCGCGTCGACGACGCGGCCAAGCAGTTCCGGACCGACAGGAACGTCGACGATCGCGCCGGTACGCTTGACGGTGTCGCCTTCCTTGATGTCGCGGTCGGAGCCGAAGATGACCACACCGACGTTGTCGGCTTCAAGGTTCAGCGCCATGCCGCGGATGCCGCCGGGGAATTCGACCATTTCGCCGGCCTGGACGTTATCCAGACCGTAGACACGGGCGATACCGTCACCGACGGAAAGAACCTGGCCGACTTCGGAGACTTCAGCTTCCTTGCCGAAATTTTTGATCTGATCTTTCAGAATTGCGGAAATTTCCGCGGCGCGGATATCCATCAGCCGACCTCTTTCAATGCAAGCTTAAGGGTGGAGAGTTTGGTGCGAAGGGACGTATCGATCTGACGCGAACCGATCTTGACGATCAGGCCGCCGAGGATCGACGGATCGACGGTGACGGCGATCGCCACGTCTTTGCCGGTGACGCCCTTCAGCACCGCCTTCAATTCATCTTCCTGCGCTTGGGTAAGCGCATGCGCCGAGGTGACCTCGGCGGAAACCTCGCCACGATGCTGCGCGGCGATGATGCGGAAAGCCTTGATCATGCCCGGCAGCGCAAAGAGGCGCCGGTTGCTGGCCACAAGCTTGAGAAAATTGGTAAAATAGACGCCGAAGCCTGCCTTTGCCGCCAGCGCCTGAACCCCGCCGACCTGCTCCTCGGCCGAAAAGACCGGGCTGAGGACGAAACGCTTCAGATCATCGCTGTCATCGAGCATGGCTTGGAACCGATCAAGATCGGCGGTCACTGTCGGTACTGCACCCTCCTCAAGGGCCAATTCGAACAATGACGAGGCATATCGTTCTGCAACACCAGAAATATGCTGGGATGTGTCTGCCACGGGCACAAAATTCCCTGATTTCAACCCAAGAACTAAGCTTCCGTGAGACGGAAACTATATACCCTTGAATTCGTTTTGATTTCCCCCAGAAATCAGCAGGAGTGCTCTCCTACCTCATCCGAAATTCGGGGTTCGTCTAACATAGGATATTGAGACTCGCAACACGCGTATTCACCGAATAGGCCATTCGGGTGAAATTATGATGGCAAAAATCGAAAAGCATGGGGATAGCGCAGGCAAATAAGGCCACGCCGAGCCTATTTCTGCTCAAATATAGCCCATTCCATAGAGAAGCGGTAGAGCAGCCAGAATCGCCTGCACAACCAGAAGAAGAAGATTCAAGAATACACTTCCCCGATCCGACATGATCGCCAGGATGCGGCCGAACGCCGCAACGCCGAAGGAGGCGCCAAGCGCCAGATAGATCATCGGCTGGGCGAGCAGGATCGCCATAAGCCCGAAGCCGGCAAGGAAGCCGCCCGCCGAACGTGCCTCGGCATAGGCTTCAGAGCGCCCCTCGCGCACCTGCAATCGAAAGAAACGATAGGTGTAGCCCGGCGCAAACATCATGACGATGCCGATAAGCGCCGTGAATGCCGCCGAGCAGAAGGCAAGCTGCTCACCGAAATCGGTCGGAAAATAAAGCTCCATCAGTTGCCCCCAAAAGATCGATCGGTGCGCAAATCACGTCAATGAGACGGCCGACTTATGGCATGATCCGGCCGATCAGGGAAAGGCATCGCCGCCATATCAGCCGGGTCAAATCACAGAAAGCTCTGTGGATCGATGTCGAGCTGGACCTGCACCGAGCCGCGCTCCCTAGGCGATTGCGCCAGCATCGACCGAAGGAACCCCTGCATGTCCGAATTGCGCCGGCCGTGCACCAGCAGCCGGAACCGGTGGCGGCCGCGCACCAAGGCCAGCGGCGCCTCCGCCGGCCCGAGCACGGAAATGCCCTGCACCTGCGGCGCGGCGCTGCGCATGGCGCGGGCATGGGTCTCGGCATCCTGGCGGGTTTCGGCCGAAACGATGATCGAGGCGAGCCGGCCGAAGGGCGGCAGCACCGCCCTCTCGCGCTCGGAAATCTCGCGCTCATAAAAGGCGCTAGCATCGCCCGATACAATCGCCTGCATGACGGGATGCTGCGGCTGGTAGGTCTGCAGCAGACCGTGGCTCTTCAGCCCGGTTCGGCCGGCGCGTCCCGTCACCTGAGACAGCAGCTGGAACGTCCGCTCGGCTGCGCGCGGATCGCCATTGGCAAGGCCGAGATCGGCATCGACGATGCCGACCAGCGTCATCAGCGGAAAATTGTGTCCCTTGGCGACGAGCTGCGTGCCGATGACGATATCAGCCTCGCCCTTGGCGATGGCTTCAAGCTCCAGCCGCAGCCGCTTGACGCCGCCCATGATGTCGGAGGAGAGCATGATCGTCCGCGCCTCAGGGAAATGACGCTCCACCTCCTCGGCGATGCGCTCGACGCCCGGCCCGCAGGCGACGAGATGATCGAGCGTGCCGCATTCGGGGCACGCCTCAGGCGTGCGCTCCGCATAGCCGCATTGATGGCACTGGATCTGACCGCGAAACCGGTGCTCCACCAGCCAGCTTGAACATTGCGGGCACTGGAAACGATGGCCGCAAACGCGGCAAAGCGTCAGCGGCGCGTAGCCGCGCCTGTTGAGGAACAGCAGCGCCTGCTCGCCCTTGGCGACCGTCTTGCCGATCGCGCGGATCAACAGCGGCGAGAGGAAGCCGCCGCGCTCCGGCGCGTGCCGGCGCATGTCGACCAGATGCAGGTCGGGAAGGGCGGCATCGCCGAAGCGCGTCGGCAGGTGAATGGTGGTGTAGCGCCCACTCTGGCCGTTGACCAGGCTTTCGACCGAGGGCGTGGCGGAGACCAGCACGACGGGAAAATCGCCGATGCGGCCGCGCACGACAGCCATGTCGCGCGCATTGTAATAGACGCGGTCCTCCTGCTTGTAGGCCGGGTCATGCTCTTCGTCGACGATGATGAGACCGAGATCCTCGAACGGCAGGAACAGGGCTGAACGCGCCCCGGCCACGACCCTCACCTCGCCGGTAACGGCCTGCCGCCAGACCTTCTCGCGCATGCGCGGCGCGAGATCGGAATGCCATTCGGCCGGCTTGGCGCCGAAACGGTCCTGAAAACGCTCGAGAAAGCTCGCCGTCAGCGCGATCTCCGGCAGCAGGATCAGCACCTGCTTGCCGCGCTTGAGCGTTTCGGCAATCGCTTCGAAATAGACTTCCGTCTTGCCCGAGCCAGTGACGCCGTCGATGAGCGAGACGGAGAATTCGCCCTTGCGCACATCCACCAATATCTCGTCGGCCGCCTCCTTCTGCGGCCCCTCCAGCCGTGAGCCGATATAATCCGGATCAGGCCGGGCGACGACGGGCGGCGGCGGCAGGAAGATGGTTTCGAAAATGCCTTGCGAGATCAGCCCGTCGACGACGCTTGTGGAAACGCCCGCCGCATGTGCCAGGCCAATGCGCGTCCACGAAAGTCCGTCGGCGGCAGTCTCCATGACCTTGGCGCGCGCCGGCGTCAGCCGCTCCGGCTGCCCGCCGATGAAGCGCAGCCCCTCGATCATCGGCTCAGGATCGAAGGCGGCCGGCGCACGCAACGCCATGCGCGCCACCAGCCCCGGCGGCGACAGCGTGTAGGTCGCGACCCAATCGATGAAATCACGCATATGCTTGCCGAGCGGTGGGCAATCGAACACACGCGTGATCGGCCGAAGCTTCTTCGGATCGACGCTATCATCGTCATCGCCATCCCAGACGACGCCGATGACCTGCCTTGGCCCGAGCGGCACCTGCACGACGGAACCGGGCTCGACCGCCATCCCCTCAGGCACCGCATAGGAATAGGCCTTCGGCGCCGGCAGCGGCACCAAAACCGGAACCGTGCGGCTCATCACAGGTTTCGCGGGCGCCGCCTCGAAAAGCGCACCGAACAGATCGGAAGAATCTTTACTCATTGCGCCAGACCATGCCCCGGACGGGCGGAAAAGAAAACCCAGGAGTAGCGAACGGCGGCCTGCAAAATGCGGACGGCCTGTGAGCTGCCCTGAATATCCGCCCTTCCGTAGCAATGCCACCAATGACTACTTTCGGCCGGAAGGGGACTGTCGGCTGCTAAGACGGTCACCGCGAAGGCAGACATTCGAGGCGTCGACGCGAAGGTCCGGGATCGCCTCGAAGCGGATATCAGATATGTCGCGAAACTGGTCGCAAATCTTCAGATTTTGCGACTGAGTTTTGCGATACAAATTCCCTTGAAGGTTCCGCCTCACCGATTTTGTCGCGAATGTTAGGATTTTTGCGACAAAGGCTGAGTTAGCTAATGTCGTCAGGAATAAAGCCGCCCGTCTGGCGTTTCCACAAGCGGGCAAACAGCCCGTCCTGCTCGACCAGTTCTTCCGGCCTGCCCTCCTCAATGATGCGGCCGTGATCCAGCACGACGATGCGGTCCATCCTGGTAATGGTCGAAAGGCGGTGGGCGATGGCGATCACCGTCTTTCCCTCCATCACGAGGTTCAGCCTTTCCTGGATGGCGGCCTCGGATTCGCTGTCCAGCGCCGAGGTCGCCTCGTCGAGCACCAGGATCGGCGCACCCTTCAGGAGCACACGGGCGATGGCCACTCGCTGGCGCTGGCCGCCCGACAGTTTGATGCCGCGATCGCCGACGAAGGCGTCATAGCCCTTGCGGCCCTCGCTGTCGGCAAGATCGGCGATGAAGCCATCGGCGCTCGCCATCTTCGTGACCCTTTCGATCTCTTCCTGCGTCGCCTCCGGCCGGCCGTAGCGGATATTGTCACCGACGGAACGGTGCAGCAGCGCGACATCCTGGGCTATGACGCCGATCGAGCGGCGAAGGCTTGCTTGCGTCACCGCCCGGATATCCTGCCCGTCGATCCGGATAACGCCGTCCTTGATATCGTAGAAGCGCAGAAGCAGGTTTGCGAGCGTCGTCTTGCCAGCTCCAGAAAGGCCAACGAGGCCCACCTTCTCGCCGGGCCGCACGGTCAGCGACAGGGCGTCGATCACCGGTTTGCCCGACTTGTAGGCGAAGCGGACATTCTCGAACCGGATCTCGCCCCGATGCACAACAAGTTCGGCCGCATCCGGCCCGTCGGTGATCGTCGGCGGCGTCGTCATGACGGGCATGGCGTCCTTGATCGTGCCGATCGCCTGGAAGATCTGCTGGCCCATCTGCAGGAACGTGAAGGTATGGCCGGACAGCCGGGAGAGGACATAAACGGCGGCAGTGAACTCGCCGATCGTGACGAAACCATCGACGAGCCCGGTGAAGCCGATCGACAGGATTGCCAGCCAGTGCATCATGTTAAGAACAACGACGATGACCTCCGAAGTGCGATAGATGCGCTGCTCACTTTGCTGCGCTTCGATGGCCTTGCCGATGATGCCGCGGATAGCGCCCGCCTCGCTGTCTTCGGCGGCAAATTGTTTCACCATCTGCATATTGGCGTAGACATCAGTGATGGCGCCGGAAATCAGGCTGCGGCGCTTGGCGGAGCGGCGCGAGCGCTCGGTGAAGACAGGCGCCAGCCTGACGGCGAGCAGGACGTTGAGCGTGATCCAGACGATGGTCGGCAGGGCGAGCTGCCAGGAGAGCGCGGTCAGGAGAATGACGGAGCCAACCATCTGCATAACGAAGCGCGGGATGGACTGGAAAGCCGAGATGACCTGCTGCTGCACGGCGGAAGCTACCTGCTGCAGGCGCGAGGCGACTTGTCCGGCATAGAGATCATGGAAGAAGGCGAGATCCTGGCGCTCCACGGCTCTGTGGCCCTGCCACTGAATGGCGGCAGGCATGGCGATGCCGAGCGTATGCGAGTTCAGCGTATTGACGAAGAAGGAGCCGATCGGAATGGCGGGGAAGAGCATCAGGCCGAGGAAAATCAGCAGCAGCCGGTCATTGTGCAGGAAAGCGCGAGCGCCCTGCTGCGTTACGCCATCGACGATGACCGACAGTCCCCAAACGATCGTCAGATTCATCGCCTCGATCGCCATAGTGGAAAGGGCGAGCGTGATCAGTATGCCGCGAAACATAGAGATGAAGTGCAGGAGAACGGCGCCCGGCCCCTTCGATGGCAACGGCCGATAGGGGATGTCGAGCGGGCGGATCAGGCTTTCGAAGGGGCGGTAGATCGCATCTGAAATGGACATGGGTGCTCGAGAACTAAATGGAAGAAAGGGCGAGGACTCTACCTTGAGAACGGGATCAACTTCCGGCTACAGCCTGAATTAGAACATGTTAGCATTTCTGCGACAGTATGATGCCGGACCGTTGCCTAAACATAGGCCAAGCACCAGCCGGGAGCGCGAACCCAACATTGCTCGGCCGGCACCTCATCAGTACGATGCAGCCGCGTCACCCGCTTGTGCTCCCCGCTCTCGAATGCCTCCGCGAGCGCTTTTTCCGATTCCGCGTCGCGCATTCCTTCACAAGGGAAGATGGCCACCGGCGAAATCCATTGCGCGTGAAATTCCTCATCCCTACGCGTCACGAGGAACACCGCCCCGCGAAGATGCATGTTGCTCCAATTGCTGCTGGTAAATCCAAGATCGGTCGTAAGCGGTAGGATCAGCCTTCCGCCATTATTGAGCCGGTCCAGCCAGATATTCGCGGGCCGGGTCGCGCCGGCGTTCACATAGATCACATCGGCTGAATCGAACGCTACGGAGCTGCCATCTCCCTGGACCACTGAAACGATCGGATAGGCAGCGAGATTTGCTTTCGCCCGCGCAGCAAGCTCCTGCTCGAACTCAATCGCCGTCACCCTGCCGGATGCGGCAACGAGGTTCGCCATGATCGCAGAATAGTAGCCGGCACCAGCGCCAACATGCACGATATGCTCGCCTGCTCGCAGGGCGGCCTGCGAAAGCAGGAAGGCATGAAGTGAAGGTTGTCCGTTGTTGATGTGGCGCTCAGGGACGATACCAACAACGTCATCCGTATAGAGGTAGACCGGGTCGGCGGTCGGGGTCGAAACATAGGCTTTTCGCATTCGGAAGATCGGCCACGGGCCGGGACCAAGGAAATCTTCTCGCGGCACTTCGGCAAAAGCTGTTTCAACACGCTCATCGACAATTCTAACAGCCGCCGTGATCTGCTTCGCATAAGCTCGACGCACGATCTTCAATTCGTCCGGTGTCATCAGCAGATAGACTCCAATGAACAGTTCCCTGTCGCAAAATTCCCGATTCAAGCGAGACTTGTTTTCCCGACTTTTGCCACGTCGCAGAATAGGGAGTTTTGCGGCAGCCACAATGCCTCCTGTCGGAGGCGCAACATGCTGCCGCGCGATCCACAGGTCTGCTATCGGGGCTCCGCCAGGGGATGCCCTACGACTGGGATGGTATGGTGAAGGGTTTCGGGTGCCGTCAGGCGTACGAAAGCCTCTCATGCAGGAACCCGCGGTCGGCAGTCTCTGAGCTATGGGGTTTTGTGTATCGGATCTTCCGGCGGGCCGCCGATCGCAGCGACGTTTGTCAGTCCCAGCAGGCCGAGAGTGGTGTTTGCAGGTGTGATTGCCGAGATTTTTGTCGTGACTGGGAGCACGTTTGCCAGGCTGAAAGCCGTCGCCATAGTGACTGGCGCAGGGCCTCCC
>NZ_JAFEVL010000036.1 GCF_016901135.1 Martinezella lusitana | reverse complement strand
ATGATCCGAGCGCCCGGATGAAGCGCCAGCTGCTTGGCGACGATGTCGGCGGTCAACGTCCGGCTGACCGAATAGCCGCCGAGAATGCTTGAATCGATATGCAGAATGGTCGTCATGGAACAGATCCTCCGGCTCTCCGATCGCGGGGGCTTTAACGGTACGAGAAATTAAATTCTTGATCGGCCAACATGGGTGGATAAGGTGCCACGCGCGCGCGTCATGAAACAGCCGGTATAGTGCGATACTATCCATCGGTTGAACCGATGAATGGCTCCGAGCGCGCTGAGAAGGCATCTTCGGCAGCCAATTGGGTTCTCGCATCCGCCTGGCGTGAAGACGCGACCTACCGCGTCGCCCAAGTATCTCGTCATCACGCATGCGCGGTGACCATTATGGGCAAGTATATCATCGACCAATATCACCCCTGCGTAGTTATGACCGCCGTCAACTGGTCCGTGCTGGAGGACCCCACCCGGCGGCTGAACGTGCCAAATTGGAGTCCACCGCCCAGGACGACATCGCGACGAAGCCGGTTGACATCCTGATGCTCGGCGGGCGGCATGCCGCTCCATGCCATTGCAAATGAGACTGCCGAGGGTCGGCTGGTCGAGCTTTCGATCCAGGATATTCCACCCGGACGCTCAAGCTTCCTGTCTCGGTCGTCTACCGGATCGATGCGCCGCCCGGACCCGCTGGATGATCGAGCGCCTTAGCAGCGCACGAACGACAGCCAGGTCAAATCAACGGTTGACGCCGCCGATAGTGTGTAATAGTAGTGGCGACACACAAACGGACTCCACCATGCCAACCAGCACCCGCTTCGTCGTTGCCGTGCATATCCTGACCGGTCTTGCCGTGAGCGATGGCAAGCCTCTGCGGTCCGAAGATCTCGCTTATTCAGCCAATACCGGGGCGGTCGTCATCCGCGGACTCTTGTCCCGTCTGAACGACGCAGGCCTGACGCGCTCGCAGCTCGGCGCTGGAGGTGGCGCCCTGCTGGCCAAGCCGGCGGCCAAGATACGGCTGCTCGATGTCTATCGCGCCGTCGAGGACACGGAGTTGTTTTCCATGCACCGCACGCCGCCGTGTGAGAATTGCGCGGTCGGCGGCAACATTCTCGAGGCGATACAGCCTCCGCTGGCCAAGGCACGCACAGCCATGGAGGACGAACTGGCGAAGACCACTGTCGCGGACATCGCGGCGGAAGTGGCGCGGCTGGGCAAGTTCTCCATCCCGCTCGTCTGGTAATCGTTTTGTCATGAATTGTCGTTGTGACGTAGACACATTGTCATTTCAGCGCCTCATCGGCCGGAGATCGACTGTCAAAACCGCGCGGTTCCGGGGGCGCTGGCGGTTCTTGTCTTCCCAAGCCCCCTCTGACGTTAACAGGAGAAAATAATGAGCATTGGTATCATTGGTTCTGGCGCCCTCGGCTCCAGCTTCGCACGCATTCTTGCCAAGGCAGGGATTTCGGCGACGATTTCCAATAGCCGCGGACCGGAGTCGCTGGCTTCGCTGGTCGGCGAACTTGGCCCCTCCATCAAAGCCGGCACCGTCGAAGAGGCAGCAAGCGCCGACATCGTCCTTGCGGCCGTGCGTTGGGTCGACACCGAGAGCGTGTTCAGCCGCTTGCCGGCCTGGAACGGCCGCATCGTCATTGATGGCACCAACCCCGTGGTGTTCTTCGATCCCAATTCTCCGGATGCGAAAGATACCAGCAATCCGCTCGCGGCCTACGGCATCAAGGCGGTCGATCTTGGAGACAAGTACTCGAGCGAGGTGTTCAGGCAGTTCGTTCCGGGCGCGCGCGTCGTCAAGGCCTTCAACCACCTCGACGTCAACGTCCTCAAAGAGCCCCAAGTGGCGGGCGGCCAGCGGGTCCTGTTCTATTCGGGCGATGACGCCGATGCAAAAGCCGAGATTCGCAAGATCATCGAAGCCACTGGCTTCTTCGCCGTGGATCTTGGCACGCTCGACGTCGGCGGGCGGCTGGCGTCGCTACCATTTGGGGCGTTGTCGTCGCATAATTTCATCAAGATCTGACGACGGAGCTTAATGAAGGAGGAAGGGAGCCCGCGAGAAGGCGGGCTCCCGATGCCTGCTGAGCAAAGCCGTGCAGCTTCCGGGCGGCCGACCGATCCGGCCGTTCGTCCTTGCCAACTTACCGCTTTGACCCAAGGCGGCAGGACAGCCCTACACCGAGCGATGGCCGGGAGACGCACGGATCCCGCCCGGCCATCGCTGCCCTGTTCCAACCGCTTGAAGGACACCAACCGATGCCCGTACCCAAGACGCTGCTGTCACCCATTCAACTGGGACCCTATACGCTGCGCAATCGCGCGGTCATGTCACCGCTCACTCGGAGCCGGGCCGGTGAGGGTGACGCGCCCACATCGCTCGCGGTGGAATATTATCGTCAGCGCGCGACGGCCGGCCTGATCATCACCGAGGGCTCGCAGATCTCGGCGCAGGGCAAGGGTTATCCGCGCACCCCCGGCATCTTCAGCGATGCACAGGTCGCCGGCTGGGAAAAGGTGACACAAGCGGTTCATGCTGAAGGCGGACGCATCTTCCTGCAGCTGTGGCATGTCGGTCGCCTGTCGCATTCGACCATCCAGCCGGACGGCGGCCTCCCGGTTGCGCCGTCCGCGATAGCCCCGGAAGGTGAGATCTACACTGCCACCGGGCTCCAACCCTATGAGACGCCGCGGGCGCTGGGCCTTGAGGAAATTCCCGGCGTGGTGGAGGATTTCCGCCGTGCCGCCGAGAACGCCAAACGCGCCGGTTTCGACGGCGTCGAACTGCACGGCGCCAATGGCTACCTGATCGATCAGTTCCTGCGTGACGGTACCAACAAGCGGACCGATGCCTATGGCGGTCCTGTTGAAAATCGGGTTCGCTTCCTTAAAGAGATTGTGGAAGCGATCATTCCGGTCTTCGGGGCCAATCGTATCGGCGTGCGCCTGTCGCCAACCATTCCGGTGTTCTCGATGAGTGACAGCAATCCGGCCGCCACGTTCGGCCACGCGGCTACAATGCTAGGTCTATACGGGCTGGCCTATCTTCACGTCGTGCAGATCGGCGATCCGGACTTCGATTACACCGCGCTCAAGTGGGCGTTCGGCGGTCCCTACATCGCCAATGGCGGCTTCGACGCCGACAGCGCCGAGGCCGCGATAACTGCCGGCGCGGCCGATCTGGTCGCTTTTGGTACGAAATTCCTCGCCAACCCGGATCTGATCGAGCGCTTCCGCCACGGCGCTCCACTCAACGACCCGGATCCTGCGACCTTTTACCAGGGTGAGGCGCTCGGCTATACCGACTATCCCAC
Source organism: Martinezella lusitana (assembly GCF_016901135.1). Lineage (GTDB taxonomy): Bacteria > Pseudomonadota > Alphaproteobacteria > Rhizobiales > Rhizobiaceae > Rhizobium > Rhizobium lusitanum_D. The sequence continues at coordinate 168,276 of NZ_JAFEVL010000036.1, read as the reverse complement.
GCTGGCCGCGCGCTGAGACTATGACGATGAACCCATCGCAAGCTCCAGCCCTTCCGCTCCGCTTTCAGACTCCCAGAACGGTGTCGCCGCAGGCGGCTGTAACCCTGGCCGCCCTGTATGAGGCCAGCCGGCAGACACCCGAACCGACCACGCCTTTGTCGCAGGCCGATTTCGACGACGCCAATCGGCAGATGGAGGCCGCGTTCGCGCCTCCGAACGCACAGCTGGCCGACGCATTGGGCGTCACGATCCGGCGCGAGACCATCGCCCGTTTGCCGGTGGTCCGGATCACGCCGCGCGACCACCGACCTGGCCGGCGCGGACTCGCCTATGTCCACGGCGGCGCCTATGTCTATTTTTCGGCCGGAACGCTGCTCGGTTTGCCCGCGCTGATCGCCACCGCGACTAGCCTCGAGGTAATCTCGATCGACTATACGCTGGCGCCCCGGGCGCGCTGGGAGGCGGTCACCGACCAGGTCTTGGCTGTCTGGGAAGCGTTGCTGGCGGGCGGGTACGACCCGGCCGCGCTGGGCCTCCTTGGCGATTCCGCCGGCGGCGGACTGGCCGCTGGTAGTGTGCTAAAAATGCGAGACCGGCGATTGGCCCTGCCGGGCGCGCTCTGGTTGGTCTCGCCCTGGTCGGACATCAGCGGCGCCGGCGACACCTACGAGACGTTGAAGTCCGCCGATCCGATCCTCGCGCCGGAATCACTGGCGTGGTGCGTGCAGGCCTACGCTGATCCCGCCGACCACAGGCATCCCTATGTCAGTCCAGTCTATGGCGATTACGGCGCGGCTTTCCCGCCGACTCTAATCCAGGGCGGCACGCGCGAGATATTCCTCAGCAACTTCGTGCGCCACTATCAGGCGATCCGCATGGGTGGGCATGACGCCGTGCTCGACCTCTACGAAGGCATGCCCCATGTCTTCCAGAGCGTCGTACCGGACGCTCTTGAGTCGAGGACCGCGATTGCGCGCGCGGCTGCGTTCTTCGATGCTCATCTAGTGCGATGATGCCGGGGGCGGGGCTCGGCTTCAGCAAGGCGGCCACCACGGATCGCATCTCGTTCGGAACCGCGCTGGCGTGCCTGCCTTTCCAAAGGCGCGCCGCGTGATCATCCGACGCGATAGCTTTCGGTAAGGCTGAAGTCGAGGGCTATCGGATCGGGTTGGATGTCATCGAGACATCCGAGCGACATTGAGAGTACCCTCACTTCGATGGCCGTCCGTCATCACGGAACTGGCCTGCATCCAGGCGACGTCGTGAATGCCGCCAGCTCCGCTTACTGTTCGCAAGTTAGTCCGATTTCTCATAACCTCCCCCCAGACATTCCTTTGAACCGGGTCCGGCATGCGAGTCCACCGGGCCCCGTTCCTGTCCCTCCTCGTAACCGCGCGCCACCGTGGTGAAATCGATGCTGAGGCGCTTTGCGAGCTCGCGCTGCGGCTGAGCGCAAAACACCGTCGCGCCGGCGTGCGCCAGACGTCCGAACGCCGCATGCAAGCATGATATAATCGCCATCGGGCATCGCCTCGGTATATTGATAGCATTTTGAATGCATCCATTTCGACCTCCCTTGCATTCATATTTTGCACGTGTATGCCCGCCTAAGCGGCGTCAAGTTCACCGGCCTCCAAAATTGAATGTATGATTGAATGCTTTATGGCGTTAATTGACTGCTATTTGTGCAATGTCAATTTGGCACGGTGCTTGCAATTTGATGGCTGCACCCCGCGAGAGGGGCTTGACTTCGCACACAGGAGCCATTCATGCCCCAATTATCCTCACCGGCCCACCCGGATGGAGACTTCTTCGTCGATTACGAGGAAAAGGTCTTGAAGGCGTCCAGGCCCAAGGAGGGTGACAAAGGCCTCACACCTTCACACCGTCGCCTTCGAAGGGTCGATGAGCCTCGTGAACCCGCTGCAGGCCAAACGTCTGAAGCGGAAGGGCTTCGAGGCCTGGCGTCACGCTCGGCGTGCAGCGCGGCTTCCCCAAACTCGGTGCGCAAGCCTTCGCGACCGGGCGACAGAGTAGGAAAGAAACCTGACGTATCTCATGCTGCGCGAGCCCATCAATGGAAACGGAACACAGAAAGGGATTGACGAATGACTGATCTTGAAGACAGCCTAAGACCAAAGGTGCAACTCGACGACTACGTCATGGACGGAATTCGGATCGAGAGATATCGTCAAGTTTCACAGCCCAACAAGCGCGGCGACATCATCTGTGTTCACGGTGGAGGTCAGGCTTCCTGGGCCTGGCAAGATACTGCACCGATTTACGCAGCAGGAGGTTTCGATGTCCATGCTTTGAACTGGCTTGGACGCAACGGGTCCGATGCGATAGAGCCGGGCGAGTTGCTGACGATGTCGATCGCCGATGTAGTGCATGACATTAGCAAGGTGGCGCAGCAGTTCGAATCGCCGCCTATTTTGGTGGCCCATTCGATGGGTGCTCTAGCAAGCCAGATCTATGCTCAAGGTCACGATGTGAGGGCGCTGCTGCTGCTGACGCCGGTCGTGCCTAGAGAGGCCGGCGCGGAAACCGTTGAGATGCCGATATCGATGGACCGTCTTTGGGGTCCGCCACCGCTAGAGGTAGCGAGCCAGTTCTTTTTCCAGGGTCTCGATGAAGAGCACTGCAAAAAGTATTATGCGCTGCTCGTAGCAGAGTCGCCCCTTCGGGCATATGAAGCAACACGTTTCACGCTTTCGGTCGATCCGGCCCGCATAACAATGCCTGTGGCAATCGTTTCCGGCGCCTTGGACACCTTGACGCCTGCCAGCGCAGGCGAAGCACTGGCAAAACTGTATAAGGCCGATTACCGCGTCGAACCGCATCAAGGCCACAATGCTCTGCTCGGGGACAATGCCAAACGTCTGGCAGAAAGCCTTGTCCCATGGCTTCAAAGCCATTGTTGACGAAATACGAGCTATCTTCCCGGCTCTAAACGCCATGATGCTGTTGAGCAAGCCGCCGTTGATCAGCGCTGAAGCCGTGAGACCCCGAATAAAATCTTCAGCGATGGCGGCATATCTTCGGCCCGGCTCGCTGGACACACTCTCTCACTCATGCGGTACACCGAATAACCTGCTCTTCGCGCCGAAGAAGCGTTCATCGACGAGATCGGCCGAAGAGGCGATCAGCCCGTCGCCGGTTAAGGTGGTTCGGCACCGAATGGTACACGACCATCGGTGATGGCGCGGGCACCCTAGGAGAGCCGCTTGCGGCTGTCGAAGATGATACGCATCGCTGCGGACCCGGTCCGCCTCTGCCGGCATTTTGTAACCGCCCACTGGGCTGAGCCGTCATTATCTCGATACCGCAAAATTCACCTGAACTCACTTGATTGTGTATGTCGCTCTTAGGGACAGATGAATGGTCAGGCTGTTGCAGGTCCCTCTTTGAAGGTGAGGGTCCAATACTGAGAGCGTGTGGCTTCCGGGTCGGCCGCGTCAAACACGGTCCTTCTCAGCTGTACTGACCAACTTAGCGGCTTCCCTATTTGCTTTTCGCAAAGCAGCGTCGATTGCCGTCCCGGCTGATATTTCCGCTGAAAGAACACCAATGAACTCATCCCCGGCGCCATGGGTACTTTTCACGTCAACCTTGACAGCCTCAATGAGAATTTCGTCCCCTCGGCGATTTGCAAAAGCGACACCTGCGCCGCCTGCGGTCACGACAACTTCCGGAAAGACATGCGCCAGCGTTTTGGCAGCCTTCAGGGCGCCATCGAGCGTTTCAGCGACGGGAACCCCGGCCAGCATTTCCGCCTCGATTGCGTTGACGACGATGATATCGACAAGCTGCTGAAGTTCGGTCGATAGCCGTCGCGCCGGCGCTGCATTGATGAGAACACGGCCACCGGCTTGTTTTACGGCTCTTGCCGCTGCGACGTTTGCGGCGTCGGTTATTTCGTTCTGCAGAACGAGCAGCGTTGTCCTGTTCAACAGATCCTGAGCTGCTCTGACATCTCCATCGCCAAGGGTGAGATTGCTGCCGGAGACGATAACAGCGCCATAGTCGCCCTCGGCATCGAAAATCGCCACGCTCATCCCGGTGGATTGCGATGCGTCGCGTCGGACGAAGGTGTGATCAACGTTTTTCCGATCGAGATTTGCAATGAGAAACCGCCCGAAGTCGTCATCGGCGACTGCTCCAATCATCGAGGTCGCGATCCCCGTGCGCGCGGCAGACACTGCCTGGTTGCCACCTTTACCGCCGCTTTTAGGATGCCAGGACGTCCCCGTCACTGTTTCACCCTTGCGCGGCCGGGCCGGACCCATGACGGCAATGTCGTAGTGAAGGCTGCCGAACACGGTGACGCGGGGCGAAGTTGTCATGGAAGTCGATCTTTTCGTTTGGAGGTGACGGCGGACATCGTCCGCTCGAGATTGCGTTCGGCGGCTTTGTAGTCACGCTGGGCAACAGCCACGAACACGGCATCAAGAATGTTCAGCTGCGCGATGCGCGCCGCCGCATTTTCCCCCATCAAAGGCGAACCCTGCGCGGTGGAACAAAGCACAACATCGGCAGCCTGGGCCAATGCGGATGAATTGTAGTTGGTGATGGCGATCGTTCGAGCACCATTTCGCCGGGCAAGCTGGATGGCTTCGATCACCGCGGTCGTATTGCCGGAATGAGAAAACCCGATCGCGATGTCGCCCTCAGAGACGAGAGACGCCGACATCAGCATCATGTGGGAATCGTCAAACACACTCGCGCGCACACCGATGCGCAGGAACTTATGAGCGACGTCACGGGCAATCTGGGCGGAGCCGCCGACGCCGTAGAAATCCCGTTGTTTGGCCCGGTGAATCAGATCCGCGGCCCTGTCAAACGCCTCAATATCAAAGATCGATAGCGTTTCCTCTAGAGCATTAATCGACGTGCGGAACACCTTCTGCACGATTTCCTGCGACGTATCGTCGACCGACAGCTCCTGATGCATTTCCGCGGTGGGCTGGCGATTATACTGGCTGACAGCCGCGCGAAAATCGCGATAGCCAGAGAAGCCAAGCTTCTTGGTGATTTTGACCACCATGGCTTCCGAGACACCGGCATCGTCGGCGATCTGCTTCAGAGACGTGTCGTCGCTGAAGCCGCGCAGCGCAAAGACCGTATCGACAACCTTCGCCTCGAGTGGCGTCAACAGCGGCATCATCATGCGGATGCGCGGGCCGACGGCCGTCATGTCGAAGCTTTCAGTATTCATTCTCGTCCCCTTGTCGCGCGATCGATCATCATTGCGACGAGGATTATAAGACCTGTGGCCAGCAGTTGATAGAACGCCTGGACGTTCATCAACGTAAGACCGTTGCGCATCGTCCCGAGAATGATGGCGCCGAGAATTGTTCCCAGAATGCTGCCCTTGCCACCCCTCAGCGAGGCTCCACCGATTGCGGCGGCAGCGATTGCATCGAGTTCCCACAGATTGCCAAGGATCGGTTCCGCCGCTCCCAGTCGCCCGATCAGGATCAGGGAGGCGAGCGCGGCAAGTCCGCCGGAGATCACGTAAGCGGTGATCTTGGTCCGCGCGATCGGAACGCCGGCGACATAGGCCGCTTCTTCGTTGCCACCGACTGCCAGCAGATACTCACCGATCGGAGTTTTCTTGAGCAGGATCCAGGCGGCCACTGCCACGACGGCAACGATCAGAACGGGTGTCGGAATACCCAACAAGTTTCCATTGAAGAGCGATCGAAAACCTGCCGGGATGCCAAGAACTGGATTGCCGCCCGTGTAGATCAGCGCGAGCGCTCGATACGTGCTCAACGTTCCGAGTGTCACGATGAAGGGCTGCAGACCGACATAGGCGACCAGAACTCCGTTTATAAGACCGCAGATCGCCCCGATCCCAAGGCCCGCCAGAATAGCGAGCGGGACCGGCGTCCCGGCAAGTAGCAGCGTCGCTGTGACGACGGCAGAAATCGCGGCGGTCGGACCGACGGACAGATCGATACCGCCTGATATGATCACCAGAGTCATGCCAAGCGCCAGGCATGCATTGATGCTGGACTGTTGCAGGATATTGATGAGGTTCCGCTCGGACAGGAAGCCGGGCACCAGTGTGGCAAACACGGCCATGATAACGACCAGGCCGATCAGCGTGCCGGCGTCTCGCAGGGAAAATGAGAAGCGGCCGAAGGGGGGCGAAAGCTTCGCATCGGCAGCAGCGGGTGAATTGCTCATAACGTGTTCCTCTATGTCTTCCGCCTTACGCCGCAGGCGCGTGTCCGGTGTTGGCACCGGGAATGGCGTGCGCCACGATTGCGCTTTCGCTCAGATATTCTCTTGCGATCTCCGCCGCGATCTTCCCGTCTCTCATGACGAGAACCCGATCGGAGAGTCGGATGACTTCCGGCAGTTCCGAGGAAACGACGATGATGGAATGTCCGTCGGCGGCCAGTGCCTCGATTAGGTGGTAGATTTCTGCCTTGGCACCGACGTCGATCCCGCGAGTGGGCTCGTCGAAAAGAAGGATCTGCGAGCGGCTTGCCAGCCAGCGCGCGATAATCGCCTTTTGTTGGTTGCCGCCGCTGAACAGACGAATAGGCCGATCCAGCTGGAATGGTCGAAGGTTTACGCGACGCAGCAGATCCTGTGCGGTCTTACGCAGCTTGCCATTCTGGATAAGGCCACCCTTCGAGAAACTGCCAAGCGAGGCGAGTGCCATATTGATGGTGACTGAGCGAACCGGGATGATCCCCTCGCGCTTGCGCTCCTCAGGTACGAGACCGATGCCCGCGGAAATGGCCTCGCGTGGATTGGTGAGGTTTACAGGCTTGCCGTCAATCTCGATGCTGCCGGCGGACAAGCGGTCGACGCCGGCCAAAAGGCGCAAGAGTTCCGTTCGGCCGGATCCGACGAGACCCGCAATGCCGAGGACCTCACCGCGGTGGAGCCGGAATGACGCGTTGCGGATCTTCGTCGCAGAGGAGAGATCCCGCGCCTCAAGCTTTATCGTCGTGGTGGCATGTGAAACATGTTGCTCCTGCATCAGTTCGCGGCCGACCATCATTGTGATGACGTCCTGATGCGAGGCAGTCTGCATATCCACACGACCAACCAGCTTGCCGTCGCGCATGACGCTAGCGCGCTGGCAGATGCGGAACACCTCATCCATCTTATGCGAAACATAGATAATCGACACACCACTTGCCGAAAGGCTGGTGATGACCCCTGCCAACCGCTCGAATTCACTCGGTGTCAGGCTGGAGGTCGGCTCATCCATTGCGATGATCTTCGCCTTGTCGAGCAGCGCGCGGCCGATCTCCACGATCTGACGCTGCGCAACTTTCAACGTCGAAATCGGCGCAGAGGGATCGATTCCCGGATCGATCATCGCCAATGCGTCACCGGCGCGACGCTCCTGCTCGCGCCTCGATACGAACAGGCCGCCTCCCGTCGTCAAGGGGTGCCCCAGAAACATGTTCTGCGCGACACTTAAATGCGGCACTTGTTGCAGTTCCTGGTGGATCATCGCGATCCCGGCGCCGCGAGCATCGAGGGGTTTACGAAACGCGGCAGCCTCTCCATCGACGAACATCGAACCGGACGTCGGACGAAAGACGCCGGACAGGATGCGCAGCAGCGTCGACTTTCCGGCTCCATTTTCTCCGAGAAGGCCGTGGATCTCACCTGGCATGACGTCGAACGATACATCCGACAGCGCCCGCACACCTGGAAACGACTTGGAAATGGTTTCGAATCTCAGTCTGGGCATCTCGGTCATCTTACTACCACCTTGTCTGACGATGAGATGCCGGCCACAGATGGCCGGCATCACGATTGTCAAGTTTGCGTCATTTGCCCTTAGCGGCATCTTCCATCAACACGGCGCGCACATCGACGCCGTCGCCCTGATAGCGGGCGACATTGTCCTTGGTGATGAGCGCCTGAGGTGTTGCGACAACGCGCGGCAGTTTCTGGCCGGCAACCAGACGCAGGGCGGTCTCGAGCGCAACTTCGCCTGTCAGTACGGGGAAGCTGTCGACGGTGCCCGTCAGCTCGCCAGCCTTGATCGACGCATAGGCGTCGGAGATGCCGTCCGTGCCGAAGACTGCGACCTTATCCTGAAGACCGGCAGCTTTCACCGCCTCGACGATCCCCAAAGCCATGCCGTCATTGTTGGCATAGAAGCCGATCAGATCCGGATGCTGCTGCAGGATATTGGTTGCCGCGTCATAGGAGGTTTGGCGATCCCAATTGCCAGGAACACTGGCAACGACCTGGAACTTGCCGGATTCGCTGATGGTGGATTTGAAACCATCCGTTCTTTGAACGGCGGCGTAAACGCCGGCCTGACCTTCGACGATAGCGACCTTGCCGCCATTGGGACGATTGTCGATGAACCACTTTGCGACGCGCACGCCATTGTCGCGCTGAACGTTGCCAACATAGTGTTCGGCCTGCGGGATGACCGCATCGTTGACGTTGACGACAGGGATGCCGGCAGCCTTTGCCTGTTCCATGACGGGCTGCAGATTGGCGTCTGTCTGCGGCGAGACCAGAAGGACATTGAAGCCCTGGGTGATCATACCCTCGGCGATCGTCAGCTGGCCGAGCTGGTCACCCTCGCTCTGCGCCGCCTGATAGGCAACGGTAACGCCGACCTTGTCGCCGAACTTCTTGTATCCCTCACCCAGCGAGCGCCAATATTCGTTGGTCAGCGTCTTGGAAACGGCGCCCGCCTTGGTACCATCCGGCAGTTTCGGGAGTGGCCCGAACTTGGTCTCGAGCTGAGACCAGTCCATGCGGTCCTTTTCAGTGTCCGAGTTCAGCGGCGGCAGATCCTGCGCGATAGCTGCGCCGAACAGGAAACTGGCGGCCAGCCCTGCAGCGACAGTTGTCTTCAAGAATGTCTTCATCGGTTCCTCCCGAGTGTTGGCTTCACATGCCGTCTGGCATGCCATGGTTGTTGGAATTCACGCCTTCGCGCCAAGCATCAATTCTTGAATGACTGCCTGTGCGGAAACGGCATCCTGGCGGTCAATCGCACCGGAGAGGCGATTGTCCTGCTCAAGGCGATCCACGACCTTCAGCATGCGCTTGACGGTCTGGATGTTCACCTCGCATTCGTGAACCGGATCGAGGCCGGTCATGTCGGGAAACGTGTCGAAGTAGATGGCGCCTTCGTAGCCATCCTTGCGGATCTGACGGAGCAGCTCGATCGTCTGCTGTGTGTGGACGGCACCGACCATCAACCCGTCGTCACGCTTGGCATAGCCGTCATTAAGATGAACGCCGAGAAGGCGGCTGTAGCGGGCGATCAATGCAGCGGCGAAGGCCGGCTGCTCGTCTGCATAAAGGACATGGGCGAAGTCGAGGGTGACGCCGAGATTGGGCAGCCCGATCTCCTTGATTGCCAGAAGCGTCGTCGCGCAGTCCGGCATCAGGCTGTACGAGCGTGGCTCGTTCGGCTTGTATTCGATGCTGATCTGGCAGTCCGGATCATGTTCGCAAACTTCACGAATTCCTGATATCTCGTGTTGCCATAACGTTGCGTAGTCGGCCTGGAAAGCATAGTCGAAGCCATCCTGACCGAGCCAGATGGTCATCAGGTTGCTGCCAGCCTCGCGCGCCGCATCGATCCCTTTCTTCGTAAGATCGATCGCCTCGCGACGAACTGCAGGGTCGGGATTGGTGAAAGCGCCGATTTTGAAAGCCGGGTTGGTGTAGTAGCGCATCGCGAAGCCGTTGATCGCAAGCCCCGTATCCCCAATTCGGCTTGCGAGCTCACGCGGATTTTCGGAGACGTGATCGGGATAATTGAGATCAAGATCCGTCAAACCCTCAACCTTTGCCGCGCGGGCGACCATTTGCGCCACCGTCGGCTTGCCCGAAAGATCAGGCCATTCGGCATGCGGCCGCGAGGCGAAAGAGTTAAGGCGGGTGGCGAATTTCAAATTGGTCACTGGACTACGCTCATATCGTTAGATGTTGGGTTTACTTCACATATTAATGCCGTTTTGTAAAGTTATGAAATGTTGTGCGGCGCACCATTTCGCGCGACCATGTTCGTCCTGGGTCAGCAGGGGTGGCGCCGCGCTATTTCACCGCGCCCGCCGTCAGGCCCTTAACGATGTAGCGCTCGAGGAATATGCCGATGAGCACCAGCGGCAGAATGGCGGCACTGGCGATCGCTGCCATCGACCACCAGTTGATGCCCTGCGATCCGGTCTGGCTTGCGACCATCACCGGCAGTGTCTTGGCATCGGTGCTGGTCAGAAGCGCCGCGAAGAAATACTCGTTCCAGCAGAGAATAACGGACAGGATGAAGGCTGCGACCATGCCGGGCAGCGCGATAGGCAGCACGATCCGCAGGAACGCGCCCCAGATCGAGCAGCCATCAACAAGCGCCGCCTGCTCCAGTTCGAGCGGGATCGTGTCGAACTGGTCGCGCATGATCCAGATGACGATCGGCAGCACCATCAGCGTGTAGACCAGGATGAGGCCGACAAGCGAGTCCAGCAGCATCAGTTGCTTGTAGAGAACCAGGAAGGGCATTGCGAGCACGACCGGTGGCAGGATGAGCTGTGACAGGAAGAAGAAGGAGATGTCCTTGTTGCGCATCCAGAGGAATTTGTAGGAGAACCGGCTGAGGCCATAGGCCGCAAGCGATCCGATGATGACGGCGAAAAGCGAGGCACCCGCCGACGCGACGATGCTGTTGAAGAACCGGTGAATGAACTCGTCGCGCACGGTCGATTGCGCAAAGATCGTGTCAGGCGACAGGCCGAGCGAACGCCAGCCTTTCCAGTCCGGCGTGAAATCCACGAAGGGAATGAGATGGCCCTGGGTGACATTCACCGCGGTCTTGAACGACGTCGTCACCGTCCAGTAGATCGGGAACAGGGAAACGAAAGCCCAAAAAACCAGGGCGGCATAGATCAACATGCCGCGCGTCATGAAACCGGGCAGCGCAAAGCCGCGACGTGCGGGCGTGTCTAAACGTATTGCCCCATGTGCTGTCGACATCGTGTCAGCCCTCAGTTTGTTCTTTGCATCCATCGGCTCGCCCATTTCAGGATGAGTGCGACGAAAACGATGATGATGACGAGATAGACTTCGGCGAGCATGGTGCCGTAGCCAACGTTGGACCGGTCCCGGTATTCCCGGAAGATGAAACTCGATACCGTGTCCGTCGCCCCACCCGGACCGCCCGCCGTGACATTGATGACGATGTCGGCGAGTTTCAGCTCGAATATGATGCGCAGGATCAAGGCGGTCATGCTCACCGGCAGCATCAGCGGAAAGGTAATCTCCTTGAACGATTGCCAGCCGGTGGCGCCATCGACCCGTGCCGCCTCCTTGATTTCCGCAGGCAATGCCTGCAGGCCCGCCAGCAGTAAAATCATGATGAAGGGAATGGAGACCCACGCATCCATGGCCATGATCGATAATCGCGCCAGCCAGGGAGTCGAGAAAAAGGCAGGATTGTCCCAACCCAGATAGCGTGCCAGTGACGCCGCGGGACCGAAGCGATACTCCATCAGCGACTTGCCGATCATCCAGCTGACGGCGACCGGACTTAGCATCAACGGCAATAGGAACGCGACGCGGAAGAACTTGCGTGCCTTGATCTCCGCGTTGAGCAGAAGAGCCAGGCCGAAGGCGATGGTATATTGAACGAGAACCGCCAGAACATAGTAGACCATGTTCAAGAGCGCATTCCAGAAATAGGCATCCGCCAAAAGCGTGCGGAAATTGTCGAGACCGTTGAAGTGTCGTCCCGCGACCGCACTGAGGTTCCAATCGGTAAACGCGATGTAGAGGCCGAAGATGGTCGGAAAAATCACCATCGCGACGGTAAAAAGAACCGCTGGAAGGACGAAGGCCGCGCGCTCGCCCGCCTCACCGCGGATCATCACCTGGGATATGCCGAAGATCACCGCCCAGATGAGATAGACATAGAGCAAAGGCCGCCAGCTTTGAAAGCCGAGCGTGGCGACACCCAGGGCGTCGAGCGACTGAAGCGCCAGGACTGTGAGGAAGGCGACGGTCGCGAATGCCAGCAGAGACCTACCCAGCAGGACATGCTTTCCCGCAGGAGCAGAACGGCGCGCTGCGAACAGTTCGTTCGTGACCAGCGTCATTGACTGAGACATGGCAGCAGACCCTCACGGCCGAAGTTTGGAAATTGTCTCTGGAGTTCCGGCGACATGGGAGAGTCATGCCGCCGGGACCTCGCGGTTAAGCCCTTGAGGCGATTGGCCTCAGGCTCAAACGCCGAGCGACGCCTTGTAGAGCGCTATCTGCTTGTCACGACCCAGCTGATCGGTGATCTTTTCCCAGGCAACAGCGATTGCATCCGCCCCATCCTGGGCTGTCATCTGCCCGGCAAACACCTTGGCCAGCTCATCTTCGGCGACGCTGTAATACTGGAAGATGCCGGGAATGCGCGGCTCGATGGCAGCATTGGGGTGATTGTACGAGTTCGACTGCGAGGCGAGGTAGTTCGAGATGAAGGCCTCGTCGTAGCCAGCTGTCGCCCATTCCTTGATGTTGAACTGGCTCTTGCGATAGCACTGGAAACCGGACGGATATGCCGCCATCCACAGAGCCAGGTCCTTGCCGCCGAGATGGGCGGCGGCGCTCCAGGCTGCCTTCTTCTTTTTTTCGTCGCTGTCGACCCGGGCCATGACGTAGACACCCCATCCGAGGTAGGCCATGTTCGGAGCATGGTTCGGACCACTCGGCAGCTTGTCCCATTGACCGGTCTTCGAATTGTAGACGTCGTCAGAACCAGGCAGGATGTCAAACGCGACAGTATCACCCACCACCGAACTGTCGCTGGTGCGCGCGCCCGAACCAACATCGCCCCACCAGGAAACCATGGAGCCGGTACCCGCCAGGAACTGCTGGAACGCGGTGGTGCCAGGGTCTGCATTCAGCTGATCTCCAGACTCCGACGGCAACGCGTCGATCACGTCCTGAATGGCCCGAACCCAAGCCGGGTTGTTGATCCGCGGCTTCATCGTGTCGATGTCGAAGAGCCAGGCCTTGTCGTCCGGATGCTTGGCATAGGCGGTGGCGCGGCTGCCGAGGAAATAGAAGCCGAAGCCACCCCAGGCTTTCGGCGCATCTAGATAGCCGATCGCTTGCGTGCCGCCGATCGTCTTACCCTTGAGAAACTTGGTAACTTCCTGAACCTTCTGCCAGGTCCTGGGCACACCCCACTCGCCCTCGTGCCCCTCGTCCTTCCAGGCCTTTGCCAGATCGGCATTGGTAAAGTAGTCGGCGCGGTAGTTGAAGTTGTGACAATCGCCATCAACCGAGATGCGATACGTCTTGCCGTCCCAGGTTCCGACCGGCGCCTTGAGGTAGTCGACATAGTCGTCCATATCGATCTGGGCCTTGACCCAGTCAGGCATCTCGGATGCGAGCCCCTTGCCGCAGACGTCGCCTTCGAAAGGCGCGCCCATCTCCAGGATATCGAAATCCACTGTCCCGGTGGCGATCGCCTGCTGCAGACGCGGATTATAGTCTGCCTGCGCCAGATCGATCCACGAAATCTTGGCGCCGGTGTAGTCTTCCCAGGATTTCAGGAAGCCACGGAAGATCACATTGTGAAGATTCTGGTTGTTGAGACCCATGAAAGACAGTTCGACGCCGGCAAATTCCCCCTGCTTCACGCTGCTCTTGGTGGCGCCGAGGCACAGTTCCCCAACCTTCTGCCAATCCGCATCGGTCGGCGCCCCCTTGCCGACACCGGGAATCTGCAGGATCTGGCTGCGCAAGGACGCGTCCTGCGCGCTGGCGCTGTCAACAGCGCCGAGAATGGTGCCGGCGGCGGCAAGAGCCCCCAGACTTGCGCCGGTCTTCAAAATGGCGCGGCGGCTCAGCCCGATCGCCATCATTCTTTCGAAGTCACTGACCTTCATAATTCACTCCTCCCGTTGAACAAATCACCGCATGTGATGGGTATCGGCCGAGCCCTGCGCTCGACGAAGCGGCTCTTAATCGAGCCGCAATCCGGTTTTCAGATCGAAAAGATTCACGGACGCCGGGTTTGGCGTCATTGCCATCGGCTGGCCGGATTGATCCTCCACCCGGTCGCGAAAGACGCCGATAACCTTCTGGTTGCCGATCCGGGCAAAGACCTGTGTCTCTGATCCCGTCGTTTCCACGACAGTGACGTTGGCCGTCACTTCGCCGCCAAGTGCGAAATGCTCCGGCCGGATGCCGTAGAAGGCGGGTCGACCGTCGGAGCCTTCGGGTGCACGAACAAGCGGCAGCCGGATACCGTCGTCGGTCTCAAAAAAGGGTGCCCCGGACGCCCGGATGTAGCCTTTGAGCTGGTTCATCGACGGCGAGCCTATGAAACCGGCAACGAAAGTGTTGGCCGGCTTGTCATAAAGTTCGAGCGGTGAACCAATCTGTTCGACGCGTCCGTCCCGCAGGACAACGATGCGATCCGCCATTGTCATCGCCTCGACCTGGTCATGGGTCACATAGATCATCGTGGTCGCAAGCCGCCGCTGCAATTCCTTGATCTCCGCGCGCATCTGCACGCGCAGCTTCGCATCCAGATTGGAAAGCGGTTCATCGAACAGAAAAACCTTGGGATCGCGCACGATCGCCCGTCCCATGGCGACACGTTGTCTCTGGCCCCCGGAGAGTTGACGCGGATAGCGTGCGAGATAAGGAACCAGATCGAGAATCTCGGCTGCTTTCTTCACACGGTCATCGATGCCCCATTTTGGCTCTCCGCGCATTTTCAGTGCGAAGCCCATGTTCTCGGCGACGGTCTTGTGGGGATAGAGCGCGTAGCTCTGGAACACCATGGCGATGTCGCGATCTTTGGGCGGCAGATCGTTCACCACCTGGCCGTCGATGCGAATATCGCCGAATGTGATCGGCTCCAGGCCCGCGACCATGCGCAGAAGCGTGGATTTGCCGCAGCCCGAAGGGCCAACTAGGACCACGAACTCGCCATCGCGTATTTCCACAGAAACCCCGTGAATAACCGCCAGGCTTCCATAGGCTTTGCCAACATTCACGATATCCATGGATGCCAATGCGCATTCCTCCCCGTTCGTCGCGCTCCTCACGACGTTTGATCCCCCTCCAAAAGAAGGCGGTGGGTCTCGCATCATGCAATACCCACTGCCTCTGATCGGTCCTGGGAGGGACATCACTACGGCGTCAACTTCACATAACATCGTAATCTTGTAAAGTATTTCATTTGCGGGGGTAGAATTTTACTTCGACCTGCGTTCTCCTCGCCCGGTCCGAAGCAAGGGCGGGATCGCCAGACCCGTCATTCCTCTATCCAGCAAACGTCTCGAGTATCGCGTGAAGCAGCGGTTGCAAACATCACGGCACACATGTATTTCTGTAAAGCTATGACCAAGAAAGGTGCTTGATGCTTAAAGGAATCGATCCGATCATCAATGCTGAACTGATCCATGCGTTGATGCTGATGGGACACGGGGACCAACTGGTCTTGTGCGATATCAACCATCCCGCCCAGACCATCGCCCGACACACGACTTACGGTCGTCTCCTATACATGTCCGGCTGCGGTCTTGAGCGTGCGGCGGAAGCAATTCTAAAGCTTTTTCCGCTCGACACGTTCGTCGATGCACCCGTGAAACGGATGCAGGTTGTCGGCGACCCGGAAAGCCACATGCCGATTTTCTCCGCGATGCAGGCAGTGATAGATCGGGCCGAGGAAAAACCGATCGAGGTGGAGGCATTGGAACGCTTGGCGTTTTACGAGGCTGCAAAAAACTCGTTCGCGATTGTCAGAACGTCGGATCCAGGTCCCTACGGATGCTTTATTTTCAGCAAGGGGGTTGTCTAGCAGTAGGGTTTTTCGGCATTGCAATAGTTGATAACGCACTGCAATATAACTGTCATAAATCTGTACAGTTTGGATGCCGTGCGATGAGGATTTGCATCTATAAGTCGGACAGAGCACCTGAGCTTACCCTCTTGCTGCGTGAGGGCTTGCCTGTACCGCTCGATACCAAGGTAGACAAATGGATCAAAATCAAGGTCGTCACCGACAGGGAAATGAGAGCCGACCTTTTGAATCAAATTGGCGGCGCGGGGTACGCTTTAGTTCGGCTTGGCGCGATTAGGCAACATTAGGCAATTACCTTGCTGCCACGTTGTCACGACATCAATGCCCCTCCCGCCTTTTTTGCGATGTTAGAGAATGGCAGTGCTGGCAATGTCCCAGCTAGGCGGAGTCTGCGATGGGACGGTCGCTTGAACAGGCCATCAAATGCTTGGCAAAGCCGATGAAACACGCAGCGTGAGAACGCCGCACGGCTATCGGGCGAGAAACTCACACAAGATAAATGCAAGTCGCTCTCCCTATACGCCGGCGTGCCAATTAAGCATGGTGCTGATCTGCAGTGGACGTGCTATCGTACGTTAGAGCATCGCTTTGAGGTTGTGTTGGCGACGTTCCTGCCGAGTGATGGCTCGCTGCGCGAGTTTTCGGCCCATGAGGGCCATTTCCATGTCAAAAGAACCGATTGTCCATTTCGAAGCGGCGAGTACGCTTGCGGTGGTGGTCTCATCGAACGAGCCGCTGCTTTTCCTGTCCGCAGACCAAAAGGTCATTGCAGCCAGCACGTCCTTCTGCCGGACCTTCGAGATTGATCCTGCGACAATTCCCGGCAGAGCACTCGGTGAACTAGGAGGCGGCGAATGGGCAATGCCCAGGCTTGCTTCGCTGCTGAAAGCGACAGCGTCCGGGAGTACAAGGATCGAGGCCTACGAGATCGACCTCAAACGGCCTGACCGGAAGACACGTCAGTTGATCGTCAATGCGCAGGTTCTCGACGACGGCGACAAGGACCATATCCGGCTGCTGGTGGCCATCACCGACGTGACTGACGCGCGTGCCGAAGCAAAACAGAAAGACGACCTGGTCCGGGAGAAAGCAATCCTGATTCAGGAGGTCCAGCACCGGGTCGCAAACAGCCTTCAGATCATTGCGAGCGTTCTCATGCAGAGTGCCCGTCGGGTGCAGTCCGAGGAAGCGCGCGGACATCTTCACAACGCCCATAACCGGGTCATGTCGATCGCGGCCGTACAGCGACAGCTCTCAACATCACCTGGCGGCATCGTCGAACTCCGCAGCTACTTCACGCAACTTTGCGAAAGCCTCGGCGCATCGATGATTGCCGATGAGGATCGGCTCTCGATTTCGGTGACAGTCGATGACAGCGCCGTTGAAGCGGACGTGTCCATAAGCCTGGGACTGATCGTGACGGAATTGGTGATCAATGCTCTTAAGCACGCCTTCCCGAAACAGGAGACTGGTAGGATCGTGATCGACTATCGCTCGACAGGCACTGACTGGACCCTCATCGTCACTGACAACGGCGTCGGCATGCCGGCCGGTAGCGACGCACCCAAGGCCGGCCTCGGCACCGGCATCGTCGAGGCGCTTGCCAGGAATCTGCAGGGCGAAATACAGTTGAACGATGCTAGCCCTGGAACCGCCGTGACAATCAGTCATCGCGGTGACGCCGAGCGCCGAACCAGAATTCCGGCGGCGGCATAGGAACCGATCTCTCGCCGAAACGCTAACCCAAGCCCGGGCTTTCCGGGTTCACACGAAAATCGAGCGACATATGTTTAATGGCAAGGCGGTCGTCCTGGTGGTCGAAGACAGCGCGATCATTCGAATGGGCGCCGTCGACCTGGTGCAATCTGCAGGCTACGAGGCGCTTGAAGCGAGCAATGCCGACGCGGCAATTCGCATCCTGGAATCGAGAGCCGACATCGACCTGGTGTTTACCGACGTGCAGATGCCGGGAACGATGGACGGCATCAAGCTATCGCACTACATCCGCAATCGATGGCCGCCGGTGAAGCTGATCGTTGCTTCCGGCAGGGCGATCCTCGAAGAGAGCAGCCTTCCTGAGGGAAGCCGGTTCTTTTCAAAGCCCTACAACAATCATACCATCGCAGACGCAATGGCAGCTATGCTTTCGAGCGACTTTAGGATCCCCGCCGCATAAAGGAGCCGCTTCAGCTGCCGGAGCTGTCCTGTGCTAATTTCTCTTGTATAGCTGGTGGGAAAGAGACCGGCCAGGGAACAAGGCAGACATGTCGATCCAGCGCACGAGCTTTTACGTCCTTCTGGCGGTCGTGACGATTGCGTTCATCTGGCTGCTTATCCCCTATTACAGCGCTGTCTTCTGGGCCGTCATCCTCGCGATCATCTTCTTTCCCGTTCACAAGCGACTGGAGCGTTTGTTAGGGGGCCGTCGCAGCATTGCCGCCCTGCTGACGGTGTTGATGTGCATATGCCTCGTTATCGTGCCGGCAATGATCATTCTCGGTTCTCTTATCCAGGAAGGAACCAGCCTGTATCAACGGATCAGCAGCAACGAAATCGATCTCAATGGTTATCTGGTCCGGATCCAGAATGCCTTGCCCGGCTTCATCGACAACTGGCTGACGTCACTGAAACTCGGTGGATTTTCGGAACTGCGCGCGAATATCTCCTCCGGCGTCGTGCAGGCAAGCCGGTCGGTCGGCGGCGGTCTGCTCAGTTTTGGTCAAAATACGCTGCAGTTCTTTATCAGCTTCGGCATCATGCTGTATCTGCTCTTCTTCCTGTTCAGGGATAGCGGGGACCTCAGAGGCAAGATCCGACATGCAATTCCGTTGAGCGATGACTATACACGGCAGTTTCTCGACAAGTTTTCCGCTGTCGTTCGCGCCACCGTCAAGGGAAACATCATCATCGCGATCGTCCAGGGAACGATCGGCGGCGTGACATTCTGGGCTCTGGGGATTGAGGCCGCCTTGCTGTGGGGTGTGACAATGACGTTCCTGTCGATGCTGCCCGCAATTGGCGCGGCGCTCGTATGGGTTCCGGCCGCCATCTGGCTGGTCCTCACGGGGGCCTGGCTGAAGGCATCGATCCTGGTCCTCATCGGCATATTCGTTATCGGGCTGATCGACAATCTGCTGCGCCCGCCGTTGGTCGGCAAGGGAACGCGGCTGCCCGACTACGTCGTGCTGATCTCGACCGTCGGTGGCATCTCCCTGTTCGGCATCAATGGCTTCGTCATCGGCCCCTTGATCGCCGCCTTGTTTATCGCGGCATGGTCGCTTTTCGCCGAACAGCAGAGCGCTGAAAGAGCAAAGTCCAAGAATATGGAATGACTGGTCCATAGGTTCCTGGCACTTTGGGACGGGAGTGACGACGCGCAGGTGGTCGGAGAGCTTGCGAGCGTATGTGATAGATGTGGTGGCTCGGCTAATGCCGATGCCCAGAACCCGAGAACACTCATGTCGCAAATCCGTATCCACCATCGTACGATCTATCGCTACCGCTATGCGGTGAATCTTAGGCCTCACCGGCTGATGCTGAGGCCACGCGAGGGCAGAGATCTCCGGCTGCTTTCGCATGAAGTGTCGACAACGCCACAAACCCAGATCAGTTGGGCGACCGATGTATTCGGCAACGCGGTTGCCACCGCGGTTTTCAGCGACATGACCGATGTCCTGACCGTCGACAGCGTCGCCTTGGTCGACCTTACCGCGGCCGCATGGCCGATCTTTGCTATTGCAGGCTCCGCCATTACCTTTCCCTTCCGCTATTCGGATGAGGAATGGACCGATCTCGGCGCGCTGACGGCTCGGCAGTATGCCGACCCGTTCCAAAAACTCCAGACGTGGGCGCAAGGGTTTGTCGCAAGCAGTTCGACGGACACGCTCTCGCTTCTCAAGGACATAAGTGCGGGGGTGTCTTCATCAATCTCCTATCAAAGCCGTGAGGCGGAAGGCACACAGACGCCGATCCAAACGCTCGAACGTGGTTGGGGATCATGCCGTGACTTCGCCGTGCTGTTTGTTGAAACTGTTCGTTGTCTGGGCTTTGGAGCCCGCATCGTGTCGGGATACCTGTTCAATCCCGATCGAATATTGCTTGGTTCGCAGGATCAGGGCTCGACGCATGCCTGGGTCGAGGTGTTCGTCCCCGGCGCTGGATGGATCACATTTGATCCGACCAATCGCAGCATGGGCGGGGCCAATCATATCCCCGTCGCCGTCACCCGTGATATCGCGCAATCCGTTCCCGTGGCCGGCAGCTTCGTTGGTGCCTCCGACGTATTCAGATCCATGGACGTGGAGGTTGAGGTGTCCGCGTGAGCTTCGCAGCAGACACCTCCGCGGAGTACGATCACCGGTGCTAACTTAGCTGCGCCGGAGTCTTGGGCGCACTGTCAGCATTCTATGACGGGTACACGGCTGCACGTATTGAGCGTGTCACCAAGCTGCTTTAGCAGCGCTAACAATTGCGACCCCTCTTTTTCAGAAAGTGGCGCAAGAAGCCGCGCGCGGGCCCGTCCCGCCGCAGCTGTCGCCTTTTCGAGCATCTCTCGCCCTTCCTGACTCGCATAGAGCTTTCGCGCCCGTTTGTCTGCCGGGTCCACTTCCCTTCGGATCAGACCGCGCTTTTCCAACCGCTCGACGCATTTGGTGACGGAGGAGCGGTCAAGCGCAATCCGCTCGCCAAGCGTGCTTTGGTCGGCACCCGGTTCCAAGGCAATCAAGGAAAGCGCGGAAAATTGTGTTGGCGACATATCCAGTTCAGCGGCTTCTTCCATGAAAATGGCAACGGAAATCTGATGGCAGCGCCGGATCAAAAAACCAGGCGCCGCAGTCACGTCACTCATGAAATTCATCGTCATCTTCATCCTCCCGCAGATTGACAATCTCGAAATAGTGTCATAGCTGAAATTCAGCTATCAAACTTTTTTCATTTTTGAAAGCGCCGCGATGTAGCGCTTCTATCACTCCACCTTACCGACCAATATCCGCATTCCACATCAGTTCCTCCGAGCAATAAGCGAAAGGCGAACATGCGCGTTTGTTCATCCGGGAAAGATCGATGCCCCGTCGACATCCGCTAGCTTAATCTCTCACTGGAGATTAGCCAGCCCGGCCTAATATGGCCTCGGCTTGCTGTGGAGGCCCCAGGCCTGCGCCCAAGGCCGCAAGCACCGCCGCTGAGGACATTTGCCCTCGCGCTATCCGTCATCAATCGAGGTCTCATCCCATGACAGACAAGTCAGGTGCCGACTTAAGTCGACGTCAGGTCCTTCTTTCGTCAGCCGCAGCATTCTTCGTCACCGTTGCGGGCAATGCGGGCGCGACAATCATCCGGGGCGTGGCGCCTTTCAAGCCGTTCGATTACAATCCTCCTGAAACGCTGAGTCCCGGCGGCTGGTACTTCTTTACATCGGACGAGGCCCGGGCGATGGATGCCTTGGTCTCGCGCATCATTCCGGCCGACGATTTAAGTGTCAGCGGCAAGGACGCGGGGTGTGCGATCTTTATTGATCGTCAGCTTGCGGGATCCTATGGCTCATCAGAACGGCTCTACATGAAGGGACCGTTTGTCCCGGGGACGCCCGAGCAGGGTGACCAATCCGCACTGGTACCACGTGAGCGCTACCGCATCGGTCTTGCGGCTCTTGACAAGCACTGTCGTAGCGCGCTCGGCAAACCCTTCTCCGAGCTCTCGCCCGCCGATCAGGATAAGACTATCTCGGGAATGGAAAGTGGCGACATCAGCTTGGACGGCATCGATTCAAAGATGTTTTTCGGCCAGCTCCTGGCCAACACGATGGAAGGCTTTTTCGCCGATCCGATCTATGGCGGAAACCGCGACATGGTTTCCTGGAAGATGATCGGCTTTCCCGGCGCGCGCTATGATTATCGCGAGTACATCGAGCGCCACAATGAGAAGCTTGACCTGCCGCCGCTTAGCATTGCGGGCCGGCCCGAATGGACGAAGAAGGGATAAGCCGATGGCAACGAAGCTTCCAAAGACCGATGCCGTCATCATCGGGCTCGGCTGGGCCGGATCGATCATCGCCAATGAACTGACCGACGAAGGGCTTGATGTGGTAGCCCTTGAGCGCGGGCCCTGGCGCGACACGGCCGCCGACTTCAATTTGGCGTCTGCGGCCGACGAATTGCGATACGCCCAGCGGCAGGATCTGATGCTGCGCACTGCCCAGAACACCATCACGATGCGCAACGATCCCTCCCAAACGGCATTGCCGATGCGCAGCTGGGGCTCGTTCCATCCAGGCAACGGCACGGGAGGAGCGGGCAATCACTGGGCCGGCATCACCTTCCGGTTTCAGCCCGAAGAATTTCGCTTGAAGAGCCATCTGACGGAAAAGTACGGCGCGTCCGCCATTCCGGAAGAGCTGACCCTGCAGGATTGGGGTACCGACTGGAGCGAAATGGAGCCCTTTTACGACGCTTTCGACAAAGTGGCCGGAACCTCCGGCAAGGCCGGCAACCTGCAGGGCCGGATCCAGGACGGCGGCAATCCTTTTGAAGGAGCGCGCAGCAGTGAATATCCGACCAGGCCACTGAAGCAGCCCTACGGCCCGACGCTCTTTGCCGAGGCTGCACGCAATCTCGGCTATAAGCCCTTCCCGGTGCCTTCCGCCTTGATCTCCGAGCCCTATACCAATTCGCTCGGCGTCACGATGGGTCCCTGCACTTTCTGCGGCTTCTGCACGAATTACGGCTGCGCCAACTATTCCAAGGCAAGCGCCATCACGACAATCTTGCCGGCGCTCGTGCGCAAGTCCAACTTCACGGCCAGGACTGAATCCGAAGTTCTTCGCATTGTGATGGATTCGACCGGCACGAAGGCGACCGGCGTCATCTTTGTCGATACGTCGGGCAATGAGTGGGAGCAGCCCGCCGACCTCGTGGTTGTCAGCGCCTTCACCTTCGAAAACGTGCGCTTGATGCTGCTTTCGGGCGTCGGCATGGCCTATGATCCGGTATCTAACACCGGCACGACCGGCCGCAACTATGCCTATCAGACCGCAAACAGCGTCCAGCTGTTCTTTGACGACAAGAACTTCAATCCGTTCATCGGCGGCGGCGCCGTAGGCATGGGGATTGACGAGTTCAACAATGACAATTTTGACCATTCCGGGCTCGGCTTCTTCGGCGGCGGCAGCACACGCGTGACGCCGATCGGTGCTGCACCGATCGGCAGCCGCCCGACGCCGCCGGGCACCCCGAAATGGGGCAGTGAATGGAAGAAGCAAACCGTCAAGAACTATCTCTCGACCATGTCGATCGGCTGCGAGGCATCGAGCTATTCGACCCGCAACAACTTCCTGTCCCTGGATCCGACCTACAAGGACAGGCTCGGAAGGCCGCTGCTGCGCGTCACCTTCGACTTTTCTCAGAACGACCTGAAGATGGCACAATACGTTACCAGCAAGGTTGAGGAAATCGCCAAGGCGATGAACCCGCGGCAGATGGTAGCGAACCCCATGAAGGGACACTGGAATAGCGGGCCATACCAGTCGTCGCATGTCGTCGGCGGCTTCATCATGGGCGCCGATCCGAAGACAAGCTCAGTCAACAAATATCTGCAGAGCTGGGATATACCCAATCTTTTCGTGGTCGGCGCTTCGGCCTTCCCGCAGAACCCCGGCTATAATCCGACCGCGACGGTCGGCGCGCTGGCCTTCAAGGCGGCCGATGCAATCCGAACCCAATATGTGAAAAACCCCGGCCCCCTGGTGCAAGCATGAGAAACCTTTCCCTGGTCACAGCAGGCATCCTTGCGCTTGCCGGCAGCGCCGCCTTGGCGCAATCGCCCCGCGGAGATTCCTTCGAACAGATCGAAAAAGGCCGCTATCTGGCCACGCTCGGCGATTGTGCCGCCTGTCACACCCTTCCCGGCGGCAGGCCCTTTGCCGGCGGGGTGACCCTGCAGACGCCCTTCGGCGAGCTCATCGGCGCCAATATCACCCCCGATCCGGAAACCGGTATCGGAAAGATGACGCTTGATGAATTCCAGAGGGTGATGTCGGAAGGTCGAGGGCCTGGTGGCGTGCATCTTTACGGAGCGATGCCGTTCACGGCCTATACAAAAGTTTCGCCGGCCGACAATGCCGCCATCTATGCCTATCTTCGGACGCTCGAACCGGTTCAGAATAAGGTCGAAACCAATCAGCTGCCTTTCCCCTTCAGTGTCCGCGCAAGCCTTCCAGTCTGGAATGCCCTCAACTTTGAAAGGGGCCAGTTTAAGCCGGAAGCTTCGAAATCTGCTGATTGGAACCGCGGGGCCTATATCGTGGAGGGTCTTGGTCACTGCGGCACCTGCCACACACCAAAGAACATGCTCGGTGGCGATAAAACCGGTCAGTTGCTTGCAGGTGGTGCGCTTCAGGACTGGTATGCACCCAACATCACGGCTGACTCGCACCGAGGAATTGGCACGTGGAGCGAGGACGACATCGTCGCCTACCTGAAGACCGGTGCGAACCGTTTCGACACCGCTTCTGGTCCAATGGCTGAGGAAGTGGAGAATTCGAGCCAATACTGGACGGATGCGGACCTCAAGGCTGTGGCCACTTACCTCAAAGACGTTGGCGACGTGGATGCAGCGGCCCCCGCCCCGATCCCGGCGTCCGATGCGTCGATGACAGCCGGTGCGGCCCTCTATGCGGACCGTTGTTCGGCTTGCCACATGCCGAACGGCGAAGGTGTGCCGAAACTCTTCCCGCAGCTCGCCAAAGCTCCGCTTGCCAATAGCGATGACGCAACTAGCTTGATACGGGTGGTTCTGGCCGGCAGCAAGGCCAGCGGCACGCAGGCGGCCCCGACAGGTCCGGCCATGCCGTCTTTTGCTTGGAACCTGTCGGATGCTAATATCGCCAACGTACTTACCTATGTTCGTAATAGCTGGGGCAATGCAGCGCCTGCCGTCACGTCCAATAACGTTGCCGATCTGCGCCAACGATTGCAGGAAAAATAATTGATAGGGCGCTAATAGGCGTAAAGGCCGAAGCACGGCTGAACGGCGTAGATCCTAAGGCCTGGCTCGCCGACATCTGTTCAAGCGTGCGCAGGCGCTGCGGCGCATTTCAACCAGGCATATTTCCTTTGCCGGGCCTTTAAAGATCGAGGCGCCGCAGTAGATCAGACCTGAATTGCCAATGCGACGGACGCAGGCCGGTCCCAGGAGCGATACGCTGGAACGGCACTTGGGGGAACTGAGGGAGGCATATGTCGTGCAGCATCCGGTTCGGAGGTCGAAGATTGATCGTCCCGATATCTACGTGCAGATCGCGGCCTATCGCGATCCCGAGCTTGCCCATACGCTCGACAGCCTGTTTTCCGAGGCCGCCCGTCCCGATCGCCTGCGGGTGCGCGTCTGCTGGCAGCATGCTGAAGACGAAGCGTTGCCCCAGCACCTTGTCTCAGCCAAGGCAATCGAAATCGACGAGGTCAACTTCCGGGAAAGCCGCGGTGCCAACTGGGCCCGACGCCGCGAGCAGCGGTCCTGGCGCTTGGAACCCTATACGATGATCATCGATTCCCATCTTCGCTTTGCGAGGTACTGGGACGATCACCTCGTCGACATGCTGGAAGACCGGCGTTCAGCTGGCTCGCCACGGCCAATCATTACCGGTTATCCACCGGATTTCGATCCGAAGACCTATCCGGCGCGGCGATCGCGCGCGCCGCTCAAGATCTACAAGGAGGCCTATATCGATGGCATGCTCCTGCATTTTGCCGGACACAGGCTGGCCTTGTGGCAATGGCTGCGGTCGCCAATCCCGGCGCTGTTTCTTGCCCTCGGCTTCCTGTTTGCCGACGGCCGCTTCAACACCGACATCCCGCTCGACCCGCATATCTATTTCTTCGGCGACGAGATCACGACGGGACTGAGGGCCTTCTGCCACGGCTACGACTTCTTCCATCCGCATCGTGTGCTTGCCTGGCATATCTACGACCGGATGACGCGGCGCTGCCATTGGGAGGACCACCATGATTGGTCGGATGTCGACCGCCGATCACTTTCGCGCGTCCGCCGTATCCTCGGTGGGCGTGGCCATCGCGACTATCCGCTCGGCAGCCTGCGCCGGCCCTGCGACTACGAAGAGCAGATCGGCCTGCCCTTGCGATTGGGCAGATCAATATGAGCGGGTTTGAAGCCGTCAACGTGGTAACTGTGGTCGACGAGTTCTTGATGCCCGGCGCATGCGATGCGCTGCTGGCAATCGGCGAGGCGGGCGATTGGCTGCCGAGCACGGTTGCGCGCCGCGACGGAACCCTGCTCGGCGGCGGACGCGCCCGCCGCAGCCTGTCGCTTTTCCGGCCGGACTTGCGGACCCTCGCACCGGACCAGTTCGGGGCGATCGAGGCCGAGCTTAACGCCCGTTTTTCGATTGCAGCGTCCCATCTGGAGCCCTGACAGCTGACGCGCTACCGGCGCGGCGACGGTTTCGACTATCACCTTGATTGCGGAGCCCATGGCGACCATCCGGCCGGCGAGCGCCGTCGCACCGTCCTGATCGTGATTGAAGAACCACAGGCCGGCGGAGCGACACATTTTCGCGCCGGTTGACAACATATGTGAAGCACGAGGGTCGGTGGGTCTATCTCCACCGGGCCGTGGATAAGCACGGCGACACAATCGACTTGTACTTGTCGCAGACCCGTAACGCCAAAGCCGGCAAGCGCTTTCCGGACATGGTGCTTGCCGGCTTTGGATTGGGGAAAGCCACGGAGCACCAACGCCGGCAAGGCGCCAACCCATCGGATTGCGATCGCCGATCTCAAGACAGAGGGCAAGTGCTCGAAGGAGACCGCGCATCGACATCCGCGCGGATCATCGGCGTGATGTCGCCGCCCGTCGTCAGGTTGCCGTCATACCGATCTAAACGACAAGCGACAACAGCAAGATGAAGCCCAGGCCGACGACGGAGATGATTGTTTCCATAATACTCCAGGTCTTGAAGGTCTCGGCAACCGTCATGTTGAAGTATTGCTTAACCAACCAGAAACCAGCATCGTTGACGTGGGAGAAGATCACCGATCCAGCGCCTGTTGCCAGCACAAGCAGTTCGCGGTTGACGCCGGGGACGAGAGCTATGACCGGCATGACAATCCCTGCGCCGGTGATTGTCGCAACCGTTGCCGAACCTGTGGCGACACGGATGACGGCTGCGACCAACCAGGCGAGCAGAATTGGCGAGACGGACGCCTGAACGGCCATATGGCCAATGACGTCGCCAACACCGCTGGCCACGAGCATCTGTTTGAAGCCGCCGCCAGCACCGACGATCAGTACAATGGAGGCCACGGGCGCGAGGCTGTCGTTCAGCAGTTTGATGATCTTGTCTCGCGAGAAGCCGCAATTAGAGCCGAAGGTATAAAAGCTGATGAGCAGCGCCACGAGCAGAGAAGTAATCGGGTGGCCGATCAGGTCCATCCACACGCGTACGGCGTTGTGCTCGGCAAGGGTAATATCGGCGAGCGCCTTGAAAAGCATTAGGAACACCGGCATCAGGATCGTGATCAGCGTCACGGCGAAGCTTGGCAGCTTGACTGTATCCACGTCATCGCGCACGAACTGCTCCATCAGCTCCGGCGACGCTTCGCCCGGAATTCTCTTGGCGATGAATGAGCCGTAGATTGGCCCGGCGATCACAGCCGTCGGCAGGCCGACGATGAGGCCGTAGAAGATCGTCTTGCCGATATCCGCGCCGAAGACACTGATGGCCAGGAGCGGCCCAGGGTGAGGCGGCACCAAACCATGGACGACCGAGAGACCGGCGAGAAGCGGAATTCCGACCTTGACGATCGACACGCCCGACCGGCGCGCGACGATGTAGACCAGCGGCACGAGGAGCACGAAACCGATTTCGAAGAAGAGCGGTAGCCCAACGAGGAAGGCTGCGAGCATCATCGCCCAATGCACCCGCTCCTTGCCGAAGGTGCGGATCAATGTCTGGGCAATCTGGTCTGCGCCGCCCGATTCCGCCATGAGTTTGCCGAGCATGGTACCAAGCCCGAGCACGATGCCGACAAAGCCAAGGACCCCACCGAAACCGTCCTGAAAGGATTTCATCACCAGTTCCGTGGCCATGCCGGAAGTGAGCCCTAAGAAACCGGCGGCGATGGTCAGCGCAATGAAGGGGTGCATCTTGAAGCGCGTGATGAGAAGTATGAGTGCGATGATGGTCACACCAGCATCAACCAGAAGATAGGTCTCCCGTGTCAGTCCGAGCATTGAAATTCCTTCGCGAAAAGTTCTGATTTGGACAGGTGCCTGTGTGATTTATGCTTTGAGCTTGCCGGTTTGGGCCTTTGTCGTCCGCACTGGCCTGCCGGCGTCAGCGACTGGTGTCTGCTCCCACCACGCGACCGCGCCCCGCGCGATGTCCACGATGGGCAAGTTTGCGTCGACGGGATACACCTTCGCCTCGCCATGAGGTGGTTCGAGGGTCGCAAACTGGCTGTCGACAAGGCTGGCGGGCATGAAATGGCCCGGCCGGTGGCTAACGCGCTCGCCAGCCACCTGTCTCGTCATTTCCAGAAACACGAACCCGAGGCCCGGTGTCTTGCTACGCAAAATGTCGCGGTAGCTTTTCTTCAGCGCCGAGCACGCAAGCACCGGCCGCTCGCCGTTCCTGACGGCGTCCTGCAAGACTGTCGCAAGGCGCGCCAGCCAGCCCGCCCGATCCTCATCGGTGAGCGGTTGGCCCGCACTCATCTTTTTGATATTTTCTTCCGGATGAAAGGTATCGCCTTCGATCATCGTGCCGTTGACGGCATCCGAAATCGCTTGGCCGACGCTGCTTTTGCCGCAGCCTGATACGCCCATCACCACAAGGGCCGGCATCCTATCCATTGTATCCTCCTCCGAGATAGCGCTATCTCATCGTCTTGAAACAAACCGCCGGCAGAAGCCTGGCCGATTCAAGACGCGAGAATCGACGCCGTTTCCTCCCGCAAAGACGGCAAAGCGACTTTGAGATAGCGCTACCTTATTAATCATCGTAGGATTTGGCAAGTCGGAGGAGATTCGTCATGAAAGACAGACCGTCGCGTGCCACCGGCCGGCCGACGCTTGCGCAGGTCGCAGCCCGCGCGGGCGTTTCGCAGATAACGGCTTCACGCGCACTGCGCTCAATCGCAACGGTCGATCCGCAACTCGCAACCAGGGTGCATGACGCCGCCAAGGCGCTGGCATATGTGCCCAACCCGGCGGCGCGAACGCTTGCTTCGGCGCGCAGCCAATCGATCCTTGTGCTTGTTCCTGCCTTGTCGAACCATCTGTTTATCGAGACCCTGGAAGCCGTCCAAGATGTCCTGCGCCCGCGCGGGTTTGACGTCCTGATCGGCAACTACCACTACCGCCAAGATGAGGAAGAAGAACTCATTCGCAACTATCTCTCGTTCCAGCCATGCGGCATTCTGCTGACCGGCTTCAATCGAAGCGAGACCGCCGCACGGCTTCTGGCAAATGCCGGAGTGCCTTGCGTCTACATGATGGAACTGCGGCAGGAGGAGGGCATCGTCTGTGTCGGCTTTTCCCAAGAAGCGGCTGGGGCCAAGGTTGCCGAGCATCTTATGTCGCGGGGACGGCGAAAACTGGCTTTTGTCGGGGCCCAGCTCGATGCCCGCGTTCTCCAGCGTCGCGACGGCTATCAGCAGGCGATTGCTAGGGTTGATCTTCCCCCGGCGTTCGAAATCATGACGCCGGAACCGTCCTCGGTGGAACTTGGCGGCGATCTGTTCAACCGGCTCTTGACGGAGCATCCAAACACAGACGGGATCTTCTTTTGCAACGACGATCTTGCCTTCGGGGCATCCTTTGAAGCCCTACGCAAGGGAGTGGCTATCCCCGCGCAGATTTCGGTGGTCGGATTTAATGATTTGCCGGGAGCCGGGCAGATGGTTCCGCGCTTAACCTCCGTTCGCACACCCCGCGCTACCATCGGAGAGCACGCCGCCTTAAGCCTTCTTAGCCTTCTCTGTGGGGAAACGCCGGAGATCCCGGCTTTAGATCTGGGTTTCAAGCTTATCGTTAGGGAAAGCAGTTGAACCCTGTAAACGTGAGATCGGCGAATTCCGCTTGCGGCGAAACAAAACTGACCATGACGGCTTGGGGACGTCGTGTCTTCCCAAAATCCCTCACCGTCCTGACCGACGCCGATCTTGGCATGCGTCAAGAGGCTCCTAACCCGAGCGCATGAACGGCATCGCAACCACATGGAGCGGTGCTTCAAACCGAATGCAGCACTTCTGGCGCTTGGTAACACTCCATGCCTGAAGAACCATTCACTTCTCAAGCTTTGCCTTTCTCGCCGCGGAATGATCTGGACACTGTGAATGTCGATTGGTCCTAGCCGTTGTAGATGCCAGGAAACACGATGTCTTGATCTACTAGGACGTTGAACTTGTAGCCCGGACGGATTTCAAGCGTTGGCTGGACGTCGAGGTTTCTGTCGATCGTGCGCTCGGCAACCCTGCCGAAGGTTTCCGCAAAATTCCGCCGCGCCGCGTCCGATGCCGTATCCTGAGTTGCCAGGGTAGAGCTCTCCGGAACCGCCATATCGATCCCGGTTCCAATGATCGCGACCAAGATCGCTGAACCGAAGGTCTTGAAGTAGTGGTTGTTCACCTTGTCATTGAAGCCGCCGTAACCTTGCGCGTCCGTTCCCGCCATGCCGCCAATCTGAAGTGTTGACCCATTCGGAAAGATGATGTCGGTCCACACCACGAGCACCCTGGACTGCCCGAAGGACACTTTGCTGTCGTAGCGACCAAACAGTTTCGTTCCCTGCGGGATCAGCAGGCGGTGGCCGGTGGCTGAGTCAAAGACGTTTTGACTGACC
The DNA here is from genome assembly GCF_016901135.1 of Martinezella lusitana. Taxonomy (GTDB): domain Bacteria; phylum Pseudomonadota; class Alphaproteobacteria; order Rhizobiales; family Rhizobiaceae; genus Rhizobium; species Rhizobium lusitanum_D. Next base: position 137,602 of record NZ_JAFEVL010000036.1, on the reverse strand, counting down.
TGAGCCGTGATGCGGCCGGGGAGATCGGAATTGATACCAGTGATCAGCGTTGCCGGAATGACCGAGCCGCGTTTGAGTTCGAACGGAGACTGCTGGGGCATCACCTTGTTCGGCAGATAACCAAGTTCCTTGATATCGGCGTTGAAGAAGCCTTCCTTGGTGTGCTGGCCATTGGGATCGAGATTCTGACCGCCGAGACCTGCCTGCAGAGCTGCCGCATAGAGATCTGTCGCCGAACCTGGCTGAACCGCGTTCGCGGCAAGGCTCGTCGTCGTATCGGTGGCTGCCTTTGCCTGCGCATCGACCTTGCCTTTGTCGATGACGAGCGGCGCATCATAGGCGGCGTCGCTGGCCTGAAGTCGCGCCATCCGCTCCCGATGGCGTTCGCGTAGGTATTGTTCCTGCTGTTCACGCTGCAGACGAGCTTTCCAGACGGCCTCAGGCTCAAGCTGGGATTTTTCTTCCTGTTGGGGTGGACGTATCTCTGCGGCAAATGGATTAGATGTCGTCTCCTTTTTGGTCTCGACGGGCGACGGCTGGAAGGAAGGGGTCTGAACAGGTTCACCGATGATGCCGTCACTGACGCCGCGTTTGAGCTGGTCGGCATAGGTCGAGGCAGGATTGCCCGATGTTTGGTCAAGGCCAGGCGTGCCTCGGAAATAAAGCCCGCGTGACGCAAGGCCATAGAAAATGACCGCGATAAAGGCGACGACAAGGATGATCACAACGATGACCGGCAAACGGTTGACGCGTCTGCCACCGGAGCCGCTTTTGTCGTCCGGTACCCCGCCGAGTTTCAGGGATTGAGCCATCGTACCCTCCCCTACCCGTGTTGCAGGACGGAGAGCGGGCTCGCCGGCGTCGCCCCCGTTGCGTTTGCACTATATGCACGGCCGATTTCTACCCTCGTCGTCGATAGCCTCGCCAGGATCTGCCCGTCGACCGGCGAGATCGCATAGGCGAGCACGATCGTCTTCGCCTTGTCGGCCGTCTTCTGATCCGTGACGACGGCATAACCCCAGCCTCTGAGCGATGCTTCCAAGGCTTCTCCGAAGGGCGAAGCATCCTTCTTCAACGAGATGGTTGCTGTACCGGGCCCGATCTGCTCGGCAAGCCTGCTCACCATGTCGCCGGCAATCGCGGAAGCCGCAGGCCCGGAGATTTCAGGCGGGGCGTTGCTGATAACCAATGCGTCCGGGCCGGCCGCCTGGCAGCCGGCCAACGTGAGAGCAAGTAAACACGTCGTCGTAAACGAGCGGAATGACGCCAACTCCATCATCGGCCTCCCCGGCTGATCGTAATCTTTTGCTGGTGCCAGCCGACGCCGGAGACCAAAACAGCCTTGTCGACCTGATAGTCGACCACCATCATATTGTCCTTCATGCGATAGTTGACGATCCGGTTCTGCCCGCCGGAGACGACGAACAGCACCGGCGCGTCCTGGCCTGCGATCGAGCGCGGAAACTGGATGTAGGTCTTCATGCCGTCACTGTAGACGCGCGTCGGCCGCCAGCGAGCGCTGCCCGAAAGCGAATAGGCGAAGTTCAGTTGCTCGGCGGGTACGCCGGCGCCAGGGATGGTGCTCGCCTCCAGCCGGGCGTTGACGTCAGCCAGCTTGGTCGAAACATCCTCTGGATATTCGAAACCGACGCGTGCCATGTACTGCGTCGGGTGCGACTTGAGCTGGATATGGTACGTTCTTCTCGATGTCGTCACAACCATCGAGGTGACCAGGTTGGACTCGGCCGGCTTGACGATCAGGTGGATCGCCTGACCGCCGACGGCGCCGGAGGTGGCCGGCTCGACCTTCCATCGGACGGTGTCGCCGACCAATACGTCGCGGACCACCTCGCCTGCCTGAAGCTCGATGTCACAGACCTGCAGCGGCGAGCACACCACAGAGGGCTGCATCTCGCCAAAGAGAAAGATCACCTTACCGTCGCTGCCCTTGGTGACGAGACCGCGGCTGCCCCGCCATTGGCCGGAGATGCCTATTCCCTTTGCTTCGTTGGGACTGACGTTTTGCGCGGCCGCCTGCGCCACGAATAGTGGCGATGCGGCGAGCACGAGTGCGGCGATCGGAAGCACGGCCGGAACGGCTCTTGTTCTGATGGTCATAAGCGGGGCCATGCCTTTCAAAGTTGGGCTGTCCAGTCAAAATCGCGGAGATAGAGACCGATGGGATTGAGGCGAATAACGTCCTCATCCTGCGGGGGTGTCAGCGTCACGGTGGCGACGCCGCGAAAGCGACGCGGCTGGCCGACTTCGCTACCCTTGCGGTCGCGCTCGAATTCGGTCCAGTCGATCTGGTAAGACTGGCTCGACAGCGCCACGATATTGTTGACTTCGATGGCGACTGTCGCGTTCCGAGCCTTATCGAAGGGAGAATTCGACCTGAACCAGGCGTTGATCTTCTCAGTCGCTGGATCCGACGTCCTCAAAAGCGCGTAGGTGCGATCGATATATTGCTTCTGCACAACAGCATCTGGCGTCACACTCCGGAAATTCGAGACGAAGCTGCCGAGCGTTGCCCGGACCACGCGCGGATCGGCGTACTCGATCTGTTGCGGGAAGCCGGCATTCGCCGTAGTGCCGAGTTTATCGACCTCGACGATATAGGGAACCAGCTTGACCTGCGTGCTCTGGAACAGGGCATAGCAGAACCCAATCACCGCCATCAGCATTCCGACGATGCCGACGACACGCCACGCCGCGGCTGCCTTGACGTAGGAGCCGTAGCGCTCGCTCCACTCCTGGCGAGCTGCGATGTAAGGATTGTCCGGACCATCATGCGGCGGCATGCGGACCTCGCCGGTTGACTTTGAAGATCCTCATTTCCTCATCCCCTTTTTCCGGTGAAGCTCTTGTGCGCCGATGCCCTGTTGGCTTCATCGAGTTTGGCGTTGGCAAGGCCAAGTGTTGAGGTTCCGTATGTGCCGCGGCCGTCCATCGCTTGATCGCGCGCGGCAGCCGCGACCGCACTTGCGGCGGCAGCGCCTCCGCTCGCCATGCCCTTCAGGGCAGCGCCCGCCATCGAAGATCCGGTGCTGCGAGCATCGGAATATGCGGAGGCTCCAGCCTTGGCGCCGCCCCACGCAAGCGTTCCGGTTCCGACCGCCGTGCCGATCGCGAAGTTGGCGGCCTGCGACCCATGCCGGATCGTTTCCATGCCACCCGTGACGGAGGCGCCCTGGACGACGCCCTGGATAATGTTCGGCACATACATTGAAATGACGAACACCACGACGGCGATACCGGCGATGGCAAGAGCCGTTTGATACTGGTCGCCGACCGAGGCATCGTTTGCCATGCCGATCAACACTTCGGAGCCGATACGCGCGATCATCACCAGCGCCATCAGCTTCATTCCGACGGAGAATGAATAAATCAGGTAGCGTATGGCGAAGTCCTTGGTGAAGCTCGATCCGCCAAGACCCAACAGGATCATTCCGGCGAGCAAACCCACATACATTTCAACGAGCACGGAGATGAAGATTGCCGCGACGAGCGAGAAGGCGATGACGCTGACGATCATCGCCAGCGCTGCCGAAAGCGCCAGCGCATTGTCCTGGAAGAGGCCGAAGCTGATTTTCTCGGACATCTTCGAGGCAACGGTCAGGCCGGCGTTGAAGACGTTAGCCGGCGAAGCGGAACCACCGCCGGCGCCGATTTGGAATAGGCTGTCGACGATCGCCTTTGCGAGTGCGGGACCGCGCTCCAGCACGAATGCAAAGAAGCCGATAAACATGATGCGGCGGACAAGCTCGGCAAACCAGGCATCGAGAGAGGCGGCCTGCAGCGCCAGCCACACGGCGGCAATACCGACCTCGATGCCGGCGAGGATCCAGAACAGCGAGCGGGCGGCGCGGCTGATCGTGTCCTCCCAGCCCTTCGCTGCTGTGACGATCTGGTTCTCCAGCGTATTCAGCACGCTGCCATCCTGAGCCAGCGCCGGACTTGCTATGACCAAAACGCCAAGCGCCAGCGCGATCGGCAGAAGCCGCGCACCTGAAGTCCTGTCGACTACCATCGTGGTTTCATCTCCTGCCCGCCTGTCAGGTCGTAATTGTGCTGGCCGCCAAAGAATTTCTCCGCGCGCCTGCGGGCTTCGTCGTTGAGCGGAGATTCGGACGCGTCGGTCCCGGCGGCTGACTGTGACGGATCGTTGGATTGAGCAAGGAGCCACACCGCTCCTCCGGCGCCGGCCGCACTTGAGAAAAGGACGACGACGAGAAATAGCTTCGAGACTACCATCTGGGCTTCATCTCCTGTCCACCGGACATCGACGGTGCCGTCGACTTGAAGAATTCCTCGCGGCGCGCCTGTGCGAGATCCTTCTCAGCCTGCTCGGATTGGTACCAGGTACCCATCATCGTCATCTGCTGGGAGACGAGACCGCGCAGCTTCTGCATCTGCGCCACTTCCTGCGCCGCGATTTCATGGCCGACTTGCAATGCCTTCATCTGGCCGTCGGCACTCTCCGACATCGACCGGAGAGAGGACATGGTGGTTTCCTCGGAGGAGAACTGCTCGGCCGTCAGGTTAGCTGCCTTCAAGGTCCCGGCGATCGTATCCCGGTTGGTGTTCGACCAGTTCTGATAGGTCGATGAGAAGGATGCCCCGTCCGGCAGGCTCGACTTGAAGTCGGCAAAGCTCTGGAACCGCTGCTTCAGCACATCGTCGATATTGCCCATCGAGAAGGCGATGCCCTCGCCCTGGGAAACGATGCCCTTGAGCTTGTTCAGATCGCCCTCGACCTGTCCCCAGATGTGGTTTGGCAATTGCGCGGTGTTCTGCAGCATGTTGCTGTAGATATTGAGCTGGTTCTGAATCTGCTCTGCGAGCTGGCTAATCTGGGTGATCTGGTTGTTGACCTGTTCGGCAGACTTGCCGACGAGACTGATCAGCTCAGTGTTGTTGGCAAGCTGCGTCCACTCGGTCGCCTGTCCGGTCACGCCGCCTGCCTGCAGCGGCGATGTGCTTGCGAGAGCCAAGATCGCCGCCATCGCGGCGGAGCGTTTTACGCCACTGCTAGATGATTGGAAAATATGTAGCGGCATTGCCAATCCCCCTCTGTTCGAGCCAATGGAGAGGCCATCCGGCCCCGTGTCGCGAATACAGTGCGCGGATTTGCTTCAGATCGTCCTTTCCGGAGGCGCCGACGAATGAGAGCGCGACCGGTCCGAGCGTCATGTCGAAGAGCCGGCGCCCCTCTGGCGAGGCAACGTAGTATTCGCGCTTGGGCATGGCATTCGCGACGATCTCGATCTGTCGTTCATTGAACCCGATGCGTTCGTAGAACTCGCGTGTGCCCGGCTCTCGCGCCGCGCCATTGGGGAGGCAAATCTTCGTAAGGCAGCTTTCCTTCAGCACGTCGATGATCCCGGACCGCTCCGCATCCGAGATCGACTGTGTTGCCAGCACAACCGCGCAGTTCAACCTTCGAAGGACCTTCAGCCATTCGCGGATCTTCCCGCCAAAGACCGGGTGGTCGAGCATGATCCAGGCTTCGTCGAGGATGATCAGGCTGGGAGCTCCAGTCAGGCGCTTCTCGATACGGCGGAAGAGATAGGTGAGCACGGGCACGAGATTACGCTCGCCCATGTTCATCAGTTCCTCGATCTCGAAGGTCTGGAATGCACCGAGCGCAAGCCCATCTTCCTCGGCATCGAGCAACTGCCCCATCGGTCCGTCGACCGTATAGTGATGCAACGCCTCCTTGATCTCGCGCATCTGCACGCCGGAGACGAAGTCCGAGAGCGATCGGCCGCGCGCCTCCGCCATCAAACCGATCTGGCGGGATACGGCATTGCGGTGGTCGGGCGTGATCGTCACGCCCTGCAGCGCCACAAGTGTCTCGATCCATTCGGTCGCCCAGGCCCGGTCGGAATCGGTCGAAAGATCCGACAGTGGGCAAAAGGCAAGTGCCCTCCCCTTCCCGTCGCTCTCGCCGCCGATCTCGTAGTGATCGCCGCCGGCGGCCAGCGTCAGCGGTAGCATCGAACGGCCTTTGTCGAACGCGAAGATCTGACCGTCCGCGTAGCGTCGAAACTGTGCCGCGATCAGCGCGAGCAAGGTCGATTTACCGGAACCCGTCGGCCCAAACACCAGCGTATGCCCGACGTCGTCGACGTGAAGGTTCAGCCGGAAGGGCGTGGATCCGCTGGCGACCTGCATCAGCGGCGGCGAGCCGGGCGGGTAGAAAGGGCACGGTGCCGTTGGACTGCCGGACCAGACCGAGTTGAGTGGGATGAGATCGGCGAGGTTGCGCGTGTTGATCAGCGGTTCGCGAATATTGGCGTACCAGTTGCCCGGAAGCGAACCGAGGAAAGCGTCGGTGGCATTCAGGGTTTCGATTCGCCCCCCAAATCCTTCGGCCTGGATCAGTCGGCGCACGGCCTCGCACTTTTCCTGAAGCCGGGTGCTGTCGTCATCAAAGAGGATGATGACGGGCGTGTAATAGCCATAGGCGACGAGCTGGGAGGATGCCTCCGCGATCGCATCCTCTGTCTCCGCCACCATCAGCATCGCATCCTGGTCGATCGACCGGCTTTGTGTCTGGAAGAGTTGGTCGAAGAACGGCCGCACCTTCTGCTGCCATTTCTTTCGCGTACGTTCGAGCTTCGCCCTCGCCTCCTGCTCGTCGAGAAAGACGAAGCGGCTTGACCAGCGATAGGTCAGCGGCATCAGGTCGAGGGAATTGAGAATGCCCGGCCAGCTTTCCGCCGGCAGGCCGTCAATGGCGACCACCCCAAGAAACCTGTTCTCGACTTTGGGGGCGAGCCTATGTTGCAGCTCAGCCGTCACCAGCCAGTCGAGATACATCGGGATGTCAGGCAGACGGACTGGATGGTTCTCGCCAGTGATGCAGAAACGGACGAACTGAAACAACTCGTCATAGCGTGCGATCCGAAAACCACCGCGGTCCTCGGTTTCGTGCGTCACCATGCGGTGTATTGAGATGACGTTGGCGAGATACTGCTCGACCTCGCGGATCGAGGTCCGGAAGGTTTCCAGCGCCGTTTCGGCATAAGTGGCTGATCGGCTCCCCGCGTCGGCATACACATAGCGCGCAAGCCCGGATCGCCGAGGCTCCGGCGGCCTCCATGTCAAGATCAGCGCGTGCCGGCTTTCGAAATGTCCGCTCTCGCGCTCGAAATGCGATCGCCGTTCCGCATCGATGGCGCGCGTGACCGGATCAGGAAAGTGGCAGACGTCTTCCCCCGGGTAGTCGATCGTCGGCACGCGGACGGCCTCCACTTGGATCATCCAGCCCGTGCCGAGCCGCGACAGGATCGTGTTGATCTGCCGGCTGACCTCGTTGCGCTCGGCGTCGGTCGAGCTTTCGCTGTCCGGTCCCGCGAAATACCAGCCGGCCATGAGGGAGCCATCTTTCAGCAGGACCACGCCGTTATCGACCAGCCCCGCATAGGGAACGAGGTCGGCGAAGGATGGTCCGGAATGACGAAAAGGCTTCAGTGCAGCCATCGTCAGTACCGTCGCCACGGTGTGGAGGTCGGCCTGTAGTAGGACCGATAGGAGATGTGCCTGACATAGACACGGCGCATAAGCGGATCTGCTTTCGCCATCATGCGAAGGGCTGCGACCGCGACCAGCCAGATTGCGGCGCCGAACAGTGCGGCATACCAGGTTAGAACGACGAAGATGAGGATCACGGCCGCGAGCGCTGCGAGGAGCACCAGCTCGCGGTCGGCACCCATCAGCAGATTTGGGCGTGACAGCGCCCGATGCACCCGCGAGCGAGCGAGATTGGATCCGGGCTCAGCCATGAGCCCCCTCCCCTTTCGGTCCAAGCAGCGTCATCTGTTCGGCAGTGCCCGGAGCAGGTTGTGCGGTGTTCTCGCCGATCGAAGCGCCTGTTGCACCGAACAGCGCCACGATCTGGGTCGCACCGAGAAGAACGCCGCCGACAAGCGCGACGTAGCAGAGCCTGCGCGCGAAATCGTTGAGCTCGCCTCCGAAAATCAGCATCGCACCGGCGATGGCGACGGCTGCCAGTGCAATGAAGCCGGCGACCGGACCGGTTATCGACTGCTGGATCTGCTGGAGCGGAGATTCCCACGGGAGACCCCCGCCACCCGATGAGGCAAGTGCCGGAGCGACCAACGTGTTGGCGAAGAGCAAGACCAGCGCGCCGCCGGCCAGGAAACGTTGATAGTCACGCGACATGGCTGTCCTCATCGATTTGTGCGTAATGTTCGGTGCGGTAGTGGGAATTGGCAAAACCTTCGATGTTGATGATCTCGCGGACCCGCCTCCCCTTCCCCGTTCGCTCTACGGAAACGACGAGATCCACGGCTTCGCCGATCACCTCGTGCATGGGTTGGTGGCTGGCTTCCGCTGTCAGTTGCTCGAGCCTGCGAAGCGCCGACATCGCTGTATTGGAATGTATGGTTGTGACCCCGCCCGGATGACCGGTGTTCCATGCCTTGAGCAGCGTCAGCGCCGCACCGTCACGGACTTCGCCGACAATGATACGATCGGGCCGCAGCCGCATTGTGCTTTTGAGCAGCCGGGCCATATCGATCGTGTCGCTCGTATGGAGCGATACCGCATTCTCTGCGGCGCACTGGATTTCGGCGGTGTCTTCGAGGATGACAATGCGATCGTCGGGTGCGCTCGCGATGATTTCGGCGATGACTGCATTTGCAAGCGTCGTTTTGCCAGATCCCGTACCGCCGGAAATTACGATGTTCATTCGAGAGGCAATGGCGCTGCGCAGCACCGAAGCCTGCGCTTCGGTCATTACCTTCGATCGCACATACTCATCGAGTGGAATAAGGCGCGAGGCGCGTCGCCGGATCGTAAATGTCGGTCCCGAGACGACAGGCGGCAGGAGGCCCTCAAAACGATGTCCGCCGATCGGCAGCTCGCCGGAAATGATTGGCTGCTCGGGGTCTACTTCCGAGCGCAGAGCATGAGCGACGCTGCCGATGATAACCTCTGCCGCCGCCGAGCTAAGGGCGCCAGCTCCCATGACACCATGGCCAAGGCGCTCGATAAAAAGCTTGCCATCCGGGTTGAGCATGATTTCGACGACTGTTGCGTCGTCGAGCGCGACGCAGAGGTGATCACCCAGGGCATCCTGGAGTTTGCGGACAAGGCGGGGATGGGAGCGCAGCTGAGTCACGCGACGCTCCCAATCGGTGCCCCGTCGAGCTGAGGGATCGAGTGGTAGCCCTGAGGGCAAACCCGTTCGAAGCTGACGCGATCTGCCGGCAGACTTCCGGCAATAGCGATGGTGTTGCCGATCGCGGCAGCTTCGCCGAGCCGGCGCATTGGCCATCCGGCCCGCTTCAGAATACGCTCAAAACGGAGATCGGTCGCCGTGACGATCTCACTATAGCCGTTCGCGATCGACCATTCGATAATGCCAGCGAACAGGGTGAGCGTCGCGAGATGCAGTTGGCCTCCCTCCCTCCCCGAAACAAGGGAGGTGTCGACGCAGAAGCGCGAGCTCTCTACCATTCCAGGGTGTACAGCGAGCGAGCCTGTTTTAAGCAGTTGAGGAAAGGTCTGTGCGAGCATCGTCGGCCCGCAAGCCGGAAGAAGACGGACGCAGCCGGCGACCAGTCCGCTCTCGGTGATCGCCAAGAGGTAGGCCGGCTTGAAGTCATCATATTGATCACGCTCTTCGCCTGCCGCAATAGACACGTCCCATTCGAGACGGTCGCCGAATACTGTAGCGCGAAGACGGTGCATCTGTTTCAGGAAACGTCGGTGCCGTCTGTGATGGTGGGGTGGAATGGTCAGTATCCGCATCATGATCTCCGCATGAACAGGTCATGCGGACAGAAATCATCTCGGTCAGCGTGTGCCAACGTGCAGATTTGCACCCAGTGATTCTACCGAACTGGGGTTGAAGCCTGCCAAGCCGACTGGCTTGCGCTGTGGGCGATGCCTCATTTTATGTGCAAATCTGCACTTAATGCGCACTGGCCGCAACGCGGGGAATCTGCCTAACTACCGGTTAGTTATCGCCGATTCGGCCTGATGGCTTAGTTTGGGGCAAATATGTTAACCCCTTGTTAACCTAAAAACCCTTGCTCAAAAATCAGAATCGGCGCTTATTTCTGGTGGCGGAATTTTACCGGTTTCGCGAAAAATATCGCCACTGGCAAGAAATGGGTATTGAGATGGCGAAGTCCGCCGCAGAAGCAGCGCCTCTTGTTGAAGGGTTGACGGCATTGATGGAGCGTCATGCCGACGCCCTCTCCAGTCAACTTCAAGCGCATCATCTTAAGGTCTTCCCGCCGACTTCCGAGAAGGGCATTCGAACGTTCGGTCCGTCGGAAGCATCTAAGCTGCTTGGCGTCGGTGAATCTTACCTACGACAGACCGCTTCGGAAATGCCAGAGTTGAATGTAAGCATGAGCCCGGGCGGTAGGCGGAATTTTTCAATCGAAGATATTCATGCGATCCGCAAGCACATGGACCAGATCGGCCGTGGGAATCGACGCTATCTGCCGCACCGTCGCGACGGCGAGCAGCTTCAGGTTATCTCCGTTATGAATTTCAAAGGCGGGTCGGGCAAGACGACCACAGCCGCACATCTGGCTCAGTATCTGGCAATGCGCGGGTACCGGGTTCTCGCGATCGATCTTGATCCTCAAGCAAGCCTTTCCGCACTCTTCGGCAGTCAACCGGAGACCGACGTTGGTCCAAACGAAACGCTTTATGGCGCCATTCGCTACGATAATGAGCAGGTCCCGATCGAGCAGGTTGTCCGGGGAACATATATTCCCGACCTACACCTCATTCCCGGTAACCTCGAACTGATGGAGTTTGAGCACGACACCCCACGCGCGCTGATGAAGCGCAAGGAAGGCGACACGCTCTTTTACGGTCGTATCAGTCAAGTGATCGAGGACATCGCCAATAACTACGATGTCGTCGTGATCGATTGCCCTCCCCAGCTCGGCTACCTCACGCTTTCGGCTCTGACAGCAGCAACATCGATCTTGGTCACGGTCCATCCTCAGATGTTGGACGTGATGTCGATGAACCAGTTCCTGGCGATGACGTCCAATTTGCTCCGGGAAATCGAGAACGCTGGCGCCGAGTTCAAGTTCAATTGGATGCGCTACCTCATCACTCGTTTTGAACCGAGCGATGGGCCGCAAAACCAAATGGTGGGCTATTTGCGGTCGATATTTGGCGAGAGTGTCCTCAATTTCCCGATGCTGAAAACCACGGCAGTGTCGGATGCAGGTCTGACAAACCAGACCCTTTTTGAAGTCGAGCGCGGACAGTTCACGCGATCGACCTATGATCGGGCCTTGGAGGCTATGAACGCGGTCAATGACGAGATCGAAACTCTGATCAAAAAAGCATGGGGTAGACCCACATGAGCCGGAAACACATCCTGGGCGTCTCGACAGACGCCCCCGACACGCCACTCGCGGAAAACAGGTCTGGAAAGAACCGGTCCATGCCGCTTCTCGGTGTGCCAAGGAAGGATCGCGATCCGGCAACCAAGCTCACGGCGAACATTGGCAATGCACTGCGCGAGCAAAATGATCGCCTTAGCCGTGCCGAAGAAATCGAGCGGCGCCTTGCTGAAGGTCAGGCAGTCATAGAACTGGACGCCTCGGTGATCGAGCCGTCATTCGTCCAGGATCGTATGCAGGGTGATATCGACGGCCTTCTCTCCTCAATCCGCGAGCAAGGCCAGCAGGTTCCGATCCTGGTTCGACCTCACCCAGAGCTTTCCGGCCGATATCAAGTTGCTTTCGGGCACCGTCGATTGCGTGCTGTTTCGGAACTGGGTCTTCCAGTCAAAGCCGTGGTCCGCGAGCTGACGGACGAACAACTCGTTGTGGCCCAAGGCCAGGAAAACAATGAGCGTGAAGATCTCACTTTTATTGAGAAGGCGCGCTTCGCATATCATCTGAACAAACAGTTTCCACGCGAGATTGTCATCGCTGCTATGTCGATCGACAAAAGCAATTTGTCGAAGATGCTCGTGCTTGTCGACGCCCTCCCCTCCGGACTGATCGACGCCATTGGTGCCGCTCCTGGCGTCGGACGCCCAAGCTGGCAGCAACTGGCAGAGTTGGTCGGGAATGCAGCGTCTCCGTCTGACGCGTCCATCTATGCTGCCTCAGAAGAGGTGCAGGCGCTGCCATCGCCAGACCGATTCAAGGCGGTCATCGCCCACCTGAAGCCTCGCCGACCTCCTCGCGGCCTGCCGGAGGTGATGTCGGCCCCGAACGGAGACAGACTGGCACAGATCTCACAGAGCAAGACCAAGCTGGAAGTCATAATCGACCGGAAGGCGACGCCTGACTTTGCGACCTTCGTGCTGGAGCAAGTGCCGGCGCTATACCAAGCCTACCACGCTGCAAACCAACGGAAACAGGGAGAGTAACCGCAAAAGAAAAGAGCCTCCTCAACGTCGCCGTCGCGGAAGCCCTTCTGTCTCTGTAGCAAGAACAGAATCGCATTTCCTCGAATCCTCGTCAAGAGTTCTTTGGCATCGTTTTGGTGAGTGGATTTCTTTTGCCTGCTGAAAGGTGAGAGACGATGCAAACAGGAAGTGTGACGACGCCATTCGGGCGGCGGCCGATGACGCTTGCGCTCGTGCGGCGACAGGCGGCATTGGCTGAAATTAAGCACGGAAAGACCGCGGACAAGTGGAAGGTCTTCAGGGACGCCTCCGCCGCTATGGATGTGCTCGGCGTTCAATCCAACAGTCTCGCGGTGCTCGACGCGCTGTTGAGCTTCTATCCGGACAATGAACTGCGTCAAGACGCGAAACTGATAGTCTTCCCGTCGAATACCCAGCTTGCGCTTCGAGCCCACGGGATGGCTGGTGCGACATTGCGCCGGCATATCGCGGTCCTGGTTGAGGCGGGCTTGATCATCCGGAAAGACAGTGCCAATGGCAAGCGTTACGCTCGCAGGGATGGCGCTGGAGAGATCGAGAGTGCCTTCGGCTTTGATCTCTCCCCCCTCCTCGCGCGTTCAGAAGAACTGGCTGTGATGGCGCAGCAAGTGATGACCGATCGCGCGATGCTTCGTAAGGCCAAGGAAAGCCTGACGATCTGCCGGCGAGACGTTCGTAAGTTGATTACTGCAGCAATGGAAGAAGGTGCTGATGGCGACTGGAGGGTGATCGAAGCGATGTATATCGCCCTGGTCACGCGGATTCCACGCTCTCCCACGCTCTCTGACGTTTCCGCGGTCCTCGATGAAATGCAGCTGCTTCAGGAGGAGATAGTCAATCGATTGGATATCCAGGGAAATTCGGAGAAAAATAGCACCAATGGTGCTCATATTGAGCGGCACATACAGAATTCAAAACCCGAATACCTTAATGAACTTGAACCTCGCTCCGAAAAAGAGCAGGGGGCGAAACTGGATGAAACCAGCCGGCCGATGAGTGCGCCGATTAAGGCGTTTCCGCTGGGAACAGTGCTGAAGGCCTGCCCAGCGATTGCCGATTATGGACCGGATGGAGCGATCGCAAGCTGGCGCGAGTTGATGTCGGCTGCGGTGGTTGTTCGGTCCATGCTTGGCGTCAGCCCGGCGGCCTATCAGGACGCGTGCGCTACTATGGGGCCGGAGAATGCGGCGGTTGTGATCGCCTGCATCTTGGAGCGGGCGAACTTCATCAACTCGGCCGGTGGATATCTGCGGGCTCTGACTCGGCGAACCGAGCGCGGCGAATTCTCGCTTGGCCCGATGATAATTGCCTTGTTAAAGGCGAGCGGGCTTGCGCCATTGAAAGCGGGGTAGACGTTGGGCGCCGGGAGAGGAGTTGCAGACTGTCCAATACCGGGATTGAGGCGATAGCCGGTGGCTTTTAGGATCGAAAACACCACCTGATTCCGGTGGTCAGCTGACCACCGCATTAACATATTGAAAGAACAACGCTTTTTACGGCGCTCTATTTTCATATATAAGGGGCGAGCGGTTCAGACGAAAAGAGGCCGGTACGCAACCTCCAGGTCGCATCCACCGCGATATTGTATATGATTTATAGGCTGATGGACACCACCGGACAGCGGTGGATCCTTCTTGGCAACAACGTTGGTACGTCTTGCCGCACGAATTGCGATAAAGAATCTTCTTTCGGAGCTTTGGATCGGAGAACATGACCACGAAAACCGTGACGCGCGCAGATTTAGCGCATGCTGTGTTTCAAAAGATCGGCCTTTCACGAACAGAATCATCCGATCTTGTGGAGGCCGTGCTCGGTGAGATCGGCGATGCACTTGTGCGCGGAGAACCGATAGGACTTTCATCATTTGCCTCGTTTCAGTTGAACGCTAAAATCCACCGGCCGGGCCGCAACCCACGAACAGGGGAAGAGGTACTGATTTCCGCGCGCCGGGTCGTAAAGTTCACAGCATCAGATGTGATGAAATCACGAATTCAAAAGGCTCATAAATCCCGAAAGGCAAAGGCCAAAGTCCCTCCACGGGATCCAAGCCGATAACATATCCTTGGCCGAACCGCCCGTTAGGTTTCGGCGTCAGAAGGAGCAGGAGGGGCTATCCCCTATCTCACACATGGACTATCGGTATAAACTCGTCGAAGGGCCCTTTAGGCAATTGAGCTGACGTTGAAACTTTGACAACGTGGCGTCCCATGAAGCCAAAGAAAGAAGGGAGGAAGCCCTCCCCCGACAAATCAAAGCACCTGCTCCAACAGCTAGCGCAAACACCAGACAAACTCTTTGGCGGAACGTTCCGCAGCCAGTTCGGTGCCTTGTGCTTTCGGTATAAAGACGACGGAGAAGAATTCGAAATTCTGGTCATTACATCGCGTGACAGTGGACGATGGATCATTCCCAAGTGTTGGCCGATGAAAGGCAAGAAGCCCTATGAGTCGGCGGCGATCGAAGCGTGGGAGGAAGCAGGCGTACGCGGCACGGTGAGGAAAAGTGCCATAGGCCGGTATACCTATTTGAAGGAATTTGATGACGGCGATGTTGCGCCCTGCATCGTCGAGATGTTTCAAATAGAAGTGAAAGAGGTCCGCGCCGATTTCAAAGAAAAGGGGCAGCGGCTTCTCCACTGGGTAACCCCGGACGAGGCTGCCAGACGGGTTCGCGAAATTGAGCTGAAATCTCTGCTCGTCCATTTCATCCCGCAGACCAAGAGATCACAATAGTTTGAGAAAGGTCGGGCCATTATCCGACCAAAGCAAACGAACATGCGATGTATGTCACTTAGCGTTTGTTTGCATGACTGCTGGAATTCTCCGGCGACCTTAAGATCGTTCAGGCATCTAGATCATCGTTTGGTGGATGAACTCTTTGTTGCCCCATGCGTTGCATCGAAACATTTGAATGAGCCCAGCGTCAGTTTTCTCGGCGCTCGTGTGCGTTAGATCTCTGCCGCCTCCCGCGAACGCGGCTAGCGTGGCAACCGCTATCGGTATTTAGATGACAAGCCGCGCCGCTCGCCCGTTCTTCAGTTCGGCATTCCTGGAGCGTGAAATCGCGATTGGCTGCTTCCCAAGTTCGCGTGGAGCAGCAGGGGAGAGGGGGCAAGGAGAAAAACCGAGGGGTATCGCCCACCGCGTCAGCGGCCAGCTGAACATGTTCGGCCAGGTCCTGCAGGCCTTCGAGCCGAAGGATGGGGAGACGGCTTTTTGTCCTTGCTGGGGAGAGGGGGCGGAGCCTTCTTTCCCCGCTCAAGAGAAAGAGCCCGCCGGCGCCGGCGTCATGATGCCGCTTCAGCGGCCCGAAAACGTGATCCTCATCGACATCGATGAAGCCGGACAGTTGTGATATACGATCCTGGCTTGACGTATTTTGAGCAACTTTCGCTCTAACCCTTTATTGACAAATGTTAGTCAGTAGACCGCTTCTCAACCACGGTGAATTTCTGGCCTGGGCCAAATCCGAAGGTTTTACCGATACCGTTGCCTCGGACGGGCTGCACGTGACGATCGCAACCTCCCGCGGGACGGGGAACTGGAAACAGATCTCGCCATGCGCGACCGATTTGACCGTGCGGGTTGGGAGCCGAAGGTCGGTCCGGAATTTTGGCGGTGTGATCGTGTTGATCTTCGGCTGCCAGCGGCTCTCCCATCGACATGCTGAGTTTCGCCGGCTCGGAATGAGCTGGGATTTTCCCAGCTACACGCCGCATATTTCGTTTGCGTTTGACCAGGAAATAGATCTAGCCGAAGTTCGACCCTACCCAGGCCGGCTTCATTTCGGCCCGGAATGCTTCCAAGTCGATATAATCGATTCCCTCTAAGGCGATTACTTGGTGAACATGCGTAATCGACCAACGCTCGACGCCCAAAGGTTTTTTGGGGACGCAAACGTCGCTCCCTCAGACGAGAAGAGCAACCCTACAAGCAACACTGACATCGAATTCCGCGTCCGCACCACTCGGCTCACGGCGCCCGTGGGCGTACCGACGACATTGGGAGGCCATTGCCTGATAACGTCTCAACAGCTTCGTCAAGCGCCATCGTCGGCAGAGGGTGCCAGGCGTCCGGTTGGGGGCGTAGACGCCTGGCGCAGTTGGGGCGTTCACCGGGTAGTGAACAGCTCATCGATACAACCAACGTTGCTGCGCGTACATACACCCAGATGGGTAGGGTATTCTGCTAAAATCGACAGACCACTAGAGAAGGGCTGACATGGCAAAGATGATCCTCTAGTTGGCGGCGAGGGGAACGCTTAATCAACTCCGGCTCAACGAGTTTCTCGCGCACCATCCGTTGGACGGCAGGGCGCAATCGTTCGACTGTCCAGTCGTGACCGCGGCGATTGAGGATATCGGGTTCATCTCGGATCAGTTTAAGGCCTCGGTTGAGTGGTGAGCTGGCTTCTACAAATTGCCCAATAGAATCGGTACTGTCGACGCGACGAGAAGAAGCGCGACCGAAAGATTGAAGATGCGTGCATAAGTCGGCCGAGTAAGCACATTGCGGAGCAGGCGCCCGGGAGCCGCCCAGACAGCAACACTAGGGATGGCTACAAGAGCCAGCAAAGCCGCAGCGATCGAGATATTCAGCAAATAGTCGTTGCTGGGAATATAAGTCGCAGCCGCACTCACTGTGATTGCCCATGCCTTTGGATTGATCCACTGAAACGCGGCGGCGCCAAAGAAGCCGATGGGCGAACTCTCCTCGCCTTCAACAATTGGGCCGCTGCGCGCGATCTTCCATGCAAGCCAGATGAGATAAAGCGAACCGCCGATCCGCAAAATTTCGTGCGTGATCGGATAGGCCTCGAATAGCGTGCCTAGGCCGAAGCCAATCGCTAACATTTGCAAGGCAACTCCAGCGGCAATGCCGCCTATGAGCGGAAACGACCTGGTTAAACCTACACGAACGCCGGACGCCAGCGCCATTGCGTTGTTGGGTCCCGGCGTAACTGCCATGAGAAACGCGAAAACGAGGAATGGGGCGAGAACTACTGGATCGGTCATACGCGCAATGTTAAGAGCATTTTCACAGAATGTTGGTGCGAATGTTATCAACGGAGCCGGAAAAATTGCAACAAAAGCCTGATTTTGATCGAATTGACCATCATATATTGCGCGAGCTATCCGTCGATGCACGCCAGCCGAATGTACGTTTGGCTGAGCGCGTTGGCTTATCTGCGTCGGCATGCTTGCGTCGCGTTCAAGAACTGGAGCGCGCCGGTGTCATTACGGGATAGCGGGCGTCGATTGATCGTGCGCGAATGGGAGCCGGGTTCCTCGCCTACATCACGGTCGGGCTGTCCGATCACACCAAGATGAGCCAAGAGGCGTTCGAGCAAGCGATGTCACAGGCCGATGAAGTCGTTGAGTGCCACAACGTGACAGGCACAATAGAATATTTGCTGCGTGTCGAGGTTGCCGACATCGCCACTTACAAGGCGTTCCATAGGAACGTGTTAGGCACGCTGCCGCAGGTCACGGCGATTACCAGCTTCATCGTTCTGGGCTCTCCAAAGGATCAAAGGCGGTGAGAGACCCTGTGCATTTACGGGGCTAGCGTGGGAAGCGCGTTAGCTGCCCTCTGTCTGGCACCGATGCCGCGAGAAAGCGTAGGAGAGGGGACTCATGTATGCCACGTTTGAGATCGGGGAACCAGACGGCAGACCGTGACGACTAGATAACCAGGCGCGCCGCGCGCCCGTTCTTCCGCTCAGCATTGTTGTAATAGCTGGCCGCCTGCGTCACCGACTTGTGCAGCGACTGCTGCATGGCCTCGGGGAGGGGGATGCCACGATTGGCGGCCTCGGTGAGATAGCCAGACCGCAGGCCATGCGCCGAGAACATCTCCGGGTCTAGGCCGGCCTGCTTGACGCGTGCCTTGAGGATGAAGTTGACCGATTGCGGCGTCAGCGCCCGCCGATCGATATTGCCCCACTGGTCGATGCGTCGAAACACCGGGCCGGTGTCGATCCTGGCCTCCGCCAGCCAATGCTTCAAGGCGATTACCGGCCGGCCGATCAACACGACGTGTTCGTCATCATCGGCCGTCGTCGTCTTGGTGCGGCCGAAGCTGATCGTCAGGCAGGGCAGGGGAGGGGAGTTTGGGTTGGCCGGATCGGTGTGCACTGACTCCTCATCAATGAGATCCTCGACACGAAGTGCAGCAACTTCAGAGCGCCGCCGACCTCCGGAGGCGAAGGCGGTCAGCAACAAGGCGCGATCACGAATATCGACCAGGCGGTTGCCAGCACAGGTGGCCAAGAGTTTCGCCAGGATGTCGCCGGTGACAGCTTTCTTGCTCTTCCGCTGCCTTGGCCGAGCACTTGCGCGAACGGCGAGCCTGAGAGCAGATTTCAGGGACGGAGCGGTGAAGGCTCCAGTTAAACCACGCCAGCGTGTCAGGATCGACCAGGAGGTCAGACGCCGACGGACCGTGTCGGGCGCATGTGGCCCGTCGGCGCGCAGCAGCCCCCTGACGCGCAATCCCGCCTCGACGTCTGCCGGCATACCGTGGTTTGGATCCTCGGCCCGTTCGACCGGATCCCAGAGGTGATGGGCGACGAATTTCAACAGCAGACTTTCCGGCGCCGGCCAGGGCAGGGGAGCACCAGTGGCAAGCCCGCACCAGGCTTCGAGGTAACCAAGGTCGGAAGCCAGCGCCCTGAGCGTGTTGTCGCCCATGCCTTGGTTTGCCAGATGCTTGAGTGTGGCGACATCATCATCAGTTAGTAGCGTTGCCAGCTGGTCGCGGCGATCGAAGGGAAGGATCGCGTCAAGCGCATCGAGTTCTTCGGCACGGCGCTGCACCGGATCGGCGGGGGCGGGTCGGGTGATGGCTTTGCGTGTCATTGGGTTGCCGACGCGGGATGGCATTTCACATCGGTCTTGCCGAAATCCTGGCCCTTGAACAGGAGCGGCGCCTTGGCGACCGCGGCAACGGCGTAGGAAAAGCAGTCGCCCATATTGAGTGTGGCTGGATGGCGACCTTTACCGAAACGGTCGAACGCTCGTTCCGCTTCGCGATAATGCTTCTCGTCGAAAGTAATCGTGGTTACGTTCGGCAGCCGGACAAACTGATCAACTATGTCCGAAGCGTTTGAAAACCCTCTTCCTGTCAGCACCATTCGAGCCTCGAGCAGGGTCGGCCAGCCGATCGCAAGTGCCTCCCGACCCACCAACGATATGAACCGTTCGGCCTCCGGCTCTCCCAAGGCCATCGCCAGAATGACCGACGTATCGACAGCGATCATCGTGGCAAACCATATTCGTCGTAGAAATCGTCATGCGCAGATGTCGTGCCGGTTGGCACAGCACGCCGGCCCTCGGCCATCAAGTCCGATAGGACATCGATCGGCGTCCGGGCAGACTGTTGGCGCAGTTCCAGATCGTAGCGCTCAAGCGCCTGCTCGACGAGCTTGTTGATTGGCTGACCGGTGCGGCGCGCCAGCGCATGGGCCAGGTCCCTCGCCTTTGTGCTGCGGACGGAGAGTTGTGTTTCAGACATCGGCTTTCCTCTATCGAGATGCCGCCAAATATAGCAATACCGACCTGAGATGGCAAGAAAGGCGTCGCTAGATGGCTAACTAACGATACTAAATTGCCTCATCCGAGCGGCGCAGCACCGGATCGGTGGGGGAGGGCAGGCTTTGGGTTTTGGCATGGGCGGCTCGCGGGCTGTGATCTGCCCCGACTTTACCGTGTCACTCTTTTTAATCGACCGGACTGGATGTCTTTGTCGCGTAATAATAATCGCTCATTCTAATTGAGTGAACTTGAGTAGGTTCGGTGGAATTTTAGCCTGATTTGCAGCTCGATGTAAGGGTGAGCACCGATGGGCCGGAAACCAGACAAGTTGGCCGTCAACGAGGCGGTATGGCTGAGGGCGGTGTCACGCGAAAAGGTTATTCGCCCCTTGGCTCTGATGCCCCGCCTTTCAGCCGCGCATGTCGGTAAAGCCTGCCGAGAGCTGGAGTTGGGCCAAACCCGTTTCTATAAGCTGCTGAACCAATATCGCGCATCGCCGGTCACGAGCTCATTGCTGGACGCTATACCGGGTCCCGCCAAGGGCAGAGTGCTGTTGCCCCCGGAGATCGAGGAGATCATTCAAGCGGCAATTTTCGATACTTACCGGAAACGTGAGCGGCCGACGATCTCCGCTCTACACGACCGGGTACGGCAAGTTTGCCATGAACGCGGCGTTCGCGCGCCATCGTGGACAGCCGTCCGGGCGCGCGTCGACTGCATCGATCCGCAGATACTGATGCGATGGAGGGAGGGAGCGAAGGCGGCAACCGAAAAGTTCGGCGTTGTCGTGCAAGAATATAACGCCAACTATGCCCTTCAGATTATTCAGATCGATCACACCCTGGTGGATTTGTTCATCGTCGATGCGGTTAGCCGCAAGCCGCTGCAGCGCCCCTGGCTGACGTTGGCGATCGATGTTGCCAGCCGCATGGTGGCTGGCTTCTATCTCAGCCTGGAAAGCCCGTCGGCGACATCCGTGGCCTTGGCGATCCAGAATCTGGTGATGCCAAAAGAACCTTGGCTCCAGACGATGGGCATCGATGCCGAGTGGCCGGTCTCTGGATTGCCAGACGTTATTCACCTCGACAATGGAGCAGAATTCCACGGCAAGGCTTTGGTCAGGGGAGCGCCTGAACATGGGATCGAGCTGATGTACCGGCCTGTTGCACGCCCGCATTACGGCGGGCATATCGAGCGATTGATCGGGACCATGATGGGTGCGGTGCATCTGCTGCCGGGATCTACTTCGAGCAGCATTGCCAAGCGAGGCTCGTACGATCCGCAGAAGCATGCAGCGATGACACTGGATGAATTGGAGAGATGGCTGACCCTCCAGATCGTCGGCCGCTACCATGCCGAAGTTCATAGCGCATTGCTGCTCCCGCCGCGGACGGCATGGGAAGATGCGGTCGCGGTCCGTTCCCGGCCGTTACGCCTGCCGCATGATCCAGAACGGTTTCTGCTCGATTTTCTCCCTTATGAGGAACGCTGTATCCGCAGGGATGGTCTGCATCTGTTCGGAATTCGTTATTGGGATGACGTTCTCAGTCCTTTGGCTGGGCGATCTTCGCGCCAGGTGCGGGTCAAGTATGATCCGCGGGATCTCTCCTGTGTTTATGTGGAGCAGGCAGACGGTTCGATCTGGCCCGTGCGTTTTGCGGCCTTGGACCGGCCGCCGATTACCCTCGGAGAACATCGCCTGGCGCGGGCGGCACTGAGGGCTCGGGGAGTCCGAGCTATCGACGAGCACCTGATTTTCGAGACCATCGCCGAGCAAAGGCGGCTTATGGAGAGCGCCGTTCAGCAGACCCGGGCCATGCGCCGCCATGCTGAGCGGAAAGAGCGTGCATTGGCAGCCCGTGATCGGACTACCGATTTACCGGAATCAGACGACGAAGACGATGTCTGCATCGACCTTTCGCCGTTGGCGGTGGAGGAGTGGTCGTGAGCGAGTATGCCCATCTTCTGCCGGCCTACCGGAGCTATGCCGAGCTGAGCGATAGTGAGCGCATCGCCTGGATTCGGGCCGATCGCTGGCTCGAAACGGCTCAGGCAAATTCGGCATTGATGCGGCTTGAGGACCTGCTTTCGTATCCGCCGCGGGACCGCATGCCTTGCCTACTATTGTATGGTGACACCGGCATGGGAAAAACAAAAATCATCCGCAAGTTTCTTCGCGATCATCCCGCGACTTTCGACAGGGGAACTGGCGTGACCTTCATGCCGGTCGTGGCGATGCAGATGCCCGCAGAGCCGTTGGAGCGGGATGTCTATGGTGAGCTATTGAACGCTCTAGGGGCGCCTGGACCGAGCAGCGACGCGGCGTTCCGCCTCAAAACGATCTGCCGTAGCCTGATGCGCAGGATGGGCGTCAGAATGCTTGTTATCGACGAGATCCACGCAATGCTGACCGGCACGTTTCGCCAGCAGCGGATTTTCCTCAATGTGATCCGCTTTCTTGCCAATGACCTGAAGGTGCCGTTGATCTGCGCGGGCACCGATCTTGCCCGGCAGGCGCTTCTGACGGACCCGCAGCTCGCAGAACGGTTCGAAGCGTTTCACCTGGAGCGCTGGTCGAACGATCAGCGCATCACTCAGCTTCTTTCGAGCCTGGCGTCTATTTTTCCACTACGCCGGCCATCGGCAGTGACATCTCCGGCAGTCCGCCGGCGTGTTCTTGAGCTCACCGACGGCGTGACGGTGCGTATATTCCGGCTGATGGAGACCGTTGCTGCCGACGCCATCCGCAACGGCAGTGAGTGTATCACCGCGGACAGCTTCAGCTGCGACGACCTTGTGTTGCCGCTTGTCGCCATGGTTCGACGGTCGGAACGCTCGCTCCAGCGGCGATCGGCGCGGTGAGGCAAATCCCCCTCTTGCCGATCGCACCGCGGCCCTACCCAGATGAGCTGATCTCGTCATGGCAGGCCAGGGTGGCTTGTCGCTATGGATGCACGCCGGGCGAAATCGAGCATTGGCTGGGGCATGAGGATCGGCCGCCGGCTTCCGGCAGTTTCGAGTTGCGGGATTTTCGCCCGGATCCGCTGGTCCTCAGATCGTGGGCGCGCACCGCCAGACTAAAGATCGCTGAAGTCGAAGCAATGATGTTGAGCCGATCGGTGAGATCGATCGCCTGGTATGTTACCGACCGCAGGGAGCAGGGGACTTGCCCCGATTGCCTTGACGAGGACGTGTCGGTTGGCCGGGATCACTATCTTCGCCGTGAATGGGCTCATGTCGAAACAGCGGTTTGTCGGAAACATCGCTGCATGCTGCAAGATTGGTGTGGCCACTGTTTCGCCCGGGACCGCTTCCGCTTCGAATGTATCGAGGAAGAGGCGCGGCTCATCTGCGGACACTGCTCGACCGCGGTATCGGGGGGACAAAAGAAGGTCGAAGGGGCGGC
The DNA here is from genome assembly GCF_016901135.1 of Martinezella lusitana. Classification (GTDB taxonomy): domain Bacteria; phylum Pseudomonadota; class Alphaproteobacteria; order Rhizobiales; family Rhizobiaceae; genus Rhizobium; species Rhizobium lusitanum_D. The sequence goes on along the minus strand of NZ_JAFEVL010000036.1, from coordinate 114,253 downwards.
CACGGTAGATTTCCTGCTCATACTGACGGCCGCGATAGACGCCGCTATCGAGGGGAGGGAGGGCGGCGGCGCACTGGATGAGATAAAGGCTGCGATCGAAACCTTGTGGTCGCCGTCACAGACAAATGGCAAACCGTTCATTGCATGGCTTGACCTGAAGTTTCCCTTTGGACGCATTCCCGCTTTCACCGCCCGCAGTAACCCTCTCGTCTACCTGTCGCTTCCATGGCGCATCGTCACATTCATGGCGGTGGCACAGTTGCTTGATCTGGCGCAGGCAAGGCAATGGCTCGGACCGCCACCTTCTTACCTCGAGCGAGAGTTGGCCAATCGTAAACGCAAATCACTGCCGCAGGCCGCCGAAACGCCCCATTCGGTTGGAACTCTGGAAACTCTTCCGAAGCTCAGGCTCAGACCCGATATCGAGTATCATCAACTGGCCGAACAGATCCTGGCCAGCCAGGATTGGAAAGCGATGTCGGCCATAAAGGGGAGTTCGCGGGACAGGAAGCTCGGGCGCCTTATGAGCCAGGCACTCAAGAGCGAACGAGGCCGAAACGATGTGCCTCGTCCAACAGGGCCCTGACGGAAGACGGCTGCCACTTCCTACCACCACGCACCGGCCGCTCCCCCATTTGGTCCAGTTGCGCGGCGATGTCGCGCAACGACAAAGCCGGATCGGCGATGGTGATCGCGGCAACCAGCTTCATGAGATGATCCTCCGGGGCGCGACGCGGCGACCGGGCAAGCAAACCGGGATCGGCCAGTTTCTCGCGCACCATGCGATGGACGGCACGACGCAGCCGTTCAACGGTCCAATCGTAGCCGCGGCGATTGAGAACCCGCACGACATTGTCCCAGCTGTGTTGAGGCCGAAGCTGCCGCACGGTCGGCAGCCATGTCTGTGCCGACGAAATCAGTTCGTCGAGATAAAGTTTCTCGCGTGCTTGCGACACCGCCTTGATCGCTTCCGGTCGGCGCTCGCGCAGACCGGGATTACCAGCGAGCCGGCCGCGCGCTTTTGCAGCCTTCATGCCGGCCTTGGTTCGCTCCGCAATCAGCGCGCGCTCAAGCTGGGCGACGGCGCCGAGCACCTGCAGCGAAAACATGCCCTGCGGCGTGGAGGTATCGATTGGATCGCGCAACGAGCGGAAGTGAACGCCGCGCCCTTCGAGGTCCTCGATCACTTGAAGCAGATGGCTGACCGATCGCGCCAAGCGATCGAGACGAACGACGACCAGCACATCGCCGGGACTAAGATCCTTCAGCAACTTGGTGAGCACCGGTCTTGCGCGTGATGCTCCCGATCCGTGCTCCTGATGAATGCGATGGCAGCCCGCGTCGCGCAACTCATCGACCTGGGCGTCGTTGAGCTGATCGTCGGTCGAAACCCGAGCGTATCCGATCAGCCTTGGCAGCGGGGAAGGGGAGCTGACGGTTGCAACCTGTGGCATTAGTCTTGGCTCGTTTTTGATGGCGTTTGTACAGATAATGAATGCGTGAGAAAACGCCGGTTTGCAAGCGTGTTTTATAACTTAAATAGGAGGCCTTGCAGCGCATTTTCCGATCCGGGATAGGCAACGGACCCATCCGGGCCACAGCACGCCCGTCGGCAGCCCTCCACAGCCGAAATGCCCCGAAACTGCCTGTTTTGCGAGGGGTCGAGCGCTGGGCTGCCGCATTGGGCCAACGTTGGCGAGATGTGCTTTGGGGAGGGGGGCTCGGCCGAACGGTTCGGCGAGCCATTTTCCACCCAATGAAGCGGAATATTCCACCGATCCAAAATGAAAAGGTGGGCAAAAGCCTGCATTTGTGGGGTTTCCGCCGATCCTCAAGGACTGACATACAGGTTTTGCGACTGCAAAACCATCACTATCGATACTTGATACTTATCGATGGTTAGACATCGTTCCAACAAAACCATCATGTGATGAACTCTAATTGCCATATAGCGTTCGTTTAGCAAATCATTTACTATGATTTCAATGTCTTACGATTTGTCCAAATTGCCCATCTCAGGCCTGCTGCGGCCGATTTCGAACGCCACCGCAGCGCTGGCCCGCCTTGACGAGCGCATTGCCCGCTCGCCGGTCGGGCAGGGCTGGATCGAACGCATGAATTTTGCCGATGCCTGCGCCTCGCTGTGGATCGACGGCGAACTCGTGCATCTCGAAGACCTGGTGCTGCATGACGCCGGCGCCGACATCCGGGCGCCCACCCATGAGCTCACGATCGCCCACGACGTCCTGCGCACCCGCCACCGGATTTCAGCGCAACCGCCCGGTTGGGCGCTCAGCGCCGACGGTCTGCGCAGCCTGCGCGGGCACGACTTCGTCGCCGGCACGCCTGCAGCATCACATGGCGCCGACAGCACCGTTGCGGTCGACGCCGGCGGGCTGGATGGCAGCGCGAACGGAGGAGGGGAGGGGGAGAACCGCGATGATAGCGTCAACCCGCTCGAAGCAGAGTTCGCCGCCATCGACGCCGTGCTGGCGCGATCCGAGGCGGCGATCACAGAGGCGCGGGTGCCGAGTCGCGTCGGCGGCGGCGAGAAGGATCCGTTCGTCTATGATCTCGATTGGGACGAGGACGAACGGCTCGGCGAATGGCGAGCCGTCCTGCGCGAGCTCGACAGTTTTCCACCCGTGCTGCAGGCGATTGTCGCCCTCGATGCCTGGAATACACTTGAAGTCCTGCAGCATGCCCCCTGGCTCGGCCGGCCGCTGGCAGCATCAATACTGCGTCAGGCCGGCGTGACGACCGGAGCGCATCTGGCCGCGTTCAATCTTGGCCTGAAAACCATCCCCGTCGATCGGCGCCGGCATCGCAATCGCGACACCCGGTTGCTGGCCATTCTCGCCGGCATCACTGCCGCAGCCGAGCTTGGCCTCAACGAACACGACCGTCTGGTTTTGGCCCGGCAATTGATGGAGCGCCGGCTGATCGGCCGGCGCCAAACGTCGAAGCTGCCGGAGCTGATCGAGCTGGTGCTGTCGCGGCCGCTGCTCTCGGCCGGGATGATTGCCGAGACGCTCGACGTCACTCCGCAGGCGGCGCTCCGGATCGTCGGCGAGCTCGGGCTGCGGGAGATGACTGGCAGAGGGCGGTTCCGGGCGTGGGGCGTGTTGTAGCATTCTTAGCGCTTGCCATGCTCGGTTCATATTTTCCCGCAAGCGCCGCTTTGTCCTGTCGCCGGAAACGTTCCGCTACTCGCTGTGATCATCAACTTGACTTCCGCTTTCTTACCGTGCTGATCAACGCCTCGATCGCAGGCCGCAGTTTGTCTTTCTCCACCATCGATTGCAATGACAAGAGTCGGCCCCGCGGTTCCTTTCGACATTCGGCGCAGCCAGTGTCGAGCATCGTGAGGAGTCAGTGTCCATTCGAGTTCTCGCGAAAAGAGGTTCGAAACGGCCTGAAAGAGGCCCGGACCAATATCCTGAAGCATCAGAACGGCCAGTTCGTCGCTCGAAGTCGTCCGCAGAGCTAATTCGCAGAGCAAGTTTGTCTTGCCGCTTGCTGGTGGTCCGACCAGGACAGTGAAAAGATCGACTCTTGTAAGCGCATTGATTGCTTGCTCGGTGGCCTCGCGCGGAAAAATCAGGTCGCGAGCGACGGGGCGTCCTGCAGCGCCAGGCGGATCGGTCCACGTCTCGATCAATCCGGCGGTGCATTTACGAACCGCGCGCGGCCATATGTCGACCTCGCGGCCCATTAACGCCTCAATCGCCCAACGCATGTCGGCCGCGGCAACCTTGCCAACGTTCTCTAGCAAGTTTGTAATGGTGGCGTTGTCGTAGTCTCCAGCATCTAATCGCCGAGCGGTGTTGCTGTCGAAAAGCTGTGTGTGCTTGCCATTGCTAACAATCAACAGTGGGGGGCGCGGCGTGAGCATATTGGCGTAGCTTTGCGCCTGCTCGTAGTCGGCTTCTTGTAAAGCAACCGTTTCCCGCTTCACTTCAAGGACCGCCAGCGGTCGGTCACCGTAAAAGATCAGGATATCGGCTCGGCCTGTCTTCTCCCAAAGGGCCGCGCTGTCGAATTCAAAGCTGTCATGTCCGAGGCGAATTGTGAACCGCCGTTGCTGAACAAAATCGTTTTGTGAGAACGTAGGCAGAGCAGCTGCTAGAGCGCTGGTAATTCGGCTCTCTAGCTCCGCTTCAGTACGCAGCCCGCGGACATCTCGTCCTCCTACCTGCTTCTTTTGTCCGTTCGCCGATCTCGGCTTTTTTGGTCTCGTCATCTTTAGAGCTTCTGCAATGGTTTCAACGGGGAGGGGTCAGGAGTACGTGCGCGATAAGGAGAGGCCGCGAAAAGCAGATAAACCGCGAGCTTCAGCGGCCGGCATTGGTGCTCCTATCCTGCTTCGCGTTGTGTCTCGTCGAACAAGCCGGCGGCACGCACCTTAGCAACACTCTCCAGCCCATGCTTCGCTTGTTTGATCGAAGGGCGTCGGCTCCAACCACCTGCGGCATAGTTGGCGAGCGTCATGCAGATGCTGGCCAGCTTGAAATGCAGCACTCCGCTACGCTGACCGGCCTCGGCCGCCGCCACCCAGACTGCCGATGGAATGCGCATGCATTCCTCGATTCGATCATAGTCAGCTACCTGGAGAGTTTGTGCGCGTCTTTCCGCCAAAGCGCCGGTCGTGGTTGAGGTGCCGTTAAGCTCTGCCGGGAGCGGATCCGACAGGGTCGGCAGGTGATTGCGGACTTCAGCCCAGCAGTCCTCTTTCTTGAACCATTCCGTGGGATTGTGGTTACCGACGCTTGCACGCAACGCCTGATCGATCAGCGGAGCCCAGGCGGAGATGAGGGCCTCCATCTCGTTCGACAGCTTTTGTTGGCGCCAGACAAAGTCGAAATCGATGCGGCCGCCGGTGCGCTCTCCAAGCGCGGCGATCAGATATGCGACAATATTCACGCCATACGCAGGGAATTTTACCGTTCGGACCAGACGCTCAGTCGTACGATAAAGAATAGTGAGCGCAATCAGCCGGTGGAACCAAGCAGTGTCCGGAGGTGGAGCGGTCAGCTCCTTGCGGCGCTGCATGAACGCCTGGAAGTTTTTCTGACCGCCAAAAGCGACACGCCAGGGGAAGCCGTCCCACGCCGACAGATAACGTGCGAGGTCGAGCTTATCGAAGCGTCGGGACTTTGGCGTCTGCTCGCGGAAGGCGCGCTGCTCGGTAGTGCGGTAAGAAGCCTTCTGCTCGGCTGCGAGCCATGATCCGCGCGCGCGCTCATAAAACCAGCGCCCGCGCCCGCTTTCGAGCCACTCGTTGTTCGCCAACGTCTCCACCTCGCGGTGGAACGGGTCGCTGGCCGAGAAGTCGGCCTGCTGCACAGTATTCTGTCGGTTCGCTGCGCGGGAGATCGAGGAGACTATTTGCGCCAGATCCCCCTCGGTCACTCGGATAATCTTGACCGGTACCTCCACCGCGCCAAGCGCAACGCTTTCCTTGCGCCGTGCACGGTGAAGCGATGCCGTCGTCTGTCCTCCATTGACGATCTGCAGGCCCCGCAGACCGGTCAGGTACACCGCGCCACCCTCATACTCGAGCCGGACCTCATCGGCAGTTGCGACCACGCCGTTGTTGTATGCCAGAAACATCTCCGGCTGTTCGACCAGCGTGCGGCGCAGTTCGGCATTTACCGATTTGCGCCCGGAAAGTCCCAGAAATGCGCGCACGTTCAGCTCGAGGAGGTGCGTGCCATATCGATCGTAGATGCGCGACAGCACCTCTCCCGGGAAAGCCGCAAGGAACGCGTCGTAATGCCCTGCCCCCGAAGCGACCGGCAGACAGGCGATGCGATGACCGGCCAGGGCGACAAGGTCGACGTCGATATCACCGCGGGTCTGGCCTTCTCCAAGAACTCTGTGTAGCCTGACAATGTCATAGAGCTCGATCTCGATCGACTTTCCATGACTATCGACCGTCGCGGGCAGTGTGCCACCTGCAATGCAGTCGGTCAGCACGACGATCCGGAAGCGGTCGATGCGCTCGCCAAGCGCCGCCACGCGACGCGCGAGGTCCCCAGCCTCTGTGTTGGAAGGCTCGATGCGGTCTGCAAGCCCGCCAATGCATGCAGCGACATAGGTGCCAGCCTTTTCTGCAGTCTTTAGAAGGTCTGAGGCGGGAACGCGACGCGGCGGCACGTCGCCCGAGTAGTGCGTCGCGAAGAGAGTGAGCTGGCCAGCGTCCTCATCGATCACATACCCACTGATCCGGAACGGTGACCGGCCGACCTTCCCCTCTTGAGGTAGATCAAAGGCCGCCTCGAAATGACCAATTTCCTCCAGTTCATCGATGACTATGCGGGTGAAGAGCGCCTCAGTCGACGGGATGTCTATCGTCGGATCATCACGCGCCTCATCAACTTCGTCCGCCAGCGCTCGAGCGAATTCCGACGTTGCATTCTCACTCATTGCCCGTCCCCCCGAACGTGTCTAACACCGTTGCCATGTCGACGGCAAAGCCGGCCAGCGCACGCACCTCAACCTGATAGGTGGCCTCGGCGATACCGAGCGATACATCGTTCCTTAGAAGCCGCGGGAAGCCATCGCTCACCGCGTAACCATCAATCCCGGCGCAAGCGACCCGCGGCCCAGCGTTGGCGTCGCCGCCCGGTAAGAGTCCGCGACGCAAAAGCGCATTGCGAAAAGCACTACGCGCCCGCTCACCGTTCAACCGTTGTTCGATCCGGGTGGTGATCTGGCCGAGCGTGTCGCCGGCAACCGACTCTACAAGACGGACGTGCGCGATGTGCAGCGAGGCAAGCCCGGCGTCGTCAAGCTGATCGAGCGTCGAAATATGGAGTTGTCGCGTCGGCCCCAGTGCAGTCTTGACCTCAAGGCCATGACCGGAGAGCACGAAGTCATGCAACCCGTCATCGGGTGCCTTCCACGCGGCGACCGCTTCAGCGTTCTCATCGAGCAGCCGATCGAGGACGAGGAGCTCACCGATTAGGCCAACCATCTCGTTTCTCGAGAGACCACCAGTCTGATCACGCAGAAACGCTCGCCACGCAGCGAGGCGTGCGGCGAGGACGGTGACCAATTCTTTTTCGCCTTCATCTTCCCAGCGCAGGACGGAGCGGATGCAATCGCTGCAAATCTCGGCGAAAAGATCACGTCGGGAGGGTTCTTCGAGTGAGAGGACAAGCAGGAGGCCAGCAGGATCAGCGGCTCGCGACAGCCGCAGGCCTGCGGTCTCAAAAGAAGCGATAGAATTACCAGCGCCACCCGGCAATGCAACGAGACACGGCGCGCCGTCGGTTTCTCGCAGACCCGCGCGGAGGTCGAGTTGCGCGGGTCGGGAAAGCCGTCGCGTGCGATACAGCCGGTCCCCCGGAGCTACAGCAGCCAGCTCGTCCCACTCCCCCAGTAATGCGGCCGCATCAGGAGTCATGCTCATGGTGCCGCGCGCTGCTGGACGGTATTTTCCAGGCGCCAGTTGGCCGAAGCTGTCGGCGAGGTCGGGAAGCTCACCACTACACCCCAGAGTGGGATTCCAGGTTCAAGGCCGGCGCCTGCCGGGTCGATCGGATAGAGAATGAGCAGACCGCGACGCGGATCCTCACCCCGGACCCTTCGGATCCAGGGACCGGCCGGACGGTCGGCGGGAGGCTCGCCCTCGTCGGCTAGTACCTGATCAGTTTCTGCCTGCGCGCGGCGATACTGATCGTCACTCAGATCGATGGCCTCGTCGAGCGGGCTGAGGATCGACTTGGTGATAAATCGCGCAGTGGTCGAACGGGCGATCGGAGAGCGACGAACGCTGGGCAGATCGCGCCCGGCCACCTGCACAGTGGCCCCGACACCAGCCGGTACGAACACCGTCCAGTCGTTCAGCTCGCCCCGCCCGAGCTGCGTAGTGATATAGCCCGCCATGCGCTTTCCATCGACGTCGCTGCTCTCCGGCGGAAACGCCAGGGCCTCAAGCAGCGCGGCGACACGGTTGCCACGAACATTCCGCCAGATGAACCCCGCAGCCGGTGGTCGGCCTCCCGGCCGGGCCGGATCGATCTCCGGATCCTCCAGTTCCTCGAGAAGGCCGTCGACAGCCGCAGCATTCGCGATCGTAGTATCGGCGTCCCGGTATTGCACCGTCTGGATCTTGCCTTCGCCGGCGTAGCTGACGGGACGAAGCACAGCATGCCGCCGTTTGTTCGCAGCCGTCACGTTCATGATACTGTGGTCAGCGATGCTGAGACCGTAGAGTTTGGGAGTGCCAGCCGTAACGCGCATATGTGCCAGTTGCGCGCGGAGATCCTCGTTGACCGTAGCCAAATGTCGGAACCAGGTTTCCATATCGGTGGTGGTGTACAGCCGGCAGAGATCGGCATAGCCGCGGCGGTAACCGAACCAGCGCCCCATCTGCAGCAGGCTGTCATACTGACGGGAGACACGCAGGAAGTAGCTTGTCGACAGACCTTCGAGTGTCAGCCCACGTGACAGCTTGTCGCCACCAATGACGATGACCGAGAGGCTCTGCCCGGCAGCGTCGGCAGCATCATAATCGACGCCCGTGCGGCTGCGGCCGTTGGATACCGCGACCTGAATTCGGTCAGCCTCATCTCCCAGCCGTGCTGCGACCACATCCCAGCCGATCCGACGCACAGAACGCCCGTACACAGACGATGCCATCGCCTCGGTGGTCGGTTCGAAGTCCTCGCGCCACAGCCGCTCGAGCTCCGCCATTTCGATCGGATCGGCCGCAGCGATCGCATTGCGGATCGAGCGAAGCTCTCCTTCGACCTGGGCATGGACCGGGTCATGGACATCCTGAAATCGCGAAACATGCACAAGCATGGTCTTGTGCGCGTTGGCTTGGCCGCGCGCGGCCCGTGCTGCGCAGCAGACGACAAAGCTGCGGATCGCCTCCGCGAGGCTCGGCGGGACTCGCATCACGCCCCGGTATATCGGCCGCAGCGTCTTATCGTGCGGGTCAGGAATCCAATTCTCAGCGGTCTGGTCGAGATGGCGGATGACAGGCAGTCCCACTGAATCAGCGTCGTCGTCGCGACCGAACACCGCGAGTGGTCCGAAATAATCGTCCGGAGCGGACAGCGAAACGATAAAGGCGGAAGGAAATAGGTCGGCGCCATAGTCCTCAGCCGCACGCTCATCATGGATCATGATGTTGGCGAAGGGAGTCGCAGTGTAGCCGACATAAGCACTACGCCTGAACCCGCCGAGCAGTTTGCGGATCTCGCCGTTGATGCGTTTCGGATCATAATCCTCATCGAAGCTGCCGTCCGGGAGGAAGCCCTGATCTCCCGTGTCAGGCGATGCCTGATCAGCCTCATCATCGATCACTAGCAGTGGTGCGTTGCGCGACTCCTCGGGCAGTCGCGCGATCCAGCGATTGAGGTTCTTGAGCACTGCGCCGTTCTTCTTGACGACAAACACGAACGGGCGGTTAGCCGGCGCGAAATTTGAATTTTGCGCAACCGTGCGGTTGAAATCGCCGTTTAACTGGGAGGTAGTCAGACTGTCGACCAGCTGCACCGGTCCCGGCAACAAGCCGACGCCGACCGGCCGCCGCCCCCCGCTTCCTGCAACCCCGGCGGTATCGAAGCCGAGAAAATCCTGGTCGAGACGCAACTGGGTCTGGCGACGCAGGATATTGTGCATGCCCGCCAGGACGATAATTACGCGATACCCGGCATCAGCGGCACGGTTGATGACCCCTGCATAATGCGCGGTCTTGCCCGACTGAACATTGCCGACTACTAGGCCGCGCCAATTCCAGGGCACATCCCGGTTCGGATCGTCGATCAGCTCGAGCACATCTGCGGTGCTTTCTTCAAGCACCTCAAGCGCGCGCGGCGCCCACCCGCTCTCGCCCAGCTTCTGCAGATAGCGCGAGAAAAAGGCGCCCGGGCGACGACGCTCGCCAAGATACCAGGGTGGCGGTTGCGTTTCTCCGAGCAGCCGGATCGACGGTCCCTGCGCAACCACGAAAAGGGCCTCAAGATCGCGCGTCGCTGCTTGAATCTCGTCCTCGGTGAAACTGTGCCCACTGGTGAGCCCCACAAGCGGGGCCGAGGCGCGCACCACCGCCATGATCTCATCCGTGCCCAGCGTGCGGTCGCCGGCTCGCGGACCGAGTGCAACGCGGGCAGTGTTCGCAAGCTGTGTGACCGGATCCATCAGCTCAATTCTCCCCCAATTTTTGGATGATGGCAGCGCGCAACGCAGGCTGCGCGACGCCAAGCGAACGTAGCACCGAGTCGAGCCGATCTCCACTATCGTCCATCTTATTCATGCTGCGCACCAGCGTTGCAAGCGGTGCAGCGAGTTCGGCAATCTCGGTTGCCACCGGTTGCGCAGGCTCTGCGCCGCCCTGCTCGACGACGTCCAGCCAAATGCGTTCGACCGGAACGGTGAGTTCGAGGGCAGAGAGCAGTCCTTCAAGCAGCCTCGATTCGGCGCCGAGCGCTTCAAACACAGCAGAAACTGCAGGATGGTCCCGTCGTACACGATAGCGTGGCACGGCCTTGGCGCTGCGCGCTTCCCATGGCCATGCTCCCCCATCAGCGTCGCCCCGGCGGCCCTCGCCGCCCGACCTGACACCGCGCCAAGCGAAGACCTCGCGAGCGCGCCGCCGGCAGTCCGCGCCAAGACCTGCTAATCGTGCCCGCGCCCAGGCGGGTGGTCGAGCGACAGACTTGCGAATATCGATCCGCCACGCCTCGTCCATCGCGACGGGGAGATCGAGAGCGATACGCGCGAGCCGACTTGACTCCTCGCGGGTCCAGGCCCGAGCACCGCCGAGGCCAAGCCAGCCTCCAGCCGAGACGAGGCGGTCGCCGCGGTAGACATAGAACCCCTGCCGTTCGATCCAACCGCCCTGGCCGCCGGCGTCTTCCCATTCGCGTTCACTCGCGAACCGGTCACGATGAGGAAGAATATATGGCCGCGCGGTGATCGCGCCGTCGGGACTGCGAATGATATCACGCGGCAACGCAATGGTTGCATCATGTCCTCGGCAAAACGGATCCCAGGCTGCAAGGGGCCGGCCGTTAACGATGATCGCGAGTCGCCGTGCTTCGCCACTTAAAAAGCGGTGAAAGGTCATCGCAAGATGCGCGCGGATGTCGGAGATGCGGTCATTGAACGCATCGCGATCAAGGCCCCAGAGCCCGCCGAACCGGTCCATCCGGCCCCAACTCACCAGCGTGCCATCACCTGACGACTCGAATTCGGCCGCCAGCTCACCTGGAGGCGACTCGTCAGGCGCGTCGGCACGCCATTCTTTCCCGACGTGGTCGACATCCCAGGCCAGCCGGGCGACCACGCCCTCGCGGCGCGACGCAACGGTCAGCTCGCGGCACTGGGACAGCGAAGCAGTCTTCAGTCCCAGTCCAAACCGGCCGAGATCTCCGCCGTCTCGTTCGGCGTCGGGTCCAACGCCCCCAAAGCGCATGGCCTCAACGAGCCGATCAAAGCTCATGCCGGCACCGTCGTCGAGAATTTCGACAATTGGATTGCTGTCGCGCCATTCGAGACGGATACGGACCTGCCGCGCGCCGGCGGCGAGCGAGTTGTCTACTAGATCAGCGAGCGCGGTTTCGGGTGAATAACCAAGACCACGTAGAGATCTCAGCAGTGCATGTGGTGATGGCGTGATCTCGACAGGACGCAAAAGAGAATCTCCGATGGCGGCAGTAGCAACGCGTGTCTACCAGCGCGTACCTGAGTCGGACGGTGCGGAGAGTGGACCCGACGGACGCGAAACCGCGTTTTTGCAATTCTGTCAGCCCGTCTGGGAACTCATCCGATCCTGCACAATCGCCTCCGGCCATGCTATGATGAAAAGTGGTGCATAGTGGTGCGATCTGGTGTATCACGGTATTAAGGAGTATCGCAATCTTGGCAACAGTTAAAACCGTCCGCACAACCGTATTACTGCCAGAAGGCGTGCATCGCCAAGTGCAGGCGTTGGCTGCTGCCAATGATGTATCCTGTGCCTGGGTGATTCGACAGGCAGTTCTGCATTATCTTGCGACGAAAGCCGGCCAGACTGAGTTGCCGTTCGGAAGCGACCGGTCATGAGCGCTGACCCGAAAGTCATCCGCCAGAAAATCCAGCGTTTGCACGCCGGGGCGCGCCCTCGCGTGCTGGATCTCTTCTCGGGCTGTGGCGGGATTTCGCTTGGTTTTCAGGCGGCGGGTTACGAGATCGTCGCAGCGATCGAGAATGATCCTGAAGCGGCCCGCTCGCACGGCCTCAACTTCCATCATGGCGAAGACCGCCACAGTATTGCGCGCGATATCACTGCGACATCTCCTGCCGATCTTACCACGGCGCTTGGTCTCGGCTCGGCGGCGAGCGCCTTCGATGTCATTGTCGGCGGTCCACCCTGTCAGGCATTTGCGCGTGTTGGACGCTCAAAGCTGCGCGAGATAGCCGAACACCCCGAGGCGTTCCGGCATGATCCGCGCGCGCGGCTCTATATTGAATATCTCGCCTATGTGGAGGCTTGCGCTCCGCTCGCGGTGGTAATCGAGAACGTGCCGGACATGCTCAATCATGGCGGTCATAATCTCGCTGCAGAGATCGGCGAGATCCTCGCCGGCAAGGATTATGTTGTCCGCTACACGCTGCTCAACGCAGCCTTCTACGGCGTGCCGCAGATGCGTGAACGGATGATCCTCATCGCAATCCGCAAGGAGCTTGCGGACGATGTCGAGTTTCCCGCGCCGACGCACTGGATCGACCTGCCGTCCGGTTATCAGGGGTCGCGCGCTGTTGCGCTAAAACTGGCGACAGGGAAGGATCTGCTCACTGCGGCGGCCGGCGGCAGCGGATATAAGGCTGCGCCCGAAGCTGATGAAACCCTGCCGCCCGCGGTCTGCACCCAAGAGGCCATCGGTGATCTTCCGGAAATCATGGCGCGCGAACTACTTGCCGAAGGGACGCTCCGGCGCGGCACGCGGCGACTCGATGCGATGCTGCCTTATGGTGGGCATAACCAGCAGAACGACTATGTGAAGGCGATGCGGGCTTGGCCCGGGTTCGAGGGCGGCTCGCATGTGCGCGACCATGTGATCCGATACCTCCCGCGCGACTATCGTATCTTCGCCGGTCTGAAGCCGGGTGATCAATATCCTGAGGCGCATCGCTACGCACTGAGCTTGTTCGAGTCCGAACTTGATCGGCTCCAGGCGCTGGGTGAGCGACCGGAAGACGGCGGTTCCGAATGGGATGCTCTCAAGGCCGCTTTCGTGCCGCCTTACGATGCCGGGAAATTTCCGAACAAGTGGCGCAAGATGGAAGCAGTGACGCCCGCCCGTACGCTCCTCGCGCATCTCGGCAAGGACGGCTACAGCCACATTCATTATGACAGCCGGCAGGCACGGCCGATCTCGGTACGCGAAGCTGCCCGACTGCAGTCCTTCCCTGACGGTTTCCGCTTCGCGGGAACGATGAACCCGGCCTTCCGTCAGATCGGCAACGCCGTCCCACCGCTGCTGGCGCGCGCGATCGCACAGACACTGCACAGGCAGCTCATAGGGGACGCAAGCTCAGAGGACCTGCCGCTCGCGGCGGGCGCGGGTCGCTGATGAGCCGGCGCGACGAGATTATCGTCGTCAGATCACTGGCGGAATCGGACCTGGGTATCTTCTCGGCGCACCGCCTGAGCGCCACCAGCAAGCAGCGCGCGATCGCGCTGACCACGCCTGTCGCGCGCAAGCTCTTGAGCGCGCAGCTGTTCGAAAACGGCGGCGCGGATATGGATTTGATCTGTGTCTATGGAGGCTATGGCAACCGCGAACTCAGGAACATTGGTAAAGTCGGCAAGAATTGGCGCCTCGGCGGCCGCAAGATCACGGCCAACGCTTGCGCTTTCCTCGACAGTAAGGATTTTGTGCTTCTGCGCTCAGTTGCGAACAATGACGGCGATCAGCCGATTCTGATGACCTTTATCGGCCGCCAGCGTGAGCGTCTGCTCCATGCGGGGATCGTTGCCAGCCTTGCCGTCGAATTTCGGGACAGCGTAGCCGTGCTGTCCGCGGGGTCGGATGCCTTTCACGCCTTGTCAGCTGCCTTTCCTGCCGTGCCCGCCGATCTGGCGGTCGGTGCGCCCTTGGCCGAGGACGATGCTGTCTCCCGGGAGCAGGCGGCCGGGAGCGATGGCCGATAGACTGACACTGGAGCAGCGCCGGCTCAATATGAGCCGCATCCGCGCGAAGAACACAGCGCCAGAATGGACAGTACGCCGGCTGCTGCACAGCCGCGGCTTCCGATACCAGCTGCATCGCGGGGACCTGCCGGGCAAACCGGATATCGTATTGCCACGGTTTCGCACAGCTGTCTTCGTGCATGGCTGTTTCTGGCATGGTCACGCCTGCTCCCTGTTTCGTACGCCGGCGACTCGCACAGAATTCTGGCTAGCCAAGATCGCTCTCAACCGCCAGCGCGATGCCACTGCGGTGAGCTTGCTCAAGGAACTCGGCTGGCGCAGCCTGTTGGTCTGGGAATGCGCGCTTAAGGGACGGGGCCGCCTGCCAGAAAGTCAGCTCGCTCAAAAAGTTACAGCCTTCTTGAACAGCGACGCCATGTTCGACGAGATTGCAGAGAAACGTATTTCACCGACAGCGGAGGAGATTTTATGAGCCAAGCCCTGCCGGTTCCGCCAACAGATCCGTCGGACGCGCTCGCTGACTTAAGCGACATTGCGTTGCTTCGATTGCGCGCCCGGGTGGCGGTGGAGCTCAAGCGACGCGGACTGGCGTTGAATGTCGGGCAGGTCGCTGAAAACCTTGCGATCGCCCTCTACAACGCTACTCCGGGTCGTCCCAATCTACAGCCTGCGCCGACCGGCACGCAGAATGTCGATGCCCTCTCCCGGCGCGGCGACCGCTATTCGATCAAGGGCGTGCTCGATGCGCGTAAGACCGGCACCGTCTATCCGGATCGCGATGACCGGGAGAAGCAGCTATTCGAATATTTGATCGTCGTGCGCATCGATTCCGACTGGCAGCTGCTGGCGATTTACGAGTTCGACTGGAAAACGTTCTGCGAGGTGCGCAGCTGGGACAGCCGGATGAATGCCTGGTATGTGGGGCTTGCAGCAAAGACCCTTTCGCGAGCGACGCTGTTCACGCCCCAGCCAAGCTAGTGCCTCGCCGTGAGCCTCTGAAACTCACGGGCGCGTCCAAGGGACTTTTCGTGCGGCCTTTGGGAAACGTGTGCGGCAGGAGTTCAATCGGCGCTGTGAATGTCGCGAAAACTTGCGATTGCTGGGACTAGATTGGCATGAACCCAGGCGGCCTTCTCGTCACGAGTGAAAAGTCCGTCGAAGTAAGTGGCATACACAGCGAAACCGAGATCGATGAGATCATTGCTCATTCGATCCATGCGCACCACCGCTTGACTGCCGCCGCGGATCCACCAGAGCAGATTGATCACTATCCCCAGTGCATACCGAAAGAGATAGGCCCGGCATACGACGGTTTCGTCGAGGCCCTCCCACTCGATTTCGTAATGGCCTGCCAAAGTTTCCCAAATCTGCAGCGCGGCACCGAAGACGGTGAGGACCATCTCTTCGGTGTACTTGCCGTTCGTCCTGATAGTCCGAATCTCCTTATGATTGAACATCTGCTCCTGCATCTCAGGAAAAGACGCGGCTATGTCCGTCGCGCCTTCGATCAACGAAGGTTGCAGGGTTCGCGCCCAATCCCATAACGAGTTCAATTGGGCCGCCGCCAGATCGCCCATCGGTTCGTCAGATCGTACGAGGCGAACAAGTTCGCCGATCTCGCCTTCAGGTCCGCCGAAGATCAGTCGGTTCAGATCCTCAGCGACCGTCGGATCCAAGCGCGATATATGGCCCCCGGACCGAAGGAGGATCACCTGCTCAGGATGATCGCCGACGACAGAAAGCCCCAATCTCAGCCCTTCCAAGGATTGCTGCTTGTAGAGTTCGTACCACGCGAAATCCGGGAGTATCGCCAGATTGCCGCTTTCTTGCTTAAAGTAGCGGCGGAGTTCGTCCGACTGCAGCATATTGCTGTCGATCACGTAGGCCTTCATGACCATCCTCGTTGAGCGGGTCCTAATGTGCCGTCGTCACGAGTGCTGGAATCGCTGCAGGAACTTGGATGGCAAAGCGTGGCCATCCGTGACAGTAAGACTCGGGACCACGACCTCATCGCCGCCACGCCGTCCGCAGCTCCTTGAGTATCGCCCGAAGCAGGCATTGGGTTATTCGACCACCTTTTGAGAGCCGCAGAAATCGATCCAATGCTCTTTCTGCCAAGTTCGCTAATTATGGTCCCTCGCGATTCAGAACTGGGTGGTTGAGACTAAATAAGTCATTTCTTGTTCGCGGAAAAGCCGCGGAGCTGTAGAGCAGTGTCTAGCGCTCCCAGCGTGTCTCGGTAGCGAGATACTCCCATACGACAGTCTTCACCGTCACGGCGTCGGACCAGTCTATAGAATAGCGGTAGCGACCGGGCTCGACCGTAATCCACCCGCCGACCATCGCTTCCTCGTCGATCAGTTGGACGGTCATGCGACTTCCGACTTCTGGCCAGACTGAAAGTTCCGCGCCGGTACCGACAGTCTCGAAGGTGTCGCGCTGCTCTCGACTCAACCGCTCCAGCGGTACGAATGCAACATGATAAGGTGCTTCGAGCAGCGGCTCGCCGATCTCGTGATAGGCGTGGCCCCGAGCGTTCTTTACAATGACGCGCCGTACCTTGTCGGTGTCGGGAAAGAGGGTGAACGGCTCGAGGTTTTCGAACAAAAGAAGCTGTCCGTTCGGCCTTCTCTTCAGGGAGCGGACTACGTGCCGGTTACTCCGAAGTATGGTTGCCGATTCGGGATGTTTCGTCGGATCCGGATAGAGGCTTCCAGCCATAACCGCGTGAAGCACGCAGAGAAGGTAGTTCTCGTCTGGCGAGAAGCTGGAATTGCATCGCCGACAGACGATAACCTGTGGCAGATAGTCCATTTCATCTCCCGCGCCGCTGTCATAGTCGGCGCCCCGTTCTCGAAGTGTCTTCGTCAGGAGGGACTTGGTCGGAACATGGTCGCGATTGCTTTCGATGTCGGCAATCACCGCGCCACAGTGGATGCACCAGGCCTTCAGCCGATCGTCAGTGAAATCCTCAATTTCCCGCACCCGCCGAATCCTTCGCTAGTGTTGTCTGTCTTCGCAGTGGGCGATCACCTGAACGAAGATAAGGAATCTACGCGTAACCCGCGAAAGCTGCTAGTCCGCTTCCGGGCAGCCGAGTCTGCCGCTGGAACATTTGAGATATGGGGCTTCGGCTAACAACGGGGTCGCCGGTTCGAATCCCTTCAAGGCGAAGGTATTTTCGCCAGTGGTCTTCGCGTTCGGGACTGTCAACTCATCCCCATTTTTGTCGAGCGTCGGCATTTTTCCTGAAAATGGCAACATCGTGAACGAAGGTCGCAGGGTCTTGATGAGCCGCGCCTTTCCATAGACGGCCTTTCCGCAGGGTCCAGCTTATCAGTGCCGATCGCTCGCCCTGTCAGACGGGCGCGACTTCAGACGCTGGCTTTTGAATGCTAACCGACGCGCTGTGGCAGAGTGCCACCCTCGTGCCCGGCGCGGCGTCGGTCACTGATATGGTCGCATCGATCTGCGCTGCGAGGGCCTTCACAATGCTGGTACCAAGACCGGCCCTGACGTTTTCTGATTCCGCCGGCATGCCGACACCGTCATCGATGACGGAGAGGGTCCATTCCGATCCATCCGACGCGTAGTGTACGCTGATCTTCCCGCTCCGCTGACCGGGAAAGGCATGTTTCAGCGCATTGATCACGAGTTCGGTGACAACCAGTCCAAGACTGATCGAGACGTCCGCCTTTACAATGCTCTCGTCCACCTTCACGTCCAATGAAACAAGGCTGCGGTCGTGGATCATCGATGCGCCGATGCTCCGGCAGAGATCGGCGAGGTAAGATCGCAGGACCACGTCCTCCAGGGACGAAGCTGCCAACTGACGCTGAAGCGCGGCGACCGACATGACCCGGTTGTGGGCGTCGAACAGATGGCCACGGGATTCCTCCGACTGCACCTTGCGGGCGCTTTGCATCAGGACGCTTGCAATGATCTGCAGGCTGTTGGCGACCCTGTGTTGAAGTTCTTGGAGAAGGATGGCCTTTTCGCGGACTAGGTCATCCTTCTGTCTCTCACTGTTGCGAGCCTCTGTGACGTCGGCAACCGACAGGAGTATGCGGACGGTCGTGGTGCCCGTTGCGCCCGGATAGTCCACCTTGTGGGCATTGACCACAAGATCGCGAACAGGTCTATCTGCCCCCTGAAGCCGCATCTCGTAACCGCTGACTTCGGCAAAGCCCGATGCTGTCGCCTTCAACAGCGAATCGAGTTGCGGGACATCCCACTCTCCCGAACCCAGTTCGGACATCTGTCTGCCATTCACGTTTGCCGGATCGATTTGGAACGCACGGCAGAACGAGCTGCTGGCGGCGAGAACAGCAAGGCTACCATCGAGCATCAGCAGGGGTGCGTCGGACGAAAGAATGACAGCGAGCGCGAAGTCGAGCGCCAGTTCCGGAGGGACTGCAGTTTGAATTGTCATGATGGCCCTTCATGGGCGTTCGAGGCTTCCAAAGCGAAAGCGGAGCACGCAGAAAATTCGACATGTCGCACGGACTTGCTTGGTCCTGGCCTCGTCTATTGACATATCACATCTATCGAGGAGCGGCCAACTATCTGAGCGTGAGATAGCAAAACTGATGATTCTCGTGAAGGGCGCCGGATTCGGCACTAATTCACGGTGTCGCCGACCTCGCGGTGGTGAAGGATTCGGTTCGGCGAGTCAGAGGCCGCCAGAGACTGCCACGATCTCCCGGGCGAATTGGTCGAGCGCTACGTGCCGCCCCATCCGCGAATTCTTGATGGACCCACACGACCTCGGGGGTCTCTGGTCCGGGGCAGACCCGTCCGGGTGATTTGGGGGATGGGCAAAGACCCCAACGCTTCCTATGATGTCTATCGGGTGGGCACAGAATGGCCACGTGAAGTCGTGCGGAAGTCGGCCAAAGACATAGCTTCGCCAAGCGCTTGGTGGATTTCCAGGTCGCCGGTTCGATTACTTTTGAGGCGACAGGTCATATTTCCTCTTCTAACCCCAAGCGGAAATCACGTGTTACCGTCCACTCAGAGCTTCGGCGTCAGCATGTCAAACCGATCCCGAATGGTGGAGCAGGTATCACCACCGAGACGGGCGATTGCGTCGATGACATCGGGATCAACGTGCAGCCGTTCATCGACAGCGCCTTCGCGATAATGCGCGTAGATAATTTCGCCCATGATGATCTGACGTGACTTGCCGAGTTCGAGCGTGATGTGGCGGCGGCATTCGAAGGATGCCGGCGCTTCCGCAATCCACGGCGATGCGACCTTGATGCCCGGCATGGCCGTCAGTCCCGCCTCTTTCAGCTCGTCGATGCCGCGCGGGTACTTCGCTGCGCATCTATGCATGGCTTCCGCGATGGCCACGGAGACGATGTTGACGGTGAAGACCTCGGTCATACGAATATTATGGCCGGTGTCCTTGAAGGACATGTCCGGATTGTTTTCGACACCCAGCGCCAGGATCGGCGGATCGGCCGACAGGCAGTTGAAGAAGCTGAACGGCGCCGCGTTGACGCGGCCAAGTTCATCGACGGTCGTGACGAGGGCGATTGGACGAGGGATGATCGTTCCGATCATCAGCTTGTAGCGTTCGCGGGCGCTGAGCGTCGTGAAGTCGAAAGAAGTCACCCCGCTGTTTGCAGGGGCTTCAGCAATATGTGCTGTCATTGTCAGAGACCTTTTATTCGAGCGGCATAGGGTGCCAGCAGGTCGCGGATGTCGCGTTCCTGCCTCGCTTCGAGCATGGCTCTCCCGGCGACCGACGCGAGATGGTGATCCATCAGTTCGTTGGCGCGTGAGGCATCACCGTTGACCAGCGCCTGCACGATTTGGCGATGTTCGTCCACTCCGCAATCGGCCGAGTGGGGTCGGCCATACATCGCCAGGATCAACGAGCATCGTGACACCACTTCCGTGACATATCGGATGAGAAGTTGGTTCCTGGTCATCCGCGCGAGCAGCAGGTGAAACTCGCCAGCAAGACGGATCGACTCCCGATCGTCGACGCCGGAAACGGCGTGTTCCTTTTCGATGAAGCTGTTCAGCGCGTCGATCTCGGCGGGCTTAAGCTTTCCGGCGAGGAGGCCGGTGACGGTGCATTCGAGGCCTCTGCGAACCATGAAGGTATCGAGGGCTTCCTCAAGCGTTGGGTTTGCGACATAAGCGCCCTTGTTCGGTTTCAATTCAACCAATCCTTCCACGGCAAGGCGTCCCAGCGCCTCCCGTGCGATGGTGCGGCTGGTTCCGAACGTCTCCCCGATTGCATCTTCGGGCAGACGAGCGCCTGGCTGTAATTTCTGTTCCATGATCGCCTGGCGAAGAGCGTCCTGAACGGCTTCCGTTCGCGAGCTGGGTGCGGCTGTTCGACCTGCTGCGGTCCCGTCATTGGCGGGCGGGCCTTTGCCCTTGGCGGTCGGATCGTTCACCGAACGAGCCGTTCCACCGCTCTGTGCATTGCGAGTGATCATTTTCCTGCCTTCTTCATTTCCACCCACGTGTTGAGAATATCCGTGGCTTGCCCGTCCATGCTTTGCGCGCTGGGCATCGAACGCTCGTTGAGCAGCGCGCCCGCCGCTTTGCGGACCTTGTCGACATCGATGGGATGCCGTTCCTTCTTCGTCAACCCCTCGAATGCTTTCCCGGCCTGGTCCATCGAGGCCGCATAAAACAGGCGCGATATGCCGGTGACCTCCATGGTGGCCACGCACATCGCGCAGGGTTCGCAGGAGGTGTACATATCGGCCCCGGTCAGGTCGACGCATTCCAGACGACGGCAGGCATCGCGCATGGCTTCGACTTCACCATGTGATGTCGGATCGAAGTTTGCCAGGGAGTGGTTCAAACCTTCCCCGACGATTTTTCCGTTGAGAACGACGACCGCACCGAAAGGCTCGGTACCGGGTTTCGTCAGTGCCTGCCGTGACAATTCCACGGCGCGTTGCATGAAGTCTTCATTGTAGGTCATTGGGTCTCCTGCCTTGGTTGTTTATTATGCTGCTTCGGGCAGCAACCAGGCATGCTGGGGCTGCCAGTTCAACGTCAGTTCCTTGCCGGGCGTCAGGTCGAGTGCATCGATCTCGTGCTGTTGCTTCTGGACGCGGAATTCCTTGCCCTTCACGTCAAAGAAGATCGTCTGGGTCGAGCCCACGAATTCGATACCGATGACGCTGCCTGTCACGCCGTCTCCCGCCGTGTCGCCCGTCGGCAAAGAGGACAGGCTGATGCGATCCGCTGCGATGACGAAGCTTGCCTTGTCATGATCGGAGATGCTCGATTTCGTCGGCACGGTAAATGTCCCCAGCGGACCGTCGATCCGCACCTTGCCTTCGTCGTGTCCGGATACTTTCCCGCTGATAATGTTGTTCATGCCCATGAACTCGGCGACGAAGGCATTGGCGGGTTCGCGGTAGACGTCCTGTGGTCGGCCGGTCTGCTGTATCGCCCCATCTTTCATCAGGACAATCCGGTCTGCGAGAGCAAAGGCTTCCGACTGTGCATGGGTGACATAGACGAAGGTGATCCCGAGTTCCTTGTGAAGGCGGGAGAGTTCGGTCTGCATTCGGACCCGGAGATGGGCATCGAGCGCGCTGAGTGGCTCATCGAGCAGGAGGATCGAAGGCTGCGTCACCAGCGACCGTGCGATTGCCACGCGCTGACGCTGCCCACCGGACAGTTGAGCGATACCGCGCTCAGCCATGCTGCTGAGCCCAAGACGCTCGAGCCATTCCATCGCCCGTTTGCGCCGTTCCCGCTTGCCGATTTTCTTCATCCGAAGGGGAAACTCCACGTTCTCAACAACGGAGAGAAACGGAAACAGAGCAAGGCTCTGCCAGACCATGGGCGTGTCCCGCTGAAACGCCGGGATGCCGCGCATGCTTTGCCCACCGATCCGGATATCGCCGCCGGTCGGCTGGTCCAGTCCTGCCAGGAGCCGAAGGGTCGTGGACTTGCCGCAGCCGGATGGCCCCATCAGGGCGATGAACTCGCCGCCTTGGATATCAAGGTTGATTGCCTTCACCGCGTGGTGGGTCGCGTAGCGTTTATCGAGGTTTTCCAAGGTCACGAATGCATTCGACATGTCTTCTGCCTTTCAAGGATTGGAGGAAGCGGTCTTGCCTGCACGAACACCGATGAAGCGTTGCGCCACGAGGACAAGAACGATGCTGATGATGAGGACGATGGTACCGATGGCATTGATCTTCGGGTTCACCTGCCCCTGGAGGAGGTTGAGGATGCGCACCGGCAGCGTCTCGTTGACGCCGCCGACGAACCAGGCAATCAGGAACTCGTCGAAGGATACCGCCGCCGAGAGAAAGAACGACGCGATCAGAGACGGTTTGCAGAAGGGCAGGACGACCGTGAACAGGGTCGCAAACGGTGATGCACCGAGATTCCAGGCTGCGGGCTCCAGGTCCCGGGAAAATTCGCCAAGACGAAGCCGGATGATTGCCATGGCAAAGGAAGTGGCAATGGCGACGTGACAGGCGATGATGGCCTCGACGCTGCCGAACAGCCCGATGCGAGAGAGGAATGCAAGCATTGCCATTCCCATGATGCTGACGGGAACGGCCGGCGGGATAGCCACGAGAAGCCCGAACAGCGTCTTTCCGCGAAACATGTACCGGTAGTCGATATAGGCGGCGGCAAATCCCAGAACGGTGGCGATCATGGCAGTTCCGAAACCGACAATCAGGCTGTTGAGGAAGGCGTCGCGGATCATGCTGTCTGCCAGCACGGCCTGGTGCCATTGCAGGCTGAAGCCACCCCAGGGGATCGTTGGAAAGCGATTGGCATCGAACGAGAATACCGCGATGACCAGCATCGGGGTTGCGATAAAGAGGGCAATTGCACCGATCAGGCCGAATTGCAGAAACCGCGACAGGCGGGTTATGAGCGGCAGGGACATCAGTGGCCTCCCTTCTGGGTTCGGCGGTCGCGGCCGAGGAAGCCTGCCGTCAGGAATACAAGTGCCAGGATCGCCAGCATGGTGACACCGATGACGGAAGCGCGGGGCCACTGCGATCCCGATTTGACGGTATCGACGATCAGAATGGAGAGTGTCGGTGGCTTGCTGCCTGTCATGAACAGCGGGCTGATATAATCGCCGAAGGACATCAGGAAGGCCGTCGATCCTGCCAGGAAGATTGCATTACGTATGGACGGAAGCAGGACATGCAGAATGACCTTGCTGCGGCGGCAGCCAAGGTTTTCGGCGGCCTCGACCAGAGTGCGATCAACGCCGGCGAAGGCGAGAACGAGGATCAGGATCGCGACAGGAAGGGTCAGCGTCAGCAAGCCGACCTGAAGCGAGAACTGACCGCCCAGCAAAGGCAATCCGGTCAGTCCGGCACGCTTGACGATGCTGTTGATGACCCCGTCGGGGCTTAAGACGATTTGCCACGCATAAATGCGCAACATGTAGCTTGAGAAGACCGGTACGATGAGAAATGTGACCGCAAGATCACGCATTTTCTGGGTGAGTCGGAAGGCGATGGTGTAGGCGGCGGGAAGCGCGATCACCAGCGTCAGCACAGTGCAGGTTACAGCAACTTCGCCGGTGTAGACCAAGGCCCTCTGGAAAGGGGTGGAGAACAATATTCTCGACCAGTTATCCAGCGAGAAGTCGGGCTCCAGCCGGAAAGACCTGACGCGCCAGAAAGTGACGACGATCAGGAAGATCAGCGGAGCTGCGAAGAACACGAGCTGCCAAAGCAGAACCGGGAGCCCCAGAATGGCAGGCATGGTCGCAGGCGACGCAGCGGTGCGGGCACGGAATGAACCGCGCCCGGCCCCCTGGCCAGCCTTCAGCATTGATGCATCGATGTCTGTCATCCCAGGTTCTCCAGGTTAGAGCCTTTCCGATCAGAGGCTCTTGAATTCGCTCCACACGTCATTCCAGTCCTCAATGGACTGTTCCGATGGCAACTGGCGGAACTGGATTTTCTTGGCCTTGTATTCATCCATGACGTTCGGCTGATCGAGCTTCATGCGAAGGATTTCTGCATCCTTCGGCATTGTCTCGTTGAGGAGCTTCCAGCCGGCAATCGACGGGATCGATTTCTTGTTGTCCACCTTTGTCGCCATTTTTACCTGGCCCTGCGGCGAGGTGGTGTACTGGATGAACTTGCGGGCAAGGTCCTTCTTCGGCGTGCCCTTGACGATGGAAAGCGACTCCGTCCACTGGAGGCCACCTTCATCCGGAATGATCGTGTCGACCGGCACGCCATTCAGCCGCAGGCCGAGCGTGATCCACTCGCCGATACCCGGCACGAGTTGGGCCTGTCCGTTGGTCAAGGAGGAGAAGATGTCAGCAATGGTGTAGAAGCCGGAGGCCTGGGGCTTCAGGGTGAAGAGCTTTTCCTTGACGGCCTCGAATTTCTCTTCAGAGATATCGAACGGAGGAAGGTTGCCATTGGACAGGCTGATCGAGCCCATCGAAGGCAGATACCAGTCGAAGAAGCCGACTTTGCCCTTTGCCTTTTCACTCCACATTGCCGCGTAGGACTTAACTTCTTCCGGCTTGAAGGTATTGGTATTGTAGGACAGGCCGAGATAGCCGAAATCCGTCATGACGCCGTAGAGTTTTCCATCGAACCAGTGCAGCGGGAATTTCTGAAACTCCGGCCAGAAATCCTTGATCGGATAATCGTCAGGGTCGAGTTCTTCGATGAAATCGGATGCATGCAGAAGGTGCATATACTCCGCATCGGCGAGAACCACGTCGAACGACCCGGGTGGCGACTGATTGATGACGGCAAGCATCTGGTCGCCGCCGACATATTCCTTGATCCGGACCCTTACGTTATTTTCTTTTTCAAAGTCAGCAATCAGGTACGGATCGGCATTGCCGGGCCAAGATAGGTAGTTCAAGACGTTCGGATCGTCCGCATAGGCGGTGGACCATTGATTGGCCGCTGCAAAGGCGACGCCTGCGGCACCAGCCTTCAGGAAGCCGCGTCGGCTGATGTCGCGGGACATAAGAGATGGAATGCGCATTTTCTGTTCCCTTCAGGCTTGGTTAAATCGTATGCAACAAGTGCGTGCGATTATATTCATGCAAAGGGCGTGCCAGTTTGCGATTCTTGTGAAAACTTAGCGTTTTCAAAACTATGCTGAGCAGCCAGCTCCTTCTTGACGCTTCTGATTTGCACAAACTTGGGGCGATCACATATCGGCTTGCTCAATTCGCATGCAATAGGTTGATATCATTGCATGCGATTTCATAGGATCGATGCCAACAATTCTTTAGTCGACATCAGCAAGCCATACCGTGGAGATCGCTCCCAGGATCGCTGTGCATGCGATCACCCCGCTGATGGCGGGCGTCCATTTTTCAAAGTTAAATCTACTGAGAAGTCTGCAGGGCGGCATGCGGGGCGATGCTGTGTAAGAACGGGGCAGCGCCACCTCCATGCTTTGCGGGATAAGTCGACTTCAAACCAAAGCCAGAAACTCAAATGGCATCTACCGCGTCCTATCATTGCACTTAGCAGACGGGGATTTCAAAAGCTGACCCGCGTGCCGGGGGCTGTCGATCCCGGTTTTCGGCATTGCCGTCGCTATGCTAAACCTCCTGCGGCAACCCTTTTGACCGGTCTTGCGGGGGGCGAACGGCTTTCGCGGTGCCCCGCTACAGCTGGTATGCCCATTACGAGCTTGGGCGCTTTCGCAACGGCTGAAAGCCGTCACAACTTGCACCGCGCCATTTGTAGTGAATGTCGCTCGGCTTGTTGATGATGCCTCGCACCAACGTGGTTGATCTGCCGATCTCGCCGTGTTTTGAAGGTGGGAACCGGCGGCAGGGTGATGGTAGAAACAATGGCAGAACAGTTCGACATGTTTTCGGAAGAGGCTTCGCGCGACCGGGTGGTCACGCGGGCTGCTTCCAGATTCGCCAAGTCCGAACCGGCCGCCGTCTCCATGAGTGAAGAGGACATGGTTCGGCACCTCTCGGAGACAGGTCGATATCGAATCCTGCAGAAACTTATGCCGCGCGAAATCGCGTCATTCGCCCGGCCAGCGTACCCCCTCAAGGGCATCATCCTCGACACCGAGACCACGGGCCTTAATGCTCGCAAGGATGAGATCATCGAGATTGGTATGATCGCTTTCACCTTCGATGCCAAAGGAAACATCGGTGACGTCACCGGGGTCTACGGTGGGCTTCAACAGCCGAGCATTTCCATTCCCCCCGAAATCACCAGGCTCACCGGGATCACAGATGACATGGTAGCCGGGCAGTCAATCGATATGGCTGCGTTGCGGGCGCTGATTGAGCCGGCTGACCTGCTGATCGCCCACAATGCCGGTTTCGACCGGCCATTCTGCGAGGCTTTTTCCCATCTGTTTTCTGGCAAGGCCTGGGCCTGCTCCAACTCTGAGATCGACTGGTCATTGCGCGGCTATGAAGGCACCAAGCTCGGCTACCTCATCGGGCAGGCGGGCTACTTCCATGATGGTCATCGTGCGGTCGACGATTGCTTTGCACTTCTGGAGGTCCTGGCTCGCGAGGTGGACGGATCGGCTTCCACCGCTTTCGCCGAACTCTATGAAGCAAGCCAGACTTCGCGTGTCCGGATCTTTGCGGAGAACAGTCCCTTCGACATGAAGGACCACTTGAAGGCGCGAGGCTATCGCTGGTCCGACGGAAGCGATGGTCGTCTCAAATCCTGGTGGATCGAGGTTGGGGAAGAAGTGCTCGATGATGAGCTGCGCTATCTCAGGGCCGAAATCTACCGCTATCCGGACGCCGATCCACCAGTCAAACGGCTGACCGCCTTCGACCGGTTCCGGGCCTGATAGCCCCCTTCAGCCAATCTTCTGATTAGACCCATGCTTCGAGCGCATGGCCGACCTGAGACCTTGTGCCTTATCGGCGAACGTCCATGAGCCTATATTCCAACCATCGAAACGACGTTGGAACTGAAGCAAGTTGCTGGCGTCAAAAGACCTCACGGAAGGGGATCATCATGAACGTGGCGCGCTCTTTCAATAACTGGCGCAAGTATCGTCAGACGGTTACCGAACTCGGCCGCATGAGCTCGCGCGACCTGCAGGACCTCGGTATCAATCGTGCCGACATCCACAGCGTCGCCCGCCAGTCGGTCGCTCGCTAAGCGACTTTTTCCTGCCCATCCTGAATGACACTACGCCCGCTGATGACGCGGGCGTTTCCGTGCCTGGCCTGCCACGAAGCCCTGAGTTGGAGATCGCTCTCAGCAGAATTAGGCCGTGCATTTCCCGCATAGCTGCACTGCAGCAAGGTCTATTTAATATGCGGAGGGAATGGGTATCTTGGTTTCATCGAAGCGATGCACCTCCTCCCGCAGAGCTTCGAATTCAGACGACCCACTCCTCCTCCCAAGGGGCGTCTGTCGGAACAGCGGCACTCCTCCTCCCAGCCGTTGTTCGGTTCTTTTCGGAAAGCCTGCCGCACCTCCTCCCGCGGCAGGCTTTTTCGTTTCAGGGCCGGCTGCATCAGAGTCCGAGAGCTAGCTGCGGTTCTTGCCAGCATTCTTCCATGTTGAGCGATGAAAGGGTGATCCCTAAAAGCCGGACTGGACGTTTGAACGGGAACACAGAGGCGAGCAGCGTCTCCGCAATGTCCAGGATCATCTCGATGTCCGAAACGGATCCCGACACTGTTCTGCTGCGTGTCCCCTGGCTAAAATCCGAATATTTGATTTTGACAGTCACGGTCTTCCCCGTGATGTCGTGCGCCTCGCAATACCTCCAGACTTTCTCGGCCAATGGCCGCAGCTCGGCTTTGGCGAGATCGAAATCGTCGATGTCTTCAACGAAGGTGTCTTCCGCGCCGACGGACTTGCGGATGCGATCAGGTCTAACCTGCCGTTCATCGACGCCGCGGGCAATGCCGTAGAAATACGGACCGGACTTGCCGAAATTCTGTTGAAGGAAGGCGAGGGACTTCGACTTGAGATCAAGCCCCGTCTCTATGCCATGACGTTTCATCCGCTCGGCGGTGGCCGGCCCGACGCCATGGAATTTCTTGACGGGGAGGGCCTCGACGAACCCCGGTCCGTTCTTCGGCGTGATGACAGCTTGGCCATTCGGCTTGTTCAGATCGCTCGCCATTTTGGCCAGAAACTTGTTGTAGGAGATGCCGGCAGATGCGTTGAGGCCGGTAACCGCCTTGATCCTCGCACGGATTTCCAGCGCAATCTCGGTGGCAATCTCCATTCCCTTCAGGTTCTCGGTGACATCGAGATAGGCTTCGTCCAAGGACAGCGGCTCGATCAATGGTGTATACTCGGCAAAGATTTCCCGGATCTGCTGCGAGACCTGCCGATAGACCTCGAAGCGCGGCGGTACAAAGATCAGATCAGGGCATTTTCGCTTGGCGGTCACCGACGGCATGGCGGAATGCACGCCAAAGGTTCGGGCCCCGTAACTCGCTGCTGCCACCACACCGCGTGCCGCCGATCCGCCGACGGCCAATGGTAGCCCACGTAGCTCCGGGTTGTCTCGCTGCTCGACTGACGCATAAAATGGTAGAGTAGGCGATGAGCGCCTAGCCGCCTCGCGGCGGGTGGTCTCTCATCGCCTCTCGCCGAACCGGACGTGCGCCTTTCGTTACGCATCCGGCTCTCCAGAAGACATGGCAAAGTTGGGCGTTTTCATCCAGCCAAGAAGGAACCGGCGAATAGGAATCCACGCGAGAATATACTGCTCGTGCAAACCCTCTTGCCAGAGGCGTCTTGTCGGGCGGCGACGGCTCGGTCCGAAGGACCGCATGATGTCGCGCACCCGTGCTTTTCGGCGCTTCTTGCGAAGCCAGCACCAGATACGGCGCGTCACGAACCAGTCGATAGCCGTGAACACTTTTCCGGCTCTGGCGCAGTGGCGATAGTAGCCAGCCCAGCCGCGAAGGATGAGATTCAGTTCGTCGAGCTTGTGACCAAGGGTCACCAAATTCGTATCGACCTTGGTGAGTACCTTGATCTTGTGACGCAGATCAGCGGCTTTTGCTTTGGGTATCTCGATACGGGGGAAATACCCGTATCGTTTGTCCCATCGCATTGCGACATGGAATCCGAGGAATTCGAATCCTTCCGTCACTGCCGTGATCCTGGTCTTTTCCGGTGACAGTTCGAGACCGGTTGTCCGCCGAAGGTAATCCGCCAGGGCGGATTTCTCCGCGATGGCATCTTCCTCCGAGCCTGAAACCAACACGACAAAGTCATCGGCATATCGGATCGGGAAGAACACACAGCGTCCTAGCCGGCGATCCCGTCCTCGTGCGCTTAGTGCCGCCGCCGCCTCGTCGCAGAGGCGGTGGTTCCGGATTTTCGTGCGGTGATAGGTCCATCGCTCGTAGCGTTCCTCGATCGCGCTCAGTGCGATGTTGGCCAGCAACGGGGAGATGATCCCACCCTGAGGCGTGCCGTTATCTGTACGTAGGAATTGATCCTCGGCCAGAACGCCAGCCTTCAAGAACTGCCCGACCAACCCCGTCACCCGCCGGTCGGCCACGCGTGCGCGTAGCCTCTCCATGAGGTGGTGGTGGTTGATGTTGTCGAAACAGCCCTTTATGTCGCCCTCGATTATCCAGTTGTATGGCATTTGGTGCCGTCGGCTATCCGCTTCCCGCTTGCGCGGTTGGAGAGATAGCCGGATATGCTCCAAGGCCCCATGCGTGCTCTTTCCGGGCCGAAACCCGTAGGAGACAGGCCAGAATTGGGCCTCGAAGATTGGCTCGAGAACTGCTTTGACCGCGCCTTGGACGACGCGATCCTTTACCGTGGGAATGCCCAAGGGTCGGAACTGCCCCGGTTTGCCCGGCTTGGGGATGAGCTTCCGTCGTGATGGGCTCGGTTGGTATGCGCCAGAGCGCAATTCTCGCCGAATTCCATCAAGGAACGTCTGCTCACCTATCCTTTGCCGGACGCCGTCCTCCTATCCAATGCGGCTCAAGGCGATGTTTCCGACTCTTTCGGAATGCAACCAAGCTTTGAGAGCTCCACCGATCACGTGGGCTTTTGCAGCTCAAGAACTACGGCCGCCTCCAGCAAACACGGAAATCCCGTCCCGCATCTATCCTGCCCGTCAGAACAATGCATCTTGTCGCAACCCATCGCCATGCGACGGCGCAGATCCACAAAACGCATGCTGGCGCCAAACTGTTTCACCAGCGCCTTGCGATCAAGCTCGCCCTTTTGCCCGCACGGTTTACATTCGACGATAATCACCGGTCCCTTGAAATCTCTGAGCGTCAGCAGGCCGGGCATATCTCTATTTTCTTTTTCACGATATTTTTCATCACATTCAGCATCGAATTGAATCTGCTTGATGAATCGACTGAGCAACAGCCGTCGCGTGATGCCGGCTGCAGTCCACCCGATTCTTGCCCGTTGACTCATTGGTGTTTAAAGAACAAAAACAGAACATATCAGCTTTTTTGGCTATGCAAATGCACTCTCGAAGTTGGAAACCGATGCCCATCACTGCCGCCAACCCCGTCATTTTCGAACTTCAGGACCGCATCCGGCGGCTTGAAGGCGGAGCTGCACGCAAGGGCGAGGTGCTGTCGTTCGGTATTGCCGAGATCGACGCAAAGCTACCCGGTGGTGGGCTGGCCCGCGGCGCACTGCACGAAGTGGCCGGTGGTGGCGCCGACGCGGTGCATGGCGCGGCCGCCGCTCTGTTCGTCGCCGGGATCGTCGCGCGCACGAAGGGCGACGTGCTCTGGTGCCTGACACGGCCGGATCTGTTTGCGCCGGCATTGGCACAGGCAGGCCTCCATCATGATCGAGTGATCTATGTCGAGGCCGACCGGGAAGAGGACGTGCTGACCAATTTCGAAGAGGGGCTGCGTTTTGGTGGACTTGGCGCCGTCGTTGCCGAGCTTGTGCGCCTGCCCATGACCGCCTCGCGACGCCTGCAACTGGCGGCCGAGGCTTCAGGAACGATTGGCATTGCGCTTCGACGATGGCGTCGCCCGACGGAGGCAGCTGATTTCGGGCAGCCGACAGCCGCCACGACACGATGGCGCATCAGCGTCCTGCCGTCCGAGCCGCTGCCCGTGCCCGGTATCGGGCGGGCACGGTGGCTGGCGGAATTGATCAGAGCAAGAGCGGGAGAAGCCGCAGAATTTGAAATAGGTGCCTGCGATGCCACGGGTCGTATCAGTCTTTCTCCCCACGCTCGCGACGGACAGGATCAGGCGCGCGGAGCCCGGAATTCTGCCTGATACACCAGTTGTGGTCGTTGCGCGCAGTGGATCAAAACGCAGCGTTGCGGCAATCGACGCTGCGGCCTTCAAGGCGGGCGTCCGCATCGGCATGCCCGCCGCCAAAGCCCAGGCGATGATATCCGGCCTGCATCTGGTCGATGCCGATCGACAAGGTGATGCCTTGGCAATCGAGCGCCTGGCGCTATGGATGCTGCGCCAATATACGCCGGTCGTGGCGATGGACGGTCCCGATGGCATTGTCATGGATACCGAGGGGGCCGACCATCTGCGCGGCGGTGAGTTGCCGATGCTGACTGGTCTTGTCAACGCGTTGAGAGGTCACGGTCTTCAAGCCCGCGGCGCCATCGCCGACACCTTGGGCATTGCCCATGCCATTGCTCGCGCCACGCGGCGTGAGGTGATTATTGTGCCGGTTGGTGAGACAGCCAAAGCTGTCGCTAACCTGCCAATTTCCAGCCTTCGCCTGCCTTCCGGCATCGTCAGCGGCCTGGCGGTACTCGGGTTCCGGACCGTCGGCGAACTTTCGGCAACGCCGCGGGCGCCTTTGGCTCTGCGTTTTGGGCCGGAGGTCGGCCGCAGGCTCGATCAGATGTTCGGACGCGTCGTCGAACCGATCGACCCCATTCGCACAGCGGACCTGATCGAAGTGATCAGATCCTTTCCTGAGCCGATCGGGGCTGCCGAAACCATCGCCAAATATATCGGCAAGCTGGTGGTCGAACTCTGTGCCGTGTTGGAGACGCGCGGGCAGGGCGTTCGCCGCGCCGACCTGATCATCTACCGCGTCGACAACACGTTGCAGTCGCTGCGTGCCGGCACGGCAAAGCCGGTGCGTGACATCCCCCATCTGACAAAGCTTCTCTGTTCCAGCATCGAGAAAATCGATCCCGGTTTCGGCATCGAGAAACTGTCTCTTGCCGCGACGATGATCGAGCCGTTCGAAGAGAAGCAATCGATTTCCGCGCTTGTCGAAGAAACCGTCGTCGATGTCACGCCGCTGCTCGATAGTCTTGGAAATCGCGGCCAGCGCATGTACCGGCTGGCCCCTGTCGAAAGCGACGTTCCCGAGCGCAATGTCGGCCGCGTCTCCCCCGTTTCGGAAAAGCTGGGTCAGGCCTGGCCGACCCGTTGGCCGCGGCCGAGCCGGATGCTGAAACACCCTGAACGGATCGAGGTGATTGCGCTCACACCCGACCACCCGCCGGCGTCCATGACCTGGCGCGGCAAGCGCCGGCGCATCCAGCGAGGCGACGGACCGGAACGGGTGTTCGGAGAGTGGTGGGTCCGCTCCTCCGAGATGGAGGCTGTCAGGGACTACTATTCTGTCGAGGATGAGGACGGTAATCGCTTCTGGGTCTATCGCTCCGGCGATGGTGTGGATCCCGCGACCGGAACGGCCAAATGGTTTCTGCACGGGATCTATGGCTGATGCGCTACGCCGAACTCCAGGTCACCAGTCATTTTTCCTTTCTACGCGGTGCGTCAGGCTGCGATGAGCTGTTCACTACCGCCAAGGCACTCGGCATTGCGGCGCTCGGGATCGTCGATCGCAACAGCCTTGCCGGCATCGTGCGCGCCTGGGAAGCGGCCAAGGAAACTGGCGTCCGGCTGGTCGTTGGCTGCCGGCTCGATCTGACAGACGGCATGTCGATGCTGGTCTATCCAACGGACCGGGCTGCCTATTCGAGGCTTTGCCGGCTTCTGTCGCTCGGCAAGGAGCGGGGCGGCAAGGGCAAGTGCATCCTCGATTTGTCGGATGTGGCTCTTTATGCAGAGGGCCTGCTCGCCGTCCTGATCCCCGACGAGGCCGATGACGCATGTGCCGTCCAGCTGCGCAAGGTGAGAGAGATATTTGGCGACCGCGCCTATATGGCACTGACGCTGCGCCGGCGGCCGAACGATCAACTGCGCCTGTATGAGCTCAACAGCCTGGCGATCCGGCAAAAGGTCCGGCCGGTCGTCACCAATGACGTGCTGTTTCACGAGCCGGGCAGACGACAGCTGCAGGATGTCGTCACCTGCATTCGCCATCGTACCACCATCGACCAGGCCGGATTCTTGCGCGAACGGCACGCCGATCGTTTTTTGAAGCCCCCTGAGGAAATGCACCGTCTGTTCAGCCGCTATCCCGAGGCACTCGCCCGCACCCGCGAGATTGTCGATCGCTGCCGCTTCGACATGAGCGAGCTGACATACCAATACCCCGAGGAAGCCATCATCCCCGGACTGACGGCGCAGCAGTCGTTGGAAAAATTCACCTGGGAGGGTGCGCGCGATCGCTATCCCGAAGGGGTGCCTGATGATGTGGTGAAGACCCTCAATCACGAACTCGATCTGATCCGCAAACTCGACTACGCCCCTTACTTCCTGACGGTTTACAGCATCGTCCGCTTTGCGCGATCTCAAGATATTCTCTGCCAGGGCCGGGGAAGTGCTGCCAACTCCGCCGTCTGCTATGTGCTGGGGATCACAGCGATCGATCCGGCCGCAAACGATCTGCTGTTCGAACGTTTTATCTCCGCCGAGCGCAACGAGCCGCCCGACATCGACGTCGATTTCGAACATGCCAGACGCGAAGAGGTGATCCAGTGGATCTACAAGGCCTACGGCCGGCAGAAGGCTGCCCTTTGCGCGACCGTCACCCGCTACCGCGCCAAGGGTGCGCTTCGCGATGTCGGCAAGGTGCTCGGCCTGCCCGAAGACATGATCACGGCGCTGTCGGCCGGTGTCTGGGGCTGGAGCAAGGAGGGCGTCGGCGAAAAGCAGGTCAATGAGCTGAACATGAACATGTCCGACCGCCGCCTGCGGCTGACATTGGAGCTGGCGCAGCAGTTGATGGGGGCTCCGCGTCATCTGGGCCAGCATCCGGGCGGTTTTGTCCTGACCAATGACCGCCTCGACGAACTGGTACCGATCGAACAGGCGCGCATGCAGGACCGCCAGACCATTGAGTGGGACAAGGACGATATCGAGGCGCTCAAGTTCATGAAGGTGGATGTGCTGGCCTTGGGCATGTTGACCTGCATGGCCAAGAGCTTTGCCTTCCTGGAGGAACACAAGGGTATAACGCTCGATCTCGCCACCATCGAGCCGGAAGATGCGCCGACATACGCGATGATCCGAAAGGCCGACACGCTCGGTACCTTCCAGATCGAATCCCGCGCGCAGATGTCGATGCTGCCGCGGCTGAAACCCCAGACCTATTACGACCTGGTCATCCAGGTGGCGATCGTTCGCCCCGGGCCGATCCAGGGTGACATGGTGCATCCTTATCTGAGACGGCGCGAGGGCAAGGAGGCAGTCATCTATCCGAAGCCGGAACTGGAGGCCGTGCTCGGCAAGACGCTGGGCGTGCCATTGTTTCAGGAAAGCGCCATGAAAGTCGCGATCGTCTGTGCCGGTTTTACCGCCGGCGAGGCCGATGCGCTCAGACGCTCGATGGCGACATTCAAGTTCACCGGCGGGGTCAGCAAGTTCAAGGACAAGTTGGTCCAGGGGATGGTGAAAAACGGCTACACGGAAGAGTTTGCCGAAAAGACCTTCTCGCAGCTCGAGGGTTTTGGCTCCTATGGCTTTCCCGAGAGCCATGCCGCGTCCTTTGCCCTCATCGCCTATGCCTCATCCTATGTGAAGTGCCACTATCCGGACGTGTTCTGTGCCGCCCTCATCAATGCGCAACCGATGGGGTTCTATGCGCCGGCTCAGATCGTCACCGATGCCCGAGCCCATGGCGTTGCGATCCGGCCAGTCTGCATCAATCGGTCGCGGTGGGATTGCACGCTCGAAGCGGTTGAGGGAACCGACAGCCATGCCGTGCGTCTGGGGATACGCCTGGTCAAGGGGTTTCCCGAACAGGATGCGGCAAAAATCGCGGTGGCGCGGGGTGACGAGCCCTTTGTTTCCATCGACGATATGTGGCGGCGCGCCGGCGTGTCGTCGGCGTCTCTCGTAAAGCTTGCCGAAGCTGATGCGTTTCGACCGGCTCTCAAACTTGAAAGACGCGATGCGCTCTGGGCGATCAAGGCCTTGCGCGACGACCCGCTTCCACTATTCGCGGCTGCCGCCGATCGTGAGCGGGCGGTAATCGCCGAACAGCAGGAACCGGATGTGACGCTTCGGCAGATGACGGAAGGCGCCAATGTCGTCGAGGACTACGGGCATACGGGGGTCACTCTGCGAGCCCATCCGGTCAGCTTCCTGCGCGAGGATCTCACCCGCCGAAACATCGTCACCTGCGCCGAGGCGACATCGGCGCGCGACGGCCGCTGGCTGATGACGGCGGGTCTTGTTCTCGTCCGCCAGAAACCGGGCAGTGCCAAGGGCGTCATGTTCATGACCATCGAGGATGAGACAGGCGTTGCCAATATCGTCGTCTGGCCGAGCCTCTTTGAAAAACAGCGCCGCGTCGTACTCGGATCCGCGATGATGGCGATCAACGGCAAGATCCAGCGCGAAGGGGGCGTGGTGCATCTGGTGGCGCAACGGATGTTCGATCTGACCACCGATCTGGCAAGCCTTGGCGAGCGGGATGGTTTCCGGCTGCCGCCAGGACGGGGCGACGAGTTCGCCCATGGTTCACCGGGCAGCCCCGACAGCCGCGAGCGGCCGCCGATGGGCGTCAAGGCGCGGGAAATTTATATACCTGATTTGCACATCGACACACTGAAGGTGAAAAGCCGGAATTTTCAGTGAGTTCGGTGGACGGCTACAGAGGCGATGCGGTCAAAAGCAAGGCGACAGGTGTTGCGGTCCAGAGATTGACGGTGTCAGCCAACACTCGGTCGCTAATGCCTAGACCAAGACGACCCTTGAAATGTACGGCTGGCGTTCTCGCAATTCCGCTGATGACGATCCATAAGAGCAAAGAGCTTGAGTACCATAGCGTCATCTTCGTCGGTCTTGACGATGGCGCATGGTGGAGTTTTTCCGACGATCAGATCGAGGCCACTGCTGGGTTCTTCGTTGCCTTTACCCGACACGTGCTTCGCGATGTCCTGCGAGACGGCTGGCTAAACCCAAAGTAGCGACTGGCCGTTTGCTGGCAACTTTCTATTGAGGAGCGCTGAGTGACAAGCACCGTGTCGACGGTCGGCTGTGCCCTGGCGCCGACTGCGCTATTGAAGAGCACGTGGTCGGTGGCCAAGGCACGAAGAACTCGGTGGATAAGGTTCGGCCGTTTGTGAAAACTAAATCTGGTGGTTTGGACGCCGCCGCAGCGCCGCCGCGAGATAGAACCGGTGATTAAAAGACTGGAGAGTCTGCGGAACCAGACGCCATAGGTCTCGTCGGGAAGGTAGAGAACGAGTCTTAGCCCATCTCGCCACATTGGCAGGGCAAAGTTCGGTTGGCCGTCTCGTCGAAGGAAGCGTGGCGTTCGAACGTGAAGCCATGGTCGCCAGCATTCGCAAGATAACAAGCTGAAGATAAGCCATGGGTTAGAACCCGATTTTGGTCGGTATTCTTTTGGGAAACGGCAAGCGGAAGCGTTTTTTGCGCTTCCGCTTAGGCATCGTTGCTTAATGAGATTGCGCGTAAAATTGGTGAGACGGAAACTGGCGATGCCGGGAGCCTGTCATTCGGTTATCCACCGGCGAAATCCCCGATCACGCCGATGCGGGCAGGATCGCTACCATACTCGCTGGCATGTTCGGGCAGATAGCGGATATCAGCCTATCGAACCGAGGAAACTTCTTTCAGAGGTATCGACACAGTTCGAACCATGCGCTTATCGGCGATGATCTTGTCGATACCTACCCCATGAATGCTGAGCCGATAAAACAGGTCTGGCCCGGTTCTCAGAACGCGCTTTCGTGGAGCGCGCGCGGCAAGCGCCCGGTCAACGAAATTAGACAATTGCTGCGTGGCACTGTTTCCATGCCCGCCAAATAGTACATTCGTAGGCCCATGGACAGACAGACCTGTATATTTTACTTGCCTAGATGGACAGAGCTGTATATCCTTTCGTCATTCTCCAAGATGGCGGGATCTGGGTTGAGCACCAAGGTGGCGGTCGTGACCAGCGCGAGCATCAGGTTCTGGAAGCTCACGGTGCTGAAGCTGGGCACGACATCGACATATTGTCGTCGTGACGATGCGCGACGTCGGCGGGCGTAACAGGCAGATTCGCCACGAACTGGTCGCGACCGCCCAGGCGGAAGGCAAAGAACTTCCATCCCGTTAAATAAGCGCAAAACGTTACGTCGGCCACAGGAGCTAATATGTATAAAGGCAGTTGCCTCTGCAGTACGGTGAAATACGAAGTTCGCGGGGAGCTTGGTGCAGCAATCTATTGCCACTGTTCACGTTGTCGCAAAGCAACCGCAACGGCGTTTGCGACCAATGCATCCGTTGTAGCCAGCGACTTCGTGATCATCGAGGGCGAGGCTGCGCTGAAGGCATTCGATTCTTCGCCAGGCGTTCATCGCTTCTTCTGTTCCAGCTGTGGTTCGTCGATCATGAGTCGCCGCGATGAGATGCCAGATGTCGTCCGCTTACGGCTGGGGACGCTCGATACGCCGCTGCCGGCGCCACCGACCGCACATTATTTCGTCGCCTCGAAGGCCGAGTGGTACGAGATACACGACGATTTGCCACAGTTTGCGTAACGCGGGCACGATGCTGGCAGGCGGAAGGAGCCCACTGGAAACATCGTTGGTCCGGTACCATTGCACGACAAGCACCGACGGGTTGGCTGGCGGTATGACAACGCCGCATTGTGGGTTTTCCGACACCCATCCGCGACCGCGCAAGCGCACCAACATTCCCTTAACTCGATCAGTGGTCTGTCCAGCACCGCTGCTTATATGTGCAAAGCACAAGGAGATTATTTGATGACAAACGTGTTTGGGGCCAAATCCACCACCGAAGACGTGCTTTCCGGGATCGACCTCAGCGGCAAACGCGTGCTCGTCACCGGCGTGTCCGCCGGCCTTGGCGTCGAAACCGCGCGGGCGCTGGTAGCCCATGGGGCCGATGTGGTCGGAGCCGCCCGTGATCTGGCCAAGGCGGAAGGTGCCTTGGCGACCGTCCGTGCAGAGACAGCCAATGGTGGGAGCCTCGATCTGATCCAGCTCGATCTGGCATCGCTGGCAAGCGTTCGCGCATGCGCGGATGCGCTGCTAGCAGATGGTCGGCTCTTCGATGTCGTCATTGCCAATGCCGGTGTCATGGCGGCGCCCTTCGGTCACACGGCCGATGGCTTCGAGACGCAGTTCGGCACGAATCATCTCGGCCATTTCACCTTCGTCAATCGCATCGCGTCCCTGATTGCGCCCGGCGGACGGTTGGTGAACCTGGCATCGTCCGGCCACCGCTTCGCCGATGTCGATATCGAAGACCCCAACTTCGAACGCACGGCTTACGATCCCTGGATTGCCTATGGGCGATCCAAGACTGCCAACATCCTGTTTGCTGTCGAATTCGACCGACGGCACAAGGCGCGGGGGATTCGTGCAACGGCGGTACATCCAGGCGGTATCCGCACGGAGCTCACCCGTCATCTGGGTGACGGAGCGCTGGAGGCGATGGTCAGCAAGATCAACGAAGAACTCGCAGCCCAAGGCAAGTCGCCTTTCGAGCTGAAGTCCATTCCGCAGGGTGCCGCCACGTCCGTATGGGCCGGCTTTGTTGCCGCTGCTGACGAGGTCGGTGGTCTCTATTGCGACAATTGCCACGTCGCGACCGTAACGGAGAACCCCGCCAGCCGCATCAGCGAGGGTGTTCGCGCCTATGCACTCGATGCCGAGCGGGCCAGGGCCCTCTGGAGCAAGAGCGAAGACATGGTCGGCGAGCGCTTCGAATAACAGTAGTAACGAACTCGGCTGTGGCGCGGACAATAGCTCACAGCCGAACGTGCTTCGCCTTTGGCCCGCACGCACCGCCTTCCCCGGACGCGGAGATTGCCTGGGTGCATAAAGGGACATGCAATGCATCAGCGCTGTTGAGGGCAAGCGCACCGGCTGCACAGCGGGCGCTGGGCTGGACCGGGACGTGACATCAGGAGAGAAGCATATGCCATCCAACATCGATACGGTTCGGGATTTCATCGCGCTGTGGAATGTCGGGGACCCGGACGCAATTCTAGCGATGATGGCTCCCGATTGCATCTATCACAATATGCCTTGGGACCCGCTGGTGGGCCACGCGGCAATCCGACAGG
Organism: Martinezella lusitana; assembly: GCF_016901135.1. GTDB lineage: Bacteria > Pseudomonadota > Alphaproteobacteria > Rhizobiales > Rhizobiaceae > Rhizobium > Rhizobium lusitanum_D. The sequence goes on along the minus strand of NZ_JAFEVL010000036.1, from coordinate 74,737 downwards.
GATTGGCGACGTTTATGCGCAACGCGAGCGAGATAGACTGGCGCGTGTATCATATTGCGCAAGGTGGAAACGGCGTGGTCATGACCGAAAGACTGGACCGTTTCCTGATCAAAGGCAAATGGTGGGAATTTCCTGTCATGGGCATATTCGAGCTACAGGACGGAAGGATCACCCACTGGCGCGATTATTTCGATTCGGTGCAGGTGCAGGCCGCGAGGGCGACGGTTGCGTAATCATAGGCATGGAGCCAACCACGATCCATGCCGGATCAATCTTATTCTCACTCGACGCCAGCGCCTAAGCTGGCAGGAGCCCTGCCTCGCGGTAGCTGTCGATCGCCAAGTCATAAAAACTGATATCTGATCGGCTCCTCGCTAGTAATTGCGCGCCTGCGATGGCGGCAAAGATCGCCCGCGCCCTCTGTTCGCTTTTTTCAGCGGCAACGAGGGAAGCCACGGATAGTTGGCGGGCGATCCATGCGACATTGACGTCGGCAAAGTCTTGGACCTCCTTTGCCACAGCGTCCGGCAGATCGTCATACTCGGCCGCCATGAAACTGCCGAGGCACATTCGGTTGTCGTTCTGGAGTGCTGCGCGGAATGTATCAGGATAACGGCGCAGACACGTGATCGGATCTGGCGTCTCATCCGACAGGGCTTCCAAAGCCGCCGCTGCATCCTCCCGATAACGTCTCGCCACTGCCGCACCGAGATCGGCCTTGCTGGGAAAATAATAATGAATGCTTGCCGACTTGATGCCTACATCCTGCGCGAGGTCACGAAAGTTCAGACCGCCATAGCCATGCGCCTGCGCGGTCCGCGTGGCAGCGCTCAGAATCAATTCCCTGGTGTTCGTGCTCATTTCGATACCCTCGATGTCTACCACCTACCAAATGGCAGATAAGCATTGACGCGTCGATCGCAATAGTCATAATGCACCTATCAACTGACAGATAGAAAGAGTTTCCATGAGAATCTATGACCGAGAAGGCGCGCCTAATCCAGCACGGGTCCGCATCGTTCTCGCCGCAAAAGGCCTTGAGGACCAAGTCGAGTTCGTCAGTGTCGACCTGATTGCCGCCGTACACAAGCAGCCGGGTTTCTTCGCGATCAACCCGATCGGAAAGATCCCCGTTCTGGAACTGGACGACGGCACAATTATTTCCGAGTGCACCGCCATTACCGAGTATCTCGACAATCTCGATGGCAACCCGCTCCTGACCGGCACGACGCCGCGTGAGAAGGGGCTCATTCATATGATGCAACGTCGTGCTGAGATGATGTTGATCGAGGCCGTCGACGATTATTTTCATTATGCCACGCCCGGTCTTGGCGCCGCGCTGCGGCCATGGCGGATGCCAGACTGGAGCGGCGCAAAGGAATGGGGGCAGCGGCGCGGCGCATATGCCGTTGCCAATATGTCCTACTTCAATGATCTGCTGGCGAAGCAGTCTTTCCTGGCCGGGGATGGCTTTTCGATGCCTGACATAACTCTGTTTGCCAGCCTGATGTTCGCCGAGATTGTTGGCTTGCCGATCGCTCCGGAACTCACTGCTCTTCACACCTGGCGCGGCAAAGTAGCCGATCTTCCTGCCGTAAAGAACCGCAGCGGTCAGACCCCGCTGCCGGAAGATCTCGCGCGCCTCGGTGGCGCAACATAGGCAGGTCATATCTGCTAGCGGCCCACTTGGATGCGAAAATCAGATTCTAGCAGCAGGGTTTGATCTTCGTGGGCTATCTCGACGTGGCTGCCCCTGCGGAATGTGACGCGGTAGGGGCGTGGCGAAAGGCAAAGTCATCAATGCCTCTGACATTCGACGTGGAACATTTTGCGTCGATTGACAGCTCATCGCCCTTCCCTGAACTTCGGCCACGACGATGGCACTGCGCCCGGTGGGGTTGATCAAGCTGTTCGTAGACCAAGGAGAGCGTCGGCATTGCCGTGGGCGATGCGCTCCCTGTCCACGGGAGAAACCGGCAGGCTTTTGAGAAACGCCGTCCCGGCGCCATTCGTGGCGTACGGATAGTCAACCGAGAACAGAATGCGATCCGCACCGAAAGCGGTCAGCGCGGCGAGAAACGCGGACGTATCGAAGAAGCCACTGGTCGTGATCCAGACCTGATCCAGAATGGTCTGAGATACGCTGCGCTTTCGCCCGGTTTCCGCTCCCGTCCCGAAGGTCTCGTCGACGCGTTTAAGCAGCATCGGCAGCAACTCGCCCATGTGACCGATGATCAGCTTCAGTCCTGGGTTCCGATCGAGCGTGCCGGACAGCACGAGGCGAAGAATGTGGATGGCCGTTTCGGAATGCCAGCCAAAGCCTGCGTTGGACAGCAGATATGATGAAATCTCGCCCGGCAGTCCGCCATAATAAGCATCGCGCACTGAACGGGGCGGGGGACCGGGATGAATATAAAGCGGGCACCCGAGCGCCTCGGCACGCGACAGGATAGGTGCGAACCGCGGTTTGTCCAGGAACAGTCCATCCGTGGTCCCATTGATAGAAGCCCCGCGAAAACCGAGGTGTTTCACGCACCGTTCCAGTTCGTCTGCCGCCGCCGCAGGTTCTTTCATGGGCAAGTGGGCGAATGCCGCGAAACGATCGGGATGTCTTTCGACCGCAACAGCAAGTCGATCATTATAATCACGCGCAAAGCTGATGCCTTCTTCTCCAGCCAGCAATTCGGCGCCCGGACCTATGACCGACAGCACTTGCAGGGTGAGTCCAGCCTGGTTCATCGCATCGATGCGCCCCTCCTGTATATCGCCCAGCGCCTCGTTGAGAGGTCCCGGACCCCAATGACCGCTTGATGGCACCCAGCCGGCTTCTACGGCAACCGAAGCCGGAATTCGTTGGGTCATTTCGGGGAGCATGACATGCTCCTCTAAAGCAACAATACGCATGATCTCGTTTCTCCATTCGGCGCCGGGAGCGTTGAACGCTCGCCCCGGCCGGATTGTTAGTATCGCGTCCATGAATGGCGTGATACGTTGTGGAATGACTATCGATATCGAAAATCTGCCAATCGCACCCGCTCGGGCGCCGACGGCAGCCGCGTGGGACGTCGAGTTCGCGACACCCGCGATGGCGTTACTTGTCGGGTACGACGAGGACTGGGTTGAGCTGCCGCTGCACGAGCACGCGAGCGGGCAACTCATTCTCGCGCTGAGCGGTGCGGTCATGTGCCATGTTCCCGGCTCGATATGGATCGTCCCGACGGGGTGCGCCGTGTGGGTTCCGGCCGGCCTTCGGCACCGCAGTCCGGCATCGCCCCACTCGCGCATATGCATCCTGTTCATTAAGCAGGACGCCGCCTGCCTGCCCCATCATTGTTGCACCCTCGAGATCACCCCATTGGTGAGGGAGATAGTCCTGCGCCTCGTTGGCACGACCGTAGGAAGCGACGCCGACGAGCACGAACTTCTTCTGATGAAGGTCCTGTTGAGAGAACTCGAGGGAATGCCGACGGGCGGACTGAGGCTCCCTGTTTCGTCTCATCCCAAGATGGTGGCGATCCAAGAGGCGCTGATGGCACATCCGGGCGACCGCACGACGCTCGCCGAATGGTCCGGTCAGACCGCGACCAGCGAGCGGACGCTTGCCCGCTTGGTCGTCCGGGAAACGGGTATGACGTTCGGCCGATGGCGGCAGCAGCTCCATCTGCTTGTTGCGCTCTCTAAGCTGTTCGACGGAGTGCCCGTACAGAATGTCTCTGATGCCCTTGGCTACGAGTCGGCAACCTCTTTCATAACAATGTTCAGGAAGGCCCTGGGAACGACGCCGTCGCGCTACTTCGACCGCACAGTTGCCGATCACCGAAGGCTTAGGAGTAACACCAGCAAGCCGCTACGCTTATAATTCCTTTAGAAAACGCCCTGTAGGACCTCTGTGCTCCGCACGCCGTACTCTTCAATGGCTTCTTCGCTCTCCCGGTCGTCGAGAACTGCATGAGCCACGTAGTTTACGTAGCGTGACCTTTCGACGTTTTTGACTGACCGATGAAGCGAGAGCGAAATTAGTTCACCTAGACCGTAAATTTCTTATCGACAGAGCAGTTTCCGAACGTTTTCTGTCCAGCGCTGTTGTTTAAAAAGCGCAGACTTAAACAGTCACGTAATCACAGCGAAACCATGTTGCGAGATACTTTTTCCTCAAGCATCTGTGCAAATTTCATGAGATCAAAGATCTTGAAAGCGCAGCGGTCCCATTGGTCGGTTGCACGCAAAATGTAATGGCCGTTTCGAAAAAGAAGCGCTTTTCGGCAGTCGTGTGAAAGACCGTCGGATGGTCATTTCAAAAGGGAGTCGGTGCCCGTCGCCAGCAATAACCTATTCAGCCGTGGCGACGTCCTCGTGGGTGCCGAATAGCTGCGAGATCGGATCGCCGTTAGCACGAATTGGGCGGATGCGCTTACGTCGCATTCTCAACTCTTTGGTTGCCACCCAGGTTGTCGCAGTTTCGGGCGACAATCCAGGAATAAGCATCCGCATTGATTCCCAAGATGCTGACGTAGATATCCGCCGTTCAAGCTTCGATGCCGTCTTCGGATTCGGACACGGAACATGGCCCGATGGTGACGCTACGTTTCTATTCCTTGATACCCTCGTTTCTGTGTGCAGTCCAAGTTATCTGGATCGCAGAGGCCCATTTGCAAAGTCCTCATTACTACGATCGCCATCTCGTCACAGATGACATTAGGGCGCGAATTCCTGGCAAGGCTGGTCTGATTGGGCAAACTACGCGTTCGGGGAGCAGATCGATGTCGCAGTCGATACCCATTGCAGCTACTACATGGATGCTGTCACCGCCGCGGTTGAAGGACAGGGTGTTCTCCTTGGCTGGAAGGCGATAATCGAGAAGCATTTGCAAATAGGTGCGCTGGTACCCATGTCGATTGAGGAAATGCCGAGTAGCGGCGCGCATTATGTTGTCATACGAAAAGGTCGACCGGAAGCGTCTCATGTCACGCGCTTCAAGCGATGGGTTGTCGCTGCCTGCGAGAGATATCGTGGCGACGGACTGGAGGTCATTCCGAATGGTAATAAGTTTGTTCGGAATCATTATTTTCTGCCGCAGAGCGTATGAGATAGGTTCCTTGGCTAGGACCTACCTGTGCTCAAGGGATTGTGACAATGCTTAATGACCCGCGATCCCACGGACTATGGGAAAAAACTGCGCCGCCGCCGCCGCCAACTGCCGAACTAACCGATGCGATTGCCGCGGACGTGGTGATCGTCGGCGCAGGATTTACGGGATTATCTACTGCGCTCCACCTTGCCCAACTCGGAATGACCTCCGTTGTTCTGGAGGCTGTCGAAATCGGCTTTGGGGGATCGGGCCGTAACGTTGGTCTCATCAATGGCGGCATGTGGGTTATGCCTGACGACATCCCTGGCGTGCTTGGGGCCGACTACGGGGAGAGATGCCTTAAGCTCCTATCGGATGCACCGCTCGTTGTCCGCGAGATGATCGAGCACCACGGGATCTCATGCGAACTCGAGAGGAACGGCACGCTTCATCTTGCGGTCGGAAAAGAAGGTGTTGCCGAGATCAGGCACCGCCACAAGCAGTGGGTAGCGCGGGGAGCGCCTTTGGAGCTCTTGGATGCCAAGGAAACGAGCCGTCGAACCGGATCGACCGCATATACTGGCGCGCTTTTCGATCCCCGCGCAGGCACCCTTCAGCCTTTGGCATATGTGCGGGGCCTGGCAAAGGTTGCAACAAGTCTTGGCGTTCGAATTTTCACCAGCAGCCCTGTGGTCGCTGCTGTGAAAGAAAAGTCGAACTGGCTGGTCAAGACTAAGTCAGGATCCGTTTCCGCGAAATGGGTCGTGGTTTCAACAGACGCATATTCCTTCGGCCCTTGGAAAGTCGTCCGCGACGAACAGGTTCATCTCCCGTATTTCAATTTCGCGACCAAGCCACTTACCGACAACCTTAGAAAATCGGTGCTTCCCAACAGGGAAGGCTGCTGGGATACCAAGCAAATTCTATCGTCGTTCCGTATGGATCAGCGAGGTCGTTTGGTTTTTGGCAGCGTTGGAGCTCTGCGCAATACCGGGCATTCGGTCCATCAAGCTTGGGCGAGGCGCTCCTTGAAGCGAGTGTTTCCTCAGCTCGGCGACGTCGAGTTCGAGGCCGCTTGGTACGGAAAGATCGGTATGACTACGGACGCTGTCCCACGCTTTCACAAGTTCGATGAAAATGTGGTCGGTTTCAGCGGCTACAATGGGCGCGGTATCGCTCCCGGAACAACGTTTGGTAAGGTATTGGCGAACTTCGTGTCGGGAAACCTGGCCGAACAGGCTCTCCCGCTTCCCGTGACCGTCGCAGCACCGACACCGTTCCGGGCAGTTAAGGAAGCCTATTACGAGCTCGGTGCACAGGTCGCTCACTTCGCGGAGTCGCGCTTCTAAGGAGGCAACTTTGCAGGTTCCCCGTCGTTTCCTCCCTTCGCTTCCTTTGCTTGCCGCATTTGAAACCGCGGCTCGTACAGGAAGCGTGACTGCAGCCGCGAAGGAGCTAAACCTGACGCAGAGCGCCGTGTCGCGGCAAATCCGTGCTTTGGAGGAACAACTTGGCGTAGAGCTGTTCCATCGCGAGAGGCAAACGATCAAGCTTACGATCGGCGGCCAAGGTTACGCTCGAGAGGTCAGGGACGCGCTACGCAAGATTAGTAGCGCCTCTCTAAATCTTCGTGCCAACCCCTACGGCGGAACGCTGAACCTTGCAATCTTGCCGACCTTTGGAGCCCGGTGGCTAGCGCCAAGGCTACCCGATTTTCTCAGCGGAAATCCCGGGATAACGGTCAACTTGATGACCAAGATCACTGAATTCGATTTTCGGCTCGAACCGCTGGACGCTGCAATCCACTTTGGACGACCAGAGTGGCCAGGTGGAGAGTTTGCGTTGCTCCGGCAAGAAATTGTGACGCCGGCATGCAGCCCTGGAGTGAAAGAAGCCTACAAGTTCGTTGAGCCGTCGGATGTGCGTAGGGCGCCTTTGCTCCACCTCGCGAGCCGTCCCGACGCATGGGAACGATGGATGGTCATGTACGGCATCCTGCCCGAATCAGTTCATGGTATGCTTTTCGATCAGTTTGCCACGGCTGCACAGGCGGCGATCGCCGGTGTTGGAGTGGCCTTACTCCCAAAATTCCTGATCGAGGAGGAGCTGGCACAAGGCAAGCTGGTGCATGCGGTCGATGCCCAAATGAGGAGCGCTGAGGCCTACCACCTCGTATGGCCTTCAGATCGTTCCTCCCATCCTCCTCTGTTGGCTTTCAAGCGATGGATCCTCTCGCGGACAGCCGCGGATCGCTGAAGTCAACCATTCTGCCGTGGAATGATGTCTTGCCCATCAATTGATTGAGTTGGCGACCGGGGTGACGGATATTTCATTCGCGTCATGCGCGGAGGGAATGAAGTGGCATGGAGGTGATCTCGATCTGCCCCGTGGCAGAGCCCGACCACCTCATCCGCGACAGCGCCTGTGCACTCGGGAACCAGGAGAGTTTTTATGCAGAGTTCGTCCGCCTACGGTGGCGAGGTGTTTGATATGGCATTTCGGCAGTTCGAAGCCGTGGCCAACCACTTAGATATTCCGACCGACGAACGACAACGCATTTTCCTTCCAAAGCGAGCCGTCGTCGTATCTTGCCCTATCCATCGTGACGACGGATCGACCGCAGTATTTCAAGGATACAGAGTACAGCATCATCTTACCTTAGGCCCCACGAAGGGGGGCACGCGCTTCGCGGCGAATGTCGACGTGGGGGAGGTTGCTGCGCTGGCGGTGTGGATGAGTTGGAAGTGCGCGCTTGCGGGCCTGCCTTACGGCGGGGCAAAAGGTGGAGTCACCGTCGATCCGCACACTTTGTCGCCACGAGAGATGGAAGCCCTTTCGCGACGATACATGCAAGAGATGATCCCGTTTGTCGGTCCGCATATCGACGTAATGGCGCCCGACATGGGAACCAACGAACAGGTTATGGCATGGTTCATGGATACGTATTCTATGTATCAGGGGAAGACCGTCAGCGAGATCGTCACCGGAAAGCCCGTCGAGACAGGAGGCACGCTTGGTCGTCGTGAGGCGACAGGACGCGGCGTCGCATACTTGGTCGGCCAGGCGATGAAGAAGATCAACCTTTCGCATTCTGGCGCTACGGCAATCATCCAAGGATATGGCAACGTCGGCTCTATCGCGGCATTGACGCTCGCGAGCCAAGGCGTTCGCATTATTGGCGTCAGCGATCATACTGCCGCATTCTACGATCCAAAGGGCTTGGATGTTGGTGCCTTGGAGCGCCACGTTCGAGAGCGGCGGGTATTGCGCGGCTTCTCGAACGAAATGACGATCGACCCCGCAGACCTTTTGCTTCAAAAATGTGACGTGCTCGTCCCGGCCGCGACGGAACGCGTGATCGGTTCTGAAAACGTCAGCAAGCTTCAGTGCAGGATTCTTGCTGAAGGCGCTAACGGCCCGACAACGCCGGAAGCCGACGAGATCCTTGATCAGCGGCGCGACGAAATATTCGTAATCCCTGACATTCTTTGCAATGCCGGCGGGGTCATTGTTTCCTACTTCGAGTGGGTTCAAGGACTCCAGCAGTTCTTCTGGAGCGAAAGGGAGGTCATGGATCGCCTGTACCAAGCATTGCAGCGCTCCTACGATCAGGTTCTCGGACGGGCTAAGCGAGACAACATCTCGCATCGCAATGCGGCACTGGCGATCGGCGTCGAGACTGTCATGCGCGCCAAGGCGACCCGCGGTTTGTTCCCATGAACCTCACTGAGATTTGGAAAACCTACGATGCCGACCGACCATCCGATGCGACGACAATTGCACGACGAGTTCCATTCGCGCCCATCGCTGTACTTCGATGGGCCTGCGGTCGTGCGGCATCATGCATTCTATTTTGCGGGCGTGATGGACATCGTTCCCGCAAATCTTTTGGCTCTGAAGGGGCAACAAACACGGGAAGGAAACAGCGGCATTGTCCAGGTTGCTGGCGGCCAGATCAAATGGGAAGTCCATACCGAATTCGTCTCTGTCACCCAGGTCGTAGCATGGAGCGGAGACATTGCCTCGCTTCCTGTGTCGGACGCTGCTTGGCAGGAACTACTCGAAGCGATGCCTGGTCAGCGGATTTGCAATGTTGAAGTCTTGGTAGTTCCGGTCGGCGATTACCGGGCGGCGGACCTCCTCGAGGCGGGCAGCGATCTCGTTGCTTCTGCAGTTGGGGGAAGAGATGCCGAGGTATGGTCGACCTTTCGTTTGGGGAAGGACCACGCCACGAGGATCGTTCTGCTTAACCGGCACCTAAATTCCTATCGAACTGGACGTATGGTTCGTCGTCTCCTTGAGATAGAGGACTATAGGATGATGGCGCTTTTAGCCCTTCCTTTATCGAAAGCTGCATTCAGAAAGTGCGTGGAGATAGAGCGTGAACTCCAATCGGCGATTGCCTCGCTGCGCGATCCCTCTTCGAGCCAGCAGGCAGTGCTTGCGGAAATCGCTAAATGCTCCGCGGAGATGCAGGATCTCTCGATCAAGACGCGCGAAAGGTTCAGTGCGACTGCGGCCTACGCGGATCTCGTCTTTCGTCGAGTTCAAGAACTTCGCGAGGAGCGGATCGAAGGACACCAACGCGTCGGCGTCTTCATAGACCGAAGATTTGGACCTGCCGTACGTTCGTGTGAGCAAGCGGATCGACGCGTTGAAAATACGGCAGTTCACGTTGCACGGACGACCGAGCTCCTGCGGACTTCAGTGCAAGTCGAACTCGAACAACAAAACGCCTCTCTTCTTCAATCCATGGAACGCCGACTTGCGATACAGACGCGACTGCAGCAGGCTGTCGAGGGTCTGTCAGTTTTTGCTATCGGCTACTATGCGCTGAGCATACTGAAATACATGCTGGAAGGCGTAGCAATCCTGACTCCCGCCGCCCACTGGACGAAGGCCGTCATTCCGATCGCTGTGCCGATTATTCTCCTCGTGGTATGGCTTTCGGTCAGACGCGTCCATACCTCGATAAAGAGTTAGGCGGCTTATGGTGAAAGCTGATGTCATTGAAAAAGGACATCCCGGCCTTCGCAGCGAGGCCACAGCCTTGGAGCATTTGTCTCGTAGCACTTCAGTGAAGGCCCGCTTGTCTCGATCGGGTTGCGATCGCCAATCTGTGATGTTGTGGACACGCGGTCTCGCGATCATGAGGCCGGCGAAAAAGACAAATTTCCGCGTGCGGTTTGTCCAGGTGCCTATGACCTTGCCTCAAGTGGGCAGGTCTGCGCTCGCCTAAGCACTGTCAGCGCCGCAGAAAGAGCCTGCAACGAGAACTCATCCAAGACGTAAAAAGCAAATTGCTTCTTGTCTGTGTTTGACCGCCTCACTCCAGATCGTCACAGGTTTTGCGTCTCGCCAAGTTGCTCACATATTGGGATAGACCGGCCCTTCGCCGCCTTGCGGCGGTACCCACGTGATGTTCTGGTTCGGGTCCTTGATGTCGCAAGTCTTGCAGTGCACGCAGTTCTGAGCGTTGATGACGAACACTTCTTCGCCGTCCTTCTCCACCCATTCATAGACCCCGGCCGGACAGTAGCGCGTCGAGGGGCCCGCAAAGACATCGTGTTCCGAGCGCTTCTGCAGGTCCATGTCCTTGACCTTGAGGTGGACCGGCTGGTCTTCCTCGTGGTTGGTGTTGGAGAGGAAGACGGAGGAGAGGCGGTCAAAGGTGAGGACGCCATCCGGCTTCGGATAATCGATCTTTTTGTGCATCGATGCCGGCTCCAGCGAGGCGGCATCGGTCTTGCCCTGCTTCAGCGTGCCGAAGAAAGAGAAGCCGAAAATCTGGTTGGTCCACATGTCGAGACCGCCGAGACCAACGCCGATCGCCGTGCCGAACTTCGACCACAGCGGCTTGACGTTGCGCACCCGCTTCAGGTCCTTGCCGATATCGCTTGAACGCCAGTCGTTTTCGATCTCGACCACTTCGTCATTGGCACGGCCGGCTTCGATGGCAGTGGCAATGCGGTCGGCCGCCAGCATGCCGGAGAGCACGGCGTTGTGGCTGCCCTTGATGCGCGGCACGTTGACCAGACCGGCGGAACAGCCAATCAGAGCGCCGCCGGGGAAGGTCAGCTTCGGCACCGACTGGTAGCCGCCCTCGGTGATCGCGCGGGCGCCATAGGAAAGCCGCTTGCCGCCTTCGAAAGTACTGCGGATCGCCGGATGCGTCTTGAAGCGCTGAAATTCCTCGAAGGGATAGAGATAGGGGTTCTTGTAGTTCAAGTGAACGACGAAGCCGACGGCGACGAGATTGTCTGCGAGATGATAGAGGAACGAGCCGCCACCGGTCTTCATGCCGAGCGGCCAGCCGAAGGAGTGCTGCACGAGACCTTGGCGGTGGTTCTCCGGCTTCACCTGCCAGAGTTCCTTAATGCCGATGCCGAACTTCTGCGGCTCGCGATCCCTGGAAAGATCGAACTTGGCAATCAACTGCTTGGCGAGTGAGCCGCGCACGCCTTCGCCGATCAAAACGTACTTGCCAAGCAGTTCCATGCCGCGGGTATAGTTCGGGCCGGGTTCGCCATTCTTCTCGATGCCCATGTCGCCTGTGGCGACGCCGATGACAGCGCCCTCGCTGTTGTAGAGCACTTCGGTCGCCGCAAAGCCTGGATAGATTTCGACACCAAGCGCTTCTGCGTGGCCCGCCAGCCAGCGACAGACGTTGCCGAGCGAGACGATGTAGTTGCCGTGGTTGTTCATCAGCGGCGGCATGGCGAAGTTAGGAAGACGGATTGAGCTGGCCGGTCCGAGCAGCAGGAAGTGGTCGTCCGTCACCTCGGTCTTGAAGGGGTGATCGCTTTCTTCGCGCCAGCCGGGCAGCAGGGCATCGATACCGATCGGATCGACGACGGCGCCCGACAGGATATGCGCGCCGACTTCGGCGCCTTTTTCCAGCACGACGACCGAAAGATCCGCATTGACCTGCTTCAGCCTGATCGCCGCCGAAAGACCGGCAGGACCGCCGCCGACGATCACCACGTCGAATTCCGTGCTCTCGCGCGCATCAGTCATCGGACCTGTACTCCTACGTCGCGAAGGGCCGGCGAGCTTTCGAGGTTCAACGTGCGGCTGGCCGCAATAACAGTATTCGCCATCAGCATCGCGATGGTCATCGGGCCGACACCACCTGGAACCGGGGTGATCGCACCCGCAACCTCTGCGCATTCTCCGAACGCGACATCGCCCACAAGTCTGGGACGCTCGTTCGAGTTTGTCCGATTAATGCCAACGTCGATAATCGTGGCGCCGGGCTTCACCCAGGCTGCTCGAACCATCTCCGCGCGGCCGACTGCCACGACCAGAATATCCGCGCTTTTGGCATGGGAGGCCAGATCCTTGGTCCGCGAATGAGCGATCGTGACCGTCGCGTTTGCGTTCAACAGGAGCTGTACCATGGGCTTACCGAATAGGTTCGAACGTCCGATGACGACTGCCGTCAGACCGGAGAGATCTCCGCCGTGGATCTGCCGAACAAGCAACATCGCGCCTGCTGGCGTGCACGAAACGAGTCCCGTTGAAAGATCTCCGGTCGCCAATTTTCCAGCATTTGTGACGTTGAGACCGTCCACATCCTTCGTTGGCAGGATAGATTGGACGACAAGCTCCGAATCAAGATGACGCGGGAGAGGAAGCTGGACGAGGATCCCGTGGATTTCCGGCGCGGCATTGAGCTGGCTGACGAGACGGAGAATTTCGTCCTGGGAAGTGTCCTCTGACAGAGTGTACTGCACAGAGTTGAAGCCGCAATCCTTCGCCATGCGGCTTTTGGCTGCGACGTAAGTATGACTTGCCGGGTCGTCACCAACAATGATCACGGCCAGGCCGGGCTTAACTGATGTACGGCTCTCGATGTCGAAGGCAGCCTGCTTGACAGCCTCGACTACCGAGGCCGCCGTCTTTTTTCCGTCGATGATCGTTGGCATTTCAGCCCATTCTTTCAGAAGCGTATGAGCCGGGGCTGGCGGGGAATACCACCGTTCGATTGCCATTGATGAACGTCCGATGGTGGATATGGCCGTGTATTGCACGTGCAAGAACCTGACTCTCGACGTCGCGTCCGAGCGACACGTAGTCGTCCGGGCTCTGTGCGTGGGTGATCCTCACGGTGTCCTGTTCAAGGATCGGGCCCTCGTCGAGATCCGCTGTGACGTAGTGCGCGGTGGCGCCAATCAGTTTCACGCCACGACCATAGGCCTGCTTGTAGGGATTCGCGCCCTTGAATGATGGCAGGAAGGAATGATGGATGTTGATGATCTTGCCCGACATTTCCGTGCACATCTGATCCGACAAGATCTGCATGTAACGCGCAAGCACAATGAGTTCCGTACCGGTACTTTTCACCAAGTCCATGATGCGAGCTTCGGCTTGCGGCTTGTTTTCCTTGGTCACCGGAATGTGGTGGAAAGGGATGTCGTGATTGACGACGACTTTCTGGTAGTCGAAATGGTTAGAAACGACGCCGACGATGTCGATCGGCAGGGCGCCGATCTTCCACCGATAAAGCAGGTCGTTTAGGCAATGGCCAAAACGAGACACCATGAGCATCACCTTCATGCGATGGGAAGCGTCATGGAAACTCGCCTGCATTTCAAACCGAGTTTCGATGTCCTTGAAGCCTTCGCGCAGTGTGGCGATCGAGGTCGCGCTTTCCGTCAGGAACCCGATGCGCATAAAGAACCGACCGGTATCAAGATCGTCGAATTGCGAGCTGTCGACAATATTGCAGCCCTCGTTTGCCAGATAACCGGAAATGGCTGCGACGATGCCACGGGTCGACGGGCACGTTACCGTTAAAACAACGTGTTGCATTTTGAATCCTTGGATGTGGGACTTTTGCAGAAGGCCTATATGGCCTTCTCCAGTTCCGGCAGAGCCTCGAAAAGATCGGCAACAAGGCCGTAGTCCGCGACTTGGAAAATCGGCGCCTCGTCATCCTTGTTAATGGCAACGATAATTTTCGAGTCTTTCATGCCAGCGAGATGCTGGATAGCGCCAGAAATACCGCAGGCAATGTAGAGTTGCGGGGCAACGACCTTGCCGGTCTGGCCGACCTGCCAGTCGTTCGGCGCGTAGCCGGCATCCACGGCGGCGCGCGATGCACCGACGGCAGCACCGAGCTTGTCGGCGACCGGAAGGATGACTTCCCGGAACTTCTCCGACGAGCCAAGTGCGCGACCGCCCGAGATGATGATCTTGGCAGAGGTAAGCTCCGGACGATCCGATGTCGACAGAGCGTCTCTGACGAAGGTCGAAAGCATCGGATTGGAAGGGGTCTGTACGGTCTCAACCGACGCCGTACCGCCTTCTGCAGCCGAGGCGAACGATGCGGTTCGTACAGTGATGACCTTCTTCGCATCGGTCGAACGGACTGTCTGGATGGCGTTGCCGGCATAGATCGGGCGCTTGAAGGTGTCTGCCGACACGACTTCGATGATTTCGGACACCTGGGCGACGTCGAGCAGGGCTGCAACCCGCGGCAGGACGTTCTTGCCGGTCGAGGTCGCCGCAGCGATAATCGTGTCGTAGCTGCCCGCCAGTGATACAATCAGATCGCTCAGCGGCTCGGCCAGATCGTTGGCCAACTCATCGCTTTCGGCGAGCAGAACCTTGGATACGCCGGAGAGCTTCGCCGCTTGGTCCGCCGCCGCTTTCGCGTCTTTGCCAGCGATTAGGACGTGTACCTCGCCCCCGATCTTGCCAGCGGCCGTCAGAGCTTTGGAAGTCTGGTCGGAAAGGGTTGCGTTATCGTGATCAGCCAGGAGAAGAATGGCCATAGGTGGAGTTCCTTTCTCAAACTATAGGACGCCGGTTTCGGCCTTGAGCTTTTCCACGAGCTCGGCGACGGACTTGACCTTGATACCGGCCTTGCGCCCGGGCGGCTCTTCAGTCTTCAAAACCGTGAGCCGGGGATCGGTGGAGACGCCGAAGTCGGCAGGTGTCTTCTTGTCCAGTGGCTTCTTCTTCGCCTTCATGATGTTTGGCAGCGACGCGTAGCGTGGCTCGTTGAGACGCAGGTCCGTAGTCACCACCGCCGGCAGCTTGACCTTGATGGTCTGCAGGCCGCCATCGACTTCGCGGATTACAGTCGCGCTGTCGCTGTCGATTTCGATCTTCGAAGCGAAAGTCGCCTGGGCGGAACCGAGTAGGGCGGCCAGCATCTGACCGGTCTGGTTACTATCATCGTCGATCGCCTGCTTACCGACAATGATCAAGCCGGGCTTTTCCGTATCGGCGACGGCTTTAAGTATCTTGGCGACGGCGAGCGGCTCTACGGCTTCATCGGTCTCGATGAGAACCGCGCGGTCGGCACCCATCGCGAGCGCGGTACGCAACGTCTCTTCAGCCTTGGCCGGCCCGATCGAGACGACGACGACTTCTTCAGCCTTGCCAGCTTCCTTCAGGCGAAGCGCCTCCTCGACGGAGATTTCATCGAAAGGATTCATCGCCATTTTGACGTTGGCCAAATCAACGCCCGTCCCGTCCGCCTTGACACGAATCTTGACGTTGTAATCCACTACCCGCTTTACGGGGACTAGTATCCTCATTGTCTATTTCCTTCAGGATTGGCGTTGGCGATTACATGCGACCGCGAAGGGCTTCTGGATCGTACGGGGACTCTGCGATGACCTTGGCCTTTTTGACTTCCCCAAGGATCTGAACTTCAAGCTCGGTTCCGGCTGTTCCAAGTTCGACAGGCAGCAGCGCGAATGCCACGTCATGCCCAAGGGTGTACGCGTATGTTCCAGACGTTATGCGCCCCACAAGCTTCCCCTCGTGATAGACGCCTTCGTAGATCAGCGCGCTCGCGCCATCAGTGTCGATCGCGATAGTCACGGAGCGGTTCTTGATCCCGGCCTCCTTCTGACGAACAAGCGCCTCCTTTCCAATGAAATCGCCCTTGTCCAAACGGATGAAGCGGTCGAGACTGCTTTCCCATGCCGTCAGTTCCGGGTTCATGTCGCGGTACATCGCGCGATAGGACTTCTCCAAGCGCAACGGCTCCAGAGCGTGATAGCCGATCAAACGCAACCCGTGCGGTTCGCCGGCTGCAAGGATCGCCTCCAACAAATGCCTTTGGTACGGAAGGGGATGATAAAGCTCCCATCCCAGTTCGCCTTCGTAGTTGACGCGGAGCATTCTCACATCCGTTGCGAGGCCTACGGTGCCGGACTTCACGCTGAACCAAGGGAATGCCTCGTTTGAAAGGTCCATTTCCGTGAGGCTTTGCAACACGTCGCGCGCCTTCGGACCCACAACGGTGAAGCAGCCGCGATCGTTGCTGACGTTGCGCAGTTGGACGGTACCGTCCTTGGGTAGGAGCTTTGAGAGGTCGTCAAAGTTCCAGCGTTCAGCTCTCGGCGTGGAGATCATGTAGAAGCTGCCGTCTTCGAGACGAGCCACGACGTATTCAGCTTGGACGCCGCCAGTCTTGGTGAGGTGGTGACTTAGGTTTACCTTGCCTTTCTTTGGCAGGCGATTGGCAAGGATGCCATCGAGCCATGCTTCGGCACCCGGACCAGAGACCTCGAACTTCGTCATCGGAGTCATTTCCACAAGGCCGACCGCGGTGCGGACCGCTTTGACTTCCTCGGCGACGTAGTTGCCCTTTTGTGTCCAGCGCCAGCTATACTGGTCCTTTGCCTCGACGCCTTCCGGAGCAAACCAGTTCGGTATCTCCCAGCCATCCAAGACACCCCAGACAGCACCGCGGCTGGACAAGGTATCGTAAGAAGGAGCCGTCTTCTGCGGACGTGCCGCCGGCATGTCTTGCCCAGGGAAATGAAGCTCCGCATGCGTGCCCCAGCTTTCAAGGACCTTCCGCTTTGTCCATTCCTTGTTCGCGTAATCGCCAAAACGACGAGGATCGAGCTCAGACGTATCGAGGCTGTTCGCGCCTTCAACGATGCGTTCCGAGAGATAGTAGCCAATCGCGCCGCCCCACAGGATGCCGCCTGGAACGCCTTCGGCCAGCCAAACGTTCTCGAGACCCCATGCCGGTCCAACAAGCGGCAGTTCATCTGCTGTCATCTGGAACGGGCCACGGACGTTTGCCTTGATACCAACGCGTCCAAGGGCGGGGACCATCTCCATGGCGGTCTCCCAATTCCATGCGACCGCATCGAAGTCTTCTTCCACGAGATCGGCGCCGAACCAGTCAGGGACACCGTTCTCAGCGAACAGCTTCAGGTGTTCTGTCTTCTCATAAGGACCGAACATCAGGCCGTCGCCTTCCTCGCGAAGATATCCTTCAAAGCCCTCGTCGCGCAGGATCGGCATTTCCGGCAGACCCTGGCGCTTGCGCTCAACGATTTCCGGTACCGCGTCGGTGATCCAATACTGATGGAGGATCGGAATCGCCGGAATTTCCAGTCCGAGCATCGCTCCGGTCTGGCGCGCATAGTTTCCGGTAGCGGAGATGATGTGTTCGCATATGATTTCGCCGTTGTTGGTAGTGATTTTCCACTCGCCGCTTGGCATCCGCTCGAAGCTTTTCACTTCGGTGTTCAGGTAGATTTTTGCGCCTCGGTCACGCGCGCCTTTTGCCATTGCCTGCGTTACATCGGCCGGTGCGATGTGACCGTCGTCAGGATGATATAGGGCGGCGAGCATGTCCTTGTTGTTTTCCAACAGGGGCCAGAGCTCGCGAGCCTCTTGGGGGGTGATAAGTTCGGCGTGGATACCCTGGACGGCAGCGACGCTCATGTAGCTCTTGTACTCGTCGAGGCGGTCTCGTGTGTTCGCAATTCGAAGCTGACCACACTTATGCCAACCAACGTGCTGACCCGTCTCAGCTTCAAGACCCTCGTAGATCTCGATCGTCTTCGCGACCATTCGACCGATGTTGATGCTGCGCGCATAGGATGGGATTAGGCCGGCGGCGTGCCAGGTCGAACCAGCCGTAAGCTGGGTTCGCTCCAAAAGGGCGACGTCGGTCCAGCCCCTCTTAGTCAAGCCATAAAGGATGGCGGCACCGACGCAACCACCACCGATGACGACGGCACGAGCATGAGTTTGCATGAGTAGATTCCTTACAGTGTTGTAGGGGCAGACTACTGAGGCAAAGCGCACTTGTGACGTTGCAAAAAATTCCAGTTCGGCATAACTTCAGTTTATGCACAGGTTACGATCTCTTGTTCCATCCGCCAATTATATGTTCGTCTTCGAGGCGGCTGCTCGTCGTGGCAGTTTCACCGCAGCAGCCGAAGAACTCAACGTCAGCCAACCCGCTGTCAGCAAGACTATAAAGCTGCTCGAAGAAGCCACCGGCTTGCAGCTCTTTCGTCGCGAGCACACTAAACTCGAGCTGACGGCGGAGGGCCTCCGGTTCTATAAGGAAATTCAGCAGTCATTCGACCATTTGCATATGGTTCTGACGTCTCTTAGAACGCGGCATTCCAACGACACGGTTCGGGTGTCATTTTCAGCGTCATTTGTTCAGTTATGGCTTCTGCCCCGTCTAAAAGACTTCAAGGCGAAGCATCCAGACGTCTCTCTAAGGATCGCGGAAAGCAGCAGGGATGATCAAGATTTGAACATTGAGGACATCGATATATCCGCTCGACTTGGAAACGGCCAATGGCCAGGCGTTCATGCTTGGCACTTCGTGACAGAAGAGGTGATTCCGGTGTGTGCCCCAGAATATCTGCGGGAGCATGGACCAATCTCAACTCCGGCGGAATTCCTGAACCATCGATTGCTGCATTTTGAAGAGCGTCACAGGACGAGATTGGGCTGGAAAGAGTGGCTGCTGCATCATTCCGTCCCTGTCACTCGTCTAAGTCCCGATGCGATCTTTACAGACGCGTTGGCGTCAACCGAAGCAGCGGTGCTAGGGCAGGGGATAGCGCTTGGCTGGAAACATCTGATCCAGGAGCACATTCGTGCCGGACGGCTCGTCCATCCCCTGTCGGCAGTCTATTGTTCCGGTGAATCCATATATGTTGTCATGCCCTCGCAACGAATCGCGAAGCCTGGCGCTATGCTCTTCAGGGATTGGCTGCTGGAACAGAACGCAGACGCCGCGATCCAATTCAACAGGAACGTGGACTGAGCTTACGCCCTGAATTGATAGTCATCGACTTTTGGAAAGTATACCTCGCCGCGGTAGCCCTTCGGCTTGCTCCCGACGGAAGTGCCGGTGTTGAGAATCCCGGCCTGGTAGTTTGCTGAAAACAAGGAATAAGGCAACGGGCATGGAATTGCGCTGGCCTGTTCCAGGCGATCTAACAATTCGACCGGCATGTCGAAATCTAGCGCACCGAGATTGTCGTCAAGCTGTTCCGCACTGCTCGATCCGATAATGGCTGCCGCAATGCCTGGGCGGTTCAGGCACCAGTTCAAAGCGACTTGGGACATGTTTTTTCCCACTTCGACCGAAACCTTCTCCAACTCTTCGACAATTCTGAGGTTGCGCTCGGTCAAAATTCCCATCCCGTCTGCAGAGCCGCCGTGCGACAGCCTGCCCGTGCCGCCCGCACGGTATTTTCCGGTCAGCAAGCCCATCGCGAGTGGGCTCCAGGCAGTCACGCCCAGATCAAGCTCGCGGGCCATCGGAACGAACTCGTGTTCTATATGACGTTCGACGAGGGAGTAAGGGAGTTGGACGCAGATTGGTCGGCTAAGTGCATGGGCTTCAGCGTAGCTGATCGCACGGGACGCGTACCAGGCGGGCACGTCCGAAAGGCCACCGTAGCGAATCTTTCCGTCTCGCACCAGATCATCGAGCGTGCGGACAACCTCTTCGACCGGCGTCATCATATCCCAGGTGTGCAACAGATAGAGATCGACATAATCGGTTCGCAAGCGTTTCAGCGATGCATCGATGGCGCGCATGATGTTCTTGCGGCCGTTGCCCCCGGCGTTGGGATTTCCGGGAACAAGGTTGTTCGAAAACTTGGTGGCAATCACGACGCTGTCGCGCAGGCCCTTTTCTGAGACGAAGGAACCGACCTGGGTCTCGCTCACTCCAGCCCCATAGGAGTCGGCCGTATCGATAAAGTTTCCGCCGAGGTCCACGTAGCGATCGAAGATTGAGCGAGCAGTCTTCTCGTCAGTTCCCCAAGACCCTCCAATGCCACGTATGCCTCCCTTGCCGAAGGTCATGGTACCAAGGGCGAGGCGGCTCACTCGAAGTCCCGATCGCCCAAGGTGATAGTATTGATCCATCGACAAAGTGGCCTCCTACGTTGCCTACATCGACCCTACGTAAGGGCGTCTTGCGACTGTTTGGGCGACGTAGTTGATCATTGTCACAAAATCGAAGACCGGGCGCCCAGTCGCCTTTTGGACCGCATGTGCGTAGGGCGGGAGGTCGCTGCATTCCAACAGGATCGAACGAACTTCAGGGTTGTCGGCGACAAGGCGCCGTGCGACCTCGGTGACTTCACGTTCGATCGCATCAGAATCCAACGTGCCCTTTTCTTCGAGGATGGCTTCTCTGAATTCCTTCTGATCCTCCATCCCGGCAACAGCCAGCGGAATGATCGATGAAATGTTGGAGGATTCAAAATGGCGGGGCGTGAGCCGCGATGCATTGGCGGTGATCACGCCAACGGTGCCGCCGGAGATCGCGTGCATGAACGGGATCTGCATCAGGCTGGACAGGAAGACTGGTATCTCGACAGCGTCTGCGACCTCCTTCTGGAAGTACGCCATGAAGCCACAAGCGCCGGTAATCGCTTTGACTCCTCGGTTCTGCAACTCGACGGCGGCCTCGATGAAAACCTCTTTCAGGGCAGGATCGCGCTGATTCAGTAGCCGGTCGATCGACGCTCCCCGAACTTCCTGGAAGCGAACCGGGAAGTCGTAGGTGGTTGCGTTGCCAACGTTGCCTGGCACGCACGGGTAAGCAGCATCTAAGATCAGAATGCCAATTTGGTCTCCATACCACGACGCCGTTCGGCGCGTGACCGTGTAGACAGTCATCGTTTAAATCTCCATATTATCGAGCGAGGGGGCCCTCGGCCCCCCAACATCTAAGTGGCGACCGCGGCCTACTGGATGAGCCGTGCAGCGCCGGTGTTGGCGGCGGTTCCGTCGAGCCCATAGGACTTCAAGATCTTTTCGATCGAACCGTCCTTGTGCATTTCCTCGATGTTCGCATCCAGTGCCACGCCAAAATCCGTGGCAGCCTTCGAGTAGGGGAAGGCCGCCTGTGCAGCTTCCTTGGTAGCCTTTACGCGGTCGTCTGCAGCAGCGACTGCGACCTTGATGTCTTTCAGAGCGCCCTTTTTCTCAGCGACGACGCCGGTGGAATAGCCGTCGACGGCCACTGCGATGCGGTTGGCGAACAGGTCCTGCTGCATGTTGACGGAGTTCGGGTAAAGCTTCAGGGAAGATCCGAGGAGCTTCTTCAAGTCGGCAACCCACAGGTAGCCCTGAACCGTTCCAACCTGTTTTCCTTCCAGGTCCGATACGTTTTTGAAGGCTTCCTTCGAGTAGATTGCCATCTGATCGGTGTAAAGCGGGGCGGACAAGTTCATGGCCTTTGCACGCTCTGCAGTGCGATACCAATCACCCGTTGTGATGTCAGCTTGGCCGGAGAGCACGTATTGGATAGCAGCGGCAGGATCGACGGCAACAGCCTTCACCTTCAGGCATTCGCGCCTCGCGAATTCGGCAGCGATGTCGCCGTCGATGCCCTTCATCGCGCCAGCGTCGTCGAGATACGAATGCGGGGCATAGGTCGTTACAGCGACAGTAAGCGTGCCTTCCTCAACTGTCTTGAAGGTGTGCTTCGGGGTGCAATCCTGGGCAGAGGCGCTCTGGGCCGTGATCGCGACGCCGGCAATGCCGGAAAGGAGGAGGTACGCAAAGGTCTTCTTTATGGTCATGGCCGGGGTTCCTTTTGTTCCGGTGTTAACGTTCAGCATAGACATTGACGCGTTTCTCGACGTGGCCAACGAACAACGCGGCAGGTATTGAAATGCATGCGTATAGAGCCCCTGCACAAAGCAATGCGGGGAAGTATCGGAACGTATTCGAGCCGATCTCGTAAGCCCGGCTGACCAGCTCGGGCAGGGCTATGGTGAAGCACAGGGACGTCCCCTGGAAGATCAAAATGGAAAATCCTAGCAGCGCTGGCAGAGCTACGCGCAGGCTCTGAGGAAGCAGCACATAGCGCAGCTCGTCTGCGCGCGACAAACCGAGCGCCTCCGCTGCCTCCTGCTGTCCATGGGCGACTGACTGAAGGCTCGCGCGGATGATCTCGCTGGTGTAGGCGCCGGTGTTCCATGCCAATGCTGCGACGGCAGCAAGGAATGAGCCCATGGTGATGCCCGTCGCCGGCAGACCGAAGTAGATGAACTGCAAAAGAACCAAGGCAGGAGCTCCCCGTCCGATCTCGACGAGCAAAAGCGAAGCTGTCTTCAATGCCCGGCTTCGAGAAAGAACACCGAGCGCGAGCACGAGGCCAAAAGGGATGCCAATGAGCAGAGCAAGAGCGGTCACTTGCAGGCTGGTCATCAGACCGTCGAGTAGATCCGGAAGCCAAGTGACGATTTCTTCGAGTGTTGGAAGCATTATCGCGCCACCTTCGAGCGTAGATGTGCGTCTGCGACGCGTGAAAGCCAAGCGACCGGAATGCTTAGCAAGACATAGAACATCCCCACGATGGCAAAGACTTCCAGGCCGCGGTACGTAAGCTGTGAAAGCTGATTTCCCTGATAGGCAAGCTCATTGACGCCGATAGTCGAGGCGACTGCCGTCTCCTTCATGAGGCCGATCAGGTAGCTCGCCGCTGTCGGCAGGGCCACGCGGACCGCCTGCGGAGCAATCACATCCTTCATCGCGTACCATCGACCAAGATCGAGAGAGGAACATGCTTCCCATTGGCCGATATGGATCGACTTCAGGGCACCTCGATAGATTTCAGCCATGTTGGCCGCTGCTATCAGCCCAAGACCGGCCAGCGACGCAGCGAACGGATGGATTGGGAAATAGCCCATCCCGATTCCGAAGAAGATAATGAACAGCCACAGTATCGGGGGGATGGCCCGGATCATCTGGATGGTAATTGTTGCGATCAGCCGGACTGCCAGGAAACGGGACGTTTTGGCCATCAGCAACGGCAAGCCGAGGATAGCGCCGATCAGAAACGAGCCGCCGGTAAGCGCCGTGGTCCAAGCAAGTCCGCGAAAGAATGGCAGGAAATCGACGCCGCTCATCGGTCGTGCACCGCACGCAGGAAGCGCCGAGTTCGCTCTTCCTTTGGATTGCGCATAACGTCAGCGGACGGCCCCTTCTCGACGATCTTGCCGTCGGCCATTATCATGACGGTATCGGACACATTCTCCGCGAAACCCATCTCATGTGTGACGACGATCATCGTCATCCCGCTGTCTGCCAATTCCCGCATGACTGCAAGAACTTCGAGCCCGAGCTCCGGGTCGAGAGCGCTAGTCGGCTCGTCAAACAACATGACTTCGGGATCGAGCGCGAGCGATCGCGCGATAGCAATACGCTGCTGCTGTCCGCCGGAACAGCGAATGGGAAACTGCGACGCCTTGTCCGCTAACCCAACCCGGGACAGAAGGTGCATCGAGCGTTCGTCCGCGTCTTTCCTGCTTCGGCCGAGCACGCGCTCCTGTGCGAGGCTGACATTCCTCAGAACTGACATATGTGGAAAAAGATTGAAGGACTGGAAGACCATTCCAACACGCCTGCGCAATTTGGACAGCTCTGTTCGTGAAACAGCGCGAGTGGCGTCAATGGTCGTGTCGCCAATGTTGATAACGCCCGCGGTGGGCGTTTCAAGATAGTTAATGCAACGCAATAGCGTGCTCTTGCCGGAGCCGCTTGGGCCGATAATCGCAAGTACTTCGCCCGATCGCACCTGAAGGTCAATTTTGTCGAGAACCAGATGGGTGCCATAGCTCTTGGTAATGGCCTTTAGGCCTATGAGCGGCTTGTCGGCTGACGAATTCATTTGCAATCCGATCGACCCCCTAATTGAGGTGCTTTTTGGAAATGTCGTTACGACAGGCGGCGTTGCAGAAGCCATATCTGACCCCATGTTCACGATGTCATAGTCCTGCCGGGAGCTGAAGTATGACTATGCGGAGCTTGTTTTGAGTGGCCGCTTGGCGGCTCGGTTCCCTTATTTAGTCGTGAGACATTAGCACTACGCGAATCGGGGGGGAGTCGGAAAAAAATACCAAGTAAGATAACTTGAAGTTATGATGTCGGGAGCAGGGTTATCAGCGTTCTTCTGGCAAGAGACATGCGCAGCCAAGCTGTCACAGCCTATTGCGATTGAGAGTTCGGCTGCCAGCTTGCGGTGCGTAGGGCCGAATTCGGAGGAGTGCAAATCGGTCGAAATGGCTCGCCACTGAACCTATTGCCGATCAGGAAAAGCACCTCAGCCTGCACGGTTTTGAATTCCCAGAGTTACAGTCCCGGGCTACCGCGTGTTGATGCTTGCAGACGCCCAACCCACGCGGAGCCCATCCCGCCGCAAGCGACAGACTGGTGCACGCTGCGCTTGGGACCGTCGACGCAAGTCGGCTCTCATTTACGCTGGCGCTTCAAAGCTTGGGATAGGGACATTCGCGATGTGGAGAGCCAGTGCCCCGCGAACAAGCGGTCTTTGTTCAGGGATTACCGGTCGTAAAGACCAATTCCCCTGTTACCCGTCTCCTTCAGATTTCCGTCGACAACCAATCCATTCCGACGGTCTTTCAAAAATCATCCCAATGAGCCTGTGGCGTGGAGTTCAATTCGTGGTGGCGGCAGCCAGGCTTTCGATGATTTCCAACGGGTGGGGGATGGTTTTGCAATCAATGAGCTTTGTCTGGCATCTGCATGAGTAGCCAGTTGCCATTGCCTGTCGCCCCGCATGATCGGCAACCGCATCCGCCCAACTCATGGCGTACAGCTTTTCCGAAATTGGCCGGTTTCGTACCTCGTGTCCAAACGTGCCGGCCATTCCGCAGCACCCTACATTCGGGGTTTCAAGATCGACACCAAGTGCATCAAACACATTTTTCCATTGGTTGGCAGACGCCGGAATGTTGGATCGCTCGGTGCAATGGACCAGAAGGCGGAAGGCCGTTCTGCGCATCACATCCGCCGGAGCGAGACGACCGAGGTTTGCTGCGAGCCATTCCTGCGGAAGCAGAATAGGAGCTGCATTCGGCGTACTCCAGTAGGACTTATACTCGCTTCGGTAGGCAAGCGTCATCGAGGGATCCAAGCCGACCAGCGTTCCACCGGCATTCGCCAGCCTTTCCAGGTATCGAGCGGTCTTGGTCGCAGCTACGTCGAAGGACCTTAGATAGCCATGCACGTGACGGGCCTTGCCGTTGCGTGTCGGTCTCGCGAGATAGGGGATCAACCCCATTTTGCGAGCCAGCCTTATCGCCGCGAGCGCAACACCTGGTTCGAAATAGGCTGTAAACGGATCGGCAACGAACACCACAACTCTATCGCGATCGTCGTCAGAATGGTGAGCGATGTTCTCGAACGCGGCAATCCGCACTCCAAGACGTCGTGCTTCCTTCGCAAGCGATAGTCTCGGCAGAGTGGGAAGTGCGGTAAGGCCGACTATTCGCATCAGCGCTTGTCCAACCCGCGTGCCGGCAGCCAGATTGTAGACGGGTCTAGCACGCGCCATCCACGGCAACAGGGTCTCAATGGCGCCGACAAGCGAATCTTTCGTGGGGCGGAGATAGCGGCCGTAGTACAGTTCGAGAAATTTCGATCGAAACGCTGGCACGTTCACTTTGACCGGACACTGGCCCGCGCAAGCCTTGCACGCCAAACAAGTGTCCATCGCCTTGCGAACTTGATGAGAAAAATCGTTTTTGTTGCGAGGATTCAGCGAGTTGAAAGTTCGCCGAGGGAGCGACGTCACTGCGGCAAAACGCTTTCGGGTGAGGTTGGTTTCTCTGCTTGGATCAACATTCTTCTCCCGAAGCATGCGCAACCATTCACGGATAAGGCTTGCTCGACCCTTCGGGGAAAAACGCCTATCTCGAGTCGCCTTGAATGATGGGCACATGGGGCTTGATTCATCGAAATCAAAGCACGCTCCGTTCCCGTTGCAGTAACCGGCGTTGTCATATCCAGCACGCAAGTCATTACCAATCCCTTGATCGATCTTGCCCCTCAAAGGAACCTCGTCGATCTTAAGAAGTGGCTGCGAAGGCGACGGTGTCGCTATCTTGCCCGGGTTCATACGATTGTAGGGGTCGAAGACACCCTTGATTTCCTGGAGAGAAGGGTAAAGGTCGCCGAAGAACTCGGGCACGTATTCCGAGCGAACGCCTTTGCCGTGTTCCCCCCAGAGAACACCCCCATATTTTCTCGTCAGCGCAACGACGGCGTCGCTGATCTCTCTTACCATTTGCACGTGGTCAGGCCGTGTCAGGTCAAGCGCAGGACGAACATGGAGCACGCCGGCGTCCACATGACCGAACATGCCATAAGACAGGCCAGCGGCGTCGAGAAGCGCTCGGAATTCTCGAATGTATGCTGCAAGATTTTGGGGTGGGACCGCCGTATCCTCAACGAAGGCTATCGGCCTGATGGGGCCTTCGACGTTGCCAAGGAGGCCAACGGCTCGCTTTCGCATTGTCCATATCGCTTCGACGTTGGCATGGCCGCGAGCAAGGGTGTACCCAAGGCGCTCGCGATTGGCGACGTGGTCGAGCTCTTCAGTGACGTCCCGAATCTTTCTCGTCATGTCGTCTTCGTCGTCGGCGAGCAATTCGACGATGTTGATTCCGTTTGCTGCCGCGTTGTCCTCTTCGGGGAAGAATTCCGCGATCGCCGGCCATACAATATCGCTCTTGGCGAGGCCGAGAACCTTCTCGTCGACTGTCTCGACCGAGGCGACATTCAACCCGGTCAGCATTCTGGCATCTTCGAGAGCCGCGTTGAAATCGCTGTAGCGGATGTTGATAAGCGAAGTATGTTTTGGGAGTGGCAGGAGGTTAAGTTCCGCCTCAGCGATGAATGCCAGCGTCCCCTCGGACCCGCACAGTATGGCGTTGAGATCAAAGCGCCCGTCCTCACGACGAACGTGCGCGAGATCGTAGCCCGTCATGTACCTATTAAGGGTGGGAAAGACCGCCGCAATGCGCTCAGCCTTGTCGCGGGTGATCCTATCGACAGCACGATATACGTCGCCGATCCGATCCTGCCGCGCGGTTAGTTCTGCGAGTGCGGTTTGATCCAGCGCCCGCGACCACCAGTCGACGCCATCGACAAACACGATGCGCAGTCCCAACACGTGATTTGAGGTCTTGCCGTAAAGGCATGAACCTTGGCCGCATGCGTCGGTCGAAACCATTCCGCCAATCGTCGCTCGATTTGATGTCGAAAGCTCGGGTGCGAAGAAAAGCCCATGTTTTTTCAACGCGCGGTTCAACTTATCTTTGACCACACCGGCTTCGACGCGAGCAGTACGACGGACCGGATCGATGTCCAGAATTCGGTTCATATGGCGGGAGCAATCGACGACGATCCCCGAGGTCAGGGACTGACCGTTGGTGCCTGTGCCGCCGCCTCTAGGAGCCACGACGATTCCTTGGAAAGGCTCCTCGGAAAGGATCGCCGCTATGATCTTGAGGTCATCTGTATTCGATGGGAAAAGCACCGCGCTTGGCTCGACCTGGTAGATCGAGTTGTCTGTCGCGAATACGGTGCGCGAGTCTGCGCCGGTTTCAATGTCTCCAACAAAACCGGCTTCAACGAGGCGTTCGAAGAAGCCGGTTTCGATTGCAAGTGACAGTGGCGGCCGGAGGTAAGGTATCATTTGTCTAGGTCACTCCAGCCGCCGAAATCGAGCAAGATCACCGCAGTTCGGCGCAGGCTCGCGAAATCCGATCTAGCGCTTCCATCAATTCAGCTTCCGACGTTGCATAGGATATCCGGAAGAACGGGGATAGGCCGAATGCCGAGCCTGGAACGACGGCGACATGTGCCTCCTGCAGGAGGTAGTCGGTGAAGTCTGCGTCCGTATTTATCGTATTTCCTTTCGGCGTCTTCTTGCCGAGAACACCCGCGCAACTCGCAAATGTGTAGAAGGCGCCTTTGGGTGTGCGGCAACTAAGGCCATCGATCTCGTTCAGTCGGCTTACGACAAAATCACGCCTTTTCTGAAAGCTCTCCCGTCGTTCTTTTAGCAATTCTTGAGGACCGTTTAGAGCTTCCAACGCGGCTGCTTGGCTTATGGAGCTCGGGCAGGACGTTGCCTGGCTCTGAATCACAGCCATTGCCTTTATCAGCGCTTTTGGCCCTCCCGCGTAACCGATGCGCCATCCGGTCATGGCATACGCTTTTGAAACGCCATTGATCGTCAGAGTGCGCTGCTTCAATGCGGGCTCCAGCGCAACTGGTGTCACGAACTTGAAGTCGTCGTACACGATGTGTTCGTACATGTCGTCGACCATTAGCCAGACATGCGGGTGCCGAAGTAGGACATCCAGCAGTGGCCTATAGTCTTGCAACGCGTATGCCGCCCCGGAAGGATTGGAAGGGGAATTAAGAAGAACCCAGCGGGTCTTCGGCGTAATCGCTTGCTCGAGCTGCTCGGCTTGTAATCGGAAGCCGGCCTCGGCGTCGCATGAAACAAGTACCGACACGCCACCGCAGATTTCGACGATGTCGGAATACGATGTCCAGTAGGGGGTGGGAATGATGACCTGGTCGCCGTGGTCGAGGCTAGCCATAAAGGCATTGAAGAGGATCTGCTTTGCGCCGGTGGCGACAGTCACTTCGTCGATTTCGTAATCAACTCCATTCTCTCGGCGGAATTTCTCCACGACCGCTTTTTTCAACGCCGGCGTGCCATCCAGCGCCGTGTATTTTGTATCGCCTGCATCGATGGCAGCTTTAGCGGCATCTTTGACGTTGTCCGGTGTGTCGAAGTCGGGTTCGCCTGCGCCAAGAATGATAATCGGAAGGCCTTCGCGTTTCATCGCCGCTGCCTTCGCGCCGATCTGCAAGATCTTCGACACCCCTACCGCTCCAATGCGCGAGGCTGGGCGGAACCCAGCCTCCTCAATTTTCGGGTTAACGGTCATTGCTCGACTCACTCGATGTCGAAGGAGACGCCCTGTGCCAGTGGCAGCGCCTTCGAATAGTTGATGGTGTTGGTTGCACGGCGCATGTACCCACGCCAAGCGTCGGAGCCGGATTCGCGGCCGCCGCCAGTTTCTTTCTCGCCGCCGAATGCCCCCCCGATCTCGGCGCCCGAGGTGCCGATGTTGACGTTGGCAATACCGCAGTCGGAGCCGTCTACGGAGACGAAGCGCTCCGCCTCGCGCATGTCCAGAGTAAAGATCGACGACGACAGGCCGGCGCCGACTGCATTATGCTCGGCGAGCACGGCGTCGAAATCCGTGTACTTGATCACATAAAGAATTGGCGCGAATGTCTCCTCGAGCACTGGGCCTTCGTGCTTTGGCATTTCAACGAGCGCCGGCTTGACGTAGTAGGCATCTGCGAGACCCAGATCGACGCGCTCGCCGCCATGGACCTGACCGCCATGATCTCGAGCGTCGCTCAGTGCCTTTTGCATTCCATCAAATGCTGCCTTGTCGACGAGAGGGCCAACCAACGCGGAACTCTCTAGCGGGTTCCCTACCGAAACGCTGCCATATGCTTTCTTCAACCGTGGCACCAGCTGGTCGTACACGCTATCATGAACGAAGAGGCGACGCAGCGTGGTACAGCGTTGGCCGGCGGTACCCATTGCGCCAAATGCGATTGCACGAAGTGCCATGTCAAGATCAGCAGATGGGCATACGATGCCACCGTTGTTGCCGCCCAGCTCAAGGATCGATCGGGCGAAACGCTTGGCCAGCCGAGGTCCGACGTCACGGCCCATGCGGGTCGAACCCGTTGCAGAAACCAGCGCAACCTTGGGATGGTCGACCAACGTCTCTCCGATATCCCGGCCGCCGACGATTACCTGCGACAGAGCTTCCGGGGCGTCGCCGAAGCGCGACAGTGCGCGCTCAAGAATGGCCTGTGATGCCAACGCTGTCAGAGGTGTTTTTTCCGATGGCTTCCATACGACACTGTTGCCGCAGACCAGCGCGAGTGCTGTGTTCCAAGCCCAAACAGCGACGGGGAAATTGAAGGCGGAAATGACGCCGACGATGCCGAGAGGATGCCATGTCTCCATCATGCGATGACCGGGGCGTTCGGTCGCGATCGTGAGCCCGTAGAGCTGGCGTGAGAGACCGACTGCATAGTCGCAGATGTCGATCATCTCTTGGACTTCGCCAAGTCCTTCCGAAGGTATCTTGCCCGCCTCAATGGAGACCAGGCGGCCCAGATCTGCTTTAGCCGAGCGAAGTTCCTCGCCCAGGAGACGTACGAGTTCGCCGCGCTTGGGAGCTGGGACCTGTCGCCATGTTAGAAATGCTGCATGAGCGCGTTCGATGGCGTCGGCTGTCGCCTTTGCATCGACGGTCTTCAACTTGCCGATCCTCTCGCCTGTCACCGGCGAGAAGGAATCCATTTCACCGTCGGTGTAGGAGGATTTATCGACCCCAAGACGGTTGAGGATGGCAACGGCTTCGTCCCGTACGGACGACGACTTCACGGAAACGTTCATCTTTTGATACTCCAGTTCTATGTCATCTTTTTCTTGTCGGTGTTCACTGTGCCGCCGGTCTATGCGATAGCTTTGCCAAGCACTCGTCCAGGGAGGCTTTTTCAATGCCTGCATAATGGTCGAACTCGTTCAGCACTTTCGCTCCGAGATCCGCCTCGAAGCGCTGCTGGTTGGGGCTTGCGACGAATTCCTGCTGGGCGCCGTCGCCCAAGTTGGACTGAAAGATGCCGGCGGCGCTGACAGGAAGGAAGTCCTCGTATACAATCGGATCGAACTGGATAGCCCCTTGTGCGATCAGATCGTCGATATCCGTGGTGGTCGTGGCCGATCTCAGGGCGTTCTCGGTCAGCGAATAGCTGAAGTAACCGAGGCCTTCCTTCCTGATGGCCGCCCAGTCATCGGGGAACGCCGCAAACGTCCGGGATAGAGCGGCTTCATACGCTTGAGCATTCGAGCCGTCGGCTGCTGGGCGGACAACCTTGCGGGACTCGTCGAGGAGCTTGTCGTAAAGGGCGCGCCCCTTCGGCGTGAGTGCTATGCCGCGTTGTTCGATCTCGCCGAAGCGGGCAGTGTGGGAGCCCGTACGCCATCCGCCCTGACCGTCCTTGAACGCAACGGCTTCTTCCATCGCCTTGAAGGATGTCTGGCGAAGCAGGACAGGGCAGAGGCGGGTCGGTGGGCCTTCCACAACAGCTTTCGGAGCAATGCCATATTCAGGCATGAGCGCCTGCACCTTGTCGATGTCGAGAGTGCGAGGGGTTAGATGGTTGATATGTGGGCCCCGGAAGGAAACGACGTCGGCGATAAGCCGGTGCGCGTCATGCAACCGGTGATACATGTTCACATCAACGATGGCATTGTCGTGCCAACGGAATGTCTCCAGCACCTCCAACACAAACCGGTCCGCATCGGCAGGATTCAACCCACCCTCAAGCTCTGCTTTTTCGGTTAGCGCCACGGCGCCATCGGTGAAGATTTGGCGCTGCGCCAGGATTTTCCTTGCCTCTTCGCGAAGTGCTTCGTCGGCGACGAGGTCGAGACGCAACAGCGAGGTGAATACTCGGAATGGGTTTTTCTTTAGGGCAGCTTCGCCAACTGGCCGAAATGCTGTTGAGTGGACGGGAACACCTGCCGTAGATAGGTCGTAGTAGCCCACCGGATACATGCCCATGACTGCAAAGACCCGGCTCATCATGGCGAGTTCCTCGGCTTTCCCGAGCCGGATAGCCCCGTGGCGTTCCTCTGAAATGCGATGAAGGTTGTCCGTCGCTTGCAATCTTTCCGCTAGTGCCTTGTTCGCGGAAAGTGCCTCGTCATTTACACGGGCAACGAGATCCATCAGCGTTCCATAAGCGGGCACCTCGGCTCGGTACATCGCGGACATCGCGGTGGAAAAAGCGGATCTGATATCGCTTGAGGTGACATGGTCGGTCATGATGCTCGCCTTTGAAAAGTTTGCGACTTGATGCTGGAAAGGCAATATACGCTTGGCCTAAGGTACTGTATTGTGACAACTTCACCTAACTTGATGCGAGAACGGAATGGATATGCGCCGAAGCCTTGTTCCTGATATTGTCACTCTTCAGGCATTCGAGTGCGCGGCGCGTCACGCCAATTTCTCGCGCGCCGCGGAAGAATTGAACCTCACGCAAAGTGCCGTGAGTCGACAGATTGCGGATCTTGAGGCGCAGACCGGGCTGAAATTGTTCGAGCGTATCCGCCAGCGAGTCGTACTTTCCGATGCCGGGCGACAGTTCCTTCCTGACGTCAAAGATCTGCTATCCAGATCCGAGAGGCTGATGATCGATGCCGCGGCTGTGGGTAGAACACGTGCGCGACTGAAGATCGCGACTTTACCGACATTTGGCGCTCGATGGCTGGTACCCCGCCTGGGGGACTTTCTATCCGCTCATCCCGATGTGGCGATCACTGTAGAGTCTCGCTCCAGGCCGTTCAGCTTCATGGAAGACAGCTTCGATCTTGCTATTCACTACGGGCAGCCAGTTTGGGCAGGGGGCACACCAACATTCCTCTGCAGCGAGAAGGTTATGCCCATTGCAAGCCCTCGGCTTGTGCGAGATGTCGCGATCGATGACGTCGAAGCGATGACCGATTTGCCGCTCTTGCACCTGACCACACGTCCAAAGCTCTGGTCCCAGTGGTTCGAGCTTACCGGGCAAGGAGTTGAAAATGCTTATCATGGAGCACGTTTCGATCAATTTTCGATGATGATCGCCGCAGCGGTAGCTGGTCTGGGTGCCGCACTATTGCCGACTTACCTGATCGAAGACGAGCTCAGTTCCAGCGCGCTTAAGCCGCTGACGTCGAAAACGATGACGACCGAGAACGCTTACTACATCGTCCGCCCTGAAGAGAAGCAAAGCCTTCCTACCGTGGAGCAATTCCAGAGCTGGCTCTTGTCTCAGGTATCTGGAGGATTTGCTGAATAAGAAATGACCTGCGTTGATCGCCACATTCGCTTGGGAACCTCGGTACGCTTGGCGGCGTGATCCGCTGATAGGAAGCCACCGCCCGCGAAATAAACAATTGCCGGCTTAAGACCTTTCGTCCTAGGCACAAGAACATTTCGAGCTGGGTAATGGCCCGAACTTGCTTGATCCGCGTATCGATCACGCCGCTAGTGTCATCGATCTGAACTTGCGTTTTTTCGACGCGAAGGATTGCGCGCCCTCTGCATAACGGGAATGGCCGTTTTTTCATCAGCAACAGACTATCGGTCACCATTGCTGCTTCTAGAAATAACCTACCAAGGAGGAATTTATGCACAGTCTTCATCTCAATCTCTCAAAGGAAATGCGCCTTTAAGTGAGGCTTTGGCCGGTTCTAGTAAACGGCAGAAGACAAGCTTGCACGTTCAGCGGCATTGCAACACTCTGCTTCATGTCGGCTTTCGCTTGGATGCACGTTCTACGGTCGTCCAGAATTTCTCGGCCAACTCTGTCATGCGTGACCGCGATCGGATCAGCACGATCTTGACCGGTACGTTCCACTTCTCGTCGCCGGCGACTGCAAGCTTGCCTGCTGGTTCCAGCTCGGAATTGGCAAGGCTCCGCGGTATCCACGCGACACCCTTGCCTTCGAGTGCCAAGGCCTTCAAGACCATTGCCAGGTGAGATGTGAACACGCGCGCAAGATGTAATTCGCTGCCGACGTGCGGCAGGTTGGCGGCCAAGATTCTGCCCATTCCGGACTTCTCGTCGAACGATATATGCGCAACAGGATCTAACGGTGTGCCAGGTAGTTTGTGGATTGGCGCTCCCTCATTATTCTTCTGAGCCACCGGGAGAAGAACGTCGCTGGCGAGTTCCACGTACTTGAAATCGGCTTCATGCAATCGAATTTCGCTGTTTGGATGGAAGTGGCAGAGAAGAAACTGCGCTCGGCCTTCGGCCATCATCTTCTCACACTCATTCATATTGTCCGAGAGGAGCCGGATTGGGACGGTCGCCACCGACGAGCCAAGACTTTGGACCCAACCCGGGAAAAAGGTGAACGACAAGGCGTGCGTCGCTGCAAAGGTCAGGGTCGCAGTGGCGGACCGTTCCTGGCTCAAGTCCTGGGTTGCCCTCTCGATCCTTTGGAGAATATCATTTGCAGCATCCAGCATGATTTCGCCCGCGGGCGTAATCCTGATGCGGTGCGTCGAACGATCGACCAGAACGGATCCGCTCCAATCTTCAAATGCCTTTATCCGTCGACCGAAAGCGGGCTGGGTAATGTTTCGCATCTCCGCAGCCCTCGAGAAATTGAGGGTGTCGGCGAGGGCTCGCAGATCTAAAAGCCAGGCAGTATCCATTTCATCCTCTCACTCACGGCATCAATTGAAGCCGAAACGGCATTGGACCGTCAATCGCTTGTTCGCGAATGTTGCGTTGAGGAGTGCCGTTGTTGGAGACGACGGCAAATGGGAGGAAGACAATGAAGGTACTATCGATCATAGCTGCATTTACGCTATCAGTCACCCCGGTTTTTGCCGCGGACTACCCGGAGCGCAATATATTCATGGTGGTTCCCTACGCGCCTGGTGGGCCAACCGATACCATCGCCCGGCTTACCGCCGACGCCATGTCAAAGTCGCTCGGCAAGCAGATCGTCGTGGAGAACGTCGCCGGCGCAGGTGGAACGATCGGTGCCCGGCGTGTGGCGGATGCGGATCCGGACGGGTATACGATTCTCGTTCATCATATTGGAATGGCGACGGCTCCGGCACTTTACAGACAGTTACCCTATAATCCCACGGAAGCGTTTGAACCGATCGGCCTTGTCAGCGACGCCGCGATGACGGTCATCGCGCGCAATGAGTTCCCGGCTTCGACGTTTCAGGAACTCGTCGCCTACATCAAGCAGAACGGTAACAAGGTCACCTACGCCCATGCCGGCATTGGAGCCGCGTCCCATCTCTGCGGAACGCTGTTCATGTCAACGATCGGAACGCAGATGACGACCGTTCCCTACAAGGGAAATGGCCCGATCATGACGGATTTGCTCGGTGGCCAGATCGATATGACCTGCGACCAGGCAACGAATACTGTCGGTCCGATCACACAGAAGCAGGTGAAGGCATATGCGATTACCAGTGACGCGAGGGCTGCCACGTTGCCCGATGTTCCAACGACTACTGAAGCTGGATTGCCCGAATTCAAAGTCGGCGTCTGGCATGGCGTATACGCCCCCAAAGGCACGCCGAAAGACGTCCTGGACAAGCTGACGACGGCACTCCAGGCCGCAATGGAAGACGCTACCTTGAAAGAACGCTTCGCGCAGATCGCCACTATGCCTGCGACGAAGGAGCAGGCGACCCAGGAGGCGCTTCGCACGAAGCTCGATTCCGAAATCAAGCGGTGGGATCCCATCATCAAGGCTGCCGGTCAGTTTGCAGATTAAGATTGATAGTTCGACTGCGGGGTAAAGCCCGCAGTCGAACGGAGGTCCTCCATGGATATCAAGAATGTTGCCGCTTCCGGCACGCTGCTGGCCGTCGGGATCGGCTTCGGTATTTCGTCCGTGTTTACAATGGACGTCGGCTCTGCACTCAGAATGGGCCCGGGCTATTTCCCTCTGATCCTGTCGATCGTCATCACGGTGATCGGCATCGCCATCGGCCCTAAGGCCCTCAGGGACACTGAGGTCTTTCACCCGCAGATCGCACCCTTGCGGGCTCTGGTCGCCATTATCATCGCGCCGATCCTGTTCGGCCTGACCGTCCGTGGCCTGGGGTTTGTGCCAGCGGTGGCGATTACCTCGTTATCTGCCGCAACTGCCGCGACCGGGCAAAAACCGCTTGTCGTTCTTGCCATCACTTTGGGCATCACCGTGTTCTGTCTGGGCGTCTTCTACTATGGCCTCGGGCTGCCCGTCCGTCTTATCGGTCCCTGGTTGGGAGTATAGACTATGATGGACCTCATCAGTAATCTGGGGCTCGGCCTGAGCGCGGCTCTGACGCCCTATAACATTCTCTTTTGCTTCGTGGGCACGCTGCTCGGAACGCTGGTCGGCGTTCTCCCGGGGATCGGCCCGACGGCAACAATCGCCATGCTCCTGCCAATCACGCTTTCGCTTTCGCCCGAGACATCTCTGATCATGCTTGCCGGCATCTACTACGGCGCACAGTACGGCGGCTCGACGACGGCGATCCTTATCAATCTGCCGGGCGAATCCTCGTCGGCCGTGACGGCCCTGGATGGATACCAAATGGCGCGGCAGGGGAGAGCAGGGCCGGCACTTGCCGCAGCGGCGCTCAGTTCCTTCTTTGCCGGGACGATCGCGACCGTGGTCGTAGCCGCACTTGCACCGCCGCTGACGATGATTGCGCTCAAATTCGGCTCGCCCGAATATTTCGGCCTGATGGTCCTCGGGCTCGCCGCCTCCATCGTTCTCGCCCGCGGATCGGTACTGAAGACGATCGCCATGGTCTCGATGGGCCTTGTCTTCGGACTTGCCGGAACGGACATTAACACAGGGGCGATGCGTTTCACGCTCGGCCGGCCGGAACTGGCGGACGGTTTGAACTTCGTCGCCGTTGCCGTGGGCCTTTTTGGTATCGCCGAAATACTGCGAAACCTGGAGACGACGATCGAGCGAACCGCCGTCATCAGCCGTGTTGCAGGCCTCTGGCCAAGTCGCGCAGATTTCAAGGCCATGATCGGGCCGGCATGCCGGGGCACGCTGTTGGGGTCCGCGCTTGGCGTTCTTCCGGGCGGCGGCGCGATCCTGGCGTCCTTCGCATCCTATGCGCTGGAGAAGAAAATCTCCAAGACACCAGAGCGCTTCGGCCATGGCGCGATCGAGGGAGTTGCGGGACCGGAGGCTGCGAACAATGCCGGGGCGCAGACCTCCTTCATTCCTATGCTGACCCTCGGCGTGCCCGCCAATCCCGTCATGGCGCTCATGATCGGCGCGATGATCATCCAGGGCATCGTGCCGGGACCGCAGGTCGCGACCGAGCAACCCGTTCTGTTCTGGGGCCTCATCGCCTCGATGTGGATCGGCAACCTGCTTCTCGTCATCCTCAATCTGCCACTTATCGGCCTGTGGGTTAAGCTTCTGACCGTTCCCTACACGGTGCTGTTTCCGGCGATCCTCGCCTTCGCCTCGATTGGCGTCTACAGCGTGAACTCCAACACGTTCGATCTCTATGTGATGGCCGCGTTCGGTGTGCTCGGTTACGTATTGTCGAAGCTGGATTTCGAGCCCGCGCCCATGCTGCTGGGCTTCGTCCTCGGGCCCCTGCTGGAGGAGCATCTGCGCAGGGCGATGACGATTTCGCACGGCGACGTCTCCGTCTTCGTCACGCGGCCCATCAGCGCAGGCCTTCTGGCCGTCGCCCTCATGGTGCTGGTCGTCGCCTTTCTCCCCAACATCGCGAGACGTCGCAACGAGGTCTTCGTCGAGGAAGACTGATCGAACTGGAGCATGACTTTGGAACACAGAACCAACCGCGTCTACAAGATCGCTTCCATCGCGGGAGACGGGATCGGGAAAGAGGTCGTTCCCGAAGGCATCCGGGTCCTCGAAGCGGCATCGAAAAAGTTCGGCTTCGAGCTTCGGATCGCCGGCTTCGACTTCGCATCCTGCGATTACTACGTGAAGCACGGGCAGATGATGCCGGAGGACTGGAAGGCGCAGATCGGTGGTCACGACGCCATTTTCTTCGGCGCAGTCGGTTGGCCGGAGATCGTTCCCGATCATATTTCGCTCTGGGGTTCGCTGATCCAGTTCCGGCGGGAATTCGACCAGTATGTCAGTCTTAGGCCCGTGCGGCTGATGCCCGGCGTCACGTCTCCTCTCGCCGGGCGCGGCCCTGGCGATATCGACTTCTACGTCGTCCGGGAGAACACCGAGGGTGAGTATTCGTCGATCGGCGGGCGCATCCTCCCGGGAACCGAGCGGGAAACAGTTCTGCAGGAAACGGTGATGACGCGGATCGGCGTCGATCGGATCCTGAAATTCGCCTTCGATCTCGCCCAGACCCGGCCCCGCAAGCGCCTGACCTCCGCCACCAAGTCGAACGGCATTTCCATCTCGATGCCCTACTGGGACGAGCGGGTAGAGGAGATGGCCAAATCCTATCCGGATATCGCCTGGGACAAATATCATATCGATATTCTCTGCGCGCATTTCGTGCTGAACCCCGACCGCTTCGACGTGGTCGTCGCATCGAACCTGTTCGGCGACATCCTTTCGGATTTGGGTCCGGCCTGCACCGGCACGATCGGCATCGCGCCATCGGGTAACATCAACCCGGAGCGGAAATTCCCCTCACTGTTCGAGCCCGTCCACGGATCGGCGCCGGATATCGCGGGGCAGGGCATCGCCAATCCCATCGGACAGATATGGTCGGCAGCGATGATGCTGGACCATCTTGGAGAGCATGACGCCAGCGCCGCCGTGATGGCCGGCATCGAGACGGTGCTCGCCGATCGAAGGCTTCGGACACGCGACCTGGGCGGAGATGCGGACACCGTCACTTGCGGAAAGGCCGTTGCGGAAACCCTTTAATGACATGCCGTGGCGCTGAATATGCCGGCAGCCGCTCAATGAAGCCGAATTGGCATCGCCGGGTATTCGATTCTATGGAGGCGGATAGAGCGATTCAGTCAAGTATCCTTATCGTCCGCCCAGGTTCTCATTCTACTTCGTCAAATTGCGAGAACTGGCAATGTCGAAACGGCACCAATACAAATCGTCAGAGCATTGGAATGCGCGGCCTCGCTCGGCTACCAAGGCATTAGTCCTCTCGTCTGATCGCTGCGAAGGTGCAGCAGAGAGACAACATTCGCTATCTACCTAAAGCTGAACCGGAGATCCACATGCGTATCGTCGACGTCTGCGAAGTCACTAAGCCCATCGCTTCGCCCATCCGCAACGCCTATATCGACTTCTCGAAGATGACAGCCAGTCTCGTCGCCGTCGTCACCGACGTCGTCAAGGACGGCCGCCGCGTCGTTGGTTACGGCTTTAACTCGAATGGCCGCTATGGCCAGGGCGGCCTGATCCGCGAGCGGTTCAAGGACCGCATCCTGGAAGCCGATCCGGCGGACCTGATCAACGAGGCAGGCACCAATCTCGACCCGCACAAGATCTGGGCGAAGATGATGATGAACGAGAAGCCGGGTGGTCATGGCGAGCGCTCGGTAGCTGTCGGCACTATCGACATGGCGATCTGGGATGCCGTTGCCAAGATTGAGGGCAAGCCGCTCTTCCGCCATCTAGCCGACATGAAGGGCCGCGGGGCCAACCCCAAAGTCTTCGTCTACGCCGCCGGCGGCTACTACTACCCCGGCAAGGATAACAGTGCCCTCCGCAAGGAAATGCGCGGCTATCTCGACCTCGGCTACAATGTCGTCAAGATGAAGATCGGTGGCGCGTCGATCGAGGAAGACCGGGGCCGCATCGAATCCGTTCTGGAGGAAATTGGCTCGCAGGCAAAGCTAGCTGTGGATGCAAACGGCCGCTTCGATCTGGAGACCGGCATCGCCTATGCCAAGATGCTGCGCGACTATCCGCTCTTCTGGTACGAGGAAATCGGCGATCCGCTCGACTATGCGCTGCAGGCCGCTATCTCTGAATTCTATGACGCGCCAATGGCAACGGGTGAGAACCTATTTTCCCATCAGGACGCTCGCAACCTGCTTCGTTACGGGGGCATGCGCGCCGACCGTGACTTCCTGCAGTTCGACTGCGCCCTATCCTACGGTCTCGTCGAGTATCTGCGCACGCTGGACGTGCTGCGCCAGTTCGGCTGGTCGCCATCGCGCTGCATTCCGCACGGTGGTCACCAAATGTCGCTCAATATTGCCGCCGGTCTCGGGCTCGGTGGCAACGAGAGCTATCCGGATCTCTTCCAGCCCTATGGCGGCTTCCCGGACGGCGTCAAGGTTATTGATGGCCACATCACGATGCCGGAACTGCCGGGCATCGGCTTCGAAGGCAAATCCGATCTGATCAAGGTCATGCGCGAACTCGCCGAGTAATCGCGTATCCCGTGGGGAGCGTTCATGCCGCTCCCCACGGTTTCTCTACAATGATATCTCGCAAGAATCGACGGCCTCTCTCGACTATCACAGTCACCGCCCAGACCAACTTGCTCGCAGCCTGTCGCGGCGGTTCTCGATGGCGGTCACCTGCAGTCCGGCAAAGTGGTCGCAGACGAACGAACGCCGTCAGAAATGACAGCGGCCTGATAGATCTCGCGCACACCCCAGCCGGATTGTCGGGAAGCCGGCTTGCGTGCGTGGATGAGGCTCGTCATCCCGTTCGTTGTTTGACGCGATGCAATCTTCCGTTCACGGCCTGATGCGCGGATCGAGCCCGTACTGGGGCGGCGCGCCTAGATGGTCGCGTAGGGTTTTCCCCTCGTAGTCGCGATGAAACAGCCCGCGATCCTGCAGGAGAGGGACCACGCCATCGACGAGCGCATCGATGCCGTCTTCGTAGACGTCTGGCGACAGCCAGAAGCCGTCGGCTGCACCGGCCTCGAACCAGGCTTGCATATGATCGGCAGCTTCGACGGCGGGTCCGGCAATGACCGGGTGATAGTCGATCACGCCATGCGCCAGAATATCCCGCAAGCTCCAGCCCTCCCTGGCGATGTTCAGGGCATGTGCCGAGCGGGGATCGCGCGGCGACGGGCGAGCCGCCGAGATTTGAGCCTGTGACAGTGGCTCGTCGAGCCGGGCCACCTGGAGCGGCAACCCTAGCATCTGCCCGAGATATCCGACGCGCTGTGGGAAGGTTTCCCCGCTGACTGCAATCCGGCGGTCGAGCCCGCTCCGTCTGTCGGGCGCAATCGTCGTCATCAGGCCCGGAAAGAACTTGACGTCGTCGGGATCGCGGCCGGCCCGTTCCGCCGCATTGCGGAGCGCAGTGCGCTGCGCACGGGCCGCCTCCATCGTGTAGACCGCGCCGATGACGCCGCTTGCATATCGGCCCGCGACCTCCAGCCCCTGGTCGCCACCGCCCGCCTGAAAGATGACCGGCTGGCCCTGTTCGGATGGCGGGAGCGGCAGCGGACCGCTGGCGCCGACATGGCTCCCGTGAAGATTGATGGGCCGGATCCTGGAAGAGTGCGCGAAATGCCCCGATGCGGCGTCATGCACCCATGCCCCCATTTCCCAGCTGCCCCAGAGGGCCTGAACGATCTGGATCGACTCATGGAGACGCTGGTATTTTTCGCCGCGGGACGGCAGTTCGCGACCGTAATTGGCGGCGATCGCGGGATCGCTGGTCGGAACCGCATTCCATCCCGCCCGGCCATGGCTCATCAGGTCGAGAGCCTTGAACTGGCGCGCCAGATTATAGGGCTCGTTGAACGTGGTCGAGCCGGTCGCGACCAGCCCGATCCGCTCGGTGCCACGCGCGACGGCCGCAAGAGTCATCATCGGATCGATGTTGATCATCGGGGCTTCGGTCTCGACATTGCCGGTCAGTACCGGAAAGTCCGGCATGAACAGGAACTGGAACTTGCCCCTTTCCGCCGCCTGGCCATATCGCACCTGGCTGTCAAAGTTAGTGTAGTTCCGGGGATCGACTCCCGCCATGCGCCATGCGCCCGGCTGGGAGCCATAACCGTTTCCGAAATGCATTCCGATCATCATTTTTCGCGACATTATCGATTCCATGTGCCGGCCCTCGCAGGGCTCGTTGGCCGCGTCATCTGGTCTGTACCGGTCATTATTGGCGTTGTGGCAGCGCGGCGATCCCGGGGAGGCGACGGCAGGTGTATTTTCGCCGTGGATGCATAAGATGGCGAGCTACAGGAACAGGGCCCTGTTCAAACGCACGAGAAAGTCCGCGTCGGGATTGCTCTTCTTGTCGCCGAGCCTCTCCTGAACCGCAGCGACGGACAGGTCTCGCCGCTGCGGCAGCCGGGATCTTTCCGTGGAGGCGAGTGCATCGGGCATCTCAATGGCCGTGAGGTCCGTGCAGTAAACGGGGGC
Organism: Martinezella lusitana; assembly: GCF_016901135.1. GTDB lineage: Bacteria > Pseudomonadota > Alphaproteobacteria > Rhizobiales > Rhizobiaceae > Rhizobium > Rhizobium lusitanum_D. Next base: position 32,637 of record NZ_JAFEVL010000036.1, on the reverse strand, counting down.
GCCGGGCTGCTGGCGCCATGACTCGGAAAGCGGTCCAGCATCGACCGCGTCGAATCCCGTATCGCCGACAAGCGCCATGGCGACTCGTCGGTCGCGTTCATTATCTGCAGCGACTGGTATGGCGATCCGATCCGGGTGACCCGCAGGTTTTCCCAGTCGGGCGAAAGAATCGGAACCGATCGCATTCCAGGCCTTTACGACCGGTCGGCCGAGTTGTCTGGAGACCCAGACACTCTCGACTTCGCCGGCTTCTATATCAGCGATCTTGGTATCACGCATCGGATAGTAGTTGGACGTATCGATCACCACCGTGTCCTCTGGAAGGGCGGCAATTTTGGGCGCAATTTCGGGCAGGCGGTTGAGTGGGATCGAAAGGATTAGGATATCGGCGTCCTCGACTGCCTGCTCGATCGTTACTGCGCGTCCACCAGATGCAAATATTGATGCATCGATCGTTTCAGGACCACGTGAGTTTGCAACTTTCACATCGTACCCGGTTCTACTGAGTTCACGGACCAGCGTTTTTCCAATGTGGCCGGCACCAAGAATACCAACTTTCATCATATTTCCTCTGTCGCTCACGCGGTGACGGCGCGGTTGCGGGCGACAATGTCGTCGTGAGTAAGGCTATTGCCTCTCTCCATGAATCCCTTGATCAGGATCTCGCGGTTATCCGCCGACCGGCTTTGATCTGCTTTTCCAAGAGCCGTTTTCAGCTCATCAGCCGTCAGTTCCGTGCAATAGGCAGGCGTGCCTGGCTGCTGTCGCCATGAGGTCGCAAGCCCCCCGGCATCGACGGCGTCGAAGCCTGTCGCCTCTACCAGTTCTATGACACGCGACTTTGCTACGGGATCGTCACCCGCTACCGGAAGGGCGATACGGCCGGGTTGCGACTTGTCTACCCCTTTTTCCGCGAGAGTCGCAGAAAGCACCGCATTCCAGGCTTTAATGATCGGTCGGTTGATCTGCTCGGTGACCCAGACCGCTTCCGGTTTGCCACCATCGACGTCGGTAATCGCTCCGTCCCGAAACGGATAGTAGTTGGACGTGTCTACCACGACGACGTTCTCTGGGACATTTTCAAACAAATCGGCAAGATCGCGATGCGCTGAGAACGGGATGGAGAGGATCACAATATTCACCCCGGTCACGGCCTCTTCCTTGGTCGTTGCCGTCGCACCGACGTCCGCGGCAAGGCCGCGGATCGACTCCGGGCCCTTGGAGTTTGCGAGCTTTATCTCGTGCCCTGCAGCAGAGAGCTTGCGTGCCAGAGTCGCGCCGATGTTGCCTGCGCCGATAATTCCGATCTTCATATCATTTCCTTGCAGTGAGAGTTGGAGTCAACGCACTCCAATGGACTAGTGACTTTTTGTGCTCCGAAGAATAGGTATAGCTATGTGATAGGGCAAGAACCGACTAAAAAGTGTGTAACCCACCTTGAGGTAAGTATGGCAATCGAACGAGACTGGCGCTGCGACGATCCCAAGCAGCAATCGATCTGGGCAGCTGCGACCAGGGACGCTCTTCAGGTCCTTGAGGGGAAATGGAAGATCGTCATCATCTGTCAGCTGTTCGGAGCAAAGGGTCCGTTGCGGTTCTCCGAATTGGAAAAGCGTGTCGAGGGCGTGAACCAGAAAATGCTGATCCAGCAGCTTAAGGAGCTGGAGAAGGACGGCATTGTCACACGGACTGTCTATCCCCAGGTTCCGCCACGCGTTGAGTACGCACTCAGCGATATGGGCATTGCCCTGGGTCCATCCATGGCAGAACTGATCGACTGGGCCTTCATGCGGCGTGACATGCATCAACCCGCAAATAATTAGCACGCCGGTTCCCGCCGAGCTTTAAGGGTGGCTATGGCGCCCTGGGCTCGCTGCATTCTCGACTGTACGCGATGCAGTTGATGCAAAACTCAGCCTGGCCGACAACCGGGTTGAGGCAGCACTCTGGAACGTTCAAATCTGTTCGCCCTTCCGCTGGCAGTAGAAGCGGACGCAGAGACGGTGTAGCGCGCTGGTCGCCGTTTCGGACGTCAATACGGACGCCGCTGCAAAACTGGCGGCGCAATATGGCGCCGAGGCGCGCTCCAGTTCCGACATCATCAACGATCCCGCCATCGACGCGGTGCTCATCGCGACATCGACGGACACCCACTCGGACCTGATCGAGGCGGCGACGAGGGCCGGTAAGGCCGTGCTCTACGAAAAGCCTGTCGATCTCAGCCTCGAGCGCGCACGCGCATGCCAGATCGTCGCTGCCGCCACCGGCAAACCCGTGATGATTGGCTAGAACTTTGCAGCCCTCAAGGCTGCCGCCGACCGGGGCGATCTCGGCAAGACAGAACTGCTGTCGATCACCTCATTCGATCCGGCGCCATCTCCGGTCGCCTACATCAAGGTTTCCGGCGGTCTGTTCCGGGACATGAGGATCCATGACTTCGACATGGCCTGCTGGATCTTCGGTGGCGCGCCCGAGACGGTAACGGCCATCGGAAGCTCGATTATCGATCCGGAGATCGGTGCGGCGGGCGATGTCGACACCGCTGCCGTCACGCTGAAATTCTCCGATGGCCGCATCGCCGTCATCAAGAACAGCCGGCGCGCGGTCTATGGCTATGACCAGCGCATCGAGTTGCTGGGCTCCGAGGGTCTCCTGTCGGCGGGCAATATCCTGGAGAACACTGTCACCCGATCGACGAAAGATGGTGTGACCGGCGCCAAGCCGGAATTCTTTTTCCTTGAGCGCTATATGCGCGCTTACTCGATCGAGTGGAATGCCTTCGTCGAAGCCATCACGTCGGGTTCGGCTCTGCCGGTTTCGCTTGATGACGGCGTCAATGCGCTGGCGCTGGCAGAAGCCGCGACGCGGTCCCTGAAAACCGGGCAGACCGTCAGCCTTGCTGAGATCATTTAGGCTGGAGGAAAATCGCCAATGCTCGACACCGTCACGGCTCCGGCGCCCAGCTTCCGCAGCCTCAAAGAGAGAATCTCCAGGCGCGATATCCTGTTTCCGACGCGCGTCGAGGAGGTTGCTCGCCTGTGTTTGGATCATCCCGAACTCCTTGCCTTCGGCCCGACCAGCGACATCGCAAGACGCGCGGGCGTCTCAAGCTCGACCGTCTTGAGGTTCGTCGCAGTGATGGGATTTTCGAATATCAAGGCTGCGTGTAAGGTTTTTCAGGATGAAATTCGGCGTCGATCGCAAGTCTATGGCTGAGCTGTCGCGAGCGAACGATCTTTTCTATCCGATCTTTCTATCAACCTGTTAGGCGAGGATTTGAGTTGAGCAAACTTGGCGTTGGACTGATTGGTACGGGGTATATGGGGAGTGCCACGCATTGGCATGGAACTCGGTCGCGGCCACGTTCGGCACGTACATCCGGCCCCGCCTCGTGTATCTCAGGGCGGATCACCAACACCCGCTTGGAGATGGACGGCGAGCTTGCCGTCCGCCCTCAAGTTTCCCGTTTGGACAACGCGGCCAAATCGTTCTCTAACAACAATCTGGCTGCTTCGCGGTTGGCCTGCACAATTTCAGGGTCAGGAATCGACTGTGCCATCACGAACGAGCCTTGGATAAGCGACAGGATCTGGATGACGGCTCGCTTAGGGTTACCCAAAGCGAGCGGCTCAATAAGCGATGCAACGAATTCATGCAGTTCCTTGAAATACTCGGCAATTGTCGCCTGCACTTCCGGGGTGTTCGCCTCGGGTCCGAATTCTGCCAGTCCTCTCGCGAACGAACAGCCGCGGAAAGTACGTGCTTGGAGGGGTTCATCTATCGCGTCGAAAATTGCGAGTACACGCTCAACTGTCGACAGACCAGGCTTTTCCGTCGCGGTCGCGAGCATCTGGAACCAGATAGCTCTCGTGTCGCGCAGATAGGTAGCGATGAGGGCAGCTTTCGAGGGGAAGTGCTTATAGAAAGTCATCTTCGCCACGCCGCTTTCAGCGATGATCCGGTCTATTCCGACAGAGTTGATGCTGAGCCGGTAAAACAGGTCCGAAGCAGTCCTTATGACGCGTTCTCGCGGGGCTAGCTCATCAAGCGATCGCCCATCTACATTCCCAAACTCACCACGCGTTTGCATTTCCCGATACCTCAGATTCTTCACCTACATATAGACAGACTATTCTGTAAATTTTGCGATTGCAAATACATACAGGTCTGTCTAATTGTGGTTTACGGCCGATGGATTATAAAGAAAGGACTTAAGATGAGCGGAAAAGTTGTTGTTGTGACAGGCGCGAGCAGTGGTTTCGGGAAACTCACGGTGTTGGAGCTCGCAAGGCGGGGTCATACGGTAGTTGCAACCATGCGGGACATCGAAGGGCGAAATGCCCAAGTTGCGAGGGAGCTTATCGATGCGGCGAAGGCAGAAGGGCATGGGCTGCAAGTCCTTGAGATGGACGTCTCTAATGAGGCATCGGTCAACTCTACGATCGAGCAGGTCATCAAGCAGCACGGAAAGATCGACGTCCTGGTCAACAACGCCGGACTGATGCCCGTCGGGATCACGGAAGCCTACACGGTCGCGGACGTCGAACGGCTCTTTGCGGTCAATTTCTTTGGAGCCGTGCGGGCCGACCGCGCGGTCCTGCCGCATATGCGTGCGGCCGGCAGCGGACTCCTCGTTCATGTGACATCCCTGATGGGTCGGGTGGTCTTTCCGTTCTTCGGAACGTACTCCGCGAGCAAGTTCGCGCTCGAGGGGCTCGCCGAAGCCTATCGCTACGAACTGAAGGGCTTTGGAATCGACTCCGTCATTGTCGAGCCGGGGCCGTTCCCGAGCAACCTTATCTCGTCAAGCCCGGAGCCATCCGACCAAACGGTGCTTGCATCCTACGGCGAGGTTGCGGCAATCCCGGGTCAGATCAAGGCGCATGCCAATGACGGACAGGACGAGGCCAATCCCCCGCGCCCTCAACGCGTGGCCGATGCCATCGCGGAACTGGTCGAGGCCACGGAGCGGCGTCCATTGCGCACGGTCGTCATGCCCGAAGGTCTGGACTTCGGCGTTCATCGACTGAACGAGGCCGTACGCCCTATTCAGAACGAGATGCTGACCTCGTTTGGCATGTCAGAGATGCTGTGACAGGAGCCCGACGATGAGCGTACTCTACAGCACCAAAGTCACAGCGATCGGTGGCCGCAGCGGTACCGTCCGCAGCGAAGACGGCCTTCTTGATCTTCCGCTGGCGTTGCCCACGACGATGGGCGGTAAGGGCGGTGCGACCAATCCGGAGCAACTGTTCGCGGCCGGCTATGCGGCCTGCTTTGAAAATGCGGTGATCCACGTCACCCGCAACAAGGCCACCAGGGTGAAGGATACCGACATCGTGGTGGTGGCCGAAGTGGGCTTGTCACCAAATGGCAGCGGTGGGTTCGTCCTTTCAGTGGCGCTCGACGTCACGATCGCCGGAGTCGATCAGGCGACGGCTGAGGAGATCGTAAAGGCGGCGCATGCGACGTGCCCCTATTCGAACGCGGTGAGGGGCAACATCGACGTGGCCATCACCGTTACGACGAACTGATGTCGGTGCGGGGGGCGGAAATGACGGAAAAGGGCGACAACGCGTCGAGCCCTGATCTGCAAATCCGGCTCCCGCTTATCGCGCGTCAACGGCTGCCGTAGCTCCAATTGCGCCCAGAGATCGACAGCGTATTCGACTTCGACAAAGCCTGCGCAGCCTTCGAGCAGCTTTCAAACCTAACCGTCTTAGGCCACGGTCGTCATTTTGCAACCGACCGCGAATTGAACTTTCAAGGAGATTTTAGCATGACCGCTTATGCGATTTTTATTCAAGAACGCAGCCGCAATGCAGCTGAACTGCAGACATATGCCGAAATGTTGAGGCCACTGCTGGGAGAATCGGGAGCGACCGTACTTGCCGCTCACGGCCCTCAGGATGTCCTCGAGGGGGCCGCTCCGGAAGGCGTGGTGATGGTCAGCTTTCCCACTATGGAAGCGGCACGCGCCTTTTACGACAGTCCCGAATACCAGGCTGCCGTAAAACACCGGTTTCTCGGGGCCGACTATCGGTCCTTCATCATAGGCGGGGTCAACTAAGCCCGCTCCGCTTCCTGTCCCACGAAACTCATCAAAAATGGTGCCCGCCCTTTGGGGCGGGTACCAATCAATCAAAACACATCGCCTACTAAAGAACGTCTCGATTTTCTCGATGGCATTCGGAACTTGCGATCGTGGAGATAGTCATGGCCGACACCGAGATCCTCATCTCGGAATTATGAACGATAACAAGAATCGTCGAATGAACCGCCACTCTATTAGAGTTCCATAAATAGGCGTTACGCCGCGAACTCCACCTTATCAAGCACTTAGCCAATCTACTTGGGATGTCGTCGGTTCCAATCCCTTCAAGGCGACCAATTGCACGCTCGGCGCTGACGTCGACTTTGAAATCTGACACATGCGTCCCTAATGGGACTGATTATACACACTTCTATGTCCGTTCACTGAAACGCTGCCACCGATTTTGCCCCACGTACTTGATTTGGTATGCGGGGCACATTCGGTGGCGCTGCTTGTTTGCCGTACTTGAAAGAGCCTTCCTGTTTCCCTCCGCAACATTACAGGCTGCAAGATATACAGGCCAAGGCTCCGTCAGAGCATTTAATCGACCGAAAGTACTTCGCCCGTGCGCCGATCGATCACGACTTTGATGTCGTCACCGTCACGGTCTGCGCCCCGTACGATAAAGACATTGCGTCTGCGGGCGACGTCATCCACATCCTGCACGCCGTTGCCTCGCGCTATGCGAATGGCTTGGCGCTCACTAATACCCATGTCACGCGGCGGCGGCTCCATGCCCGGATTGACGCGTACGCCACCGGGGCCGATCTCGATGCTTTGTGAGAAGGATGGTGTTGCTGACATGATTGTCGCAACTGCGATCGCCGCTATGGCAAAATTCTTGAGCATGGGGCCGTCCAGAAAAATTATGGTACGATACTGACACTTTTCCCTTCGCCGTTTCAGGGCGAATAATCAAGAGCAGTATCTTTCCTCCAATGGTCCTCGGCTCTGATTTTGGGGGGAATTGACCTGATCATGCGCGCGCAAGGTCGGTTGCCGTCTCTCGGCGGCGAGACAATGGAAACGGGATAACTTCAGCCGAAGCTGTAGATTTGCCTTCCGCCGTCTGCAGAAGATCGTCGATCAGTTTCGCGATATCCGCGTCCCGCAAGCCCGGAAAGGCCAGAGTAGCCTCGCTCATAAGCGTGGTAAGGATGACCGCCGGGGGATCGCTCGCGGTGATCAGGGTCGTAAGATTGTCAGCCATGTCATTCATTGTTTTGAGTGCACCGCCAACCACATCATGTGTTTGTTGCATTTAGGGTTTCTCGTTGTTAATCCAACGCCATTCCGGTAGCCGCGGCTATCTTGCTTAAGGGTATAAATAACCAACCGCATTTTAACGATCGGTTCAGGGATCGGCTTAGCGGCGATCTGTCCGGCTTGTGAGTCGACCGAAGGATAGCAGATCAAATGAGTGTCGGCCGACCGAGCTCACAATGCGGATAAGCTGCGATGATATCATCGCTAATCCGGTCGGCACCCCGCCGGAAGGGGGTGATTTTCCGCCTCGAGAACACACATCTGGAATGCACCACATGACGGTGAATCAGACTAAGGTCTGAATACCCAGGGCATTGGTCCTATGGCTGTGGAAAGGTGAGATTTTGACGATATTCTAATGCGCGATGATTTGTTGGGAACGGCCGCGATCAAGGTTGACGGACGTTTGGGAAAGGGAGTGCGCGGGGATGTCCGTTTTGTCATTCATGTCGTCGGCCTTGCGCTGGCGTTAGCAGCTCCTCCCATGGGAGGAGCTGCTGTCGATCCACACATACGGCATTCGTCCAAGATCGAAATGGCGGCGGATCGGGCGGCGGCGGCAGCATATCGCGGCAGGATCAATTAACGGGAATATCACTTGTCTGAACGCCACCCCCAATTGCTCAATCTCACTCGCAATATCGTCTGTTCGTTCGTGGCAAATAACTTTATCGCCTGTGACAGCGTCACCGATCTCATCGAAGGGGTCTATGAAAGCCTGTCGGGCGTCTCGGGCGCCGGGACCGACACCATAACGCCTAAACAGCAAAAGTCTGCCGTGCCCATCGCACTCTCCATCACACCAGACTACCTCGTTTGCCTGGAGGACGGCCGAACGTTCAAATCGCTGCGTCGTCATCTGTGTGTCAAATACAGGCTGACGCCGGAGCAATATCGCGTCAAATGGGGATTGCCCGCCGATTATCCCATGATAGTGCCGAACTACGCCGCCGAGCGCTCGAGAATAGCGAAGGAAGTCCGATCCGGCGGGAGCTTCGGTTCCCGGGACGGAATATGAGCCCGATTAACTGGATCTTCGGAGGCACGAAGTGGAAGTAATTAATCGCTGGGAGACGATGCGTGACCGGCTCGACGTTATCAGCCGATTTGGGCGCGATACGAGTCCTCATGAGCACTTGAGGGGCCGGGCAATATTGAGCAACAAGCAAGAAAGATCGGGGAAGCACGCAATCATTACAACGCTTTCCGATTCGGACTGTCCATTGGTGAGATAGAAGAGTGAAGCCAACCATAAATCCTCCCCCTGCAGACGATATATCGCAAACGAGCTATATGGAGACCTGCATTTTTGCCCTTGAGCCTTCGGTTGAAAGCTTGATTGCCGCGGCCTTGGACGCCGGCTGGGATGAAGGGTCCGTTCTTCTGGCAATCATAAATAGTGCTATGAGCCGCGCCGAGAAGGCGCAACTGCCCTCGCAGGTAATGCATTCATAAACGATAATTAAGTGACCAAAGCCTATGTCAGACAGAGAATTACATTTGATCCGAACCATGCAGGTATATTTTGCCTTTAAAGGCGAAATGAGGAAGCTGAAGGACGTCTTGGAACAGGAGCGGCGAGCCTCCGGTGAAACAATCGCCAACTTTTATGATGCACGCCGAAATGCGCCATTTGCCTTCGAGATCACCCGGTTCGCCGAGTGCAGGAAGCAGATGGATTACCTCCTGATAGAGGCTGAAAAAATTGTCGAAGATCTGGATATGGCTTCAGAAAATCTCGATCATGTAAATTCAGAGGCCACCTAAGTCTCCCAGGCGAGCCGCCCCATAGCGAGATTTGCTGCCGTCTTTTAGATGCCACAGCTGACCAAAAACGGCGCATTCCCACAGTTAATCACCTAATTTACGGCGCGCAAATACCGCTCACGGTGGTTCCGATTGAAACAGAGAGGCTAGCTTAAAAGTTCCATAATTCGTCTTGCCGATCTAAAACCATACAAATTGTTGATGTCGCAATTCTATTTGGTCTTGACATCGAAATTTTTTCGAGGGGTTGCTGGTTCGAAACCCTTCAAGACCCACAAGAGGAAGCTGGTACCTTCGGCAACTGTCGCCGAGCTCATTTCTGCCCTCGATCGCGGTTGTCCATTCCGCGCCATCGTCATCTCCTTCATCGAGGCATTTGGGCTGGCTCAGCCGGAACTAACAAATCGTATGCACCCGCCAAGGTTACCGGTGTCGTTGCACATTTCCGCAAATCATGATTCTCCACCGCTTGTTTTTTCGGAGTAGGCAGGAGCACTGATTGACTGGCGGTGGGCATTATCGGATGTCAAGAAGTTTATTGGGCTGGTGGCGCGTGTCGGGCATATTAACCCAGCCAGTGGATATCTGAGCGATCTGACCGGGAGCGCGAGAAGGGGTGAGCTTTCGCTGCGACGAATACCGACGGACTCTTAACAGGCGCTTCCAGGATCGCGCGGTGGACGTAAAGTGAGTGGACAAACGATTCACTGCGTGAACATTTGCGTAGCGATACCATAATCGAGCATTGATAGCTTCGTCACTGCTCTCGCCCTTCCCGCATCCCAGGAGCGAGGAGGGAATTAGTGTTTCAGTGGAGATTATAGCCGTATGCAACCCGAACGCATTGTCATCACTTCGGACCTGCTACGCGTGACAGGTGAAAAAACATCTCGGACGGGGTTCGCGACGAACACGAAGTTCTTCGCTGCGATGATGACGCCGCAGATATCAGCGGCAACCCGTTTGCCGGTTACCATATTGGAATGGGATGACACATCGCCATTCGACGGCAACGCGGTCTATGGCACCTTTGGTCTGGACGCGAACGCTGCGAATTGGGCAAAGATCTTCGCGGCCGATCCGACCGACGCGATTTGTGCCTTATTCCTGCCCCACGTCGAAAATTCATTGGTGGTAGGTTTCGAGATATCTCCATTGCTGCAGAAAATTCTCAACCGCCTGAACATACCCTTTGTCGACGTACGATGGCACCCATTGCGGTTTCTCGACGATATATTCTTTGGATTTTCATCGAACCGCAGCGAAATATCGGCCGTAATCGCGTCATATGCCCTATCCGGCCATGAAGTCGATTTCCATGTCGGGCTCCACAAGGCGGCTGCAATCCGGCGCGGTGCCTTCAATAAAAAGGGATCATCCTACGAGACGCTGATTGTTGGTCAGACCCCATTCGACGCCTCATTGATCCATGACGGACGGATCGATACCCTGCTTGATCATGAAGACAGAATAGCTGAACTCGCCAAGATCGGCTCCATCGCCTTTCGTCCGCACCCTTTCTCGCCCCATCCAAGTCCGTCGCTAGCCATGTTCCTTAAACATCACGGCATCCCTCATATCGACAGCGCGATCGATATGTACGAGCTTCTATGCGACGGGTCCCTTCAGCGCGTTGTTGGTCTGAGTTCGGGAACTCTTGATGAAGCGGCGTTCTTCGGACTGCCTGTAACGCGGTTGATCCCGGAACGATTCCGCTACCTTCCGCACGTTGCAGACGCTTTTCTGACGGATAACGAGGTTTTAGTCTATACGGGGGTTTATCACGCATTTCTCAGCGTCGATTTCTGGGCCGACATCTTCCGATCGACGCTGGAGCGCACCTGGCCAAACGGCAATCCAATTCCCTTCAAGCCGGATCGTTTGCGACATGTGAACGGATCTTACTGGGGCTTTCTCAACACTGGCGGAACCAACCTCGTCATGCCCTACAATACGCCAGAATAAGCGCCGCGCCGCTACATCTTGGTGATCTTGGTGATGGCATATCGAAACCAAAACCTCGGATAGATTCTACGGCAAAGGGTTGAAGGATCTCTAATGCCTCGGTTAATGTAGAGTCCGCGTTTCTAAACGGTCCGCAGGCTCGACGGGAGCAGCCGGTACTCCTTTATCAAGATCACGCCACTACCGTTGAAGAAGAGAGCAGGATTCAGCCAATATTGATCAGGGGCCTTCTGCGATAGCACCCCCTTTGACAGCAATTCCTTGAGACCCCCCTGAAATTGCGTTTCGTTCATCTCGGTCTTTTTGCCGTTCAATTGATCGCCAGAGTAGAAGAGTGTGAGGCTATCGCAACTGCCATCCGATATTTTGGCTTGTTGGTATTCGACCAGTGCGACCTTAAACACTTCATATCCAGCGTCGCCAAGATCGAACGCTGCACGAATGCCGCCCGTTAGCGCTTCCACAAAGTGTTCTTCGTCGACGCCTTCAATGACATGAATTACGCCCGCGCCCACTTCACCAGCATTAGGGTCCATCAACTCACGCGGGGTAGTGCGAGTCTTCACCGTCTTCTGCTGGACCTGAACTTCCTTTTTTTCCCCAGAAGCGAAAGGGTTGTTTGTAGGATGGGGAGCCGGCGGTCGGAATTGGTTATCAGCAGACATAATCTATCCTTTGAAAAAATGACCAAACTTAGCTTCCATGAGAGCCTTAATATACGCTGCGGGGATAAATGTAAGCCGATTTTGGTTGCGCCGGATGCGATAGGCGTGATTTTCGGGCAGGTGATATTCTTTTTGCACATGGCGGAATAGGCGTGGCATCAGACAGACGAAACAATGATAAAATTCCGTGGCTTCTTCAGGCTGTTGATTGCGGGATGGCTACCTTACGCAAATCTCGCACATTTCCGAAACGGATTCCATTCTCCGGAGTCATGGGCAACCAGTATATCAGTCTGAAAGATGTGGATTCTGGCCTCGTCAGTGCCTACCATGCGGTGTCGCCTGGACGACCCATCGTCCAAAGGGCGAAAACTCTGTTCGAAGAATCTCTGAATTTAATTAAACCATACCACCTCGATAAATGGATCTATAGGCATGCTTAATAGGACGATGCTTTCTTTCATGTGGGTGATGATCAGCGCTTGCTTGATCGCGGACGTGACACATGCAGCTATCCGCCTACCGAATGGGTGTAAGAAGAACGTCTTCCTGACGATTACTGGCAAAATTGATAGGATAACGAACAGCGCAGACAGTACCTATGAGATGTCCGAACGCGAATTTCTTGCGCTGCCGACATCGACGGTGACGACATCAACACCCTGGACGCCCAAAAGCGACTTCGTTGGTCCCCTGCTTACTAAAATACTTCAAGAAGTAGCGGCGAAAGGAAGCCGACTGCGTCTCGTCGCGCTTGATGATTTTAGCGTGGAGGTAGATGGTGACTATCTCGGCAAGTATGGAACGATATTAGCTAGCAGCAAAGACGGGGTTCGCCTAACCGTTAGAGATTTCGGACCGATCTTCGTTATGTATCCCCGCGATAGCTTCGGGAAGGAACTGGACACTCCATTTGGCGCATCACACATGGTTTGGCAATTATGCGGGATCGAAGTGGAATGAGGTTATTCCATCCCGTATGGCTTAGCATCCCGGTAGCAATTGTGGTCGCATGCGTAGCTATGGCGACATATAATTGGAGTGTAATAAGAGCGGGATATATTGCTTGGGGTTCCGCAGATATAAAAAACCCATCGTATTTATACTGGCCGACTGCACAAGCGCAAAGGGAGCTTGAACCGGTCAGGTTAGATTTGAAGACGATTGCTGATGGATCTGCTGTTGAACCGGATGCACTTTCATTCCACATTGATGTCCTTATTTCTGGCATTAATATTATAACGCGGCCCTCCGAGCTGACTGATCGTTTTAGGCGGCTTCCCGGGTTCTTGAGCGATGTACCAATCCTCTCAGAATTCGCAACAAACGTTCTGCCTGCGATTAAACCCAATCTATCGCCGGCAGAGGCTCAGGCGTTGTTGCGCAAATTGGAAGATATTTCCTCTACTTTGGACAGGATATCCAAAGCGGCCTGGGATCAGGATACTGAATTGAAGGAAAAGTCCTTCGAGACCATCCAGGCAGGGCACACAATCATTCTCATCATTGCGGGATTGTTGGTTTGCGCAATTCTGTCCTTTGTTATCATTTCGATATTTTACTGGTGGGCGATCATGGCGAAGACGCGCGCCTTGGCGGCGGCGGAAGCGGCGGTCGCAGACAAGATCAGCTTCCTCGCAATGGTCAGCCACGAACTCAGAACCCCGCTTCAGGTCATCGTCTCTGCATTGGATGTGCTGGAACGACCTCAAGATACGAAAACCCGAAGCGAGTTGACCGCGCGAATCCGCCGGGCCGCCAACAGCCTGGCTGTCCAGCTTCGCGACATGCTGACGCTGGCTCGCGCTCAAACCGGATATATTGAGCTGCAACCGGGCGTGTTCGAGGCGGGGGAACTCGTTCGTGAGGTGGTGGAGAATTACCGGGCTGCGGCGAAGGCCAAGCATCTGGAGCTGCGGCAAACAGGCCCAGATGAGGCCGTTTTCGTGGTTGCGGATAGTGAGCGCATTGCGCAGTTGTTGCATAATCTCGTTTCAAATGCGGTCAAATATACGCCGAGCGGCTATGTTCAGGTCGATCTCGCAGCATTCGATGAGACGGCGGGCGAATTGGTGTTGCGCGTGATGGATACAGGGCCCGGATTACCGCCACGGGTCATCGAGAACAGTATCGGAAAGGGGCTCTCCAGCCTTGGCAGCGGACGAGGCATTGGCTTGTCGGTTGTCCAGACTTTGCTGCGGCAGCTTGGTGCGCGCATGGCAATCAGCAGCCCGTCAGAAGGCGGCAGCATATTTGACCTTGCAATCCCCGCGGTCCCGGCGGCGGAAAGTTCATTCGAGACGTCCGATGCTCACAAGCGGGTACTCGTCGTTGACGATCATCCTGACCTTTTGAAAGGTCTTTCGAATGTGTTTGAAGAGCTTGGATTTGCGACCGATATGGCTCCTTCCGGCATGACAGCGCTGAACTTTCTGGCCGCACACATCTATTCAGTCATCTTCATTGACCTCGACATGCCTATCATGACCGGATCGGCGCTGGCGGCGCAGATCCGCAAGACGGATTTGCGCCATAAAACCAAGCTGGTCGCAATGTCAGCCGCGCATCATGGTTCCAAGCAGGATCTGTCTCTCTTTGATGCGGTCTTGAACAAGCCGATACGCCGGCAACAATTGCTGACGGTCATGCAGTTTTGAAGCTCGAATTCAAAGCGGCGAGGAGGATCGGCATGCTTGCCGGTTTGGTGAAGAATTTCAAATTGTGTTGCGCGAGTGCCGCAGCAATGTTCTCTTCGTTGGCATTGCCCGTCCCGATCTGTCCCGTTAGGATAATGATCGGACAATGGCCGTTGCGCGCACGAATGTTCTCGACCAGTTCCAGCGCGGTCTGGCGTCTGGCGTCTCGTTCGATGATCCAATCAAGAACATAGGCATCGAAGTCGGACTGGTTGAACAGGGCTTGAGGGTCGCTAAAGGCGACTGCGTCCAGGCCCGCCGTCTCCATATATTTTACAATCGTCTGCGCGGTATCGGCGTGATCGTCGAGAATGGCAACCCGGCGACGAGACGCTATCGGTTCGATCAGCAAACGGGTGACAGCGTGTGCTGGTATGATCGATCTGGCTTCGGCCGGCATGGCTCGCCATGCGCCATCGATCTCAGCGGCAATGAGCGTTCCCGGCGGCACCTGCCCGACGACATTTCCCAACCGAATCCGGCAGGAGATAACGTGGTTGTTGATGACAATGGACGCATCGAGCAACCCATCCGCCTTATCGAACGCAACAAGCTCTTCCAAGGTCTCGTTGAAATGTTCGGCGACGTGTTTCAGTTCTTCAAGCGACCACGACGCATTTGTCGTCAGCCTGCGGTTTCCCGCGGAATAGGAAAGTCCAAGGATTTCGGAAACTGTTACGGCAAAGCGGTATTTTGGAATTCCGTGTCGAGTTAGGAGTGCAGCAATGCACTGGGCGGCAAGCCCGATTTCCTCATCCGTGTAATCCGAGCGACTCTCGATCGCATTGTGACTATCTTCGCTCATTTTGCTCGTGGGGTTGAAATTCCAAATCAATAAAGTTCCAGATGTGCGTATACAAAACTAGCACACGTGCGATCGGGTCATACTGTAAACTTGAGCTTCGGTCCACTTTTCCATTCGTACCAGAATTGCAATTTAAACGAAGGTTGTCCTCTAGAAAGAGATGGGCTGCGGCATGCCTTCCCATGCGCTCCGGCCGATGGCCGTCGGCCACAAGAACAGGCCGTCCGTCGAAAAGCACAAAGGCGACGAGCGTGCCACCGCGACCCTCCCACTCATACAGAGAGTAATGGTCAAAAGTCTCGATCTCGTAGGCCATGTTCGGCAATCCGACGTCGCAAGTCCGCAAACAACGCGTTATAAGGCCGTGGAGACCTACGGATTTCCCTTGTCTTTTACCGCTATGGCGCGATTGTTGAACGCTTCGACAAAGCCCGGTCTAAGAGCGATAGCTTTGTCGTAGTCAGCGATGGCGTGATCGTAGTCACCCTTTTTCGCATAGGCTGACCCGCGATTGTTGAAAGCGCCGGCATCATTTGGTTTGAGGGCGAGGAACGTGTTAAAGTCAGCAATGGCCTTGTCGTAATCGCCTTTGCTAAAATAGGAGGCGCCGCGATTATAGATAGCTTTGTCGTAATCCGGCCGAAGAGCGATGGCTTTGTCGTAGTCAGCAATCGCATCGTCAAAATCACCCTTTCGAACAAACGCGGAGCCGCGATTGTAGAAGGCCTTGTCGAAGTCAGGTCTTATAGAGATGGCTTTATCGAAATCGACAATGGCGCGGTCATAATTCCCGCTGAGATAATAGGAGTTGCCACGATTGGTTAGCGCCTCGGCATCCTCCGGATTGAGGGCGATGGCTTGATCATGGTCGGCGATGGCTTTGTCGTAATCACCTTTACCGTCGTAGGCAAGGCCACGATTGTCTAGGGCCTGGGCAAAGTTTGGTCTGAGGGCTATGGCGCTGTCGTAGTCGGAGATGGCTTTGTTGTAATCACCTTTGTTGCGGTAAGCGAGACCACGATTGTAAAAGTCATCGGCATAATTGGGTCTGAGCGCGATCGCTCTATCGTAATCCGAGATAGCCTGGTCGTAGTCGCCCCTTTTGCTGAAGGCCGACCCTCGACTACTATAAGTATAGGCGTCATCCGATCCGAGCTCTATCGCCCTACCATAGTTGGCGATGGCCAGTTCATAATCGCCCTTAAAAAAATAGGCATTTCCGCGATTGTAGTAGGCGTCTGCAAATTCCGGATTGAGAGATATAGCCTTATCGAGAGCAGAAATCGCGTGATCGAAGTCACCCTGCTTGTTGCAGGCAAGGCCGCGGAAGTTGAGGGCCTTTGCTTCCAGCGCTTTATCGAAGCGCCCATCGTCAATAATCCTCGTGCACTCGGAAACCACGGAGTCATTACTGCCCTGGGAGGGAACTGTATCCGCCCATGTTGGCTGATAAAAGCCGGAGACCAAAATTTCCGCCAGGAGCAGGGGGAACCACCTTAGCGCTTGCACTTTTCTATTGACCCCATTCGGTTCTACTGTGCCAGGGGTGTTAGAATGAGCCATATTTCATCTCCTATGTATCGCTGCCAAATGATGTGAGCGAAAAGCTGTTCTCAAACACAGGCGAGACAATGTCAGTCGTCCACCCACATCCGGGTTAGATTTGCCAGCGATTTGGACAGTAAGTCGATATCCCGACTTGGGCCGTGCTGCTTGAAAAGACCCTGTCTGGCAAGATCCAGATCCAACAATATCTCACGCGCGGCGTGATCCCTGATCAGGCTGCGAATCCAAGAAACGGCAACCAGACGCTGACCTGATTCGACCTTCTCGACACGGTGCAAAGTTGAGGAGGGATAAACAATCGCGTCGCCAGCTGGCAACTTTACTTTTTCAACCCCCGCAGCGTGCTCGATTACAAGCTCGCCACCCTGATAGCTCTCCGGCTCCGACAGGAAAACGGTGATGGAAAGATCGGTTCGAATGCCTGACATCACGGGATCGTCGGCATGGTTGCCGTATTCCATGCCTGGACTGTATCGGCTGAAACGAAATGGGAGAACGGATTTCGGTCTTGCCAATGCCAAGAACGTCGAACTACTCGACAATGCGGACCCAACAAGGTCGCTAAGTTGTTGGTGTACGTCACTTCCTTCCGCTATTTGTTCGTTATATTTAACCTGCCGAGCTTGCCAGCCTGCCGTGAGACGCCCGTCATGCCAGTCCGCGTCGCTTAGCGCCTGAACAATAGCTGTTAGGGTATGCCGTTCGATGACGTTGCGAAGGTGATACATTGTTGCCTCCTAGGCTAAGAGCAGACGCTCTGGGTCAAGCGATATCTCTCGCTCGGCCAGTGCGATTGTAGAAGGTCGATGAGCAACTATGACGCGGGTTATTCTCAGTTGCGCAACGGCATCATTGATCTTTGCCTCGTTTGCTTGGTCCAGATCACTTGTGGCTTCATCCAGGAGCAAGATGCGCGGTCGGCTGTATAAAGCCCTGGCAAGAAACAGGCGCTGCTTTTGACCGCCCGACAGCGTGCTACCCATATCACCCACCATGGAGTCGAACCCCATGGGCATGGCTCGAATCTCATCGAAAATAGCGGCAATCCTCGCGCATTCCTCAATCCAGCCGGGATCGGCTTCGGGGTCGAAGGCAGCAATATTGTCGCCGATGGTTCCGGCAAACAGGACATCGTCCTGCCGGACGGTTGCAGTCATTCGTCGATAGTTCTGCAAGCCAAACTGGCGAATATCCCTGTCGTCGCATATAACTATGCCGCCCGTCGGCGCAACGAGACCTCCAATAATCTTGAGAAGCGTGGTCTTGCCTCGGCCCGAGGGCCCTGTAATAGCGACACATTCACCGGGGCCTACCGTTAGGGATACTCTGTTCAGTACGTCGGGTAATCCGTCGCCGTAGCGAAAGGAGATATCTACTAGTTTGATGGACGCCGGCTCTCTGGGGGAAGGAACATTGGTTGGCCCAGAGGTTATCGTCTCTTCCGGTTCGGCGAGAGCAATGTCGCCAATACGCTCGGTATGAAGGCTCAACATCTTAAGCCGAATAACAAGGCTAACCAGGCTCCCCACTCTCCCGACAAACTGCTCTTTGTAGGATATGAACGCGATCAGCACGCCGATGGTCATGCTGCCGGCCATAACGGATCGTGCTCCCAAGGTGAGGGTCATAATACCGTCGATCCCAGAGAAGGTCGTTGCGGCAGTACCAAACAAGAAATCAAGCTTCTGGATCTTAAGATTGGCATTCACAGCATCGAACAAATAATTGAGCCAGGCTCCCCGACGGCGTTCTCGGATATCGAGAGTCTTAATGCTCGCAACGCCTCTAATCGTCTCCATAAAATGCGAATTTTCCTTAGCATTTTGAACGATAGATGCTTCGTTCGCGGAACGATATGGAGCATAGGCGGCAATTCTCAAGAGCACATTCAAGCTTACTGAAACAAAGGCGATCAGGGCAAGATAACCACCATATAGCACCATCATAATCAGCGCCCCGACCACCATGATGCTATCCAGTATTCCGCCCACCAGGTCGGTGGTGAGAGCGGACTGAATCGCACCCAGAGACCCAAAGCGAGAAACAATGTCCCCCATGTGTCGTCTTTCAAAGTAACTCAACGGCAAACGTAGGAGATGATCGAAGAGCGCTGTGGTCCACTGAACGCCAAGCGTGGTACTCATGATTATTGAGCACCATGAGCGAGCGATCCCAATTACAATCTGCAGTAAAAGTATCACGCCGAGCGATATTGCTACCAAACCGAGTAAGTCCGTATCCGTCGATACTATGACTTCATCAAATATCACCTGAGATCCGATGGGTGACAACAGAGCGATAACTTCAAGGCACATTGATAGAACAAAAAGCTGGATCAATGCACGTTTGAGACCAGTAACGTTCCGAAAAAGATCCGCTATCCTTATGCGTTCGACATCTATTTTCTTCTCAAACTCGTTCGTCGGCGACAGCTCCAGAACCACACCTGAAAAACTGCTCGACAGCTCATTGAGTGAGACAAAGCGTCGTCCCTGACCCGGGTCGTGGATAATAGCGCCATTATACTTTACCTCTTTCAGGACGACATAATGACGAAGTTTCCAATGAAGGATGCAGGGTGTGCGGAGGTTTGCGAGTTCGTCGAGATCTGCTCGTACCGCGCGACTGGCCAGGGACAATTGGCCTGCAAGCCTTGCCAACTCCATAAGAGATAGGCCTTTCATCGATGTGGCAAATCTCCGGCGGAACGCCGCGATGTCAATCTGGTGGCCATGATAGGTTGCAACCATCGCTAGGCAGGCGAGACCACACTCCGCGACTTCGGTTTGCAGAATGACGGGCAATCGGTTTTGGAATCCAAAATTTAGAGACGGAATATTTGCTCCTCCGATTTTACGCGGGTCTTTCAAAGCACGCTGCCTTTAAGGCTGTATAAAGGCTCCACAATCCATTGATAAAGGCGCCGAGTATCGAGCTGGATATTGGCTTCCGCGGACATGCCTGGTTTGATTGAGATCTCTTCTCCATACGCATGAACGAAGTTTGCATCCGGTTTGACCATTATTCTGTATTTCTGCTGTTCCGTGTCCGTAGGAAGGCGGGCCGACGCAAATGGAATCTCCTCCTGTTCCAGAGATACTCTCGAAATGCTTGAAATGGTTCCGGGATATTGGCCGAACTTTTGATAGGGGTAGGCAGTATAGCGGAGCATTACCTTTTGCCCCTCGCGTACGAATCCCACCGAACTGCTTTCAGCTAGGAGCTGTATCTCCATCGGGTCGTCGTTCGGGATGATAGTGGCCATGGCGCCGCCCGTTGGGATCATTTGTCCAACTTTTGCAATCATACCGGTAACGGTGCCGGACCGAGGGGCGACGATGTCGATTGAACGCCTTGCGTCATCTTCGATAACGGCTTGGTTGAGGGACGCTATCCGCTGCCGATAGTCACCCAGAGTGATAGCCGCATTGTCGTCGAAGCCTGACAGTTTGGATTCGGCTTCTTTTAGCCTTTCGTTGAGCTGTATTTTGTCGCGTTGAAGGCTTTGTAGCTGTTGCCGCGCACCCATGAAATTCTGTTCACGGTATTCAAATTCTGCTGAGACGGTTAGATGCTGGTCGGCCAATTTGCGATAGGTATCCATCGATTTTTGGAGTGAAGAGAGATATTCGGTAGTGCCGGATATTTGTTCTTCTACCTTTGCCAATTCCTGGCGAGACGAAGTGGCCTGATTAATGAGATTGGCCTTTTCCACGACATTCAGCGATTGGCGCTCTGTGATCGTCTTTTCCAACTCATTCTTTTGAGCAATAAGTTGTTCTTTAACGAGCAGACCTGTCTCACCGGCGGCCGTTTGGCTATCGAGAGCGATAACATACAGAACGGAACCCTGCGTAACTGTCTGCCCCTCGGTGACGTGTTGGGCTAGGATACGTCCGGTTACAGGCGTAAAAATTCGGCTGACTCCGCTTGAAGGAACAACTGTGCCGAAGACTTTGACTCGCCGTGTATACTCGCCAAAGACCAAAAATAGCATGATCATGACTATTGCTGACACCGCGAGTATGGTGGCAATTCGAACTGATATCGGTTGAATGAGCCTGGGGCGACCGAGCCAAGCGTCACGCCTATGATCTACCGCTTCTTTTCGATATAGGGACAGCTCTCTGTTCTGCATTGCTATGATCTAATGAGAGTGCGGAAACGGCTGGCAGAGAGCGTCGGCGAAATCTCACTGAACTCCCAGCTACGTGTTTGCATGTTTGGAGCGAGCCTTCCCCCAATAGGAAGCTTGATAATTCGTTTTTGCTTTCAGCCACAGTGGTAAGGTATCGGCGTAGGCGGCACCAGGCGGAGAGCCTTTGCAATGCGCCGCGCCAGTTTCATAGTCGGCGCGGCGCATTACCTTGCGTCTTATGATGTGCGTATTTGTGAGTATAATCAATGCACTATACTGGATCTACAAATATCCGACACATATCCTTACATGACCAAAAACCTCTATCTGCCGCCGCCGATCGGCCTTCCTCCGCTTGAATTGGAGGAGACGTTGCCGGAGTTGTTCCATTCCATTTGAATGGTCGCTCCGAGATTTTTCGTGTTCAGATTGATCGTGGCTTTGATCTGGTCTGGGGTAAGAGACGAAAAGAATTGGCCCCATGTTTCGACGCCGATCCGACCAGTCTTGGCGACTGCTACGATCGGAAAACCAGTAGTGGGGTCGATGTCCATAAACGATACGCTAACACCTCCATTGGCTCCAGTGCTGCCACTGTTGCTACCGCCGCCCCGATCTGATCCCGAGCTTGAGCCGCCGCCGCTTGACGTGCTGCCTCCGCCTTCACCGCCGAAGACGAGATTCATCTCAGAGATAGTCAATTCACGCATAATTCTCTCCTGATTTCACTGGGGAAGAAATTCGGGCTAAACCATAAACCGTTGGATGCCAGATTTGGCTGCGGCATGGGTTGCTTCGATGCCAGTCACCAAAGCTTGGTGGAGCCTTTTGTTGCCGTGGAAATACGCAACGATCACTGCGTCCACAAACGGGTGAGGGTCATTCATTCATCTGCTCCACTTCATCGGCTTACAGATATGCGCTGTCCGCTCGGACGTTCTTCGACGCCAATTTTATGTGAAACTGGACAGCAATAGGCACTTGATCGGAGGCCGCGGGATCAAGCTCTGTGTATCGCGCGGCCTTCCTCTGTTGCAGCACTCATTTGGCGTTTCTTTTAATCGGGTATAAGCGAAACTGGATACCAAAGTAGCGCGAGATCGAGCAAAAAAGTGTGATCTACTCTCTATGTACGCTAATTACGCGCAGGAGATGACCGATGTCAATGACCGAAAAGAAAATTCTGAGCGTAAAGCGCTCATATACGCGAAATATGGAAGCATGTAGAGCCATCCAGCCGCTCTTGGCATTTTTCAATCAGCGTAGAACATTCGCGAGTTACAGCTCCCCAAGGAGAGAGGCCTGGAAGATCAGCGACGATATACCGGCCACCAAGTGCGAAACGCTGCTCTGTCAATCGGTCTGCATAGACAAACTTTAGGCCAGATGACCCGCCACGGAACTATCATCCAGCGGCGATTGGAGCCGTAGCGGTTTTGAATAGGCCAGTGGTGTGGGTAATTGCTCGTCTGGATCGAGCTCAGATGTAAGCGATATGCGTATGGATCGGACTAGGTTTCTTGGAGTAGGGGCATGTGGCCGTGACGACATTCCCGACCATCATCGCGGTTATCCTCATTGCAGCGGTGATGTTGCCGCTGTTCCTGTTTCTCGTGTTTGCGGCAGCGGATGCGCTGGGGCTTTCGTTTGCCGATCGCGTCCTCGGTGTGGCCGTCCGCGCGATGATAATCGAGTTCGCCATAGGTAGCGTCGTGAACGTCGTTGGCGGCTTCGCCATGGTTGCTTTAGCGATCTGGGGAAGTTTGCATTTTCCGGAAATGGCGCACCGGCTCCTGTCGCTGATCCTCATTCCCTTCGGTCTGTGGCGTGTGTGGCGGGGTGTGGTGATCTGGATTTCGGGTGATCGGACGCAGCCATCGTCCGATCCGGCGAAAAAACAGGCGAAGCGCTCAGACCGCTCAAGGTCGTAGGGTTGAGAGGGTCACCTGAACTGATGGGTTTGGCGTCTTCGAATGGTCCGCAACGCCTTCGGGGAGTGCGACTCAGAGCGGGCGCGGCTGTCCCCCAAAATACCCAAACACCGGATTGAAAAAGTCCGCCACACCGGGCGACCGTCATACCGGCGGATCTTCGCTATGCAAAAATTCCCCCAAACGCCAAAAGTCGAGGTAACCGCCCTCAGCTTGTGAAAAAGCATCCAAGGATGACCCCGCCGGTATGAGGCTTAGGTGATTGAAATATATTCCATTTTGTGAAGAAAGTGGCGAATATACCGGCGTCGCCCATGACCCCGTTGATGCTCCGATTTTCCTATCAATTTCAAATTGTTGCAGGAGATCTCAATGGTGGCATTGTTCAAAGCCGGTTCACAGGCGCCAGAGACGATTAAGACGCCTTTGCGTGAGGCCTTCATGCATTGGTCAGAGCACGCAACGCGATAGTTGGGCCTGCCTAAGCCGGCTCAGTTGTTTTCGCAACCATTTTCTAATTTGTCACTGCAATATCAGTGATGTAAGAGATGCCTGCGCCGCCACGGACAGTAGCGTCTTCGTCATCCGTTGCATAATGCCGCCGGCAATCAACCATGGTGAGAGCTGAAATTCACACAACCCGGAATTATGTGAGATAGGAATAGCTTGCATAACTGCTGTTGAAGCCCTGCAATCTCCAATTCAATCAAGTTGTTAACCGACCTTGTGCAATGGGCCCGACGGTTCGAGTCCTTTCAAGACCACTGATATTAGATCAAGCCTAGAAGGGCGGGGCCTTTTCCGACCTCTCCGCTAAGTAAGAATGCAGGTGTTTTCGGCGAGATCGAACGGTAGTCGTTAAGATGGGGTGTTGCAGGAACCAGCAGCGCGACTATCGAGACTGTTCACGAGGCTATCGAAGCAGCCCGTCGATGTCGAACTCTTCCCAACCGCTAAGCTTCGAAGCTGGCTCGTCCGACTTTTCTTCACTGGCCTTTTTCGTCTTGGCGGCCTTCTTCAGCGAACGTGTCAATTTCGCCTTGTAAGCCGCCTTCCGACGGTTCTCGGCTTTGGCTGCTGCATCCTCTTCCCGCCATTCGTCTACGGCTCCGCGGTCAAGCAGGTCCTCGACGACCTTGGGATCGAAAATATGAAAGGTGATCCGCCTGGCGCGCCCGTTCAGCCTTACGGTCCGAGTTCCTGCGCTCGGCAGACGACCGTCCGCGAGCCATCGGTGCCGTTCGCCGACCTTGATGGTGAGGATGTCTTGAATCTCCCTTGGGATGACGGGAAGAGTTTCGACGTCCTCCATGGCCTTTGCGATGACGGCGGCCGCCGCGTTGAAAACGGCTTTCTCGCTGGCCGGCATGGTGAGGATGATGTCGCTGCCGTCGAGAGCGAGCGACTTCTTCGAGGTGGCAGGAACTCGCGATTGAAGTTCTTGAAGAATTCCTTTCGCCCGCACGGCCGATCCCATTGTGGCTGCGGTAGACAGCGTCCATGACCTGATGAGTTCTACGTCGTTCTTTTCGTGTTTCGGCATAACGCGTAGATGGTATGGGCGGCCTTCCACGTCAACGAGCACGATACTCGGGCCGTCCCGTCCGTGGACGTCCGGGGAACCTTAGTCATCGGCGGAGGTTACCGATCGCGGCGTGTCAATCGGACACGACGGAGAAGGTGAACGCATCAATTTTTCCGATTTCTCGATGCGGGCAACGAAACGCCAGACGAGCATCTCACCCGTCCGCCGCGAGCTCAACCTCCTCTTGAAGGGCATTCCGCCATGATCAATTCCCCGACCGCGCAGCCAGACACCGCCGAGTGTAAGGTCGAGCTCGACCAGACCGTCGATTTCGCCATTCAGCTTCTCGTCGAGGAGGCTATTCTAGTCGGATGGATGCGTGTCGAACTCCTCAACACCGTTCTCGATCCTGCAAACAATCGGCTGTCGGCCGGCTCGGTACCCCGTCGAAAATCCACAGGATGGTCTGAACGATCCCCGATTACGGACCGGTCAGCAGTATCGCTGAGGCCTTCATGAACCCGCGGAACTTGTGCAAGAGCACGACGTTTCATAAGCGAGGAGGAACATCATATGTCAGTCCCATTCGAGCCGATCGTGCCTCCGCCATCCTTGCCGCCCCTTGATAATCCACCGCCGGATCCGGACCGTATCCCAGGCGGAGAGCGGCTTCCCGATCCCGAACCGGACGAAGGTCCGGCCGCCACTCGGCAGAAGGCGGACCATTGCCCCACATGGGGGCTGCTCTGCAGCGGCGTCCGCCTACAGACGGAGGGTCGCACGTGAAGGAGAGCTGGAGAGAAGGGTTGCAGTTGAAGCTCGAAGACTTCGTCGACACCTTCGTCGGCGGCGGCGCGAAGCAGGAGGACGTCTTCGATGCAATCATAGCGGAGATCGGCAATTTGCGGGCCGCACACGAACGCGATCCCGACCCTGCAGAAGATCGTCCAGAGGCAGAGGCGGAAGAGCCATCGAACGAACGGCCCGGTGCTCTTCCGTGATAGAAGCAATAAAAAAGGCCGGGGCGAAACCGCACCGACCTTTCCACATCGCTATTCATCCCAGTGCCAGTACATCCGTGGTCAAAAGTAGAAGCGACTTCGGCAGTCGCGAACGCTCACGTGGAGCATTCACCAGCGACGCCTATGACGTGTAGATAGCGGCTGATTGTGTTCCATTCAAGTCGTCCGGCTCCGCGCCCAATACTTGCCGCTCGAATGATCAATGCCTATCTCCACCACGGGAGCGCGTAGATGGAGCAATGGGATGGCTGAAACCGAAGCTGACTTCTTGTTCGACGACGCGGCGGTCGAGATCATCCCGCCACGGGAAAACGAAGAATGGCACGACGGCCGCATCTGTCTCTGTTGTCAGCGTCCGAGCCGCTGGATGGACGTCGATGGCTGCGGTATTTGCGACGATTGCCTATCCTCATGAGCGACCGGTCGCGTCATGCCTGTCCGTAGCGCAGGCCTTCTCCTGTTCCGACGGACATCAGGCGCTGTCGAGGTTCTCCTCGTGCATCCCGGCGGCCCGTTCTGGGCGACGAAGGACGAGGGCACCTGGTCGATCCCGAAAGGACTCGTCAATCTCGGCGAAGACGATCTCGATGCGGCCGTCCGAGAGACGCGGGAAGAGCTCGGCGTGGACGTTGACGGGGAATTCGTGACGTTGGGCGAGTTCCGACAACCAAGTGGGAAGACAGTCGTCGCCTGGTGCGTCGAAGCTGATCCGATGATCGATTTCGACGACGTCCGAAGTTCGATGTTCACGATGGAGTGGCCGCCGAAGTCCGGGCAACACAAAAGCTTCCCCGAGGTCGACCGGGCCGGCTGGTTTTCCTTGGAAGACGCCGAAGTAAAAATGCTCAAGGGGCAGCGGGCCATGCTCGACGCGCTGGTGAAGCACCTCGAATAGCCCGGCTTTAAGTCCGACACCTCGATGACGCGCGAAGGCATGCACGTCGCGTGCGGCAGCCATGACTTGCATCCTTTGCGGTCCATGGCTATCTGCAAGTCACCGCCGAGAATTCACAAGAACCAGCGCCGCGACTGAGGTCTGCGAGCGAGGAGATGTTCTATGCACGGCATATCGAAGACTCTTACCGAGATGACGCTGGTAGAGCGTTCCAACCTCCTTGAGACCGTTGCGGAGGCTCTGGAAGCGACTGCCGACGAAGCCGGGGAGGAAGGAGACGCTACCTTCGTCGCGAACTCCATGTGCGTCGCAAACACAATCCGTGGCATTTCCGGCAATCTGGGCTCGCAGGATCTTGTGGCCGCCGAACTCCTCCTGGAGCAGGGCATCATGCTCGTCCATCAGTTTTCCAACCGGAACGAAGCCAGGACGCTTCACTAGCAAAAGGCGGGACGTCATTCATCCTCTCGGTTGAGGATACGCATCGTGCGAATCTGGTCGGCGAGCGCGAGCAGCGCCTTGGCGACCGTCTCATCCGAGATGGCCTCGATGTTCCTGGCGATGTCCTCGACGACGCGCTCGACCCTCGTGATGTGCGGTCTCGCCCGTCGTTGAGAAAGCGTCGCGTGTCCAGACTGTAAAGTAGGTGAAGGCCGATCCGCTCTTCTGTCGGCAATCCATGCAATGGCAGATTCCAATCCGCTTCGGATCACCGCGAACCTCGTAACGAACCTTGCCGCACCTGGAGTTTCCGTGTCTGACAGTTATAGAAACCTCCTTGGTTCAAGCGTCGGCAGAGCTCATCGTCGAAGAGCCTGACATCCCTCGGGTATGAGATCGGATCGTTACCGACGATAGATGACGAGGGATATCTGCCTGTCTGAGAGTTCGAGTTGGGCGCCCTTGTCAGACGATCATCTGGGCCCTATGCCGACCGCGCCACCACCGCCTGCTGCGCCGCAAATCCCCGTCACATCCTGGGCACAGCGAATGTGGCGTACGGTGCCTTGGAAATGGGCCTTGGAGGCCCGACGGCGAGGCCGCCCGAGACACCGCCGATCGAAAGCGGATAGCGTTGACCATGGAGTGACGCCGCTCGTCAGCGTGGCGATGGAACAAATGTCGTTCGCTTCGGGTTGCCTCTCCTCAGGAAACAAGGAGGATCACTAATGGATCATACAAATCACGTTCGCCTATCCACAATCGAGTTGACGCCTGCCGTGCTTGAAGGCGCGACCATTTATGGCGCCGATGACCACAAAGTCGGCAAACTGGATCACATTCACGGGCCCGGTGCAGGTGGCACCGCGATCATCGACGTTGGAGGCTTCCTTGGTATCGGAGCAAAGCCCGTCAGCGTTGCGCTGACCGATCTGGAATTCATGCGCGACGACGATGGCGACGTCCATGCCGTCACAAACTGGACGAAGGATCAGCTCAAGGACATGCCCGAGCACAAAGACTAGCGTTCTGAACTTAGGAACATCGAAGCCCGGCCGGCGTGCCGGGCTTTTCTGTAATTGGACAATCGTGAAAAGCTCGGCGATCCGCCGGCTGCCCAGCGGGGCTTGAACTTGAGCGCGCTCAGGGGGTGGCACGACTATCGCACAGCAAGTTATCATGGACGTCCTTGGTCGATCCGTCCCAGATATTGTGCGGGAACTTGTTCTGGATCCGGCCGGAGTGAAAAACAACACGTTCGAGCAACCGCTTCCACCGGATAGGGCGATGGTGGCGGCAAGTGGTCACATATTCAGATTTTGGCAGAAATCCTGGACCGCTTTTCCCAAATTGTAGGCGATCCCTAGGTTCATATTGACACCGGCTTTTACGCGGTCGAAAAGAAACTCACCTTAGAGGGAGATCACTGATGGCTGACGAGAACGATACAGGCGCGGCAAGCGCGGTTTTGACACCGACCCCGGCAGAAGCACCGGTCGTTAAAAAGCAGCGCGCGCCGCGCCGCTCAAAAGCGGAGATTCAAGCGGCCCAGTTGGCATCGCTTACGACTGTAAAGTCACCCAAGGCTCGCAAAAAGCGCGCCGCCAAAGTTGAGGCGACGTCCGTTGCTTTCGAAACACCCGCTGCCAAGATCGCTAAAGGGGCCGACGCCAAAGTGACTGGAAAGCCCAAGGCAGTCAGGCAGGCGAAAGCGCCAGCAAAGGTGCCTGTCACGGCTGCAGACGAGATGGCAGACCTCATTCAGCTTGAGGAAGAAAACAGGCAGCTTCGCAAAGCCTTGGCAGCAAAGCTGCGGGCGGAAAATGCCGACCTGCGCAAGCGCCTTGGCGTCTAGTCTGTCATAGCGAACGCTAGGTCGGTTGCACTATCGACCCTCACCAGTATGGTCTTGGACGGTTCAGAAAAGACTGGGCTTGCGTCGCGAGCCCGGATTTGGAGC
Source organism: Martinezella lusitana (assembly GCF_016901135.1). Taxonomy (GTDB): domain Bacteria; phylum Pseudomonadota; class Alphaproteobacteria; order Rhizobiales; family Rhizobiaceae; genus Rhizobium; species Rhizobium lusitanum_D. The sequence continues at coordinate 3,901 of NZ_JAFEVL010000036.1, read as the reverse complement.
TGTGGCATGATCACGATGCCTGTCGCTCGAGGTTGAAGCACGATGAAACCACCATGGAAGTTCCTTGCTCAATGGATGTCCCGGCAGCGATCGCCCGAGAACACCGGTCAAACGAGTGAGCGGGACATCGATCGCAAGCCTGTCGAAATTGAATTGCAGCCAGCGCCCCCGCCGTTGTCAGTTTTACCCGAAGCAACATCTAGTCCGGAACATGGCCATGAAAGCCCATCTCCAGATCTGGTTGAAATAACGGCGGTAACCACAAGCGCAGTCGATTCCGTAGCGCCTGCATCGCTGACGGCTGAAGCTAGAGAGCAAATGGCCGGAGCGGATGATGGCAGAGAACAGCCGGTCGTCGACGTGCCGGCGCTGGGGCCGGCGAGCGCGGCCGCTGAACCACCCGGCATGTCGCGGGAAAAACCTTCGAAGGTAGCAGGGAAAGGCCGCGCCGGCCGGATTGCGCCGAGTCACATGGCCGCCGCTGGGGAGCCAGTTCGACAATCTCCGTCGGCGTCCGGAAACCCATTTTTTGACGAGGCGGCAAGCCTGGACGAAGACATCAAACAGCTCAAAGACCAGTTAGCTCAAAAACTGCGTTTGCAAAATGCCCAGCTCAGAAAAATGCTCAAGCGCTTCGAATCCTCGCAAGCCAACTGAAAATATCCAGAGATTAGATCTATGAAGACACAGCAGCGAGCATTCGTCGTCGAAATCAAATCGACGCGCCGACGGTCAAAAATGCCACCGAAATCGATCTGGGGCGACACCGATTTCAAGGCGCTCGTTCGCGAAGCGGAAGCGTCGCATCTGTTCAAGCATGACACTGTTGCGGACGCTTCGCGCCAGGATGAGGGGCGGGCGTCTAACGTAGAACCGCAGGAAGAGCCCGTAGATATCGATGTCGGCAACGAGCAGCAGGTACAGGCTTCATTGATCGAGGCCGATCAATCCTGCTCACAGCAGCAAGATGGGCGTTCAACGTTTGGTGCGGTATCGCAGAAGGAGATGGACCCGCCAAAGCGACCATCGAGACGAGGGGGGGGACGTCGTCGCGACACAAGGATCGGACCGTCTGTCAACGGGGAGAGCAACGCTTCCACCGCGCTTATGCCCGTCGATTACAGCGACGCATCATACGATGAGCTGACCTCGCTTGAGGAGGAAAATCGACGCTTGAAATTGCTCCTGGCGAAACAGCTGTGTCAGCAGAATTTGCAGCTCCGCAAAATGCTTGAGCGGTTTGCTATCACTTGAGCCGTGTCATTGATCTCGAAGATGGTTTGAACGATTCACGGTTCGAATCTCATCAAGACGTCCACATCTAACGGCCCAAAAGCAACACTGCGGCCTTAGCTGATCTAAGAGCGGACCCGCGCGCCGGGGGCTGTCGGTCCCGGTTTCCGGCGTTGCCGTCGCTATGCTAAACCTCCTGCGGCAACCCTTTTAACCGGTCTTGCGGGAGGCGAACGGCTTTCGCAGTTCCTGCTCCAGCTGGTATGCCCTTCCTATTCTGGACGCATCTGCGCAACGGCCCAAGAGCTGTCTCTGGGTGAAACAGCGCGATTGTTGCCATTGCTCGCCAGGTTGGCTGAAAACACATCTCCACCAACAAGGTTGATCTGCCGATCGTGCCGTGTTTTGAAGTAAGCAAATTGGCGGCGGGGCTTTGACAATAGGAATGGCAGAACAGTTTGACATGTTTTCGGAGCAGGCTCCGCGCGACCAAGTGGTCACGCGCAGCACCTCCAAGTCCGCCAAACCCGACAAGCATGCCATCTCCATGAGTGAAGAGGACATGGTCCGACATCTGTCGGAGACAGGTCGATATCGGATCCTGCAGAAACTCGTGCCGCGCGCAATCGCACCATTCGCCCGGCCAGGGTACCCGCTCAAGGGCATCATTCTCGACACCGAGACCACGGGCCTCAACGCTCGCAAGGATGAGATCATCGAGATTGGCGTGATCGCTTTCACCTTCGATGCGACAGGAAGTATCGGTGACGTGACCGGCATCTACGGCGGACTTCAGCAGCCAGGCGTTTCCATTCCCGCTGAGATCACCAGGCTCACCGGGATTACCGACGATATGGTCGCCGGGCAGTCAATCGATTTGGTTGCGTTGCAGGCGCTGATTGGGCCTGCCGATCTGCTGATCGCTCACAATGCCGGTTTCGACCGGCCATTCTGCGAGGCATTTTCTCACCTGTTTTCCGGCAAGGCCTGGGCTTGCTCCAACTCCGAGATCGACTGGTCGTCGCGGGGGTATGAAGGCACCAAGCTCGGATACCTGATCGGGCAGGCGGGCTACTTCCATGATGGTCATCGTGCAATCGACGATTGTTTTGCACTTCTGGAGGTCCTGGCTCGAGAAATCGACGGACCGGCTTTCACCGCTTTTGCCGAACTCTATGAAGCAAGCCAAACTTCGCGTGTCCGGATCTTTGCAGAGAACAGCCCCTTCGACATGAAGGACCACCTGAAGGCGCGAGGCTATCGCTGGTCCGACGGAAGCGACGGCCGTCCCAAATCCTGGTGGATCGAGGTTGGAGAAGAAGCGCTCGATGATGAGCTTCGCTATCTCAGGGCCGAAATCTATCGCTACCCAGACGCCGATCCACCCATCAAACGCCTCACGGCCTTCGACCGGTTCCGGGCCTGATAGCTCCTTCAGCCCATCTTTAAGTGGACCCATGCTTTGAATGCATGGCGGACCTGAGACCTTGTGCCTTATCGACGGGTGGGCAAGGACCTATATCGAAACGACGTTGGAACCAAAGCAAGGTTGCTGGCGTCAAGAGACCTCACGAAAGGGGATCATCATGAACGTAGCACGCTCTTTCAGCACTTGGCGCAAGTATCGTCAGACCGTTACCGAACTCGGCCGCATGAGCTCGCGTGAGCTGCAGGACCTCGGCATCGATCGCGCCGACATTCACAACGTTGCCCGCGCATCGGTCGCTCGCTAAGCGACAATTTTTAAGTCAACCTGAATGACAATACGCCCGCTGATGATGCGGGCGTTTCTGTGTCTGGCCACCGCGAGGCGCTGTGCTGGAGATCTATCTGAGGCCATGCACTTTTCGCATGGTTGCACTGCAGCAAAGTCTATTTAATGTGCGGCGAGAATGAGTACTCTGGTGTTCATCGAAGCGATGCACCTCCTCCCGCAGAGCTTCGAGTTTCAGACGGCCCACTCCTCCTCCCAGGGACGTCTGTCGGAACAGCGGCACTCCTCCTCCCAGTCGCTGTTCGGTTCTTTTCGAAAAGCCTGCCGCACCTCCTCCCGCGGCAGGCTTTTTCGTTTCTGGGCAGAGGCAATCACGGGAGCGGCCGCTTGCGTCGCGCCAGCACGATCACCACAACGCCGACAATGGCGACCAGGGCTCCCCGATAAATCCAGGGCGTCTGATCAATCATGAAGCTCTCGGCCGGATATGGAAAATACCCACTGCCCTGACCCATCCAGACCAGACCGATCAGAACGAGCAGTCCTCCTAAAACATATGCAAGTTTCACCATAGCGATTTCCTTGTTCCAGACTGGCGAGCAGAAAAAGTAGCGACAATTTCAATGAATGAAACGGTTGGGGGTGCCGCCCGCAGCCAGGCCTCGCCAGTGACAGCAAGCGCTTCCTTCGTGAAGACATAAATTAGGACTGCGAGAATGATAGAGGCTGCAACTACACCTAAGTGGATGGGCTGCCGCATGTAGCGATCACGCGCCATCTGTATGCTCCTGTTGTACAAGGTCCGCAGGGACCGTAATGCGATAAACCGGGTGAAGCCGGCCGCCTGGAACAAGCGCCCGATCGCCGCTTCCCATATCGATCTGCGATCTGTCGATATGCTTGAGCCACGCATGCGCGTGCTTGTCTGCATAGACGAAGAAGAGGCGTTTCACC
>NZ_JAFEVL010000066.1 GCF_016901135.1 Martinezella lusitana | reverse complement strand
AGAACCTTCAATCAGCATCGCAGCCAATCCAGGAAACACTAGAGCGAATGTCGTCGTCGCCAGCAGCGCCGCCGCCCTCGTTCAGTGAGTGGGCTTATAATCCCACCCCACGAACCAAGTCAACAACAAGACTGTAAAAATTCTGACATTTTTGTAAGAGATTGATTTGAAACACTCTTTTTAAAGAAGGCCGCGGAAGCTGGGAAATTTGACCCGATCAAGCAGCGTTTCCGGATTCATTTTACTCCTTTTGACGGAAACATCGAGGAAACGGCTTTCAAAGAGGCAGACTCAAGCTCCCATGGGGTCGCCAAACGGCCCGCATTGCCAGTTTCACGCCCAGGACCTAATAGAAACCGAGCTATTGAAGGAGTGGAGAATGTTGGTCCTCGACGAAGAACAGACGCGCGCAGCACTTGCCTGGCCGGCGCTGATCGATGCGATAGCGGCGATGTTTGCCGGTGGCTGCGTCATGCCGGTCCGACATCATCACGATATGGAGGTTCCCGGCGAAAGTGACGCAACGCTGCTCCTGATGCCCGCCTGGCTGCCGGGACGCTATATGGGCGTGAAGATGGTCTCGGTGTTCCCGGGAAATACGACACGCGCCCTGCCGGCCATCTTCGGGACCTATCTTCTTTCCTCGGGCCAGACGGGGGAGATGCTGGCGGCTATCGATGGCGGCGAGCTGACGGCGCGGCGCACGGCCGCCGCCTCGGCGCTTGCTGCCCGATATCTTGCGCGTGAGAATGCCGAGGAGCTGCTCGTCTGCGGCACGGGGCGACTGTCGCTCAATCTGATCCAGGCGCATGCCACCGGCCGGCCCCTGAAGCGGATCGGCATATGGGGGAGGGACCGCGAGAAGGCGGCAGGCATCGCCAGGGAGGCGCAGGCGCTGGGTCTGGCCGCAGAGCCCGTCGCGGATCTGGAGGCCGCGGCTCGCAGCGCCGACATCATTTCCTGCGCGACACTATCGGGTGCGCCGCTGATCCAGGGGGAATGGCTGAAGCCGGGCGCGCATCTCGATCTCATCGGCGGTTTCAAGCCGGATATGCGCGAGGCCGACGATACGGCGATACGGCGGGCGCAGGTGTTTGTCGACACGCGTGCCGGCGCGATGAAAGAGGCCGGTGATATCACCCAGCCCCTGAAGAACGGCGCATTGGCAGCGGACGACATCCGGGCCGAGCTCCGCGAGCTGGTGAACGGGGCGCATCCCGGACGGACTGATGACGAAGACATAACCCTGTTCAAATCGGTGGGCGCGGCGCTCGAGGATCTCGCCGGCGCGATCCTTGCCTATGAATATGTGCGGAGCCGGCAGGCGTGACGCATATAACGCCTCCATTGCCCGAGCTGCCGGTCTCGCATGTGCTCGCCGATATCGGCGCTGCCCTTGCCGAACATCGACGGGCCGTGCTCTCGGCACCGCCCGGCGCCGGCAAGACGACGCTGGTGCCGCTCTTCCTCCTGGGTCAGACATGGCGCGGCGATGGCAAGATCATTGTTCTGGAGCCGCGGCGGCTGGCGGCAAGGGCAGCGGCGGCCCGCATGGCATCCTTGCTCGGCGAACAGGTCGGCGACACCGTCGGCTATCGCATGCGGCTCGACAATCGCATCTCCTCCAGGACGCGCATCGAAGTCGTGACCGAAGGCGTGTTCGCGCGGATGATCCTCGACGATCCCGAACTCTCCGGCGTCTCCACTGTCATCTTCGACGAATTCCACGAGCGCTCGCTGGATGCGGATTTCGGCCTGGCGCTGGCGCTCGACGTGCAATCGGCGCTGCGCGAAGACCTGCGTATCCTTGTCATGTCGGCAACGCTCGATGTGGAGCGTGTCGCGACCCTGCTCGACCATCCGCCCGTCATCGAGAGCATGGGCCGCAGCTTTTCGATCGACATCCGTCATCAGGACCGGCCGCCGGGTGAGCGGATCGAGGATACGGTGACGCGGGCGATCCTTGACGCGCATGCGAGCGAACAGGGCTCGATCCTCGCCTTCCTGCCGGGACAGGCGGAAATTACCCGCACCGTGGAGAGGCTTGGGGCCAGGTTCGGACCCGCGACGATGATCGCGCCGCTTTACGGCAATCTCAGCCAGAAGGAGCAGGACGCGGCGATCCGACCCGCGCCGCAGGGCGCCCGCAAGATCGTGCTTGCGACCTCGATCGCCGAGACATCGATTACCATCGACGGCGTTCGCATCGTCATCGATAGCGGCCTGCAGCGGCTGCCCGTCTTCGAAGCCTCGACCGGCATCACGCGGCTGGAAACGGTGCGGGTGTCGCGCGCCTCGGCCGATCAGCGGGCCGGCCGCGCCGGGCGAACCGAGCCCGGCATCGCCATCCGGCTCTGGCATCCCGGCCAGACGGCGGCGCTGCCTGCCTTCACGCCACCGCAGATCCTCTCCAGCGATCTGTCCGGCCTTGCGCTCGATCTCGCACATTGGGGGGTGCAGGATCCGGCGGCCCTCGCGTTTGCCGACCAGCCGCCGGCAACGACGCTTGCCGAGGCGCGGGCGCTGTTGCGGCAACTGGGTGCGCTCGACGCGGAAAACGGCCTGACGGCGCGGGGCCGGCTGATGCGCGAGCTGGCTTTGCCGCCTCGGCTGGCGGCGATGGTGATATCGGCCGGCGATTTCGGCCAGGCGCGCGAGGCCGCATTGCTTGCGGTGCTGCTGACCGAACAGGGGCTTGGTGGACAGAGCATCGACCTGGAAGAACGGCTGCGACGCTTCAAGACGGAAAAGGGCGAACGTGCGGAGGCAGCGCGCCGGCTGGCCGGAAGGCTTGCCTCGGCCGCCGGCGGCAAAGGGGCTGCCGCCTCAACGCCGCCTTCGCTGGCCGGCTCGCTGCTGCTGCATGCCTTTCCCGACCGCATCGCGTTGCAACGCGGCGGGCGCGGGCGCTTCGTCATGGCGAACGGGCGCGGCGCCGAACTGCCGGAAACCGAGCGCCTTGCCGGTTCGCAGATGCTTGTCATCGCCGATCTGACCGGCCGCGCGGCACAAGCGCGTATTCTCGCGGCGGCCGAGATTTCCCGCACTCATGTCGAAGAGCATCTGCCGGGCGAGATCCGCACCGAGGATCAGAGCTTCTTCGATAGAGCAAGCCGCCAGGTGCGGGCGCGGCGCGCCACGCGGCTCGGCGCGATCATCTTTGAGGAAACGCCCCTGCCGCGCCCATCCGGCGAGCAGGCGGCGAAAGCGCTGGCCGAGGGTATTCGCGAACTCGGCATCGGCATCCTGCCTTTTTCGAAGGAGGCGGCACAATTGCGCGCGCGGATAGGCTTTCTGCATCGCACGATCGGCGAACCCTGGCCTGATATGGGCGACGAGGCCCTGCTCGCGCGGCTCGACGAGTGGTTCACACCCTTCCAGGCCGAGGCGCCCGGCCTTTCCGATATTTCCGCCGGTGGGCTTTCCAATGGGCTGATGTCGCTGGTGCCGCATGAGCTGCAACGCGATCTCGGCCGGATGGCACCCACGCATTTCGAGGCGCCGACCGGCCAGCGCCATCCCATTCAATACGATGGTGAGGAACCGCTGTTGACCATCCGCGTTCAGGAGCTGTTCGGGCTGAAACAACATCCGACCATCGGCGGCGGCCGACTGCCGCTGGTGTTGGAGCTGACGTCGCCGGCGCATCGCCCGATCCAGACGACGCGCGATCTGCCCGGTTTCTGGGCCGGATCCTGGCGGGATGTGCGCGCCGACATGCGCGGCCGCTACCCCAGGCACCCATGGCCGGAAGATCCGGCGGATGCCTTGCCGACAACACGCGTCAAGCCAAGGGGGAGGACCTGACGATGGCACGCTTCTTCCAAGGACTGGAAAAGATGTCGGATGCGGATATCAAGGCGCAGGACGACTACTATAGCAGCCGACGGCTGAGGTTGCAGACGCTGGTTCGCCTGCGCTGGCTTGCCGTCGGCGGCCAGACGGTGACGGTGACGATCGTCGCCTTTTGGCTGAAATTTCCGATGCCGCTGCTGCCATGCTGCGTGCTGATCGCCTGCCTCGCCTGGATCAATTTCTTCCTGACGCTGCGCTTTCCGCCGACGCACCGGCTGGAGCCGCCGGCCGCCTTCGCACTGCTCGGCCTCGATCTTCTGCAGCTCTGCGGGTTGCTGCTGATCACCGGCGGTCTGGCCAACCCCTTCTCGGCGCTGGTCTGCGTGCCTGTGATCATTTCCTTCGCCTCGCAGCCGATCCGCTACAGCATGACGCTGATCGTGCTTGCGATGATCTGCATCACCGGTCTCGCCTTCTCGCCCTTCCCGCTGCCCTGGTATGATGGCGTTGCGGTGAACGTGCATAGCGTCATGCAGTTGGGGGTCTGGTGCTCCATCGCCTCCACCATGGCCTTTGCGGCCTTCTATGCCTATCGCGTCTCCATGGAGGCCTCGCAGCTTGCCGATGCGCTGTCGGCGACCGAGCTGGTGCTGCAGCGGGAAAAGCACCTGTCGCAGCTCGACGGGCTGGCGGCGGCGGCGGCGCACGAGCTCGGCACGCCGCTTGCCACCATCAGCGTCGTCGCCAAGGAGATGGAACGAGAGCTCAAAGAGGACGACCGTTTCCGCGAGGATGTGGCGCTGCTGCGCAGCCAGAGCGAACGCTGCCGCGATATCCTGCGGCGGCTGACCACGCTCTCCTCGGAGGATGAGGCGCATATGCGGCGGTTGACCCTATCGTCGATGATGGAAGAGATCATCGCCCCGCATCGCGAGTTCGGGATCGCGCTGCAGCTGATCGAAAAGAGCCCGCGAGCCGGCGAGCCCGTGCTCAACCGCAATGCCGGCATCATGTATGGTCTCGGCAACCTCATCGAGAACGCCGTCGACTATGCCCGCAAGACGGTGACCGTCACGGTGGAGTACACCACCGATACGCTGACCATCGTCATCGAGGATGACGGCAACGGCTATTCGCCCGAGATCCTGACGCGGATCGGCGAACCTTACGTGACGACGCGGCAGCGCGACGACACGGCTGGTGGCCTCGGGCTCGGCCTCTTCATCGCCAAGACGCTGCTGGAGCGCTCCGGCGCCGTGCTCGCCTTCGGCAACCGCGATCCTGAAACGCCGGGCGCACGCGTCCGCGTCGAATGGCCGCGCATGTTGATCGACAGTAATTCGACAAAATGATTTTCACGGCTTAAAACAGCCTTCGTCAAAATCGGTAGAATATGCAGGCGGATGATCGCCGGGATAGAAGATAGAATGACGGATAAAGAGCTCGCTGCCCCGCATGCCGGGGACAAGGACGCCGCAGCCCATATCGGCGCGGATGCGACATTGCTGATCGTCGATGACGACGGCCCCTTCCTGCGCCGGCTGGCGCGCGCGATGGAAACGCGGGGCTTCGTGGTCGAGACGGCGGAGTCGGTGGCGGAAGGTGTTGCAAAATCCAAGGCAAGCCCGCCGAAATATGCGGTGGTCGACCTTCGTCTCGGCGACGGCAACGGCCTGGATGTCATCGAGGCGATCCGGCAGCGACGCGACGATACGCATATCGTCGTGCTGACCGGATATGGCAATATCGCGACGGCGGTCACGGCCGTGAAGCTCGGTGCGCTCGATTACCTCGCCAAGCCAGCCGACGCCGACGACGTCTACGCGGCGCTGACGCAGCGCCCGGGCGAAAAGGCGGAAGTGCCCGAAAATCCGATGTCGGCGGACCGTGTGCGCTGGGAGCATATCCAGCGCGTCTACGAAATGTGCGAGCGCAATGTTTCCGAGACGGCCCGCCGCCTCAACATGCACCGCCGCACGCTGCAGCGCATCCTCGCCAAGCGCGCGCCGAAATAGAGAGCGCCTTCCCTCAGCGGGAGGAAGATTGAGCTACGCTTCGGGCGCCCAACGCTAAAGCTCCTCGCCCCCTTCATCAGCCCTTCGGGTACTTTCGCCCCGAGGGGAGAGGGCAAAATCCTTGCCTGTCGCCCATTCGGCCAGCATCAGGCGCTGGGCGGCAGCGCGCGAGAAATTCAAGGTCACCGACTTGCGTGTCGCCGGCGGCAGGCGATGCTCCGGCGCCTCGCGGATCATGTGGGCGCCGTAGCCGTCCGACAGGAAGAGCCCGCAATCTTCCGGGAAGATATCGAGCGGCACGTCCTTGTGCGTGGCGAAGAACAGCCGGTCGCAATGCTGACGGTAATCAGGCCATTTGCGGTCGACGCGGAAATCCTCGATCGACGACTTGATCTCGATGATCCAGATCTCACCCTTCTCCGACAGGCTGATGAGATCGGCCCGGCGACCGCTGGCAAGCGGCAGCTCCGGCAGGACGGCATGGCGCATTTCGTGCAGTAATAACTGCACGCCCTTGCGTACAAGCATAGCTCGTTCCGACTGCCTGCCGTCTATTAACGGATTGTTATTGTAAACGTTCAAAATCGTCATGAATTGCCTCGGGGACGGGGCAAGCATTGTTGCAAAAAAACCATGTCCCTCTAATTTGCGCGCCGGAGCTATTTTATAGCCCCACAGCCGCTTGCAAAGCTTAGTTTAATGGAAAATAAACCGCAGACAAAGATGATCAATAGTCATCCGTCCCCTGCCACAAAATTTCAAGAGTCCTCCATGCGCATCCGTAATGCTATGACCGCACTCGGCCTTGTCGCAATGCTCGCATCGGCTGGCTATGCCACCACTGCCGCAGCCGCGCCGTCCGCCACCGCAAACTCCGCTGCTGACACCATCAAGACGTTCGATGGTGACTACGGCATCACGAGCGATAACGGCTTCGAACTGCCGGCGATCCCGATCCAGAAGGTGAAGCCGCAGTTCCGCCGCCAGATCGTTGCCTACAAGTCCGACGAGGCTGAAGGCACCATCATCGTCAACACGCGCGAGCGCCATCTCTACTACATCCTCGGCAACGGCGAAGCGATGCGCTATGGCATCGGCGTCGGCAAGCAGGGCTTCTCCTGGTCCGGCACGGCCTATGTGGCCTGGAAGCAGGAATGGCCGAATTGGCATCCGCCGAAGGAAATGGCGGTCCGCCGTCCGGAAATCGCCAAGTATGTCGATGGCGGCATGAATCCGGGCCTGTCTAACCCGCTCGGTGCGCGCGCCATGTATCTCTACAATGACAAGGGCCAGGACACGCTGTTCCGCCTGCACGGCACGCCGGAATGGGCTTCGATCGGCACCGCAGCTTCCTCGGGCTGCATTCGCCTGATCAATCAGGACGTCATCGATCTCTATAGCCGCGTTCTGCCAGGCCGCAGCACCAAGGTCGTCGTCATCCAGTAATCATTGCTGGCATTCAGATTGAAAAAGGCCGCCGGATATCCATCCGGCGGCTTTTTTTGTTCGAGAAACCGGATTGATGCTATGCTGCCCCACCCGCCCTCGTCCTTCGAGGCTCCGCCTTCGGCTGCGCACCTCGGGATGAGGACTGATCTTTTCCGCTGGCCGTAAGACTCTCCCCACCTCATCCTGAGGTGCCTTGCCGTCAAAGCGTCAGCGCAGATGACAAGGGCTCGAAGGATCGAGGTGGCCTCTGACGAAGAGAAGGTATCACCCTACTAGCTTCGCCTTCAGTTCGATGCGGCGGCGATGCAGGACCGGTTCCGTATAGCCGTTCGGCTGCTCGCGGCCCTTGAGCACGAGATCGAGCGCTGCCTGGAAGGCGATCGAACCGTCGAAATTGCCTGACATGGCGACATAGAGCGGATCCGAGGCATTCTGCTGGTCGACGACGGCGGCCATTCGCTTCATCGTCTCGATGATCTGCGCTTCGGTGATGACCTTGTGGTGCAGCCAGTTGGCCATGTGCTGCGCCGAGATGCGGAGCGTGGCGCGATCCTCCATCAGGCCGATATTGTTGATGTCGGGCACCTTGGAGCAACCGACGCCCTGATCGACCCAACGGACGACATAGCCGAGGATACCCTGGCTATTGTTGTCGATCTCGCGCTGGATTTCCTCCGGCGTCCAGTTTGGCCGCGAGGCGACGGGCACCGAGAGGATATCGGAAAGCTTGGCGCGGGCGCGGCTCTTCAGGCTCTTTTGCACGTCGGCGACATTGACGCGGTGATAATGGGTCGCATGCAGTGTGGCGGCCGTCGGCGATGGCACCCAGGCGGTGTTCGCTCCGGCCTTCGGATGAGCGATCTTCTGTTCCAGCATCGCCGCCATCAGGTCCGGCATGGCCCACATGCCCTTGCCGATCTGCGCGTGGCCGGAAAGGCCGCATTCCAGGCCGATGTCGACATTCCAGTTCTCATAGGCCGCAATCCAGGCGGCCTGCTTCATGTCGCCCTTGCGGATCGTCGGGCCGGCTTCCATCGAGGTATGGATTTCGTCGCCGGTGCGGTCGAGGAAGCCGGTGTTGATGAAGACGACGCGCTCGCCGGCGGCGCGGATGGCTTCCTTGAGGTTGACCGTGGTGCGGCGCTCCTCGTCCATGATGCCCATCTTCATGGTGTTGCGGGGCATGCCGAGCACATCCTCGACGCGCGAGAAGATCTCGACCGCGAAGGCGACCTCTTCCGGCCCATGCATCTTCGGCTTCACGACATACATCGAGCCGGTGCGCGAATTCTTGCGGCGGCCGTTCGGGCCTATGTCATAAAGCGCGATCAGGCCCGTGATCATGGCGTCCATGATGCCTTCCGGCACTTCGTTGCCGTCGCGGTCGAGGATCGCTGGGTTGGTCATGAGGTGGCCGACATTGCGTATCAGCATCAGCGAGCGGCAGTGCAGATCAAAGCTGGTGTCATCAGGCGCCGTGTAGGCCACGTCGGGATTGAGCCGGCGTATGAAAGTCTTGCCACCCTTGGCGACTTCCTCCGTCAGGTCACCCTTCATCAAGCCGAGCCAGTTGCGGTAGACTTCCGCCTTGTCCTCGGCATCGACGGCGGCGATGGAATCTTCGCAGTCCATGATCGTGGTGATCGCCGATTCCAGGCGGACGTCGGAAATATTGGCCGGATCGGTCTTGCCGATATCGGTGGCGGCGTCGATGACAACTTCGATGTGGATGCCGTTCTGCTTCAGCAGGATATGCGACGGAGCGGCCACATCACCAAGATAACCGGCGAAATGGCTGCCATCGGCCAGTGCTGCGGCGCCGCCCTTGGTCGCGATCGCCAGAGCACCGCTCTTGACGGCAAGACCGCTGACATCCTTCCAGCTCGCGCCGGCAAGCGGCACGGCCGAATCGAGGAAATCGCGCACCCAGGCGATGACCTTCTCGCCGCGCTTGGGATTATAGCCCCGGCCCTTCTCGGCGCCATCGGTCTCGGGGATGGCATCGGTGCCGTAAAGCGCATCGTAGAGCGATCCCCAGCGGGCATTGGCGGCATTCAGTGCATAGCGGGCGTTCATGACGGGAACGACGAGCTGCGGGCCGGCAATATGAGAAATTTCCGGATCGACATTGGCGGTGGTAACAGTAAAGGCCGGGCCTTCCGGCACGATATAGCCGATCTCGCGGAGGAAGGCTTCGTAGGCGGCAATATCCACCGGCGCGCCGTTCTTGCGATACCAATCGTCTATCGTTGCCTGCATCCGGTCGCGCTTGGCGAGCAGTTCACGGTTCTTCGGCGCGAGATTGTGGACGATTTCAGAGAAACCCGCGAAGAAGGCATCAGCGTCGACGCCGGAGCCAGGAAGGGCCTCCTTGACGAGGAAATCATACAGTACCGCTTCGATCTGCAGCCCGTTCTTCTCAATGCGGCTCATGCCAAATACTCCTCAAGGCCGTTTTACGGCTCAATTTTCACATGCTGCCACTTTGCTCACGGTTTCGCTTTCCGTCAATTTGGCAATAGTTAGAAAGATTTATGCGCCGTCGGAAACAATCAGTCCATGGCAATGCGGGGACGCCCGCTGGCGGTCGCGATAAAACGTGCCTCGATCAGCCTGCGGCTGCCCTCGACCTCCGGCGCATCCACCTGCTCATCCAGCGCCACGACGAGATCCACGGCGCCATTGAGCCGCGCCTGCGCCATCGCAGCCTCGATGGCCCGCGTCCGCGCATCGGCAAAGCTCCTGTCCTCATCGGTGAACCGCAGGCTTTCGCCGGCTCCGTTCAAAACGTAGATACCATCTTCCGGCATGGTGACGAAGACAGTGGCGCTGGCCCGCACCTGGCCGACGACTGCACCGACGGCATTGGCCACATCCGAGTGAGCGGGAATGGCACTTTCGCTCGCCAGCATCGTCGCGATCGCGGGATAATAGACCGGTGCCGAAGCGCCGAGCCCGACCAAGGGACGATCGAGCGAAACGGCAAAGCGGGCAATGCCGGGCGCGCGGCGCAGAGCACGATCGATCGAGATGGACTTGGCCGGATCCAGATCGGCAACGCCATCCTCGGCAAGACAGGCGGCGAGAATGACCTCAGCCGACTGGCGGGTGAGGCGATCGACGATCTTCTGCGCGAGGTCTTCGACCGAAGTAGCGATGGGCCGCCCAGAGCCATCCTTCAACCGCATCGCGAGCGCCAGCCCAAGCCGCGCGGCTTCCGCATTCCACTGGTTTTGCCGGCGGAGCACATGCATGGCATCCGACGGCGTGAGCCCGCTCAGATGAACCAGACCCCGTGCCACCAGCCGATCCAGTGTCGCCTTCTGCGAGGTCATTGTCAGAAGCTTGTCTAGCGCCACGGGAACATCATCGATCCTGTCGAACAGCGCCTGCTCGATCGGTGTGAGGCCGCTTGCCAGATGATCCGGCAGGCCGGTGCGCAGGGCGAAGCGGCCGGCATTACGGGCAAGGTGCGACGCGCGCAATTGCTGCTCCAGCACCTCCAGCACGGCTTGCCCATGCGCATGAGCGGCAAGGCTGAGCGGCAGCAGGCGGCGCGGCCCAAGCTCAAAGCTGACGACGAGGCCGCGATCGTTGATCTTCACCTCCGAATCGCCGCCAAGGCCGTAGGTGCGCATCGCGACGGCTTCGACCATGGTGCGATAGCCGCCAACGACGGCGCCTTCGGCATCCAATCTCGGGCGGCCGGCCTCCATGACGGCGACGTCGGTGGTCGTGCCGCCGATATCGGACACCACGGCATCGTCGAGGCCGGTGAGATGGCGCGCGCCGACGAGGCTGGCGGCCGGGCCGGAGAGAATGGTCTCGATCGGCCGAAGTTTTGCCTCGGCCGCCGAAATCAGCGCGCCGTCGCCACGCACTACCATCATCGGTGCTGCAATGCCGCGTGCCACGAGAAAGCCTTCGCAGGCGCCAACCAGGCGATCGATCATCGATACCAGACGAGCATTGAGCAGCGTTGTCAGGGCGCGACGCGGGCCTCCCAGCTTGGAGGAGAGCTCATGGCTGCACGTCACAGGCAGATGCGAGATTTCACGGATACAGTCGCGCACCCTGATTTCGTGAGCCGGATTCCGCACGGCGAAATAACCGGCGACAGCGAAGGAGGAAACCGACTTCGCCAACTCCGGCAGCGCCTCTTCCAGCGCCGTCAGATCGAGCGGGTTTTCATTGCCGTGGACGTTATGACCTCCCGGCACGAACAGCACCGGATCGGATCCAAGGGCTTCCGCCAGGCCATCCCGCTTCAGATCGTCGGGGCCGAAGCCGATCATGACCAGCCCGGCGCGGCCGCCCTGCCCTTCCACAAGTGCGTTTGTGGCGAGCGTCGTCGACAGCGACACGAGGCCGATCGCCGAAACCGGAACGCCGGCCTCGGCGATGACGGCATCGACGGCGCCGGCGATGCCGACGGCCAGATCATGCCGCGTGGTCAGCGACTTCGCCTTGGCGATCACGCCATCGATTTCATGGAAGAGAACGGCATCGGTGTAGGTTCCACCCGTGTCGATGCCGAGCAGGAAATGAGACGTCACGAAAATATCCAGCTCTTGAACGGACTATGATGCCGTTATTGCATCCTTCCCGCCCGAGCCGCTAGCTGCCAAGCGGCAAAAACAGTCCTATCGCCTCATAACCCGCATCGGCAAACCACCGCGCGGCTGGGTCGTCAGCTTCTGCACCGGCCAGGGATCGGTCTCTTCAGTCGTGTCGAAGCGGAAGCTGCGCATCATGACGGCAAGGGCGATAACCGCCTCCTGAAGGGCGAAGGTCGCGCCGATGCAGACGCGGGGACCGGCGCCGAAAGGCAGATATTGGAAGCGGTTGATCTTGCCGCGGTTCTCCGGAAGAAAGCGCTCGGGCATGAAGGCGCGCGGCTTTTCCCAATAGAGCTCGTGGCGATGCAGCGTCCAGGGCATGATCAATACGGTGATCCCCTTTTCTATCGTCACGCGCTCGCCTTTGGGGCTCGTCCATTCGTCGTCGGCGATAGCGGCGCGATTGATCGAAGGCGCCGGCGGATAGAGGCGCATCGCCTCCTCGAAGGCAGCGCGGACATGCGGCATCAGGTCGAGCCAGGCGACGGGCTCGGCATCGGTCGCCAGCACCCGGTCGATTTCCTCTTCCATCGCCTCGCGGATATGCGGGCTGTTCGCGACGCAATAGAGTGTCCAAGCGAGCGCGCGGGCTGTCGTCTCATGACCGGCGCCGATGAAGGTGAGGATATTGTCCTCGATCTCCTCCATCGTCAGCCCGTCAGGACCGGCCTTTTCCAAGAGCAGCGTCAGGAAATCATCCGGCGCGCTCGCACGGTCCTTGCGCATCTTTTCGAGACGCTGGTTCATGGTATTGCGGACGATGCCGCGAAACTTGTCGAGCATCTTCTGGCCGCCGATGCGGGTGATGCGCGGCACCCAGGCAGGTGCGCGCAACAGGTCCATGGGATCGACGCGCCCCATGCGATGCAGCAGCTCGTTGACATCGTCGGCGAAATGCTCGCTTTCGGTGACGATCTCGCCCGAAAACAGCGTCTCGGCCAGGATGGCGAAGGTGAGCTCGGTCATATCGGAGGCAATATCGAAAGTGGCACCCTTGTCGCCGACACCTTCGTATTTATGCACATATTCCAGGCTCTGGCTCAGCATCTGGCCGGCAAAGCCCTGGGCGTGGCGTGGCGTAAAAACCGGTGCCACAGCCTTGCGCGAGCGCTTCCACACAGGGCCTTCCGCGGTGAGCAGCCCGTCGCGTAGGATCGGACGCAGCACGAGCTGGCGGATATCGGCCATGCGGTAGTTGGCCGCATTGTCGACCAGAATATGCTTGATCAGGCCGGGATCATTGACGATCAGCGTCCGCTCGTTGAAGAATTTGGTCTTGATCCAAGGCAGCGTATAGGAAGGCTCGCCCCATAATTCGAGCGGATTGCGCAGGATCGTGCGGATGATCGTCAATCGCGACGGCGGCACGGTGCGCGGAATTGGCGCCGGCGGAGAAAAGGCTTCCGGGATCATGTCCATGAGATCAATTCTCCTCGAAAGCCGGGCTCCTGCTTGGCCTATGTGGCCTGAGCGGCATCAAGAGCCCGATATGGTGAATGCCGCCAGCAAAATCTAGAGCAGCGACTTCAGGTCGCTTAGCTTATCATTGATAAGCCAGCCATAGTAATTTTCCTCCGGCCAGACCGGCTGCGCAGCGCCCCGGTTCTTTGCGGCAAGTGCTGCGGCGCGCTTGCGGGTGTTGCCGAGATTGTAAAGCGTCGCCGTGATGCCCGGATTGCCCGATATGTCCATGCCGGCGATCGAGCGATAGTCGTCGATCGACTTGCGGATCGATGCGGCAACGAAGGCCAGCGACAGGTCCGGATCCATGATGGCCTTGTAGACGCCGCCGGCATCCTTCTCATCCAGCTTCGGAATGCCCGAGGTGCTGCTGACCAGATCAGAAAGTTCGAGCGCCGTCAGCGGGTTGACCTGGCCTAGGCCGAAGGTCTGGCCGGCGTAAAAGGGCTGGAAGAAAACGGCGCTGAAGCGATTGTCGGGATAGGACTTGCCGCCAACCGTCTTGCCGCGGAAATCGTCTTCCCAGACATCGTCGCGGCAGGTCCAGAGGCTGTAGGAGTCTCTCTTGCTCTTGCAGACGTCGAATTGCGGCCGGGCGATGAAATCGTCGACACCTTCGCCGTCATAGGCGAAGCGGAAGCTTTGACCGGCATAGGAAGCGGCCTTGACGTAATAGGACTGCAGACCGTCATAGGCATCGACATTATAGGTGTGCTCGCCGACGAGCGCGCCGATGATATGGATCGGATCGATGCCATAGGCGCGCGCCGTCGACTTGATCTTCGACATCAGCTTGGTGTCGGTCGCCAGCAGCTCGCGGACCTTCTGGTATTTGCGGTCGAAGGTCGAATTCGTGCCCCGGGTGCGGCGCAGGGAGGCGCCGGGAACCGGCGGCTGTTCGGCATTGCGGTTGCCTGAGGGCACCGCGACTGCCGCTTCCGCAAAGGCAGGCACCCAGGAGAGGCTGGCGACCGCCAGAAGAAATATGATCAATATGCGTCGCAAGATGGCTGTCCTGTCGAAGTTTCAACCGATGTTTCCGTG
Source organism: Martinezella lusitana (assembly GCF_016901135.1). Lineage (GTDB taxonomy): Bacteria > Pseudomonadota > Alphaproteobacteria > Rhizobiales > Rhizobiaceae > Rhizobium > Rhizobium lusitanum_D. The sequence continues at coordinate 185,827 of NZ_JAFEVL010000066.1, read as the reverse complement.
CGGCTGCCTGAAGGATAAACTTGGCCGAATAAAGCCATCCGACACAAAGAAACGGGCCCCTAACTAAAAAGTTAACGGCCCGCTGTCGAGTGCTTACTGTTTTAAATCGCCTTTGCCGTCCTGCTACAGAATGAAGCGGGACAGATCGGTGTTGTTGGCGAGATCGCCGACATGCTCGCGAACATAGGCGGCATCGATGGTCACCGATACGCCGGCGCGATCCGAGGCATTGTAGGAGATGTCGTCAAGCACCCGCTCCATCACCGTCTGCAGGCGGCGTGCGCCGATATTCTCGACGGTGGAGTTCAGATGCACGGCAACATCGGCCAGGGCGTCGATGGCATCGTCGGTAAAATCGAGCTTCAGGTCTTCCGTCTCCATCAGCGCCTTGTACTGGCGGATGAGGCTGGCTTCCGGTTCGGTCAGAATGCGGCGGAAATCCTCCTTGGTCAGCGGCCGAAGCTCGACGCGGATCGGCAGGCGGCCCTGCAGTTCCGGCAGGAGATCCGAAGGCTTCGACACGTGGAACGCGCCAGAGGCGATGAAGAGAATATGGTCAGTCTTGACCGGACCATACTTCGTCGAAACCGTCGTGCCTTCGACCAGCGGCAGCAGGTCGCGCTGCACGCCCTCACGGGAAACGCCGGCACCCATGCCGCCGTCGCGAGCCGCGATCTTGTCGATTTCGTCCAGGAAGACGATGCCGTCATTCTCGGCGGATTGCACGGCTTCGCGCTGGATTGCCTCGTTGTCGATCAGCTTGTCGGATTCGTCGCGCACCAGTTCCTTATAGGAATCCTTGACCGTCGTGCGCACCTTCTTCGTGCGGCCGCCCATGGCCTTGCCGAACATTTCGGAGAGGTTGAGCACGCCGATATTGGCACCGGGCATGCCGGGGATTTCGAAGCCGCCGGGCATACCGGAACCGGTGTCGGCAACTTCGATGTCGATTTCCTTGTCATCAAGCTGACCGTCGCGCAGCTTCTTGCGGAAGCTGTCGCGCGTCGCCGGCGATGAAGTCGAGCCGACCAGTGCATCGAGCACGCGTTCCTCGGCGCTCATATGCGCCTTGGCCTGAACCTCGGCGCGCTTCTTTTCGCGCACGAGGCCGATGCCGACTTCGACGAGATCGCGGATGATCTGTTCGACATCGCGGCCGACATAGCCGACCTCGGTGAACTTGGTGGCTTCGACCTTGATGAAGGGCGCACCGGCGAGCTTGGCGAGGCGGCGGGAGATTTCCGTCTTGCCGACGCCGGTCGGGCCGATCATCAGGATGTTCTTGGGCATGACTTCATCGCGCAGATCGGGCTCGAGCTGCTGGCGGCGCCAGCGGTTGCGCAGGGCGATCGCCACGGCGCGCTTGGCCTCATGCTGGCCGACGATATAACGGTCGAGTTCGGAAACGATCTCGCGGGGGGAAAAAGTGGTCATTTCGTGTGTTTCCCGTCAGGGCTAGAAACTATCAAGAGAGGAACTCAGGCTTCGGCGTCGAGCGTTTCCACAATCACATTGTGGTTGGTATAGACGCAAATGTCGGCGGCGATATCGAGGGCGCGGTGGGCGATATCCTCGGCGGATTTGTCGGTATCCATCAGCGCACGCGCGGCTGCGAGCGCGAAATTGCCGCCGGAGCCGATCGCCATGGCGCCATGTTCCGGCTCGAGCACATCGCCGTTGCCGGTGATGGCGAGCGTCACGCTCTTGTCAGCAACCAGCATCATGGCTTCGAGGTTGCGCAGATATTTGTCTGTGCGCCAGTCCTTGGCGAGTTCGACGGCTGCGCGCATCAACTGGCCGGGATATTGCTCCAGCTTCTTTTCAAGGCGCTCGAGCAGGGTGAAGGCATCGGCGGTCGCGCCGGCGAAACCGGCGATGACATCGCCCTTACCGATGCGGCGAACCTTGCGGGCATTGCCCTTCATTACGGTCTGGCCAAGGCTGACCTGGCCATCACCAGCCATCACGACCTTGCCGTTCTTGCGAATAGTCACAATTGTCGTCATTTAACACCTGTTTGCCCCCGTTCCGGCGGGCTTTCTGCCGGGCCGCGTTTCGGCCCCGTCAGCACCTATGTAAGAGGGCTTTTGACGATTGCAAATGGCAGCCAAACCGGATGGGCGCATGCGAGCCGGCTAAAGACGCAAGCCCGCGCGTAACTTCTGGATATTTCTCGATACGCCTGATAAGGAACGGCCGTATTCCGATGGAGCAGCCCATGGCAGAGACCGCAGCGAGCCGCACGGCAAGCGTTTCCCGCAAGACCAACGAGACTTCCGTCTCCGCGTCCGTCAATATCGACGGCAGCGGCAAGTCGACGATTTCGACCGGTGTCGGCTTCTTCGACCATATGCTGGAACAGCTTTCGCGGCATTCGCTGATCGACATGGACATCGACACCAAGGGTGATTTGCATGTCGACGACCATCATGCTGTCGAGGATACCGGTATCGCCATCGGCCAGGCCATCGCCAAGGCGCTCGGCGACCGTCGCGGCATCACGCGCTACGCCTCGATCGATCTTGCCATGGACGAGACGATGACCAAGGCGGCCGTCGATCTCTCCGGCCGGCCCTTCCTTGTCTGGAACGTCAGCTTCAGCGCCCCGAAGATCGGCACCTTCGATACCGAACTGGTGCGCGAATTCTTCCAGGCGCTGGCGCAGAATGCCGGCATCACGCTGCATATTCTCAACCATTATGGCGCCAACAATCACCATATAGCCGAGACATGCTTCAAGGCCGTTGCGCGCGCATTGCGCACCGCAACCGAGATCGACCCGCGGCAGGCAGGCCGGGTGCCCTCGACGAAGGGCACGCTCGCCTGAGCCCCAACCTGGGGAAGTGAAGAAATGGCAAGCTATCTGATTTTGACTCCACCCGGAGCGCCGGACCGATCCGAAGTATCGGATCGGTATCGGGACGGTACGCGATTCATCCGCGACGGCTTTTCCTGGAAGGCCTTCCTGTTTCCGACGCTGTGGATGCTTTTCCATCGCTTGTGGCTGCATGCCGCCGCCACGTTTCTGCTGCAAGGCCTTGCCTTGGAATTGATGCGCCAGCCGGGCCTTTTTGCCGCCGGCGCAGCCGTTCTGCTCGGCGTGCATGTTCTATCAGCGCTCGAAGGCCCGCATGCGCTCAGCCAGCGGCTTATCGACCGTGGCTGGAAAATGGAAAATCTCGTCTCCGCGCATGATCTGGCGACGGCGGAGGAGATCCATTTTTCCGAGGTCGAGCAGCAGCCGCAGCAGAATATCCATTCGAAAGATTGGGATATCTCGGCCAACAATACCAATCCCAGCCGCTCCGGTCCGAATTTCGGCCTTCCCGGCTATGACGGAGGACGCTGACCATGCGCGTCGCAATTATCGATTATGGTTCCGGCAATCTGCGCTCGGCCACCAAGGCTTTCGAACGCGCTGCCCGCGAAGCCGGCATCGATGCTGACATCGACCTTACCGATGATGCCGAGCGCGTCGCCACCGCGGACCGCATCGTACTTCCGGGCGTCGGCGCCTATGCCGATTGCCGGCGCGGGCTCGATGCCGTTTCCGGCATGGCGGAAGCCGTGATCGATGTCGTGGAACACAAGGGCCGCCCTTTTCTCGGCATCTGCGTCGGCATGCAGCTGATGTCGTCGCGCGGGCTGGAAAAGACGATCACTGAGGGGTTCGGCTGGATCAAGGGCGACGTCAAGGAGATGACCCCGAGCGATCCAAGCCTGAAGATCCCGCAGATCGGCTGGAACACCCTGGATATCCGGCATCCGCATGCGCTGTTCGACGGTATTCCGACCGGGCCGGACGGACTGCACGCCTATTTCGTCCATTCCTATCATCTGGCGGCCGACCACGGCGGCGATGTCATCGCCACCACAAGCTATGGCGGGCCGATGACCGCCTTCGTCGGCCGCGACAACATGGCCGGCTCGCAATTCCATCCGGAGAAGAGCCAGAAGCTCGGCCTCGCCCTGATCGCCAATTTCCTGCGCTGGAAGCCGTAAGGCTCGCGCTCCAAGGATAGAAATCATGATTCTCTTCCCCGCTATCGACCTAAAAGACGGCCAATGCGTCCGCCTGAAGCTCGGCGACATGGAACAGGCGACCGTCTACAATCCCGATCCCGGCGCGCAGGCAAAGGCCTTCGAGGACCAGGGCTTCGAGTGGCTGCATGTGGTCGATCTCAACGGTGCCTTCGCCGGCGAGACTGTCAACGGCGCTGCTGTCGACGCCATCCTCAAGGCGACGAAAAATCCGGTGCAGCTTGGCGGCGGCATCCGCACGCTCGACCATATGGAAAACTGGCTGTCGCGCGGGCTCACCCGCGTCATCCTCGGCACGGTGGCGGTGCGCGATCCGGCTCTTGTCGTCGAGGCCTGCCGGATATTTCCGGGCCATATTGCCGTCGGCATCGACGCCAAGGGTGGCAAGGTGGCGGTCGAGGGCTGGGCGGAAGCCTCCGAACTCGGCGTCATCGAGTTAGCCAAGAAATTCGAGGGCGCCGGCGTCGCCGCGATCATCTACACCGACATCGACCGCGACGGGATCCTGACCGGCATCAACTGGGCGTCGACGCTGGAATTGGCCGATGCCGTCTCCATTCCCGTCATCGCCTCCGGCGGGCTTGCCTCGCTGGACGATATCCGCCGCATGATCGAGCCTGATGCCCGCAAACTGGAGGGTGCGATTTCCGGCCGGGCGCTCTATGATGGCCGCATCGATCCCACGGAAGCACTGGCGCTGATCAAGCAGGCCAGGGAGGCAGCGCAATGACCCTGAAAGCCCGCGTCATCCCCTGCCTCGACGTCAAGGACGGCCGCGTTGTCAAGGGCGTCAACTTCCTCAATCTCGTCGATGCCGGCGATCCGGTCGAGGCGGCCAAGGCTTACGACGCCGCCGGCGCCGACGAGCTCTGCTTTCTTGACATCACAGCCTCTTCCGACAATCGCGAAACCATCTTCGACGTGGTGGCGCGGACGGCCGAGCAATGCTTCATGCCGGTGACTGTCGGCGGCGGCGTGCGCGCTATCGCCGACATCCGCAAGCTGCTGCTCTGCGGCGCCGACAAGGTGTCGATCAATTCGGCGGCAGTGAACAATCCGGATTTCGTCGCTGAAGCCGCCGACAAGTTCGGCAACCAGTGCATCGTCGTCTCGATCGACGCCAAGCGGCGGCGGACCGAGGCGCTCGGCGGCGACAATATGAGCGCCTGGGAGATCTATACCCACGGCGGCCGCAACGCGACCGGCATCGACGCCGTCGATTTCGCCCGCCGGATGGTCGAGCGCGGCGCCGGCGAGCTACTTGTCACCTCCATGGATCGCGACGGCACCAAGGTTGGCTACGATCTGGAACTGACACGGGCAATCGCGGATGCTGTGCGCGTGCCTGTTATCGCGTCGGGCGGCGTCGGCGATCTCAACGATCTCGTCGCCGGCGTCAAGGAAGGCCATGCGACGGCGGTGCTCGCCGCCTCGATCTTCCACTTCGGCACCTATTCGGTGGGCGAAGCAAAGCGCTACATGGCGGAGCGCGGCATTCCCATGCGGCTCGATTAGGAGGCAGCGAACCAATGAGCGGATTTACCCTTTCCGACCTCGAACGAATCGTCGAGGAGCGCTCCAAGGCACCGCCCGAGGAATCCTGGACCGCTAGGCTATGCGCCGCCGGCCAACCGAAGGCCGCGAAGAAACTGGGCGAGGAAGCGATCGAGGCCGTGATGGCGGCGGTCACCAACGATCAAGCCAACCTCACCTATGAGGCAGCAGATTTGCTTTATCATCTTATGGTCGTATTGAAGATTGCAGGCATTCCGTTACAGAATGTCATGGGTGAGCTCGAAAGGCGCACCGCACAATCCGGCCTTCAGGAGAAGGCGAGCCGGTAGAAAGCGATGACGATAGCAACCAAGACCCCGACTGCGCCCGAGACGCTCGATATTTTTCAGGCGAAAGCCTATTCGCCCTATTATTTCTTTTCCTCGGAAGAGTGGGCGAAATTCCGGGCCGACACACCGCTGACGCTGACCGCCGACGAAGTGACGCGGCTGCGCTCGATGGGCGATCCGATCGATCTCAACGAGGTCCGGCGCATCTATCTGTCGTTGTCGCGCCTTTTGTCCTCGCATGTGGAATCCTCGCAAATCCTGTTCGAGCAGCGCAACCGGTTCCTCAGCCTTTCCGATGTCGCCAAGACACCGTTCGTCATCGGCATTGCCGGCTCCGTCGCCGTTGGCAAGTCCACCACGGCCCGTATCCTGAAGGAATTGTTGCGCCGCTGGCCGTCGAGCCCGAAGGTCGACCTGATCACCACGGACGGCTTTCTCTACCCGAACGCCGAGCTGCAGCGCCGCAACCTGATGCAGCGCAAGGGCTTTCCGGAGAGCTACGATACCGCGGCGCTGCTGCGTTTCCTCTCCGCCATCAAGGCCGGACAGCCGGATGTGAAGGCACCCTGCTATTCACATCTGGTCTACGACGTGCTGCCGAGCGAGTTCAAGACAGTCGACCGTCCGGATATCCTGATCTTCGAAGGCATCAACGTGCTGCAATCGCGGCATCTGCCGGCCGACGGCAAGATCGTGCCGATGGTCTCGGACTTCTTCGACTTCTCGATCTATATCGACGCCGACGAGGATCTTATCCATAATTGGTATGTCGCCCGCTTCATGAAGCTGCGCGAAACCGCCTTCCGCGATCCCAATTCCTTCTTCCACCGCTATGCCTCGATCAGCGACGAGGAGGCCCTGGCCATCGCCGAAGGGCTCTGGAAGAACATCAACCTCAAGAACCTGCGCCAGAATATCCTGCCGACCCGCCCGCGTGCCGATCTCATCCTGCAGAAGGGGAAGAACCATCTGATTGAGCAGGTGGCGCTGAGGAAGCTTTGAGGCTCAGAGCATTTCTAGGAAAAGTGCGCAACGGTTTTCCGTCCGGAATGCGAAAATGCTCTAAGCCTCAACCCGCCTTAGGGTCAGGTTTATTCGCCCACCATTCTTCAGCAATGTCGATGTCGCCGGATAGATGCGATCGACGCCATGGAAGCAAAGCCTCCCCTCGCCGCCCAGAACGACGATGTCGCCGCTAGAGAGCTTGAAAGATAGCGTGCGATCATTGCGGTTGAGACCGCCGACCCGGAAGAGGCAGCTATTGCCCAGCGAGATCGACAGGACGGGTGCGGCCAGATCCTGTTCGTCACGGTCCTGATGCAGGCCCATGCGGGCATCGTCACCGTAGAAATTGACGAGGCAGGCCTGTGGCAGCTTTTCATAGCCTGCTATATCATTCCACAGATCGAGCAATTGCGGGGGCATGGCAGGCCATGGCCTGCCGGTGACCGGATGCGTCGGCTGATAGCGATAGCCGCGCTGCTTGTCCGTGACCCAGCCGAGTGAGCCGCAATTGGTCATGCGCACCGACATTTCCTTGCCGGTGCCGGGCATGGCGGGCGTGTAGAGCGGCGCTTCGGTCACGACTGCGCGGATGGCGTCGACCAGGGCTTCCTGTTTGGGGCGGTCGAGATAGTCGGGGAGATGGCGAATTCCATTGGGGAGCAGCATTGATGTTTTCCTGATGGTGCCGGTCAGGTGAATGTGCCGTCGTCGCACTCTTGTGCGTGGCCCCTCACCCCCGCCCTCTCCCCGCAAGCGGGGCGAGGGAGCCTATCTTGCCTTAAGCCAATCCACCACAAGTGGAGAGCCTTGCGGTTTCGCGCTGTCGTCCCTTCTCCCCGCGTGCGGGGAGAAGGCGGGGATGAGGGGCCAGGTACACAGTTGCGGCAACGCCGGACTCACCTGACACACCCCTACTTACCCCACCCAAACCAAAGCCGCAGCCCGAACGCCTAGTCACCGCCCGGCTTGCCGCGCATCTTCTTGACTTCGGAGCGCCCGGACTTCTCCTTCAGCCGGCGTTCGATCGAACCCTTTGTCGGCTTGGTCTTCCTGCGCGGCGCCGGTGGCGGGGCCGCAGCTTCGAGGATCAGTTCCTTCAGCCGCTCGCGCGCATCCTCGCGATTGCGATCCTGGCTGCGGAAACGGTTGGCTTCGATCATTAGCACGCCGTCTTTGGAGACGCGCCGCCCGGCCAGCTTCACGGCATTGGCCTTGACGCGGTCGCTGAGCGAGGGCGAATTCTGGATGCTGAAGAAAAGCTGGACAGCGGTTGCGACCTTGTTGACGTTCTGACCGCCAGGACCGCCCGCCAGAACGAATTGTTCCGTCAGCTCCCAGCCGGCGATCGTGATCCGGTCGTTGATGTAAAGCGCTTCGCTGGCCATGGTTTTCTCCGCGCCTGTCTATCCCACATCGGAGCGCGATTGAAAATATGGTTGTGTAGCCAGTTTGGGGCCGCCTCGTCCTTCGAGGCATTTCCGCGCCACGCGCCGAAATGCGCCTCAGGATGAGGGCGGAGTGACCAGCGCGTCAGGCGAGAGACCTCACCGTGAAGAAGCCCAAGGCGCCATCTCGTCCCTCGAGGCACGTCAACGCATAACGCCAAATGCACCTGGGGATGAGGGCGAAGTGACCAGCGCGTCAGGCGAGAGGACCAGCCCTCATGGTGAGGAGGCCCAGAGGGCCGTCTCGAACCACGAGGGCGAGTGAGTTTCACGTGAGTCGTCGATGCCTCGGGGAGACTATTCCGCTGCGACAGGCATTCCCGGCGCCGCGTCGCGGACATTGCCGTCCACGTGATCCTCGAACTTGGCGAAGTTGGTCACGAACATCTGGACCAGCTTCTTGGCCTGCGCATCATAGGCCTCGCCATCGGCCCAGGTGGAGCGCGGGTCGAGGATGGCCGTGTCGACGCCGTCGACGGCAACCGGCACCGCAAAGCCGAAATTCGGATCGATGCGGAATTCGACATTGTCGAGATCGCCCTTCAGGGATGCGGCCAGCAGGGCGCGCGTCGCCTTGATCGGCATGCGCCGTCCCTTGCCGTAGGCGCCGCCGGTCCAGCCGGTGTTGACCAGCCAGCAGCCGGCGCCGTGGCGCGCGATCAGCTCCTTGAGCAGATTGCCGTATTCAGCGGGATGGCGTGGCATGAACGGGGCGCCGAAGCAGGTCGAGAACGTGGCTTCCGGCTCGACGACGCCCTTCTCCGTGCCGGCGACCTTGGCGGTGTAGCCGGAGAGGAAATGGTACATCGCCTGATCCGGCGTCAGCCTGGCGATCGGCGGCATGACGCCGAAGGCATCGGCCGTCAGCATGATGATCGTCTCGGGATGGCCGGTTAAGCCGGATTCCGAAGCATTCGGGATGAAATGCAGCGGATAGGCGCTGCGGGTATTCTCCGTCAGCGAACCATCGTCGAGATCCGGGCGGCCATGCTCGTCCAGCACGACATTTTCCAGCACGGTGCCGAAGCGGCGGGTCGTGGCGTAGATTTCCGGCTCGGCCTCGGCCGACAGGCGAATGGTCTTGGCGTAGCAGCCGCCTTCGAAGTTGAAGATGCCGTTTTCGCCCCAACCATGCTCGTCGTCGCCGATGAGCGTGCGCGTCGGATCGGCCGACAGGGTCGTCTTGCCGGTGCCGGACAGACCAAAGAAGATCGCAGCGTCGCCATCAGGGCCGACATTGGCCGAGCAGTGCATCGGCATGACGTCACGCTCCGGCAGCAGATAGTTCAGCGCGGTGAAGACCGATTTCTTCATTTCGCCGGCGTAGGACGTGCCGCCGATCAGAATGATGCCGTTGACCAGATCGCAGGCAATCACGGTTTCCGTGCGGCAGCCGTAACGCTCCGGGTCGGCGCGGAAGCTTGGCAGGTCGATGATCGTCAGCCTCGGAACGAAGCTTTCGAGCGCCGAACGCTCGGGACGGATCAACAGGTTGCGGATGAACAGCGAATGCCAGGCGAATTCCGTGATGACACGCGTCGGCAGGGCGTAGTCGCGATCGGCGCCGCCGATGAGATCCTGGACGAACAGGTCCTTGCCATGCACATGCGCCAGCATGTCTTCCTGCAGCAGCGCGAAGTGCTCCGGCGACATCGGCTTGTTGTTGTCCCACCAGATCTGATCCTCGGTGGTGGCGTCGCGCACGACGAACTTGTCCTTCGGGGAACGGCCGGTGTGCTGCCCCGTCAGCGCCCTCAGCACGCCATCGGCGGTGAGATCAGCTTCGCGGCGGCGAATCGCCTCCTCATAGAGATGGGCCTCCATGAGGTTATAGCGCACGCTGGCGGCGGCTCCCAGGCCGATCGATCCCAGTTCGGTTGCGGGATTACGGACGCCGAATTGCTCCATCACTTTTTTCCTCAACAAGGCCTTGGCCGTTAGAACTTTCTAAAGCGTAGAGACGTCTTTTTAAAAGCACAAGAGCGAAAATCAAAAAATCTTTAATGATATCAGTTATTTAATCGATTTAAATAAACTTCGATAATTTTAAATCGTTTGAATCGGTAACACCGGGACGTTTCGTCGCACAACCTTTGAGCAAGCGCATCGCGGTTCGACAATCCACCCCTTTATCTTTGCCACAATTTGTTCCACCTTTATCCCCATAAGCGCGCCAGGTTACCGCCGACCGAGCTGGCAGACCGCCTGGGCTGGATTCCAAATCCGGGAGACGCGCACTGATGACGGAGACGAATACCATGTTGACAATCGCGCTCGTTGACGACGACCGCAATATCCTGACTTCCGTATCGATTGCCTTGGAAGCAGAGGGATATAAGGTAGAGACCTACACCGACGGCGCGTCCGCGCTCGATGGTCTGCTCGCCCGGCCGCCGCAGCTGGCGATCTTCGATATCAAGATGCCGCGCATGGACGGCATGGAACTTCTGCGCCGCCTGCGGCAGAAGTCCGATATACCAGTGATCTTCCTGACCTCGAAGGATGAGGAGATCGACGAACTCTTCGGCCTGAAGATGGGCGCCGACGACTTCATCACCAAGCCTTTCTCGCAGCGCCTGCTGGTCGAGCGCGTCAAGGCGGTGCTCCGCCGCGCTTCCGCCCGCGAGGCCGCGAACGCAGCCGGCGGCAGCGCAGCCGCCAAGCCGGGTGCCACGCAGCAGGCCCGCTCGCTGGAGCGCGGCCAGCTCGTCATGGACCAAGAGCGGCACACCTGCACCTGGAAGGGCGAGCCGGTGACGCTGACCGTCACGGAATTCCTGATCCTGCATTCCCTGGCGCAGCGCCCCGGCGTCGTGAAGAGCCGCGATGCCCTGATGGACGCCGCCTACGACGAGCAGGTCTATGTCGACGACCGCACGATCGACAGCCACATCAAGCGGCTTCGCAAGAAATTCAAGATGGTCGATCTCGATTTTGATATGATCGAGACACTGTATGGCGTCGGCTACCGCTTCCGCGAAGCTGCATAATAGTTAACTGGACCATACGCCTGAGAATGGAATAAGAGCATGCGGACGGGATCACAGATCCCGTTCTTCGAAAGGGCCATTGGTTTGGCACAGCTGGTGCAGGACAGAGATATAGATGACGCGGAAAGCCCGAGCGGCGTTCGACCTGCGCGCCGCCGATGGACTCATCCGTTCACGCTGATCCGCCGCATCTTCGGCAATGCCGTCTTTTCGAGCCTGACGCGACGCATCCTGTTCTTCAATCTTGCCGCGCTCGTCGTTCTTGTCGGCGGCATTCTCTATCTCAACCAGTTCCGGGAAGGGCTGATCGACGCGCGCGTCGAGAGCCTGCTGACCCAGGGCGAAATCATCGCCGGCGCAGTTTCCGCCTCGGCATCGGTCGATACCAATTCCATCACCATCGATCCGCAGAAGCTGCTCGAGCTGCAGGCCGGCCAGAGCATCACGCCTGTTCCGAACGATGAGGATCTGGAATTCCCGATCGATCCGGAAAAGGTGGCGCCCGTGCTGACCCGGCTGATCTCGCCGACACGCACCCGCGCCCGCATCTTCGACGCCGATGCCAACCTGCTGCTCGACAGCCGCCACCTCTATTCCCGCGGCCAAGTGCTGCGCTATGACCTGCCGCCGGTAGACGACGAGAAGCAGAGTTGGTCCGACTGGTTCAGCGGGTTGCTGAACAAGATGCTGCAGCCGGGAAACCTGCCTGTTTACAAGGAAGCGCCCGGAGGCGATGGCTCGATCTATCCGGAAGTCATGAATGCGCTGACCGGCGTGCGCGGCGCCGTCGTGCGCACCACGGAAAAGGGCGAGCTGATCGTCTCGGTCGCCGTGCCCATCCAGCGTTTCCGGGCCGTGCTCGGCGTGCTTTTGCTCTCGACCCAGGCCGGCGATATCGACAAGATTGTCCATGCCGAGCGCCTGGCGATCATGCGCGTCTTCGGCGTCGCGACGCTGGTCAACGTCGTCCTGTCGCTGCTGCTGTCGTCCACCATCGCCAATCCGCTACGCCGGCTCTCGGCCGCCGCCATTCGCGTGCGCCGCGGCGGGGCGAAGGAGCGCGAGGAAATTCCGGATTTCTCCGCCCGCCAGGACGAGATCGGCAACCTGTCGATCGCGTTGCGCGACATGACGTCGGCGCTCTATGACCGCATCGATGCGATCGAAAGTTTCGCCGCCGATGTCAGCCACGAGCTGAAGAACCCGCTGACATCGCTGCGCAGCGCCGTCGAAACGCTGCCGCTCGCCAAGAGTGACGATTCCAAGAAGCGGCTGATGGATGTGATCCAGCATGACGTGCGCCGTCTCGACCGGCTGATCAGCGACATCTCCGACGCATCCCGTCTCGACGCTGAACTTGCCCGCTCGGATGAAAAGTCACTCGATCTGGAAGTGCTGCTGCGCGACATGATCGATATTTCCCGCCAGGTCGGACACACCAAGAGGGCAGTCGAGATCGAGTATCTGGTCGACCGCAAGCCGGCCAACAAGGCGAAGTTCACCGTCGTTGGTCACGACTTGCGTATCGGTCAGATCGTCACCAATCTCATTGAAAACGCCCGATCCTTCGTCCCGAACGGCAATGGCAAGATCACGGTGAGGCTGACGCGCACGAGAACGCGCTGCGTCATCTACATCGAGGATAATGGCCCCGGCATCCAGGCCGAGGACATCGACCGCATCTTCGAGCGTTTCTACACCGACCGGCCGGAAGCGGAAGGCTTTGGGCAGAATTCGGGTCTCGGCCTGTCGATCAGCCGGCAGATCGCCGAGGCGCATGGCGGATCGCTGCGGGCGGAGAACCTTATCGACACTGATGGCACGACGCTGCTCGGCGCCCGCTTCATCCTGTCGCTGCCCGCCCAGACGCCGGCATGAGCGGCCGCATGACCGTCGAAGCAGCCAATATTCACGCGACGGCGATCGTCATCGGCAAGACCGGCCTGTTGTTTCTAGGCCCCTCGGGCAGCGGTAAATCCTCGCTCGCCTTTTCATGCCTCGCAGCCGCCAAGCCACTCGGACTTGCCGCGGCGCTTGTCGCCGACGACCGCGTGCTGATCACAGAGCAGGATGGTTCCATCATCGCCGAATGCCCGCCTTCGATCGCCGGCCTGATGGAAATCCGCTACACCGGCATTGTTCGCCTGCCTTATGTTCAGAAGGCCGAAATGCACTTCGCCATCCGTCCGGTCGATCCGGCGACGGCGGAAAGGCTGCCTCCCGAGGACGAGCAGATAAACGTGACCGGTTCCATCCGGCTGCCGCTGGTCCGACTGTCGGCCAACTCGATGAATCCGCTCGCTATAATTATGGCGAAAATCGCCACCAGTTTGGAATAATCGGCCTTTTAAGCTTTCACAGGCGTTCAAATCCTGTATTTTAAGCTTGCACTTCGTCTTTTCATCGCCAAGATGTCCCCCCACCGGTGGACGACATTGCTGCATTGCGATATGGGCCACCTGTTTGCGTAATGCGATGGGAGCAGTAATATCATGATCGGACTTGTGCTTGTCACTCATGGCAAGCTAGCTGAAGAGTTTCGGCATGCGGTCGAGCATGTCGTTGGTCCGCAGAAGTTCATAGAAACGGTATCCATTGGTCCCGAAGACGACATGGACAAGCGGCGGCAGGACATTCTGCAGGCTGTCGCCGGCGCCGATGATGGCCACGGCGTCATCATCCTGACCGACATGTTCGGCGGCACGCCCTCCAATCTTGCAATTTCCGTCATGAATAGCGGCCATACCGAGGTCATCGCCGGCGTCAACCTGCCGATGCTCATCAAGCTTGCGGGCGTGCGCGGCGACAACAACATGGAGAAGGCTCTCGTGGAAGCTTCGGAGGCAGGGCGCAAATACATCAACGTGGCCAGCCGCGTGCTCAGCGGCAAATGACGAGACAGCATCGCCCCCATGACCGAGCTTTCCAGGGAACTCCTGATCATCAATAAGCGAGGCCTCCACGCCCGCGCCTCCGCCAAATTCGTCCAGACCGTCGAAGCCTATGACGCCGCCATCACCGTTTCAAAGGACGGAACCACGGTCGGCGGCAATTCGATCATGGGCCTGATGATGCTTGCGGCCAGCCCCGGCTGCAGCGTGGTAGTGACCGCGAGCGGCAATCAGGCCTCCGAAGCGCTCGAGGCGCTCGACCAGCTGGTGGCCAACAAGTTCGGCGAGGAAATCTAACTCTTCCTCTTAGTCGACATCGAGACATAAAGACATAAAGACTTCTTTATATCATTATTGATTTCCAGCCTGAAGCCTGCTACACGGCATCATCCCACACGCTGTCAGCGTGCAATTTTGTTGCATTCGGCCGAGGCGTTTGCCCAGGCGCGACTGCATCGTTCAGGCTGGAGATCTTCATGAGCACTGAAAAAGACTACGTCGTCGCGGATATCGGCCTTGCCGACTTCGGCCGCAAGGAAATCACGATCGCCGAAACCGAAATGCCGGGCCTGATGGCTTGCCGCGCCGAGTTCGGCGAAACGCAGCCGCTGAAGGGCGCGCGCATCACCGGCTCGCTGCACATGACGATTCAAACAGCCGTTCTCATCGAGACGCTGGTGGCACTCGGTGCCGAAGTCCGCTGGGCATCCTGCAACATCTTCTCGACGCAGGACCATGCCGCCGCCGCGATCGCCGCCTCCGGCGTTCCGGTCTACGCCATCAAGGGCGAAAGCCTCGAGGACTACTGGATCTATACCGATAAGATCTTCCAGTGGGCCGATGGCGGCCTGTCCAACATGATCCTAGACGATGGCGGCGACGCCACCATGTACATCCTGCTCGGCGCCCGCGCCGAAGCCGGCGAGGACGTGCTCTCCAACCCGCATTCCGAAGAAGAGGAAATCCTCTTCGCGCAGATCAAGAAGCGCCTTCAGGCTTCGCCGGGCTGGTTCACCAAGCAGCGCGACGCCATCAAGGGCGTAACCGAAGAAACCACGACGGGCGTCAACCGCCTCTACCAGCTCAGTCAGAAGGGCCTGCTGCCCTTCCCGGCCATCAACGTCAACGACTCGGTCACCAAGTCGAAGTTCGACAACAAGTACGGCTGCAAGGAATCGCTGGTCGACGGCATCCGCCGCGCCACCGATGTCATGATGGCCGGCAAGGTCGCTGTCGTCTGCGGCTACGGCGACGTCGGCAAGGGTTCGGCCGCTTCGCTTTCCGGCGCCGGCGCCCGCGTCAAGGTTACGGAAGTCGACCCGATCTGTGCGCTCCAGGCCGCCATGGATGGCTATGAAGTCGTTCAGCTCGAAGACGTCGTCTCAAGCGCCGATATCTTCATCTCCACGACCGGCAACAAGGACGTCATCCGCATCGACCACATGCGTGCGATGAAGGACATGGCGATCGTCGGCAACATCGGCCACTTCGACAACGAAATCCAGGTTGCCGCTCTGCGTAACCTGAAGTGGACGAACGTCAAGCCGCAGGTCGACCTGATCGAGTTCGCCAAGGGCAACCGCATCATCCTCTTGTCGGAAGGCCGCCTGCTGAACCTCGGCAATGCCACCGGCCATCCGTCCTTCGTCATGTCGGCTTCCTTCACGAACCAGACGCTGGCGCAGATCGAGCTCTTCACCAAGCCTGGTCAGTATCAGAATCAGGTCTACGTGCTGCCGAAGCACCTCGACGAAAAGGTCGCCCGCCTCCATCTCGCCAAGCTCGGTGTAAAATTGACCGAGCTTTCTGACGAGCAGGCCGCGTATATCGGCGTCACCGCCCAAGGTCCTTTCAAGTCTGACCACTACAGATACTGATCTTAAGATCAATATCCACAACATCTTGTGGCCCCGGCATTGACAAATGCCGGGGCTTATTTTTTAGCCAGCTCCCTTCCCGCAGATTCCCTTAGGCAGTATTGTTTTTGAACTTGATTCGTGACGAACCGGGCGAGCCCGGAGCCATGAAAATGGGATGTCTTGTCAGGATACGGCACAGTAGAGCCGGATGATGTTAGGTCGACTCGACCTGACATCTGAATCCGCTCTACAATCAAATAAGTAGAGCATGATGTCGTCCGAAAACCGCTTACACTTTTCGGCATCATGCTCTGAAGGACGGAGACAGACCTCTTATGTCTGAAGGGGAAGACAACCTGCATCAGCCAGCGCTACGCGGAGCGACAGCGTGGTTGCGGCAGGGCGGTGCATATATGTTTTTACCGCGGACGAAGCGAGGGAATGACAAGGGTCGGCTGGCCTCACTGACCCGTCTGTTGCGGCTGAGCGTGTTCGGCGGCCTCGTCACCGGCCTGGCGGGTCCGGTTCTGGCGCAGAGCAACATCGCGTCGCAAGCGACCGTGCGCCTCTTCACCTCTTCCGAAATGGCGGTTTTCTCCGTCATCATCGGCGTGATTTCCGCGGCACTGCTGTCGACCGTCTGGATGGTCCGACAGCGCGGCAACCTGGAAAGCGAAAGCCGCGAGATCCGCACGGCGCTGTCCGATGCTAACCAGCGCATTTCTCAATATCAGGCGCTGATCGCCGACAAGAACCGCCGTATCGTCATCTGGGACGGCCAGAATGCGCGTCCGGAGCTGCTCGGCCAGCTCCCGGTCGAGACCGGCGCGCCCCAGGACAACGAATTCCTCGCTTTCGGCCGCTGGCTGAAGTCGTGGTCGGCCGGCGAGCTGGACAAGGCGATCGACAAGCTGCGCAGCAACGGCCAGAGCTTCGACATGGTGGTCGAGACCAACCGCGACGAGATCCTCGAAGCGCAGGGCCGCATTTCCGGCGGCCGCGCCTTCGTTCGCTTCATCGCGCTCAACAATCTGCGCGCCGAACTGGCCGAGCTGAAGATCGAGCGCGACCGGCTGATGACTTCGATCTCCGCCTTCCAGAATCTGCTCGACGCCATCGACCTGCCGGTCTGGCAGCGCGATGCCGAAGGCAACCTGACCTGGATCAACCAGGCCTATGGCGAAGCTGTCGAAGCCGTCTCGACGGAAGAAGCCATCCGCGAGGGGCGCGAATTCCTGACGACCGTGGCTCGCGAGCGCATTCGCGCCTCGGCGACCCCGGAATCGCCCTTCCACGACAAGATTTCGACCGTCGTGCACGGCAACCGCACCTTCTTCGACGTCATCGACGTAAAGTCTCCGAGCGGCTCCGCCGGCATCGCCATCGACGTTTCCGAGGCGGAAGCGGTTCGGGCCGAGCTGGCGCGCACGCTGAAGAGCCATGCCGAGACGCTCGATCATCTGGCGACACCGGTCGCGATCTTCGACGGTGACAGGCGGCTGCAGTTCTACAATCAGGCTTTCGTCCAGCTCTGGGAGCTCGACATCGCCTTCCTCGAGAAGCGACCCGACAATAGCGAGATTCTGGATCGGCTGCGCGGCGCCAAGAAGCTGCCAGAGCAGCTGAACTGGAAGACATGGAAGGACGGCGTCCTTTCGGTCTACCGCGCGCTCGATACGCAGAGCGACCTCTGGCACCTGCCCAATGGCCAGATTCTCAGGGTTTTTGCCACGGCGCACCCGCAGGGCGGCGCCACCTGGGTCTTTGAAAACCTGACCGAGCAGGTCGACCTCGAAACGCGCTACAATACGCTGGTCAAGGTGCAGGGCGAAACCATCGACCACCTTTCCGAAGGCGTCGCCGTCTTCGGGCCTGATGGCCGTATCCGCCTTTCGAACCCGGCCTTCCGCATTCTCTGGAACATCACCGAGGCGCAGGCCAAGCCCGGCACGCATATCCAGGTGCTGGCCGAGGCCTGCACGCCCTCCTATGACCGACCGGACGGCTGGAAGCGCTTTGCCGAGCAGATCACCAGCTTCGATGACGAGCGGCCGTCGTCGCAGGGCACGCTGGAGCTCTATTCAAATCTGGTGCTCGACTACGCCGTCATTCCGCTGCCGAATGCGCAGACCATGCTGACCTTCGTCAACAAGACGGACAGCGTGCGTGTCGAACGGGCACTGACCGAGAAGAACGAAGCGCTGCTGAAGGCGGACGAACTGAAGAACGACTTCGTGCAGCATGTGTCCTATGAACTGCGCTCGCCGCTGACGAACATCATCGGCTTCACCGATCTCCTGAAGACGCCCGGTATCGGCTCGCTGAACGATCGGCAGGCCGAATATATCGACCATATCTCCACTTCCTCGGCCGTGCTGCTGACGCTGGTCAACGACATTCTCGACCTGGCGACCGTCGATGCCGGCATCATGCGGTTGAACTATTCCGAAATCGTCCTCAGCGATCTCCTCGACGAAGTATCGATGCAGATCGCCGACCGATTGCAGGAAAGTGGCGTGTCGCTGGAAATCACCGTGCCCGCCCATCTCGGCTCCATTGTCGCCGATCAGCAGCGCTTGAAGCAGATCCTGCTCAAGCTCCTGACGAATGCCGCCAACTTCGCGCCTGAGGGATCGACCATTGCACTCAGCTGTGGACGCGAAGGCACGGATTTCGTCTTCTCGGTCGCCGACAAGGGTCCCGGCATATCGGAAGATCTGATCCACACGGTTTTCAACCGCTTCGCCTCCAACGGCAAAGGCGGCAAGCGCAGCGGCGCCGGCCTCGGCCTTTCCATCGTGGAAAGCTTTGTCAGCCTGCATGACGGCCAGGTCTCGATCGAAAGCGAGCCAGGCAAGGGAACGAAGGTAACCTGCCGTATTCCGTCCGCCGGCCTGCCCCACTCCGTCGCAGCAGAATGACCGAGACGGACACCGGCATCTCTCTCTTTCTCGCGGATGACGCGGCAACGACCCGCCTGGGCGAGGATCTGGCGCTGGCGCTGAAGGCAGGCGACTGTGCGGCGCTTTCCGGCGACCTCGGCGCCGGGAAATCATCGCTCGCACGCGCGCTGCTGCGTGCCATGGCCGATGATGCCGAACTGGACGTACCAAGCCCGACCTTTACGCTCGTGCAGTCCTACGAGCTGCGTATTCCGGTCTCGCATTTCGACCTCTATCGCCTCGGAGACCCCGGCGAACTGGCGGAACTCGGCTTCGACGAGGCGCTGCAGACCGGCATCTGCCTTGTCGAATGGCCTGAGATGGCGGAAGGCGAGCTGCCGAAGGAGCGCATCGTCCTCAGACTGGAGCACGAAGGTGAAGGACGGCGGGCGACGATCATGGCGCCGGCCAGGCAGATGGCGCGCATCCAGCGCGTGCTGGCGATACGTGCCTTTCTCGATGCCAACGGCTATGCGGGCGCCCGGCGCCGCTTCCTGACCGGCGACGCCTCGCTGCGGGCCTATGAGTCCATCTATCCGCGTGGCGGCGGCAGCCGCGTGATCCTGATGGATTGGCCGCCACTACCGGAGGGACCGGCGGTGCTCGACGGCAAGCCCTATCCGAAGGTCGCGCATCTCGCCGAGAATGCCTATCCCTTCGTGGCTCTTGCCGACATTCTCCGCGAGAACGGCTTTGCGACACCCGAAATCTACTCCGCCGACTACGAGCAAGGCATCCTGCTGATCGAGGATCTCGGCACGGACGGCGTGCTCGACGAGCACGGCAGGCCGATTGCCGAGCGCTATCGCGCCAGCGTGGCTTGCCTCGCACATCTGCACGGCCTCTCGATCCCGCGTGATATCCCAGTGACGCCGGATCATATCCATCACGTCCCGGATTTCGACCGGACCGCCATGAAGATGGAGGCACGGCTGCTTCTCGACTGGCATCTGCCCTGGAAGCGCGGCACGCCGGCAAGCGACGCCGAACGCACCGATTATCTGGCGATCTGGGATCAGCTCATCGACCAGCTCGATGATGCGGAAAAGAACCTGCTGCTGCGCGATATGCATTCGCCCAATATCATCTGGCGGGCGGCGGAAAAGGACATCCAGCGTATCGGCCTCATCGATTTCCAGGATGCGATGATCGGGCCGACGTCCTATGACGTCGCCTCGCTCGTACAGGATGCGCGCGTGACGATCGAACGCGATCTGCACGATCGGCTGATATCGGACTACCTCGCGCTTCGGCATGCCCAAGGCGGCTTCGACGAGGCCAAGTTCCTGAAGAGCTGGGCCATCATGTCGGCACAGCGCAATTGCAAGCTTGCAGGCCTCTGGGTGCGGCTGCTGCAACGCGACGGCAAGCCGGGCTATTTAAAGCACATGCCACGCACCCTCGCCTATCTCGCCATCGCTTTCGAGCATGAAGCCCTCGCTCCCTTGCGCGAATGGTGCGAGAAAGCCGGTATCGGCGGGACATAGCGACGGAAGACCCGGCGACGGCTTTCCGGCCTTGTGCTAAAGCAAAGCAAGCGACCGAATCACGAGTTCGAGACGAAATGACCATCAAGCAAGCCATGGTATTGGCCGCGGGGCTCGGAACCCGCATGCGGCCGATCACCGACACCATCCCGAAGCCGCTGGTAAAGATCGCCGGCAAGCCGATGATCGACTACGCACTGGATGCATTGGCCGAAGCCGGCGTCGAGCGCGCAGTCGTCAATGTGCATCACCATGCCGACCAGATGGAAGCGCATCTGCGCAGCTATCGCGGGCTCGAGATCCTGATCTCAGACGAGCGGGACGCATTGATGAACAATGGCGGCGGCCTGGTCAAAGGCTTCAAGCTGCTGAGCCGCGACCCGGTTTTCGTGATGAATGCCGACCTGTTCTGGATCGGCGAGAGGCCGGGCGAACCGACGAACCTTGAGCGTTTAGCCGGATTCTACGACGCCTCCCGCATGGACATGGCCATGCTCTGCGTCGAGCTGGAAAAAACGACAGGCCATAATGGCAAGAACGATTTCAGCATAGCTGAAGACGGCAAGCTCCAGCGCTATCGTGACGCCGGGCATAACGGCGTCGTCTATGCCGGCGCCATCGCGATGGACCCGTCACTCCTCGATGATGCACCGGATGACGCCTTCAACATCAATATCTACTTCGACAAAGCCATCGCCCGCGGCCGGCTCTACGGCACGATGCTCGACGGTCACTGGCTGACGGTCGGAACGCCGGAGGCGATCGGCGAAGCGGAGGAAACGATCCGGACTTTCCGGGCGTTTGCGTGAGCCCATGGCAGGCGGGCACCGGCAGCGCATCCTGACGATCCCGGCGGGCCTGCCCTTCCTGAAGACCCTTGCGACAGCTCTTTGCGACGGCCGGCTGACCGAGCATTTCCGCCATGATCCGAACGATCCGCTGTCGCTCGCCAAGGTTAGCATCTTCCTGCCGACGCGGCGCGCGGCGCGCGTGCTGCGCTCGGAATTCGTCGATCTGCTCGGCGGCCGTTCGGCCATCCTGCCTGTCATTCGCCCGCTCGGCGAGACCGATGACGACAGCGGCTATTTCGAGGAAGCATTGCCTGAAACGGCCGATCTGGCGCAGCCGCTTGCCAATACGGCGCGGCTTCTGGAGCTGGCACGGCTGATCCTTGCCTGGCGCAACAAGCTGCCGCAGATCGTGCGCGACATCCATTCCGATTCGCCGCTTGTGGCACCCGCAAGCCCGGCCGATGCCATATGGCTGGCACGCAATCTTGCCGAACTGATCGATTCCATTGAGACCGAGGACCGGGACTGGAGCGAGCTTGCCAGTCTCAACGCCGAAGAGCATGCGCTCTGGTGGCAGCTCACGGCCGAATTCTTGGCGATCGCCAGCGCCTTCTGGCCGGCGCGCCTCGAAGAACTCGGCAAGTCCTCCGCTGCCCGCAACCGCAATGCCATTCTTCGCGCCGAAGCGCAGCGGATCGCCGCCATGCAGCATCCGGGACCGGTCATCGTCGCGGGTTCGACCGGCTCGGTGCCGGCAACGGCAGAGCTGATCGCGGCGGTCGCCTCGCTGCCACAGGGAGTGATCGTGCTGCCCGGGCTCGATCTTTCGATGCCGGAGGAGGATTGGCAGCTCGTCGCGCCGGAAACACTCGCCGGCGAAAGGCCCGACCCGACCACGCGCAGCCATCCGCAATACGGCCTTTCATTGCTGCTGAAGCGCTTGCACGCCACCCGTCACGATGTCGAAACCGTTGCCGAGGCGACGGAGAGCATGCAGATGCGGGCGCAGATCCTGTCGCGCGCTTTGGCGCCGGCAAAAGCGACGAGCAGCTGGGGAAGCTGGCACAAGACGCTTGCCCCCGATGCGATAGCCGGCGCCTTCGCCGATGCAGCCCTGATCGAGGCGGCAAACGAGCGCGAGGAAGCGACGGCTATCGCCATTGCATTGCGACTGGCGCTGGAGAAGCCGGGGCGCAACGGCGGCGAGAGCCAGGCGGCCTTGATCACCCCTGACCGCAACCTTGCAAGGCGGGTAACCGCTGAGCTTGCCCGCTTCGGCATCACCGCCGACGATTCGGCCGGCACGCCGCTTTCGGCTATGCCGCAAGGCACGCTGTTGCAATTGCTGCTCGAAGCGACGCTCCGCCCTGGCGATCCCGTCTCCGTCGTCTCCCTGCTCAAGCATCCCCTCGCCCGCTTCGGCTTGCCGGCGGAGACGCACCGGCTCGGCGTCGACGCGCTGGAAATCCTGGCGCTCAGGGGCGGAGTCACCAATGTCGATATCGGCACGCTGGAAGCGCTGCTCGATATCAGGCTCGCCGAACAGGCGAACGACCGCCACGCGCCGCAGTGGCGCAAATCGCTTCCCCCCGAATCCGTGGAGCATGCACGCGAGCTGGCGAGGCGGGTCACCAGCGTGTGCGAGCCGCTTGTATCCGCGCTTTCGTTGCAGACGGCAGAAAGCCTTCCAACCCTTTCGGAATGGGCCGAGCGCACCGGCCGGACATTGGAGGCCGTCGCGGCCGACGAGCGTGGCAATCTGGCGGCACTCTGGTCCGGAGAAGCCGGAGATACGCTCGCGAGCTTGCTGAAAGAAGTCATCGATACCGAAGGCCAGCTCGAGGCGGACGGGCCGCAATGGATCGACATCATGACGGCGCTCTGTGTCGGACAGGCGGTGAAGCCGCGGGCTCTCAGCCATCCGCGCCTCTTCATCTTCGGCACGCTGGAAGCGCGCCTGCAAAGCGTCGACACGCTGATCCTCGGCGGCTTGAACGAGGGATCCTGGCCCGGACAGACGGCGAACAATCCCTTCATCTCCCGCACGATGAAGACCGAGATCGGCCTTGAGCCGCCGGAACGACGGATCGGCCAGCTCGCCCACGATTTCGAAATGGCGAACGGCACGCGCGACCTCATCTATTCGCGCGCGCTGCGCCAGGGTTCGACGCCGACGGTCGCCTCCCGCTGGCTGCAGCGGCTGATCGCGCTGGGCGGAGAAGACCTTGAAAGCACATTGAAGGCGCGCGGCGATCAATACCGCCATTGGGCAGGCCTGATCGACGAGGGTGACAATCAGGCCCCGGCATTGCGGCCGGCGCCGAAGCCACCCGCTGAGCTGCAGCCGAAAAGCTATTCCTTCAGCGAGGTGGGTCGCCTGCGCCGCGACCCCTATGCCATCTATGCGCGGCGCGTGCTGCGGCTCGATCCGGTCGATCCGTTCAATCGCGATCCCGGCCCGGCCGAGCGCGGCACGCTCTATCACAAGATCATCGACCGCTTCATCCGTGAAGGACACATCGCCGGCACACCGGATGCAACGCTGGCCATGGATCGTATCATTGCCGATCTATTCGATGCACAGCGGCTGCCTGACCATATCGACAGCGTCTGGCGGCCGCGCTTTCGCGAAGTTGCCCGCGCTTTTCTCTCCTGGGAAGCCGAGCGACGGCCGGAGGTGCGCAAGACGGCGACAGAAGTGCCAGCCGGGGTCGAGATCGAGCCCATCGGTGTCAGGCTGACTGGTGTCGCCGACCGCATCGATATCAAGAGCGACAAGGCGGCTGATATCATCGATTACAAGACCGGCTACAACCCCTCGCCGCCACAGGCCCGCGCGCTGCTCGACCCGCAGCTGGCGCTGGAGGCCTATGCGCTCAGACGGGGTGCCTTCCGCAATATCGGCGCGCTGGTTCCCGAAAACCTGCTCTATGTTCGGCTGCGGCCGGGCGATCGCTTCAGGGTCGATCAGGTCAACAACGAACATTCCAGCCGCGGCGGCAAGACGGAAACAAAGTCGGCTATGGACTTGGCGCAGGAATCGATGGACCAGTTCGTCAAATTCGTTTCCCTGCTGCAATCCGGAGAGAAGGGCTTTTCCTCACGGCTGATCCCCGCCCAGCAGTTCGAATATGGTGGCGATTACGATCACCTCGCCCGCGTTTCCGAATGGTCGACGGCGGAAAGCGAACAGGAGGGCGGCGGCGATGAGTGAGCTTTCCGCCAGCGAACCGGCAGGCCTGCCCGACAGCGACGATCCCGGCGTCTGGATCAGCTGGACGACCATCCAGCAATCCATCGCCTCGGACCCCGAACGCTCGGCCTGGGTTTCGGCCAATGCCGGCTCCGGCAAGACGCATGTGCTGACGCAGCGTGTCATCCGCCTGCTGCTATCAGGTGCACGGCCCTCGGCCATCCTCTGCCTCACCTATACCAAGGCCGCGGCTTCCGAAATGTCGAACCGTGTCTTCGACCGGCTGGCGGCCTGGGCGACGATGCCGGACGAGGAGCTGAAAACGCGCATCGCCGATATCGAGGGCGCGGAACCCGATCTTTTCAAGCTGGCCGAGGCGCGCCGGCTGTTCGCCAAGGCGCTGGAGACGCCAGGCGGCCTGAAGATCCAGACGATCCATGCCTTTTGCGAGGCGCTGCTGCATCAATTTCCGCTGGAGGCGAATGTCGCCGGGCATTTCTCCGTTCTCGACGACCGGGCGGCGGCGACCCTGCTCGAGGATGCGCGCCGCGCGCTGCTGGCCTCCGCGACGCCGCACGGCGATGCCGAGCTGGCACAAGCCTTTGCCTATGTGCTCGATCTCGGCGATGAATCGGGCCTGGAAACGCTGCTCGGCGATATCGTCGCCAAACGCAACGCCATCCGCCGCTTTACCGAGGCGGCGGAGCGGCAGGGCGGCCTTGAAGCGGCCCTGCTGGCGCGGCTCGGGCTTTCCGCCGACGACACGGAAGCCGGCATCGCAGGCCAATATTGGCCGCTTCCCGGCCTGTCCGGCGCGACGCTGGAGCTTTATCTCAGGCTCGCCGACGAGAAGGGCGGGGCCAAGGCACAGGATATCGCCTATGCATTGCGCCTCGCCAAGCGCGAAACGGATCCGCTCACTCGTGCCGATATGCTCGAAAAGGCTGTCCTGACCGCCAAGGGCGAACCGAAATCGGACAGCCAGTTTTTTGTGAAGGCGATGCTGGCGGATGCTCCCGCACTTGCCGATGCGGTGGCGGCAACGCGCGCTCACGTCGTTGCCTGCCGCGACCGGCTGAAGCTGATGCGGATGTATCGGGCGACCCGCGCAGCCCTTATCCTCGCCGACCGGCTGAACCGCGACTATGAGGAGCTGAAAAAACGACGCAGCCAGCTCGATTTCGAGGATCTCATCACCCGCACCGCCGACCTTCTCACCAAGAAGGGCGTCGGCCCCTGGATTCACTATAAGCTGGATAAGGGTATCGATCACATCCTGGTCGACGAGGCGCAGGATACCAGCCCGATCCAATGGAGCGTCATCCAGTCGCTGGCGGAGGATTTCTTCTCCGGCGAAAGCGCGCGTCCAACGCTGCGGACGATCTTTGCCGTCGGCGACGAGAAGCAATCGATCTATTCGTTCCAGGGTGCGCGGCCGGAGCGTTTTTCCGAGGAAAGCGACCGGACCCGCCGAAGGGTCGATGCCAGCCGCCTGAAATTCTCGTCGATTCGGCTGCCCCTCTCCTTCCGCTCGACCGCCGATGTGCTCGGCGCCGTCGACCATATCTTTACTAGCCCGGAGAACGCTAGGGGGCTCAGCGCCGTCAACGAGCCGGTGGTGCACCGCTCCAGCCGTATCGGCCATCCCGGCGCCGTCGATCTCTGGGAGATGATCGCGCCGGAGCCGGCCGCCAAGGAGGAAGATTGGACGGCGCCCTTCGATTCGACCCCGGAAAGCGCACCTCCCGCCATTCTGGCGCGGCGGATGGCGCAGACGATCGGCAACCTGATCGGGCGGGAGACGATCATCGAGAAGGGCAAGGCCCGCTTCATCGAGGCCGGCGACATTCTGGTGCTGGTGCGCAAGCGCGACAGTTTTGTCAACGCGCTGACCCGCGCCCTGAAACGGCGCGGCAACATTCCCGTCGCCGGAGCCGACCGGCTGGTTCTGACCAGCCATATCGCCATCCAGGATCTTCTCGCCCTCGGCCGCTTCCTGCTATTGCCGGAAGACGATCTTTCGCTTTGCGCTCTGCTGAAAAGCCCGCTGTTCGACCTCAACGAAGAAGACGTCTTCGCCGTTGCGGCCTATCGTGATGACAACGAGAGCGTCTGGAGCCATCTGCAACGATTCGCCGAAGACGGTCATGATCGCTTTAGCCGGGCCGTCGAACAGCTGAAGACCTTCCTTGCTTTGTCGAAAAGCCTGGCGGTGCATGACTTCTACGCACGCGTGCTTGGCAGCTTCGGCGGCCGGCGGCAGTTTCTGGCGCGGCTTGGCACCGAGGTCAGCGATATCCTCGACGAATTCCTGACTTTCGCGCTGGATCACGAGACAGGCGGCCTGCCCGGCCTGCAATCCTTCGTTTCGACGCTGGAACTGGAGGCGCCGACCGTCAAGCGCGAGCAGGACAAGGGCCGCAACGAAGTGCGGATCATGACGGTGCATGCCTCGAAAGGGCTGGAGGCGCCGATCGTCTTCCTCGTTGATGGCGGCGGCAAGGCCTTCACCCATACGCATCTCCCGAAGATGCGGCTGATCGAAACCGGCAGGGACCAGATCCCGCTGCCGGTCTGGGTGCCCGTCTCGGCGCTCGCCAATTCGCTGACACAGGCCGATACGGCACGGCTGCAGTCGCTGACGGAGGAGGAATATCGCCGTCTGCTCTATGTCGGCATGACACGCGCCGCCGACCGGCTGATCATATGCGGCTACCGCGGCATTCGCGAAAATGGCGATACATGGCATGCGATGATTTCGGCGGCGCTGCGCGGGGATGAGCAGCATTGCACACAGAAGACATTCTCCGGCCCAGACGGCGACTGGCAGGGCTTGAGCTGGCGTGTCGCGCAGGTGAAGCTCGATTTCGAAGCCATGCGGGAGCCGGAAAAACTGACGGAGCGCGCGGGCCTGCCGGCGGGACTGAGCCGACCGCTGCCGCCGCAGAGAAACCTTCCTCGGCCGCTCAGCCCTTCCGGAGTCGGCACCGTCATCGACGATGAAGCCGACAATCTGCTCGTCACCTCGCCACTTTTCGGCGAAAGGGCCAAATCGGACCGGGCCCTGCAGAAGGGCCGCTTCATCCACCGCATGCTGCAGACATTGCCTGAGATTGCGCCGGAGGATCGGGCCGATGCGGCGCGGCGCTACGCTGAGCGCGCCGCGCGCTTCTGGCCTCAGGCCGAGCGGGAAGCATTGATCGGCTCCGTCATGGCGCTGCTGTCGCACCCGGACCTGCAAGGCACCTTCAGCACGCATGCGCAAGCCGAAGTCTCGATCATGGGCACGCTGACGCTCGGCAGCCAGTCCTACGCCGTCTCGGGCCGCATCGACCGTCTGGCCGTGCTCGACGACCGCGTCGTCATCCTGGACTACAAGACCAATCGCGTGCCGCCCGGCAGCGAAAGCGACATTCCTTTCGCGCACAGAGCGCAGCTTGCCATCTATCGCTCCATCCTTTCGCCGCTCTATCCGGGAAAGCGCATCGATTGCCTGCTGGTCTATACCGAAGGCGCCTCGATCTATACGCTGTCGGACGACGCGCTTGCATCGGCGCTTGCAGAGCTCCAGACAAAGTGAAATATCGGACATTGAAATTCAGGCGCCGACGCCTCACATACATAGCAACCGCAAATCCTGGTAAAGGAGCAGCCTATGGCTACCGTTAAAGTCGATACTTCCAACTTCACTGCTGAAGTCCTCCAGTCCGCAGAGCCCGTCGTCGTTGATTTCTGGGCCGAATGGTGCGGTCCGTGCAAGATGATCGCTCCGGCTCTCGAAGAACTCGCCGTGCAGTTCGAAGGCAAGGTCAAGGTCGCCAAGCTCAACATCGACGAAAATCCGGAACTGGCCGCCCAGTTCGGCGTTCGCTCGATCCCGACGCTTGCCATGTTCAAGGCCGGCGAAGTCGCTGACATCAAGGTCGGCGCCGCTCCCAAGTCGGCCCTGCAGAGCTGGATTTCCAGCGCATCCTGATCTCGGTATCGATCGAATGAATTAAAAAAGCCCGGTTCGACCGGGCTTTTTTATTGATCGTGATCCGATTTATCGCGGCGGCGTGCCGTTATCGGCAAGGACATCGCCGACCAGATAGAGGGATCCGCCGATCAGAATACGCGGAGCGTGCGAATTCGGCACTGCGAAGGCCTTGATCGCATCCAGCGCCTCGCCGACATCAGACATCGGTTCCGCCACCAGGCCGGCATCATAGGCAGCGTTCGCCAGAATGACTGGATCGATCATCGCGTCGCTGGCGCGGATCGGCACGCAATAGACCTTCTCCGCAAGACCGGCGAAGGCCTTGAAATAACCGACCGGATCCTTGGTGTTGATCATGCCGATGATCAGGAACAGAGGCCGCGGCTGGCGCTCCTCGAAATTGGCCATGGCTTCGGCGATGACTTCGCCGGCGCCGGGATTGTGTCCACCATCGACCCAGATCTCCGCACCTTCGGGCGCATGCGACATCAGATCGCCTTCCGTCAGCCGCTGCAGGCGGCCCGGCCATTCGACCGAGGTCATCGCCTTTTCCATCATCGCTTCAGTGACGACGAAACCGGCGGCCTTGACGGCCCGGATGGCAGCGGCGGCATTGGCATATTGATGGCGGCCCGGCAGGCGCGGCAATGGCAGGTCGGCGAGGCCGAACTCATCCTGATAGACCAGCTTGCCATATTCCTCGTGGGCGGAAAAATCCTGGCCGAAAACAGCCGTCGGGCAACGAAGCCGCTCGGCCGTCGATATCAGCACGTCGAGCGCCGCATCATATTCCTGGTGGCCGATGACGACCGGATGGCCTGATTTCATGACGCCAGCCTTCTCGGCGGCGATCAGCTCGACGCGATCGCCGAGATAGGGCTGATGATCGAGCGAAATCGGCATGATGACCGAGACGGCCGGATCGGAAATGACGTTTGTGGCATCGAAGCGGCCGCCGAGGCCGACTTCGATGACGGCGGCATCTGCCGGATGCTCGGCAAAGAGGATGAAGGTCGCGGCCGTCAGGATCTCGAAGACCGTGATCTTCTGGCCGTCATTGGTTTCAGCGACACGCCGCAGCACATCCGCGAACACGGCGTCGTCGACCAGCTTGCCGCGGCCGCCCTTTACGCCCATGCGGTAGCGCTCGTGCCAATTGACGAGATGCGGCGAGGTGTGAACATGTACGCCATAGCCGCCGGCTTCGAGCAGCGCGCGGCAGAAGGCCGTCACCGATCCCTTGCCGTTGGTGCCGGCGACATGGATCACCGGCGGCAATTTCTTATGAGGATTGCCGAGGATGTCGACCAGGCGGGTTATTCTCTCCAGAGAGAGATCGAAGCCCTTGGGGTGCAGCCCCATCAGCTTGTCAATCTCCCGTGCTGCCTCGCTCATTGCGGATTGATCCATAGCCGTCATCCCGCACCTCCGCCATCGATGATATCAGGCGCTCGCCGCTATCGCCAGCGCAGCACCATTCTTGCTCTTGGCGGACACGTCGTTTGCCGGCACCTTGGTCAGGATCTTCAGGAGCGTGGCCAGGGTATCCGGAATATCGTGACGCTTGATCACCATGTCCACCATGCCGTGTTCCAGCAGGTATTCCGAGGTCTGGAAGCCTTCCGGCAGCTTTTCGCGGATCGTCTGCTCGATGACGCGCTTGCCGGCAAAGCAGATTTCCGCCCCTGGCTCGGCCAGATGGATGTCGCCGAGCATGGCGTAGGAGGCGGTGACGCCGCCGGTCGTCGGATTGGTCAGAACGACGATATAGGGCTGGCCGGCTTCCTTCAGCATGTCGACGGCAACCGTCGTGCGCGGCAGCTGCATCAGCGACAGAATGCCTTCCTGCATGCGCGCGCCGCCCGAGGCCGGGAACATGACAAGCGGGC
Organism: Martinezella lusitana; assembly: GCF_016901135.1. Classification (GTDB taxonomy): domain Bacteria; phylum Pseudomonadota; class Alphaproteobacteria; order Rhizobiales; family Rhizobiaceae; genus Rhizobium; species Rhizobium lusitanum_D. Next base: position 155,471 of record NZ_JAFEVL010000066.1, on the reverse strand, counting down.
ATTTCTCGGAAATCGCCCGCTCGAATGCCTTGACGATGGCCTCGCCGGCCGCAATGCCGAGCGAACCGCCCATGAAATTGAACTCATGCACCACGGCAACGAGCTTCACGCCGCGAACCCTGCCGACACCGGCAAGGATCGTGTCTTCCTGCTCGGTCTTGATGCGGCTGTCCTTCAGGCGATCGGTGTATTTCTTCGAATCGCGGAACTTCAGCGGGTCCTGCGCCACCTTCGGCTGCGGCAGGGCTTCATACTCGCCATTATCGAAGAGATCGGCAAGGCGCGCCTTGGCCGGCATCTTCATATGGAAGCCGGAAGCGGGGATGACCCACTTGTTGTCCTCCAGATCCTTGTGGAAGACCATTTCGCCGGTCTCCGGGCATTTGATCCAGAGATTCTCCGAAATCTCGCGACGGCCCAGCATGGAGTTGATCCGCGGGCGAACGTAATTCGTGATCCAGTTCAATTCGAAACTCCTAATCGACTATATCAATCGATATCGTAGTCGTCACCTAATGCCCATAGGCCATTTCTTCAATTCGCAGCGATTTGAAGACAGGCCTATATGGGGAAATTATTCGGCGGCAACAAGGCGCGCCGAGCGCGTTCCCGTCGACAGGCCGCGGACAAGCGTCGCGACTGCCTGGATGGTGTCGGCGCTCGCCTTGCCGTCCTTGGTGAGGCTGGTGGCTATCTGGTTGACGATGGCGGTGCCGACGACCACGCCGTCTGCGGAGCCGCCGATCACCTTTGCATGCTCTGCCGTCTTGACGCCGAAGCCAACGCAGATCGGCAGATCGGTGTGCTGCTTGATACGCTTGACGGCGCCCGACACCAGCGACGGATCGGGCAGAGCCGAACCGGTGATGCCGTTCATCGAGACATAATAGACGAACCCGGACGTGTTCTTCAGAACCGTCGGCAGGCGCTTGTCGTCGGTGGTCGGCGTCGCCAGGCGGATGAAGTTGATGCCCTTCCTGATGGCGGGAATGCAGAGTTCGTCGTCCATTTCCGGCGGCAGGTCGACGACGATCAGGCCATCGACGCCGGCAGCCAGCGCATCGTCGAGGAACTTTTCGACGCCGTAGATGTAGATCGGATTGTAGTAGCCCATCATCACGATCGGCGTATCGGCATCCACCTTACGGAAATCGGCGGCGAGCTGCAGCGTCTTCTTCAGTGTCTGGCCGGCCTTCAGGGCGCGCTGGCCGGCAAGCTGAATCGCCGGGCCGTCGGCCATGGGATCGGAAAAGGGCATGCCGAGTTCGATGACGTCGGCACCGGCTTCCGGCAGCGCCTTCATGATGCCGAGCGAGGTCTCGTAATCGGGATCGCCGCCCATGAAATAGGTGACGAGTGCCGGGCGGCCTTCAGCCTTCAGAGCGGCGAAGCGTTTGTCCATGCGTGCGGTCATTGCGTCTAACTCACATTCCCAGAATCTTGGCGACGGTGAAGATGTCCTTGTCGCCGCGGCCGGAGAGGTTCATCAGGATGATCTCGTCCTTGCCCATCTTCGGGGCGCGCTTGATGACTTCGGCGAGTGCATGGCTCGGCTCGAGCGCCGGAATGATACCCTCGAGGCGCGTCAGCGTCTGGAAGGCTTCCAGCGCCTCATGGTCCATGATCGGTACATATTCGGCGCGGCCGATGTCGTTCAGCCAGGAATGTTCCGGGCCGATGCCGGGATAATCGAGGCCGGCTGAGATCGAATGGCCCTCTTTGATCTGGCCGTCGCCATCCTGCAGCAGGTAGGTGCGGTTGCCGTGTAGCACGCCGGGCGAACCGGCTGTTATCGAGGCGCAATGCTCGTCGCCCTGCAAGCCCTTGCCGCCGGCTTCGACGCCGACGATCTTGACGCTCTCGTCATCAAGGAAGGGATGGAAGATGCCGATCGCATTCGAACCGCCGCCGACGGCCGCGATGACGAGATCCGGCAAGCGACCCTCGGCTTCCAGCATCTGCTGCTTGGCTTCCGTGCCGATAACAGCCTGGAAATCGCGGACCATTTCCGGATAGGGATGCGGGCCGGCGGCCGTGCCGATCAGGTAATAGGTGTCGTCGACATTGGTGACCCAATCGCGAAGAGCCTCGTTCATGGCGTCCTTCAGCGTGCCGCTGCCGGCCGTCACCGGGATGACCTCGGCGCCGAGGAGCTTCATGCGGAAGACGTTCGGCGCCTGGCGCTCGACATCGGTCGCGCCCATGTAGACGACGCAAGGCAGGCCGAAGCGGGCGGCAACCGTCGCCGACGCCACGCCATGCTGGCCGGCGCCGGTTTCGGCGATGATGCGGGTCTTGCCCATGCGCTTGGCCAGAAGGATCTGGCCGATGCAATTGTTGATCTTGTGCGAACCCGTATGATTCAGCTCTTCGCGCTTGAAATAGATCTTCGCGCCGCCGAGTTCAGCCGTCAGGCGCTCCGCAAAGTAAAGCGGGCTCGGGCGGCCGATATAATGCTTGCCGAGAGATTTCAATTCCGCCTGGAAGGCCGGATCGTCCTTCGCCTTGTTCCATTCCTCCTGCAGATCCAGGATCAGCGGCATCAACGTTTCGGCAACGAAACGGCCGCCGTAAATGCCGAAACGGCCGTCCTCATCGGGGCCGGAGCGGAAGGAATTCGGTTTTGGCGTCTGGTTCACTCTCTACTCCCTGCTGCCGGTTCCGGCAGACATGCTTCTGCAAAAGCGTCGAAAAACTGGTCGATCTTGTTCAGATCCTTCACACCCGGCGCGCTTTCGACGCCGGAGGAGAGATCGATGCCTGTCGCCTTGGTGGATGCCAGCGCCAGAGCGACGTTGTCCTTGTTGACGCCGCCCGACAGCATGTAGTCCACCCGATCGTCGAGCCAGCTCATCAGGCTCCAGTCGAAGGATACACCGTTTCCGCCCGGCAGCTCCGAACCAACAGGCGGCTTGGCGTCGAACAGGAAGCGGTCGGCAATGCCGATATAGGATTCCACCCGCTTGAGATCGCCGGCGTCGCGCACCGGCATGGCTTTCATGACGGGCACATTATAGACCGCTTTGATCGTCAAGACACGCTCCGGGCTTTCATTGCCATGGAGTTGCAGCATATCCGGTCGCACCAGCGACATGATCTCGTCGAGATCGTCATTCGTCGGATTGACCGTCACGGCGACGATCTGCGCCTTGCCACGAGCACGCTCGGCCAACTGGCCGGCAAGGTCAGGCTCGATATAGCGCGGGCTCTTTTCAACGAACATGAAGCCAATATGCGTGGCGCCGCGCGCAAGCGCGCGATCCACGGCTTCCGGCGTCTTCAGGCCGCAAATTTTGACATCGGGGTTCATGGCAGCGGAGTGACACGAAATTTCAAAAGAGTCGAGCCTAAAGGCGACGTTGGCGGGATTTTTAGGCTCTTCCCATACGCGCCGATTGCTGCCTTCTCAGGCCATCCTCGCCCTTCGAGGCTTCGCACCTCAGGGTGAGGATGGAGTAAGCACCGTCGCATTAAACCGGTTCCTGCCGCATGAGGCCAGCTCAATGTGTCGTCTTGCACGGGAGGTTAGCCCTCATGGTGAGGTGCGCAGGTTCCTGAGCTTGCCGAAGGGGGCCGGAGCCTCGAACCACGACGGCGGATGCTGGGCCTCCCCTTATTTCCTCCATCGGGCTATGCGATCAATCAAAATCGATCGCGTGCAGCTGGCTGCCGTGGCGCTTCAGCCAGGCCTTGGCTTCGTCCATAGCGGGGCAGAGCTTGCGGCAGAGCGCCCAGAAGCGTGGGCCGTGGTTCATTTCTCTTAAGTGCGCGACCTCGTGGGCGGCGAGATAGTCGATGACAAGCGGCGGCGCCATGACGATGCGCCAGGAGAAGCTGAGGTTTCCTTGCGAGGAGCAGGAACCCCAGCGACTGCGGGTATCCTTCATGGTGATTGAGGAGACGGGCGCGCGGATCGCTCCGGCATGCACCGCCACCAGCTTTTCGAGATCGGCGCGTGCTTCTTTCTTCAGGAAAGTCGCGATGCGGCGGCCGGCATGTTCCGGCAGGCCGCTGACGCGCAGAACCGGCTGGCCGTCCACGATGATGGCTTCGGTGAGACCGCGCAGGGTGCCGGTGTGCTCGATGCGATGGCGCACGCCGCGCAGAAGGATTTCGCTGCCGCTGCGCAGGCTGCTCTCGGCTGCGAACTTCGCCAGCTTGGTCAAAAGCCAGCCCTGATGCCGGTCGAGGAAGGCATTGACCTCGCGTGCCGCAAGACCGCGTGGAATGGTCATCTTCAGCGCGCGTCCGCCCGGCTCGATTCTAAGGGTGATGCGCGTCGCCCGCTCATGCTGACGGATCGTCAGCGGCATCAGACGGCCGGCGACGTTCAGAGTGCGCGTTTCCGGCGCGGGTGGTTCGGCAGACGCTCTGCGGGATCTGGATAGAAGCGGAAACATGAAAGGCAGTTTTATACGATTCGGGCTGATATCTGGCAAAGAAAAACCGGCACCGCTGGATGCCGGTTTCGATTGCGTTACAGGGCGTCGGTCACGGCGTCTGGAATTCGGTCGCCGGGCCGCCATTGTTGTCATTGCGCTTGACGCTGTTGCGCTCGCGCATGAAGCGATCGAACTCGTCCTGATCCTTGGCGCGGCGCAGCTCGCGGACGTAGCTGTCGAATTCGGCGCGCATCTCGTCCAGCTTGCGGCGCTCCTGTTCGAGGCGCTCAAGTTCCGCCTTGCGCCAGTCGTCGAAGGCGACGTTGCCGGTGGAGAAGGAATGACGGTGACGGCCGCGATGACGGCCGCAGCCGGCAAACACGCCGTCGGCCCTTTCATTCACATCCCGTTTGAAATCCCGCAGACGTTCCCCGAAGAGAATATAAGCGAGCATGGCAAAGCCCAGCGGCCAAAAGACCACGAAGCCAAGCACCATCAGGGCAATAGTAGCCGGAGTCCAATCCGGGCGAAGCAATGCAGATTGGTTCATCGTGAGGTATCCTCGCACGGCGCATCGCCCCTCGACCAACACCGATCGACGGAAAGGCTTCTGCGCGTTTTTTAAAGCTCTACTGCATCTCAGCGCGTTCCAAGGACGCGCGGCGCGGTAAACGGCCCGATCATCTTCGAAACCGCTGGAATCGAGATGGTAACCTCTTCGTGAGCCTTCAATGGCATCTTCAGGCGGAATCGGACAAGTCCTTGAATCCGCCTGATTAATTCAACAAAAGCTAATAATTTGCAATCTTAAGCGGATTTCCCGCCCTTGATCACCCGTTTGACGACCGGCCGGCCCGTGCGGGCATGCTCGCGGGCAAAGGCCAAAATGCGCGGCGCGATCTCGCGGCGGAAGCGCGAGCCATTGAAGACACCGTAATGGCCGACATCCGGCTGCAAATAATGCATGCGCATATGATCGGGGATGCCGGTGCAGATGGTCTGCGCCGCCATCGTCTGGCCAACGCCGGAGATGTCGTCATTCTCGCCTTCGACGGTCAGTAGCGCGACATTGCGGATCATCGAAGGATCAACCTGCCGGCCGCGATGCAAGAGCTCACCCTTGGGCAGCGCATGCTTGATGAACACCTGATCCACGGTCTGCAGATAGAATTCCGCGGTCAGATCCATGACAGCCAGGTATTCATCATAGAAATCGCGGTGCTTCTCGGCCGGCTCGCCGTCATTCTTGACGAGATGCACGAAGAAGTCCTTGTGCGCGATCATATGCCGGTCGAGGTTCATCGACATGAAGCCGGAAAGCTGAAGGAAGCCGGGATAGACGGGCCGCATGAAGCCCGGCTGCGGCCAGGGCACGTTCATGATGACATTGTCTGCGAACCATTCGAGTGGCCTGTCCTTGGCCAGCTGGTTGACCGCCGTCGGGTTGATGCGCGTGTCGATCGGGCCGCCCATCAGCGTCATCGACGCGGGCACCAAAGGATCGCCGGCCGCCTCCATCACCGCAGCGGCCGCGAGGACCGGCACGGAGGGCTGGCAAACGGCAACGACATGCGTGTCCGGCCCAAGATGGTGCAGCATCTCGATGACGTAATCGATATAATCCTCCAGATCGAAGGTGCCTTCGGTCATGGGCACCATGCGGGCATCGATCCAGTCGGTGATGTAGACATCGGCGCCCGGCAGAAGGGCTTCCACGGTGCCACGCAGCAGCGTCGCATAGTGGCCCGACATCGGCGCGACGATCAGGATGCGCGGATCGATGCCATGGCCGGCGGGCAGGCTGCGCTCGAAATGGATGAGATTACAGAACGGCTTCTTCCAGGCGATCTTCTCGTGCACCGAAACCGGCTTGCCGTCGATCGACGTCTCATGAAGCCCGAATTCCGGCTTGCCATAGCGCCTGGTCGTGCGCTCGAAGATTTCGAGGCTTGCCGTCAATGTGCGGCCAAGCATGGTATGCGACAGCGGATTGAGGGGATTGGCATAGGCCAGGCGCATCATGTCGGCAGCGGCGCGGAAGGGTGCGAGGGCGGCATGATTGAGTTCGTAAAACTGATAAAACATTTGGGGGCGTCACCTTTCGAGATGCCGGCGCACGAACTTGCAAATCACATAGATTTTCAAAAGCTCACGCGCCTCATATGTGGCTGCTTTCATTGCGGCGCTCCTCCGGTTGCGCTGCGCAGCAGGATGATTGCGGCTCCTCAGGCGCAATCTCCATCCTTTAAGCTCTTACTAACCAGTCTAGCAGTTTTTGCTGCGGAGCAACATAACTGCAGAGAGTTTTACCTATAAAAACGCCGGAGAAGCGATTCTCCGGCATCAACAATGATCTCAAAAGGTTAAAGTTCCTGAGTCCAAGGCCTCATGCGTCTGCCAGAAAGGTCTGGCGCTGCGTGCCGAGGCCTTCCATGCCGAGTTCGACGACATCGCCCGGCTTCAGATATTGCGGTGGCTTCATGCCCATGCCGACGCCGGGAGGCGTGCCGGTGGAGATGACATCGCCCGGATGCAGCGACATGAACTGGCTGAGATAGGATACGAGGTAGGCGACGCCATAGACCATGGTCTTGGTCGAGCCGTTCTGCATCGTCTTGCCGTTGACCTTCAGCCACATGCCGAGGTTCTGCGGGTCGGCGATCTCGTCCTTCGTAACCAGCCATGGGCCGATCGGACCGAAGGTGTCGCAGGACTTGCCCTTGGTCCACTGTCCCGAACGTTCCGTCTGGAAAGCGCGCTCGGAAACATCGTGTGAAACGCAATAACCGGCGACATAATCAAGAGCATCGGCTTCGCTGACATATTTCGCCGTCTTGCCGATGACGACGCCGAGTTCGACTTCCCAGTCGGTCTTTTCAGAACCGCGCGGAATCAGCACGCTATCGTTCGGGCCGACGATGGCGGAGGTTGCCTTCATGAAGATGATCGGCTCCGGCGGCACGGTGGCGCCGGTTTCCGCGGCATGGTCGGAAAAGTTCAGACCGATGCAGATGAATTTGCCGGTGCCGGCGACGCAAGCGCCGATGCGGCCTTCCGACAGTTCCGGCAGGCTCTTCGGATCGAGGGCGGCGATCTTTGCCAGGCCGGCGGGCGAAATGGCCTCGCCACCGATATCGGCGACATGTGCGGAGAGATCGCGGATCTTGCCGTCGCTATCCAGAAGTGCCGGCTTTTCCTTGCCGACTTGCCCAACACGCAACAATTTCATGGATTTTCCTTCCTGCATTTTTCAAGGATGAGATTGGTGTCACCATATATGAACGAATTATTCACCAGTGTCATCAAACGATTTCGGAGCATAGCATGCCCCGGCGCTCCGCGTGGGAACAACAGTTTTTCTAGGCCGGGGGCAATGCTCTGGCGATTTCGACGATGACAGCAAAAGCCGTATCGACATCTTCCGCCGTCGCTTCGAACTGTCCGGCCTGAAACCGAATGACCAGGCGGCCGGCAACGCGGGTCTGCGTCAGATAGATGCGGCCGTCATTGTTGATTGCGGCAATCAGGCGCTGCGTATGGCTTTCCTGATCGATGCCCGCGGGCGCCTTGTGATCGAACGAAAACAGCGACAAAAACGGCTGGGTGACAATCTCAAAATCGGGTTCAGCCGCCAGGCGCTTAGCCAGATTCTGCGACCAGGCGACGTGGTTGCGGATCATTGTCCGCAAACCTTCCAGGCCGTGATAGCGCAGCAGGAACCAGAGCTTCAACGCGCGGAAGCGGCGGCCAAGCGGCACGGACCATTCCGAATAGTTGATGATGCCGTCATGGCCATGGGTGCGCAGATATTCCGGCTGGATCGCCAGCGTCCGCACCAGTGTTTCCGGCTCACGCACGAACTGGACGGAGCAATCGAACTGCGCGCCGAGCCATTTATGCGGATTGAAGACGACGGAATCGGCCCGCTCGACGCCCTGCCACAGCTCACGGAATTCCGGGCAGATCATGGCGGAACCCGCCCAGGCGGCATCGACATGCACGTAAAGCCCATGCGCATGCGCGATATCGACGACAGCAGCGATATCATCGCAGGCGCCGACGCTGGTGCCGCCAACGCAAGCGATGACGCCGGCCGGCAGCAGTCCGACGGCCCGGTCTCGCTCTATGGCGGCGGCAAGCGCCTGCGGGTCCATGGCTTTGTTCGAACCGGCGGAGGGGATGCGCACCAGGTTCTCCGCGCCGACGCCGGAGATCCAGATGGCGCGGTCGATCGACGTATGGACCTGATCGGTCGAATAGATCCGCACCGCCTTGTTTGCCGCAAGCCCGTGGCTGTTACCATGCCAGTCCAGCGCTTTCTCGCGCATGACCAGAACGGCGGCAAGAGTTGCGGTCGAGGCCGAATCCTGGATGACGCCGGTGAAGCTTTCCGGAAGGCCGAGGGCCTGGCGCAACCAGTCGACAACCTTGGTCTCCAGCTCGGTGGCGGAAGGCGAGGTCTGCCAAAGCATGCATTGGGCGGCGATGGCGCTGACCAGATATTCGGCGATCACCGAGACCGGGGCGGCATTGGCGGGAAAATAGGCGAAAAAGCGCGGATGCTGCCAATGCGTCATGCCGGGAATGAGGATATCCTCGAAATCCTTGAAGATATCCTCCATCGCTTCGCCGGATTCCGGTGGGGAATCGGCGATATGCGCGGATATTTCGCCGGGAGCCGTCTGCGCCCGCACCGGCCGGTCCCGAAGCGATACGCGATAATCCGCACCCCAATTCGCCGCCTTTTCCGACCAGCGCCGGAACTCTTCCCCATTCATGGCGGTCCTCCCTATTCCATCAAAACGAGGCGGACCTTAGACGGGTTTTTGGGGGCGGTCGAGTATCAGAACAGCTCTTCGAGTGCCGGGCCGAGCGGCACGATACCGCTCGGATTGAGCGCCGTCACGGAATAGTAGCCGCGCTTGATGTGATCGAAGCTGACGGTCTCGGCAATCCCGGGCCAGTCAAACATGCGGCGGCAGAAGGACTGGAGATTGGCATAATCCGACAGCCTGCGAAGATTGCACTTGAAGAGACCGTGATAGGCGACGTCGAAACGGACGAGGGTGACGAACAGCCTGATATCGCTTTCGGTCGGATGGTCAGCAAAGAGATAATCCTTGCCCTCGAGCTCGGTCTCGACGCGATCAAGACATTCGAACACGCCATGGAAGGCTTCTTCATAGGCAACCTGTGTCGTCGCGAAGCCGGCGCGATAGACGCCGTTATTAAGGGCTGGATAGATCCGCGCGTTGAAGCTGTCGATATCCCTACGCTTGTCGGCCGGATAAAGATCGATGCCGTTCTGGGCAAGATCGCCGAAGCCGTCATTCAGCATGCGCAGGATATCTGATGACTCGTTGTTGACGATCGTGCCGGTCTGCTTGTCCCAAAGCACTGGCACGGTGGCGCGGCCGGTGAAGAGTGGATCGGCCTTGGTGTAGATCTCATGCATATAGGTGGCGCCGTTGACGGGGTCATCGGTCGCGCCGGGATAATCTCCGAAACGCCAGCCCTGTTTGGTCAGCGCCGGCTCGACCACCGAGACGGAAATGACATCCTCAAGACCCTTCAGCTTGCGGCCGATCAGGGTGCGCGACGCCCAGGGGCAGACCAGCGCGACATAGAGATGGTAACGGCCGGCTTCCGCCTTGAAGCCGCCCTCGCCCGTCGGTCCCGGTCGGCCGTCGGGTGTTATCCAGTTGCGGAAGCTCGAGGTCTGGCGGACGAAGCCACCCTTTTCATCCTTGGCCTGGACCGGCTGCCAATCCTCAGTCCATTTCCCGTTCACCAGCAAGGTTCTGTCTCCAGTCGCGAATGTTCTCTCCCGCGACAGCATAGCGAAACAGGATTTCGCCGAAATAACGCAAACTTGAAACAGTCTGTCTACCTGGCGAATGCAGAAGCATTTATGTATGGAAACACGTGTCTTCTGTTCAAGTTTACTGGAGCATCCCATGCCCGCATCCGTCTCGTCGGTGAAAACCGAGCATGCCAGTCGCTATCTGCAGCAGCTCTGCAAGCACTGGAGCCATCGATTTGAGGTGGAATTCAATGAGACGGCCGGGAAGGTGCCTTTCAGCCCCGAGGCCTCTCTTGGGCTGGCGGCCAACCCCACCAACCTGAACATGACGCTGAGTGTCGAGAAGCCCGAGGATCTCGAACGCATGCAGGGGGTCGTCGTCGATCACCTCAAGCGTTTTGCCTTTCGCGAAGAGCTCGATGTGATCTGGACTGCCGATGCGAGCCGAGTATAGCTACGCCTCGTATGTTTATGGCCAGCCACGAAATTCCCTCTAGAAGACCTGCAACCGGTTCCCTCTGACGAAAAGAAGCCCCGATGACATCAAGCAATAATCGCGAATCTCAATATCCGATCGACAAGATCTTCCTCGATCGCTGGTCGCCCCGCGCCTATTCCAACGAGACCATGCCGGAAAAGGATCTGCTGACCATTCTTGAGGCTGCCCATTGGGCGCCATCATCTTCGAACCTGCAGCCCTGGCGCTTCGTCTATGCCCTGCGCGGCTCGGAAAACTGGGACAAGTTCCTCGATCTTCTGGTCGAATTCAACCAAGGCTGGGCGAAATCCGCCGCGGCGCTGCTTTTTGTCATCTCGCGCACCCATAGCGGCGAACTCGGTTCCGCCGAGCAGAAGCCCAGCTACAGCCACTCCTTCGATGCTGGCACGGCCTGGGGCTTCCTGGCGATGCAGGCACATCTAGCCGGCTATGAGGCCCATGGCATGGGCGGCTTCCATGTCGAGAAGTCCTACGAGGTTCTCGGTATTCCGGAAGGTTTCCGCGTCGAGGCCGCCGTTGCGATCGGCAAGATCGGCGACAAGAGCCAGCTTCCCGAGAAGCTTAGGGAACGCGAAGTGCCGAACGAGCGCAAGCCGCTTTCGGAACTCGCCTTCAACGGCACTTTTATCGCCAAGTAATTGATATCAATGGAAAAGGCCCACCAGATATTCTGGCGGGCCTTTTTTGTTTCTTGTGACAGGGATCAGATATCGAGATTGGCGACGCTCAGGGCATTTTCCTGAATGAACTCGCGCCGGGGCTCGACCTCATCGCCCATAAGCCGGGCAAACAAGCCGTCGGCATCGTTCGCGTCCGCGACCCTGACCTGCAACAGCGAGCGCGCATTCGGATCCAGCGTCGTTTCCCAGAGCTGTTCGGCATTCATTTCGCCAAGGCCCTTATAGCGCTGCATGGTGAGACCCTTGCGGCCGGCGGTGAAGATCGTTTCCAACAGCTTGCGCGGGCCGGAAATCTCGGTTTCGCCATCGCGGCGCACGAGCTTCGGCGGCACGATGTAGGTTTCCTTGAGCCGGACGCCGAGCTGGTCGATGAGGCGCGCATCCTGTGAACCGATCAGCGCCATGTCGAGAAGCACAGCTTCCTTGACGCCGCGCACCATGCGTTCGAAGCGCAAACCGCCTTCATCGGTCACGACACCGCTCCAGCCGCGTTCAGTTTCCTCGGCGATGATATCGAGCCGCTTGGCGACGTCATCAACAAGCACCGCGGCGCGCGCCCGATCGCTGACCAGTTCGGCATTGAGCGCGCCGGCAATCGCCGCCTGTTCGACGACATCGCGGTTATAGCGCGAATGCAGATTGTCGAGCAGCGTGCGCAGGCGCAGCGCATCGAAGATAACCTCGCGTAGATCCTGCCCCGCCCGCACCTCGCCATTGCCGAGCCTAAGGCTCGCATCGTCAAGGCCCTGCGCGATCAGATATTCTTCCAGCGCCTTCTCATCTTTCAGATACTGCACCGATTTGCCGCGCGTCACCTTATAGAGCGGCGGCTGGGCAATATAGAGATGGCCGCGTTCGATGAGATCGGGCATCTGACGGAAGAAGAAAGTCAGCAGCAGGGTGCGGATGTGGGCGCCGTCGACGTCGGCATCCGTCATGATGATGATCTTGTGATAGCGCAGCTTGTCGGCGTTGAATTCGTCCTTGCCGATGCCGGTGCCGAGTGCTGTGATCAGCGTGCCGATTTCCTGGCTCGACAGCATCTTGTCGAAGCGAGCGCGTTCGACGTTGAGGATCTTGCCGCGCAGCGGCAGGATCGCCTGGTTTTCGCGCGAACGGCCCTGCTTGGCCGAACCACCTGCCGAATCGCCCTCGACGAGGAAGACTTCCGATTTGGCGGGATCGCGTTCGGAGCAGTCGGCAAGCTTGCCGGGCAGCGAGGCAATATCGAGAGCGCCCTTGCGCCGGGTCAATTCACGCGCCTTGCGGGCGGCTTCGCGGGCGGCAGCGGCTTCGACAACCTTGCCGACCAGCACCTTCGCATCGGACGGATGCTCTTCCAGCCAGGTGCCGAGCGCTTCGTTGACGAGGCTTTCGACCACCGGGCGGACTTCGGAGGAGACCAGCTTGTCCTTGGTCTGCGAGGAGAATTTCGGATCGGGAACCTTGACCGACAGCACCGCCGTCAGGCCCTCGCGGCAATCGTCACCGGTCAGCGTCACCTTTTCCCTCTTGGTGATGCCGGATGACTCGCCATAGGAGGTGATCTGGCGCGTCAGCGCGGCGCGGAAGCCGGCCATGTGCGTGCCGCCGTCGCGCTGCGGGATGTTGTTGGTAAAGCAGAGCACGTTTTCGTGGTAGCTGTCATTCCACCACATGGCCACTTCGACCGTGATGCCGTCCTTTTCGCTGCGGATCGACACGGGCTTTTGGACCAGCGGCTTCTTGGCGCGGTCAAGATAGGCGACAAAGGCTTCCAAGCCACCGTCATAGAGCATCTCTTCCTGTCTGATGTCGGAATGACGCTTGTCGGTCAAAAGGATGCGCACACCGGAATTCAGGAAGGCGAGTTCGCGCAGGCGATGCTCCAGCGTGCCGTAGTCGAATTCCGTCATGGTGAAGGTGTCAGTGCTCGGCATGAAGCTGACTTCGGTGCCGGTCTCATTGCCGGCTTCGCCGGTTTCCTTGAGCGGCGCATCGGCCACGCCATGGGTGAAGCTCATTTCATTGATCTTGCCCTGGCGGCGGATCTTCAGCTTCAACCAGACGGACAGCGCGTTGACGACGGAAACGCCGACGCCGTGCAGGCCGCCGGAGACCTTGTAGGAATTCTGGTCGAACTTACCGCCGGCATGGAGCTGGGTCATGATGACCTCGGCTGCAGAAACACCTTCGCCGGTATGGATATCGGTCGGAATACCGCGGCCGTTATCGGTAACCGTCACCGAACCATCGGGATTAAGGGTGACCGTGACGATGTCGGCATAGCCGCCGAGCGCCTCGTCGATGGCGTTGTCGACGACTTCGTAGACCATGTGATGCAGGCCCGAGCCGTCATCCGTGTCACCGATATACATCCCGGGGCGCTTGCGCACGGCATCAAGGCCCTTCAGAACCTTGATGCTGTCTGCGCCATATTCGGCGTTACCGCCGTTTTCGGTTACGGATATATCGGTCATTTTATTGAAGTCTTTCCAGTGTTTAGAGAATCTCGCCGATCCCTAACGAATCAGCGGTTTTTCTTTCCCTGAATATAGGATGTTTCACCCCGAACTTCCAAACGGAAGGCCCCGAAATCAGGTATAAAACAGGGGATTAAGGCGCTTTTCAGCCTGATTTACCGCCATTTTCGAGAACCCGGGATAGCTCTTGTATCGTTGCTGCGTCAAGATTGCGAATCTTGCCGGCCAAGCGGTTGATGAAGGCCGTATATTCGGGTGCAAGCCCCGACGTGTCGACGACGATGCGGGGGTCGGAAAAGCGCGCCAGCAGGAACAATTCCTCGGCTTCGTCCCAGATGATGTTGAAATATCCGGCGATGCGCTGCAGCAGATCGAAGGTCGGCGTTCCGCGTTTTCCGTGTTCTAAGGCGGATAAATAAGCCGGCGTCACATTCAGTGCGGCCGCCATTTCCTTCTGCGAGACGCCCTTGCGCAGTCTGAGCTTTCGCACCGCTTCGCCGAAAGGGGTCAAGGCTTGTCCCCCTTTGGGCGCGACAGGCGGATATAGAGCGCGCCGTCGCCGCCGTGATGTTGCGCCGCCGTCTCGTATGACGAGATCAGAAAGCGGAATTCCGGCTTGGAAAACCAGAGCGGTACCGCACGCTTGAGCGCCCCTTCGCTGCCCATGGAGCTGCCCTTGCCTGTTATGACGAGCACATGGCGAAGCCCGCGGCCATGGGCGCGCAGGAGGAAATCCAGAAGCATGCCATGCGCCTCGCTCTGGATAAGGCCGTGAAGATCGATCCTGGCCTCCAGCGCCAGCCGCCCCTTGGCGATCTTGCGCTTGACCGGACGTTCGAGCTGATGGTGCCGGCCGGAAGGCTGTTTGGCAGGCGTCGGGCCATTTTGCGGGTCGGTTGGCACCGGAGCCGTTCCCGCCTTTGCGGCGCGGGCCTTTTCCTCGCTCGCCGCTTCAGCTGCCAGCGCTGCTTCGAAAGCCTCCATATCGGCCATTCGGCCGGCCATGGGCCGGGTGCTCTTGGCTACCCTGCCCCAGAGGATGCGGTCCTCCGCGCTGAGCTTGCGCTCCTTGTCTTTTCGTTCCGAGGCCATCAGCCGAACCTTCGCGCCGCCGCCTTTGGAATGAATATATAAAAATCGGCGTCATTGCGCACTGTGCCGGCGAGCTCCCCGGCATCATAGCCCGAACCGGTAAAGATATCGCCGCGCGCCGGCCCGACGATGGCGGAGCCTGTATCCAGCGCCAGCATCAGCCGCGCGAAAGGCTTGCCGGCATCGAGATGAGTGAGGCTTTCAGAGCGAATAAAGAACGGAAAGCCGAAGGTATGGATCAGGCGATCCACCGCCAGGGAACGACCGGCAACCAGAGGCACCTTGGCGGCGGCGATCGGACCGAGGGTGCGATCGCTGACGTCTGCCTCGCGAAAGAAAATGTAGGACCGATTGTGCCAGAGAACCTCGTCGACCTCGCGTGGGTGGGCATAAAGCCAGTCGCGGATCGTCTGCATTGATATCGTTGCGCGATCGAGCATACCCCGCTCGATGAGCAGGCGCCCGACCGCGGAGAAGGGATGTCCGGCCTTGGCGGCATAGGTGATGCGGCCCATGCGCCCGTCCGGATAACGCAAGCGGGCAGCGCCCTGCACATGTACAAAGAAGACATCGACCTTGGATTTCGCCCAGGCGATCTCCAACCCCTTGCCCTCAAGATAACCGCGATCGATCTCGCCGCGATCGGGACAGGCTGAAATCGCACCGTCGCGGAGGCGTCCGAACATATAGGACGGGTCGAGATCCGCAGGCCGATTGCCGTCGTCCAGGTCGATCAGATCATCCGGTCGCCGGTAGAAGGGATAGCGATAGGTTTGGTCCGGCGTGGCCGAAACCTCGATCTCCGGCTCAAAAAATGCCGTCACGAAACCATTTCCACCATCACCGCGGCGAATGAAAAAGGGCTGGCAATGCTCTTCGAAGAAGGCACGTGCCTCTGCCGCATCGCGCGGTTCGCAATCCTCAGCGGCATCGAGCAGAACCAGAAGTTCATCGGCGGTCAGCCCGGCAGCGCCGGTGCGGTAGGGCTTTACGTCGCGGATATGGGTTCGACAGTCCTTCATGGCGCGAAAAAGGCTGGAAGGATCATCGTCCTTCCAGCCCTTCAGATCGGCGAAGGTTGCCGGTTCCAGTCTGAAATCCTGCAATGGGCTCGTCATTGTTCAGATTCGGTCGCCACAAGTTTCCAGTTCGGATCGCGGGAACGGGTATCGCGTGCGAAAGTCCAGAGATCGCTGACCTCCGCCACGGCCTCGGCGTCGCCGTCGATCAGCACGTCGGCCTTGTCGTAGGTCGCGGAGATCATCTGGCTGACGATGCGCATGGTGACTAAGGCTTCCGTTCCCTTCATCTCGGCGGTGACGATATCGGCCTTGTCGATACCGACAAAGGTCGATTTGACCTTTTCACCCTTGGTCTCGCGATCGGCTATAGCAGCGTCGAAGCCGTCATAGACCTCGCGCGAAAGCAAGCCCTTCAGCGCCTTGCGATCGCCATCGGCAAAGGCCATGACGATCATCTCGTAGGCCATGCTGGCGCCATTGACGAATTCCTTCGGATTGAAGGCGGGATCTGCTTTGCTCACTTCACGCAGCGAATCGTTGAGCGGCGTGCCGGCCGGCGTGAAGGCGTCGATGGCGACGAAGCGATCCTCCTCTTCCGCCGCATCGCGACGCGGCAAGGTCACTACCTTGCCGGCATCCGGCGGCGTCGGGCCAGTCACCGGATCGGCGGAACCATAGAGATCACGCGGCGGCTTCTCATTCCCCGTGCGGCGGCCAAGGACACTGCGCAACTGAAAGAAGATCAGCACCGCTGCCACCAGGAAAAAGATCGTCACAAAGTCGTTTGCACCCATCTCGTATCGGAACCACCGTTAAAATTAAAGTTTCAATCCCCATATAGTCCGCATCCATCTATCATTCAAATAGCGGACCAGTTTCTTTATTATGCGCGATCAACTAACGCTTATGCCGAGAAACCCGCGTTCAGGACCAGGATAACATGCGCCTATCGCTTCTACCTATCTTCGTTTTTCTGATGCCGCTTGCGGAAATCGCCGGCTTCATCGTCATCGGAAAGATGGTTGGCGTCTGGGCGACGCTGGGCCTGGTGATCCTCAGCGCCCTGCTCGGTGCGGCGCTCTTGAGAATTCAGGGGATCGGCATTCTCCAGCGCATCTCGACCGAGAGCCGCAACGGGGGCGATCCTGGCCGCGAGATGGTGCATGGCGCCATGATCGTTATCGCAGCCTTCTTCCTGATGCTGCCGGGCTTCATCTCCGATATCATCGGCCTGCTGCTTTTCATTCCGGCCGTGCGCGATCTCGCCTGGAGGATGCTGCGCAACCGTATCGTCGTCGTCGGCAATTCCCGCGCCTTTCGACGCGGCCAAGGACCGGGCGCCGGTCCGCAGGCTCAGCCAAGCAAACCCGGAACGGTCGTCGATCTCGACGAAACCGATTTCCATCGCGAACCCAAGCGCAACTCGCCCTGGTCCGATCAGAAGCGGCTCGAGGACTAGAGCAGCAGTCCAAAAAGCGCCGGGGCATAAGGGTTGTAAGCCCGAATTCGAAATGCTAGATGGCGACACCTATTGACGTGAGAGGACACCCCCATGGCCAACGAGACCAGCGGTAACGGCGCAGCCAGCCCAAGCCTTAGCATCCTTGCTCAGTACACCAAGGATCTTTCCTTCGAAAATCCGGGTGCTCCGCGCTCGCTTCAGGCCCGGGAAAATGCTCCCGACATCAATATCAATGTCAACGTCAACGCCAATCCGCTGTCGGATTCGGATTTCGACGTCGTATTGACGCTGAATGCCGAAGCCAAGGATGGCGAACGGGTTCTCTTCCATACCGAGCTGGTCTATGGCGGCGTCTTCCGTGTCACCGGCTTCCCGCAGGAACACATGCTGCCGCTGCTCTTCATCGAGTGCCCGCGCCTGCTGTTCCCCTTCGCTCGCCAGATCATCGCCGATATCACGCGCAATGGCGGCTTCCCGCCCCTGATGATCGACCCCATCGATTTCGCACAGATGTTTACGCAGCGGATGGCCGAAGAACAGGCCCGCGCCCAGGTTTCGGCCGTTCCGAACTAAGCCTCGATAAGTTTCTATCATTGAAAACAGAAATGCCCGGATCGATGTCCGGGCATTTTCTTTTGGTGCCTCGAGACGCGCTTCTATTCGGAGGCGCGATATTTGGACCAGATCCCCTTCACGCCGAGCTTGGCAACCAGCGCCGCATGGGCGGACAGTTCTTCTTCGCTCAGACGGCTCGGCAGAGGATCAGGCCGCGCCATAATATCCGCGACGATCTCCTCCCCATCGTCATTCTGACGGGAGCGCGCCGATGACCCGTTGCTGCTGCCAAGGCCGAGCGCGGTCTGCCGGCCGCCGATCATCTCGATATAGACTTCGGCAAGCAGCTCGGAGTCGAGAAGAGCTCCGTGTTGAGTGCGATGGGAGTTGTCGATGCCGTAGCGCCGGCAGAGCGCATCGAGCGAGTTCGGACCCATCGGATGCTTGCGGCGCGCCATGGCCAGGGTGTCGGTCACCATATCAGGCAGGATCGGCGGCCGGCCGAGCCTCGCGAATTCGGCATTGACGAAGCCCATGTCGAAGGTGGCGTTATGCGCGATCCATTTGGCGCCGGCGAAGAATTCGAGGATCTGATCTGCGACATCGGCGAAGGGCGGCTTGTCCTTCAGGGACTCGTCGGTAATGCCATGCACGGCGAGTGCGTCCGGATGAACCTTGCGATCACCCGGATTGATGAAGAGATGCAGCGTCTTGCCTGTTGGAAAATGGTTGATGAGCTCGATGCCGCCGATTTCGATGATGCGATCCGCCCTGTTGTCGAGCCCGGTGGTTTCCGTATCGAAGATGATCTCGCGCATATCAGGGCTCTCCGCCTTTTGATTCGTCAATCTGCGGCTTTTGCCGCAGGTCCGCTATGATCTCTTTTACCTGTTCGCGCGCCGCATCGATGCTCCGGCCGGTATCGATGACATAATCGGCGCGCGCCCGCTTTTCCGCATCCGGCGTCTGGCGGGAGAGAATCATATTGAATTTTTCCTCCGTCATGCCCGGCCGGGCAAGCACCCTTTGCCTTTGAATCTGTGGGTCGCAGCTAACGACGACGATCTTGTCCACTCTTTTGTCCGCACCGGTCTCGAACAGCAGCGGGATATCGAGCACCACCATATCGGCGCCGGCTTGCCGCTGACGTTCGAGGAACAGACGCTCGCGCTTGCGCACCAGCGGATGTACGATCGCTTCCAGCCGCTTGAAGCCCGATGGATCGTCCGCAAGCTGCCGGCCGAGTTCCTGCCGATCGACCACCCCGTCTCTGGCGGAACCGGGGAAAGCAGCTTCGACTAAGGGAACCGCTTCGCTTTCGTAGAGATCGTGCACCACCGCATCGGAGTCGTTCACCGGGATGCCGGCTTCGGCGAACAGTTTTCCCGAGGTCGACTTTCCCATCCCGATCGATCCCGTGAGGCCGATTCTGATCATGTGTGTCTGTCCATGTCCGCGATGATCAAAGCCCTCAGGGCTTCATCGACCACCGGGCGTTTTCCGAACCATTTTTCAAAGCCCGGCACGGCCTGATGCAACAGCATGCCAAGACCGTCGACAACGGCAAAGCCCTGTTCCTCGGCCTGGGCCAGAAGCGGTGTCTTCAGCGGCACATAGACAATGTCCGTCACGACAGCCCCATCCGCAAGGGGCGAGAAATCGATCCGCGGGGCAGCTTCGCCATCCATGCCGAGCGACGTGGTATTGATGAACAGGCCGACGCCCTGCATGACCTCACCAAGCGCTGCGATGGGATGCGCATGCACCCGCTCGCCAAACCGATCCGCCAGTTCCTGCGCGCGCTCGACCGTGCGATTGACGACGTGGATCTCCTTGAAACCACGATCGCGCACAGCCTGTATGACGGCGCGGCTGGCGCCGCCGGCACCAAGGATGACGGCCCGCTCGCTGCGATCCCAGCCGGGATGACGCTTATCGAGATTTGCCGTGAAGCCGCGACCATCGGTATTGGTCGCGTGAAGCAGCCCGTCCTCAAGCCACAGGGTATTGGAAGCGCCGAGCTCCTTAGACAATTCGTCCGGCCGGTCCGCTAATTTGAATGCCACTTCCTTGTGCGGGATCGTCACGTTGCCGCCGACAAAACCGCCGGAGCGATCCTTGAGCGCGGCGATGAACGCCGGAAAGTCTTCCGCGGAGACTTCATGCGCACGGTAGCTGCCGGCAAGGCCGAGCTGGCGCAGCCAATAGCCATGGATCAGCGGCGAACGCGAATGCTTAACCGGATGGCCCGTGACGAAGGCTTTCGGAGATTGTGTTTCACGTGAATCACCCATCGATCGCTCCCAGTTCGCGCAATTGCTGGAGAAGCGGCAACATCGGCAATCCCACTATGGTAAAATAGTCGCCTTCGATCTTGGAGAAGAGTTGGATACCCTCCCCCTCGAGCTGATAGGCACCGACGCTCGACAATGCCTTCTCGCCGACACGGATGAGATGCCGATGGATGAAATCGGCCGATAGCTCACGCATCGTCAGGTTGGCGTGTGACACATGTTCCCAAATGATATCGCCGTTGCGCGCCAGAGCGATGGCGCTGTTGAGCCGGTGCGTCTGGCCCGACAGGACCCGCAGATGGTCTTCGGCATCAGCGATGGTCTTCGGCTTGTGGAAGACCTGGCTGCCGAGCGACATGGTTTGATCCGAGCCGATGACAAGCGAGCCGGGAAAGCGATCGCTCACCTCTTTCGCCTTCGCCTTGGCCAGCACCAGGGCCACGGCATCCGGACCAGCGCCATCGCGCTCCAGCGGCGCTTCGATTGCGCGCTCGTCGATATCGGCGGCGATGGCTTGAAAATGCAATCCCGCATTTTCCATCAGCATCCGCCGGAACGGGCTGGACGATGCAAGGATAAGGGGCACGGTCATGGCGGCTACCTTTGAAATAGCGATGTGCAGCGCTTAGCGCAGCTTGGGGCGCAGGGCAACAATGGCGGCCGCGGTCTCTTCGATCGACCGGCGCGTGACGTCGATGATCGGCCAATTGTGCCGCGCGCAGAGCGAGCGGGCATATTTCAGCTCTTCCGAGATTGCGGCGCGATCGGTGTAGTCACCACGATCAAAGCCGGGCGTCGTGCCGAGAATGCGGTTTTCGCGCACCTGCGAAATCCGATCCGTCGTCGCGACTAACCCAACGATAAGCGGCTTCGTCGCCTTGGCCAGGCTTTCTGGCAACGGTACGCCTGACACGATCGGAATATTGGCGGTCTTGATACCGCGGTTTGCCAGATAGATGCTGGTCGGCGTCTTCGAGGTGCGGCTGATGCCAATGATGACGACATCGGCATCGTCATAATCATCGGGCATCTGCCCGTCATCATGATCCATGGTGAAGTTCAGCGCTTCGATACGGGCGAAATAATCGGCATTCATCACATGCTGCGCCCCGACCCGGCGGCGCGATGCCGTGCCGAGATAGGTCTGAAAGACATTCATGACCGGTTCGAGAACATTGACGCAGGGCACGCCCATCTCCCGGCATCGCTCGTCGATGAAATCGGCAAGCTCCCGATCGACGATCGTATAGAGGACGATACCAGGACTATGATCGATTGCTTCGAGAACCGGCAGGAGCTGCTTGCGATTCCGAATCAGCGGATAGACGTGCTCGATCGGCTGCGTGGCATGGAATTGAACGGATGCAGCGCGACCAGCGGAGATGAGAGTCTCTCCCGTTGAGTCAGAAATCAGGTGCAGATGAAAGAAGCTTGTTCGGTTTTCCACGCTACTTTCCATCGCCTGTTGATATCTCGGGAGAAAGAGAGGTACGAGAACCGCCCTGTCCAGGGCAAGGGGAAAACTGCCGAGTTTTCCACATTTGGGGTTTTCGTGCGGTCGCTTCCGCGGTGCTTGTGGGCAATGTGGATAAGGTGAAGTAGGCCGGGCCACTCCCCAACTTATCCCCAGACCCGGCAAACGCTATATTCTCGGCAAACCGCTCAAAAGATTGAATGATTGGTTCTACTTTCCACATATCCCCATAGCGGCGCCGATATGTTTTCGAATTTGCGGACGAGGCGCGACAAATTGGACAGGCGATGGATGAACTTTAATCCTTGATAGTCACAGACTCTAAGAAATAGAAACCTTAGATATATATTTGATTTTATATGGGATGATGTCTTTGACCGGTGAACGTCGGAAGATTATAAGGGTGCTGGGTGGAGAAACGGTGAGCCCTCCCCCCCTATGGCTGATGCGACAGGCCGGTCGCTATTTGCCTGAATATCGCGAGACACGTGCCAAGGCCGGAAGCTTTCTCGATCTCTGTTATACGCCTGACCACGCTGTGGAAGTAACGCTACAGCCCATCCGCCGCTACGGCTTCGACGCAGCCATCCTCTTTTCCGATATCCTCGTTATTCCTGACGCATTGAAGCGCAATGTCCGCTTTACCGAGGGACATGGCCCCGAGATGGATCCGATCGACGAGGCGGGCATCCTGGCTTTGAAGCCGGAGGGCGTGGTTGCCCATCTTGCGCCGGTCATGGAGACGGTGCGACGGTTGCGGCGGGACCTCCCCCCGGAAACGACGCTTCTCGGCTTCTGTGGTGCGCCCTGGACCGTCGCGACCTATATGATTGCCGGGCACGGCACCCCGGACCAGGCCCCTGCCCGTTTATTCGCCTACAGGCATCCGAAGGCTTTCGAACGTCTCCTGCTGCTGCTCGCCGATATATCTGCCGACTATCTCGTGGCGCAGATCGATGCCGGTGCCGATGCCGTGCAGATTTTCGATTCCTGGGCTGGTGTGCTCGGCGAGAAGGAATTCGAAGCTTTCGCCGTCAGGCCGGTTGCAAGGATGATCGCGTCGGTCAAGGCACGCCGGCCGCAGGCGCGGATCATCGCGTTCGCCAAGGGTGCGGGCTACCAGTTGAAGACCTATCGGCAGAAGACCGGTGCGGATGCGATCGGTCTGGACTGGTCGGTGCCCTTGGCTTTCGCCCGGGAGCTGCAGCAGGAAGGCCCGGTGCAGGGCAATCTCGATCCGATGCGCGTCGTTGCCGGCGGCAGGGCTTTGGAGGAAGGGATCGATGATATCCTGCAGCATCTCGGCAATGGCCCGCTGATTTTCAATCTTGGGCACGGGATAACCCCGCAAGCAGATCCGGCCAATGTCGCCGCACTCGTCGAGCGCGTGCGGGGATGGAGAGGCTGATGACGACGGAGAAACAGACGGATGCCGCTCCAGGCCAGAAAGCGGGAAGACGCGCCTATTTCATGATCCTGATCTTCGCTGTCCTGGCGATAGGGCTCTTCGCCTGGCATCCAGCCGATCTCTATCTCTGGATCAAGGCCCTTCACATTATCGCGGTGATCTCATGGATGGCCGGGATGTTCTATCTGCCGCGGCTTTTCGTCTATCATACCGATGCCGAACCGGGTTCGCAGCAATCCGAGACGTTCAAGGTGATGGAACAGCGCCTGTTGCGGTACATCATAACGCCGTCGATGATTTTGACCTGGATTTTTGGGCTTTATCTTGCCTGGTCGGTCTATAATTTCCAGGGCGGCTGGCTACATGCGAAGATAGGGCTCGTTGTCCTGCTATCAGCTGTTCATGGTCACTTTAGCAGCGCGGCGCGCGCCTTTGCCCGCGATGAGAACAAGCATTCGGCGCGCTATTGGCGTGTCATGAACGAGGCGCCGACGCTGTTGATGATCCTGATTGTCATACTTGTTGTCGTGAAACCGTTTTCGTGAGATGGGTCTTTTTTAGCGACGGAGTTAAATTTCCTTCATTTTGCCTGCCCCCCTTGCGGGCCATAGACTGAATCGCTATTTTCCCGCCATCTCTTCTTCGTGGCATGTATCCATTCTGTCTCCCGCGAACGCCCCTATCGCGGTTCTGAATTCGAACAACATTGCCTTTCCCCTCATAAAAAAACGAGTAATTCCCTTCATGGCTGAAATGAAGCTTCAAGAACTGAAAAACAAATCCCCGACCGATCTCCTGGCCTTTGCCGAGTCGCTCGAGGTCGAAAACGCCAGCACGATGCGCAAACAGGAACTGATGTTTGCCATCCTGAAGGTGCTCGCAAGCCAGGACGTGGAAATCATCGGCGAGGGCGTCGTCGAGGTACTGCAGGATGGCTTCGGTTTCCTTCGCTCCGCCAATGCCAACTATCTTCCCGGCCCGGACGACATTTACATCTCCCCTTCCCAGATCCGCCGCTTCTCGCTGAAGACAGGCGATACCGTCGAGGGGCCGATCCGTGGTCCGAAGGAAGGCGAGCGCTATTTCGCGTTGCTGAAGGTCAACACGATCAATTTCGACGATCCGGAAAAGATCCGTCACAAGGTCCATTTCGACAATCTGACGCCGCTCTATCCGAACGATCGTTTCCGCATGGAACTCGATGTTCCGACAACGAAGGATCTTTCGCCGCGCGTCATCGATCTCGTGGCGCCGCTCGGCAAAGGCCAGCGCGGCCTGATTGTCGCCCCGCCCCGGACCGGTAAGACTGTTCTCCTCCAGAACATCGCCCATTCGATCACCGCCAATCATCCTGATTGCTACCTGATCGTTCTTCTGATCGACGAACGTCCGGAAGAAGTCACCGACATGCAGCGCTCTGTGCGCGGCGAAGTGATTTCGTCGACCTTCGACGAACCGGCCGTGCGCCACGTCCAGGTCGCCGAAATGGTGATCGAGAAGGCCAAGCGGCTCGTCGAGCACGGCCGCGACGTCGTCATCCTGCTCGATTCCATCACCCGCCTCGGCCGCGCCTACAACACGGTCGTTCCCTCCTCTGGCAAGGTGCTGACGGGCGGTGTCGACGCCAATGCTCTGCAGCGCCCGAAGCGCTTCTTCGGTGCCGCACGTAACATCGAAGAAGGCGGCTCGCTGACCATCATCGCGACTGCGCTGATCGATACGGGCAGCCGCATGGACGAAGTCATCTTCGAAGAATTCAAGGGCACCGGTAACTCGGAAATCGTTCTTGACCGTAAGGTTGCCGACAAGCGCATCTTCCCGGCCATGGATATCCTCAAGTCCGGCACGCGCAAGGAAGACCTGCTGGTGCCGCGCCAGGATCTCCAGAAGATCTTTGTCCTGCGCCGTATTCTGGCCCCGATGGGCACGACCGACGCGATCGAGTTCCTGATCGACAAACTGAAGCAGACGAAGAACAATCCGGATTTCTTCGAGTCGATGAACACGTAATCATCGGCCGGAATCGGTGCGGCGTTATCTCGATGACGCCCATAATGTGATATGATCGGGTCGCCTTGCGCGGCCCGATTTCTTTTGAGGCCGCTTTCGAGAGAAGGATAGTGAGCCTCCCTGAGAATCGATTCGGATGCGGACCAAATCCATGCAGGTGACTCCATGCCGGTGATCAGTGACACGATCTACGCGCTCTCGAGCGGCGGCCTTCCCTCCGGCGTTGCCGTGATCCGTATCAGTGGCTCAAAGGCGCTCGAAGTCACGGAATCGCTTGCCGGGCCGTTGCCGGCCCCGCGGCAGGCTGTTTTGAAAACGATTCGGACTCGTAACGATCTTATTCTTGATCGCGGGTTGGTGATCATTTTTCCCGGCCCCGGCTCGTTTACGGGCGAGGATTGTGCCGAGATTCATGTTCATGGCGGTAAAGCTGTCGTTGCCGCGCTGCTGGCTGAACTTGCGACGTTCGAACAATGCCGACTTGCTGAGCATGGTGAATTTTCGCGCCGGGCGCTGGAAAACGGCAAGATGGATCTTGTCGAGGTCGAAGGTCTAGCCGATCTCATCAGCGCTGAGACGGAGATGCAGCGCCGACTGGCGATGGAACATGCGGCCGGTGGCCTGTCGCAGCTCTATGACGGATGGGCGGATCGACTGACGCGCGCCCGTGCGCTGATCGAGGCGGAACTGGATTTTGCCGACGAGGAAGATGTACCCGGCTCGGTTTCGGATCTGGTCTGGAGCGACATGGGCAAGCTCCGCCTGGAATTGGATGATCATCTTGCGGGAGCGGATTTCGGAGAGATCATTCGGGACGGATTGAAGGTGGTCATTGCCGGTGCTCCGAATGCCGGCAAGTCGAGTCTGATGAATGTGCTGGCGCGCCGCGAAGTGGCGATCGTTACCGAAATTGCCGGGACGACCCGTGACGTTCTACATGTCGATCTCAATATCGATGGCTATGCCGTTAAGCTCTACGATACTGCGGGTCTGCGCGAAACGGACGAAGTCGTGGAGCGTGAGGGCATTCGGCGCGCGCTGAGGACGGCCGCGGATGCCGATATTGTCCTCTCGCTCGCCGAGATCGGTGAACGGGCGGAGCTGGAGTTTCCAGGATTTTCCGGCAGAGTTGTTAGGATTGGTACCAAATTCGATATCCATCCCGATGAAGCCGGGGAAG
Organism: Martinezella lusitana; assembly: GCF_016901135.1. Lineage (GTDB taxonomy): Bacteria > Pseudomonadota > Alphaproteobacteria > Rhizobiales > Rhizobiaceae > Rhizobium > Rhizobium lusitanum_D. The sequence continues at coordinate 129,148 of NZ_JAFEVL010000066.1, read as the reverse complement.
ATTATGAACTGCGCATCTCGTCCACCACGGGAGCTGGTCTTGCCGAGTTGCATGAATTGCTGCTTGAAGATCTGCGAAGCCGCTCCGGTTCCCTCTCTCTGGCTTTGCCGAGCCGGACGCGTCATCGCACGCTTCTTTCGGATAGCTTGGAGGCGTTGACGGCAGCGGTTGCCTCGACTTCGGCCGGCCTTGATATACGGGCGGAGTATCTTCGACGGAGCGCAAACAGCTTGGGCCGGATCACGGGCCGCGTCGATGTTGAGGATTTGCTGGATGTCATCTTCTCGGAATTCTGTATCGGCAAATGATTCACGTGAAACAGGTCAATCGACACGTCAGAGATAACGTTTCACGTGAAACCTTCTTGACTCCTGAAATCGCTGTGCCAAACAAACGGCATTACCGAGGACTTTGATAATGGTCGACAGAACATATGATGTGATCGTCGTGGGCGGCGGCCATGCGGGCAGCGAAGCCGCCGCTGCGGCTGCGCGCCTGGGCGCGCGTACGGCGCTCATCACCCACAAGCGCAGCACAATAGGTGTGATGTCGTGCAACCCGGCGATCGGCGGCCTTGGAAAGGGTCATCTGGTCCGCGAGATCGATGCGCTTGATGGCTTGATGGGGCGAGTGGCTGATGCGGCCGGTATTCAGTTTCGCATGCTGAACCGGAAGAAGGGGCCGGCCGTCCGCGGTCCACGAACGCAAGCTGATCGCAAGCTCTATCGCCTGGCTATGCAGGCTGAGATCGCGGCGATCGAGAATCTCGATATCATCGAAGGTGATGCCTTCGATCTCGCTATCGAGCATGGACGAGTTTCCGCAGTCACCTTGAAGGATGGCAGAGCGATCCCTTGCGGCGCCGTGGTGCTGACAACCGGGACTTTTCTTCGCGGCTTGATCCATATCGGTGACAAGAAAATTCCCGCTGGCCGGGTCGGGGAAGAACCGTCGATCGGGCTATCCGGCACTTTGCTGCGCCATGGCTTGGCGCTCGGTCGTTTGAAGACCGGTACGCCGGCCCGCTTGGATGGCACGACGATCGATTGGGATTCGGTCGGCCGCCAAGGTGCGGACGAAGATCCGACGCCCTTTTCCTTCATGACCGATGCCATCGTGAATCCACAGATCGAATGTGGTGTCACCCGCACGACGCCGGCGACGCACAAGATCATTGCCGACAATCTGAAACGCTCGGCCATGTATTCCGGGCAGATCGAAGGTGTTGGACCGCGCTATTGCCCGTCGATCGAGGACAAGATTGTCAAGTTCGGTGAACGTGATGGCCATCAGATCTTTCTTGAACCGGAAGGGCTGGATGATACGACGATCTATCCCAACGGCATATCGACGTCACTCCCCGAGGATGTGCAGGTAAGCTTCATCAGAACCATTCCGGGTCTGGAACGAGTCCGCATTCTGCAATGCGGCTATGCCATCGAGTATGATCATGTCGATCCTCGCGAGCTGAAACTGTCCCTGGAAGTGGAAAAGATTCCCGGTCTTTTTCTCGCCGGCCAGATTAATGGCACGACTGGATATGAGGAAGCCGGCGCGCAGGGCCTGGTCGCGGGCCTGAATGCTGCGCGTTCTGCCTCTGGTAGTGAAGCAGTCGAGCTCAGCCGCACTGAATCCTATATCGGGGTAATGATTGATGATCTTACGTCGCGCGGTGTCGCCGAGCCCTATCGCATGTTCACTTCGCGTGCCGAATACCGCTTGTCGCTGCGAGCAGACAATGCCGACGTACGCTTGACTCCGGTTGGCCTATCGATCGGATGTGTCGCCACTGCACGCGCCGAGCGATTCAACGCTTATTTGGAGAAGCTGGGACGGGCTCGTAACCAGCTGAAGGAATTGAATGTGACGCCGAGTGAAGCCGAGAAGGCGGGGCTGCATCTGAACAAGGATGGCCAGCGGCGCTCAGCTTACGAGCTTCTTTCCTACCCTGGCCAATCCATCGAATCATTGTCTAAGTTTTGGCCGCAGCTGCGTTCGATCGATCGAGGTGTTGTCGAGGCTGTGGAAATCGAGGCCGCTTACGCCGTTTATATGGACCGGCAGACCGCCGATATTGTTCAGACACGGCGCGAGGAAGAGCGCGTTATCCCTGCGGAGTTCGATTTTGCTGTTCTGTCCGGCCTATCCAATGAGCTGAAACAGAAGCTGAGCCTGGCGCGACCGAAGAATATCGCCCAGGCTTCGCGTATTGACGGGATGACACCGGCCGCAATATCGCTGTTGCTGGCGCATCTGAGAAAGCTGGGCAGTGTTGAAGAGCGAAAGCTCGTGTCCTGATCCTGCAAGGTTTGAGAGTCCAATTATGGAATTAAACGGTGTACGTGTTTCACGTGAAACACAGGAACGTCTGCAGCATTTTGCGGTACTCTTTCAAAAATGGGCTAAGACGATCAATCTGGTTGCGCCGTCGACAGTCGATGATCTCTGGCGACGACATATTGCCGATAGCGCGCAGATCTTTCAACTTCATCCAAAGCCTGCTCATTGGGCCGATCTGGGCAGCGGTGGCGGGTTTCCGGGGATCATTACCGCGATTTTGCTGGCGGAGCAGGGTGAAGGCCATGTCGATCTGGTTGAAAGCAACCAGAAAAAGGCAGCCTTTCTAAGGGTTTGTCTGCGTGAATGCGGCGCTCGTGGCACAGTCCATGCCGTCCGGATCGAAGAGGCTCCAGCGACTATTCAGAACTGCGATGTGATCTCTGCGCGCGCGCTCGCGGAACTGGACATGTTGCTGGACTACGCTGCCCCATGGGTGGAGCGCAACGAAAATATACGTCTCTTGCTCCATAAAGGCCGGGATTACGAGCGCGAGCTTCAGAAAGCCCGTGGTCGTTGGGGATTCGATCTGTTAAAACACCAAAGTGTCGTTGAGCGGGATTCTGTTATTCTGGAGTTAAGCCGCCTTCGGCGCCTGATTTAACCATAAATTGGATGTGCGGCAGATGATCGGCGAGCGAAATCGGATTATTACCATCGCGAATCAGAAGGGCGGCGTCGGCAAGACGACGACCGCGATCAATCTGGCCACGGCCCTCGCCGCGATCGGCGAGCGCGTGTTGATCGTTGATCTCGATCCGCAAGGCAATGCCAGTACCGGCCTGGGCATCGAGCGACGAAACCGGAAGCTTTCCTCCTATGACCTTTTGACCGGTACGCATACGATCCTGGAAACGGTTCTCGAAACTGCCGTGCCGAACCTCTTTATCGTGCCATCGACAATGGACCTGCTTGGCGTCGAGATGGAAATTGCGCAGCAGCCGGACCGCGTCTTTCGGCTTCGGCGTGCACTGTCCGGCTCAGACGCCCTCGCCTTCTCTTATATATTGGTCGATTGCCCGCCTTCTTTTAATTTGTTAACCATGAATGCCATGGCGGCCGCACATTCGGTGTTGGTGCCGCTTCAATGCGAGTTCTTCGCTCTTGAAGGCCTTAGTCAGTTGCTTGAGACGGTGGATCAGGTTCGGCGTACCGTCAATCCATCGCTCGACATTCAGGGTATTGTGTTGACAATGTTCGATTCCCGCAACAATCTCGCGCAGCAGGTCGTGAACGACGTTCGCACGCATTTGGGCGAAAAGGTCTACCATACGTTGATTCCGCGCAACGTCCGCGTGTCCGAGGCCCCCTCTTATGGCAAGCCGGCAATTCTCTACGACCTGAAATGCGCGGGCAGCCAAGCTTATTTGCAGTTGGCGTCGGAAGTGATTCAACGGGAGAGGCAGCGTAAGGCTGCAGCCTGATATAGTGTTTGTTTCAGAGTGAGTGTCGGCGATGAATGATGATCTTTCGAAGCGGCGTCTTGGGCGCGGATTGGCGGCTCTTATCGGAGAGATGGACCAGCCGACGCCGGTGGATGTTGGAAGACCGTCGGTCAATCCGGATCGCATGGTGCCGATCGAATTCATCGCCCGCAACCCGCGAAATCCCCGTCGTTATTTCGACGAAACCGAGTTGCATGATCTCGCCAGCTCCATTCGCCAGCACGGCATTGTGCAGCCGGTCGTGGTTCGCCCGGTTTCGACCGATCGCTATGAAATAATAGCCGGCGAAAGACGTTGGCGCGCGGCGCAGCTGGCCGGTCTGATCGAAATCCCGGTCATCGTTCGCGATGTCGACGACAAGACCGCGCTGGAAATTGCCATTGTCGAAAATGTTCAGCGCGCGGATCTCAATCCGCTGGAAGAGGCGCTGGGCTATGAGCAGTTGATTGCCGAGCACGGCTATACCCAAAATGATCTCGGCGAGATCATCGGCAAGAGCCGCAGCCATGTTGCCAACTCCCTGCGTCTTCTGAAGCTTCCGGATCAAGTGCGCGATATGCTCGCCGCCGGTAGCCTTTCTGCCGGTCATGCGCGCGCGCTGGTGTCGACCTCCGATCCAGCGACGCTTGCCCGCACGATCGTTTCCAAGGGCATGTCGGTCCGCGATGCCGAGCGTCTGGCGCAGAACGACATCAAGGCCCAGAACGATCCCCGTCCCGCAGGCGCTCGCAAGGACGAGAAGGATTCCGATACGCTGGCGCTCGAGCGTACCCTGTCCGATGCGCTCGGACTGGAAGTCGCAATCAACCATCGCGGCAATGGCGGCCAGGTGAAGATATCCTACAAGACCCTTGAGCAGCTGGAAGAGATTTGCCGGCTGTTGGAGCGGCGCTAGAGCAATTCCAGGAAAAACGTGCAACCGTCTTTCGTCCGGAGCTGTGTAAAAACAATGGGATAGCGCGTGCCGGCGCTCCTGTGAAGCCTGATGCGCGCATCATATTTCCCGTGAAACATCAGCCCTTGCGGGCGGATTGCAGCGTCGTTGCCAGCAGAGTCTGGGTGGCGATTGTATCTTCGAGGCTGGCGCGCTGGCGCGTCTGTAGGATGGCGGATTGCAGCCTGTTCATTTCGCGGGCAATGGCTGGCGCTGTCCAGGTCTTGAGTGCCTGCTCGATGATCGGCTTGCGGCGAAAATGCAGGTGGCGCCCAAGTGTCTGCATGACCTGCGCCGGCGCCAGCCGCTTTTCGTCCATTTCGGCCCGCATCGTATCGAGCAATTGAAATTGCCTCAGGCAGCCCTGCAGCACGAGAAACATCGGCGTCTTCGAGGTGGCGATCTTCTGCATGGCATGCAGGAACGCCTCCGAATCGCCCTTCAGTATGGCGTCGATGGCGTCGTCCGTGGAGATCGCGCTGGCATCGCCGATAATATCGGTGACATGCCCTTCCTCGATCGTGCCCTGCCCGCGGCAATAGAGTGCCAGCTTGCGGACCTCGTTGCGCGAGGCAATACGATCGCCGCCGAGAAGCTCCAGCAGCACCTGGCGGGCCGCAGGCGTGATGCGCAGATTTTCATTTGCCAGCTCAGTATCGATGAGACCGTTGAGCGCGCGAATATCGTCCGCATAGCAGGGAATTGTCGCGACCGCGCGAGACGGTTCGGCCACCTTGCGCAGTCCGGACCCCTTCTTGAGATCGCCTGCCTCGATGATGACAAAGCTGGCATCCGGCGGATTGTCGGTGATGATCTGCAACGAATCGATCAGGGCTTTTTCGTTGGCGGCGCCGCGAATCCAGACGAGCTTCTCGCCGCCAAAGAGGCCGATGGCATTGACTTCGTCGAGCAGGCGGCCTGCATCGCTCTGCAGGTCGGTAACATCGAGCTTGATAACGGAAAAAGGGTCCTTCAGATCGACGCCGGTCTTGACCGCGATTTGAGTTGCGCGTTCGGAAACCAGGCCGCGATCGGGGCCGTATATGACGAAGAGGCGGTAGTTGCGCGCGGCATTTTGGAGGAATCCGTCAAATTCGTGAGACTTGATTTCCGCCATGCCGCGCTCTTGATCAGCGGCTTAGCGCAGCAGCGATGTCGGCAGCCACCATTTCGGCGACCTCGCGGGCGGCACGATCTTCCGAATCGCGGATCGCACGCTGCTTGGCGAATTCCTGCGACGGGAAATCCACGAGCGACGTGACCGAACGGCTACCGGACTTCACGACCTTGCCGTTGCTGGCATCCTTAAGCGTGAAGGATGCAGTGACGGTCGTACGGCCAGCTCCCGACGTATCGGAGGACGGCAGGTAGATAACGCCGCCCGTGCCCGAGCTGACGCCCAGATCGACGGTGTATTTCGGTGTCTTGGTCTCGCCGGCGCCGCGCCCGGCGATGAAGATCAGCTGGTTGCGGACTTGCTGACCGACGCGCGTAGTAGCGTCGGAGAAAGACACCTCCGACAGCTTCTGGGTTACGCCGGTGCTGACGGCATAGAGCGGCTTCACCTGGCAGGAGGACAGAAGGCCGGCAACGGCCATCAGAGACGCAACGCCGGCTACGCGGGCGAACTTGAAAAGATTATCAGACGACAATGTTTACGATCCTCTGTGGAACGACGATGATCTTCTTTGGCGCCTGATCATTCAACGCGCTTTTGACGGCATCCAGGCCGAGCACGGCCTGCTGGACGGCATTCTGATCTGCATCGCGCGCGATTGTCAATTCGGCGCGTTTCTTGCCGTTGATCTGAACGGGATAGATGATCTCGTTCTCGACGACGAGCACCTCGTCATAAGTAGGCCAGGGGCTGGTCGCGATCATGTGGCTATTGCCGAGTGCTGCCGAGCATTCCTCGGCCAGATGCGGCGTAATCGGCGCAACCAGCGCAATCAGGATCTCGACGGCCTCACGAACGGCGGAGCAGTAGGCGGCGTCGGCCTGACCGGCGGCAATCTTGCCCAGCGGAGCTGCCAGCGCGTTGACGAATTCATAGATGCGTGCCACCGCCTTGTTGAAGGCGAGCTTGTCGTAATCGCCCTGAACGGCCTTCAGCGTGCGGTGCGCGATCTGTGAAACCGCAAGCGCCTCACCTTCCTTAGCCGGAGTCGATTCGGCCGCTTTCAGGACTTCGGCCGCTTCGGAGACCAGGCGCCACATGCGCTGCGTGAAGCGATGCGCACCCTCGACGCCGGCCTCGGACCAGATGACGTCGCGATCGGGTGGCGAATCGGAGAGCACGAAGAAGCGCGCGGTATCGGCGCCGTAAGACGCGATGATGTCATCGGGATCGACGACGTTCTTCTTCGACTTCGACATCTTCTCGATGGAGCCGATGGCGATATCCTCACCGGTCGACAGCAGCGTCGCCCGGCGCTGGCCGTCCACCTCCTCGATGCAGATATCGGCCGGCGATACCCATTCGCGCGTCAGGCCGTTGCCGCGGCTATAGGTCTCGTGCACCACCATGCCCTGCGTGAACAGGCCTTTGAAGGGCTCCTTCACGTCGAGATGGCCGGTTTCGCGCATGGCGCGGGTGAAGAAGCGCGAATAGAGCAGATGCAGGATCGCATGCTCGATGCCGCCAATATATTGATCGACCGGCAGCCAGTGGTTGGCCGCGGCCTGATCGGTCGGCTCACTCTCCCAAGGTGCCGTGAAGCGGACGAAATACCAGCTCGAATCGACGAAGGTATCCATCGTATCCGTTTCGCGACGGGCGTCCTTGCCGCATTGCGGGCAGGCGACATGCCGCCAGGTGGGGTGGCGGTCAAGGGGGTTGCCGGGCTGGTCGAAGGTGACGTCGTCAGGCAGCTTGACCGGCAGGTCCTGCTTCGGCACCGGCAGCACGCCGCAATCATCGCAATGGATGACCGGGATGGGGCAGCCCCAGTAGCGCTGGCGGGAAATGCCCCAGTCGCGCAGGCGGAAATTCACCTTGCGTTCGGCCTGCGGCGCATTGCCGAGGCTGGCGGCAGACAGCTTTGCCGCAACCGTCTCGAAGGCTTCCTCGATGCTCATGCCGTCAAGGAAGCGCGAATTGATCATGACACCGTCGCCATCATAGGCGACATCGCCAATGCTGAAGCTTGCAGCGTCACCATCCCTGGGCATGACAACAGGCACAACAGGCAGATCGTATTTGCGGGCGAAATCCAGATCGCGCTGGTCGCCGGACGGGCAGCCGAAGATGGCGCCCGTGCCATAGTCCATCAGCACGAAATTGGCGATATAGACAGGCAGTTCCCAGGACGGATCGAAAGGATGGCGCACGCGGATGCCGGTGTCTATGCCCTTCTTTTCAGCGGTTTCCAGGGCAGCGAGCGAGGTGCCGGCGCGGCGGCACTCCTCGCAGAAGGCTTCGATCGCCGGGTCCTTTGCAGCCGCTTCCTTGGCCAGCGGATGATCCGCCGATATCGCCAGGAAAGATGCGCCGAACAGCGTATCGGGACGCGTCGTATAGACGGCGATCTCGCGATCGCTGTTGGGTGCGGTTTCCGGCACGATCTCCCATCGAAGGGTCAGACCTTCTGAACGGCCGATCCAGTTCTTTTGCATCAGCCGCACTTTTTCCGGCCAATGGTCGAGCGTGTCCAGCGCATCCAGCAGTTCCTGGCTGAATTCGGTGATCTTGAAGAACCATTGCGTCAGCTCGCGCTGCTCGACCAGGGCGCCGGAGCGCCAGCCGCGCCCGTCGATGACCTGCTCATTGGCAAGAACGGTGTTGTCGACCGGATCCCAATTGACCTTGGACTTCTTGCGATAGACGAGGCCCTTCTCCATCATGTCGATGAAGAGCATCTGCTGGCGATGATAGTAGTCAACGTCGCAGGTGGCGAATTCGCGGCTCCAGTCCAACGACAGGCCCATGGCTTTCAGCTGTGTGCGCATCGAGGCGATGTTCTGGTAGGTCCATTCCTTCGGATGCACCTTGTTGTCGCGCGCGGCGTTTTCCGCCGGCATGCCGAAGGCGTCCCAGCCCATGGGGTGCAGCACATTGTAGCCGCGTGCGCGCTTGTAGCGGGCAACGACGTCGCCCATGGCGTAGTTGCGCACATGGCCCATGTGGATGCGGCCCGACGGATACGGAAACATCTCTAGAACGTAGTATTTCTCACGCGGATCGGCGTTGTCGGTCACGAAGACCTCGTCCTCGTTCCATTTCTGCTGCCAGCGAGGCTCGGCGTCGCGCGGATTATAACGTTCGGTCGTCATCTGATCTTGTATTCCGGAAAATCATGGGGATTAAGGCGTGACCTTCACCACGAAACCACCCAAGCGTCAAGTTTAGCAGGTGCGGCAAGTGCCTTATCTTGCAAAGCAAAGCCGGATTCCGGCGCATTCGCCCTTGGCAAAGGCCGCTCGCCTCATTACTGCAAAGTCTGAGAAGCAAGCGTGAATATCGAGGCGAAAAGATGGAACTTCAAGAGCGCCTGAACGAAGTTCGTTTCCACATCGCGGCAGCGGAGCGTCAGGCCGGCCGGCCTGATGGTGCCGTGCAGCTCGTTGCCGTTTCCAAAACGTTCGATGCCGATGCGATCCGTCCGGCGATCTCGGCCGGCCAGCGCGTGTTCGGCGAGAATCGCGTGCAGGAAAGCCAGGGCAAATGGCCGGAGCTGAAGGCCGAGACGTCTGGGATCGAGCTGCATCTGATCGGGCCGCTGCAATCGAACAAGGCCGTCGATGCCGTGGCGCTGTTCGATGTCATCGAAACGATCGACCGGGAAAAGATCGCCCGTGCGATCGCCGATGAAATGAAACGGCAGGGCAAGACGCTGCGGCTCTATGTGCAGGTCAATACCGGGCTGGAGCCGCAGAAGGCGGGAATCGCGCCTGATGATACCGCCGCCTTTGTCGATCTCTGCCGCAAGGAACTCGGGCTTTCGATCGAAGGCCTGATGTGCATTCCGCCGGCCGATGAGAATCCGGGGCCGCATTTTGCCTTGCTCGCAAAGCTTGCCGAAAAAGCAGGCGTGGAAAAGCTCTCCATGGGCATGTCGAGCGATTATGAGATTGCCGTGGCTTTCGGAGCCACGAGTGTCCGCGTCGGTTCCGCTATTTTCGGGGCGCGGTAGATCCTATCGAAAACAAAAAGCAACAGCGTCATGGGTCGGGCGGAGATGCGTGTGGTCATCCACCACCCGCCCTCGTGGTTCGAGGCTCCGGCCCCTTCGACAAGCTCAGGAGCCTACGCACCTCACCCTGAGGGCTAACCTTTTGTGCACGGTCGTTGTGCAGAATTGGGTTCTATCGAGAGCGGTGCTCAATCCATCCTCACCCTGAGGTGCGAAGGCCCCGAGCCTGTCGAAGGGGCTGAAGCCTCGAAGGGCGAGGATGGCCCGCGCCTGCTCAGCAACAAAAAGCCCCGGATTTCGACCGGGGCTTCGTATTTGCAACCGATAATGCCGGATCTCAGAACTGATCGTCGTCGTCATCGCGGCTGGTCGACTTCAGCGACTTGAGCTTGGCGAAGACGGCGTCGGCGTCGATTTCCTTTTCCTTAGGCTCGTCACGCTCATAGCTGAAGCCGAGCTTTTCGGTTTCCTGGGCGGGCTGCAGCGTCGCGCCGAGTTCGGCGGCGGTCGGCAGCGGACGGCCCTTGGAGGCCTTTTCGACTTCCATGTCGAGGTCGATCTGGCTGCAGAGGCCGAGCGTCACCGGATCCATCGGTGCCAGGTTGGCCGAGTTCCAGTGGGTGCGTTCGCGGATCTGCTCGATGGTCGACTTGGTGGTGCCGACGAGGCGGGAAATCTGCGCATCCTTCAGTTCCGGATGGTTGCGCACCAGCCAGAGGATGGCATTCGGGCGGTCCTGGCGCTTGGAGACGGGCGTGTAGCGCGGGCCGCGGCGCTTCGATTCGGGCACGCGGACCTTCGGCTCGGAGAGCTTCAGCTTGTGGTTCGGATTGGCCTCGGCGCGGGCGATCTCTTCGCGCGAAAGCTGGCCGGTCGTGATCGGATCCTGGCCCTTGATGCCCTGTGCGGCTTCGCCATCGGCAATGGCTTTCACTTCGAGCGGATGCAGCTTGCAGAACTGCGCGATCTGGTCGAATGACAAGGCTGTATTGTCGACAAGCCAGATGGCAGTTGCCTTCGGCATGAGCAATTGTTGAGCCATAGATATAGTCCTTCTGTCAGTCCGCGCCGGTGTCGCGGTCCGGGGTGTAACACCACATTTTCCGGGAAATATGGCCCTATATAACTGTAGTGTCGCGGAATTGCAATTCTTTGAGTATGAAATGCACTTTGTCCAATTGCTGTCATGGTTTGACCTGCTATTGATTGCGCGGAAAGAGCACCCATAATTGCGAGAGAGAGGGTGTCAGAATTCGAGGAGGAAACAATGTCGGAAAAGATTCATCCGGTGACGAAACCGGTCAAGGCGCGCGCTTTGATCGACCAGGCGAAATATCAGAAATGGTATCAGCAGAGCGTCGAGGATCCCGACAAATTCTGGGGCAAGCACGGCAAGCGCATCGACTGGTTCAAGCCCTATACCAAGGTCAAGAACACGTCGTTTACCGGCAAGGTCTCGATCAAATGGTTCGAGGACGGCGTCACCAACGTCTCCTATAATTGCATCGACCGGCACCTGAAGAAGCATGGAGACCGTGTCGCCTTCATCTGGGAAGGCGACAATCCTTATATCGACAAGAAGGTCACTTATAACGAGCTTTACGAGCAGGTTTGCCGGCTGGCGAACGTCTTGAAGAAGCACGGCGTCAAGAAGGGCGATCGCGTCACCATCTACATGCCGATGATCCCGGAAGCGGCTTATGCCATGCTTGCCTGCGCCCGTATCGGCGCGGTGCATTCCGTCGTTTTCGGCGGCTTTTCGCCCGAGGCGCTGGGCGGCCGTATCGTCGATTGCGAATCGACCTTCGTCATCACCTGCGATGAAGGCGTTCGCGGCGGCAAATCCATTCCGCTCAAGGAAAACACCGATAAGGCGATCCAGATCGCCGCCAAGCAGAAGGTTGCGGTCAAGAATGTCCTCGTGGTGCGCCGCACCGGCGGCAAGGTCGCCTGGGAGCCCGGCCGTGATCTCTGGTATCACGAGGCAACCGCCAAGGTGAAGGCGGATTGTCCGCCGGCGAAAATGAAGGCGGAAGATCCGCTGTTCATTCTCTACACGTCCGGCTCCACCGGCAAGCCGAAGGGCGTGCTGCATACGACGGGCGGCTATCTCGTCTATGCGGCAATGACGCATGAATATACGTTCGATTATCACCCCGGCGATATCTACTGGTGCACGGCCGATGTCGGCTGGGTGACCGGCCATTCCTACATCGTCTATGGGCCGCTCGCCAATGCCGCGACCTCGCTGATGTTCGAAGGCGTACCGAATTACCCGGATCAAGGCCGCTTTTGGGATGTCATCGACAAGCACAAGGTCAATATCTTCTATACCGCGCCGACGGCGATCCGTTCGCTGATGGGTGCGGGCGATCATTTCGTCAAGCGTTCGTCGCGCTCCAGCTTGCGCCTGCTCGGCACGGTCGGCGAACCCATCAATCCGGAAGCCTGGGAATGGTATTACAAGGTGGTCGGCGACAGCCGCAGCCCGATCGTCGATACCTGGTGGCAGACGGAAACCGGCGGCCACATGATCACGCCGCTTCCTGGCGCGACCGATCTGAAGCCCGGTTCCGCCACCCTGCCCTTCTTCGGCGTCCAGCCGGAGCTGGTCGATAACGAGGGCAAGGTGCTCGAAGGTGCGGCCGACGGTAATCTCGTCATCGCCGACAGCTGGCCCGGCCAGATGCGTACGGTTTATGGCGACCACGAGCGCTTCATCCAGACCTACTTCTCCACCTACAAGGGCAAGTACTTCACCGGCGACGGCTGCCGGCGCGACGAGGACGGCTATTACTGGATCACCGGCCGCGTCGACGACGTGCTTAACGTATCAGGCCACCGCCTCGGCACGGCCGAGGTCGAATCGGCGCTGGTTTCGCACAAGCATGTGTCGGAAGCGGCTGTTGTCGGCTACCCGCATTCGATCAAGGGCCAGGGCATCTACTGCTACGTGACGCTGATGGTCGGCCAGGAAGGCTCGGACGCGCTGCGGCAGGAGCTGGTGAAACACGTTCGCGCCGAAATCGGCCCGATCGCCTCGCCGGACAAGATCCAGTTCACCCCCGGCCTGCCGAAAACCCGCTCCGGCAAGATCATGCGCCGCATCCTGCGCAAGATCGCCGAGGACGATTTCGGCGCGCTTGGGGATACATCGACACTCGCCGATCCGGCTGTCGTCGATGATTTGATTGCCAACAGGCAGAACAAGGCTGATGCGGCTTAGGTGAACCCTGAACTGCATTGGCGGGCAGAGAAAATGCCTCAGATTTAGACGGGAGTTAAATCCTCGTCTAATTCTCAAGGCTCATCTGCAAGCTCTGAAAAAGGCAATCGCGGAGCGAGCGACGTGATCGTGCACGCTTTTTCGCTGCAAACCGGAGTCATAAAATATCTCCGGCGACGCCTTTATGCCTTGCGGCGTGGGTTCTGGTAAAAAGGTGTAATGGCCCACTCCTCCCTGCAGGATCTCGAGGGAGCTGGACCTGATCTTTTTGTGAAGCCAAACGCAGCATTCATTGGCGGGCGCGATGGTATCCGCATCGCCTCCTATAATTTGAACCGGCGCATTTATTCGTTCGAGGCTGTCCTCGGCAAAGCCGAGAACCGAGCGGCCAGGCGCAATCGTCAGCCCGGTCACAAATCTTTCGTCCTTGAAGCTTTCCTTTCGTCGATTCCACGACTCCACAAAAATTCTGTCATGTAGAAGTGAAGGGATGTGCTCGGCCAAATCAGGGAATTCCCTTGGGCCTCGCACCGGGCTCTTTCGAGGATTATCAGGTTCAAACTGGGAGTATGCCACACGTGCTCCCAAAAGTAGCAGCGCCGTATAAGCGCCGGCGGAGAAGCCCGCGACGTGGGCGCGGTTCTCGAATGTCGCTCCCAGGGCCTCTTTCCAATCATTGGCATCGAACAATGCACTTAAGTCGCTGGCTCGCTCCCAGAGACACAGGAAGCCTTCGGGTCTATACGGCTCGGAGCCCGTGTGGCCATGATGGTTGATAGCCAAGGCAACAAAGCCGGATTGTGCCAAACGATGTCCAAGCCATCCCAATCCGCCGGCGACGCCGCCCGAGCCATGAGACAACATGACGACCGGCAGCGGATCGGAAGTCAGCTTAATCGGCGCATCGTGCGCGATGGCTTCCTGCTTAAACCATGATGGCGCCGACGGCGGCGTCTCGATCGCCTCATCGTTGGCCGGATACCAAACAGACCAAGCGAGTGGCCGGGGGCCTGTACCATCCCAATTTGTTCGGCTCCGGTCGAAGGACAGTCCCTGAGAGAAACCTACGGGCATCATTCTCCTCTGTTTCGCAGCGACATCGGTGCCGATCGCGGGGCTGCTGCTGGGTCTTTCTCATCATAGTGATGAGCAGGGCATCTCAAAAATCGATAGCCCGCCCATTGATCTCCCAATCGCCGAAGCGAGCCGGATCGGCGCCGCCGCGGCCGCCGATTTCGGGGGGGAGTTCGGCCTGCGCCTGAGCTTCCTGCGCCTTGCGGCGTTCCTCGGCTTCGGCCAGCGCGCGCCTGGCGGCGGGCGAGAGCGGTTTGCGGGTGATTTCACCGGCTTCGGTGTCTATTTTATTGTCGTTATCTGCTGTCTGCATGAGGTGATCGGTCCGGAACCGTTGAAATAGGCGGATGAATAGCCAAATCATAGTGCGTCCGGCCGCAAAGAAAAAGGTTTGGACGACAGATGTGTTGGAGACCCCTCGATGAATCTCATGCGTACCGCCATGTTGCTTGCCTTCATGACCGCCCTCTTTATGGGCGTCGGCTATCTGATCGGCGGTCAATCGGGCATGCTGATCGCATTTGTCGTCGCCGCCGGCATGAACTTCTTTTCCTACTGGAATTCCGACCGCATGGTACTGTCAACCTACAATGCGCAGGAAGTGGACGAGCGCAGCGCCCCGGAATTCTATCGGATCGTCCGGGATCTCGCCCGCAATGCCGGCCTGCCGATGCCAAAGGTCTATCTTTACGACAGCCCGCAGCCCAATGCCTTCGCCACCGGCCGCAACCCGGAAAACGCCGCCGTTGCCGCCTCCACCGGCCTGCTGCATGCGCTGACGCCTGACGAAGTGGCTGGCGTGATGGCGCATGAGCTTGCGCATGTGCAGAACCGCGACACGCTGACCATGACGATCACGGCGACGCTTGCCGGCGCCATTTCGATGCTCGGCAATTTCGCCTTCTTCTTCGGCGGCCGCCGTGACAACAACAATCCGCTCGGCATGGTCGGCGTCCTGTTGGCGATGATCGTCGCCCCTCTCGCGGCGATGCTGGTGCAGATGGCGATCAGCCGCACGCGCGAATATTCGGCTGACCGCCGTGGCGCCGAAATCTGCGGCAATCCGCTGTCGCTCGCCTCGGCGCTTGGCAAGATCGCCCGTGGTGCTGCGCATATTCCGAACGAGGCGGCCGAGGGTCATCCGGCGACGGCACATATGTTCATCATCAATCCGCTGTCGGGTGAGCGCATGGACAATCTGTTCTCGACGCATCCGAACACGGAAAATCGTATCGCGGCATTGCACGAAATGGCGCGTCATGGCGGCGGCAGCGCCTCGCCAATGGGCACACAGCCCGGCTTTAGCTCGACGGCACCGGCCTTGACTGCTAATCCGGAGCGCAAATCGCGCTCCGTACCGAATACGGGTCGCGGTGGTTCGCAACCGCCGAAGGGACCCTGGTCTTGAGTTCTGACAAGAAAAACAAAGCTTTCAACAAGGACGGAAGAGGATCGGGCAAGGGGCCGGCGGAGGCTCGCCCGCATGATTCGGCGCCTGCAAAGCCCGGCTTTGCCGCGCGTGCGGCCGCGACGAAGATCCTCGCTGCCGTCATCGACCGCAAGACGCCGCTCGACGGCATGCTGGATGCGGAGGGCGGCAATCCTGCCTACAAGGCGCTCGGCGACAGCGATCGGGCGCTGGTGCGCGCCATCCTGAACAGCGCGCTGCGGCACCTGCCGCGCATCGAAGCGGCGATATCGTCTCTCCTCGATGCGCCACTGCCGGAAGGCGCTCGCGCCTTGCATCACGTGCTGGTGGTCGGAGCCGCGCAGATGCTTTATCTCGATGTGCCGGATCATTCCGCCGTCGATCTTGCTGTCGAGCAGGCCAATCGCGATCCCCGCAATCGCCGCTTTGCCAAGCTGGTCAACGCTATTCTCCGCCGCATCGGGCGGGAGAAGCAGGAGATCCTCGATCGGGTCGCGGGTGTCCTTGCCATGCCGGCCTGGTTTCTCTCCCGCCTGGAAACCGCTTACGGCGCGCCGGCGGCACTCAAAATTTCGGACACGCAACTCGAGCCAGCCGCGATCGATCTGACTGTGAAATCAGACGCCGAAGGCTGGGCGAAACGTCTCAATGGCGTGGTGCTGCCGACCGGTGGCGTGCGGCTTGCCGCCTTCGAAGGATCCATTCCTTCGCTTGAGGGTTTCGATGACGGCGAGTGGTGGGTTCAGGATGCGGCCGCCAGCATTCCGGCGAAATTGTTCGGCTCGCTCACCGGCAAGCGGATCGTCGATCTCTGTGCCGCGCCCGGCGGCAAGACGGCGCAGCTCATTCTCTCGGGCGGCAAGGTCACGGCTCTCGACCAATCCGCCAATCGCCTGAAGAGATTGTCCGCCAATCTGGCGCGTCTCGGGCTGGAGGCGGAGACCGTTGTTGCCGATATGAGCAAGTATCAGCCTGACGCGCTTTTCGATGCCGCCCTTCTCGATGCCCCCTGCTCCTCGACGGGAACCACGCGCCGTCATCCCGACGTGCTCTGGACCAAGGGCCCGGAGGATATCGCCAAGCTTGCCGGCCTGCAGGAGCGGTTGCTTCGCCACGCCTTGACGCTGATCAAGCCCGGCGGCCTGGTGGTCTTCTCCAATTGCTCGCTCGATCCCGAAGAAGGCGAGGATCTGGTTGCCCGCCTTCTGGCCGATACAGACAATGTCGAGCGCGTTCCGATCGAACCGCGTGACTGGCCGGGCCTGGAGGCGGCGATCTCGCCTCTCGGTGCTTTCCGCACCACGCCCGATATGTTGCCGCTGACCGGCGGCTTTGCCTCCGGCCTCGACGGATTTTTCGCCGCCGTGCTGCGACGCACGCGATAGTCGCATTCCCAGCGCATCTTTCGCGCATTAGTTAAAAATCCGGTAACATGTCCTTAATTGGTATATGTGTAACCTCTTTTTAACTACGGGTAACAAGAGTAAGCAGAAGCAAATATGCAGTTCTGCGGCAGGGTTTTGTGAGTTCATACATGCGGGAAGCATGGCGGCGGATGTCGCGCCGCGCGGCGTTGGCGCGATTGCGTCTCACCCGCCACACCATGCGTGTGCCGGAACGCCTGATCGTGGCGCCGACCGACTTGCGCAGCGTCGATCCGTTTTTTGTCGAGGAGCTTCTGAACGGCCGCATCCTGCTCGCCGGACGGGTTCTGGAAATGCAGGGCGCATCGCCCTTTTCCCTGGAGTTGCCGTCACGGGCATTCGCCGCGCGTCTGCACAATTTCCGCTGGCTGCGGCATTTGCGGGCAGAGAAGAGCGACCAGGCTTCGGCGCTGGCGCGCTCTATTCTAAGCGATTGGATCGCCGTTCACGGCCGCCGGCTGCATGGCCTTGCCTGGTCGCCTGACATCGCGGCGCAGCGGCTGATTGCCCTGTTGTCGCATTCGCCCGTGCTCCTGCATGGTACGGATAGCGGCTTCTACCGCCGCTTCATGCGCATGCTCATCTTCCATGTGCGCTATCTGCGCCGTATGGCGTCGACGGCAAGGGACGGTACGACGCGGTTTCGCGTGCGCATCGCGCTTGCCATGTCCTCTGTTGCCATGCCTCACAGCGCCCTTGCGCTGAAGCGCGCGGGACAGGCGCTCGATCGCGAGATCGACCGCCAGATCCTGCCCGATGGCGGTCATATCTCCCGCAATCCGCGCGTATCGCTGGAACTGCTGCTCGATCTGCTGCCGTTGCGCCAGACCTATGTCAATCTCGGCCATGACGTGCCGATCCGGCTTATTCCCGGCATAGACCGCATGTATCCGGCGCTGCGTTTCTTTCGTCATCAGGACGGTGACCTGGCGCTGTTCAACGGCGCGACGTCGACGCTTGCCAATGAGCTGATGTCGGTCCTGCGCTACGACGAGACGGCTGGTCAGGCGTTCAAGGCGCTGCCGCATACCAAATATCATCGGCTGGCGGCCGGTCAGGCTGTCGTCATCGTCGATGTCGGTGCTCCTGCCTCGGCCGATCTCAGCCGCACGGCGAATGCAGGCTGCCTCTCTTTTGAGATGTCGTCGGGCAAGACCCGCTTCATCATCAATTCCGGTTCGCCGGAATTCGCCGGCGAGCGCTATGCACAAGCCGCGCGGGCGACCGCGGCGCATTCGACCGTTACGCTCAACGATACCTCGTCGAGCCTGTTCTCCAAGTCGAAGTCACTGGGGCCGATCATGGTCGGCGGCGTGAAGAAGGTCATCATCGAGCGCGCCGAGACGGAAGACGGGCGCGATTATGTCAGGGCCGCGCATGACGGCTATCTCTCCGCCTTCGGCTATGTTCACGAGCGCGAGCTGAGCCTCAACGCGACAGGCACGATTCTCGCGGGACGTGACCGGTTCCTCGTGCCAGAAGGCAGGAAGCAGGCGCCGAAGGGCGAAGGCATCGCGTCCGCCCGCTTCCATATCCACCCCTCCATCAGCCTTTTGCAGACCGAGACGGATAGCGCCCTGCTGATCGCGCCGGATGGAGAGACCTGGGTCTTCTCCTCGCCGGGTAATGAAGTGCTTGTCGCGGAGGATATCTTTTTCGCCGACCCTTCCGGCATGCGCTCTTCCGACCAGCTCGAGATCGTTTTCCAGATTGCCGAAAAGCCGGAAATCCGCTGGTTTTTATCCCATCGGCCATAGGCTAACGGCGTCAGCTATGCTAACGGGGCGGCATTATCGTCCCGCGCCCTTTCCGCCGGACATCTCATCTCCTCATGCCAGAGCGTTTCCGCTCTGTTTTTTGTTATCGCGCAATTCCGGACGGAAAACCGCCGTACACTTTTCCTGGAATTGCTTCAGACCGGAGAAAGCCCATGGCCGTCGTTTCCAAGAAAATCCCTGCCCCTGACAAAGTGAGGGTGAAAACCGCGCTTCTGTCCGTCTTCGACAAGACCGGCATCGTCGAGCTGGCGCGCGCGCTCAGCGAACAGGGCGTGCGGCTTCTGTCGACCGGCGGCACGCACAAGGCAATCGCCGCGGCCGGCCTTGCCGTTACCGATGTCTCTGAAGTCACAGAGTTTCCGGAGATCATGGACGGCCGCGTCAAGACGCTGCATCCGAAGGTGCATGGCGGCCTGCTCGCCATCCGTGACGATGCCGAGCATCAGGCTGCGATGAAGGAGCACGGCATCAAGGGCATCGACCTCCTTGTCAGCAACCTCTATCCCTTCGAAGAGGTGCGCAAGGCCGGCGGCGACTATCCGACGACGGTTGAGAATATCGACATCGGCGGCCCGGCGATGATCCGCGCTTCGGCCAAAAACCATGCCTATGTGACGATCCTCACCGATCCGGCTGATTATCCGGCGTTTCTGGAGCAGCTTTCTGCCAATGCCGGAGAGACGAGCTACGACTTCCGCAAGCGTATGGCCGCCAAGGCTTATGCCCGCACCGCGGCCTATGATGCGATGATCGCCAACTGGTTCGCCGAAGCACTCGATATCGCCACGCCAAGCTACCGCGTTATCGGCGGCGTGCTGCGCGAGGAGATGCGCTATGGCGAAAATCCGCATCAGAAGGCGGCTTTCTATCTCACCGGCGAAAACCGTCCCGGCGTTTCCACGGCAACGCTGATCCAGGGCAAGCAGCTTTCCTACAACAATATCAACGACACAGATGCCGCCTATGAGCTCGTTGCCGAGTTCCTGCCGGGAAACGGGCCGGCCTGCGCCATCATCAAGCATGCCAACCCCTGCGGCGTCGCCACCGGCCCGAGCCTGGTCGAAGCCTACAAGCGGGCTCTCGCCTGTGATTCCGTTTCGGCCTTCGGCGGCATCATCGCGCTGAACAGCCTGCTTGATGCGGAAACGGCGGAAGAGATCGTCAAGCTCTTCACCGAAGTCATCATCGCGCCCGAGATCAGCGAGGAAGCCAAGGCGATCATCGCCCGCAAGCCGAACCTTCGTCTGCTGTCGGTCGGTGCCCTGCCCGATCCGCGCGCGCCCGGCCTGACCGCCAAGACCGTCTCCGGTGGCCTCCTGGTGCAGAACCGCGACAATGCCTTGGTCGAGGACATGGAGCTGAAGGTCGTCACCAAGCGCGCGCCGACGGCACAGGAGCTTGAAGACATGAAATTCGCCTTCCGTGTCGCCAAGCATGTGAAGTCGAATGCCGTCGTTTACGCCAAGGACGGCCAGACTGCCGGCATCGGCGCGGGACAGATGAGCCGCGTCGATTCTGCCCGCATCGCCGCGATCAAGGCTGAAGAAGCCGCTAAGGCGATGGGGCTCGCCGAGCCGCTGACGCGCGGTTCCGCTGTGGCCTCTGAAGCCTTCCTGCCGTTTGCCGACGGTCTGCTGTCGGCGATTGCTGCAGGCGCCACTGCCGTTATCCAGCCGGGTGGCTCCATGCGCGATCAAGAAGTCATCGACGCCGCTAACGAGCACGATGTCGCGATGGTCTTCACCGGTATCCGCCATTTCCGCCATTGATGACTTTACCCTCGCCCCAGCGGGGAGAGGGTCGCGCGTAGCGCGGGGTGAGGGGGCGTTACCGGGAAGTTATATATTGTTCGCAACGATATAGGCTGGTTCCGAATATGCCGGGAGGCCCCCTCATCCACCGTTCGGGCACCTTCTCCCCGCTGGGGAGAAGGGATGAGCATATCCCTCATCGAAATAGGAATATCCCTATTTCGCTTTGTCAGCCGGATAAGGCGTCGGCAGCAGGAGCAGCAGGCCGCCGGCGAGGAATATGACCAGCGTTGCCATGCCGAGGCGTGCCGAGCCGCTCCAATAGGTTACCAGCGAGAAGAACAGCGTCGCCATGAAGCTGGTGGCGCGGCCTGAGAGTGCGTAGATGCCGAAATAGCGGCCCGCTTCCGCGAGGCTGACGCTGCGCGCCAGATAGGAGCGCGAGGAGGCCTGCACGGGGCCGAAGGCGATGCCGATCAGCAGGCCATAGCCGATATAGGCCTTTTCCGCCGCCGTGCCGAACAGGCTGCCGGTGCTGACGGTCGAAAGCGGGACGAGGCCGAAGAGCGTGAAGCCCGGCCCGGTCGAGATGATACCGAAGGTCGCGACGAGCAGCAGCGTCAGGCTGATGACGACTGTTATTTTCGAGCCCAGCCAGCGGTCGACATAGCTGGCTGCAAAGCAGCCGAAAATGGCGATGACGTTGAGGATGATGCCATAGATGCCGATCTCGATCGTCGCCCAGCCGAACATGCCAGCTGCAAAGGTGCCGCCGAGGATCAGAAGGCCGTTCACGCCATCCTGATAGACCATGCGGGCGATGAGGAAGAGGCTGATGCCGCGCCGGCGCTTTAGCTCACCGAGCGTCGTTCTCAGCTCCCGCAGGCCCGAGCGAACCGCGGCTCGAAGCGGCAGGCCTCGGGCGGCATCGGGCGTGAAGAAGAACATCGGCAGGATGAAGAGGAAGTACCAGACGGCGGAAATCGGCCCGGTGATGCGCGCATCCTCGCCGAGCGTCGCGTCGAGGCCGAAGAGCGGCATCAGGCCGAAGATGGTCCTGCCGGTCTGCGGATTGCCGGCGAGCAGGGCAACGACGGTGATCAGCACGATCATGCCGCCGAGATAGCCGAGACCCCAGGCGGCATTCGACAGCTTGCCGACATCGTCTTTGCCGACCAGCCTCGGCATCATCGAATCGTTGAAGACGATCGAGAATTCGGCCGAGATCGAGGCGAGAATCATGAAGATGACGGGATAGATCAGCGGCGAGCCCGGTGCCGCACCCCAGAGGCAGAAGAGGCTGGCGATCTTGATGACGGCGAAAAAGGCGATCCAGGGCTTGCGCGCCCCGGATTGATCGGCGATCGAGCCGAGCACCGGCGAGAGCAGGGCGATGATCACCGAGGAGATCGTCGCCATATTGCTCCATGTCGTCTGCGCCGAGACCGGATCGGACGTCAGCCGCGCGACGAAATAGGGGCCGAAAATGAAGGTGGTGACGACGGTGAAGAACGGCTGTGCCGCCCAGTCGAAGAACATCCAGCCCCAAATGCCTCGTGCCGGCACTTTTGCCGGCACGTCGTCACCAATCCCGGTCGTCACCAAATCCAGCCCCTGATTCCCTCACCCGCCTGCCGGGGTCGGGGCGGACTGTGTCACCTTGCCCGGCCGTTCGCAAGATCGGTCAGCAGGCCTGCGGCCACGGTGATTCTCGCAAGGTTGGGATCGCCGCTTTCGCTGAGGCCACCGAGCTCTTCGGCGATGCGGTTGATGCGGATGCGGTCTTCCGCGTGCCATGCCTGGACCGGCAGCTTTTCCTTCGGATGGTTCGACAGGGCCGAGATGACGATATCGCGACGGGCGCCGGCGATCTGGTCGAGGCTGCGCGCCAAAGCGAGGCTCTCATAGTGATCGCCTGTGACGATCCGGCTGCCGGCAAGCAGCAGGCGGCCGACCCGGAAGGTCTGCGACACGGTGAAGTAGCTTTCCGCCGCCCGGTTCAGCGTATCGCCGGTGCGCTCAGCGATCTGCATGATCTCCGGAACGAGGACCAGCGCGTAGATCGTGGCAATTTCCGAAGCCAGCTTTTCCGGCAGGCCGGCAGCCTGGTATTCCGCCTCGCGGGCGGCGATCTCGGCTGCGAAATCCGCCGGGATATGGCTGAGGAAGACAGGACGAAGCTTTTTCAGTGCTGCTCGAAGCCGGCTAACCGTCTCCTCGATATCGCCCTTGGCAGCTCCGGTCTTCAAAAGCAGCCGGGTCAGCACCGTATAGACCTCGGTGATCTCGCCATAGACGCGGTTCTGCATCTGGCCGCCGACCTTGCCATCGAGCGCGTCCGTCTCGTTCCAGAGGCGATCGAGATCGAAGCCGTCGCGGGCGACCACAGCCGCCTTGACGACCTCGGCAGCCGAGGCCGCCGTCGCGTCCATCATGCTCACAGCAAAGCCCGGGCCGCCGCGATTGATCGCTTCGTTGGCGAGCGCCGTCGCGATGATCTCGCGGCGCAGCCGGTGGCTGTCGATATCGGCGGCATTCGAGCGCTGCATCTTGGCCGGGAAATAGCGGCTGAGGGTCGCGGCGAAATAGGGATCATCCGGCAGGTTGCTGGCAATAAGCGCGTCGAAGAGGACGATCTTGGCATAGGAGAGCAGCACGCCGATTTCGGCGCGGGTCAGCGGCCGTCCATTGGCATAACGCTCGGCGAAGGTCTGATCGTCGGGCAGCGTCTCGACCTTGCGGCTGAGCTGCTTGGCCGTTTCCAGCACGCTCATGAAGCGGCTGAGTTCCAGGCCGTTGCCGGTGCCCTTGCGCTCCGTCAGCGAAATCGCCAGGGATTGCAGATAGTTGTTCCGCAACACCAGGGTCCCGACTTCGTCGGTCATCGATGCCAGCAGGATATCGCGTTTTGCTCGCGTCAGGCGACCGTCGTGCATGGCATTGGCGAGCGCGATCTTGATATTGACCTCGACGTCTGAGGTGTTGACGCCGGCCGAGTTGTCGATGGCGTCGGAATTGCAGCGTCCGCCCTTGAGGCCATAGGCGATGCGGCCTTTCTGCGTGACGCCGAGATTGGCGCCCTCGCCGATTACCCTGGCGCGAACCTCTTCGGCGGTGATGCGGATCGGATCGTTGGCACGGTCGCCGACATCCGCATCCGTTTCGGACGGCGCCTTGACATAGGTGCCAATGCCGCCGAACCAGAGCAGATCAACGGGAGCCTTCAGGATCGCCGTCATGATCTCGAAGGGGGTGGCGACAGACTTGCCCAAGCCGATGACGGCGGCAGCTTCAGGCGTCAGCGTAACCGATTTTGCCGAGCGGGAGATGATCATCGCGCCCGTCGACAGGATGGACTTGTCGAAATCCTGCCAGCTGGAGCGCGGCAGGTCGAAGAGGCGCTGCCGTTCGGCGAGCGTATTTTCCATGTCGGGATCGGGATCGATGAAAATGTCGCGATGGTCGAAGGCGGCCAGAAGGCGGATCTTCGGCGACAGCAGCATGCCGTTGCCGAAGACGTCGCCGGACATGTCGCCGACACCGACGACGTTAAAGGGCGTCGTCTGGATATCGATATCCATCTCGCGGAAATGCCGCTTCACGGTTTCCCATGCGCCGCGGGCGGTGATGCCCATCTTCTTGTGGTCGTAGCCGGCCGAGCCGCCGGAAGCGAAGGCGTCGTCCAGCCAGAAACCGGCTTCCTGCGCCAGCGCGTTGGCCGTGTCTGAGAAGGTGGCCGTGCCCTTGTCGGCAGCGACGACGAAATAGGGGTCGTCGCCATCGAGCCGCACAGTGTCGGCCGGCGGGATGATGTCGGTGCCGGAGATATTGTCGGTGATCGACAGCAGCGTGCGGATATAGGTCTTGTAGGCTTCGCGGCCGGTGTTGAAGATCTCGTCGCGGCTACCGCCGACCGGAAGCTTCTTCGGATAGAAACCGCCCTTGGCGCCAACGGGTACGATGACGGCGTTCTTGACCTGCTGCGCTTTCACCAGGCCGAGTACTTCGGTGCGATAGTCCTCGGCACGGTCGGACCAGCGCAAGCCGCCGCGCGCCACTTTGCCGAAGCGCAGATGCACGCCTTCCACTTCGACGCCGTAGACGAAGATTTCGCGGAAGGGCCGCGGCTCGGGCAGACCGTCCAGAAGTTTCGGATCGAGCTTGAAGGCCAGCATGGCCTTCGGCGTGCCGTCGGCACTCCTCTGGAAATAGTTGGTGCGCAGCGTCGCATCGATGGCGTTGACGTAGCGGCGGAGAATCCGGTCGTCGTCGAGGCTCGGAACATCGGCGAGCTCGGTTTCGATGGCGGCGTGCAGCTCGACAAGCTTCTTCGTACGGCTCTTGTCGTTGAGCTTCGGATCGAGGGTATCGTGAAACAGGCGGAAGAGCGATCCTGCAATGCGCGGATATTTGTCGAGCGTCGCGGCGATATAGTCCTGGGAATAGGCGATGCCGGCCTGGCGAAGGTAGCGCGAATAAGCCCGCAGCACATTGGCTTCGCGCGCGGAGAGATCGGCCGAGACGATCAGCCGGTTGAAGGCGTCATTGTCGATCGTACCGCCGAAGGCGGCGAGGAAGGCTTCCTCCAGCGCGGCACCATGGCGGGCGAGATCGATCGTCAGGCCGCCACGGGCCTCGAGCTCCATGTCATGAAGTACGACATGGCCCGGCGAGCCGTCCTTGGCCGTGACATAGATGTCGAAGGTCCGCTCGCTGATGACGTTGAAGCCGAGGTTTTCCAGCAGCGGCACGCGGCGCGACAGCGCCAGATTGCCTTGCCCGTGGAAGATCTTCAGCGAAAGGATGTCGCCTGCCTCGTCCTTGCGGATATAGAAGCCGATGCGGATCGGCTCGGCACCGGCCGTTGCGGTGATATCGGGGAGATCGGCAAAGGCGTCTTCGGGGGAGAAGGCTTCCTGGAAGGCCTGGCTGACGGATATGCGCGGCGCTTTCGGGCCGGCGAGCATGACAAACCGCTCGTCCCAGCGGGCGGTAATGGCGCGGATTGCCTCTTCCAGTTTGGCTTGCGGAATATTGGGCGTCTTGCCGGCGCTGCGGCCGATGATGAAATGCACGCGCGCCACGCCGCCTTCCGGGAAGGCCGGATAATAAGCGGAAACGCGGCCGTCATAGACGGTTTTCAGGTAGTTGCCGATCTTCTCGCGGACGACGGAATCATATTCCTCGCGCGGCACATAGACGATGACAGAGACGAAGCGATCGAAATGATCGATGCGTGGCAGCGCCCGCACGCGCGGCCGGTCCGCCAGATCATTGATCTGCTCGGCGAAGCTTGCGAGCAGCGTCGTATCGATCTGGAAGAGGTCGTCGCGAGGGTAGGATTCCAGCGTATTATCCAGCATGCGGCCGGAATGGCTTGTGGGGTCGAAGCCGAAATGATCCTTGACCTTCTGTACCTTCGAGCGCAGCAGCGGCACTTCGATGGCAGCGCTGGTATAGGCCGTCGAGGTGTAGAGGCCGACGATGCGCAGTTCGCCCGTGACGTTGCCTTCGCTGTCGAAGCGCTTGACGCCGACATAGTCCATATAGGCGCGGCGATGGACGACCGACTTGACGTTGGCCTTGGCAACGATCAGGAAATCCGGCCCGTCGAGGAAGGCGAGGATTTCCGGCGTCGTGGTGACGGCATCCTTGCCCTGGCGCAGGACGCGGACATCCGGATTGGAAAGAATGCCGAGGCCGGCCCCGCGATCGCGCTCGACCTTGGCGTCGGCGCCCTTGCCGGAATAGACATATTCGCGCATGCCGAGGAAGGTGAAATTGCCGTCGCGCAACCAGGCCAGGAAGGCAAGTGCCTCGTCGCGATCGCCCTTGCGGCGGCCCGTCGCCTCATAGGTGGAGAGCTCCGAAATGACGATATCGAGGCGCGCCAGCATCGGCTTCCAGTCGGAAACGGTAAGATGCGTCTGATCGAGCACGGTCTGCACCCGCTTGGTGAGGTCCGTTGTCTGCGCTGCCGTCAATGGCGACAGATGAAGCTGGATATGGCTGACGCGATGGGCGGGATCGCTTAACTGATCGGCGGAATAGAGGCTGGGCTGCTTGCCGTCCTCGATGACCAGGATCGGGTGCACGGCCATGTAGAGATCGCGGTAGGTGCTGCTTACCTCGCCCATGATCGATTCGTAGAGGAAGGGCATGTTGTGATCGGTGATCGAGAGGATCGACACCGCGACGCCATCGGGCTCGATATTGGCGACCTGTTCGATGGTGACGCGCGGAGACGTGCCGTTCCAGGCTGCCAGCTCTCTCGCTGCGTGCACCGCAGCAAGGGCCAGCATTTCCGGGCTGTAACGCTCCATGTCGTCATTGCTTGCCCGGCCGAACAGGATTTCGGGATCGATATGCGCCTTGCCCGTCGCAGCCGCGATCTTGCGTGCCGCCTCGAGCTGCTTTTCCCGTTTCGGATTGGTCCTGGACGCCATGAAATTCCTCCCGATTTTCGAAATTTGACCACAGTAGCAGAAGGTTTAGCGAAAAAACTGGCAAAATGAATGCGAATTAGATTGCTTTTCGACCGATTTGGCCACGAATTTTTAGAAATCTTGCCAAAAGGTGTGATCTCGCCCCAAAGCAGATGACGTTGACGTGAAATTGCCGAACCCAGCTATTCAACAGAGGTTTTCATGACTTTGTGAAGCGCGGTTGACAGAGTGGCGCGAAAGGGATCATCAACGGCGCCATTGCAGTTTGAAGCCCTGAACTGGAAGTCACTATCATGTCGCAAAAGTCGGCCGGCGCCGTTATCGTCATCTCCAGCCATGTCGTCAGAGGTTCCGTCGGCAATCGTGCCGCGGTCTTTGCGCTGGAAACGCTTGGCCATCCCGTCTGGGCGCTGCCGACCATCGTCCTGCCATGGCATCCCGGCCATGGCCGTTCGACGCGGCTGACCTTCAACGAGGCGGATTTCGACCGCGCAGTTGACGATCTGATCGCCGCGCCCTGGCTGTCCGAGGTGAAGGCGGTGCTGTCGGGATATTTTGGCAATGCAGCGCAGGCGCATTCCGTTGCCCGGCTGGTGACGGCCTTGCGGGAGAAGAATCCCGATCTGCTCTATGCCTGCGATCCGGTCATCGGCGATGCCGGCGGGCTCTATGTGCCCGAAGCGACGGCGGAAGCGATCCGCGATCATCTGATCCCGCTGGCGTCGCTGGCAACGCCGAACCGCTACGAGCTTGCCTGGCTTGCCGGCGCGCCGCTCGAAGACAACAATGCCATCATGGAAGCCGCACTCGCCCTCGGGCCGTCGCGCATGCTGGTGACGTCGGCGGTGCCGATGATGGCCGGCGGCATCGGAAATCTCTATCTCAGCGGCCGCAGCGCCTTGCTTGCCGAGCATCGCAGCATCGAGAAGGCCCCGAACGGGCTCGGCGACCTGCTATCCGCCTTGTTTCTGTCGCGCCTGCTGTCCGGCATGGACGAGGAACGGGCGCTGCAGCTTGCTACAGCCAGCGTTTATGAGGTGCTGGCGCGCGCCGTCAAGCGCGGCAGCGACGAGCTGACGCTCGCCGCGGATGCGGCCAGTCTGTCGACGCCGATGGCGATGGTGCAGCTGCGGCACCTCATGCATCCGGCGCAGCGGCGGAAAAAATAGCGGCTTGAAGCGTCTGGAGCTTTTTGCAGTGCAATAGTTGCCATCGGCCGAAGTGCGCTGTAATCCAGTATCATGCAAAGCTTTCCTGACTCCCTTCTGAATGGCTATCGCAACTTCATGAGCGGGCGTTACGTCGATGAGCGCGAACGCTATCGCACTCTCGCCGAGCTCGGCCAGAACCCGTCGACGCTCGTGATTGCCTGTTGCGACTCTCGTTCCGCGCCGGAGATCATCTTCGACGCCGGCCCGGGAGAGCTCTTCGTCATCCGCAACGTCGCCAACATGGTGCCGCCCTATGAGCCCGATGGTAATTTCCATTCGACCTCGTCGGCGCTCGAGTTTGCGGTTCTGTCGCTCAAAGTCTCCGATATTGTCGTGATGGGTCACGGTCGCTGCGGCGGCATTCGCGCGGCACTCGATCCGAACGCCGAGCCGCTTTCGCCGGGTGATTTCATCGGCCGGTGGATGGGCCTCCTGAAGCCCGCTGCCGAGCAGATCCAGAGCAACGACATCATGACGCCGGCGGAGCGCCAGACGGCGCTGGAGCGCATCTCGATCCGCAATTCGCTCGACAATCTGCGCAGCTTTCCGGAGATCAAGGCGCGGGAAGAAGAAGGTAAATTGAACCTGCACGGCGCATGGTTCGATATTTCTACGGGGGAATTGTGGGTCATGGATCCCGAAACCCGCGATTTCATTCGGCCTGATGTCTAAGACGATAAATTTACTTCAATAAAAAAGCGCTGCGACCGACTGGTTCGCAGCGCTTTTTCGTTTGGTACAGCTTACTTGCCGTCGATCTGCTGGCCGATATAGGCGATCGCCTGCTGATAGACCCTAGCGTCG
Source organism: Martinezella lusitana (assembly GCF_016901135.1). Lineage (GTDB taxonomy): Bacteria > Pseudomonadota > Alphaproteobacteria > Rhizobiales > Rhizobiaceae > Rhizobium > Rhizobium lusitanum_D. Next base: position 100,157 of record NZ_JAFEVL010000066.1, on the reverse strand, counting down.
TTCCAGCCGGCGATGGCCGAGAAATTCGGCTCGCCGGGCTGATAACCAGCGCCTGGCTGCCAGCCATGGCCACGCAGGAAGTTCGCGGTCGAGGCCAAAGCGTCAGCGCGCGATCCCACAAGATCGACCCTACCGTCGCCATCTTCATCGACGCCGAAGGCGACGACGTTCTTAGGCATGAACTGCGTCTGGCCGATTTCGCCATGCGCGGCGCCACGGGCCGACGGGTTGAGATAGCCTTCGCCGACGAGCTTGAGAGCGGAGTAGAGCTGCTCGGTGAAGAATGGGGAACGGCGGCAATCATAGGCAAGGGTCGAGACGGCCGAGAGCGTATGCTGATCGCCCATGAAGCCGCCAAAACCGGTTTCCATGCCCCAGATGGCGATGATCGGCCCCGGGGGTACGCCGAAGCGCTTCTCGATCTTGGAAAAGAGCGCGGCATTGGCCTGCTTCATGCTCTTGCCGCGATTGATGATCGACTGGCCGCCGCGCTTCCTCATGAAATCTTCGAAGGAAAGCTTGAAGCTTTTCTGGCCGCGATCGGCGCGAATGGTCGGCTGATTGTAACGGACGTTGGCGAAGGCCCGGTCGAGAACGGAAGGGCTGACGCCCTGACCCTGCGCTTCCCGCTTGAATTCCTGCACCCAGTTCTCGAAGCCGGCGGAAGTGTTGCCGCAGGATGCCGCATTTGCGGCAATCGGCGTCACCAGCAACAACCCGCCCGCCACGAGAGTTGCCATTCCAGACTTTGTGATGCGCATTCAGTTTCCCCGAATTCTCACCGCGTCACAAACGCGGTAACCGTTTTTGAATGGCGCATAAGCCCTCCAATCCGGGCTCATGCGCGGTCTAGTCTTCACTGGACCATGCCAGCATCCGACCGTCCTGTCATTATCACATTTTAGCGACCGATGTTTTCGCTTCACGGGAAACATTACCGCCAAAGGCATTTGCAAAAGCCCCGCCTTTCGATGGGAAATGGCGAGGCTTCCGTTTAATCCTGCTTAGCTAGCGAAGATTTATAAACCGTAAATTGGTTTAGGAATGCTTATGCAGCCTGCTTGCGTGGCTTGATCAGGCCGCGGTTGATGAGCAGTTCGGCAATCTGAATGGCGTTCAGCGCCGCACCCTTGCGCAGGTTGTCGGAGACGACCCAGATATTGAGGCCGTTTTCAACGGTGGCATCCTCGCGGATGCGCGAAATATAGGTCGCGTCTTCGCCGGCGCACTCGTAAGGCGTGATGTAGCCGCCGTTTTCGTGCTTGTCGATGACGAGGCAACCTGGCGCTTCGCGCAGGATATCGCGAGCCTGATCGGCTGATATCTCGTTTTCGAACTCGATATTGACCGATTCAGAATGACCGATGAAAACCGGCACCCGGACAGCTGTGCAGGTGACCTTGATCTTCGGATCGAGCATCTTCTTGGTTTCGGCCAGCACCTTCCATTCTTCCTTGGTGTAGCCGTCTTCCATGAAGGCGTCGATGTGCGGAATGACGTTGAAGGCGATGCGCTTGGTGAATTTCTTGTTCTCGATCGGGTCGGCGACGAAGACGGCGCGGGTCTGGTTGAACAGCTCGTCCATGCCGTCCTTGCCGGCGCCGGAAACGGACTGGTAGGTCGAGACCACGACGCGCTTGATCTTGGCGAAATCATGTAGCGGCTTCAGCGCGACGACGAGCTGCGCGGTCGAGCAATTCGGATTGGCGATGATGTTGCGCCTGGTGAACTGCGTGATGGCGTCCGGATTCACTTCCGGCACGATCAGCGGCACGTCGGCGTCGTAGCGCCATGCGGACGAGTTGTCGATGACGACGCAGCCCTGGGCGCCGATCTTCGGCGAGTACTTCTTCGAGACATCGCCACCGGCCGACATAAGGCAAATGTCGGTGTTGGAGAAATCGTAGTTCTCCAGGTTGGAAACCTTCAGCGTCCGGTCGCCGAAGGAAACTTCGGTTCCCTGGGAGCGGGCGGACGCGAGCGCCACGACCTCATCGGCCGGAAAACCGCGTTCGGACAGGATGTTGAGCATTTCGCGGCCGACATTCCCGGTCGCGCCCGCTACTGCAACTTTGAAACCCATTTCTCAAGCTCTCTTTCTCTTCTCTCCTCTTTGGCGAGGGGGGAACTGCGGCCATGACGACCGGTTCCTGTCCCCGACCGAGCCGGGGAGAGAGCGGCAGGCCAGAGACGTCAGACGGTTTTCGTCGTCGTTTTGGCCTTGGTTTTGGAAGAAACCGGAAAATAGACATCCCGCCCGGCACATTCCGCCAGGTGACTGAAGCTGTCGATCTGTTCGAAGCTAACCATGGAAGTCTTCCTTTTCCGTCGCCGGTTCTAAGAGGTTTTCCACAGGAGTCAAGGATTTCCTCGCCTCCGCAGAAGCGGGAGCGAGGAAATCGGGGTTATGGCATCCCGCATGCGGCCGTTGTGTCCGAGGGCGGGCAGTGCCGCGGTCAGCGGTTGGTGTTGCGCGTGGCTTCGAACAGGAACCAGGTGCGGCGTTCCGTCTCGTCCAGCCAGTTCTCAAGCAGGCTGGCGGTGGCGATATCGCCATATTCGTCGCAGACGTCATGGGTCGCGCGGATCTCGGCAGCAAGCTTGAGGTTGTTATCCCCCAATTCGGCGAGCATGTCCTGGGGATCGACATATTCGGCATCATTATCGGGAATGCGCTGCAGCCTGGCAATATTGCCGATCGACCGCAACGTCGTTCCGCCGATCTTCCTGACGCGCTCGGCCATGGGGTCGGTCATGGCGAAGATCTGATCGCCCTGATCGTCCAGAAGCAAGTGATAGTCGCGAAAATGCGGACCGCTCATATGCCAGTGGAAATTCTTGGTTTTCAGATAGAGGGCAAAGACATCCGCCAGCAGCGCGTTGAGCGCTGCGGAAATATCGCGTGTCGCTTCTTCACTGAGATTGGTGCGGGTGCCCAGTTTCGATTTGGTGTTAGCGGTATTCATAAAGACGTCCTCCGTTTTTGATGTTCGCGACAGTGATCGCCGGCGGATCTTGAAGGAATTCGATGACATTCGCTGTTGCGTGGGATCGCATTGCAGACAGGATCTGTTTTGAGGTTTCGCGGACGAGATGTCGCTTCGCGGCACGGTCGACTGCGATGGCGTGCGGAAAACCCGAACATCTGCAGTAAATAGGAAAACGGGGTCGTTTTGCAATCATTCGCTAACATATTGGCTCGGCGCCATGGCCGGCCGAATAAAGCCGCCCTCCTCCTGGAGAGCGGCTTCGCCGTGAAGCCTATTTGAGGCCGCCGCCGGCGTAGAGGGTTTCCCCTGTCAGCCAGGCGGAATCCTGCGAAGCCAGGAAGACGGCGATCGGGGCGATGTCCGTCGGTTGGCCAAGGCGGCCGAGAGGCGTTTGCGAAACCATCTGCTTTTCGAAGTCGCTGCCGATGACGCCGGCCGCGATGACGCCCTCGGTCTCGACGGCGCCGGGCGAGATGGTGTTGACGCGGATGTTGCGAGGGCCAAGTTCCTTGGCAAGGATCTGGGTGATCGAGGTCACGGCCGCCTTGGTAGCGGTATAGACCGCGGTGGTCGGCAGGTTCATGGTGACGGCGGTCGAGGCGATGTTGATGACATTGCCGCCTTCCGGGCCGAAATACTTCACCGCTTCCTGTGTCGTCAGCAGCGTGCCGAGGACGTTGATGTTGAATTCACGATGGAATTCTTCCTCGGTGATCTCTTCCAACGTTGCAAATTTGTAGACGCCGGCGTTGTTGACGAGAATGTCGACGCCGCCGAAAGCCTGCTTCGCCTCTGCAAAGAGCCGCTTGACGTCTTCGGATTTTGAAACGTCGCCGTGGACGGCGAGCGCCTTGCCGCCTTTGGCGGTGATATCAGCAACCACTCTGTCGGCGCCTTCGCGGCTCGAGGCATAATTGACGATGACGGCCGCGCCTTCTTCGCCCATCGCCTTGGCGATGCCAGCACCGATGCCCTTGGATGCTCCGGTCACGATCGCGACCTTGCCTGTCAGCTTGCTCATGTTATCTCCTGTAGAGAATTATTAGACGATTTTATAATTGTCGAACTGTTGAGCGCATGCGACCCGAAAACCGATCCGCATCGTCCCTTTGATATTTAGATAACTATCTAACTGATACAAGAGCAGACGCTGATTGGTGCCGACGGAATTGTCAGATTCTGGAAAGCTCCGCCATGTAGGCGGCCAGGATGTCGCGTCGCAACACGAGGTTTGCGAATTTGCCTTCACGCTGGATCTCGATGAGACCGGCGTTTTCGAGTTCCTTGAGATGGTGGGAAATCGTCGCGGCGCTGACGGTGTGGCATTGGGTGAGGATGCTGCAGGGCATAGGCTCGGTTCGTGTGCCGATCTCCCTCAGGATCTGCACGCGGCGCGGCTCGGCAAGCGCCCGGGAAATCAATCCCAGCTGCCTTTCGCTTAGACGTATCGGGCCGGCATCCATGGTTTTTACCGCAAGTGGAAACGAAATCGGGTTGACCGCTTTTCGCGGCTGCCACCCTCCCAGATATATGAATGCCTGATGACCTTGGCAACCTTTGGGATGCGGTCAGGCATGAAGGCGTGCTCAGGCGAAAGGGAGTGTCCTACCCCGCCTGCCCCGTGCGGAGACCGATCCGGTGTTTTGACGGAGAATGCCGCAGGCGGCGCGATGGCCGCAGATCGATTTCAGATCAAAGGCTTGCTTGTCTTCAGCAGCGGCCATCTTGGCGTCGGCCAACCGGCATTGTCGATGCGGAAGAGCAGGCCGTAGCGGGAATAGACGATCGCCGTCATGAAGGAGAACCATCCGCCGAGCGCCAGGCCGGCAATGACGTCGCTCGGATAATGCGCACCGATCACGACGCGTGTAATCGCCAGCCAAAGCGCGCATGCGGCGAAGATATAGCGATAGCGCGGGCAAAGGAAGGCGAGTGCCACGAACAGCGCGCCGATGGTGGTCGCATGGCCCGACGGGAAGCTCTCGAAGCTGGCCCGGCCGTTGAAGGGCGAGAAGCCGAAGGGGCCCCAATCGGAAAAATGCGTGGGACGGGCGCGGCCGATGGCGCGTTTCAGCAGATTGGCAAGGAGACCGGAAAGCACGATGGTCGTCAGCAGATAGCCGCCGATCTGGCAGATGCGCAGCGCCTGGCAGCGACAGCGTTGCGAGTGGAGCAATCTGCTACCGGCCCAGCCCTCAAAGAACAGGAAGGCGCTGATGAGGATGATCCAGCCGGAATCGCCGAAATCGGTCAGCATTCCGCCGAAGAAGCGAATCGAGGGCGACAGGTTCTTGAGGGTTGCGCCGACAGGCCAGTCGAACAGCAGGGCGGAGAGAAGAACGATATTGGCCGTCAGGAAAAGACAGATCTTCCAATGGGATGGCGCAAGCCGCGCGTCGCTTCGCCGCCAACGCCTGTCGAGGGACGTCAAGATCGCCTGCATATCCACCGTCCGTCGTCGAACTTCCAATCAAGTCGATGACCACGCCTAGCAGGCTCCTGTAACAGTAATTTTAAGGTTGCCGGCAACCGATTCGCCGGGTGGAGGCTTCAGGGAGGTTTCATTGCAATCAACAGAAACCCCGCACTGCGCCAGCAGAGCGGGGTTGGTGTTTCACGTGAAATATAGCTGGCGATTTATGCTGACAATCTATGCTGACAAGGCCTTGAATTCGGCGAGGATGGCGTCGCCCATCTCGGCGGTGCCGACCTGGCGGCTGCCTGCCGACATGATGTCGCCGGTGCGGATGCCGCTGTCGAGCACGTTGGCGATCGCCTTTTCCAGCGCATCAGCATCAGCCACGAGGCCGAAGGAGTAGCGCAGGCACATGGCGAAGGAGGCGATCATGGCGATCGGGTTGGCGATGCCCTTGCCGGCGATATCGGGCGCCGAACCATGCACCGGCTCGTAAAGCGCCTTGCGCTTGCCGGTCTTGGCGTCGGGAGCGCCGAGCGAGGCCGAAGGCAGCATCCCGAGCGAGCCGGTCAGCATGGCGGCGACGTCGGAAAGCATGTCGCCGAACAGGTTGTCGGTGACGATGACGTCGAACTGCTTCGGCTGGCGAACGAGCTGCATGCCGCCGGCATCGGCGAGCATATGCTCGAGCTGCACGTCGGCATATTTTTCCTTGTGCGTCGCGGTAACGACCTGGTTCCAGAGCACGCCCGATTTCATGACGTTGCGCTTTTCCATCGAGCAGACGCGGTTGTTGCGGGTGCGCGCCAGTTCGAAGGCGACGCCGGCGATGCGCTCGATTTCATAGGTGTCGTAGACCTGGGTGTCGATGCCGCGTTTCTGGCCGTTGCCGAGATCGATGATCTCCTTCGGTTCGCCGAAATAGACGCCACCGGTGAGCTCACGGATGATGAGGATATCGAGGCCGTCGACCAGTTCCGGCTTCAGCGACGAGGCCGATGCCAGCGCCGGATAGCAGATGGCCGGGCGCAGGTTTGCGAAAAGCTGGAGATCCTTGCGCAGGCGGAGCAGGCCGGCCTCCGGGCGCACTTCGTAGGGCACATCATCCCACTTCGGACCGCCGACGGCGCCAAAGAGAACGGCATCGGCCGCCATTGCCTTTGCCATGTCGGCATCGGAGATGGCCGCACCATGCGCATCATAGGCGCTGCCGCCGACCAAGCCTTCATCGGTGGCAAAACCGGCGTTCTTCGCCTCGTTCATATAGGCGATGATCTTGCGAACTTCGCCCATGGCTTCGGGGCCGATGCCGTCACCCGGCAGGAGAAAGAGATTGCGTACCGTCATGGGAAAGCCTCCGCAAAAGAAACAGGTTGCGGGTTCTTAGACCTGCAAATACGGCTTTTCAAGCGAAGAAGGCGGCGAAACGGTACGGTTTTCGGGCTTTTGTGATGTCACCCGCCCTCGTGGTTCGAGACGGCCCTTCGGGCGTCCTTACCATGGGAGCTGATCTTTTTGCTCGGTCATGGGCCGCCCTGATCCTTCGACAGGCTCAGGATGAGGGCGGAGTGAGTTGCGAGTCGGGCGAGAGAGTTAGTCCTCATGGTGAGGCGGAGCGAACCGGAAGCCGGGCGCAAGAAACTAGCCTTCATGGTGAGGAGGCCCGCAGGGCCGTCTCGAACCACGAGGGCGGGTGGCTTGTGGCCCCCGCCCTTCCCGCGACTTACTCAGCCAGACCCAGCGAGGCCAGATAGGCTGCCGATGCCGGGATCTTTGACTTGTCCTTGATCTCGATGATCAGGCGCGGATTGCTGTCGAGCTTGGCAAGGGCGGCAAAGACGGCGCGCCAGTGAATATTGCCCTCGCCGAGGCTCCAGTGGCGGTCGGCATAGCCGTCGGCATCCTGCAGGTGGACGTGCTGCAGGCGGTTGCCGGCGGCGTGGACATAGTAGTCGACCGGCGGCGCGCCGGTGTAGCCATGGGCATAATGGGCATGGCCGGTGTCGATCGAAACGGCGACGGCGGTTGAATTGAAGCTGTCGGCGAGGCCGACGCGGATATGGGGATCCTTGTCCTCGATATTTTCGATGACCATGGTCAGCCCGATGTCTTCGGCGCGCTTCACCGCATCCTTGAGCGTCAGATGCGTATATTCGATGATCTTCTCGCGCTCGCCCTTGTTGTTGTCGAGGTTGTTGTAGGACCAGGACGTATAGGGGCTATGGATGACCATCTGCGTGGCGCCGATATTGGCGCAGACGTCGAGTGCCTGCAGGAGGCGCTTGGAAACGACGGCGCGGATCTCCGGATCCTGCGAGGCGATGACGAAACCCCAGAACGGGCCGTGGATGCCGAGACGGCCCTGATGGCCATCGAGCAGCTTGCGGGCACGCTCGGCCAGCGGCTGCCAATCGCCGTTCAGGATTTCGGCTTCGACGAAGCTCTGCAGTTCCAGATCGCGCGGCTTTTCGAGCAGCCAGTTGCGATGGGTTTCGACGTCGGAGAGCGTCATGGCGGCGCCGACAATGGGAAGGGTGGTCATGGAGAGGCTCCATTGTGTGGAGAAGAATTAGGGGCGGGAGGAGAGGCCGCAGCGGCCTCGGCACGCCTATATGGACCCCCTTCTTGTCGATCATATTACAGCGGGTGGAAAAGATGATGCCTGATCCGTTTTCCGAGATTTGCGTTCCCCGGTTCTTGAGCGTGTAATTGCGGGATAGTCCCCTCTCCGCGCTTGCGGGGAGAGGGTTAGGGTGAGGGGCTGTTTGCGAAGGTGGTAATTGCGTGGTCTCGCCGCCGCTCTAGCGGCGATGCCATCAGTTCTGGAAACCATTGTCGCTATTTGCGATGAATAACCTGCGGAGGCGGTCGAGGCGCCTGCCTTACAGCTCTTCCTGTGCGGAACAAATCGTAACTCCCCCTCATCAAGTCGATAGCCTGCGGCCCCTCACCCCAGCCCTCTCCCCGCTTGCGGGGAGAGGGAGTCCTCCGCATGAAAAAAGCCGGGCTGTAAGGCCCGGCTTCGACACGCAAATGTGATGATGAAATCGATCAGGCGGCCCAGGGATGAGCGGTGGCGTTCGACTTTTCGAACTTGTCGATCGCAGATGCCTTTTCCAGCGTCAGGCCGATATCGTCGAGGCCGTTCAGCAGGCAATGGCGCTTGAACTCGTCAAGTTCGAACTTGAGCGAGCCGCCGTCCGGGCCGGTGATTTCGAGGTTTTCCAGATCGACCGTCAGAATGGCGTTGGAGCCGCGCGAGGCGTCGTCCATCAGCTTGTCGAGGTCTTCCTGGCTGACCATGATCGGCAGGATGCCGTTCTTGAAGCAGTTGTTATAGAAGATGTCGGCGAAGCTGGTCGAGATGACGCATCGGATACCGAAGTCGAGCAGCGCCCAGGGAGCGTGCTCGCGCGAAGAGCCGCAGCCGAAATTGTCGCCGGCGACGAGGATTTTGGCATTCTGATAGGCCGGCTTGTTCAGCACGAAATCCGGGTTCGGCGAACCGTCTTCATTGTAGCGGGCTTCAGCGAACAACCCCGTACCGAGACCGGTGCGCTTGATGGTCTTCAAATAATCCTTCGGGATGATCATGTCGGTGTCGACATTGACGACCGGGAGCGGTGCTGCGACACCGGTCAACTTCACGAACTTGTCCATGGGGTCCTGCCTTCATTTTAGTCTAAGCACGAATTATCCTGCCAATAGAGCAAATCCGGCCCGAAATGAAGGAGAATCTTGGAGATGCTCTAAAACCGGCGCTTTGGTCGCAATCTGCCTTCAGGAACATGCCTGGGTATTGGTGCGAGCGCATTCGACAGCGGGCAATAGGCTGCCCCTGCCCTGTTTTCGGCCTCAGAGGTCGATGATCGTGCCGCGACCGTCGTTCCAGATGCGCATTTCGCGCTGGCTGTTCGTCTTGGCGCGCACCGGAGCCGGCTTCATGCGAAGCGAAATCGCACGGGCTGCCATAAGCACGGTCAGGATACCGCCGACGGCAAGCGTGAGCGAAACGGTAAACAGCGCCATGGCTGCAAACACGGTGATACCGGCAAGCGCAATGAACAGGGAACGGATATTCTGCATGGTCGAGACCTCTCTACTCATAGCAATGTGGTCCTGTTCTTTCTCATCTGCAAGAGGAGCGTGGCTTTTTGTTGACTTGCCTGTCGATTAAAAGCGCGGCAAAACGGCACTATGAGCCAATCCTATTCTTCCCGTCCCGCCCGTTTGCGCCGTTCGCTCCTGAGCGTTCCCGCCATCAACCGCCGCGCTCTGGAAAAGCTTGATAGCCTCGATTGCGATGCCGTCATCTTCGATCTCGAGGATTCCGTCTCGCCGGAGAAGAAGGCCGAGGCGCGGGAGAATTTGCGGGCATTTTTCGCCGCTTCGCCGCTCCCCGGAAAGGAGCGGATCATTCGCATCAATGCGCTTTCCTCCAATTTCGGTGCCGACGATCTGGAGCTGGTCCTCGCACTCGCGCCGGATGCGGTGCTGTTGCCCAAGGTGGACGAGCCGCAGGACGTGATTGATGTCAGCGACAGGCTCGCCGAGGCGGACGCGCCGGAAAACCTGCGCATATGGGCGATGATCGAGACGCCGCGCGGCATCCTGAATGCCGCTTCGATCGCCGAGGCCGGACGCACGTCGGGCAGCAGGCTCGATTGCTTCGTCGTCGGTCTCAACGACCTCAGAAAGGAAACGGGGGTACTGCCGCTGCCGCGCCGCGCCTATCTCGTGCCCTGGCTGATGCAGGTGGTGCTGGCCGTTAGCGCCTACGGGCTCGAAGCCATCGATAGCGTCTTCAACGATTTCAAGGATATGGAGGCGTTCGACGCCGAATGCGGCCAGGGCGCCGGCATGGGCTTTTCCGGCAAGATGCTGATCCATCCGAACCAGATCGAAGCCGCCAACCGGCATTTCGGCCCGGATGTAACAGCCGTTGCCGAGGCTGAGGCCATCATCGCCGCCTTCGCCGCGCCGGGCGCTGCCGATCTCAATGTCGTGAACCTCGGCGGGCGGATGGCGGAGCGGCTGCATCTTGTCCAGGCGGAGAGACTGGTTCATAAAGCTCGCCTGATCGCAGCACGCCATCGCCCTTCGACACGCTCAGGGTGAGGGCTGATATCCTACGAAAGACGCTTTAATGAAACTCTATCGCTTCCTCACCGGACCCGACGACGCTTCCTTCTGCCACAAGGTGTCTGCGGCGTTGAACAAGGGCTGGGAACTGTCGGGCTCGCCGACCTATGCCTTCAATGCCGCAAGCGGCCGGATGGAGTGCGGCCAGGCCGTCATCAAAGAAGTCGCGGGCAAGGATTACGATCCTGAGATGAAACTTTCGGAGCAATAAGTACGGGGTACCTCGTGCCCTTTCCCTGACCGTCCTGCGGTCGGGGTCTGATGTCAGCGGTCCGTCGCTTCTTCCGCGCTTTCCTCGATGCGTTCCATATCCTCGTCGCTCAGGCCGAAATGGTGGCCGATCTCGTGGATCAGGACGTGGGTGATGATGTCGCCGAGGGTTTCCTCGTTTTCCGCCCAGTAATCGATGATCGGCCGGCGATAGAGGCGGATCTTGTTGGGCATCTCTCCGGTCTGGGCGGTGAAGCGCTCCGATATGCCGCGCCCCTCGAACAGGCCGAGCAGGTCGAAGGGGGTCTCCAGCGCCATGTCCTCGAACACATCGTCATCGGGAAAATCCTCGATGAGAATGATGAGATTGCCGGTGAGCGAGCGAAATTCGTCCGGCAAGTGGCTGTAAGCCTCCATGGCCAGAGATTCGAATGTGCTGATTGAGGGCGCGTGGCGGTCCCGCCAATCCTCGCTCTGGTCAATGCGAGCCATGAATGCTTCCTTCCTTCGCTGGTCATATAGAGCCTTTGCGCCGCTTTTACGAGTGCGGAATAAGGCAAAGGAATATTTTCTTATAAAATGGTGTTGACTCTTTTTCCGACCTCTGGAATCCATAAGAACATAACAGGAACATAAATGATCTGGAGCTAACGTCATGGCCGAAGCCGCCGTGGCGCGGGAAACGCTTTTTGCCCTGCGTGAAACTATTGCCCGACTTGAAGGCAGGCCTATACCGGCGCTGGCTGCGGCGGCGCATGAAACGCTGGCGGAGAAGGCGAGACCCGGTTCTGCAGGTGTTGCCCAGCCATTGCTTGCGACCGGGGTCGACGACCTCGATGCCGCGATGCAGGGCGGGGTTCCCCTCGATGCACTGACGGAAATCCGCTCGCTGGGCCTGCGCGATGCCGGGGCGGCCAGCGGCTTCACCCTTGCTCTTGCCGCGCGGCTTCATGCGCAAGTGGCCGGCACGGGTGCTGCCATATCTCCGGTTCTGTGGATCGGCGATACGGTCGCGACGATGGAGGCGGGCCTGCCCTATGCCGTCGGTATCAGGGATTTCGGATTGGAGCCGGCGGCATTCCTGCAGGCATCGCCGCGCAAGCTGGAGGAAGCGCTCTGGCTGGCGGAAACAGCGCTCGGCAGCGCCGCCTTTGCGGTCGTCATCCTGGAGGTGCGCGGCAATCCCACCCGCTTCGGGCTGACCGAAAGCCGGCGGCTGGCGCTGAGGGCCAAGGCGGCGGAGCGGCCCTTGTTTCTGTTGCGGCAAGGAGGCGAGGAGGAGGCAAGCAGCGCCCTCTTCCGCTTCTCTGTCGAACCCGCGCCGGCGCAGGCGCGGCCCCTGCCGGACGGATCGATGCTTGGCGGCAGCATCGGTCATCCGGCCCTTCGTCTCACCTTGGAAAAGAGCCGCAATCCGGCGCCCTTTTCCATAACCCTGGAGTGGAATCCCCATGACCGCCGCTTTGCCCCTGTCCCCGATGCTCAGCACCCTGCCTTTCCCGGCGAACACGCAGCGCATTCTGGCGCTGACCTTTCCGCATCTGCCCACCGACCGGATCGCCCGCAAGCGATGGGGCCTGTCCTGGCGTTCGACAGGCCGGCTTGAAACGCCGCCGCTCGCCTGCGCCGGCAAGCTGAACAATGCCATGCGGCTTACCGCGCTCAACGAGCGGGCGGAGATGATCGGGCTGAAGCCGGGTCAGGGCGTGGCCGAGGCGAGGGCAATCTGCCCTGCCCTCGATGTCATCGAGGAAGATCACGTAGCGGATCGCAAGCTGCTGGAAGCGATCGCCGACTGGTGCGATCGCTATACGCCGCTGGTGGCGATCGACGGCAAGGATGGGTTGTTTCTCGATATTACCGGCTGTGCCCATCTCTTCGGCGGCGAAGAGGCGCTGCTTGAGGATATATTGATCCGGATTTCCCGGCTGGGGCTCGATGTGCGCGGCGCCATTTCCTCGGCGCCCGGCCTGTCCTGGGCGGTCGCCCGTTTCGAGGAAAGCCGCATCATTCCCCCTGAAGCCATGGAGGAGGCGCTGGCGCCGCTGCCCGTGGCTTCGCTGCGGCTCGGCGAGGAGACCATCGCCGCGTTGCAGAAGCTGGGGTTGAAGCAGGTGGGCGATCTTCTCATCGCACCGCGCGCACCGCTTGCCCGCCGTTTCGGCGCGCAGCTGCTGTTGCGGCTTGATCAGGCCGTCGGCCTGGTCGAAGAGCCGATTTCGCCGCGCCGGCCGGTCGCGCAATTGTCTGTCGAGCGCCGGCTTGCGGAACCGATACAGGCGGAAGCCGATATTCTGCAGCTCGCCCGCCAGCTTGCCGAAACGCTGAAACCGGGGTTGGAAGCGCGTGGTGTCGGCGGCCGCTCCTTCGAGCTTTTGCTGTTCAGGGTGGATGGGGCGGTATTCCGCATTGCCGCCGGGGCATCGCAGCCGCTGCGGGAACCAAGGCGGATCGCCAGCCTGTTTACGGAGCGCTTTACCGCCATTCATGACGATCTCGATGTGGGATACGGTTTCGAGATCGTCCGCCTGAATGTCCTGCAGCATGCGCCCTTCGACGCGATGCAAGGCGATTTCGTCGCGGAGGACCGGCAGGGCACGTCGCTCGCCGCCTTCGCCGACCGGGTTGCGGCGCGGCTGGGACCGGATTGCCTGCAGGGTTTCGAGCTCAGGGAAAGTCATATTCCCGAAAGGGCCGCTCGACCGGTGCCCGCCATGGACATTCTTGCCGCTCGCAGGCGGACGGGCAGCAACTATGCCGGCCGCGGCTTTTTCCGCGGTGAGCGGCCGTTGCGGCTGTTTCGCATGCCGGAGCTGATCGAAACTGTTGCCGCCGAAGTGCCTGACGGCCCGCCCCGGCAGTTCCGCTGGCGGCGTGTCATGCACCGGGTCCTGCGCGCCGAAGGGCCGGAACGGCTTTCGGCGGAATGGTGGATCGAGGAAAAGGAAACGCCTGCCCGTGATTATTTCCAGGTCGAAGACGAGGAGGGCCATCGTTTCTGGCTGTTCCGCAAGGGGCTTTACGGCCAAGGCGGGACGGCGCCGGACTGGTACATGCATGGAGTTTTCGCATGAACGCGCGTCCGAGCTTTCACGAACCGGCGCCCTTCTTCGAGATCGGGGTGAGAACGAACTTCTCCTTTCTCGAAGGTGCCTCGCATCCGGAGGAGATGGTGGTACAGGCTGCCCTCCTGAAGCTTTCCGGATTTGGAATTGCCGACCGCAATTCGGTTGCCGGCGTGGTCAAGGCGCATGCGCATACCAAGCTTCTCCAGGCGGACTATGAGAAGACCGTTAAGGAAAACATTGAACTTCGAGCCAAAGGGAAACCGGAAAAGCCGCTCCTGAAGCCGGTCGCTTTCCAGCCCGGCGCTCGCCTGGTCTTTTCGGACGGCACACCCGACATTCTCGCCTATCCGCAAAACCGCAAGGGCTGGGCGCATCTCTGCCGGCTGTTGAGCGCCGGCAATCTCAAGGCTGAGAAAGGCTCCTGTAAGCTTGAAGAAGCCGACCTGATGGAATGGGGTGACGAGATGATGCTGGCGATCGTTCCCGATGCCGAGAGCGTCGAGACGACGGAAGGGCAGCAGAGGCTTGAGCAATGCCTGGCGCGGCTGTGGATGCGCTTCGGCAGGAAGCTCCATATGGTCTTGTCGCCCGCCTATGACGGGCGGGATCGGATGGTCTTTGCCACGCTCTCCATCATCGCATTGCGCAACGGAGTGCGGCTGATCGCCAGCAACCAGCCGCTCTATCACGCGACCGAACGCAAGCCGCTTGCCGACATCGTCGTTTCGATCCGCGAGCATGTGCCGATCGCCGAAGCTGGCTTCAGGCTCGCTGCCAATGCCGAACGTTATCTGAAGGGTGCCGCCGAGATGGCGCGCCTTTTCAGGGATTATCCGAAGGCGATCGCCAATACGCAGAAGTTCTTTAGTCGGCTGTCTTTTTCGCTGGATGAGCTGAAGCATAATTATCCTGACGAAAGCGTTGATGGCGAAACCGTTGAGGAAACGCTGAAGCGGCTGACATGGGAGGGCGCGAGATGGCGTTATCCCGAAAAAATTCCCGATGAGGTCGTGAAACAGATCAATGATGAGCTCGCTCTTATCCGTGAGCGGCAATATGAGCCCTATTTCCTGACGGTGCGTCGCATCATGGAGTTTGCTCGTAGCCAGAATATTCTGTGTCAGGGGCGCGGTTCAGCCGCCAACTCCGTGGTCTGCTATTGTCTCAGGATCACGGAAGTCAATCCGAAGATTACGACGCTTCTATTCGAGCGTTTCATCTCGACGGAACGCGAGGAGCCGCCGGATATTGACGTCGATTTCGAGCATGAGAAGCGTGAACAGGTTATCCAGTTTATTTATGACCATTATCACATCGAGCATGCCGGCCTGACGGCGGCGGTCACCAGCTATCGGGCACGCTCGGCCGGGCGTGAAGTGGCCAAGGCCTTCGGCCTATCGGAGGATGTGCAGTCAGCTCTTGCCAGCGGCGTCTGGGGCTGGTCGACGGAGGAGCTGTCGGATCGAGAGGCTAAGCTCGCCGGTCTCGATCTCACCGACATGACGACACGGAACGTCCTTTCCTATGCCACGACGCTGATGGGGTTTCCGCGGCACCTGACCCAGCATGTCGGCGGTTTCGTCATCACCCGGGACCGGCTGGACGAAGTGGTGCCCATCATGCACACGGCGATGGACGATCGCTACATGATCGAGTGGAACAAGGACGATCTCGATAACCTCAATATATTGAAGATCGACGTTCTGGCGCTCGGTATGCTGACCTGTCTCGCCAAGGCCTTCGATCTGCTGCTGTTGCATTACGACGTGAAGAAGCAACTCGCCGATCTTGGTTACGCCAATTACCCCGATGGCAAGCCGGTCTATGACATGATCTGCCGCGCCGATACGATCGGCGTCTTCCAGATCGAAAGCCGGGCGCAGATGAGCATGCTGCCGCGTCTCAGGCCCCGCGAATTCTATGATCTGGTCATCGAGGTGGCGATCGTTCGCCCCGGCCCGATCCAGGGCAATATGGTGCATCCCTATCTCAAGCGGCGGGAGGCTGATCGGGCGGGAAAGGAGCTCGATTATCCAAGTCCAGAGCTGAAGGAGGTTCTGAAGCGAACGCTGGGCGTTCCCCTGTTTCAGGAGCAGGCCATGCAGATCGCGATTACGGCAGCAGGGTTTACGCCTGCGGAGGCTGACAAGTTGCGCCGAGCGATGGCGACGTTCAAGCGAACCGGGACCATCCACACCTTCGAGGAGAAGATGATCAGTGGCATGGTCGCGAAGGAGTATGATCGTGAATTCGCCAAGAATTGCTTCGAGCAGATCAAGGGCTTTGGCGAATACGGCTTCCCCGAAAGCCATGCGGCTTCGTTTGCCTTGCTCGTCTACGCCTCTTCCTGGCTGAAGACCTATTATCCCGATGTCTTCTGCGCGGCGATCCTCAATGCCCAGCCGATGGGCTTTTATGCGCCGGCGCAGCTGGTGCGCGATGCGCGCGAGCATGGCGTCGAGGTGCGGCCGGTGGATGTCAATCATTCCCGCTGGGACTGCCTGCTGGAGGAAGCGCGCTTCGATCAAGATGCGATCGAGCCGCGCCATGCGTCGATGCGCGACCACATCAAGACGAACCGTGCCGTCCGCCTCGGTTTCCGGCAGGTCAAGGGCCTGTCGGATGAGGAGATGGAACAGCTCGTCGAGCGTCGCGGCGATGGCTATCGGTCCGTGCGCGATCTCTGGCTGCGCTCCGGGCTTGCCAAGTCGCAGATCGAGCGCCTGGCGGATGCCGATGCTTTCGCTTCCATCGGCTTGAGCCGGCGTGAGGCGTTATGGGCGGTACGGGCGCTCGATGCCGGCAGCGCTGCGGAAACACTTCCCCTCTTCGATCTTGGCGACCATGCGGAACTGCAGGTCGAGCCGGCTGTCGCGCTGCCCGAGATGCTGCCCGGCGAGCAGGTTATCGAGGACTATCGCTATCTGTCGCTGTCCCTGAAGGCGCACCCGGTTTCGTTCCTGCGTGCCGACTTCGCCAACATGGGCATCGTGCAGAACCGGGATTTGCCCAATGTGGCGAATAGACGGATGGTGACGATCGCGGGTCTGGTGCTGGTACGCCAGCGGCCGGGTTCGGCCAAGGGGGTGATCTTCATGACGCTGGAAGACGAGACCGGCGTCGGGAATGCGATCGTCTGGCCGAAAATATTCGAGAAATATCGCGCCATCGTCATGGGTGCGCGGCTGGTGAAGATTCGCGGTCGCCTGCAAAGCGAGAGCGGCGTCATCCATGTGGTGGTCGACTACATCGAGGACATGACCGCGGCGCTCGGTATTCTGCAGCGCGAGGCACGGCGTTTCGGCGTCAGCGACCGGGCGGACGAGGCGCTGCGGCCGACGATGGACCACCGACAAAAGAAGAGGCGTGTATCGCCCGACCCGCTGGAGCGCGATGCCGGGGCAGCGACGGAAGGCCGCACCGATATTGTCGAAACGGCGAAGGTGATGCCGCGAGGCCGCAACTTTCATTGAAATGCAAGGGTTTGCATCCGGGGGCATGTGCCACCGGTTTCGCCTGCCATCAAAATGAATCGTTTCTTTCTTGACAAAGGGCGTCTTCTTTAGCAGATAACAAGACAGCGGATGTCATGTTTGACGGGCTGAGCGAAGAATGCTGGTTTGTAGCTGTAATTACATCACCGACAAGGAAATCCGGGAGGTCATCACCGAACTCCTCGATGAGGACTGTTGGCAGCTCATCGTCCCCACCAAGGTTTATCACGCCATGTCGAAGCGCGGTCGCTGCTGCGGCTGTTTCCCGAATGTCGTTGATATCATTATACAGACAACCGAGGATTATCATGCCCGTCGCCACTCGACGGAAGCCGAAATATTTGATTTCATGTCCCGCTTGAAAAAATTTCATGAAGACAGCAGGAGAGCGGACATTGAAAGGCGACAAAAAAGTCATCGAGCGGCTTAACGAGGCACTGTTCCTCGAGCTTGGCGCAGTCAATCAGTATTGGGTCCATTACCGACTTCTCGAAGACTGGGGCTACACCAAGCTGGCCAAGAAGGAGCGTGCGGAATCCATCGAGGAGATGCAGCACGCAGACCGCCTCGTTGCCCGCATCATCTTCCTTGAGGGACATCCGAACCTGCAGACGCTGGCACCGCTGCGTATCGGCCAGAATGTCAAGGAAGTGCTGGAGGCCGATCTCGCCGGCGAATACGACGCCCGCACGGCCTACAAGAAATCGCGCGACATCTGTCATGACGCCGGCGACTATGTCTCGATGAAGCTGTTCGAAGAGCTGCTGACGGACGAGGAAGGCCATATCGACTTCCTGGAAACCCAGCTCGAGCTGCTCGGAAAGATCGGCGAAGCCAAGTACGGCCAGCTGAACGCAGATTCTGCCGATTCCGCAGAATAACCGGTATTACGAAGCCGGCCGCTTTTTCAGCGGCCGGACCCCCGTTCAGTCTTCAGCCTTCAGGCTCGCCAGATGCTGGAATTCGGCGACGACCTGTTCGTAGACCGATCGCTTGAAGGCGACGATGAGGCCGGGAAGCGTTGCCATGGGCTTCCATTCCCAGGCGTCGAATTCCGGGTCATGGCCGCCCGGCGGTGGGTTGATGGCGATTTCGCTTTCGTCGCCGTCGAAACGGAAGGCGAACCAGCGCTGGGTCTGGCCGCGGAATTTCCCTTTCAGGCCGATGCCGATCAGCTGCGAAGGCAAATCGTAGTTGATCCAGTTCTTCGCTTCGGCCAGTAGGGTCACCGTCTTCATCCCGGTTTCCTCATAGAGCTCGCGATAGGCGGCCTCCAGCGGATCTTCGCCCGCGTCGATGCCGCCCTGCGGCATCTGCCAAAGCTGCGGAGAGCCGTCATATTCGGAATTGCCGATCGGAATGCGCCGGCCGGCCCAGACCAGGCCATCGCGGTTGAGCACCATGATGCCGACGCAAGGGCGGTAGGGCAGGTCTTCGGCCTTCACGGGCGCGTGGGGCTTGCTCATCTTTCTCTCCAAAGATCAGGGATGCTTGGGGTCGTCGGCAAGCGCCGAGACCGCGACGATTTCGATGCCGCGCATGGCGGCTTCCTCACTCCACTTGCTGATGGCGTCGACGCTCTCGTCGAAGGCGGAGGCGACGCCGATCGCCGAACCGTTGCGCCGGGCGATGCGCTCGAGCTCGTCGAGTTTCTTCATGATCGCATCCTGCTGCAATTCTCCGTCGAGCTGCACGTCGGCAAAGGCATGCGGCACCTCCAGCGTCTTGGCGAGCGTCCCGGATTTCGATTGCGCGGAAGAACCGTCGTCGAGGAAGAGCAGGCCGCGCTTGCCGATGTCGCGCAGTACCGGCTCCATGGCGCCGGTGTTGGAAAGGAACCGGCCGCCGAGATAGTTCATCACACCGGTATAGTTGGTGATCTCGCCCATCGCCTTGTGCAGGTTGTCGATATTCTTCGCGGCGGATAACGATGTCAGGAGCGTGTCGGGACCCGGATTGTTGCCCGGGTAGTCGAAGGGTTCGAAAGGCACCTGAATCAGGATCTCGTGGCCGCCGCGCCGCGCATCCTGCATCCAGCGCTGCAGGCTGTTGCCGCTGGCCGCAAAGGCGAGCGTTATCTCTTCCGGCAGCTTCTCGATGGCGCGCTGGGTGCCGGTCTGGCTAAGGCCGAGGCCGCTGACGACGATGGCGACGCGCGTGCCGCGCGCACCGGACCAGGGCCTCGCATATTGATCCATTGGCCTCAAGCCGCTCGGTCCCGTGATCGGCAACTTGCCGAAGGGCGAGTTTTCCAGCAGGTTGTCGTTCGGCGTTGCCGCCATGCGCGGGTCCTGGCCGACCTGGTTGGTGTTGATCAATACTGGGCCGTTGCCATCGCGATTGTTGGGGCTGAACATCGTGACGACGGAACCGTCACCGGTGACGATGCGCGAGGTATTGGCGCCGGATTGCGGATCGACCTGCGTCAGGCCCGTTGCCGCCGGCTTCTCTTCGACAGCGGGCGCGGGTTCTTCCTTCTTGGCGGTCTCGATCGGCTGGGTTTTCTTGAGATCGTCGCGCAGCAGCGCCGAATAAAGGGAAAAGCCGGCGATGGCGATCAGACAGAAGCCGCCAAGAATGCGCCCGAAGGGCGGCAGTCTCCGCTGACGGCCGGGGCCGCGATTCTGTCCCAGCGGTGCATGCAAATCCGTTCCCAAAGTCCGTATCCGCCCCAAACGGGAAATTGTTCCGGCCCTGAGCATTCCGCTTTCCAGCGTTGTCACCACAACGGAAAACCGTGCCTCAGGCTCAAAGTGTCAAAACATGAACGAAACAGCCTTTGAACGAGACCACGCTCGTTCGATCGAGAAGAGCGGAACGATACGCAAGTTCCGCTCCCTCCTTATGAAAGCGCCGGGTCTGTTTCCAGCCCGGCGCCATTTCCTTACTTGGAGGAAACTGCCTTTTCCGGGTTCGGCGGGAAGGACGGATCCGTCTTGCTGCCACGCAGCAGGTCGAGCGCGTAGTTGAGCTGGATATCATCCTTCGGATCCGGCGGCACATAGGCCGACGAGCCGGAGCCCTTGTCGGTTTCGCTCTGGCCCTTGATGTGGCCCGGAAGGCTCGATTCGCCTTCTGTTGTCAGCTTGCCCTTCAGATCGTCCGGCAGCGGCTGGTCGACCTTGACGTCGGGCGTAATGCCGGTGCCCTGGATCGAGCGGCCCGACGGCGTGTAGTAGAGCGCCGTCGTCAGGCGAAGCGCGCCGTTGCCGTCACCCAGCGGGATGATCGTCTGGACGGAGCCCTTGCCGAAGGACTGGGTGCCAAGGACCGTGGCGCGACGCAGATCCTGCAGAGCGCCCGCGACGATTTCCGAAGCTGAAGCCGAACCGCCGTTGATGAGCACGATGATCGGCTTGCCATCGGTCAGGTCGCCCGGGGTGGCGTTGAAACGGCGGGTCTCGTCCGGATTGCGGCCGCGGGTCGAAACGATTTCGCCACGCTCGAGCACGTCGTCGGCGACGTTGATCGCCTGGTCGAGCAGGCCGCCCGGGTTGAGGCGCAGGTCGAGAACATAGCCCTTCAGCTTGTCGGCCGGGATATCCTTCTTGATCTTGGCGATCGCGGATTCGAGGTCGGGCGTGGTCTTTTCCGTGAAGGAGATGATGCGGATATAGCCGACATCGCCGCCTTCTTCACGCGACTTGATCGCGGCAACAGCGATCACGTCACGGACGATGGTGAGCTCGATCGGCTTGTCGGCACCCTTGCGCATGAGCGTCAACTTGATCGGCGTCTTGACCGGGCCGCGCATCTTCTCGACAGCGTCTTCCAGCTTCAGGCCGCGCACGGACTGGCCGTCGATGGCGGTGATGTAGTCGCCAGCGAGGACGCCGGCCTTGGCGGCGGGCGTGTCGTCGATCGGGGTGATGACCTTGACGAGATCGTTGTCCATCGTGACTTCGATGCCGAGACCGCCGAATTCACCCTTGGTCTGGGTGCGCATGTCTTCGGCATCCTTGGCATTCATGTAGCTCGAATGCGGATCCAGTGAGGACAGCATGCCGTTGATCGCGGACTCGATCAGCTTGTCTTCCTGCGGCGGCGTCACGTATTGGGCACGAACACGCTCAAAGACATCGCCGAAAATCGACAATTCCTTGTAGGTGGACGCGCCAGCGGCTTCCGCCGGCACGACCGCCGTGTAGATAACGCCCATCGCTGTCGCACCCATCAATGCGCCAACGAGAACAAGAGAAGCCCTACGTATCATTGCGTGCCTTTCCAGTGTCTTTGGAGGTCCACCAGGGTCGAGAATCGACCGGCTTCCCATCTTTTCTGAATTCAATGTAAAGCGTTGGCCGATCCGTTTCCAGCGCCAATGCGGTCGCGCTCGCGACTCTTTTTTGGCCCATCACGGCGAGCGGCTCGCCGGCGAAGACAAATCTGCCCGGACGCGTCTTGATCGCGTCCATTCCCGACAGCACCATGTGGTAGCCGTCGCCCGTATCTAAAATGATCATCTGGCCGTAGCTGCGAAACGCGCCGGCGTAAACGACCGTGCCATCGGCGGGAGCGGTGACAAGCGCATCGGGGCCGGTCGCAATGGTTGCTCCCATCGCCGTGTGGCCCGTGCCGTCGTCGTCGCCGAACTGGCGGAGAATATCGCCCGCCACAGGCAACTCCAACTTCTGTTTAAGATCGGAGAAGGGATATGCGGGCGCAATGCGGTTTTTATCGGGCACGCCGTTCTCGGCCAAGGCCTTTGCCTGCTCGCGCTGCTGGTCGGTCAATTGCCCCCTGCGGGCCTCCTCCGCCCGGGCAGCGGCCGCTGCATCCCGGACCGAGCCGATCTGGCTTTCCAGCGAAGCGACGAGCCCTTCGAGGCTGGTCGCCTGGCCTGCAAGCTCCTCGGCGCGCTTGCGTTCGGCCTCGAGCTGGGTGGCATTTTCCTTGCTGTGCTTGTCGTTCTCGGCGACCAGCAGGTCCATGCGCCGCTCCTCCTCCAGACTGTTGGTCATGGTGGCGGTGAGACTGGCCTTTTCGGCAGCGGCGTCGGCATGCAGTTTGCTGAGGTCGGTCAGGTCGGCGATGAGCTTGTCCGTTTCCTTGCGCATTCCGGGCACGACCGCACCGAGAAGAATGGCGCTGCGCACAGAGGCGAGCGCATCATCCGGTGTGACCAGGAGCGCCGGCGGCGGATTGCGACCCATGCGCTCCAGCGCGCCCAGAACCTCGGCCAGCAGGGCGCGGCGGTCGTGCAGGGAGGCGCGGATCTTGTCCTCCTTGAGTGCGAGATCCGTCAACGTCTTCTCGCTCTGCTGGATCTTCCTATCCATTTCCTTGCGGCGGGCGGCGCTGTCGATCAATGCCTGGCGCAGGCTGGTGGTGCTCTTGTCGAGCGAGGCGATGCTGTCTTCCAGCTCCTTCTTCTTGTCGGAGGAAAGGTTGATCGTCTTCGACAGCGTCTCCAGTTCGGCACGGGTCTCGTCGCGCTTGCGGGCGAGTTCGGCGGCCGGGTCGGGGGCCTGTTGCGCAGGCGTAGTGGACGCTGTCGTCGAAGGACGTTCGTCGGGCGCTTGTGTCGTGCCGGCACCGGCCTCCTGCGCCAGGGCCATGTCCTTGAGAGAAAACGGACCTGCCACATAGATGCTCACGCCAAAGCATGCGGCCAAAGATGGCAGCAGAAGCCGGGAAAGCATGGGCGGGGCTTTTCTCATCCAGTCGGTTCGGGCCTGGTCCCTTCGGATCGCGTGAAAATAAGCCGATTTGCCGCGATCAGCTAGGAAGCATCGTCATTTTTGAAGCGGGAATCAAAACACGCCTGTGTGAGCGTTTCGTTAACGCAAAATGACCGAAAGCCAAACTGTTTTCGAAGGAGGCAAGTTGCCGCGATTGGAGGTCAGACCCGGTGATAGGGATGGCCGGAGAGGATGGTGACCGCGCGGTAGAGCTGTTCGGCAATGAGGATGCGCACGAGCTGGTGCGGCCAGGTCAATTTGCCGAGGCATATGGTCATGTCGGCCTTGTCGTAGAGAGAGGGGTCGAGCCCGTCGGCACCGCCGATGGCGATCGTCAGGTCGCGCTTGCCCTGATCGCGGAACGTTCCGAGCATGGCGGCGAAGGCTTCGCTATCAAGCGCCTTGCCGCGTTCGTCGAGCAGGATGAGAACGCCGCCTTCCGGATGCGCCTTTTGCAGCAGAGCCGCCTCCTCGCGCTTGCGGGTCTCGCCATTGGAGGCACGGCTTTCGGCGACCTCGGTCATGCGCGCCAGCTCCAGGCCGATTGCCGGCCCGGCCTTGGCGAAACGATCGAGATAGCGAGCCGCAAGATCCTTTTCAGGGCCGGTTTTCAACCGTCCCACGGCAAAAAGACCTATCCGCATTCCCGCTCCCAAGCCTACCGCCATGATGGCGGCACAAAACCAAACTCTTGCCGGACAGTCATGTCCGGCGATACGAAGCTGCCAACCGGGGCCGGGAACAGCGCCCTTGGATCGGCTAGTGCAGCGTGCCTTCGTCGAGGTCAGGCGCGGCCCACATCTTCTCGATGTTGTAGAACTCGCGAATCTCGGGACGGAAGACGTGAATGATGATGTCGCCGGTGTCGATCAACACCCAGTCGCCGCCATCCAGACCTTCGACGCGGGCATTGCCGAAGCCCTCGTCCTTGAGGTCGGTCATGACATGGTCGGCAATCGCCAGGACATGGCGGCTCGAGCGACCGGAGACGACGACCATATGGTCTCCAAGCGCGGATTTGCCAGCAATGTCGATGGTAACGATATTTTCGGCCTTGGAGTCCTCGAGGCTTGCGAGGACGGCTTGCAGGGCGCGGGCAGCGGCATCGGCGCCACGTTCCGAGCTCTTCGGGATAACGACAGGCGTTCTCCCCTTGGCGTGTACTGTTGTCAGTGCTCTTCCTTCCTTGAGTAACAGAACATGCTCATACGCGATCTGAGTCGATCACGCTACAAAGATAGGCATCAAAGCATTAAGGTTTCAAGACGCAGGCGGTCATCTATCGGCTGCAAAGACAAGGATTTGTATCAAAACCCCGTGCATTCGCACCATATATGGGCAAATGATCACTTTGGCGGCTGCGTCGTCAGCCTTCCTGGCCTATTCCGTCGACAAGAATGAGGTTTCGGCTCAGAGCCTGATCGCGAACTTCGAGAGCAAACGCGTATTCCGGAGAACGATACCAAGTTCTCGCCCGTTCGATGTCCGGAAACTCCACGACGATGATCGCTCGCGGCGTCCAGTTTCCTTCCAGCTGTTCGATCGGGCCGCCACGGACCAGATAACGGCCTCCATATTGGGCTATGGAGGCAGCGGCGCGGGTCCGGTAGGTCTGAAAGGCGTCGGCATCCTTGGCGGTGACATCGGAGATGATATAGGCTGACATCGTTTTTCCAATCCGTATGCAAAACGCAGTTTTTCGTTGCCGATATTGTCGGCATCGATGCGTCATGGAGCTGAAGATCAGATAGGCCCGTGCCGTCGCTTGTCCATTCCAGCCGCCATGTACAGGCGCGCGAAGGCCGCGTATACACGAAGGCAGACCACAACGCCCAGATGCCATGACCGACACTCCGCAGCCATCGTTGAAGCCTATTCTCCGCATCAGTTTTTCTGGGCAGGATCGGCTCGGGCGCGGCAAGATGGAACTTCTCGAGCATATTCGGGAAACCGGCTCGATTTCGGCCGCCGGCCGCGCCATGGATATGTCCTATCGCCGGGCCTGGCTGCTCATCAGCGAATTGAACCATATGTTCCGGGAGCCGGTCGTCGAATCGCAGCGCGGTGGCCAGAAGGGCGGCGGTGCTGCCCTTACTCCGTTCGGCGAAGAATTGTTGCAGCGCTTTCGCGGCATGGAAACGACCCTGCGCGCGGCGATAGCCGCCGATCTACAGTGGCTCGAAGCCAATCGCAGTCAGGCGGAGGCTTCGTCCGAGAAGTCTTGATCAATCCCTATTGCTCAAGCGCCACGGTCTTGATGACCGCATGGACCGGCAGGCCGATCCGCAGACCTAGCCGCTCGGCCGAGAACTGCGTGATGCGGGCAAGCACGATATCGCCGCCGCAATCGACCTTCACCTCCACGGTTCCATCGGCTGCCGCGCCGATATCGCGCACCTCGCCTTCGAGAATATTCAGTGCGCTGAGGCCTTCGGGCCTGGCTGTCGCCAGCATGACATCGCGAGCGGGGATATGGACACGCACCGTCTTGCCGATAGCGGCCGCCTGGCCGGGTACGAAGAGCTTCGCCGCCTTCAGGGCGACGACGGTCAGGCGATGCCGATCCTCTATATGCTCGACGCAGCCTTCTAGCAGCACGCCGGCTTCGCGCCGGTCGATCGCCAGCGGGCCGGAAAGCTGGCTGAAGATATCGAGGGCGGGGCCGATCGTCTCCACCTTGCCGTCGCGCATGACGACGACGCGGTTGGCCAGCCGCGCCACCTCGGCGATAGAGTGGCTGACATAGATGATCGGTATCTTCGTCTCGTCGCGCAGTCGTTCGAGATAGGGAAGGATTTCCGCCTTTCGCGCTTCATCGAGTGCGGCCAGCGGTTCGTCCATCAATAGCAACCGTGGCGAAGAGAGGAGTGCGCGGCCGATCGCGACGCGCTGTTTCTCGCCGCCGGAGAGCTTGGTCGGCCTGCGATCGAGCAGCGCGGCGATGCCGAGGAGATCGACCACCCCGTCAAAGCTTTCGCTGCGCTCGTTCTTAGGCGCGAACCAGCGGCCGTAGTTGAGGTTCTGCCGCACGGACAGATGCGGGAACAGGCGCGCCTCCTGAAAGACATAGCCGAAGCGGCGGCGGTGGCGCGGAACGAACACCTGCCTGTCGGTATCGGCAAGGACGCTGTCGTCAAGGCTGACGCGGCCATGATCGGGCCGGATGAGGCCGGCGATGATGCGGATGATCGAGGTCTTGCCCGAGCCGGAACGGCCGAAAAGGGCTGTCACGCCGCCGTCGGAGGTGAACGCGGCTTCAAGCGAGAAAGTGCCCAGGCGATGGCGGATGTCGACAGAGAGCGTCATTCGAAATCCACCCTCCTGCCGGCGAGATAGGCGAGGAATTCCGAGGCGAGCAAGGCGGCCATGGAAATGACGATGGCGACGATCGTCAGCCGCATTGCACCGGCATCGCCGCCCGGCACCTGGGTGAAGGTATAGATGGCCGAAGACAGGGTCTGCGTCTCGCCTGGAATATTGGAGACGAAGGTGATGGTGGCGCCGAACTCGCCCATGGCCTTGGCGAAGGACAGGATCATGCCGGCGATGATGCCGGGCAGGATCAGCGGCAGGGTCACGGTCAGGAACGTCCATATGGGGTTGGCGCCCAAGGTGCCGGCCGCCTCCTCGAGCTTGCGGTCGACGGCTTCGATCGACAGGCGGATGCTTCTGACCATCAGCGGAAAGCCCATGACGCCGCAGGCGAGTGCGGCGCCCGTCCAGCGGAACGAGAAGACGATGCCGAGATATTGCTCGAGTAGCGAGCCGATCGGCCCCTTGCGACCGAAGAGGATGAGAAGGATGAAGCCGGTCACAACAGGCGGCAGGATCAGCGGCATGTGGATAATGCCGTTCAGGATCGATTTGCCCCAGAACCTGCCGCGTGCGAGCAGATACGCGGCTGCGATGCCGAGGGGCAGGCTGACCAGCATGGCGACAATGGAAACGCGCAGGCTCAGCTCGATGGCCGTCCATTCATCGCTGCTCAAACCCAATGCGTCCAAATCCCGCCCCTTAAAACATCTCAAGCCCGCCATGGGTCGGCGAGCCTGGATCATTGAACTCCTAATGCCTGATATGCGGTGTGAATGCTCACCGCTTCAGGATCGTGAAGCCCTCGTGCTCGAAGAACGGAACAGCCTTAGCCGATTTCAGATAGTCGAAATAGGCTTGCACATCCGGATTGGTGCTGTTGCTGGTAATTGCGATCGGATAGACGATCGGCGGGTGGCTGTCTGCCGGGAAGGTGCCGACGACGGCAACGCCCGGATCGGCTGAAACGTCGGTCTGATAGACGATGCCGTAGGGTGCCTCGCCGCGCGAAACCAGAGCGAGTGCCGCACGCACGCTTTCAGCGCCGGCGACCTTCTTTTCAACCGAAGCCCAGACGCCGAGCTTTTCAAGCGCTGCCTTGCCGTATTTGCCGGCCGGCACCGATTCCGGCTGGCCGATCGCCAGGCGACCGTCGCCGAGAAGGCCGGCCAGATCTAGGCCATGCTTGATCTCGACCGGCTTGGCCTTTTCCTTGGCGGCGACGAGAACGAGCTTATTGCCGAGGAGGTTGGTGCGGCTGTCGTCCTTGATCAATTTCTTGCCCGCGACATAGTCCATCCAGTTGGTGTCGGCGGAAATGAAGACATCGGCGGGGGCGCCGTTTTCAAGCTGCTTGGCGAGCGGCCCGCTCGCGGCGTAGGAAACGGTAACTTCCTTGCCCGTCTCCTTGGTGAAGGCGGCATCGGCATTGTCGAGCGCGTTTTTCATGCTGGCGGCAGCAAAAACCACGATCTTGTCGGCGGCGAGTGCCGGCGTTGGATTGACCGAGAGGCCGAGCCACGCGGCGGAAAGGGCGGCGGTTGCAAGTTTGATCCATCGGCGTCGGCTGGTGGCCATCTTATTTCTCCCCAAAGATGTCGACATGTTTTGAGAGATATAACGACACGCGAAGCTTGGCTAGGGATGTATCTCGAAAAATATATCGCATTGTTGCTACGTAACCCCACGAATTTTATGGGTTTTCTTTCCAAAGGCGCATATGAGGGAATTTTGCTACGTCAAAAACGCATGACTGGATTCGCCCAGTGGTTTGGCGAACGCTCAC
This sequence comes from Martinezella lusitana, assembly GCF_016901135.1. Lineage (GTDB taxonomy): Bacteria > Pseudomonadota > Alphaproteobacteria > Rhizobiales > Rhizobiaceae > Rhizobium > Rhizobium lusitanum_D. Next base: position 72,058 of record NZ_JAFEVL010000066.1, on the reverse strand, counting down.
GAAACAAGACGTAACGTTACGAACCGTGGGTTCTGACGCTTTTCCGCTCCCGCTTCTGGAGCTGGGGTGACGTTAAAAAATCAGACAATTTGAAAAAGAAGCGTTTTTTGGGCAGGAAGTTTTCAGAGTTATGCGATTAGTGCATTGCTGCAATGCGCAATCGTCCATTTATCAATCGGCAAAATCTGCTAAAACTGAATCATCGAAACGGCAATCTCCTCCTCCCAATGCCTTTCGATATGGATCAGTAACTATCCTCCTCCCAGTTGCTGATCAGGTTTGAAAGCCCGACGGATCCTCCTCCCCCGTCGGGCTTTTCACTTTTTGGGGTCTTCCTGAAAATTCAGTGAATTATTGTGCCGCGCGCAGGGCTGTCGAGCTGAGCGCCGAACGCGGTCCGTGGATGAAGGTCCAGGCTGGAGCACGCTTTTTCCAAAGCACCCGGGCATCATCCTCGTCGACGCGGGCGTAGTGAAACGTCTTTGCCATCTTGGCGGAGAGGTAGGACAGCGTCGATCCCGGCCGGTCGATGACGGCGATCGGGAAGGTGCGGGCGATCTCCTCCCATTTCTGCCAGCGATGGAACGTATTGAGGCTGTCGGCGCCCATGATCCAGATGAAATGCACCCGGCTGTTGCGGGCTTTCACGTGAGCCAGGGTATCGGCCGTGTAGTTCATGCCGAGCGCCTGCTCGAATGCCGTCACCTTGATGCGCGGATCGCGGGCAACCATTTCGCTGAGCGCGATACGTTCGGCAAGCGGCGCAAGATGATTGTGATTCTTCAGTGGGTTGCCCGGTGTCACCATCCACCAGAGCTGATCGAGGCCGAGCCGGCGAATGGCGATCTCGGCCACAAGCGCGTGGCCGCGGTGCGGCGGGTTGAACGAGCCGCCGAAAAGACCGACCACCATGCCGCGCTCGGCATGGGGCATGCGCAGATAGCGTTGATCGATCTCTTCTCTCAGCACGTCAGGGCCGTATCTGTCCGGTGCCGCGCACGCGGTATTTAAAGGATGTGAGCTGTTCGACGCCGACCGGCCCGCGGGCATGCATCTTTCCCGTGGCGATGCCGATTTCGGCGCCCATGCCGAATTCGCCGCCATCGGCGAATTGCGTCGAGGCATTGTGCAAAAGGATCGCCGAATCGATCTCGGTGAAGAAGCGCTCGACGACATCAGGATCTTCGGCAATGACGGCTTCGGTATGGTTGGACGAATATTTGCCGATATGGGCAATGGCGCCGGAAATGCCGTCGACGAGCGCAACGGAGATGATCGCCGCCAGATATTCCGTCGTCCAGTCTTCCTCGGTTGCCGCTTTCAGGTCGGGCACGAGCTGCAGCACCTCGGCGGAGCCGCGAATTTCGCAGCCTGCTTCGGTAAGCCCGTCGAGCAGCGGCTTCAGATGGGTAGAGGCGACCTTCGAATCGACCAGCAGCGTTTCGGCCGCGCCGCAGATGCCGGTGCGCCGCATCTTGGCGTTGACGACAATCAATTTCGCCATGTCGAGATCGGCCGAAGCATCGATATAGATGTGGCAAAGGCCTTCGAGATGGGCAAAGACCGGCACGCGCGCCTCTGTCTGCACGCGCGCGACCAGGCTCTTGCCGCCGCGCGGCACGATGACGTCGATATTGCCTTCGAGGCCCCGCAGCATGGCGCCGACGGCGGCGCGGTCGCTGACCGGCACGAGCTGGATGGCATGTTCCGGCAGGCCTGCGACCTTCAACCCTTCAACCAGGCAGTCGTGGATCGCCTGCGACGAACGGCGCGAATCGCTGCCGCAGCGCAGGATCACGGCATTGCCTGCCTTGAGGCAGAGCGCGCCGGCATCGGCTGTTACGTTCGGCCGGCTTTCGAAGATGACGCCGATGACGCCGAGCGGGGTGCGGACGCGCTCGATCTTCAGCCCGTTCGGACGGTCCCAGGCGGCGATGACCTCGCCCACCGGATCCGGCAAAGCGGCGATGGCGCGAATGCCCTCGGCCATCTCGGCGACGCGCTTGTCGTTCAGCGTCAGGCGATCGACGAAGGAGGCGAGCATATCCGTACCCTCGACATCCTTCAAATCCTTGGCGTTCTCGGCAAGGATATGATCCTTGCCGGCCAGAATGGCGTCTGCCATGGCGCTCAACGCTTTGTTCTTGCTCTCTGTCGAGGCGAAAGCCAACGGTCGCGACGCAGCCCGGGCCTTGCGGCCGATATCGTTCATCAGCGCTTCGATGTCGGGGCTTTGTGCGACAGTATCAAGCATGGGCTTCATCCTTCTTCAACTTCTCGGCCTTCGTCTTGACGGACGCGGTCATGACGAGGTCGTCGCGGTGCACCATGGCGGCGCGGCCGGCATAGCCGAGGATAGCCTCGATCTCCGCCGACTTGCGGCCGGTGATCTGGCGCGCCTCCTCGGCGTCGTAGCCGGCGAGGCCCCGGGCGATTTCGCGGCCCGAAGGGCCGATCACGGCCACGGTATCGCCGCGGCCGAAATGGCCGGCGACCTTGCGCACGCCGGCGGGCAGCAGGCTCTTGCCGGCGCCGAGCGCGGTCACCGCGCCCTCGTCGACATGCAGCTCGCCAGCCGGCTGCAGCTGTCCGGCGATCCAGGTCTTGCGGGCGGTGACGGGCGTGCCCGAAGGTGCAAACCAGGACGAGCGAGCGCCGTTCTCAATGGCATTCAATGGGTGATCGGTCTTGCCGGAGGCGATGATCATGGCGCAGCCGGCGCCGGTGGCGATCTTGCCGGCATCGATCTTGGTGCGCATGCCGCCGCGCGACAATTCGGATGCGGCGCCGCCGGCCATGGCCTCGATATCAGGCGTGATCTCGGCAATCGTATCGAGGAATTGTGCCTGCGGATCGAGATGCGGCGGGGCGGTATAGAGCCCGTCAATGTCTGACAGTAGCACCAGAAGGTCGGCGCCGGTCATGGTGGCGACCCGGGCGGCGAGACGATCATTGTCGCCATAGCGGATTTCGCTGGTCGCGACCGTGTCGTTCTCGTTGATGATCGGCACGGCGCCGATCTTCAGCAGCTGGTTGATCGTGGCGCGGGCGTTCAGATAGCGGCGGCGCTCTTCCGTGTCGCCGAGCGTCAGCAGGATCTGGCCGGCGACGATATTGTCATGCGACAGGCTTTCGGACCAGGCGCGGGCGAGCGAAATCTGTCCGACGGCTGCGGCGGCCTGGCTTTCTTCCAGCTTCAGGGCGCCGGAGGGCAGGTCGAGCACTGAACGGCCGAGCGCGATGGCGCCGGATGAGACGACGAGGACGTCGATGCCCTTGGCTTTCAGGGCGGCGATGTCGGCACACATGCCGTCGAGCCAGGATTTCTTCAGGCCGGTCTTGCGATCGACGAGAAGAGCCGAGCCAATCTTGATGACGATCCGGCGATAGCGGTCGAGCGGCTTGCGGGCGGTCATCCCTGCTGATCCTCGTCCACATCGTCGGAACTCTGCAGGTCGCGATGGCGTATCTTATGCGTTTTTGCCGGCCTGTCGGCCTCACCCGTATTGGCTTCGACGATGACGTCGCGCAGCGCGCGCAGCACTTCGGTCATGCCGCGGCCGGTGATGGCGGAGATCTGGAAGGGCGTCTTGCCGCAGGCTCGTGCCAGCTCGCGCGTTTTCTTCTTCAGCGTTTCCTCGTCCACCACATCGATCTGCGATAGCGCGACGATTTCAGGTTTGTCGGTTATGTTGTTGCCGTAAGCTTCAAGCTCGTGCTTGACCGTCTTGTAGGCCTTGCCGACCTTCTCTTCCTGGGCGGAGACGAGATGCAGCAGCACGCGCGTGCGCTCGACATGGCCGAGAAAGCGGTCGCCGATGCCGACGCCTTCATGCGCGCCTTCGATCAAGCCGGGAATGTCGGCCAGCACGAATTCCTGGCCATCGATGGTGGCGACGCCGAGATTGGGATGCAGCGTCGTGAATGGATAGTTGGCTATCTTCGGCCGTGCACGGCTGACAGAGGCGAGAAAAGTCGATTTGCCTGCATTCGGCAGACCGACGAGGCCGGCATCGGCAATCAGCTTCAGCCGCAGCCAGATGGTCTTTTCTTCGCCCGGCAGACCAGGATTGGCCCAATCCGGCGCCTGGTTGGTCGAGGATTTGAAATAGGCGTTGCCGAAGCCGCCATTTCCGCCTGGCGCCAGGCGAAAGCGTTGGCCCTCCTGCGTGATGTCGCAGATCAGGGTTTCCCCGTCTTCTTCGAAGATCTGCGTTCCCACAGGCACCTTCAGCGTTACGTCTTCGCCCTTGGCGCCGGCGCGGTTCCGGCCCATGCCATGCGTGCCGATCGTCGCCTTGAAATGCTGCTGATAGCGGAAGTCGATCAGCGTGTTGAGGCCGTTGACCGCCTCGACCCAGACGTCGCCGCCTCGGCCGCCATCGCCGCCATCTGGTCCGCCGAACTCGATGAACTTCTCGCGCCGGAACGAGACGCTGCCCGCACCGCCGTCGCCTGAGCGAATATAGACTTTTGCTTCATCGAGAAATTTCATCTTACGTCCGTCACCCGGTGTCGGCGCATATCCCTTCGGATCGAATGGGATTTAGAAAAGCCTATGCGCTCTTTAATCGATTTCAGCCGCCTTTTGCGCATCCATAAGGACGCATCGAGCGGCCATTTACCCGTCATGTCGCCTTCGATATAGGCGCTTCGGGCTGAGGTCAAAGAATATCGTGCGGTCGACCTGTCATAACATGAAGAACAGCGCGATTGGTGTGGCGCTATCGCCGGCCGGGCCGGCGATAGCTGGTTTTCAGGGCTTCACGCCGCCTGCGAGAGCCGCAGCGCGCCCGGCTTCAGCACGGTTTCGATATGCGGAACCATGGTGTTGCGGGCAAAGCTGTAGATCTCCGAGCATCCGGTGATCTCGAAGCCGAGCTTCTGCTGCAGCTTCAAGGATGCCGGATTATCGGCGAAGGCGCCGGAATGGACGGCGACCTCGGGCATGCGGCGGGCAAAGCGTTCCAAGGCAGCCTTCACCGCCTCGGTCATGATGCCGCGCCGCCAGTAGTAGCGGTTCAGCCAGTAGCCGAGATGCCACCGGCCGTGCCGGAGCTCGACGGCGACGCAGCCGATATGGGCATCGTCCCCCTCGGTGATGGCCAGTTGCCAATCGATACCCAGGCCGGAAGTGTGCTGGACCAGCCAGTCCAGCGCATCCTGCCGGTCATAGGGCGCGGGCACGCGGGCCAGCATGCGAGTGACGGCGAAATCGGAAAGCGATTCCGCAATCGCGTCCGCATCGCTGAGCCGGTGCGGGCGCAACGTCAGCCGTCCGGTCTGGATGACCGGCGACGGGCCTGGCATCAGGATCCTGTCATTGCGGCGGTTGAGAGCGAGCGCGTTCATCTCAGACCTCCCCAGCTACGCAACGATATCCAGGTCTTCCGGTCGAGCCTGTACCATTCGACCGGCACGGTGCTGCCGAGCGCCAGGGAAGCGGCAAGGCCGGACCCCTGGAACTGGAAGCCGCACTTCTGCACGACCCGTCTCGAGGCGACGTTCATGACCCGGCAACGGGCGTCGATCTGGCCGACGTTTTCGCGCGTGCGGAAGACCATGTCGATCAGGGCATGGGCGGCTTCCGTCGTATAGCCCTGGTTCCAGTGCGGTTCGCCCAGCCAGTAGCCGATCTCGACGGTGCGTGGATCGGCGGTCGGCTCGACGCCGCAGCATCCGAGAAAGGCGCCGTTATCGGCTTTGGTAATCGCATAGACGCACTTGCCAATCTCGCCAAGCTTCGTGCGTCGCACGAAATCGGCGGCATCATTGGTCGTATACGGGTGCGGCATGCGCGATACCATAGTGGCGACATTGGCGTTGTTGGCGAGATGGGCAAGGGCGTCGATGTCTTCTTCGTGGGGCGCGCGCAGAACGAGCCTTTCCGACAGTAAGACAGGGCAATCGGTCCTTAACCGCTCCGGCCTCAGCCGCTCTTCGGGAGACCTTGATTGGTCTTCCCTTAACAATTCGCCTTGCATGGTTCAGTCCTCCTTGGTTGAGGGTAAAGAAAAAGGGGAGATGGCGCCCCATCTCCCCTTTTTTCTGAACTGAACCTGATGCGGTCAGCCGGGTCGATGAGACGCCGGCTGTTTTAAAGCGCTTCCGGCTATTCCGCTGCTTCCGCTTTCGGCATTACAGACACGTACACGCGGCCATTGGCCTTCGTACGGTAGTTCACGTTGCCCGCGGTAAGCGCAAAAATCGTGTGATCCTTGCCGAGACCAACGTTGGTGCCCGGATGCCACTGCGTGCCGCGCTGACGCACGATAATGTTGCCTGCGATGACGTTCTCGCCGCCGAACTTCTTCACGCCAAGGCGCTTGGATTCGGAATCGCGACCGTTGCGCGACGAACCGCCAGCTTTTTTGTGTGCCATTGGAGTTCTCCTTTAAACCCTGATCCCGTTACTTACTTGGCAGCCACGATGTCCGTGATGCGGACGACCGTGTGATGCTGGCGATGGCCGCGCGAACGCTTCGAGTTCTGACGACGGCGCTTCTTGAAGGCGATGACCTTCTTGCCGCGGTTGTGCTCGACCACTTCGGCCTTGACGGAAGCGCCCTTGACGAAGGGAGCACCAATCGCAGCGTCGGCGCCTTCGCCGATAACGAGGACTTCGGTGAATTCTACGATGTCGCCGGCGGTGACTTCCAGCTTCTCGATGGTCAGCACGTCGTCGGCTGCCACACGGTACTGCTTACCGCCGGTCTTGATGACTGCGAACATTTTTTATCCTTTCATGTTCGTTCCGGCTCTCTTGCCAACAAGGACAAGCGGCCGTCTTTTTATCAGTCGAAACTTAGCAGGGATTCCAAAGGCTTGAGGCCCTCAAGAAGATCTGCCGGTGAAACCTTGCGCAAAGCAAGGCGGCAAGGCGCGGACTTATCCACACCTATTGCGTCGCACGGGATATATAAGCCCCCCTGATCTGTCAAGGCAAAAGGATGAAAAGCTTTCATATTCGCCCTTGCCATCCCCCCCGTCTCTCGCTATGAGAACGCCCGCGCTCAAACGCGCCGACCAGCATAACCGGAGAGGTGGCAGAGTGGTCGAATGCACCGCACTCGAAATGCGGCATGCCTGCAAGGGCATCGTGGGTTCAAATCCCACCCTCTCCGCCATATTGGGCCTTGGTTGCCCATGTTTCCCAGATCGCTTGCTAGATAAAAACGGTCTTGAGATTCGTCAGTTTTCCGGAAAACGATAGACCACGTCCGCAAAAGAGCCGGTCGGGAAGACGTAGAAAAACTTCAGGTTTGCGCCTGATTCGTTGCGGATGCCGTGTTCGGCGTTGCCGGGAATGAAGACTGTCGTGCCGGGCTTGACCGTGGTTTCCTGCCCGTCGATCCGTACGATGCCGGTTCCCTCGAAGACGAAATAGATCTCCGACGGGTCGTGCCGGTGCGGCTTGAGCTCGCCGCCGGGGACAAGTTCCGCAATGCCGGCACTCAAGCTGTCGGTGGGGGTGATGTCGCTGCTCAGCAGCGTGTGCCAGGATATGCGGCCATGGACCGGGTCGTCCCATCCGTCGCGCGGGCGCTCTTCGGCCGTGGTGATAACTGCTTGCGATCGTTTTGTCATTTTGCCTCAAAACGGTGTTTCAGCAACAAGCCGAAACGGTGTCATAACGGCAGCGAATGTCAATTGGTCAGGCCCCGGAATCCGCGTCTTCCGGCGTGGCGCTCGGGAAGATCCGTCTCGGTATTCCTTGAGATTTGGGCGCGGATAACCCCGCGAGCATCAGGAGCGGGAAGGCTCTCTCGTTCCTTCGTTTCGGATTTTATCTCGAATGGCGCTCAGGTCTGACGAACGAAGTCCGAGATGAAGCCCGCAACCACATCCGGGGCATCCTCGAAGCAATAATGCCCGATGCCCGCGAGGCGCCTGACGGGGGCCTTGGGGAAAATCGCGGAGAAGAGCGGCAGGAAATGGTCTGCGTGGAGGGTGATGTCTGCTTCTCCCCATATTGCAAGAGCAGGCTTGCCGCGGATGGCGCGGTCGGCCGCGAGGGCGGGCGTTTCGAACCTATGGGTGCCTGTTGCGAAGCCCTTCGCCCAGCCAAGCGCACCCAGACAATCAGCCGGGCTTGCGAACGGGGCGCCATAGGCGGCAATCCATGTGTTGGTGATAATTGTGTTGTTCTCGAAGCCGTTGAGTTTGAGGGTGCTCAGGATATTGAAGCCGAGATGCTGCAGCACGGGCTCCAGCGTGCCGTTTGCATGCGCGCCGGAGATCCACTGGAACCATGGTGATACGCCCGCATTTGCTGTGAGACGATCGAGAATATCCGCCTGGCCGAATGGCGTCGGTCCGTTGGCCGAGATGATGCGGCGGATACGGTCCGGATGACGGGCGGCGAGGCCCATGCCGACAGGGCCGCCGAAATCATGCATGACGAGGGTGATATCGGTGAGGCCGAGCGCAAGCACGAAGGCCTCGAGATTATCGATATGGTCCTGCAGCCAATAGCTACGGTCGGCTGGCGTCTCGCTCTTGCCGAAACCCATGTGGTCGGGGACGACCACGCGATGCGTCTCACTCAAAGCCGGAATGAGGTGACGGAAGAGATAGCCCCAGGTCGGCTCGCCATGAAGGCAGAGGATGACCTCGCCGTCGTGCGGTCCTTCATCGACGTAATGCATGCGGAAACCTGGTGCATCGGTGAAATGGGGTGCGAAGGGGAATGTGCCGGCGAAAGTCGCATCGGAAGGAATCACGGTTGCTCTCCTAATGTGGTTTTAGTTTGAAACCACTATTTCGTACCGCTTGTGGTTTTAGTTTGCAACCGATATATTGGTGAGGCGTAGTGGCGGCACTTGTGCATGCCTACAGCGCGGTATCACCAGAATGCAGGAATGGAGCGCAGGCAGGTCGCGATGGCTAAAAGAGTAAGTCACAGGGATTCCATGTGCGGAATTGCCCGGCCATTGGATGCGATCGGCGACTGGTGGTCGCTGCTGATCATCCGCGATGCCTTCGACGGCCTGCGCCGTTTCGGCGAATTCCAAAAGAGCCTGGGGCTCGCGAAGAACATTCTTTCGGCCCGGCTGCGCAATCTCGTCGCGCACGGCATCATGGAGACTGTGCCGGCATCGGATGGCAGTCCCTATCAGGAATATGTGCTGACCGAGAAGGGGCGCGGCCTGTTTCCGCTTCTCGTCGCGCTTCGCCAATGGGGAGAGGAATTCTTCTTCGAGCGGGAAGAGCCGCATGTGATGCTGGTCGACAAGCAGACTGGCCTGCCGGTGCGACGACTGGAACTGCGCGCGCAAGACGGGCGCATGCTCAGCGTGGAGGATACCATGGTGCTTCCACCGCCCAGTCTCGCTCGAACGTAAAAGACACAGAACTAAGCCGGCAAATGGCTAGCCGGCAATAGCGCCTCGATCTACGCGGCGGTCAGACCGCATCGACGCAAAAGCGCGAGGAAGGCCCGGCAATGTTTGCCGCCGCCCGCATCGGCCGATCTGTTCTCTGATGTCCATAGTTCGGCCACGACCGAACTATTCATGCTTCTCTTCGGCTACACTGCGGCTCTCAAAGGAGAGTTTGCAATGTTGATGAACGCAGCCTTATCCAAGTCCGTGGAGAGCGATCGCGAGCATATCGTCATCAAGCCCAGCGTGCTCTATGTCGGCACGCCTGTCGTGCTGGTTACCAGTCTCAATCCCGATGGCACCACGAATATCTCACCCATGTCGTCGGCCTGGGCGCTCTTCGATCGCATCGTTCTGGGCCTGACATCGACAAGCAAGGGTGGGGAAAACGCCATGCGCGAGCGGCAACTGGTGTTGAATTTTCCCTCTCCGGATCTGTGGCAGAAGATCGAGGCGATCGCTCCGACGACGGGTCGCAATCCCGTTCCTCCCCACAAGGAGAAAATCGGATACCGGTTCGAATCCGACAAGTTCGATGTCGCCGGCTTTACCCCTCAGTTTGCCGATCTTGTCCGGCCGCTGCGCATAGCGGAGTGCCCGATTCAATTCGAGGCCGAGATCATGGCGTCGCACGAACCCGGTGGCGAATGGCCCTCGGACCGGCCCGAGGCTTTCCGGATCATCGAGGCGAAGGTGATCCGTGTTCATGCACAGAGGGGCGTCGTCATACCGGGCAGCAATCATATTGATACGACGAGATGGAGCCCGCTTCTCTACGTGTTCAGGCACTATTTCGGCGTCGGGCCGGATCTCGGCCGCACGTTCAAAGCGGAGGCGTGACGCGTTCCGCGCTTGGGTTGACTATCTTGCGGGATAGAGATCCGCAGGAACCGACTTTGGAGAATAGCCGGCTATCCGGCACAACCATGGCCGAGGGCAGGGCCATGGTCGCTTCGGTCTTCGTCGCGTCAGTTCAGCGAATCGTCCGGCTCGGGATCCTTGACCTTGCCGAAGAGGCTCTTCAGTGCACTGGTCTTGGCTTTCACTGCCTTGTTGGCCTTCATGGCGCGCGTCGCGGCCTTGGCCTGTTCCAGCATCATCTCAATCTGGATCTGCTGGATTTCGGTGAGCCGCTCCCATTGGCGATTGAGGAGATGGTCGACCTTTTCATGCAGGTGGCGGATTTCGAGTTCGGCTTTCAGGTTGACCTTGTAGTCGTTGAGCGCGCGCAGCCGGTCCTTTGCTTCCTGTCGGCGCTGGCTCATCATGATGATCGGAGCCTGCAATGCAGCGATCGTCGAAAGAATGAGGTTCAGCAGAATGAACGGATAGGCATCGAAGGCCTTGTTTTCGCCCATGAGGGCATTGATGCCCATCCACACGGCCAGGAAAAAACAGAAGGAAATGATGAAGGTCCAGCTGCCACCGAAGGACGCGACGATGTCGGCCATGCGGTCGCCGATGGAGCGGTGATCCTCGTAATCCTCTTCGATGTTTTCGGCCAGCGTATCGTGCGTCTTCAGGCTTTCGACGACCTCGTCCTCGAGGTTCGAAAGCTCGCCGCGCTCGTCAGTCAAAAGCTCGGCGATATACTGGGCGCGATAGTCGTCCATCGCCTTGCGGCTGATATAGTCGTCGGCGCGAAGTGCGGGATGTTTCAACCGCATGAAATCCGCCAGCGAGGGGCGGAGGTCATCGACGTGCACGGCGTCCTTCTTCTTCAGCGGCTGGCCGGTGATGGCATCGACGAGCTTGACGGACTTGGCCTTCGCCTGGGCGAGGCTTTTGGTATAGTCGTCCATCTCCACCACGGTTGCGGCTTCGCCTTCGCCGGCATCGAAGTCGACTATCCCGTCCGCCGGGTCAACGGTCTTCGTTTCTGTCATATACGGGGGCCCTCTTTCACGTTTTCCGCTCGTTTAGCCAATAATGCGAACAGGATTGTGACTGTTAGAAGACTGTTAAAATCGGAACAGCCATCAAACCGTGTTGCCGCCTGGTCTCAATCCTGCGCTCAGTGTGCGCTTGCTAAGTGTTTAATAGCGCTATTGTCCTAAGCAACGGCAAATGAAATGTCTCGTCCATGCATCGACCTCCGCTGCTTTCGGACCGGAGGGCGCGAGAAACAACCATTCCGTGCGCTTTCGCAAATGTTTGCGAAATCTCAGCGTGTCAATGCGGAAAATTCTACCATTTAAATCAAGATTGTGAATTTCCGCCCCCTTGACCGGGGTCCGTCGGCTTCTATTTGCCGCAGTGCAGCAGAGACCCCCGCTGTAGCGAATAAATGTTTATGTTCAAAGAATTACATCAACAGGATGTTGGGCCTGTTGCGTGGCTTTTGCACATGTGCGGAAAGGATAGCTATGCACAATCCCCAGGCAAAAGACTTGGAGTCCATCGCCCGGCAAGGCGGTCGCTTCAAGCGAATGGCTGTTAGGATACCCACCTACCTGACCGATCTTCGGGAAAATCCAGCCTGGTTGCCCATGTTCCTGCTGGCGCGAACATTGCCGTTTCGGCGCATGCATTGGTTCGCCACCAGGCAAGCCGTCACGCTTCCCGTTTCCGGCGCTTCCATGTTCGCCGGGGTGGAGCGCAGCGCTGTCGTCAATGCGTTGCGAACCGATGGGCTTCATTCCGGCCTGATGCTGCCGGAGCACATTCATCGCGAGATCACAGAATTCGCCCAGACCACCCGTTGCTTCGGCAATTTCAACAGGAAGCTCGAATTCGTCGCGGGCGAACACACGGAGGCGGAAGCCCGTTTCGGACGTCCGATCCTCAGCGGGCATTTCTTCGAGCGTTCGCTCGATTGCGATGCGGTCCTCGCGGTTCAACGCGATCCGCTGCTGATCGACGTCGCCCGGCAATATCTTGGCGGGCAGGCGAAGGTGATTACCACGCGAATCTGGTGGAGCTTTCCGACGCAGGCTTCGGAAGTGGACAGAAGCATGGCTTCGCTCGACAAATATCATTTCGATCTCGACGATTGGCGCATGCTGAAGTTCTTCTTCAACCTGGTCGACGTGGATGAAGGCACCGGTCCGCACGTCTTCGTCAAAGGCAGCCACAGGCGTCGCAGCATGAAACATCAGCTGACGCTGCTGGTCGGTCATCCCGCGGATGAAGTGCTCGATTATTATGGAGAAGAGAGCGCTGTCACGCTGACGGGAAAGGCCGGCTCCGGCTTTGTCGAGGATCCCTTCGGTTTTCACATGGGCACCGTCCCCACGCAGAAGCCGCGTTTGATGATGGAAGTCGGCTTCGGCGTCTCGAGACCATCGCAGCGCCGCTTCCATGGGGAACCCGTGCTGCGATAGGTTGCTGGCGGCCTTGAGTTGTCCAGATCATGGAGCGCCGTCCGTCGACAACCGGCGCTCCTGGTCGTTTCGGCATTATGACGACCGGCCGAACCGCTTGGCGATAAAATGGTCGAGCGCGATACGGCCCGGACCGCCGGCGATGATCACCAGGAAGCAGGTCGCCCATGTGCCGTGCGTCGGCCAGGCGTCGGGGTAGACGAATATCTCGATGACAAGCGTCATGCCGAGCAGTGCCAGCGCCGACAGCCGGCTGGCCAGGCCGATCACCAGCAAAAAGGGAAAGAAATGCTCGCTGAAGGCGGCGATGTGGGCGGCGATCCAGGGATCGACGAAGGGCAGCTTGTATTCCGTCTGGAAGAGATAGACGGCATTATCGGTCACATGCCAGCCTTCCACCTTGGTCTGGCCGGACTGCCAGAAGACGGCGGCAATCGACAGGCGCGCAACGAGTGCGATCAGATCATGCGGAATGCGGTCGAGAAGCCTGAGGGCGCCGTGGAGCCTTTGCGGCACGGTTTCGCGTTCGGCCATGGCGGCCGTCATCATCTGGTCTTGCATGTTGGTTCTCCCTGGCGTTCAGCGAATGGCTGAGAATGCGCCGGCCGCGAGCGCACCGGCGAGGTTGGCGGAAAGATCGAAGTCCGCAGTTTCAGCGAGAGCCGTCTCGAAGGCGCTGCCCAGATCGCCGCCGGCAACGAGCGTTTCGAGAAAGGCGACGCCACCGACCGGCAGGCGGTGTACTTCCACCGTCATCTGCGGGCGGACGACGAGCGCATCCTCGCCGCTCCAATCCTCTATGTCCGTCAGCTCGATCTCCCCGACGTTCATCGCCCAAATGGTGACCGCCGGAAAGGCCGAGCGAATGATCGAGGCGGAGGGGTGCGGCACGAAGCTTAAACTTGCCAGCCCTTCCGGCTCGACCGTTGCCAGCAAGGCGGCGTCGAGCGGTGTTGCGTCGGCGGCGTGATAGGCCCTGCCGCGCGCAGCCTCCAGTCTGATGACATCGGGCAGGTAAGGAATTTCGCGCGCGGGTTCGAATATCGCGACGAAATCGGCAAAGTCGTCGCCATAAGCCAGCAGCAACGGCGATTGAGGCGGATGCTGCCGGATGAATTCATGCGCCATGGCGGCGAAGAATTCCGCGCCGACAATCTTTTCGGCGGCCGGAAAGCGCGAGGCGAGCGCGCCGATCAGGCCGATGGCGACATTGTTGCGGTAGACGCCGAAGCGTCGCTCGGGACGGGGGCCGTTCCAGGCCGCGAGGCCCTCAGGAACGGACCGGTCGGGATCAACAAGCGCTGCGGCGAATTCGGTTTGTGTCGAGAGAGACATCACTCCTCCTCATGCCGCCCGGCGTTCGGCGCCGCGCCGCAGGATGGCGCCGGCGGCCTCCGCCTCGGCCCTCAGAACCGGCCATTCCGGGACGTCGTTATCCCACTCGACCAGGCTGGCGATCGGTCCTGTGCGGGTGATCAGCTCCTCGTAGAGTTCCCAGACCGGATCCTTCACCGGCGTGTCGTGGCTGTCGATCAGAAGCGGCGCGCCGGCATCGTCGGTGGTTTCCGAATGGCCGCTCAGATGTATCTCGCGCACCCACTGTACCGGAAAACGTTTGAGGTAATCGCGCGGATCCAGCCGGTGATTGGTGGCGGCCACGAAGACGTTGTTGACGTCGAGCAGCAGGCCGCAGCCGGTACGGCGAGCGATTTCGTAAAGAAAATCGACTTCCTCGATCGTGCTTTCCTCAAACAGCAGATAGGTAGCCGGATTCTCGAGCAGCATCTGGCGGCCGAGCAGCGTCTGCACTTCATCGATATGGGCGCAAACCTGGGCGAGGGTCGCTTCGGTATAGGGCAAAGGCAGGAGATCGTTGAGAAAGGTCGTGTCGTGGCTCGACCACGCGAGATGCTCGGAAAAGCTCTCCGGTTCGTAGCGGTCGCAGACGATCTTCAGGCGGGCGAGATGATCGGCATCGAGCGGCTGCATCGAGCCGATGGAAAGGCCAACGCCATGAATGGATAGGGCATAGTCCTGACGCAGCTTGCCGAGCTGAGCGTGCGGCGGACCGCCGGCGCCCATGTAGTTTTCGGCATGGACCTCGAAAAAGCCGATGGGCTGGCTTACGGCATCTATGGCGGCGAAATGTTCCGGCTTGAAGCCGACGCCGGCGCGGCGGGGAAGTTCTGACGGTTTCATTGCAAGCCTCCGTTTGGATATGCTTGATCTCGGAAGGAGGGCGGCGCGCGCGGAATGTGCGCCGCCCTGCGTTTCCGCGCTCGGGTCAGACGGGCGCCGGACCCTGCATCAGGGTGCCATGGCCGTTCGGCGTCTTCATCGTTTCGCAGGTTCCGGCGGGAACGAGCTTCCACGAGTTGCGCTGATAATCGACTTTCGATGTACCGGCGCAGGTCGTACCCGGACCGGCGGCGCAATCATTCTGGCCCTTCAGGGCGACGCCGTAGCATTTTTCCTTGGCGTCGGCGGCCGCGGCGGTGGTGACGCCGGCGACCAATGTTATTGCCGTCGCGACCGACGCGGCCAAGGCGACTGCGGAAATCTTGCTCATGACAAACTCCTTACATCCTGTAATTGGATCGGTGATCCGGGTTAGGGTCAAGCCGGGGTCAGCGTGCCGTGGCCCTTCGGGGTCTTCATGGAGGTGCAGGTGCCGGTCGGAACGAGCTTGAAGGACATCTTATCATAGCTCATGGTCGATTTGCCTGCGCAATCATGCTTGCCGGCAGCGCAATCGTTTTGACCCTTGAGGGCGACGCCATAGCATTTTTCCTTGGTGTCGGCAGCTGCGGCGGGAACTGCGACGGAGGCAAGTGCTGAGGCGATCGAACCGGCAATGGCCAGGGTGATGAGGCTGTTCTTCATGGGACTGTCTCCTTGATGGGTGCGAGCCGTCATTGGCTTGCATCAAGGTCTACGGAGCTTCCTGGGGTGATGTTACAGGCGGTACGAAATTTTTTTAAGTGGCACCGAATTATTCTGCGCCGGCTATATGTTTGCCGACCTGCCCGCCGCATGGCAGCTTTTGACTAAAAGCCGAAAAGACTTGAAAAAGAATGGCCGTTGCCGGTAACGAAAGCCTGCGGTCCTGCGTAGAGGAGATGTCGGGTGAGTCATTCGGCGCGCGAAGAGCAATGGGCAGTCTGGATGCGTGCCGCCATCAGCGGCGACGTGCAGGCCTACCATCGTTTTCTGTCCGCAGTGACGCCGCATCTGCGCGCCATGGCGCGCCGGCGTTGCGAACAGTTCGGCGCGCCGGTAAGCGAGGCCGAGGACGTGGTTCAGGAAGTGCTGCTGACCATCCATCTGAAGCGCGGAACCTGGGACGCATCGCGCCCGATCGGCCCGTGGATATCGACGATCGTGCGCAACAAGCTGATCGACGGTCTCAGGCGACGTGGACGGCATACGAGCGTACCGATCGATGACGTGATCGATATCCTTGAGGCGGAAGACCAGACGGATGCCTTGGATCGGTTAGACGTCGATCGTATGTTGGAACAATTGAAGGATCCGCAGAAGACGATCGTGCGTTCGATTTCCGTCGAGGGAACCAGCGTGCGGGAGACGGCGGATCGGCTGCAGATGACGGAAGGTGCGGTGCGTGTGGCACTGCATCGTGCTTTGAAGGTGCTTGCGGCCTTGTACCGGAGTGAGACCAGTGAAAACCGATGACCTCATCAATCTTTTGGCGCAGGATGCGCCGGTCCGCACGCGGATCGGCAAGGCCCTGGCTCTGTCGGTCATCGCGGGCATCCTGATCAGCGGTGGCATTTTCTTCGCGATGATCGGTTTCCGCGCCGATATGGGCAGCGCGATCGAGACCGTCCGTTTCCTGTTCAAATTCGTTGTCACGATCGCTCTCGCCGCGACGGCCTGCGCGGTGGTCTTCCGTATCGGCCGTCCGGGCGTGTCCTTGCGCGTCTGGGGTTGGGCGCTTCTGGCAGCGCCGCTATTGGCGCTGGTGGCGGCTGCCGTGGAGATGGCGGTCATGCCGGCCGACAGCTGGAGCGCACGGATGATCGGGCACAATGCCCGCTTTTGCCTGACGCTCATCCCATTATTGTCGATCGGCCCGCTCGCCTGCTTCCTCTTTGCATTGCGTCATGGGGCGCCGGAGCGGCCGGGTTTGGCCGGCGCTGTCGCGGGGCTTGCCGCCAGCGGCATCGCCGCGACCTTCTATGCATCCAACTGCACGGATGACAGCCCGCTTTTCGTCCTGCTCTGGTATCCAATCGCGATCGCCATGGTGACCGCGGTGGGTTATGTGCTCGGCCGACGCATCTTGCGCTGGTAAACCGGCCGAGAATGCTGGTCTTGAGAGACGCTGGGTTATCCCTGGTCAGCTGTTATGGGCGACGCGGACGGTGATATTCGCAGAATCCGCCGGAAGCGCACGTATTCGCTGGCCATCCTGGACTTCGGCCTTCCGCTTTCAAAAATTTGCATTTGTCCGCGTTAAACTATTTGCATCCGCGGCGAATTCTATTATAGAGGCCCCACCTTCGCCGCGAACGATTTCATCACGTGGCGGCCGTTGGGGAATAGTTCAATGGTAGAACGACGGACTCTGACTCCGTTAATCTTGGTTCGAGTCCAGGTTCCCCAGCCAATTCTCGGTTTCCAATCAATAGAGTTAGCAGCCTTGGCTCGAGCCGGGTTGCTCTAGTTGTTTTCGAAGCCGGTTGATGCTTCCGGATCACGCTGAAGTTCGATTAAAATTTTTCTCAAAGGACTTGCGATTCTCAACCATTGCTTGTCATGATATATTGTGTTTGGTGGTATCGCCAGATAATAAGGTAGCCTGATTAGCCAATTGCTGCGGCACATGAAGAGCCGCGTCGTTATTCCTATGCGAACATTTCAAGAAGGGATGATTGTCTCCCGACAAATGGAATTGATTCCAGCCCGAGCCCATAGGGGTTCTCCGGCGACGGTTCTGCGTACAACGTCCTCAGAGTAACTCGGTGAGACCGGCGGATCGATCCTGGCCATCTTTTGCACGCTGCCGACCGTTCTCCAATACGCTCGAGCAGGGTTCAGGTGGCGGGGACATTGCCATCGCTGTTTATTTCTCCGTGCTGCAGGCTTCGGCTGCAGTTTTATTACAAAATTTTCGGCACAAATGGATATTAAATGACGATATTGGTTTCCGGAGGCGTCGGCTTTATTGGCGGGAATTTTATTCTCGACTGGCTCAGGCGGGACGATGAAACGGTCATCAACCTCGACAAGCTGACCTATGCCGGCAATCTGGATACGCTGAGGGGATTGAACGGCGATAATCGTCACGTGTTCGTGCATGGCGATATCGGTGACCGCAGACTGGTCGATACGCTGCTTGCGACCCACAATCCCCGCGCCGTCATCAATTTTGCGGCGGAAAGCCATGTCGACCGATCCATTCACGGACCCGGCGATTTCATCCAGACGAATGTCGTCGGCACGTTCAATCTGCTGGAAGCGGTCCGTGGCCACTGGAATGGCTTGCCAGGCGACGAGAAGCCGGCCTTCCGCTTCCTCCATGTCTCGACCGACGAGGTCTACGGTACGCTGTCCAAGGACGACGCGCCGTTCAACGAGCTCAATCGCTATGAGCCGAACAGCCCCTATTCGGCCAGTAAGGCTGCATCGGATCATCTCGTTCGCGCCTGGCATCATACCTATGGGCTGCCGGTGCTGACGACGAATTGCAGCAACAATTACGGCCCCTATCACTTTCCGGAAAAGCTGATCCCTCTGGTGATCCTGAATGCGCTTTCGGGCAAGAACCTTCCCATTTATGGCGACGGTCAGCAGATTCGCGACTGGCTTTATGTCAGGGATCACTGCAGCGCCATTCGTCGCGTGCTGGAAGCCGGCAGGGTCGGCGAGACCTACAATGTCGGCGGCTGGAACGAAAAGCCCAATCTGGACGTGGTCCATACCATCTGCGCCATCCTCGATGAGCTGCGGCCAAAGGCCGATGGCACTCGTTACCGCGATCAGATCGCCTTCGTGAAGGACAGGCCAGGTCACGATCGCCGCTATGCGATCGATGCCCGCAAGCTCGAACGCGAACTGGGCTGGAAGCCCGAGGAGACGTTCGAGACGGGCATTCGCAAGACGATCGAATGGTATCTCGGCAACCAGGATTGGGTGCGAAACGTCACCAGTGGCGCCTATCGCGAATGGGTCGGCAAGCAATATGAGGTGCAGCTGTGAGCGTAATTCTGGTGACGGGCGCCAACGGACAGGTTGGGTTCGAATTGCAGCGCTCGCTCGCAGCACTGGGCGACGTGGTGGCCATGACCCGCGGCGAGATGGATCTTGCCAATGAGGCAAGCATTCTCTCGGCACTCCAGACGCACAGGCCTCGCGTCATCGTAAATCCGGCCGCCTATACGGCTGTTGATCGTGCCGAGAGCGATGCGGAGCAGGCGATGGCCGTGAATGCCGTGGCGCCGGGGATATTGGCGCGCTGGGCCGCCGACAACGGCGCCTGGCTGGTGCATTATTCGACCGACTATGTTTTCGACGGCACAAAAGCGAATGCGTATGTGGAGAGCGATACGGTCAATCCGCAATCGGTCTATGGCGAAAGCAAGTGGCTGGGTGAAGAGGCCGTCCGCGTGGCCGGCGGTCGCCATCTCATCCTGCGGACGAGCTGGGTTTACGGCCATCACGGCAACAACTTCCTGAAGACCATCCTTCGGCTCGCGCAAGAGCGCAGCTCCTTGAATATCGTTGCCGACCAGGTGGGGGCGCCGACATCGGCGGCCCTGATCGCCGATGTCACGCGCACGGTCGTCGAGCGTATCGCCCGCCCGGATGCGTCGAATCTGTCGGGCACCTATCATCTCAGCGCGCAAGGCAACACGTCGTGGCACGGCTATGCGGCGCATATCGTCCGCGAGGCGTCTGCCAGAAACGTCAAGCTTGCGCTGACCATCGACGCGCTCAAGCCTATCCCGACCGCCGAATACCCGACGCCGGCAAAGCGCCCGCACAATTCGAGACTGGATTGCACAAAGCTTATGGATGGCTTCGACCTCGGTCTTCCTGCCTGGCAGGAGGGTGTCGAGGACGTCATCGACAGGCTGAAGCCTTCGACGCATTGAAACTGGCAAGATCTCATGAAGGCTTGTGGTCACCCTCCATGGCCTGACGGAACGAGAACGCGATAGAGACGAGACGCTGGACCATGAACAAGGCACGCAAAGGCATCATACTCGCTGGTGGATCGGGCACTCGCCTCTATCCGGTTACGCTTGCCGTCAGCAAGCAGCTCCTGCCGATCTACGACAAGCCGATGATCTACTATCCGCTGACGACCTTGATGCTGGCCGGCATCCGAGAAATTCTCATCATCTCGACGCCGCAGGACACGCCCCGTTTCGAGCAGCTGTTGAAGGATGGCAGCCAGTGGGGGATCAAGCTTGAGTATGCGGTTCAGCCGAGCCCGGATGGTCTGGCGCAGGCATTCCTGATCGGCGAGAAATTCCTGGATGGAGCACCGTCCGCCCTGGTGCTCGGGGACAATATTTTCTACGGACATGACTTCTCCGGGCTGCTCCATCAGGCGGGCGACAAAGAGGCCGGAGCAACTGTCTTTGCCTATCACGTGCAGGATCCGCATCGCTACGGTGTGGTCGAATTCGATGAGCAGGGCAGGGCGATCAGCCTGGAGGAAAAGCCGGAGCTGCCGAAGAGCAATTATGCCATCACCGGGCTCTATTTCTATGATGCGGGCGTTGTCGACGTGGCGAAATCCATACGCCCTTCGCCGCGCGGCGAACTGGAAATAACCGATGTCAACATGCATTATCTGAACACCGGACAACTGGATGTGCAGACGATGGGGCGTGGCTATGCCTGGCTCGACACCGGCACGCATGAATCCATGCTGGAGGCCAGTCACTATATCGCCACCATCGAAAACCGACAGGGCCTGAAAGTCGCCTGTCCCGAGGAAATCGCCTATCGCAGCGGCTGGATCGATGCATCGCAGGTCGAGGCGCTGGCCCTTCCGCTCAAGAAGAACGGCTACGGGCAATATCTCCTCGGAATGCTGCGCGAGCGGATATTCTGACCGCGCCGTGACATCTCCCGCAGCTTGCCTCCGCAATGCGATCAACCGAAGCAGGAAGACGAATGAAAGCCATCGATACCGCCATTCCGGATGTCAAGATCATCGAGCCCACGGTATTTGCCGACGACCGCGGTTTCTTCTTTGAAAGCTTCAGCAAGGCCAAGTTCGAGGCGGCGATCGGGCGACGCGCCGATTTCGTGCAGGACAATCACAGCCGGTCGGGAAAGGGCGTCTTGCGCGGTCTGCATTATCAGCTGCCGCCGAATGCCCAGGCCAAGCTCGTTCGGGTCGTGGTCGGCGAAGTCTATGATGTCGCTATCGATATCCGGAAGTCCTCGCCGACATTCGGGCAATGGGTGGGGGTTTTGCTGTCGGAGGAAAACAAACGCCAGCTTTGGATCCCGGAAGGATTTGCCCATGGGTTCCTGACGCTAAGCGACCATGTCGAATTCCTTTACAAGACGACGGATTATTATGCGCCCGAGAGCGATCGCGGAATTCGCTGGGACGATCCGCAAATCGCCATCGACTGGAAAACCGCCGACGTATCGACACTCTCCGCCAAGGATCAACGCCAGCCATTGCTCGCGGATGCAGAGTTATTCGATTGAGACGATATCCGGGCCGCTCGCCAGCGGGGCATGCACGCAAGGCAATGCGACGCGTCATGTGTTTTTGACAGGCCAAACGATGCCGTAGGTGACGCCGCCATCGCTTTTCGATACAGGGATAGCATGCGCGTTCTACATTTCTTCAAAACATATTGGCCCGATACATTTGGTGGTGTCGAGCGGACGATCCACGCGATTGCCAAAGGGACTGCCAAATACGGCGTCGAGTCCGATGTTCTGTCACTTAGCAAAAAGCCCAGCGAAAACAGCGTGGAATTCGATGGCCATATGGCTCACAAGGCCAGACTCGATTTCGAATTCGCCTCCACCGGCTTCTCGCGCGAGGTGTTCGGACGTTTTCGGGAGTTGAGCAGCAGGGCTGACATCGTCCACTATCATTTCCCCTGGCCGGTGATGGATATCGTCCATCTTGCGGCCCATACCGACAAGCCGACGGTCGTCACCTATCATTCCGATATCGTGAAGCAGAAAGTCCTGCTGCAGTTCTACAAGCCGTTGATGTCTCGCTTTTTGAAAAGTGTCGATCGTATCGTTGCAACGTCCCCCAACTATCTGGCGTCGAGCGACGTCCTGAAAAGGTTCGAATCGAAGACGACAGTCATTCCCTTGGGTCTCGACGAGGCGGACTATCCAAGGGTGGATGAGGCGACCCGCGTGCGGTGGCGCAACCGCTTTTCCGACCGCTTTCTCCTGTTTGTCGGCGTTCTAAGATATTACAAGGGTGTCCACATCCTGCTGGAGGCGGCAAGGAGGAACGGCCTAAGCGTCGTCGTCGTCGGCAGCGGGCCGATGGAAGCGGAGTTGAAGCAGTCGGCCGAACAAGGTGTCCACAATGTCCACTTTGTCGGCGCCCTGCCGGATCACGACAAGATCGCCCTGCTCGAACTCTGTGAGGCGCTGGTTTTCCCGTCTCCGCTCCGTTCGGAGGCTTTCGGCCTGTCGCTCGTCGAGGCTGCCATGTTCGGCAAGCCGATGATTTCCTGTGAAATCGGCACCGGGACAAGTTTCGTCAATTTGAACAACGAGACGGGATTCGTGGTGCCGCCGAATGACATCGATGCCCTATCGGATGCGATGAAGCGCATCTGGCAGGACAAGGAAAAGGCTGTTGCGATGGGTGCTGCGGCCCGCGATCGCTATCTCTCGCATTTCACCGCGGAGAAAATGTGCTTGGCCTATTATGGTCTCTATCGCGAACTGGTGGGCGAATTGCCGATCCAGAGCGAGCGCATCTAGGGAAAATTCGATCGCGGAAGTCTTCAACTAAGCTCGTTCGGCCTATTCTGACGCGGCCTGTCTTCGGTGCTTAGTTACGGCTGACGAATGCTGCGGCCCCAGGATCCCCAAACTTGTTGCGCAGTCAGGTTTTGACATAGATCGAACGATTGCAGTATGGACTTTCTCATAGGTGGTTTTTGCTATCAATAACGCACGCCATGAGGGAACTTGCCGCCAGTCGTTGTCATCGGCTTATATAACGGCTAAATGGCGCTGGAAAAATTGGCACCCGGACGTGACTATGTGTTCGGCAGAGAGCGGTACCTTGCTGTAAGCAGGTTGGTCAAACGTGGTGAGAATGGAGATGTAAGTGGCGAAGAAAGCACTGGTAACGGGGATTACGGGTCAGGACGGCGCCTATCTGGCGGAACTGCTGCTGAAGAACGGTTATGAAGTCCACGGACTTGCCCGTCGTTCAAGCACTTCGGATGTCAATCTCAGCCGCCTGCAATGGCTTGGCATCGAGCAAGACGTCCGTATCGTCGACGGTGACTTGATGGATCTTTCCGGTCTTGTCCGTACCGTAAAAGACGTTGAGCCGGACGAAGTCTATAATCTCGGCGCTCAATCCTTCGTCAAGTCCTCCTGGCAGCAGCCCTATCTCACCGGCCAGGTAACGGCTCTCGGCGTGACGAATGTCCTGGAGGCCATCCGTCTCGAGCGGCCCGAGGCTCGCTTCTATCAGGCATCTTCCTCGGAAATGTACGGGCTCATTCAGGAGCCGATGCAGTCGGAGCAAACGCCCTTCTACCCGCGCTCGCCCTATGCGGTCGCCAAGCTCTACGGCCATTGGATCACGATCAACTACCGCGAGAGCTTCGGCCTGCATGCGTCGAGCGGCATTCTCTTCAACCATGAATCTCCGCTTCGCGGCATCGAGTTCGTCACGCGCAAGGTGACGGATGCGGTCGCTCGCATCAAGCTTGGCCTGGCAAAGGAGCTCCGGCTCGGAAATATCGATGCCAAGCGTGATTGGGGGCATTCGAAGGATTATGTTCGTGCCATGTGGCTGATGGTGCAGCAGGATGTCGCTGACGACTATGTCATTGCGACCGGCCGTACAACGACCGTGCGCGACATGTGTGCCATCGCCTTTCAGCATGTCGGCCTGAAGATGGAGGATCATCTGGTGATCGATCCTCAACTCTTCCGCCCGGCCGAAGTGGATGTGCTGCTCGGCAACCCGGAGAAGGCTCGCAAGACGTTCGGATGGGAGCCGAAAATCAGCCTCGAAGAGATGATTGTCGAAATGGTCGAGGCCGACCTCAAGCGGTTGGACAAGTAAGACTTTCTGGCGAATGGCGAGGCAGCTCATGCCGAGGGAACATCGAATTCTTGTAACAGGCGCGAGCGGCTTCGTGGGCTCGTGGCTGTTGCATGAACTCAACAAGCGACGGCTGGAGTTGGGTGCGGAGCTGACCGTTCTGACCGCCGGTCAAAGCGATGTATCGGACTGGAAGACCGAAATTGCGGATCGGGAGCAGGTGGCGACCTTGATCCGCGATTGCCGTCCGACGGCCATCATCCATCTCGCCGCCATCGCCGCCCCGGGGGATGCGCGAAAAATGCCGCAGCGAGCCTGGGATGTGAATTTCCAGGGCACGATGAATCTCGCCTATGCCGTGATGGAATATGCGTCGGAGGCGCGGTTTGTCTTCGTCGGCAGCTCTGAAGCCTATGGCGCCTCGTTCATTGACGCGGCGAAGGTGCCGATAAAGGAAACCGCAGCGCTCAAGCCGATGAATGTCTACGGCGCGACGAAGGCGGCAGCCGATATTTTGATCGGCCAACTTGCCTATGATGGATTGAAAGCGATCCGGTTCCGTCCGTTCAACCATACCGGACCCGGCCAGACGGTCGATTATGTCGTGCCGGCTTTTGCGAAGCAACTCGCCGAAATCGCCTCGGGTGCCATAGCTCCTCGCATCAGCGTCGGGAATCTTTCGGCATACCGCGACTTTCTCGACGTTCGCGATGTCGTGCGCGCCTATGCCGATGCTGCGCTGAACGAGGTGACATCCGAGGTTCTGGGTGGAGTCTTCAATCTATCGTCGGGCCGGCCGGTGCAGGTTCAGTCGATACTCGATATGCTGATCGAGCTGTCGGGATCGGATGTCGAAGTTGAAGTCGATCCGAAGCGGTTGCGCGGATCGGAAATTGCCGTCGCCGCCGGTGATAACAAGGCGGCCTTCGAAGCCTTGGGCTGGAAGCCGGAAATAGACCTGCGTCGCACCCTTGGCGACGTGCTCGAGGACTGGAAGATCCGGATCGCGCGCTGATAATGCCAACCGGCGCGGAGCGTGCTCATCAGCAGAGGGACGATCAAGTCTGCGATCTGGAGGACGCTATCTGGGATGCGAGCAGTCCGGAGAGTGTTCTTCGCCACCAACTCGAACAGGTGCACAATAGCAGTTCATGGTGTTTTACTCGCCCGCTTCGGGCAGGAAATCGAAAGCTAGCGGAGATGAAGAGGTTACTGAAACGTATCGTCGCTGTCTTTCTGGAAAGGCTCCTGGGTTGGCTTGCCAAAAGGCCGCGGTTAAAGGACGCGTGCCTCCGGTGGGCGCAGCGCTTTCCAATGTTGAGGGGAAGGCTTGCGGCGTTCGCAAGAGCCCAGGGATATGGAGTTCCAACGCTCGAATTCCTGGACGGCGACCAGGAGGGGCAATGGTATATCGATGCGCCGAAGGGCGCTGTGACTGAATGGAACATGTTGCTTCAGGGCATCTCAAAATCGATATGAAAGATCGTCTTTGATGCGATTGTGGATTGATGGGCAATGCTTTCAGACGGCGAGCAAGTGGCGCGGAATTGGTCGATATGTGCAGGAACTGCTTCTGGGGATCATCGATAATCACCCGGAGATCGATCTTCTCGTCTCGCTCAATGCCGGCATGCCGCAGGATGCGCTTGCTGCCCGCAATCATCTTCAACAATGGATAAAACCCGCCAACATCCTCATGTGGCATGGCGTTGCCGAAGGTGGGGAAGGGATCGACGGCTATTCCGAGCGGCGGCGGCTCAGCGAGATCGCGCTGGCATATCATGTGGCGTCGCTCAATCCGGATATTGCCCTCTCCGCAAGCCCTTTCGAAGGTTTCAGAGACAGGGCCGTTCCGCTTCTTCCTAATGATATTTCAAAAATTCCCGTCGCATCCATATTCTACGATGCGATACCTCACCGCTACCCCCAGCAGTATCTGCTGACGTCGGCGACGCGCACCTGCTACGAGCGGCGCCTTGCCTTTTATTCGCAATTTGATCTCAATCTCTGCATTTCCGAATATTCCCGCAGCGAGTGCGTCGAAATCTCGAAAAATTCTCATGCCATCAACATGCTCGCGGGAATATCGAAAGATTTCAGGGATGCAATCGACCATGCTGAAGGAAAGTTCCCCAGGCCAACCGAGAAGCGTTTCATCCTTTATGTTGGTGGCCTGGATTGGCGAAAGAATGTGAAATCCGCCATCGCGGCATTTGCGCGGTTGCCGGCAGATCTGCGAGCGCAATACAGTTTCGTGCTGGCCGGTGATCATCCGAAATCGCCCCTCAAAGAAGAAGAGGAGAGATGGCGGAAGCTGGGGCTTCCCGAGCAGGACTTTGTGGCTGTTGGACATGTGACTGACAGCCAGCTCGTGGCGCTCTACAGGGAAGCGGACCTGGCAATCCAACCTTCTCTACTGGAAGGGTTCGGCCTGACGGCGCTGGAAGCGACAACTTGCGGCACCCCCGTGATAGCGTCGAACACCGGCGCCCTGCCCGAAGTCATTGGAGATCAAGAATTCCTCTTCGACCCAGCCGATGTGTCTGACATAGCGCGGGTCATGCAGCATGCGCTGAGCGACCGCGAGGCGACAAGAGTTGCGGCCGAGAGGCAGCGGAGCCACGCTCTGGACTTCAGCTGGACGAGATCCGCCGCCATTGCCGTTGCCGCATTGAAGGATGCCATTGCGGCTGCCCGGAGCAAAGGTGGTGCTGAACCGCTTTCAACGGCTCAGCAAGCGGTTTTGCACCAGGTTCAAAGTATTGATCTCCCGCCGGACCTGATTTCGGAGGCGCTTGCGCGCGCGGAGATCGTAAGGTCGACAGGCTCGCGGCTGATCATCGACGCCACATCTACATATCGCGTCGATCACAAGACCGGGATTCAGCGGGTCGTCAAGAACATATGTGCCAATCTGCCAGCGTTGCAGGATGCAGACAGCCAGGGTGTCGAGCGGATCGTGGCCTATAGCGATTCCCCCGACGGTTGGTTCGCTATTCCGAGGACGCTGGAGAAACCCAAGGGTGCGACGACATTCGCAGAAGATGCGCGTCTGGAGTTTTCCGTAGATGACCGCATCTTGATGCTCGACAGTTCCTGGGAGTTTTTCAGACATCACTATAAAACACTGCGCACCGCGCGGCTCAGAGGCGCGACAGTCATTTCGTGTCTCTACGACACGGTTCCGTTGAGATTTCCCGGCTTTTGCGATCCCGGGATGCCCCCCACCTTCTCGGCATGGTTTCAGACGGCACTTGCCTATTCGAACGCATTTGTCTGTATCTCGAAGGCCGTTGCCGATGAGCTGATCACGATACTCGAGGCTATCCAGTTTCCGCGAGAGATGAAGGTAGGCTATTGGCATCTCGGTGCCGATTTTGGCAAAGCGGCCGTTTCCACAAGCATCACCGCTGATCGCCAAAACGAGCGTCCTGACTTCCTTATGGTCGGGACACTCGAGCCGCGCAAAGGCTATGCGATCGCCTTGGACGCTTTCGATAGATTGTGGGACGAGGGTCAGGATGTCGGGCTGACGATCGTCGGGAAGCCTGGTTGGGGCGTCGAGCATCTTGTTCGGCGCATCGAGCAGCATCGTGAATATGGAAAGCGTCTCGTCTGGCTCAATGGCATTTCCGATGAAAAGCTGCAGCAGGCCTATGCGAGCAGTCATGCGCTGATTGCGGCCTCCTATGCGGAGGGTTTCGGTCTTCCAATCGTGGAAGCGGCGCACTTCGGCAAAGCCGTGATCGCAAGTGACATTCCCGTCTTTCGCGAAGTCACGGCGAGTGACCAAAATTGTCGCTTCTTCACCAGCGGTTCCGCCGATTCTCTTGCGGCAACGATCCGTTCATTCCTGAATACTTCCACCGATAGCGTCCTCTCTTCCTCTTCGCAGCCAATGATGAATAGAGGGACAAGCTGGAGGGAAAGCGCTGAGGAATTGCAGCGGGTTGTCCTCGCTGAAGACTGGTATCGGATATACAAGCCAACCGTGGACAAGACCTATGTCCCGATTACCGATATCGGCAATACGAAAATGTCCGAGCCGCTTGCTCAGGAGGACACCCGGCATAAGATCGAGCTGGTCGAAGGGCCTATCGCGATCGACAACAGGGTTCTGAAATACCTCGTCCGCGTAACAAACCTCTCCCCAAAATCATGGGCGAGCGCCGGCACCTCTGATGGATCGTTTGGAGTGGCAGCGAGCTACCGCATCCTGTCGAAAGACGGCGGCTTCATCGTCCCCGACAATTATAAATCTGCTATTCCACTTGTGCTGCCACCCGGCGACACCGTCCATTTGGCGATCGAGATCCCCTTGGAGTTCAAGCGACGGGGTACGGTCTTTGCCGAGATAGGCCTGGTTCAAGAGTCGGCCGGCTGGTGGAGTAATCCGCTGCGGGTCCCGTTGTGATGATCCGTCGGCACAGGGTAGTTTCAGAATGAAGATCGGTATCGACGCGCGCAATCTGGTGACGAGCATGACCGGTATTGGCCGGTATGTGCTGGAAATGAGCCGGCATCTCGCGCTTCTTGGCCATCAGCTCCATCTCTATTTTCCGCAGGAGCCGCATGGGGACGTGAAGGATCTACCCCCCGCGGAGCTACGCGTCGCGCGCTTTCCGGGCGGTGTGAGGCGAATGATCTGGGCGCAGACGGAGCTGCCACGCCGCGCGGCACAGGACGGGATCGACGTCTTCTGGGGACCGGCTCACCGTCTGCCGTCCTTTCTTGATCGCCGGATCGCGCGTGTCATCACGATCCACGACCTCGTCTGGAAAGACATGGCCGCAACCATGCGCTGGCAGACATGGATGGGCGATCGCTGGCTGATGAAGCCGGGGATTGCCGTTGCGGACGAAGTCGTTGCCGTTTCCGCCGCCACGGCCAATGTGCTGAAGGTTCAGTTTCCGGCATGCGGCGAAAAGCTCAACGTGGTCTATCCCGGTCTGACGGCCATCGGCGGGACGACCGAGCCCAAGCCTCTGTCGTCTTTTGGCGTCGATCGCCCCTATATTCTTTTCGTGGGGACGCTTGAGCCGCGCAAAAATCTGCTGCGGCTGTTGCAGGCCTACGCGTCTTTGCCGGGGGCGATACGGCAAGAGCTGCTGCTCGTGCTCGCCGGCGGCCAAGGCTGGAGGCTTGGTGATCTCAAGGGGCACATCGCGACCCTGCAGATCGAGCCGTTCGTTCGGCTGACCGGCTATGTATCCGATGCCGATTTGGCGCAGCTCTATGGCCAGGCCCGATTTCTGGCGATGCCGTCGCTTTATGAAGGTTTTGGATTTCCCATCATCGAAGCCAATGCGATGGGCATACCCGTGGTGACATCAAATACGTCGTCCATGCCGGAGGCTGCCGGGGAGGCGGGTATTCTCGTCGATCCCAATGATGTGCAATCTATCCTTGGCGGCTTGGAGAGCCTTGCGACCGATAGCGAGCTTCATGCTCGCCTTGCCGCGAAGGCAAGGCCGAATGCTGCTCGCTTCGATTGGATGGAAAGTGCGCGCCAATTGGAGCGCATCTTTGAAAAGGCGATCGCCAAACGCCGCGGCTGATGAACTCAAGCGCCGGCTGCGGCGCCCTGCAGCACCGGCTTCGACGTCGCCAGATATTCGCCTTTGGTGCGCATGTGGCACCAGCAGGCGAAGGCTGACGATGCGAAGGCGAAGCCTTCGCCGATGGCGAGACGGTTGTTGGAGTTGCTGAGCAGCGTCAGCGAGAAGAAGAAAATGCATACGATATAGGCGTGCCATGCGGCCCGGGGGATGATCCCTGCCTTGCGGGCGCGCCAGACTGCCCGGATGAAGACGCCGAGAATGAATGCCATGACGGCCGCGCCGAAGAGGCCGTAGCGCACCAAAATCTCCAGATAGCCATTGTGCAGCAGCGTGTACTGGATATGCGCGTAGCGTGTCTGGTACCAGCGCTCGAGCCATTTGCTGCCCCAGCCGAAAACGGGCGCGGAGGAGAAGACCTCCCAGCTGTTCGACCAGAGCTGCAGGCGCTCGTCCATCGACACCGGGGTATTGGTGGAGCTGATGGTGCTTGAGACCACGCCGCCCAGATCGTGACCGCCGGTCACATTCTCCACCATGGCAAGAGCCGCCGATACGGTCGGACCTGCCGTCTTGTCGAGATTGTGCCGCACGCCATAGACGCCGGCGATCAGCAAGACCGCTACGGCGACGATGGCGATGATGCCGCTCTTCATGCGCAGATAGGTCAGCGTGATAAGCGCCATCAGCGGTAGGGTAATGCCGAGAGCCAGCCAGACGCCCTTCGATTTGGCACCGTAGATGGCGATGAAGCAGAGAGCGAAGATGAAGGGCGAAACGATGTAGGCGAAGCGGGCGATCCGTCGATCGCCGGATTTTTCCGTCAGGTAGTACAGCAGCCAGAAGAGCGTGAAGATGATGATCATACCGCAGGCGACGGCGCCGTGGATCTGATTGTTCATGATCAGCGGGCGGATGGTCTCGCCGGCAAAAACCTCGCGGAAATGCTGCGTGGCGACCAGCATGATGAGGACCATGGCGAAATAGGCCGCCACGATCTTTTCCATCAGCTCTTCATAGATCAGGAAGGCGACGCCCATGATGGGAAAGAAGAAGGTAAAGGCGTAGAGCCAGTCCGATGCGCCGATATCATGCTCCGGCGTCAGCCAATAGTTGATGCCGAAGCGGGCCATCACGTAGAAAGCCCAGCCGATGCAGAGCCAGCCGATCCAGTCCGTGCGCGGCCGCACGGGCGCTCTCATATAGTAATAGAGGGCGATCAGCGAGAGGAGCGCGGCCGCATAGCGATAGGCGTCGCTTTCGACGACGGTCGGAGAAGCCAGGAAAAGCCAAAGCAAGCCGCCGATGATCGCCACAGCTTTTGGCATTGTGCTCGCAGCTTTGGTGACGCCAGGAGTTTCGGTTGCGAGATCAGCATGCAGGTTGTTCATGCGCGAGTCGTCCAATGTCGTCGTCCGCCTTCGTCCACATTCGATTGACTATCCGGCATTCCGGAACCCCCATGACGGCCCCTAGGGTTGCAAAGGGGCAGGAATACGGCATTTTTGCGCCCCAGCCCCTCCGCCATAGCGATTTCCGTCCGATGCTTGCTAATGGGTCACTCCATCGCGTCGAACCACCTTCAATGCCGTCAGAATGATGATCTTGAGATCGAAGAGAAAGGAGCGCTGGCGCAGATAGTCCTCGTCCAGCGCCACCTTCTGCGGAATAGGCAGTTCGTCGCGGCCATTGACCTGCGCCCAGCCGGTGAGGCCGGGCAGCAAGGCATCGACGCCGCGCTCGGTGCGGAGCGCGATCAGGTCGTGCTGATTGAAAAGAGCGGGGCGGGGCCCGACGATGCTCATTTCCCCCTTCAGGATGCACCAGAGCTGTGGCAGCTCGTCCAGGCTGGATTTGCGCAGGAAGGAGCCGATCGGCGTCAGATAGATCTTGGGATCCTTCAGCAGATGCGTGGCGACCGCGGGGGTATCCGTGCGCATGCTGCGGAATTTAGGCATGCGGAAAATCTTGTTTCCGCGGCCGACGCGATCCGACCAGTAGAGGATAGGGCCCGGCGATGTCACGCGAACGGCGATGGCGACGATCAGGATCGGAATGGAAAAGACGATGGCCGCGGCAAGAGCGGCAAGGAAATCGAAAAGGCGTTTGGCGATCGTATAGAGCATCGTCTCGTTGAGTTGCATCGGCACCGGTTTGCGGTCGCGATGATAGCCATTGTTCCGTTGTGCATCTCATATCGCGGATTGGCGCACAACCGCCCTGCTCAAAATTCCCCGGGCTTGTTCTCAGCTGATGTCCTATGCAAAGCATGTCCGACAAAACGAACAGACGAACGAACAGAGGCAATGGACGCATGATCCTGGTCACCGGTGCAACGGGCTTTGTCGGACAGGCGCTTTGTGCCGAGCTTTCCCGGCGGCAGATGGAGTATCGGCCGGTGAGCCGCGCGCCGAGGTCGGGATTCGTCGCCATCGGCGCGATCGATGGCGGGACGGATTGGTCGGATGCGCTTGTCGGCGTCGATGTCGTCATGCATCTGGCTGCCCGCGTTCATGTCATGAACGAGAGTGCAGCCGATCCGCTGGCCGCATTTCGCGCCGTCAATGTCGATGCCACGGTCAATCTGGCGCGGCAGGCGGCGAGAGCCGGGGTCAGGCGCTTCCTCTTCCTGAGCTCGATCAAGGTCAACGGCGAGGAAACCGCGCGGGATAAGCCCTTCAAGGCATCGGATGTGCCGCGTCCGGAAGATGCCTATGGCCGCTCGAAGCTGGAGGCGGAGGAGGCTCTGCAGGCCGTGGCTGCCGAGACGGGCATGGATGTCGTCATCATCCGGCCGCCGCTGGTCTACGGGCCTGGCGTCAAAGCGAATTTCGCAAGCCTGATGAGATGGGCCAAGCGTCCGTTCCCCTGGCCGTTTGGCAATGTCGTCAATCGGCGGTCTCTCGTGTTCGTCGGCAATCTCGTCGATTTCATGCTGCTCTGCGTTCGTCATCCGGCCGTCGGAAATCGCGTGTTCCTGATCAGCGACGGCGAGGATCTTTCGATCGGGGAATTGATTGCCAAGCTGTCCGCGGCCGCTGGGCGAAGAGCTCTGATGCTGCCGGTGCCACCGAGTTTGCTGGAAGGACTAGCAGCGCTCCTCGGCCGCCGTGCGGCGGCGCAGCGTCTTCTTGGCTCGCTTCAGGTCGATATCGGCGAAACGATAGCGATCGCCAGCTGGTCGCCACCCTATTCCGTCGAGGAGGGATTGGCGCTGACAGTCGGTGGTTCCGACGCGAAAGAAGGTTGATCGGCGTCGGGCCGGGTCTTCCGCTAGATCTCTACAGGCTCCAGACCGAGTGGCCTACCAGCAGGGGATTGCTGGGGTCGAGCGCCGCTTTCACGTCGACAACCACGGCGTTCTCGGTCAGCAGATCGAGGATATCGGCAGCACCCTCGGCCAGATAGGATTTGTGCGGAACGGCAAGAACGAGGGCGTCGAGCTTGCCGAAATCCTTCAGTTGCGCCAGGCGTATGCCGTATTCCTCTTCCGCTTCCGGATGGCTGGCCATCGGATCATGCACCAGCGGCTCCAGGCCAAACTGGTGTAGCTCGCGGATGATGTCAGGCACTCGGCTGTTGCGCAGATCGGGCACGTTCTCCTTGAAGGTCAGGCCGAAGATGCCGATTCTGGCGCCATTGATAGGCTTCTTTGCCGATACCAGCATCTTGATAAGCTTCTGGGCGATGAAGGCGCCCATGCCGTCATTGATGCGGCGGCCGGAAAGAATGACCTCCGGGTGATAGCCGAGCTCCTCCGCCTTGGCTGTGAGATAATAGGGATCGACGCCGATGCAGTGGCCGCCGACGAGGCCGGGGGTGAAAGGCAGGAAATTCCATTTCGTCCTTGCCGCCTTGAGCACGTCGGCGGTGCGGATATCCATCTTTTCGAAGATGATCGACAGCTCGTTCATCAGGGCGATGTTGACGTCGCGCTGGGTGTTCTCGATCACCTTGGCGGCTTCGGCGACCTTGATGCTGGGGGCGCGGTGAATGCCGGCCTCGACCACGGCGCCATAGACGGCGGCGATCCTCTCCAGCGTTTCCTCGCTGTCGCCGGCGACGACCTTCACGATGCGCTCGAAGGTGTGTTCCTTGTCGCCGGGATTGATACGTTCCGGCGAATAGCCGACATGGAAATCCTCGCCCTGCCGCAGGCCGGAAACCTCCGCCAGCACCGGGCCGCAGACGTCCTCCGTCACGCCGGGATAGACAGTCGATTCGTAGATGACGACTGAGCCCTTGCGCAAAGCTTTGCCCACCGTGCGCGAGGCGGAGATCATCGGCCTGAGATCCGGCTGCCGGTTGCCGTCGATCGGTGTCGGCACGGCGACGATGAACATCTCGCGATCCTGCAGGTCCTGCAGGTCGCTGCTGATGCGCAGACCGCTCGCCTTCAGCCGTTCGGACGACACTTCGCGGGTATCGTCCTCGCCCGCTTTCAGGGCTGCGACGCGAGATGCCTTGATGTCGAAACCGACCACATCATGAAATTTTTCGGCCAGCGCGATCGCAACGGGCAATCCGACATAACCCAGGCCGATGACGGCAATTTTTTCGTTCAACACACCATACCTCGAACAATCCACCTGAGTTAGCCCAAATCCATGGCCCGTGTCAGTGCCAATATTTGTCTTCAGCGCGGTTTCAGGTGCAGGTCGCATGAATGTGAATATCGGGTGAGGGCTTTGCAATAGGCGGGGGATACGGTGTTACAGCCTGTTGCGGAAGCAGTTTTGGCGATGCGCCTGACATGTGCATCGAAACTTTCTGGTCTCGAACCTATTTATAAGAGTGAGACTTATTTTCTCGGAAAGCGTGGTTCGCGATGCGAAACAGCCATCTCAAACATCTCCGTGCCCAACGCGAGGAACTCGAGGCCAAGCTTGAGCTGCATATAGCGCGCTATTGTTTTGGCGAAGGTGACGTCGAGGACGGCACCGAAGCAGAGCTTCAGCAAAGGATTACAGAAATCTCCGACGAGATCGACGTGCTCGAAAGCGCGCGCGGCGAATAGGTGTGAGCGGCGATTTCGTCGGAGAAATCGTCACAAGCTTGCACAGCGCGAATGTGCAATTATCTCGACATCGGCGACTGTTCGGCGCGATAAGATCGAAGCGATCAACGCGAAGACGAGGAGCCGATGAAGCCGAGCCTGCCCACTCTCCTGAGCATCAATGGCGGCTATGTCGATACCGCCGGATTTCTTGCCTTGCATGGCCTGTTCACGGCCCACGTCACAGGCAATTTCGTGACCTTCGGCGCCGCCATGGCGCTCGGAACGTCCGGTGCCGCGGCCAAGCTTCTGGCGCTGCCGGTCTTCTGCATCGTCGTCATTCTCGCGCGCCTCATCGGCAGTGATCTGTCGCGGCGCAACCTGCCGACATTGCAGATCATCCTGTCGCTGAAATTCCTGCTGCTGGTGCTTGCCGCCATCTTCTCCATCCGTTTCGGCCCGTTCGCCGACGGGGATGGCTGGCAGGCGATCCTCACAGGCATGACACTGGTCTCGGCGATGGCGATCCAGACGACGGCTCATCGCGTCCATCTTGGTTCGACGCCACCGACGACGATGATGACGGGGACGACGACGCAGATCATGATCGATATTGCCGATATGCTGCGCGGGGCCGAGCCGGAGGCACGGGCGGCAATGACCGCCCGGCTTGTCCGCATGGGAGCTGCCGTCGGCGGTTTTGCCCTCGGCTGCGGGACAGCCGCGGCGCTTTTTCTGCTCGCCGGGATGCAATGTTTCCTGCTGCCGCCGGTTCTGGCGCTCGTCGGAATTCTCATGCATACCGGCAGGGCTGCGGCGAAGCCGGCTTAGCTTTTCGTCAAGATCCCGCCAATCTTGCGTCTTTCTCCGGCCTTGCAAGTCGGCTACAGCTCTCTAACTCTACGCGTCGGATCGAACACGGTCCGCCGCACTTGGGTTAGATGTCGTTGAAGGTTGAGAAGGGGTGTTTATGGCAGGAGAAACGGTGCTTGTAGTAGGTGGAGCCGGCTATATCGGCTCGCATACATGTCTGGATCTGGCGAACAAGGGATTTCAGCCGGTCGTCTATGACAATTTCTCCAACGGCCATCGCGAATTCGTCAAATGGGGGCCGGCCGAGGAGGGGGATATCCGCGATCGCGCGCGCCTCGACGAGGTGCTTGCCAAACACAAGCCCGCCGCCATCCTGCATTTCGCCGCGCTGATCGAAGTCGGCGAGTCGGTCAAGGATCCCGTTTCCTTTTATGAAAACAACGTCATCGGCACGCTGACCCTGCTTTCGGCAGCGCAGGCGGCCGGTGTCGGGGCCTTCGTCTTTTCCTCCACCTGCGCGACCTACGGCTTGCCGCAGAGCGTGCCGCTCGATGAGAGCCACCGGCAGGTGCCGATCAACCCTTACGGCCGCACGAAATATATCGTCGAGCAGGCGCTTGCCGACTATGACCAGTACAAGGGGCTGCGCTCGGTGGTGCTGCGCTATTTCAACGCCGCCGGCGCCGATTTCGAGGGGCGTATCGGCGAGTGGCATACGCCGGAAACCCATGCCATTCCATTGGCCATCGACGCCGCACTCGGCCGCCGCCAGGGCTTCAAGGTGTTCGGCAGCGACTACGACACGCGCGACGGGACCTGCGTGCGTGATTACATCCATGTGCTTGATCTCGCCGACGCGCATGTCCGGGCGGTGGAATATCTGCTGCGCGGCGGCGAATCCGTAGCACTCAATCTCGGCACCGGCACCGGCACGACGGTGAAGGAACTGCTGGGAACGATCGAGACCGTGTCGGACCGGCCGTTCCCGGTCGAATATGTCGGCCGTCGCGAGGGCGATTCGACGACCTTGGTCGCCAACAACGACAAGGCCCGCGATGTCCTCGGCTGGTCGCCGAAATACGATCTGACCGAGATCGTCGAATCCGCCTGGAATTGGCATGCCAAGTCCAACCAGCACTGAGCACCACTCCTCTCTGGGTGGCATTGGGGGCAAGCGCCCCAACGTCTTGTTGATTTCAGCTGATCAGTGGCGGGGCGATTGTCTTTCCGCCGTCGGCCATGATTGCGTTAGCACGCCGAATGTCGATGCGCTGGCGCGGGAGGGCGTGCTGTTTCGCCGGCATTATGCGGGGGCCGCACCCTGCTCGCCGGCGCGGGCGACGCTCTATACCGGCCTTTATCAGATGAACCATCGCGTTTGCCGCAACGGGTCGCCGCTGGATGCCCGTTTCGACAATCTGGCGCTTGCCGCGCGTCGGGCCGGCTACGATCCGACGCTGTTTGGCTACACGGACACGGCGCCCGATCCGCGCAGCAGGGATCCTCACGACCCACATCTGATGACCTATGAGGGCGTGTTGCCGGGCTTCACTGCGCGGCAGCTTCTGCCCGAGCATGAGAAACAATGGCTGTCCTGGCTGCGATCGCGCGGCCATGCCGATGCCGTCAGCCGCGAAATCCATATTCCCGTCGGCGCGAAGCCCGGCGAGATCTCAAGCAATGCGCCCGCCTATTCCAAGGATGAGACGCAGACGGCCTTCCTCGCCGGCGAATTCATCCGCTGGCTGGGCGAACAGGACGCGCCCTGGTTCGCACATGTTTCCTTTCTGAGGCCTCATCCGCCGTTCTCGGTGCCGGAACCCTATAATCGCATGTTCTCCGCGAGTGATGGCCCGGCCTTCGCGCGCGCCGCCGACCGCGAGACCGAGCAGGCAGCGCATCCGCTTCTTGCCTTCGCCCTGCCGCTGATCGGCAAGGGCAGTTTCATCTACGGCGGCGAAGGTCCAATCGCAGACTGGACTGCGCAGGATCTGTCGGCGATCCGCGCCATCTATTACGGCATGATTGCCGAGGTCGACGCGCAGCTCGGGCGGATCTGGCAGGCGCTCAGGGATGCCGATGCCTGGGATGACACCGTGATCGTCTTCACATCGGACCATGCCGAAATGATGGGCGATCACTGGATGCTCGGCAAGGGCGGCTTTTTCGACGGCAGTTATCATGTTCCGCTTGTTATTCGCGATCCCGCGCTGTCCGCCGCCCACGGTCGGGAGGTGGAGCATTTCACCAGCGCTGCGGATATCTTCCCGAGCCTGTGCGACCGGCTCGGCATCGAGCCTCGAAACCATGTCGATGGGGAAACGCTGCTGCCTTTTCTCACGGGTGCCGTGCCGGAGGGCTGGCGCGAGGCGGCATTCTGGGAGTTCGATTTCCGCGACATTGCCAATGGCGAGCCTGAGCGGCATTTCGGCCTGAAATCCAATGCCTGCAACCTCGCCGTTATCAGGGACGAGCGCTTCAAATACGTCCATTTCGCCGGCCTGCCGCCACTCCTGTTCGATCTGGCGCAAGATCCGATGGAGCTTTCCAATGTCGCTGCTGATGGAGCCTACGCGGCGACCCGGCTTGCCTATGCCGAAAAGCTTCTGGCCTTGCGGGCACAGCATCTGGACCAGACGCTTGCCTATACGGAGCTGACGGAAGAAGGGCCGGTTTCGCGCCGGCCCTGATCGAGATTCACTGGCAGGCTATCAGGCAAACGGTCCGAGATAGGTCATCTTGCCGACGGGCAGGCCACGGCTGCGCAATATGCCGTGTGCCGTGGTGACGTGGAAGAAGAAGTTCGGCAGCGCGAACTTTGCAAGATAATCCTCGCCCTTGAAGACCGTCTTGTTGCCTCCCGGCGAGATGGTGACCTCCCGCTCGTCGCTGCCTTCCATAGCCTCCGGCGTCACCGTCGCGAGGAAATCCTGCGTTTTCTTCAGACGCTCGCGCAGGTCGGCGACGGTGGTCTCGTTGTCTTCGAAGCGCGGGGCATCGATGCCGGCGAGCCGGGATATGGTGAGCTTCGCGGTATCGGAAGCGCGCTGGTACTGACCGGAAAGCGGCAGCATGTCGTCAAACAGACGCGCCGTAATGAGTTCATTCGGCTCGATACCTTTTTCAGCGGCATAGGCCTCGATCTTGTCGAGATAGGCGGAAAGATTTTGCAGGCCGCGCTGAAAGACGGGGACCGAGAAACTGTACATCGAAGGCATGCTTGTTCTCCGTTACGGCCGGCCGGGCGGCCGGGATCAGTGGTGTTCTACCCTGTTGGTATGGCGATGGAACGTCCGTTCCACCTGTGGGGGTGCCCGTATGTAGGTTCGATCGTCGATTCTTGCAGTATCCGCCCTGAGAAATCCGTCATCGCCGGCTTCTGCGAGGCGGTCAGAAAATAGTGTTGACCTTTGTGTTGAAAAATGGAATGAATATTCCGCATAAAGAATTTTACGGTTTGTTTGTTCCGTTTTTCAATGTGGCCGCCATGGGAGTGACGGCCGAATTGATTGTAGGTCCTGCGGTCGAAACCGGGGGCTCCGGCATTTAGGAGGGGTGCGGCCGGGCACCGTATCTGGGAGGAAAAACATGAAGAAATTCATCCTTGGCTCGGCGATGGCGCTCATGCTGTCGACTGCGGCCCATGCCGAAACCATCGGCGTTTCGATGGCGCTGTTCGACGACAACTTCCTGACCGTTCTGCGCAACGGCATGCAGGACTACGCCAAGACCTTGAAGGGCGTGAACCTGCAGGTCGAGGACGCTCAGAACGATATCGCCAAGCAGCAGAGCCAGATCCAGAACTTCATCGCCAGTAAGGTCGATGCCATCATCGTCAACCCGGTCGATACCGATGCAACGGCTGCCATCTCCAAGCTTGCCGCCGAAGCCAAGATCCCGCTGATCTACGTCAACCGCGAGCCGGCGAACGTCGACAGCCTTCCCGACAAGCAGGCCTTCGTCGCGTCCAACGAGCAGGAATCCGGTACGCTGGAAGCCAAGGAAGTTTGCCGGCTTCTCGGTGGCAAGGGCAAGGCCGTCGTCATGATGGGCGAATTGTCCAACCAGGCTGCCCGCATGCGCACAAAGGACGTGCATGACGTTATCGCCACCGACGAATGCAAGGGCATCACGATCGTTCAGGAGCAGACCGCCAACTGGCAGCGTACCCAGGGTGCCGACCTGATGACCAACTGGCTCTCCAGCGGCATTGAATTCGATGCCGTGATCTCCAATAACGACGAAATGGCGATCGGCGCCATCCAGGCGCTGAAGGCTTCTGGCAAGTCGCTCGACAAGATCGTCGTCGCCGGTGTCGACGCGACGCAGGATGCATTGGCTGCGATGCAGGCCGGCGACCTGAAGGTCACGGTGTTCCAGGATGCCGCCGGTCAGGGCAAGGGCGCCGTGGATGCCGCGCTGAAGCTCGCAAAGGGTGATAAGATCGAGAAGAAGGTCTACATTCCCTTCCAGCTCGTGACGCCGGCAAACGTCAAGGACTTCGTCAAGAAGAACTGACGGCACGATGATCGACGGATGCGGGCGTTTAAGCCCGCATCCTCACAAATCCGAGCTGCCCGGGAGGAAAAAATGGCTGTAAGCCCATCCACCATGGCTGCGGTACGCGCCAGCGGCGCCGTCCCCAATGCCGCCTATTTGCTCAGCGCGGAAGGCATCCGCAAGGAATTTCCGGGCGTGCTGGCCCTCGACGATGTTTCCTTCCGCCTGAAGCGCGGCACTGTGCATGCGCTGATGGGCGAAAACGGCGCCGGCAAGTCGACGCTGATGAAGATCCTTGCCGGCATCTACGTGCCGGACCAGGGCGAGGTGCGCCTCAAGGGCGTCGAGATCCGGCTGAAATCGCCGCTGGATGCGCTGGAAAACGGTATTGCGATGATCCATCAGGAACTCAACCTGATGCCGTTCATGACCGTTGCCGAGAATATCTGGATCCGGCGCGAGCCGAAGAACCGCTTCGGCTTCGTCGATCACACCGAGATGAGCCGCAAGACCGAAGAGCTGTTCCGCCGTCTCAATATTTCGATCGATCCCGAAATCCAGGTAAGCGAGCTTTCGGTTGCCAGCCGGCAGATGGTCGAGATCGCCAAGGCGGTCTCTTATGATTCCGACGTGCTGATCATGGACGAGCCGACCTCGGCGCTGACCGAGCGCGAGGTGGCGCATCTGTTCGAGATCATCCGAGGTCTGCGCGAACAGGGCATCGGTATCGTCTACATCACCCACAAGATGAACGAGCTGTTCGAGATCGCGGACGAATTCTCGGTCTTCCGCGACGGCAAATATATCGGCACGCATGCGTCCACCGATGTCACCCGCGACGACATCATCCGCATGATGGTCGGCCGCGAGATCACGCAGATGTTCCCGAAGGAGGAGGTGCCGATCGGCGAAACCGTCCTCTCGGTCAAGGATTTGAGCCTCGACGGTGTCTTTTCGAATGTCTCCTTCGATGTCAGGGCCGGCGAAATCCTCGGGGTTGCAGGATTGGTGGGCTCCGGGCGATCGAATGTCGCCGAGACGATCTTCGGCGTGACGCCGGCATCCTCAGGCACGATCGAGCTTTTCGGCAAGAAGGTCGCGGTTTCCTCGCCGGCGGCGGCGATCCGCCACGGCATGGCGTTTCTGACCGAAGATCGCAAGGATACGGGCTGTCTGCTGATCCTCAGCGTGCTCGAAAACATGCAGGTCGCCGTGCTGCATGACAAGTTCGTGCGCGGCGGCTTCGTGCAGGAGGGCTCTGTGGAGCAGGCCTGCGAGGAGATGGCGCGCAAGCTGCGCGTCAAGACGCCGAACCTTGATGAGCGGATCGAAAATCTTTCCGGTGGCAATCAGCAGAAGGCGCTGATCGGCCGGTGGCTGCTTACCAAACCCCGCATTTTGATCCTGGACGAGCCGACGCGCGGCATCGATGTCGGCGCCAAAGCGGAAATCCATCGCCTGGTCACCGAAATGGCGCGCGACGGCGTGGCCGTCGTCATGATCTCGTCGGAAATGCCCGAGGTGCTCGGCATGAGCGACCGCATCATGGTGATGCATGAGGGACGGGTCACCGGATTCCTGGATCGAGCGGAAGCAACTCAAGTGAAGGTGATGGAGCTGGCGGCGCAGTGACGCCGTCAATCATCGCAAGGGAGGATTGAACCATGGTTAGCAAAGTTGCAGAGGCGGCCGCACCGGCATTGACGCGTCCGAGACGTCGCCGCGTTCCGCCGGAACTCGGCATCTTCCTCGTGCTGATCGGCATTGCGCTCGTCTGCGAAATCCTCGGCTGGATCTTCGTCGGGCAGAGCTTCCTGATGAACGTGCAGCGCCTGAAGATCATGATCCTGCAGGTCTCGGTCATCGGCATCATCTCGATCGGCGTGACGCAGGTCATCATAACGGGCGGGATCGATCTGTCGTCGGGCTCCGTCGTCGGCCTGACCGCCATGGTCGCGGCGAGTTTTGCCCAGTCCTCCACCTGGGCGCGGGCCGTCTATCCGGCGCTGACCGACATGCCCTTCTTCGTTCCGATCGGCGTCGGGCTTTTGATCGGCCTGCTTGCCGGCTATATCAACGGTCAGCTCATCACCCGGACGAAAATTCCTCCTTTCATCGCCACGCTCGGCATGATGGTCTCGGCGCGCGGCCTGTCGAAGCTCTACACCAAGGGCCAACCGATCTCCGGTCTCACCGATCAGTTCAATTTCATCGGTTCCGGAATCTGGCCTGTCATCGTCTTCCTGATCATCGCGGTCGCGTTCCATGTCGTGCTGCGCTACACCCGCTACGGCAAGTTCACCTATGCGATCGGCGCCAACATGCAGGCAGCGCGCGTGTCGGGCATCAATGTCGAAGGGCATCTGGTCAAGGTCTATGCAATTGCGGGGCTTCTGGCCGGCCTTGCCGGCATCATAACGGCCGCCCGCGTCCAGACGGCGCAGGCCGGCATGGGCGTGACCTATGAATTGGACGCGATCGCAGCCGCCGTCATCGGCGGTACCTCGCTCACCGGCGGTGTCGGGCGCATCGCCGGCACGGTGATCGGCACGGTCATCCTCGGCGTAATGATTTCCGGCTTCACCTTCCTGAACGTCGACGCCTATTACCAGGAAATCGCCAAGGGCGTCATCATCATCGCCGCCGTCGCCATCGACGTCTACCGCCAGAAGAAGCGAGCCAAACGCTGAAACGCTTGAAACACCACTGGTGAGCTTGAGGCGGGGTTTTACCCCGCCTTTTTCATTTGCATCCAGCATTCCATGCAAATGCAAATTTTTTTCATTTGGGTATGGCGAATCCCGTCAGCTTTTCTATTCTGGCCGCTTTCCATCTGCTCCCCATGAGCACTTCACCCAGGATAGACGATGCAGTCCGTATTCGATGGTCATAATGACGTTCTGTTGAGACTCTGGCATCACGAGCGCGATGGCGCCGACCCGATCGCCGAATTCAAGGATGGGACATCGGGCGGCCATATCGACGCGCCGCGCGCCAAGGCCGGCGGTCTGGCCGGCGGTCTCTGCGCCATCTACATTCCATCAGGCGATCTCGTCTTCGCCGATCCCGATCGCAACGGTCATTACGCAACGCCGCTTGCTGTTCCCCTGGAGCGGGCGCCGTCGCTCGATATCGCGCTGGAAATGGCGGCGATCGCGCAGCGACTCGATCGCGCCGGCGCCTGGAAGCTTTGCCGCTCCACCGCGGAAATCCGCGATTGCATGGAGAAGGGCATCTTCGCAGCTGTGATGCATATGGAGGGCTGCGAAGCCATCGATGCCGACCTCGTCGCGCTCGAAACCTTCTATGCGGCGGGGCTGCGTTCGCTCGGCCCCGTCTGGAGCCGCAACAATGTCTTCGCCCACGGCGTGCCTTTCGCCTATCCGAGCTCTCCGGATACCGGGCCGGGCCTGACGGATGCAGGCTTTGCGCTGGTGCAAGAATGCAACCGGCTTGGCATCCTTATCGATCTTGCCCATATCACCGAGAAGGGCTTCTGGGATGTGGCCAGGACGTCGGATCAGCCGCTCGTTGCCAGCCATTCCAATGCGCACGCGCTGACGCCCGTTGCCCGCAATCTCACCGACAAGCAGCTCGGTGCGATCAAGGAAAGCCACGGCATCGTCGGCCTGAACTACGCGACTGCCATGCTGCGCGAGGATGCCCGCTCGGATGCCAATACGCCGATCGAGGCCATGGTGCGTCATGTCGATCATCTGGTCAGCCGCGTCGGCATCGATTGCGTCGGCCTCGGATCGGACTTCGACGGCGCGACGATTCCAGAGGAAATCAGCGATGCGGCGGGTAACCAGAAGCTGATTGCCGCCCTTCGGAACGTTGGTTATGCTGAGGCCGATCTTGTAAAGCTGTGTAGGGAGAACTGGCTTCGCATCCTGGCGTCCGCTTGGAAGGAAGGCAGTGCAACACGCGCGTCGCAATATTGATAAAAGCTCAAATAAGGGAACGAAAACAATGATGATTACCAGGATGAACCGCAGCTTCCGCGTCCTTACGGCCGGTGTGGCTCTCTCTATTCTGACAATGGCCGTGCCGAGCGCTTTTGCCGCAACGCCGAAGGACACGCTGGTCGAAGGTTTTTCCTTTGACGACATTCTGAGCATGGATCCGGCCGAAGCCTACGAACTTTCCGCTGCCGAAATCACCGGCAACAGCTACAGCCTGCTCGTTCGCCTCGATATCAATGACACTTCCAAGATCCAGGGCGATCTTGCCGAGAGCTGGTCGGTTTCCGATGATCATCTGACCTATACGTTCAAGCTGAAGCCCGGCCTGAAATTTGCCTCCGGCAATCCGATCACCGCCGATGACGTCGCCTGGTCCTTCGAGCGCGTCGTCAAGATCAACAAGAGCCCGGCCTTCATTCTTACCCAGTTCGGCCTGACGGGCGACAACGTGACGGAAAAGGCCAAGGCCACCGATCCGAACACCTTCGTCTTTACCGTCGACAAGCCCTACGCGCCGAGCTTCGTGCTGAACTGCCTGACCGCGACCGTCGCCGAAGTGGTCGACAAGAAGCTGGTGCTGCAGCAC
This sequence comes from Martinezella lusitana, assembly GCF_016901135.1. Taxonomy (GTDB): domain Bacteria; phylum Pseudomonadota; class Alphaproteobacteria; order Rhizobiales; family Rhizobiaceae; genus Rhizobium; species Rhizobium lusitanum_D. The sequence continues at coordinate 27,671 of NZ_JAFEVL010000066.1, read as the reverse complement.
GTCAAGCCGGTGACGCCGTCGGCCGACAGCAAATACGACAACGACTTCGGCAATGGCTGGCTGAAGACCGGTTTTGCCGGCTCAGGCCCGTTCAAGCTGCGTGAATGGCGCGCCAACGAAGCCATCGTCCTCGAGCGCAACGACAATTACTACGGCGAAAAGCCGAAGCTTGCTCGCGTCATCTACCGTTTCATGAAGGAAAGCTCGGCGCAGCGTCTGGCGCTGGAGAACGGCGATATCGACGTTGCCCGCAACCTGTCGCCGACCGATCTCGCAGCCGTCGAGAAGAACGCCCAGCTTGCCTCCACCAACGCGCCGAAGGGCACGATTTACTACGTCAGCCTCAACCAGAAGAACCCGAACCTTGCCAAGCCGGAAGTGCAGCAGGCGTTCAAGTACCTGGTCGATTACGATGCCATCGGCAAGACGCTGATCAAGGGCATCGGCGAGGTCCATCAGACTTTCGAGCCGAAGGGCCTGCTTGGTGCGCTGGATGAAAATCCGTTCAAGCTCGATATTGCCAAGGCGAAGGAACTGCTCGCCAAGGCCGGCTTGCCCGACGGCTTCTCCGTGACCATGGACGTGCGCAGCATCGAGCCGGATACCGGTGTCGCCACTTCGATCCAGCAGACGCTCGGCCAGGCCGGCATCAAGGTGGAGATCATCCCCGGCGACGGCAAGCAGAAGCTGACCAAATATCGCGCCCGCAATCACGACATCTATTTCGGCAACTGGGGCAACGACTATTGGGATCCCCATTCCAACGCCGATACGTTCACGACCAACGACGACAATTCTGACGGCAGCTCGAACAAGACGCTTTCCTGGCGCAACACCTGGACGACGCCTGAGTTGGAGAAGGAAACCAAGGCAGCGCTGTTTGAGGGCGACGCCGCCAAGCGTGCCGCCATGTATCAGGACATCCAGAAGAAGTTCCTGGATGCCAGCCCCTTCGTTATCCTGTTCCAGCAGACGGAAGTTGCCGGCTATCGCAAGGACGTGAAGGACTTCAAGCTCGGTCCGAGCTTCGACACCAACTTTGTCTGGCCGGTGTCAAAGTGACAATCCGGCAGGATTAGTCCTTTGAGCACTGTCGAACGGAAAATGCAGGTGCGGCCCAAGAAGGGCCGTGCCGCACCTTTCTTCATGGGTCTGCTGCGGTTCCTCGTCGTGGCCGTCACGACCTATCTCGGGCTTCTGGCCGTCACCTTCTTCATCGGACGGGTGATCCCGATCGATCCGGCGCTGGCGATTGCCGGCGACCATGCGCCTGCGCAGGTGATTGATCGCCTGCGCCGCGAAATGCATCTCGATCAGCCGCTCTATCAGCAGTTCTACTACTACCTGGTGGGCGCGCTCACCGGCGATTTCGGCACGTCGGTGCTGACGACCAATCCAGTCATGGACGACATCAAGCGCGTCTTTCCAGCGACGATGGAGCTTGCGACCGTCGGCACGATCCTCGGTGCGATTTTCGGGGTTCCCTTCGGCGTTCTCGCCGCCGTGCGTCGCAACAGCATCATTGACCAGATCGTCCGCGTGATCGGCCTCGTCGGCTATTCCGTGCCGGTCTTCTGGCTGGCCATGGTGTCGCTCGTCATCTTCTATGCGAAGCTGAACTGGGTGGCCTATCCCGGCCGCATCGATATCGCCTACGAATATACGTTCACGCCGATCACCGGCTTCTATCTGCTCGACAGCGCTCTGCAGGGGCAGTGGGACGTCTTCTGGGACGTCTTCCGCCACATCATCCTGCCGGCATCGCTGCTCGGCTATTTCTCGCTCGCCTATATCAGCCGCATGACGCGCAGCTTCATGCTGAACGAGCTCGGCCAGGAATATATCGTCGCTGCCCGCGCCAAGGGTCTTTCGGAGACGCGGGTGATCTGGGGCCATGCCCTGCGCAGCGCCGCCGTGCCGCTGATCACGGTGATCGCGCTTTCCTATGCCGGGCTGCTGGAGGGTTCGGTGCTGACGGAGATCGTGTTCTCCTGGCCGGGCATCGGCTTCTACATCACCAGTTCGCTGCGCAATGCCGACATGAACGCCGTTCTCGGCGGCACCATCGTCGTCGGCACGGTCTTCATCGGCATCAACCTGTTCTCCGATCTGCTCTATCGGACCCTCGACCCAAGGACGCGACGTAAATGACGGCGACCGCTGAGACCACCCAACTCAGCTGGCGTGACTGGCTGTTGTCCGACCGGCCGCAGTCGCGCCGGCAGGCAAGGCTCGGGCGTGCCTATGTCACCTGGCGGCAATTCTCCGCCAATCGCCTGGCTGTTGTCGGATTGCTGATCATCATCGCGCTCGTGCTGGTGGCAGCGCTTGCCCATGTCATCGCGCCGCATTCGCCCGTCATCGGCGATCTGACCAATGCCTATCTGAAGCCGCCGGGCACGCCGGGCTATCTTCTCGGCACGGATGATCTCGGGCGCGACATCCTTTCCCGCCTCATCTACGGTTCGCGGTGGACGCTCTACATCGTCGTGCTGGTTGCGATCATATCGGCGCCGATCGGGCTGATCATCGGCATGGTCTCCGGCTACCTGGGCGGCTGGGTCGACACCGTGCTGATGCGCATCACCGATATCTTTCTTGCCTTCCCGAAGCTGGTGCTGGCGCTCGCCTTTGCCGGCGCGCTCGGGGCCGGCATCGAGAACGCCATCATCGCCATCGCCATCACCTCCTGGCCGCCCTATGCGCGTCTGGCGCGGGCGGAGACGATGACGGTGCGCCACTCCGATTATATCGCCGCCGTGCAGCTCATGGGCGCCTCGTCATTGCGCATCATCTTCCGCCACATCATGCCGCTGTGCATCTCCTCGGTGATCGTGCGTGTCACGCTCGACATGGCGGGCGTCATCCTGACCGCCGCCGGTCTCGGCTTTCTCGGGCTTGGCGCGCAGCCGCCGCTGCCGGAATGGGGCGTGATGATCGCAAACGGCTTCAAATACTATCTCGACCAGTGGTGGGTGGCGGCCATGCCCGGCATCGCGATCCTGATCGTCAGCCTCGGCTTCAACCTGCTCGGCGACGGCCTGCGCGATGCGCTCGATCCGAAGGAGAGTGGGCAATGACGACGATGTTGACCGTAGAAAACCTCAGGGTTCGCTATCCCACGCGCACGGGCGTCATCGAAGCGGTGCGTGGTGTGTCCTTCACGCTCGGCCGCGAAAGGCTCGGCATCGTCGGCGAAAGCGGCTCCGGCAAATCGCAGACGGGCCGGGCCATCATGGGCCTGACGCCGCCGCACGCCCTCGTCAGCGCCGACAAGCTGAATTTCAGCGGCCTTGAGCTGCTGTCGGTCTCGGCCAGGGAACGCCGGTCGCTGCGCGGCAAGCGCATCGCCATGGTGCTGCAGGATCCGAAATATTCGCTCGATCCTGTCATGCCCATCGGCCGGCAGATCACAGAGACGCTGCGCACGCATGAGAAGGTGGGCAGGGGGGAAGCGCGAGATCGCGCCATGGCGATGCTGGAAGCCGTGCAGATCCGCGATCCCAGGCGCGTCTACGATCTTCATCCGCATGAAGTGTCGGGCGGCATGGGCCAGCGCGTGATGATCGCGATGATGCTGATTGCCGGGCCTGAGCTTCTGATCGCCGACGAGCCGACATCCGCTCTTGACGTCACCGTGCAGCTCGATGTGCTCAGGATCATGGACAAGCTGGTGTCGGAGCGCGGCATGGGGCTGATTTTCGTATCGCACGACCTGCGGCTGGTCTCCTCCTTCTGCGATCGCGTGATCGTCATGTATGCAGGCAAGGTGGTGGAGGAAATCAAGGCTTCCGAGCTCAATAACGCCCAGCATCCCTATACGCGCGGTCTGCTGAATTGCATGCCAGTCATCGGCGAGAACCGCCATCCATTGCCGGTTCTCGATCGTAAGCCGGAGTGGGCGGCATGACGGTGGCGCTTGCGGTTGACGGCCTCAGCGTCGTCTATGACGGTTATTATGCTCTCGATGCCGTCAGCGTCGAGGTGAACAGGGGCGAATCCTTCGGTCTGGTCGGCGAATCCGGCTCCGGCAAGTCGACGCTGCTGCGCGCCGTCGCGGGCCTTGCGCCCGTCAGCGACGGTAAAATCCGCATCGGCGGCGAGCAGCTGAAGGGAGCAAGGCGCAGCAAGGCCTTCTATCGCCAGGTGCAGATGGTGTTCCAGGATCCCTATGGCTCCCTGCATCCGCGCCAGACGATCGACCGGCTGCTGCTGGAGCCTTTGGCGATCCACGGTATCGGCGACAGCGAAATGCGCATTGCCAGGGCGCTCGATGAAGTCGGTCTGGGCACCGGCTTCCGCTTCCGCTATCCGCATCAGCTCTCCGGCGGCCAGCGTCAGCGCGTTGCCATTGCCCGCGCGCTGATCGTTGAGCCGTCCATCCTTTTGCTCGACGAGCCGACATCGGCGCTGGATGCTTCGGTGCAGGCCGAGGTGCTCAATCTGCTCGAACAGGTGCGCAAGGACCGCCATCTGACCTTCGTCATGGTGAGCCACGATCTCGGCGTCGTCACGCATATGTGCGAACGTCTCGCGGTCATGCGCAACGGCGCCGTCGTCGAGCGGCTGAGTGCAAAAGACCTGGCGGCGGGCGACGTGAAGGAAGACTATACGCGCAATCTGATGATCGCCAGCAAGGGCTTCGTCCGCGCCTGATCGGACGGCCTCCAGACCCGCGCCCTCGTTAACGAATGGCCTATCGAAACACGACCAATCGTATAGACTATTGACACCCGCCGCAATTATGTCATGATCTCGTTAATGGCGGTTAACTTTCGTGATCCCGATCAAGGGTCACACGCAAGTGGAGGCAGGCATGTTTTTCATGGGTGGCATGACCATGGGCTATCTTCATCCGCCGGTGCCGGCGAAAGAGGAACGCACAGGAGCTGTCGCTCTTTCTGAGGAAAACAGCCGTCGCCAGACAGGTCCTGCCGAAGAGCAGGTCGCTGATACGAGCGCCATAGAGCGCAGTTTGATTTGGGCTCGCCGCATTCTCTGCTGATTTTGGCTTTGCCGATCTTTCGGGCCCCTAGCAGTCCAGTGGTTTAATTTTTCTCGGACGGTGTTCTGGACGGAAATTCATGTCTACCTATTTGATAGGAAATATATGAATCTCCCATCTGGGCTTCGCCCTTGAGACATAAATAAAAACGAACGGAGGCAACACATGGCGAATTTGGGTATATCTAATACGCATGTGAATCAGTTCGATGGTTCCAAGCGCGCCGCGAAGACGCGGCACAAGATACAGATGGCGATTCATGTCGTTCTGTTTTCCGCGGCATTTCTTTTTGTCGCGGCCATTGTCTGCGGCATCGTTGTTTAAACACGCTGTTTGCTGAGGCGGTCAGCATGATCGCCATCTGCAGCGATGCGGGCCATTCCTGATAATATCGAGTGATGACGAGCGTGGCTGACTGCTAGGTCGTGCCGCGTCGTTCGGGTATGCTGCTTTTTCAAGCTTCCATTTCCACTTTGGACAATCCCTCCCCATACGACTGGCGGAACTTCGCCGGACAAAGAAAATTTGCCCGACCCGATGGTATACGCCTCGTGAAAACAGTAAGCTTCCCGCAAAGATAAGAGAGATTTCGGGAGGCGGCCGGGCGCGATCAGGCGTTTGGCGGCATGTAGAATGCCAAGTAACCCTTGCGCGCGGGTGCGGCGCGCTTCCCAGGCTCGAAATGAGCGTGACTTTGTCGTCGCAGGATGGCGACGAGTAGGTTTTGCGGTGTCTCCGTTTCATGCGGCGGCTCGCTTATGGCCAGCCAATCGGCCTTAATCGCTTCCGGAACCGATGCGTCCCGAAAGGAATTTGCGAATCTTTTGAGGGGGTTCAGTTTAAGTTCATCTTCTGCGGGATATTGAGGGTTCAATATGCCGAACCATGCTGAATTTCCGCGATTTAGCTGAATCAGCCGAAGGAGAATGCCTCATGACCTTGATCGATTGTCGTTGACGTGTGCGGATCGCGGCAGGAACCATTTGGCCGCGTATGCAGTTTCACGAACACTCCTTCGGGATGATAGCGGGAAATCACTATCATCCTTAAGAACGGCCCCGTGAAAATCTTCGCCTCTATATGTTTGTTCTAAGCTGTCACTTCGAATTCACCCCCTTCGCCCGCCGGGAAGCGAAGCAAAAGGGTCCAGATGCGTGAATTCTTGTGTCAGGCAGGGCAAAAACGATAAAGGCGGCAATGCCACTCACTCTGTTTGGACCCAGAACCCGAATCCATGACATCTCAAAATCTCTCCACCGTTACGCCGCGCGACTCTGAAGCCAAGCAGATCGATCACAACGATGCGATCCGCGCGACCTATTTCTCCAACGAGCAGATACGGGAATGCGGCGCGACCTTTGCCCATAACGGCGCCAGCACAAAGTTGCCTGGCTTTGCGCCCTTCGACTTTTTCGCGCGGCACAAGGAGAACGAAAAGGAGATTCTGCGCGTCTATCGTTCGGCCAACGCCGATGTCGACGCCGGTGAATCGATCACGCCGGCCGCCGAATGGCTGCTCGACAACCACTACATCATCGAAGAGGCCATTCAGGAAGTCCGCCGCGATTTCCCGAAGAAATTCTACGATCAGCTGCAGACGATCACCCTCGGCGGCATGGTCATGCCGCGCACGATGGCGCTGGCCTGGCTCTATGTGGCTCATACGCACAGCACGGTTTCCGGTCCGGGCCTGCTGGCGCTGGTCGAAGGCTTCCAGTCGGTAGAGATGCTGAAGATCGGCGAGCTCTGGGCCGTCCCATCGCTGGTGCGTTATATTCTTGTCGACAATCTGCGCCGCATTTCGAGCCGCGTCGAGCAGAGCCGTCTCACGCGCAAGAAGGCCAATGCCGCCGTCGACGAGCTGATCCGCCTCAACGACGAGGCCAAGGTCGCCGAATTCCTGAAGACACTCGAGCCCTATACGTCGGACAATACCTTCGCCACGCAGTTCCTCTATCGGCTGCGCGACGGCTCGCACACTTCTGGCCTCGCCGTCACCTGGATGGAAAAGCGGCTGACCGAAGCCGGCACCGACGCCGAAAGCGTCATGATGGCCGAGCACAATCGGCTGTCATCAGGCAACGTGACGATGGGCAACATCATCAAGAGCCTGCGCCTGATCGACGACACAGACTGGTCGGTCTGGGTGGAAGACGTCAGCGCCGTCGACAAGCTGCTGTGGGACGAGACCGATTACGCCAAGCTCGATCCGGGCTCGCGCAACAGCTACCGCCGCCGCATCGAAAAGCTTGCCCGCCGTTCCGAGAAGACCGAGATGGAGATCGCCCAGGTCGCCATGGCGATGACCGCGGCGGCGACAGCGTCCGGCGAACATGAGCCGCATGAGCCGAATATCGGCGATTTCATCATGGGCCAGCAGACGGAGAAGCTGGAGAAGGCGATCGGCTATCGTCCGCTGATATCGACGAGCTTCGTGCGCCAATGGCGCAAATTGAACTGGCTGGCGATCGCGGCGCCGGTGCTGTTTCTAAGCGCCGTGGTGCTGGCCGTCGTCGGCTACTACATGATCCAGGCCGGGATGGGCTTGGCTGAAACCCTCATCCTGCTGCTGATGTTCTCGCTGCCGGCTTCCGAGGGTGCCACCGGTCTCTTCAATTTCGTCGTCACCATGTATCTGACGCCAGCGCGCCTCGTCGGCTACGAGTACAAGGAAGGCATTCCCGAAGAAGCCCGTACGCTCGTGGTCGTGCCGACCCTGATCGGCAATCGTGACAGCGTCGACGAGCTCGTCCGCAATCTCGAGGTTCATTACCTCGCCAATCCGCGCGGCGAAGTCTATTACGCGTTGCTCAGCGACTGGCCTGATAGCCAGGAGGAAGAGAGCGAGCGCGATCTGGAAATCCTGGACTACGCCCGCCGCGAAGTGGCCAGCCTCGCAGCCCGCTATGACGAGGACGGCAAGCAGCGCTTTTACCTGCTGCATCGCCGCCGTCTCTATAATCCGGCCGAAGGCTCCTGGATGGGCTGGGAGCGCAAGCGCGGCAAGCTGCACGAGCTGAACATGCTCCTGCGCGGCGACCGCGACACCACCTTCCTGCCCGGCGCCAACACGGTGCCGAAGGACGTGAAATATGTCATGACGCTCGATTCCGATACGCGCCTGGTGCGCGATACGGTCACGAAGCTCGTCGGCAAGCTGCATCATCCGACCAACCGGCCCGTATTCGATCCCGTCAGCAAGCGCGTCGTTCGCGGCTATGGTGTGCTGCAGCCGCGCGTCACCCCGTCATTGACGACGGGCAAGGATGCGTCGGTGTTCCAGCGTGTCTTCTCGGTCAATCGCGGCCTCGACCCTTACGTCTTCGCCGTTTCCGACGTCTATCAGGATCTGGTCGAAGAGGGCACGTTCACCGGCAAGGGCCTCTATCATGTCGACGCCTTCGAGGCCTCGCTGAAGGGCAAGATCGAGGAGAATGCCGTTCTCAGCCACGACCTGCTCGAAGGCTCGATGGCACGTTGCGCGCTGGTCACGGACTGCGAGCTCGTCGAGGACTTTCCGATCCGTTATGAAGTCGAAGTCTCGCGCCAGCATCGCTGGGCCCGCGGCGACTGGCAGCTCCTTCCCTATCTCTTCAATCCGAAGCGCGGCGTGACCGGCCTCGGCCGCTGGAAGATGGTGGACAATCTGCGTCGTTCGCTGACGCCGATCGCCTGGTTCTTCGCCTCCGTTCTCGGTTGGTATTTCATGGGACCGTTTGCCGCGCTCCTCTGGCAGATCCTGCTGATCTTCTGCCTGTTCGTGGCGCCGACGCTGTCGCTCATCAACGGCATCATCCCCCGCACCAGCGACATCGTCGCCCGCGCTCATCTCTATACGGTCTGGACCGACATTCGCGCCGCCAACGCGCAAGTGGCGCTGCGCATCGTCTTCATCGCCGATAGTGCCTGCATCATGGCCGATGCGATCGGCCGCTCGCTTTACCGTGCCTTCGTCAGCCGCAAGCTGATGCTGCAATGGCGCACCGCCGCCAGCGCCCAGGCCGCCGCGCAGACGACGATCCTCGGCCATTACCGCGTCATGTGGCATGCGCCGGTGCTGGCGCTGCTCGCCCTCGCCTTCGCCTCGCTTTCCGGCGACAACGCCTTCTTCGTCGGCATTCCCTTTGCGCTGCTCTGGATGCTGTCGCCGGCGATCGCCTGGTATGTCAGCCAGTCGGCGGAAACCGAAGACCGGCTCGACGTGCCGGAAAGCGTCTCGGCCGAGCTGCGCAAGATCGCTCGCCGCACCTGGCGTTATTTCGATACGTTCGTGGTCGAGCAGCAGAACCATCTGCCGCCTGACAACGTGCAGCAGACCCCGAATGCGGTTGTGGCATCGCGCACCTCGCCGACCAATATCGGTGTCTACTTCCTGTCGGTCATCTCGGCGCGTCATTTCGGCTGGATTTCCTTCGAGGAAACCATCGACCGCATGGAAAAGACCATGGCGACCGTCGAGAAGCTCGAAAAGTTCCGCGGGCACCTGTGCAACTGGTACCACACCGATACGCTGAAGCCGATGGGCGCGCGCTATGTCTCGGCTGTCGACAGCGGCAATTTCGCCGGCCATCTGATCGCGGTGTCCTCGGCCTGCCGCATCTGGGCGGAAGCGCCCTCCGCGCATATGCAGGGCAACCTCGACGGTATCGGCGACGTCGCCGGCATTCTCGCCGAAACGCTTGCCGAGCTCCCGGATGACCGCAAGACAGTGCGGCCGCTGCGCCGTCGCCTTGAGGAGCGCATCGTCGGCTTCCAGAACGCGCTCGTGGCCGTCAAGCGCGAGCATGAGTTCGCGTCCATCCGCGTCTTCAACCTTTCGGTTCTGGCGCAGGATATCCAGAAGCTGGCGGGCAACCTCGATCACGAGGTCAAGTCTCCGCAGAGCGGTGAAGTGCTCACCTGGACGCAAACGCTGGTGAAGGTCTGCGAAGGCCATATCGCCGACAGCATCTTCGATCTCGCCAATGTCGATTCGCTGCGCCAGCGCCTGACGAAGCTGCGCGACCGCATGCGCGATATCGCCTTCGGCATGGAATTCGGCTTCCTCTATCGCCCGGAGCGGCGCCTGCTCTCCATCGGTTTCCGCGTAGAGACCAACGAGCTCGATGCCGCCTGCTACGATCTGCTGGCTTCCGAAGCCCGCCTCACCAGCCTTTTCGCCATCGCCAAGGGCGATCTGCCGACCGAGCATTGGTATCGTCTCGGCCGCCAGGTCGTGCCTGTGGGGTCGCGCGGCGCGCTGGTCTCCTGGTCGGGTTCGATGTTCGAATATCTGATGCCGCCGCTCGTCATGCAGGAGCGTCAGGGCGGTATCCTCAACCAGACGAACAATCTGATCGTCCAGGAACAGATGAACTATGCCAAGCGCCTCGGCACCGGTATCCCCTGGGGCATTTCGGAAGCGGCCTTCAACGCCCGCGACCATTATATGCATTACCAGTACACCAATTTCGGCGTGCCTTCGCTCGGCCTGAAGCGCGGTCTCGGCCAGAATGCCGTCATCGCGCCATATGCCTCGATCCTCGCCAGCCAGTATCGCCCGGCCGCCGCACTGGAGAATCTGCAGAAGTTGCGCAAGGTCGGCGCGCTCGGCATCTACGGCTTCCACGACGCCGTGGACTACACGCCAACCCGTGTTCCCGAAGGCAAGAAGTGCGCTGTTGTCTACAACTACTATGCGCACCATCACGGCATGTCGATTGCCGCGATCGCCAACGTCGCCTTCAACGGCCGTCTGCGTGAACTCTTCCATGCCGATCCGGTGATCGAAGCCGCCGAACTGCTGCTGCAGGAGAAGGCTCCGCGCGACATCCCGGTCATGGCCGCCAAGCACGAGAGCGACCAGCCGGCCAACATCCAGGAAGATCTGCTGCGTCCGGAAATCCGCAAGATCGCCGATCCGGCCACGCAGGATCGCGAGCTCGCCTTCCTGTCCAATGGCCACTACTCGGTCATGTTGACGGCAACCGGCGCCGGTTATTCGCGCTGGAACAGCCTGTCGGTCTCGCGCTGGCGTCCGGATCCGACGGAAGACCGTTGGGGCACCTTCATCTTCCTGCGCGATACCGCCTCCGGCCAATGGTGGTCGGCAACCGCAGAGCCGCGCAGTGTCGAAGGCGAAAAGGTCAAGGTCACTTTCAGCGACGAAAAGGCTGAGTACAGCAAGACGGTGGGCGATCTCACCAGCGAGGTCGAGTGCATCGTTGCAACCGAACACGATGCCGAAGGCCGCCGCGTGACGCTGCTCAACATGGGCTCGGAGGATCGCTTCATCGAAGTCACCTCCTATCTCGAGCCGGCCATCGCCAGCGATGACGTGGATTCGGGCCACCCGGTCTTCGCGCGCATGTTCGTGCGCACCGAGATCGGCGGCAAGGGCGACATGATCCGGGCGGAGCGCAACAAGCGCGACTATAACGAGCCGGATATGTCGGTCGCCCATCTGGTCGTCGACAATGCCGGCTCCGAACGCCCGACGGAATTCGAGACGGACCGCCGCAAGTTCCTCGGCCGCGGCCGTACGCTTGCCGAAGCTGCGGCTTTCGATCCGGGGGCAACGCTCTCCGGCACGGACGGCTTCACCATGGACGCCTGCCTGTCGCTGCGCCGCGTCGTGCGCGTTCCGGCCGGCAAGAAGGTCAGCGTGATCTTCTGGACGATCGCAGCACCGAGCCGCGAGGATGTCGACAAGGCGGTCGAGCGCTATCGCAATCCCGATACTTTCGGGGTCGAGCTCACGCAGGCCTGGACGCGCACGCAAATGCAGATGCGCCATGTCGGCGTCACCTCGCAGCAGGCGGCAGCCTTCCAGAAGCTTGCCCGCTACCTCGTCTATCCGGACATGCACCTGCGCGCCGACGGCTCCACCGTGCTGGCCGGCCTGCATTCGCAATCGGCGCTCTGGCCGGTGACCATATCGGGCGATTTCCCGATCTTCACCCTGCGCATCAACGACGATATCGATCTCGAAATCGCGAGAGAAGCGCTGAGTGCCGCGGACTATCTGCGCTCGCGCGGCATCAATGCCGATCTTGTCATCGTCAACGAACGCACCTCGGATCATGTCCAGGAGATGCAGAGCGAGTTGGACAAGCTCGTCGAGCACGTCCGTCACAACCAGGGCGACGGGCTGCGGCCGAATATCTTCTCGGTTCGCAAGGATCTGATCGAGAACGAGACCTACCAGCAGATCCTCGCGGCTTCGCGGGTGATCTTCCACGCACGAAACGGCAAGCTCGTCGACCAGATTGCCCGTGCAGCGACGCTGTTTGCCTCCTCGCAGTCCGACGGACCGGTGCCGGTCAATCGACTTGCAGTGCCGATGGCGCCGCAGAAGTCGGTCTTTGTTGCCGATGCGCTCGAAGCGCAGGACGATCTCGATTTCTGGAACGGCTACGGTGGTTTCGCCAAGGATGGCCGCGAATATGTCGTCCGGCTTGCCGGCGGACAGTCGACGCCGCATCCGTGGATCAACGTCATCACCAACGAGCGTTTCGGCTTCCACGTGCCCGCCGAAGGCGGCGGCTTTACCTGGAGCCACAATTCGCGCGACTACCAGCTGACGCCCTGGACCAACGACATGGTCCTCAACCGTCCGGGCGAGGCGCTCTACGTGGCCGATCTCGATGGCAACAGGGTCATGACGCCCTATGCGGGCCAGTCCCGAAACCCGAAGGTCCGGTACGAAGCCCGTCACGGCCTTGGCTATTCCGTCTTCTCGAGCGAAGAGGATGGCGTGGCGCTGGAGCTGACCCAGACGGTCGATCGCGAGCGTCCGGTCAAGCTCTTCCGCCTGCGCCTCAGCAACAAGGGCGCGGGCAGCCGGCGGCTGCGGGTCTACAATTATGCGGAATGGGTGCTCGGCATCAATCCGCACAAGACCAAGCCCTTCATCCTCTCGTCGCTGGACGAGGAGACGGGCGCGCTGTTTGCCAACAACCCCTACAGCATCGATTATTCCAAGCGGATCGCCTTCATGGCGGCAAGCGAGGCGCATTCGAGCTTCTCGGCAAGCCGCCGCGAATTCATCGGCCGCCATGGCACGGTGCAGTTGCCGGAGGCCGTCGTCTCCGGTGCGGCACTCTCCAATTCGACCGATCTGGACGGCGATCCCTGCGCAGCTCTTGCCTTCGATCTGACGATCGGGGCCGGCGAGCAGAAGGAGATCTGCTTCTATATGGGTGACACCGCCTCGCTCGAAGAGGCGCGTGCATTGGTGGCGGATATCCGCAAGGCCGACTTCGATGCGGTGCTTTCGGCGAACCGCGGTTTCTGGGATGATTTCACCGGTCGCGTGAAGATTTCGACGCCGGACAAGGCGATGAACAACATGATCAACGCCTGGCTGCCGTATCAGAGCCTCGGCTGCCGTATCATGGCGCGCACGGCCTTCTATCAGGCATCGGGTGCCTTCGGCTTCCGCGATCAGCTGCAGGATACGCTGGCCTTCCTGATGCATGCACCGGAACTTGCCCGCAAGCAGATCCTGAACGCGGCGCAGCGTCAGTTCCGCGATGGCGACGTGCAGCATTGGTGGCTGCCGGGCAGCGGCGCCGGCGTGCGCACGCAAATCTCGGATGACGTTGTCTGGCTGGCCTATGCGATCAACCAGTACTGCACGGTGACCGACGACGGGTCGATCCTGGACGAGGAGCTTGCCTTCGTCGAGGGTGCTGCCCTGATGCCCGGCACGCACGACGTCTTCTATCAGCCGACCGTGTCTGAGAACAAAGCCAGCGTCTACGAACACGCGGCCTTGGCGCTCGATCTCGCGATCAAGCGCAAGGGCGGCAACGGCCTGCCGCTGATTCTCGGCGGCGACTGGAACGACGGCATGAACCGCGTCGGCATCCAGGGTCGCGGCGAAAGTGTCTGGCTCGGCTGGTTCCTGGCCGGCACGCTCAGCGCCTTCCTGCCCTATGCCGAAGCACGCGGCGACAAGGAGCGCGTCAAGCGCTGGTCGGATCATCTGCCGGAACTGCGCAAGGCGCTGGAAACGGCGGGCTGGGACGGCGGTCATTATCGCCGCGGCTATTTCGACGATGGCAGCCCGCTCGGCTCCAGCGAGAATTTCGAGTGCCAGATCGATTCGATCGCGCAATCCTGGAACATTCTCTCCGGCGAAGGCGATAAGGCACGCGGCGAGAAGGCGATGAATGCCGTTCTCGACAGACTGGTGGACGACGACAACAGGATCATCCGGCTGTTCACGCCACCCTTCGCCAAGTCGGCGCGCGATCCGGGCTACATCAAGTCCTATCCGCCGGGTGTACGTGAAAATGGCGGTCAGTATACGCATGCCGCCACCTGGGTCGTGATGGCACTGGCGGAAATGGACCGCGGCGATGACGCCTGGCATTGCTTCGATATGCTCAATCCGGTCAACCATGCACGCGATCGTGATCAGGCCGATACCTATCGTGTAGAGCCCTATGTCGTTGCCGCTGATATTTACGGCGAAGGTGAATTGACCGGCCGCGGCGGTTGGACCTGGTACACAGGATCGGCCGGCTGGCTGTATCGCGTAGCAATCGAAGGCATTCTTGGCATTCGCGTCAAAAACGGCCGACTCCACGTCAAGCCGGCGCTGCCTTCGACATGGGACGGCTTTGCGGCAGACCTTGAACTGCCGAGCGGAAAATACCGTATTTCCGTCTCAAAAGCGCCCGATGCTGAGGGATACTCGGTCACCATAAATGACAGGGCAATCGCCCATCCCGAAGAGGGCTATCCGATCGGACAGTAGTGCTTTCCGCACTGTTTTGCTTCGATGATCGGGGCCAAGGGGGGAACTCTTTGGCCCCGATTGCATTTGATTGTCGGAACAGGAGAGTTTGATGAACTCGAGGGTGAATATCGACGCGACTTCGGCAAAACGAATCAGTTCGTCGAAGCCTGCGGCGATGCGGGACACTCGGTTGGATGTCCTCAGGGCCTTGGCCCTGATCATGATCTTCATCAATCACGTGCCGGGGCAGTTCTTCGAACAACTGACCACGAAAAACTTCGGCTTTTCCGATGGAGCGGAGGCTTTCGTTCTGATTTCCGGAATCTCCGTCGGTCTCGCCTACGGAACGAAGTTTCTTCCCGGCAATCGGCTGGCAATGATGTGGAAGGCGGTCAAGCGCGCCTTCACCCTCTATACCGCGCATATGATCACGACCTTCGTGACGCTGGTGCTGTTCATCTCCGGCGCGTGGATCTTCCATCAGAAGGGCCTGTTGTGCGAGGTGAATATCCTCGCGCTGCTGATGGATCCGGGTCGCGGCATTCCGGCGCTGCTGACGCTCGGGCATCAGATCGGCTACAACAATATCCTGCCCATGTATGGCGCCCTGTTTCTGATGCTGCCGTTGATGATGCTGCTGGAGGCGAAAAATCCCCTGCTCCTGCTTCTCGTGTCCGCCGGCGTCTGGTTCGTATCGGGCATCTATTACATCGCGCCGCACACGACGTTGCTTGATGGATTCTGGTTCCTCAATCCGCTGTCCTGGCAGTTCCTGTTCGTCATCGGTTTCGTTGCCACCATGCATGTGAAGCGGGGCGGGCGGATCCTCGTTCATCCCGTGCTGATCGTGCTCGCTTCCGCCTATGTGCTCCTGTCCTTCATCTGGGTGACCGACAAGCTCTGGGTGATCGGCGACTATCTTGCGACGTTCGGCCTGCCGACTGTCGTCACCGGCTTCGACAAGACGTTCCTGTCGCTGCCGCGATTGCTGCATGTGCTGGCGCTGGCCTATCTGATCGTCAGCATACCATCCCTATCAGCGCTGCTGCGCCGCTCGGCGAACCATCCGCTGACGATCCTCGGGCGGCATTCGCTCAGCATCTTCGTGGCAGGCACGATCCTTGCCATGGCCGGCCAGGTCCTTCTCTACGTGACCAACAAGAGCCCCACCGTCGGCGCGATCTATGTCGTCATCGGTATCGCTGCACAGTTCGCCTATGCCTATCATCTCGAGCACAAGCGGCTTCAGATGGCTGGCCAACGTCCTGAAAAGGCACCGGCGAGGGCGATCACCATGCCCATGCATATCGGAAAGCGCCGTTAGCGTTTCATCGAGCCGTGCATGAGTACGGCTCAATCATTTGGTTTTTATTCATAATTCGGTTTGTGACACTTTCGCGATGGAAGTGTGACGTGATTTTTCTGCAACGCAAAATGACTTGGATGCGGCGCAGCAGAAATTAGAGTGCCCAAAATCTTGTTGTGCAAAATTTAATTGTTATATCGGCGATGTGACGGCGCTCGGGGAGCGTCGCCATCGCGCAGCCGGCCTATCCGAAAGGATGCGCCGCACTTTCATGGGGATTGTCAAAATCGGCAATGGGGTAGGGATCGTCGAGTTTTCGGCGCGATAACTCATGCCCAATCGATATTGGATTGGAGTGATCTATGAATATCAGAAGTCTTCTTCTCGGTTCGGCCGCTGCCCTGGCAGCCGCATCGGGGGCACAGGCGGCTGACGCCATCGTGGCCGCCGAGCCGGAACCGCTTCAGTATGTTCGCATTTGCGACGCCTATGGCGCCGGCTACTTCTTTATTCCCGGCACTGAAACCTGCCTGAAAGTCGGCGGCCGCGTCCGCACCGAAGGCGAATGGTACGATGCCTATAACGCCCGCAGCAAGAACGGCACGCTCTGGCACACGCGCGCAGAGCTGAATGTCGACACCGCAACCGATACCGAATACGGTCCGCTGAAGACCAACACGGTTATCCGTTGGGACTGGAATGACGGCAATACGACCAGCACCAAGCTGCTCTGGGCCAATATCAGCCTCGGCGGCTTCCTCGTTGGTAAGGCCGACTCGCAGTATAATTATTACATGGGCTATGCCGGCAACGTCATCAACGACGACGTCATCTATGACGGCCCGAAGGAACTCAACCAGCTCACTTACAAGTATGATGCCGGCAACGGCTTCACGGCTATTATCTCGCTGGAAGATTCCAACTCCTCGAGCGACACCTCGTCCTACGGCGGCGCATGGCAGACCGGTAAGGGCAACCACTATGCTCCGGACGTCGTTCTGGGCGCTGGCTACAAAACGGGTGCCTGGTCGCTGAGGGTGATCGGCGGCTATGATTCCGTCGTCGAGGAAGGTGCTGTCAAGGCCCGCATCGACGCCGACTTCGGCGCCTTCAAGGCCTTCCTCATGGGTGGCTGGAATACGGATGGCGACAAGCTGAACAAGTATGCCGGCTCCTACCTCAACAGCAACCGTTCTGCTTGCCCGACCAACGGCGCGGATTGCGGCTGGGGCGATTGGGCCTTCTGGACGGGCGCCAGCTATCAGCTGACCCCGAAGCTGCAGGCCAATGCCCAGGTGGCCTACACCGACTCGAAGATCTTCGCAGCCACCGCCAACGTCGCATGGCGCCCGGTCAAGGATCTGCTGGTCGAGCCGGAAGTCTCCTACACCGATTGGGATGCCGCCAACCGCGACCAGTGGGCCGGCGTACTCCGCTTCGAGCGCAAGTTCTGATCCGATCTCGGTTGGGTGCCGATGTTAACTCCTGGTAGCATCCAGCCGAATTGACCTCCGATCAGAAACGCGGAAAGGCCCGGTTTTCCCGCCGGGCCTTTCTTTGTTTTTGGTTAGCCGCGTATTCTGGACGCAAGTTTCTTGCAGGCAAAGCCCCTCACCCTAACCCTCTCCCCACAGGCGGGGAGAGGGGACCCCACTTCATGTTTGCGGCACTTGTGGACGGGAAGGTGCTGACTTTGTGCGGTAAGCCCCCTCTCCCCGTTTCAACGGGGAGAGGGCTGGCGTGAGGGGCCAGGTGCAGCTGCGGTGGCCTGATAAACGTCGCCCAGCCGGAAGTTCGGTAGCAAAAAGCCGGGAGAGCAGTGCTCTCCCGGCTTCGATCTTGGGCCCCTTGCGAATATCAGGCGGCTTCGGTTTCCGTTGTGTGTGCCTTGCGGACTTCCTCGTCCGTCAGGATGCCGCTGGCGCGCAGCAGGGCGGCGAAGCGGCCGTTGCTGTGGCTGAGCTCGCTGAAGCTGCCGTTCTCGATGACGCGGCCGTTGTCGAGGAAGAGGACGATATCGGCCTCGCGTACCGTCGACAGGCGGTGGGCGATGATGAAGGTCGTGCGGTTCTGGCGCAGGTTGTCGATCGCCGCCTTGACCCTGTTCTCCGTTTCGACGTCGAGCGCGCTTGTGGCTTCGTCGAGCACGAGGATCGGTGCGTCCTTGAGGATGGCGCGAGCGATCGCGATACGCTGGCGCTCGCCACCGGAAAGCTTGTTGCCACGCTCGCCGACACGAGTTTCATAGCCGCTCTCGCGGGTTTCGATGAAGTCGTTGGCGGCAGCCGCCTGGGCAGCGCGGATCATCTCTTCCTGGGTCGCGCCTTCGCGGCCGAGGCGGATGTTGTCGCTGATCGAGCGGTTCAGCAGCCCGGCATCCTGGAAGACCGTGGCGATGTAGCGGCGCAGCGACCGGCGCGTCACCTTGGTGATGTCCTGGCCATCGACCAGGATCTGGCCGCCCTGCGGGTCGAAGACACGCTGCAGCAGGTTGACGAGCGTCGTCTTGCCGGCGCCGGTCGGGCCGACGATGGCAACGGTCTGGCCGGCCTTCACCTTGAAGGAGATGTCGTGCAGGCCCTGCGAGGTGCTTGCAAAACCGAAGGAAACGTTGCGGAACTCGACTTCGCCCTTCACGTCCTTGATTTCGGCCAGGCCAGCCGGCTCTTCGCGTTCGCGGACTGAATCTTCCAGCGTATAGAAGTCTACCAGCTTGGCGCGCGCCTCGAAAATCTGGTTGGCGAAGTTGCGCAGCTGTTCCAGACGGCCGATCAGCACGTTTGCGAAGGCGATGAAGGTGATCAGCGCGCCAAGGCTCAGGCTGCCGTCCTGGACGAGCACGGTGCCGATCATCAGGATCGCCATCATGGCAACGGTCGAGGCCGTGCGGTTCAGCGCGCCGGCAAGCGCCCACCAGTCGAGAACCGGATACTGGGCGGCAAGCAGACGTTCGGTGAACGACTTCAGCGCCTTGGTTTCGGCTTCGATGCGGTTGTAGCTATGCAGCACCGAAACGTTGCTGATAGAGTCGCTGACATGCGAGAAGACCGTATTGTAGTGGCTTTCGACCGAAGTCTGGCCGTCCTTCGTGCGGCTCATGACCATCTGGCCGATGACCCAGTAGAAGATACCGAGCAGGATGAGCACTGCCGAGAGGCGCAGGTCCATAGCCATGGCAGTCGGCACCATGACGACGAGCGCAACGGCCGTCGTCAGGTGGTTGCGCATGAATTCGAGCCAGAGGCCGAACAGTGCTTCGCAGGCGCGCAGCAGCGTGTTGAGCGCACTCGCCGTGCCGCGCTGGCTATGCCAGGAAAGCGGCATCGAAATAATGCGGCTGAAGGCCTCCGTCAGCAAGGATGCGCGGCGTCCATGCGCAAGACGATCCGCCTCGCGGGACACGACGATGAAGGCGACAGCGCTGAATACGGCAAAGCCGGCCCACAGCATCATGGTCGGCGTCACTGCCTGTTTCTTGGCAATGGCGTCGAAGATGCGGCCGAACAGAACCGGTTCGTAGATGGTCGTCATCGCCAACGCGATGTTTGCGATCACGACCATCCAGACGCGGTAGCGATACGCGCCAAGATACTTCAGGGCTCTTGCATAGACTTTGAACAGCGACACGTTGGGCACCCTCTGTGCATAAGCAGAACTAGGAATGTTGCGATGCTACAGATGGCTACCTGAACCGGCGATTAACGGAATCCAACGCTGTTTTTTCACGGGAATTTTCACGCGCCGCGCGCACTCGCGCGAAGGTGACGCTATCGGTCGCCGCAGAAATGTGACAATTTGAGAAGGGTTTCGCCGCCACGCCGTTGCGTCGCGCAAGTACCGCCATTCCAGGTTGAAAGATAAAAATTTCGCCAAAGGCGTTCAATTTTGTGCCGAGCTGAGTATGTTGCCGGCGATCGCGCGCGTTGCGGGCATAAGCTGATATCGTCCGCAATGTCCGGCCGCCAACAATTCGGCTGCAAAGCCAAGGGGTGCATGTGTCTATCCATTCGTTATTACAATTGCTTGTGGTCATCGAAGAATGCAAGCTTGCCAAGAATGTCGTGGTCGAGCTCGAGCTGGTGCTCCGCTCCTACAAGTTCAATTTCTATGGTCTGCTGAAGCAGCCGCGGCCGAATGTCGATATCGAGAAGTTCATACTTGCGGGTCGTTGGCCCGATAACTGGCCGCTGACCTACGTCAATAAGAGATATCTGCTCGTCGACCCGGTGGCGCGCCATCTCGGCCGGGCGCAGCGGCCCTTCCGTTGGCGCGATGCCATGATTGCGCTGAAGGGAGACCCTCTGCGGCGGCGGATGGAGCAGATGATGGCGGATGCCCGCGCCAATGGGCTCGTCGACGGCTATATCTTCCCCATTCACGGACGCAACGGCCTGCTTGGAAGCATGACGATCGGCGGCGATGCGGTCGACCTGTCGCCGACGGAGCTTTCCCTTTTCGATGCGGTCGCCAAAAAGGCGTTCTGGAGACTTCTGGAGCTGCGCGACGAGGCCCAATCGCTGGAAGAGGCCGCCAAGGGCGACGTCAATCTGACCAAGCGCGAAATGGAAGTGCTGAACCATCTGGCCGAAGGCCTGACGTCGATCGAGATCAGCAAGCTTCTGAAAATCTCGAACCACACCGTCGACTGGTACATGAACAGCATCCAGGACAAGTTGAAGGCCAGGAACCGACAGCATATTGTCGCCATTGCTTTCAGAAACGGACTTATTCCGTAGCGGCAACTATTTTGATCTCCGATGCGATGGGGAAATTGAACTTCTCGTGACAAGAAGTTAAGAATTCTCTTCGCGGGTGCAGCATTGCCCGTTTCGATGCCGTGAGGAGACTGCATTGCCCATTTCCAAAATCCTGGTTGCCAACCGTTCCGAGATCGCCATCCGCGTCTTTCGCGCCGCCAACGAGCTCGGCATAAAAACAGTCGCCATCTGGGCCGAGGAAGACAAACTGGCATTGCACCGCTTCAAGGCGGACGAGAGCTATCAGGTCGGTCGCGGCCCGCATCTGGCCCGCGACCTGGGCCCGATCGAAAGCTATCTGTCGATCGACGAGATCATCCGCGTCGCCAAGCTTTCGGGCGCCGACGCCATTCACCCCGGCTACGGCCTCCTGTCGGAAAGCCCTGAGTTCGTCGACGCCTGCGATGCCGCCGGTATCATCTTCATCGGCCCGCGCGCCGATACAATGCGCCAGCTCGGCAACAAGGTCGCGGCCCGCAACCTGGCGATTTCTGTCGGTGTGCCGGTCGTGCCGGCCACCGAGCCGTTGCCTGACGATATGGCCGAAGTCGCGAAGATGGCCGAGGAGATCGGCTATCCCGTGATGCTCAAGGCCTCCTGGGGCGGCGGCGGTCGCGGCATGCGCGCCATCCGCGATCCCAAGGATCTTGCCAAGGAAGTGACGGAAGCCAAGCGCGAGGCAATGGCCGCCTTCGGCAAGGACGAGGTCTATCTCGAAAAGCTGGTTGAGCGCGCCCGCCATGTCGAAAGCCAGGTGCTTGGTGACACACACGGCAATGTCGTTCACCTGTTCGAGCGCGACTGTTCCGTTCAGCGCCGTAACCAGAAGGTCGTCGAGCGCGCGCCCGCACCCTATCTCACCGACGCCCAGCGCCAGGAGCTGGCCGCCTATTCGCTGAAGATTGCCGGTGCGACCAGCTATGTCGGCGCCGGCACAGTCGAGTATCTGATGGATGCCGATACCGGCAAGTTCTACTTCATCGAAGTCAATCCGCGCATCCAGGTCGAGCATACCGTGACCGAAGTCGTCACCGGCATCGACATCGTCAAGGCGCAGATCCATATCCTCGACGGCTTTGCCATCGGCACGCCGGAATCGGGCGTTCCGAAGCAGGCGGACATCCGTCTTAACGGCCATGCGCTTCAATGCCGCGTGACGACCGAGGACCCGGAGCACAATTTCATTCCGGACTATGGCCGCATCACCGCCTATCGCTCGGCCGCCGGCTTTGGCATCCGGCTTGATGGCGGCACGGCCTATTCGGGCGCCATCATCACCCGTTTCTACGATCCGCTGCTGGTCAAGGTGACCGCCTGGGCATCGACGCCGGCGGAAACCATCAGCCGCATGGACCGGGCGCTGCGCGAATTCCGTATTCGCGGCGTGGCGACCAACCTGACCTTCCTCGAAGCGATCATCACCCACCCGAAATTCCGCGACAACAGCTATACGACGCGCTTCATCGATACGACGCCGGAGCTGTTCCAGCAGGTCAAGCGCCAGGACCGGGCAACCAAGCTGCTTACCTATCTTGCCGACGTCACCGTCAACGGCCATCCCGAAACGCGCGGCCGTCCGGCGCCCTCGCCCAAGGCCTCGGCGCCGGTATTGCCCTATATGGACGGCAAGGCGCCTGACGGCACCAAGCAGCTGCTGGACAAGCTCGGCCCGCAGAAGTTCGCCGAATGGATGCGCAATGAAAAGCGGGTGCTGATGACCGACACGACGATGCGCGATGGCCATCAGTCGCTGCTCGCCACCCGCATGCGCACCTTCGATATCGCCCATGTCGCCGGCACCTATGCGCGGGCGCTGCCACAGCTGCTGTCGCTGGAATGCTGGGGCGGCGCCACCTTCGACGTTTCCATGCGCTTCCTGACCGAAGACCCGTGGGAACGCCTGTCGCTGATCCGCGAGGGTGCGCCGAACCTCTTGCTGCAAATGCTGCTGCGCGGCGCCAACGGCGTCGGCTACACCAACTATCCCGATAATGTCGTCAAGTACTTCGTCCGCCAGGCGGCCAGGGGCGGCATCGATCTCTTCCGCGTCTTCGACTGCCTGAACTGGGTCGAGAACATGCGCGTGTCGATGGATGCCGTTGCCGAGGAGAACAAGCTCTGCGAGGCGGCGATCTGCTACACGGGTGATATCCTCAATTCCGCCCGCCCGAAATACGATCTGAAGTATTATACCGATCTGGCCGTCGAGCTGGAAAAGGCCGGTGCTCATATCATCGCGCTGAAGGACATGGCCGGCCTGTTGAAGCCGGCGGCGGCCAAGGTGCTGTTCAAGGCGCTGCGCGAGGCGACCGGCCTGCCGATCCATTTCCACACGCATGACACTTCGGGCATTGCCGCTGCTACGGTGCTCGCCGCCGTTGACGCCGGCGTCGACGCGGTCGATGCGGCAATGGATGCACTGTCAGGCAATACATCGCAGCCCTGCCTCGGCTCGATCGTCGAAGCACTGAAGGGCACGGAGCGCGATCCCGGCCTCGATCCCGAGTGGATCCGCCGCATTTCCTTCTATTGGGAGGCTGTGCGCCATCAGTATGCCGCCTTCGAAAGCGACCTCAAGGGACCGGCTTCCGAAGTCTACCTGCATGAAATGCCGGGCGGACAATTCACCAACCTCAAGGAACAGGCCCGCTCGCTTGGCCTCGAGACCCGCTGGCATCAGGTGGCGCAGGCCTATGCCGATGCCAACCAGATGTTCGGCGATATCGTCAAGGTGACTCCGTCTTCCAAGGTGGTCGGCGACATGGCGCTGATGATGGTGAGCCAGGATCTGACGGTTGCCGACGTCGTCAGCCCGGATCGGGAAGTCTCCTTCCCGGAATCCGTCGTCTCCATGTTGAAGGGCGATCTCGGCCAGCCGCCGTCCGGATGGCCGGAAGCCCTGCAGAAGAAGGCGCTGAAGGGTGATAAGCCCTATACGGTGCGTCCGGGCTCGCTGCTTGCCGAGGCTGATCTCGTTGCCGAGCGCAAGGCGATCGAGACCAAGCTGGAGCGCAAGGTCGACGACTTCGAGTTCGCCTCCTACCTGATGTATCCGAAGGTCTTCACCGACTATGCGCTGGCCGCCGATACCTATGGCCCCGTTTCCGTGCTGCCGACACCAGCCTATTTCTACGGGTTGAAGGAAGGCGGCGAGCTGTTTGCCGAGATCGAACGCGGCAAGACGCTCGTCGTCGTCAACCAGGCGATGACGACGACCGACGACAAGGGCATGGTGACGGTGTTCTTCGAGCTCAACGGCCAGCCGCGCCGCATCAAGGTGCCGGATCGCGCCCATGGCGCTTCCGGCAGCGCCATCCGCCGCAAGGCGGAGGCCGGCAATCCAGCCCATGTAGGCGCGCCGATGCCGGGCGTCATCTCCACCGTCTTCATTGTGCCCGGCCAGGCCATCAAGGCCGGTGACGTGCTCGTTTCCATCGAGGCCATGAAGATGGAAACGGCGCTGCACGCGGAGAAGGACGGCACCATCGCCGAGGTGCTGGTGCGCGCCGGCGATCAGATCGATGCCAAGGACCTGCTGGTGGTTTATGGGGGTTGAACACCCATCGCCGCGATGCGTTAAAGGCGGCTCTTGAGCCGCCTTCTTATGGCTGAGTTGATGCGATGGAACTACATGCGGCCAAGCTCGCGGCGGTCTGAGGTGATCTTGCCGTATTAGGGGACTAGTTAGGCGAGCTTAATTGCCCGAATATCTCATTCACGCCGGCTTCCGCTCTTGCTTGGCCAATGGAAAGCGAGCTCTCCCTCAATGTATAGGGAAAGAAAACTACGACTGAATAATTGTCGCGATGGTCTAGCGCGACGGCGATCGCATCGCTCACTGAGCCGTCGGCACTTTTGTAACGGGCGTCGTAGACTAGTGCGGTTGCTTTATATTTGCCGTTTCGAGCTTCAGCGGCAAAGCCTTCTTTGAGAAGGGCGATCAAATCAGCAGGCTGCGGATGTTCATTTCCATCTGAGGCGCCGACCTGGGTGACTTTGCCATCCGATTGCATTGCTGCGCCGAAGGGGAGAAATTCTCCATAGGATTTCAGCATTTGCTCGGCAAAAGGCATCACGGCGCCTAATAGAACCTCGCAGTCGCCTTTCGGGGATTGCATGTCGTTCGCTCCTGAAGTTGTTGTCGTTACTATGATGACCGCTGTCACACCGGCCGCAGCAAGAAGGGTTGGTTCGTTCTCACAATTCCCCTCTTATCTCCGGCCGGAAATGCCCATTCAAATATCGTAGCTATGACCGGCATTCAGCGTCGAGATGAACTGCTTGGTGCGCTCCTGCGACGGTGAGCCGAAGATGCTGCGGGAGGAGCCGGTTTCGACGATGTTGCCGGCCTCGAGGAAGACGACGTTGTTGGCGATCTTCGAGGCAAGTCGCAGATCATGTGTCGCCATGACCATGGTCGTGCCTTCGTTGGCGAGCTTGCCGAGGACATCGACCACTTCGGCGGCGAGTTCCGGATCGAGCGCCGAGGTCGGCTCGTCGCAGAGCAGCACGCGCGGCGAGGGGGCAAGCGCCCTGGCGATTGCCACGCGCTGCTGCTGCCCGCCCGACAGCGTCGAGGGCCAGGCATCCATCTTGTGCGCCATGCCCACTTTGGTCAGCAGTTCGACGGCGCGGGCGCGGGCCTTGTCGGCCGGCCAGCGCAACACGGTCGTCAGGCCCTCCATGACGTTCTGGATCGCGGTCTGGTGCGGAAAGAGCTGAAAATTCTGGAAGACCATACCGGTCTGGCGGCGGATTTTCTGGATCTCCTGCCAAGCGGGCTTCTTGCCCGGCCGGAAGGTGGCCGTCTCCTCGCCGATGCGGATGGTGCCGGCGGTTGGAATTTCCAGGAGGTTGATACAGCGCAGAAGCGTGCTCTTGCCGCCGCCCGAGGGGCCCACAAGCGCCGTCACTGTGCCTTCCGGGATCAGCAGGCTGATATCTTTGAGGATGACATTGTCGCCGAAGCGTTTTTCGATATGCGACAGCTCGATCATGTCTGCGCCTCCAGCGTGCCGCCGGAGCGGGCGAAACGGCGTTCGAGATAGCCCTGCAGCGTCGAGAGGAAGGTGCTGAGCACGAGATAGATGATGGCGGCCTCGATATAGAGGATCAACGGCTCATAGGTCGTCGCCACGATGCGCTGCGCTGCCTGGAACAGTTCCGGCACGGTGATGGCGGCGGCAAGCGATGTGTCCTTGACGAGCGAAATGAAGGTGTTCGACAGCGGCGGCACGGCAACGCGCGCTGCCTGCGGCAGGATGGTGCGGCTCATCGCCTGGCGCCAGTTCATGCCGATCGAATAGGCGGCTTCCCATTGTCCCTTCGGCACCGAGGAGATGACGGCGCGGATGATTTCGGATGAGTAGGCGCCGACGTTCAGCGTGAAGCCGATGACGGCGGCCGGGAAGGCGTCCAGCAGGATGCCCATGCTCGGCAGGCCGTAGAAGATGACGAACAGCTGCACCAGCAGCGGCGTGCCGCGGATCACCCAGACGTAGAAACGCGCGACGGCAACCAGCGGACGGGGGCCGAACAGTCGGGTAATGGCGGTAAGGAGGCCGAGCAGCAGCCCGAGGACGAAAGTGATGAGGGTGAGCGGGATGGTGAAGACGAGCCCTGCCCAAAGCAGCGAGCCCAGCGAGTCCCACATCAGTTGCAACCAGTGCTCCAAGGAGAAGCGCCTTTCGATAAGAGAATGCGTCCGGAGATGACCCCGGACGCATCTTTTTCACAAATTGGTGTTTCTGCCTATTCCCACTTACTTCGAAACGTCTTGTCCGAAGTACTTCTGGGAGATCTTGGTATAGGTGCCGTCGGCCTTGATATCGGCGAGCGCCTTGTTGATGGCAGCCTGCAATTCCGGCTCGCCCTTGCGGATGATGGCGGCGGAATAATCGGCATTGGCCTGCTGGGCGACGATCTTCACCGGCGCGTCCGGCTTGTGCTTCTTGAAATCGAGGAAGGAGAGGCTGTCGTTGATCGTCGCGTCGGCGCGGCCCGTCAGCACGAGCTGGATCGACTGGTCGAAGCCGTCGGTGCCGACGAGTTCGGCACCCGACTTCTCGGCGAGCTTGCCGAAGTTGCTGGTCAGCGACTGCGCAGACTTCTTGCCCTTGAGGTCGGGGAAATCCTTGATGTCTTTATTGCCTTCCTTGACGATCAGCACGGCCTTCGAGGCGATGTAGGGATCGGAGAAATCATACTTCTGCTTGCGGGCATCGGTGATGCCGACTTCGTTGATGACGGTGTCGTAGCGGTTGGCATCGAGACCGGCGATCAGGCCATCCCACTTGCCTTCCAGGAACTGCGCCTTGACGCCGAGCTTGCCGGCGATGGCTTCGGCGATCTCGATATCAAAGCCGGTGAGTTTGCCGCTCTCGTCATGATAGGTGAAGGGGGCGTAGGTACCTTCCGTGCCGACCTTCAGCACGCCGGCAGCCTGGATCGCCTTGAGGTTATCGCCGGCATGGGCAGGCACGAGGAGCGCGGCCTGCACGAGGGCGGCGGCGGCAACAGTCTTCAACCAGTTCATCGTTTTCTTCCGTTTCTGAGAGCGGTTTCAATCAATGTCGCATACATCGCAGAAAAATTGCATCGCGGAAGCGTAGAAAACTGCGAAAGGATTGGGCAATTGCGAATATTTTTCTCAAAGGGGAGGGGTTGGTGATTTTTTGGGGTGGGAGCGGAACCGGGTCACTGTGGTATTTTACTGCGCTTGGAAACTGTCGATACTTCCGCTTTCGGCCCAAGCACGAACCCGCTACGCGGGAGGGCGCGCGCGGTGAGTTTGGTATGATTATCTGAGGTTCTAGGCAGGCTGTTGGTGTTGCCTGACCATGACGTTCCCTTCAACGAGAGGAACGTTCAATGGCC
>NZ_JAFEVL010000061.1 GCF_016901135.1 Martinezella lusitana | reverse complement strand
ACCATCGCTCCGAGCACTGGGTCGTCGTCAAGGGCACGGCGGAAGTGACGGTCGGAGAGAACGTGCAGATGCTGCGCGAAAACGAATCGGTCTATATCCCGCTCGGCGAAGTGCACCGCCTTTCCAACCCCGGCAAGATTCTGCTGGAGCTGATCGAAGTGCAGACGGGCTCCTATTTCGGCGAAGACGATATCATCCGCCTCGTCGACGAATTTGGCAGAAGCTGAATTCCCGCAGTAAAACAAAGATTTCGAAACGGCGGGCGCAAACCCGCCGTTTTTATTTTGGTATTGTGCGACAAGACTTTGGCAGTCCACCGAGATGTCTTGCATTCTCTCGCTGCATTGCACACACTGCCTTTGGGAACAGCAACCACCGCACAACGATGTGGGCTAGGCAAAGAGACATATGGCGATCAAGGCAAGCATCTATCATCTCACCCATTACAAATACGACAATCCGATCCGCCTCGGCCCTCAGATCATTCGCCTGAAACCTGCATCTCATTCCAAGACCCGCGTCCTCAGCCACTCGCTGAAGGTCACGCCATCAAATCATTTCGTGAACCTGCAACAGGATCCCTACGGCAATTATCTCGCCCGTTTCGTCTTTCCCGATCCGGTGACCGAGCTGAAGATCGAGGTCGATCTCGTTGCCGATATGACTGTTTATAATCCCTTCGACTTCTTCGTCGAAGAGGAGGCCACCAAATGGCCCTTCGCCTATCCCGAGACGATCCGCGAGGATCTGTCGATCTATATGACACCGGAAGAAGCCGGCCCCCGCCTACAGGCCTTCCTCGACACGCTCGACCGCTCCGAACAGCCGACCGTCGACATGATCGTCGGCATCAATGCAAGGCTGCAAAGAGAGATCGGCTACGTCATCCGCATGGAAACCGGCGTGCAGACGCCGGAGGAGACCCTGGAAACGGCTAGGGGATCCTGTCGCGACTCGAGCTGGCTATTCGTTCAGGTTCTCCGCCATCTCGGCCTTGCCGCCCGCTTCGTCTCCGGCTACCTCATACAGCTCACCCCGGATCTGAAGGCGCTCGACGGCCCGTCCGGCACCGAAGTCGATTTCACCGATCTGCATGCCTGGACGGAGGTCTATCTTCCCGGCGCCGGCTGGGTCGGCCTCGACCCGACATCGGGGCTGCTCACCGGCGAGAGCCATATTCCGCTCGCCGCCACGCCGCATTACCGCAACGCCGCTCCGATCTCCGGCGGCTATTTCGGCGAAGCCAACACCGAATTCGACTTCGACATGAAGGTCGTGCGTGTCGCCGAGCATCCACGCATCACCAAGCCTTTCTCCGATGAAAGCTGGGATGCACTGAATGCGCTCGGCAATGAGGTCGATCGCATTCTCAAGGAAGACGACGTGCGCCTGACCATGGGCGGCGAGCCGACCTTCGTCTCGATCGACGATTTCCAATCGGAGGAATGGAACACAGCCGCCGTCGGCCCGACCAAGCGCGACATGGCGGATCAGCTGATCCGCCGCCTGCGCGATCGCCTCGCTCCCGGCGGCTTCCTGCATTATGGCCAGGGCAAATGGTATCCGGGCGAAAGCCTGCCGCGCTGGACCTTCTCGCTCTACTGGCGCAAGGACGGCAAGCCCGTCTGGCAAAACCCGGCCTTGATCGCACAGGAGACCGTCAAGACCGGCGCAACTGCGGACGATGCTGGAAAGCTTCTGAGCGCAATTGCCAAGGAGCTGGCGATCGAACCCGACATGGTGTTGCCGGCCTATGAAGACCCGGCCGAATGGATCATCAAGGAAGGCAGCCTGCCGGAAAATGTCGACCCCTCCAATTCGAAACTGAAGGACCCGGAGGAGCGCAACCGCATCGCCCGCGTCTTCGAGCGCGGCCTGACGACGGCGACCGGCTATGTTCTTCCCGTGCAGGCCTGGAATGCACGCGCCTCAGCCACGCGCTGGGTCAGTGAAAAATGGAGCACGCGCCGCGGCAAGATCTACCTGGTGCCGGGCGACTCGCCGATCGGCTACCGCCTGCCGCTCGGCACCCTGCCCTATGTGCCGCCATCGCGTTATCCCTATATCCATACTGTCGATCCCTCCATTCCGCGCACGCCCTTGCCCGATGTCATCGTGCCCGCCGGCCGCGCCATGCCGGAAGCCTCGTTCCAGGCCGACGAAAGCGGGCAATCGCGCGTCGAACAGACGCTCGGCGATATCCGAGGTGCTGTACGCACGGCCATCTCGGTCGAGCCGCGCGACGGCCGGCTCTGTGTCTTCATGCCGCCGACCGAAGGGATCGAGCAGTATCTCGAGCTTTTGGCTGCCGCCGAGAATGCGGCTGCTGAGCTCGGGTTGCCGGTACATATCGAAGGCTATTCGCCACCGCAGGACGAGCGCATCAACGTCATCCGCGTCGCGCCCGATCCCGGCGTGATCGAGGTCAACATCCATCCCGCATCGAACTGGCAGGAATGCGTCGACATCACCACGACGGTTTACGAAGAGGCCCGGCTGACGCGTCTCGGCACCGACAAGTTCCTGATTGACGGCCGTCACACCGGAACCGGCGGTGGCAACCATGTCGTCGTCGGCGGTGCCAATCCGAACGAAAGCCCGTTCCTGCGCCGCCCCGATCTTCTGAAGAGCCTCGTGCTTCACTGGCAGCGCCATCCTTCCCTCTCCTATCTCTTTTCCGGCCTGTTCATCGGCCCGACCAGCCAGGCCCCGCGCATTGACGAAGCGCGTCACGACAGCCTCTACGAGCTGGAAATCGCGATAGCCCAGGTGCCGGCGCCCGGTCATGGCATTCCGCCTCTGCCCTGGCTTGTCGACCGTCTGTTTCGCAATCTTCTGACCGATTCCAGCGGCAACACTCATCGCTCGGAAATCTGCATCGACAAGCTGTTTTCGCCGGATGGCCCGACGGGGCGCCTCGGTCTGGTCGAGTTCCGCGGCTTCGAAATGCCGCCCAATGCCCGCATGAGCCTTGCCCAGCAATTGCTGGTGCGCGCCCTCATCGCCC
This sequence comes from Martinezella lusitana, assembly GCF_016901135.1. Lineage (GTDB taxonomy): Bacteria > Pseudomonadota > Alphaproteobacteria > Rhizobiales > Rhizobiaceae > Rhizobium > Rhizobium lusitanum_D. The sequence goes on along the minus strand of NZ_JAFEVL010000061.1, from coordinate 212,130 downwards.
GCTTCTGGCGCAATCCGATCGACGGAAAGTTCGTGCGCTGGGGCACGACGCTGCACGATCGTTTCATGCTGCCGCACTATGTCTGGCAGGATTTCCTCGATGTGCTCGCCGATCTCCGTGAAAACGGCTTCGATCTGCGTTCCGAATGGTTCCAGGCGCAGCTGGAATTCCGCTTTCCCTTCTGCGGCGAGGTCGAATACGAAGGCAACAAGCTGGAACTGCGCCAGGCGCTGGAGCCCTGGCATGTGCTGGGCGAGGAGGGCGCGATCGGAGGTACGGTCCGATACGTCGACTCGTCGGTGGAGCGCTTGCAGGTACGGCTGGAAACCAGCAACCCCACGCGCTACACCGTGTCCTGCAACGGGCGCCCGATGCCGTTGACGTCGACAGGCGCCTCGGGCGTCTTTGTCGCCGGCGTCCGCTACAAGGCATGGCATCCGGCTTCGGGCCTGCATCCGGTGCTATCAACCGATACGCCACTGACCTTCGACATTTATGATACATGGTCGCGCCGTTCGGTCGGCGGCTGCATCTATCATGTTGCCCATCCGGGTGGCCGGAACTATGACGTTTTTCCCGTCAACGGCAACGAGGCCGAAGCGCGACGCCTTGCGCGATTCGAACCTTGGGGGCATACGGCTGGCGGCTACGGCCTGCGGCCGGAGGCGGTATCGGCGGAATTCCCGCTGACGCTCGACCTCAGACGGCCGGCGGGAATTTGAAGCGGAAATATGCATGGCTAGAAAACCGGCAGCGGAACGACGTAACGAGGTAAAGGCTGGCATCGGCAACGATCCGGCCTTTGCCTATTGCGCGCTGCCCGGCGTCGCCGACGAGATGGTCGACAATACCGGCGCCGTGCGGCCGGTCTGGCAGAACCTGCTGTCAGCGCTGAGCCGCATGTCGGAACAGGAGCTGATGGAGCGTTTCGCCCGCGCCGACCGCTATCTGCGCGATGCCGGGGTTTTCTATCGCGCCTATGGAGCGACTGGCGTCAGCGAGCGCGAATGGCCCATCTCGCATATCCCGGTGCTGATCGACGAGAGCGAATGGCAGACGCTCTCCGAGGGCCTGCGCCAGCGCGCCGATCTGCTTGAAGAGGTCATTGCCGACATCTACGGCGACAACCGATTGGTAAACGAAGGTCTGCTGCCGCCGGCCCTGATCGCCGGCAATCCGGAGTTCTTGCGGCCTCTGGTCGGCGTCACGCCTGCGAACGGCCACTATCTGCATTTCCTGGCCTTCGAGATCGGCCGCGGTCCTGACGGCAACTGGTGGGTGCTGGCCGATCGCGCCCAGGCGCCATCCGGCGCCGGCTTTGCGCTCGAAACCCGCGTCGCGACGACGCGCGCCTTCTCCGACATCTATGCTGAAACCAGGGTTCACCGCCTCGCCTCCTTCTTCGGCGCCTTTCGCGATGCCTTGCTCGGCGGCAAGCGCGGCGCCGAGGGACGCGTCGCCGTTCTGACGCCGGGCCCGGCCAACGAAACCTATTACGAACACGCCTATATCGCCCGCTATCTCGGCTTCATGCTGCTCGAGGGCGAGGACATCAGCGTCGTCAACGACCAGCTGATGGTGCGCACCGTCGCCGGGCTGCGGCCGATCAGCGTGCTCTGGCGCCGCCTCGACGCCTCCTACGCCGATCCGCTGGAGCTCAATCAGCACTCCCATATCGGCACGCCGGGCTTGGTGGAAGCACTGCGGGCGCAGACCGTCTCAATCGTCAACGCCCTCGGCTCCGGTATTCTCGAAACCCGTGCCCTGCTTGCCTTCATGCCCACCATCTGTCGGCATCTGCGCGGCGAAGACCTGAAACTGCCGTCGATCGCCACCTGGTGGTGCGGCCAGAAGAGCGAGCGAGAACAGGTCGCGGCCAATATCGAGAAGATGGTGATCGGCCCGGCCTATTCCCGCATGCCCTTCTTCGACGACAGCGGCCAATCGGTGCTGGGCTCGACGCTGCGCAGCACCGCCCGCGACTCGATCGCCGACTGGCTGGCGACCGACGGCCAAAAGCTGGTCGGCCAGGAAGTCGTCACCCTTTCGACGACGCCGGCCTGGGTCAACGGCAAGCTTATGCCGCGGCCGATGAGCTTGCGCGTCTTCGCCGCCCGCACGGACAACGGCTGGCAGATCATGCCGGGCGGCTTTGCCCGCATCGGCAGCGGTGATGATGTTGCCGCCATTGCCATGCAGGCGGGTGGCTCGGCCGCCGACGTCTGGATCGTCTCCGACAAGCCCGTGGAAGCCCACACGCTGCTGCCGGCGGAAGAGACCTTCACCCGCAACATGCCGGGCAGCCTGCCCAGCCGCGCAGCCGACAATCTTTTCTGGCTCGGCCGCTATATCGAGCGGGCCGAGGGAGCCCTGCGCATCCTGCGCGCCTGGCATGGGCGCTTCGCCGAAGCCGCCGATCCCAACCAGCCGCTGCTCGCCGACGTCACCGCCTATCTGGCCGCCATCGACATAGACACCGAGAAAGCCGTACCGGAAAGCCTGCTGCGCAACATCGACAGCGCCGTCTACTCGGCCAGCAACATTCGCGACCGCTTTTCCCCGGACGGCTGGTTGGCGCTGACCGATCTCGCCAAGACCGCGCGCCGCTTCAAGGAGAAGGTGAAGCACGGCGACGACGCCAGCCACGCCATGACGATCCTCCTGCGCAAGCTTGCGGGTTTTGCCGGCCTCGTGCACGAGAACATGTATCGCTTCACCGGCTGGCGCTTCCTGTCGCTCGGCCGCTATATCGAACGCGGGCTGCACATGACGCGGCTTCTCGGCCATATGTCCGGCCCCGAGGCGCCCGATGGCGCGCTCGATATGCTGCTCGAAATCGGCGACAGCGTCATGACCCATCGCCGCCGCTACAACGTCAACACGGCGCGCCTGACGGTCACCGACCTGCTGGCGCTCGATCCGCTCAACCCGCGCTCAATCCTCTTCCAGATGAACGAGATCCACCGCGAAGTGGAGCAATTGCCGAACGCCTTCGTCAACGGTCAGATGTCACCCTTCTATCGCGAAGCCATGCGGCTGCATTCAGGCCTTGCGGTCATGACGCCGGAAACGATGACCGGCGAGGTCTATCAGCGGCTGGAACGCGAGCTGGAACGCCTCTCGGACCTGCTGGCCCGGACTTATCTCGGATGATGTGATGCTATACGACCTGTCGCTGCACATGGGCTATATCTACGACGCGCCGGCCAGCGGCGCGCGTCACATCGTGCGTTTGCTGCCACTGTCGCTGACCAACCGTCAGCGGCTGATCGCCGGCTCGCTGAAAGTTACGCCACATCCGGACGAGCAATCGAATTTCACCGATTTCTTCCAGCATCCGGCAACATCGATCCTGGTGCGCGACCCGCACGAGAAGCTTGATATCCGCATGCAGGCGCGCGTCCAGGTGGAGAGCCAGCCCGTCGCGGCCGACTTCTCGCCCTTGCTCGCCAAATTGCCGGATGAGGTCAGCGACTGCTGGTCGGTCGACCCCTCCTCGCCGCACCATTTCCTCGCCAGCAGCCCTCGCCTGCCCGAAACAGGCGAAATCGCCGGCTACAGCAGGCAATGGAAGACGACGAACCTGACGACCATGCAGATCGCCCATGCGGTCTGCTCCCAGATCCACAAGGATTTCGTCTACGATGCGAAGGCGACCACCGTCGATACCACGCCCAAGGAAGCCTTCCGCCTGAAGCGCGGCGTCTGCCAGGATTTCTCGCATGTGATGATCATTGCGCTGCGCAGCCTTGGCATACCCGCCGGCTATGTCAGCGGCTTCCTGCGCACCATCCCGCCGCCGGGCAAGGAACGGCTGGAAGGTGCCGACGCCATGCATGCCTGGGTGCGCGTCTGGTGCGGAGAAACCGCGGGCTGGATCGAGCTCGATCCGACGAACAATATTCCCGCCGGAACCGATCATATCGTCGTCGCCTATGGCCGCGACTACTCCGATGTCGCGCCGGTCATCGGCGTGCTCAAGGGCTATGGCAGCCAGAAAACCGTCCAGGCGGTGGATGTCGTTCCGATAAAACAGTAACAAACCAGGTCAAAATGAGACCGATCCGGCGGTTGTTAAAATTCGAACTGCCGCTTAAACCGTGGGTTTAGACTTTTCGCAGATATTCGCCACCAGTCTGAGGCTATTACTTCGTTGGGGCGAGCGTGATGATTAACGGTTCGAGTAAACTTCGTCGCATTATACAACTTCTAGAAGATCGAGCCGGCAATTTCAGCATCCTGACCGCGCTCTTGCTTGTTCCAATATGCTTGGCTGCAGGTACCGCGATCGACTATACGACCGCTGTCAGCCAGAGGACCAATCTGCAGGAAATTGCTGATGGCGCGGTCCTAGCCGGCGCAAAGGTATATGACGGAACCAATTTTGATGCTGCCAAGGCACAGGCGCAGGCCTTCATCGATGCCTATGCGACAACCACGCCCGTTGGCCTCACCTCTACCATAACCGCCAATGGAAACACGCTGCAGGTGGCCTTGACCGGCGCCGTGCCGACGACGTTGATGCGGCTTGGCAATATCAACAGCGTCAACATCAGCGTCAATTCCTCCACCTTTTCGCCGCCCAAACCCCAGAAGGTCACCCTGACGCCCACAAAGGCTCAAGGATACTACTATAAGATCGTTACCATTCGCGTTGTCCGGCCGAACACAACATCGGAAGTCGTTCTCGGCACGGTCGTTTATCAGCCAAATACGCATAATGACCAGGGTCAAGGCACTATGGTAGCCAATCCGCAAGGTGCTATCGATCTCGGCCAATATACCAAGCTTGTCCTGCAAATGGACATCAAGAATGATGGCTGCCCGCTCAATCAAACCGCTTCCGTAAACGGTAGAAATGACGTCACATGCAGCAATAGTTCCAGGGCGGTAGACAAGAGTTACGATCTGACCCTCAGAACCGACAACCCGGACACGTCCTATTATCTTTTCGTCAATGGAGTAGAGCTTCCGAAGGGAACCGTCGTACCTATCGAAAATTACTTCGGCTGCGCACAGCCGCAGAGCCATGCCTGGGAAGACGGTGGCGGTTGGGAACGCCAGGATTTTTTCTACACCATATCCTCGGTCTGCGCTTCCTCAGACGGCGATGCCGCCCGGTTGACTCAATAGGCTTGCTCTCAGCTTGAAAGCATCGAGCTCGATCCGACGAACAATATTCCCGCCGGAATCGACCATATCGTCGTCGCCTATGGCCGCGATTATTCCGATGTCGCGCCGGTCATCGGCGTGCTCAAAGCTACGGCAACCAGAAAACGGTCCAGGCCGTGGATGTCGTTTCGCTAAAACAGTAATAAACCAAGTCAAAATGAGACCGATCCGATAGTTTTCTAAAATTCGAACGACTGCTTAAACGGTCGACCAATATTTGTGATCGCATAGTCCCGCTCATTCTTGAGGCTTTTAACTCTCTCCAACAGGCGGACATGATGATCTCCGGTTCGGATAAACTTCGTACCTTAAAACAACTTCTACGTGATAAGGCCGGAAACTTCGGCATCCTCACGGCGATTGCGATCCCGGTGCTCGCCGCGGCAGGTGGCGTCGCGATCGATGTCACCAACATGTCGCTGTCGCACAGCCAGCTCCAGGAAGCTACGGACTCCGCCGCGCTTGCTGCAGCAACGGCGCTGGCCGCTGGCAGCGCTACGACGACGACCGCAAAGGACCTCGCCAACAATTTCGTCCTCGGTCAGATGTCGAACTATCTTGCCGGGGATACGGACACGACGAATGCGCTCAAAGCGGGGACTTCGACCACCGTTACGTCGAGCAGCAACTCATCGGGCGGCACCAGCTATTCGGTTGTCGTCAACGCGTCCTACAATATGTCAGTGAACGGTATGAGCCAATTGCTCGGTCTGCATACGATGACCGTTTCCGCATCGAGTTCTACAAGCAGCGGAACTGCAGTTGAGAAAACCGCATTGTCGATGGAGATCGCGCTCGACAAGTCCGGCTCGATGCTGCTGAACACCAACGTCGTCGATACAACGCAGACCAGCTGTATCCAGTATTATACTGATGGAATCTACCTATATCAGTATTCGAAACCCAAAAGCCCTTGCTACATCAAGAAGATCGCAGCTTTGAAGACGGCTGTCGGCACTCTGCTCGACCAGCTCGATGCCGCCGACCCCAATTCGCAATATGTCCGCACGGCGGCCATAGCATGGAGCAGCCAGGTCGATAGCTCCAGCACACTTGCCTGGGGGACGAAGTCGACCCGCAACAATGTCATTAGCGGGCTGAATGCCGACGGCGGCACCGAGTCCAGCGCACCGATGGCGTTGGCGTATAGCAGCCTCATTGCACCCGCCGAAGCAACCGAACAAGCCAAGAAAGGCAATACGACATTTCAGAAATTCATCGTCTTGATGACCGATGGAGAAAACAACGCCACCAGTTCGGATCAGAAGACACTAGACACATGCGCGATGGCAAAAGCTGCGGGCGTACAAATCTATACCGTCGCCTTCATGGCGCCGACACGTGGTCAAAATCTCTTGCAGAGCTGTGCATCAAGCTCCTCCAATTACTTTGATGCACAACAAATGTCCGATCTCCTCGCCGCCTTCAAAACCATCGGCGCGCAGGCATCGAAACAAACTACGCTCCTAACGAAGTAATAGGTGCGCCGCTTGATTCATAAGAAAGCCGCCCGGATCGCTCCGGAGCGGCTTTTTCTTGTCAATCAATCCATCGATAAGAGCCGGAAAAACAATCGAAATCAAGTCTTTTCGCCGCCTCGGAAGCGTTGGCTCGCTATTTTCGCATCCGCGTCATTCACCTGTTGCAACTGCTTTACATCGGTGCGTAAAGTGATAGTGAAACGGAAAGGCAATTTGCTTTATTCAGGCATAACACTCTGAATATAAAACACAAATGGCGAGAGTTGATAGTATGAATAACTTGACGAAGGCCGATCTGCCCGTTCCAGCGCCCCGCAGTTCCCGCCCTGAAATCCTCGCGGAAGAAATCATCGAACGCCTGACCTACCGCATCGGCAAGGATGCGAAAGTGGCCAAGCCGCACGATTGGCTGACCGCGACGATCCTCGTCGTTCGTGACCGCGTTATCGACAGATGGATGGAATCGACCCGCAAGGTCTACGAGACCGGCGCCAAGCGCGTGTACTATCTATCTCTCGAATTCCTGATCGGCCGCCTGATGCGCGACGCCGTCTCCAATCTCGGCCTGATGGAGGAAATCACCAACGCGCTCGCCTCGCTCGGCGTCGACGTTCGCGTCATCGCCGGCCTCGAGCCGGACGCCGCACTCGGCAATGGCGGTCTCGGCCGCCTCGCCGCCTGTTTCATGGAATCCATGGCGACCGTCGAAGTGCCGGCCTATGGCTATGGCATTCGTTACGTGCACGGCCTGTTCCGTCAGCAGATGGCCGACGGCTGGCAGGTGGAATTGCCGGAAACATGGCTCGCGCACGGCAATCCCTGGGAATTCGAACGCCAGGAAAGCTCCTATGAAATCGGCTTCGGCGGCGGCGTCGAGACCGTCAGCAGCCATGACGATCAGCCTCGCTATGTGTGGAAGCCGGCCGAACGCGTTATTGCCGCCGCATTCGATACGCCCGTCGTCGGCTGGCGCGCCAAGCGCGTCAACACGCTGCGTCTCTGGTCGGCTCAACCGATCGATCCGATCCTGCTCGATGCCTTCAATGCCGGCGACCACATCGGCGCGCTCCGGGAGAGCAACAAGGCCGAGAGCCTGACGCGCGTTCTCTATCCGGCTGATGGGACCCCCGCCGGCCAGGAGTTGCGCCTGCGCCAGGAGTTTTTCTTCTCGTCGGCCTCGCTGCAGGACATTATTCGCCGCCATCTGCAGCAATATGACGATCTGACCAATCTGGCCGACAAGGTCGCAATCCAGCTGAACGACACGCATCCGGCCGTCTCCGTCGCCGAAATGATGCGCCTGCTGGTCGATATTCATGGCCTCGAATTCGACAAGGCCTGGGATATCACCCGCAACACCTTCGGCTACACCAACCATACGCTTCTGCCGGAAGCGCTGGAAAGCTGGCCCGTGCCGCTGTTCGAACGGCTCCTGCCGCGCCACATGCAGATCATCTACGCCATCAACGCCAAGATTCTCGTCGAAGCCCGCAAGGCCCGCAATTTCAGCGACACCGAAATCCGCTCGATTTCATTGATCGATGAGAACGGTGACCGGCGCCTGCGCATGGGCAATCTCGCCTTTGTCGGTTCGCATTCGATCAACGGCGTTTCCGCACTCCACACCGACCTGATGAAGGTCACCGTCTTCGCCGACCTGCACAAGCTCTATCCGGACCGCATCAACAACAAGACGAACGGCATCACGCCGCGTCGGTGGCTGATGCAGTGCAACCCCGGCCTCACCAGTCTTATCCGTGAAACCATCGGCGACGCCTTCCTTGACGACGCCGAACTGCTGAAGCCGCTGGATAAGTTCGCCCGGGACAGCGCCTTCCAGGAGAAGTTCGCCGCCATCAAGCGCGCCAACAAGGTGCAGCTTTCCAATCTCGTGGCGAGCCGCATGGGCATCAAGCTCGATCCGAATGCGATGTTCGACATTCAGATCAAGCGCATCCACGAATACAAGCGCCAGCTTCTCAACATCATCGAGACCGTGGCGCTCTACGATCAGATCCGTTCGCATCCAGAATTGGACTGGCAGCCGCGCGTCAAGCTCTTCGCCGGCAAGGCGGCGCCGAGCTACCACAATGCAAAGCTCATCATCAAGCTGATCAACGATGTCGCCCGCGTCATCAACAATGACCCGTCGGTGCGCGGCCTGCTGAAGGTCGTCTTCGTGCCGAACTACAATGTCTCGTTGGCCGAAGTCATGGTTCCGGCCGCCGATCTCTCCGAGCAGATTTCGACCGCCGGCATGGAAGCATCCGGCACCGGCAACATGAAGTTCGGCCTCAATGGCGCGCTGACCATCGGTACGCTGGATGGCGCCAATGTCGAAATGCGCGACAATGTCGGCGAGGACAACATCATCATCTTCGGCCTCAAGGCGGACGAAGTCGCCAGCCTGCGCAGCGACGGCCACGATCCCCGCGCCGTCATCGAACGCTCGCGCGAGCTGTCGCAGGCGCTTGCGGCCATCGCGTCGGGCGTCTTCTCTCCTGACGACCGCAATCGCTATGCTGTCCTGACCGAGGGCATCTACAGCCATGACTGGTTCATGGTCGCCGCCGATTTCGACGCCTATGCTTCAGCTCAACGCGAAGTCGATATACTCTGGGCCAATCCATCCGAATGGTATGCCAAGACGATCAACAACACCGCTCGCATGGGCTGGTTCTCCTCCGACCGGACGATCCGTCAATATGCCAAGGAAATTTGGAGAGCCGGATGAAAAAGCCGAAAAGACCCGCTGACGGCACAAGCTTGAGGGACATTTCGGCAGACGAAATTGCTGCAATTCTCGCAGGCACGCATTCCGACCCGTTCGCCGTTCTCGGCGTGCATCGGACGGATGATGGGTTTGTGACCCGCTGCTTCATTCTTGGCGCCGAGGCCGTGACCGCCATGGCACTGGACGGTTCCGTCATCGGCGAGCTGGATTGCCTTGATCCGGCGGGCTTCTTTTCCGGCGATGTGAAACTTACCAAGCAGCAACCGGTGCGCTATCGCGCCCGGCGCGGCGATGCCGAATGGGCGGTGACCGACCCCTACAGCTTCGGCCCGGTTCTCGGACCGATGGATGACTATTTCGCTCGTCAGGGCACGCATTTGCGCCTGTTCGACAAGATGGGCGCCCATCCCCTGAAGCATGAGGGCGTCCAGGGCTTTCATTTCGCCGTCTGGGCGCCGAACGCCCAGCGCGTTTCTGTCGTCGGCGACTTCAACGCCTGGGATGGCCGTCGGCATGTCATGCGTTACCGATCGGACTCTGGCATCTGGGAGATCTTCGCGCCGGATGTGCCGGCCGGTGTGGCCTACAAGTTCGAAATCCGCGGCAAGGACGGCGTTGTGCTGCCGCTGAAGGCCGATCCCTTCGCCCGCCGGAGTGAGCTGCGCCCGAAGACCGCTTCTGTCACGGCCAACGAGATGAGCCAGATCTGGGAGGATGCGGCCCATCGCGAGCATTGGGCGAGCGTCGACCAGCGCCGTCAGCCGATCAGCATCTATGAGGTGCATGCGAGCTCCTGGCAGCGCCGCGACGACGGCTCCATGCTGTCCTGGGATGAGCTCGCCTCGCGCCTGATCCCCTATTGCGTCGATATGGGCTTCACCCATATCGAGTTCCTGCCGATCACCGAGCATCCCTACGACCCGTCCTGGGGCTATCAGACCACGGGCCTCTATGCACCCACGGCCCGTTTCGGCGAGCCGGAAGGGTTTGCCCGTTTCGTCAATGGCTGCCACAAGGTCGGCATCGGCGTCATCCTTGATTGGGTGCCGGCGCATTTCCCGACCGACGAGCACGGGCTTCGCTGGTTCGACGGCACGGCGCTCTATGAGCATGAAGACCCGCGCAAGGGTTTTCATCCCGATTGGAATACGGCGATCTACAATTTCGGTCGTACCGAAGTTCTCTCCTATCTCGAGAACAATGCGCTCTTCTGGGCGGAAAAGTACCATCTGGACGGTTTACGCGTCGATGCCGTCGCCTCCATGCTCTACCTGGATTATTCCCGCAAGCACGGCGAATGGATCCCCAACGAATATGGCGGCAACGAAAATCTCGAGGCGGTCCGCTTTCTCCAGTCGATGAACGCGCGGGTTTACGGCGCGCATCCGGGCGTCATGACCATCGCCGAGGAATCCACCTCCTGGCCGAAAGTGTCGCAGCCGGTCCACGAAGGCGGCCTCGGCTTCGGCTTCAAGTGGAACATGGGCTTCATGCACGACACGCTGAGCTATCTCTCCCGCGAGGCCGTGCACCGCAAGTATCACCACAATGAGCTGACCTTCGGCCTGATCTATGCCTTCTCGGAAAACTTCGTCCTGCCGCTCTCCCATGACGAAGTGGTGCACGGCAAGGGATCGCTGATCGCCAAGATGGCCGGCGACGACTGGCAGAAATTCGCCAACCTGCGTGCCTACTATGCCTTCATGTGGGGTTATCCCGGCAAGAAGCTGTTGTTCATGGGTCAGGAATTCGCGCAGTGGAGCGAGTGGAGCGAAGAGCGCGCGCTGGATTGGAATCTGCTGCAATATCGCATGCATGAAGGCATGCGGCGCCTGGTGCGCGATCTCAACTTCACCTATCGCAGCAAGCCGGCATTGCATGCCCGCGATTGCGAGGGCGACGGTTTCGAATGGCTGATCGTCGATGATTTCGAGAATTCGGTCTTCGCCTGGCTGCGCAAGGCGCCGGGTGAAAAACCGGTTGCGGTCATCACCAATTTTACGCCAGTCTACCGTGAGAATTATACGTTGCGCTTGCCGGCGGAGGGGCGGTGGCGTGAAATACTGAATACCGATGCCGACATTTATGGCGGCAGCGGCAAGGGGAACGGCGGGCGTGTCCAGGCCGTCAATGCAGGCGGAGGCGTACAGGCGACGATAACGCTGCCTCCGTTGGCGACCATCATGCTCGAACCGGAATTTTGAGATCATTACGGACAGGGAGGAATAAAATGGTAGAAAAACGTTTCCAGCCGCTGGCACGCGATGCCATGGCCTACGTTCTTGCCGGGGGTCGAGGCAGCCGATTGAAGGAACTCACTGACCGCCGGGCGAAGCCGGCCGTCTACTTCGGCGGCAAGACCCGAATCATCGATTTCGCCCTGTCCAACGCACTCAACTCCGGTATCCGCCGCATCGGTGTCGCCACTCAGTACAAAGCGCACTCGCTGATCCGCCATATGCAGCGCGGCTGGAACTTCTTTCGGCCCGAGCGAAACGAAAGTTTCGATATCCTGCCGGCCTCGCAGCGCGTGTCGGAAACGCAATGGTATGAAGGCACGGCCGACGCCGTCTACCAGAACATCGACATCATCGAGCCCTATGGCCCGGAATACATGGTCATCCTCGCCGGCGACCACATCTATAAGATGGACTATGAATGGATGCTGCAGCAGCACGTCGATTCCGGCGCCGAGGTCACCATCGGCTGCCTCGAAGTGCCCCGCATGGAGGCGGTCGGCTTCGGCGTCATGCATGTCAACGAGAAGGACGAGATCATCGATTTCGTCGAGAAGCCCGCGGATCCGCCCGGTATTCCCGGCAATCCGGATTTCGCGCTGGCCTCGATGGGCATCTATGTCTTCCACACGAAGTTCCTGATCGAATGCCTGCGGCGCGACGCCGCCGACCCGAATTCCAGCCGTGACTTCGGCAAGGACATCATTCCCTACATCGTCAAGAACGGCAAAGCCGTCGCGCACCGCTTCGCGCAGTCCTGCGTCCGTTCCGATTTCGAGCGCGAAGCCTATTGGCGCGACGTCGGCACGATCGATGCCTATTGGCAGGCCAATATCGACCTGACCGCCGTGGTGCCGGAACTCGACATCTACGACAAGTCCTGGCCGATCTGGACCTATGCGGAAATCAGCCCGCCGGCCAAATTCGTCCATGACGACGAGGACCGTCGCGGTTCGGCTGTCTCCTCCGTCGTCGCCGGCGACTGCATCATTTCCGGCGCCAGCCTCTACAACAGCCTGCTGTTCACCGGCGTGCGCGCCAACTCCTACTCCAAGCTGGAGGGAGCAGTGGTGCTGCCGAGCGTCAAGGTCGGCCGCCGAGCGCAGCTCAAGAATGTCGTCATCGACCATGGCGTCACCATTCCGGAGGGCCTGATCGTCGGCGAAGATCCGGAACTGGACGCCAAGCGCTGGCGCCGTACGGAAAGTGGCATCTGCCTGATCACCCAGACGATGATCGACAAGCTGGATATCTGAGGCATGAAGGTCCTTTCGGTTGCATCCGAGGTTTTCCCCCTGATCAAGACGGGGGGCCTGGCCGATGTGGCCGGCGCCCTGCCCATTGCACTGAAACCTTATGGTGTAGAAACCAGGACCCTCATCCCGGGCTATCCCGCGGTCATGAAAGCCATTCGCGACCCAGTGGTCTGCCTAGAATTCACCGATCTGCTCGGCGAACAGGCGACCGTGCTGGAAGTCGAGCATGGCGGCATTTCTTTCCTCGTGCTGGATGCGCCGGCCTACTACACCCGCACCGGCGGACCCTATGTCGATGCCATGGGAAAGGATTACCCTGACAACTGGCGGCGTTTCGCCGCCTTGTCGCTGGCCGGTGCGGAAATCGCTGCTGGCCGATTGCCCGGCTGGCAGCCGGATCTGGTGCATGCCCATGACTGGCAATCCGCCCTGGTGCCGGTCTACATGCGTTACTATCCGACGCCGGAACTGCCGAGCGTGCTCACGATCCACAACATTGCCTTTCAGGGTCAATTCGGCCCCAGCATCTTCCCCGGCCTGCGCTTGCCGGCGCACGCCTTTTCCGTGGAGGGTGTCGAATATTACGGCGATGTCGGTTTTCTCAAGGGCGGCCTGCAGACGGCCCATGCGCTGACCACCGTCAGCCCGTCCTATGCCGAGGAAATCCTGACGCCGGAATTCGGCATGGGTCTCGAGGGCGTCATCGCCAGCAGGGCAAACAGCCTCCACGGCATCGTCAACGGCATCGACGACCACATCTGGAATCCTGCGACCGACGCGATGATCGCGCAGACCTATAGCGCCGCGACACTCAAGGACCGCGCTGTCAACCGCGAGCGCGTCATCGCGCATTTCGGGCTCGACCACGATGACGGGCCGATCTTCTGCGTCGTCAGCCGCCTCACCTGGCAGAAGGGCATGGACCTTCTGGCCGGCATTGCCAGCGAGATCGTTCACATGGGCGGCAAGCTCGCCATCCTGGGCGCCGGCGACGCGGCGCTGGAAGGCGCGTTGTTCGCCGCAGCCGGCCGCCATCGCGGCCGCGTCGGGGTTTCGGCCGGGTATAACGAGCCGATGTCGCATATCATGCAGGGCGGTTGCGACGCGATTATCATCCCCTCGCGCTTCGAACCCTGTGGCCTCACGCAGCTTTATGGCTTACGCTATGGCTGCCTGCCGATTGTCGCGCGTACGGGTGGGCTCAACGACACCATTATCGACGCCAACCACGCTGCGCTGCAGGCCAAAGTCGCAACCGGCATTCAGTTCTCGCCCGTTACTGCCGAAGGGCTGCTGCAAGCCATGCGCCGTGCCATGCACCTTTTCCAGGATCGAAAGGTCTGGACGCAGATGCAAAAGCAGGGCATGAAATCCGACGTATCCTGGGGCAGAAGCGCAGAACGCTACGCCGCTCTCTACTCCAGTCTTGTCTCGAGAGGCGCTTAACCCGATGATTAAAACCGTATCCACCACCCCCTACGCGGATCAGAAACCCGGCACCTCGGGCCTGCGAAAGAAGGTTCCCGAATTCCAGCGGCCGAATTACGCGGAGAACTTCATTCAGTCGATTTTCGATTCGCTCGAAGGCTATCAGGGCAAGTGCCTGGTCATCGGCGGCGACGGCCGTTACTACAATCGCGACGTCATTCAGAAGGCCATCAAGATGGCCGCCGCAAACGGCTTCGGCAAGGTGATGGTCGGCAAGGGCGGCATCCTCTCGACGCCCGCTGCCTCGAACATCATCCGCAAGTACAAGGCGTTCGGCGGCATCATATTGTCGGCCAGCCACAATCCCGGTGGCCCGACCGAAGATTTCGGCATCAAGTACAATATCGGCAATGGCGGCCCGGCGCCGGAAAAGATCACGGATGCCATCTACGAGCGCTCCAAGGTCATCGACAGCTACAAGATATCAGATTTTCCGGACATCAATCTCGATCGCATCGCCCGCGAAGATATCGGCGGCATGATCGTTTCGGTCATCGACCCGGTCGAAGACTACGCTGCCCTGATGGAGGAGCTGTTCGATTTCGGCGCCATCCGCAATCTGATCAGCCTCGGCTTCCGCCTCTGCTTCGATGCGATGAGCGCGGTCACCGGACCCTATGCCAAGGAGATATTCGAGATCCGCCTCGGGGCGCCCGATGGATCGGTGCGCAACTTTCTGCCGCTGCCCGACTTCGGCGGCCATCACCCGGACCCGAACCTCGTCTACTGCAAGGAGCTCTACGACGAGATGATGGGCGACGATGCGCCCGACTTCGGCGCGGCATCGGACGGCGACGGCGACCGTAACCTGATCATCGGCAAGGGCATCTATGTCACGCCGTCGGACAGCTTGGCGATCCTCGCGGCCAACGCCAATCTCGCGCCCGGCTATTCGCACGGCATTGCCGGTATCGCCCGTTCCATGCCGACCAGTGGTGCTGCCGACCGCGTCGCCGAAAAGCGCGGCATTGGCATGTACGAAACCCCGACCGGCTGGAAATTCTTCGGCAACCTGCTCGATGCCGGCATGGCGACGATCTGTGGCGAGGAAAGCTCGGGCACTGGCTCCAACCACGTTCGCGAAAAGGACGGCCTCTGGGCCGTGCTGCTCTGGCTCAACATTCTCGCCGTGCGCGGCGAAAGCGTCGTGGATATCGTGACCCAGCATTGGGCAACCTACGGCCGCAACTATTATTCCCGCCACGACTATGAAGGCGTCGACACCGATGCCGCCAACGGCCTGATTGCGGCGCTGCGCGAGAAGCTGCCGACCCTGCCGGGCACGAAGTATGGCGATCTCACTGTTTCCGCTGCCGATGACTTCGCCTATCACGATCCGGTCGACAAATCCGTCAGCCAGCATCAGGGCATCCGCATCCTGTTCGAGGGCGGCTCCCGCGTCGTCTTCCGCCTGTCCGGCACCGGCACGACGGGCGCGACCCTGCGCGTCTACATCGAACGCTACGAGCCCGATCCGACCCGCCACAACATCGAGACGCAGGAAGCACTCGCCGACCTCATTACCGCAGCCCAGGAAATCGCTGACATCAAGGGCCGCACCGGCCGCGACGCACCGACTGTTATCACCTGAACCTACGGACTAAGCCCCTTCTCCCCGCATATGCGGAGAGAAGGTGGCCAGTCGTTTCCGAACGAAGTGAGCCAGCGACTGGTCGGATGAGGGGCCTTCTCAAAATTCACCGCGACCGCAGAACTTGCCGGACGCTCTGCCCCTCACCCTAGCCCTCTCCCCGCAAGCGGGGAGAGGGGACCATCTCCAGACATCCGGAAAGCCCGCCAGACATGTCAGAGCCGACAATCCGCTGCCTTGGCGCTACCCTCACCGACACGGGCGTTGAATTTGCCGTCTGGTCCAGGCATGCCGAACGGATCGAATTTTGCCTGTTCGATGCCGAGGGCAAGAAGGAAATCTCGCGCCTGCCATTGACCCGCGACGGCGAGGAGCATCGCCTTTTCGTCAAGGGGGCCAAGGAGGGTATGCGCTATGGCCTGCGCGCCCACGGCACATACGATCCCGACCAAGGCTTGTGGTTCGACCCGTCCAAACTGCTGATCGATCCCTATGCCAAGGAGATCGACCGGCCGTTCAGGTACGATCCGCGCCTTGGGTCTTTCGGAGAAGACACGCAGGATCTCATGCCGAAGGCGATCGTCTCACGCGATGTCACTGTTACCCCGGCCAAGCCGCTGTTTCAGCCGGGCGGCCTGGTCTACGAGATCGCCGTCAAGCCCTTCACCATGCTGCACCCGGACGTGCCGGCGGGAAAACGCGGCACGCTCAGCGCCCTCGCCCATCCCTCCGTCATCGCCCACCTCAAGCGCCTGCAGGTGAACGCCGTCGAGCTGATGCCGATTACCGCTTGGATCGACGAACGGCACCTGCCGCCGCTCGGCCTCACCAATGGCTGGGGCTACAATCCCGTTGCCTTCATGGCGCTCGACCCGCGTCTCGTGCCCGGCGGCATCAGGGAATTGCGCGAAACGGTCGCGGCCCTCCATGCCGAAGGCATCGCCGTCATCCTCGATCTCGTCTTCAATCACACGGGTGAAAGCGATCGCCAGGGGCCGACGCTATCGCTGCGCGGCCTCGACAACCCCACTTATTTCCGTCATCTGCCGGATCAGCCCGGCACGCTGGTCAACGACACAGGCACCGGCAACACTGTCGCCTGCGACCAGCCGGCGACGCGCAAGCTCATCCTCGACAGCCTTCGCCATTTCGTCCAGCATGCCGGCATCGACGGTTTCCGTTTCGACCTCGCCACGGTAATCGGACGCGGCACCAAGGGGTTCGATCCCGAAAGCATGACACTGCGCACCATGCTGGCGGATGAGGTACTTCAGGATCGCATCCTCATCGCCGAACCTTGGGACATCGGTCCCGGCGGCTATCAGCTGGGGAATTTTCCAGCACCTTTTCTCGAATGGAACGACCGCGCCCGCGACGATCTCCGCCGCTTCTGGCGCGGTGACAGCAGGATCGGCGATCTGGCGACGATCCTTGCCGGCTCCTCCTCCATCTTCGGCCGCGACGGCCGCACGCGGACGCGCAGCGTCAACTTCCTCGCCGCCCATGACGGCTTCACGCTGATGGACCTCGTCTCCTATGCCGAAAAGCACAATGAAGCCAACGGCGAGAACAACCGCGACGGCCACAACGAGAATTTCTCCTGGAACAACGGCGTCGAAGGCTGGACCGAAGATCAGACCATCCAGCGCAAGCGCCGCGCCGATATCGAAGCGATGCTCTCGACGCTCTTTGCCACGCGTGGCACGATCATGCTGACGGCCGGCGACGAAGGCGGACGCAGCCAGCAAGGCAACAACAACGCCTATTGCCAGGACAATGCCATCACCTGGATGGACTGGGCAAAGCTGGACGAGGAACTGATAGGCCACACCGCATGGCTTGCCGGCCTGCGCCGCCGCTTCGGCGTCTTCAGCAAAACGGAATTCTTTCGTGGCGACAACGACGTCGTCTGGGTCTCCGCCACGGGTACGCCGCTGACCGTGCCGGAGTGGGAAGCACCAGATGCCGGCATGCTCGGCATGGCGATCGAAACGCAGGATCGCGTCAGCGGCCGGCCGACACGTCTCGCCGTGCTCCTCAATCGCACCGCAGGTGGACTCCACGTCACGCTGCCGCCATCGGAGAAAGACGGCTGGTCGCTGCTCACTACGACAGGCGAAATGCCAGCCGGCGAGCAGACCACTATTCCCGCCCGCTCCGTCAGCTTCTTCGTCGAAACCTGATCTCCGTTGCACTTTCCGTCCCGATTCGTCAGAAAGGGCCAGTGACCACATAGAGCATTTCCGTTTTAACCAGAGTCACGGAAATGCTCTATGTCTTTGTTTCCACGCAATTCCGGACGCAAAACCGCTTCGCACTTTTGCTGGAATTGCTCTAGACTGACGAGGATGGAATGCCCGGCGATATCTCGCTTGTTGAAATCATGAAACGTGTGGGAACGGAGATCGGCGTCTCCGATTGGATCGCGGTCGACCAGACCATGATCGATACTTTCGCCGACGCGACGCACGACCACCAGTTCATCCATGTCGATCCGGAGCGCGCCAAAGCGGAAACGCCCTATGGCGGCACCATCGCGCATGGCTTCCTCACCCTGTCGTTGCTGTCGGCGATGAACTACAGCGGCCTGCCCAAGATCCGTGAGCAGACCATGGGCATCAACTATGGCTTCGAAAAAGTCCGCTTCATGTCGCCGGTCAAATGCGGCGCGCGCGTGCGCGGCCGTTTCATGCTCGCCGAAACGCGGCTGCGTGGTGCCAGCATGCTGATGCTGACCTATGATGTGACTGTCGAAATCGAGAACGAGCGCAAGCCGGCACTCACCGCGACATGGACGACCATATCGCAGTTCGATCCGAAGGATCGGCCGGAAGAGGCTTAGCTTTTTTGCAAAAAGCGAGACGTTGCTCTAATCAGAAACAGAATTGTTTTTATTAGAATAATAGCGCCGCAGACATTCAGCCCAATCTTCAGATGGTATGAAAAATCAGACCCGCTGAAAAATGGATCGCTCGCTATAGCCTGAACATTTAAACTCAGGTTCCCATAGATAAGCTGGTAAATAACGTGAAAAGCTGCCTGCAGTAACATCTGGCTCGCAGTAAGGACCAACGTAAAATCCAAAACCCTTTTGAAAGAAAATACATTTCTCAAAGAGAATTCTGATTTTTCGGTTTTGCCAAGGTTGTTTTCGGCAAATCCTATCCCCGTCCATGACTCAGAATCTACGTCAAGTCGTTCCTTGTCAGAGCCCATGAACATGACCTGTGTATCGTGCACCACGGCAAGTTGGTTGTACTGGCGAGTGTAACGGAACGTCCGCCGGTACAACCACTATGCGACCGAAATTGACGGCAAACAAGATCGATTGCCACCAACCATCGGCGTCATGCAACGAGCCGATCTTTATATCAGCTTTGCTCGCGAAGGCCTGTCGAACCTAAAGGCCCGCATCCTCCGCGGCTTCGGCCAGAAGGCCGAAGGCATAATCGGAGAAGGAACGCCAGACCTCGACGCGGAACGTCTCCTCTTCAAGCCGAAGCAGTACGACTTCGGCCTTGCCAAACAGCGTGCGCGAGCAGGCCCCGATGGGGAAAGCCTGCAGCGAAAGATCTTGCGAGCAGCCGCCCGAGAGAGTCGCTTCAGCACCTGGGCCGGACACAACGATTGCGGTATTGCGGTGCGAGACGTCGGTCGCCGAATGGAGCACGCCGGCCGACGCCGCGAGGCCGACCAGGTCGGCGCCGTTCTCATCGATGACGAGCCATTCGTCCGGGCCGAGCCAAAGCGCGTGGCGGCCGTTGGCGCTGGCCGAGGTCTTCGGCCGGTTCGGCACTTGCAGGCCGAGCGCCTGCGAAAGGCCGTCGATGGAATCGACCGGCGCGCGCAGCGCAATGCGGGTGGCGGGCGCGGCAGGCGTCAGCCGGACGATGGACGAACCGCCGTTGCGGCCGGCGAGCGGCAGTTTACGGGTTGCGAGATCAACCATTGATCCGGCCTCCTTCCTTGTCAAAGAACACCAGATCCGCCACTTCGACGGCAATTGTCTTGTCGGGCATCGGTACGTAAAGCGTCTTTCCCAGGCGATCGCGGCCGCCGGCGACCAGAGCGAAGGCGATGGAGCGGCCAAGATTTTCCGACCAGTAGGCCGAAGTGACATGACCGAGCATGGTCATCGGCTTCTGCTCGTTGGGATCAGCGACGATCTGCGCGCCTTCTTCCAGCACCACCTTCGGGTCGCGGGTGACGAGGCCGACGAGCTGCTTGCGGCCTTCCTTCACCAAATCGGGCCGCTTGAGGCCGCGAATACCGACGAAATCCGTCTTCTTCTTGGAGACGGCCCATGAGAGACCGGCATCATCAGGCGTCACCGTGCCGTCGGTATCCTGGCCGACGATGATATAGCCCTTTTCGGCACGCAGTATGTGCATGGTCTCGGTGCCATAGGCGCAGGCGCCCAGCGGCTCGGCGCGCGCCCAGACGGCTTCCAGAACCGACTGGCCGTAATCGGCCGGCACGTTGATTTCATAGCCGACCTCGCCGGTGAAGGAGACCCGGAACAACCGCGCCGGCACGCCGCACACCTTGCACTCGGCAACGCTCATATGCGGGAAGGCCTCGTTGGAAAGATCCAGCCCTTCAACCAGTGGCTCGATGATCTCGCGCGCCTTCGGCCCCTGCACCGCGATGACGGCCCATTGCTCGGTCGTCGATGTCAGCCAGACCTTCAGATGCGGGAATTCCGTCTGGAGATAGTCCTCCATGTGATGCAGCACGCGCGGCGCACCGCCGGTCGTCGTCGTCACATGGAAGCGATCGTCAGCCAGGCGCCCGACGACGCCGTCGTCATAAACGAAGCCATCCTCGCGCAGCATGATGCCATAGCGGCAACGGCCAGGCTTCAGCGTATCCCAGGCATTGGTGTAGATCAGGTTCAGGAACTCCGCCGCATCCGGCCCGACCACTTCGATCTTGCCGAGCGTCGAGGCATCGAACACGCCGGCTACTTCGCGCGCCGTGCGGCATTCGCGGTCGACGGCCTGATGCATGGTCTCGCCGGCGCGCGGATAGAACCAGGCGCGCTTCCAGTTGCCGACATCCTCGAAGATTGCGCCATGCGCCTCTTCCCAGGCATGCATCGGCGTCTTGCGGGCGGGATCGAAGAGAGACCCGCGCGAATGGCTGATCAGCGTGCCGTAGGTCACCGGCGTATAGGGTGCACGGAAGGTGGTGAGACCGACCTGCGGGATATCCTTGCCAAGCATTTCGGCGGCAATCGCCAGCCCGTGCATGTTGGAAAGCTTGCCCTGGTCGGACGCCATGCCGTTGGTGGTGAAGCGCTTGATATGCTCGATAGAATGCATGCCCTCGCGCACGGCAAGACGGATATCCTTGGCGCAGACGTCGTGCTGGAAATCGACGAAGGCCTTGGCATTGGTGTCCGGCCCCGCACCCTCGGCAGCACCGATCATACCGCCGGTCCATTCGAAAGCCTGCTCGGCCTGGAGCTGGATCTTCTCCCCGCCGCTTGCTCCGGCTGCCCGCGCCATCAGCTCGCCGGCGGCAAGCGATTCCTCGATCGCCGCCTGCAGCCCGTCCGTGCCGTTGCATGCGCCAACGGAAAGACAATCCTGAACATAGGTGCCCGGCAGGAAACGCTGCTTCTCGGTATCGAATTTCAGCTTGCCGCGCGACTGCGAAAACAGATGCACCGATGGTGTCCAGCCGGCCGAGACCAAGAGCGCATCGATCGCGATCTTGCGAGAGCTGGAGCTGCCGTTACGCGCAACGGTCATTGAAGAGACCCGCAGCTTGCCCGCGGTATCGACGACAGCATAATCGGTCATGACCTCGATGCCGAGCCGCTTGGCCTCGGCAACGACTGCCTCGCCCGGCCGCGCCCGGCTGTCGACGATGGCGACGACAGAAACGCCGGCACGCTTGAGATCGAAGGCGGCCTCATAGGCCGAATCATGCGCCGTATAGACGCCGATCTTCGCACCGACGGCGACGCCGTAATGATTGAGATAGGCGCGCGCCGCCGATGCCAGCATGATGCCCGGCCGGTCGTTGTTCGGGAACACCATGTGGCGCTCGATCGCGCCCGTCGCCAGAATGACGCGCTTGGCGCGGACCTGCCACAGGCGCTCGCGCGGCAGATTGCGGCCAGGCCTTGCCAGGTGATCGGTGACGCGCTCGGCAAGCCCGAAGAAATTGTGATTGTAATAGCCGAACGCCGTCGTCCGGGTCAGCACCTCGACATTCGGCATCGCCTTGAGCCTGGCGACGACGACCTGCGCCCAGGCATAGCCTTCGACGCCGTCGATCTTGACGCCGGTGTCGAAGCGCAACGCGCCGCCCGCTTCCGCCTGCTCGTCGCAGAGAATGACCTTCGCGCCGGTTTCGGCAGCGGCCAATGCCGCCGAGAGGCCGGAAATACCGGCACCGACGACAAGCACGTCGCAATGGGCATAGCGGCTGGCGTAGTGATCGGGATCCTCTTCCGTCGGCGCGACGCCAAGGCCGGCAGCACGACGGATGAAGGGTTCGTAGATGTGCTTCCAGGCAGCCTTCGGCCACATGAAGGTCTTGTAGTAGAAGCCAGCGGCAAAGAAGGGCGACATCAAATTGTTGACGCCGCCGATATCGAAGGCGAGCGACGGCCAGCGGTTCTGCGACTGCGCCTTCATGCCATCGAACACCTCCTGCACGCTGGCGCGAACGTTCGGCTGGCGCCGAGCCGCATCGCGGGAGATGTCGAGCAGCGCATTCGGTTCTTCCGCCCCGGCCGACAGGATGCCGCGCGGACGGTGATACTTGAACGAGCGGCCGAGGAGATGAACGCCATTGGCAAGCAGGGCGGAGGCGACGGTGTCGCCTTCGAGCGCCGTGTAGCTTTTGCCGTCAAAGGTGAAGCGGGCGGTTCTGGCGGGCGTCAGACGCCCCTTGCCCGCAATACGATTGGCGCCGCTCATTCAGCAAATCCCTCTTTTTGTGCCGTCTGTTCTTGTTCGCTGTGGCTCTGGACGACCGGCTCGGATGCGCCCGGCAGCAGCGTCGCAGGATCCGGCTTCGGCTCGCCGGCCTTGTAGGTGCGGTAGAAATGGTCGCTCACGGTGTCTCGCGCCGCATTGAAGAAGCGGCCGCAGCCATGGATATGCCGCCAGCGCTCGAAGATCAGGCCCTTCGGATTGTCACGCAGGAAGAAATATTCCTCGAATTCCTCGTCGGAGATTCCGGCGATATTGGCCGGCCGCACGATATGCGCGTCGCCGGCGTTGCGGAATTCGAGTTCCGAACGCTCTTCCTCGCAATAGGGGCAGTAAATCAGCAGCATCGTTTTCTACCTGTGTTAAAGCTCGGAGCCGGAGATATTGGTACCGGGAGGCTGCGCGCAAAGCTGCCGCCCCATGGTGACGAAAGGTGTTATGCGCTTCAGCAGCGCCTCCAGCGACCCGTAGGGTTTCAGCACGTTGGTCATCCCCATATTGATCAGACTCATGCCCAGCAGATCCGTGTCGACTTCGAAAGCCCTCGTTGCCGCCGGCGTCTGTTCCGGCACGAAATAAACGGTCGGCTTGTTCAGCACCTTGACGCAGGCAAGCACACCGCTTTCGGCCTCGAACGGCCAATCCGCTTCGTCCTGTGCCTTGTGGATCACCTGCATGCGAACATCCCCGGCCCCCGGAAAGAGATCGCTGACCTTGGTCACGATCGTCCCTGCCGGAAGCGAAAATCCCGCCGCCAGAACGATCCCAACCGCCGCCAGCATCAATGCGCCACGGCAGCCGCTGCCGCCTCGTCGATCAATCGGCCGCTGCGGAAACGATCCAGCGTCAGCCCCGCATTAAACTTATGCGGCTCGTCGCGAGCAATCAGATGCGCAAACAGATTGGCCGAACCCGGCGTTGCCTTGAACCCGCCCGTGCCCCAGCCGCAATTGACATAGAGCCCCGGCACCGGCGTCTTCGACTGGATCGCCGAGCGATCCGGCGTGTTGTCGACGATGCCGCCCCAGGAGCGCATCATCTTCACGCGCCGGAACATCGGGAAGAGTTCGCAGATCGCATCCAGTGTGTGGGTGATGATCTGCAGGCCGCCGGTCTGGCTGTAGGAATTATACTGGTCCGTGCCGGCGCCGATGACCAGCTCACCCTTGTCGGACTGCGAGATATAGGCATGCACCGTGTTCGACATGACAACGCAGGGGAAGATCGGCTTCAGCGGCTCGGAAACAAGCGCCTGCAGCGGGCTCGACTGCAGCGGCACGCGCACGCCCGCCATCTGCATGACGACGGTGGTATGGCCGGCTGCGGAGACGCCGATCTTCTTGGCGCCGATGAAACCGCGGCTCGTATCGACGCCGGTCACACGTCCATCCGGTCCGCGCTGGATGCCGGTCACTTCGCAATTCTGGATGATATGCACACCGCGATCCGACGCCGCGCGGGCAAAGCCCCAGGCGACCGCATCGTGCCGCGCGGTGCCGCCGCGACGCTGCAGGGCGGCGCCATTGATGGGGTAACGCGCACTGCCGGAAATATCGAGCGGCGGACAGAAGGCCTTGGCCTGCTCCGGCGTCAGCCATTCATTGTCGATGCCATAGAGGCGGTTGGCGTGGATATGCCGTTTGAACGATTGCTGGTCGTGCACATTGTGCGACAGCATCATCACGCCGCGCGGCGAATACATGACATTGTAATTGAGATCCTGAGACAGCCCTTCCCAGAGCTTCATCGAATGCTCGTAGATGTGCATGCTCTCTTCATAGAGATAGTTCGAGCGGATGATGGTGGTGTTGCGGCCGGTATTGCCGCCGCCGAGCCAGCCCTTCTCGATAACGGCGACATTGGTGATGCCGTGCTCCTTGGCGAGATAGTAGGCCGCGCCCAGGCCATGACCACCGGCGCCGATGATGATGACGTCATACTCCTTGCGCGGCTCCGGCGAGGTCCATTGGGCCTCCCAGCCCTTGTGGGCCCGCATCGCTTCCCTTGCCACGGCAAAAACCGAGTATTTACGCATTCGCCCTCAACTCCTTCAGGCCAGAGCCCTTTATTATCGGTCATACAAATCGCAAATCAAAAACCGACACAACGGCTCTTTTGCGACGCATTCAGGACCGGCTTTCGACACGGTTAAAATTGGAACGCGATCGAACGGCCAACTTATCGTTTGTTAGCAGCTTTATTTGCGCTGCAGATGGCAGATCTTCACCCGACCGCCACGGCCATCGCTGCGCCAGACGCATCCTTCCTTCGGCGGCTTGCGATCGTAAAGATAGATTCGCGCCCGATGCTTGCTGTCGAAGGTCTGATTCGAAAAATCGTGACCGCCGATGCGGACATTGTTTCCGAGACGCACTTCGCCGGCTCCAGCAGGCGCAAGCGTTGCGACAAGAACCGCAAAGCCGAACATCGGCGCCGCAATCAACCTTCCAGCGGCAGCGAGGTCATGAAACGTCATGCAGCAATTCCCCCTTGGCGCGCAGGCAACGGCCGAGATCGGGCAATCGTCATGGCGCAAATGACTGTGATCTAGAATCTTCGCACGAGCATGTCAGTGTCGCAAAACATTGCGAGTCAACTCCATGTTCGATAGGCGCGACGAGGCGAGAAAGACATTCCCGGCTCAATTCAGCGCTCGACAAGCCGCTTTTTACCCTGCAAACTCACGATCTGGCTAGACTTTGACAAACCGATCTGCTATCTCGCCTAACCAATCGCAAGGCTACGGCTGTGCGAACGTTATATTTTTGCCTCCTGGCGCTGCCGTCGCCGCTGGCATCAACTAAACCAAAGGAACGTGATTCTCGTGCAGGTACTTGTCCGCGATAACAATGTCGACCAGGCTCTCCGCGCTCTCAAGAAGAAGATGCAGCGCGAAGGTATTTTCCGCGAAATGAAGATGCGCGACTACTACGAAAAGCCGTCGCAGAAGCGTGCTCGCGAGAAGGCTGAAGCTGTTCGTCGCGTTCGCAAGCTGGCACGCAAGCGCGCACAGCGTGAAGGCTTGGTCGCACGCTAATCGTCGTTTTTTCGACGTTTTCAGATGCATGTGTGGCGGGGGCGAGTCGTTCGCCACCGCCTTTTTGATTTATTCTGCGCACAAATCGGATTAAATCAGAACAGCCTGATATGACGCATGGGAAAGCGAATCCGATAATGGCAATCACGACTACCGAACGGCTCCGCACTTCGAACCTGTCTTTTTTTGTTTCGAAGCGCGCCGCCGCACTGCCAGCTTTGGCGATTCTCGCCGCAATCAGCCTGTCCGGCTGCCAGACCGCTTCCACGGATAGCGTGATCCGCATCGACAAGGCGCAGGGCTCCTCGGGGAATATCGCTTCGCTGACCTCGGTCATCAGTGCCAATCCACAGGATCCGGAAGGCTACAATGTTCGCGGGACGGCCTACGGCCGCGGCGGCGATTTCAGCCGCGCGCTTGCGGACTTCAATCAGGCGATCCAGCTCAATCCGAAGTTCTACCAGGCCTACGCCAACCGCGCGCTCATCTACCGCAACATGGGCAAGCTGCCGGAAGCGGTCGCGGACTACAATGCCGCGCTGCAGATCAATTCCAACTACGACGTCGCCTATATCGGCCGGGGCAATCTCTATCGCCAGTCAGGTCGCGACGACGACGCATTCAACGACTATTCCAAGGCGATCAGCCTGGGAACGACGGATGGCCGTGCCTTCAACGGTCGCGGCGTGATCTATCAGAAGCGCAATCAGCAGGATAAGGCGATCGACGATTTCTCCAAGGCGATCTCGCTGTCACCGAACTCGCCCGAGCCCTACAATAGCCGCGGCATTTCCTATCTCGCGCAGAATGACGACGATAACGCCTTCGCCGATTTCAACCATGCCATCGACCTGGACAACAAGGTCGCCCAATCTTGGGCAAACCAGGCCTTCGTATACGAGCGCAAAGGCGACAAGGCGAAAGCCCGCCGTTCGTACCAGCATGCCGTCAACCTTGATCCGAACTACCAGCCGGCCAAAGATGGCCTGGCGCGCGTCGGCGTCGGCTCCTGATACAGGCAGCATCGTAATAAGGCACTCGGCCGCCGACGATCCTTCGTCCGGCGGCTTTTCTTTGCGTCATCGAACGCCTAGTCTCGAATCCCTCCCCATCCGAACGAGACAACGACATGCCCTCCCCTCAGAAAATCATCGTCATCGGCGCCGGAATCATCGGCGCCTCCATCGCCTGGCATCTCCAGCGCAAGGGTGCGTCCGTTACGACGATCGCGCAAAAGATTGGTGGCGAGGCAACGCCGAATTCCTTTGCCTGGATCAATGCCAGCTGGGGCAATCCCGAGTTCTATTTTCATTTCCGTCACCGCTCGATGGCCGAATGGTCGCGGCTTGCGGCGGATCTGCCCGGTCTGCCGCTGTCCTGGTGTGGCGGATTGTGCTGGGATATGCCGGAGGCCGAACTGGATGCCTATGCCGCGCAACATCATGGTTGGGGCTATGGTATACAGCCGGTCAATCGCGCGACGAGCGTCATGATCGAGCCGAACCTCGCCACTCCACCCGACTATGCGTTGCATATCGCCGAAGAAGGCGCCGTCGAGCCCGTTGCTGCCGCCGAGCTGCTGCTGGAGGACGCCAGCCGTCATGGCGCGAGGCTGCTACACGGTACCGACGTGACAAGTCTATTGACTGAGAACGGCAGGATCGCCGGCGTTGAGACAAGCGAAGGCCCGATGCACGCCGATCATGTCGTTCTTGCCGCCGGCGCCGGCACGGCAGCACTTGCCGCATCGGCCGGCATTCATGTGCCGCTCGAAACGCCGCCTGGTCTGATCGTTCATTCCCGCCCCGCGCCGAAACTGCTGAACGGCCTGGTGATGGCCCCGGAACTGCATATGCGCCAGACGATGGAAGGTCGGATTATTGCCGGCGGCGATTTCGGCGGCACCGCTCCCGGCGACAATCCACAGAAAGCCGCAGGCGAGCTTTTCGCCAAGGTGAAGGCGGCATTGAAGGATGGCGATGCGTTGGAACTCGATTTCCATACCATCGGCTATCGTCCGACGCCGAAAGACGGCCTGCCCATCCTCGGCGGTGTCGACACCAGGCCAGGGCTCTATCTCGCAGTCCTTCATTCCGGCGTAACGCTGGCGCCGCTCGTCGGTCTGCTGGCAGCGGAGGAAATCCTCGATGGCAAGGAGGTTGCGGAACTCTCGCCTTTCCGACTGTCGCGCTTCGCCTAAGGCGGACGCTGGGGGCACGGACGCGCAACTACAAGGATGCATTGCCGCCCCGTAAACGTCCGAGATCGCTTACGATTTCACGGCAATGAATTTTCAGATGTTGCAAGGCAATTTACCGAGCCCTAACATGGGTCCTTCGAGAGCATGTAGCTCAGGGTCTACGCATGGGGGCGCTTAGCATGATAACCAGAACCGTTATTCTTGCTTCCGCAAGCGCTCCCGGTCGTCATCGAGGTACGATCGGTTGATCGCACCATGAGGAAGCTACATTTCCCGAAGGCGTCGATTGGGGCTTATCTGATCGCCATCGCATTGGCGATTGCCCTGCCTATTCTGGCCTTCGTCGCCTTGCTTTTGGTCCAGCTCGAAGACAATGAACGCGATGCATTGAAAGGCGATACCGTTCAGGCCGCCCAGTCTTTGGCGCGCGTGATCGATCGGCAACTGCAGGATATGGCGACGACCCTGCGGCTGCTCTCCTCTTCGCCGGAGTTAGAGCGCAACGATATCGCAACCTTTTTCGCCCGGACGGAGACGGTGTTGCGCACCGATGCGCTTTTCGTCCTGCTCCTGGAAAAGGATGGCCAACTTCGGTTAAATACCCGCTGGCCGCTCGGCAAGCCGCTTGGCAAGACGGGCAACATCGTCGCGCTGCAATCGGCGCTGGACTCCGGACGCATCGAGGCATCCGATGTCTTTGTCGGCTCGACCGCCCGTCGATGGGTCTACAACGTCACCCTCCCGCTCGATCATTCACCGGCCGGCGCCGCATTGGCGATAACCCAGGACGCCGATCAGCTCGCCAAGCTGATCACGACGGAGGCGCTCCCTCCGGGCTGGTCAGCCGCGGTTCTGGACAAATCCGGCCATGTCGTCGCCGCCGGCGGCCCGACGATCCTTTCCCCCGGCGATGCATTCAACAAGGATATTCTGCCGAAATTGATCGCTTCCAGCGGCGTCTATCAGGATGACAAGGTCCTGCCGCACTCGCTGGTCGGCTATGCGCAGATCTCCGGTTGGTCATGGAAAGCCGTGGTCTGGGGACCCGTCGCCTCGGCGCAGGCATCGCTGATGAGCACGTGGCGTTTCCTGATCTATGGCGGCGTCACATTGCTGCTGGTCGCGCTGATCGCCGTCTATGCCTTGGCGCGCCAGGTGCGCACCACCATACAGAGCATCGCCGACATGGCGGATCGCATGGGCCGGGGCGAGATCGTGTCGCCGATCGACAGCAGTGTCGTCGAGGCCAATCAGGTGGCCGTCGCACTTTCCAACGCGTCCTTCGACCGCAGCGTCACCGAGGACCGGCTGCATTTCGTCATGCACGAGCTCGTCCACCGCACCAAGAACCTGCTGGCGCTCGCCCAGGCGATGACCCGCCAGCTCGCACGCCAGACGGATAGCGTCGATACCTTCCAGCGCGCGGTCGCCGACCGGCTGGAAGGATTGGCGCGCTCGATAGAGGTCCTGACCAGCGAGCAATGGTCCGGCGTCTCGCTGCGCCGCGTAATCGACATCCATCTGGCGACCTTCCTGCAAGGGCCGCAACAGCTCGACGTCAGAGGCAACGATTTCCTGTTGAAGCCCGAAGCCGTGCAGAATCTCGGCCTGGTCCTGCACGAGCTGGCAACGAATTCGGTGAAATACGGAGCGCTCTCCGCCCCCGAGGGCAAGATTGCCATCGAATGGACGAACGAGCCCGGTGAAAACGGACCGATGATCCGGTTCGTCTGGACCGAAAGCGACGGCCCACCGGTCAAGTCGCCGACAGAGACCGGCTTCGGCACGACCGTGACGAAAGCCCACGCCGCCGCGTCCTTCAGCGGTCATGTCGAGATCGATTTCCGACCTGCCGGCCTCGTCTGGATATTGACCGCTCCGCGCGCCACGATGGAGCGCGAGCGGACATAAAACGGGTTACGATCGGGAATGAGGCGTGAACGCTATTAGTCGTTCATCGCCTTGACGATCTCTTCCGTTACCTTCTTGGCGTCACCGAGCAGCATCATCGTCCCGTCCTTGTAGAACAAGGTATTGTCGATGCCGGCATAGCCGGAGCCGAGGGAGCGCTTGACGAAGAGGCAGGTCTTGGCCTTGTCGACGTCGAGGATCGGCATGCCGTAGATCGGCGAGGTCTTGTCGTCGCGCGCGGCCGGATTGGTGACGTCGTTGGCGCCGATGACATAGGCGACATCGGCCTGGGCGAATTCGGAATTGATGTCCTCGAGCTCGAACACTTCGTCATAGGGCACGTTGGCTTCGGCGAGCAGCACGTTCATATGGCCGGGCATCCGGCCGGCGACCGGGTGGATAGCATATTTCACCTCGACGCCGTGGGCCTTCAGCCTGTCCGCCATCTCGCGCAGCGCATGCTGGGCCTGGGCAACCGCCATGCCGTATCCCGGCACGATGATGACCTTGGAGGCATTCGCCATGAGATAGGCGGCATCTTCAGCCGAGCCCAGCTTCACGGTCTTGTCGGAATTGTCGGCGCCGCCCGACACGCTTTCACCGCCGAAGCCGCCGAGAATGACCGATACGAAGGAGCGGTTCATGCCCTTGCACATGATGTAGGACAGGATCGCACCTGAAGACCCCACAAGCGCGCCTGTAATGATGAGCGCCAGATTGCCGAGCGTGAAGCCGATGCCCGCCGCCGCCCAACCGGAATAGGAATTCAGCATCGACACGACAACAGGCATGTCGGCACCGCCGATCGGCACGATCAAGAGTACGCCGAGCGCCAGCGACAGGACGACGACGGCCCAGAAATCGAAATGGCTTTCGCTCACCGCGAGACCGACGATGAAGAACACGATCAGGATAAGCAGGGCGGCATTGATGATGTGCCGGTATGGCAGCAGGATCGGCTTGCCGGACATGCGCCCGTCGAGCTTCAGGAAGGCGATGATCGAACCAGTAAAGGTCAAGGCACCGATGGCGACGCCGATCGCCATTTCGATGCGGGCCTCGGTATGGATGGATCCGATATTGCCGATGCCGAAGGAGGACGGCGTATAGAGCGCCGACGCCGCCACCAGAACCGCCGCCAGGCCGACCAGCGAGTGGAAGCCGGCCACGAGCTGCGGCATCGAGGTCATCGGAATGACGCGGGCGATATAGGCGCCCGCTCCGCCGCCGATGGCGAGTCCGAGAACGATCAGCACGAAGCCGCCGAAGGACGGCGTCGCCAGCACCAGCGTGGTGACGATGGCGATACCCATGCCGATCATGCCGTAAAGATTGCCGCGCCGGCTGGTTGCGGGATGGGAAAGACCGCGCAGCGCCAGAACGAACAGGACGCCGGAAACCAGATAGAGGAAAGCCGCGATATTGGTCAGCATGCCGCCCTCACTTGTCTTTCTTCTTGTACATCGCCAGCATGCGCTGGGTGACAAGGAAGCCGCCGACGATATTGACCGAAACGAGCACCAGCGCCACGAAGCCGAAGCCCGTGGCCAATCCGCTGGCGGAAATACCGACTGCCAGAAGCGCGCCGACGACGATGACCGAGGAGATGGCGTTCGTTACCGCCATCAGCGGCGTGTGCAGGGCCGGCGTCACCGACCAGACCACATAGTAGCCGACGAAGATCGCCAGCACGAAGATCGCGAACTGGAAGACGAAGGGATCGATCGCCCCGCCGGTTGCGGCGCTGGCCGCGTCCGGCGCCTGTGCAGCGGCGGTCATAACGGCGGTAACGGCATCATTCAGTTGCTGGAGTGCCCGGTCCATTGCTTGGCTGGCCATCTCAGAGATCTCCCTTGTTGACCGTCGGCTGGTCGGGATCGACGAAATTCGGGTGCACGACTTCGCCGCCGTCGGTCAGCATCGTCGCCTTGATCAACTCATCGGCGCGATTGAGGCCGAGGCTCTTGCTGTCCTTGTCGACCATCGTTTCCAGGAAGGTGACGAGGTTCTTGGCATAGAGAGCCGACGCGCTCGCCGGGATCCGGCCGGCCATGTTGGGATATCCGACCACCCTGACGCCTTCGACATCGGCCACGGCGCCGTATTCCGCGCCCTCGATATTGCCGCCGCGCTCGACGGCGAGATCGACCGCGACCGCACCGGGGCGCAT
Organism: Martinezella lusitana; assembly: GCF_016901135.1. GTDB lineage: Bacteria > Pseudomonadota > Alphaproteobacteria > Rhizobiales > Rhizobiaceae > Rhizobium > Rhizobium lusitanum_D. The sequence continues at coordinate 179,903 of NZ_JAFEVL010000061.1, read as the reverse complement.
GGCCTTCAGCATGTCGCGGCTGACAAGCCGTGGCGCCGGACGACCGGGGATAAGTGCTGTTGTGATGACGATATCCTGCTTGGCGATGTGATCCGCGACCAGCGCTGCCTGCTTGGCCTGATATTCTCCTGACATTTCCTTGGCGTAACCGCCGGCGGTTTCGGCGGCCTTGAACTCCTCGTCCTCGACAGCGATGAATTTCGCGCCGAGCGAGGCGACCTGCTCCTTGGCTGCCGGACGCACGTCAGTGGCCGACACCAGAGCACCCAGGCGCCGTGCCGTCGCGATCGCCTGCAGACCGGCGACGCCGGCGCCCATGACGAAGACCTTTGCCGCCGGCACCGTGCCCGCCGCCGTCATCATCATCGGCAGTGCCCGGTCATAAACGGCGGCAGCCTCGATGACAGCCTGATAGCCGGCAAGGTTTGCCTGCGACGACAGAACGTCCATCGACTGCGCGCGCGTGATGCGGGGCATCAATTCCATGGCGAAGCTCGTCAGCCCGGCGCGCGCCATCTCGACAAGGGCCGCCTCGTTGCCATAGGGATCCATGATGGCGATCACGATCGCGCCGGTCTTGTAGCCGGTCATCTCCTTGCTGGTCGGTCGCCTGACCTTGAGAATGACATCCGCCCGCTTGGCATCCTTCACAGCGCCGATACGCGCGCCGATGGTCTCGTATTCGCCATCCGGAATGCGCGAGAAAGCGCCCGCACCGGCTTCGATCACGACATCGAAGCCGAGATTTCTCATCTTCTTCACTGTCTCGACGGATGCCGCAACGCGCGACTCCTCCGCCACGCTTTCCTTGGCCACGAAAACCAGATTACCCAACGACAACACCTCGCATCAAACGGCAGCACGCCCAAATGCGGTGGCGTGACGGCCTGTAGAACTACGGGAAGGCTCGAGCCAGAAAGGCCCGGCGTCGATCAGCGCTGGAATGTCAGCGCAACAGGATGATGCTGGCTATGGAAAGAACGATGAAAATGAGGACGCCACCGAGGAAGCCGGCATGGCCGAAGAAGCCGGCCGCCATGGCGATCAACAATGCGACAATGATCGCAGATCCGACCCGGGCACTTACGAGGAAAAGATTATAAGTCTTCTCATGCTCCTTGTAGTCCATGGGAGCACCGGTTTCAGCGGGTCCGGTATTATGTTCGGCCATTCAAAAATCTCCCCTCGATGCGCTCCTCCCGAAAGGCCCGACAACGGGCCGGCGGTTGGAGTTCGTCCTCAAAAGCTGTGGCATCTAGCAAGGAGACACCGCAGCCGAATTTCCTCTACCGAGGGGTTACACAAAGCGACGAAAAATGCAATGCACGACAAGGTCGCATCAGCGCGCAGGCTAGCCGAATTGCCCGCGAATTTCACGCCGGACGCCACTTGCCAGTCTCGCCGTCGGCAGGATAGTCAAGGGAGGCGAGCCGGTATCCTCGCCGCGGGAAAACATCATGCGCCGCTCGCAGGGTTCGGAATCGAAGAACGGATATCGCTGCATCAGCTTGCCGCGGATCTCCTTTGACCGAGATGCCAGAAGCGTCAATTCGAAACCATAGGTCTTGGTCATGCGCGGCGGAACGACCGTATCGGCGTAGAAGACACGCTTGTAAAAAGCCGCATGCGCCGGACGAATATGCTGCATCACCCTGTCGGTGTCGAAATAGATGGCACCCACGATCGCCGGTCTCAGCGTCAGATAGGGCAACGCCGGCAATTCCAGCTCGAAATCGGGGTCGACGGCAAAGCGCGCCGGGTCGATCAATGTCATGCCGGCATCGAGGAAGGCGTGAATTTCATCCGGGAAGATACCGGTCGACTGGCATACGCGATGATCCGGCGTGACATGGTGTATCCGCACCGTGCTCACCAGCTCCTCGTAATAATAGACGCCGAATACATAGGCATGGTCGTCGAAGTCGACGTTGTCGATCAGGTTCTTGGCCGCCACCGGCAAGACTGCGTGCGCCTTGTAGGCCTTATAGCGCAACCGCGCGACATCCTCCATGTCTTCGCTACTTTCGATTCGGCGGTATTCTACGTGATCGAGCACCTCCATCAGCTTGCCGGCAAAGCCGCTTTCTTTAACACTCACATGAGTCATGGTTAATGTTCCGTTATGATTAACGGACCATTATTGGTATTAAGAGAAAAATTGATCAATCTTTGTTTCAAATTTTCATTAACTATTCGTTCATCAAGGTTAATTTTTTCAACGAATACCGGTATAGATTCGAATATGATCAGGTTCTGAATATTGCATTACTGCTATTCATGAAGGCGCGCATGCGCCTGCCAGAACCATCCTATGAAGGCACAGGCCCGATATTCGTGGAGGCGGTCAGGTGACTGTCAGCTCTGGTCTGATGTGGAAAGAACGACGTAAATGGCCTGCACCGGCATGGCGGTGAGACACGGCCGTTACTATGCGCCTTTCAGGGCAGGTGCTTCAGCGGCGCGGTGTGAAAAGCTTTGATCGCTTCAAGCGACGTTGTCCTGCCGCAAGGCCGACTGTCGCCGGATGAGGCTGTCGACCATCTCGACGACTTGTTCGCGCGATACGGGAACAGAGAACACATAACCCTGGATGATGTCGGCTAGGTTCTTCTCAACGACAAGCGCCAGTTGCTCAAGCGTCTCCACACCCTCGATCACGATATGGAGGCTGAGCGCGCGGGAGAGATCGACGATACCGCACAGCAGCTTGAAACGACGGCTGTCTGCCGTGATATCGCGGACGAAGGAGCGATCGATCTTGACGACGTCCACGGGCAGCGAATCGAGATAGCTGAGGCTGGAGAAGCCCGTTCCGAAATCGTCGATGGCGATCGTGATGCCTCTGGCACGCAGATCGGCAAGAATGGACCGGACTGTCGCCACCTCGTCCATCAGGCAGCTTTCGGTGACTTCGAGATGCAACCGCGACGGATCCAGCCCCGATGCCTCCAGTGCATCCATGACGATATCGACGATGTCGTTGCTGCGCAGATCCTGCGCCGACAGGTTGACCGACACCGACACTGGCGCCGGCCATGAAACGCAATCGCGACAGGCCTGGTTGAGCATGAAGCGGGTGATACCGCCAACGATGCCCATCTCCTCGGCGATCTGCACGAAGATGTTGGGAGGGATCGAGCCCTTCTCCGGATGAATCCATCGCGCCAGGGCTTCGCAGCAATCGATGCGGGAGCCATCCGGCGTGAACATGGGCTGGTACACGGCCTGAAGGCGGCCGGCTTCCACCGCCTCGCGCAGATCCTCCTTCAGCTTTTGCCGCTCGACGTAGCGCGCATCCATCTCCTCTTCGAAGGCGGTGCAGCCACCCTTCATCCGCAGCTTGGCATCGAACAGCGCCAGGTCGGCCTTGATCTGCCATTCCTCCGAGCGGAATTCGCGGCTCGACATGGTCACGTAACCGCCGCTGAAGGAAATCCGGAAGCTGTTGCCATCCACATCGTAAGTGCCCGTCACCGCGGCATGCAACGCCTGCACGCGGCTGCCCACGTCCGACGCACCATCCTCATTCGGGAAAAACAGCACGAACTGATCGCCGACCAGACGCGCGGCAAGCGCCGTGGTGCCCGCAAGCTCCTTCAGGCGCTCCGCTATGGCGACCAGCAGACGGTCTCCGGTTACATGCCCCTTGGTGTCATTCACATGTTTGAAGTCGTCGACATCGAGAACCAGGATGCCGACCTGGCTTTCTCTGGTGCGAGCGGCAAGCTGCTCCTTGACCAGCTCGACGAAATATTCACGGTTCGGCAAGCCCGTCAGCGGGTCATAGCGCACCATATGCAGGATCTTGCGCTCCGCCCGGATGCGCACTGTCACATCCTCGAAGATCAGGATGACGACACCGTCGGCGCGACGGCTGGCCGCGAATTCCAGAAACTGATCCTCATTGAACTGAATGAGCGTGCGGGAAAGCGAACCGCTGACGAGTTGCGCCATCTGCCGCTGGATCAATCCAGGCAAGGAACCGTCGATGAAGGCATGACGCGCACCATACCGCAGCACGACGTCGAATTCGCAATCCTTGAGCTGCTCCTGATGTGTGAAATTCAGGAGTTCGCATGCCTTGCGATTGACCACGAGGATACGGTTTTGGGCATCCAGCATGAACAGGCCATGCGTCATATTATTGAGCGCGGTGTCGAACCGGTCGGCAATCTGCGATATCTCGCGCGACGCGATGACATTCTTGTACAGAAACTCGCGCACGCCGTTCGCCATTGCGCGCGTCGTCAACCCAAAGGGAACGAGCATGATGGAAACGATCGCCTTGTAGAGCTGTTGCGACATCAGGCAGGCGATGATGATCGGCAGGCAGCATGCCAAGGTCTGGAGATCGATCGCTTTCTGGGAACCATAGTTGCGGCCGACGATCGACACCATCGACGCCATGGTCACCGCGATGCAGATGAATTCCGCCAGCGGATCCTGCACGATCAGGATGGCATAGCCGCTGCCAATGCCGAGAATGGACGCTGTTGCCGCAGCACCGATCACATAGCGGATTTCCCAACGAGCGATATCGGCACGTGCGAAGCTATGCTTGTCGGCGGCATCGAATAACCAAAAGGAATACATGCGTAGCGCAAAGACAGCGGCAAAAGCCACGCAAAGAATGAGGTAAATATTTGCACGCGTGCTCAGGAAAACGATGACATATGTCAGGATGTGAACGAACACCCCCGTAAACAGCGTTTTACGGTTTCCGAAAAGCGAACTGACGAACGACAGATAAACATCTGTCGGTACGGTGTCCGGGCTTGGAGGCTTCATTCAGAGTTCCCCTGATGCGGCGGACACCCTAGGTGAAACGTTTTAAAATTTGATTGCCCAAATAGCATGCATGCGGGCGAATTTTCCAATCATGCCGGTAACTTACGTTGATTTTAAGTTGCACACCGCATCGTATTCGCGCATTCACCTAACAGTTACTCTACCCGCAGTATATGTTTCAAGTCACTCATGAAAAAGCAGAATATTGCCGAGCGCTTAGACGACATCGATCAAAGTTTGCCCGCCCGCTGCTGGATCATCATGAATGTATCGAAAGTATATTCCGAGAGCTGCATCCAAAGATAGGCATCCTTTTTATAGGCGACCTGATCCTCATAGATACGTTTGAAGTAGTCGTTCGACTTTGAAAGATCGGCGTACAATCCGCTGGCCGCCTGAAAGCAAGCTTCCATGATCTCTTGGCTGAAAGGACGCAGCGTCACGCCCTGCTGGACGATATCCTTCAGCGCCTGGGGGTTCTTGACATCATATTTCGCCAGCATGTTGGTGTTGGCGAAGGCGCAGGCATCGGCCAGGATCGCCTGATAGTTTTTTGGAAGAGCACCCCATTTTTCCAGATTGAAGAAGGCGTGCACAACCGCACCGCCCTCCCACCATCCGGGATAATAGTAGTATTTGGCGATCTTCTGCAGCCCGAGCTTCAGGTCGTCGTAGGGGCCGACCCATTCGGCGGCATCGATCGTGCCCTTGTCCAGCGCGTCGTACACGCCACTGACGGCAATATCCTGTTGCGGCACCACGCCGATCTTCTCGATCACCTTGCCCGCAAGGCCGGCGATGCGCATCTTCAAGCCTTTTAGATCATCCAGCGTATTGATTTCCTTGCGGAACCAGCCGCCCATCTGCGCACCTGTATTACCGGCCGGCAGACCCATTATGCCTTGCGTGGCATAGAACTCGTTCATCAATTTGTTGCCGTCGCCCTGGTAGAACCAGGCATTGGTAAGCCGCGCATTGAGGCCGAAGGGAAGGGCCGTGCCGATGGCGTAGGTCGGATCCTTGTTCCAGAAATAATAGGAACAGGTATGCGCGGCATCGACCGTGCCGGCGCTCACCGCATCGGCGGCCTGCGCGCCAGGCACGATTTCGCCGGCTTCATAAGTCTGGATGACGAAATTGCCGTTTGTCGCGTCGGAGACATGCGAGGCAATATCCTCGGCACCGCCGTAGATCGTATCCAGGCTCTTCGGAAAGGACGATGTCATCTTCCAGGTGATCTTGGGATATTCCTGGGCCAGGGCCGGGCTCGCAAGCGTGGAGGCGGCAGCGCCCGCGCCAACTGCTCCTGCCCGCCTGATGAAGGAACGGCGATCCATTGAAATCTCCCATACGGACGGCATTGCTGGGGAACGACGTTCCCGGTCATGGCGCAAGCGATGGAACTAACCACGCCGCACACGGTCTTTCAAGTTTGCTTTCGCATCGCATTATGGCGATTCCTGTACATCCTCATGACGAACGGAAACAAAGCCTTATCGAAACCACTCCGCGTTGCCGGCGGAGCGCTCTTCGCGTAGATTTGCAGCAGGGATAATCCGCCCTCGGATTGACATCATGATCATCCAGGGGTTTCAACGAATAACCATTTCGCATCTTCCGGAGCCTTGAATGTCCAGACCGATTATCGCCATTCCCGCCGATATCCGCGAGTTCGACGGCGCGACCTGGCATGCGGTGCAGCAACAATATGTCCGGGCGGCCGTCAAGGCTGCCGGGCTGACGGTGCTGATCGTCCCGGCGCTGGAAGAAGACAGTGATGCGGACGCCATTCTGGACCGCGTCGACGGACTGCTCGTCTCCGGCTCTGCCAGCAACGTGCATCCATCGCTCTATGGCAAGGAGGCTCGTGAAAGCGACGGCCCCTTCGATCCGGCACGCGATGCGACATCTTTGCCGCTCATCCGCCGGGCCATCGATCGCGCCATTCCCATGCTTGCCATCTGCCGCGGCATTCAGGAACTGAACGTTGCCCTCGGCGGTACGCTTGCCAGCGAGATCCAGGAACAGCCGGGCATCTGGGACCATCGCAAGCCGCAGAATGTCGATCGCGATACGATGTATTCCATCCGCCAGAGCGTTTTCGTCAAGGAAGGCTCCTGCATCGCCCGCGTCGTCGGCCCGGGCGAAGTGCGGGTCAACTCGCTGCATCGCCAAGCGATTGCCGATACGGCCCCGAGACTGCAGGTGGAGGCGCTTGCCGAAGACGGCACGATCGAAGCCGTCTCCGTCATCGGCGCGAAGGCCTTTGCCGTCGGCGTGCAATGGCACCCGGAATATTGGGCGGAAACGGACTCGCCGTCACGCAAGCTCTTTGTCGCATTCGGCGACGCCGTGCGCGACTATGCTGCGAGCAAGGAGCGGCCGGTCGCCGCTCCTCATCAGCAAAAAGCCATTTGATCAGCCGCGCGGCTTGACCGGAGTTTCCGGCACCGGCGTCAGCGGCTTGCCCTTCGCGAACCACTCGATGATGTTGTCGGCAACGAGATCGGCCATCGCGTCTCGCGTCGGCACGGAGGCGGAAGCCACATGCGGCAATAGCGAAACGTTCGGCAGCGAGAGATAGCCGGCCGGGACATTGGGCTCGTCGTAGAAGACGTCGAGGCCGGCGGCGCCGAGCGTTCCGTTGCCGAGCGCTGCAATCAACGCATCGTCGTCGACGGACCAGCCGCGGCCGACATTGATGAATACGCCCTGCGGTCCGAGCGCCGACAGGATCTCAGCATTGATCACCTTGTGCGTTTCCGGCGTCTTCGGCACGATGGAGATCAGCGTATCCACCGATTGAGCCATCTCCTTCAGGGTCGGATAGTAGTCGTAGGGCAACGAGTCGCGCGGCGAGCGCGTGTGGTAGCCGATCTTCACCTTGAACGGCTCAAGCCTTCTCGCGATCTCCAGGCCGATGCGGCCGAGACCATAAATGCCGACGCGACGCCCCTTCATCGAGAAGGGCGAGAGCGGAAAGGCTCCATCCTTCACCCAGCGCCCATCGCGCAGCCAGCTTTCCGCTTTCGGAAATTGCCGCAGCGTGTTCAGCAGCAAGGCGATCGCCGTATCGGCAACTTCATCGTTCAGGACATCGGGCGTGTTGGTGACGACGATCCCCTTCGAGGCGGCATGCTTGACATCGATGCCGTCATAACCGACGCCGAAATTGGCGATGACTTCCAGATGCGGAAAGGCATCGATCCAGGCGGCATTCACGCCGCCGGCGACCGCGATGCCACGCACGCGCGCCGCGACGTTCGCATCGACCTGAGGCTCGTCGTTGCGATCAACGGAGACGACATCGAATTGCTTCCCGAGCCTTTCAAGAACACGCGGGTGTATCTTCCCCGGAACGAGGACGGTAATGCGATTATCGGACATGGATCTTCCTCTTGAGATACGGTTCGGCGCTACTGGCGAGCTTTGTAGGGCGTCGTCGACTGGCGGATGCGCATTTCCGGCTTGATAAGATGAATACCATCCGGCTCATGGCTTCCCGCTAACCTATCCAAAAGTGCTCGCGCTGCAAGCCTTCCGACCTCGGCCTGGCCGTTCCACACGGTGGTCAGCGCAGGCGTTGCGATCGCCGCTTCCTCCAGATCGTCATAGCCGGTGACCGAGATGTCCCGTCCCGGCACGAGGCCGGCGCGGGAAATGCCGTTCATCAGGCCGATGGCGACCAGATCGTTCCAGCAGACGGCCGCGGTCGGCTTCTGCGGCAGAGACAGGAAATGCACGGCCGCCTCGAAACCGCCCTGCTTGGAGCGCGCGCCGGGAATGCGCAGATCGGGGTCCACTTCGATGCCCGCCTTGCGCAGCGCATTGACATAGCCCTGATAGCGGTCACGCCCGGTCGAGGTCTGATCCGTGCCGCCGATCATGGCGATGGTGCGATGACCGAGGCTGATCAGGTGGTTGGTCGCAAGCGAAATTCCGTAGCTGTCGTCGCCGCGAAAGGTCGGCAGATCGAGAGCCTCGATCTGGCGCGCCACGAGGATGGCCGGCATACCGTTTGCTTCTGCCAGCTCGAAATCTTCAGGCGGCGTTCCGATCGCCGGCGACATGATGACACCGTCGCCACCGAGCTGCAGCAGCGTCTCGATGAAGGTCCGCTGCTTCTCGACCGAATCATAATGGTTGGAAAGGATGAAGGTGTGGCGGCTGCGGTCGAGCTCGCTTTCGATCGCCTTGAGAATTTCCCCGTAAAAGGGGTTCATGATGTCATGGACGACGACGCCGATGATCCCGGATCGCGACGTCCTGAGACTGGCCGCGCGGCGGTTGTAGATATAGCCCAGCGCGCGAGCCTGATCCTTGATCTTTTCGCGCGTGTTGGTCGCGACCAGCGGGCTGTCGCGTAAGGCTAAGGATACTGTTGCCGTTGAAATGCCAAGCGTTTCCGCAATCGTCGAAAGCTTTATCTTTTGCGCCACGCGCACCCTCCCCGTGAAACGCAGCCATATTCACATTCCGTCGTTTTACGATTCCGGAATTTAAAATATTTAATTAAAAGGTTTAATCACGTCGTGCAACTCGAATTCTCGGGGATTCTCAGAATTCGTCTTCGTCCTCGTCGTCATCGCCGGCCTGGAGATTGCTTTCGATCGCCTTGAGCAGGCGCACGAGCGAGCGGATGTCCTTCTCGGAGAAGCCGCGTGTGGCGAGTTCATCGCAGGTGGCGGCCGAGCTTTCAATCTCGCTGACGCTGTTGCGTCCCGCCTCGGTAAGGTAGACCTTGGTCAGCCGGGCATCTTCGGCATCCGGCCGGCGCTCGACGAAGCCCTGCGCCTCCATGCGGCCGATCGTACGCGTCATCGTCGGCGCCTTGACGCCGAGCTTCTGCGCCAGCGACCCAGCCGGAAGACCGTCGGTTGTCGCCAGTGCGAGGATGACACCGTCCTGCCCGGCATAGAGACCGCTCGCCGTCAGGCTCCGCGTTATCACCGTACGCATCGACCGCGCCGCCTGCGTTAACGCGGGCGACAGATCGGCAAGCGTATAGTCGCGGTGATCCTTCTTTTTACCTGACTTACTTTTCTTCCCGACCTTGTTCTTCTTACCCATCGTGATTCCGTTGACCTTTTCGCCGATGCGCCATCACGCTATGACATTGCGCAGGTTATTGACATAAACAAGAGGCACACCCTCAGATGGCGCATCCTTTGCCATGTTTCGACGACAATGATAGGACATTGACGCCGCGGGAGCGGGCAAACTGGATCGCCGTGCTGCCGCTTGGCGCCTATGAGCAACACGGCCCGCATCTGCCCTTCGAGACCGACACGCTGATCGCCGAAGGCATCGTCTCGCGTCTGAAGGTCGCCTTGCCCGCCAATTTACCTGTCACCTTCCTGGCCGTCGAGCCTGTCGGCTACTCCGTCGAGCATATGGACGTCGCCGGTTCGAGGACCCTGGACTCCGACGAAGCCATCAGGCGCTGGCTCGGCATTGCCGAGCGGATGAGCGGGCTCGGCATCCGCAAACTCGTCATGCTCAATGCTCACGGCGGCAACTCGCCGCTCATGACCATCGTCGCGACGGAAGCGCGCGTGCGCTTCGCCATGCTGGCGGTGGCGACCAGCTGGACCCGCTTCGGCATTCCGGACGGACTGATCGCGCCTGATGACAAGGCCATCGACATTCACGGCGGCGATATCGAGACATCGGTCATGCTCGCCCTGCACCCTGAAAAGGTCGATATGTCGAAGGCCGCGGATTTCCCATCCCGGCAGTCCGACTATATACAGCGCTTCAAGCACTTGCGAGCCTATGGGCCGCATGCCTTCGGCTGGAAGATGTCCGATTTGAACACGCAGGGTGTCACCGGCAATGCGGGCGCCGCAACGGCGGCAAAGGGCGAGCAGCTAGTCGCGCATACGGTGCGAGGGCTGGTGGAGCTTTTGCAGGATGTCGATCGGTTCGATGTGACGAAGCTGCGATAGCCGATCGCTTGTATCAAGCGGCGCAATCCATCATATTATCAGCAATTATCTTTGTCCGCCGGGAGGCAGATATGCGTATTTCCCTCGATGATGCGGAGGGCCAACTCAAAGAATTGGTACGACTTGCAAAGCAAGGCGAGGAAGTTGTCCTGACACAGGATGGTCTGCCGGCTGCACGCATACAGCCAGTGAAAAAGCCCATGACATCCGCGGAAAAGGAAAATCTGATCAAAAGGCTGCAGGAGGAGATCAGGAAGAAAAACTTGCCTCCAGGCCCCGATGCCGCCGGAAGCCAGGATTTCCTGTACGATGAACATGGCTTGCCCAAGTGATTGTCATCGATACTTCGGCTCTTGTTGCGATGCTTGCAAATGAGCTGCACGCTTCAGCATGCGAAGTCGTGTTTGAGAGTGAAAATCGCGTCCTTATCTCAGCAGGAACAATGCTCGAAGCACTCATTGTTGCGACACGGCGCGGCTTCAGTCAGCAAATGCGGGAGCTTCTGACCTCGCCTGCGATCGAGGTTATCGAAGTCACCTCGGAACGCGCGGAGCGTGCCGCAGATGCGTATTCGCGTTGGGGCAAGGGAATTCATCCAGCCGCCCTGAATTACGGCGACTGCTTTGCTTATGCGATCGCCAAGGAATTCGGATGCCCTCTCCTCTTCATCGGCAATGATTTCTCACAGACCGACATTGAGCCAGCCATCCCAAACCTAATGTGATCTTATAACATACAAAAGCCTTTGAACTGACGCTGCCAACTCCTTATATGGAACCCGACCAATGTCCGCTCCCCGGGGCAACCTTCCATATTTCGAGGCTCCCATGACCGAAACAGCCACGCAAAAGCCCATTCCCGTCACCGTTCTCACCGGCTATCTCGGCGCCGGCAAGACGACGCTGCTCAATCGCATTCTCTCCGAAAACCACGGCAAGAAATACGCCGTCATCGTCAACGAATTCGGCGAGATCGGCATCGACAACGACCTCATCGTCGAGTCGGACGAAGAAATCTACGAGATGAACAATGGCTGCGTCTGCTGCACGGTGCGCGGCGACCTCATCCGAGTCGTCGAAGGCCTGATGCGCCGCCCTGGCCGCTTTGACGGCATCATCGTCGAAACGACAGGCCTTGCCGATCCTGTTCCCGTCGCCCAGACCTTCTTCATGGATGACGATGTCCGCGCCAAGACGGAACTCGATGCCGTCGTCGCACTCGTCGACGCCAAGCACCTGCCGCTGCGCCTGAAGGACAGCCGCGAGGCCGAAGACCAGATCGCCTTTGCCGATGTCGTCGTCATCAACAAGTCCGACCTCGTATCGCCGGAAGAGCTGGCGCAGATTGAGGACATCGTCCGTGCGATCAACCCGGCCGCCCGCGTCTACAAGACGACCCGCTCCGGCGTCGACCTCGCCCGCGTGCTGAACCAGGGCGCCTTCAATCTGGAACGCGCACTGGAAAACGACCCGCATTTCCTCGATCACGATCATGAGGATCATGTCTGCGGCCCGGATTGCGATTATGACCATCACGACCATGATCACCACCATCATGACCACGACCATCACCACCATGATCATGACCACAGCCACCATAACCACGGCCCTTCGCCCATCCACGACGTGACGGTGCAGTCGGTGTCGCTGCGCGGCGGCGAGATGAATGCGGAGCGTTTCTTCCCCTGGATCCAGAAGATCACGCAGACCCAGGGACCGAACATCCTGCGCCTCAAGGGCATCATCGCCTTCAAGAACGATCCGGAGCGCTATGTCGTCCAAGGCGTGCACATGATCATCGAGGGCGACCATCAGCGTGCCTGGAAGGATGGCGAAAAGCATGAGAGCCGCCTGGTCTTCATCGGCCGCGAGCTTGACCGCGAAAAACTGGAAGCAAGCTTCAAGGCCTGCGAGGCGTCTGCCTGATGCCGACTGTCGCTCCGCTTGATATCGACGGCCACGTTCTGGCCGTCGAATTTTTAGGGGACACCCCCTTCTTCGCCAGCGCCGCCGGCGCAATCCATCGCCTCGAGGGTGGAGACAAGGTCACCGAGGCCCATCGGGGCATGCTGACCTGCATTCACGATCCCCATAGCGACAGCCTGATTTCCGGCGGCGAGGACGGCAAGGTCCTGCGGATTGCGGCCGATGGCAGTGTGACGGTTCTCGCCGAAGCCCCGCGCAAATGGATCGGGCAGATTGCCGCCGGTCCGCAGGGTTCGGTCGCCTATTCCTACGGCAAGAGCACTTTCGTGCGGCTGGCCGACGGCTCGACGAAGGAATTTCCGGAAGAGCGCACGGTCGAAGGCATCGCCTTCGCTCCCAAGGGCATACGTATAGCCGTCGCCCGCTACAACGGCGTATCGCTGCACTGGGTTGGCATGAGCGCGCAGCCGGTCAATCTAGAATGGAAGGGCGCCCATACCGGCGTCACCTTCTCGCCGGACGGTCAGTTCATCGTGACAACCATGCAGGAAAACGCCCTGCACGGCTGGAAGCTGGACGCCAAACCGGGCGCCGAGGCGCGACATATGCGCATGACGGGCTATCCCGCCAAGGTGAAATCCCTGTCCTGGTCCAACAAGGGCAAGTGGCTCGCCTCTTCCGGTGCGCCGGCGGCGATCGTCTGGCCCTTCCAGGGCAAGGACGGACCGATGGGCAAGGCGCCGCTCGAGCTCGGCACCCGCGCCAACATCATGGCGACCTCGGTAAAGTTCCACGCCGCCGAGGATATCCTCGCCATCGGCTTCATCGACGGCATGATCCTGGCGGTCCGCCTCGGCGACGCCAAGGAAGCGCTCTTGCGCCGGCCAGGCAAGGGTGCGATCACATCGATGAGCTGGAGCAAGTCCGGCAAGCTGCTGGCCTTCGCCTCCGAAGCCGGCGATTGCGGCGTCGTCGACGTCTCCGGTTAAACAGAAAGACAAGATCATGCCCCAGTCAGGAACGGCAATCGCCGGAAAGACCCCTGCCTCAGCCGAAAGCGTCTGGGATGTGATCCGTCGCGAGGCCGCCGAACTCGCTGAGCGCGAGCCGACGCTCGCCCCGCTGCTGCAGGCGCAGATTCTTGCCAGCCGCTCGGATGCCGAGAGCCTCGCCAATGTGCTCGCCGCACGGCTTTGCGTCGTCCGGATCGAGCACGACGATCTGCTTTCGCTGCTCTCCGGCGTGCTGGTGCGGCATGTCGCAATCCTGCAAGCAACCGAAGCCGATCTCGTCGCCGTACGCACCCGCGATCCCGCCTGCTCGACCTATCTGCATGCGCTTTTGAATTTGAAGGGCTTTCACGCCCTGCAGACCCACCGCATCGCCCATGTGCTCTGGACCGAAGGCCGCACCGAAATCGCCAGCTGGCTTTCCAACCTCGTCTCGCTCGTCTTCGGCCCGGATATCCATCCGGCGGCCAGGATCGGCTCTTCCATCATGCTCGATCATGGCTCCGGCATCGTCATCGGCGAGACAGCCGTGATCGAGGACGAAGTTTCCATCCTGCAGAACGTCACGCTTGGCGGCACCGGCAAGGAGAGTGGGGACCGGCATCCGAAAATCCGCCATGGGGTGATGATCGGCGCCGGCGCCAAGATCCTCGGCAATATCGAAGTCGGCGCCTTCAGCAAGGTGGCGGCGGGCAGCGTCGTGGTGAAAGCCGTACCACCCCACTGCACCGTTGCCGGCGTCCCGGCCACGGTCGTTCGCATCCACCCCGCCGATGAGATCCCGGCGGAAACGATGGATCAGAATATCTAGCCTCGATCTCTGAGGGACCGTGGCCGCCCCGTCCTTCGAGGCTCCGCCCCCCTTCGACAGGCTTAGGGCGCTGCGCACCTAAGGATAAGGTTGGGTGAGTTCGGAGCCACGACAAACGATTGAGCCTTCCTTGCCGCCAAGTAGGGAAGGACTAGTCCTCATGGTGAGGAGGCCCACAGGGCCGTCTCGAACCACGAGGGCGGGTGATCAGCTGCCTACCCCCGCCCGTGACATAAGGTAGCATCGCCAGCGCCTCATGCCTTGCCAGCATACAAACCCCTCCTTCATTTCAGCAAAAACAGCCGCCAGCCGCACCTCTCACGCGTGCAATTTTTCTCCCCTTCATGGAACTGTCATACTCCGTTGATAGCTCGAAAGAGTTCTCTATGCCCGGCGCGGCGCAACAAGCGCCGGAGCAATGCCCCCACTCGAAGAGGATATGACGATGACCAGTCTTTCGCGTCGCGCCGCCCTTGCAGCCGGCAGCGCGCTTGCACTTATTTCGCTCTGTTCCACCGCCAGCGCCGCCGATATGGCGCCCGCGACGAATACCGCAACGCCGATCAAGCACCTGGTCGTTATTTTCCAGGAGAACGTCTCCTTCGACCACTACTTCGCGACCTACCCCAAGGCAGCCAACATCGCCGGCGAGCCGGAATTCAAGGCCGCCGACAACACGCCGGCCGACATCAACACACTCGCAAATTCCGGCCTGCTGGACAACAATCCGAACAAGACCAACACGGCGAACGGTGCCGACGCCGCAGCCCCCTTCCGCCTCGATCGCACGCAGGCGGCCACCCAGTCCCAGAACCATGGCTATACGGCCGAACAGGCCGCCTATAACAATTTCGCCATGGACCTCTTTCCGGCCAATACCGGTCACGGCACCAAGGGTGCGGCCGGCGCCTTCGGCACCAAGGGCCAGGTCATGGGCTATTATGACGGCAACACCGTCACCGCCCTCTGGAACTACGCCCAGCATTACGCACTGAACGACAATTCCTTCTCCACCAATTTCGGCCCCTCGACCCCCGGCGCGCTGAACCTCATCTCCGGCCAGACCAATGGCGCCATCCTGCCGCCCGGCTACACGCTGGAAAGCGACGGCACCTATTCCAAGGGTCGCATCGTGCCCGATGGCAGCGGCGGCTGGACCGCCATCAGCGATTTCGACCCGACGGGCGACGTCTGCTCGGCCGGCCAGACGGCCCTGATGTATGGCAAGAACATCGGCGACATGCTGAACGAGCATAAGATCACCTGGGGCTTCTTCGAAGGCGGCTTCGACGTGACGCTGACCAATCCCGACGGCACGACCGGCTGCAAGCGCGCGACCACCTCGACCGTCACCAAGGTCAACAGTGCCGACTACATCCCGCATCACCAGCCGTTCCAGTACTACGCCTCGACGGCCAACCCAACGCATGCGCGCCCGTCCTCCGTGGCCGCGATCGGCACGACGGACGTCGCCAACCATCAGTACGACACAACCGACTTCTATGCGGCCCTGAAGAACGGCAACATGCCGGCCGTCAGCTTCCTGAAGGCGCCTGCGTATCAGGACGGCCATGCCGGCTATTCCGACCCGCTCGACGAGCAGGAATTCGTGACCCAGGTGGTCAACACCGTTCAGGACTCGCCGGACTGGAAGGACACCGCCATCATCCTTCTCTATGATGACTCCGACGGCTGGTATGATCACGCCCACGCAGTGGTCAATCCGTCCAAGCTCGGCGTCAAGGGCTATGACGTGTTGAGCGGCGGCGACAGCTGTTCGACCGGCACGCCGCTGCCTGGCGTCAACGGTCAGCCGGCCCAGGGTCGTTGCGGCTACGGCACGCGCCAGCCGCTGCTGGTCATCTCGCCCTACTCCAAGGTCAACTTCGTCGATCATACGCTGACCGACCAGACCTCCGTCATGCGTTTCATCGAGGATAACTGGATGGGCGGCAGCCGCCTTGGCGGCGGCTCGTTCGATGCCATTTCCGGCTCGCTGAAGGCTATGTTCGACTGGTCCAAGGGCGGCGATACGCCGAAGCTGATCCTCGACACGAAGACCGGCAACCAGGCCTCTTGATGCATAAAGGGGGACGGAAAATGCCCTTGCAGATCAACCGCCGTCTCCTGCCCTTCATCGCACTCGCGGGCATATCGCTCGCGAGTGCGGCCATCGGCGCGGCAAGCAAGCCGGCCGCCAATGCTGCCGCCACGGACGGCTATGACGACCAGGCGCCGCTGAGTGCCGTGGCCCAGCTCGGCAAGCGGCTGTTTTTCGATCCGACGCTATCGGGCGGCGACCAGATGTCCTGCGCCACCTGCCACGATCCCGGCAATCATTATGCGCCCGCCAACGACCGCGCCGTGCAGCTCGGCGGTCCGCATCTCGACCAACCGGGCATCCGCGCCGTGCCGAGCCTCGCCTACAAGATGTCGACGCCTTCCTTCTCGGTCGGGGCTGAAAGCGCTGCCGACGAGGCTACCGAAGCCGCGCCGATGATTGAAGCCTCAGGCGTAGCACTCGCCAACGCGCCGGCGGCCATAGCCGGGCCGCTGACGGCGCAAGCCGTCGTCAAGGCCGATTCGACCGCTCCGGATCTGGTGCCGCAAGGCGGAATGTTCTGGGATGGACGCGTCGATTCGCTGGAAGAGCAGGCTTTGCAGCCGATGATCTCACCGTTCGAAATGGCGAATGTGGATGCGGGCACCGTCTATGCGAAATTGAAGAAGGGCTATGGCAGGGACATCTCGGCGCTCTTCGGCGAGAATATCCTCAACGATCAGGACATGACGATCGCCGAAATCGGCTTCGCCCTTGCCCGCTACCAGATCGAGGAGCCATCCTTTCATCCCTATACGAGCAAATATGATTATTACCTTCGCGGCAAGGCGGTGCTCACGGATGCCGAAGCGCGAGGATTGAAGCTGTTCGATGATCCAAGCAAGGGCAATTGCGCCTCGTGTCACCTCGACAAGATGACCGGCGACGGGCAGATGCCAAACTTCACCGATTTCGAATTCGAAGCCTTGGGAGCGCCGCGCAATCCAGCCATCCCGGCCAATGCCGATCCGCATTACGACGACACCGGCATTTGTGGCCCGCTGCGCAACGACACCTATTCCGCCCAGGCGCAGAATTGCGGGCTGTTCAAGACGCCGACATTGCGCAACGTCGCCGCTCGCCACGTCTTCTTCCACAATGGCGTCTATCGCACGCTCGAGGACGTGACGCGCTTCTACGTCAAGCGCGACACCAATCCGGATGAGATCTACCCGAAGGATGCCGGTGGCAAGGTGATGAAATACAATGATCTGCCTGAGCAGTATCGGGCCAATATCGACGTCATCGACGCGCCGATGAACCGCAAGCTCGGCGACACACCGGCGCTCAACGACGCCGAGATCAACGATGTCGTCGCCTTCCTGAAGACGCTGACGGACGGATACGACCCTGCGAAGGAAAGTGTAAAGGCGGCGAATTAAGCCGCTTTTTCAACGGCCTCTCCGGGCTTCAGGGTCTGAACCTCGACGCGATCCCGCCCGTTGCGCTTGGCGCGGTAAACGGCTTCGTCAGCTCTTTCCAGGAGCCGTTCGAGGCTGTTGCGGCCCTCGGCAATACCGATCGACAGAGTCGGCGAGATCTGTAGGTCGCTTTCCCGCGACATGGCATCGGCGAAGGCTGCACGAATGCGTTGCGCCAGTCGCACCGCCTCGTCCGCCGCGGTGTGTTCGACGACGAGCACGAATTCATCCCCGCCCTGACGTGCCACGATGCCTCGGACGCCAAGCTGCGATTTCGCCACCTGCACGAAGAGACTGAGGATGCGATCCCCCACCGCATGGCCATGGCTGTCGTTGAGCGTTTTGAAATGATCGATGTCGATCAGGAACACGGCGACGGGCAGCCTTCCGGCCAGCCGCGTATAGGCGCTGGCAAGACCGCTGCGGTTCATCGCACCGGTAAGAGGATCGTGATGGGCAAGCTCAATCAGCTTGTTGCGGCTGCGTTCGGAAGCCATCAGAACAATGGTAATGCCGCGCAGACAGATGAAAACCGCGGCCGTCAGCGCCAGCCACTGATCGCCGCTGGGTTTGTCGAACAGGCCGTCGCCACCCAGCCGTCCGAGGAGGGCGAGTGTCGCCCGCCCGGCAAAAATCACCGCTGTCGGGGCAAAAAGGCCAACGAGGATCCAGCCGGAAACCAATGTCTCGCGCCGGACAAGCCTGTATCCCTCACGCATGATCGCGAGATCACAGAAACTGAAGATGAAGGAGAGATAGGCGATGCGCGGCAAATAGCTGGCGCCGTCACCGAAAACAAGGAACAAGGGCAACGAGCCGATGGCGATAACGGTAGCATATCTCCGTAAATTGATGGGTTTTCCGGCAAAGATCTTGATAGCCGCGAGCAAGGCTATGTAACCCGCAAGCGTCAGGCTGTTCGCCAAGCCGACCGTTATGAAATCCGGAGCGATATCGCGCAAGGCGACGCCGAGAGAGCCAAAGCCCAACAGCACATTGCTGGCGCCCCACCACAGAGGCCAGCGTTCGAAACGTCCCGTCGCAAACGCGAGAAGCTGCACGCAGCCCAGCACAAGACAAGCGAAACCACAGACAACATAGATCGTCCGCAGATCCAGCACCATGATGACATCGTCCCTTGTCGACCCTCTGAGAGTTCGAGGATACGACAGGCCGCTTGCGGTTCTCTTAATTCAACATAGCAAATTGAGGCTGTCTCGCTGCGGTTTGCGAGGCAGCCTCGGCGTCTCAGGCGACCCTTGCGACAGGCGGCTGGGCAAGCTTGCGACCGCTGGCGACGATGATGCCGGCAGAGCCATTGAGCCAGCCGTCCTTCAGTTCGAGCGCCAGGAAACGCTCGCGCTGGAACGGGCCTGGCATGACGAGATGGCGGGTCTTTTCGGCAAAGAAGCCGAAACGCTCGTAATAGGGCGCATCGCCGACGAGCAGGATGGCGCCATGGCCGCGCTTCTTGGCTTCCAGGATGGCAGCGCGCATCAGCGCCGAGCCCATACCCTTGCCTTCACACGCAGGATCGACGGCCAGCGGGCCGAGCAACAGCGCATCGACCGGACGGGTCTCGCGATCGACACCAGCCTCGACGTTCCACAGGCGAACCGTGCCGATGACATGGCCGGTGCGGTCGCGGGCGACCAGCGCCAGGCCTTCGGCCGGAACACGGCCCCGGCGTAGCTTTTCGGACGACTTCTTGCGGCGACCGGCGCCCATGGCGCGGTCGAGCAGATTTTCGCGAGCAACGACATCGCCTGCGTTTTCCAGGTCGAGTGTGAAAGTGGTGGGCGCAAAGAATGCGCGGACAGAATCAAGAACAGCGGCCATCTCGGCCTCCCGTTGCCCAATACCGTTATCAGCGGTGGTGACAAATAATTGTGAAGGTGCCGCCCCGGCTGACTACGGGGTCGGCAAAGTCAGACCTCAGATGATGTAGGCCTTCAGCGGATCGAACCCGTTGAACGCAACAGCCGAATAGGTCGTGGTGTAGGCGCCGGTGCCTTCGATCAGGACCTCGTCGCCGATGGTGAGCGTCACCGGCAACGGATAGAGGTTCTTTTCATAGAGCACGTCGGCCGAATCGCAGGTCGGGCCGGCGATGACGCAGGCTTCCATCTCGTCGCCGTCGCGCTCGGTGCGGATCGGGTAGCGGATCGCCTCGTCCATGGTTTCGGCGAGACCGCCGAACTTGCCGATGTCGAGGAAGACCCAGCGGGCAGCATCGTTGTCCGACTTCTTCGAAATCAGGACGACTTCAGCCTTGATCACGCCGGCATTGCCGACCATGCCGCGGCCCGGCTCGATGATCGTGTGCGGGATCTGGTTACCGAAATGGGCGCGCAGAGACGCAAAGATCGCCTTGCCATAGGCTTCAGCCGACGGGACGTCGCGCAGATACTTGGTCGGGAAACCGCCGCCCATGTTGACCATCTGCAGGTGGATGCCCTGCTTGGCCAGCGAGACGAAGACCCGCTTGGCATCGGCGAGAGCAGCATCCCAGGCATCGACCTTGGTCATCTGCGAGCCGACGTGGAAAGACACGCCGTAGGATTCCAGACCCAGCTGATGAGCGTAGACGAGCACGTCGACAGCCATCTGCGGGACGCAGCCAAACTTGCGCGACAGCGGCCATTCGGCGCCTTCGCCATCCGTCAGGACACGGCAGAACACGCGAGCGCCGGGAGCGGCACGGGAAATCTTCTCGACTTCCTCGTGGCTGTCGACGGCGAAGAGGCTGATGCCGAGCGCATGCGCACGGGCGATATCGCGCTCCTTCTTGATCGTGTTGCCGAAGGAGATGCGAGCGGCCGTCGCGCCAGCATCGAGCGCCATTTCGATTTCAGCGACGGACGCGCAATCGAAGTTGGAGCCGAGGCTTGCGAGCAGGCGCAGCACTTCCGGAGCCGGGTTGGCCTTGACAGCATAGTAGATGGCGCTGTCCGGCATGGCATGACGGAAGGCACGAAAATTGTCGCGGACGACATCGAGATCAACCACCAGGCAGGGACCGTCCGGACGTCGGGTAGCGAGAAAGTCGCGAATACGTTGCGTGGTCATGTCAATTCCCTTTCAATTCCAATAGCTCCGGGGAAAGACCCAGAGGACAAAGGGCGACGCTCATTCGCTCAGGAACCAGCCGGTGGAGACCCCGGTACCGTGCGAATGCGCGAAGCGCGGATAATGAACGAGTGCCGCAAGCGGCGCTAATTCGCTTTGTCTGCCATGGATTGGAGGGATTATCCCAACCGCACTTCCGGCAATGAAGGTGTGCCTCTTCAGTAACCCCGGCTGATGGAAAGCCGGGAGAGAACAAAAAGGCCCGCACCGTCGTTGCTTTAGATGTCCTCGCATTTTTCGGTTGGCCGAAATAGCGACTGGAGGGGTTAGTTCCAGGTACCTTACCGATTTTCTCACCACATCGAGGATCGGCGGACACCCACGGGCACGTGCGACTTTGGGCTGACCGGGAAATAGGTACATTCGCCGTCATAATCAAGAAAATTTTTCACCCGCGTCCTAAAAAAATAATTGAACAAACCGGCGGGTTTTGTTCAACATCCGGCAACAATTAACGGGAGGCTTCACCATGGACACGTTGACCCGGATTCGCGCCTTTATCGATGTGGTGGAAGCCGAGGGGTTTTCGGCGGCTGCGCGCAAGACCGGACGCTCCAAGGCGCTCCTCTCGAAATATGTCCGCGAGCTCGAAGACGAGCTCGGCGCGCTGCTGCTCAACCGCACCACCCGCCAGTTCTCCATGACGGAGGCCGGCCACACCTATTATCGTACGGCCTCGGATATATTGAAGGAGATCGACAATCTCGCCGACCTCGTCCGCGAGAACAACCAGCAGCTCAAGGGGCGGCTGCGCGTTTCGGTGCCGCGCACCTTCGTCGACGCCGAGGTCGGGCAGTCGCTGATCGACTTCGCCAAGGAAAATCCCGATCTCGCCCTGGAGATCGCCGCCGACGACCGTTTCGTGGATCTGATCGAGGAAGGCTTCGATGTGGCCGTCCGCATCACCAAGCTCGAGGATTCCGGCATGATCGCCCGCAAGATCTCGGATTTCCGCGTCCATCTCTGCGCAACCCAGGAATTCCTCGACCGCTATCCGACGTTGGAGCACCCGACCGATCTTGCACGTATGCCTTTCATCATCGACAGCAACAACCGTTCGCAAGGCAATATTCGCTTCATCGATGCCGACAGCAGCACCTTCAACGTCGCCATCAACGGCACGCTTGAAGTCAACAGCCCGCATGCGACGCTGCGTGCCGCGCTGTCAGGCCTCGGCATCGCCACCGTTCCGGATTTCATCGGTCGCAAGGCGATCGAAAGCGGACAGCTGCTGACGCTGTTCAACGATTATCTTCCGACCGATCGCGGCATCTATGCGGTCTATCCGCATCGCCGCTATCTCCCGGCAAAGGTGCGCATGTTTGTGGACTACCTGCATAACTGGTTCCGCAAGAACGGCTGAGCGGCGCAGACGGGCCGACCGGTCCCAATTCCGTCTTATTTTCTGACCAGAAGTCGAAGTGAATCAATGCTCACGAAACACATCGGACGCATGAGAAAATCCACGATTGTCCACGCTGTCGCCCTCGCCGGGGGTCTACTGCTCGCGCCCGCCGTGGTGTCGGCGCATCCGCATATTTTCGTGGAAGCGCGCCTGGAGGTTCTGGCCGGGCCGGACGGCAATGTACAGGAACTGCGCAACGTCTGGCGCTTCGATGAGGTGTTCTCTTCCTCGGTGCTGATGGATTTCGACAAGAACACCAATCTGAAACTCGATCCCGACGAGCTGAAGGAAGTCGGCAAGACAGTACGCGATTCCCTTGCCGACTATGACTACTACACAAACCTGACGCTCAACGGCAAAACGATCAAGGTGGCCAAGCCCGACGTCATCAATGTCGATTATCGCGACGGCCAGCTTCTCATGTTCTTCGCCGTCAAGCCGTCCGAGCCGATGCCGCTGACGAAGGGCAACAAGCTCAGCTTCGGCATCTACGACCCGACGCTCTACACATCGATCGACTTCCCGACCGACCAGGAGCTGGTGACGGAGGGCGACGCCTTCAAAAGCTGCACGCACCAGGTCGTCCGCCCCAATCCGGACGAAGTCATCGCCGAAAACAGAACGACATTGACGGATGCCTTCTTCAACGATCCGACCGGAACGACCATGTCGAAGCTTTTCGCAACGCGGATAGACGTCCAATGCTGATTTCGAAACCATGGCGGTTGCTTCCGGTGGCGATGCTTGCCTTTCTTGCGGCAGCCGGCCTTGCGCATGCCACGGGATCCCCGCTGGGCATCGGCACGGCCGAACCGAGCTTCCAGCCGACAGGCGGCCCACTGGCGCCCATCTTCCTATACGTGAACTACGAGCAGCAGGCTTTCTATCGCGCGCTCACCAAGTCGATCGAGGCCATGCGCCGGGATCCCTGGGAACTCTGGACCTTGATCGGCCTCTCCTTTGCCTACGGCATCTTCCACGCGGCCGGCCCTGGCCACGGCAAGGCGGTCATCTCCTCCTATATGGTCGCCAATGAAATCGAGCTGAAGCGCGGCATCGCCATCTCGTTCGTCTCCGCGCTCATCCAGGGTGTCGTCGCGGTCCTCGTGGTCGGAGCCGCTTATTTCGTCCTGCGCGGCTCCGGCATCACCATGACGATGGCCACCAACGCCATGGAGATCGCGAGCTTCGTCATGGTCATCCTGTTCGGCGGCTGGCTTCTGTTTCGCAAGCTGCGCACGATGATCCGGAACAGGGCACAGTACCGCGAGGTCCAGCTGGCGACCTCAGCAGGCCCGATCAGCCTGGCGCTTTTCGAAGACGCCGCAACCGGAACAGGCCCGGCCAGAGGCTTTTCCCGCGGCCGCGCAGCTGCCATGCCTGCCGCCGATGGCTATCAATGCTATGACCCCGCTCACGCGACAGGCGACGGCGCCGTCTGCGAGACCTGTGGCCATGCGCATCTCCCCGATCCGAAAATGCTGTCGAACGAGAAATTCAGCGCCCGTGAAGCCGCGTCGGCGATCATCGCTGTGGGCTTGCGGCCCTGCTCCGGCGCGCTGCTGGTCATGACCTTCTCGATGCTGAACGGTCTTTATCTCGGCGGGCTGCTGTCCGTGCTCGCCATGTCGATCGGCACGGCCCTCACCGTCTCGCTGCTTGCCATCATCGCCGTTTTCGCGAAGGGCACCGCCGTGCGTTTCACCGGCCGCGGCTCGAAGCTGTCGACATGGGTCGGCAATGGCATCGAAATTTTTGGTGCTTTGCTGGTCATCTGCACCGGCGTCATCCTGCTCGGCGCCTCGCTGCAGACCTGACGGGTACCTACAGGCCCTTGCGCCTTTGATAGCGAGCCCTGAGCCAGAACACGAAGAAGAAGGCCAGGATGACCAATACGCCGAAGCCGGTACCGAGCCATGGCGAAATCGTTCCGAGCCAGACGATGACGTTCGGCATGAGATAAAGCACGGCTGTTGCGACCAGCAGGATAATGCCGGCGGCGATCGCCGCCGAGCGGGTGTCGCTTTTTCTGTCCGTCAAATCGCCGATCCCTAGCACGCCATGAAATGTTCCGGCGAAGGCTTAGGCCAGCCGTCGGCGAAAGGCAACCGGGCCCCAGAGCAATTCCAGGAAAAGTGCGCAGCGGTTTTCCGTCCAGAATTGCGTAAAAACAATAACATAGAGCGGTAAAGCGATCCCATGAAACGCTTTACCGCTCTATCCGTCAGAGCTGGACTTTGGCGCTCGCAACCGTCGCCTCGATATGATCGACCAGCGCATCGGCCAGGCCGAGCCGCCCGGCAAGCAGATCGAGATAGCCGCGCTCGGCCCGGGAATCCGGCTCGATTGCAAGGCGCGAGGCCGCGTAGACCTGCACCCGCTGCTCCTCGGTCTGCGCCGAGGCGACGATGGCGTCGAGATCGACGGGATTGGCAAGCTCGCGCTGGAAGAAGGCTTCCGCCTCGGAGCCGATGCCGGCCTCCTGCACCTTACCGAGAATGCGCTGACGCTCCGCGTCGTCGATATGGCCGTCGGCGCGGGCAGCCGCGATCATCGCCCGGACCAGAGAGAGCGCAAAGTCATTGCTTGCGACGGCAGGTGCAGTGCTGAAACCGGAGTTCGACGGCGGCGGCAGGAATTGCGGCTCGGCCTGCGGGGCGGATTGGGGAGCAGGCTGCGGCTGATTGCCGTCCCTGTAATTCTTGTAGGCTTGATAGCCAAGCCCGGCGATGGCTGCGAGGCCACCGAGCGCCAGGGTATTGCCGGCAATCTGACGCCCGGTTTTCGTCCCGAGCAGCACACCAGCGATGGCGCTGGTCGCCATCGGGTTATCCCTGGCGAGGTTGATGGCCTGAGTTGCCTTGTCTTTCACGCTTCCCTGCATTCCTGGAACCTGCGATCCCAGAAATTGGTCAAGAAGCTTGCGGGCGTCGATCATGTGGATGGTCCTCCGTCCTTGTGATGGTGACAGGGAGATAGGAAGCGCAACCGCAAATACAAATCCGCTGCACAGAAAAAAGCCCGCAATCTGTGCGGGCTTTTGAAATCGAGCAGAGGAAAATCATTCAGCCCTTGAGCGCTGCAGCCTCGGCCGCCAGCTTGGTGATCCCGGCCCAATCGCCGGCCGTAACCAGCTCTTTCGGCGCGACCCAAGAACCGCCGACGCAGATGACGTTCGGCAGCGACAGATAATCATGGGCGTTCTTCAGCGAGACGCCGCCGGTCGGGCAGAAGAGCGTGCCTGATAGCGGCGAAGACAGAGCCTTGAGATAGGCAGCACCGCCGGCCTGCTCGGCCGGGAAGAACTTCAGCACCGTATAGCCTTCCTCGCGCAATGCCATGACTTCGCTTGCCGTGGCGGCACCCGGCAGCAGCGGCACATGCGAGGCACGGGCGGCATCGAGAAGCTCCTGCGTCGTGCCGGGGCTGACGATGAACTTGGAACCGGCTTCGACGGCTGCGTCCCACTGGGCGACGTTCAGGATCGTGCCGGCACCGACTTCGGCGCCCTCCACCTCTTCGGCGACGGCGCGGATGGCGTCGAGCGCGCCGGCAGTGCGCAGCGTAATCTCGATTGCCTTCAGGCCGCCGGCAACCAGCGCCCGGGCAAGCGGAACGGCCGATTTTGCATCATCAACGATCAGCACGGGAACGACCGGCTGCAATTTCAGAACGGAAAGAAGCTTCTCGGTTTTCTCGCCCATGGTCGGTGCGCTCCCTTAAAACGATTGAAATCCGGCCTTCGAATAGCCTTCCGGAAGGTGCTTGTCGAGACAAAAGCTCGCGTTAAATACGACGGGTAGGAAATCGTCAGAACTTGCTATAGGCTAGTGTGATCTGTGCCAGTGGAGCATGTCAAACGCATGGCAAAAGAGATCGAGCGAAAGTTTCTGGTGCGCGGCGATCACTGGCGTGATTTCGTCTCCGAGAAGCTCATCTTGAAACAAGGCTATATCGCCTCCATGGACGATCGTTCAGTGCGCATAAGGCTGACGAACGACAAGACGGCGACCTTGACGATCAAGATCGGCAGGTCGATGACGCGGGACGAGTTCGAGTATGAAATCCCTATCCCCGAGGCGGAGGAATTGCTGGGAACGGCAATCGGCCTCGTCATCGAGAAGACCCGCCACAAGGTGCCTTTCAAGGGATTTGTCTGGGAAGTGGACGTTTTCCGCGGCGCCCATCGCGGCCTCGTGATCGCCGAGGTCGAGATGGAGGACGAAAGCGACGATCCGGAGCTGCCGGACTGGATCGGCCGCGAGGTGACCGGCGAATACCGCTATTCCAACCAGGCCCTCGCGACGCAGTTCGAACAGGAATACGATGAGCTATCGCATACGGCCTGACCGGCCTCTTGATGACGAGGTGCAAAGGGTCGCCGCGCATCAACTCGGTAAGGCGATGGCCGTCCTGACGGATCGTCCGCAGGGTTTGCACGAAGCGGTACATGCCGCACGCAAGAACATCAAGCGCGTGCGCGGCCTTTATCGGTTGATCGCCCCCCGCGCGCGGGAATTTCAGCAGCAGGAGAATAGCCGGCTTCGGGACATGGCGCGTACGCTCTCAGGCGTGCGTGACGCCACGGCGCTGATCGAAGTCAGCCACTATCTGCAGGCGACTGCGACGTCCGAGGACGAGCTGCACGCACTCGCCCGCGTCACTGACCTCCTGACGACCCGGCGTGACCGCTTGTCAGAGGCAGAGACCGACCTTGAAGACAAGGCACGGGCGGCAATCGCCACCTGTGGCGAAGCGATCCAGGCGCTGAAGGGTGCCTCCTTCGAGAGCGGCCGGCGCGACACCGCACGCCTTTTCCAGAAAAGCTGGCGCAAGAACGGCGACAAGGCCATGCAGGCGCTCTCCGAATGCCAGGCGGAAGCCGCCCATGCCGAGAGTTTTCACGACCTGCGCAAACGCAGCCAGGACTGCTGGATGCACCATATGCTACTGCGGGATATCTGGCCGGCGGCCATGCATGCCAAGCAACTCGAGGCCAAGGCGCTGGTCGACGTACTCGGCCGCTATCTCGACCTGTCGATACTATCCGACGTCGCGGACCGCGAGCCGCATCTTTTCAACGGAAGCGACGACCGCGCACGTTTGCTGGAAGCGATCATCTCACGCCAGCAGACTGCTCGTGAGGAAGCGCTGAACAGGGCCCGCTGGGTCTTTGCCGACAAGCCGGAGCGTGAGGCGCGAACGATCAAGCGGCTTTGGTTGGAAGCGGCGGAATGAAGCCTTCGCCATGGCATTGTGCCGATCACGCAGGGCTTCGGCATAAATCTTGATTGCCTGCCGACGCACAAAATTGTATTTCCCCGGCATGACAGACATCCTTTCCAGCCCACGGCATGAGGCGACCGGCGCATTCCTCGTTGCGGCGCTCTACCATTTCGTTTCCTTTCCGCGCTTCGAAAGCCTGCAGGAGCCGCTGCTTGCGCTCTGCGAGGCAAACGGCGTCAAGGGCACGCTGCTGCTCGCGCACGAGGGGATCAACGGCACCATTGCCGGCACGGATGCCGCCATCGGCACCGTGCTCGCCTTCCTGCGGGCGCAGCCGGAATTTTCCGGCATGGAGCACAAGGAAAGCCGTGCGTCGAAAATGCCTTTCGTGCGCATGAAGGTGAAGCTCAAGAAAGAGATCGTCACCATGGGCGTCGAGGATATCGACCCCACCAGGGTCGTCGGCACCTATATCGCGCCGAAGGACTGGAACGCGCTGATCTCCGATCCCGACACCATCGTCATCGATACGCGCAACGATTACGAGACGGCCATCGGCCTCTTCAAGGGCGCGGTCGACCCGCAGACCAAGACCTTCCGCGAATTCCCCGAATGGGTGCGCCAGAATACCGGCCTGCACAACAAGCCGAAGATCGCCATGTACTGCACCGGCGGCATCCGCTGCGAAAAGGCGACCGCCTTCATGAAACAGCAGGGCTTCGACGAGGTGTTCCATCTCAAGGGCGGCATCCTGAAGTATCTCGAGGAAGTGCCGCCGGAAGAGAGCCTGTGGGAAGGCGCATGCTTCGTCTTCGACGAACGCGTCTCCGTCGAGCATGGCCTGAAAGAGGGCAATCACAAGCTCTGTCACGCTTGCCGCCAGCCGATCACCGCGGAAGAAGTGACATCGCCCTTCTATGAAGCAGGTGTCTCCTGCAGCCATTGCTATCATGAGCGCAGCGAGGAAGATCGCGAACGCTATCGCGAAAGGCAGCGGCAGATCGCGCTCGCCCGCAAGCGCGGCCGGGAGCATATCGGCTGACGATCTCAGGCGGCGGCGACGCGTTCCTCATCGAGGACAGTCGCCATCTGCACGGCAAGGCGCTTGCTGATCTCGGCCTCCGGCATCGGCCTTCCGTAGAAATAGCCCTGCAACTCGTCGCAACCGAAGCCCTGCAGCGCCCTTCCCTGCTCTTCCGTCTCGATGCCCTCGGCGGTGACGGGAATGTCGAGCGAGCGGGCCAGCGCCACCGTCGCCTGCAACATCTCGCGGGCGCTGCTGTCCTCCAGTATATTCATCGTCATCGAGCGATCGATCTTGATGCGATCGAAACCGAATTGGCGCAGATAGCCGATGGAGGAGAAACCAGATCCGAAGTCGTCGAGGGCCACCTTGACGCCGAGCGCCTTCAGCCGCTCGATCGACTGACGGGTGCGCTCCGGATTTTGAATGATGTAGCCCTCGGTGATCTCCAGCGTAACGCGATCGGCTTCGATGGCCGCGCTGTTCAGAACGTTGCGAACATAGTCGGCAAATGCGGGATTGCGGAATTGCCCAGGCGAGACGTTGACGGCGATCCGCAGGTCTGGCCAGCGCTGTGCCGCCGCGCAAGCCTTGCGCAGAACCAGCAGCCCCAGCGCCTCGATCAGGCCGCTGGTTTCGGCAACGGGAATGAAGTCATCGGGCGGAATCGGCCCATGACCGGGCCGGTTCCATCGCACGAGCGCCTCGACACCGATCATGTGGCAGCTCGACGCATCCACCAGCGGCTGATAGGCGACGGTCAGCTCCTCCGTTTCGATCGCGTGGCGCAGATCGAGTTCCAGGGCGTTGCGTTCCTCGCGATAGGCGTCCATGGCCGTCTCATAGCAGGTCATGCGGGCGCGGCCGGCTTCCTTGGCCTTGTACATGGCAAGGTCGGCGCGACGCACCAGCTCCTCGCGGTCGATCCGACCTTCCGGTGAGCTGGCAATACCGATGCTGGCACCGACCACCACCACCCGTCGGCCGATTTCCAATGGCTCCGAAAGAAAATCTAGCACCTGTTCCGCCAGCCGCAGCGCCGGCGCATCGTTGAGCTCCCGGGTCGGAAAAGCGATGGCGAATTCATCGCCGCCGAGCCGCGCCAGTGCCGCCTGGGGCGGAACGAGCACGCTCAGACCGGCGGCCACGGCGCGAATGAGCTGATCGCCGGTGCCATGCCCATAGGAATCGTTGATTTCCTTGAAGCCGTCGAGATCGAGATAGAGAAGCAGGACATTGCTGCCATCGCCGCGCGCCCGCTCGACCAGGCGGTCCACATCGAGCCGCAGCCCTTCGCGATTGAGAAGGCCGCTCAAGCGATCGCGAAGAGAGCCCTGGCGCGCCTGGACTTCCTCCGCCCGCAACCGACGCCCCGCCAGCGATCCCAGAATGAGCAGCACGACGAAGAACAGGCCGACCAGACCGAGCGCGCCGAGCACCAGCGGACGGACCTGCTGATAACTGAGGTCACCCGGTTGGCGCGAATTCCAGACCAGCCGTCCCAGCGACTTGCCGAGCGGATCAACGATGGAAACGGCATAGCGCGCGACGGTATCCGGCGGCACCAGCTTGAGACCGCTGATGACATAGGTGTTGGACAGCATCTTGATCCTGGCTGCATCGAGATAACGCACGAGGATCAGGTAGCGCCGCTGGCCTTCGGGCACGGGAATACGGCCGGATCTTTCCCGGATCGTCGCGGCCCCGGCAGCGGCAATGCCGTTGCCGGTCATGATGTAACCACCCGCTTCGGGAACACCGGTTACACGCGTGGTGCGCGCCTGGTCGACCAGAGCCCAAACGGCGGTGCCGAGAACGTCCTTGATCCCGTCCGTCATTGGCTCGCCATCGTGATAGGCGACGATCGGCTTATTGTTGTCATCGACGATGACGGCGATATCGAACAGGGCGCTATTGGAGGATATATCGCCGTAATTGCCGGCGATCCAGCCTTGCTCGTCCTTCCCGTAGACACTTCTCGCGGCATCATTGCGCGCCGAGTGATCGTGCAGCGTTGCCTCGAGCTGTCCTTGAAAGGTCTTGAGCGCGCCGACCGTGGTTTCCCAGGAGCGTTCGTCATCCAGCTTGTTGGAGTAATCGGCGACGCGACCGATCGCGGTGAGCACCATCAGGGTCACCACGGCAACGACCACTGCGAAAGAAATCAAAACGGCCGTCACGATGGAATGACGACCGATATGCGTACCTCGCCCTAGTGACTGTAAAACTGCGCCCAACGCCTTTTCTCCTTGGCGTGGAAGTCTGCCGTCAGGTCTTCAATAAACGGTTAAGGCGAGTTCGAGATTCCTACAGGAAGGAGTTGTATATTTGCCGCTGGCGATAGAATTCACGCCT
Organism: Martinezella lusitana; assembly: GCF_016901135.1. Lineage (GTDB taxonomy): Bacteria > Pseudomonadota > Alphaproteobacteria > Rhizobiales > Rhizobiaceae > Rhizobium > Rhizobium lusitanum_D. The sequence continues at coordinate 148,760 of NZ_JAFEVL010000061.1, read as the reverse complement.
CTGTGCAAATCGCCTCCGCGAAACGACTGAGACTGCCCTGCAACAGGCCGCTTTCGCGTGCCTGCGAGAGAATTGCCGCCTGCACCTCATCGCCCTTGCCCGCGATCGACAAACGCAGAAAGGCCTCCGACACGATGCGTAGCGACATGGTCTGCAGCACATCGGCAAGTTGTTCCAGCACAAGGTCGCCGCGATGCGAGGCATGCGCGAACATCAGCGGCTTGAACGGCACCTCGTCGCGCGACACCAGCCAGTCCAGCGCATTCTTGAATCCGCCGGGAATGCCATGGGCATATTCCGGGCAGGAGACGATCAAGCCATCGGCTTCGCGGATCTTCGTCGCGAATTTTGCGACGACGGGCGGCGTCCTCTCGCCCTCGTCGTCCGGATTGAAGATCGGCAGATCGGCGATCAGATCGCAGATCTCGATGGTGATGCCCTCGGGGCATGTGAGCCGCAGGGCTTCCAGCAGCCGGCGGCTGGTAGAAGCCTGCCGCTGGCTGCCGCAAAGTGCATATAGGAAGAGCGGTCGTGGGATCATGTGCGAAACCTACCAGACCCCCTCGATTCGGGCGATGGCTACCCTCCCCTTGAGGGGGAGGGTCGGACCAGAGGTCCGGGGTGGGGTGACCATTGCGGACACCGGAGGTCACCCCCACCCGCGCGTTCCGCGCGACCTCACCCCTCAAGGCGGAGGCAGAACCGCATCAATCCGCCTTATGGTTACCCTTCGGGAACTGGGCAGCGAGCTTCCGGTACCATTTGCCGCTTTTCTTCACCGTGCGCACCTGCGTCTCGTAGTCGACATGCACCAGGCCGAAGCGCATGCGATAACCCTCAGCCCATTCGAAATTGTCCATCAGGCTCCAGGCGAAATAGCCGCGCATCGGATAGCCGTCCTTGATGAGGTCGGCGACGATGCCGAGATGCTCGATGTAGTAATCGAGACGCGGCTGGTCATCGACCTCGCCTTTGACGATCCCCATGTTGTAGCAGGCGCCGTTCTCGGTGATGTAGCACTCCGGCAGCTCGTAGCGCTTGTTGAGATCCTCGACGACGTGCTTCAGGCCCGGCGCATAGATTTCCCAGCCGATATCGGTTTTCGCGTCGCTGACCGGCGGCGCTTCCTTCGTCCATGGGAAATCGCCGCTCTTGGTCGCGTCATCGAAGACGCGGTCAGGCTTGTAGTAGTTCAACCCCCACCAATCCAGCTTCTGGTTAATGGTCTTCAGATCGCCATCCTCTATGACAGGCATGCGGTCGCCGAGCGCCTCGACGAATTCCTTCGGATACTCGCCCTTGAAGATCGGATCGAAGAAGGCGCCATTGTGGAACTGATGGGCGCGCTCGACGGCGGCCAGATCTTCGGGACGATCCGAGCCCGGCAGGATGGATGCGGCGTTGAGCACGATACCAACAGGCACCTTCGGCGCCGCGGCGCGGATCGCCTCGACGCCGAGACCATGGGCAAGGTTCATATAGTGCATGGCGTAAAGCGCTGCCTGCATGTTGCGTTCGCCTGGCGCATGCACGCCGTAGAGGTGGCTCAGCCAGACGATGCACCACGGCTCGTTGAAGGTGGCAACGGAATCCAGGCGGTCGCCAAGGCGGGCCATGACGGTCTTGGCATAGCGCTGGAAGGCATGCGCCGTCGACCGCGCCGTCCAGCCGCCGTCGCCGGCAAGCGTCAGCGGCAGGTCCCAGTGATAGAGCGTCGCGAAGGTCTTGATCCCACGCGCCTTGCAGCCGTCGACGAGGCGATCGTAGAAATCGAGGCCGGCTTCGTTGATGGGGCCGGTGCCGTCGGGAATGATGCGCGGCCAGGCGATCGAGAAGCGATAGGCTTCGACGCCCATCTCCTTGATCAGATCGAGATCCTGCTCCAGCCGATTATAATGATCGCAAGCGACATCGCCATTCTGGCGCTGAAAGACGCGGCCGGGCATGTTGGCGAAGGCGTCCCATATCGAGGGCTTGCGGCCATCCGCCTTGGTGGCGCCCTCGATCTGGAAGGCGGCGGTGGCGACGCCGAACGTGAAATCGCCGGGGAAGCGATCGGCAAGAAGCTTCGGATCGATCATGATGAAAATCCCGTTTGTTGTGGCTTCGTTGGCTGCGGTTTAGCCAAGCCGCGCGGCAAAGTACAGTCTCGAGTTCAGAAAGCTGAAACGTTGCAGGTACAGAGAAAAGGAGCCGGCTACCGGTTTTCGGAGCGTTTCACAGACAATCGCCAGAAACTCTCGGGCGGTCCGATAACACCAATGTCAACAGTCGTGACTTGTGTTTTCGACCAGGATCAATTGAGGGTGGCAGTCATTTCCCAAACGAAAGGACCAAAATGCTCCCTGCGCTCCACTCTCTCCACCCTTATCTGCTGAGCCTCCTGCGCATCGTCTCGTCGCTCGTGCTATTCAGCTATGGAACGCAGAAGGTCCTGCATTTCCCAGCCGCCCAGAACGTGCCGTCCGCCTGGTCCTTGTCGTGGATTGCCGGTCTGCTCGAGCTTGTCCTCGGCTTCCTCGTTCTGATCGGCTTCCAGACACGGATCGCTTCCTTCGTATTGTCTGGCCTGATGGCTTTCGCCTATTTCCTGCGCCATGCGCCGCAGAGCTTCTACCCCGCGCAGAACGGCGGCGTCTCCGCAATCCTCTTCTGCTTCATCTTCCTGTTTCTGGTTAGCGCCGGCGCCGGCCCGTTCAGTGTCGACGCGCTGACGAAGCGCAAGCAGGAACTCGCCGCCTGAACGGCAATCTCCCAATGAGTTCGAGGCGCCCTACGCCGCCTCGAACATGAAGCTCGAACCCTACAGCTTGATCCAGGCGCCGTTGCGCTTCGAGGAGGCAACGCAAGCCTCGACGAAAGCCACACCCTTCACGCCGTCATCGACAGTCGGATAGATCACGGCCGGATCGACGGCGACGCCCTTCTTGCGAGCGTTGATGGCGCGCGCGGCCTCGGTATAGATCGTGGCGAAGGCTTCGAGATAGCCTTCCGGATGGCCGGACGGGATACGTGAGACGCGTGCCGCAGCAGCTCCGGAGCCGGCACCATTGCGGGTAATCAGCCGCTTCTGCTCGCCAAACGGCGTGTACCAGAGATAGTTCGGATCCGCCTGCGTCCATTCGAGGCCGCCCTTGGTGCCATAGACCCGAAGCTTCAGGCCGTTCTCGTGGCCCGGCGCAACCTGGCTGCACCAGAGCATGCCCTTGGCCGGCTTTTCCGAGCCCTTGGCTTTGAAGCGCAGCAGCAGATGGGCGTTATCATCAAGGCGGCGGCCTTCGACGAAGCTGTCGAGATCGGCAGCAAGGCTGTCGAGTTCGAGGCCGGTGACGAAGGAGGCGAGATTATAGGCATGCGTGCCGATATCGCCGGTGGAACCGCCAGCACCAGACTGCGAGGGATCGGTGCGCCAGGCCGCCTGCTTCTGGCCCGACTGCTCGATATTCTCCGTCAGCCAATCCTGAGGATATTCCGCCTGCACGATGCGGATATCGCCGAGCTCGCCATTGGCGATCATCTCACGCGCCTGCCGGATCATCGGATAGCCGGTGTAGTTGTGCGTGAGGATGAAGAGCGCACCGCTCTCGTCGGCCACCTTCTTCAGCTTCTTGGCATCGGCAAGATTGGAGGTCAGCGGCTTGTCGCAGATGACGTGGATGCCGCGCCTCAGGAATTCCTTGGCAGCGTCGTAGTGGACATGGTTCGGCGTCACGATCGAAACCGCCTCGATGCCGTTCTTCAACTTGGCTTCGCGGATCGCCATGTCGCGATAGTTGGCATAGGTGCGCGAGGGATCAAGGCCAAGATCGCGGCCGGAAGCCGCCGCCCTGTCCGGCGAGGACGAGAGCGCGCCGGCGACGAGATCGAACTGGTCGTCGATGCGTGCCGCGATGCGGTGCACCGCGCCGATGAAGGCGCCAGCACCTCCGCCCACCATGCCAAGCCGAATGCGCGGCTCCCGTGTCTGTTCCGATGATCCTTCGATTGCCATAAGGCTCCTCCTGAATGAAATTGAATTCTTTGAACGCGATCGTCCCCTCTCCCCGCCTGCGGGGAGAGGGCTAGGGTGAGGGGCTAACGCGGGTTCGGCAAATTCTGCCGTCGCGACGAATATCGAGAAGGCCCCTCATCCGTCCTCTCGCGGCTTCGCTCCGCTCGACCGTTCGAGTCCACCTTCTCCCCGCCTTGCGGGGCGAAGGGGCTTGATCAAATCCCCAACATGCGCCGGTTGGCTGCCTGATCCGTGCCGCTGCCGGCGAAGTCGTCGAAGGCCTTTTCGGTCACGCGGATGATATGCGCCTTGACGAATTCGGCGCCTTCGCGCGCGCCGTCCTCTGGATGCTTCAGCGCGCATTCCCATTCGACCACGGCCCAGCCATCGAAATTGTTAGCCGTCATCTTCGAGAAAATAGCGCCGAAATCGACCTGGCCATCGCCGAGCGAACGGAAGCGGCCGGCGCGCTCGACCCAGCCCTGATAGCCGCCATAAACGCCCTGACGGCCGGTCGGGTTGAATTCCGCGTCCTTGACGTGGAACATCTTGATCCTGTCCTTGTAGATGTCGATGTTGTCGAGATAGTCGAGGCACTGCAGGACATAATGCGAGGGGTCATAGAGCATGTTGGCGCGCGGATGGTTCTTCACGCGCTCCAGGAACATCTCGAAAGTGATGCCGTCATGCAGGTCTTCGCCGGGATGGATTTCGTAGCAGACGTCGACGCCGTTTTCGTCGGCATGGTTGAGGATCGGCGTCCAGCGGCGGGCAAGCTCTTCAAAAGCGGTTTCGACGAGGCCGGCCGGGCGCTGCGGCCAGGGATAGATGAAGGGCCAGGCAAGCGCGCCTGAGAAGGTCGCATGCGCCTTGATGCCGAGATGCTTCGAAGCCGTCAGCGCCATTTTCACCTGCTCGACGGCCCATTCCTGACGGGCCTTGGGATTGCCGCGCACTTCCGGCGCCGCAAAGCCGTCGAAAGCCTCGTCATAGGCCGGATGGACAGCGACGAGCTGGCCCTGCAGGTGGGTCGAAAGTTCGGTGACTTCGACGCCGTTCGAGCGGGCGACACCGGCGAACTCGTCGCAATAGTCCTTGGACGTGGCGGCCTTCTTCAGGTCGATGAGCTGGCCGGCCCAGGTCGGAACCTGCACGCCGACATAGCCGGCATCGGCCGCCCACTTCGTGATCGAATCCCATGAGTTGAACGGTGCTGCATCGCCTGCGAATTGTCCGAGAAACAGGCCGGGGCCTTTGATCGTCTTCATGCGTAATTCCTCCCTAATCGCGTTCTGTAAACGTTTCCGAAGCCTTTCGAACCTCTATTCGAGGCGGTTTTGACACCGTCACCTCAAAAAACATAGGGTCGTTTGGCTGAAAGTCGAATGCCTCATGACCTAATCACGGCCCGCCGCCGACGGCAAGAGGTACGTGCCGCAAAAATTGCCCCACGGTGCGAAACGAAGCGGCAGGTGCATAAAAAACGCCCGCCGGAACCGGCGGGCGCATCTATTCAAATCAACCGATCAGAAGGGTGAATCGGCGAAGTAAAAATCCTTGGCATTGTCCTTGGTGACCAGGGTCGCATCCAGGATGTAATTGCCGCGAACCGGAACCTGATTGTAGAAGTTGGCGGCGGTCAGTTCCATAGCCGTCCCGACCATTGCCGGCGGGTAAAGCACGTCGACCGGGATCAGCTTGTCGCCGTCCATGACCTTCTTGACCATGTCCTTCGAACCGGCGCCGGCGATGACATACTTGATGTCGGTGCGCTTAGCCTGATCGATCGCCTGCAGCACGCCGACAGCCATGTCGTCATCCTGGCACCAGACCACGTCGATCTTCGGGAACTTGGTCAGGTAATCCTGCATGACCTTAAAGGCGTCGTCGCGATTCCAGTTGCCGTACTGGCGGTCGAGAACCTTGACGTTCGAGCCGGCGATGCCCTTGTCGAAACCGTCCTGGCGCTGCTGATCGATCGGGATCGGCAGACCGCGGATGACGACGACCTGAGCATCAGGCGTATTCTTCTTGATATATTCGCCGGCGGTCTGGCCGAGCGCCGGATTGTTGCCGGCGACGTAGAGGTCGCGGACGGAATTGTCGTTGTTGCTCGGCGCACGGTCGACGAGCGTCACGAACTTACCCTTGTCCTTGACTTCCTTGATGGCGTTGACGAGCGGATCCGGATCCGAAGGCAGGATCACGAGCGCATCGATGCCCTGGGTCTCGAGATCCTGCACGGCATTCGCCTGGCTTGCCGCATCCGGCGAGGTCTTGACGATGACGGTGAGCCCCGGATGCTCCGCCATCAGCAGCTTGGCGACACGCTCGGCATGAAAGACGACGCCCGAGGTCCAGCCATGGTCCGCCGCTGGAATGGAAACGCCGATCGTCACCTTCTTGTCCTCGGCATGCACCGTGCCGGCCAAAGCCGCCATCACGATAGCCAAGCCAAATAGTCTTTTACGCATGATTTATCCTCCCAGATAGAAACAGGGCCTTGTCATAAGAACCGGGCGCCCCTTGACCCGGTTATTCATGATTTGCGAGCAAGCGAGCGCTGAACCAGCATGGCGATGATGATGATCGCACCCTGGATGGCACTCAGCAGATACTCGCTGATGAAATTGGAAAGCAGCATGATATTGCCGACCAGCTCGAGGATGAAGGCACCGCAGATCGTGCCCCACACCCTGCCCGCGCCACCTTTGAGTGCCGTGCCGCCAACGACGACGGCCGTGATCGCCTGCAACTCCCAGAGAATACCTGTCGTTGCCGACGTAGAGCCAAGCCGCGGCACGTAAAGAAGCACTGCGATAGCGACGCACAGACCCTGGATGACGAAGGCGATGGTACGGACGCGATTGACCGCGACACCGGAATAACGCGCAACGTCGCGGCTGGAGCCGACGGCGATGACGTGCCGCCCGTAGCGGGTGCGATAAAGAATGAAGGCCGCGATGCAGGTGACGACAACGATGGTCAAGATCGGCACCGGCACACCGAGCACGGAGCCATAATAAGCGGGCTTGTAGAGCGCCTGCAGATCCGCCGGGCGCAAGGTGATCGCGCCGCCCTGCGACAGCCAGGTCGTTAGGCCACGATAGACGCCCATCGTGCCGAGGGTCGCGATGAACGGCTCGATCTTGCCCATGGTCGTGATCAGGCCATTGGCCAGACCGCACAGGACACCGGCGACGACCGAGAACAACACAGCAGCCGCCAGCATCAAGCTTGGATCGGCGATGACGCCCGAGTTCATAAAGAGGATCATCAGGCTCGCGACGAAGGCGACCATCGCACCAACAGACAAATCGAGATCGCCCGCCGAGATGACGAAGGTTGCTCCCACCGCGATGATCGCAATGAAGGCACATCTCGTCGCGACATTGGTGAGATTGGTCATGCCGATGAAATTCGGATTGACCAACGCCCCGACGATCAGAAGCAGCACCAGCGCCGCAAACGGTGCGACTGCCCGCAGATCCACATCCCGCCAGGATCGGCCCCGTCTGCCTGCCTTTTCGCCGCTATCCTCGCCCACGCTCATATCCAAAACCAACCTCCCGTCCCATTATTGCTGGGAATTCACCCATGCCTTCGCCGCCCCTTCAGGCAGCCGTCTTTTTCTTCAGGCCCGCCGCATAACGCATGATTTCCTGCTCGGAGATTTCGTCGCCCTCGAGCACGCCGACGATCCGGCCTTCACGCATCACCGCAACCCGCGTGCACAGCCCGATGACCTCAGGCATCTCCGAGGAGACGACGATGATCGAATGGCCATCACGCGCCAGCGCTGAAATGAAATGATAGATCTGCTGCTTCGTGCCGACGTCGATGCCGCGGGTCGGCTCATCGATAATGATGATCTGCGGCTCCGTCTCCATGACCTTCGCCAGCAGCAGCTTCTGTTGATTGCCGCCGGACATGCGGCCAGCGACGATATTCCCGTCGCGGACGCGGATATCGAAACGTCGGCGCGCACGCGTGAGCGCATTGGCTTCGCTCGTGGCACTGAGATAGCCGAACTTGCCGTGCCTATCGAGGGATTGCAGGGTAAGGTTCGCCGTCATGCCCGAATTCAGAAGCAGGCCCTTCGACTTGCGGTCCTTGGTCATATAGGCAAGGCCGGCGTCGATCGCGGCATGGACATCATGCGGCGGCACGGGTTGCCCATTGGCGATGACTTCACCGGCGGCACGCGAGCGCAGACCGACGATCGCCTCCATCAATTCGGTACGCCCGGATCCGATCATACCGGAAAAGCCGAGTATCTCGCCCTTGCGCAGATCGAAGCTCGCATCGCGGACGTAGCCCGTCGAAACCGAGTTGACGCTGAGCACAACCTTTTCATCGACATCGGGCTCGTTCTTGGCCGGATAGAGGCTGGAGAGTTCGCGCCCGACCATCAATTGCGCAATGGATTCGCCATCCAGCAGCGACGTCGGCGATGTCTTCACCCACTGGCCGTCGCGCAAGATCGTGACCCGGTCCGTCAATTCCATGACCTCGTCGAGCTTGTGGGACACGAAGACGAAACTCGTCCCCTGGTCGCGGAGCTTGCGCACCTGCTTGAACAGGAAATTTGTTTCCTCCCGCGACAGCACGGCGGTCGGTTCGTCCATAAAGACGATCCGCGCATCGCGGCTGATCGCCTTGGCAATCTCCACCATCTGCTTGTCGGCGATCGAAAGCGTGCCGATCACGGCATTCTCGTCGACATGCGAACCGAGGAGATCGAGGACACGCCGCGTCTCAGTGCGCATATGCTTGCGGTCGAGCACGCCGAAACGCGTGACCTCGCGGCCGAGAAACAGGCTCTCGGTGACGGTCAGATGTTCGGCGAGATTGAATTCCTGGTGGATGATAACGATGCCGAGCGCCTCGGCGGCGCCATTCGGCGGCAGCTTCACCGGCTGGCCGTCGAGCAGGATCTCGCCGGAGCTCGGCTGCTCGAAGCCGGAAAGAACCTTGACGAGCGTCGACTTGCCGGCGCCGTTTTCGCCCATGAGCGCATGGATTTCGCCGGCCCGAAGATCGAAATTGACGCTGAACAGTACCTGCACGCCGCTGAAGGACTTGCAGATTCGCCTCGCGGACAGCACTACCGTACCGTCGACGGCCTCCGAACTCATGGCTTCCTCCCCTGTGGCTCCACCCACTTTCCATGCTATGTAAACCTTTACATATAACGTGTAAAGGTTTACATCGTTGGATATTGCACAATTTTTCGCGGTCGCCTTTGACCTCCACGGAAGTCTGTGTAGTGTCCGGTCCGAGACGAGACCCAAGGCAGAGCGCAGTGTCGAATTCCACGCCCGCAACCATCGAAGACGTCGCCCGAATTGCCAATGTTTCGATCGCAACGGTCTCCCGGGCAATCCATATGCCGGAGAAAGTCGCCAATTCGACGCGGCTGAAGGTCAACCAGGCGATCGCAGTCACCGGTTATACGACCAATGCCATGGCGCGCAGCCTTCGGCTCGGCCGCTCGAACATGATTCTTGTCGTAGCGCCCGACATCGGCGACCCCAATTTCTCTAATATTCTCATCGGGCTGGAGAACGAGGCGCGTTCGCACGGCTACGGCATTCTGATCGGCCATACGCAGAACGATGCCCAACGCGGGCTGGAATATCTGAAATTCCTGAATTCCAACCAGGCGGCGGGGCTGATCCTGTTCACCGGCATCCTGCCCTTCGGACATCAGACGATGACGGCGCGGCTGCCGCCGAGCGTCGGCGTCTTCGAGCCGGTCTTCAATGGCGGCATCCCCTATGTCGGCGTCGACGATATCGCCGGCGCACGCAAAGCCGTCGATCTGCTGATTGCCGAAGGCCACCGGAAGATCGCCTTCATCGGCGATTCTCGCACCCGCCTTGCCTACAGCCGGCGGCGCATGGGCTATGAGGCGGGGATGGATGCCGCTGATATCGGCGCCGATTTGCGCATCGTCTTCGAAGGTGACGGCACCATCGAGAGCGGACGGCTGGCCGTCGAGCAGCTTTTCATGCGCGACACGCTGCCGACAGCCTTCATGTGCGTCAACGATCAGACCGCGATCGGCGTGATGATCGGCCTCAAGGCGCGCGGCTATGACATTCCCGGAGATTTCTCGGTGACCGGCTTCGACGACGTGCCGCAGGCGGTCTTTATGACACCATCGCTGACGACGATCCGGCAACCGCGCACCGCCATCGGCAAGCATGCCATGGCGCTGCTGCTCGAACTCCTGTCGGACGGCCAGCCGACGGAGACTGAAATTCTGCTGCTGCCGGATCTGGTGGTGCGCAATTCGGTGTCGGCGCCGTCGCGTATCAGGCGATAGGGATGCGTAGCGATGCCGCTCGGTAGGATCACCCTTTATGTCCGCGATGTGGAAGCTACGATCGGCTTTTACGAGAAGCATTTTGGGTTCAGGCCACTCCGGCTCGAAGGCGATCGGATTATCGAGCTGCTGGCGCAGGATGGTGGCGCCAATCTGATGATCCATCCCGCCGCAAAGAGCCAGAAGATGGGCCAAGTGCTGGTGAAACTGGGCTTCGACGTGGAAGATGTCGAAGCATTCCGCGCCAAATGCGCTGGCGAGGGCCTTGAATTCGGGCCTCTGCATCAGGCCGACGGCTATGTGTTCGCCAATGCCAAGGACCCCTCTGGAAATCCCATAGCGATTTCCAGCCGCGCATTCCGGAAATAATTCGGGAGGCGATGAACCACCGCCTCCCAGATGCCGTCGATCAAACGTAGCGGTTGACGATATTCTCAAGCAGTTCCTGCTTGCCGGACTTCGGCTGAGGATTGATATCCTTGGCCTCGACCCACTGCGCGATCTGGTCGAGCGAATATTCGCCGCGAAGCAGCTTCTGACCCTCAGCCGAATCCCAACCGGCGTAACGATCGGCAAGCGGCTGCGACAGGGCCTTGTCCTCGATCATCTTGGCGGCTGCCTTCAGACCACGGGCGCAGCAATCCATACCGCCGATATGGCCGATCAGCAGGTCCGCCGGATCGAGCGACTGACGGCGCAGCTTCGAGTCGAAGTTGGTGCCGCCGCTCTTGAAGCCGCCGCCAGCCAGGACCTTGTAATAGGCGAGCGTCATTTCCGGAACGTTGTTCGGGAACTGGTCGGTATCCCAGCCGGACTGGTAGTCGTTGCGGTTCATGTCGATCGAGCCGAAGATGCCGAGAGCATTGGCAAGTGCCAGTTCATGCTCGAAGGAATGGCCGGCGAGAATCGCATGGCCCTGCTCGATATTGACCTTCACTTCATTTTCGAGGCCGTTCTTCTTCAGGAAGCCGTAGACCGTCGCGACATCATAATCATACTGATGCTTGGTCGGCTCCTGCGGCTTCGGCTCGATCAGGATCGTGCCCTTGAAGCCGATCTTGTGCTTGTACTCGACCACGAGATTGAGGAAGCGGCCCATCTGGTCCAGCTCGCGCGACAGGTCGGTATTGAGCAGGGTTTCATAGCCTTCGCGACCGCCCCAGAGCACGTAGTTCTCGCCGCCGAGCTTGTGAGTCGCGTCCATGCAGGTCTTCACGGTCGCAGCCGAGAAAGCGAAGACATCCGGATCCGGATTGGTCGCGGCACCCGACATGAAACGACGGTTGGAGAAGAGGTTCGCCGTCCCCCACAGCAGCTTGACGCCGGTATCGGCCTGCTTCTGAGCGAAGTAATCGACGATCTCGTTGAGGTTCTTGGTGTTTTCGGCGAAATTCTTGCCTTCCGGACGCACGTCGGCATCGTGGAAGCAATAATAGGGCGAGCCAAGCAGGGTGAAGAATTCGAAGGCCACATCGGCCTTCAGCTTGGCGGCTTCCATCGTGTCATTGAACCAGGGGCGAAGGAAGGTCTGGCCGCCGAAGGGATCGCCGCCCGGCCAGGTGAAGGTATGCCAATAGGCGACGGCAAAGCGAAGATGCTCTTCCATGCGCTTGCCGAACACCACTTCGTCCTTGTTGTAGTGGCGGAAGGCCAGCGGATTGGTGCTGTCGGGGCCTTCGTATTTTACCTTGCTGATGTCGCCGAAAAATCCGGTGCTCATAACTCATCTCCTTGGGTTTTGGTATTTCTGTATTGTTATTCGTGCCGTGCAGCTTTGCCCCTCACCCCAGCCCTCTCCCCGCAAGCGGGGAGAGGGGACGACCTCTGGTCCCTCGCCAGAATCAGAGATGAGAGGGACGGTGATGGTGCGTCTATCCCCTTCTCCCCGTCAAAAACGGGGAGAAGGTGCCCGATAGGGCGGATGAGGGGCTTTACGCCACGGTATTTCAATGTGCAGACAACGGCTTGATCGCCGGATAGAGCGCCCGGTAGCGCTTGTAGGCATCCGCATAGGCATCGCTCAGCGAGGCAACCGGATCGATCGTGCCGGCCGTCTGCGGCGGCGTGCAGACCGCGATCGGATCGGCGTCGGTCGCCGCGATCAGGCCGAGACGCGCAGCGCCGAAGGCCGCTCCGAAATCTCCGTCGGCCGGCAGGTCGACGGGCACGCCAAGCGCGGTGGCGATCGAAGCCAGCCAGTAGCGCGACCGCGAGCCGCCGCCGATGGCGGTGACGCGCGCGATGTCGGTGCCTGCCGAACGCAACGCCTCGAGATTGTCGCGGATGGCGAAGGCAACGCCTTCGAGCACGGCCTGGGTCAGCACCACCCGGCCGCTTTCATGGCCGAGACCGATGAAAGCGCCGCGGATCGTCGCATCATTGTGCGGCGTGCGCTCACCGGAGAGATAGGGCAGGAAAGTGACGCTGGAAGGCGCTTTCAGCGTCTCGCCCAGTTCGCCGGTGAGGTCTGCGGCGGATTTGCCGGTGACGCTCGAATGCCAGTTCAGCGCATCGGTCGCCGACAGAATGACGCCCATCTGGTGCCAGGTGTTCGGAAGCGCATGGCAGAAGGCATGAACGGCGCTTTCCGGCTTCGGCAGGTAGGAGCCGTTGGCGGCAAAGAGCACGCCCGACGTGCCGAGCGAAACGAAGGCGGCGCCATGGCTCACCGTGCCCATGCCGCAGGCGGAGGCCGCATTGTCCCCTGCCCCGCCGGCGACGACGACATCGCCACTAATGCCCCATTTCGATGCCAGTTCGCCACGCAGCTTGCCGGCGACTTCGGTGCCCTCGACCAGCGTCGGCATCTGCTTTTCATCGAGGTTGGTTGCGGCCAGCAGTTCGGACGACCATTTGCGCTTGCCGGTGTCGAGCCAGGAGGTGCCGGCGGAATCGGACATTTCCGACATATGCTCGCCCGTCAGCCACAGGCGCAGATAGTCCTTCGGCAAAAGCACCCAGCGCACTTTAGCAAAGACGTCAGGCTCGTGCTTGGCGACCCATGCCAGCTTCGGTGCGGTGAAGCCCGGGAAGACGATGTTGCCAGTCAGCGCCCGGAAACGTGGGTCGGCGTCCAGTGCCGCGGCCTCATGATAGCTGCGCGTATCGTTCCAGAGAATGCAGGGGCGCAACACCTTGTCATCGGCATCGAGCAATGTCGCGCCATGCATCTGGCCGGAAAGACCGATGCCGCGCACGGCGGCCAGCTCCTTCGGATGCGCCGCCTTCAAGCCGGCAACGGCCTCTTCGGTCGCGCGGACCCAGTGCGCCGGCTCCTGCTCCGACCAGCCGGGATGCGGGCGCGACACATCGAGGTCGCCATGGGCGGAACCGATGATCTTCTGATTGCCGTCGATCAGCATCGCTTTGACGCCGGACGTTCCGAGATCGAGACCCAAATACATCAGATGGTACTCCCTATGTTCTGCCGCTTTCGAATGATCAGGGCAGATTATCCTTCAAGAAAATGTCGAGACGTATGCGCTCCTGGTCGGCGATGACGCTTTGACCATCGGCCTTCGCCTTCATGACGCGGATGGCGCTGCGCACTTCATGGCCGGCATCCTGATTGAGAACGGCGTCGATCGTGCCGTCCATCAGTGCTGCGCGCGTATGCTGCGTCAGCTCGTGCACAACCACGGTCAGCTCGCGTTTGGGCCGGACGGCCTTCAGCGCTGCGATCAGCCCTCGATTGCCGGCACCGAGGCTGTAGACGCCGATGATGTCCTTGCTTGCGGAAAGCGCCTTGGACACGAGCGACCTGGCAAGCTCCGGATCGTCTCGCCCCTCGAGCACGGGCAGCAGCCGCAGCCTCGGAAACTCCGCAGCCATGACGGCCGAGAACCCTTCCAGGCGTTCGCGATGGTCGCGCACGAGCATCGAGCCTGCGAGGACGGTGATGTCGCCGTCGTGGCCGCCGAGAAAACGGCCGAGCAGCCGGGCAGCGGTCCGCCCCGCTGCGATATTGTCGATGCCGGCATAATGATGCCGGGCGGAATCGGTGAGATCGGAGACGAGGGTGACGACGGGGATGCGCTCGTATACGAGCCGATCGACCGCGGCCCACACCTCGGGCGCATCAGTCGCCACCAGGGCGACACCGGCGAGATCCCGCCCCTGAAGGGCATCGAGTGCCGCAACCAGCGCCGATACGTCGAAAGCCGGCACCTCTACGATGCGGATTTCCGTGCGCTCGAAGCTCGAGCGCAACGTCGCGTGACGCACTTCGGAACGCAGCCCGTGCATGAAGGAATTGTCGCCCGTCGGCAGGATGAAAACGATGGGATAGATGCGCCCCTTGGCCAGATTGGCGGCGGCGACATCGCGGACATAGCCGATCTGGCGGATGGCTGCCTCCACCTTTTCCCGCGTCACCAGCCGCACGCCCGGCCGCTGGTTCAGCACGCGGTCCACGGTGGCGAGGCTAACGCCCGCAGCAGCGGCGATATCATGCACAGTCGGTCTCATCGGCTCCTCCTGCTGAAATCCTTACTGCGATTTCTGATGTACGTAAATCAGAAATTTTCGACGGCCCGATTTTCCTGTCGCCCGCCCCGCTGAAACGAAAAAGGCCCCTCGCTCCGAGGGGCCTTACATAACGGCGAGGTCAATGGCCTCCGCCACCTCCGCCGCCTGGTGCGTTCGGCTTGCTCAGCATGAGGACGCCGAGGATCATCGCCAGGAACAGGATGGTGAGCATCAGGAAGATATCGCTGAAGGACATGACGATAGCCTGTTGCGTCGCCATGTTGACCATCTGTCTCAGCGCGGCCGGTTTCCCGTCCAGGCCGGAGGCGCTGAAGTTGGCGGCCATGTTGTTCAGCTGAGCGACGGCAGCCTGGTTACCCCAATGGATATTGTCGCGCAGGTTGAAGTAATGCTGATCCTGCCTGTTCGTCAGCAGCGTATTGATGATCGCAAGGCCGACGGCGCCACCGAGGTTACGCGTCAGGTTGAACAGGCCGGAAGCCCCGCGCATGCGGGCGGGCGGCATGGTTCCAAGCGCGATATTGTTGATCGGCACCATGCACAGCATCAGGCCGAAGCCGCGCAGGATCTGCGGGATCATCAGTTCCCAGAAATCCCAATCCACAGTCAGATGCATCATGATGTAGGTGCCGGCCGAGAAGCTGGTGAAGCCGATGATCATCAGGATGCGCAGGTCCAACTTGCTCGACAGGAAGCCGGCAAGCGGCGCGGTGAAGAACATGGTCAGGCCCGAGACGAACATCGTCTCGCCGATCTGCAGCGAATCGTAGCCACGAATGCGGGCAAGATAGAGCGGGTAGATATAGGTCAGGCCATAGAGGCCGATGCCCATCACGAAGGAGAACACCGAACCGAAGGAGAAGTTCTTGTTGGTGAACGCCTTCAGATCGACCACGGGGAAATCCACCGTAAAGGCGCGGTAGAAGAAAATCACCGCACCGATAGCCGAGGCGATGGCGCCGGCAACGATGTAATTATCGTTGAACCAGTCGTTGGTGTTGCCTTCCTCGAGCACATATTCCAGTGCGCCCAGGAAAACGCCCATCGAAAGCAGGCCCCACCAGTCGAATTTCTTGAACAGCGATAGTTCGGGCTTGTCGAAATCGATGTAGTTCCAGGTGACGATCGCAACGACGATACCAGGTGGAATATTGACGAGGAACAGCCAGTGCCAGGAAAAGGCATTGGAGAGATAGCCGCCGACCGTCGGGCCGATGGTCGGCGCCAGCGTTGCGATCAGGCCGATGATCGGCGAGACGACATTGCGCTTCGACGGCGGGAAGATGGTGAACGCGGCCGCAAAGACCGAAGGGATCATGCCGCCGCCGATAAAGCCCTGCAGCACGCGGTAGACGATCATTTGGTCGATGTTGGTGGCGGTCGCGGCGAGCGCGCTCGCTGCGGTGAAACCGGCGGCCGAGATCGCGAAGAGGTAGCGCGTCGAGATGATGCGCGCCAGCGTTCCCGACAGCGGAATCATGATGACTTCAGCGATCAGATAGGCGGTCTGCACCCAGCCGATCTCATCCGAGCCGGCGCTGAGGCCGGCCTGGATTTCGCTGAGCGAGGCAGACACGATCTGAATGTCGAGGATCGACATGAACATGCCGAGCACCATCGCCAGGAAGGCGATGAGCTTTCTCGGCTCGATGTGATCCACCGCCGGTGGCGCGGCGGGGCCGGCGGCGCGTGGGGGCGACCCGGCAGTAGTGCTGGCGGACGACATTGTGCGTCTCTCCCGAGCTGATCGCTTACTTTTCCGGTGCCGTGCGGGTGTCGACGTCGACGACGACGCTCAAGCCTGCGCGCAGACGACCGCTATCGAGCGCATCCTGCGGCAATGCGATGCGAACAGGCACGCGCTGGATAATCTTGGTGAAATTACCCGTCGCATTTTCCGGCGGCAGGAGCGAGAAGACCGAACCGGAAGCCGGCGAGATCGACTCGACGGTGCCGACGATCGGATGATCACTATAGGCGTCGACGTGAACATTGACCTTGGAACCGGCAACCAGGTGCTGGATCTGCGTTTCCTTGAAGTTGGCATCGATATAGAGCTGCCGGATCGGCACGATCGCCATCAGCTTCTGTCCGGGAGACACAAGGTCGCCTTCCTGAACCGAGCGATTGCCGACGATGCCGTCATAGGGTGCCTTCAGCACGGTGAAGGACAGGTCGCGGGCAGCTTTGTCACGAGCAGCCGCGAGACCCTTGATCGTGCTTTCAGCCTGGCGGCGCTGGGCCTGCAGCAGATTGATATTGGCTTGCGAGGAAGCGATGGCGGCATCGCCGCCGACCAGGTTGGCCCTTGCTTGGTCGAGCGCGATGTTAGCGCTATCCAAGGAGGCCGTGGTGCCGACCGACTTGGACTGCAGTTCCGCAGCGCGCGTCTGGGTGATCTGGGCGCCACGGACAGTGGCTTCCAGGGCAACCTTCTGCGCCTGCGACTGGGCAAGAGCGGCCTGGCCGGCGGCAATCTGTGCATCGATGGTGTGGAGCGAAAGCTGTTCGGTGTCGTACGAGGCCTGGGCCTGGTCCAGCGCCAGCTTGTAGTCGCCATCATCGAGCGTGGCGAGCACATCGCCCGCCTTGACCTGCTGGTTGGCGACGACGTTCACCTTGGCGACATAGCCGGTAACCTTCGGCTGGATGGTCGCAATATCACCTTCGATATAAGCGTCGTCGGTGGAGACCATGAAGCGGCCCGTCGTCCACCAGTCATAACCGTACCAACCGCCGGCTGCGAGGGCCAAGACAACGATGATCGGCATGGCCAGGCTGCGCCGCTTCTTTGCCGGCGGCGGTGGGGCCGCGGGGGCCGGAGATGCGGGCGCAGCCTGGGCAGGAGCCGGATTGCTTCGCGTTTCAGCAGCGGGAGCATCGGCAGATGCGCCGACCTCCTGAGCTTCCGCTTCGGCATCAGCGGGCTCATCCACGATGCGCGCTACATTGTTACCATGACTTGACGACATTGCCCTACCACCGGAATTCTGGGTAAAATAATCGAACCGAACGGTTCAGTTCAATTGACATAGAGCGTTTTCCATTCCATATCAAGAGATATCGAACCGCGTGGTTCGATTTATTTGGCGAGTCTGTTTAAGATTCAGAAAAAATGATCGATGAAGGAGACGATGAAACACGAATCGCAAAATGCCATTCTATTGAACGCGCCAGCACCTGCATCAGGTGGTCGTTGGGCCGCCGGCGAAGATCCGGTCAAACGTCACCAGATTCTAGAGGGCGCCAAGCGCGTCTTCATGAAGATGGGGTTTGACGCGGCGAGCATGAACGATGTCACCCGTGAGGCCGGCGTCTCCAAAGGCACGCTTTACGTCTACTTCGCCAACAAGGAAGACCTGTTTTCCGCGATGATGGACAGCGAGCGCGCTCATTTCGTCGAGTTGGTGCGTACCGCACTTGCCGATGAGGCGGATGTCGCTTCCTCTCTTTATGAATTCGGCATGGTATTCGGGACGCATGTTACATCGGACAAGACCATCAGCGCCATGCGCACGGTCATCGGCGTGCGCGAACGCATGCCCTCCCTCTGTCAACGCTTCTTCAGCGGTCCAGAAAACCTGCGAACCGTGTTGCGCGGCTTTCTTGAGCGCAAGGCTGCCGTAGGCCAGGTGAAGATCGAGGACTTCGACATGGCCGCGCGGCAGTTTCTTGAGATGGCAAGCGGTGGCTATTTCAAGCTGAGATTATTCGGCGACATGGACGTCCCGCCTTCGAAAGAGGAAATCGACTATGTCGTGCGTGGCGCCGTGCGCGTCTTCCTGGCCGCTTATGGCCCCAATCGCCGGGATCAAGACTGACAATCTTCCCAGCTGCCAGCAAGCGGAGGCGCCCCCAACTCCGCAATGGCGATCAAGCGTCGCGGCCGCCGGGCGCCTATGACTGGTCCGGCAACCAGGGGAGTTAAGCATGAGCGCGATCGGAAGAGCGATATGGTTTATCGAAAGCCATTTTGCATCCGACATCTCGTTGGACGAGATCGCCGAAACAGCCGGGCTGTCGCGCTATCATCTGTCGCGCGTCTTCGGCATGACGACTGGCCATTCGATCAGCGGCTATATCAGAAGCCGCCGCCTCAGCGGGGCAGCTCTCGCCCTGATCGACGGCTCCTCCACCATTCTCCAGGTTGCCCTCGATGCCGGCTACGGCTCGCACGAGGCTTTCACCCGTGCCTTCCGCGAGCAATTCGGCGTGACGCCGGAAAGCCTGCGCAAGCAGGGGCACGTTCGCAACCTCGCTCTACAGGAGCCGATCAGAATGGACGACACCCGCCTTCCCAAGCTCGATGCCCCGCGCTTCGAGACCCGCCCCGCAATGCTGCTTGCCGGCCTTGCGGAAACCTATGCCTATGAAGCCACGCAGGCGATCCCCTCGCTCTGGCAGAAATTCAACCAGCATTTCGGCCATATCCCCGGTCAGGTCGGCAATGTCGCCTACGGCGTCTGCACCCAGGCCGAAGGCGAAACCGAAAGCTTCCGCTATATGTCCGCCGCCGAGGTCACCGGCACCGACGACCTGCCCGAAGGGTTCACGACGACAAGACTGCCGCAGCAGCGCTATGCCGTCTTCACCCATCGCGGCCACATATCAGGCATTTCCGCCACCGTGCATCAGATCTTCGGCGAATGGCTTCCGCAATCGGGCCACCAGCATGGCGGTATCCCCGACATGATGGAACGCTATGACGATCGTTTCGATCCGCGTACCGGCATGGGCGTGACCGAGATATGGATCCCGCTGAAGGCATAGAATGCGCCCGCTGCCATGAAAATGACGGCGGCGCTTGTCTTGTACGGACGGCGGCGCTCCTTACATTACGGCCATTCTTGACAGGCCGGAGCTGGGGGTCAGCATCGGCAAATGCTGACCAAAGGGGAAATTGCTTATGGATATTGTTGGGCTGGTGCAGAATCCGAGCGCGTGGGTAGCACTCGTCACGCTCGTGGTCATGGAGGTGGTGCTTGGCATCGACAACCTCATCTTCATCTCGATCCTGACCAACAAGCTGCCGGCGGAACACCGCGACAGGGCGCGCAAGATCGGTATCGGCCTTGCCCTTGGCATGCGTCTCGCCCTGCTCGGCACGGTCGCCTGGATCGTCCAGCTGACGACGCCCGTCTTCGAGATCTTCGGTCAGGGCTTCTCCTGGAAGGACATGATCCTCATCGGCGGCGGCCTCTTCCTGGTCTGGAAGGCGACGAAGGAGATCCATCACAACGTCGATCCTCAGGAACAGGGCGAGGATTTCATCGCCAAGTCGACGACATCGACCTTCGCCTCCGCCATTGGCCAGATCCTGCTGCTCGACCTGGTCTTCTCGATCGACAGCATCATCACCGCCGTCGGCATGACGCCGCATCTGCCGATCATGTTCATCGCCGTGATCGCCGCCGTCACCGTCATGCTGGTGGCCGCCAGCCCGCTCGCCAACTTCATCGAGAAGAACCCGAGCATCGTCATGCTGGCGCTGGCCTTCCTGCTGATGATCGGCACGACGCTGATCGCCGAAGGCATGGGTGTGCACGTGCCGAAGGGCTATATCTATGCGGCCATGGCCTTCTCCGCTCTCGTGGAGGTGCTCAACATGCTGGCCAGAAACCGCCGGAAAAGAGCCTCCGGCGGCCATTGAGGACAAGACCCGCACCCCGAAACGGGTGCGGCGTTCATTCCTGAACGTGGACGTCGACCCATTCGCCGGTGTCGCCGCGCCCGTAGATATCGACCTTGACCCAGACATTGCCGCGGACGATGAAGTTCGCGGCATCATCGGCGATGTTGCCGCTTGCGAGCATGGCTTCCAGCCGCTGGCGGTTTGATGGCAGCGAGAAGAAGCTGTCGCCCTGGTCGCCACGGTCGCGGCGGCGATAGGCGTGATAGTTCGCGCGATCCTGACGGATGATCTGCCAGGGCAGCGTCAGACGTTCCCCCTTCGAATTGTATAGGTCGTCATTACCGATATAGGCGCGGTAGGACTCGATCAGCTGCGCTGAGCTATCGCGCGTAATGGTTGATTGGGCTGCGGCGGAACCGAGCATGGTAGCCGCCATTATGAAGCTCAAAACCAATCTCTTCATTGTTTCCTCGCGGTGATTGATTGAAGACCTATTCCGCCACTGCCGCAAAAATTGCAAATAAAATTCGGAGAGCGACCCGCTTTCATCCCGATAGCCTTACGAAGGGTAAAGAGGCATCATGACTTTGATAGGTCGGCTCGAATCGTTGCGCCGCACTGTCCGTAGCATATTACCCGGTCGATCTTGCGGCGCAGTTTCCCTTGACGTCATCCATTGAATATGGCCTAAGGCCAGCCATACGGAAAACGCGGGATTGAAGCGGCAAGACGCCCTTTTCCGGCCGGTTTCCTGATCCAGATACACATCTTCGGCTGGACAGCGCTTGTCCCGAGCGCGGCCCGGCCTTTTATGACGGGCAAACAAAATGACCACATCAGGCGTTCGCGTCCGCATCGCACCCTCTCCGACAGGCGAACCGCATGTCGGCACCGCCTATATCGCGCTGTTCAACTATCTCTTCGCCAAGAAACATGGCGGCGAGTTCATCCTGCGCATCGAGGATACAGACGCGACCCGCTCCACTCCGGAATTCGAGACCAAGGTGCTCGACGCGCTGAAATGGTGCGGCCTGAAATGGTCGGAGGGTCCCGATGTCGGCGGCCCCTACGGCCCCTATCGCCAGAGCGACCGCAAGGACCTCTACAAGCCTTACGTCGAGAAGATCGTTGACGCCGGCCACGGCTTCCGCTGCTTCTGCACGCCGGAACGCCTGGAAAAGATGCGCGAGGGCCAGCGCGCCGCCGGCCTGCCGCCGAAGTATGACGGGCTCTGTTTGAACCTGACTGCCGAGGAAGTCTCGTCGCGCGTTGCCGCCGGCGAGCCGCATGTCGTGCGCATGAAGATCCCAACCGAAGGCACCTGCAAGTTCCATGACGGCGTCTATGGCGATGTCGAAATCCCGTGGGATGCGGTCGACATGCAGGTTCTTTTGAAGGCCGACGGCATGCCGACCTATCACATGGCCAACGTCGTCGACGACCATCTGATGAAGATCACCCATGTGGCGCGCGGCGAGGAATGGCTCGCCTCGGTGCCGAAGCACATCCTGATCTACCGCTATCTCGGCCTCGAACCGCCGGTCTTCATGCACCTGTCGCTGATGCGCAACGCCGACAAGTCAAAGCTGTCGAAGCGCAAGAACCCGACGTCGATCTCTTATTACACGGCCCTCGGCTATATCCCCGAAGCGCTGATGAACTTCCTTGGTCTGTTCTTCATCCAGATCGCCGAAGGCGACGAGCTGTTGACCATGGACGAGCTCGCCGAAAAATTCGACCCGGAGAACCTTTCCAAGGCCGGCGCGATCTTCGATATCCAGAAGCTCGACTGGCTGAATGGCCGCTGGATCCGCGAAAAGCTGTCGGAAGAAGAATTCCAGCACCGGGTGCTGACTTGGGCGATGGAAAACGACCGCCTGAAGGAAGGCCTGAAGCTGTCGCAGTCGCGCATCACCAAGCTCGGTGAACTGCCCGACCTCGCCGGCTTCCTCTTCAAGTCCGACCTCAACCTCGATCCCTCCGCTTTCGCCAGGATCAAGTCGACGCCGGAAGAGCTTCTGGAAATCCTGAACACGGTGCAGCCGGACCTCGAAAAGATCCTCGAATGGAATGTCGAGACGATCGAGGCGGAACTGCGCGCCATCGCCGACCGCATGGGCAAGAAGCTGAAGGTCATCGTCGCGCCGCTCTTCGTCGCCGTCTCGGGCTCCTCGCGTTCCCTACCGCTTTTCGATAGCATGGCGATCCTCGGCCGTTCCGTCGTGCGCCAGCGGCTGAAACTTGCCGCCCAGACCGTTGCGACCCTCGTCGGCCCGAAGAACTGAACCGGACGTAGAACCATGAACGACAAAACCGAAACCGCCACCCTCTCCTCCGACGCAACGGAAGTTCGCGCGCAGAAGCTGAAGCTGCTGCGCGAGCAGATCGGCGACGTCTATCCGGCGCATTTCCACCGGACGCTGACCAATGCCGAACTGGCAGCGAAATACGAGGGCCTGGAGCCGGATACGGAAACCGCCGACGTCGTCACCGTCGCCGGCCGCGTCTATTCCTCGCGCAATTCCGGCATGTTCATGGACATCCATGACGCCTCGGCCAAGATCCAGATCTTCAGCCACAAGGACGTGACCGGTGAAGAGGCCCGCGCCCTATTGCCGATGATCGACATCGGCGACATCATCGGTGTTACCGGCGTCGTCCGCCGCACCAAGCGCGGCGAGCTGACGATCAATGCGCAGCAGATCACCATGCTGACCAAGTCGCTGCTGCCGATGCCCGAAAAGTGGCACGGGCTTTCCGATATCGAGCTGCGCTATCGCAAGCGCCATCTCGACATCATGACCAACGAGGAATCGAAGCTCCGCTTCCAGCAGCGCAGTCGCATCGTCTCCGGCATCCGCCGCTTCATGGAAAATGACGGCTTCATGGAAGTCGAGACGCCGATGCTGCATTCGGTCTATGGCGGCGCCACCGCCGAGCCGTTCAAGACGCATCACAACACGCTGAAGCTAGACATGTACCTGCGCATCGCGCCGGAACTGTTCCTGAAGCGCACGCTGGTTTCGGGCCTCACCGACAAGGTCTTCGAAATCAACCGCAACTTCCGCAACGAAGGCGTCTCCACCCGGCACAATCCAGAATTCACCATGATGGAGTGCTACTGGGCTTACGCCGACTACGAGGACATCATGGACCTCGTCGAGCGGCTGTTCTCGACGCTCGCCATGTCGATCCACGGCAGCACCGAATTCGCCTTCGGCGACAAGCAGATCTCCTTCAAGGGTCCGTTCCGTCGCGTACCGATGCCCGATGCCGTCAAGGAGGCGACCGGCATCGACTTCCTGGCGATCAAGACCGATGAAGAAGCCCGCGCCGCCTCCAAGGCCGCCGGCTTTACCGTCGAGAAAGACGCGACCTGGGGCGAATGCCTCGCCTTCATCTTCGAAGAAAAGGTCGAGGGCACGCTGATCCAGCCGGCACATGTCACGCATTTCCCGAAGGACATCTCGCCCTTCGCCAAGGAAGTGCCGGGCGAGCCGCGCCTCGTCGAGCGCTTCGAAACCTATTGCAACGCCTGGGAACTCGGCAACGCCTTCTCGGAACTCAACGATCCGGAAGAGCAGCGCGCCCGCATGGTCGAGCAGCTCGAGCAGGCGCATGCGCGCGGCGAAAAGCAGAAGGAACTGGACGAGGAATTCCTCGACGCCATCGACCAGGGCATGCCGCCTGCCGGCGGTCTCGGCATCGGCGTCGATCGCCTGATCATGCTGCTGACCAACTCGCCGTCGATCCGCGACATCATCCTCTTCCCGGCGCGGCGCGCCAAGGCGGATTGAGATAGTTTCGCCCTCCGAAAATCAAAGGTGTGAACCATGACCGAGAAAGAGACATTGGCCCCGGATGCCGACAGCGAGCAGCAGCGGCTGGCCGATCTTGCGGAGATCGGCGATATCGATCTATCGCAATACGCGCCGGGAACTTTCGGCTGCCACGAGGCGATGCACACGACATCGCTCATGCTCGACATGACCGACGATCATTTGCTGCAACACCCCGCCATCGTGGCGGATCCCGATTTCTACCGTCTTGCCGGCGAAGTGCACGAGGCGCTCTTTGCGCTTTACCAAGCTATCGGCGAGAAGCATCTGGTGGATTGAGGCTATTGCCTTCCCGCCCGAGAGCGCGAAGCTAGCTTGGATTAGTTCGTTACCGGCGAGCGTCGGTCGGCTGCACCCGTCATGGTTGGATCGAGCCCCGGTGAGGGGCTCTTTTCCTTGTCGCTGGCATCGGCGCCGATGAATTCGCCATTCTTGTCATATCCGGGCTGCACGTTGCCGGTCGACTTCGGCTCCGGAGGGGCCGGCTTCGCATCCCGCTGTTCCGTCTTGGCAGCCGCCTTTTCTTCGGCGGCGATTGCTGCCTTGAGCTTGTCCTTCTTGGCGCTGCCGCCGGCGTCGGCCGCCAGCGCGTTGTCGCAATCGCTGTAGTCCTTCAATCCGGCCAGTGCTGCATCGATATCCTCGACCGGCATGGTGATCTGTTCGCCGTAAAACAAGCCAGCGTTGCTCGCGCCGCCATTGTAATAACGTGCTGTGACCGGCTCCTCGACACTGCCATCGGTAAGTTTGTCGGGATGCGGGACATAGACGACATCGGCACCGAGCGCCCGGCCGCGTATGTCGGAGCGCAGCGACGGCCCATTCTTGTCGAGGACCACAACCTGAACGAGATCGGGCTTTTGCTCCTGGTACACGGCCTTAGCGACGCGCAGCGCCGTTCTCACCCGGGTCAAGCCATCGGTCGGATCGGTGCGGATATATTTACGCACCCAGAAGCGATTTTCCTTGCGGATGGTAACGAGATTGACGTCGGTGCACTGCAGCCCGTTGGGGGAAGCGGACGCGAAACCGAGCAGCCTGTCCTTGCCGATATAAAGCGCCAAAACGCCGGAGGAGCCTACGAGGAAGGCCACTCCGCCGATCATGACGACAAACTTCCGGGGAATCCGGAAAATGTGCAGTAAGGCGCTCACGCCAACTGCTCCCGCATAGACCGCTCCAAGACAACAAAGATGATCAACCCTCACGTTAGGGATATCGCGTTTCGGAATACTTAAAGCAGAAGCGAAACTTGCAACTCTGACGGCATCGTCACCAAAAAAGGTCCGAACTTTCACAGCGATGGCAGCGCTTGCCTTCAATGCCGCGCACATGCTCTAACGGCAACATGGCGTTCACCTTGAGACAGCTGCAATACTTTGTCGCCGTGGCGGAACAGGGCTCGATCACCCGCGCCGCGCAGAACCTGTCGATCTCGCAATCCTCCGTCACTGAGGCCCTGAAGGAGCTGGAAGGCGACCTCGGAGTCGAGCTGTTCGACCGGCATCCGCGCGGGCTGTCCATTACCCATAACGGCCATCAGTTCCTGCGCCACGCCACGAAGATTCTCGCCACCGTTTCCGACGCCCGCACGAGCTTTTCAGGCCAGCAGAACGCGGCCGGCGGCACGCTGAACATCGGGGTGACCTCGCTTGTCGCCGGTTATGTCCTGTCGGATCTTCTGGCGCGCTACCGTCGTGCCTGCCCCGGCGTCGAAGTCAGCGCCATCGAGGACAATGGCGGTTACCTGGAACATCTTCTGGTTGGCGGCGAGCTCGACGTCGCCGTCATGGTCATTTCCAACCTGCGCGACCGCATGGCCCTGCAGGCCGAAATCCTCGAAACGTCGCCCTACCGCCTCTGGTTGCCCATGGGCCATCCCCTCGTTTCCGCAGACATCATCAGCGTTGCCGATATCACCCGCGAGCCGCTGATCATGCTGACCATAGACGAAATCGAGGAGAACACCGGCAAGTTGCTGTCCGCACTCGGCGCCCGCCCGCATGTCGCCTTCCGCACGCGCTCGGTCGAGGCGGTGCGCAGCCTCGTTGCAACAGGCGCCGGCGTGGCGCTGCTGCCGGATCTCGTCTATCGCCCCTGGTCGCTGGAAGGCGATCGCATCGAGAGCCGCGACGTCTCCGGCTCACTGCCGGTCGTGCAGGTCGGCATGGTCTGGCGCAAGGGATCAAGCCTGCCGCAGGCCGCCCGCGACTTCGTCGGCGTCGCCGAAAGCATGCGGTCGGGACGACAGCGATAGCAGGGAGCTATTCCACAGGCACCAAGGAGTGGAGGATCGATTATGAAGACCGCAATCATTTTCGACTGCGAATTTCTTTGTCTTGAAGGCTCGCAACGCCGATTCTGGTGCGCGGCCCATGATCCCGATCCGGTTATCGCTGAGATCGGCGCCGTCAAGCTGGGGCTGGAAGGCGATTTCCCCATTCTGAGCACCTATAAGGCCTATGTTCGCCCTATCGACAGATTTGGCAACCTATATACGCTCGACCCGTTCTTCACCACACTGACCGGCATTACCGAAGAGAATATCAAGATTGAAGGAATGAGCTTGCAGGATGCGCTTGCCGGCGTTGACGGCTTCTCGGACGGCGCGCGCTTCTGGTCCTGGGGCAAGGACGAACTGAACATGATCGCGATCAGTTGCTATGTCGCCGGAATTCAGCCTCCAATTCCCGCCCACCGGTTCGACAATGCCGTCAAGCTGCTGATCGCGGCGGGAATGCCGATCGAAGATTTGGCGAAGACGCCGAGCAACAAGCTTGCCGACTACTATGGCGTGGAACATCCGCATTTACAGGGTCATGACGCGCTCGACGATGCACTTTCAGTGTCCTATACCCTGCAACACCTTATGAAGGCTGGACATTTGCGGTCTGAAGTCTTCGACCGCAACTAGCATCGCCGATGCTTTAACTTGGTGCCTCTTGAGCGCTATCGCCTCTCACGCAGGCCATATTCCCCCCTCACGTATGGCCACGGGCGGAGCAATCGGAAATTCCGATATCGGCTTTCTGATAAATGAATTTGCGAATACGGCAAAATAGCGTCACCTTTTTCTCCGGGAACAAAACGCCAGACGCTGGCTCCAATAGCAATTGGCTCAAAAACCGGGAGACTCCGATGAAGCATCTGCTGAAATCATGCACTGCTGCGCTCGCATGCTTAAGTTTCGCCACGCAGGTCATCGCCGCCGAGCCGCTGAAGACGCTCGGCAAGGGCGAAGGCGCCGTCAGCATCGTTGCCTGGGCCGGCTATATCGAGCGTGGCGAAAGCGACAAGAATTACGACTGGGTCACCGGCTTCGAGAAGGAAACGGGCTGCAAGGTCAGCGTCAAGACCGCAGCCACCTCGGACGAAATGGTCGCCTTGATGAACGAAGGTGGCTTCGACCTTGTGACGGCTTCCGGTGACGCATCGCTGCGGCTCGTTGCCGGCAAGCGCGTCCAGCCGATCAACACCGACCTGATCCCGAGCTGGAAGACCCTCGACGACCGCCTGAAGAATGCGCCCTGGAACACGGTAAACGGCGTCCATTACGGCGTTCCCTATCTCTGGGGGCCGAACGTGCTGATGTACAACACCGACGCCTTCAAGGGTGAGGCGCCGAAGAGCTGGAATGTCGTTTTCGAAGAAACCACCCTTCCCGACGGCAAGTCCAACAAGGGCCGCGTCCAGGCCTATGACGGCCCGATCTATATCGCCGATGCCGCCCTCTATCTCATGGCCCACAAGCCCGAGCTTGGCATCAAGGACCCGTACGAGCTCAACGAAGACCAATACAAGGCCGCCCTCGACCTGCTGCGCGGCCAGCGCAAGCTCGTCAGCCGCTACTGGCATGACGCGATGATCCAGACTGACGACTTCAAGAACGAAGGCGTCGTCGCCTCCGGCTCCTGGCCGTTCCAGGTAAACCTGCTGCAGGCCGACAAGCAGAAGATCGCCTCGACCTTCCCGGATGAGGGAACGACGGGCTGGGCCGACACCACCATGCTGCATGCCGACAGCGAACATCCGAACTGCGCCTATATGTGGATGGAACATTCGCTCCAGGCCAAGGTCCAGGGCGACGCGGCCGCCTGGTTCGGCGCCGTACCCTCGGTTCCGGCAGCGTGCAAGGGCAATGAACTGCTGACCGACAGTGGTTGCGCCACGAATGGCTACGATCACTTCGACAAGATCAAGTTCTGGAAAACCCCGGTCGCGAAATGCAGCACGCAGAGCGAATGCGTGCCCTATCATCGCTGGGTTTCCGACTATATCGGCGTAATCGGCGGGCGGTAGCACTACCTCTTCTCCCCAGCGGGGAGAAGATGCCCGTCAGGGCAGATGAGGGGGCGAGGAGCGTAGCGACGAACGTCCTGAGCAATAAGCGAAGGACAGCCTATGCCGCACGACCCCCTCATCCGACCATTCGGGCCACCTTCTCCCCGCTGGGGAGAAGGAAAAGTGTCTCCGCCAAGCGCCTTTCGCGCATCCAACCGGCGCAAGAGATAACCATTTTGGGGAGAAACCAATGACCGCCGTTCGTTTCCAGCAGGTGTCGCGCTATTTCGGCCAGGTCCGCGCTGTGGATCGCGTCGATCTGGAGATCGCGTCCGGCGAGTTCTTCGCCATGCTCGGCCCTTCCGGTTCCGGCAAGACCACCTGCCTCAGGCTGATCGCCGGCTTCGAGCAACCCACAGGCGGCCATATCGAGATCTTCGGCGAGACCACCGAAGGCGTGCCGCCCTACAGGCGCAACGTCAACACGGTCTTCCAGGACTATGCCCTGTTTCCGCATCTGAATATTCTCGACAATGTCGCCTACGGGCTGATGGTCAAGGGTGTGGGCAAGGCCGAGAGGTTGCGCGCCGCCAAACAGGCGCTGGAACTGGTGAAGCTGCCGGGCTATGGCGCCCGCCGCCCCGGCCAGCTCTCCGGCGGCCAGCGCCAGCGCGTGGCGCTCGCCCGCGCCCTCGTCAACAAGCCGAAAGTCCTTCTTCTCGACGAGCCGCTCGGCGCGCTGGACCTGAAATTGCGCGAACAGATGCAGGAGGAGCTGAAGGGCCTGCAGCGGGCGCTCGGCATCACCTTCGTCTTCGTCACCCACGATCAGGGCGAAGCGCTTTCGATGGCCGACCGCGTCGCCGTCTTCAATGATGGCCGCATCGTGCAGCAGGGCACCCCCCACGACATCTATCAGCGGCCAAAGACCCGCTTCGTTGCCGATTTCGTCGGTTCTTCCAACGTCATTGCCCCGGAGATGATGTCGTCGCTCGGCGGCGAGCGGCGTTGGGCGAGCCTGCGCCCCGAAGCAATTCGGTTGACTGAGGAGAGCGGTGTGGCAGCGACCGTGAAAGCGATGAGTTTTCTCGGTGCTGCTACCCGCCTCTCGGTGGAGGCAAATGGCGCGCACCTGCATGTAACCGTGCCCGCCGGCCAGCCGACGCCGGATACCGGCACTTCCGTCCGCCTCGCCTGGCTGCCGGCGGACGTGCACTACATGGATGACGCCGCATGAACGCCGCCGCCTTCCCCGCCTCGGCGCAAACGCCGGCCTCGATCCTGCCGAGCCGCGGCGGTTTCTTCGGCCGTCTCTCGGATCTCTTCTGGCGCCGTCCGCGACTGCTGCTGTTCCTCATGCTGACACCGCCGCTGCTCTGGCTCGGCGTCATCTATATCGGCTCGCTCATCGCGCTGCTGCTGCAGAGCTTCTTCTCGATCGACGACTTCTCGGGGATGGTGAACTACGAATTCACGCTCTCGACCTACGCGCAGCTGCTGAATTCAGCCAATTTCGATATCATCGTCCGCACGGTGGTCATGGCCGCCCTCGTCACGTTAGCCTCCGCCTTCGTCGCCTTCCCGATCGCCTATTACGCGGCCCGTTATGCGCAGGGCAAATGGAAGGCGCTGTTCTATCTCGGCGTCATGCTGCCTTTGTGGTCGAGCTATCTGGTGAAGGTCTACGCCTGGAAGCTGATCCTCGCCAAGGAAGGCATCCTCACCTGGATCTTCGACAAGCTACACCTCAGCTGGCTGCTGGACAGCGTGCTCGCTTTGCCCATCGTCGGCGGCAACTCCCTGTCGGTAAGCTATATCGGCACCTTCCTAGTCTTCGTCTATATCTGGCTGCCCTATATGATCCTGCCGACGCAGGCCGCTCTCGAGCGCGTGCCGACCAATCTGCTCGAGGCCTCGTCCGATCTCGGTGCCACGCCGAACCAGACCTTCCGCACCGTGCTGCTGCCGCTGGCACTCCCCGGCATCGTCGCCGGCTCGATCTTCAC
This sequence comes from Martinezella lusitana, assembly GCF_016901135.1. Taxonomy (GTDB): domain Bacteria; phylum Pseudomonadota; class Alphaproteobacteria; order Rhizobiales; family Rhizobiaceae; genus Rhizobium; species Rhizobium lusitanum_D. Next base: position 118,192 of record NZ_JAFEVL010000061.1, on the reverse strand, counting down.
CTTCTCGCTGACATTGGGCGACTACATCATCCCCCAAATCATCGGCTCCTCGCGCCTCTTCATCGGCCAGGCCGTCTATGCGCAGCAGGGCACGGCCGGTAACGTGCCGCTTGCCGCCGCCTTCTCCGTTGTACCGATCGTCATCATGGCTATCTATCTCTGGATTGCCAAGAAACAGGGAGCTTTCGATGCGCTCTGATCGCGGCCAACGCGCCTCCCTATCTCTAAAGACAGCCGCCGCCGCCGGCCTGCTTTTCCTGCACCTGCCGATCCTCCTGATCTTCGTCTATGCCTTCACGACGGAGGAGAAGAGCTATCAGTGGCCACCACCCGGCTTCACGCTGCAATGGTTCGGCATCGCCTGGAACCGGCCTGACATCTGGTCATCCCTGGCGCTCTCGGTACAGGTGGCGACCATCGCGACCGCCATTGCCCTGGTGCTCGGTACGCTTTGCGCCGCCGCAGTCAGCCAGACCAAGTTCTTCGGCCGCGAGGCGATCTCGCTGCTGGTCATCCTGCCGATCGCGCTTCCCGGCATCATCACCGGCATTGCGCTGCGTTCCGCCTTCAGCCTGTTCGATATTCCCTTCTCAGTCTGGACCATCGTCCTCGGCCATGCGACCTTCTGCGTCGTCGTTGTCTATAACAATGCCGTCGCCCGCTTCCGCCGCACCTCCGGCTCGCTGATCGAGGCCTCGATGGATCTCGGCGCCGACGGCTTTCAGACTTTCAGGCACATCATCTTGCCGAACATCGGCACGGCGCTGCTCGCCGGTGGCATGCTTGCCTTCGCGCTGTCCTTCGATGAAGTCATCGTCACCACCTTCACCGGCGGCCAGCAGATGACCCTGCCGATCTGGATGTTGGAGGAACTCATCCGCCCGCGCCAGCGACCCGTTACCAACGTCGTCGCCATGGTCGTCGTGCTTGTCACCTTCCTGCCGATCCTGGCAGCCTACTATCTTACCCGCGACGGCGACCAGATCGCCGGCGGCGGCAAATGAAAGGGAGATAAATATGGATACCCAGATGCTGATCGGCTCCCGCTTCGAAGCCGGCACGGAAACGGAAGAGCGTGTCCTCAACCCGAAGACGGGCGAGACCGTGCTCGAACTGCCGGAGGCCTCCCTCGGCCAGATCGACGCCGCCGTGGATGCCGCGGAAAAGGCCTTTACAAGCTGGTCGCAGACGACGCCGAGCCAGCGTTCGGCCTATCTCCTCAAGATCGCCGACGCCATCGAGAGGGATGCCGAAGGCTTCGCTGCCTTGGAAGCACTCAACTGCGGCAAGCCGATCAATGCCGTCCTCAATGACGAAATCCCCGCCATCGTCGATTGCTACCGCTTCTTCGCCGGCGCGGTGCGCAACCTGCATGGCCCGGTCGCCGGCGAATACCTGCCCGGCCACACCTCGATGATCCGCCGCGACCCGATCGGCATCGTCGGCTCGATCGCGCCCTGGAACTACCCGCTGATGATGATGGCCTGGAAGCTGGCACCGGCAATTGCCGGCGGCAACACCGTGGTCTTCAAGCCCTCCGAGCAGACGCCGCTGACGGCGCTGAAGATGGCGAAGCTGCTTGCGGATATACTGCCCGAGGGCGTCGTCAACGTCATTCTCGGCCGCGGCGAGAGCGTCGGCAATGCACTGATCAACCATCCGAAGATCGGCATGGTCTCCATCACCGGCGATGTCGCCACCGGCAAGAAGGTGCTTGCCGCCGCCGCAAAGACCGTGAAGCGCACCCATCTCGAACTCGGCGGCAAGGCTCCGGTCATCATCTTCGACGATGCCGATATCGACGCCGTCGTCGCCGGCATCCGGACCTTCGGCTACTACAATGCCGGCCAGGACTGCACCGCCGCCTGCCGCATCTATGCAGACGCCAAGGTCTACGACAATTTCGTCGCCGACCTGACCTCCGCCGTCTCCAGCATCAAGTTCAACCTCGCCGACGACACGGAAAACGAAATCGGACCGCTGATCTCCAAGCGCCAGCGCGACCGCGTCGAAAGCTTCGTCACCCGCGCCGCCGAACACAAGCACATGGAGATCACCACCGGCGGCAAGACCTCCGGCGAGCGCGGCTTCTTCTACGCCCCGACAGTGGTTGCCGGCGCGACGCAGGATGACGAGATTGTCCGCCGCGAAGTCTTCGGCCCCGTCGTCTCCGTCACGCGCTTCACCAATCCGGACGACGCCGTCACCTGGGCCAATGACAGCGACTACGGCCTTGCCTCCTCCGTCTGGACCAAGGACATCAGCCGCGGCATGCAGACCGCCGCCCGCCTGCAATATGGCTGCACCTGGATCAACACCCACTTCATGCTGGTCAACGAAATGCCGCATGGTGGCCTGAAGCAATCAGGCTATGGCAAGGATATGTCAGTCTACGCTATCGAAGACTACACCGCCGTCCGACATGTGATGATCAATCATGGGTGAGATGTGGCTATCGATGAAGCCTGCTTTCTCGAGTTTGGGGCAACGCTGTACCCCCCTCTGTCACTTCGTGACATCTCCCCCACAAGGGGGGAGATCGTTGGGAGAACGCCGCAATCGCTTTTGAGACGGTAGGCTTGATTTCTGCAGCCTCAATATTTGTTTGGGGCGATGGTAGTGCTGCGGGTTACCAATCTCCCCCCTTGTGGGGGAGATGTCACGATAGTGACAGAGGGGGGTGCCGCACTCTCCGCAACTCCCGCGAAAGACGACAACACCCCATTAATCGAAACGGCTTCGGAACAATTTACCGCCCTTCTGCGTCTTTAAGGAGTGCAACGCAGAGGAGATTCACCATGCTGAAGTGGGCACTTATATTCTTTGTAGTTTCGCTGATTAGCGGCTTTTTCGGCTTTTCCGGCGTGTCGGCGGCGACCGCAACCATCGCGCGCGTCCTCTTCGCCATCTTCCTGATCATCTTCCTGGTGTTCCTGGTTCTGGCTGTTATGGCCGGCAACGCCGTGGTCTGATGATATAAGCCGCCATTGTCGAAGGGGCGGGCCTAGATCAGGCTCGCCCCTACATTTATGGCGAGCGCCAGGATCGTCGTATTGAACAGGAACGACAGGATGGCATGAAGAAGCACCAGCTTACGCATTCCAACGGTGGAAACGCCGATATCGGCGGTCTGCGCGGCAACGCCGATGGTGAAGGAAAAATAGAGAAAATCCCAATAGATCGGCTCTTCCACCGGCTCGGCAAACTTGAGCCCCTGCCCCTTGCCCGGGCTGCCGTAGAAACGATGCGCATAATGGGTGGTGAACAAGGTGTGCAGAAATGTCCATGAGATCAGGATCGTCACGATCGCCATCATGACACGTAAAAATGCCACCTCCGGCGACGCATCCTTCACGCCAATCAGATCCAGCACGATGCCGCCGATGCTGGCGACCGCCGCGCCGACCGACAGGAACAACAACAGCGCATCCGAAAAATCGAGATCGGCGGAGCGCTTGCGGATACGCTGCACATCGGCCGTCAGCATTCGGTAGAGGCTGTAAAGAATATAGACGACGGCAGTCGTATCCCAGGCGATGAGCAGGTTGCTCGTATCGAGATCCCTCGACGTCAGCAGCAGAAAAACCGCGACGCCGGCAAGCACGGCAATCAGGATCACTTGATGCTTGCGCAACAGCACAAGACTCCTGGAACGATGCAACAGTCCGTTCGAATCCATGCCGTTCTCCCAATCGAAAATCGTCTTGCAGAACCGATTCGCTGACGAGAGTGGCAAATAAAAGGAGGCCCCGCAATACGAAGCCCCCTATCCGTCAAAGGAAGGGTTCAGCCGGTCCAGCCGCCGTCGACGACGTGAATCTGGCCTGTCGTGAAGCCCGCCTCATCGCCTGCCAGGTAAGTCACCAGAGCGGCGATCTCTTCGGCGTTGGCAATCCGGCCCATCGGCTGGCGGGCAATGAAATCCTTCATCGCCTTGTCGTAGTCGCCCGTTGCCCGCAGCCGCTCATGCAGCGAGGGGCTGTCGACCGTGCCCGGGCATATGGCGTTGGCGCGGATGCCCTTGGAGACGAAATCGGCGGCGATCGACTTGGTAAGCCCGATGACGGCGGCCTTCGAGGCGCAATAGGCGAAGCGGTTGGGCACGCCCTTCACGCTGGAAGCGACCGAAGCCATGTTGACGATCGAGCCCTTGCCCTTCTCAAGCATGCCCGGCAGGAAGGTACGGCAGGTCGTGTACATCGCCTTGGCGTTGAGGTTGAAGGAGAAATCCCAGTCCTTCTCCTCGCAGTCGAGGATCGTGCCGGCATGCACGAAGCCGGCGCAATTGAAGAGCACGTCGATGGGGCCGATTTCGTTGGCGTAAGCCTTGACCGCTGCGCTGTTGAGCACATCAAGCACATGCTTGCTGGCGCCTTCCAGCGTCGAAAGCGTCTGCTCGTTGATATCGGTGGCGTATACATGCGCGCCGAGCGAAATGAAGCGCTCCGCCGTCGCCCGGCCGATGCCCTGCCCCGCCGCCGTGATGACGACCTTCTTTCCTTCCAACCCGTGACCCATAATCCTGATCCTTTCCTCGGGAATATGATCTCATCCATTCCAACAGCCGGAAAATCGCCGGCGGCATGTCAGATAAGATCATGCAATAACAAATAGTTGGCGCAGCCTCGCCTTAACCTTCGAACGATTGCGCGAAGAGCCGGTTGAGCTTTTCGACGAGGACTGTATGCCGCTCGCCCGCTCGCAGTCCATCGCTAATCACTTCTGACGCCGCGCTCTGGAATGCCATATAGCCGTCGTGCCGTGGCCGCACATAAGCGCCCTCCAGCGTTGCGCGCGTGTTGCGGTAAAAGTCGAGCGCGGGCGTATTGACCGTGTCGCTGACCCAGGCGTCGGAATGACCAGGCTGACCGTTGCTGCCGGCATAGACGCCTGATTGTACCGGCCCGCCCGCGATCCAGCGCGCAAAAGCCTTCGCCTCTTCAGGAGCTTGCGTGCGGGCCGAGACGGCGATGCCTGTGCCGCCAAGCGCCGAACCGTTCGGGGCACGCCCATCGATGACGGGCATATCGGCGAAGGCGATCGGCGAAGGCCTGAATTCTGCGAAGGAATAGTTGACGTAGCCGTAGACGAACGGAGACACATCGTATGGGCTATCGGGCTGGCCCATCAGGTCGAGCACGGCGATCGGATCCATCTCGTAGCATCGGACATCCATCGCGGCGACGATCCGTGCCATCCAGTCGAGCACCGCCTCGCCATCCGCCTTCTCGATGAAATCCGGTCCCTCGATGCTGCAGGGCGTGCCGAGATGGGCTGCAAGCGTGATGAAAGTCATCAGCGAATGCGGCGGCCGCATCGGCAGGATCGCCTTGCCCTTCGCTGCGAGCGTGATGAACTCGGCAAGATCATTCACCGGCGCGCTCATGCGGTCGGGGCGGTAAGCCTGCACCTGCGTTGCCGCATCGATCGGAAAGGCCCATTGCCGACCCTGCCAGTTGTAGCTCGGATAGGAGCGGCCGACCGTGCCGGCCGCGATCGCGGCAATCTCGTCCGCATGGGCAGCATCGTCGAGCGGCAAGAGGCAGTTCTCGCGCATGATCTGCCCGACATGCGGATGATCGACGACGATGAGGTCGTAGGCGGCAGCCAGCTCCTCGACCGGGAAGGTCTCGAAATCCTGCAGCGACCGCTTCTCCCAGGTGATCTCGACACCGGTCTTTTCCTGCCAGAGCTTCGAGCATGCCAGCATTGGATCGTAGCCGCGCGGATGCGACCAGGTCATTCCCCTAAGCTTAATCATGTGAGCTTCACCATCATGCCTTCTCCGTAGCCGATTTGCGCTCGACGATCAGGATATGATCGGCGGCGAGCACGACTTCGTCGCGCTGGTTCAACACTTCGCAGCGCTCGACGACACGGCCGGCCGCCGGCCGCTTCGGATCATCCTCCTTCGCCGATATGGTGACACGCGTGCGGATCGTATCGCCGATATGCACGGGACGGACGAAGCGGAGCCGGTCATAGCCATAGGAAAAGGCAACGGGGTTGATGAGCGACGCCGTGAGGCCGACGCCGATCGAGAAGATCATCGTGCCATGCGCGATACGCTGGCCACCAGGCAAGGTCTTGGCGAATTCGGCATCCATGTGATGCGGAAAGAAATCACCGGTATGGCCGGCATGAACGACGAAGTCGGTCTCGGTGATCGTCCGTCCTGTGGTCACCCTGACATGACCGAGTTCATAGTCTTCGAAGTAGATGGTTTGTTCAGACATTCCTCAAGCCTTCGGAAGTTCGGCAATCGGCGTCGCCGGAGCGGCGCTCGACTGATAGGCAGCTTCGACCAGCGCCATGGTCTGCCAGGCATCCTCGACCGAGCCGATCAGCACCTTGTCCTCGCCTGAGGCGAAGCGCTGCAGGTTGGCCATACGGTTGACGAAGGCATCCGGGAACCAGGCGCCCTCGAGCTTCACCTCCACCCAATCATTGCCACCGGCGGGACGGATCCACAGCTCATCCGGCTCGCCGCGCGGATAGTCGAGATTGACGCCGAGCTTGATATAGGCAGCACCCTTGGTGCCGGCGATACGGAACTCGCAGGCCTGGTACTTACGGCCGAAATCATGGTCGTGATTGACCGAGAGTATGCAGCGCACCTTGTCGCCATAGTCCAGGATCGCTGCCGTCCGCGTCTGGGCGACATCGTGGTTGGGATGGCCAATGGTCTTGGCATGCACGCCCTGCGGATTGCCGAGCAGCCCGCGAATGAAATCGAGGTAGTGTATCGAGTGCATGGCGATCTCGATCCGCGGCAGACCCTTCAGGAAGGGCCAGAGCCCCCAGGGCGTCGCAAGCGCGAGCCATGCGTCGAAATCGACGACCTCGCCGAGATAGCCCTTCTCCACCGCGTCATAAAGCGCCAGCATCATCGGCGCGAAGCGCAGCTGGAAATTGACGGCCGCCTTGATATCGCGCTCGCGGCAAACCCGCAGAATCTCGGTTGCACCGGCCAGATCGCTGCCCATCGGCTTCTGGATCAACGCAAAGGAGCCCCGCGGCAATTTCGAGAGGATCGTAGCGTGCGCCGCCGGCGGCGTCGCGAGATCGAAGATCGCGCCTTCGACGGCCAACGCCTCCGCCTCAGTGGCAAAGGCGCGGATACCCCATTGAGCCGCCAGCTCCGCCGCCTTCTCGGCATTCGGGTCGTAAAGACCCGCCACCGGGAAGCCGCCCTTTTTGTAAGCCGGCAGATGCGCATCGCCGACGATACTGCCGGCACCGAAGATCACGATCGGGCGCGGCTTGCCGGGTTTGGGCCACCATTGGCGGAGAGATTTGGGATCGAAGGTCATTACACCCTCCCCTTGAGGGGGAGGGTCGGACCGAAGGTCCGGGGCGGGGTGACCCCTCCTCGTGCAAAGAAGGTAGACATGTGCATCCCGAGCGTCACCCCCACCCGCGCGTACCGCGCGACCTCCCCCCTCAAGGGGGAGGTGGTCGCTTCGCGGCGCCTTTCATTCCAATCTCTAATCATGATGAAACACCTCCTCCATCATGGCCCACCACTCACCCTCCTTGCGGGTCTCCAACGGCTTCTGACAGGGCATGCAGACCGACCACCATTCCTGGTTTTTCGGGCTGGCGGCCATCTTGCGCATGTCGGCCTCGAAATCCGTGCCGACATATTCCCAGTAGCCGAAGAGCAGGTTTTCCGGCTCCTTCAGGAAGATCGAATAGTTGGTGATGTTGCATTCGGAGATCAGCGCCAGGATCTCGGGCCAGACGGCCGCGTGTAGCGCCTTGTATTCCGCGACCTTGGCCGGCTCCAGGCCGATCACCATACCCATCCGTTGCATGGCCAGTTCCTCCTCAGCGATGTATTTCCCGCGTGAATTCGCCGATCGAGCGAGCCTTCACCGCTTCCCAATCCCAGGCAATGCCGATACCGGGCTCGGAGGGCGCAAGCGCCATGCCGTCGACGATCTCCATGCCCTTGGTGGTGAGGTCATCGAGCTGCGGGATATATTCGACATATTTGCCGTTCGGCACCGCGCAGGCGAGGCTGACATGCAGCTCCATCAGGAAATGCGGGCAAACGGGAATGTCGAAGGCCTCGGCCGCATGCGCCACCTTGAGCCAGGGCGTGATACCGCCAATGCGGGCAACATCGACCTGAACAATCGAGCAGGCGCCCTTCTGCATATATTCGCGGAAATGTCGGATCGAATACATGGACTCACCGACCGCGATCGGCGTCGGCGTCGATCGCGTCAGCCGAATATGGCCGTCGAGATCGTCGGCCGGCAGCGGCTCCTCGATCCAGGCGAGATCCAGCTCCTTGAGGCGCGCGGCCCGGCGGATCGCCTCGTCGACGGTAAAGCCCTGATTGCAGTCGGTCATGATCTCGAAGCCGGAGCCGAGCGCCAGGCGCATCGCCGCGAGCCGATCATAATCCTCCGAGCCATGCGGCTTGCCGATCTTCACTTTCGAACCGGAAAAACCCTTGGCCTTCGCCCGCAAGGCATCCTCGACCAATGCTTCCTTCTCGATATGCAGCCAGCCGCCCTCTGTCGTATAGAGCGAGCAGCGATCCCTAGCGCCGCCGGCCAGCTTCCAGAGCGGCAGGCCCTGCTTTTTGGCCCGCAGATCCCACAGCGCCGTATCGACAGCGGCAAGCGCCAGTGCGGTGATAGGCCCGATGGTCGTCGCGTGGGTGGCGAATTCCAGTTTGTGCCAGATCGCCTCGATGCAATCGGCATCCTCACCGAGCAGTAGCGGCACCAGATGATCTGATAGCAGCCGCATGACGGACGAGCCGCCGGTGCCGATCGTATAGCTGTAGCCGGTGCCGACAGCGCCGTCGGAATCCGTGATGGTGACGATCGGCGTCTCCTGGCTGACGAAGCTCTGGATCGCATCCGTCCGCTTCACCTTCGGCGGCAGGTCGACCATGCGCAGTTCTATTTTCTCGATACGTGCCATGGGTCGGCTCCTCAGATTGCCAGGCTCTTGCCGGTTTCGACAGAAAAGAGATGCGCCTGGCTGAAATCGAAGCTCATCTTCAATTGCTCGCCGCTCTTCAGGGCATGCGGATTGAGCATGCGCGACACCCAGTCGCGTCCGGCGAATTCGACGAAAACAAGCGTTTCATTGCCGAGCGGCTCGGTGATGGCGACAGGCAGCGTCAGCTCGTGTACCGCCGATTCAGCACCGGAATGCAGACCGTGGCCGGTCGGGAAGATGTCATCGGGCCGCAGGCCGAAGGCGACCTTTTCGCCGTCCTTGACCTTGCCGGCAAACTGGCCGGGCAACGGCAGCCGGTCGCCATTCTTGAACACCAGCTCGCCGGCTTTCAGCGTCGCTTCCTCGATGTTCATCGGCGGCGAGCCGATGAAGCCGGCAACGAAGCGCGTAGCAGGCTTCTTGAACACCTGATCCGGCGTGCCGACCTGCTCGATATAGCCGTCGCGCATGATGACGATACGGTCGGCGAGCGTCATCGCCTCGACCTGGTCGTGCGTGACATAGACCACCGTCGACTGCACCTTGGCGTGCAGCTTCTTGATCTCGGTGCGCATCTGCGTGCGCAGCTTGGCATCGAGGTTCGACAGCGGCTCGTCGAAGAGGAAGACTTCCGGCTGGCGCACGATGGCGCGGCCCATCGCGACGCGCTGGCGCTGGCCGCCGGAAAGCTGCGCCGGGCGGCGGTCCATCAGGACATCCAGGCCGAGAATGGCGGCCGCCTCGTTGACGCGCCGGTCGATCTCGGTCTGCGGCTGCTTGGCGATCTTCAGAGAGAAGCCCATGTTCTCGCGCACCGTCATATGCGGATAGAGCGCATAAGACTGGAACACCATGGAGATGTTGCGGTCGCGCGGCGGCAGGTCATTGACGACGGTGTTACCGATCTCGATCGTGCCGCCGGAGACTTCCTCGAGGCCGGCGATCATCCGCAGCGTCGTCGACTTGCCGCAACCGGAGGGGCCGACGAGCGCGATGAATTCCTTATCGGCGATGTCGAGATCGATCCCGTGGACGATTTCCAGCGCACCGTAGCGCTTGACGAGTTTTTTGAGAGAAACCTGAGCCATGAGGATCAACCTTTGACCGCACCGAATGTCAGACCCGACACCAGATGCTTCTGAATGATGAAAGTGAGTGCGAGCGCCGGAATGATCATCACGACCGCGAGCGCACACATGCCCCGCCAGTCGATGGTGAACTCGGACGTATAGTCGAGCAAGCCCACAGGCAGCGTCTTCGAATCGACCGAGCGCGTCAGCTGCGAGGCCAAGGCATATTCGTTCCAGCAGGTGAGGAAGGCGAAGATGCCGGCGGAAGCGATACCGGGGCCGGCAAGCGGAAATTCCACCTGCCAGAAAGCCTGCCAGCGCGTGCATCCGTCGATCTGCGCCGCCTCGGCGAGATCCTTCGGCACTTGCCGGAAGAAGCCGTCGATCAGCCAGATGGTGAAGGGCACGTTCAGCGCGACATAGGTGAGGATCAGGCCGAAATGCGTGTCGATGATGCCAAGCCGGGCATAGACCATGAACAGCGGCAGCGACAGGGCGACGCCCGGCACGGAGCGTGTCAGCATCAGGCCTAAGAACACCGCCGACTTGCCGGGGAACCGGAAGCGGGCGAAGGCATAGCCACCGGACATGCCGATCACGAGCGCGATGGCCGTCGATGTGATGGAGATGATCAGCGAATTGCGGAAATAATCCCAGACGGGAATGCCGCCCTGCCCCACGCCGCTGAACATCGAGCGATAGGCTTCCAGCGAAAGCTCCTGCGGGATCCAGACCGGCGGCTTCGCCATGATCTCCACCGTCGGGCGCAGCGAGCTGATGATGATCCAGAGGCCCGGCAGGCAGATGATGAGCATCGCGATGAAGAGGCCGACGAGATAGGCGGCTTTGCGCAGACGGCGCTGCAGGCGTTGTTGAGCGTTGCGATCCATGATTACCACTCCGCTCCGATCTGGGTGCGGGCAAGAGCCAGCTTACGGAAGAAATAGACTGTGAAGGCGATCGAAAGGATGATCGAGACATAGGCCATGGCGTTGGCGAGCCCCATCTGCGCGTCGGCATAGGCGGTGCGCCCGACCAGCGTCCAGATCAGCTCCGTGCGCCGCGCCGGCCCGCCATCGGTCATGATCTTGACGATGTCATAGGCGCGGGCGACGTCGAGCGAACGGATCGTCATGGCGATGAAGGCAAAGGGCATCAGGAACGGCCAGGTCACGTAGCGGAAGGTCTGCCAGCCGGTACAGCCGTCGACCTTGGCAGCCTCCACCGGCTCCTGAGGCATGGCGAACAGGCCGGCGAGAATGAGGATGGCGAAGACCGAGGTCGACGACCAGACTTCCGCGACGATGATTGAAAACAGCGCCAGATTGCCGTCGATCAGCCAGGGGATGGCATCATTGGTAATACCGAGCGACTGCAGGGCATTGTTGATGATGCCGACATTGTCGTTGAACATGAACTTGAACTGGAAGCCGACGAGCACGGGCGAAAACATCATCGGGAACATCATCAGCGTGCGCAGGATGCGCTTGCCGTGGGTCGCCTTGTTGACCAACAGGGCCAATCCCAGGCCGAGCAGCATTTCCAGATTGAGTGCGATCGTCAGCAGCACGACGGTGCGCACGAAAGCAGCCAGAAACACCGGGTCGGTCAGGATGCGGATATAGTTGCGCAGACCGATGAAGGTAAAGAGCGTGGCCGGCCGCGTCAGACGAAACGGCGTGAAGCTGGAATAGAAGGACAGAAGCAGCGGAAACAGCACCACGGCGACAAGGACGATGATCGCCGGGAGAAGAAGCAGGACCGGTGGGGATATCTTTTTGAACATGGCTTGGACCTGTCGGCATTCCTCGGCAGCGTGGCCCGGACTGCGTGGAATGGATTGCGTGAGGACGAGAAGCCGGCGCGAAACCGGCTGGACAGACCGGCCCCTTACGGGCAGGTCGAAAGCCATTCTCGAAGTCAGATTGCGGAAATCCCGCGCTTTTGAGCGCGGGATTTCGATTGCCTCGCTTAGAGGGAGCCGGCGTCCTTCAGGACATCCGTTGCCTTCTGGGCAGCTGTGTCGAGCGCTTCCTTGGAGGTCTTGTCACCGAGGATGGCGGCCTGAAGCTCCGGATAGACGACGTTGGAAATCTCGATCCATTGCGGCGTGCGCGGAACCGGGAAGGCGTATTTCATCGATTCCTGGAAGGTGCTCAGCACTTCCTTCTTATAAGGATCGGAAGCAGCCTGCTGGATGTCCCAATCCCACACCGCCTTGCGGGTCGGCAGCGTGCCGTTGGCAGCTTCGAGCTTCTGCGAGTCGTCGTTGGTCAGGAACCAGACGAGCGAAGCAGCCGCATCCTTGTGGGCGCAAGCCTCGGTCACCGAGAAGCCGTGGTGACCGGACCAGCCGGTGTGCTTGCCGGACGAACCGACGGGCTGCACGACGACGCCGACATTGCCGGCGACCTTCGAGGACTTCGGATCGTTGAAATAGGTCGCCCAGCCCGGCCAGTCGAGATCGAGCGCGATCGAGCCGGAAGCAAAGCCCGCGCCGAGATCGTCCCACAGATAGTTGGTCGTACCGGCGGGAACGGCCTTGGCCTTGTACATGTTCACGAACCAGTCGAGCGCACGCACGCCGGCTTCGGAATTGAAGGCGGGCTTGCCGTCCTTGTCGAGATATTCGCCGCCTTCGGCGACCAGCATTTCATAGAAGCGGCCGTTGATGGCCTCTTCCTTGCCGGGGAACTGCGTGCCGAAGAAGTTCGGCGGATTGGAGAAGAAGATCGCCTGGTCGGACACTTCCTTCCAGGTCTTCGGCGGCGCCAGATCGTAACCGTACTTCGCCTTGAACGCCGTCTTCTTGGCTTCGTCGTTGTAGAGGCTCTTCTGATAATAGAGCGCCGAAACGTCGAACTGGGCGCGCGGCAGCATGATCAGGCGGCCGTCGATGGTCGATGCCGCGATCGTCGAATCGACGAACTGGGCGATCTCTTCCTTCGGCAACAGCTTAGCGAGGTCGGTATAGAGGTCGGGATATTGAGGCGCGAAGGACGAATGGTTCGAGCCGACGCACCAGGAGATGCTGCCCGAGGCCATGTCCGACTTGATTTCCTTGTCGAGCTCGAAATGGTTCTTCTTGGACAGGATGTTGACCTTGGCGCCCGTTTCCTTCTCCCATTCGGAAATGCGCGCGTAAAGCGGCTCATATTGCTGGCCGCCGATAAGCTTGGCGTCGATCGTCACGCCCTGAAACTTGCCAGGCAGATCGGCGGCGAAGACCGAAGTACCCGCAAGCAATGCCATCATGCCGGCAGCAAGACCGGCCCTCCAATTCCTCATCGAAATTCCTCCCAAAAAACCGGACACCTTGTCCGATTGCCCTCTCGACCCAAATATGGATCAATAATTTATAAGTAAACATCTTATTCATTGGCCGTCAAGCCGAGATCGCACGCTTGTCAAATGCATTCATTCATATATGAATGATGATTTATGTTTCTTCGTTCAGGGGATCTGTTGATGAATGTAGAAGACGACAGTGATCGCTATCGCGCGCCGGCACTGGACAAGGGGCTCGACATATTGGAGCTGCTCGCAACGATTGATGGCGGCCTGACGCAGGCGGAAATCGCCAAGGCGCTCAATAAGAGCCCTAACGAATTCTATCGAATGCTCGATCGCCTCGTTCGGCGCGGCTACGTGCAGAGGCAGGATGGCGACCGCTTCTATCTGACGCTCAAGCTCTTCGGCCTGGCGCATTATCATGCGCCGGTGCGCCGGCTCGTGTCCTTCGCTACGCCGCTGATGCGCGAATTCTCCAACAGGGCCGAGCAGGCCTGCCATCTGGCGATCTACGACCGCGGCTCGGTCGCCGTCATCGCCCAGCAGGATTCGCCGACCTATTGGGGCATCTCGATCCGCGTCGGTGCCCAGATCAATCTCTACAACACTGGATCGGGTCACATCCTCCTGGCGTTCCGGGATGACAAGCAGCGCCAGATGATGATCAACGAGCAGCGGCGCCAGCAGGACCAGGAAGGCGAAGAGCCGCCTGCGGATCTCGGCGAGAAATTGCGGGCGATCCGCGAGAAGGGCTTCGAAACCATGGACAGCCTGCAGACCAGCGGCGTGCGCAACATATCCGCGCCGGTTCTGGCCATGGACGGCAATGGGCTTGCCGCTCTCACTTGCCCTTATATCGAGCCCGTCAATCCCAAGGCGCCCACTTACGATCAAGTCATCCAGTACGTGCGGGATGCCGCAAAACAGATCTCCGAAACCGTGGCCGGCACGGTTGATAAGGCCGAGCTATAATTTTTATTTGAATAAACTATTCTTCTGTGAGTATATGTTGGACAAGCAGGTATGGGAGGAACGCCATGCTTTTCGACAGCCACTTGCACATCGTCGACCGGAAACGGCTCGCCTATCCTTGGCTGGCTGATGCCGGCGCGCTCAATCGCGACAGCCTCTACGAGGACTATGCCCGGGAGGCCAAGCGCCTCGGTATAACCGATACGCTTCACATGGAGGTCGATGTCGCTGAGACCGACATCGAGCGGGAAACCGACTATGTCAAAGGCCTGAGCCGCGAACCGGGCAGCCTGCTGCGCGGCGCCATCGCCGCCTGCCGCCCCGAGAGCGCGGGCTTTCCCGTCTATCTCGAACGCGTGCTCGCCGATCCCTTCGTCAAAGGCTTCCGCCGCGTGCTGCATGTCGTGCCCGACGACGTTTCCGAAGGCACATTGTTTCGCGAGAACCTGAAGAGGCTCGCCGGCACTCGCCTCACCTTCGACCTCTGCGTTCTGCCGCACCAGATTTCCAAGGCGATCGCGCTCGTCGACCTTAACCCCGATATCAGCTTCATCCTCGATCACTGCGGCGTGCCGGCGGTCAAGGATGGGCTCAGTGAGAGCTGGTCGTCAGGGATCAAAGAAATTGCGAGACGGCCGAACGTCGTCGTCAAGATTTCCGGCGTCGTCGCCTATGCCGATCCCAACAATTGGACGCCCGAAACGCTGCGTCCCTTCGTCGAACATTGCATCGCAAGTTTCGGCTGGGATCGCGTCATCTGGGGCAGCGACTGGCCGGTCTGCACCCTGGGCGGCAATCTCTCCACCTGGGTCGCCGCCACCCATGCGCTGATGCAAGGCGTAAGCGCTGACGAACGTAACAGTCTTTATCATCTCAACGCCAAACGTCTCTGGTCTCTCTGAGGCCGGACGGATTTCTATTGAAAGTGAATGCCATGACCGCCACTGTCGGCGTATCCAGCACATACCCCAAGACCATGCCGGCCGATCATGCCGAAATCCCCGTCTGGAATGCGGAAAACTGGTTCTATGAGGATTTCGAGATCGGTCACAAGATCCGCTCGCTACGCCGGACGATCTCTGAAGGGGAATCCCAGCAGTTCAACGCGCTGGTGCTCGATATGCACCCCTATGTCAGCGACCAGATCTTTGCCGAAACCGAAGGCTTGTTCGGCAAGCGGCTCGTCGCCGGCGCCTTCGTCTTTTCCGCCGGCCTCGGGCTTGTGGCCACGAACTGCGTCAACGCCTTTTCCTATGGCTATGACAAGCTCCGCTTCATCAAGCCCACCTTCATCGACGATACGATCTATACCATTCGCACCAATCTGGATAAGCAGCCGAAATATGCCGAACTCGGCCTGATCCGCTCTTCTTACGAAGTCTTCAAGGGCGAAGGCGAATTGGTGCTCTATTGCGAGCATATCCAGACCGTGCGCTACAAGAACGGCCGGCCGGCAGACGCGCCGCCGTTGAAAGCCTGACATGAGCGACGAAAACGAAGAAGGCCTGCTAGCCGGCATCATCGTGCTGGATATGAGCCAATTTCTCGCCGGGCCGATGGCAGCCCTGCGGCTGGGTGATCTCGGCGCGCGCGTCATCAAGGTCGAACGGCCCGATGGCGGCGACCTCTGCCGCCGGCTCTATCTCAGCGACACCGAGATTGGCGGCGATTCCACGCTCTTTCACGCCATCAATCGCGGCAAGGAAAGCTTTGCCGTTAACATGAAGGATGAGGCCGATCTGCAGGAATTGCGGACGCTGATCGCCAAGGCCGATGTTATCATCCAGAACTTCCGTCCCGGCGTCATTGAAAGGCTCGGCCTTGACTACGCCTCCGTCGCCGCCATCAATCCGCGCATCGTTTATGGCAGCATTACCGGCTACGGCCCCGACAACGAGTGGCGACATTTTCCCGGGCAGGATCTGCTTGCCCAGGCGCGCTCCGGCGTCATGTGGCTGAATGGCGAAGCCGATGACGGCCCGGTGCCGTTCGGGCTTGCCGTCGCCGATATGCTGGCCGGCAATCTCCTCGTCCAGGCGATCCTCGCTGGACTGGTGCGGCGCGGCGTGACCGGCCGCGGCGTCCATGTCGAAACGAGCCTGCTGGAAGCAATGGTCGATTTCCAGTTCGAAGTGCTGACCACGCATCTGAACGATGGCGGCCGCCTGCCGCAGAAATCCGCCGTGCGCAATGCCCACGCCTATCTCGCTGCCCCCTACGGCGTCTATCGCTGCGCCGATGGCTGGCTGGCGCTGGCGATGATGCCGCTATCGAAGCTGGCGCCGCTGCTCGACCTGCCCGCCCTCGCCGATTACACGCCGGATGAGGCCTTCCTGCGCCGCGACGAGATCAAGAGCCTGATCGCCAGCCGCCTGCAGCAGAAGACGGTTCAGGAATGGCTTGATATATTGGAGCCGGCCGATATCTGGGCGGCGGAAGTACTCGACTGGCCGAAACTGCTGCAGACATCAGCCTTCCGCCAGCT
Organism: Martinezella lusitana; assembly: GCF_016901135.1. GTDB lineage: Bacteria > Pseudomonadota > Alphaproteobacteria > Rhizobiales > Rhizobiaceae > Rhizobium > Rhizobium lusitanum_D. The sequence continues at coordinate 101,410 of NZ_JAFEVL010000061.1, read as the reverse complement.
CGACATGCTGCAGACAGTGACACGCGGCGACGGCGTTTCGGTGCAAACGACGGCAAGCCCGATCCGGGTGAATGGCGCACGTCACAAGAGCGGATTGGCCGCGCCGACGATCGGTAGCCAATCGGACAGAATCCGGACGGAGTTTATTGGGTAGATCAGTAGATCTCCTCATACTTCTCATTCGCCGAGCCTGTGGGACCCCTGTCACTTCGTGACATCTCCCCCACAAGGGGGAGATTGGTAACTTGCGGCGCTGCCAGCGCCAAACACTCAAAACTGTATCTGCTGAGCCATCGGTCTTTTTGGAGCAGCATAACATGCCCCAACGATCTCCCCCCTTGTGGGGGAGATGTCACGAAGTGACAGAGGGGGGTTATCAGAGGCTCGGCAGACTCGAAATTTCGGCTTGCCCTGTGAAACGCAAAAGGGGCACCGCATCGCTGCGGCACCCCTTTTCAACTGGAATGCTCCTCTCCCAGGAGAGAAGCGAAACCGCCTCAGGCAGCAGCGAGCTGCAGTTCCTTGCTGACCATGGCGCGCAGCGTGCCGAGATCCTTGGCGAAGGCGCGGATGCCTTCGGAAAGCTTCTCGGTGGCCATCGCATCTTCATTCATCATCCAGCGGAACGTCTTCTCGTCGACGGCGATCTTGGCGACGGAAGTCTTGTTTTCCGGCGAGAGCTTGCGCTCCAGCTTGCCTTCGTCCTTGGCGAGTTCGTCGAGCAGGTTCGGGCTGATCGTCAGGCGATCGCAGCCGGCCAGAGCTTCGACTTCAGCGGCGCTGCGGAAAGAGGCCCCCATGACGATCGTCTTGATGTCGTTGGCCTTGTAGTAATTGTAGATCTCGCGAACGGAGATGACGCCCGGATCTTCTTCCGGGGTATAGTCCTTGCCGGTCGACTTCTTGTACCAGTCGAGGATACGGCCGACGAAGGGCGAGATCAGGAATGCCTTGGCGTCGGCGCAGGCAATGGCCTGGGCCTTGCTGAAGAGCAGCGTCAGATTGCAGTCGATGCCTTCCTTCTGCAGCACTTCGGCGGCGCGGATGCCTTCCCAGGTGGAAGCAAGTTTGATCAGGATGCGGTCGTGGCCGATGCCGCGTTCTTTGTAGGCTGCGATGATGGCATGAGCCTTCGCGATCGACGCTTCGGTATCGAAGGACAGGTCGGCGTCGACTTCGGTCGAAACACGGCCCGGGACAAGGCCGGAGAGAGCAGCGCCGACCGAGATAGCTAGACGGTCGGCAACGGCATGGACGACGGCTTCCGAGGCACCGCCCTGCTTCTTGCCCCAGGCAACGGCTTCCTTGATCGCATCGGCGAACATCGGCGTGCCGAGCGCCTTGAGCACGATGGTCGGATTGGTGGTGCAATCCACCGGCTTCAGGCGTGCGACGGCCTCGATATCGCCGGTATCGGCCACGACCGTGGTCATGGCGCGGAGTTGGTCAAGCTTGGAAGTCATAACAGGTATCCTTGTTGAATGAGGCCCATTTGAATGGGGAGATGCCGGGTTGCAAGTTCCGTCCGGTCGATGGACGGCTTGAAGGCGTCAGGCGGAGCGCGCCCTTCCTTCTCCTATGTGTCGATAACGGGATAAAAAGCGCGAAAGTTCCATTTCCGGTGAACGGCCGAGCGGTGAAGAAACAACCTTCCGACGACAAGCTTTTCACCGGCACCGGGCGCCCTATGTGGTTGCCTGTCCGGTCTGACACTTGCTCGGAGCAACACTCGCACATTGTCCTCCTCGATTGGACAAGACCGAATTCCTCACCACCGACTATCAGCAATCTGGCAATGAAAAGTCAAGGACATTTGTGCAATTCAATTGACATAAGTTTCATGTCATAGAATATCGGCAGCAGAAGAGCCGATCTCGCCTGCTCCTGTCATCCGCCATCGCCACAATTCCTGTTCTGGGCGATCATGACGCTAAAAGGCACATGCGACAATCATGCCGGAGGACCTGTGGCCAAACTGAGACGCGGGACGCATACCGCCTATTCGGAGACCTCATCCCTGAGGCTTCGCGCCGCATGGCTCTATTATAATCAGAGCCTGACGCAGAAAGATGTCGCCGAGCAACTGGGCATCAGCCGCACCACGGTCATCCGCCTGCTGGATGAGGCGATGCGCCGCGCAGAAGTGCAGATCTGGATCACGGAAGGCATCGACGATTGCGTCGAGCTGGCGATCAAGCTGGAGCGCATCTATGGGCTGGATGAGGCGATCGTGGTTCCCGAGCCAGCCGGTGGTGACGTCAACGCCCAGGCAAAAAGCGTCGGCCTCGCGCTCGGCCAGTTCCTGACGGAAGCTATTCCCGACAATTACACGATCGGCGTCGGCTGGGGCCGGACGATGACGGCCTCGCTGGCGAGCTTCCGCCCTCCCCGTCGTAACAATTGCAAGGTGGTCTCCCTGCTCGGCGGCATCGTCGCCGTCCATCAGACCAACCCGATCGACTATACGTGGCGCCTCGCAAGCCAGCTCGGCGCGGAATGCTACATGTTCCTGGCGCCGCTATTGGTCGATTCCATCGAGACCAAGCGCAATCTCATCGAAAAATGTGGCCTGGAAGCCATCTACCGGCTGGCGGAGAACCTCGACCTCGCCATCGTCAGCTGCGGCGATATCGGCCCGCAATCAACGTCACTGTCGGAGGGTTTCATTTCAAAGGGCGAGCTGCAGCAGCTGATCGAGGCCGGCTGCGTCTGCGACACCATGTTCAACTTTCTCGACGCCGAGGGTAACTCCGTCGATCACCCCATCAACAAGCGCGTCATGTCCGTCGATCTCGACACGCTGAAGAAAGCCAAGCATATCGTCATTTCCTCCGGCGGCGCGCATCGCGCCCAGGCGATCAGCGCCACCATCAAGCGCATCGGCTGCAATACTTTGATCACCGATGAAAGTGCTGCCAAGGCACTGCTGCAAATGGCTATGGCGAAGGCGGCTTGATCAATTGATTCCGAATTCACGGAGGGTGCAACCCCCCCTCTGTCGCTTCGCGACATCTCCCCCACATGGGGGGAGATCATTGGGAGCTTGCCGCCCGTCCTCTCCGAAACACTAAATTGCGGTTTCAGCAGATTCTATGTTCGCTTGAAGCGAGAGATCACTGCGGGTTACCAATCTCCCCCCCTTGTGGGGGAGATGTCACGACAGTGACAGAGGGGGGTTACGCAGGCTCGGCAAACTCAAAACCTTCAAGAATGCACACCCCTCAAGCGTCACCCGCTTCCCATCCCAGCATCGCGCGCTTGCGCGTCAGCCCCCAATGGTAGCCGGTGAGCTGGCCGTTCTTGCCGAGCGCCCGATGGCACGGCACGACGAAGGAGATCGGGTTGCGGCCGACGGCTGCCCCCACCGCCCGCATCGCCGTCGGCTGGCCGATATCACTGGCGATGTCGGAATAGGTCACCGCCCGGCCCATCGGGATCTTCAGCAGGCTTTCCCAGACGCGCAGCTGGAAATCCGAGCCGATCAGCACCACCCGCAGCGGCTGGTCGCTCGACCAGTTCGACCGCTCGAAAATACGCGCCGCGTAAGGTGCCGTCGCCTGCGGATCCTCGATGAATTGCGCATTCGGCCAACGGCAGGTCATGTCCTCCAGGCAAGCTCGCTCATTCCCGGAATCGCTGAAGGCAAGACCGGCAAGACCGCGATCCGTGACCATGATCAGGGCAAGACCGAAGGGCGAGATGTGGAAACTATAGCGCATCACCAAACCGCTGCCCCTGGCCTTCCATTCGCCCGGCGACATCGCCTCATGCGTGACGAAGAGATCGTGCAGCCGGCTCGGGCCGGAAAGACCGACTTCGAACGAGGTCTCGAGAAGCGGCAGATCTTCCCGGCGCAGCAGGCGCTTGGCATGGTCGAGGGTGACTGCCTGCAGAAAGGCCTTAGGCGACAGCCCGGCCCAGCGGGTGAACGTCTTCTGCAACTGGGTCGGCGACTGGCTGAGCCGATCGGCAAGCATTTCAAGCGATGGCTGGTCGCGATATTCCTCGGTGATGAGCTCGATGACCCGCCGAACGGTCTCGTAGTCCTGACCCTGCGGCGTGATGTCGTTCTTCAACTGTGCAATCGCATTCATGATCTTTCTCCTTGGAAAGGAGAAAACCACGGCAAGGGAGGCAAAACCACCCGTTTCTTGCGCAGGCGGCCCGTCTGCGAAAATGTGATGCCGTCGGTTTTGACAGGCCCGCTCATATCTTCTGCGTCACTGTCGCCAGGGCGCGCTTGAAGGCCTTGGCAAAGCTCTCCCGATCTTCCGGATTGAGGAAGGAGCCGACATCGGTATCGTGGTTTCTGTCGCGAACATGCATGGATACGACGCCGATCTCACGGTGGCGGCGAACGAGGAAACGCGTCCAGAACGGATTGAAGCGATGCTCCACCATTCGCCCGGTGGGCGAGAATTTGCGGATGGACACATTGGTACGCGACACCGTGACCTCCTCGCGCACGCGCCCGGAGCGGTAATTCAGCCAGAAAGCCCCGTAGAGCAGGAAGAAATCGGCGCCGAAGAAGAGGCCGATCGGCCATGCGCCCTCCGCGACAAACAGAACGCTGTAGAAGAGGCAGAAGGCACCTGCCAGGGCCAGCATGATCCTGAACCCCTTTCGTCCCAGCGAGCGATGGGGGAACAATTCGGCGGCGAAAACCGGTCTGTTGCCGTCTGCCGCAGTATCGGCGTTGCGTTCCGTCATAGGACTTGAGTATAGGTCGTTCATGGCAAATCTTAAGATCAAATCCAGCACCCAAACCGCGAAAAAGTCAAATGCGACCGCAGGCCGCAAGCCGGCGTCGAAGAGCCTTTATTCGAAGGCGGATCTGGAAGAGATCTTCCGCCGCTTCTCCATCCAGCGGCCGGAGCCGAAGGGCGAGCTGGAGCATGTCAATCCCTTCACCCTCGTCGTTGCCGTGGCGCTGTCGGCACAGGCGACCGATGTCGGCGTCAACAAGGCGACCCGCGCCCTCTTCGCCATTGCCGATACGCCGCAGAAGATGCTCGATCTCGGCGAGGAGCGCATCCGCGACTATATCAAGACGATCGGCCTTTACCGCAACAAGGCGAAGAACGTCGTCGCGCTGTCGGAAAAGCTGATCACGGATTTCGGCGGCGAGGTGCCACGGACGCGCGAGGAGCTGATGACCTTGCCGGGTGTCGGCCGCAAGACCGCCAATGTCGTACTGTCGATGGCCTTCGGTCAGGCGACGATGGCTGTCGACACGCACATCTTCCGTATTGCCAACCGGCTGCTGCTGGCCCCCGGCAAGACGCCTGACGAAGTCGAACAACGGCTGATGAAGGTGATCCCTGACCAATATCTCTACCACGCCCACCATTGGCTGATCCTGCATGGGCGCTATTGCTGCAAGGCGCGCAAGCCGGAATGCGAGCGTTGCGTCATCGCGGATCTCTGTCGCTCGCCCGAAAAAACCTGGGACATCCCTGCCCCGTTGATCGAGCTGCCCGCTCAGATCATCGGTGCGGAAGCCGCCGGCTAGGCTCTGTCATGCACGCAGGCCCATCTCCTGGCGCGAGATCAGCTTGTGCAGATGCACCATCATGCCAGCCGCAAATAGCGGCGTCAGCAGATTGAGAAGCGGGATGGCAAGAAAGGCGGCGATCGCGAGGCCGGCGAGGAACACGGTGAAGGCATGCTTGACGCGGAACTGCCGCGCCTCTTCCGGCGAGCGAAAACGCATCGCGGCGAACTCGAAGAATTCCCGACCGAGCAGATAGCCGTTCACCAGAAAGAAGGCGATCAGATTGACGCCCGGAATGAACAGCAGGAACAGGGCGACGATATTGCCGACGATGACCACGCCGAGAAACCGCACCGAGCTTTTCATTGCGGCCGCGATCGGCATGGCCTTTCCCGGTGAATCGGAAGGATAGTCGCGCCTTTCCACGACCTCGGCGACATCGTCCAGAAAGAGGCCGGCGATCAATGCTGTCACCGGCGAGATCAGCAGCGCCATCGCCAGCGCCAGCACGATGCCGGCCAGAATGGCGAGGAAGAATGTAAGCCAACTCGTCCAATCCGAAGCGGACGGCATAAGACCTTGCAGCCAGGGCAGAGCGAAGGAATTGAACACGCCGCGCAGCAGGAACCAGAACGCGGCGAGCGCCAGCAATGTCAGACCTAGAACCTTCCAGAAGACCTTGCGCGTTTCCGGTGCGAAGAGGTTTGCCAAGGAAAGGCGCGCAGCAAGAACAATCATTCGGTCGACATCTCCTGGTTGGTGATCAGACACCTAGGTAGCGCCGGCGCCGATATCAATATCTCCGCCGGTATACGAATACGCTCAATTAAAAATTTGCATTGTTGTAATAAAGTTTAAGCTAATATATTCTGGAGGCCATATTAAGAACAACAACCAAAACAAGATCGGCGGCTTTGTGAAATCTGCACGCCCGATTGTTCCAGCAGTTGGTGCGACCAGACATCGGAAAGACCGTCAGCGAGGCGCAAAATTTGGAAGACCTTAGCCAGAAACTTAGGGAATATATAAAGGTTGGCACACCAGCCGAGCGACGTATTGCCAAGTATTTCTCTGAACACCTGAATGAACTGCCCTTCGAAACGGCCTCCTCCGTGGCCGATAGACTGGAACTGAGCCCGATGACAGTAGGGCGTTTCCTGCGATCCCTCGGCTATCATGGACTGGACGGAATAAAGGTCCATCTGAAGGACAACCTGACCCCAGTTACGTTACAATTGCCTAACATTATGGAGCAGCTTCAGAAGGACGCCAGCGAGGGCCGCCCGCTCGCAACCCAGATCGCTGAACAGGTCGAGATGCTGCAGCATATCTACAATCTGGCCAACCAGCCGCAATGGCTGGAAGCGGTGACAACGATCCTTTCATCCAAGAATGTCTTCATCACCGCCCACCCCCGCCTTGCAGGGCTCGGGCGCCATCTCTGCGACCGCCTGACATTTGCCCGCGATCATGTGCTCTTCCTCGACGGGGCCAATGGCAGCTATGTCGAGCTGCTGGGCGGGCAATCCGAAGACGGCCTGCTCATCATCATCGATTCACCGCGCTTCGTCGCGTCGCGACTCCTAGCGCGTTCCGCCCGTCGCGCCGGACACAAGGTGTTGCTGGCAACCGGCCAATTCACGGAATGGGCGCATGAATTCGCAAACATCACGCTGTCGCTGCCGCCTCAGCGAGCCAATAGCCGCGAGAACCTCTCGGCCATGATGTCGCTGCTGGAATTCCTGGCCATAGCCGTCATTCAAGCCGCCGGCGAAACCGCGGAAACCAGAATTCGCCGGATCGAAGAGCTGCAAGGCATGTTTGCCTATGCGCCGCTGCGGTAGCGGACGCCCTCGTGGCGAGTCGACCGACTATTCCATCGCGTCCAGTTCGGCCCGATGCCGGTACATGGCAAGGAAGCGCCTGTATTCGCGATCGTAGAGCGCCTTCTTGCCGGTATCCGGCAGACGTTCGTAACCGCCCGGATACATAGCGGCGCCAGCCACGGCCAGGCTTTCATGAAGACCGCAGGAAACGGAAGCCGCGATTGCGGTCCCGAGCAGCACCGCTTCGTTCATTTTCGGAACGACGACCCTGCAGCCGGTGACGTCGGAATAGAGCTCCATGAGCACCGAGTTCTTCACATGGCCGCCGGCGACATGCAGCGTGTCATGCACGTAGCCATAGTCGCGCATCCTGTCGAGGATATGGCGGATACCGAGCGCTATGCCGATGCTGGTACGCCAATAGAGCCGGCAAAGGCCGTCGAAGGAAGCGTCAAGCGTCATGCCGCTGATGACCCCCATCGCATGCGGATCGGCCAGTGGTGACCGATTGCCGTGAAAATCGGGCAGCACATGGATGCGTCCGCCGAGGGATTCGCCCTCGGCAAGCCGAAGCTCCGCGATCCTCTTGACGATACGGTCGTGCAATGCCGCCGTCGGCTGGCCGCCGGCCGCATGCATGCTGACGATATGGTCGAGCAGCGCGCCCGTTGCCGATTGCCCGGCTTCGGCAAGCCACATGCCCGGAAAGACAGCCTCGTAATAAGGCCCCCACATGCCGGTGCTGCGCTTGCGTTCGCGCGCGAAGGAGACGATGCAGCTTGACGTTCCCGCGATGAGTGCCAGCTGGTGTTCCAGGGTGCCGAGATCGCCGGCATGCCCGCCGAGAGCACCGAGCGCGCCTGCATAGGCGTCGATCATGCCGGCGCCGACATGACAGGCGCGATCGAGCCCCAACGCCTCGGCAGCCTCCGCCGTCAGCGTTCCCATGCTCTTTCCGACGGGAACGCTCTCCTCGGGCAGGCCGCCACGCTCCCGCAGATCGCCGAGGCCGATCACGTTGAGGAAATCCGCCTGCCAAGCCGGTTGGCGATGGGCGAGATAGTTCCATTTCGCCACGAGCGTGCAGCGCGAGCGCGCCGACGAACCCGTCGCCTTCCAGGTCATGAAATCCGCGAGATCGAAGAAATAGCCTGCCTGCGCCCAGCTTTCGGGCAGGTTCTCTTTCAGCCACATCAGCTTCGGCATTTCCATTTCCGGCGACATGAACTCGCCGGAATAGTCGAGAACCTCGTGCCCCGTCGCCGTGCAGTAATCCGCCTCGGCAAGCGCCCGATGATCGAGCCAGACGAGGGTATCGAAACGGTTCTCGCCATCAGTGGAAACCGTCAACTGCCTGCCCTGCCTGTCGCGCACGACCAGCGAACAGGTAGCATCGAACCCGATCGCGCCGATAGCGGATGCATCGACGCCGGAGACCTTCACCGCGCCACGAACGGCCGCGCAGACGGCGGCCCAAATATCTTCGGAATCATGCTCGGCGTGGTTTTCACGCGGGCGATTCATCAAGATCGGATATTCGCTTTTTCCCAGCAGTGAGCCGTTCGCCGTGAAGACACCGGCGCGTGCGCTGCCTGTGCCGATATCGACCGCAACCACGTGATCACGCATGCAAAAGAGGTCCCGACCACTTATCTCTTGTTGCGGACAAGTTGTATCAAATCCGGCATCGCGTCAAACACGACTTCAGGAGAAAGCTGCTCCAGTTCCGCGCGATAACTGGGTGAATGAGCGTGCGAACCACCGGTAAAGGCGAAAACCGTCATGCCCGCCGCCCGCGCCGCCGTGATCCCCGCCGGACTGTCTTCGACGACGATACAGTCTCCTGGAGCGACCCCCATCCGTTCGGCGGCAAAGAGGAAGAGATCCGGTGCGGGCTTGCCTCGCTTGACCATGCTGGCGCTGAAGATATTCGGCTCCAGACGCTGCAGAAGGCCGGTCACCCCGAGCGAGAGCCGGATACGTTCCAGCTGGCTCGAAGATGCAACACAACGCGGGAGCGAAAGCGCATCCAGCGTCGCCGCAATACCGTCGATCGGCTTCAGCTCGTGCTTGAAGCGCTCGTAAAGGTCGTTGCGGATGCGATCGAGAAAAACCTGGTCGATGAAGACATCGAATTCCGTCTGCAGCGTGTCAACGAGCGTCGCGAGGCTCTTGCCGAGGAAGCGGCTGTAGACATCCTCCTCGCTCATATCCACGCCGACATCGTGCATCGCCTGGATGAGCACGCTGACCGATAGCGGCTCGCTATCGACAAGCACGCCATCGCAATCGAAGATTACGAGCCCCTTCTCCGCATCGGTCATCGTAGATCCAACCCGAATTCTGTTGCTGTCCCGCCGACCCTAATACCGGCATGACAATGAAAAACGGCCGGAGCAGGAGAACTCCGACCGTTCAGAAGTTATTCCGCGAGTTTGTTGTCCAGGTATAGCTGCAGGGTGACGCGGGTACCCTTTTCCCACAGCGTTTTTAGGGCATGCGCGAAGCGCTTGCGGAAGAGATCGGATTTGGCGACGGTGCCGAAGATATCGTCGAACACCAGGAAGGCATCCGGATCGTCCTTTGCCTTTAAAGCGGCTTCATGCAGCCGCTCGGCGCTGGCATCGTTGAAAACGATATCCTGGCCGCTGTCGGTTTTGCCGGCGAAATATCGGCACCACAGCGCGGAGACCAGCGCGAGACCGACGACATCCTCGCCGCGGCTCAAGCGATCGGCTGTGGACGGCAGGATGAACTTCGGCTGGCGGTTGGAGCCGTCCTGCGCCAGACGCGGAATGGTGTCGGCGATCTTCGGATTGGAGAAGCGCCGCTCGATCTGCTTGAAGTAATCCGCGAGCACCGTGTTCGGCACCGGCGGAATGACCGGAATGATCTCGTCATTCTCGAGCTTGGCGAGATAGGCGCGGATCAACGGTTCCTCCATCGCCTCATGCACGAAATGCACGTCCATCAGCGCCGCCGGATAGGCGATGGCCGCATGGCCGCCGTTGAGGATGCGGATCTTCATGTGCTCATAGGGCGTAACGTCCGGCACGAAGGTAACGCCGACCTTCTCAAGCGCCGGGCGGCCTGCCGGAAAATTGTCTTCCAGCACCCATTGCTTGAATTCCTCGCAATAGACGGGCCAATTGTCCTCGATATCGAAAACATCCTTGAGCAGATCGATCTCGCGCGTGCCGGTCGCCGGCGTGATACGGTCGACCATGCCGTTCGGGAAGGCGACATTTTCGGCGATCCAGTCGGCAAAGGCCGGATCGGAAAGCCGTGCCGTACCAATGACCGCGGCTTTGGTGACGCCACCGTTATGGGGGATATTGTCGCAGGACATGACGGTGAACGGCTGCAGGCCGGCAGCGCGGCGCACCTTGAGGCCGGCGACAACAAGGCCGAACACCGTCTTCGGCGCGTCAGGGTTCTGTCCGTCGGCGACGATCGCCGGATGGGCCGGATTGAACTTGCCGGAGGCATCGATGAAATAGCCGCCTTCGGTAATCGTCATCGAGACGATGCGAATGGTGGGATCGGCAAGCTTGGCGATGATCGTCTTGGCATCGCCGACCGGCAGGATGCCAACCATGGGCGCGGTGACGCGGGCAGCCGTGCGGTTGTTGTCCTGCTCGACGACGGTCGTCAGAAAGTCCTGGGCGGCGAGCTTTTCCCGCATGGCGGCATCGGACGGTAGCACGCCCGCGCCAATGATCGCCCAGTCATGGTCGTGGCCGGCGTTGAACAGGTCGTCGAGATAGATTGCCTGATGCGCGCGATGGAAATTACCGACACCGAAATGCACGATGCCCGCCGACAGCGACTTCGGATCATATGCGGGAATGGCGGCCGTTGCGGCCGCCTCCTGGAGAGTTGCGAGCGATAATTTGCACGTCATGTCTCTAGTCCTTCTGGAAAGGTCTCTGGCTCCGGACGGCTTGGGTGGACCGTCCCGGCTGGTATGCTTCCCGGCCCGCAGATATCGATGGATGCGGACCGGGACAGATGCATTTGCCGAGCGTGTGCGGCGCGCACGGCCTCGGCTTGTGGCTCAGATCGACAATCCTTCGGCGTTGAACCGGTGGATATGCGCCTTGTCTGGGGTCAGGTAGACGGTATCTCCGGCGCGGGCAGGGAAATCGCCGGAACCGCGCGCGGTCACCGTGCCGATCCCGTCGACGTCGATGTGCAGGAACGTGTCGGAGCCAAGATGCTCGGCGACGGTCACCTTGCCCTGCCAGTCACCCGAGGTGGTCGAGAGCAGGATATGTTCCGGCCGCACGCCGATCGTGTCGCCGCCAAGGCTCTGCGCATAGGCGCCCTTCACAAGGTTCATCTTCGGCGAGCCGATGAAGCCGGCGACGAAGATATTGCGCGGGCTCTTGTAGAGCTCCAGCGGCGAGCCCACCTGCTCGATGTTGCCGCGGTTAAGCACGACGATCTTGTCGGCCATGGTCATGGCTTCGACCTGATCGTGCGTCACGTAGACCATCGTCGTCTTAAGCTGCTGATGCAGCTCGCTGATCTCGAGGCGCATGTTGACGCGTAGCGCCGCGTCCAGGTTCGACAAAGGCTCGTCGAACAGGAAGGCCGCCGGCTGGCGCACGATGGCGCGGCCGATGGCAACGCGCTGGCGCTGGCCGCCGGAAAGCTGGCGCGGCTTGCGCTCCAGATAGTCTGTCAGATTGAGGACGCGCGCTGCGTCCGCCACCTTCTTGTCGATTTCCGCCTGCGGCATATTCGCCATCTTCAGCGGAAAGGCGATGTTCTTGCGTACACTCATATGCGGATAGAGCGCATAGGACTGGAACACCATGGCCAACCCTCGGTCGGATGGCTTCAGATTGGTGCCATCCTTGCCGTCGATCAGGATCTGGCCGCCGGAGACGTCTTCGAGACCGGCGATCAGACGCAGCAGCGTGGATTTGCCGCAACCCGACGGGCCGACGAACACCACGAACTCACCATTGTTGATTTCGAGGTCGATGGAAGGGATGACCTTGGCTTCGCCAAAGACCTTAGAAACCTTCTTAAGGACAATGCTACCCATGTTTCTCTCCCTTACTTAACCGCGCCGAAGGTGAGGCCGCGAACGAGTTGTTTTTGGCTGAACCAGCCGAGGATCAGGATCGGAGCGATCGCCATGGTCGATGCCGCCGAAAGCTTGGCATAGAACAGGCCCTCCGGGCTGGAATAGGAGGCGATGAAGGTGCTCAGCGGTGCCGCGTCGACGGCAGACAGGTTGAGCGTCCAGAACGCCTCGTTCCATGCGAGGATGATATTGAGCAACATCGTCGAGGCAAGGCCGGGGATCGCCATCGGCGTCAGCACGTAGATGATCTCCTTTACCAGCGTCGCGCCATCCATGCGGGCCGCTTCTAGGATCTCGCCGGGGATTTCCTTGAAGTAGGTATAGAGCATCCAGACGATGATCGGCAGGTTGATCAGCATCAGCACGACCACCATGCCGACCCGGCTGGCGAACTGGTTGTTGAGCAGTCCGAAGCCCTGGAACAGCAGATAGATCGGAATGAAGGCGCCGACCGGCGGCATCATCTTCGTGGACAGCATCCACATCAACACGTCCTTGGTCCGCTTGGTCGGCGAAAATGCCATGGCCCAGGCGGCGGGAACGGCGACGATCAGGCCGAGGATCGTCGAACCGAAGGCGATGATGACCGAGTTGCCGAAGTGGAGGAAATAATCCGAGCGCGACTGCACCTCGAAATAATTCTCCAGCGTCCAGTGGAAGAAGAGGAACTGCGGCGGCGAGGCGATCGCATCCCCTTCCGTTTTGAAGCTCGTCAGGATCGTCCACAGGATCGGGAAGAAGATGAGCAGGGCGACGATCCAGGCGACCACCGACACGAACACCTTGCGTTGCGTAGTGACTTTGCGTGCCATCTTAAGCCTCCAGATTCTTGCCGACCGCGCGCATCAGGAAGATCGCGACGATATTGGCGAGGATGACTGCGATGATGCCGCCTGCCGATGCGCCGCCGACATCCTGTGACAGGACGATCTGCGAATAGACCAGATAGGTGAGATTGGTCGTCGCCGTGCCCGGGCCGCCATTGGTGGTGACGAGGATTTCGGCAAAGGCGGACAGAAGGAAAATCGTCTCGATCAGGATCACGACCGTAATGGCGCGGGCCAGATGCGGCAGGGTGAGGTAGATGAATTTCGAGATCGCGCCTGCGCCGTCCATTTCGGCGGCTTCCTTCTGCTCTTCGTCCAGCGACTGCAAGGCCGTCAGCAGGATGAGCGTGGCGAAGGGCAGCCATTGCCAGGCGACGATGATGATGACCGACAGCAACGGAACGGTTTCCAGCCAGGTCAGCGGATCGAGCCCGAACAATCGGAACAGATGCGCCAGGAGCCCGTTCACCGGGTTCATGAACATATGCTTCCAGATGAGGGCTGCGACCGTCGGCATCACGAAGAAGGGCGCAAGCACCAGCATGCGCACGATACCCTGGCCGAAGATCGGCTGATCAAGAAGGAGTGCCAGCGCAATGCCGCCAACAACGGTAATCAACAACGCACCGCCGACGAGCAGCAGCGTCACGATCAACGAACTCCAGAAGGCCGGGTCGCTGACGAAATATTCGTAGTTAAGCCAACCGACGAAGTCGTGCGCGCCAGGCGACAGGAGATTGTAGTTCAGCGTCGAGAAATAGATCGTCATGACGAGCGGGACGATCATCCACGCGAAGAGGAGGAGAACCGATGGCGCCATCATGACGCGCGCGGCGGAACGGGTGTGCAACGTTGCCATGGCAAGTACCGACCTATCTTTTAAGCAGGGAGAGGTGGCCGTGGACCGGCTGAAACAAAAAGGGCCGCCAAGGGCAATTCGGGCGCTCGGCGGCCTGGTGGAAAGCAATACCCGAGAGGAGCACTGCTTTCCATACCTTCAAAGGACTTTATTTAGGATATCCGGCCTTCGTCATTTCGCGGCTGGTCAGCTGCTGTGCAGCCTTGAGAGCCTGATCCACGGAGATCTGACCGGCAAGGGCTGCAGAGAACTGCTGGCCGACAGCCGTGCCGATGCCCTGGAATTCGGGAATGGCTACGAACTGGACGCCGACATAGGGAACCGGCTTGACGGTCGGATGCGTCGGATCAGCAGAGTTGATCGAGTCGAGCGTCATCTTCGCGAAAGGAGCTGCCTTCTGGTAATCCGCACTCGCATAGAGCGACGTACGGGTGCCGGGAGGTGCGTTCAGCCAACCTTCCTTCTGGGCGACAAGGTTGGTGTAATCCTTGCTGGTTGCCCAGGCGATGAACTTCTCGGCGGCATCGGTCTTCTTCGAAGAGGCCGGGATGGCGAGGTTCCATGCCCAGAGCCAGTTGCCACGCTTGCCGAGGCCCTTGTCCGGAGCCAGTGCGAAGCCGACCTTGTCTGCCACCTTCGACTGCTTCGGGTCGGAAACGAACGAAGCGGCAACCGTCGCGTCGATCCACATGCCGCACTTGCCGGTCTGGAAGAGCGACAGGTTTTCGTTGAAGCCGTTCGACGATGCGCCCGGAGGGCCGGCGTCCTTCATCAGCTTGACGTAGAAGTCGAGCGTGTCCTTCCACTCCGGCTGATCGAACTGTGGCTTCCACTTCTCGTCGAACCAGCGCGCGCCGAACGAATTCGACATCGCCGTCAGGAACGCCATGTTCTCGCCCCAGCCGGCCTTGCCACGAAGGCAGATGCCGTAGAGTTCATGATCCTTGTCGGTGATCTTGCGGGCGGCATCGGCGATGAAATCCCAGGTCGGCGCATCCGGCATCTTCAGGCCGGCCTTGTCGAACAGGTCCTTGCGGTACATCACCATCGAGCTTTCGCCGTAGAACGGTGCCGCGTAAAGCTTGCCGTCCGAGGTCAGGCCGCTGCGAATGGCCGGGAGCAGGTCATCCACATCATAGTTCTTGTCGCCGGAGAGCGTGTCGAGCGGCGCGAGCCAGCCGAGCTTGCTCCAGATCGGCACTTCATAGGTGCCGATCGTCAGAACGTCGTATTGGCCCGCCTTGGTGGCGATGTCGGTCGTAACCTTCTGGCGCAATACGTTTTCTTCAAGAGTGACCCATTGAAGGTCGATATCGGGGTTCTTGGCTTTGAAATCGTCCGTAAGCTTCTGCATACGGACCATGTCGCCATTGTTGACTGTCGCAATTGTAAGGGTTTCAGCAGACGCCAAGCCGGCAAACATCAGGGCCGAGCAGGCGCTCAGCAATAAAGTTTTCAATTTCATATCTTCCTCCCAGAAGATTAAAAATGAGCATTCGCTTTGCTCGTGGGCAATTACTCACCGGTTGCGACAAAATGTCAATGCGAATTCGTTGCTGCATTGCCGAGCAAGCAACCTATCTGTTTGTTTTCATGGAGTATATTTTTTGCTCACACCCTGAGCAAAAATTCAGCAACCGCCTCATCGGTAATCAAACCGTTGATTTGGCGGCCGACGACGGCCGCTTTGATCGCCTCGAACTTGCGTCTTCCCTTGGCGATTCCAATGACGGAAGAGGTATCGCGCGACGGCAGGGGGGCGCTTGCGACGCGATCGTTGACGTCATCAGGCATCAGCTTCCCCTCGCCGTCGAAAACCCAGCCGCAGATCTCGCCGGCAGCGCCGCGCCTCATCAGCACCAGCATCTCATCCTTCTCGAGAAAACCGTCGAGGCAAAGGGGCGCATCGATGCCCATCTCGCCGATACCGACGAAGGTCACGTCGGCCTGCGCGCTGATATCGAGCGTCGAGCGCACCAGCGCCTGCGCATGCAGCAGCTCGCGCTCCCCGGCCGACGATACGAGCACCGGCAGCGGCATCGGAAAGTGCCGCGCCTTGACGACGTCGGCCATGCTGAAGATGACGTTGTAATAGGCGGCCGAGCCGTCCGGGCCGATATTGCCTGTTAGCGACACCACGCGATGCTGCAGACATTCGATGGCAGGCAGTTGATCAACCGCGGCCTTCAGCGTGCGACCGGTACCGATCGCCAGCACGATCGGATCGCTGCGCCTCAGCCAGCGCTCGATTTCGGCGGCGCCCGCCTGGGCGATGCCGATCGTGGAGGACGTGCCGTCGGGATCGCTCGGCACCACGTCGACATGCCGGAGATTGAATTTCTCGCGCAATGCAGCGGCATATTCCAGGCAGGCGGCGATCGGATGATCCAGCCGCACCTTGATCAGCCGTTCCGCGACAGCGAGGGATACCAGCCTCTGCGCCGATTGTCGGGAGATCCCCATGGCGACGGCAATCTCGTCCTGTGTCCGCCCGGCGACATAGTAGAGCCACCCGGCTCGCGCCGCGTCGTCAAGCCGCCCTTGGGAATCCAGCTTCTTCGCCATCGCATTCCTTTACCGAAACAGCGCTCTTGTCCGAGTATCGGATCACTCAGTTTCCGGCGGGATGACGCCCTTGGTCAAGGTGAAACAACCGTAGAAGCGGCGTTCGCCGGTCTGAACAACGCAATAGGCATTCTTTGCACGCTCGTAGAAAGCGAAGCGCTCGACAGGCGACAGTGGCCAATGCTTGCCTTCGGCCTTGTCGATCGCCGCCTGCACCTCGCGCTGGACCTGCGGCACCTCGTCAGGCGCGCCGACCACTTCCATGCGCGTCGCTGCATCGTCGATGAACGTATCGAGCGGCATCAAGGACAGCAGCGCCGCAACCGCGTCGGCGGCCGGGACGTTGTCGATGCGCAGCAGATGGCCCAAAACCGTCTGCTGAGCGATGGCTTCGGCGGGAAAGTTGGTGTCGACGACGACAAGCATGTCGCCGTGCCCCATCGACTTCAACGCGTACAGCACGTCCGCATTCAACAGCGGCGAAATTCCCTTCAGCATGACCGAGCATCCTTTGATTGCCTGTGGCGGCTATCCCGCGGCCGCTTCGTTCTCCGGGGCAAAGAAGTAACTACGGCGTTCCTATCTGTCCATAGGCACCGGGAACGTTTTCGGAAGGAAATCAGGCTATGAAAGCGCTCATCTCGGTACGGCTTATTTCGGCCGTTATTGACCCGATAGGTTCGCCGGCATTAACTGAGGTGCGGTCAGTAGTTGAGAGGCACAGGTGCGAATTCTTCTGGTGGAAGACGATGATACGATCGGCAGCGCGGTTCGCGATCATATCGCGGCAGGTCCCCATGCCGTCGACTGGGTTAAAAATCTGGCCGATGCCGACGAGGTCACCAACGCCGTTCAATACGGACTCATCCTGCTCGACCTGCAACTTCCGGATGGCAGCGGCGTCGATTTTCTGAAAAGACTGCGCCGCAGACCGGATGAAACCCCGGTCATGATCCTCACCGCCCGCGACCAGATCTCCGATCGCATCGAAGGCCTGAACAGCGGCGCCGACGACTATCTCGTCAAGCCCTTCAATCTCGGCGAACTCACCGCCCGCATCCTGGCGGTCGCCCGCCGTTATACCGGCAGTCCACAACCGACCATTCGGTTCGCCGATCTCGAAATCGATCAGCCGCAGCGGCGCGTCCGGCTTGACGGCAAGGACATCGTTCTCACCGGACGCGAATGGGCCGTGCTCGATCTGCTTGTGGCACGACCGGGCGCCATCGTGTCGAAAGACAAGATAGAGGAAGCGCTTTACGCCTTCGGCTCCGAGATCGAGAGCAATACGGTGGAAGTCTATGTCAGCCGTCTGCGCAAGAAGATCGGCAGGGACCGCATTCGGACGGCCCGCGGCGTCGGCTATTGCCTGGGTGAACGATGACTGAGCGCACGGGGCCTAGCCGCGCCAGCCTCACGGGGCGTCTCATCGCCGCGCTCACGGGCACGGTCGTGGTCTTCTGGCTGATCGCCGTCGGCATCGGCGTCTACGTGGTCAACAAGGAACTCTCGGAGACCTTTGACGGCGCGCTGCAGGAAACCGCCGAGCGGCTGATGCCGCTGGTGCTCGACGACCTTGCCAATCGCGACCCCTCGAGCGACCCGCAAAGCCTCGAGGAACTCAACAAGGGGCTGAACCGCGAATATCTGACCTATCAGGTACTCGACGGAAACGGCAAGGTCATCCTCCATTCGCACGACGCGCCCGCGACGGCCTACGACGTGCCGTTGAAGGTCGGCTTCCACAACACGCCGCGATATCGCATCTACACGGAATCATCCCAGAACGGCTCAGTCTTCCTGCATGTCGCCGATGCCTTCAAGAATCGCCGGGAAGCCTCGCGGGAAAGCGGCGTCGCGCTGCTCTGGCCTTTGCTGGCCCTTATCCCCGCCAGCATCATTGCCATCGGCTTCGTTGTCGGCCGCTCTCTGCGACCGATCGACCGTTTGAGATCGCAGATCGCCACCAAGGACAGCGGCAATATGGCGCCGTTGGATAGCGACGTGCTGCCGCGCGAACTCCAGCCGATCGCCCGCTCCGTCAACCTGCTGCTCGATCGTCTGCGGCTCGCCCTCGAGGCCGAGCGCGAATTCACCGCCAACAGCGCCCACGAACTGCGCACGCCGATCGCGGGCGCTCTCGCGCAGACCCAGCGCCTGCTCGCCGAACTGCCGCAGGGCCAGCTGACGGAACGCGCCGGCCGCATCGAGACCTCGCTGTCCAATCTCGCCCGGCTGGCAGAAAAGCTGCTGCAGCTCTCCCGCGCCCAGGCCGGCATCGGCGCCGGCGACAAGCCCGCCGATCTGATCGCGGTCATCGAAACCGTCATCGGAGACTACGACCGCGACACCGGCACCGCCGGCCGCGTCCTGCTGGCGAACGACGCCAAGGAAAAACTGATCCGCAACGTCGATATCGATGCCTTCGCCATCGTCATGCGCAATCTGATCGAAAACGCGTTGATCCACGGCCCGGTCGACGACGAAGTGACCATCAGCATCGACGACGGCATAGTCCGCGTCGTCAACGCTGGCACTGTGCTTTCGCAGGAAGAGCTGGCCGGCCTGAAGAAACGCTTCTGGCGCGGCAAGACCACGGCCGCCGGTTCGGGCCTCGGGCTTTCCATTGTCGAACGCATCGTCGATCAGATCGGCGGACGCATCGATCTGCTGTCGCCCGCCACGGGCAGAGCCGATGGCTTCGAGGCCAAGATCACGCTGCCTGCCGGCTGACGGCTTCGCAGCCCGGCACGGATTGATCTTGCAAAGACCGGCAAAGGGTGCGAGCAAGTGCCGCATGTTTCCTGCAGGTCGGTATTCATGATCGTTTCCTTCGACATCGGCGGTAGCGCCATCAAAGGCGGCATAGCCCGCTCCATGACGGATATTATGCCGCTTGCGCGGCGCCCCACCCCCAAGCATGACTTCGCTGAATTCGTCGAAGCGCTGCGCGTCGTCATCGCCGAAGCAGGCGAAAGGCCGGATTGCCTCTCCTTTTCCATTGCCGGCGTGGTGGATCCCGATACGCAGGCGCTCACCTGCGCCAACATTCCCTGCATCCATGGTCGACGCCTGGCCGCAGACCTGGAGGCCGAACTCGGCCATCCCGTCCTGATCGCCAACGATGCCGATTGCTTCGCCATGGCGGAAGCCATGTCCGGTGCCGGCCGTGGCCATCGCATCGTGTTCGGCGCCATTCTCGGCACCGGCGTCGGCGGCGGCCTTGTGGCGGACGGCCGTCTCGTCAACGCTGCCGGTGGCTTTGCCGGCGAATGGGGTCACGGGCCTATCATCGCGTCCCATGCCGGCGATCCGCCGGTCGCCATCCCGGCCTATCCCTGTGGCTGCGGCCAGAAGGGCTGCGTCGATACCGTCGGCGGCGCCCGCGGCATCGAACGCCTGCACAAGACGCTGCACGGGCTGGAATTGTCCAGCGAAGAGATCATCGACCATTGGCTGAAGGACGACGCACAGGCACGGCGCACGATCGACGTCATGATCGACCTGGTCGCCTCGCCGCTCGCGCTGACGGTCAACATAACAGGCGCAACCATCGTCCCGGTCGGCGGCGGCCTTTCCAATGTCGAACTGCTGCTGGCGCGGCTGGACGAGGCGGTGCGCGACCGCATCCTGCGCAAATTCGGTCGGCCGCTGGTGGTGCCCAGCCAATGCAAGCTCGAACCTGGGCTCATCGGTGCTGCCCTGCTGGGGCTGCAATATGCCGGAGAGCGCGACCATGCTGCTTGAGGTCTGCGTCGAGGATGTTGCCGGCCTCATGGCCGCCGTCGAGGGTGGCGGCGATCGCATCGAGCTTTGCAGCGCACTCGCCGTCGGCGGCTTGACACCGAGCGCCGGCCTCATGGCAGCCGCGGCCAGCACGCCCGTTCCCGCCTATGCCATCATCCGCCCGCGCGCCGGCAGCTTCGTCTATTCGGCCGACGAACTCGCCATCATGAAGCGCGACATCGATGCGGCCCGGCATGCGGGCCTGGCCGGCGTCGTGCTCGGCGCATCGCTGCCGGACGGACGGCTCGATTTCGATGCGCTGGCGGCGCTCGCCGCCCATGCCGAAGGTCTTGGCACGACGCTGCATCGTGCCTTCGATCTCGTCCCCGATATAGGCGATGCCGTGGAAGTGGCCGTTTCCCTCGGCTTCGAACGCATCCTCACATCGGGTGGCGCAAAGACTGCCGCTGATGGGGTCGCCGCGCTCGAGCAGGCGATCACCATTGCCGCCGGCCGCATCTCCATCATGCCCGGCTCGGGCGTCAACATCGCGACGATCGGTCAATTGTGGCCACGATTGCCGATCAGCGAAGTTCATTCCTCCTGTGCCGTCACCACAACAGAGACGGACGAGCGCCTGCTCGCGCTCGGATTCTCGACGCCATCGGCACGCCACACCGATGCAGAAACCGTCAGGGCGCTCAAGGCCTACTTCGCCTGAGCAACGTCATGAATTGACAAAGAAACATTAGAATGATCAATCGTTCATAAACGCATATGCTGTAGCGATGGACGGGCTGCGCAACAGACAGTTATTGCAGCAAGGCAGGTTTCCTCGGGAGTAGCTGTAGATCTGAATCATGTCGGTGGCGCCACCTAGCAAGAAAAGCAGGGCTGTCTTCTGGATTGCGGCTGTTGTCATCGGCTCGATCATCTTGGCGACGGCGTTGCTTGCCAACGACATGCGTAACCTGAGAGCGCTGGACAGACGTTATCACCTGAACCTGTTTCCCCGGCCGGAACAACAGGCTGCAACGTCGTCGGCGAAAGCCGCCAGGACCAAGAGTTCGCCGACTGTCGGAGCTGTCCCAGCCAATACGGCTGGAAATGCCGCGGCTGTAGCAGCTGGCGCGCCTGCGCATGCCCCCGCGACGCCGGCCAAGGTGGCGGCGACCAAACCACGCCCCACAAGAACCTCCCACCTGTTCGACGCTCCCGTCGACACGTTGCTGAGCGCCTTCGTGCGAAGCTGGCGGATATCGGGCCAGACGCTTTGCGCCGATCTGGTGAAATTCGGCCTGCCCGTGGGCGAATGGCGGCAAAGCGAATTGGCCACCGGCACATCCGAATGCAGCTATGCCATTCAGAAAGGCGCCTACGGCAATGCGAACGCGGCATCTTTCTTCATCATTGCCCGCGGCAAGCCGACCGGCGAGCTCGACACCATCCGCATCAAGGTGATCATGCCCGACAATCCCGATGGCAAGGCCATCGGCGGCACCTTCGTTGATGCCGTCGTGCTGCTGCTGAACGAGACGCACTGGCTGGATTTTCAGACGGCGCTGGATGCGATCGGCAAACTGCAGGACGTGACGCTGCAAGCCTTCGGCGCCAAACTCAGCTTCTTCAAGGAGTTCCAGAGCAACAACAGCTTCAATCTTCAGCTGGAATTGCGAAGAACCGCGCCGGAGCAGATCCGAACGGCCATCGTCTTCGACAAGGCGCGCTGGACGCTGCCCTCCCCCTTATCGATCAACTAGAGCAATTCCGGGAAAAGTGCATAGCGGTTTTCCGTCCGGAATTGCGCAAAACAATAACCTAGAGCGGTTAGGCGATTCCGTGAAACGCGTAACCGCTCTAGGCGACCGGACGAATACCGGATGACGATCGAGCGTTCGGTCTGTCCGGTTTTTGTTGCGCTGCGCCATGGATGGTGGTCATATGCGGACGATTCCGAAGGTCGGCGGATCACCGGCCGCTAGCAACATGATTCCCGAAAGCACAAAGCGGTTTCCGTAGGGATTCATGCCTATCATGAACACGCCGGATCCCCCTTCGGCGGTGGAAAGCTACTACATCCCATGGATTCGACAGATCCCCATCCGCAGGGCCAGACTTTCGCGGTCGAACGCAGCCCTCGCCTCCGCTACATCATACCCGCCGTGGTCGCTGTCGCCTTCCTGATGGAACAGCTCGATTCGACCATTCTCATCACCGCCGTTCCGGATATCGCCAAAAGCCTCGGCACCACTCCGGTGCGCATGAACCTGGCGGTGACGACCTATATCCTGACGCTTGCCATGTTCATCCCGGTGAGCGGCTGGTTCGCGGATCGCTTCGGCGCCCGTCGTATCTTCGCCCTGTCCCTCTTCATCTTCACGCTCGGCTCGATCCTGTGCGGCCTGGCGACGAGCTTGCCCATGCTGATCGCCATGCGCGCGTTGCAGGGCTTCGGCGGCGCGATGATGACGCCGGTCGGGCGGCTCATCCTCATCCGCAGCTTTCCGCGCAGCCAGCTTGTAACCGCGATGACCTACATGACCCTACCGGCCGTCATCGGCCCGGTGATCGGTCCGGTGCTCGGCGGCTTCCTGACGACCTATCTTTCCTGGCGCTGGATATTCTGGGTGAACCTGCCCTTCGGCCTGATCGGCATATTTATGGCGCTGCGCTATGTCGAGGACACCACACGCGACAAGTCGATCAAGTTCGACTTTCCCGGCTTCGTCATGGTCGGTGTCGGCTGCGTGCTGCTGCAATACGGTATCGAAAATATCGGCCGTCCCACAATTCCGCTCTGGGCCATCTTCCTTGTTCTAGCCGCCGCCGGTCTCCTGCTCGTCGGTTTCATCCGCTATGCGAGGACGGCCGAATCGCCGGCTGTGGATCTCACCCTGTTCAAGCTGCGCACATTCCGCGTCGGTACGCTTGCCGGCGGCATCTGTCGCGTCGGGCTGAATGGCGTTCCCTTCCTGCTGCCGCTGATGCTGCAGGTCGGCTTCGGCCTGAGCCCGATCGTATCGGGCACGCTGACCTTCGTCAGTGCGCTTAGTGCGCTCGTCGTGCGGCCCGTTTCGGTGAAACTACTGAAGCTTTATGGCTTCGACCGCATCCTGACATGGAGTGCCGTTTTTGGCGCAGCCGTCGTTGCCGGTTTCGCCCTGATCACGCCCGAGACGCCGCACTGGTTCATCATTGTCTATGTCTTCGTCTTCGGGCTGGCGCGTGCGGCACAATTCATGACCTCCAACACGCTGTCATACTCCGATACGCCGGCAGCCCAGCTTAGCCGCGCGACCAGCCTTGGCGGCGTATTGCAGCAATTGAGCGTCAGCTTCGGCATTTCCGTTGCCGCCATGCTGCTCGGTCTGGTCACGCTGGATGGGTCGCCGCTGACGCCGGAGAAATTCCATCTGGTTTTCCTGCTGATGGCCGTGATCCCGCTGCTCGGCATACCCGGCTTCCTCAAGCTGCAGCCGGAAGATGGTGTGCAGGTAAGCGGCCATCACCGTCGACCTGAAAAGTCCTCATAGAAGGTCTGAGCTCTCACGCCGCGAGCACGGAAGAGCGCGGATGCACCAGGTGGTCGCGAAGCACCGTCCCGGCGCCATCGACTTCCTGCATCACCACATCATAACTCCAGAGGTCGGCAAGATGCTGCAGCACCCGCTTGGCATCCATATCCTCCAGGAGGGCGCCGTTCAGCACCGTGTGCCGGACGATCAGCCGCCTGTCGCCGGCGAGATCGACATCGACGATCTCGATATGCGGATCGATCCAGCCGACGTCATATTGCCGCGCCAGTTCGCGGCGGATGCGCCGGTAGCCACGCTCGTCATGGATCGCCGACACGCGCAAACCCTCTTCCTCTTCGGGATCGTCGGTCAGGTGGAACATCCGCATCTTCCGCATCAGATGCGGACTGAGGAATTGAGATACGAAGCTCTCGTCACGATAATTGGCCCAGAGGTCGCGCAGCACCGCCATGGCATCGCCGGTGCCGGCGATTTCCGGGAACCACTGCCGGTCCTCCTCCTTCGGCTTCGTCACGATGCGCTCGAGGTCCTGCATCATGGCAAAACCGATCGCATAGGGGTTGAGGCCGGAATAGCGCTGATCGTTGAAGGTCGGTTGGAAAACCACGTTGGTATGGGATTTCAGGAATTCCAGGAAATCGCCGTCGCTGATACCGCCAAGCTCATGCAGCCGGGTCATGATGCGATAGTGCACGTAGGTCGCCGTGCCCTCGTTCATCACCTTGGTCTGGCTCTGCGGGTAGAAATACTGGGCGACGTGCCGAACGATGCGGATGATCTCGCGCTGCCAGGGCTTCAGCCGCGGCGCCATCTTCTCCAGGAAGTAAAGGATGTTCTCCTGCGGCAGGCCCGCGAGCGCACGCCGGCGCTCCAGATCGAGGTCGGGCACCTTCTTGCCTGGCCCAACCGGAATCGTGCGCCAGAGATCATTGAAGATCCGCTCATCATATTCGCGCCGCTCGCGCTCGCGCTTTTCCTCGTCGCGCAGGTCAGGCGTCTTCCTGCCGGCATAGCGATGCACGCCATGCGACATCAGCGCATGCGCGGAATCCAGCGTCCGCTCGACGGTGGCATGGCCGTAACGCTCCTCGCAACGAGCGACATAGCTCTTGGCGAAATTGAGGTAGTCGAGAATGCCCTCGGCATCCGTCCAAAGCTTGAACAGGTAGTTGTTCTTGAAGAAGTGGTTGTGGCCGAAGGCGGCATGCGCAATGACCAGCGCCTGCATCGTCGCCGTATTCTCCTCCATCAGGTAGGAAATGCAGGGCGAGCTGTTGATGACAATCTCGTAGGCGAGCCCGCGAAGACCCTTGCGATAGAAGGCCTCGTGATGGGCGAAATGCTTGCCGAAGGACCAGTGCTTGTAGAACAGCGGCATGCCGATCGAGGAATAGACATCGAGCATCTGCTCGGCAGTGATGATCTCGATCTGATTGGGGTAGACATCGAGACCAAGTTCTTTGACGGCAATCTTCTCGCAGGCATCGTGGATTCGCTGAATGGTGGCGAAATCCCAGTCCGCACCTTCAAAAAGCCGTTCCATCGATGCTTTCGCCATCATCCGCTCCTTGTTTCTGCCGTCCGACGCTGGAAGAGATCGTGGAAGACCGGATAGATCTGGCTACGATCGTTCACCCGCCGCATCGAGAGCACCGGCCAGGCCGCCTGCAGCCGCTCGTAGAGCGACCAGATCGCCGAGCCCGACGAGATCGCGGCGCTGCGTGATTCGCCCACTTCCAGATAGGCGAAATACTGGCAAACCGGCAGGATTTCGCCAGTCAGGAGCGCAGCGGTCGTCGCATTGTCGGAATAGGCGTTGTCGCCGTCCGATGCCTGCGCGGCATAGATATTCCAGTCCGATGCAGGGAAGCGATCATGCACGATCCGCCGCATCGCTTCGAGCGCACTCGAAACCTGTGTACCACCCGTCGCCGGACTGCGGAAGAACGTCTCCTCATCGACCTCCTCGGCCACGTCGGTATGGCGGATGAAGACGATCTCGACACGGCGATACTGCCGGGTCAGGAAGATATAGAGCAGCATGTAGAAGCGCTTGGCGAGATCCTTCATGTGCTCGGACATCGAGCCGGATACGTCCATCAGGCAGAACATGACGGCCTGCGCCACCGGCTTCGGCTCGTTCTCGAAACGGCGATAGCGGATGTCGATCGGATCGATATAGGGAATGCGCCGAACCTTGGATTCCAGCAGCTTGATCTCAGCCTCGAGCTGGGCCCGACGCTTCTCGTCCTTGCACTCTTCTGCCTCTTCGACGAGCTTGGCGACCGTTTCCGGCTTCGGACGATGCAGGGCGACACGCCGCATCATCGCCAGCCGCATGGTGCGGTTGATCGCCAGATTGGCGGGCGATCCCGTCACCGAATAGCCTGATCGTACTGGATTGATCTGGTCTGTCGATATCAGCCTCCGCTTGGCAAGATCCGGCAGCTCGAGATCGTCGAGGAAGAGATCGAGGAACTCATCGCGCGTCAGGATGAAGCGGAAGGCGTCTTCGCCGGTACCGTCGCCGCCGGCGCGCGGCTTGCCGCCGCCGCTTTCCGGACGAGGGATGATGTCGCCTTCTAGGAAGTCCTTGTTGCCGGGAAGAATATGCTCCCGCAGCCCTTCCGGGCCGCGATGGAACCGAGGTTCCTCGGTTCCATCTAGGGGAATGCTGATTTCGCCACCTTTCAGAATGTCCTGAATGTCGCGATTTTGAGAGGTCTCGTAGACCGCTCTCTGCACCAGCGCTTTTGCTCTTCGCAAAAATCGTTGACGATTTTCTAAACTTTTGCCGCCTGGGTTCAGGCGTCGGTCAACAATGTGCATTCCTTCTTCCTTGGTGGCTCATCCCGCCTGTTTCACACGCATGTACCATTCCACAAGCCGTCGAACCTGGCGCTCGGTATAGCCCCGGGCCATCATGCGATCGACGAATTCGGCATGTTTCTTTTCGGAGTCGCCGTCCTTCTTGGACCCGAACGAGATAACAGGCAAAAGATCCTCGACCTGGGAGAACATCCGCTTTTCGATGACTTCACGGATTTTCTCGTAGCTCGTCCAGGACGGATTCTTGCCTCCGTGGCTCGCCCGTGCCCTCAGGCAGAACTTGACGATCTCGTTGCGGAAATCCTTCGGGTTGGCGATACCGGCCGGTTTCTCGATCTTGGTGAGTTCCTGATTGAGAAGCTCGCGGTCCAGAAGCTGACCTGTATCGGGATCCTTGAAGTCGACATCCTCGATCCAGGCGTCGGCGTAGTCGACGTAGCGATCAAAGAGGTTCTGTCCGTAATCCGAATAGGACTCCAAATAGGCCTTCTGGATCTCATGCCCGATGAATTCCGCGTACCGCGGCCCGAGTTCGCTCTTGATGAACTCGATATAGAGCTTCTCGGTTTCAAGCGGCAGCTGCTCCCTGCGGATCGACTGCTCCAGCATATACATCAGGTGCACCGGATCGGCGCCGATCTCGGTGGTGTCGTAGTTGAAGGTCGCCGCCAGCACCTTGAAGGCGAAGCGGGTCGAAGCCCCGTCCATGCCTTCGTCGACTCCGGCCGAATCGCGATATTCCTGCACGCTGCGCGCTCTCGGATCGGTCTCCTTCAGGCTCTCGCCGTCATAAACCCGAAGCTTGGAGAAGGCAGTCGAATTCTCGTGCTTGGAAAGCCGCGTCAGAACCGTGAAGCGGGCGAGCGTCTCCAAAGTCGACGGCGCGCAGGGCGCGTCGCTGAGCTCGGATTCCTCGATCAGCTTCTCGTAGATCTTCTGTTCTTCGGTGACCCGCAGGCAATAAGGCACCTTGACCACGCAGATGCGGTCGATGAACGCCTCATTGTTCTTGTTGGCCTTGAAGGTCTGCCATTCCGACTCGTTCGAATGCGCAAGAATGATACCGGAGAAGGGAATGGCGCCGATATTCTCGGTGCCGATGTAATTGCCTTCCTGGGTCGCCGTCAGCAGCGGATGCAGCATCTTGATCGGCGCCTTGAACATTTCGACGAATTCGAGAATGCCCTGGTTGGCGCGGTTCAGCGCACCCGAATAGCTGTAGGCGTCGGGATCGTTCTGCGCCAGGCTTTCGAGCTTGCGGATATCCACCTTGCCGACCAGCGAGGAGATATCCTGGTTGTTCTCGTCGCCCGGTTCGGTCTTGGCGACGGCAATTTGTCGCAGCCTGGAGGGCTGCATCCGGACGACGCGGAAGCGGGAAATATCGCCTTCGAACTCTTCCAGCCGCTTCAGGCACCATGGACTCATGAGGCCGGTCAGGCGGCGGCGCGGAATGCCGTAGCGCTCCTCGATCATCGGCCCCATGGTGACGGGGTCGAAGAGGCTGAGCGGGCTTTCGAAGACCGGGCTCAGCTCGTTGCCAGCCTTGAGCACATAAATCGGATGCACTTCCATCAGCGACTTCAGCCGCTCGGCAAGTGAGGATTTGCCTCCGCCGACAGGCCCGAGCAGATAGACGATCTGTTTACGCTCTTCCAGCCCCTGCGCCGCATGACGGAAGAAGGCGACGATGCGTTCGATCGTCTCCTCCATGCCGAAAAAGCCGGCAAAGGCGGGATAGGTCCGGATTGTCCGGTTCATGAAAATACGCCCAAGTCTGGTGTCCTTGGCCGTATCGATCAGCAGTGGTTCTCCCATCGCGGCCAGCAGGCGCTCCGACGCATTTGCGTACATGAGCGGATCATCCCGGCACGCATCCAGGTATTCGGAGAATGACATCTCGACTTCGCGCCGTGCTTCGAAAGAACGGGCGAACGTGTTGAATAGCACATCGTTATTTGACATGGCGCCTCGATAGCTTGCTATTGCAATAAACGCCGGACCTAACGAGATCACTTATCCCGCTATTATCTAAGGTGCGGTAAGAGTCGCTTCGAATCAATAGGTGATCCGTACAATAATTCGTACGCTTGATTGCAAATGTCATCAACATGTTGAAGGGACCATGCACCGAATTAATGAAGAACGCCCTTAAGTTGTTGCAATCAACGATACCCCATCAAGGGATGTACACCCTCGAAAAGACAACTTGACCAGCTTTCCCATGCGGGAAGCCCGGCCTTGAGGAATCGAGCGAGACCAGCGTCAACCCGACAATATCAGCATAATTTTGGAGAAAAGATGGTGCCCAGAGCCGGAATCGAACCAGCGACACGCGGATTTTCAATCCGCTGCTCTACCAACTGAGCTATCTGGGCATCCGAGCTTCGCGTATGGATAAGAGCCCCGAAAGGCCCTGGGCGGTTGGTTCACCCCGGAAGCGAGCGGGGTTATAGCATCTTGTTCGTCCATGTCCAGCCGCAAATGACTCTTTTTTGACAGGAAATGGAGTTTCGGCAATTCACGAGCAAAATGAAGGGGTTCGCAATGCCGAACAACGCCGGGAAGCGGTAGTTACTCGCCCTCGGAGCCGTCGGCTTTCTCCTCTTCCTCGGTAACGGGAATGGCGTAGGAGCCATTGAGCCATCGCGAAAGATCGAGCGAACGGCAGCGATCCGAACAGAAGGGATAGTGTTCGCGTACCGAAGGACGGCCGCATTCCGCGCAAGCGCGTGTCTTGCGCAGCGGCTCGATCTTCGAGCCCACCTTGATCTCACCAACCTTCGTCATGATTCCTATCCTTCCTGCCATCCGGCGTGAACGTCGAATCCCTCACCCGCCAGCAAAAGCATGGTCTCATAAAGCGGCAATCCGACGACATTGCTGTAGGAGCCGATCAGCTTCTGCACAAAGGAGCCTGCAAGCCCCTGGATACCATAGGCTCCGGCCTTGCCCCGCCACTGGCCGGACGCCAGATACATTTCGATATCGCGGCTGGAAAGCCGCTTGAAGCGCACCTTGGTTTCCACAACTTTCTGACGCAGCTTGCGGTCCGGGGTGATCAGGCAGATCCCGGTATAGACGACATGGCCTCGTCCGGAGAGAAGATGCAGGGCCGAAGAGGCTTCGTCGACGAACTCCGCCTTCGGCAGGATGCGCCGGCCGACGGCGACGACCGTGTCGGCAGAGAGAATATAGCTGCTCTGCCAGGCGACGTCGCCCTTCACAGCCGCGAACGCCGCCTCGCCCTTCTCAGCCGAAAGCCGCCG
This sequence comes from Martinezella lusitana, assembly GCF_016901135.1. Classification (GTDB taxonomy): domain Bacteria; phylum Pseudomonadota; class Alphaproteobacteria; order Rhizobiales; family Rhizobiaceae; genus Rhizobium; species Rhizobium lusitanum_D. The sequence goes on along the minus strand of NZ_JAFEVL010000061.1, from coordinate 71,381 downwards.
CGCCAGCGAGCGCGGATGCTCCGACTTCTTTGGCGTCTCGTCGATGTCCATGGGCATGAGACGCGAAGGCTCGATGCCTGACTGGTGCAGGAGCTCAACGCGGCGCGGCGATCCGGAAGCCAGTATCAGCTTGTGTTTCAACGCCATCAGACCTCGACCTGTCATGCGGGGATGAGAACCGGCTCCAGAGCATGATGCCGAAAAGTGTTAGGGGATTTCGGACGACATCATGCTCTACTTCTTTGAATCTAGAGCGGCGGACTACTTGAAACGGTAGGTGATGCGGCCCTTCGTCAGGTCATAGGGGGTCATTTCCACCAGCACCTTGTCGCCGGCGAGAACGCGGATGCGGTTCTTGCGCATGCGGCCTGCCGTGTGGGCGATGATCTCATGCTCGTTTTCCAGCTTCACGCGGAATGTCGCGTTCGGCAGGAGTTCGGTGACGACACCGGGAAATTCGAGGACTTCTTCTTTCGGCATTAAAGCTTCTTTTCCTGTCGGTTGAGGCCGGCGCCCATGGCAAAAAGCCGGGGGTCGCCGGAAATTGCGCGGAAACTACACAATCGCCGCGGTTTTGTGAACCTCGTTGATAAGGGTTTCTGCATTTGTTTCATCTGCAGCTCTAAAGCGAGCCGCGATGTTCCACAAGTCGGCTTTCGATCAACCCGAGAAGATAGTCCCGAACCTCACGATAGGCAGTGAGAACCTGCTCGCGCGTTCCGTCCGTCGCGGAGGGATCCATGGTCGGCCAATAAATGACGTCCACGGCATTGGCCCTGGTCAACTCCAGGGCGGCGTGATGCGCCTCCGGCGAGAGCGTGATGATGATATCGAAGAAATCATCCTCCAGCTCCTCCAGGGTCTGCGGCTGCCGGCGCCCGAGCGAAAGGCCGATCTCATCAAGCACCACATCGACGAAGGGATTGCGCTCGCCGGCACGCACGCCCGCCGAGGCGATATAGGTGCCCTGCGGCAGCATATTGCGCGCCATCGCCTCGGCCATCGGCGAGCGGATGGTATTGAGCCCGCACATGAAGAGGATGGCGCCGGGCGCCTTGCCGCTGTGCTCGCCCCCCTGCCTCTGCTCCTGCATCTGCTCCATGACAATCACCCGCGCCAATAGAGCACGCAGACGAGCGTGAAGAGCCGGCGGGCTGTGTCGAAATCCACGATGATCTTGCCGTTCAGCCGGTCCATCAGCGTCCGGGAGCCTTCGTTGTGAATGCCGCGCCGGCCCATGTCGATCGCCTCGATGCGACTGGGCGTGGAGGACCGTATCGCCTCGTAATAGCTCTCGCAGATCATGAAGTAATCCTTCACGATGCGGCGGAATGGTGTCAGCGACAGGATGTGCGTGGCAACGACGACGCCATCTTCCGTGCGGATATCGAAGACCAGCTTCTGGTCGACCAACGACAGATTGAGCAGATAGGGGCCGCCCTTGTGTCCCACAGGCTCGAAGCTGTTTTCCTCGATCAGGTCGAAGATGGCGACGGCGCGCTCATGCTCGACATCCGGCGTCGAGCGGCCGATCGTGTCGTCCAGGACAACGTCGCTCAGCCGGAAGACGCCTTCAGCCATGTCTCACCCCTCGAGATTGAGGCGGATCGCGACGGACCGCGCGTGTGCATCCAACCCCTCGGAATTGGCAAGCGCGATCGCCGCCGGCCCGAGCGCGCGTAGCTGCTCAGGCCCGAGCCGCAGGATCGACGTGCGCTTGACGAAATCGAGCACGGAAAGACCGGACGAGAAGCGGGCGGAACGGGCCGTCGGCAGCACATGATTGGAGCCGCCGACATAATCGCCGATCACCTCGGGCGTATGGCGGCCGACGAAGATTGCGCCGGCATTGCGGATACCGGCCAGCAGCGCGTCGGGATCGTCGAATGCGAGTTCCACATGCTCTGCGGCGATGCGGTTGGCGAGCGGAACGGCCTGCTTCAGATCGGGCACAAGGATGATGGCGCCGAAATCACGCCAGCTGGCAGCAGCCGTCTGCGCCCGGCTCAGCCGCTTCAGCTGGCGCTCGACGGCGCCCTCCACGGCTTTGCCGAATTCGGCGTCGTCAGTGATCAGGATCGACTGCGCGCCCTCATCATGCTCGGCTTGCGCCAAGAGGTCGGCGGCGAGCCAATCCGGATCGTTGTTCTTGTCGGCGATGACGAGCACTTCCGAAGGGCCGGCGATCATGTCGATGCCGACGGTGCCGAAAACATGGCGCTTGGCGGCGGCCACATAGGCATTGCCGGGGCCGGTGATCTTGTAGACCGGCGCAATCGTCTCCGTGCCATAGGCAAGGGCTGCAATCGCCTGCGCGCCGCCGATGCGATAGATCTCCTCGACGCCGGCCATGCGGGCGGCCGCGAGTACCGCCGGATTGATCGTACCGCCCATGGTCGGCACCGTGATGACGACGCGCTCGACGCCGGCGACCTTGGCCGGCACGGCATTCATCAGCACGGAGCTCGGATAGCTCGCCGTACCACCAGGCACATAGAGGCCGACGGCCTCGATCGCCGTCCAGCGCGAGCCGAGGCCGACGCCGAGATCGTCCTCATAGAGATCGTCCTTCGGCAATTGCCTGCGATGATGCGATTCGATGCGGGTGGCGGCAACCTTGAGCGCGCCCAGCACCTCGGACGGAACGGCTGCGATCGCCGCATCGATCTCCGCTTCGGCGACGCGCATGGGCGTCGTGGCGAAATCGATGCCTTCGAATTTTTTGGAATAGTGAGCAACGGCTGTATCGCCGCGCGTCCGCACATCGTCGATGATGCCTCGCACGATGGCATTCACATCCTCGGATACTTCTCTTTTGGTCGTCAGAAAGGCGGCAAACTGCTGCTCGAACCCTTCCGATGCCTGATCCAGCCAGATAGCCAACGCTGATATTCCTCTTTCATCGAGGCCGCCCTAAGCGGCCGGCATTCATCGATCGCCTGCCTATTCGCCCGCATCCGGATGGCGAGGCTTATGCGCGGTTTCCCATGCGCCGCCGATATCGGCAAGCTGAACCTCGATGCATTCGACATCGAGCGCAATAGTCGCCTTGCCAGCAAGCGTCAGCTCGATCGTGCCGTCAGGCCCCTCGCCCTTCTGCTCGAAGCGGATGGCGAGCAGCGACAGCACCTCGTCGCGATTACGCCGGTCAACGCCATTGGAGCGCACCGCCTGCACCCGCTTGAACACCAGCGCGGCGCGATGGCGCTCATAGGGCTTCCTGCGCTCACCCGATTGTTCCCAGGCGAAACGATTGGCCGCAAGCGAGAACTGCCCGAGCGTCGGCGCAAAGGACATGTCGCCGACCTTGAAGACGCTATCCTGCATATGCGCGGATATGACGCCCAGATCTTCGTTGTCGAGTGCCATTAGCTTCAGATCGCCCATTCGCCCTTTATCCCCGATCGCACAATCGAAACGCCGTAACAGACGTTTCCCTTCTGTGGACATAGGATGCGAGCGCAAAAGACGCAACCGAAGAAAGCGGGGCTCGCCCGCTCTCTGCACGACAAGAGATAATTTTAGTCGCTGATGCGCTCGACCACCGCGCCGCAGCGCGTCAGCTTGTCTTCCAGCCGCTCGAAGCCGCGGTCGAGATGATAGATGCGCGACACCACCGTTTCGCCCTCGGCGGCAAGGCCGGCGATGACGAGCGATACGGAGGCGCGAAGATCGGTTGCCATGACCGGCGCCCCCTTCAGACGCTCGACACCCTCGATGCGGGCCGTCTGGCCGGAAAGCGAGATCTTGGCGCCGAGGCGGGCGAGCTCCTGCACATGCATGAAGCGGTTTTCGAAGATGGTTTCGGTGATATGCGCGGTACCGGACGAGCGCGTCATCAGCGCCATGAACTGCGCCTGCAGGTCGGTCGGGAAGCCGGGGAAGGGATCGGTGACGATATCGACCGGCTGGATGCCGCCGCCATTGCGCTTGACGCGGATGCCGTTGTTGGTCGCCGAAATATCGGCGCCGGCGCGGCGCAGGCTTTCTAGCGCCGTGTCGAGCAGCGCCATATCGGTATTTTCCAGGCGGACATCGCCGCCGGCCATGGCGACGGCCATGGCATAGGTGCCGGTCTCGATGCGATCAGGCAGGACGCGGTGGCGCGCGCCGGAAAGCGAGGTGACGCCCTCGATGGTGATCGTGCTGGTGCCGGCGCCGGAAATCTTGGCGCCCATGGCGATCAGGCAGTTGGCGAGATCGACGATCTCGGGCTCGCGGGCGGCATTGCCGATGACGGTCGTGCCGCGAGCAAGCGTCGCCGCCATCATCATCACATGCGTCGCGCCGACCGAAACCTTCGGGAAGACGTAGCGCGCGCCGATGAGGCCGCCCTTGGGCGCCGTGGCGTTGATATAGCCGGCGTCGATTTCCATGGTGGCGCCCAGCGCCTGAAGGCCCTCGATGAACAGATCGACCGGACGCGTGCCGATGGCGCAGCCGCCCGGCAGCGACACGCGCGCCTGTCCCTCGCGGGCAAGCAGCGGCCCGATGACCCAGAAGCTGGCGCGCATCTTGGCGACCAGCTCATAGGGTGCTGTCGTATCGACGATGGTGCGGCAGGTGAAATGGATGGTGCGGGAATAACCGTCTTCCTGGCGCTCACGCCGGCCGTTGACGGCAACGTCAACGCCGTGATTGCCGAGGATGCGCATCAGAAGCTCGACATCGGCCAGATGCGGCACGTTCTCCAGCGTCAGCGTATCGCTGGTCAAAAGCGAGGCGATCATCAGCGGCAGGGCGGCATTCTTGGCGCCGGAGATCGGAATGATACCGTTGAGCTCGTTGCCGCCGACAATCCTGATACGATCCATATGTGCAATACGGGCGAGGCCCGCCTTTCCTGAAGTTCCATCCGCCTGGGAAAAGGCGCTCTTTAGACGAAATAGATTAAGGCTTCAATTCGTTTGATGATGAGCGACATCAATCATTGCGATTCGTCCATTTTTGCGGCAGCGCCCGGCTCATCCCCAGCTTTTGCCGCCGGCAGCCCATCCGTCTCGTCAGCCTGCCCGGCACGGCGGGCGCGCACCTGCTGTTTGCGGCGCGACAGATTCTCGCGCAGCTTCAGCGCCGCACGCTCACGCCGCCTGTCCGCCTCGGTCATCTGCTTGCCGCCCACAGGCTCGCCCGCCTCACTGGCGGTCAAACCAGCCTGCAAAGCCTTGCCGTCATCGATTTTCGTCTTGTCCGCACCCATCTCTTCGTCATAGCGGAAAACCCCGCCCGTCAAAAGACCGACACATTTTTTCCCACGATCTTTCACCGAAGTTGAAAATTGCGGCTTGCACTCGGCCCCGACCTATGGCAATAGCCGCCTCGCCCAATACGGCGCACCCACCGCGCCACGGTATGCTGCTATAGCTCAGGGGTAGAGCACTCCCTTGGTAAGGGAGAGGCCGAGAGTTCAAATCTCTCTAGCAGCACCAGCTTTTCCCCCGGAAATCTTTGATTTATTGAGCTCTGGGCTTTGTGACCACCTTTTTGGCACACCTGAGCGGTATACTGACCCATGGCTTTGGGAATGGAACAGCTCTGTTTGAACGGCTCTTTCTGGTGGCTGAAAGAAGGTTCCTGACCATCTATGATCCATTATCGGCAAGACCGAGGAGAAATTCAGCCTGAGAACCCGCGACCCTGCCGAGGCGCGAATCCTGTTCGCCAAGGCTGCGGCAGAGATCGAAGTACAGTGGTCTAATTTGCGGCGTGGCCGCATGTCGCTCACATCAAAGCAGGCATGGGTATCGCGGGAGAGATTACCGCGACTTTGCTAAAGCGCACGAAGACCACCCTGAAAAAGCAAGCGTAACGTTGACGTTGCTGGCTGGCGATCAGCCGTATCCATCGCTGGCGCAGACCCGGAGCGGACCAAGGCACTCCCTGACCCCTTCCAAAAACTCTTGATTGATTCGAGTGACACTGGGAACCGGCTTCAGCGCGAGTTTATATCTCTACTTGGGGAAAAGGGCCGAGATTAGACCCTTGAAGTTTCACATTCAGTGAGAAGCCTTAGTTCTGTAGCGTTTTCTTTCTCCAGCCGCGGGAACGGCATTGCTTCGTCGAAGAAGCTAAATAATCTTCCCTCGTGGTATATTTTCTCGCCACCCTCGGCATGCCCTAGACCGAGATAATGGGGAAACAACATAATATAGTCTACGCTCGGAACATCATCGCAGAAGGATTTTTCAATCGGATTGAGTAAATCGCTAAGTATTACTGCCGCAAAATTTCTCGGTTTATATTCCGACACAAACTCTGAGAAATCTATCTTTTGATGTTTGTAGCGTTCGTAGTTAGAGTTGCTCAATAAGATTGGATTTGTTCCAAAATCGGAAGAAAACCGCGTTCCAGATACGGCAGTTCTAACCCGTTCTATTAATTCAGGACGGAAACCCGTCTGGGGATTGAACGAGAAGCTAAGCAAGGCAGTATTGCACTGGGATTTTTTTAGGGCTTCATCGACCAATAGCCCCGTCCGAAACGCGGCATAACCACCTGCGCTTCCACCAAGCAGTTTTACCTGTTCAATCTGGTGATCCAGTATGTAGTTTGTAATTTTTCGAACAATATCCTCTTGATCTCCAAGGTACCAAGTTCTCTGAATTTCCGCGAACCAAATCAAATGGGCGTCGTATCTAGGGAGCTTTTTATAAGCTGCCAGGGCCGTCTCAAAAGGAAGGTCAGGTCGGGTAAACGGCGCTGTGCCGTAGCCGTAGCCGTTAAAAGTGACAATTAGATTTCTCGACGCGGAGGGCCTTACAACCGCTAAAAGGTTTGGCTCGATAGGGCCACGCTTGCCGTCAGTTTCCATGATCCGTCGTGTTCCTGAAGCACAATCTTTGGGTTGATCCCAAGTTTATCCCCCACTGATTGTGCGAGACTTGCTCGAAACAGAAAGCGGTCTTGATACTGATCGCGCGGAGACATCATGTTCTGTGTGAGGGCTCCGTCAGTTCCTCTATGGCGACATGCTCTCCCCCCAGTCCACCCCTTGTCCCAAAACGAAAAGCCCCGCCAGCACAACACCAGCGAGGCCTTTCAGACGGCTAAAAAACTAAACCTTAGAACTTCACGCCGATGCCGACGCCGACGACGTGCTGGTCGAAGTCGGCCTTGATGCCGAGCACGTCCTTGTCGCAGTAGCTGTTGAAGCGGTATTCGGCGGGCAAAGATGTTGTTGGTGAAGGCGTAGTCAACGCCGGCGCCGATGGTCCAGCCGTTGAAGGTCTTGCTTTCCTTGTCGCCTGGAATCTTGATGAAGCCGCGCGTCGCTGTCCAGCCGCCGGTTGCATAGATGAGCGTGCGGTCGAAGGCATAGCCGAGGCGGCCGCGGACCGCGCCGGTGATATCCGTGCCGACCTTTACCTTCGTGCCAAGCACGTCGTAGCTGTTGGAGTTCCAGTTGCGGCCGATGTCAGTCGATACCGAATACGACATTGTTGTTGAACTGATAGTTGTAGCCAGCAAAGCCCCCGACGAAGCCACCGTTGAAATTATCCGACGCACGGGCGCCGGGAACGCTGAAATCACCCTTGAGCCAGCTTCCGCCGCCGTGTACACCGACATAACCGCCGGTCCAGGAAAAGACTTCGCAGGCACACCCTGCATTCCATTCCTCCCGCTCGCGGTCATCCTCCCCAATTTAGCTGCAATCCCCCGTTTAAACCCTCCCATCCGTCACACCCTTCTTGCCCGGGAGAGCAGCCCTCATGTCGAAACTCCGCGTCGCCGTTCTGTTTGGTGGCCAATCCAGCGAGCATGATGTTTCCATCATGTCGGCCCGCAATGTCATCAGGGCGATCGATGCCGGGAAATATGAGGTCGTGCCAATCCTGATCGATCGCGCCGGGCGCTGGCTGCTGGTCGAGGCGGAGGGCGGCGTGCTGGCCGAGGCGGTTGTCTATGAAGGCACGGAGGTCTGCCTGCTGCCGGGAGCGAAGGGTCGGCTGCTGGCGCTGGAAGGCGCAGGCAGCCGGGAGATACCTGCTATCGATGCGCTGTTTCCGGTGCTGCATGGGCTTTATGGCGAGGATGGCTCCATCCAGGGCCTTGCCCAGATCGTCGGCGTGCCCCTTGTCGGCTGCGGCATATTGGGTTCGGCAACGGCGATCGACAAGGATATCGCCAAGCGGCTGCTGCGCGAGGCGGGCCTGCCAGTTGCGCGCTCCGTCACTGTTGTGCGCGGCGAGACGCCGAGCTTCGATGCGATCGTGAGCGCGCTCGGCTCGCCCGTCTTCGTCAAGCCCACCCGCCAGGGGTCGTCGGTCGGGGTCAGCAAGGCGCATGATGCCGGGGAATTCGAAAGCGCGCTTGCCGAGGCCTTCCGGCATGACCGCAAGGTTCTCGTCGAGGAATTCGTTCGCGCCCGCGAAATCGAATGCGCCGTGCTGGAGCAGCCCGATGGCACGCTGTTCGTCTCCGTGCCGGGCGAGATCGCCACCGGAGAGACGCATGGCTTCTATTCCTATGATGCGAAATACATCGATCAGGACGGCGCCGTGATCACCATTCCGGCGGATATCCCCACTGAAACGGCCGAGACGCTGAGGCGCATGGCGGCAGACGGCTTCCGGGCGTTGGGGTGCGAAGGGCTGGCGCGCGTCGATTTCTTCGTGCGGCCGGATTTCAGCACCGTCATCAACGAAATCAACACCATGCCGGGCTTCACCAATATCAGCATGTATCCCAAGGCCATGGGCGCCTCGGGCATTTCCTATCCGGAGCTCGTCGGCCGGCTGATCGAGCATGGGCTTGCAAGGGCAAGGCAAGCCTAGCGCAATTCCAGGAAAAGTGCGCTGCGGTTTTCCGTCCGGAATTGCGTCAAAACAGCCAGCAAGGGCGGCGGGCATTTCGCTGCCGCCCGTTTCATCCCCTGCCCGTCAGACCTTTTCCGTCTTCTTGACCTTGACCTTCGGCTCGACCGGCGCATCGGGCGTCGGGGCCAGCAGCTTTCTGAGCGAGGCGATCTTGTCCTTCACCAGCGGACGGAAGCGGCTGGCGCGATAGGGCATGTCGTCGGCGCCATAACCCTCGGGGCCATCGTCATTGCCGCGATGGATCTCCTCCAACTTCACGCCGATGAAGGTGCCGTCGACATAATGCGTATATTCGCCGACCCAGCGGATCGTGTAGATCGTGCCCTTGCGGATCAATTGGTCGATGCTGACATGCTTGAACTTGTCATCGATACAGACGACCTTCTGGCCCACATGGAAATCGTAGCTCACTATGCTCTCCTTGAAGCGACAGGAACCTATAACCCTATCGCCAAGGCACGACCATAGCCGCATATCGGCTTCAGAGTAAACGTGGCTGACGCCGCAGCCGGGATCTGCGGCACTAGGGACGGAGGACAACGCAATCCCGTTGACAAGCACCAGTGAAGGCTGAAGACTGCATGGTGTCCGAGCACCGCGAGACCGCGCTTCCATGTTCATCTCCGATACCCGCAAGGCCCGCTAAAGGCTCCCCCCATCATGCCCACCCTCCGCCTCCTTGCTGACGATCTCACCGGCGCGCTCGATACGGCAGTCGAATTCGTCGGGCTGTGCGGACCGATCGAGATCGCGCTCGGAAACGAGCTGAATGCCGAGGGTAAGCCGAGCCTTGCCATAGATAGCGGCACGCGGGAGCGCTCGGCAGCCGAGGCCGTCGCCATCGTCGAGCGGCTGGCGCCGCTGCTGAAGGGGGCCGATATCGCCTTCAAGAAGGTCGACAGCCTGTTTCGCGGCCCCTGGGCGGCGGAACTCGCCGCCGTCTTCCGGCTCGGATACTGGCGGCATTGCATCCTCGCGCCGGCCTTTCCGCATCATGGCCGAGTGACCCGCAATGGGCGGCAGATACTGCGCGTGGCGGATGGCACGTGGCGGGATGTGAGCGGTGATTTGGTGGAAGCCCTGGGCCCGGAGGGATCCCCGGTCACCAGGGTTGCCAAACGGAATCCTGCACGAAGCCCCATAAGTCTCGATAGTTCAAAATACGAACACCACCTCGCAGACGGTATCAGCGTTTTTGACGCTGATACCGATTCTGATCTCGATGAAATTGTCGCTCTGGTCCAGAATGCGCGCGGACCAATCCTGTGGTGCGGCACCGGCGGCCTGGCGGCCGCCATGGCGCGCGGGAGCAAATTGGAAGCGGGAGCTTCCGTAAGTCTGTTTGATCCCGGCGCACGCGCTTTCGTACTCGGTCAGGCCAAACCGATGACCTTTTTGACAGGATTGTGGCCACCGAAATCGCTGGGGCCACCGCCGGACCGACTGGGGCCGACAATCATATCGCGTGAGCTCAAGGCACCGGTTCTCGGTCTTTTCGGCTCGGATCAGCCCACCACGCGCGCCCAGCTCGAAGCCTGCGGCAGCCGCTGGCTCCATATCGGCGAGGAGGCGGATCCCGAGATCGTCAGAGAGCGTCTGGAGCGAGACGGCGCGGCCCTCGTCAGCGTCGATCTGCCGCCGGGGCTTGATCGCGGCGAAGCGGCGGTACGGATCGAAAGATGCTTCGGCCGCATCGCAAGGGCGCTCCCCGACCCTGGCACTCTGATTGTCGCCGGCGGCGAGACGCTGCGCGGGCTCTGTCTTTCGCTGGGTACGGAAGCGCTAACGGTAACCGGCCAGGTATCGCCCGGCCTGCCCCGCTCGGTCATGACAGGTGGTCATTGGCACAAGGTAGAAGTGATCTCGAAATCCGGCGCCTTCGGCGGCCCGGGTCTCTGGCGCGATCTACTTACGGAAAACAGACTGATGGTCGAAGGAGACGGGACATGACGCGGCACTTAGCAATCACCATGGGCGATCCCGCCGGCATCGGTCCGGAAATCATCGTCAAGGCTGCGGCACGGCTGAAAGATAGGATTGAAGAAGGTAACCTGAAACTTACCATCATAGGCAGCGGCCCCGCCCTCCGGCTGGCCGAGCAGCAGCTTGGCCTCGATCGAGCAATTCCCGAAACAGAGATGGGCGGCAACTGGCCGAACCTCTGCTTCATTCAGGCCGATGTCGAGGGCGAGCCGATCCTGCCCGGTCGGCTTTCCGCCGATGGCGGCCGCATGGCCTTCAAGGCGATCGAGAAGGGCGTTGGGCTCGCCATGGCCGGCAAGGTCGGCGGCATCGTCACCGCGCCGCTCAACAAGGAAGCATTGAACAAGGCCGGCTTCCATTATGCCGGCCATACCGAGCTTTTGGCCGAGCTCACCGGCGCGCGCGGCTCGGTGATGATGCTCGCCCACGGCAACATGCGCGTCAGCCACGTCACCACCCATGTCGCACTGGAGGATGTGCCGAAGCGCCTGACGCCTGAGCGGCTGCGCCTCGTCATCGATCTCACCGACAAGGCGCTCAAGCATCTCGGCATCGCCAAGCCGAAGATTGCGGTTGCCGCGCTCAATCCGCATGCCGGCGAAGGTGGCCTCTTCGGCCGGCAGGATATCGATATTTCCGCGCCGACCATCGCCAAGGCCGTTGCCGATGGCCTCGATATCGTCGGCCCCGTTCCCGGCGACACCGTCTTCGTCAAGCTGCGCGCCGGCCAGTATGACGCCGTCATCGCCATGTATCACGATCAAGGGCATATCCCCGTCAAGCTGCTGGGCTTCGAGATCGATCCGGCAACCGGAAAATGGCTTGATCTCTCCGGCGTCAACATCACCCTCGGCCTGCCGATCGTCCGCACCTCCGTCGACCACGGCACCGCCTTCGACATCGCCGGTAAGGGCATCGCCAACGAGCGCAGCCTGATCGAGGCGATCGAGTTTGCCGAGAGGCTGGCGACGGTCGGTTGAGCTTTATTGCATCGGCCAATGCTTCTCTCGTGTGCCGCGCGTCTGATACCCCCTCTATCCCTTTCGGGACATCTCCCCCATGTGGGCAGGGCGATTGCATATGGGGCATGCCGGTGCCGTAAGCTCCTTCTCCCCTCGGGGAGAAGGTGGCCCGAAGGGTCGGATGAGGGGGCCAAACGCTTCGAATTCATCGGCTTTTGTGCTTCTGGCACCCCCTCATCCGCCTGTCGGCACCTTCTCCCCGAGGGGAGAAGGGGAGTAATGCGCCCTCCGCAAATTCCACAGTCGATATCGGCAACAACAACCCCACCTGCCCGCATCGCCTTGAAAAGTATTTTTTCAAATCCCCCTGTCGGCGTCCCACTCTTTCAAACGTCCTCTGGCTGCCTAGCTAGAATGAGAGCTATCCAGGAGAGGAGATCACCTATGTCCAAAATTGCCCCATGCCTGTGGTTCGCACACGAAGCCGAGGAGGCTGCAAAATTCTACGTTTCGCTATTTCCGGATTCCCGGATCGATCATGTGCAGAAAAACCTCGTCGACACCCCGGCCGGCAAGGCCGATCAGGTTCTGGTCGTCAGCTTTACGCTTGCCGGCCAGCGCTTCATGGCGTTGAACGGCGGCAGCCGCTTCGAATTCACCCATGCGATCTCGCTGGAAGTGGATTGCACCGATCAGGCCGAAGTCGACCGGCTCTGGGACGGGCTCACTGATGGCGGCGCAATCGAGCAATGCGGCTGGCTCAGGGATCGCTATGGCGTCTCCTGGCAGATCGTGCCGACCGTGCTCGGCAAGCTCCTGGCCGATCCTGACCCGGCCAAGGCCGCGCGCGTCATGCAGGCGCTGATGCAGATGGTCAAGCTCGACGTTGCCGAGCTGCAAGCGGCATATCATGGGTAGCGCGAAAAAGTCTCGAACCTGAAGCTCCCGGTCGCCGTCTGCACGAACAGCAGCGCAGGCAGCGACCGGGAGGAACCCTTGTTCGTCACGCATCCCGTCGCAAAACGCTCCAACACGCCAGCCGCCAACAGCCGCACCGGTCAGATTGACACGTAGCCGCGCTTATCGTCTTCCGTCTCTTAACCGTAGTAACCGTAGCGCAAGCCTCATCCGCTGGCGCAGCTTGCACAGGGCCATCGGCTGGAATACGGTCGTGCCATCGCCTAAGTAGGCGGAATTATTGACATATTCTCAAAGAGATCATGCCGTCACGCCAGCGCTTGCGGATGTCGACGATCGGGCTATTTTATCGACTTTTCGGCGGGAGAACGGCGAAGGTCATGAAGCAGTCCCAGCGTGCGCGCATCAGCCTTCCCGCCAAGGACTATGCAGCCATCTATGCGCTGAGCGACGTTCATGGATGCCATGACGCATTGATCGAAGCCGAAAAGCGCATCGTCGAGGATGCAAGTGCCATTCCCGGCCGGAAGCTCCTGATGTTCCTCGGCGACTACGTCGATCGCGGCCCGCGATCGAGCGATGTGCTGCAGCATCTCTGCGAGCCGCCGCCGGTGGGCTTCGACCGCTACGCTCTCCTCGGCAATCATGACGACGTCTTCCTGAAATTCCTGGATGATCCGGGCAACAACAGTGACTGGCTGGAATTCGGCGCCGGCCCGACGCTCGCCTCCTATGGCGTCGACGCGAACTCCCTGCTGCGGAAGGAAGGCAAGAGCATCGAAGAGTTCGGCAAAATCGTCCGGCAGGCCATCCCGCAAGCCCATATCGAGTTGCTGCGCTCGCTGCCTGTTGCCGTGACGGTGGGTTCCATCATCTTCGTCCATGCCGGCATCCGACCCGGCATACCGCTCGCCGAACAGAGCGACGAAGAGCTGATCTGGATCCGCGAGCCTTTCCTCTTCGAAGGTCCGCGATTGCCGGTGCTGGTCGTCCATGGCCATACGCCGGGTCCGCGCCCGGTTTTCGGCATCGGCCGCATCGGCATCGACACGGCCGTCGCCATGGGCGGAGTCCTCACCGTCCTCAAGATCGCCGACAACAGGCAGACGATCCTGACGCCCGCCTTCTGAGCGAGTTCCCGCCAAAAGATAAAGAGGCCCCGGCATAGACCGAGGCCTCTTTGATTTTATCCGCGCCTGTTATTCCGCTGCCATGGCCGGCGGCAGATGATCGACGGCGTCGTTGCTTTCTTCCTGCTTGGCCGGCGGCTCCGCCGACTTGCTCTTCGGCTCGCGGCCGAAGAACAGGGCATAGCCGGCGGGCAGCACGAAGATGGTCAACACGGTTGCAACCAGGATGCCGCCCATCATGGCGTAAGCAAGCGGACCCCAGAAGACGCCGCGCGAGATCGGGATCAGCGCAAGCACCGCCGTCAGTGCCGTCAGCATGATCGGCCGGAAACGACGCACGGCGGAGCCGATGATCGCTTCCTTCCGGTCCATGCCCGCCGCGATATCCTGGTCGATCTGGTCGACAAGGATGATCGAGTTGCGGATGATGATGCCGAGCAGCGCGATGACGCCGAGGATCGCCACGAAGCCGAAGGGTGCGCCGCTGATCAAAAGGGCTCCCGCCGCACCGATGATGCCGAGCGGGCCGGTGGCGAGAACCAGCATCGCCTTGCCGAAATGCTGCAGCTGCGCCATCAGCAACACGACGATGATGACAAGCATGATCGGCGCCTTGGCGGCGATCGAGGCCTGGCTTTCGGCGCTGTCTTCGGCACCGCCCTGGATCTCGATCTTGTAGCCGGCCGGCAGGCTGTTTCTGAGATCCGCCATGTCGTTATAGAGCTTGGCCGTCACATCGTTCGACTGCACATTGTCGGGCAAGGTCGCCCGCACGCTGATGGTCGGCAGACGGTCGCGGCGCCATTCGATGCTCTGCTCCATCACGGGCACGATCTTCGCCACCTGTGACAGCGGCACGAACCCGCCATTGTCAGTTGGAATGTAGACCGAGTTGACCGAGGTCAGCAGATGACGGCTCGCGTTCGGCTCGCGAGCGACGATCCCGACAGTCTCCTCGCCCTCGCGATAATTGTCGAGCGTGAAGCCGGACATCGAGGCCTGCAGCATCTGGCGGATGCGTTGCGAGGTGACACCCAGCGCACGGGCGCGGTCCTGATCGATCACCAGCTTCATGGCCGGCACCGGCTCGAGCCAATCGTCGTGGATGGCGCCGAGCAGCGGATTCTGGGCGAAGCGCTGCTTCACCTCGTCGGCAATGTGGCGAACCTGCTGCCGATCCGGACCCATGACGCGCAGCTGCACGGGCCAGCCGGTTGGCGGGCCGAGGAACAGGCGGTCGACCTTGGCCCGGACGGAGGGGAAATCCGCCGCCAGGATGCCACGCATCTTGGTGATGAGCCGCTCGCGCGCCGGCTCGTCCTTCGCCATAACAAGCATCTGGGCATAGTTCGGATTGGTCAGCTGCTGGTCGAGCGGCAGGAAGAAGCGCGGCGCGCCCTGGCCGATATAGGTGGCGATGAAGCGCTTGTCCGGATCATCGGCCATCCGCGATCCCAGAGCCTGCGCCTGCCGTTCCACTTCCTTGATGCTGGTTCCCTCAGGCAGCCAAAGATCGACCAGGATCTCCGGACGAGACGATTGCGGGAAGAAGTTCTGCGGAATGAACTGGAAGGACCACAGGCTGCCGACGAAGGTGGCGAGCGTCAGAAACAGCACGATGACACGGTGACGCACCGCCCAGGTGACTGACGATCGCAAGCGGCGATAGAAGCGCGTGTCGAAGACATCGTGATGCTCGCCGGCATGATGGCGCTGCTTGAGGATCATGTAGCCGAGCCATGGCGTGAAATAGACGGCGACGAACCAGGACACCACAAGCGCAATGCCGACGACATAGAAGAGCGTGCGGACATATTCGCCCGCCGTCGATGCCGCAAAGCCCACGGGGATGAAGCCGGCAGTCGTGATCAAGGTGCCTGTTAGCATCGGGAAGGCAGTCGAGGAATAGGCGAAGCTGGCGGCATCGAGCTTCACCAGTCCCTCCTCCAGCTTGCGCTCCATGAGCTCGACCACGATCATGGCGTCGTCGACGAGCAGGCCGAGCGCGATGATGAGCGCGCCGAGCGAGATGCGCTGCAGGTCGATGCCGAACTCGTACATGATGGCGAAGGTCGCGGCCAGCACCAGCGGAATGGCGATGGCGATCACGAGGCCGGAGCGCCAGCCGATCGACACGAACGAGACGATCAACACGATGACAAGCGCCTCGCCGAGCGCATGCATGAACTCGCTGATGGCGTCGGTGACGACGTCAGGCTGGTTGGCGATCTGGTCGACCTGAACGCCGACCGGCAACGAGGCTTCGAAACGCTTGTAGGTTTCCTCCACGGAGGCGCCGACATCGGTCACCTTGTAGCCGCTGGCCATGACGACGCCGAGCTGCACGCTGGCGTGGCCATTGTAGAGGAATTTGGCGGTGTAGGGATCCTGCAGCCCGGCGGTGACGGTGGCGATATCGCCGAGGCGGGTCACCTGGCCGCCAGCGGTCAGCCGCAGGTTCTTGATGTCCTCGATCTTCTTGACATCGCCCTCGACCGAGATGCGCACGGAGCGCGTGCTGGTATCGACGTTGCCGGCCGGATCGACGTTGTTCTGGCCGACGACGGCGTTCTTCAGGTCGGTGAGCGACAGTCCGCGCTCGGCCAGCACCTTGGAGGAAACATCGATATAGATCTGCTCCGCCTGATCACCGATGATCGTGGCCTTCTCGACACCCGGCGTGGAGAGCAGCATGTCGCGCGCCTGGATGGCAAACTTCTTCAGCTCCGGATAGGTATAGCCGTCGCCGCTGATCGAGTGCAACGTGATGAAGGTGTCGCCGAATTCATCGTTGAAATAGGGGCCGAGCAAGCCGGAAGGCAGCTCATTGCCGATATCGCCGACCTTCTTGCGGATCTGGTAGAAGGCGTCCTTCACCTGTGCGGTGTTTGTGTCGCCCTTGATCTGGACTGTGGTGATGGCAAAACCGGCGCGGGTATAGGATTTGACCCAATCGAGATGCGGCGTTTCCTGCAGCTTGCGCTCGATCTTGTTGACCACCTGGTCTTCCATGTCCTGCAGGGAGGCACCGGGCCAGACGGTCTGGACGACCATGACACGGAAGGTGAAATCCGGATCTTCCTTCTGGCCCATATGGGTGAGGCCCAGCGCACCGGCGATGATGATGAGACCGAACAGGAACCGCGCGATGCTCGGATGGCCGATCGCCCAGCGCGACAGGTTGAAACGCTGCTTCGTGCCGGAAGTGTTGTTGATGGACATGGTTTCGCCCCCGATCCCTTTAGCGCACAATATCCGCCGCCGAAGCGGCATGGGTATCGGCGGCGGCCTGCTGAGCTGAAGCAGCCGAAAGCTTAACCTTCATATTCTCGGTCATGAACTGCGTGCCGGCGGCGACCACGACATCGCCTGCCTTGAGACCATCGGCAACGCGGACGCCGTCATCGGCGAAATCCGCAACCTTAACGGCACGGGAATGCACGATGCCGGCACTACGGTCGACGAGCCAGACAATCTGCTGGCCATTCTTCTCGGCAAGGGCGCTCAGCGGAATGGAAACATAGGGCTGGGTGTTGTCGGCCTGGGCCTCGATCGTCGCGGTCATGCCGAGGAGCACGCGCGGATCGTTCGGCAGGCTGACACGTACGGCAAAGGTGCGCGATTGTGTATCGGCACTGCCCGCCACCTCGCGCACCTTGCCGTCAAGCACCAACGCATCGTCGGACCAGAAGCGCGCCTTGACATTCTTGCCGACCTGGAACTGCGCGATATCCATTTCCGGCACAGCGATCAGCACTTCCTTCTCGCCGTCGACGGCGACGGTGATGACGGGCGTGCCGGAGCTGACCACCTGACCGACATCGGCATTGATTGTCGTCACGATGCCGTTCATGTCCGACGTCAGGTCGCTATAGGCGACCTGGTTCTTCGCCTCGGCCAGCGCCGATACGGCGGAATCCCGCGTCGAGACGGCCTGATCATAGGAAAGCTCGGCCTGTTCGAGCTGCGATTTCGAGCCGACGCTCTTGTCGAAGAGCTGCTGGGCGCGGTTGCGGGCAAGCTCGGTCGTCTGCACCTGCCTTTCAGCTGAGTCGAGATCTGCCTGCGAGCGGCGCACCGCCAGAACGTAGTCTGTGGGGTCGATGCGGGCCAGCACATCGCCGGGCTTGACCTTCTCGCCGATGTCAACCTTGCGTTCGACGATCTTGCCGTTGATGCGGAAGCCGAGATTCATATCCGTCCGGGCCTTGACGGAGCCCGAATAGTCGAGCTTACGCGTCGTGTCCGCCTGGGCGATCTCGACCACTTTCACCGGCCGGATCACTTCCGCCGTCTCTTCCTTCTTCTCGTTGCAGCCCGAAAGCCCAAGCCCCAAGGCGGCCAAGAGAGCCGCGCCGGCAACGGTCCGTAGGGTGGTGGTTGTCAGCGAAACCATGTCGCTCTCCTAAGTCAAATGAAAGGCTGGAGCGCACCGGCCATCCGGTGCGCAAACTGCTATTTCTTCAGGGCCCTGATGGCGAATTCGATGAGATCCTCGGGCTCGGCCCGGTTTGTCTTGGCGAGACACTGCGCCACCATCTGCGGATGGCAGAGATTGACGGTCGCCGCGCCAAAACACTTGGATGCGACATGGGGGTCCTGTTCGAAGAACTCGCCGGCGGCGATGCCCTCCGCAATGATCTCGGCAAACAGGTCGTGGATACTATCGATGTGCTTTTCGATGACGTGCCAATCACGCTCGATGGCGATGACGACCATCTCATGCACCTTCTGCTCGTCGAGCATGGTCTCCAGCGTCAGTTTGTACTGGGCAAGGATATAGGTCCGCAGCCGATCGGATGCGCTGATCGGCTGGTTACGGATACCCAAGGCCAGTTGATAGCTGTGCGTAAGCATGCGCCCGCAGAGGGCCTGGTGAATTTCGGTCTTGGAGCTGAAGAACCGATAGATATTTGCGGTCGACATGCCGAGGTCGCGGGCAATATCGGCCACGGTCGTCTTGCTGTAGCCGTAGTGGCGAAACAGCCTTTCGGCGGCATCGAGAATCCGCGCGATGTTGTCCTGACGCGCAGGATCGGCGCTGATATCGGGAAGATCGAGCATGAGTAAGGCCTGATGGTTTACGAGTGACGATTTTCAAATTTCGTCACTCGTAAACCATCAGAGTGTCGATGTCAAGAAAACCGCCCACAACTGTAGGCGGTTTTCAGATGCTATTGAATAAACCGAGAATGCGGCGAACAACTTGAAACAAGAGTTAAATCATCGACAACGCGCCTGTCGGAGCGGAGTCGGAAGTGTCCGACATTTTGTCGCAGATACGGTCAACCCGTAATCAGGCGCCCAAAAGCGTCGGGCGAAAGCGGCGGATGCTGAAATAGCCGACAAGCACGCACACCACCAAGAGCGCCGCCTGCGCCGCAAGTACTGGCGGCTCGTTGCCATTGGGCGCCAGTGCATTGAGCACGGGTATCTTCTGGAACGATTGGACGATCAGCACGAGACAGTTGAAAAAGAGGAGCACCATGGCCCCGATGATGAAGACGGGACGCCAGATGCCGGCAAGATGAAAGCTATAGCGCGCCAGCGCCGTCGGTATGAAGATAAGAACGCAGAGACTGCCAACGATGATTGCCGGCGTGACAGTGTGAAATGGAAACAGAAAACCCGTCAAACTCGTGAGAATGGTCGTGACCATATAGACCAGCGTCGATCGCTCATGACGATTGGCCGTAAGGAAACCAGATGCAACGACAATGCCGCTGACGATGGCAATCAAGCTTATGACAACGTGAATTAAGAGAATTCCAGACATTCGCCCCTCCGTTGAGCATTGCATTTCGTGAAAATGACAGCCCAATGCCCGAATGCGGAATATATATGAAACGCGCCGCGCGAACCAGCGCGGCGCTAAAGCCGTGAAATGGCCGTTTTAGGCGGCGTGAACTTCCAGCGAAATCGGAACCGAAGCAAGTGCCTTGGAGACCGGGCAACCGGCCTTGGCCTTGTTGGCAAGCTCGGTGAAGGTGGCTTCATCGGCGCCTGGAATCTTGCCGGTCAGCGTCAGATGGATCGCGGTGATGGCAAAACCGCCTTCGACGCTTTCGAGCGTGACCTTGGCCGTCGTTTCCATGCTCTCGGCGGTAAACCCGGCCTCGTTGAGGATCAGCGACAGGGCCATGGTGAAGCAACCGGCATGCGCAGCGCCGATCAGCTCTTCCGGATTGGTGCCGGCAACGCCTTCGAAACGGCTGGCGAAACCGTAAGGATAGTGATTGAGCGCGCCGCTCTGCGTCGAGATCTGGCCTTTGCCATCCTTCAGACCGCCGGCCCATTGAGCCGAACCTGTACGATTGATCTGCATGTCGTCCTCCTTGTCGTTGAAATGAGCTCGGGAGCAGAATCGTCGCCTCCCCGCGATGACCGACGGCAAACGGCATTCACGCCATCCGCCCGGACACCATAATCCTTCTATCCGTCGAAGACGACGCCGCCATAACAGGAGTGGCGTCGTCTTTGACAAAGCGCAGCACGGCGGATTGTTCCCCACCGACAATCGAGCAAGGCTTCTAATCATCATACAATATTGTTGCCAATGTATGATGATTAGCGTATCTTGGCCTCGACGCGAAGGGTGCACGAAACGCAGGCCGGACACCGGCCGCATGAAAGCCCCGCGCATGTCCCTCGTCGCGAGCAGTTTACGGGGTGAACATGCGACATGGTGTGGAGGAGATAGGGTGGATTCACTTGAAGGACAGGAGCATGGCGCGTCAGCCCAGCCCGAGCGCCGCCCGCGCGTCCGCAGGAACGTGACTGCATCTATCGCCGAAGACATTTGCTCCGAACGCTATCCCTCGGGCTCGACCCTGCCGCGCGAAAACGATCTATGCGGGATGTACGGTGTGAGCCGTACGGTCATCCGCGAATCCTTGAAAGTGCTGGAATCGAAAGGCCTCGTGCGCGGCAAGCCACGCGTCGGCACCACCGTCTGCGACAAGGATGACTGGAACATCCTCGATCAGGACGTGCTGGAGTGGATGGGCCCCCATATTGCCGAATTCGATATTCTCGGCTCCATCTTGGAGGCGCGCCGCACCATCGAGCCCGCCGCCGCCGAATATGCCGCAGAGCGGGCCACCGCCCAGGAGATTGCCGACCTCGACCATGCGTGGCGGCAGATGCGCGATAGCAGCAATGATCCGGAAAGCTTCACCGAGGCCGACGTGGCGTTTCACAAGGTGCTGCTGAGTGCTAGCCACAACCAGGTGTTCCGCCGCCTGTCAAGCGCCATGCATGCCGGCCTCAAATACGCGCTTCATGCCTCGAATGTCGCTGCCCACAGCCGCGACGAGGCGATCACGGTCCATGGCGAACTGGTGGAGGCGCTGCGCCTGCGAAACGGCGCCGCCGCCCGAAATTGCGCCCATCGCATGCTCGATCTCGCCGCCCGCGATCTCGCCGTCGAACGACGGCTGGACGATGGCCGGAGAATGAAACCAGAAACCCCGAAATCCGCGGCTGCAGACCGCTGATATCATCCAAAGCCGAAATGGAAGCATAGCCATGAAGATCACGAAACTGACGACGTATATTGTGCCGCCGCGCTGGATGTTCCTGAAAATCGAGACCGACGAGGGCATTGTCGGCTGGGGCGAGCCTGTGGTGGAAGGCCGGGCACTGACCGTGCAGGCGGCCGTGCATGAGCTGGAAGACTATCTGATCGGCAAGGATCCCTTCCTGATCGAGGACCACTGGAACGTCATGTACCGCGCCGGCTTCTATCGCGGCGGCGCCGTCCACATGAGCGCGATTGCCGGCATCGACCAGGCGCTGTGGGACATCAAGGGCAAGGCGCTGGGACAGCCGATCCATTCGCTGCTCGGCGGCCAGGTGCGCGACAAGATCAAGGTCTATTCCTGGATCGGCGGCGACCGCCCCTCCGACGTCGCCAACAATGCCAAGGAGGTCGTCGCCCGCGGCTTCAAGGCGATCAAACTCAACGGCTGCGAGGAGATGCAGATCGTCGACACCTACGACAAGGTGGAAAAGGCTGTTGAAACCATCGCCACTATCCGCGAGGCGATCGGCCCCTATATCGGCATCGGCGTCGACTTCCACGGCCGCGTCCACCGGCCGATGGCCAAGGTTCTCGCCAAGGAGCTGGAACCCTACAAGCTGCTGTTCATCGAGGAGCCCGTTCTCTCTGAAAATCGCGAAGCCCTCAAGGAAATCGCCAATCATTGCTCGACGCCGATTGCCTTGGGCGAGCGGCTCTTTTCACGCTGGGACTTCAAATCAGTGCTGTCGGACGGCTATGTCGACATTCTCCAGCCCGACCTCTCTCATGCCGGCGGCATCACCGAATGCCGTAAGATCGCGGCCATGGCGGAAGCCTATGACGTGGCGCTGGCGCCACATTGCCCGCTCGGTCCGATCGCGCTTGCCGCCTGCCTGCAGGTCGATGCCGTCAGCTACAATGCCTTCATCCAGGAACAGAGCCTCGGTATCCACTACAACAAGGGCAACGACATCCTCGACTACATCTCCAATAAGGAGGTGTTCCACTATGCCGACGGCTTCGTCTCGATCCCGCAGGGGCCTGGCCTCGGCATCGAGGTGGACGAGGCCTATGTCATCGAGCGCGCCAAGGAAGGCCATCGCTGGCGCAATCCCGTCTGGCGTCACGAGGACGGCAGCGTTGCCGAGTGGTAGGTAAGATTGCGGCCCTCTTCTGACAGCGGAAGGGCCTGACATCCCCAATGATCGAAGGCCTGATAGCAGCAGATCTGCCGCTATCAGGCCCTTCTGCCCAGTTTCTCATTCCCAAAAAAGTTGCGCCTGCAGTATCGGCGCAGATACTGCAGGCGCTTCATGCGTCTCAACAAGCCCCCAGGGAGACGCATAACCCGAGCATGATCACCAAAAGCGTGGAGTGCCTTTCGGGTCCGACCATGCCCAAGCTGGTGATTTCAAACCTATTCCCGTTCGCCGGTGAGATTCAGCAGCAGCTGGAAGATGTTGACGAAGTTCAGGTAGAGCGACAGGGCACCGAAGACGGCGAGCTTCTGCTGCGATTCCTGATCGTGGTTCTCGGCAAACTGTTCCTTGATGTTCTGCGTATCCCAGGCGGTCAGGCCGACGAAGACGACGATACCAATCACCGAGATGGCGAACTGCAGCGCGCTTGAACCCAGGAAGATATTGACGACGCTGGCGATGATCACGCCGAACAGGCCCATCATCAGGAACGAGCCGATGTTGGCAAGATCACGCTTGGTCGTATAGCCGTAGAGGCTGGTCGCACCGAACATGGTCGCGGCGATGAAGAAGGTGCGCGCGATGCTCGTGCCGGTAAAGACCAGGAAGACCGAGGCCAGCGACAGGCCCATGACCGCGCAGAAGGCCCAGAACATCATCTGCGCCGTGCTTGCCGACATGGACTGGATGCGGAAGGAGAAGAAGAACACGAAGGCGAGCGGCGCCAGCATGACGACCCACTTCAGCGGCGTCTGGAAGATCGGCACGTAAAGCGCCGGCGTCGTGCCGACGACCAGCGCGACGATACCCGTCAGCACAAGGCCGATACCCATGTAGTTGTAGACGCGCAGCATGTGCTTGCGCAGACCTTCGTCGAAGAGCGCCTGCGAGCCGGCGGCGGCTACGTAGCCATATCGCGGATTGGTCGGGTCCATGGTCGTTCTCCTTTAATTCAAACTAGTACAGGCTGCGGGCAAGCTTTTCGGCATCACCGTCGAGTTGACCCGCTTGGCCGTTGCCGATCAGCGCATAGGCAACTTCACCGATCTGCCAATAGGCAGCCTGGACGTCGTCACGCTTGATGTGACTGACCTCCTTGACGGCGAAATTCCCAGGACGAACGGCGAAAAGTGACAAATGCCCGTCCTTGCCGGCATCAACCATCATTTCGACGCTCGGACCGAACTCGGACGGATAGATCTGGGCATCGGTGACGCGCCAGTCACCCGGCAACTCCGGCAATACGATTGCCGTCGATGCGCGGATTTCTTCCGGATTGTAATTTGCAGCTTCGGACTGCGGCTTGATTTCCTCACGCACGGCAGTCGTCTGGTAGGCGCGCACCGCATCGTCGACGAAAGACGGCGCCGGCACGGATGCGCTGACCTCGCTCGCGGTGAACGCGCCGAAGGACGTATGCGCGACCCAGCCGATCGCCACCAATACGGCAACGGCGGCCACGCGCTGGAAAGAACCAAGCATGCGCCCATAGACCAGTCCACGCTCCAGCCGCCGAGCGGCCTCGCGGGTCTCGGCCCTCAGCACATGGCTCTCGCCGGCCAGCGCCATGCGCAGCTCGCCACGGATGCTCATATCCGCCATGACCTTGGCGGCGATCTCCGGACGCTCAGAGAGATAGGATTCGACCTCGACACGGCGCGCAACCGACAGCTCGCCATCGACATAGGCGTCGAGATCGGTATCGATGATCGGATCAACCGTTTTCATTGCCGCCTCCCTCGATAAGCCTGAGATGTGAAACCTTGGAGGTAGCCTCCTCGAAATTACGCAGGCTCGCCCGGGCCCTTGAGATGCGGGACATCAGCGTGCCGACAGGAATGCCAAGCGCGGACGCCGCTTCCTGATAGGAAAGGTCTTCGATCGCCACGAGATGCAGCGCCTCGCGCTGTTCCTCAGGCAGACTGAAAAAGGCCTCGCGCACCTGGCTCAGGCGGACCGTATGGTCCTGCGAGGCCGGTAGCGCCACCTCAAGCTCGGCGGCCGCCTCTTCGTGGCGACGGTTCAGCGATTTCTTCTGGCGCAGGCGGTCGATATGCACATTGTGCAGGATCGACAGCAGCCAGGTCCGCAGGTTGCCGCCGCGCCGGAAGGATGCCTTGCGCTCGTATGCCTTGACCAGCGCGTCATGCACCAGATCTTCGGCCTCGTCCGCGTTGCGCACGAGCGAGCGGGCATAGCGTCTCAGCGAACCGAGCTGCCCCAAAACATCGAATGTGCGTCCTTTGCGATCCATACACCTATATACGGAAGCACTCCGGATTCTATTCCATCGCTCGGCGAAAATTTTTTGCCGATGGCCTACATCAGCACGAAATCCTGGGGCTGCGGCAGCGGCGGCAGGTCGGTTTCGCCGAGCGCTTCGCGCAGATTGATCTCGATTGTATCGGCAAGGGCGCCGATCGCGAGCGCATTGGGACGATGGCCGAAAGGATCCTCCAGCTCATCACCAAGCGCATCGAGACCGAAGAAAGTATAGGCGATCAGAGCCGTGACGAAGGGCGAACCCCAGCCGAGCGTATCGACGAAACCGAACGGCAGCAGGAAACAGAAGAGATAGGCGGTGCGATGCAAGAGCAGCGTATAGCCGAACGGCAGCGGCGTATTGCGGATGCGCTCGCAGGCAGCCTGCACCGCGCCCATCTGTCCGACGCTGATATCCAGCATCTGATGTTGGATATCCGAAATCGCACCCCCGGCCTTCAGGCGCGCGAGATCCGCCGACATCAGGCGCAGGATGAGATCCGGCCGGTTCTGCGCGGTGCGATAGAATTCGGCCTCGCTCGATGTCAGAAGGCGCAACACCTTGCTGTCGTCGCTACCCTCACGCAGAAGACAGACCAGCGCCTGCGCGAAAGCCATGGTCAGACGAAGCAGGTTCTTCCGCGCCTCCATGCCCGCCTCACCCTGCGCTTCGAGCATCAATGTCTGACGGCCAAAGCCGCGGGCAACATAGACGAGCTGGCCCCAGTCGCGCCGTCCCTCCCACCAGCGGTCGTAGGCGGCATTGTTGCGAAAGCCGAGGAAGATCGAAAGTGCGATGCCGAGCAGGGAAAGCGACGAGCCGTTGAAGGACACGACCAGGTTCGGCCGCTCCTCATGTCCCCAGACGATCAATGCCGACATGAGGAAGATGGCGACGATCTGCGGCAGGATCCGCAAGACGATCGAACCGCGAACGATGAAGAAAAGCTGGAAGAGATTCGGCCGGTCGCGGACGATCATGACGAAACGCACTCTCGATCTGTATCTGGTGTCAGGCAGCAATACACCAGACGAGCCGGGAGTAACGAGCATTTCTTGCAAGGCGGCCGTGACCGGCGGTCATCGCTCGCCGGTCACGCGACCAAGTGCTGGTCAGTTCGCGCTGGCGCTTGCCGTCACCAGGACCGGGTCGGCGCGATAATCCTTGGGAAAGAGATGCTGCAGATTCTTGATCTTCGGCAGGTCGTTGATGACGATATAGGGATAGGTGGGATGCGTTGTCAGGAAATCCTGATGATAATCCTCGGCGGCGTAGAATTGCCTAGCCGGCTCAATGCGGGTGACGATATCAGCGTCAAAGGTCTTGGCTTTATTGAGCTGATCGATATAGGCCTTGGCAACGTCGGCCTGCTCCTGGCTGGTCGGGAAGATCGCCGAACGATACTGCGTGCCGCTGTCCGGGCCCTGATAGTTCAGCTCCGTCGGATCATGCGCGACCGAAAAATAGATCTGCAGCAGATGGCCGTAGCTGACCTTGTGCGGATCGAAGACGATGCGCACGGATTCGGCATGGCCCGTATCGCCGGTGCTCACCATTTCATAATGCGCCCCATCCTTGCCGCCGCCGGCATAGCCTGACGTGGCGCTGATCACGCCGCTGACATGCTGGAACACGCCCTGCACGCCCCAGAAGCAGCCGCCGGCAAGCACGACCGTCTCCGTGCCGGTGGAACCCGGCTTTTCATCCATGCTCGGCGCGGGAATGACGCGCGCGTCCTCGGCCGAAGCGCGGCCTACAAATTGCAGCGCGATACCGCCGACCAGCACCGCCGCGACCGTGAGGCCGGCGAAACGGGCGACACGCGCTGAGCGAATGCGGATCATGTCCGTCGATAAAGTCTTCATGACGATCTCCTCTCGACCGCGATTGTAAACGCTCCGGTCACAAGGAGATACGGGAAGACAGGACCTTTTGTTACACACGCCCGCGTGAAACACCGAAACGTGAATGATCCGGCCGAGCCGGTCAGTAGTGCGGCGGTTTGGTGATACCAGGCGCGTCGAGCGATTGCTCCTCAAGTGTCAGAAACCGCTCCGCCAGCCGATCGAGCTTCTGCCTGGTCTGCTCGACCACCTTCCATTGCTCCGCAATCTGGTCGGACAGCTCCTCGATGGTCTTCGCCTGGTAGGCAACGGTCTCCTCGAGTGTCGTGATGCGGCTCTGTTCGTCTGACATGTCCAATCCCCTTCGGCAGCGATCTATATCACCGAACCAGACGCGTATAGGCCTCAATTCACCATGAGGCAAACGATGACGCCGTTTGACGGTGATGTGACAAAACTGAAAAACAGCTGAAAAGACCCGTTACTCAACTGACATGGGGGCCTTCTAAAGAGAGCGCAGAGACGCGCCTGTTTTGAAGGGAATCCCTTGCTGGCGCATTGCTTCTGAAGACTCCGGAGACGCGCCTTGAAGATCATCCAGATCACCGACACGCATTTGAGCCCGAACAAGCCGCATTTCAACGGCAATTGGGAGCCGCTGGCGAAATGGATCGAGGCGAGTGGCGCCGATCTTATCGTCCACACCGGCGATCTCAGCGTCGACGGTGCCGACAAGGACGAAGACCTTGCCTTCTCCATGGACCTGATGCGTCAGGTCTCCGCGCCGATGCTGATCGTGCCCGGCAATCACGATGTCGGCCATCTGCCGGGGTCCTATCAGCCCGTCAACCCAGAACGGCTGGAGCGCTGGCGCCGCCTCGTCGGCCCGGATTATTGGGCAAAGGACGTGGACAACTGGCGGCTGATCGGCCTCAACAGCCTGCTGATGGGCTTCGAAGACGCCGAAGAGCAGAAGCAGTTCGAATGGCTGCAGGAGATGCTGGAAAGCCGTGGCGATCGCCGCGTCGCTCTCTTCGCCCACAAGCCGCTGTTCGTCGATGCACCCGAAGAGGGCGACACGGGTTACTGGAGTGTGCGCCCGGCGCAGCGCCGCCGTCTTTACGATCTGATAGCAGCCCACGACGTCGCCCTGCTCGGCAGCGGCCACCTGCACTGGACCTGGGAAGGCCGCTTCAACGATACGGCGCTCGTCTGGGCGCCACCCGCTGCCTTCATCCTCGACAAGATGGAACGTGAGATGCCCGGCGAACGGCTGATCGGCGCAGCCGTGCATGAGCTTGGCGAGACCATATCGACCGAGATCGTCGCAGTATCAGGCATGACCGCCTACTTCCTCGATGACGTCGTCATGGAAGTCTATCCGCAGGCCGCTCCCAAGACCCAGAAGGAACCGACGGAATGAGCGCGCTTTCGCTTCGCGGCATCGCCAAATCATTCGGCGGCAACGCCATCCTCAAAGGCGTCGATCTCGACGTCGAACCCGGCGAATTCATCGCCCTCGTCGGCCCATCCGGTTGCGGCAAGAGCACGCTGCTGCGCATCCTGGCGGGCCTCGATCATGCCGACAACGGCGAGATCATCTTGGGCGGCAACGACGTCTCCGGCGTCGCGGCGGCAGACCGCAACATCGCCATGGTCTTCCAGTCCTACGCGCTCTATCCGCATCTGACGGCCTCGGAAAACATCGCCGTGCCGCTCGCCATGCGCCGCCTGACGCGCATCCAGCGCCTGCCGTTCATCGGCTCGCTGATCCCGGGCCAGCGCAGCACCCGCAGCGGCATCATCCGCGATGTCCGCGAAATGGCGACCTCACTGAAGATCGACCATCTGCTTGACCGGAAGCCCGGCCAGATGTCCGGCGGCCAGCGTCAACGCGTGGCGCTCGCCCGCGCCATGGTGCGCCGCCCCAGCGTCTTCCTGATGGACGAGCCGCTCTCCAATCTCGATGCCAACCTGCGCGTCCACGCCCGCGGCGAGATCGTCGATCTGCATCGCCGCGCCGGCGTTCCCACAGTCTATGTCACGCATGATCAGGCCGAAGCGCTTTCCATGGCCGACCGCGTCGCCGTGATGATCGGCGGGCAGTTGCTGCAGCTGGCCTCGCCGCAGGTGATCTATGACGATCCGACCCATGTCGAGGTCGCCCGCTTCGTCGGCCAGCCGCGTATCAACCTGCTGCCGGCGCTCGCCGAAAACGGCTTCGTCGCCTTCGGCGGCATCAGGCTTGCTTTGGAAGACAGCGCCTGTGCCGGCAACAACGTCACGCTCGGCATCCGGCCGGAATTCGTGCGGCTCACGCAGAGCCGGCAGGATGCGCTGGCCGCCCATATCGAGCGGATGGAATTCCTCGGATCCGAAGTCATTCTCTATGCCAAGCTCGACGCCATCGGCGAAACCATGATCGTCAAGCTTACACCCGCCGAGGCCACCGGTCTCTCCGCCGGCATGCCTGTCGCGCTAACGCTCGCCCCAGAGCAGGCCATGGTCTTCGCCGAGGACGGCCGCCGCCTGCGCACCGTCCCGGCGACCGTCGATGCCGCCAGGGAGAAGGCGCATGGCTAGCATTGCCGCTACCTCCTTGCCGATGCGGACGGCAGCGGCGCGCGAACGCAGCGAAGCCCGCACCGCACTCCTCTTCGCGCTGCCCGCCATCATCCTGATCGTGCTGTTCATCCTGGTGCCGATCGTCGCCGTCGTCGTTCTCGGCTTCACGGATTTCCAGCTCGGCGACAAGAGCTTGCGCTTCGCCGCCTTCGAGAACTATGCGCATCTGCTGAAAGATCGCGCCTTTATGAAATCGCTCTGGAACACGACGGTCTATACGGCGATCGTCGCACCTGTCTCGATCGTGCTCGGCCTCGGTGTTGCGCTGCTGATCGAGAGCGAAGGCATCGGCCGCAGCTTCTTCCGCACGGCCTATTTCCTGCCCGTGGCCTCGCTGATCGTCGCGATGGCGACCGTATGGCAGTACCTCTTCCATCCCACAATCGGCCCGATCAATGCCATGCTCGCCGAAATCGGCCTGCCGGGGCCAAACTGGCTCGGCTCCTCGGCGACGGCGCTCTACAGCCTGTCGATCATCGGCGTCTGGCAATCGGTCGGCTTCAACATGGTGCTGTTTCTCGCCGGCCTCACCGCCATCCCGCGCGAGCTCTATGCCGCAGCCGAGGTTGACGGCGCGAAATCCGGGTTCGACCGTTTCTGGCTCGTCACATGGCCGATGCTCGGACCGACGACGCTGTTCGTCACGACCATCAGCATCATCAACGCGGTCAAGGTTTTCGATACCGTCAAGGCGCTGACCGAGGGCGGCCCGAACCATGCCTCGGAGGTGCTGCTCTTCACCATCTACCAGGAAGGCTTCGTCTACCTCAGGGTCGGCTATGCCTCGGCGATGACGACGGTCTTTCTCGCCATTCTCGTCGTGCTGACCTTCCTGCAATATCGCGTCCAGGACCGGCAGGTGCATTACACATGACCTCCACAGGCTTCACTCCCGGCCGCATCCTGCGCCTCTCGGTGCTGATCCTCGGCTCCCTCGTCTTCCTCGCGCCCTATATCTTCATGATCTCGACCGCGGGCAAGGCGCAGGACGACATCTTCACCTCGGCACTGAGGCTGATCCCGACGCATTTCTTCTATGTCGAGAACATCACCAAGGCGCTGAGCAAGGTTGATATGGGCAGGCTGCTGTTCAACGGCGTCCTCGTCTGCGGCCTGATCTTCTTCTTCCAGGTGCTGATCGCCATTCCCTGCGCCTATGCGATGGCCAAGCTGAAATTCCCGGCGGCACGCACGATGATGGTGCTGGTCATGCTCGGCCTGCTGATCCCGATCCACGCCACCGCGCTGCCGCTCTATGTCGGCTTCAACAGCCTGTCGCTGCTGAACAGCTATACAGCCCTGGTCGCGCCCTTCTCGATCTCGGTCTTTGCGATCTTCATGTTCCTGCAGTTCTTCCGCGCCATGCCTGATGATCTCATCCACGCCGCCCGCCTCGACGGCATGTCCGAGCTTGGCATCGTCGCCCGCGTCATCGTGCCGAATGCCTGGCCGGCGGTGACAGCCTTTGCGATCTTCTCGGTCGTCGCGCACTGGAACGACCTCTACTGGCCGCTGATCGTCATCAGCAAGCCGGACTACGCCACGCCGCCGCTGGGCCTCATGTATTTCCGCGCCGCCGAAGCCGGCGACGACTACGGCGCACTCATGGCGGCAACCCTGATCATCACCCTTCCTCTCGTCGTCGCATTCCTGCTTGCACAGAAGCGTTTCGTCGAGGGCATCACCATGACCGGTCTCAAAGGCTGACCGGTTCGAAACAGGAGAACGAGCGATGAAGCATATCACCCAGATTCTCGCCGCCGCGGCCATTTCGATGGTCGTGTCGGTCCCGGCCTACGCCGAGACGACCTTGACGGTTCACTATCCCATGCCCGGCTTCTTCAAGAACGTGATGGACACGATCTCCAAGAAGTTCATGGAAGAAAATCCCGACATCAAGATCCAGTTTGCCGCTCCCTCGGCGACCTATGAGGAAGGCATCCAGACCATTCTGCGCCAGGCCGGCACGAGCGAGATGCCCGATGTCACTTTCATCGGCCTTAACCGCCTGCGCATGATGGACGAGCGCAATGTCGCCGTCGATCTCGGACCGCTCGTCAAGAAAGACGGCAACATGGCCGAGCAGGGCTTCTCCGACACGATCCTGAAGCTCGCCCAGGTCAAGGGCAAGCAGGTCGGCCTCGCCTTCGCGACGTCCAACCCGATCATGTACTACAATGCCGACCTGGTGAAAGCCGCTGGCGGCAACCCGGACAACCCGCCGAAGACCTGGGACGAAGTCATTGCTCTGTCGGCCAAGATCAAGGCGCTCGGCAACGGCGTCGACGGCATGGACTTCCGTTGGCAGGGCGACGACTGGATGTTCTCCGCCCTGCTCTTCGGCGCCGGCGGCAAGATGCTCAGCGACGACGAAAGCAAGGTCGCCTTCAACGGTCCTGAGGGACAGAAGGCCGTCGAGATGATCGAGCGCTTCGTCAAGGAAGGCGGCATGCCGGTCTTCACCAAGGCTGCCGGCGAACAGGCCTTCGCTGCCGGCAAGGTCGGCTTCGAATTCCAGACCACCGGTGCGCTGGTCAATACGATCAAGAATGTCGGCACCAAGTTCGACCTGCGCACCGCCAAGATTCCGCTGATCGATCCGGTCAACGGCCGCCTTCCCACAGGCGGCAACGCTGTCGTCATCCTGACCCATGATCCGGTCAAGGAAGACGCCGCCTGGAAGTTCGCCAAGTTCGCCGCCGGCCCCTATGGCGCATCCGTCGTCGTTCCCGGTACCGGCTACGTTCCGAACAACGAACTTGCCGCCAAGTCGGCCGACTATCTCGGCGATTTCTACAAGAAGAACCCGCTGTTCCAGGCCAGCCTCAGCCAGATGTCGGTCATGATCCCCTGGTACGCCTTCCCCGGTGCCAATGGTGTCAAGGTCACGCAGACCATCGTCGACAACCTGTCGCGCATCGTCGACGGCTCGGCCACGCCGAAGGAAGCGCTTGACGACGCCGCTTCCGACGTCGAAGGCATGCTGCCGCGCAGCTGATCTTCGGATCGGATCTCAAGCCTTGGCGCCGCCTCTCTTCGGGAGGCGGCGTTTTCGTGCGCGCAAATCGGTTAGGATTGAATGGTGAGATCGCGCACGGTTCCGCCCGGCCGCAACCGATAGGGCACCGTCAGATGGCGCGGCGGCGCGGCATTCTCTGCCATATCGAGCAGCAGCGAGGCCGCCGCCGCCCCCATGGTCCCATCCGGTATCTCCACCGTCGTCAGCGACACCTCCATCAGCAGGCCGAGAGAGATTCCGTCGAAACCGGCCACTGAGATATCGCGCGGGATCGACAGTCCCTGACGCCGTAGCGCGCCCATGACACCGAAGGCCAGCAGATCATTCGAGGCTATGATCGCAGTCGGCTTCAGGCGCGATACAACATCCGAGAGATCGAGCTGCTCTACATTATGGATGAAGGAAATCTCCAGGGCGTCGAGCGGCGGTTGATCTGCCTCCTGCATCGCCTTGATGTAGCCGAGATAGCGCTGCCTGGCCCGATCCGAGGCGGAGAAATGACCGGCGATGAACAGGATACGACGATGTCCCTTGTGCAGGAGATGATCGGTCAGATCCCGGCCGGCGCCGAAGTTGTCGGTCGCGACGGCTGCGGTGAAGCGGGCGGTCGGCAGGTTGCCGAGCAGCACGGTCGGCGGCAGGGCGGAAGACAGAGCCGGGCTGCGTTCGGGATCGCAGACGGTGAGGATGAGGCCGGTCGGCTGCTGCTGGAGCAATGACGCGACAGCATCCGCCTCCTGGGCCGGATCGTAATTCGATTGCGCGATCAGCACGCTGTGACCCGCGTGAAGAGCCCTGTTCTGAATGCTGGACAACGACGCCGCAAACACCGGATTGGTGATGCTGGGAATGAGCACGCCGATCGCCGGCCGTCGATTGCCGGCGCGGCCGCCGGCGCGATAGCCGAGCTCCGCCGCCGCCCGACGCACCCGGCGCACCATCTCATCGCTGACGGGACCGTTGCGGTTCAGCACCCGGCTGGCGGTCGCAACCGAACAACCTGCACGAAAAGCGACCTGCTGGAGCGTCGACAAGATATCAAGCACCTCCGGCTTCGGATTTCAGCATCAAGGCTGACATCGCCCATGGGGAATGGCGGGGATTTATATCAAATCGATTACAGTTATTTGACGCTAGTCCGATCCAGCCGTGACATCTGCGCCCTTGATCTTTGCTGCGACGCAACAGATCTTCAACGGATCACAGCGCGAATGATGCTGTCATCAACCGATGCCATGATTGCCGCTGTGATCCGCAGATCCGACCCTTTGAAAGGATGCTCTCATGTCTGAAGCAGAAGCACGGACGCCTGCCGCCCCCAGAGAAAAGACCGAACGACTGTTCTTCCTCGATATCAACGACGGACGAATTCTGTCCTCCGCCATCGACGGAACCGACCTCAAGCTGATCATCCAGCGCCCGGGCCGCAGCCCGGACGGCATTCTCGTCGACAGCGAGAACGGCTGGCTCTACTGGACGGAAATGGGCACCGACTACAATGCCCATGACGGCTCGATCGAGCGCATTAATCTCGACGGCAGCAACCATGTCACGCTGATCCCGCCGGGCAGCACGCTGGTCACGCCGAAGCAGATCCAGATCGACCGCGACAACGGCACGCTATACTGGTGCGACCGCGAGGGCATGCGTGTCATGCGCGCCAACATCGACGGCTCCGACATCGAAACCCTGGTGCAGAACGGCGACAGTCCGCAGGACAGTGCCGATATCGAGCGCTGGTGCGTGGGCATCGCCCTCGACCTGCCGCTCGGGCAGATCTACTGGACGCAGAAGGGACCGCCGGACGCCGGTCTCGGACGCATCCTCCGCGCCAGCATCGACATTCCCGAAGACGAGACGGCAACGAGACGCAGCGATATTGAGACCCTGCTCGACAAGCTGCCGGAACCGATCGACCTCGAGCTCGATCTCGCCACCCGCACCATCTACTGGACCGACCGCGGCAATCTTCCGCGTGGGAATACCGTCAACCGCGCCAGCATGGACGATGTCGCGGCAACATCCGAAGTCGTCCTGGAGGGCCTCGACGAAGGTATCGGCCTGTCGCTCGACCTGCCTGGTAACCGCATGTTCTTCACCGATATCGGCGGCAATCTCTATTCAGCGAGCCTTGACGGCTCGGGCGAACGCGAGCTGCTTCACCATGCGGGTTCGTTCACCGGGATTGTCTACGCGGTGGTTTGAGGTCTCCAACCGGCTTCAGGTCGCGGGGTTGCCCCTCACCCTAGCCCTCCCCCCGTTCTGACGGGAGAGGGAACGACCTCTGTACCCTCGTCCAACAGGTAGCTGAATGGAAGGCTGCGGGGGCGACTATCCCCTTCTCCCCGCGAGCGGGGAGAAGGTGGCCGACAGGCCGGATGAGGGGCTCTCCAGCGTTCAATGTGCCTTGCGAACGCCATCCAGCAGATGCGGCAGGCCCTTGATGCCTTCATCCCGCAGCTCCACCGGCAGCAGCCCTTCCGGCAGGTCCTGATAGGATACCGGGCGCAGGAAGCGACGGATGGCGAGCGTGCCGACCGACGTCGTGCGGCTGTCCGATGTCGCCGGGAACGGCCCGCCATGCACCATGGCGTGGGAGACTTCCACGCCGGTCGGCCAGCCATTGGCGAGAATGCGCCCGGCCTTGCGCTCCAGCACCGGCAGCAGCTTTGCGGCAACGGCGTGATCGCCAGCCTCGATCTGCAACGTGGCGGTCAACTGGCCCTCAAGCTTTTCGGCAACCGCAATCATCTGGTCGATGTCCTTGCAGCGCACCAGCAGGCCCGCCGCGCCGAAGACCTCATGCCCGAGCCGCTCGTCGGCAAGGAAGGGCTCGACATCGGTTTCGAAGAAGATGCCGGGGCTGCGGTTAACGCCCTCGGCCGGCGCGCCATGAGCGACGGTCTTGACCGCCTCGTGATCCGCCAGGGCAGCCACGCCCTTGTCGAAGGCAGCATGGATGCCTGGCGTCAGCATCGGCGCCGGCGCGCGGCCGGTGAGCGCCGCGCTGGCAGCTGCGACGAAACGATCGAGATCCGGACCATCGATGGCGAAGAGCAGGCCGGGATTGGTGCAGAACTGGCCGGCACCGAGCGTCAGGGATTCGATGAAGCCCGTGCCGATCGCCTCGGCCCGTGCCGCAAGTGCGGCCGGAAACAGGAAAACGGGATTGACGCTGCTCATCTCGGCATAAACGGGGATCGGCTCCGGCCGCGCCGCGGCGATAGCGCCAAGCGCCAGGCCGCCGCCACGCGAGCCGGTGAAGCCGACAGCCTTGATGCGCGGATCGCGCACCAGCGCCGCGCCGGTCTCATTGGCGCCGGTCAGCAGCGAAAACGTGCCTTCGGGCAAGCCGCAGGCCGCCACAGCGGTGCGGATGGCGCGTCCCACCAGCTCGCCCGTGCCCGGATGGGCGAGATGTCCCTTGACGACAACCGGGCACCCAGCGGCAAGCGCGGACGCGGTATCACCGCCGGCGACCGAGAAGGCGAGCGGGAAATTGCTGGCGCCGAAGACGGCGACCGGGCCGAGCGGAATCTGACGCAGGCGAAGATCGGGCCGCGGCAGCGGCTTGCGCTCCGGCAATGCCGGGTCGACGCGGAGATCGAGCCATTCGCCGGAGCGAACCACCTGCGCGAACAGCCGAAGCTGGCCGACGGTGCGGCCGCGCTCGCCCTGCAGACGTGCCAGCGGCAGACCGGTCTCCTCCGCCGCCCGCTCGATCAGCGCGTCGCCGATATCAATGATATTGTCAGCGATCTTTTCGAGAAATGCCGCCCGCTCCTCGGGGCTGGTCGCGCGGTAGACGTCGAAAGCCTGAGAGGCCAGTTCGCAGGCCCTTGCCACATCAGCCTCGCTCGCGATCGCGAAAGCCGGCTCCAGCTTCGCGCCGGTCGCCGGGTTGATGGCGCGCGCGGTTCTGTTGTCGCCGGTCGACTCTGCGCCGATCAGCAAATCGCCGCTAATCACAAATGACTGTGTCATGGGTATTCCTTGATGATGTCGAAGCGCCGGGAGGTGCGCCGTCGAAGGCTGATAGCAGGACGGGATGACAGATGTAAGATGATAATCGTCATCTAATTATCAAGGCTTCGGTCGAGGACGAAGACGTTCCTGTTCATCACCATATGGCATTGCTAACCCTTTCATGCCAATTTAGCGCCCATCCGATAGATTGAGTGCGGCCGAATCCCCATGTCCCTTGCACTTCTCGATGATCCGATCGTCCAGTTCTGCATCCTGGTGGTCATCGGCACATTCGTCAGCCGTGTCATGCTACGGCATCAGCGCGCCGGGCGGCTGATAGGGCAGGCTATCTTTTTCGTCTGCCTGACCCTGCTTCTGCTCTATCACGGCATAATACCCTATGAGCCAAGCCCGCCGCAGGTGTCGGTGACGCTGCGCACCTTCACCGGCTTCGCCAAGATAATCTGGTGGATCAACGGGGCCTGGGTGCTGATCGCCTGCGTGCGCCTGTTCCTCATCTTCGAGCGCAAGCCGCGCGAGGGCCGGCTGCTGCAGGATCTGATCGTTGGCGTCATCTATCTCGGCGCCATTCTCTCCATTGTCGCCGACGTCTTCAGCGTTCCGGTGGGCACGCTGATCGCCACCTCCGGCGTCTTCGCCATCATTCTCGGCCTGGCATTGCAGAGCACGTTGAGCGATGTCTTCTCCGGCATCGCCCTCAATCTCGGGCGGCCCTATTCCGTCGGCGACTGGATCGTCCTCGAAAACGATATTCAAGGCCGTGTCGTGGAAACCAACTGGCGGGCTACGCAGCTGCTGAACGGCACCAACGATCTGGTGGTCATCCCGAACAGCGTCCTTGCCAAGACACGGCTGACCAACCTCTCCTCGCCCGACGAGAGCCACGGCGCCACCGTCACCGTACGCGTTCAGCCGACCACCCTGCCAAGCATCGTCGCCGATGTGATGCAAAGCGTGTTGATCAGTTGCAACTCGATCCAGAAGACACCCGAACCCAGCGTTGCCATCAATTCGATCGACGGCCAGGCGATAGAGCTACAACTCACATTCCGTGTGCGCGACATCTCGCAGACGATGGGCGCAAAGAATGAGATCTATGATCTCCTCTATCGCCATTCGAAAGCCGCAGGCCTGAAACTCGCCGGCCCTCCCGGTACGATCGCGTTTCCGATGGAACACAAGGCGGAAAGCCCCGGGGAGCAACAGCACGCTCCCGGAACGCCATGGCGGCTGGTCAGCAACATCCCGCTATTCTCCTCGCTGACCGAAGACGAAAAGGAGCATCTGGCGTCGCGCATGCAGCGCCGCACCTATCGCAAGGACGCGGTCATCGCCGAACAGGACGCACAGCTTCGCGCGCTGACGATCGTGCGCTCGGGCGTCGTCAGCATCACCCGCCGCGAGGGGCATCGGCAGATCGAACTGACACGGCTCGCGCCTGGCGATTATTTCGGCGAAAACGGCCTGTTGATGGGAACAGGCGAAGTCGGGACGGTCCGCGCCCTGACCTTTGTCGTCACCTATGAAATCGGCGAGGAATGCCTGGCGCCGCTCTTGCATGACAGACCTGCCCTCGCCGAGGAGTTGGGTGCCATCATGGCGAAGCGCATCGACGCCGAACACCATCTGTTCGCCAACGCCGATATGCTGGTCCACGGCACTCCCGTCAGTTCGCTGAGCTCACGCATCAAGCATCTCTTTCAGCTGCAGCAACACGACTAGACTGGTGACGCGTTCACGGAACCACTGCACACTTTTCCTGGAATTGTTTTAGTTCGACTTCACCGCCGGCGCGGCCGGAGGCTGCGTAGTAAAGAACGCCTTGGCATCCGTGGTGAACTGCTCGCGCGATGTCGGCCGGGTGTAGAACATGTGGCCGCCGCGGTAGAGTTTCAGCGCCACGCGATCGGCAAAGGCCGGTGGCATGTGATCGAGCACATATTTGTTGACGCCGAAGGGAATGACGAGGTCGCTGTAGCCCTGTCCCACCATGAGGCGGAAGGACGGTGACAGCGACAGCAGTTCCGTGAGATCGTCGGTGACGCCGGCGCTGAGGCGCGAGCCGCCGTCGTTTCGCCCGCCCCATTTCCACTGCCTGTTCACCGATGTCGACAGCAGCGTGTAGGTCATATCGGTATGGAAGCCCAACTCATCGCGCGCATAGCTGGAAAACGCGCCGCCATAGGCTCGCACGAAACCGTCGAGGATCGGGTCGCCGCCATGTTCGGATTCCGATTGGGGATAAGGATCGGGCGCCAGGAAGGATGCATCGTAGGCACTCGCCACCTCGCCGCCACTACCATCGGAATGTTTCCGATAGACGCTACCGAGAAAACCTTGGTTCTTGGCAACGATATCCTCGGGAATGCCGGTTAGTTTTGCCACCCGGCCGTAGAAGGCGCGGCCGGCATCGCCGGAGGGCGGCGGCCCGGCAAGAGCTGGCAGATATTCGTTCAGAGCGAAAGCCTGGGCATCTTGAACCGCCTTGTCGCTGAAAGCATTTTGCCGCTCGAGCTGGGCGGCTGCCAGCGAGGGCAGCTCCAGGGCAGCACCGAGCGCATCGTCGCTACCGCCAAAGACCAGCCGGCCCTCGAGCAAGGGCGAAAGCATGACGATGCCGGAGATCAGGATGCCCTGATCCTCGCGCAGGCTGTTGGCGACCTTGACGGAACGAAACCCGCCATAGCTTTCCCCGAGAATATACTTCGGCGACGCGGCGCGACCGTTATGGGCGACGTAAAGGGCGATCGCCTTGGCAAGGCTTTCGGCATCGCTCTCCACGCCGTAGAACTCGTTCTGGTCATCCGGCTTCACCGTTCGGCTCCAGCCAGTGCCGATCGGATCGATCAGCACAAGATCGGTGAAATTGAGCCAGCTCTGCGGATTGTCGACCAGCTTGGCATTGGCGCCATCGCGGCCATCGGGGCCGAAATCGAGAATGCGTGGGCCTACCAGACCGAGATTGAGGAATGCCGACGCAGCACCCGGCCCGCCGTTGAACACGAAGGTGACAGGCCGGCCGGCATCACGGTTTTTCGCGACATAGGCGGTGTAGAAAATCGCCGCACTGCGCTGGCCGTCCTGACTGAAGAGATCGAGCGTTCCGGCCGTCGCCGTATAGGCCATGCTCTTGCCGTCGGCATTCAACACGTGGTCGCTCACCGCATCGGGCGGCAGGAGCGAAAGGACGCCGCCTCCGCCCGGTTCAGCGCGAGCCTGCTCCGGCGGCGCGGCAAAGGCAGGCGTTGATATCAACGAGAAGGCCAGTATCAGGCCCGGAACCATCTGGCGAAAAGACATCAAAACTTATCCTCCAAAGGTCCGGCATATAGCCGCGGTTGCCGGCGATACTATGTCACGGCGGCCGAACACGGAAACTCAAGAGATGTTGATCGGCGATCGGCCAGTCGCATCACTTTCGGCAAGGGATGCTATTGAGCACCTGTCGGCCATTTGCCAAAGTGCCCGCCGCGCGGGGAAGATAAACAGACAACAAGGATCGCAAGGGATACGACGATGAAACAAGACATCGACATCAAGACGGCCGACGGGGTCGCCAAAGCCGCTCTCTTCCGCCCCGACAATGGCGCTCCGGCCGAACACGGCGTGATCTTCTACATGGATGCCATGGGTCCGCGCGATTCCCTTGACGGCATGGCACAGCGGCTCGCCGATGCTGGCCACATGGTGCTGCTTCCCGATCTCTTCTACCGCTTCGGCGCTTATGGCCCCTTCGACGGCAGTGCCTTCGGCAACCCGGCATCTCGTGAAACGATTATGACCATGCTGCGCGGAACGACGCAGGAAATGACCAAGCACGACAGCGCCGCCTTCCTCGATGCCCTGTCAGCTGCCGGAGCCGTCGGCCCGGTCGGCACGGTCGGATACTGCATGGGCGGGGGCCGCGCGCTGACCGCTGCTGCGACCTATCCCGACCGCATCGCGGCGGCAGCCAGCTTCCACGGCGGCAATCTCGCCAGCGACGCGGAAGACAGCCCGCACCGCCTTGCAGCCGATATCAAGGCGCGAGTCTATGTCGGCGTTGCCGGCGTCGACAACAGCTTTCCGCCCGAGCAATCCGCCCGCCTTGCCGAGGCGCTGCGCACCGGCGGCGTCGACCACATCATCGAAAACTATGTCGGCATGGCGCATGGATGGACCGTGCCCGACCACCATGGCGTTTACGACGAGACCGGCGCCAAAAGGCACTGGAAGCGCCTTCTGAACCTGTTCGACGAAGCGCTGGCTTAGCTAAAGCCGCACTGACATCCCGCTATCGCAATGGAAGCGGGATGTTTCCATCGAGCCGCTACCGGATCAGAACTTGATCATGTCAATGCGGGTCAGCGTCGTCTTCTGGGAGACACCCGGTGCGTTGACCATATGCCAGGCCACATACTGCTCGCCATAGAGCTCGGTGGACGACATGCCGTCGACGGGCAGGATGATGTTCATGCCGTTCAGCGCGGCATCCGTCGCGGTATCGAGCACCGCGCCTTCCGAGGCCGTGCCGGTCACGATGACGGTCTTGATGCCCTTGTCGGCCAGGATGCTGCGGAGATTGGTACCGATGAACTTGTCGGCACCGGACTTGACGATCGGCTCGCTTGCCAGCGGCGCCAGAGCCGTGGCGATATCCTGCGGCTCGCCGGCGCCAGCCAGGCTGAAGACGACAAGCATCTCCTTCGCGCGTGCCTGGTCAAGCAGGGTTTTGACTTTCGGCACGGAGGCCAGGCAGCGCGGCTTGGTGTTCTTGTTGCACGGCCCCTTGGTCGGGTCCTGCGCGCCGTTGAAATCGAGGATCAGCAATGCGGTCGTCTTCAGATCGACCGTGACCGGCTTCAATTGCGGCGGTGCCGGCACCTTCACCTTGTTCCAGTCGTCGATGATCGTCTGCGCCGCCGCCGGCGAGGTAATCACGGGGCTGACGACCGCGCAAAGCACTGCAAAACCGGCGCCGAAAGCAAAGCCCGCTTTGCGCATCGCGCCACTTGCCTGTCGTATCAAATTTCTCTCCTGCATCAGCGTTCCTATGGGTTGACGACCGTGCAAAACAGATAGGCCAGAATTCGCAGCGGGGTAACGAAACTCTTCGTGATATCGAATCGACCATGCACGATGGCAGCAGCGGCTTAGGTGCCGGCCCCGTCGATCGGCTCGGCGGCATTTCCGTCGCCGCTGCGCAGCTTTTCAAGCAAGGCCTGCAAAGCTTGCTTGATCCCCTCGATCTCTTGCGAACCGGCCATATCTGACCAACGCTGGTCCACCAGCCGGCCGGTTGCCATCGCGACCGGCCGTACGCCCTTGCCGCGCTCGGTGAGGAAAACCAGCCGCGCACGCCGGTCGTTGGGGTCCGGCCGGCGCTCGACATAACCCAGTCGCTCGAGCTCTTCCACCGCCTGCGTCATCGTCTGCTTGCGGACATGGGCGAGCCTTGTGAGTTCGCTCACCTGAATTCCCTCCGGACGGGCGAAAGTGAAGACATTGGCATGCGGCGGGCGGATATCGCCGAAGCCGGCTTCTTCAAGTGCGGCTTCGACATCCTGTGTCCAATGCTGGTGCACGAGCCGCAGCAGCAGACCCAAGGACAGACGGGTAGGAACACGATTTTCCATGGATATAGACAGGTACCTGACTATTATGATAGATAGACAGGTACCTTACCATTTCCTTTCGAGAGAGGATACCCCACATGCCCGTGCTCAACGTGCTGGACTCGACGATCTTCTACGAGGATGCAGCAACGGGAACGCCTTTCGTATTTCTGCATGGCAATCCCACCTCATCCCATCTCTGGCGGCATATCTCACCCCGCGTTGCCACACCCACCCGCCGCCTTGCGCCCGATCTCATCGGCATGGGCCGCTCCGGCAAGCCTGACATTGCTTACAGTTTTGACGATCATGCCCGCTATCTCGACGCCTGGTTCGAGGCGCTGGCGCTCGACGGCGTCGTGCTGGTCGGCCATGACTGGGGCGGCGCCCTCGCCTTCGATTGGGCTGCCCGCCATTCGGAACGCGTGCGCGGCATCGCCTTCATGGAAACAATCATGAGGCCAATGACCTGGGACGATCTCCCGAACGCACGCCCCCGCTATGAAGCGCTGCGCTCGCCGGGTACGGGCGAAACGAAGGTTCTGGACGAGAATTTCTTCATCGAGCAGGCGCTGAAGGCCACCGTTCTCAACGGTCTGAGCGCGGAAGACCACGCCGTCTACCGTGCACCCTACCCGACGCGCGAAAGCCGACGGCCTTTGCTTGCCTGGCCGCGCGCGATGCCGATCGAAGGCAAGCCGGCCGATGTCGTCGCACGGATCGAAGCCTATGATGTCTGGCTAGCGGAAAGCACAGATATCCCGAAGCTGCTGCTGACCTTCGACGGCCCGGCGGAAACCCTGCTGATCGGCGAGGCAATGACAGCCTGGTGTCGTGCGAATGTGGCCAATCTGGAGGTCGAAAATTGCGGTCCGGCCAGGCACATCGCACCCGAAGACCAGCCAGAGGCGATTGCCGCTGCCATTTCCGGTTGGGCCGACCGTCACGACTTGTCTCGATAGAGGCCGGGCTTTGCAAACAAGGGTGCGTCCACCACCCTTATTCGACCGGAAAAGTGCCGGAGACAATCCATCGTTGACAAACGTCCGTCAGACCATAATCTGAGGTAAGCCTTTGCGATCGCCACCATTCTTTCGGAGATCAGGACCATGCCGGCGAATTGCATGAGACGATGGATTGTCGCAGGCGTTGCCCTCGGCATCTCTGCCTATGCGGCAGCAGCCGCGCAAACACTCGATCTTGTCGCGCAAAAAGGCACGCTTCGCATCGGCTACATCAATGACGAGGCGCCTTTTTCCTCCAAGAAAAAGGATGGCAGTCCCACGGGATACGCCGTTGACCTCTGCGGCAAAATCGCCGACGCGGTCGGGCGCAAGGTCGCCAACCTGAAGCGCGATTACGTCGAAACCACCCTGGCCGATGGCTTCAATGCGGTGAAGGACGGCCGGGTCGACCTTCTCTGCGGCGCCCTCACCATCAATCTCGGCAGGCGTCAAAATGTCGATTTCTCGCAGCCGATCTTCCTGACGGGGGCGAGCGCCCTATTGCGCAAGGATTCGCCCGACTATCTGATGATGCTCTTCCTCGACAAGCGTCCGACGCTCGCCTCCAGCAAGCAAGCGCCGGCGACAAGCACGATCGGCGTCCGTTCCGACACGACGACGGGCGCGACGCTGCGCGAAGCGCTGGGCTCCGACGTGCCAAAAACGCGGATTGCCGATTTTGCCACGCATCAGGATGGCCTCGCCGCTCTCGAAGGCCACAAGATCGATGCCTATTTCGCCGATCGCGCGCTGCTCTTCGATCTTGCATCGCATGCCCGCAATCCTTCGGCGCTCGCAATCGGCAATCGCCTGTTCACGCACGAACCCTACGGAATCGCACTCAAGCAGGATGACTCAGCCTTTCGCCTGCTCGTGGATCAGACCCTGACGGACGTCTACCAATCGGATGATTTCCCAAAGCTGCTGACGACCTATTTCGGCGACGAAGGCCCGATTTTGCGCCGTGAGATCATGATGCAATCCATCCCGCAATAGTGCAGTGGAAGCATGCCGTCGCCTTTGCGACATGATCGGCCATGGTCATGACAACGAAATCCCCCGCTTCCCAAGCCGAACGGCATCGTGGTCGTCGTGCAAGCATCTTGAATATGTCGTAGACAGGCTCTGGTCGCCGCCGCGCACATCATAAAATCCGTTTTCAGTATCAATCAGGGTCGCACGCAATGGCAGTATTTCCTCAAAAGGCGAAGGTCGTCATCATCGGGCTCGGCGGTATCGTCGGCGCATCGATCGCTCATCATCTGATCGAGCGCGGCTGGGACGATATTGTCGGCATCGACAAATCAGGTATACCCACAGATATCGGCTCGACGGCACACGCCTCCGACTTCTGCTACACGACCAGCCACGACTTCCTCTCCTGCTGGACGACCCTCTATTCCATCGATTTCTACGATAAGCTCGGCCATTATGCGCGCGTCGGCGGCTTGGAAGTCGCACGCGTCGGCGATGACGACCGCATGGCGGAAATCGAGCGCAAGGTCACCTCGGGCAAGGCCTTCGGCACACGCGCCCGTCTGATCGAGCCCGCCGAGATCAAGGAGAAGTTCCCGCTGATCGAGGAAAGCATGGTGCAGGGCGGCCTGTGGGATCCGGATGCCGGCCTCGTCATCCCGCGCTCGCAGACGGTTGCCGGCAAGCTGATCGATCAGGGCGAAAAGAGCGGCAAGCTCCTCTCCTTCGCCAATACGCCTGCCCAGTCGCTCATCGTCAAGGACGGCCGCATCACCGGCGTCGTCACCCATCGCGGCACGATCGAGGCGGAATACGTGATCGTCTGCGCCGGCCTCTGGGGCCGACTGATCGCCGAAATGGTCGGCGAGGACCTGCCGGTCATGCCCGTCGACCATCCGCTGACCTTCTTCGGCCCGTACAATGAATTTGCCAACACGGGCAAGGAAATCGGCTTTCCGCTGATGCGCGACCAGGGCAACTCCGCCTATATGCGCGACACCGGCGACCCGAAGACTGCCGAAGGCGGCCAGATCGAATGGGGCTATTACGAAGAGAAGAACCCGCGCCTCTG
The DNA here is from genome assembly GCF_016901135.1 of Martinezella lusitana. Classification (GTDB taxonomy): domain Bacteria; phylum Pseudomonadota; class Alphaproteobacteria; order Rhizobiales; family Rhizobiaceae; genus Rhizobium; species Rhizobium lusitanum_D. The sequence continues at coordinate 26,468 of NZ_JAFEVL010000061.1, read as the reverse complement.
CCATCCGCGCGATCTCCTCGAGAAGCATGAAGCCCGTCTTTCGCCCTCGCAGCGCGATCTCGACATGGAACAGATCATCGAGCCGCTGGAACGCGCCATGGAGCTGACGCCGATCCTCGGCGAGCTTGGCTACAACGAAGGTCATTCCTTCAACGGCCTGCTGCAGGTGACGACCGATGGCGGCCCTTCCGTGGGCGAAAGCCAGAAGGTCAGAGGCTTGTGGTATTGCGTCGCCATCTGGGTGAAGGACGGTCCCGGCTTCGGCAAGCTCGTCGCCGACTGGATGACCGACGGCCGCACGCCGATCGACCATAACAAGATCGACTATTCCCGCTTCTACCCGCACATGCTGGAAGAAAAATTCATCGAAGGCCGCTGCACCGAGGCGGCACAGAAGATCTACAATCCGGCCGTCCATCCCCGCGAGCCCTATGCGACTGGCCGAAGTGTCCGCCGCTCGCCCTTCTGGGAGCGCGAGAAGGAACTCGGCGGCTATTTCATGGAGCTTGGCGGCTGGGAGCGCGCCCATGGCTATGCCGCCAACGAGCACCTGCTCGAAAAATACGGCGATCGTATCCCTGTGCGTGCAAACGAATGGGACAACCGCCATTTCTGGCGCGTCTCAAACGCCGAGCACCTGGCGCTGAGCGAAGACTGCGGCATCATCAACCTCTCGCACTTCGCCATGTACGATATCGAAGGCCCCGATCATGTCGAGCTGCTGGAATGGCTCTGCGCCGCCCGAATCGGCGGCGATGCCAATATCGGCAAGGGCATCTACACCCACTTCCTCGACGACGAGGGCATGGTGCGGGCCGACTTCACCGTGATCCGCATGGCCGACCGCTGCCGCCTCATCGACGGCGCCGATGCCGGCCCGCGTGATTTCCACTACATGCGCCGTGTCGCTGAAGACAAGGGTTTCGACCTCACCATCACCGATGTCACCGAACGCTATGTCACGATCGGCATCTGGGGACCGAACGCCCGCACGAACCTGCAGAAGGTCGTCGAGGAGCCGGAAATCCTGTCGCAGGAAAATTTCCCCTTCGCCGCGATCAAGCAGATCCGCATCGCCGGCAAGAACGTCACCGCGTTCCGCATTTCCTATGTCGGCGAACAGGGCTGGGAATTGCACATGGCCTATGACGACGCCTTGGCTGTATGGGACGCGCTGCGCTCGACGGGCGCCATCGCCGTCGGCGTCGAAACCTATGCCAACAGCCGCCGCATGGAAAAGAGCTTGCGCCTGCAGAATGCCGACCTGCTGACGGAGTATAATCTTCTCGAAGCCGACCTCGCCCGCCCGAAGGTCAAGGACGCCGATTTCCGCGGCAAGGCCAAGCATCTCGAATATCGCGCCCGCGATCATCAGCCGGCCATGCTCTGCACGCTCGTCGTGACCGACAATACCGACTCAAAGCGTGTGGCGCGCTATCCGGTCGGCATCCTGCCGGTCATGGACCCCGAAACCGGCGAAACGCTTGTCGACGAACTCGGCCGCCGTTCCTTCACGACGTCGATCGCCTATGGCCCGACCATCGGCAAGAACATCGCGCTCGCCTACCTGCCTTGGTCCTACGCCCAGGAAGGCCGCAAGCTGAAGGTCGAATATTTCGGCGAGACCTACCCGGTGGAAGTCGCCAGCGTCGGCTATAAGCCGCTCTACGATGCAGAGAACCTTAAGCCGCGCAGCTGATCACCACGTCGCTGCGGAGAAGCTGGATTGAACAACCGCCCGCCTGGCATCCAGGCAGGCGGTTTTCTTTTGCCACGCTCTTCCGCTCGCCCGCGCGGCAACTCCGTCCTGATCCACCCATGCATGGGAAATGGCCGGGTCGCGATACTTTGTGGCACGTCAGCACGAGCCGACCTTCGGCTACTGTGCTAGGCTCATCCCCAAATTCGGCATCGGTTCTTCGTTGCTTGCGATGGGTCCGGGGTCACTCTCAGGGCACCGGCAAATGAACGCTGAAGCCGTCCGCAACAGCTCGCTTCATCGGACCTTCGATTTATTCAGGTCTGCCGTTCGAGCGCCGATTTCAAGCGTATTTTGTATTCCGCGTAAGCAGGAGGCGGCTCGATGAGCATTACGAGTACCCCGGACCTGGAGGATCCCGACGAAGTCCCACGCTCTGTCGTCGGGCTTACGATCGAGCTCGCATCCCTCCATGAGACCGACCCCCACCGCCACCGTAAGGCACAGCTGCTTTATGTCGTCAGCGGCGTCATCACCGTGGAAGCCTCCGGCGGCATTTGGACTGTGCCGCCCCATTGCGCGATCTGGATACCGAGCGGCGTCGCTCATGTTGCCCGCTCGGTTGGCCGGGTCACGGTCGGCAATCTCTATATAGAGCCGACGCTTGCGAGCTCTTTGCGCGACGGGTGCGGAATTTTGTTCGTCCAACCGCTGCTTCGCGAACTCCTGCTTCGCTTTGCTTCCGGCCCGTCGCTCTATCCGGAAGGCGATACGCGCGAGGAGCGGCTTGTCTCCGTGTTGCTGGATGAACTGCAGGCAGCCCCGCTCGAACCCCTGCATTTGCCGATGCCGACGGATCGCCGCCTTCGGCGTCTTATCGAGACGCTGATCGATGACCCCTCGCTGCGTTTCACGATCGAGGAATGGGGCGCGCGGGTCGGCGCAAGCAACCGCACACTGACGCGGCTATTCCAGCGCGAGACGGGCATGTCGTTCGTTCGGTGGCGGCAGCAGCTGCACATCGGCCTGGCATTGCAGCGTCTCGCAACCGGACACTCCGTTACGAACGTCGCATTCGACCTCGGCTATGAAAGCCCGAGCGCTTTCATAGCCATGTTCAGGCGCATGCTGGGAACGACACCGGCTCGGTACTTCACCGAGGCTGCGGCAAGTGACCTTGAACGAGGAAGCCGGAAACAGCCGCAACCCGGCAGCTCGCCGGATGTCGAAAGCCGCTCCAAGGCGGAAATCGTCGATTTCGAAACGGCCGCCCAGCGGCACACAAGACCACAATCGTAAAAGCTAAGATCGGAATAATCGGCGCCGGGCCGGATGGCCTGACATTGGCGCGCCTCCTTCAAATCCAAAAGGTGGCGTCTCGGTCTTTGGCCGGATCGCCGCATTATCTGGCTTATGCCGGTTAGCGACCGGGCATCATCCACCATTAGCTTCTCATGGGACAACCGAGTGGAGTTCGTGTTGCCTTCTCACCCGCCGAATTTGGCGAGTGGGAACGCTCACTCAAAAATAAGGATGATTTGGCCATGAACGAAAAGATCTGGTTCATTACCGGAGCCTCGCGAGGGCTCGGACGCGTCTGGACAGAAGCTGTTCTCGCCCGCGGAGACAAGGTCGCGGCCTGCGTCAGAAACCCGAAAACGCTCGCGGATCTCGCTGAGATCTACGGTTCCGCCCTGCTAGTAATCGACCTCGACGTACGCAGCGAGGAGAAGGTCAGGGAAGCCGTGAGCGCTGCCGTCGCCACGTTCGGACGGCTCGACATTGTTGTCAGCAATGCCGGCTACGCCGTCTTCGGCGCGATTGAGGAAACCGACGAGGAGAATACCCCGGGCGCAGTTCGAAACGAACTTCTTCGGCACCCTATGGGTTGTCCAGGCCGCGCTGCCTTACCTTCGCAAACAGGGCGGAGGGAATATCCTGATAACCTCCAGTATCGCTGGTATCATCACCTTCCCGACCGCCGGCATCTACAACGCAACAAAGTGGGCGGTGGAAGGTCTTGGAGAAACCTTGGCGTCGGAGGTTGCGGAATTCGGCATCAAGGTCACGCTGATAGAACCCGGCGGCTACGACACCGATTGGCGTGGAAGTTCTTCGACCCACGTGCCGACGATGGCGGAATATGCAGGGCTTCGCGATCGCCTGAAGGCCGCGGGCGCATCACGCAAACTAGGCAACCCGGCGGCAACCGCCGAGGCCATCCTGCAAGTCGTCGACTCGCCGGCGCCCCCGCTCAGGCTGTTCCTTGGCGAGATCCCTCTCGGCGTCGCTCAGAAGCAGTATGCCGAGCGGCTTGCGACCTGGGAAGCTTGGGCAGACGTTTCAAGGCGGGCTCAAGGCTGACGGCGTGATCGCAGGGCGACGCCGCAAAAACGCGACGCCGGCCTTCGCGATGCTGTCATCTGGCGTCGTGGAAGATGATCCCGACCGTGTGCCGCATGCCGGAACGGACACGGCTCACGCCATGGCGCAGGTTCACGCGATAGTTCCCCTTCGAACCCCGCACAGGGCGATTGTGAACCGCGAAGGCAACGGCATCGCCCTGGCGAAGCGGTACGACCTCGACGCGGCTCTGCATGCGTGGCCGCTGCTCGGTCAGGGCGAATTCGCCGCCCGTGAAGTCCCGGCCAGGTTCCGAAAGCAGGATCGCCACCTGGATCGGAAAAGCGAGATCGCCATAGAGATCCTGATGCAGGCAATTGAAGTCGCCCGGGACATATTGCAGCAACAGCGGCGTCGGGCGCACCTGGCCGGCGGCGTGGCACTGCTTCAGGAACGAAGCATGCTCGTCGGGATAGCGCTCATCGATCCCCATGCGCGCATTCCATTCATTGGCGACATCAGCAAGGCGCGGATAGAGAGCGGTACGCAAGCCGCCGAGCAGATCGGGAAGCGGATACTTGAAGTAACGATACTCCCCTTTGCCGAAACCATGCCGCGCCATGATGACATGACTGCGAAAGTGGCTTTCGTCGGGATACAATCCCGCGATCGCGCGGCACTCCTCCGGCGCAAGCAGCTTCGTCAGCACGGCGCAGCCGAAGCTGTCGAGCTCTCCGGCAAGCGCCTTCCAGTCGTAGGCGGCAACCCAGGCCTCTGCGGACGCAACCGCAGAGGCCGGAGAGACGGTAGATACATGAGAGTTCATGCCTTGGCTTCCTTCTGGATGAGCTCGCGCTTGCGTTCGATGCCCCAGCGATAGCCGGCCAGGTCGCCATTGCCACGGACGACGCGGTGGCAGGGAATGGCCAGTGCAATCGGGTTGGCCGCGCAGGCGCTGGCAACGGCGCGGGGGTTGGCCAGAGGGCTGACCCAGCGGGCCAGCTCCATGTAGCTCACCGTCCTGCCGACGGGGATCGCCTTCAGCTTTTCCCACACGCGGCGCTGAAACGATGTCCCGCGCATGTCGAGGGTGAGATGAAGGCCCTCGGCCGGAGTATCGAGGTAGCGGAACACCTGCGCCAGATCGTCCTTGACCGCGGCTTCATTCGAAACAAACGTGGCCTGCGGGAAGCGATTGACGAGATCCGCAGTCAGTTCTTCGGCGCTGTCGCCGAGCAGGATCGCGCAGACACCCCTGGCGCTGCGTGCGACCAGGACCTTGCCCAGCGCGCATCCGGCGACGGCGTAGAAAAGGATATCGGCTGATATAGCCGTGGCTTTCGTCGGGGGCGTGGTCCGCAACGCATGTTTGGAGATCATGAGGTTCATCGTCGTAACTCCTTGCTCTGTTATCAGCATCAAAGTTACTCCGGACTTGGGCCGCCCAAACTCCGGTCCTTGCTTTCAAATCAAGAAACTATCTGCCTGGCACATGGCGCAAAGAAAGAAGCCGGGCGCGTGCACCCGGCATGGACCTTCTTCCTGGCGATCGATCAGACCAGACGCAGGATGGTGGTTTCAGCGAGCAAAAATATCTCGCCCGAGTTGAAGCGGACCTCGATCTCTCCACTGTCGAGCATATCCCAGACCGCAAAGCCATCGGCAACAAGCTGGCCGATATGGGCCATCACGAGCATCTTGTCGGGATTGTCCTGAGCGAGGGCCACGAAGACCGCATCAATTTTGGGCGGCCGGCGTCGACCCGTCTTTGCATCGAATCCGCCGCGCGAAAACATCAGTGAAACACTCCTTGTTTCAAGCGTTGCGTGCCTGTCAGGCAGACCGGGACACCTCCCGATCGAGCAGGGCACGCTTGCGCTCGATACCCCAGGCATAGCCCGAGATCGCACCGTCATTGCGAACCACGCGGTGGCAGGGAATGGCGACAGCGAGATTGTTCGCCGCACAGGCGCCTGCGACTGCCCGCACCGATTTCGGTGATCCGATGCGGCGGGCAATTTCGGCATAGGACACCGTTTCGCCGACAGGAACCTCCTGAAGTACCTGCCAAACGCGGCGCTGGAACGCCGTGCCGCGGACATCGAGCGGCAGGCCCAGACCGATGCCCGGCGCTTCGACGAAGCCGACAACCCCCGCGATCAGGGCCTCATAGTCGCGATCGGCGCCGATGAGACGGGCTCTCGGGAAACGATCCTGAAGATTGCGGACCAACTCGTCAGGGTCGTCTCCGAGCAGGATCGAAGCAACGCCCTTCGCGCTTGATGCGACGAGGATCGCGCCGAGCGATGTCTGTCCGACCGCGAACTTGATCTCCTCGTTGGCGCCGCCGGCACGATATTGCGAAGGCGTCATCCCGAGCATGCCGGTCGATTTTTCGTAGAAGCGGCCGCTGGAGTTGAACCCTGCGTCATAAATGGCCTCTGTGACGCTGTTGCCGGTTGCCAGGCCCTTGCGCACCTTCTTCGAGCGGTCGGCGGCGGCATAGTTCTTCGGGGTCAATCCGGTCGTGGCCTTGAACACACGATGGAAATAGCTGGAGCTCCGGCCGACGGCGTCTGCCAGCTCTTCCAGCGAGGGCTCCTCCTCGCTTTCCTCGATGATCCGGCATGCCTTGGCGACAAGGGCCGCATTCTCGCATTCAAGTGAGAGACCCTCCGGATTGCAGCGCTTGCAGGGCCGGAAACCGGTCGCCCGCGCACTCTCCAGCGTGTCGTGGAAGGCGACATTCTGGGGATTGGCAATGCGCGACGGGCACGATGGGCGGCAATAGACCCTTGTCGTCGTGACCGAATACCAAAGATGACCGTCCGCCGCCTTGTCGCGGGCAACGATGCACGCCCAGCGAGGATCCTCGGCTACCGATAGCGTCGAGGTGGGTTGAGTCATACGTGCGGATATAGTCATGATCGTCATCTCGAATTGCTCCTGTCCGACCGTGCCGCCGAAATTCGCCGGACGCACCCCGATCCTTGCTCCCGAATCCGATCGTCGGCCACCCGATTCCCGCGTGGCTCACATCAGGCCGTTCGCGCGACCTTTGCCTGCGTTGCCGGGATGCGGGAGCGGCCGGGTTCCGTCGACAAAGCGTCCGTAGCTCACTCGCGCGCAGGCCGACGGCCTTTCCGTTCGGCGGGAGGGTGATGGTCTGGTGGTGGCGCTGGGAACGAGAAGCTATCTTGGGCGAAGCCTATCAATATCGGTGTGGGGATGTTGTCGAGAATGCCGAACAACTCGCCGCATAGGGCGGCGTGAACTTCGCCACGCTTCTCAGCGAGAGCGAGGACGGTTTCGTCGATAAGCGAACGCAGCGCCTCCGTCAGACGCTCAACATTCACTCTGCTTTGTTGTCTGCCCTTTGCCATCAAAAAAGTGCACGTTCGAAACATCGGCGGCGAGTCCTATTTGGATTCCCGCCTTCATATCGCGGCCGTCGTGCAGAACGAGGCAATCGTGCCCGCCCGGCAGCTTGACGTGAAGCAGTGTTACCGCCCCGGTATATTCACAAAGGCCGATGGTTCCGCGCAGCGTCCCGTCTCGAGGTTCCACAGCCGTCAGATGCTCCGGCCTTATACCGATGGTCTCGGCAGCTGCATCCGTTGCCGTTGCACCTATCAGCAAAGGCGAGATGGCGGCTGGGAGCAGATTCATTTTTGGGCTTCCGATGAACTGCGCTACGAAGGTATTTGCCGGTCGCTCGTATAGTTCCCGGGGGGAGCCGACTTGCTCGATACGGCCATCGCGCAGAACCACGATCTTGTCGGCAAGCGTCATAGCCTCGATCTGGTCATGGGTCACGTAGATCATCGTCGTGGAGAGCCGCTTGTGGAGCGCGGCGATTTCGGTGCGCATATGCACCCGCAACTCTGCATCGAGGTTGGACAGCGGTTCGTCGAACAGGAAGACATCGGGATTTCCCACGATGGCCCGGCCGATCGCAACGCGTTGCCGCTGCCCCCCAGAGAGCTCTCGGGGGTAGCGATCGAGCAATGCTTCCAGTTTCAGTGTGGCACTTGCTTCATCGACACGCTTCTGACGTTCCTGTGCAGGAACTTTGCGGACTTTCAGCCCGAAGCCCATGTTCTCCCGGACGGTCAGATGCGGATAGAGGGCATAGGATTGGAAGACCATGGCTACGCCGCGCTTCGAAGCCGGCACTTCATTGACCACCCGGCCGCCAATCGCAAGTTCACCACCGCTAAGATAGTCCAATCCGGAAATGAGACGCAGTAACGTGGACTTGCCGCAACCCGAGGGGCCGACGAATACGACGAATTCACCGGGATCGATCGTGAGATCGATGCCGCGGATGACCTCGACAGCGCCAAAGCGTTTTTCGATGCCTTTAAGTGATACATTGCTCATGAATGTAAATTCCTCATCCTTTCACGCCCGATAGCGCGAAACTTTCGATGATCTGCCGCTGGGCGATCAGATAGACGATCAGGATCGGCACCACGGCAAGGCTGGTAGCGGCAAGCTGCAGGTTCCACAGCGGTAAGCCGTAGCTGTCGTTGAAGTTGGACAAGGCCAAAGGCAGCGTGAACATGTCGAGCGAACTCAGAAAGATCAGCGGCTCCAGGAACAGGTTCCACGAGAACAGAAAAGTGATGATGGAAACCGCGGCCAGGGCCGGACGCGCCATCGGCAGCGCTATCTTCCACCAAACGCCGAAGCGTGAGAGGCCGTCCATCTTGCCGGCTTCTTCCAGTTCCTTGGGCAGGGCCAGAAAATACTGGCGCATCAGGAACGTCGCCATCACCCCATGAGGGCCGAAGGTGGGCAGCAGGATCAGCGGCCAGTGAGTATCCACCAAACCAAGCCAACGCATCAGGAAGAAGTTCGGAATGATCGTTACCTCTTCCGGGACCATGAGCGCTGAGATCAGAAAAAGCATCAGCAGCCCGGAACCGGCGAACCGCATGCGCGCCAGCGCATAGCCGGCCAAGGACGATATGACGAGGGTGAGCACCGTCACCACGATCGCGATGTAAAGCGAATTGAAATACTGCCGAGCGAAAGGCTGGTACGTGAATACTTCGACGAAATTCTGCCAGCGCCAGACGCGCGGAATAAGCGTCGGTGCACCGAATATCTCGGTGACGCTCTTGAAGCCGGCCGACACCATCCAAATGAATGGAAAAACAAAAGGTATGGCGGCGATCAGGAGTGCGATCGTCCAGCACGTACGGTAGAGAATCTGGATTTGCCGCTGGGTCATTCCGAACCCTTTCTCCGCAGCATCACCTGCGCCAGCGTCAGCGCCATGATCATCACGAACATGATCATGGCGAGCGCCGAGGCATAGCCGACATTGAAGAATTTGAACCCCTGCTGGTAGATGTAGAAGGCAAGCACCAATGTGCCGTTTTCCGGTCCGCCACCGGTCATCTGGTATATGTGATCGAAGACCTTGAAGGAGCCGATCGTCGTGATGACCATGATGACGAGCGTGGTCGGCGCCAGCAACGGCCAGGTGATCATGCTGAAGATCTGCCGGCGCGAGGCGCCTTCCAGGCGCGCTGCCTCCTCATAGTCCCGCGGGATCGCCTGCAGTGCCGCAATGTAGAGGATCATGTTGAGGCCGACCATCTTGATGACGCGGGTGACGATGACCGCCGCCATGGCCCAGTTCGGTTCACGCAGCCAGTTTGGGCCGGTGATCCCGACCAGCGCCAGGACCTGGTTGATGAAACCGCCTTCTCCCTGCAGCAGAAATTTCCAGACGATGGCCCAGGCGATGGCCGAGGTGATCACGGGGGCGAAGAACACCGTGCGAAAGAACACAACCCCGAAGAACGGCCGGGAAAGGGCAAGCGCCAAGGCGAGCGCGAGCGCCATGTTGAGCGGCACGAGACCGATCGCAAAGATGATCGAATTGCGTACCACAAGCCAAAAGTCAGGGTTTTCGAAGAGCGCATTTTGAAAATTGGCAACGCCAACGAAGGTGGCCTGCTGGCTGAGCAGGTTCCACTCTGTCATTGAATAATAGGCCACGGCGCAGAGCGGGCCGAGGAAGAAGATGAGGAAACCGATGAAGGTGGGGCTGACGAACAGCCACGCCTCCATCATCTCTCTCACCTTCAACGTCAGCCAGGTCTTTTGGCCGGTTCGAGCAGCGTTATGAACGGTATCGGCCATCTTCTCTCTGCTCAAAGCAGCGGCTGGATTGCCGCGCAGATGCCCTTGATGGCGGCATCGACATCGGCATTCGGCTTCCACAGGGCATCGACGCGGGGGGCCATGGCGGCAAGGAGCTGGGGCGCTTTTTCGTTACCCGGGATGACCCGGCCGTTGGCGATCGCGGCCGCGACATTCTTCATCATCTCGGGTGGAACAAGCTTGTTGCCGTTGATGAAAACATCGGATGCAAGAACGCTCTTGCGGGCCGGCGGGAAGAATTGCGCCATGATGGCGACGTTTTCCTTATTCGTCATGTGAGCAACGAACTCGGCGGCGATCTCCTTGTTCTTGCCCTGGGCAAAGACGACAAGGCCGGCTTGGCCGATAACGGGTGACTCACCGCCCGGGCCGGAGGGCAACGGGGCAATGCCCCACTTGAAGCCGGTTTCCGCCATCTTCGAGGCACGGGAAATCTGGTTGATCGTCATCGCCGAATTGCCGGAGAAGTAATCACCCTGTTCGCCCGGCGGAACGATGGACTTGTCCTTGAAAACCATATCATGCAGTTGCTTGATAGCCTTGATCGCCTCGGGCTTGTCGAAGCCGCATTCCTTGTTCGACCAGATGTCGCCGCCATAGGCGCGGATTGGCGGCAGAAGGGCATGGGTCATGCGAGAGGCATAGCCTTCGCCATCCTTGAACTCGAAGCCCCATTTGCCGGGATTGGCTTTAGCGAGCTGCTTGGAGACTTCCTGGAATTTGTCCATATTCCATTCGCCCTTGGCGGCAAGCGCCAGCGGGTCTTCAAGTCCGGCTTTGTCGAACATGTCCTTGTTGTAGTAGATCATGAACGGCGAGGTGGAGAACGGAATGCCGTAGACCGTTTCGCCCTTCTGCCAGAGGCCCATGGCCGGCTTCGAGAAATCATCGAAATCATAGCCTTCCGTCGCCTTGAGCGTCGGGCCGAGATCCATCAGAAGATTGGCGTTTTCGAAAGCCGGAGCGGCATCCTCCATCATCCAGGCTATGTCGGGAGGATTGCCGCCGGCGATCTGGAAGGTCAGCTTCTGCGTGTAGTCGTTGACCGGCACGGTTTCGAACTTCACGTTCACGTCGGGATGCGTGGCCTTGAAGCTCTCCGCGATACCATTCAGCATCTTCAGATGAGCCTCGCTCCCGGTCCACACCGTCACGCGGAGATCCGTCGCAAAGACGGCTGATGTCGACATGCACAATGTCAACGCGGATATTGCGATACCGGCTAGCGCGGCCTTCATGGTTTCCTCCCTTTTTGGTCACGGGCAATCAGCCTTTGCCGAACGAATGCAAGCGGCATTCGTCCGGAGTTTGGCGGTAAGCTGCGGCGGATGGTTCCGCCACATGATCTTGAATACCTTGCCGCAGACACGCTCACTCGGCAGTGTGCGGAAGGCCCCCGGGCGCGTCTCCGATCGACCATCCTCCGTCGACCGGGATATTTGCACCCGTAATGTAGCCGGCAGCATCGCTGCACAGAAAAACAAACGCCCCAACCAAATCCTGCGGCTGGCCCGGCCTACCTACAGGGATCTTGGCAGCGACTGCTTTGCGGAACGCCGTGTCGCCGTAGCGCGCGGCATTGGCTTCGATCTCGATCGCACCCGGCGAAACCACATTCAGCGTGACGCCGCAATGGCCGGTCTCGCGCGCGATCGACCTGATCGCAGTCAACTGCGCCGCCTTCAGCGACGCATAAACAAGCGTTTCCGCGCGCGGGCGTACCGCCATGATACTACCTGTGGCGACTACCCTGCCCCACCCACGCTCGGCCATCGGAGGAACGAGCTTTGCCGTCAGCGTCAGCAGCGCCGAGAAATTCGATGCCACATGGGCGCTGACATGGGCCTCATCCAACTCCTGCCAAGGCCGCCGATGTTCGATGGCGGCGTTGGCAATGAGGATATCGATCGGGCCGTATGTTCCCAGCACTTCATCGGCAAAAGCCTGCGTCGCACGCCCGTTGGTGAAGTCTGCCTCCAGCACCGGCGTTGTGCCGCCGGTCGCCCGGGCCACCTCGCTCGCGCCTTTCTCATTACCGAAATGATGCAGGATCAGTTCCGCTCCGTGCTCCGCAAGGCCAAGCGCGACAGCCCGGCCAATGCCGGAACTGGCACCGGTTACCAGCGCACGGCGGCCTTTCAGTGAGAAGCGCGCGGCACTCATCACTCGGCTTCTCCCAGCTTGTCGACCACTTCGAGCGAGGCAATGTCGGCAGCTTCGAAATGCATCCGGATTTTTTGCTCGGCGAGATCGGCATCCCCGGCTAAAATTGCGTCGTAGATTGCCTGATGGCGTTCAATCGTTGCCCGCCAGTCAGCGTCGCTGCGATTGGCACGACGTGAAAACAATTCCGACACCTGGCGCTGCACGGAACGCATGCTCTCCATGTGCACGCGGATCATGTAATTGCCCGTTGCTATGGCAAGGCCAAGGTGAAACAGGATGTCAGCCGCGGTAAAGTCGGAGGGCTCCTGCATGGAAGCCCGCATGTCCGCCAAGCCCCGCCGCATGACATCCAGACCTTCCGGATCGCGACGTTCGGCAGCGAGCCGGGCAATTCCCGTCTCGATGACGCGCCGCATTTCATTGGCTTCGCGCAGCCGCTTGAGACTGGAGCGCACCGCGTAGCCGTAGATTTTGTCCATCGATTCGCCGCTCAGTGCCTTGGCACGGGCAACCTTGCCTTGTTGGGTGAAGATCAGACCGGCTGCAGTCAGCTGGCGCAGCGCCTCACGGGCGATCGGTTTCGAAACGCCGAACTCCCTGGCGATCTCCCCTTCCGGCGGCAAGGGTTCGCCGGGCGAGATGCGCCCATCAAAGAGGGCCGCGGCAATCGCATCGGAAACCCCGTCCGCCAACCGCGAAGGGTTGGGCGGCTTGGCGGTGAAAACGGGTTTCCTTTCGGGAGTTTCGCTCATCTCGGTCCTCATATCCACAAAGCTAACACGCAGTTTCTAACTTAGCAACTAGGTTTATCAGTTGCCAAGTCGCCAACATCTAGCTAGGAATAACAGACACGCCCCGGAGCAGCGAGCAAAACATTGGGAACGAGAGAGCCGATGGATTCCGTGCAACATTCGACCGGACAGCCGATCCTCATTTCGGATGTCATCGCCCATCCGCTCAGCCAGACGCTGCCCAAACCGACGGTCACGTCATGGGGCACCTATCGCCAGGTCTCAATGGTTCTCGTCGAGGTGCGCACCGATGCCGGGATCGTCGGCATTGGCGAGGTGCTGGCCCGGTTTTCGCCCAGGGCCTATTCGGAGTTGATCGAAACCTCGTTAAAACCACGGTTGATCGGACAGGATGCACGCAACATCGGCGCGCTCTGGCAATCCATGCGGCGCTCGCTGTCGGGCCGCGCCGGCGGCATGTTGATCGAGGCGATCGCTGGCATCGACATTGCGCTATGGGACATCATGGGCAAGGCCGCGGGCATGCCGATCGCCAAGCTGCTCGGCGGCATCGGCCGCGAGACGATCGACGTCTATGCCGCAGCCGTAAATTGGGTCGACGATGCCGAGGCGGATCGGGAACTGGAGCGTTATATCGGCGAGGGATTCCCGCGCATCAAAGTAAAGATGGCCAATCCCGTCAAGGAAGCCTGCCGTCGCATCGAACGCCTGCGCAAGCGCGCAGGCGATGATATCGAACTCTGCGTCGACGCCAACTGGGCGTATGATCTCGACCAAGCGGTCGAGGTAGGCAGGGCACTTTCGGCCAACGGCTATTTCTGGTTCGAGGAGCCGCTGGCGCCGGAGAACGAGCAAGGCTACGAGGAACTGCGCAAGCGCTGCGACGTGCCGCTCGCTGCCGGAGAGAGCAATTTCACCGCCGATCAGGCACAGCGTCTCGTCGCCAACCGCACCCTCTCAATCCTGCAGCCAGACGTCGCGCGCGCCGGCGGAATATCCGAAACCCGGCGCATGGCCGACTATGCCGCCCTGCACGATGTGGGTTACGCCCCGCATATCGGCATGTCCGGCATCATCTGCGAGACGGCCAGCACGCATCTGGCAGCCGCCCTTCCCAATTTCCGGGTGATGGAATGCGAATGCGATCTTAGCCCCTTCAAGCGCGAACTGGCCGATCTGGCGCCCGGCTGCTTGCGCCAGAAGAATGGCAAGCTCGACGTGCCGACACGGCCAGGTCTTGGCATCGAAATCGATTGGGACGCCGTCAGCCGGCTCCGCATACAGTGAGGTCAACGCCCTAATGACGACATCAGCCCCTTCTCCCATAGCGGATATGACGGAAGCTATGAGGCTCGCCATGCTCCGCGCGGATCCGGCGCTCAGCCGTTTCGATCCTCTGCCGCGCATCCTGTCCTTCGATGATTTTTCTCGCGGGCATTGCGGCTGGTCACAATTGGTCGGCAATTACGAGGACACGCTCGACGTCATGCTGCCCGGCTATGCACAGCACTCGAGTGCCATGCTCTCCACGCTCGGGCATTGGGATGCCGGTTCCCATGGCGGTATGGATTCGTCCTATGCGCTCAAGATCGCGACAAAGGCGAAACCCGGTGCGCAGAACGTTGCCATCAAGCGCCATACCTTCCGCAAGCGCGGGCCGATCCGCTTCGAGATTTTCTTCACATTCAAGCCGGAGGCAACAGAGCTGAAACTATCGGAAACCGATGTGCGCTCGATCGGCTTCCTGTTCGACCTGCAATGCGGCGATCGGGACGGCGACGGCGAGCGGGTCATGCCACATCTGCGCTTTCTCAATGCACTCGACGGCAAGCACCTCCAGAAATGGCAGTACAAACGTGAGACCACCTCCTTCACGGCCATCGGCAAGGAAGACAAGACCGTAAGCCACTATCACCTGGCGCCCGAAGGCTGGCTAGATCTGCCGGACGGTGGACAACGGCTCTGCTACAACGAGATCCCGACGAAGGTGAACTGGAGCTATATGCGCTTCGATTTCGACCTCGCCTCCATGAAGGCGACCGGCTTGCAGTGCAATGACCGGAATTTCGATGTCTCCGGCTTCGAGTCGATCCGGATTCCGGCGATGAAAAACCTCTGGTGCATGCTGAACTTCTGCCTGTTTGCCGAGACGGATGTAGCCAAGCGCGCCTTTCTCTACGTCGATTCCATCTGCATTTCAGGGGATTTTTGATGCTTCCAGAAAACATCACGGCGGTGATAACACGCAATGAGCGCTGGAGCGGTGACGCGGCGAGCGAGCCCTATGAGGCCGGCTGGGCGCATGAAGCCGTCTTCTTCATTCGGGCGTTGAAGCCCCCCGTCGGCACAGTACCCAGGGGCTGGGTGGAAATCTCGCCAGACGGCATGCACTGGGTTCGGGAAGGGGCGGAGTTCGCCATGCCGGCCGAACAGGACGACATTGCCGTGGCTCGGCTCAACTCTTTCGGCAACTGGCTGCGCGTTGCAACTCGCTTTGCCGATGGCGCCGAATGCACCGTGCTGGTGACCCTTCATCTGAAGGCTTGACTTGAGAAAACGCGGGCATGGCTTCCGCGCTTTTTCTTTCCGTCAACCGAGATAGGCGCCCTGGGCCAGAAGTTCCCTGCGCAAATCCGCGTAGTCGATATGCCGGGGACTGGCCCTGTTGCCGACCGAAAGTGCTGCGGCAACACCGGCCGCCTGGCCGAGCGCAAAACAGGGCGGCATGACCCGAATGGCGCTGAGCGCCTCATGCGTCGCCGAGACTGCGCGGCCCGATACCAATAGGCCCTCATGAACGCGCGGCAGCATGACGCGGTATGGTATTTGGTAGATATTAGCTGCATCAGGCCCTTCCCCGCCGGTACCGCCGCCCGAGCCCGTGGGATCGTGAATATCGAGCGGATAGCCGCACAGCGCCACGACATCTTCGAAGGCGCGGCCGGAATGTAAATCTTGCAGCGTCAGTTCGTAGGCGCCATCGATCCGTCGGGTTTCCCGCACGCCGATCTGGGTCGCTGTGTCCCGTAGTTCCACCTGTTCGAAGCCGGGCAGATTGTTACGGAAGAAATCGAGCAGCGCCACGGTCTGCTCCCGGCCTTCGACCTCTGCAAGCGAGAGCTCAAGGGCGTCAGCCCCATTGCGGCGCAACACGCGGCCGGTATTGATGCGCCAGACGCCGGGTTCCATGGTCTTGTACAGGCCAATGCCGCGGCGAGGCGCGGGAAAACGACCCTCTGCCGTCGCCTTGGCGACGATCGAGGCGAAAGGCCGAAAATCCTGCGGATGAGCGCGGCCGTAATCCTCCACCACCTGGTCATCGACGTGCTGCACGCGGAAAAACAGCGTTTGTGGCTGGGAAAGGCCGTCGCTTTCCCGCCCCTGGCGGGTATGGACTCCGGCATAATGGGCGACATCGCCGTCGGCCGAGCAATCGACGACCACCTTGGCACGAACGCTCCTCAGCCCGCCCTTACCGGCGCAAACAACCCCGAGCACCCGGGGATTGTCCGCATCACGATCATCGACGATTGCATCGACAACCATGGTATGCAGCAACAATTCTACCCCCGCCTCGACACACATGCGCTGGGCTACGACCTTCGCCACCTCAGGCTCGAAAGGGGTCACCTTATCGTGGCCGTAGACGATAAAGCCGCAATAGGCCGAGCCCGCCGAGATCGTACTCGGATGCAGCGCGCCACCCAGGGCCATCATCCGCTGAACGAATTCTTCGTAGATGCCGCGGATCAGCTGCTCGCTGCCATCGAGCGAATAGGATGTCATGCAGGGGCCGACGAGGCCCGCCGTGAGGTTGCCACCGAGGAAGCCGTAGCGTTCCACAAGGCGCACCCGCACGCCAAGACGTGCCGCAGCGACCGCGGCCGACAATCCCGATGGTCCGCCCCCGATGACGAGCACATCGACATCGTCGAGTTCGGGAATATCCGCCGAATAGGCATAACGGCGCACTGTCTGCTGCATACCCATATCCCCTCCCTGATCTAGCGGAACATCGATCCGCCATCGACATCAAGGGCGGCGCCGTAGATGAAGCTGGCTGCATCCGAGCACAGGAACATGATTGCCGCCGCCATGTCCTCCGGCCGCCCCATCCGCCGCATCGGCAGATTGCCGGCGATGCGGTCTTTCATCGACTGATCGATATGGGAGTGCATCGGGGAATCCGTCGGCCCGGGGTTCAGCGCGTTGATGCGGATCTTCTTGCCCGCAAGCTCCCGCGCCACCGACTTGACCAGCGACAGGGTCCCGGCCTTCGATGCCGCATAGGCCGTATCCGCAATCAGCCCGCCGCCGCCGTGCACACCAGCATCGGAAGCGGTACAGACAATATTGCCGCCATCAGGGTTGTCGAGCATGCGTTTGACTGCCGCCTGCACCGTGAAAAAGGTGCCAAGCAGATTGACATCCAGCACGCGGTGCCAATGCGCCCGATCCTGCTCGAATATACGCTTGGCTGTGATGATCGCCGCACAGGTCACGACGATATCAAGACGCGCGAGATTGGCGTCACAATAATCGAAGGCCTTGTCGATGCTTTCCTGGTCGCTGACATCCACCGTAACCGTGTGGATTGCCGCGCCGTCATTGCGCAACTCCGCACCGTAGCGCTTCAGCCTCGCCTCATCACGATCGGCCATGACAACTTCCGCGCCCTTGCTGGCGAAGGCCCTTGCAGTTTCAAGACCCATTCCGCTCGCTGCGCCCGTGATAAGGACGGTTCGGCCGGCAAAACTATCATCGGAAAAAGTAGCATAAGTCCCAGACATTTTCGCAGCTTTCTTCCTCAAGGGCAGCCCAAACAACCAGTCAGCGGCCTCGCTCCCCGTGCATTGATAGTAACGTAGCAACTATGTTATATAGTTGTAAAGCGCTATTTTGATGTCGACACGCCATCTGGAAGCGGAGATTCGCGCAGCAATCTGGCGGGTAGCATCGCCTTAACCGATTGGTTCTGATCGGCCGCGTTGCGATCACAACGCTGAGGCGTTCATATGTTCGCGCAATCGATTACTCGCTGAGACAAGGAGGGGCTGAGATTTCGGAGCCTCCGTCCGAAGAAGGCTGGTGTTGTGAAACTCAACGAACTACGCGGGGAGCCGGCCGGTCTAAACAGGCGGCTTCATAACTGAGGGGCGTGGTTAGCTGTCGCCGGAATCGGTAGTTCAGGCGGACGGGGTGCGGGATTTACGACGTGGCGACGAATTTCAGCCTACGACAGGACGCGGCCAGACCGCGCCATAGCAGCAAGACCCAGCACCGCCAGCGCCGAGAACACCGCCGGGAACCAGAAGACGTGCGGCAGGCCGGCCACGGCAACACCCAACCCGCCCGTCACGCCGCCGAGTGCGGAGCTGACTGCTGACGAACTCATGAATACGGCAGAGGCTGTCGCCACGGCGGTGGGCAGGAGCCGCTGCGCGACGATGATGCCGAGGGCGGCGAACACGCCCCATACCCCGCCCATCAATATCTGGCCGGCGAACATGCCGGCAGCGCTCGGCCAGGCCGCGAAGCATACGTTGGCAGCGACGCCGAGCCCCGCCGCGACGCACATGAGCCGCAGCATCCCGATTCTCCGACCGAGAATGACGCTGAACGGCATGATCATCAACTCCACGAGCGGTTGGATGCCGATGACGGCCCCGCGGACCGTGGCATCGAGCCTGAGGTACTCATCCATGTAGAGCGGGAGAAAGCCGTACTTTACCGATTCGCCCGCGTAGACGAGAATGAACAGGCCCGTAAACGCCAGAAGCGGGAGCATCGCCCGCAAACGCGTGGGATTGGCTTTGCCGTTTGGTTCTTCGGCGTCGGTCTTTGTTATCGGCGCAGCCACGCTCAACGTCCCCAGGGGCACGATTTGCAGGAGGAAGCAGAGCGCAGTCCCCCAAAACATGGTGCGGAGGCCCACCCCCGCCGCCAGCCAGGCCCCAGCCACGGGGCCTACCACCCACCCCGCAGTCAGTGCCATTCGGACGATGGCGACGACGCTCTCGTTCGTTCGTGCGGGCGCCCTGCTGAGGTCGTCGTGAACCGCTGCGAAAATCTGCGAGGCCGCGGCTCCGGAGAAAGCCAGCACCATCGCGCTGACTGCGAACGGCATCCAGACCCGGGTTGAAAGGGCGATGCCGGCCCAGCCGAGAAATCCGGCGACTGCGCAGAGGCGGAACAAGCCGAGACGGATGCCACTGCGGTCAGAGAAGCTGCCGACGAGATACCCTGCCACGGGAGCCGCCAAGCTCGTCAGGTAAAAGAGGCCTGCGAGCGGCAGCGGCGCGCCCAGCTCCCGCACAAGGAACAAAACGATCTGCGGCGCGGCCGCCGAGGTCCCCACTCCCGACAAGAACATGGCGATGGTGGCGCCGCGGTACAGCGGCGAAGCAAGGACGCGGCTGAGCGCGTGAGTGTGCCCCGACCGGGCGATTGCACTGGCATCCACGATACTACTCTCCTGGGCGGTGAAGACGGGTTGTCGGCGCGTTATCACACTTCGAAGGCGACGGCTGGATTGGCAACCGCGATTAAGTGCTTGCTTCCACCCAATCTTGGCTGTGGTCGAGTGGGCTGCGGGGCGTTCGGGATCGCACGGCTCGTGTCCGGCCGCGCGGCGAGGTGCTCGGTCCCTCGGGCTGGAATGGGGCTTTACGCATCGGCGTCTCCTTAGGCTGGATGCGAGTGCACCTGAATCCTCGGCGCATGGCGCATAGTAACCGGTTACTATGCTTCGAATATCCCGCCGCCTCGCCCTCGTCAACGGCGTTACGATAGTTTACTCACGAATCATGCCGCCACGCAGCACCAAAGAGATCAGTATCCGCGACGTAGCCCGCACGGCGGGGGTCTCCGTGGCGACTGCGTCGCGCGTTCTGTCCAAAGCCGAATACCCGGTGGCCGCGGACACGCGCCAGCGGGTGCTCGATGCCGCGGCCACCCTCGGCTTCGTCCCCAATGCGATGGCGCGAGGTCTAGCCCGGTCCCGATCGGACAGCGTCGGCGTCGTCATGCCCTGGACCAACGCCTACTACGCCGCCATGATGTCGGGGATCGAAGCTGCCGCCCGCGCGCATGGCCTCACCATGCTGCTGGGATTGACCAATGGCGACGAGGGCCGCCGCGAGGCCCTCGTCGCCGCGTTCCTCGAGCGGCGCGTGGACGGCATCCTTATCTGCGCGGCGGCCCACGATCAGCGGCTTGGCCGGGGGCCGGAGGAAATGCCTGTGCCTGCGGTGCTAATCGGACGGCAGCCGGACGCCGGCCATCCGATCATCCGGACGGACAACGTGGCGGCCGGCCACACCGCCGCGCGTCACCTCTGGTCGCTGGGGCACCGCCGGTTCGCGTACCTCACGCCAGACGACGCCTGGTATGATTTCCGGGACCGCCGCGTCGGCATGATGGGCTTCCTGGAATCCGCCGGCGAGCCTTTCTCTGTTGAACTGTTTGACGGGGTTCGCGGTGAGACGGACTCGTACCGCCGCATTGCGGACGCTTGCCGGAATGGATTCGATGCCACGGCGATTCTCGCTTCCACCGACCGGCACGCGTTGGGCGCGCTCGCCGCGCTGGCAGACGCCCGCATCCTCGTCCCGGAGGACAAGGCGGTGATGGGCTTTGACAACTACATCACCAGCGGCTTTCTGAGACCCTCCCTCACATCGATGAGCATGCCGGCGACCGAGATGGGCGCACTGGGCGTCGAGTATCTCAGGCAGGCGATCAACGGCGACGCGGTTCCGAAGGAGACCATTCTGCAGGCGGCTCTCATCGCGCGCCAGTCGACTGGCCCCTGGCGCGGGGCGTGACGGGGATAGCGGCATTCAGGAGGCCGTTCGCGTAGACCGCCAATGGTCAGAATGAGGAACGGCCGCCTTGAAGGAAATCGAACTGCGGACTCGCGCTTGCATTTCAGCGAGGCCAGAATCTCGATTTCGCGCGCCTAGGTGCTCTCAACGCGTTCCGCCGCCATTTTTTCCCGGATGTATTCCGGCCCGCCGGCAAGGCGTCGGGCGAATGGCCGATCCGGATCTACAACCCGCCAAAAGGGTGCATTGCCGTTGCGACTGATGTGTACCAAATGTCGTTGCACGGTGACTGGACAACAAGCATCTGCACCGCATTTGGCGGCGAGCCTCCGCCGAAGTGCCGCAAGATCGGACAAACGACCAGGCGGTGCGGCACGGAGTTGGCGAGCAACCATGGTCTCACTTGGAATCAGCATGCGCTGCGTGAGAGCATTGCCCTTGCGGCGGATTTTGATCACCGGTAATTCGTCCATGGATTTCGCTCCCAATGAATGATCCTCTATGAATGACGAACCGGATGAGCGGAGTCCGACAAGCTAAGCCAAAAAATTCGCGAGTACCATTCGTAGGAAGAACATTTGCTAGGTGTTATGCTTATTGAGCAAAGCGCCATGAGTAAGCGATCGGTTTGTCATGCGGATAGCCTTTTCGTGCTCGTGATCCGCGGCCAGAGAAGTGTGGATAGCAGTAGGGTGTAGATCAAAGCGGCCCCGACATAGACGATGCGGGTGGCAAAGGACTCGGCGGCGCTTCCCGGCAAAGGCGACACCCCAAGGCCGAACAGAATGAGGAAAATTGTCAGAGCGCCGGCAAATACCGGGGCGTCTGTCGATCGAGCGGCTGCGCGCCCTCCCAGGACAAGGGCGATCACGAGGACGATGATAAAGATCGAGAGAAGACTGGGCCGCAGGGTCAAGGCTGCATAAGCGACGGATGCAAGTACTCCGCCGAAGAGATTGACGAGCACAAGCCCGATTGCCGCCCGCGCGCTCGCCACCGCGTCGAGCTGCCCGAGGAGCGAGGCCACGGTGATGGGAATAACAGCGGCAGCGGTCAAATTTTCGCTCGTCAGGCAGATCACGATAGATGCAAGAAGAATCCCGGTATTGGCCAGCGCACGAAGTAAGGCCGGGGGCCGCTCATTGGACGAGATGGCTTCGGCATTCAGGGAGAACGGTTCGGGAAAGACCGCATAGGCTAGCCACATCAGAACCGTGCCGGACAACACTCCGCTGACCAAGATGGACAGGATGGAATTGGCTAGCTCCTTGTTTAGAATGCCGAGCAGCGGCACGATGATTGTGACGACGAGTACGAGAAAGACGGCTGGCCCTCCCTTCCCGGCCGACTGCGCGACGAAGCACGCAAAATAGGTCAGTCCCAAAATCATGAGGAACGGCACAGGCCGGTCGCCGAGGAGGCTGGTCAACACCATCATCGCGATCCCGGTGATCAGGATCACGATCGCCGCGCCGACGGTCTTTCCAAACGGCATGGGTCGCGAACTCCCCAATAGGAATTGGGCTGCAAAGAGCGGGCCCAGGAAGGGCACGACGGCCCCCGCATAAACCGCGAGCGTAAAGCCGACGGAGACTGCAAGTGCGACACGCAGCCCCTTGCGTTTCTGTTGCTCGATTGCGGGGTTCCTATCAATTGACATAGGTCAGCACCGACATGATGCGTATCCAAAGCGATCCCCACGCATTGGTGACCGGATTGTCACCCGTGTAGATGACGACCGTGGCCTGCGAGCCATAGCGCACTCCACCCTTGGGGCGGTCCGCCTCCTCCATGATGAGACGGACGGGGAACCGCTGCGCTTCCTTGACCCAACCACTGTCGTTTCTGATCGTCGGCAATCCGGTGCTCGGGTCCGTGCTACCCTGGGAGACGCCGAACCCTACGCTTTCGACTTTGGCTGGAAAGAGTTTTCCGGGGAGCGCATCAAAGAGGATGTCGGCTTTGTTACCGACGGCGACCTTCTCCAGGCTGTTCTCCTTGAACGCCGCGTTGATCCAGATGGTGCCGACATCGATGAAAGTCATGGCAGGCTGGCCGGCCGACACGACCTTACCGATGGTGAGCTGAAGATTGGTGACAACTCCGGACGAAGGCGCCCGGACGGTCGTTCGCACGAGATCGAGCCGAGCTTTCTCCAGCCCGGCAAGAGCCGCCCGGAGCTGCGGATTGTCATTTCCGGACGGCCCGAGCTGCTCTTTCGCCTTAGCAAGGTCCGCCTGAGCCCCCGAAACGGAAGCTTCCGCCTGGTCATAGGCGGATTTAGCCGTATCGAACCGAGCCTTGGAAAAGACGCCACGCTTCACCAGTTCGGAGGCGCGCGCATACTGGTCGCGGAGATTATCCCGGTCGGCCTGGATCTGCACGAGCTTGGCTTGGGCGGCGTCGACCGTCGCCGTCGACGCGCCGATCGACTGGCCCACACTGGCAAGGCTTGCCTCGGCTTCGGCGACTGCGAGTTCATAACGCTCAGGATCGATACGGAAGAGAACCTGATCTGCGTCAACGCGCGAGTTATCGGCAACACCCACCTCCACGACCCGGCCTGTCACTTCGGGCGCGATGCCGACGATATAGGCCTGAACCTGGGCCTGCGATGTCGACGGCGTACGCCGCTCCATGAAGATGGAGAGTATAAAGAGGACCAGCGCCAAAAGAACGACGATGAGCGCAATCCTGCGCAAAGGGTTCCGCGCCGCCGGGGAAATCGCAGGCTCGTTTAAGGTCTCGGAAGCCACATTGTCATCCTTCAAACGTGCTTCATCTCGTCAACGGCACTTTCGCCGGCGATGGTGATCGTGAAGAGCACGAGCGCAAGTACGCAACCGTAACATACAGGTAGCCGCCGACTTTATCGGAGAGGCGGTGGACGGTGAGGATTGCGAGGAAGCGCCGCCGCCTGTTCGAGAGCGGCTTCGATTTCGTTCAATAGACCGGCGACCAGTTCGCCGTATTCGCGACGACGCTCTTCACGCTTCGGCCCCGTCGAACCTTCCCACTTCGCCAACTCGGATTGGGCCTCGGCGAAGTCCCTGCATATCTCACGGAACTCGTCATCGCGGGTGGCGAGATCGTCGATCGCTCGGGCTTTGGCTGGAAACTGCCGCCTGACTGCGGCCACGCCTTCATCCATGGTTCACCCCATTTCACGGCACTTGAAACGGCGCCGCTACAACGTGTGCTGGACCTCAATCTTCGTGGACCGCGATTAATTAGTGGAGTATGTTACAGTAATATACGGCTTGGCAGGGATGTGACTCCACGGGGACCGGGGGACAGCCATGCGGACGACGATACTAGGGAGGGGTCTGTCGTGTCCATTTCAGCTCGACATCCGCCGGAATCGGGGGATGTCTGCGCTCAGCTCGAACGCATTGTCTCGAGCTCCGAGTTTCCTGGTGTGGGTAGAGCCGCAACGTTTCTCCGTTATGTTGTTAAGGAAACCGTCGAGGGGCGCGGCAACCGGATCAAAGGCTATTCGATCGCGATCGAAGTGTTCGGCCGGGACACGGACTTCACCCAGGACGATCCCGTCGTCAGGATCGAAGCCGGACGGCTGCGGCGCGCGCTCGAACGCTACTATCTCGTCGCCGGGCAGGGTGATCCGGTCAGGATAGACATCCCGAAGGGCGGGTATGTTCCAACCTTCACCTGGAACAACCTGGCTCATCTCGAAGCGACCGAAACAGAACCCAGCGCATTTTCAGGACCTCATCCCGTTCCGCCCAAGCCGTTGTGGCGGGCAAAACCGGCGATGATAGTGACCATCATTGCAGTCTCGGCGATAGTGATATCGGCTTTTTTGATTGCCGGACGGCCTCCCTCACCGACATCGCAACGAACTGGGGGAAGCCTGCTCCCAGACCGCCCCGCCCTTGTTGTGGCACCCTTCGCTAACCTTGGCGAAGGTCCGGAGGCACAGCTCTACACGGCAGGGCTAACCGAAGAACTGCTGACCGTCCTGCCTCGCTTCAAGGAAATCAAGGTCTTCGGCCGTGAGACATCCAAGTCCTTAGCTACCGACGTAGGAGCGGCAGAAATCAGGAATGGGCTTGGCGCACGGTACCTGCTTGCTGGCGGCGTCCGCACTTCGGGCAAGCGGCTGCGAGTGACCGCCAGACTACTTGATACGTCTGACGGCGAGATCCTGTGGTCGGAAGACTACGACAACGATCTTGGGTCGAGCGATCTGTTCGCAATCCAGTCGGACGTCGCAAAAAAGGTCGCCACCGCGATCGCTCAGCCCTACGGAATCATGGCGCAGGTCGACGCTGCCAGTCCACATCCGAATGACATGGGCGCGTATAAATGCACTCTGCGCTTCTATGCCTATCGCTCGGAGCTGAGTCCCGAGGCTCATGCAGGCGTCCGGGATTGTCTTGAGAGTGCCGTTGCGCGTTACCCGACCTACGCGACTGCTTGGGCGATGCTGTCGATCATCTACCTTGACGAGAGCCGATACAATTTCAATCTGAGACAGAGCCCGGCTACGCCCATCCAGCGCGCGCTGCAGGCTGCCAGGCGCGCAGTGCAGCTTGATCCAAGCAATACGCGGGCACTGCAAGCACTGATGACGGCGCTCTTCTTCAACAGAGAACTTGCTGAATCACTCCGTGTGGGAGAACAGGCGCTTGCCACCAACCCGAACGATACCGAGTTGATGGGCGAGTTCGGAACGCGGCTTGCGCTCGGTGGCCAATGGCAGCGTGGGGCGGCACTTCTGGATCAGGCCATCGCCCTCAATCCGGGTGGCAGCGGTTTCTACCACGGCAGCCGAGCCCTCGCAGCCTTCATGCTTCGCGACAATGCGACCGCGGTGCTGGAAATCAGACGGGCGGACTTGCAGAAATTCCCGCTTTTCCATGCTGTCGCCGCCATCATCTATGCCGAGTCAGGCATGATGGACGATGCTCATCGTGAAGGACAGGCCTTCATCAAGATGCATCGTGAATTCCTGCCGAACGTCGTGGCGGAACTGAAGATGCGCAATATACAGCCCGCCGATCGTAACCGCTTAATTGAAGGTCTTCGCAAGGCGGGAATGACAGTGCCAGATGAATTGGCGTTGACCGCCACCTCGGAGCGACCGCCGCGCTGATGCCACTTCCCCGACCGTAACATACCCGATGATACGGGTAAGCGATTACGTCTTCGCATAGATTTTCCTCAGACCCGCCGCCCGCGCTGAGACGTGCGTGGCCGAAATGTGCACCAGCGCCACGGGACAACGAGGAACGGTAGTGACCACAGCAAACCACCTTGATGGCCGCGCTCATCCGCTCGTCCCGCGATGCCTGAGGGGGATCACTGTCGTCATCCTGCTTTTTACTTCGGCCGGGTGCGGTGGCCATCTCAAGAACGTGCTTATCCCGGTCGCAGATAGCTCGCCGAAATCCACCAAGGTCGACATGCTCGTGACCACGACACGCAGCCGCTCCACAGTTCAAGGTGAGATGTTCACAGGTGAGCGAGCGCTCACCCCGG
>NZ_JAFEVL010000062.1 GCF_016901135.1 Martinezella lusitana | reverse complement strand
TAGCGCCGAAACCGTGCTGTTGATCGTCGCGGGGCCTACGCCGTTCTCATGCTGATGCAACTGGAAATGCCGTATGTCTTCGACCGTCGCCGTATAAGGGGCACGCCCAAGAAACGCAGCGAAGCGCCGGACGTGGCGGACGTAGTCCTGCTGAGTGTGCGATCCCAGACCCCGCATCACCATATCTTCCTGCATACGCTGGCGAAGCGGTGTGGTCGGGGCATCGTGTTGAAAGCTGGCCATTGAACGTTCCTCTCGTTGAAGGGAACGTCATGGTCAGGCAACACCAACAGCCTGCCTAGAACCTCAGATAATCATACCAAACTCACCGCGCGCGCCCTCCCGCGTAGCGGGTTCGTGCTTGAGGGCGCATTCCTGCCGTCAGCTTGGCTACTGTTGGCCCAAAGTTGCCATGAACGCCTCCATCCCGAATGGTGGCATCTGCTACCGAATTCCGTGAATATCAGGGATTTCGCGATACTGCAGAAAGCCTGCCATCTCCACGAACCCGGAGAGCAGGCTGGTCAAAATTGTCATTGTTGAAAATTGCGTCGGCAGCAGAAGCAGGCGCGGACAAGCGCTGATAGAGATCAAAGGCCGGGCGATATCGACCGGCATAAAGCTGACGTGTGGCTTCCGCTCCCCCGAGATGCGCGGTGTCACGATCTATGCCCCGTTGTTCGGACACATGCTCCGAGGTTTCAATGAAGACCGCGACATCCCAGCCGCCACGCAGCTCAGGCCGCTGGAGGAACGTACCATCGACAATGAGGATGGCGTCATCAGGCGCAAATTGCGGATCCTGTTCGATCGGCAGATCATTGTGCAGATCAAATGACGCCGTGCGATACCGGCCGTCGCCGCCCGGCCCCAAAGGATCGAGAAGGAGCGCATTG
Source organism: Martinezella lusitana (assembly GCF_016901135.1). Taxonomy (GTDB): domain Bacteria; phylum Pseudomonadota; class Alphaproteobacteria; order Rhizobiales; family Rhizobiaceae; genus Rhizobium; species Rhizobium lusitanum_D. Next base: position 297,213 of record NZ_JAFEVL010000062.1, on the reverse strand, counting down.
ATGGCGGGAAGATCGCGCGCGTCGTAATAATAGCCCTCGGCGGAGTGCCGCCCGCGTGCATAGCGCTCCACCTTCGGCCTGTGGAAACCATCAATCGAGGTTCGGATGACCTCCCGGCCTTTATCCCTAAGACACTCTGCCAATTCGTTCGCCAGTGTCGTCTTGCCGGATGCCGTCCTCCCATCGATCGCGACGCGAATTGGCCTTGCCGATTCCAGCTTCGCAATCAGGACGGCAAGGTCGTTCAACACAGCGGCTCTACCCAAAGACGTCATATCGTCAATCCCATTTCAACAGATTTCTATTCGTCGTCATCGTCGATCATGCCGGTCAGCCGCATGCCGTCGATCCAGGTGGCGCCGTTTTCGCGGATCACCCGGCGAGGCCGCGCACCGCAACGTTCGCGCACGGCTGCGGCCAGAACCTCGGAATGGGTGACGATCCAGATCTGGCTGGTCCTGGCGGCCTGCGCGATCATTTCGGCAAGCGGCGGCAGCATGTCGGGATGCAGGCTCGCCTCCGGCTCGTTGAGCGCGATCAGCGGCGGCAGGCGATAGGACATCAGCGCTGCAGCGAGGCCGAGGAACCGGATCTGGCCATCGGACAATTCGCGCGGCTGGAAGACGCGCTTGGGAAATTCCGGCAGCATCAGGCCGAAATCCGCCGTTTCCTGCGGCTCCGGCACCACGAGGCGCGCCCCGCCGAGTGCGGCGGCAACGACCCTGTCGAGTTCGACCGTATCTTCACGTGTATGCACGAGCGTGGCGAAGACGGCGGCGATATTGGCGCCATCCTCGTCCAGCATGGGAGAGGTCACGGCAAGGCATGGCGCCCGCAGCGGCGAAGCGCGATCCGTGCGAAAGCCGTGATAGAACCGCCATGCGTCGACGGCCCGCCGGAAGGTGCCGACTTCGGGGTAGTAGCCTGCATCGCCGAGCAGGGCGATCGCCGTTTCCGACGTCAGCGCCTGGTCGCGATGCGGCTGCATGCGGCCGTTTTCGCCGCGAACGGAAATACCCGGCCCGGCCCGCTTCATCATCGTCACCGGCCGCCGGCCTGTCTCGATCAATAGTTCCTCGGCCTTGACCTGAGGCTCCAACGGAAAGCCCGCAGCAGGAAGAGGCGGGCGCATGCCGGCCTCGATCCAATAGCGGAAGGTCGCGGCTCGCTCCATGTCGAGCAGCTCGACATCGAAGCGGATGCGGGCGGATTCATGTGCGCGCCGCTTGCCCGACCACATGGCCGAGAACATGCCGCCCTCGCTGGAAATCTCATGCGCCAGCCGCCCACGCACCGCCGCCTGCACGAGCTGCAGGGAACGATAGAGATTGGATTTGCCGACGCCATTCTCGCCGATGAACAGGTTGACTTCGGCCAGATCCATGCGGATCGAGCGCAAAGAGCGATAATTCTGGGCGAACATCGAGCGAAGTTGCATGCCTCGCTCTAACCGATTCCCGATTTAAAGAGAATGCGCGGCCAAGGCCTCTTCCTGCCTGGGAGAAATGAGCGGCGAGAACCTCGCATTGCCGTCAGCCGCAAGATCGACGACCGTGTGCTTCTCCAGCGCTTTCGTCACCTCGTTGACGTCGCCGTCCAGATGCTCGACGGGAATGAGATTGCCGACGAGGAAGTCGAACTGGTCGCCGCGCTTGTTCAGAAGCTCATGAAACACCGTCATGTCGCGCAGCTCGGTCGACCATCTGGCGAGCCAGTAAAACAGGCCGGAATTGCGCGCCGTCAGGTGCACCGGCAGGATCGGCAGATTGTATTTGCGCGCCAGACCCACGGCGGATGTCTTCCACGGACGCTCGTTCAGCTTGCCGTCCGCCCAATAGGCGATGCGGCCGGACGGAAAAAGCACGGTCACCTTGCCGTCGGCGACGGCGCGGTTGGTGAGCTGCAGCGTCTCGCGCGTCTTCGGCTTGCTCTTGTGCTCCTCGCGCCATTCCACCGGAATGATCATCTCGGCGAAACGCGGATTGACGCGCACGGCATCGCGATTGGCAAAGATCATCATGTCAGGCCGGCGCGATTTCAGGAGATCGAAGACGGCGACGCCGTCGGCAATGCCTGTGGGATGATTGCTGACGAGAATGAAACCACCGGATGCCGGAATGCGATCGGCGTGGGTGACGCCGATGTCGAGCTTGAGCAGATCGCTCATATATTCGAAGCATTGAAAGCCGGACAACTTCGCGACATCGTTGGCGAATTCGATCGCCTTATTGTAGCGCAGCAGCGTGTAGAGAAAGGGGCGCATGACCGGCCAGAGCGGATTGCGAACGATCTTCTCGCCGCGTTCGGCGATCAGCATATCGACAATGTGTCCCGGCTGACCCTGCGACACCAAAGCGATCGCTTCTGCAATCTGTCCCAGTGCAGTTATCGAACCGCGGCGTGCCATGAAGTATCCTGAATGGTTGGGGTATATTCTATTGCAACCGAATATGATCGAAGCATGACAAGCGCCTCGCATATAGCCGCCAAACCACCGGAGATTTAGGAACGGGCCTATATGCAGTTTTTTGAAGTGCCGTTGCTCCCGCAGCGCATCGGAAATGCAAGCAGGGCAACGGGAAAGTTAGTGATTCCATAACCTTCCCTAATCCAAAGTGGCAGAAGGAATCTGAATTTCAAGGGGTTTTCCACTGAACGAATTGTTGATCATTGCCGACTCAAGGTTGATGGCGGAGCGGGGCCGCTGGCTCGACGCGCTTGGTCAGGAGCGGCGGCTCTCCGCCCACACGCTGAATGCCTATGAGCGCGACACGCGGCAATTCCTGACTTTCCTCACCGGCCATCTCGGCGGTCCGGCAACGATCGCGGATATCCACGCACTGCGCCCCGCCGATTTTCGCGGTTTTCTCGCCGCGCGCCGAAAGGAAGGGGCCGGAGCGCGTTCGCTCGGACGCAATCTTGCCGGCCTTCGTTCGCTGCTGCGCTATCTCGAAAAGAAAGGCCTGGTGAATGCCGCGGGCGCGGCGGCCGTGCGCTCACCGAAACAGCCGAAATCGCTTCCCAAGCCGCTTTCCGACACGCAGGCCATCACGGTGGTCAGCGACGAGGCACAGTTGCATGAAGAACCGTGGATCGCTGCGCGCGACGCGGCCGTGCTGACCCTGCTCTACGGCTGCGGCCTGCGCATTTCCGAGGCGTTGGATCTGAAGCCGCAGGATATGCCGCCCGGCGCGACTGCGCTGCGCATCACAGGCAAGGGCAACAAGACGCGGCTGGTGCCGCTACTATCAATCGTCGTCGAGGCGGTCGATCACTACCGAGCCCTCTGCCCCTATCATCTCGACGCTGAGGCCGCCCTCTTTCGCGGCGCGCGCGGCGGCAAACTGCAGCCGGGCATCATCCAGCACGGCATGCAGAAACTGCGCGGCGCCTTCGGCCTGCCCGATACCGCCACGCCGCACGCCTTGCGCCATTCCTTCGCGACGCATCTGCTGGCTGGAGGCGGCGACCTGCGCACCATCCAGGAACTGCTCGGCCATGCCAGCCTGTCGACAACGCAGGTCTATACCGGCGTCGATTCCTCGCGGCTGCTGGAAGTCTACGATCGCGCCCATCCGCGAGCATAAGGAACCATTAACCCCTCACGTTAAGGGAATATGCGTCTCCGAAGCGTAGAGCATGAGCATATGCCGCCACGTCTCCGGAATGCCGCTTTCGCGCTTTAAGAGTCATGGCCTCTGCCAGTGGAAGGTTTAAATGATTTCTGCCCTCGGATCCAAGACGATGCGATCGACGAAGCCGGCACTCGGCGATGTCCTTCTCTGGTTCGCCACAGCCCTTCCGTTGATGCTGGCCACCCTATTGATCGCAACCATACTCGCCCTGCAGCCGGCGCATGCCGACCAGACGGCATCCGAAAGCGGTGGCGACAAAAATCCGTTGGCAAAGCTCAAGAAAGACGACCTGGCCAAAATCGCAACCTTACTCGCCAGTGAGACAACGTCCGACAGCTGCGGCGGCAAGGATCTGATGGCAGAGCTGCAGAAAAGCGATCCCGACAAATATGCCTCCATCATCGCGGCCGGCGACAAGGTGGAAAACGGCAAGGGCATCTTCTGGAAGATCGAGAAATCAGGCCTGAAGCCCTCCTGGCTGCTCGGCACCATGCATGTCTCGGATTCGCGCGTGCTCACCATGCCGAAGGGCGCGTCGGAGGCCGTAGCGGCCGCCGATGCGATCGTCGTCGAATCCGACGAAATTCTCGATGACAAGAGGGCAGCCGCGGCCCTCTTCGCCAATCCGTCGCTGACGATGCTCACCGACGGCTCGACCATCAGCCAGCATCTGTCGCCCGAGGACAACGCCAAGCTCGAGGCGGGACTGAAGGCGCGCGGCATTGCGCTTGCCGCTGTCTCTCGCATGCAGCCCTGGCTGATCTCGAGCTCCTTCGAAATGACCGGCTGCGAAATCCGCCGCAAGACCGCCGGCGCGAAATTCCTCGACCAGAAGCTGGCGAGCGACGCCGCCGCCGAAGGCAAGCAGGTCAAGGGGCTGGAAACGCTGGCCGAGCAGGCCAAGGCGATGAGCGATCTGCCGATCACGCTGCATCTGAAGTCGCTGATCCAGACGCTCGAACTCGGCGACAAGATCAACGACGTCAACGAAACGATGACCGATCTCTATCTGGCCGGCAATATCGGCGCGATGATCCCGATGCTGAAGGTGATCGAGCCGGACCAGAACATCTCGGACGACGACACGGCGGTCTTCGAGCAGCGCATCATCCTCGACCGCAACAAGGTGATGGCCGAACGCGCAGCACCGATCCTCGACAAGGGCAATGCCTTCATCGCCGTCGGCGCGCTGCACCTGGCCGGCGACCAGGGCCTGGTGGCCTTGTTGCGCAAGCAGGGCTTCACGGTGACGGCGGTAAACTGACCGCGCTCATGCGTTTGCCGAAATCGGCGAGCATGGTTGCAACGATCAACCGGTGGAATGGCGTAATCAGCGCTATATAGATGCGCCCCAGCAATATCTTTCGCCTGACAAGCGTGGTCGCGTCCACGAGCCGTCGTCCCTGATCGTCGTCCCGCACGTCGATGACGACACGGAAATCGAGGTGGCGATCATCAAATCCGAGAACGACCTGATTGGCGGACTTGCTGACGACCGGAAAGAAACCGATCGTTTCCAGTTTATCCGCGGTATTGCTGCGTGTGGATTTCAATCCAAACAGACCGGTTACCGCATCACGCAGTCGCAGCAACAGTCGCACCCAGAGCGGAAAGCGGCCGAGCATGGCACGCGCGGCGGCAATTGCCGTAAAATCCGATTTCGGAACCTGCAGTTCGTAGCAATCCGCCCAGTCCGCGCCCGGCAATGCGGGATGCGGCACATGCGGTTTCACCATCAGGGGTCTTGCAGACATCGTCTCATCCGTTGTCTCGATCCCTGCAAGCTATCACACGCAGCAAAGCAACCCGAACGACAAATGCCGGCTGCGGCAATTTACCAGGCGGGCACAGCCGGCTATCGCACGGCCGATCCGTTAGCCGGCAATATTTTCATACGCCAGGACGTCTCCGACTTCAGATAGCTTGTCGCAATCGAACGGACATCCTGCGCCGTTACAGCCTGATAGCCGTTGATGTTGCCGCGAATTCGCGCGAGACGCCGCGCATCCGTCTGGGCACCATGCAAGCTCTCCAGCCAATAGCTATTGGTCTGTTGCGAACGCTTTATCTCCTCCACGATCGGAGCCTTGGCGCGCGTGAGTTCGTCCGGCGAAACGTCCCTATCCCGCAAATCGGCGCTGATCTTGTCCACCAGATCGAAGAAATGATCCACCTTCGCCGGGACTGTCTCGACGTAGACATAGGCAAAGCCGTAGCCCGGGATCGATCTGGACAGATCGACGTCGCCCTGTGGGCTGTAAGTCGCGCCCTCGGCGACGCGGAACTGGTCGATCAGACGATTCCGGAAGATCGCCCCTGTCACATTGGCGGCGGCGGCACGCGGCAAATCGGAGAGAAAATCGCCGATCGACATGGCGACGAGCGCGCCGGCATTGTCGCTTCGCCCGTCTTGCAGCCGCACGACCGGTTCCGGCGTCGGTACTGGAAAAAGCGTCTCGCCACTGTCGGGCTGCTCCTGCATATCGTGCCGGGCCGGCAGCGCACCGAAGGTCTCAGCGGTCATGCGGATCGCATCATCGGCCTGAACATCGCCGGCGATGATGACTTCAATCTGACCCTTGGAAAGGAACGGCCGCAAGAATGCCTCGAAATCTTCCGGCTTGGCATCAAGCAATTGCGTTCGGTCCGGGAAAGTCCAACGCGGATCACCGGAATGCAAAAGACCGGGAAGGTCGCGGCCGACCACGGTCCCTGCCGTTGCCTGAAGCTGCGTCAAACTGTTCAGATAGGCCTGTTGCACCCGCTTGAAGACATCCGGTCGGTAGGTCGGATCAGAAACATAGGCCGTCAGAAGCTGCAATTGCGTCGCCAGATCGCTCGGCCTCGTAGCCCCCTCGAACCTGAAGGCGCCATCCTGGATGGAAAAGTCGTTGCCGACGACATTTCCGGCCAGTGCCTTCTGCATGTCTTCGTAGTCGATGGCCTTCAGACCGGACAACGGGACCGCCGCCGCCGCCCATATTGGCAGCGGGCGGTCATGCGGCAGATCGAGCCGGCCGCGACCGATATTGGCACGAACCAATACTTCGTCCTGACGAAGCTTGGTCGGCTTGACGGTCAAGCGCACGCCATTGGCAAAGCGTACCATCGTGACGCCGAGATCGTCGACGACTCGCTGTTCGACGACGGCTCCGGCTTTGCCGAAATCGGTATAGGGCCATACGGCCGCTGTCGTATGCTCGGGCGCAGTAACCGGCACGGCGCGCGAGTCCGCATAGGCCTTTTCAACAGCCGCGCCACCGCCCTCGGGCATTTGCGGGATCTGCAGTACCAGTTGCGGACCGTTGCCTGCAAAGGCAAGCTGGAGACTTTGGTTCACCTCGGCCGCAGTCAAGCCTTTCATCGCAGCATCGAAAAGCGAGAGGTCTTCCGCCGGCGAGGTGAAGACCACGCCTTCGCCGACACTCCAGGCCAGGGATCCGGCAATATCCGGACTGGCGCGCGTTGCAGCACCTCCCGCAGCCGCCTGCAGCGTCGACCGGTATTCGGCAATTTCGCGGTCGATCTCGCCTTGTGCAACGCCGAACTCGGCAATCCGGCGCTGCTCCTGATCGATAGCAGCAAGAGCTGCCTGCCACTTGTCCGGATCGCCATCTGCGGCAATCATCGTGACGTGAGCGGACTTCAAAAGATCCTGAGAACCAGCCTGCGCGCTGACGAAGGGCGGGTTGGGCTGTTGCGCCAGAACGGATATACGCCGGTTGAGGACAGCAAGGCCGATACCCTCGATCAACTGCTGACGACGCTTGGCAGCGCTGTCTGGCGAAGCGTCATAGGGACGCGTCCAGGCAATCTGCACGCGGGTGGCACCACCAGGCACGACGACGGTTCCAACGCGTTCGCCGTGTTTTTCAAGAGCACCCAGATCGGGCTCAGCCGGCACCGGTGTATTTGACGTCCAATTGCCGAAGCGGCTGCGGATGTCGGCTTCGAGAGCCGCCGCGTCGATATCGCCGACCACGATCAGCGTGGCGCGATCCGGCCGATAATTGGTGCGATAATAGTCCCGCACCAGATCGACCGGGGCATGGCTGATAATATCGGTCTTGCCGATAGGCGGCCGCAGCGGCACGCGCTGGCCAGGCAGCAGCAGATTCATGAAGCCGATCCCGCCCCGATATTGCGGCGTATCGCGCAGCTTCTCTTCCGACAGGATGACACCACGCTCGCGGTCGAAGGCGCCGGCATCGAGCGTGAGCTCGCTCGCCGTCTCGCGCATCAGCATCAGGCCGGTAGACACTGTTTCGGCGTCGGCCTCAGGCAGATCGAGCGCATAGACGGTCTCGTTGTAGCTCGTAGAGGCATTCGTATCCGCGCCGAAGGCCAGGCCGAGGCGCTGGAGGATTCGGGTCATCTCGCCTTCGGGAACGTGGGTCGAACCCTTGAAAGCCATATGCTCGAGAAAATGCGCCAGCCCCTGCTGATCGTCTTTTTCCTGGAGCGACCCAGTGCCGATGCGAAACCGGATCGCCACCTGCCCCGTAGGCGTCGCATTGTGCATGATGGCGAAGCGCATACCGTTGGGCAGCGTGCCGAAACGGATACCGGGTTCCGCTGGCAGATCGCTGACGGTCTGCGGCCAACCGACATCAGGCGTTTCGGCATGAACCGGGAGCACAGCGGTCAGTAGGACCGTGAGGGCGACAACAATGAAGAGTTGTAGGGATGCGGCAATAGCTGGGATTTGGCGTGACATGCTTGCTTCGGTGATTGGGAGAGCTTCGATGATGCGATGCACGAGAGACCCCGTTCATCGCATCATCGTATGTGCATTGCAATCCCGGTATTCGACCGAGCTTAAACGCGGTTCCTACATGTGGATCGGCTTGAAGAAGGTCGCGAGCGCTGCTTCCTTCACGGCTTCCGACATGGTCGGATGCGCATGGCAGGTGCGGCCGAGATCTTCCGACGAGCCACCGAATTCCATCAGCACGGTGATCTCGTGGATCATCTCGCCAGCGCCGAAGCCGACGATATGGCCGCCGAGGACCCGGTCCGTTTCCTTGTCGGCCAGGATCTTGACGAAACCGTCAGTCGCCAGCATGGCGCGCGCGCGGCCATTGGCAGAGAACGGGAACTTGCCGACCTTGTAGGCGATGCCCGCGGCCTTAAGCTCTTCCTCGGTCTTGCCGACGGAAGCGACTTCCGGCTGGGTGTAGACGACGCTCGGAATGACGTCGTAGTTCACATGGCCCGCCTGGCCGGCGAGAATTTCGGCGAGCGCCACACCCTCGTCTTCCGCCTTGTGCGCCAGCATCGGACCCTTCACCACGTCGCCGATGGCATAGATGTCGGCGACATTGGTCTTGAAGTGACCGTCGATCTCGACGCGGCCGCGATTGTCGAGCACGACGCCGGCCTCTTCCAGGCCAAGGCCTGCCGTATAGGGCTTGCGGCCGGTCGCGACCAGCACGACATCGGCATCGAGCACGACCTTGTCGCCGCCCTTGACCGGCTCGAAGGTAACCTTCGCGCCGTCGCCGGACTTCTCGACGCCGACCACCTTGGCACCGAGATGGAATTCCACGCCCTGCTTGGCCAGCATGCGCTGGAACTGCTTGGAGACTTCGCCATCCATGCCGCCGAGGATGGTGTCGAGATATTCGACGACAGTGACCTTGGCGCCGAGGCGCGACCAGACCGAGCCGAGCTCAAGGCCGATGACGCCGCCGCCGACCACGATCATCTTGCCCGGCACCTTGTCGAGCGCGATGCCGCCGGTGGAGGAGATGATGATCTTCTCATCGATCTCGAGCGGCACGCCCGGAATGCCGGCAACGTCGGAGCCGGTGGCGATGACGATGTTCTTGCCGTCGATCTCGGTCACCTTGCCGTCATCGGCCGTGACGGCAACCTTGCCGGCGGAAACGATCTTGCCGGTGCCCTGGAAGGCATCGATCTTGTTCTTCTTGAAGAGGAAGGCGACGCCGTCGACATTCGACTTTACGGTCGCATCCTTGTGAGCCAGCATCTTGCCAAGGTTCAGCGTCGGCGCCGCAACCTCGACGCCGAGCGCGTCCATGCCATGGCCTACATGATGGAACATTTCGGAAGCGTGCAGCAGCGCCTTGGAGGGAATGCAGCCGATGTTGAGGCAGGTGCCGCCAAAGGTCACGCGCTTTTCGACGACCGCCACCTTCAGGCCGAGTTGCGCTGCCTTGACTGCGCAGACATAGCCGCCGGGACCGGTTCCGATAATGATCACATCGTAGGACATGGTTTGATTTCCTTGTTTTATATCTCTGTTAGTCGGCCGCCCGCGCCAAAGCGAGGCGGATGCCGAAGCCGACGAGCGCCGCTCCGGTGATGCGGTTGAACCATTTGCCTGACGCGATGAAGCGATCGCGAACCGGCTTGACGGTGAAGAAAGTGGAGACGCCGGCAAACCAGGCGACCAGAGCCGTTGCCATGCCGATGCCATAGCTGAACTGGATCAGCGCGGGCGTGTCGTGATGCACGAGCGTCGAAAACAGCGACAGGAAAAACAGCACCGGCTTCGGGTTGAGCGCATTGGTGATGAAGCCCGTCGCCAGGCAGCGCCAGACGGAGACCGGCTTGCGGTCAGCATCGGTGATCTCGATTTCCGCCACCTTGAAGCCCGGCTCGCGGAAAGACTTGATGCCCAGGTAGACGAGATAGAGAACGCCGGCCCATTTGATCATGCTGAACAGGACAAGCGATTGCGACACGATCAGGCCAAGGCCGAGAATGGTGTAGCTGATGTGGAAGAGTAGCGAGAAGCCCATGCCGAGCCCGGTCATCATGGCGGCACGGCGGCCATGCACGATGCTCTGACGTAGGATCACGGCAAAATCGGCGCCGGGAATGACGATGAAAATAGAGAACACCGCCATCAGGCCGAGGAATTCGAGAATATATTGCATGATAGCCACCTTCTCCGCTTAACGGCCACCGCTCACGTCGAGCAAGGCACCCGTTATATAGGATGCGTGAGGCCCCAGGAGATAGAGGATGGAGTCGGCGACCTCGTCGGCCGTTCCCGCGCGCTTCATCGGCAATTGCGGAGCGATGTCGCGCGCCCGGTCCGGCAGGCCGGCTGCGGCGTGGATATCCGTATCGATGATGCCGGGCCGGACAGCGTTGACGCGGATGCCTTCGGCCGCCACCTCGCGCGCCAGACCGACCGTGAAGGTATCGATCGCCCCCTTGGAAGCAGCATAGTCGACATACTGTCCCCCGCCACCGAGCGTTGCGGCCAGGGAGGAGACATTGACGATCACGCCGCCCTTGCCGCCATGGCGGGTCGACATGCGACGCACGGCTTCTGCCGCGGCCAGCATCGAGCCGGTGATATTGACACGGAACATGCGGTCGAGCCGTTCCGGCGTCATTTCGTCGAGGCGCTGAATGACCCCGACGATACCGGCATTGTTGACGAGCCCATCGAGCCGGCCAAAATGCGAGTCGATCGTGGCAAAGATGGATTTGATGCCCTCTGGCTTGCCGACATCGCCGGCGATCGCGATCGCATCGCCGCCGGCATCGCGGATCGTCGCCACCACGGCCTCGGCTGCGTCCTTGTTGGACGCATAGTTGACCGCCACGGCCCAGCCGTGCTGGGCAGCGGCAACTGAAACCGCCGCGCCGATGCCTCGGCTGCCGCCGGTCACGAGAAGAACGGGTGCACTCTCGGTCATTGGTCGCATCCTTTCAGACTGAGGACATCCCAGGGCGCAACGGTTGCCTTGCCCTTGCCCCAAAGGGAAGACTTCTGGATCGAGGGTCCGAGCGCCGGCAGGAAAAGCCGTTCGGCTGCACTCTCGCCCTCAGCTGGAAGCATGCTGATATGGCCCTTCAGGTCAGAGGCGTAAACCGTGCCCTGCCAGACGGTGCAGGCTCTGAGATCAGCCCCGGTGACATCGCCTTCCGGGCACTCGAACATGATCCTGCCATTGGCGTGCTGTTGATCGTCGGTGCGCATGACAACGCCATCGGCCACGACGGCGGTGTTGCGCACGGCAAGTTTGAACTTGTTGCTGACGGATGATTCCGACCCCATGGGCTCGAAGCGCAGCTCATAGGCATCGTCCATATCGCCGTAGACAGCCTTTTCCTGCACGCATTCGCTTGCGAGAGCCAACGCCGGATTGACAGTAAAGGCCATCATCGCCCAGCGCACCGGAGCTAGTCGTGTCATCATGCGGTTGACAGGCATCGTCATTCTCCTCCCGGCTCGTGCCGGCCATCGGCATTCTCGGTCACGCCGAAGTCGGTAAGCAGAACCAGAGGCCGCCCGCCAGCATCGAGGCCCCAGAATACCGGATAGAAACCGTCGCCCCAGCCGCTCCAGAAGATCGCGACATTACCACGCTCGCCGGCCACCGGCCGATGCATGGCATATTTGTCCTTGTTCGCCCCGAGCTCGGGCGCCAGGACATCGTCATAGTAGTTGATATCAGACGACGACTTCTCGGCCCGGACCTGCTTTTCCCGCTCCTGAATCAAGGCATAGGTATCGGCATCCATATAGCAGCCGAGGCCGGCATCGACCGGATAGCCGAAGAACTCTTCACCCTTCAACGCATTGATATCCTGGCCCGGAATGAGTGCTAGCTCCCAGCGCACCGGCTTGCCCTCGGCAAACCGCATGCTGGCGGCGGCGATGCGGCCGAAGGCTTCATAGAGCGTCACCGGATAATCGCCCGGAGGCACGGTCCTGACCAGTGCCGGACGGTCCGGTCCGACCAGGGGATCGCTGGCGACGATGCGGCCGGACGTCAGTTCGACATTGCCGATGCGAAGGGCGGCGATCGATCGCGCGGCAAGATCGGCGTCGCTGAGCGACGCCAGATCGAGATTGCTGCTGAGCTTGGAAACGTCGAACTCATCGGCGCTCGCGGATGATGGCACCCATGCGGCGACGGCGCACAACAATCCGCGCAGCGTCCGCATGGGCCATGTCGACATGATCCAACGCTCCCTTAGAGATCGAGAACCAGACGTTCCGGATCTTCCAGGCTTTCCTTGACGCGCACGAGGAAGGTCACGGCTTCCTTGCCGTCGACCATGCGGTGGTCGTAGGAAAGCGCCAGATACATCATCGGACGGATGACGACTTGACCGCCGATGGCGACCGGACGTTCCTGGATCTTGTGCATGCCGAGAATGCCCGACTGTGGCGCGTTCAGAATCGGCGAGGACATCAGCGAACCATAGACGCCACCATTGGTGATGGTGAAGGTGCCGCCCTGCATGTCAGCCATCGACAGCGTGCCGTCGCGGGCAGCCTTCGCCAGACGGCCAAGCTCCTTCTCGACCTCGGCGATCGACATCTGATCGGCGTCGCGGATAACCGGAACGACGAGACCCTTGTCGGTGCCGACAGCCATGCCGATGTGGCAGTAGTTCTTGTAGATGATGTCGGTGCCATCGATCTCGGCGTTGACAGCAGGCAGTTCCTTCAGGGCGTGCGTGACGGCCTTGGTGAAGAAGCCCATGAAGCCGAGCTTCACGCCATGCTTCTTCTCGAAGATGTCCTTGTACTTGTTGCGTAGGTCCATGACGGCCTTCATGTCCACCTCATTGTAGGTGGTGAGCATGGCGGCGGTGTTCTGCGCATCCTTGAGGCGGCGGGCAATCGTCTGGCGCAGGCGGGTCATCTTGACGCGCTCTTCGCGGCTGACGTCCTCGACGGCGGTCGGCGCGCGCGCGGCGACGGGCGCAGCCGGTGCGGCGGCAGGCGCCGAGGCGGCCTTTGCAACGGCGGCGATGGCATCACCCTTCAGGACCTGGCCGCGCTTGCCGCTGCCATCGACCTGATCGGCGGAGAGGTTGCTTTCGGCAAGCAGCTTGGCGGCGGCAGGGGCCGGCGGCATGGTGGAGGCCGGAGCGGAAACGGTGGGGGCAGCAACCGGGGCGGCAGCGGCAGGGGCCGGAGCAGCGGCAGCGGCGGGTGCTGCAGCCTGAGCCGGAGCGGCGGCGGCGCCGTTGCCGGCGGAGATCTGGCCAAGCAACGCTCCGAGGCCCACGGTCTCCCCGGCCTGCGCAACGATTTCGGACAGCGTGCCGGCCGCAGGTGCTGGAACCTCGATCGTCACCTTGTCGGTTTCAAGCTCGAGAATCGGTTCATCGGCCTTGATGGCATCGCCGACCTTCTTGAACCAGGTGCCGACGGTCGCCTCGCTGACGGATTCGCCGAGGGTAGGAACGCGGATTTCAGTGGCCATTGTTCAGATCCTGATTTTCGTCATTATGAGTTGGATGGAATTCCGGCGACAGATGGCCGGGGAACGGACAACGCCATGCGCTGCATCAGCCCAGCCGGCGGTAACCGGTCGGGCATCTGCTTCGTGCTGGCGATAGTCGGCATGTTGCTGCATGGCGGCCATTTTCTCCCCCGTCGCATCCTGCGGAAGGCTGGAGCGCGACGACGCAATTTTCAGACGAAAACAGGTCATCGCGCAACCCCTCAACCGCCGAGCGCGTCCTCAAGGAACGCCGCGAGCTGCGACATATGCTTGGACATCAGGCCCGTCGCCGGAGAGGCGGCGGCCGGACGGCCGGTGTAGCGAACGCGCTGATACTTGGCATCGATGTGGGCAAGCACCCATTCCAGATAGGGATCGATGAAGGACCATGCACCCATGTTCTTCGGCTCTTCCTGGCACCAGACCATCTCCGCATTGCGGAAGCGGCTGAGCTCGTTGATGAGCGCCTTGGCCGGGAACGGGTAGAGCTGTTCGATGCGCAGCAGGTAGATATCGTCGATGCCGCGCTTCTCGCGCTCTTCCAGCAGATCATAGTAGACCTTGCCCGAGCAGATGACGACGCGACGGATCTTGTTGTCCTTCTGCAGCTTGATCGGGCCATCCTTGATCACTTCCGCATCGTCCCAGAGCAGGCGATGGAAGGAGGTTTCCCCTGCCATTTCAGCAAGGCTCGATACGGCGCGCTTGTGGCGCAGCAGCGACTTCGGCGTCATCAGGATCAGCGGCTTGCGGAAGTCGCGCTTCAACTGACGGCGCAGGATGTGGAAGTAGTTGGCCGGCGTCGTGACGTTGGCGACCTGCATGTTGTCTTCGGCGCAAAGCTGCAGATAGCGTTCCAGACGGGCCGAGGAGTGTTCCGGACCCTGGCCTTCATAGCCGTGCGGCAGCAGGCAGACGAGGCCTGACATGCGCAGCCACTTGCGTTCGCCCGACGAGATGAACTGGTCGAAGATGACCTGCGCACCGTTGGCGAAGTCGCCGAACTGGGCCTCCCAGAGCGTCAGCGCGTTCGGGCGGGCCAGCGAATAGCCGTATTCGAAACCGAGGACAGCCTCTTCCGAAAGCATCGAGTTGATGACTTCGTAGCGGGCCTGGGTCGGCGACAGATTGGCGAGCGGGATGTAGCGCTCTTCGGTTTCCTGATCGTAGAGAACCGAATGACGCTGCGAGAATGTGCCGCGTTCGCAATCCTGGCCGGACAGGCGAATCTTGTGGCCCTCGACAACAAGTGAGCCGAAAGCGAGCGCTTCCGCCATCGCCCAATCGATGCCTTCGCCTGTTTGCACCATGTTGGCGCGGTTTTCCATGAAGCGCTGGATGGTACGGTGCGCGTGGAAGCCGGACGGAATTTCCGACAGCTTGCGCCCGATCTCCTTCAGCGTCTTCATCGGCACGGCGGTCTTGCCACGGCGTTGCTCATCGGCATTGTCAGCCGCATGCAGGCCCGACCATTCACCGTCCAGCCAGTCGGCCTTGTTCGGCTTGTAATGCTGGCCGGCCTCGAACTCCTGCTCGAGATGGGCGCGCCAATCAGCCTTCATCTTTTCGACTTCGCCCTCGGTCAGCACACCTTCGGCGATCAGTCGCTCGGAATAGAGCTGCAGCACCGTCTTGTGGGCGCGGATGACCTTGTACATCTTCGGCTGCGTGAAGGACGGTTCATCGCCTTCATTGTGGCCGTAGCGGCGGTAGCAGAACAGGTCGAGGACGACAGGCTTGTGGAACTTCATGCGGAATTCGGTGGCGATCTTGGCCGCATAAACAACGGCTTCCGGATCGTCGCCATTCACATGGAAGATCGGCGCCTCGATCATCTTGGCGACGTCGGACGGATAGGGCGACGAGCGCGAGAAGGCCGGATTGGTGGTGAAGCCGATCTGGTTGTTGATGATGACGTGCATGGTGCCGGCGACACGATGGCCGCGCAGGCCCGACAGGCCGAGGATTTCGGCAACCACGCCCTGACCGGCGAAAGCCGCGTCGCCGTGGATCAGCAGCGGCACGACCTTGGCGCGCTCGGACAGCGGAATGACGTCGCCATCCCAGACGGTGGCGCCCATATCCTGCTTGGCGCGGGCCTTGCCCATAACCACAGGGTTGACGATTTCCAGATGCGACGGATTGGCCGTCAGCGAAACGTGCACCTTTGCGCCGTCGAAATCACGGTCCGAAGACGCGCCGAGATGGTACTTGACGTCACCAGAGCCTTCG
The DNA here is from genome assembly GCF_016901135.1 of Martinezella lusitana. Lineage (GTDB taxonomy): Bacteria > Pseudomonadota > Alphaproteobacteria > Rhizobiales > Rhizobiaceae > Rhizobium > Rhizobium lusitanum_D. Next base: position 281,117 of record NZ_JAFEVL010000062.1, on the reverse strand, counting down.
ACTTCGTCCGGCGCGTAGGAGCCGCCCTTGAACTCGTGGAAGATCGCCCGATGCGGCTTGCCCATGACCTGGGAAAGCACGTTCAGGCGGCCGCGATGGGCCATGCCGAACAGAGCCTCCCTGAGGCCGAGCTGGCTGCCGCTCTTCAGAATCTGCTCCAGCGCCGGGATCAGCGATTCGCCGCCGTCGAGGCCGAAACGCTTCGTGCCCTTGAACTTGACGTCGAGGAACTGCTCGTAGCCTTCGGCTTCGATCACCTTCTGCAGGATCGCCTTCTTGCGCTCGGGATTGAAAGCGATACCCTTATCGACGCCCTCGATGCGTTCCTGGATCCAGGCCTTCTCTTCCGGATTGGAGATATGCATGAACTCGACGCCGAGCGTCGAGCAGTAGGTGCGCTCGAGGATCTCGATCATCTCGCGAATGGACGCATATTCGAGGCCGAGCACGTTATCGATGAAGATCTTGCGATCGAGGTCGGCCTCGGCAAAGCCATAGGCTTCCGGCGACAGCTCCTTGTAGTCCTCGACCGCAGCGGCGATACCGAGCGGATCGAGCTTGGCGTGCAGGTGACCGCGCATGCGATAGGCGCGGATCATCATGATGGCGCGCACGGAATCGCGCGTCGCCTGCAGGACGTCGGTCGTATCGGCCGGCGCGCCGGCGGTTTCCGCCTTGGCCTTGATCTTGGTCTCGATAACCTTCTCGACAATGCCCCAATCGCCGTCGAGCGCGGAAACCAGGTCGCCCCTTGCCGGGATCGGCCAGTTCTTGCGCTGCCAGGAGGCGCCCTTGGCCGCCCTCTTCACGTCGTCTGGACTGTCCTCGAGCGCCTTGAAGAAGGACCGCCACTCGTCGGAGACCGACGATGGGTCATCCTCGTAGCGCGCGTAAAGCTGCTCGATATAGGCAGCGTTCGCGCCGTCCAGGAACGAGGTGATCTGAAATTGCTCGTTGGCTTCTTGCCTTGCCATGGTGATATGCGGACAGCCTCGTCCGCCTCCCGACTTGTTGCATTGCCGGCTTGTGGTCATCCGGCGACCGTATTTCGTTCGGCCGTTTTGGCCGTAAGTCTGCACTTGAGAATTCGAAGGCCGGACGGGATAGGCTGTCGCCGCCCCGTCCGGGTCTTGCTATAGGTAAGATCAGCCCTTCAGGACTTCCACCAGCGTCTTGCCGAGACGCGCCGGCGACGGCGACACGCGGATGCCTGCCGCTTCCATCGCAGCGATCTTGTCTTCCGCGCCGCCCTTGCCGCCGGAGATCACGGCGCCAGCATGGCCCATGGTGCGGCCGGGAGGTGCCGTGCGGCCGGCGATGAAGCCGACCATCGGCTTCTTGCGGCCCTTCTTGGCTTCGTCCTTGAGGAACTGCGCGGCGTCTTCTTCCGCCGAGCCACCGATTTCGCCGATCATGATGATCGACTTGGTTTCGTCGTCGGCGAGGAACATTTCCAGGATGTCGATGAATTCCGTGCCCTTGACCGGGTCGCCGCCGATGCCGACAGCCGTCGTCTGGCCGAGACCTTCATTCGTGGTCTGGAACACGGCTTCATAGGTCAGCGTGCCCGAACGGGAGAGAACGCCGACGGAGCCCTTCTTGAAGATCGAGGCCGGCATGATGCCGATCTTGCATTCGTTCGGGGTCAGCACGCCGGGGCAGTTCGGTCCGATGAGGCGCGACTTCGACTTGTCGAGGCGATCCTTGACCTTGATCATGTCGGCAACCGGAATGCCTTCCGTGATGCAGACGATCAGCGGAATTTCCGCTTCGATCGCTTCGAGGATAGCAGCCGCGGCACCCGCCGGCGGCACGTAGATGACCGAAGCGTTCGCACCGGTCGCTTCCTTGCCTTCGGCGACCGACTTGAAGATCGGCAGCTTTTCGCCGTCCTTGCCGGTCCAGGTTTCACCACCCTTGGAAGGGTGGATACCGCCGACCATCTTCGTGCCGTGATAGGCAAGCGCCTGCTCGGTATGGAAGGTGCCGGTCTTGCCGGTCAGGCCCTGAACCAGAACCTTGGTGTCTTTGTTGATGAGAATGGACATCTTGTCTCAGGCTCCCTTGACTGCCTTGACGATCTTCTGGGCGGCATCGTCCAGGTCATCGGCAGAGATGACGTTGAGACCGGATTCGTTGATGATCTTCTTGCCCAGTTCGACGTTGGTGCCTTCGAGGCGAACGACGAGCGGAACCTTCAGACCGATTTCCTTGACGGCTGCGAGCACGCCTTCGGCGATGACATCGCACTTCATGATGCCGCCGAAGATATTGACCAGGATGCCTTCGACAGCCGGGTCCGCGGTGATGATCTTGAAGGCTGCGGTGACCTTTTCCTTGGTGGCGCCGCCGCCGACATCGAGGAAGTTCGCGGGCTCGGCGCCATAGAGCTTGATGATGTCCATGGTTGCCATGGCAAGGCCGGCGCCGTTGACCATGCAGCCGATGTTGCCGTCGAGGGCAACATAGGCGAGGTCATACTTGTGCGCTTCGATTTCCTTGGCGTCTTCCTCAGACGTATCGCGCAGCGCAACGATATCCTCGTGACGGAACAGCGCGTTGCCGTCGAAGGAGACCTTGGCGTCGAGAACGCGCAGGCGGCCGTTGGTCATGACGATCAGCGGGTTGACCTCCAGCAGCGCCATGTCCTTTTCGACGAAGGCCTTGTAGAGGATCGGGAAGAGCTTGGCGGCGTCTTCGCGGGCAGCCCCTTCGAGCTTCAGCGCGTCGGAGAGGGCGGCCGAATTGGCGGCGGTTACACCGGCCGTCGGATCGATGGCGACGGTGATGATCTTTTCCGGCGTGTCATGCGCGACGGTCTCGATGTCCATGCCACCTTCGGTCGATACGACGAAGGCGACCTGACCGACCGCGCGGTCGACCAGGATCGAGAGGTAGAGTTCGCGGTCGATATCGGCGCCGTCTTCGATGTAGAGGCGGTTGACCTGCTTGCCGGCCGGGCCGGTCTGCTTGGTCACCAGCGTGTGGCCGAGCATTTCCTTGGAATTGGCAACGACGTCCTCGACCGACTTGGCGAGGCGAACGCCACCCTTGGCGTCCGGGCCGAGTTCCTTGAACTTGCCCTTGCCGCGGCCACCGGCGTGGATCTGGCTCTTGACGACATAGAGCGGGCCTGGAAGCTGCTTGGCAGCAGCAGCGGCTTCGTCGGCGGAGAAGATGGCAACGCCGTCCGCGACGGGTGCGCCATAGGTCTTCAGCAGAGCCTTGGCCTGATATTCATGAATGTTCATGGACTTATCCCTGTTATAGCGCGGAAATTACTTCAGCGACGGCGCGATGGCGATGCAGGCTTCGCAAAGGCCGGCGACGGACGCGACCGACTTGTCGAAGGCTTCCTTCTCGGCCTTGTTCAGGTCGATCTCGATGATGCGCTCGACACCGCCGGCGCCGATGACGGTGGGAACGCCGACATACATGTCCTTGACGCCATACTGGCCGTCGAGATGGGCAGCGCTGGGCAGAACGCGCTTCTTGTCCTTGAGGTAGGATTCAGCCATTGCGATGGCGGAGGCGGCCGGAGCGTAATAGGCCGAGCCGGTTTTCAGCAGACCGACGATCTCGGCGCCGCCGTCACGGGTGCGCTGGATGATTTCTTCGAGGCGCTCGTTGGTGAGCCAGCCCATGGTGACGAGGTCCGTCAGCGGAATGCCGGCAACCGTGGAGTAGCGGGCGAGCGGAACCATCGAGTCGCCATGGCCGCCGAGAACGAAAGCGGTGACGTCTTCGACCGATACGTTGAATTCCTTGGCAAGGAAAAGACGGAAGCGCGAGCTATCGAGTACGCCGGCCATGCCGACGACCTTGTTGGCCGGCAGGCCCGAGAATTTCTGCAGCGCCCAGACCATGGCGTCGAGCGGATTGGTGATGCAGATCACGAAGGCATTCGGGGCATACTTCTTGATGCCGGCGCCGACCTGCTCCATGACCTTGAGGTTGATGCCGAGAAGATCGTCGCGGCTCATGCCCGGCTTGCGGGCGACACCGGCGGTGACGATACAGACGTCAGCGCCTTCGATCGCGGAATAGTCGCTGGCGCCGCTGAGGTTGGCGTCGAAGCCTTCGACCGGCGAAGACTGGGCGATGTCGAGACCCTTGCCCTGGGGAATGCCGTCCGCGATGTCGAACAGGACGATGTCGCCCAGTTCCTTCAAGCCGGCGAGATGCGCCAGCGTGCCACCAATCATGCCAGAACCAATAAGTGCGATCTTGTTGCGCGCCATTTCGGTGTATCCTTTGCGATCAAAATCCGTGGCGGGACGCCGAGCGAGGCATCCACAATAGCCGCCAATCGCATAGACCCAAAGGCGGAAATTGGCAATTGATTATTTTGAGAGCAGCAATTTCAATCGGTTAGATCGTAAAGTTCTTACGTAAACGTAAGTCACTCTGTCACCAAATTGTTACTCGGCGGCGCGCTTGGCCCGAGTCTGCGCCAGATAGTCTGCGCTGCGCATCTCGAAAAGCCGAGAGGTCGTGCGGTCGAATTCGAAGCCTTCGGTGCCGCGCCTTTCCGACAGCAGATCCTCCGGCATCGCAGCCGCGGAAACATAAAGACGGATATTATGATCGTAGAGCGTGTCGATGAGAATGATGAAACGCTTGGTCTGGTTGCGCTTTTCCGGCCCGAGTTTCGGCACGCGATCGAGAAAGATCGTATCGAAACGCTCCGCCACAGCGAGGAAATCGGCGGGGCCAAGTGGCGCCTCGCAAAGATCGGCGAAGGAGAAGCGCGCCATGCGATCGACGGCTAGCGGCACGTGGATGGAGCGCCCCTTCCTGGGAATTTCCGTCGGCTGCGCCTTGCGTCCGTGCAGGGCCTGCATCCAGGATGCGTCCATCGCCATATCGGTGCGGTCGTCGATCGGGGTGAGGTAAACAGGCTGGCTGTTCAGCTTCTCCATGCGGTAGTCGGTCGGCGAATCCAGCGTCACGACATCGACGTAGCGCTTCAGAAGATCGATGAAGGGCAGGAACAGGCCACGATTGAGCCCATCGCGATAGAGATTGTCCGGTTCGACGTTCGACGTGGCAATCAGCACGCATCCGAGCGAGAACAGCTCGGAAAACAGCCGCGACAGGATCATCGCATCGGCGATGTCAGTGACGGTGAATTCATCGAAGCAAAGCAGTTCTGCCTCGGCATAGAGATCGGCGGCAATCGGCGGCAACGGATCGGCCTGCTTGGTCTCGCCATTCTTGAACTTCAATCGCTGAGCCGCGATACGGTTGTGAACATCAGTCATGAATTCATGGAAATGCGCCCTGCGCTTCTTCTGGCAGGGCGCCATGGCGAAGAACATATCCATCAACATCGTCTTGCCGCGCCCGACGCTGCCGTGGATATAGAGCCCCTTGATGGTCTCGACCGACTTCTTGCGCGCGGCAAACATCCAGCCGAGCGCGCTCGACTTGCTTGCGGGACGCTTCCGCTTGAGATCGGCAAGCACCCGATCCAGCAATTTCGCCACGTTCATTTGCGCCGAATCCACCTGAAGCGATCCGGAGACCGTCAACGCCTTCAGCTGCTCGCAGACGCTGTGGGAATAGTCGGGCATGGGCTGCATGGGGAAATACCCGCCTGTGCAAAAGGGAACACGCCCAAGGAGCGTGCCCCGTCAGATAAGCTTACCGGCTGAGGCTGAGCGGCTGACCGGAAGCGGTGGAGCCATCAAAGCGCGCATCGGCCGTCTTGTAGAGCGTTCCGATCGTGCTGCCATCGCGGTTCTTCAAGAGAACCTGCTTGCCGGAGACTTCCCAGGATCCCATTGCGGTGAGCTCGCCCGAGCAACCACGCGTGCCGCCACGGGAGCCGCTGCCGAGGTTGGTGAGCGTGAGGAACATGTCACAGCTCGATCCGCCATTGCTGACCTTCCAGCTGCCGACCATCGATTCCTTGGTGACGTCCATGGCGGAAGCAGCCATCGCCTGCTGTTGCTGTGGGTTGCCCGCGTTCGGCGCGTTCGTCGGCGCTGCCGGAAACTGCGAACCATTGGCGCCGTTCACAGGAGGAAGCTGACTTGACTGAACGGAGGGAACAGGCTGTGCCTGCAATGGCGGGGCCGAATAATTGTCGTTGTATGCTGTGCGCTGGCAACCGGCAAGCGACAGACCTATCGCAGCAGCCGTCACTGCATATCTGAACTGCATCATCACACTCCTAATTAATTGTCCACCGCTGACATTTGCAAAGTAATGCTCAATGACGTGGGAATTATCGTATTTCACTTTGGTTAATCAAGTCGATACCGCCATAAATTGCCGTCGGTCATAGCTGGACAAGAATCGGGTGGTTTCAAGACATAGTCCGCGAAACTTCACCCGAATGGGTGCTGTCGACAAATTTCCGTATCCAAGCGTGGTGCATTCGCATCAGCGACTTTGGCCGAAGTGGGCAGAAAGCTTGCAATGGCACGGCGAAATTCACCTGGAGACTTTAAACCGTTGCCACCCTCGGCATCGCTTCGGTCATGCTGCCGAAGCGATGACTCCGATGGCAGGCCTTGTGGAATCGGATGCCACTGAAAAGCATCGAACGGCGGGTCAAACCCGCCGCTCGACCATCATCTTCTTGATTTCAGCGATTGCCTTGGCCGGGTTCAGACCCTTCGGGCAGGTCTGGGCGCAGTTCATGATCGTGTGGCAGCGATAGAGGCGGAATGGATCTTCGAGATTGTCGAGACGTTCGCCCGTGGCCTCATCGCGGCTGTCGATCAGCCAGCGATAGGCCTGCAGCAGGACGGCGGGGCCGAGATAACGGTCGCCGTTCCACCAATAGCTCGGACAGGAGGTCGAGCAGCAGGCGCACAGGATGCATTCGTAAAGGCCGTCGAGCTTCAGGCGGTCTTCGTGGCTCTGCTTCCATTCCTTGGCCGGTGGCGGCGATACCGTCTTCAGCCAGGGTTCGATCGAGCGGTGCTGCGCATAGAAATTCGTCAGATCCGGAACGAGGTCCTTAACGACGGGCAGATGCGGCAGCGGATAGATCTTCACGGTACCCTTGATCTCGTCCAGGCCCTTGGTGCAGGCGAGCGTATTGGTGCCGTCGATGTTCATCGCGCAGGAGCCGCAGATGCCCTCGCGACAGGACCGGCGCAGCGTCAGCGTCGGGTCGATCTTGTTCTTGATATAGAGCAGACCGTCGAGCACCATCGGGCCGCAATCGTCGATATCGATGTAATAGGTATCGATGCTCGGGTTCAGACCGTCATCCGGGCTCCAGCGATAGACGCGGAATTCGCGCGTATTCTTGGCGCCGACCGGCTTCGGCCAGACCTTGCCTTCGCGCATCTGAGAGTTCTTGGGGAGAGCGAGTTCAACCATGGTCAGTTCCTCTCAGATCAGTACACGCGTGCCTTGGGCTCGATCTTGTGCGGATCGATGCCCTCGGCGATCAGGTCGGTGTGGACGGGACGATAGTCGAGCTTCACATCGCCGGCCTCGTTGATCCAGGCGAGCGTATGTTTGCGCCAGTTCTCGTCGTCGCGGCCGCTGAACTTGCCCTCGGTGTAGTCCTCGCGGGCATGCGAGCCGCGGCTTTCCTTGCGGGCCTCGGCGCCATAGATCGTCGTGATGGCGTTGGCCATCAGATTGTGCAGTTCCAGCGTCTCGACGAGATCGGAATTCCAGATCAGCGAACGGTCGGTGACCTTGATGTCGGACAGCTCCTTCCAGATCTCCGAAATGCGGCGGCAGCCGGATTCCAGCGATTCCTGCGTGCGGAACACCGCAGCGTCTTCCTGCATGGCGCGCTGCATCCTCTCGCGCAGCGCCGCCGTCGGCGTGCTGCCACTGGCGTGGCGCAGACGGTCGAAGCGTTCCATGATCTTGTCGCAGGCGGCCACGTTGACCGGCGGAACAGGGCCGACGCGGTCGATGACCTGACCGGCGCGGATAGCTGCGGCGCGGCCGAAGACCACAAGGTCGATCAGCGAGTTGGAGCCGAGACGGTTAGCGCCGTGCACCGAGGCGCAGCCGGCCTCGCCGACGGCCATCAGGCCCGGTAGGATCCGCTCGGGATTGTTGCTGTCGGCATTCAGCACCTCGCCCCAATAGTTGGTGGGAATGCCGCCCATGTTGTAGTGGACGGTCGGCAGCACCGGGATCGGCTCGCGGGTCACGTCGACGCCGGCGAAAATGCGCGCACTCTCGGAAATGCCCGGCAGGCGCTCGTGCAGCACGGCCGGATCGAGATGGTCGAGATGCAGGAAGATGTGATCCTTATTCTTGCCGACGCCGCGACCCTCGCGGATTTCCAGCGTCATGCAGCGCGAAACCACGTCGCGCGAGGCAAGGTCCTTCGCCGAAGGAGCATAGCGTTCCATGAAGCGCTCACCCTCGGAATTGACGAGATAGCCGCCTTCGCCGCGCGCGCCTTCGGTGATCAGACATCCCGAACCGTAGATGCCGGTCGGATGGAACTGCACGAACTCCATGTCCTGCAGCGGCAGCCCGGCGCGGGCCACCATGCCGCCGCCGTCACCAGTGCAGGTGTGAGCCGACGTCGCCGAGAAATAGGCACGGCCGTAGCCGCCGGTCGCCAGCACCACCATCTTGGCGGCGAAGCGATGGATCGTGCCGTCGTCGAGACACCAGGCGACGACGCCGGTGCAGCGGCTGCCATCGTCAGACATGATCAGATCGAGCGCGAAATACTCGATGAAGAATTCGGCATTGTTGCGCAGCGACTGGCCATAGAGCGTGTGCAGGATGGCGTGGCCGGTACGGTCGGCGGCAGCACAGGTGCGCTGCACCGGCGGTCCATCGCCGAAATTCTGCATGTGGCCGCCGAACGGGCGCTGATAGATCTTGCCTTCCTCGTTGCGCGAGAACGGCACGCCGTAGTGCTCGAGTTCATAAACGGCCTTCGGCGCTTCCATGACCATGTATTGCATGGCGTCGACGTCGCCGAGCCAGTCGGAGCCCTTGACGGTGTCATAGAGATGCCACTGCCAGCTGTCCGGCGTCATGTTCTGCAGCGAGGCGGCAATGCCGCCCTGGGCTGCGACGGTGTGCGAACGGGTCGGGAAGACCTTGGTGATGCAGGCAGTGCGGAAGCCCTGCTCGGCCATGCCGAGCGTGGCGCGCAGGCCGGCGCCGCCGGCGCCAACGACGATCACGTCATAGGAGTGATCGACATATTTGTAGGCTGTCCCATTCTGAGCAGGTGAGTTCGGTGCCATGATACAATTATCCTACGAACGCGATCTTCAGAATGGCGAAAAGACAGAGCCCCGCCATGATGACCGCGAAAAACGTGTTGAGCATGAGAAGGACGATCTTGCCGAATTCGCCGTGGACATAATCCTCGATGATGACCTGCATGCCGAGCTTCATGTGAATGATGCCGGAGATCACCATGAGCCCCATGATGACGGCGACGAGCGGGTTCGACAGCGCATGCACGACTTCCGCGTAAGGCGCGCCGGCATAGATCAGCAGGAAAATGACGAAGAAAATGAAGAGCGGAACGTTGGCGACGGCAGTCAGGCGCTGACGCCAGAAATGATCGGTGCCTTCCTTGGCGGAACCGAGACCGCGGACTTTACCCAAAGGGGTGCGCATATCCATGAGAAATATCCTCTAAAGCATGATCCCGAAAATCACTGACCGACTTTCGGAAACGATCGCACCAATCAACCCAGCCTGATGACGATGCCGATGATCCAGACCAGCACGGTCAGACAGATCGACGCGATAAGCGTGACCTTGGCCATCCTGGTCGAGACGGCAGGATCGAAACCGTAACCGAGATCCCAGACGAAATGGCGCAGGCCACCGAGCATGTGATGCAGCAGCGCCCATGTATAGCCGAACAGAATGAGTCGGCCGATGATCGTGCCCAGGATCCAGTTGACCAGATCAAAATAGCCCTGGCCGGTCGCCGCGGCGATCAGCCACCAGGCAACCAGCACCGTGCCGAAGTAGAGCGCGCCGCCGGTAATGCGGTGAACGATCGACATGACCATGGTGGGAATGGGTTTGTAGATTTGCAGATGCGGCGACAGGGGCCGGTTTTGTGTGACGTTCGCCATCAGAACCTCGCGGCGTTACGGTACGCTTAGAACCCGGATATCCGGGGCAACGCGCGCGCAGAGACATGCAGTGTGCGTTGCATCATTGCGACCATTAATCACCCGGACGCCTATCGACAAGCACAATTGATGCCTGCATCGAATTTAATCGATTCGGATCGCTCTGCACTTTAGCGAGCATGCAACGACGGGCTTCCCATTCCGGGCTATTTACCATTTCGGCAACCCTGACGTGGACTTCGCGACGGTCTTGCGGCATTCTGCCGTTAATATTTCATTAACCGGTCGAAGCAGGGGCGAATCATGAAGCCGCATCTTTTCAGGGCAGCAGCGCTCGTTTTGGTGGCAGCCGTCCTTTCGTCCACGGCAGCACTTGCGGGCGATTATCGCCACTGGCGTCATCACAATCATTCCGGCATCGTGCGCCTGCCTGAAATCTCGTCCTCGCAGGGTTTCCGGCAACAGCAACCAGCCAGAATCGTCCTCATGGAACCGCGCGAAGCCGCAAACACCGGCACCTATGCCGGTACGGCCGATGTCTATCAGGCGAATGGCGGCACCTATGTCATCGGCTATGGCGGCTACAATCCCTATGCCCGTCCTGCCGCGATGCAGCCAAGGCCGCGCGCCAAGGTCATCAACGTCCGCTATGCCGACAATCCCTGCTCGTACGAAGCCGGCGTCTGCGTGATCAGGCCCTGACGGTCTTCAGAGCATTTCCAGGAAAAGTGTGAAGCGGTTTTCCGCGTGGAAATGCTTCAAAACAAAGCGCTCTAGCCGCCGAGAAACCGCCAGACGGTCGTCTTCTTGATTTCGCTGTCCTCCAGCGCACGCGTCACCGGCACCTGATAGGTCGCCTGCGCCTCTAGGCGATTCTTGGGGAGATAGGCCCTGCCGGGATCGCCGACCAGAACGAGCTTCCCCTCGCCCGCCAATTGCCACAGCCATGGAACCAGGCTCGCGGCAAAACCGGGATCGTAGAAGACGTCGCCGGCGAGAATAACCTCCGCATCCACGGCATGGCCAATGATCTCGTCGCCGGCGAAGTCGAGATTTACACCATTTTCAGCCGCATTCAGCCGGATTGCGGTGCCGGCCCAGGGGTCGATATCGACGGCGAGCACATGGCGGGCACCGGCGCGCTTCGCAGCAATTCCCACGAGTCCCGAGCCGCTGGCAAAATCCAGCACCGTCCGGCCGGCAACCATTTCCGGATGGTCGAGAATGTAGCGTGCCAGTCCCTGGCCGCCAGCCCAGGCAAAAGCCCAGAAGGGCGGCGGCAGGCCGATTTCTTCCAGCTCCTCTTCCGTCTTCAGCCAGAGCTCATGCGCTTCGCTTGCCAGATGCAGCCGGATTTCCGGCACATGCGGCGGCGCCATGAGGCTGGTATTGGCGCGGATGAAGCTTTCCGGATCGGTTTTCAAACGTTCCTCGAACCGGATCAGACCGGTGGGTTGTCCAGACCGTTCAGTTCACCCATGCGGCAGACTTCGAGCCATTCGTCATCCGTCACCGGCTGCACCGAAAGCCGCATGGAGGTGACGAGCGCCATCTGCGACAGCTTCGGATTGGCCTTGATGTCCTTCAAGGAGACAAACTTCGGCATATCACGGACGGCGCGGATATCGACGCATTCCCAGCGCGGGTCGTCCTTGGCGGTCGAATCCGGATGCGCCAGCGCGCAAACCTCGACGATACCGACGATCTCCAGCCCGTCATTGGAATGGTAGAAGAAACCCTTGTCGCCGATCTGCATCGCCCGCATGTTGTTGCGGGCGAGATAGTTGCGCACGCCGGTCCACTCGGTTCCCTTTTCCCCGGCATCCTTCTGCCGCTGCCAGGACCAGGAAGACGGCTCGGATTTATAAAGCCAGTGCGCCATGCCTCATGCCTCCGGATTGTTGAAGACCCAATTGAACGGCTTGATCTCGACGCTCTCGAACAGGCCGGCCTTCGCATAGGGATCCGCATCCGCGATCGCCTTTGCCGCATCAAGGGTCTCGGCACTGACGACGACGAGGCTGCCATTCGGCTTGCCGTCGGCATCGAGGAAAGGCCCCGCCATCTTCAGCGTCCCCTCGGCATTCAGCTTATTCAGATGCTCCACATGCGCCGGGCGCGTCTCCATGCGGACATTCAGGTGACCGGGTTTGTCCTTGCAGACAAAGGCGAACAGCATTGTTTGGCTCTCCTTTTGAAAAGGCGAAGATTATTCCGCCTCCGCGGAATCATCGCCGAATGAAATTTCTCGCACTTTGGTACGAGGTCGCCGGAGATCAAGATCAACTCCAACGAGGGGTGAATTGCGCAAAGCTGCGAAGACGCCGCCCTTTTTGGGCAATTCTTCGGAAGTCGTTCGATTTTCAACATGGTGCTTTTCTGGCTCGTCCATGAAACCCTCCAGCTTCGTCAATGACGTATTATCTAACAAGGAAGATCGTCAATGGAGCGCGGCAGCTTAATCATTCCGTCGTAATCGGCCGCGTCATCAAACGCCCGATGGCAGTCGCTATGTCGAGCTTGCCGTCGATGATGGCTGAAACTGCTTCGGTAATCGGCATGTCGACACCGATTTCGCCAGCGAGCCGCGCGGCGATGGAAGCAGCATAGGCGCCTTCGACCAACGTGCCGTGCGTCGGATCACCCGCTTCTCCGCGACCAAGCGCGATGCCGAATCGCAGGTTGCGGGATTGATGGCTGGTGGCCGTCAGCACGAGGTCGCCGAGGCCGGAAAGCCCGCGCACCGTCTCCGCCTTGCCGCCCTTGGCCGCAACGAAGCGCGACATTTCGGCCAGCCCGCGGCTGATCAAGGCCGCACGCGCGGAATCGCCGATGCCCCGTCCTTCGACGATGCCGCAGGCAATGGCCAGGACGTTTTTCAAAGCTCCCCCGAGCTGCACGCCGATGCGATCATCCGAGGCATAGAGACGGAAGCTCGGGCCGGAGATCGCCTGCGCAAGCCTTTCTGCCACCGCCATGTCGGCAGCAGCGATCGCCATGGCCGTCGGCAGACCCTTGGCGATATCAGTGGCGAAGCCCGGTCCGGAGAGGACGGCGATGGCATGTTGCGGCAGTTCCCGCTCGAGCATCTCGGTCAAAAGATCGCCGGAGACCTTGTCGATGCCCTTGGCGCAGGTGACGACGACGGCATCCTTGGCAAGGTAAGGCCCATAGAGCTTGGCCGCATCGGCCTGCGCCTGCGACGGCATGGCGAAAAGGACGATGCCGGCGTCGGAAACGGAATCCGGGTCGGCCGAAAACTGCAACGAATCCGGAAGCGTGACCCCAGGCAATACGGCATCATGCATCCGGTCGGCGGCAAGATCGGCCATCAGTGCCGCCTTGCGCCCGACGAGCGTCACATCGCTCCGGCCGGTCAGTGCGATAACGGCCGCGAGCGCCGTGCCGAAAGCGCCAGCGCCGATGACTGCGATCCGTTCGTTGCCGCTCATGCTTTCGCTCCACGTTTGCCATGACCCAGGAGGGTTTCCGCCTTCTGATCCAGCGGCCAGCGCGAACGCGGCTGCACATCGAGATCGTCAGGGGCGACGCCCTTTGCCATGCGCTCCAGTCCGGCCCAGGCGATCATGACGGCATTATCCGTACACAGCCTCAATGGCGGCGCGATGAACCGGAATCCATTGGTGTCGCAAAGTTCCTGCAGCGTGCGGCGCAGCTCGAGATTGGCGGCAACGCCGCCGGCAACCACGAGCGCCGGCGTTTCCGTCGTCTTCGGGAATTCCGCCTTGAAGCGTTGCAGGCCGCGGCCGATGCGGTCCTTCAAGGTACGTGAGACCGCCCTCTGGAAAGAGGCGCAGATATCGGCGATATCCTGCTCCGTGACCGGCGCAATCGCCGTTGCCGCCTGCCGCACCGCCGTCTTCAGGCCGGAGAAGGAAAAGTCGAGCCGCGTTTCGCCGACCAACGGCCTTGGGAAATCGAAGCGATCAGCATCGCCGTTCCTGGCTGCCGCCTCCACGGCCGGGCCGCCGGGATAAGGAAGACCCAGCAGTTTGGCCGTCTTGTCGAAGGCTTCGCCGAGCGCATCATCGATCGTCGTGCCCCAGCGCTCGTATTCACCGACGCCGCGCACGAGGATAAGCTGCGTATGGCCACCGGAAACGAGCAGCATCAGATAGGGAAAGGCAAGCCCGTCGGTCAGCCTCGCCGTCAGGGCATGGCCTTCCAGATGGTTGATGGCGTAGAGTGGCTTGCCTGTGGCACGCGAGATCGCCTTGCCGGTCATCAACCCCACAAGCAGCCCGCCGATGAGGCCGGGGCCTGACGTCGCGGCAATGGCATCGACGTCCGAGAGCGACACATTGGCGCGTTTCAATGCCTCGTCGATCAGCGTATCCAGCGCCTCGACATGCGCCCGCGCAGCAATTTCCGGCACGACGCCGCCATAAGCGCTATGCTCGTCCAGTTGGCTCAGCACGACATCGGAGCAAACCGTGGACGTGCCGTCTTCTAGGCGTTCGACAATAGCTGCAGCGGTTTCGTCGCAGCTTGTTTCGATGCCGAGAATGCGAAGAAAGGACGCCATGGAAGTCGTTCGTTGCCTGTTGGTCGATTGCGATGAAGCGGAAATATGGTTACGGGAACTGTCGGTAACAACGGATCAAAGCGGATGCAAACAAAACCTTTCCGGATCGGCACGCGCGGCAGCCCGCTGGCGCTCGCCCAGGCACACGAGGCCCGCGACCGCCTGATGGCGGCGCATGGCCTTCCGGAGGAGATGTTCGAGATCGTCGTTCTCACAACCAAGGGCGACCGCATCACCGATCGCTCGTTGGCGGCAATCGGCGGCAAGGGCCTATTCACGGAAGAGCTGGAAGAGAAGCTGACCTCGGGCGAGCTCGACTTCGCCGTGCACTCGGCCAAGGACATGGCGACGAAACTTCCGCAAGGACTGGCGCTATCAGCCTATCTGCCGCGCGAGGACATCCGCGATTCCGTCATCGGCCGCACGGCACCAAGATTGATCGAATTACCGCATGGCGCGACCGTCGGCTCCGCGTCGCTGCGCCGCCAGGCGCTGATCCGCCGCCTGCGCCCCGATATCAACGTCATCACCTTTCGCGGCTCGGTCCAGACCCGGCTGCGCAAGCTGGAAGAGGGGCAGGCGGATGCAACGCTGCTCGCCGTTGCCGGCCTGAAGCGGCTCGGCAGGGTCGAGGTCATCACCGACATCCTCGATCCCGACGAATTCCCGCCGGCACCGGCACAGGGCGCGATCGCCATCGAAAGCCGCATTGACGACAACAGGATGAACGACCTGCTTGCCGCCATCAATGACAGCCCCACCTTCGATACCGTCTCCTGCGAGCGCGCCTTCCTGGCAGCCCTTGACGGTTCCTGTCGCACACCGATTGCCGGCTATGCAATTTGCGAGGGAGATCACCTGCGGTTCTTCGGCATGATCCTGACGCCTGATGGACAGCAGGTGCATACGACCACCATCGAGGGCAATCGTCGCGATGCCGAGGCGCTCGGCACCAATGCCGGCCAAGCGATTCGCGCCGAGGCGGGCAGCACCTTCTTCGAAGACTGGATCTGACGTCCGATGCGCGTCGTCGTCACCCGCCCCCAGCATTCGGGTGAACGCACCGTCAGGCGGTTGGCGCAGATGGGCCATGAGGCGCTGTTGCTGCCGCTGGCGGAGCCGGTCCATCTCGTTGAAGAGGCCTGGCAAGCGCTCCTGGACACAGAAGGCGCCATCGCCGTCACCAGCGCCGAAGCGATTCGGGTTCTTGCTTTATTGGGTTCCGATCTCGCCGAACATCTCGGCCGGCCGCTCTTTGCCGTCGGCAGGGCAACGGCCAAAGAGGCGGCAAACCTCGGCTTCACCAATGTTGTCATATCCGAAGGAGGCGGCGGCACGGAGCTGGCCGCCTTGATTTCCGGCCACGCTGCCAGCCTTGCCAAGGCTCCCCTCCTCTATCTCGCGGGCCATCCCCGCGCCGCCGGCTTCGAGACCAGATTGGCGGAGCTGCAACTGCCGTTCCGCACAGTGGAATGTTACCGGATGCTAGATATCGTTCCCGAGGATGATAGCCTTCGCCGGCTTTTCATCGACCGGAATGTCGATGCGGTGCTGCTTTATTCCCATCAGACGGCGCAACGTTTTTTCGGCTTGTCGTTCGTGCAACGAAATCGAGAGATCTTCACCGAGACCCGATTCCTCTGCTTGAGCGAGGCCATCGCCGAAGCGATTCCGGCTGCAATGCGTTTACACGTCGATACCGCCGACATGCCGAATGAGGACCGACTTCTGGCGCTGCTTGACGCTGAGTAAGGCCGTAATTTTGATCTAAGGTCTTTCCATAATCGCCTTGTCTGTCTAACTTCGCTGCAGCGCATGAAAAGAGGACCTCATGGTACCGGGAAAACCGCCTAACCATTCGAAGCCCAACGACGAGCCGGTCACGATTGATCTGGAAGCCGAAAAAACTGCGCAGGACGCGGCCCCTGAGGATATGACGGAGCGCACCCACGACGAATTCGGCTCCTCCTCCGCCAATGAAGTGGAAATGCCGCTGGAGGCCGACAAGGAGCCGTTGCGCGAGGAAACTCGCGAGCCCATCCCTGATCCCGCCCCGGAAGAGCCGCAGGCCACGACGACGCGACAGGCCGAGCCTCATCCCTCCTATGCCGAAGAGCCGCAGCGACGGGAAGGTTCAACCTCCGGCCTGATCGCCGCTGGCATCGTCGGCGGCTTGATTGCGCTCGTTTGCGCCGGCGCCGTTCAATATGCCGGCCTCTTGCCGGGCGGCAGCTCACGCAAGGACAGTACCGCCGATATCGCCGCACTCAACGCGCAGATTGATGGGTTGAAGCAGAGCATCGCGAACCTTGCCGCAGCACCTGCAGCCAAGCCCGACGACGCGCTTGCTGCCCGCATCTCAGCGCTTGAAACGGCTGCCGCCAACGGCACCTCGACCGGCGGATCGGCGGGAACAACAAGCGGCGACGCTGATCAGAAGATCGCGTCCCTGAGTACGGAAATCGATCAGTTGAAGACGGACCTCGGCAAGGCAACCCAAAGCCAGGCCAGCTCCGACGCTGAGGTCGGCAAGCGTCTCGATGACGCCGAAAAGAAGCTCAATCAACCGAGCCAGGAGAATGCTGTCGCCCGCGCTATCGCCGCCGCGGCGCTGAAGGCGGCGATCGACCGGGGCGGACCCTTCCAGCCCGAGCTCGACACCTTCGCCAATGTCGCCTCGGACGACCCCGCCGTTGCCGATCTCAAGACCTTCGCCCAGACGGGTGTTCCCTCCCGCGCCGACCTGATCCGTCAGGTCACCGATGTCGCGACCGCCATTGTCGCCACGACTGAGAGCAACGACCCGAACCAGAGCTGGAGCGACCGCCTGATGTCGAGCGCCAAGACCCTGGTGCAGGTCCGCCCCGTCGGCAATGTCCCCGGTGACGGCATCGATGCGGTCGCCGCACGTTTCGAAGACAAGGTGAAAAATGGCGATCTGCCGGGCGCGGTGACGGAGTGGAACAGCCTGCCCGAAACAGCCAAGTCGGCCTCCGCCGCCTTCAAGCAATCGCTGGAAGCCCGCATCCGCGTCGAGGATCTGGTGAGCGATGCGCTGTCGAAGGCAATCGCCAATACCGGGAAACAGAATTAAGGACGGAGCGCAGGAATGATCAGACTGCTTATCTTCGCCGTTTTCGTCCTGGCACTCGGCTACGGCTTCTCTTGGCTCGCGGATCGCCCCGGCGATCTTTCGCTGGTCTGGGAAGGCCAGCTTTACCAGACCAGGCTGATCGTGGCCGCCGGCATCCTGATCGCACTGATCGCCGCCGTCATGATCCTCTGGTGGTTCCTGCGCTTAATCTGGACCTCGCCGCATTCGGTCACCCGCTATTTCCGCGCCCGCAAGCGCGACCGCGGCTATCAGGCGCTCTCCACCGGTCTGATCGCTGCCGGTGCCGGCAACGCCCTGCTTGCCCGGAAGATGGCGGCGCGCACGCGTGGCCTGATCCGTGCAGACCAGGAGCCCCTCATCAACCTGCTCGAGGCGCAAGCGGCGCTGATCGAAGGCAAGCACGACGAGGCGCGCCAGAAATTCGAGCTGATGGCCAACGATCCGGAAACCCGCGAACTGGGATTGCGCGGCCTTTATCTGGAAGCCAAGCGCCTCGGCGCGCACGAAGCGGCGCGGCAATATGCCGAAAAGGCGGCCGATCAGGCTCCCTATCTGCCCTGGGCAGCACAGGCGACGCTCGAATATCGCAGCCAGGCCGGCCGCTGGGATGATGCCATCAAGCTTCTCGACCAGCAGAAGGTCGCCCATGTCGTCGACAAGACCACGGCCAACCGCCAGCGCGCCGTGCTGCTGACGGCACGCGCCAACGACAAGCTGGAGAGTGATCCGGCAGGCGCCCGCGACGATGCGCTTGCGGCCCTGAAGCTCGTGGCCGATTTCGTGCCTGCTGCCTTGATTGCGGCGAAAGCTCTCTTCCGCGAAGACAAGGTACGCAAGGCCGCATCCATGCTCGAGCAGGTCTGGAAGGCGCATCCGCACCCCGAGATCGGCAAGGCCTATGTGCGTGCTCGCAGCGGCGATTCCGTCATCGACCGGCTGAAGCGGGCCGAACGGCTGGAGGCCATCCGCCCGAACAATGTCGAAGCGCTGCTGCTGACGGCAAAAGCAGCGCTGGATGCCGGTGATTTCAACAAGGCTCGTGCCAAGGGCGAAGCCGCCGCGAGGATCGATGCGCGCGAAGGCGCCTTCATGCTCCTGGCCGATATCGAGGAAGCCGAAACCAACGATCAGGGCCGCGTACGTCACTGGATGGCGCAGGCCTTGCGGGCTCCGCGCGATCCGGCCTGGGTCGCCGATGGTTTCGTATCCGACAAATGGCTGCCGCTGTCGCCGGTCACGGGCCGCCTCGACGCCTTCGAATGGAAAGCCCCATTCGGCCAGATCGAGGGACCTGTGGAAGAGGGTTCTGCCGTGTCCGTCGATGCGGCGTTGAAATCGCTGCCGCCGATGCGCGAAGCAGTTCCCGCAACCGTGACCGAGAAGTCGACCTCACCGAAAGTTGCATCGCCGGCAGCCGATACCTATGTCATGGAGTTGGAGCCGACGGCGACAAAGCCTGCGCCCGACGCATCCGCCGCAGCGCCAGAGCCGGCGCAACAGGAGCCGGAACCACGGCCCTTCTTCGGTGGTGCGCCGGACGATCCGGGCGTGAAAAACCCAAGACTTGAACCGGAACCCAAGACACGGCTCAAGTTGTTCTAGAGCATGGTGCTCCCCAAGAACCCTGCTCGACTTGTTTTGAGAATGGAAACGGATGTTTGAACGCTTTCAGGAATTCTTCCATAGCCTGACCCAGGATCGCCCCAAATCCGGCTTTGCTCCCGATGATCCGCGCATAGCGGTGGCGGCACTCTGCATCCAGGTCATGGAAGCGGACGGCAAGGTTGAGAACAGCGAAAAGAAGCGGCTGCGCAAGCTGCTGAAGGAGCAATACGGCCTGGACGGCCGTCAGCTCGATCGGCTGATCGCTGCCGGCGAGGAGGCCGAAAGCGAGGCCGTCGACTATTATCGCTTCACCTCGGACTTGAAGCGCCATCTCGACAACGCCCAGCGGCTGGAGCTGCTCGGCATTCTCTGGGATATCGTCTATGCCGACGGCGAGCGCAGCGAGATGGAAGACCACGCGATCTGGCGCATCGCCGACCTCATGGGCATTTCCGATCGCGAACGCATCATGAAGCGCCAGGAGGCAGCAGCCCGCGCGCCCGGTTCCAAGATGGAGACAGGCAATGATGATTGAAGCGCCGAAGAGCGCTGGCCGCCTCATTTTGATCGTGCTCCATCAGGAGCACTCCAGTCCCGGTCGCGTCGGCCAGATGCTGCTGCAAAAGGGCTACGATCTCGATATCCGCCGCCCCGTTCTCGGCGAAGGCCTGCCCTCCACGCTTGCGGCCCATGCCGGCGCCGTCATCTTCGGCGGCCCGATGAGCGCCAACGACCCGGACGAGTTCGTCAAGGCCGAGATCGACTGGCTGAAGATCCCGCTCAAGGAAAATCGTCCCTATCTCGGCATCTGTCTCGGCGCGCAGATGCTCGCCCGACATCTGGGCGCCAAGGTGAAAGCGCGCGACGACGGCAAGACCGAGATCGGCTGGTATGCGCTAAATCCGACGGAAAAGGGCCGGTTGCTGATGCGCTGGCCGCAGATGGTCTATCATTTCCATCGCGAGGGTTTCGAGCTGCCGCGCGGCGCCGATCTGCTCGCCACGGCCGAGACCTATCCCAACCAGGCCTATCGCTACGGCGCCAACGCCTGGGGCCTGCAGTTCCATGCCGAACTCACGCGCGCCATGATGCAGCGCTGGGTCGTGCATGGCGAACACCGTTTCTGCATGCCGAACGCCCAACAGGGCCGCGAGCATCTGGAAGGCCGCATGATCTTCGATCCGGCGCTCAAGGCCTGGCTTTCCGAATTCCTCGACATGGTATTCGCAGGCAAGCAGGCAATGGCTGCCTGAGGCGCCTGACGCCTTAGCCTGCTGGAAGACTTTGGTCGTATTGATCGATCGCGTGACGCACCGATCCTGCATATCGCTTCAGCTTTTCGGCATCCGAGATAAGGGCATCCCTTATCCCTCTCGGGATCTCCAGCTGAACCCCGACATTCCGCTTGCCGCGGTTGCACATGTTGCCGACAGAGGTCCCCGCTAGTGCCTCCCCCTTCACTCTTGCAACAGCCCTGAAGTCATTCTGACTCAATGCCTGCGCGATCAGGTCGCGAAGCAACGTATCGAGGCCGCCCACCCAGGTTGTTTCCGGATCGCTCCTATCCATGCGGCCATGAATGGCGACGACGACTAACGATTTGGTCACCAGGCTGCGGGCCATCGGCTCGTCGAAATGCTCGGAGGTGACGTGCAACTCATGATGCAGCCTGTCCGCGCCCAGACCCTCGAAGCAGTAGAAGGAAAAATGCTCAGACGCTATTTCCAGCGCAATCTCCGAGGTGGCGGGTTCGATGAAGCCGCCATGAGGAGCAATAATGGCGACACGGGACGATCGATCTTCCAATCGGATACGATAGTCGACACCCTCGATCTTATGCTCACGCAGCGCTGAAAACGAACCATATCGATCCGGCTGCCTTGCCATGCCGCAATCTCACGCCGGCTGCGGATCGCCGTCGCGATCGGGCGCGTTCAGGCTGTCGATCTGGCGAAGCTGCGGGAAGCCCGTCGCCCAGACAGCGGCAACGGCAAGCGTGCCGATGCCGCCGATGACGACGGCGGGGATCGCGCCGAAATAGTGAGCCATGGTGCCGGCACGGAACTCGCCGAGCTCGTTCGACGCCCCGACGAAGACCATGTTGACGGCATTGACACGGCCGCGCACGTGATCCGGCGTCCAGAGCGTGATCAAGGTTTCGCGGACATAGACCGAGATCAGGTCGGATGCCCCCATGATGGCGAGTGCGGCAATCGACAGCCAGGCCGTATGCGAAATGCCGAAGATCAGCGTTCCCAGACCGAACAAGGCGACGCCGATGAACATGCAGATCCCGGCGCGATGCCGGATGGGATAGGTCGCCAGAAACAGGCCCATGGCGATCGCGCCGAAGCTCGGCGCTGCGCGCAGCAGGCCAAGACCCCAGGGGCCGAGCGTCAGGATATCGCGTGCAAAGATCGGCATCAGGGCAACTGCGCCGCCGAGCAGCACGGCGAAGAGATCGAGCGAGATCGCGCCGAGCACCACTTTTTCCGACCAGATGAACCGGAAGCCGGCGAGCATTTCGTTCAGGCTTCGCGCCTCATGGGCGACGCGCTGCTGCGGCTTTGGGATCAGGAAGGTCAGCACCGAACCGGCCGCAAAGAAAAGAACGGCCACCGTATAGGCAACCTCGGGGCCGACGCCATAAAGCAGGCCGCCCGCCACCGGACCGAGGATAGCTGCGGCGTCCCATGACATCGAATTCCACGTGATGGCATTCGTCAGGTCTTCGGGCGGGATGAGATTGGGCGCCAGCGATTGCGTCGCCGGCGTCATGAAGGCGCGTTCGATGCCGAAGACCGTGAGGATCATGAAGACCGGCAGCGGCGCGAAGGTGCCGGAGACCGTCAGGAACAGTAGGGCGGCCGTACAGAGGGTGCCGACGAAAATGCAGATGGCCGCAATCATGCGCCTGTTGTAGCGGTCGGCAACCGTGCCCGTCACAAGGATAAGCAACAACGACGGCAGGAACTGTACCAGGCCGATAAGGCCGAGATAGATCGGCTGGCCGGTATGCGCATACATCTGCCAACCAACGGAAACGCTGACCATTTGGGTGGCGAAGCCAGTCAGAAACCGCGCAAAGAAGAAATAGGTATAGGCGATGTGCCTGAAGGCGGCAAACCGGTCTCCGCTTGCAGCGAACGACATGGGGCGAGACTTTCCGGCGCGGCGGCCTGCACAAAAAGCACGCTCGGCTGCCTTTTAAACATGATTCAACATGCATCAGTGCATGGGACTTGCCCGTTTAGTCGTCAATGTCTACATGTCTGTCAACCGCGAAATGGAGACGGATATGCTCGCCTTATTTCAAACCATTGATCTGGCTTTGAATCTTTATACCTGGGTGCTGATCGCCAGCGCCATCTTTTCATGGCTCCATGCTTTCAATGTCATCAATTCGAGCAATCAGTTCGTCAACTCGGTCGGCAATTTCCTCTATGCGGTGACGGAGCCGGCATTGCGCCCGATCCGCCGCATCCTGCCTGATCTCGGCGGCATCGACATCTCGCCCGTCATCCTGCTTCTGATCATCTTCTTCGTCCGCTCGCTGATGTGGAACTCGCTCGTTCCGCTTTTCATACGGTGAACAAGCCCTGGCAGGCATCTTCGGATCACCTGCGGCTTTCCGTTCGTCTCACGCCCAACGGCGGGCGTGACGCCATCGATGGCGTGGAGACCGGCAGCGACGGCGAGTGCTATCTGAAGGCGCGTGTCTCGGTCGCCCCGGAAAAGGGTAAGGCCAACAAGGCGCTGATCGCGCTCATCGCCAAGAGCATCGGCATCCCCAAATCCGCGCTCAGTCTGGTCAGCGGCGACACCGCGCGTAAAAAAATCCTCCGGATCGAGGGCGAGCCGGAGGATTTGATAGGAAGATTAAACGCTATTGCGAAGGACTGATCAGGCCTTCTTGGCGCGCTCGATGGCTTCGAGAATGAGCTCACCAGCTTCCTTGGAGCCGCCCCAGCCAAAGATCTTCACCCACTTGCCGGGCTCCAGGTCCTTGTAGTGCTCGAAGAAATGCTCGATCTGCTTCAGCGTGATCTCGGGCAGGTCGGTATGTTCCTTGACCTTCTCGTAGCGCAGCGTCAGCTTCGGCGAGGGAACGGCGATGATCTTCTCGTCCCTTCCGGAATTGTCTTCCATCTTCAGCACGCCGATCGGGCGGACATTGATGACGCAGCCCGGAACCAGCGGACGGGTGCTGGCGATGAGGACGTCGATCGGGTCGCCGTCTTCGGAGAGCGTGTGAGGAACGAAGCCGTAATTGCCCGGATAGGTCATCGGCGTGTAGAGGAAACGGTCGACGACCAGCGTGCCGGCCTCCTTGTCCATTTCATACTTGATCGGATGACCGCCGACCGGCACTTCAACGATGACGTTGACGTCTTCGGGCGGGTTCTTGCCAATGGAAATCGCGTCGATGCGCATGCGTGTCCCCTAATAAGGATGGTTGCCGCCAGCCAAATAATAGGAATCATGGCGCAACGCAACAATCCATCGAGAAAGCGGAGGATTTAGTTGGCATCAGGGCCAGACAAAACCGATCTTCTTCAGCTGTCGATGGTCGAAGGTTTCGATGCCCTCGCAGAAATCGGCGCCACCCTGCCCACGATAAAACTGGTAGGCATTTTCGTTTTCCTCGAGGCACCAGACGACGAGCCCCTTGCAGCCGAGCGACTTCAACAGCCGGCGCGCCTCGCCGAAAAGCATCCGCCCGAGGCCGAGGCCCTGATATTGCGGGCGCAGATAAAGCTCATAGATCTCGCCTTCCTGCGGAAGGGCGCGGGCGCGGTTGAGCCCAAGTGTAGCGTAACCGGCAATCTCGCCGGCGACATCGAGAACCAGCAGTGTCGCCGGACCGCTGGTTGCCTTGCGCCACCAAGATTCGCCACGGCGTTCGATCATCTGGCCGAGTGCGCGATGCGGAATAATGCCGGCATAGGTGTACTGCCACGACTGGCGGTGCACCTCCGAAATGGCCCGGGCGTCATGGGGTTCTGCCCGCCGAACATCAATCGACAACGTCTTCATAACGTCTACTCTGGTCTCGCGACTCCGAATTAACCATCCTCATTCATAAGGACGGCGGACTTGCCCACAGCCTTTATCCGTGGACGATTGCTGAAAATTAACGCCTTTTTAACCTTTCCCACAAGGGTCCAAAAATCGAACACACAAAATAAAACCCCGGCACAATGGCCGGGGTTGGATGCTTCAAAGCGATACAGGTTGGCTGTTAAGCGCTACGCGACTTTTCGAAGCGCTTGCGCTCATTCGGGTCGAGATACATCTTGCGCAGGCGAATCGACTTCGGCGTGACTTCCATCAGCTCGTCGTCCTGGATCCAGGAGAGGGCGCGGTCGAGCGTCATGCGGATCGGCGGCGTCAGCTTCACGGCCTCGTCCTTGTTGACCGAGCGGATGTTGGTCAATTGCTTGCCCTTGAGGACGTTGACTTCAAGGTCGTTGTCGCGGGTATGAATGCCGATAATCATGCCGGCATAAACCTTTTCACCCGGATCGATGATCATCGGACCGCGGTCTTCAAGGTTGAACATCGCGTAGGCAACAGCTTCGCCGGAAGCGTTGGAGAGCAGGACGCCGTTGGAGCGGCCGCCGATCGCGCCCTTGAAGGGCTGATAATCATGAAACAGACGGTTCATGATCGCGGTGCCGCGCGTATCCGTCAGCAGTTCCGACTGATAGCCGATGAGACCGCGGGTCGGCGCGAAGAATTTCAGGCGCAGACGATTGCCGCCGGACGGACGAAGCTCGACCATTTCGGCCTTGCGCTCCGACATCTTCTGCACGACGACACCAGAATGTTCTTCATCGACGTCGATGACGACTTCTTCGATCGGCTCCAGCATCTGGCCGGTGGCCTCGTCCTTGTGCATGACGACGCGCGGACGCGATACGGCAAGCTCGAAGCCTTCGCGGCGCATGGTTTCGATCAGAACGGCGAGCTGCAATTCGCCGCGGCCGGAGACGTAGTACGAGTCCTTTCCTTCGGCTTCTTCGATCTTCAGCGCGACATTGCCTTCGGCTTCCTTGAAGAGGCGATCGCGGATGACGCGTGACGTGACCTTGTCGCCTTCGGTGCCAGCGAGCGGGCTGTCGTTAACGATGAACGACATGGTGACGGTCGGCGGATCGATCGGCTGAGCGTGCAGCGCCTCGGTGACGGACGGATCGCAGAATGTGTCGGCGACGGTGCCCTTGGACAGACCAGCGATGGCGACGATATCGCCTGCATGGGCTTCCTCGATGGGCGTGCGCTCGATGCCGCGGAAGGCGAGGATTTTGGAAATGCGGCCGGTTTCGATCAGCTTGCCGTCCTGGCCCAGAACCTTGACGGCCTGGTTCGGCTTGATCGAGCCGGAATGAATGCGGCCAGTGATGACGCGGCCGAGGAAGGGATTGGCTTCGAGAAGCGTGCCGATCATGCGGAATGCGCCATCTTCTTCGCCGACACTCGGCTCCGGCACATGCTTCAGCACGAGATCGAGAAGCGGGCCAAGGCCATCCTCAACTGGGCCTTCCGGTGAATAGTTCATCCAGCCGGCGCGGCCCGAGCCGTAAAGGATCGGGAAATCGAGCTGCTCGTCGGTGGCGTCCAGTGCTGCGAAGAGATCGAAGACTTCGTTGACAACTTCCTCATGGCGCGCATCGGGGCGGTCGATCTTGTTGATCGCAACGATCGGGCGAAGGCCGACCTTCAGCGCCTTGCCGACCACGAATTTGGTCTGCGGCATCGGGCCTTCCGAGGAATCGACCAGCACGATGGCGCCATCGACCATCGAAAGGATGCGCTCGACTTCACCGCCGAAGTCGGCGTGGCCTGGCGTGTCGACGATGTTGACGCGAACGCCCTTCCATACGACGGAAGTCGCCTTGGCGAGAATGGTGATGCCACGCTCTTTTTCCAGATCGTTGGAATCCATCATGCGCTCAACGGTGCGCTGGTTCTCGCGGAAGGAACCGGACTGCTTCAGAAGCTCGTCGACGAGGGTGGTTTTCCCATGGTCAACGTGCGCGATGATCGCGATGTTGCGGAGTGCCATAATGTTATATCTCTGAGGCTGGGGCGCTATATAAAGTAAACACGCCAATTACGTTTGGCGCGCTCATAGCCTTTTTTTCGCGATTGCGAAAGGGGGGAGGCGCGAAAGCTCGCTTGCACGCCTCTTCAACCCATCAAACGGCACCGTCCCGACATTCAGGCCTAACGGCGAACATCAGGCCGCCAGCCCCTTCTTCTTCAGCATCGCATCCGGGCTCGGCAGCTTGCCGCGGAAGGCCTTGTAGGCATCTTCCGGGTCGATCGAGCCGCCGACGGAATAGATGTTGGCCTTGAGTTTCTCGGCCATCTCGGCATTGAAGGCGTCGCCGGTTTCCTCGAAGGCGGAAAAGGCGTCGGCATCAAGCACTTCCGACCACATGTAGGAATAATAGCCAGCCGAATAGCCGTCGCCGGCAAATACATGCTGGAAGTGCGGGGTGGCATGACGCATGACGATCGATTTCGGCATGCCGATCTCGGCAAGCACTTGCCCCTGCACCGCCATCGGATCCTCGACGGCGCCGTGGGTATGGAACGCCATGTCGACCAGCGCCGACGAGGTGAACTCCACCGTGTTGAAGCCGGCATTGAAAGTGCGAGCCGCCAGCACCTTGTCGAGCAGCGCCTGCGGTATCGGCGCGCCGGTCTCGTAGTGGACGGCATATTCCTTCAGGATGGCGGGCACAGTCAGCCAGTGCTCGTAAAGCTGCGACGGCAGTTCTACGAAATCGCGGGAAACGCTGGTGCCCGATACAGAGGGATAGGTGACGTTCGAAAGCATGCCGTGCAGCGCATGGCCAAACTCGTGGAACAGCGTGCGCGCATCGTCAAGCGACAGCAGCGCCGGCTTGCCCTCGGCGGGCTTGGCGAAATTGCAGACATTGTAGATGATCGGTAGTTCGCCGACTTTGCCGTTCTCCAGCGGCAATTTATGCTGCGATTGGAACGAGCTCATCCAGGCGCCGGAGCGCTTGGAACCGCGGGCAAAATAATCGCCGAGGAACAGCGCGACGAGCTTGTCGGAACGGTCGCGGATCTCGAAGACGCGCACATCGGGATGATAGGCGGGAACACCCTTCTGCTCGACGGCATGAATGCCGAACAGGCGGCCGGCGACATCGAAGCAGGCGGCAATGATCTTTTCCAGCTGCAGATAGGACTTGAGTTCCGTTTCGGAGAAATCGAACTTCCGCGTCCGGATCTTTTCGGCATAGTGCCGCCAGTCCCAGGGCATGACCTCGTGGTTGCGGCCTTCTTCCGCTATCAGCCCGGCGATATCCCGCTCTTCCTCGGCGGCGCGGGCCGCAGCCTTCGGCCACACGGTCATGAGGAGCTGGTTCACCGCGTCAGGCGTCTTCGCCATGGTGTTGTCGAGCTTCAATTCGGCAAAGTTGCCGTAGCCGAGCAGCTTCGCCTTCTCGGCTCTCAGCGCCAACATCTCGCGAATGATCTCGCGATTGTCTGTCTTGCCGCCATTGGCGCCGCGTGCCACCCATGCCTTGAAGGCCTGCTCGCGCAGATCACGGCGCTCGGATGATGTCAGGAACGGTTCGATGATCGAGCGTGACAGCGTGACGGCATATTTGCCCTCTTCGCCGCGCTCACGTCCCGCCGCCGCCATCGCATCGCGCAGATAGCTAGGAAGGCCGGCGAGATCGGCCTCCTCGGACAACAGAAGCGCCCAGTCCTTTTCATCGGCAAGCACATTCTGGCCGAACTGGGCACCGAGGCCGGCAAGCTTTTCGTTGATCGCGGAAAGCCGCTCCTGCTCCGCCTTCGGCAGCTTGGCACCCGACTTTACGAAGCCCTTCCAGTGCCGCTCGAGCACGCGGGTTTCCTCCAGCGTCAGACCGAGTTCGTCACGGCCTTCCCAGAGAGCGTCGAGGCGGGCAAAGAGCGCGGCATTCGTGCCGATCTTCGAATAATGCCGCGCCATCTTCGGCGCGATTTCGCGCTCCAGCGCCTGGATCGTCTCGTTGGTATGGGCGCCGGCCTTGTTCCAGAAGAGCGCTGATATGCGCGACAGCTCATCGCCGGCGATTTCGAGCACGGTCACCGTATTGGCAAAGGTCGGCGCTTCGCTGTCCTTGGCGATCGTATCGATCTCCGCCTCGTGAGCGGCCAGCGCCGCATCGAAGGCGGGAGCGAAATCCGTGTCCTTCACCGCGTCGAAGCGTGGCAGGCCTTGATGTCCGGTCCATTCGACGAGCGCGGGATTTACGGCGGCGTGGGAAGACATGCAGGGCATCCTTTCGACAGATATCTGATCGAAGCACGATATAAGGCCCGCCCCGCCAAATTGGTATGGCGGCGACAAACAAATTCATGGGGGAAGGATCAGGCCTTGCGCCAGCCGAGCAGGCCAGGCGTCGCGTGCCAGAGCGCCTGCGCCGCGAAGCCCATGAAGAGCACGCCGGAGCAGCGCACGATCAGCCGCTCATGCGCGCGATAAAAACGCCGCACGGCGCCCGCACCGATGATGCTGATCAGGATGATATCAGCGGTAACGAAGCCGGCGAAGGAAACGGTGACCAACAGCGGCAATGCGCTGAAGGTCAGCGCGCCGGCGGAGCCCGCCACCAAAGCGGTGAACGTCGCCAGCGCCACCGGATATCCCTTCGGGTTGGTGACGCCGAAGATCAGGCCCCGGCGAAACGGCCGGTCGACATTGACAAGCGATTTCCCATCTCCCTTCGGCTTGGCCGTCACCGCGCTCCAGCCGATCCAAGCAAGATAGAAGCCGCAAAGCAATCCCAGGAGATCGAAGACGAAGGTGCCGATTGTCTTGGCGCCGACGATGGCGACCAGCGCAAGCGAGGACCAGACGATATCGCCCAGCAGATGGCCGCTGACGAAAAATGCGCCGGCCTTGCGCCCCTGCCCTGCGCCGATGCCGAGCAGCGCCAGAAAAGCGGGGCCGGGAATAAGGACATAGAACAGCGCGGCCAGAAAAGCGCCGACAACAAGCGATTGCGTCATGATGAAGGTCCCCACTGCTGATCGCGCGAGAGTAGCAACCTGCTGAATCGGGTCAAGTCGCTGTTCGTTTTATGACAGAAGAAGCCGTTGTGTTCATGGGTCTAAACCAATAAGAACGTATCGGGGCCCAAAACTGAAAAGCGTAGGTAGGGAAGCGCTTATGAACAGCAGGATTAATACGGATTCGCTCGCTTTTCTTGTGAGCGATTGCGCCCGATTGATCAGGACGGCCTTCGAGCGACGTATTCTTGTCGCAGGGCTCGGCCTGACAGCGGGTGAAGCACGAACGCTGATGCAGGTCGCCGCCATCAATGGTAGCCGGCAACTCGACATCGCCTCCCGCATGGGGTTGGAGCCGATGACGGTCAGCGCCTTTCTGGACAAATTGCAGGCGCGAGGCCTGATCGAACGCCAACCCGACCCGCTCGACCGCCGCGCCAAGCGGATCGTCTTGTCGGAAACGGCCGACGCCAAGCTGAAGCAGATTGACAGAGAGGTCTACGAGGTCGAGCGCAATGCGACGCAAGGCTTCGATGAGGGGCTGCAGACGCAGCTGCACGACGCGCTCTGCGCGTTCCGCAGCAATCTGCAGAAGGCCGAATTGCCTGCCGAGACCGAACGTGAGCTAAGACCGGTCGACTAGGGCAATTCCAGGAAAGTGCGTAGCGGTTTTCCGTCCGGAATTGCACAAAACAAGAACATAGAGCGGTTAGGCGTTTCACGGAATCGCCTAACCGCTCTATGTCCGGCACGGCTTCCACTTTCCAACAAGAAAAACCCGCCTCCGGCAACCGGAAGCGGGTCTTTTGGTGTTTGGATTCTGATTACTTCGACAGGTTGCGCTTGGCGAGCGTGCGCAGGCGCAAAGCGTTGAGCTTGATGAAACCAGCTGCGTCCTTCTGGTCGTAGGCGCCCTGGTCATCCTCGAAGGTGACGAGCTTGTCGGAGTAGAGCGACTTCTCGCTTTCGCGGCCAATGGTCATGACATTGCCCTTGTAGAGCTTCAGCGTCACTTCGCCTTCGACATGCTCCTGGCTCTTGTCGATGAGGGCCTGCAGCATCTCGCGCTCCGGCGAGAACCAGAAGCCGTAATAGATGAGCTCGGCATAGCGCGGCATCAGCTCGTCCTTGAGGTGCGCGGCACCGCGGTCGAGCGTGATGGATTCAATGGCGCGATGGGCCGCGAGCAGGATCGTGCCGCCGGGCGTTTCGTAGACGCCGCGCGACTTCATGCCGACATAGCGGTTCTCGACAAGGTCGAGACGGCCAATGCCGTTGTCGCGACCGTAATCGTTGAGCTTTGCCAGCAGCGTCGCCGGGCTCAGGCGCTCACCGTTGATCGAGACGGCATCGCCCTTTTCGAAGCCGATCTTGATGACCGTCGCCTTGTCGGGAGCAGCTTCCGGGGAAATCGTGCGCATATGCACATACTCCGGCGCTTCCTGCGACGGATCTTCCAGAACCTTGCCCTCTGAGGAGGAGTGCAGAAGGTTGGCGTCAACGGAGAACGGCGCCTCACCCTTCTTGTCCTTGGCAACCGGAATCTGATGCTTCTCGGCAAATTCGAGCAGGTCGGTACGGCTCTTGAACGACCAGTCGCGCCAGGGAGCGATGATCTTGATGTCCGGGTTCAGCGCATAGGCAGACAGCTCGAAACGAACCTGGTCGTTGCCCTTGCCCGTCGCGCCGTGCGCGATGGCGTCAGCGCCGGTCTTCCTGGCGATCTCGATCAGGTGCTTGGAGATCAGCGGACGGGCAATCGACGTGCCGAGCAGGTAGACGCCTTCGTAGACGGCATTGGCGCGGAACATCGGGAAGACGAAATCGCGCACGAATTCCTCGCGCACATCCTCGATATAGATTTCCTTGATGCCGAGCATTTCGGCCTTCTTGCGCGCCGGCTCCAGCTCTTCGCCCTGGCCGAGATCGGCGGTGAAGGTAACAACCTCCGCACCCAGTTCCGTCTGCAGCCACTTCAGGATAATCGAGGTGTCGAGACCGCCGGAATAGGCGAGAACGACTTTCTTCACGTCTTTATGTGATGCCATGATGAGATCCGTTTCAATGCAAGCCGAAGGAAAGGCCCGCAAACCCTGTGTCGCGGCACTTTTAGCGAGATTATCGCGAGGCGCAAGGGGAGGTGCGGCATCGCAGCCTCGCGCGCGGGTTTGACTCGCCTCCGGAAAGCACCATATTCGCCGGCGAGCAAGCAAGCCTCGGAGGGCACCCCTTTGACCGATATTCAAGACATTTTCAAGAAATCCAATGTTGCCGTCATCACCGGAGGCGCGTCCGGCATCGGCTTTGCCGCGGCGAAATATTTCGCCTCACGCGGCATGAGCGTCGTCATTGCCGATCTCGGCGGCGACCGACTGGCGGAAGCGAGCGCCGAGCTCAAGACGATCACAGGCGAAGAGCATGTGATGGCCATCGAGACCGATGTCGCCAGCAAGGACTCGTTGGAAGCGCTGGAGCGCGCAGTCCTGCAACGCTTCGGCCGGGTTCATGTGCTGATGAACAATGCCGGCGTCGGGCCGGAAACCTCGATCTTCAGCGCACAGGCCGGCTGGGACGCCATCCTCGGCGTCAATCTGCTCGGCGTCATCAACGGCACGCGCGCCTTCGGACCCGGCATGCTGGCCCACGGCGAACCGGGTGTTATCATCAACACCGGCTCGAAGCAGGGCATCACCACGCCACCGGGCAATCCGGCCTACAATGTTTCGAAGGCCGGCGTGAAAGTGTTCACCGAAGCGCTGCAGCACGAGCTGCGCAATACCGCGGGCGCGAAGATCTCGGCCCATCTCCTCATCCCCGGTTTCGTCTTCACCGGCCTCACCAAGGGCGAGCGCAGGGAAAAGCCGGCTGCCGCCTGGACGCCGGAGCAGACGATCGACTTCATGGTGGAAAGCCTCGGGCGCGGCGACTTCTATATTCTCTGCCCGGACAATGACGTGGCCCGACCGACCGACGAGCGCCGCATGCTTTGGGCCGCCGGCGATATTGTCGAAAACCGTCCGCCGCTGTCGCGCTGGCACCCCGACTATGCCGATCAATTCAAGGCATTTCTCGAAAAGAAGGATTGATTTGCAATCCCCCGAAAGCCGGATAAGAAACACGCATCCCCTATCCGGCTTTCGGAGCATCTCATGGACTTCATACCCAGCCTGCCGACCCTTCTCGCCTTTTCGGCGGCAAGCCTGTTGCTGGCGCTGACCCCCGGCCCCGACATGACGTTGTCGATCAGCCGCGCTTTGGCGCAGGGCAAGAAGGCAGCGCTTTTCGTCGTTCTCGGCACCAGCCTCGGCGTCATCGTTCACACCTGCCTGGTGGCCTTCGGCATTTCGGCGCTGATCACCGCCTCGCCGGTCGCCTTCACGGTACTGAAGACGGGTGGCGCCGCCTATCTTCTGTGGCTGGCGATCCAGGCGATCCGCTTCGGCTCCAGCCTGTCGATCAAGAAGGTCGACGCCGTCAAGGGCACGCCGCTCGCCAATATTTCCACCGGCTTCTCAGTCAATCTGCTGAACCCCAAGGTCATCATCTTCTTCATGACCTTCCTGCCGCAATTCGTCACGGCAGGCGATCCGGCCGTGACGCACAAGCTGCTGTTTCTCGGCTTCTTCTTCATCGTCATCGGCATTCCGGTGAACGTGCTCGTCGTTCTTGCCGCCGACGGCCTGTCGTCCTGGCTGCAGAGGAACCGGGGCGTCATGCGCGGCCTCGACTATGCCTTTGCCACCGTCTTCTCCATCTTCGCGGTGAAGATCTTCTTCACTCAGGCTCGTTGAGGACGGGACCACGCCCGGCGAACCGGCCGGCGATCCACCAATAGACGGTGGCGCTGGCCGCACCTAGGAAGGAAAAGCAGACCGCAATGGTTATCAGATTGAGGGTCTGCGGCCTTTCCACGCCGCCGGAAATCAGGATGGAGGCCACCGCCGACAAGACGGCGCCATAGATGGCATAGCCGTACCACCGACGCATGCCGCGCCATTCCAGAATGGGGATGACGATCAGCGACGGCAGAATGCTGACAATCATTGCAAGTTTGGTGAGCGCGACGGTCAGGACGAAAAGTTCGGGGGCTGCTGTCTCCGGCACCGTCCACGCGGCAACGCAGGCCAGCACGAAGCCCATCAGAGCACAAGCCGCGACATAGCCCCACAGGAGCCGGATCGGCTTGCGCAGTCCAACGAGCATCAATCTCAATCCTCGCCGTGATTGGCGATCATCATCGCTTCGAAGGCCAGACGTTCGGTCTTGCGCATGCGCTCCGATTCCGACTTCAGCTGGCCGCAGGCGGCGAGAATATCACGCCCGCGCGGCGTGCGGATCGGCGAAGCATAGCCGGCCGAATTGATGAAATCAGCGAACTTCTCGATCTGCTCCCACTCCGAACACTGGTAATTCGTGCCGGGCCAGGGATTGAAGGGGATCAGGTTGATCTTGGCCGGAATGCCCTTCAGCAGCTGGATCAATCCCTTCGCATCCTCGAGACTGTCGTTGACGCCTTTCAGCATCACATATTCGAAGGTAATGCGCCGCGCATTCGAAAGGCCGGGATAGGCGCGACAGGCATCCATCAGCTCCTTCAGCGGATATTTCTTGTTGATCGGCACCAGCATATCGCGCAGGTCGTCGCGCACCGCATGCAGCGAGATCGCCAGCATGACGCCGATCTCGTCGCCGGTGCGATAGATTTCCGGCACGACGCCCGAGGTCGAAAGGGTGATGCGTCGCTTCGACAGGGACAGGCCGTCGCCGTCGGAGGCGATCAGCAGCGCCGTCTTGACGCTTTCGAAATTATAAAGCGGCTCGCCCATGCCCATCATGACGACATTGCTGACCTTGCGGCCTTCCGCCGGCATGACCGTCCCTTGCGGCGCTTCGCGGTCCGGGAAATCGCCGAGCCGGTCGCGTGCCAGCAGCAGCTGCGACAGAATCTCCTCCGCCGTCAGGTTGCGCACGAGGCGCTGCGTGCCGGTGTGACAGAAGGAACAGGTCAGCGTACAGCCGACCTGACTGGAAATGCAGAGCGTGCCGCGGCCCTCTTCCGGAATATAGACGGCCTCAATCTCGACGGGACGGCCGGCGCCGCGCGGCGGGAAGCGCAGCAGCCATTTGCGGGTGCCGTCATTGGACACCTGCTCCTCGACGATCTCGGGACGCGCGATGGTGAAATGCGTCTTCAGCATCTCGCGCATGTCCTTCGAGACATTGACCATGGCATCGAAATCGGAGACGCCGCGCACGTAGATCCAGTTCCAGAGCTGGCTGACGCGCATCTTGATCTGCTTGTCGGCAACGCCCTTTTCCTTGAGCGCGGCACCCATTTCCTCGCGCGTCAAGCCGATGAGCGACGGTTTCGGCGAAAGCTCGACCGGCTGCGACAAGGGCATCGGCTTCAGTCTGGAGGGGGTCATGACATCGGTGGCGGACATAGGATCATTCCAACGGTTCACATCGGCGATGCCGCAAAAGCTGAAAAAAGCTGCGGATGCGGGCAAGCACGGAAATCTGAAGATTCATGCGGTGGCGGGACAAGCTGTCTGCCGCACACCTGCTGTTGGCGCGGCCTTTAGCACTAATTTGCGCTCTCGTCATCCCTTTCCCTCAAAAAGCAAAAGGCCGGTCAAACTGGCCGGCCTCTTCATTGCGGTCGCGGCGGCAGGGCGATCACATTGACGTGATCCCTTGGCCTTCGAACTTACTTGCAGTTCTCGATTTGCTTCAGCGCGGCGGTAACGCCCTTCAGCGAATAGGTATAGGAAGTGGCCGTACCCTTTTTCGAAGTCGCCGAAACCTTCAGCGAATGGCCGGACTTGAGGGCTGCGACCAATGCAGGCTCCTGCGCGGCATTCTCGACCCAGGCGGCCTTGTCCTTGGTGAACATCACGAAGGTCTTGTTGTCGATAATGACGTCGACCTTCGAGTTGTCCTTGAGCGGATAACCCATCATCGCCTGCGGTTCATAGGAGATGTTCTGGCCCGGACGCTGGGACACGATGAAGAAGTTGTCGCCATGGTCGATGCCAGCGGTCGGCGCCTTGGCGGTGGGCACGGAGAGAACGTAGCAGACCTTGCCCGCCGCGGACTGGTAGGAATAGGCGCCCCAGGCGTCGAACTGCTGGATGCGCGTGGGAGCCGCCGGCGCCGCTGCTGCCGCTGCCTGCGTCTGCTTCTTGGTCTGGGCGGAGGCAATGCCGGTGCCGGCGAGAACGAGCGAGAGGGCGATTGCGAAGCTTTTTACAAACATGGTTTCCTGCCGATTTCTTGCGGTCCAGAGCTCGTGGCGATCCGATTGACGCACGCCTATGCTCGTGAGCTGCCTTATTTTGACTTTATTCAGGTTACCAAACCGTCAACGGAGCGATCACCGCCCTTGGCTCCGTGCCATTTCAACCCAGGTATCGCGCAGAGCTTGAAACGCATCAGAAGGAGTTGGAAAACCCGGATGGTGGAACACCACCCTACGGGATCGATTTAAGACAGAAAGATTCAGGCAAGAATTTGTCCTCGCTAAAATCAGTGGAGCCTCATAAAGGTCTGGAAACCCGAGAGGATTCAGATCGATCCCTGTTGGGCGGGCATCAAGCCGCTTTCGCCGCCTCTGGCTCGTTCTCCAACGCCCTGTCGGCAGCGTCGTAATGTTCCTGGCGGATATGGCCCCTGATCATGCTGAAGGCGAGCGTCAGCACCGCGACATCGTCCGTAAAGCCGACCACGGCAAAAAAATCGGGGATAATATCGAACGGCATGACGAAATAGCCGAGCGCGGCCAGCAGGATGCCGCGGACGCGAGTCGGTGTCTGCGGATCGAACGCGCAATAGAAGGCGGCCACGACGTCGCGGGAAAACGGGATATGACGAGCCGCCTTCCGTAAGGTCGGCCAGAATTTGCTGCGCACCGTCTTCTCCTGCTCCTTTTGGGTTTCTTCATCACCAGGCATCAGGATTTCCCCGTACTTGATGTCATCCATTCCATTCACCTCTATCGAGGCCCGTTGCCCGAGCCGTGTAAACATATGGTGATCGCATCAGGCGTTTCAATCGATCCGCCGGGCGGCGGCCTTCTCCATCGCCTTTGCGAGCTTGATGTCATGATCCGTCAGGCCGCCAGCATCATGCGTCGTCAGTTTCACGTCGACACGGGAATAGACATTGAACCATTCCGGGTGATGATTGAATTTCTCCGCCGCCAGCGCCGCCTCTGTCATGAAGCCGAAGGCCTCGACGAAATTGCGGAACTTGAAAGTCTTCGACATCGAAAGGCGGTCGGCCGAAAGCGTCCAGCCGCCCAGTTCCTTCAGGCTTTCATCGATTGCGGTCGGCTCCAGCTTCTCGTATTTCATGGCAGGTCACTCCTCTCTAGCGATTGAACGATATCATGGATCGTCAAAGGATTCTTTTTGTCTGCGCCGGCAACATCTGCCGATCGCCCCTGGCCGAAGGCATTTTCAGGCATCTGGCGATCGAGGCCGGTCGCTCCTCTGAATTCGAGGTCGATTCGGCCGGCACTGGCGGCTGGCATCAGGGCCAGCCGCCGGATCGCCGCTCGGTGGCCGTTGCCGCCGGCCACGGAATCGATATTTCCGGCCAGCGCGCCCGCCGCATCGCATCATCAGATTTCGGCAGGTTCGATCTGATCCTGGCAATGGATCAAGACAATTTAAAGAATTTGCGCAAGGTCGCGCCTGCCGATGCGCTCGGCAAGCTGCACCTCTTCAACGCCCTCGCGCTTGGCAGCAACAAGGACATTCCCGACCCGTATTATGGCGGCCGCGAAGATTTCGAGGCTGTCTACACCATGCTCTTGACCGGCTGCGGCGCGCTGTTGCCCAAGGCCGGGAAGGCGCTGTGGGGTTCGTGAAGCGGAAATA
The DNA here is from genome assembly GCF_016901135.1 of Martinezella lusitana. Classification (GTDB taxonomy): domain Bacteria; phylum Pseudomonadota; class Alphaproteobacteria; order Rhizobiales; family Rhizobiaceae; genus Rhizobium; species Rhizobium lusitanum_D. Next base: position 243,869 of record NZ_JAFEVL010000062.1, on the reverse strand, counting down.
TCTCTTCGGTGAGATAGGGACCGCCGCCGACCGATTCGCGCGACGACAGAAGCACGAAGCGCCCCACCGTGAACGGCTGGGTATAGAAGTTGCCGCGGCCGGACAGATAGTGCACGACATCGTCGACCCGCGAGGACTTCAACCTGGCGAGCGTGACATGCGGCGTGAACTTGCGGGGGTCGGGCTGTAATCCGATGCGCTGGCAGATGCGCTCGATCTCGCCTTGCAGCGCGTACATGTCCGGTGTCTGCGAGACACCGGCCCAGACCGAGTGCGGCTTCTTGGAACCGAAGGAGCCTATGCCCTCCAGGCGAACCTGGAATTCCGGGCGATCTATCCGGTCCAGCCGGTCGACGACCTCATCGGCCGTGCGGCCATCGACATCGCCGATGAACCGAAGGGTGATGTGATAATTTTCAACGTCGATCCATCTGGCTCCGGGAAGACCACCGCGTAACAACGAGAGGCTCATGGCCGCGTTGCGCGGAATTTCGAGGGCGGTAAAAAGTCTCGGCATCACGAGCACTCCCCGAATCTCTTGCAGGTATAAGCAGGGAATCACGCATTTGCAGTCGGTGCAAGCACCTATTTCGCACCTGCGTCAATCATCCCTACAAACTTGATCACGGCCGGTAAGATATGCTCGATCATCACATCGACGCCCTTGGGGTTTGGATGCATGCCGTCGTCAAGCTGCAAATCCGCATGCGCGGCTACGCCGTCGAGGAAAAACGGATAGAGCGCGAGCTGGTATTTGTCGGCCAGACGCTTGTAGATCGGATTGAATTTTTCGGCATAGTCCGGCCCCATGTTCGGCGGCGCCAACATGCCGGCGAGAAAGATCGGGATCTTTCGCTCCTTCAATCTTTCGATCATCGTCTCGAGATTTTTCTCCGTCTGTTCCGGCGGAATGCCACGCAGGGCATCGTTGGCGCCAAGCTCCAGGATGACCCCATCCGCGCCGTCGGGCACCGACCAGTCTATGCGGGAGAGCCCGCCCGATGTCGTGTCGCCCGATACGCCGGCATCGGCGACGGCCACGTCGAGCCCCTTGGCCTTCAGCGCGGCCTCAAGCTTTGCGGGAAAGCCGTCGCCCGGCGGCAGCTGATAGCCGGCCATCAGGCTGTCGCCGAACCCGACGAGCTGGATGGTCCGCGCCTCGGCCGCACCCATGGCGCCAAACAAAAGACCGAAAGTGATGACAGCGAATTGAAACGCAGCAACTTTAAAACTCATGATCCATTTCCTAAATTCGCTGTTCGGGCTAATTCGCGCCCGCCACTATCTCTGATGTTCTCTGATATATAGGGCGTTCGCATTGGCAAAAACCATCATCGAGCTGAAGAAGGCGGATTTGACGCTCGGCAGTTCCGCCGCCTCCGTCCATGTGCTGAAGGGCATCGACCTCACCGTCATGGAGGGCGAGGCCGTGGGTATCATCGGCCCTTCCGGTTCTGGCAAGTCGACGCTGCTGATGGTGCTGGCCGGCCTCGAAAAGCTCGACAGCGGCGAACTCTTGATCCGCGACACGCCTCTGCATAGCCTCAGCGAGGACCGCATCGCTGATTTCCGCGGCCGCAATATCGGCATCGTCTTCCAGTCCTTCCATCTCATCGCCAACATGACGGCGCTGGAAAATGTCGCCGTGCCGCTGGAGCTCGCCAATAACAGAGACGCTTTCGACATCGCCCGGCGGGAGCTGCAGGCGGTGGGGCTGGGCGAGCGGCTCAATCACTATCCCGGCCAGCTTTCCGGCGGCGAGCAGCAGCGCGTGGCGATTGCCCGCGCACTTGCGCCTTCGCCTGCCGTCCTCATCGCCGACGAACCGACAGGCAATCTCGACACGGATACCGGCCGGCAGATCGCCGACCTGCTCTTTGCCCAGCAGGCCGAGCGCGGCACGACCATGCTGCTCGTCACCCACGACCCGGCGCTTGCCGCTCGCTGCTCGCGCCAGATCCGTGTACGATCGGGCGAAATCGAGAATGACAGCGCCCCGACACGTGTCACTCAAGCGGCGATGGCGTGAGCATGACGGGAATGCGCCTGACGCTCGCCTTCCGCCTGGCATTGCGCGAACTGCGCGGCGGTCTCGGCGGCTTCTACATCTTCCTCGCCTGCATCGCGCTCGGCACCGGCGCGATCGCCGCCGTCAATTCCGTATCCCGCTCGATCACCGACGCCATCTCGACGCAGGGCCAGTCGCTGCTGGCCGGCGACGCCCGCTTCGAGCTGCGCAATCGCGAGGCGACGCCCGAGGAGCTGGCCTATCTGCAAGGCCTCGGCAAGCTCTCCCGCTCCACCAACCTACGCTCCATGTCCCGCCTGCCCGATGGCTCCGACCAGGCGCTGGTCGAGGTCAAGGCGGTCGATGACGCCTATCCGCTCTATGGCACCTTTCAGGCCGATCCCGATCAGCCGCTATCGACCCTGCTCGCTGCCAAGGATGGCGCCTATGGCGCGGTCGTCGCTCCCCTCCTGCTTGAGCGTTTGAACCTCAAGGTCGGCAGCGATCTGCTGCTGGGCAACACCAGGCTCCACATCACCGGCACCATCACGAATGAGCCGGATGCCGTCTCCGAAGGTTTCGGCTTCGCGCCCCGTCTGCTCACCAGCCGCGATGCCTTGGCCGCCTCGGGCCTGATTACGACGGGCAGTCTTGTCGAACAGGCCTACAGGATCCGCATGGACGATCCCGCGGCCGGGCTGCGCAACATCGGCGATCGCGCCAATGCCGCCTTCCCGCAGGCCGGCTGGTCGATCCGCACCAGCAGCCGCGCAGCACCAGAGCTTGCCGATAATATCACCCGCTTCTCGCAGTTCCTGACATTGGTCGGACTGGCAGCCCTCATCGTCGGCGGCGTCGGCGTCGCCAATGCCGTGCGTGCCTTCCTCGATTCGAAGCGCACCACCATCGCCACCTTCAAATGCCTCGGCGCCCCTGCCTTCGTCGTGGTGCTGATCTATCTCATCCAGATTGCCGTCATTGCGCTGGCCGGTGTCGCCGTCGGTCTTGTCCTCGGCGCCATCGCGCCGCTGGTCGCCTCACAATTCATGGCGGAATTCCTACCCATATCGACCGCGCCGCGGCTCTATCCCGGCCCCTTGATGCTGGCGGCCCTCTTCGGCCTGCTGACGACGCTTGCCTTTGCCATTCCGCCGCTCGGCCACGCCCGCGAGGTGCCGGCAACGGCGCTTTTCCGCGAGCAGGGTTTCGAGGCGCGCCGCCTGCCCGGCTGGCCCTATCTGCTCGCCGCCGGCGTGCTGATGGCGGCCCTCGCGGCATTGGCGATCGTCACCGCCTATGATCGCTTTATCGCCATCGTCTTCGTCGTCTCCATCGCCGCCGCCTTCGTCGTGCTGCGTATCGTCGCCGCATCGCTCTCCTGGCTTGCCCGGCGCAGCCCGCGCGTGCGCTCGCCCGCCCTGCGGCTTGCGATCGGCAATATCCACCGGCCCGGCGCGCTCACGGGTTCCGTCGTGCTGTCGCTCGGCCTCGGGCTGGCGCTTCTGGTGACCCTGACGCTGATCGACGGCAACATGCGCCACGAACTGACCGGGCGCATGAGCGAACAGGCGCCGAACTTCTTCTTCGTCGATATTCAGGGACCGGAACTCGAGGGCTTCCGCAAGATCGTCCTCAACGAGGACCCCAAGGGCAAGCTCGTCGAGGCGCCGATGCTGCGTGGCCGGATCGTCGCCTTCAACGGCGAGGATGTCACGAAGATGAAGGTGCCGGCGGCCGGGCAATGGGTTCTGCGCGGCGACCGCGGCATCACCTATGCCGAAACCTTGCCCGAAAACGCCGCCCTTACCGAAGGGCAATGGTGGGACAAGGATTACAGCGGCGAGCCGCTGGTCTCCTTTTCCAACGATGAAGGCAAGGCGCTCGGCCTGAAGATCGGCGACAAGGTGACCGTCAATGTCCTCGGCCGCAACGTGACTGCAAAGATCGCCAGCTTCCGCAAGGTGCAATGGCAGTCGTTGTCGATCAACTTCGTGATGATCTTCTCGCCCAACACCTTCAGGGGTGCGCCGCACGCGTGGCTGGCAACCCTGACCGATGCCTCCGCCACCTCCGAGCAGGAAGCGGCGATCCTGAGGAAAGTCACCAATGCCTATCCGACCATCACCAGCGTCCGCGTCAAGGATGCCCTCGATGTCGTCAACACGCTTGTGGGACAACTCGCCACCGCCATCCGCGCCGCCGCCTCGGTCGCGCTCATCGCGTCCGTGCTGGTGCTTGCTGGCGCGCTGGCCGCCGGCAATCGTGCCCGCACCCATGACGCGGTCATCCTCAAGACGCTCGGCGCAACACGGACAATGCTGATCCGCGCCTTCAGCTACGAATATCTGATCCTCGGTTCGGCAACCGCCATCTTCGCGCTGATCGCGGGCTCGGCATCGGCCTGGTATATCGTCAGCCGCATCATGCACCTGCCTTCGACCTTCATGCCCGAAGTCGCCTTCTCCACCCTCATCATCGCCCTGGTGCTGACGGTCGGCATCGGTCTGATCGGCACGTGGCGCATCCTCGGCCAGAAGGCGGCGCCCGTTCTGCGCGAACTCTGATTCGCCTTCGCGGATTAACCGAACGCCGCGAAAACGGCCCGATATTACGCCGATTTAACACGGCGCCAACAGCTTGACCCTTGTGTATAAGGCATGAAAGCCTCATATTCTGTGCAGGCATGCTGGAGCTCCGCAGCGGCGCCTGGGCCTGAAAGGCCCGACACCGTACTCACATCGGAGCTTAAAAGAGGAAAACATGGCTGACTTTCGCAACTACCAAAACCGGGCGCAGAGCGGCGCGCAATCCGGTGCGATGATAGACGAAGGCCTTCGAGCTTACATGCTCAAGGTCTATAACCTGATGGCGCTGGGTCTGGCGATCACAGGTGTTGCCGCCTATCTCTCCTTCACCCTCGCTTTCGCGAACGGACAGATCACGACCTTTGGTCAGGCGATCTATCTGAGCCCGCTGAAGTGGGTGGTGATCTTCGCTCCGCTGGCAATGGTGTTCTTCCTGAGCTTCAGGATCAACCGCATGAGCGTGGCCGCCGCGACGACGACCTTCTGGGTCTATGCCGCGCTGGTGGGCCTGTCGCTGTCGTCGATCTTCATCATCTACACCGGCCAGAGCGTCGTGCAGACCTTCTTCGTGACCGCCGCCTCCTTCGGCGCGCTGTCGCTCTACGGCTACACGACGAAGCGGAATCTCTCCGCAATGGGCTCGTTCCTGATGATGGGTCTCTTCGGCCTGATCATCGCGTCGCTGGTTAACATCTTCCTGGCTTCGTCCGCCTTGCAGTTCGCGATCTCCGTGATCGGCGTGCTGATCTTCGCAGGCCTGACCGCCTACGATACGCAGCGGATTAAGGAAATGTACTACACCGCCGACGATGCAACCGTGGCCGGCCGCAAGGCCATCATGGGCGCCCTGTCGCTCTACCTGGACTTCATCAACCTGTTCATGTTCCTGCTGCAGTTTATGGGCAATCGCCGCTAACCGCACGGTTTGAACAACGCATCGGAAAGGCGGCTTCGGCCGCCTTTTTTATTTGCCTGGCCGCCGGCTGTGCGATTTGATATCGACGTTCGAAAATCGCAGATCAGGCAATAGAAGCAAATGTCCGTCAGCCTTCGCAGCGCAACCCCAGACGACCTTACCCACATCACCGCCATCTACCGGGATTCCGTCTTGAACGGCACGGCGAGCTACGAGATCACGCCGCCGAGCGACGAGGAGATGGCAGGCCGCTTTCAGGCAATCCGGGAGAAGGGCTATCCCTACATCGTCGCAGAAGACGCCGCTGGCACATTCCTGGGCTATGCCTATGCCTCGGCGTTTCGCACGCGCCCGGCCTATCGCTGGATGGTGGAGGATTCGATCTATCTCGCACCGGAAGCCCGCGGGCGCGGCGTCGGCAGGCTGCTGCTGGATGCCTTGGTGGAGAGCTGCCAGACGCTGGGCTTCCGCCAGATGATCGCCGTCATCGGCGGAGCCCACCCGGCCTCCGTCGCCGTGCATCGCGCCGCCGGCTTCACCGAGGTCGGGCTGCTGAAAGGCACCGGCTACAAGCACGGCCGATGGCTGGATACCATGCTGATGCAGAAGGCGCTCGGCGAGGGCGCGGACACCGATCCGGATCCGTCTGTTTATCCGGGGACGTTGTTTGGGGGGTAGTATCGACCTACCCGTATGCCGAGCCTCTCATACCCCGCTCTGTCGCTTTCGTGACATCTCCCCCACATGGGCAGGCAATTGCATATGGGGCATGCCAGTGCCGTAAGCTCCATCTCCCCTCGGGGAGAAGGTGGCCCGAAGGGTCGGATGAGGGGGCTAGTCGCTTTGAATCCATCGGCTTTGTGCTCTTGGTACCCCCCTCATCCGCCCTCTGAGCTTGTCGAAGGGCGGCACCTTCTCCCCAAGGGGAGAAGGGGTTGCGTGGCAACGATCTCATCTCACATGCGATCCCCCTGCCTACAAGGAGGAGTTTGCGGATCGCCCTCTCCAAACCAACAATGTGAGGTTTCAGCAGGCTCGATGTCCACTTGAGGCAAGTGCGTGCAGCAAGTTACCGATCTCCCCCTTGTGGGGGAGATGTCCCGAAAGGGACAGAGGGGGTGGCACACTATCCTCACACCCCACCGCCAATTGATGAAAGTTACTTCTCGACCAGCTTCAATTGCTTGTCGAAGACCTTCAGCACTTGGCTCAGATCATGCCCGCGCTTCAGGATCATGCCGCTGGTGCTGACCACCGAGAAGGCGCCCTGCTTGGCGGCCAGCTTCGGGTTCTTTTCGATGCGGAAGAGCGGCATCTCGCCGGAGCGCTTGAAGACAGAGAAGACCGCCTTGTCCTTGAGATGATCGATCGCGTAGTCCCGCCACTCGCCCTCGCCGACCATGCGGCCGTAGATCCACAGAATGGCGTCAAGCTCCCGGCGATGGAAGGTCACCGGCAGCGGATCCTTGCTCTGTTTGTATTCCCTGAGATCAACAACGACGGAGGTGGTGGTGTCGACGGAACGGCTTTCGCTATGTCGCAAATCCGGCTGATCAGTCATCAATCCCCCAAGGGCTATCTCATGACAAGAGAATGACAGTTTGCCTCAGCCGCTTCAAATTGCAAGACGCCTGGCCGCTCACAATTTCTTTTCGACACCGCAAAGCATCTTGGCAGCGCCGCATTTCAGTCAAAACCACGCCCAATTTAGAAGAACTATAGGCAGCCGTTTGGCGCCGCCGCGTCAAACGGCCCGGCCGGGGCGCATCGATTATACCCCAGCCCCGAATGCGTCCTCGCCGGGCAACCCGCTCTTTTCGGCGTCAGCCGAAATAGAGAACGTTTCGGCGTCAGCCGAAACAGCGAGCTTTCTAGTTGATGTAGAAAAAGTCACTCAGCCGTCCGAGCCGATCGTCAAGACAGTCGCCCCGATGATGGCGGCCGGGTCACCCGAAGGCGTCGACGACTGCAGGAGGACAGCAAGCCCTTTTCGGCCGGCCTTGTCCAACACATTGGAAGGCAGCACGACGCTCATGGCCTTGCCGTCCCACATGCCCACGGTTTCGACATCCGACACCGCATGCATATAGGCGATCTGCTGACCGTTGTTTTCGCCGCCCTTCGGAGCCACCATCTGCTCCTTGTCGAAATAGACGACGACCACATTGGCCTTGCCCTGGCCGGCGCCGATCTTGATCTCGAGCTCGTCGCCCTTCATGGCGGCATTCACCGGCACCGTCAGCCCCTCGCCTCCACGCTGGAAGTCGTCGAGCTTGACGTTGATGGCGCCGAGGTCAGCACCATTCATATGGTCGCGGCCGTTGACGATGGCCTGCGGCGTGTAGACGCCGCTGCGGCCCATCGTACGGGCATAGGCATATTGGCGCGCCGTATTGTCCTTGGACGCCATGGTATCGTTCCAGCCGAGATAGTTCCAATAATCGACATGGTAGGCGAGCGCCACGACATCGCCCTGGCGGATCAGCTTGCGGAACGCCGCATCGGCGGGAGGACAGGAAGCACAGCCCTGCGAGGTGAAGAGCTCGACCACGCCCTTGATCTTCGCAGCCTCCTGCGCATGCAGCGAACTTGCCAGCGCGATGCCTGCCAGAAGTGGAATCGAAAATCGAAGGCGCATTCCCTTGTACCTCTTCTCAAATTTCGAGAGCTGCCTGCTTAGCAGGCTCCGAAACCGCTCACGCTCCTTGGGGCAGCCAAGCCCTTATCAAGCCCGAAAAATCTGAAACAAGAGATAATAGTTTAGCATGATGACGCAAAGTCACGATGGGGTGAGACTAAGGGCCGGCAACGGGTGCCTCGTACACATCAACGTGAAAAACAAGACGCCGCCGGGAAACTTTCCCCGGCGGCGTGCAATCATGGCTTCAAAGCCTATCAGGCCTATCAGGCGGCGAGATCGCGCAGAACGGTCTGCAGGATGCCGCCATTGTTGACGTAGGTGACCTCATCCAGCGTATCGATACGGCAGATGATCGGGATATCGCGAACCGTGCCGTCGCCATAGGTGATCTTGGCGATCTTGCGCTCGCGCGGCTTGATGTGTTCCAGGCCCTCGATCGAGACGGTCTCGTCGCCCTTAAGCTCGAGGGTTGCCCAAGTGGTGCCCTCCTCGAAGACGAAGGGGATGACGCCCATTCCCACAAGGTTCGAGCGATGGATGCGCTCGAAGGACTGGGCGATCACGGCGCGCACGCCGAGCAGGTTGGTGCCCTTGGCAGCCCAGTCGCGCGACGAGCCGTTGCCGTATTCGACACCGGCGAAGATCACGAGCGGAACGCCCTCTGCCTTGTACTGCATGGCCGCATCGTAGATCGACGTCTCTTCCTTGGACGGATAGTGAATGGTGTAGCCACCTTCCTTGCCGTTCGGGCCGAGCATGTGGTTGCGGATGCGGATATTGGCGAAGGTGCCGCGCATCATCACTTCATGGTTGCCGCGGCGCGTGCCGTACTGGTTGAAGTCGGCAACGCCGACCCCATGGCCGATAAGGTAGGAACCGGCCGGCGAGGCAGCCTTGATCGAACCGGCCGGGGAAATGTGGTCGGTGGTGATCTTGTCGCCGAAGAGGCCGAGAACGCGGGCGCCCTTGATGTCGGAAATACCGGCGCCGGTCTTGCCCATGCCCACGAAGTAAGGCGGGTTCTGCACATAGGTCGAGTCGTCGTCCCAGGCATAGGTCTGGCCCGGAGGAATCTGCACGGCCTGCCAGTTGGCATCGCCCTTGAAGACGTCGGCGTACTTGGATTCGTAGAGTTCGCGGGTGACGTATTTCAGGATGAATTCCTGGATCTCATGCGAGGTCGGCCAGATATCCTTGAGGAAGACCGGCTTGCCGTTCTGGTCTTCGCCGATCGGTTCGCTGGTCAGGTCGAGCTGCACGGTGCCGGCGAGCGCATAGGCAACGACGAGCGGCGGAGAAGCCAGGTAGTTGGCCTGAACGTCGGGCGAGATACGGCCTTCGAAGTTGCGGTTGCCGGAGAGAACGCCAGATACAATCAGGCCCTTGTCATTGATCGTCTTCGAGATCGGCGCCGGCAGCGGGCCGGAATTGCCGATGCAGGTGGTGCAGCCGAAGCCGACCAGATTGAAGCCGAGCTTGTCGAGATCAGCCTGCAGGCCGGACTTGGCGAGATATTCGCCGACAACCTGGCTTCCCGGCGCCAGCGAGGTCTTGACCCACGGCTTGGTCTTCAGGCCCTTGGCAACGGCGTTGCGGGCGAGAAGGCCGGCAGCGATCAGCACCGACGGGTTCGAGGTGTTGGTGCAGGATGTGATGGCGGCGATCGCCACGTCACCATGGCCGAGATCAAAATCCGTGCCTTCGACGGCATAGCGGTTCGAAAGCTGGCCTGGCTTCTTATATTCGGTATCCAGCGAACCGGCGAAACCGGATGCGATGTTTTCCAGCGCAATGCGGCCTTCCGGGCGCTTCGGGCCAGCCATCGACGGCACGACGTCGCTAAGCTCGAGTTCGAGCGTGTCGGTGAAGACGAGGTCGGAGCCGTCGCCATCGCGCCACATGCCCTGCGCCTTCGAATAGGCTTCGACGAGCGCGATACGATCCTTCGCGCGGCCGGACATGTTGAGGTAGTTCAGCGTTTCCTTGTCGACCGGGAAGAAGCCGCAGGTCGCGCCATATTCCGGACCCATGTTGCCGATGGTGGCGCGGTCTGCGAGCGGCAGCGCGTCGAGGCCGGGGCCGAAGAATTCGACGAACTTGGAAACGACGCCCTTCTTGCGCAGCATCTGCACGACTGTCAGTACCAGGTCGGTCGCGGTGACGCCTTCCTTGAGCTTGCCGGTCAGCTTGAAGCCGATGACTTCAGGCAGCAGCATGGAAACGGGCTGGCCGAGCATGGCGGCCTCAGCCTCGATGCCGCCGACGCCCCAGCCGAGAACGCCGAGACCGTTGATCATGGTCGTGTGCGAATCGGTGCCGACGCAGGTGTCGGGATAGGCGATCGTTTCGCCGTCCTCTTCCTTCGTCCAGACGGTCTGGCCGAGATATTCAAGGTTCACCTGATGACAGATGCCGGTGCCGGGAGGAACGACGCGGAAGTTCTTGAACGCCTGCTGGCCCCACTTCAGGAAGCGGTAACGCTCGCCGTTGCGCTGATATTCAAGCTCGACGTTGCGGGCGAAAGCCTGCGGCGTGCCGAATTCGTCGACGATGACGGAGTGGTCGATGACGAGGTCGACCGGAACCAGCGGATTGATCTTTTCCGGATCGCCGCCGAGGGACACCATCGCGTCGCGCATGGCCGCAAGGTCGACCACGGCCGGAACGCCGGTGAAGTCCTGCATCAGCACGCGCGCCGGGCGATAGGCGATTTCGTTCTCGACGGTACCCTTGTTGGTCAGCCATTCGGCGACGGCAAGGATATGTTCCTTGGTGACCGACTGCCCGTCTTCAAAACGCAGCAGGTTTTCCAGGAGCACCTTCATGGAATAAGGCAGCTTGGAAACATCGGGCAGACCATTGGCCTCAGCCTTGGGCAGGCTGAAGTAGACATAGTCTTTCCCGTTCACGGTCAGCGTGGAACGACAATTGAAACTGTCAAGAGATTTAGACACGAGATACCCCGTTTCTGATAGCCAACACAGTCGTGCGAACGCCTATGCACTTTATGCACATCAGGATGCGGGTACGGCCATTTCCGCTGTCCGCACGTAAGGCAAAAAACCTTATGTTCGGCGCAAGGATGAAATTCACGCCGACCGCTGGCGTGGTTGCAGGTCTTATAGATAATTTCGTAAAGACTTGCCAGAGTGACAAGATGCAAATTTGGACAATTTTTTGCGCGTTGCGGCAACGAAAATAGGGAAAGCCTGAGCGAATGCATCTAAGCGCTGAAAATCTGGCGGCGAGGCGGGGTGAAGACCTGATTTTCTCGAACGTTTCCTTTGGCTTGAAGGGTGGCGGCGCCCTCATTCTGACCGGCCGCAACGGCTCCGGAAAGTCGACACTTTTGCGTGTCGTGGCCGGTCTTCTGAGGCAGGAAAAGGGCCGTGTCACATTCATAGGCGCCGACGGCGATTCGGACCGCTTACCCGGCGAGGTCAGCCACTATCTCGGCCACCGCAATGCGATGAAATCCGAGCTCACGGTGGCCGAAAACCTCACCTTCTGGAAAGCCTTCCTTGGCGACATGCCAGGCGGCGCCGGCCTCGGCATCGAGGCGGCGGCGGACGCCGTCGGACTTGCCGATATCACCCACCTCCCCTTCGGCTATCTCTCGGCCGGCCAGCAGCGGCGAATCGCCTTCGCGAAACTCCTGGTCGCCCATCGCCCGATCTGGATCCTCGACGAGCCGACGGCGGCGCTGGACACTTCGGCCGATCAACTCTTCACCGACCTGATCTCCGCACATCAGAAGAAGGGCGGCATCGTCCTCGCGGCGACGCATCAGCCGCTGGGATTAAATAATGTGCAGGAAATGCGGATGACCGGGTTTGCCGGGGTGAGTGAAGGGGTTTGGGGATGAATTCGAAAGTGCGGAGTCTGCCGATACTGCGATACCCCCCTCTGTCACTTCGTGACATCTCCCCCACAAGGGGGGAGATCGTTGGGAGTTCGCGGCACCATATTCCAAAACCAATCAACACAGTTTCTACAGATTCGATTTTTGATCAGAGCAGGCGCGGGCCGCAAGCTACCAATCTCCCCCCTTGTGGGGGAGATGTCCCGAAAGGGACAGAGGGGGGTATCGCGCGGCATACTCGGTGCTACCCATGACCGCCCTCTTCCTCCGCGACCTCAAACTCTCGGTGCGCTCCGGCGGCGGTGCATTGATCGGCGTGCTGTTCTTTCTCACCGTCGTCGCCGTCATACCCTTCGGGGTCGGCCCGGATCTAAAACTCCTGTCGCGCATCGGCCCGGCCATCGTCTGGATCGGCGCACTGCTTGCCTGCCTGCTCGGGCTCGACCGTCTGTTTCAGGCCGAGCGCGACGACGGCTCGCTTGATCTGCTCGTCATGCAGGAGACGCCGCTGGTCCTCACGGTTCTCGTCAAATGCGCCGCGCATTGGGTGGCGACCGGGCTGCCGCTGGTGATTGCCTCACCGCTGCTCGGTCTCTTTATGAATATGAGCGAAACAGCGATCGCCGCCACGGCCCTGACCTTGCTCGTCGGGTCGCCGGCGATCACCTTCATCGGCGCGGTAGGCGCAGCCGTTGCCGTGGCGCTGCCGCGCGGTGGGCTGCTGGTGTCGATCCTGGTGCTGCCGCTCGCCATCCCAGTGCTGATCTTCGGCGTCAGCGCGACCTATGCCGCGGTCGAAGGGCCGCAACCGTTCCTGCCGCCTTTCCTAATCTTGATCGCCCTCACCCTGTTCTTCGCCGTGCTCGGCCCGGCGGCCGCAGCACTCGCCTTGCGCAACACGACTGATTGATCGGATGAGATACTGTTTCGTCCATCTGAGACAATGCTGTCGATTGCCGGAAAAGCCATATCGGGTTAAACAAGCCGCATGAGCGATATCAGCCCTGCGATCAGCCGATTTTCCGACCTCGCCAACCCCACGCGGTTCCTGGCTTTTTCGGCGCGCCTCATTCCCTGGCTGGCGGCGATCTCGGCCATACTCTTCGCGATCGGCCTCTACCTCTCCTTCTCGACCGAAGGCGATTACCAGCAGGGCGACACCGTCCGCATCATGTATATTCACGTGCCGGCAGCCTGGCTTTCGATGATGTGCTACACGATCATGAGCATGTCGGCGATCGGCACGCTCGTCTGGCGCCATCCGCTGGCCGACGTCGCCGGCAAGACCGCCGCCCCGCTCGGCGCCGCCTTCACCTTGATCGCACTCGTCACCGGCTCGCTCTGGGGCAAGCCGATGTGGGGCACCTATTGGGTCTGGGATGCGCGACTGACCTCCGTCTTCATCCTGTTCCTGATGTATCTCGGCCTGATTGCGCTGAACCGCGCCATGGACGATCCGTCCAAGGGCGCGCGCGTCGCCGCCGTGCTGACGCTGGTCGGCTTCATCAACATTCCGATCATCAAATTCTCTGTCGATTGGTGGAACACCTTGCACCAGTCGGAAAGCATCATGCGTCTGGATGGCCCGGCCATCGACGCGGAATTCCTCTGGCCGCTCTTCATCATGGCGCTGGCTTTCACGCTGCTGTTCTTCACGCTGCATCTGATGGCGATCCGCAACGAGATCTGGCGCCGCCGCATCGCCGCGCAGCGCCGCATCGCCGCCCGCATGGCAAGCCAGGAGGAATAGGATGACGCATCCCTTCTACGTCTACGGCTCCTACGGGTTTGCCGCCGTCATGGTCCTCGCCATCATTGCCTGGACATGGATCGACGGACGCCTGCGCCGTCGCGAATTGGCCGCACTGGAAGCATCAGGCATCCGCCGCCGTTCGCAGCGCGCTCCCGAAGGCGATGTGAAATGACCACCGATGCCGACAATAAGGATCAGCCGAAATCAGGCGGCGGCACCGCGCGCTATCTGCTGGCGCTCATTCCGCTCATCGTCTTTGCCTGCATCGCTCTAGCCGTCGGCAAGGTCATGTACGACCAGGAGGTTCATGGCACCGACATCTCCGCCATCCCCTCGGCGCTGATTGGCACCAAGGCGCCGAAGCTTGCTCTGCCGCCGCTCGAAGGCTCCAACTTGCCGGCGCTGACCGACGAGGCCATCAAGGGCAAGCTGACACTCGTCAACGTCTTCGCCTCCTGGTGCATTCCCTGCCGCGACGAGCATCCGATGCTAAAGGAACTCGCGAAAGACGGCCGGCTGAACATCGTCGCGATCAATTACAAGGACACGAGCGAGAACGCCCTGCGCTTCCTCGGCGAACTCGGCAATCCCTACAATGCGATCGGCATCGACCCAAACGGCTCCGCCGCCATCGACTGGGGTGTCTACGGCATTCCGGAATCCTACCTCGTCGCCCCCGACGGCACGATCCTCTACAAGCAGGTCGGTCCCTTCACGGCCACCAGCCTGAAAGAGGGACTTTATCCGGCGATTGAGAAGGCGCTGGGGAAACCGACATCCTGAAACCCGCTGCACTGCATTGCCCTCCATTGGATAATGACAGTGTTATTTCTTGTCGCAGGGGAAATTCAGCCCGGTGAACGTGTTCATGACATCTTCTGCCGGCGTGTCCTTAAGCGTTGGATTGTGGGTGAGGAAATCGCAGAACATGCCGATGATCTTTGCGGGGTCAATCTGCGCTGGGATGCAGATATCGACGCCAACGGAGCCGCCGAAATATGCCCAGTTCGTCATCGCCCTGGCGCTTGGGATCGACCCGGCGATGCCACGACGCGCGAGAAAATCGTCGCGATTCCATTTATCCAGCCAGCCGATGACGTAGCCGGAGACAAATTGCCGGGAGCCGCGACAATCGTCGAGCAGACGACCGGCATCGGAAAAACCTGTCGGCGATTTGGATGTTATCACGGCCAAAAGAGTTGCAACTGCGATGCTTGACATCTGATCCCCGCAAGATCGTATGCATCACAACGACCTCGTTGCGGCACGATAGAAGCGAGTGTATATGCAACTTTATGGCGATTTTTGGTAGATTTTCACGCAGCCCTACCAAATCCGAAAATCGCTAGATCCCACCTTGCCAGGTCTTGATCGCCTCGACCGGCCACACCAGCATGAGCACATTGAGCGTCAGATTGTCTCGGATCAGCCAGCCCGTGAGCAGCTCGAAGAAAATGGCGATGGCGATCGTCACCACCACTGGCGCGCGCCAGGCAAAGAAAAAGCCGACCACCATGAACACCGCGTCCATCGCCGAGTTCAGAATGCTGTCGCCGACATAGTCGAGCGAGATCGTCGCCGCACGGTAGCGGTTGATGATGATGGGCGAGTTCTCCAGCAGCTCCCAGCCGGATTCGATCAGCATGGCAACGAACAGGCGCATCGACAGCGGCTTGCCGCGCATGATCAGATGCGTCAGCCCGAAGAACAGGAAACCGTGAATGATGTGCGACGGCGTGTACCAGTCGGCGATATGCTGCGAATTGCCGCTGGATTTCACGACCGGCTCGAAGAGCTTCACGTAGCCGCAGGTGCAGATCGGCACGCGACCCATCATATATTCCGCCACGATCTGCACGAGCAGAACCAGAGCGCAGGCGATGAACCAGAAGCTCTGCTGCCGGTAGCGGTTTTGCGCGTCGACTGCTTCGGTCATTTCCCGCTTTCCGCCGGCTGCTCGATCGTATGCTTCATGATCAGCGGCATCTGCGACAACGTGAAGAGGATGGTGATCGGCATCGTTCCCCAGACCTTGAAGTTCACCCAGAGATTATCCGCGGCCTTTGCGTCAGGCAGGTAGTACCAGTTTGACAAGCGCCAGACGACTTCGTTGAGCACGGCAAGCACCAGGAAGAAGAGGCCCCAGCGAAGCGTCAGCTTGCGCCAACCCTCGCTGTCGAGCTGAAAGGCGGCGTTAAAGACGTAGCCGAGCAGCGATTTGCCAAAGGCGAGCCCGCCGAGCAGGGCAAAGCCGAACAGGGCATTGACGATGGTCGGCTTCATCTTGATGAAGGTTTCGTTCTGCAGGTAGATGCCGAGCGCGCCGAAGACGAGGACGACGATGCCTGAAACGAAGGGCATCAGCGGCAGATGACCGAGCATGACTTTCGAGACGACGAGCGAGATCACCGTTGCCGCCATGAACAGGCCGGTGGCGACGAAGAGGGGGCCGCCAAGCGCCGCCAGCGCCGGAAACTGCTGCCCCAGCCACTCGCCGCGCAGATTGCCGAAGAAGAACACCAGCAAAGGCCCGAGTTCCAGCACCAGCTTCAACAGCGGATGATGCTTGTCGGCAGCACTTGGGGTGAGTTCGTTGTCGCTGGTCGTCATTGCGGCACTTTCGCTATCGTCGAATTTGTTCTTGTCATTCATTGGCTGCTTCCGGCACCTGTCCCTGCGATGGCGTTGGCGAAATCCTCGGCCTCGAACGGCTCGAGATCGTCTACACCCTCGCCGACGCCGATGAAATAGACCGGCAGCTTGTGTTTGGCCGAGATCGCCACAAGGATGCCGCCGCGCGCCGTTCCGTCGAGCTTGGTCATGATCAGCCCGTTGACGCCGGCAACGTTGCGGAAGATCTCCACCTGGTTCAAAGCATTCTGGCCGGTCGTCGCATCCAGCGTCTGCAGCACGGTATGCGGCGCGTCCGGATCGAGTTTGCCGAGCACGCGCACGATCTTTTCGAGCTCGGCCATCAGCTCCGCCTTGTTCTGCAGGCGGCCGGCGGTATCGATGATCAGCACGTCGCTCTTGTTGGCCTTGGCCTGCTGGAAGGCATCAAAGGCAAGGCCGGCGGCATCCGCACCGATCTTGGTGCCGATGAATTCCGACTTGGTGCGGTCGGCCCAGATCTTCAGCTGCTCGATGGCAGCGGCACGGAATGTATCGCCGGCCGCAACCATGACCTTGAGCCCGGCGCCGGAGAGCTTGGCCGCCAGCTTGCCGATGGTCGTCGTCTTGCCGGTGCCGTTGACGCCGACGACGAGGATGACATGCGGCTTGTGGCTGAGATCGAGCTGCAGCGGCTTGGCGACCGGCTTCAGCACCTTGGCGATTTCCTGCGCCATGATGCGGCCGACGTCCTCACTCGTCACATCCTTGCCATAGCGCTCGGAGGCCAACGTGTCGGTCACCCGCATCGCCGTCTCGACGCCGAGATCGGCCTGGATCAGCAGATCCTCCAGATCCTGCAGCGTCTGGTCGTCAAGCTTGCGCTTGGTAAAGAGCGCGGCGATCTGGCCGGTGAGCTGCGACGAGGTCCGCGCAAGGCCGGCCCGCAGGCGCTGGAACCAGGAAAGCTTCTGCTTTGCGACTTCGGGGGTGGATTCGGGGATGTTGGTGGCGAAGCCTCTGGGGAGGATGGGAGTGGTGTCGGTGTCTTTCAACGCTAGGTCCGCGTCTGCTGCACCTTCGTCACCCCCCTCTGTCCTGTCGGACATCTCCCCCACGAGGGGGGAGATCGTTTCGATGGAGGCCTCTTCCGAGGTCAAATCTGCGTCTGTATCCGCAGCTTGCTCCGGCAGAGCTGCAACTTCATTGTCTGTGTCTGTGGTTGGCTCGGAAGCCTCAACTTCATGCGAAACAACGACATCTTCTTGCTCAGCCGGTTGATGGTCTTGCTGAGATGGCGCGGCATCCTCCAAACGATCTCCCCCCTCGTGGGGGAGATGTCCCGAAGGGACAGAGGGGGGCGACGCAGGCTCGGATGCAACGGAAGGCTCCACAGGCGCTTCCTGCACCGGAGCGGATACATCCGGCGCAATGACCTCCGCAGGCGCTTTCTCTTCCGCCGGCTTTTCACGGCCGAAGGTGAAGACTTTTTTGATGAAACCAAGCGCCATGAAATGTCCGTTGAAGCATTAGGCCGCGTCAGCGGCCAGAAGTTGCATGTCGAGGTGCTTGCCATTGTGGCCGGTGATTGCGACCTGCACAAGGTCGCGTGGGCGAAGGCCGGGGGCGGCGACAAGCGTGAAATTTTCGGTATGGGCAAGCCCGCTATTCTCCACGAGCAGCCATTGCCGTGTTCCGACCATGCTGTCGAGATGGGTCTGGTGCAGTCTTTGTCCAGCCTCGCGCAGGCGGGCGGCACGTTCCTTGATCAGGGCGCGGTCGAGCTGCGGCATGCGGGCGGCGGGCGTGCCGGGGCGCGGGCTGTAAGGGAAAACATGCAGATGCGCGATGGCGGCTTGTTCGGCCAGCCCGACGGCATTGACGAACATCTCTTCCGTCTCTGTGGGAAAGCCGGCGATCATGTCGGCGCCGAAGCTCATCTCGGGCCGCAGACGGCGCACATCCTCGATGAACCGCATCGCGTCGGCGCGCGAGTGCCGCCGCTTCATCCGCTTGAGGATCATGTCGTCGCCGTGCTGCAGCGACAGATGCAGATGCGGCATGAAGCGCGGCTCGTCGGCGATGAGATCCATCAGGTGCCGGTCGGCCTCGATGCTGTCGATCGAGGACAGCCGCAGCCGGCGGATATCAGGGATCTGCTTCAGCAGCGTCTTGGCAAGCAGGCCGAGCGTCGGGGTCCCCGGCAGATCGGCGCCATAGCTTGTCGCATCGACGCCGGTCAGCACGATCTCGCAATAGCCGCTTTCCACCAGATTGCGGGCCTGATCGGCCACGGCGCCCATCGGCACCGAGCGCGAATTGCCGCGGCCATAGGGGATGATGCAGAAGGTGCAGCGATGATCGCAGCCGTTCTGCACCTGGATGAAGGCGCGCACGTGGCCGTCGATATGGCGGATCATCTGCGGTGCGGTCGCCCGCACGCTCACAATGTCGTTGACGCGCAGCTTCTCTTCCGCCGACACACCGAAATCCGGCAGCGCGCGATAGGAGGCGCTCTTCAGCTTCTCCTCATTGCCGAGCACGGCATCCACTTCGGCCATTTCGGCAAAGGTCTGCTTTTCCGTCTGCGCGGCGCAGCCCGTGACGATGATGCGGGCATGCGGATTGTCGCGCCGCGCGCGGCGGATCGCCTGGCGCGCCTGGCGCACGGCCTCGCCTGTTACGGCGCAGGTATTGACCAGGATGGCGTTGTTGAGCCCGGCTTTTTCCGCCTGCGACCTCATCACTTCGGATTCATAGGTGTTGAGACGACAGCCGAAGGTAATGACCTCGACCCCGCTCACCGCGCCTGAGCCCCCTGCTCCTGATCGCGCGTGAAGCTGCCCGTCACGGGATCGACCATGCCGGACCATTCCCATTCGGCAGGGCCAGTCATGACGACATGATCGTCACTCTCTCGCCATTCGATGGTGAGCTGGCTCGGTGCGGGCGCGGAGGCGACGTCGATCGTCACCTTGCGGCCGGTGCGGCCCGTGCGGGCGGCGCTGACGGCGGCAGAACAGGCAGCGGAGCCGCAGGCCAGCGTCAGTCCGGCGCCGCGCTCCCAGGTGCGGGTCCGCACCGTTGTCGGCGAAAGCACCTGCACCAGCGTGATATTGGCGCGCTCCGGAAACATCGGATGGTTTTCGAGCAGCGGTCCGAAGCGGGCGAGATCGTAGGACATCGGGTCCTTGTCGACCCAGAAGATCGCATGCGGATTGCCCATCGACATCGCAGAGGGCGAATGCAGGACGGGATTGTCGATCGGCCCGATCTGGAGCTCGATATGGCGCGTGTCGGCGAATTCCTCGGCGAGCGGGATCTTGTCCCAGTCGAACACCGGCTTGCCCATGTCGACTGATATCGTGCCGTCCTCGTGCTCGACGGCATTCAGGATGCTGGCGACCGTCTGGAAGGTGAAAACCTTCTTGCCCGTTTCGGCTGATAGCGCCTGCACGACGCAGCGTGTGCCGTTGCCGCAAGCCTGCGCCTTGGTGCCGTCGGAATTCAGAATATCGATCCAGGCGTCGGTACCCTGAGCCTTAGGATCGTGGATCGCCATGATCTGATCGAACTGGGTCTCGGCAACGGCGTTGAGCGCAATCGCTGCCTCAGCCGTTACCACATCCTTGCGGCCGCGCATGTCGACGACCAGGATCTTGTTGCCAAGCCCGTTCATCCGCGCGAATTCGACCATATTGCTCATGGTGGTATGTCCGTCAGTGTTTTCGAGCTGTATATGGCGGAAATGCGGGGGAATTACCAGTGCCGTGATATTCGCCGCTCATGGCTGGGCGCAGGCCGCGCTTGACGAACACAAACAACAGCTTCAACGTAACAGAGAAGCGACAAAGCCGTCCCGCGATCCAGCTCTATGCGGCCGATGTGGTTTGCTCGCGATCCGTCATATGGCTTCTCAGATGCATCAGCGTCAGTTCGGTACCCAGATGCGATAGTTCGGTCGCCGCGGCTTCCGCGGCATCCGCCGCCGGACCGGCGACGCGGACGAACATCTCCTCCTCATAACGGCGCACTGCCTCACGCCAGTCATGAAGCTGCAGGAGATAATCCGCGAGTTCCGCCGCATCACGCATCGCGGCATTGACGCCTTCACCACCGAAGGGCGACATCACATGCGCCGCGTCGCCGATAAGCGTAATTCCAATGCGGTTCTGCCAATAGTGGCCGACCGGCAGCGCGCAGATCTGCCGCGCGCGCAGATTGTCGTTGCTGGCTCTGATGAGATCGAGGAACTGCGGTGCCCAACCCTCGAATTCACGAGCAAGCCGTTCGCGGGCGATGGCGGGCCTGGCGAAATCGAAGGTCTGCTCCGCCCAGTCGGATGGCACGCGGAAAATCGCGTAACCGCGCAGATGCGCATTGGCGTTGCGCTGAACGATCATGGAGCGAGCGCCGCTCTCGACGCCGATCTTGCCGCGGCCGACGAGCTCAGACAATTGCGGATGCAGCCGATCGACATCGTCGATCCCGAATTCTACGAAGGTGAGTCCGGAATATTGCGGCGCATAGCGCGATACGAGAGGGCGCACTTTCGACCAGGCGCCATCAGCGCCGACGACAAGATCAAAGGGGCCGGCCGTTTCATCTCCGAAAATCAGGTCATAGCTGCCATCCTCACGCGGGCGAACCTCGCGCAGCGCCTTGCCCCATCGGATTGCGTCGGCGGGCAGCGAGGCGAGAAGCGCGTCCCTCAACGCCGTTCTGTCGACCTCCGGCCGTTCGCCATCGGCGGCCTCGTCGTCTGCAAGGAGCAGAGTGCCGTCCCCGTTATATAGCCGGCTACCTTGATCGTCGTAACGGGCCATCCTCGTAAATTCGGCTTCCAGGCCGGCGCGCCTCAAGGCGAACTGGCCCGTTTCCAGATGGAGATCGAGCGTGCCTCCCTGCGGCCGGAATTGAGCATCGGGGTCGCGCTCAAACACCGTCGCCTCGACACCGCCGGCATATAGTATGCGAGCGAGCGTCAGGCCCGCCGGCCCGGCGCCGATGATGGCAATGCGTGGTATTTCTTTCATGGACTTCATCCTTTGAATGGTTTAATTAGGTACCTATATAAATCTACTTAGGTGCCTATGCAAGTGGGAGCAGAGAAAATGGATGAATGGAAACTTTTCTCGACGCCTGCGCCATTGATCAACATGGCCGCACGCGCCATCGCGCGCCTCGGCGAGCGACGGGTGAAGGCCTTCGGCTTTAACATTGCGCAGATGCCGGTTCTCTATCTCTTGCGCGACGGCGCAGCGATGTCCCAGAAGGAACTCGCGCATTTCGCCAGGATCGAGCAGCCGTCGATGACCCAGATGCTCGCACGCATGGAACGCGACGGCCTTATCCACCGCACACCGGATCCCAAGGACGGTCGAAGCTCTCTGGTTTCTCTGACGGAGGCCGCGAAGGCGAAACTTCCGGCCGCCCGTGAAGCCCTGCATGCAAATAGCACGCGCGTTCTTGCAGGCTTCTCGCAGGATGACGTCGCGACCCTCGTGTCGCTGCTGCAGCGGCTCAACGAAAACCTAGACCGCGAAGTCGCCGAGGACCCGGCTCCCTAATATCTACGGGAATGGTATGGATCGGCTGATCTGGTGACGGCCACTTGGCGATTGCCAATGCAAAGTTGCCATTTGCGCTCCTTCGCCCAGAGCCTTCGCGCACCCCGTTCCAAGAACGGCCGTAATGCGCCTCACCGTTCTTCAGGGAGGCCTAAGGCGGAACCATGATTAGCCGGCTACCAAAGTGATCCGCTGCGCTGGCTTTTTGGCCAGAGATTCGAGCCGGTGGTGCGATGTTTCAGCAACACAGGCTCATATACTGCTGACATATATATCGTCGAGTATGGCAGCGTCCTTGTAAAAGAAAGACCGTGGATGCAATCCTCGCCGCGTGGGAATGGTAGCGCTTCGGGGTTGATGAACAGAATCTTGAACGGGCCTTTATGGTTCGCTCATGGCTCAATTTCATATCAGGAACGGAGTTACTATGAACATCAAGAGCCTTCTTCTCGGCTCCGCTGCTGCCTTGGCAGCAGTATCCGGCGCTCATGCAGCCGACGCCATCGTTGCTGCTGAGCCGGAGCCGCTCGAATACGTCCGCATCTGCGATGCATTCGGTGCTGGCTACTTCTTCATCCCAGGCACGGAAACCTGCCTCAGGGTCGGCGGCAAGGTTCGTACCGAAGGTCAGTGGTACGATCCCTATAATCGCACAAGCACGATCGGCACGAAGTGGCACACCCGCGCCGAACTCAACGTCAACACCGCGACCGACACCGAATACGGTCCGTTGAAGACGGAAACCATCGTCCGTTGGGACTGGAACGACGGCGGCTCCACCAGCACGAACCTGCTGTGGTCCTACATCAGCCTCGGCGGCTTCACCGTTGGTAAGACGGACTCGCAGTATAACCAGTTCGTTGGATATGCCGGCGATGTCATCAACGACGACGTGATCTATGACGGCCCTTACGAACTCAACCAGCTGACCTACAACTACGATAGCGGCACGGGTTTCACCGGCGTTATCTCGGTGGAAGACAGCAACTCCGGATCCACCAGCACTGCTTATGGCGGCGCGTGGCAATTGTCCGAGGCTGACCATTACGCCCCTAACGTCGTTGCTGGTCTCGGCTACAAGGCCGGCATGTTCGGCTTCAAGGTCGTTGGTGGTTATGACTCCATCGTCGAAGAAGGCGCCATCAAGGCTCGTATCGACGCGGACTTCGGTTTCCTCACGGCCTTCCTGATGGGTGGCTACAATACCGACGGCAGCAAGCTCAACCAATATGCCGGCTCGAACCAGAACGTCTCGGCTTGCACCTCGCCTGCAGGCGTTGTCAATGGCTCGAAATGCGGCTGGGGCGACTGGGCGGTTTGGGGCGGTGTTGGCGTTCCGATCAACGACAAGCTGAAGTGGAACCTCCAGCTCGCCTACACCGACTCGAAGATTTTCGAAGCGACGACGAACGTCAAGTTCAACCCGGTCAAGAACCTGCTGGTCGAACCGGAATTGACCTACGTTCACTATGACTATGCCAAGGACGATACCGTCTCCGGCATTCTTCGCTTTGAGCGCACGTTCTAATACCAGCTGATTTGGTTTGACCTTCGATCAGAGAATAAAGGCTCCGTGGAATTATCGGAGCCTTGTTCTCCGCTCGGCCGTCGAATCAAGATTTTGTTCAGACCGCGCCCACTGACAAGAGCGGTGCGGAAGCAGGCACGAGACGAACGAAAGTTCAATCTCGCTCGGCAAGTGACAGCTGAGTGCCGGAACCGATTTAAAGGAAAGCCCATGAAGAAGATCATTATGCTCGCGGCAATTGGAATGATTTCCACAAACGCGATGGCCGGACCCATGTACAACTCGAAATCGATGACTTGTGCATCCATTCACGAAAAAATTGCGAGTGAAGGCTCGATCGTACTGAAGTACCCCTCACACCAGCCAGGCAGTCTGATGTACAATCGCTATGTATCCAATTCGATGTCATGCCTCGGACAGGGATCGATGACCAGCGCCAGCGTGCCAACCAGCGACGATCCGAGCTGCAAGGTAAAGACCTGCAGCTTCGCCACTGGAAAAGGACCGAATAAAAATCACTGACGTGACGGACCGAGCCGCTGTGCTCGTTTGACCTTAAAGGTCCATCGCACCTTACAGCGCTCGCGCGCGTCGATCCAGACAAAGGCGGCGGGAATTTTTCCCGCCGCCAACATGCTCCTCCTCCCGCGAGCACCAAACGGACAGCTCGCCTGTTGGCGCGACAAATGCCCAACGGCGCAATAATACTTTGCGATTGCCCATACCCAGCCATAGCGGGACGCAGCGGCTGTTTCTTATACAGCCGACACTTCGCACACTTCCCCTGCCCTCAGCGGGCGGCATCGTCCCAGATTACCATTGGCGGACAAAGCGGCGCTCTGCCTGATCTCGGTCAAAAAACCTTGCCGTATGAAGCCTGGCGCGATTAATTTCGAGAAAAGATCGCTCCAGTGTCGGATTGCTGAAGCCTCACCCGTCCTAGGGTCGTCCAATCCGTCAATTTAGAAGGATCATAACCATGCCGAATACCATACGCCTGCACCGCGTCCTGGCAACCAGCCCGGAGAAGGTCTATCGCGCATTCCTCGAGGCGGACGCGCTCGCCAAATGGCTCCCGCCGAACGGCTTTGCCTGCACCGTACACCACTTCGAACCGACAGTCGGCGGCACCTTCAAGATGTCGTTCCGCAACTTTACGACGAGCCAAAGCCACGCCTTCGGTGGCGAATTTCGCGAGCTCGTCCCAGGCGAACTGGTGCGCTATACCGACAAGTTCGACGATCCGAACCTGCCGGGCGAAATGGAAGTGACCGTGTCGTTGAAGAAGGTCCTGGTCGGGACCGAAGTGAATATAACCCAGGCCGGCATACCCGATGTCATTCCGCCCGAAGCCTGCTATCTCGGCTGGCAGGAATCGCTGCGCAACCTGGCAAAGCTCGTCGAGCCTGAGATCAATCAGTAAGCTCGGCGCCCACAAGGCTTCCGCGCGCAACCCCTTCTCCCCTCGGGGAGAAGGAGTTTTCGGCCCGGACGAGCGGCGTCCTTCAGACGACCGGCACGTCGAACACTTCGCCTGCCCTCAGCGGCCGAAACCGGTCCGGCTCCACGCCTTCGGCCTTCAGCGCCGCGTCCAACGCGTGGACCGGCTCATCAATCCCCTCGTCCGTCAGCTGGAATGTCGCGAAATGATGCCCGGCGACATAGGCGGCGTTGCAGAGCTTCATGCCCTTGACCGCCTCTTCAGGGTTCTGGTGCTGGCCCTTCATGAACCAGCGCGGCTCATAGGCGCCGAAAGGCAGAATGGCGAGGCGGAAGCCGCCATGTTTCTGCCTGACGGCCTCGTAGTTAATGCCGTCGTGAAAGCCTGTGTCGCCGACATGGTAGATCTTGCCAGCCGGCGTCGTGAGCACGAAAGCGGCCCACAGCGCCATGCGCCGGTCGCCCATCCCTCGCGCCGACCAGTGGTGGCAGGGCTCGGCATCGATGGTCGCCCCGCCGTTGACAGCGATGCGATCGCCCCAATCGACGACAACGATTTCGGCGTCGGGCACGGCGCGGCGAATGATCGCGTCGTTGCCGAGCGGCGTGACGATCTTCGGCCGGTGCGCCGCCTGCAGGCGCGTGAGCGTGGCGAGATCGAGGTGGTCGTAGTGATTGTGCGAGACCAGTACGAGGTCGATGGGCGGCAGGTCCTCGAAACGGATGCCGGGCGGCACCACGCGCTTCGGCCCGATCGAGCGGAACGGACTGACGCGCTCGGACCAGACCGGGTCCGTCAGGATGTTCAGCCCAGGGACCTGCACCAGCATCGACGCATGCCCGACCATGGTCACCCGCATCTGCTCGCCGAACACATGCCGGTCTGGCTTTGCCGGGGGAAAGGCGCTGATGACCGGATTGGGCCAGCGCACCCGTCCGCCCGCGAACTGCCATTTCAGCAGATCAAGCGAACTTCCCGGCCCGACACCGCCGGGATTGAAGAAGCGCAGACCATCGAAATGGTCGGAAGCCGGGCCTTGATAATAGGGGTTCTTTTTCTTGCCGGAGCCGGATGCGCTTGTCATGGCCTGTCCGCTCCTTGCTCGCCCATCATTTCCCCTTCGCCAGACAAGCCGGCCTTCGCCAACAACTCCTCGACCTCGCGCGCCGTCAGCGTTCGCTCAAGCACGACATTGGCCGGCATGGCGAAAAGCTGCGGCGTGAAGAAGCTCGTGTCCCAGAACGCGGCGCCTTCGACGGAGG
This sequence comes from Martinezella lusitana, assembly GCF_016901135.1. Lineage (GTDB taxonomy): Bacteria > Pseudomonadota > Alphaproteobacteria > Rhizobiales > Rhizobiaceae > Rhizobium > Rhizobium lusitanum_D. The sequence continues at coordinate 217,693 of NZ_JAFEVL010000062.1, read as the reverse complement.
GCGAAAGCAGGATGACCGGCATGCCGTCGATGCGGGTGATGGTATCGACGGACGCTTCGCCTGATATCTCGACAGTGCCGGACTGATCGGCCTGCACTGTCTCATAGCGCCACCAGGGCTCGTCGTTACCGTCTTCCACCACGGTTACGCAACGCGCCATGTCGATGATGAACCGGTTAGGCGCGCGGCCGCCCGGCAAGGTCTCGCCAAACGCTGCCTGGATCAGCGTGAACAGATGAAAGCAATTGACGATGTTCTCATAGCGCAGGCGGAAGCCTCGGCGGCTCGGCACATGCAAAACCACAAGACCGTCGCTACGGCTCAGAAGCATCTGGCGGACCCAGGCGGCACCCGGCGTATAATCCTGCAGCTCGGCAAGCTGCGCCATCAGGCCGGCATTGCCGGCGGCGAGCTTGCGCTCCTCCGGCATCGAGGCAAGGTGAGACACGACCGACTGGCCGAGCAATTGGAAGGCTTCGAGCAGTTGCTGTTGCTTCGGGCTCAGCTCCTTGCGGCCTGCAAAGCCGCGATGGATCTGCGGCAGCCAGGCCGTAAAAAGCTCCCACACGGCAGGACCGCTGCGCTCGGCGGAACCGCCGGTCTCGACGATGGTGCCAAGCATGTTGGCCAGGATCGCGGCCCCAGGAGGCGGCAGGCTGCGCAACTCGCGCGCTGCCCTCGTGACGATTTTCGGCTGCAGCTTGGCTCCGGCATAAAAGGCCTGCGCCGCCGCGTTGAACCGCGCGTCGACCCGGCCGCCGGCATAGCTGCGGCAGGCGGCAAGAAGATTGGTCAGGGCTGCATCGTTCATTCAGATCTGTCTCGGGGAATCATGGCTTGGCGGGGATCAATACAATAATTAGAGGAGCGTATTGGCGGTAAAACGACGTTCATATAGCGATATTGGGCATGCATCCCAGGCATTTCCACCGCCTCGGGTTGACTTTGGCAGCCTTTTCCTGTTTATCGCCCGCAATCTGCGACGAGCACAAGCCTCCGAGCCACCGACCGGGACCCATAAAGGTATAAAGAGATCCCGGAGGTCAACACCCGACAGCGCGACGCGCCCTCGGGTGCTTTTTGGCTTTGCGTCTTGTTTTCGTCATGGAAAAGCACGACGTTTTCGGGCGAGGACCCGCGCATCTCCCTTTCGAGGCAAAGCCGAGGAAGATAAGGAATAGGCGCAAATCTAAAGCCCAGAGCGATCGATAAGGAAGAATTGATGTTTGAAAACCTCCAGGACCGTCTTGGTTCCATTCTGAATGGACTGACAGGCCGCGGCGCGCTTTCGGAAGCTGATGTTTCCGCAGCACTCCGCGAGGTTCGCCGCGCGCTTCTCGAAGCCGACGTGGCGCTTGATGTCGTGCGCTCCTTTACCGACCGAGTCCGCGAGAAGGCCGTCGGCGCCGGGATCCTGAAGTCGATCAAGCCCGGCCAGATGGTCGTCAAGATCGTCCATGACGAGCTGATCGAAATGCTCGGCGGCGAAGGCGTGGGCATCGACCTCAACGCGCCGGCCCCGGTCGTCGTCATGATGGTCGGTCTACAGGGCTCGGGCAAGACCACCACGTCGGCGAAGATCGCCCACCGCCTGACCAGCCGCGACCGCAAGAAGGTCCTGATGGCCTCGCTCGACACGCGCCGTCCGGCAGCGCAGGAGCAGTTGCGCCAGCTCGGCGTCCAGGCCGGCATCGATACGCTGCCCATCATCGCCGGCCAGTCGCCGACCGATATTGCCGCGCGCGCCGTGCAAGCCGCCAAGCTCGGCGGCCATGACGTCGTCATCCTCGATACCGCCGGCCGCACGCATATCGACGAGCCGCTCATGGTCGAGATGGCGGATATCAAGAAGCGGTCGAACCCGCACGAAATCCTGCTGGTTGCCGACAGCTTGACCGGTCAGGACGCCGTCAACCTCGCCCGCAATTTCGACGACCGCGTCGGCATTACCGGCCTGGTGCTGACCCGCATGGACGGCGACGGCCGTGGCGGTGCCGCCCTTTCGATGCGCGCCGTGACCGGCAAGCCGATCAAGCTGATCGGCGTCGGCGAAAAGATGGGCGAGCTGGAGGAGTTCCACCCCCGCCGTATCGCCGACCGCATCCTCGGCATGGGCGATATCGTCTCGCTGGTCGAGAAGGCTGCTGAAAACATCGACGCCGAAAAGGCGGCCGCCATGGCCGCCAAGATGGCCAAGGGCAAGTTCGACCTGAACGACCTTGCCGATCAGCTCGGCCAGATGCAGAAGATGGGCGGCATGGGCGGCATCATGGGCATGATGCCCGGCATGGCCGGCATGAAGGACAAGATGGCCGCCGCCGGCCTCAACGACAAGCTTTTCGGCCGCCAACTCGCCATCATCTCCTCGATGACCAAGGCCGAGCGCGCCAATCCGGATCTTCTGAAACATTCCCGCAAGAAGCGCATCGCTAGCGGCTCCGGCACTGACGCCTCCGACATCAACAAGCTTCTGAAGATGCACCGCCAGATGGCGGACATGATGAAGATGATGGGCGGCAAGGGCAAAGGCGGCATGATGAAGCAGCTGATGGGCGGCCTCGCCGGCAAGATGGGCCTCGGCGGCGGCGGTATGGGCGGCATGCCCGACCTGTCGAACATGGATCCCAAGCAGCTCGAAGCCCTGCAGAAACAGGCCGAAGCCGCGGGCCTAGGCCGCCCCGGCGGCATGCCCGGCCTTGGCGGTGGCGGATTGCCCGGTCTCGGCGGCGCCAAGCTGCCAGGCCTCGGCGGCGGGTTCCCCGGCCTGCCCGGTTTACCGAAGAAGAAGTGAGAAGGATCGTTGACCCCCATGATTGATCCAGACGTCAAGGCCCAATTGGGCAACTACCGCCAGTCGATCGACAATATCGATGCTGCACTGGTGCACATGCTGGCCGAACGCTTCCGCTGCACCAAAGAGGTCGGCGTGCTGAAGGCCAAGTACAATCTGCCGCCGGCCGACCCGGCGCGCGAGGAATTCCAGATCGAACGCCTGCGCCGCCTAGCAAAGGACGCCAATCTGGACCCGGATTTCGCCGAGAAGTTCCTGAACTTCGTCATCAAGGAAGTCATCCGGCATCATGAACAGATCGCTGCTGATCTCAAAGCATGATCCCGAAACGTGTGAAGCGGATTTCGGAAGAGATCATGCAACACACAAAAACAGCAACAGCAAATAAACACGCCGCCAAAATCAAGCGGTCACAAAAAGCCTAAGGAGTAAGAAACATGGCACTGAAAATTCGTCTCGCCCGCGGTGGTTCCAAGAAGCGCCCGTACTACCACGTTGTCGTAGCCGACGCCCGTTCGCCGCGCGATGGCCGCTTCCTGGAGAAGGTCGGTTCCTGGAACCCGATGCTCGCCAAGGACGACGCCAAGCGCGTTGAGCTCGACGCCGACCGCATCAAGCATTGGCTCGACAACGGCGCTCAGCCGACCGACCGCGTTCTGCGCTTCCTCGCCGAAGCCGGCGTTGCAACGCGCGACGTCAAGAGCAACCCGGAAAAGGCAAAGCCGGGCAAGAAGGCTCAGGAACGCGCTGCCGAAAAGGCACAGAAGGCTGCTGACGCCGCCGCTGCCGAATAATCGGCCCTTGCAATCATCGAAAAACGGGCGGCATGGCGACATGCCGCCCGTTTTTCATTTCCCATCGGCGGATGTTCATCTTATGAGAGAACGCAACTACAGCGGCGCGCGTCACATGTGACGCGCAAAGGTCGCTGTAGCACTTTAGATCTGCTGCATAATTTTGTCCTTAAATCGATTCCGATTTAAGGAATTATGCAGTGATCCCGGCAATCGGCGAAGAGAGCATGACGAAACTGCAAAACCCGGTATTGATGGCGACCATCGGCGCGGCACAGGGCCTTAAAGGCGAGGTGCGCGCGCGCGCCTATACGTCGGATCCCGCAGCGCTTGGCGACTACGGCCACCTGCACAGCATGGACGGCCGCAGCTTCGAGGTTCTGGAAATCCGTGAAGCCAAGAACGTGGTGGTGGTACGCTTCCGCGGCGTCAATGACCGCGACGCCGCCGAGGCGCTGAACGGGCTGGAGCTCTATATCGAGCGCGACAACCTGCCGGATGACGAGCTTGATGATGACGAATTCTTCTACACCGACCTCGAAGGGCTGGAAGCCGTCGACGACAAGGGCACCGGCTACGGCACGGTCAGCGGCGTCTATGATTTCGGCGCCGGCGACCTTCTGGAGCTGAAGGGGCCCGGCAAGCGTCCGGTCCTGATCCCCTTCTCCGAAACGGCCGTCCTCGAAATCGATCTCGAAGGCGGCAAGATCCTGATCGATCCGTTGGCCGCCGGCCTGATCGACAACCCGGACGACCTTATCGGCAAGCCGCCGAAACCGCCGAAGCCGGAAGGCGAGACAAAGAAATAATCCTGATTGGGAAGTGACCGCGCCATGAGTTTCCGGGCGACCATCCTGACGCTTTATCCCGAGATGTTTCCCGGCCATCTCGGCACGTCCCTTGCCGGCAAGGCGATGGAGCGCGGGCAATGGGCGCTGGACACCGTGCAAATCCGCGATTTCGCGACCGACAGGCATCGCACCGTCGATGACACGCCGGCCGGCGGCGGCGCCGGCATGGTGCTGAAACCGGATGTGCTTGCCCGCGCCATCGACCATGCCAGCGAAAACGACAGCCGCCCGCGTCTGCTGATGAGCCCGCGCGGGGCGCCGCTGACGCAGAAGCGCGTGCGCGAGCTGGCCGTCGGCGACGGCGTCATCATCGTCTGCGGCCGCTTCGAAGGCGTCGACCAGCGGGTGATCGACGGCCGCGGCCTGGAGGAAGTGTCGATCGGCGACTACATCCTGTCCGGCGGCGAGCCGGCCGCGCTGATCCTGCTCGACGCCATCGTCCGCATCCTGCCCGGCGTCATGGGCAACGACCTATCCGGCCTCAACGAAAGCTTCGAGAGCGGCCTGCTGGAACATCCGCACTATACCCGCCCGCAGATTTGGGAAGACCGCGAGATCCCCGCGGTGCTCACCTCGGGCAACCATGCCGCCATCGCCAAATGGCAGAGGGAAGAGGCCGAACGACTGACCAGGGAACGCCGGTCGGACCTATTGGAGAAATAGCTGAAAGCTGCCATTTTTGGTCCGTGAACGACCTGATGATCAAATGCCGATTTCGAATATGACGACACTCGGCGCTGGCAGGTAACGCCAAAGAACCTGGAAACTATCGTCAGGGAATTGCGCCCCAATCTCGGATCCCCCTGACGGACGTCCGCATCATTGCGATCGAGGAAACTTATGTCTGAGCTCAAGCATGATGATGAAAAACAAACGAATATTTTCTTTCAGCTGGAGCCACAAGATCTGATGCACGCGCTCCGCCTGCATTTTCGGCAACATCTTCGGAGCAGGCCTGGATTCATCCGTCTCGCGATCACATGGGTCCTGGCGGTGGTGGCCTATGGAATTCTCGTGGCCGGTTTGGTCGATCCGAACGACGCATTCGTGTCCATCTTGAGTTTTGCGATCCTCGCGCCTGTTGCGATCACCGGCATCCCCTTTCTGATCGTCTATACGTTCGGCGGACGAACGGCGAGACGAACCTTCAGGGAGCAAAAAACGCTACAGAAACCCCTTCATTTTTCGTGGACCGAGAGCGGTGTTCATCTCTGGAGTGATTTCGGCGAAGCACGCTTGCAATGGAGCGATTTCCTGAAGGCACGGCAGGATCGCCACTGCATCCTGCTCTATGAATCCCAGCGCCTCTATAGGATCATACCGAAGCGCGTTCTGACAAATGATCAAATCAGAGAGCTGCAGGCTTTGGCTCTCAAGGTGCGGGACCATCAGGGATTTTGATGGTGGCAGGCGCGATCCGGCGATAAAGAAGCAATGGGGCAGGATGCCGCAATAGCGAGGAGGACAATAGGGATGGCGAAGAACGGCGCAACAGAGGCTGAGCAGGGAGCCTTTCCCTCTCAACTGATAGACGAGAGAATTCAGGAACTGGGCGACTGGCGTGGTGAAACGCTCGCCCGGGTCCGGGCCCTCATCAGGCAGGCCGATCCCGATGTGGTCGAGGAATGGAAATGGCGGGGCGTTCCCGTCTGGTCGGACGGCGGGATCATCTGCACCGGCGAGACCTACAAGAGTGTCGTGAAATTGACCTTCGCCAAGGGCGCTTCGCTGGAAGACCCTTCTGGCCTCTTCAACTCCAGCCTCGAAGGCAATACGAGACGGGCCATCGATATCCGCGAGAACGAAGCTATCGATGAGGAGGCGCTGAAGGCACTCGTTCGTGCGGCGGCTGCACTGAATATATCGACGCTGAAAAAGCCGAAGAAAGCCTGAACGACATCCGGGGGTGGCGGCGGACCACAAACCGCCATTGAAAGCCGCTTGCGCTGCAACAAATTCGCCGCCAAGGGGTGACAAAGCTGTGACAATAGGATATGTGCGCGCCGGGTATGGGAAATTTCCCATCAACCACCAAAGAAAAGCAGACGTATTCGCCCCTGCCTTCACAGGCATATATTCGAGGCGAGACCTTTAAGGTCCGACCAAGGATAGATCGCTCAGGGCGCTCTGGCTGTTGAAGCAACAACGAGGTTGATAATATGAACATCATTCAGCAGTTGGAAGCCGAACAGGCTGCCAAGATCGAAGCCAAGCGCACGCTTCCCGAATTTTCCGCCGGCGACACCGTCCGCGTCAACGTGAAGGTCACGGAAGGCAACCGTACCCGCGTTCAGGCCTATGAAGGCGTCTGCATTGCTCGCTCCGGCGGCGGCCTGCAGGAAAACTTCACGGTCCGCAAGATCTCCTACGGCGAAGGCGTCGAGCGCGTATTCCCGGTTTACTCGCCGATGATCGAAAGCGTCGAAATCGTTCGCCGCGGTAAGGTCCGTCGCGCCAAGCTCTACTACCTGCGCGACCTGCGCGGCAAGGCTGCTCGTATCGTCGAGAACACCGGCACCCGCGCCCGCAAGCTCAACGACGCCGAGCGTCAGGCTTTCGCCGATGAAAAGGCTCGTATCGAAGCCGAGAAGGTTGCAGCAGCCCAGGCTCTCGCAGCCGAGAAGGCAGCCGCCGAAGCCGCTGAAGCAAAAGCAGCAGCCGAAGCAAAGGCAGCGGCCGATGCAGCAGCAGCTGCTGCCGCCGCAGAGCCGGCAGCCGAGTAAATTTCGATCCATCCGGATCGCTACGCTTAAAGGCGGCCTTCGGGTCGCCTTTTTGCTGCCTGCCGAATACAGCTGGGCAGAAAGAAAATTCCGCCGCCACCCGCTTATTTTAGAGTTACTTTTCCGCTTTTATGATCGTGGCAATGGCAATGGCCTTGCCATCTGCTTTCCAAATATGACACTTTTCCGCGCGCTAACCGGGGAGATTTCCATGGCATTCCGTCGCTCGTTCCTTCTGGGCCTCAGCGCCCTCGTGCTTGCACCTTTCGCTTCCTTCGCCGCCGACCTGCCGAACCTTAACGGCAAGACCGTCGTCGTCGTCACCGAGAATGCCTATCCGCCGCTGCAATTCGTTGATCCCAAGTCCGGCAAGGCGATCGGCTGGGAATATGACGCGATGAACGAGATCGCCAAGCGGCTGAACTTCAAGGTCGAATACCAGAACACCAGCTGGGACGCGATGATCCAGGCCGTCTCGGAAGGCCAGTACAACATCGGCATGACCGGCATCACCATCAAGGAAGACCGCAAGCAGAAGGTCGACTTCTCCGATCCCTACATGCGCTCGCAGCAGTTCATGCTGGTGCGTGGCGACGAGAAGCGCTTCACCGATGCCAAGAGCTTCGGCGCTTTCAAGGACGGCCTGATCGGCGCGCAGCCGGGCACGACCCCCTTCTACACTGCAGTCTATGAAGTTCTCGACGGCAACGAGCAGAACCCGCGCATCAAGACCTTCGAAACCTTCGGCGCGACCGTACAGGCGCTGAAGACCGGCGACGTCGATCTAGTGCTGACCGACGGCACAGCCGGCAAGGGCTATGTCGATGCTTCCAACGGGGGCCTGAAGCTGATTGGCGGGCCGCTCGGTACAGAGGATTTCGGCTTCATCTTCCAGAAGGGTTCCGACCTCGTCGCTCCGATCAATGCCGCCATCGCCAGCCTCAAGGCCGACGGCACACTCGAAGCGCTGAACAAGAAGTGGTTCCTCGACTACAAGATGGGCCAATGAAATTAGCTGATCGACATATGGGAAGCCCGCTCTGATGGCCCTGCTCGCAGGCCCGGGCGGGCACCAAGGCAAGGATGACTTTCCCTGGTGGTTGATCGCACTCGTCGTTCTCGGCGTCGTCGTCTCCATCGCAATCGCCGCGAACGGCCTCTACGCCCAGATCTTCTCTCTTTTGCTCAATGGCGTCAGTGTCACAATTTTCGTGACACTGGTGGCCTTCACGCTCGCCATGCTCTTCGGTCTCGGCCTCGCCTTACTCGGCCTGTCGGACTTCCTCGTGCTCAGGCAGGTCGCCCGCTTCTATATCGAGATCGTGCGCGGCATCCCGATGCTGGTGCTGCTCTCCTATGTTGCCTTCGTCGGCACGCCGGCCTTCGTGGCCATCTACAATGTCTTGACGTCGCCGCTGATCTCCACCGGCTGGACAAATCCGCTTGTCGTGCGCGACGTGCCGTTTGTCTGGCGCACCATCATCGCGCTGATGATCGGCTATTCCTCCTTCATCGCCGAGATTTTCCGCGCTGGCATCCAGGCGGTCGACCAGGGCCAGATCGAGGCGGCGAAGGCGCTGGGGCTCACCCGCTTCCAGCGCTTCAGGCTCGTCGTCTTCCCGCAGGCGATCCGCGTCATCCTGCCGCCGCTGTCGAACGATTTCATCGCCATGGTCAAGGATAGCTCGCTGGTTTCCGTGCTGGGGGTCGCCGACATCAGCCAGCTCGCCAAGCTCTACTACTCGGCCAACTTCCGCTACTTCGAAACGCTGTCGATCCTCGCCTTCATCTATCTGCTGATAACGATCGGCCTCTCGCTGCTGCTACGGCAGCTGGAATCCTGGATGCGGCGGCGGACCGGTGCGGACCGGTCCGCCTTCCGCCCTCTTAGCGTGGGTCAGCCGCCCGACGTACAGGTGTAGCGCCTGCGGCCAAACGTCAGCCCCCAATACCACCCCATCGTCACCATTGCCGAGACTTCAGAAAATTGATATGAGCAACGCCATGACTAGGATCATGAGCAAAGACGGGCGCTACGTCACGGCTTTCGTGCTGCAGGACCACAAGCGCCTGCCGGCACGCTTCTTTGCGATGATTTCGGGCGCGCTCAACAGCCGACTTCGCTGATCACACCCGAGGCCGGCGGTCCTGATCCGTCACCCCCTTTTTCGACACTGCCAATATGGATCTGTAGCCATGAGCGCTCCACGCACACTTTACGACAAAATCTGGGATGATCATCTCGTCGACGCGCAAGACGACGGCACCTGTCTTCTTTATATCGACCGCCATCTCGTTCATGAGGTGACGTCGCCGCAGGCATTCGAAGGCCTGCGCATGACCGGTCGCAAGGTTCACGCGCCGCAAAAGACGCTTGCTGTCGTCGACCACAACGTTCCGACCTCGCCCGATCGCCACCTCGGCATCAAGAATGAGGAAAGCCGCATCCAGGTCGAGGCGCTTGCCAAGAACGCCGCCGAATTCGGCGTGGAATACTACTCCGAAAACGACAAGCGCCAGGGCATCGTCCACATCATCGGCCCCGAGCAGGGCTTCACCTTGCCCGGCATGACCATCGTCTGCGGCGACAGCCACACCTCGACGCATGGTGCCTTCGGCTCGCTGGCGCACGGCATCGGCACGTCTGAAGTGGAACACGTTCTGGCAACCCAGACGCTGATCCAGAAGAAGGCCAAGAACATGCTGGTGCAGGTCAACGGCCAGCTGCCACCAGGCGTCACCGCCAAGGACATCATCCTCGCCATCATCGGCGAGATCGGCACCGCCGGCGGCACCGGCTACGTCATCGAATATGCCGGCGAAGCCATTCGCGCGCTGTCGATGGAAGGCCGCATGACCATCTGCAACATGTCGATCGAGGGCGGTGCTCGCGCCGGCCTGATCGCACCGGACGAGATCACCTTCGAATACATCAAGGGCAAGCCGCGCGCGCCGAAGGGTGAAGCGCTGGAACAGGCGATCGCCTACTGGAAGACGCTGACATCGGACGAAGGCGCGCATTACGACCGCATCGTCACGCTCGACGCTGCTGCCCTGCCGCCGATCGTTTCCTGGGGCTCCTCGCCGGAAGACGTCGTCTCCGTCCAGGGCATCGTCCCGAACCCGGACGAGATCCAGGACGAGAACAAGCGCACCTCCAAGTGGCGCGCCCTCGACTATATGGGCCTGAAGCCGGGCACGAAGATGACCGACATCACGCTCGACCGCGTCTTCATCGGCTCCTGCACCAACGGCCGCATCGAAGACCTGCGCGCCGTCGCCAAGGTCGTCGAAGGCAAGACGGTGGCTTCGACGGTCGACGCCATGATCGTTCCGGGCTCCGGCCTCGTGAAGGAGCAGGCGGAAGCCGAAGGCCTCGACAAGATCTTCAAGGCCGCCGGCTTCGACTGGCGCGAGCCCGGCTGTTCCATGTGTCTTGCCATGAACGACGACCGCCTGAAGCCGGGCGAGCGCTGCGCATCCACTTCGAACCGCAACTTCGAAGGCCGGCAGGGCTTCAAGGGCCGCACGCATCTGGTCTCCCCGGCCATGGCCGCAGCCGCCGCGATCGCCGGCCACTTCGTCGATATCCGCGAGTGGAACTGATCCGCTTCGAAGCATGAATAACAAAGGGCGGCCTTGGGCCGCCCTTTTCGTTTGTGGGTAGGGCAATCGCATAGGAAATGAAGTCGCTGCATGGAAACCCCTTCTCCCCTCGGGGGTCCGAAGGACGGGTTGAGACCTGCGGCTCAACCCCGGTAGGGGGCCGCCCTTCGACAAGCTCAGAAGGCGGATGAGGGGGATGGCAGACGCACGAAAGCCTATGGATTCGAGACGATTGGCCCCCTCATCCGACCCTTCGGGCCACCTTCTCCCCGGGGGGAGAAGGAATTTGCGCCGGCGAGGCTTGCTGCGCCCGCTGGCTGAGCCAGACACTGCTGAGCACGACGACGATGCCGAAGATCTGGATCGGGCTCAGCTGCTGGCCGAGCACCCACCACCCCAAGATCACAGCAGTCGTCGGGCTGAGGAAGCCGAGCGGCGAAACTACCGATGGCTCAAGCCGCGAGAGGCCGCGAAACCAGAGGATATAGGTGAGTGCTGCGCCGATCAGCCCGAGATAGGCAAAGCCCAGGATATTGGCGCTGGTCAGATGCGGAAGCGGCGGCTCGAGCAGGAGAGCGAACGGCAGCAGCAATGCGCCTCCGGCCGTCAGCTGCCACGCCGTGAAGGTCAGCGGCGAAACATCCGGCCGCCAGCGGCGGCTGAGCACGGTTCCACCAGCCATAGAGAAGGCGCCAGCGATGCCAGCGGCAATACCGATGGGATCGAGCGTTGCCTTCGGCGTGAGGATCAGCAGGGCGACACCGCCGATACCCGCAACGGCGGCGATGATCGAAAGGCTGCGGATCGGCGAGCCGAGCAGCAATCGCGCCAGCACGATGACGATCAGCGGCTGGACCGCGCCGACCGTGGCCGCCACGCCTCCCGGCAACCGATAGGCCGAAATGAACAGCAGCCACCAGAAGATGGAGAAGTTCAGCGCGCCGAGAACGAGCGACTTGAGCCACCAGATCCCATGCGGAAGCCGCCGTACGATGAGGAGCAGCAGCAGCCCGGCCGGCAGAGCGCGCAGGGTTGCGACGGTCAGCGGATAGCCGGCGGGCAGGAGCTGCGTCGTCACCAGATAGGTGCTGCCCCAGATCGCCGGCGCGATGGCTGTCAGCAGAAGGTCGACATTACGGTTCATGGCCCTGGCCCCAAATTTATCTCGACCTCAAGATAAACCGAAATATCTTGACGTCAAGATAAATTCGTGGCGATGTTCTGACATGGATCGCATCGACAAGATTCTTGACCAGTGGCGCCGCGAGCGGCCCGATCTCGACACTGCCGCCATGGGCCTGTTCGGGCGCATGCGCAACCTCACGCTCCATCTCTCGCGCGAGATGGAAAAGACCTTCGCGCGCTTCGACCTGAATTCGGCAAACTTCGATATGCTGGCGACCCTGCGCCGCTCGGGCGAGCCCTATACCCTCTCCCCCAGCGACCTGATGGATACGATGATGGTGTCATCGGGCACCATGACCAACCGCATCGATCAGCTCGAAAAGGCCGGCCTCGTCGCCCGCAGCCAGAACCCGAACGACGGCAGGAGTTTCCTGATTTCCCTGACCCCGGAAGGCTTTAAACTCATTGACGCTGCCGTGACGGCGCATGTCGAAACGCAGGCACGCCTGGTCTCTGCCCTCTCGCAAGAGGAAAGAGCTGCCCTCGACGTCCTGCTGCGGAATTATTTAGCCAGCTTCGAATCTCGCTGACAGGTCCGAACGCCGCTCGGCGCAGACATCGCGGATGCAGCCGCGCAGCCAGCGATGCGCCGGATCGGCGTCCATTCGCGGATGCCAGAGCAGCGAAATCGTCACATCCGACGTCGGCACCGGCAGCGCGAAACTATGCATATCGGCCCTGAGATTGCCCGTATACCGCTCCGGCACGCTGACGATCAGGTCGGAAGCGCGGGCCAAAGCCAGCGCCGCCGAAAAGCTGCCGACGATGGTTGCAATCTGCCGCTCCAGTCCCAGCCCTTCCAGCGCCTCATCGATCTCCCCCTTCTTCAGGCCACGCCGTGAGACAAGGATGTGCTGGCCGGCGGCATAGCGCGCGGGCGTCATCGCACCTTCGCTCAGCGGGTGGCCGCTTCGCACCACGCCGATAAAGCGGTCCCGGAACAAAGCCTGCGTTCTAAGCTCCGGTCCTGTATCGTCGCCGACAACGCCGGTCTCGAGATCGATCGTGCCGTCGCGCAGTGGCGTGCTGTCCTTGTCCAGCTTCTGGGTGAAATAGAGCCGCACGCCGGGCGCCTGCTCTGCAATGCGAGCGATGAGATCCGGGCCGAAATTCTCCACGAAGCCCTCACGAGTGCGCAATGTGAAGGTCCAGACGAGCTGCTTCAGGTTCAGCGTCTCGGAGGGCCGCAACGCCGCCTCCGCCTCCTGCACGAGCTCGCCGACACGCTCGCGCAGCTCCAGCGCCCGCGGCGTCGGCACCAACCCACGGCCCGCCCTGACCAGCAGCGGATCGCCCGTCGTCTCGCGCAGGCGCGCCAGTGCCCGGCTCATGGCGGACGGGCTCAGCCGCAATCGCCGGGCCGCGCGCGCGACGCTGCCCTCCGCAAGCAGGACATTGAGAGTGACAAGCAGGTTGAGATCGGGCGTCGACATGACGCGACCATAGCACGATTTCGCCGAGATATAGCGTTAAACGCACGAATGAAGTGCAAATGCTGCGCGTTCCGCCATATCGCGCAAACAGCTACCTTTCTGCCGGGACTTTTAAGACACCGCCAGAACTGGAGCTCATGTTGAAGCCAATCATTGAAAAACCGGCGAAAGCCGGGCGGATGAAAGCCGCACCTTCGGTCCGATGGGCGCTTGCCAGCCTCTCGCTCTCCATGCTGATGCCGTCGCTCGATACCAGCATCGCCAATGTCGGCCTGCCGACGCTGGCAGAGGCTTTCGGCGCTTCCTTCCAGCAAGTGCAGTGGATCGTGCTCGCTTATCTGCTCGCGATTACCGCACTGATCGTCAGCGTCGGACGGCTGGGCGATATCGTCGGTCGCCGCCGACTGCTGCTGACCGGAATAGCCCTCTTCACCCTCGCCTCGCTCTTCTGCGGGATAGCACCGACGCTGTGGCTGCTGATCGCTGCCAGAGCCTTGCAGGGCCTCGGCGCCGCCATGATGATGGCATTGACGGTGGCGATGGTCGGCGAGACGGTACCAAAGGAGAGAACCGGCAGCGCCATGGGCCTCCTCGGCACGATGTCCGCCATCGGAACCACGCTCGGTCCGTCACTCGGCGGCATCCTGATTGCCGGCTTCGGCTGGGAAACCATCTTCCTGGTCAATGTGCCGCTCGGGATCGCGAATTTCCTTCTCGCCGCCCGCTTCCTGCCGTCGGATCGTCAGGATCGAAAAGCCGCTCAAGGACGCCCGGATGCGATCGGCACGCTGTTGTTTGCCTTGACGCTTGCCGCCTATGCGCTCGCCATGACGATGGGGCATGGCAGCTTCGGTGCTGTGAATATCGGCCTGCTGCTGGCCGCAGCCTTCGGCACCGCGCTCTTCGCCTTTACCGAGACGAAAGTGAAATCGCCCCTGCTGCGCCTCGCGATGTTCCGCGATTCGGCGCTGAGCGCGGGCCTTGCCATGAGCACCCTCGTCTCGACCGTCATGATGGCGACGCTGGTGGTCGGGCCCTTCTATCTCTCCCGCGCGCTCGGCCTCGATGCCGCCCATGTCGGCGCGGTGATGTCCGCCGGCCCGCTGGTGGCGGCTCTGACAGGCGTGCCGGCCGGCCGCATCGTCGATCGCTTCGGCGCCCATCGCATGACCATCACCGGCCTCGTCGCCATGATCATCGGCCTATTCCTGGTAGCAGCGCTGCAGGGCAGGTTCGGTGCAGCTGGATATATCGGGCCGCTTGCCCTCGTGACGGCGAACTATGCCCTGTTTCAGGCAGCCAACAACACCACGATCATGACCAATATCCGTCCTGAACAGCGCGGCGTCATTTCGGCCATGCTGAGCCTGTCGCGAAACCTCGGACTGATCACCGGCGCATCCGTGATGGGCGCGGTCTTCACGCTGGCATCGGGAACCACCAACATCGCCATCGCACGCTCCGAGGCCGTTGCAATGGGCATGCAGATCACCTTCGCGATCGCCGCCCTGCTGATCGTCGCAGCACTCGTCGTCGCGCTTACCGGCTTCGCCATCGCGAAGCGCACTGCACTTTCCGAGGAGGCGTCGTGACGCCAGGGCGATTGCAGCCTGCTCGATACAAAAGAGGCCCGGAGTTTTCACTCCGAGCCTCCTAAAGCAATGCAATCCGACGGATTGAATCAGAACGTTGCCGTCACCGGATCCGGGCCGATACGGCCGCCGGCAGAATCGAGCTTGGCAATGTCAGCCAGATCGTCGCTATCGAGCTTGAAGTCGAAGACCTTAAGGTTTTCCTCGATGCGGCTCGGCGTGACCGATTTCGGAATGACGATCAGGCCGTTTTCGATATGCCAGCGGATGATCACCTGCGCCGGCGTGCGGCCATGCTTGGCGGCGACCTTGCCGATTGCGGCGTTGGTGAGGAGCTTGCCCTGGCCGAGCGGGCTCCAGGACTCGGTCTTGATGCCGAGCTTGTCGTGCACTTCGCGCAGCGCCTTCTGCTGGAAGGTCGGATGCAGCTCGATCTGGTTGAGGACGGGCGTGACGCCGGTTTCGCCGATAATGCGGTCGAGATGTTCCTTAGCGAAGTTGGAAACGCCGATCGAGCGAGCGCGGCCTTCTTCCTTGAGGCGAACGAAGGCCTTCCAGGTGTCGAGATAGCGGTCGCGGTGCGGCGACGGCCAATGAATGAGATAGAGGTCGAGATAGTCAGTACCGAGCCGCTTCAGGCTTTCATCAAAGGCCTTGAGGGTGGAATCGAAACCCTGGGCCTCGTTCCAGAGCTTGGTGGTCAGGAAGATATCCTTGCGGGCGACGCCGGACTGGCGCATGCCTTCGCCGACGCCATCTTCATTGGCGTAGATGGCTGCGGTATCGACATGGCGATAGCCGGCCTTCAAGGCCGTGCTGACCGCCATCGGGGCAACGTTTTCGGGCGTCTGCCAGACACCGAGGCCGACCTGCGGAATGGAATTGCCGTCGTTGAACGTAATTGTCGGTTGCGTGATCACGATGAGTCTCCAGATGATGGATGGTGGGTGGAGTGAAGGTGTGATTCAAATCCGGAAAGAAAAAGTCCCGGCCTGGCTCGCGCGGAGCGCCGGTCGAAAATCTATATAGTGGAGAATATTGGGATTTTAACCCCGAGCGACATTTCAGACAACCCGAAGCACCGTACCTTTTCGGAGCAATGGAAGTATGCGCCGCATGTCGCCAAGGCTGACGGCGACACAGCCGGCCGTCGGCTCGTAGCCGGGCTTGATCAGATGGAAGAAGATCGCCGAGCCACGGTGACGCCGGCGCGAGCGGATGTTCCAATCGAGCACCAGGCAGATGTCATAGAGGCCGTCGCCTCGCCGCATTTCCTCGTGGCTCGGCGTGAATGGAGCCTTCACCAGCCTGTTGTAATTGGCATCGTCAGGCTGATCGCACCAGAGCATATCCTTGCGGATGCGCCGCATCGGCAGGGCGGTGCGAAGGAAGCGGACATGCTCGCCGCGGGTGAAGCCATAAAGCAGCTTCATATCGGCAATCGGTGTCGCGCCGTCGCCCTCGCGCTTCAAAATGCTGCGCCCGGATCGGCCGATCGCCGCCGGGATGGTCAGAGGTCCGACCCGCACCAGAGCGCGCGTCTTCTTACCCGGCGCAGGACGTACGACGACCGTGGAAGCGGCCCGCTTGGCCCCTGCCCTTGTCTTTTCCATTTTCCTCACATGTTTTTGCTTTGCGCGTGATTTCATTTGAAATCATAGCAGTTCCAACCAAACCACCAAGCCTGAGCCGCGTCGCGACTTGCTAAAAATGCAATTTGGCGTAGGACTTAGGAGGGATTAGAACGAGGATCCGAACGGCATGACCGCACGCACCATTCTCCTGGTGGACGATGACAACGACCTGCGCGAAATGTTGGTCGAGCAATTATCGCTTTACGAGGAATTCAACGTTCTGCAGGAGGTGAATGCCGGAAAGGGCGTGCAGACGGCACGCACCGTGCCTGTCGATCTCCTGATCATGGATGTCGGCCTGCCCGACATGGACGGCCGCGAAGCCGTGAAGCTGCTGCGCAAGAACGGCTTCAAGGCGCCGATCATCATGCTGACAGGCCATGATACGGATTCCGACACCATCCTCGGCCTCGAAGCCGGCGCGAACGATTACGTGACCAAGCCCTTCCGCTTCGCCGTGCTGCTCGCCCGCATCCGGGCGCAGCTGCGCCAGCACGAGCAGAGCGAGGACGCGACCTTCACCGTCGGCCGCTACCTGTTCAAACCAAGCCAGAAGCTTTTGACCACCGAAGACGGGCAGAAGATCCGCCTCACGGAGAAGGAAGCCGCCATCATCCGCTATCTCTATCGCGCCGACCAGAAGGTCGTGACCCGCGATATCCTTCTCGAAGAGGTATGGGGCTATAATTCCGGCGTCACCACCCATACGCTCGAAACCCACGTCTATCGCCTTCGCCAGAAGATCGAACGCGATCCCTCCAACGCTGAAATCCTGGTCACGGAAAACGGCGGCTACAAGATCATCCCCTAGGGAACAGACATGGCGCTGAACGACGATATCCGCCTGCTGTCGCAACTGCCGCTGTTTCACGGCATGGGCGATGAGCCGCTGCGGCTGATTGCCTTCGGCGCCGACCGCCGCCACGTGGCCGAAGGCCAGACCCTGTTCAGGGAGAAGTCACCGGCCGAATGCGCCTATGTCGTCGCGCGGGGCAGCTTCGAACTCAGCACCATAGACAATGCCGGGCAGAAACAGGTCGAAGCGGTGATACAGGCCGGCACCATGCTCTCGGAGCTGGCGCTGGTGACGCCGGTGGAGCGGAAATACACGGCCGTCGCGGCCGAAGAGTCCGACGTGATCCGCATCACGCGCGCGCTCTTTCATCGGCTGATCGAAGAATATCCCGATGCCGGCCTGCTGATCCAGAATAGGATCCGCGAGAACTTCGCGACACTTGCCAGGCAGGCAGCCGCGCTTCTCGGCCGGTTTTCCTGACCCCGCGCGGCGATCCAGCTAGATCGTTCTAGAGATTGAAATGCGCCGTTACCGGCACATGGTCGGACGGGCGATCCCAGCCGCGCGCCGCCTTCAGGATCTCGATGCGCTGCAGGTGCGGGCCAAGATCGGATGACGACCAGATATGGTCGAGGCGGCGGCCGCGATCGGCAGCCTCCCAATCCTTGGCGCGGTAGCTCCACCACGTATAGAGCTTCTCATTGGCGGGCACCTGCTGGCGCATCAGGTCGAGCCAGGCACCGCGCTTCATCACCTCGATCAGCCCATCGGTCTCGACCGGCGTGTGGCTGACGATCTTGAGCAGTTGCTTGTGCGACCAGACGTCATGCTCCAACGGCGCGATATTGAGATCGCCGACAAGGATCGCCGAGGTGTTCTGCTCGGCATTCGCGTGCAGCCGCTTCATTTCCTCGATGAAATCGAGCTTGTGACCGAACTTCGGATTGATGGCGCGATCCGGCTCGTCGCCACCGGCTGGAACATAGAAATTGTGCAGACGGATGCGCCGGCCGCCGCGCTCGAAGATCGCCGAGATATGTCTGCTATCGCCGACATTGCAATAATCCTGCCGATGATCCTCGGTCAGCGGAAAACGCGAGGCGATTGCCACGCCATGATAACCCTTCTGACCATGGATGATGATGTGCTCGTAGCCGAGCGCCCTCAGCGGCGCATGCGGGAAAAGCTCGTTCGGGACCTTGGTCTCCTGCAGGCAGAGAATATCAGGCCGGGCCTGCATCAAGAACTGCTCGACAATGGGCATGCGCAGCCGCACCGAGTTGATATTCCAGGTCGCAATCGAAAATCCCATGCCCAAGCCTTTCCCACAGAGCAATTCCAGGAAAAGTGCGCAGCGGTTTTCCGTCCGGAATCACGTCAAAACAGACAGCTAGAGCGGTTCCGTGAAACGCTGAACCGCTCTAGCCAGGATAAGGCTTTAGACCGGCTGCGACCGAAAGAAAAGCGCCATTCGGCGCTTCTCCCGTTGCGAGGAATGGAGACGGCGATCAGCGCGTATAGTCGATGCGGAAAACGCTGTCGTCGAAGGCGACATTGGTCTTCACGTTGTTGATGATGACATCGGTCGTCTTGCCCTGCGGGTCGATGACGGTCCACTGGCGCAGGTCGTAGCTCTTCGAATCGAAGATCATCGCGATTGTGGAATCGCCGAAGACAGTGCGGTTGCCGAGTGTGATCTTGGTCAGATCCGGCTGCGAATCGACATTGCGCACCATGTCGGCGGAAAGGTCGATCTTGTTGGCAAGCAACAGGCTCAGCGGCGTTTTCGACAGCTGGTACATGTTCTTCGTATTCGTCTGGTCGTTGATGACCTGGACGTTGTTGCCATCACAGATGACGCGCATGCGTGACGGCGGATCGTAGTTGAAGCGCATCTTGCCGGGCCGCTGGATGAAGAAGGAGCCGCTCATCTGATCGCCGCGTGGCCCGATCTGCAGGAAGCCGCCCTTCATGGTCTTGATGGATGAGAAGTGATCGGCGATGGCCTGGGCAATGCCTGGGTTGATACTTGCCGCCTGCGCCTGCGCAAGAGCCGAAACCGGCAGAGCGCCTGCCGCACCGACCGCGACCACGGCGCCGAGGAAATGCCGGCGGGTCAGTGAAAATCGGCTCAAGGGCTGCGCATCAATCTTTTTCATCGAATTCTCCTTCATGCTTTGTCCATGGCGCGCAAAATCGGCGTCTTCATGGCGCGGCGGCCCGGGGTCGGCTGCGGGCCACGATCAAATTTCCCTGAACATAGGCGGGATATGTGACACGGAAAGGCGGATCGCCTCAGCGATCCAGAATGTCCGCTTCGGTGGGAACGAGAATCTCGCGCTTGCCGGCATGGTTGGCCGGGCCGATCAGGCCCTCCTGCTCCATGCGCTCGATCAGCGAGGCGGCGCGGTTGTAGCCGATGCCGAGGCGGCGCTGGATGTAGGAGGTCGAAGCCTTGCCGTCCCGCAGGACGATCGCGACAGCCTGATCGTAGGGATCCTCCGAATCGGAGAGATTGGAAGTGCCCACCGGACCGTGGCCGTCTTCATCCTCATCATCATCGGCGGTGATGGCATCGAGATATTGCGGCGAACCCTGCGTCTTCAGGTAGGCGACGATGTCCTCGACCTCGCCGTCGGCGACAAACGGGCCGTGAACACGCTGGATGCGCCCGCCGCCGGCCATATAGAGCATGTCGCCCATGCCGAGCAGCTGTTCGGCGCCCTGTTCGCCGAGGATAGTGCGGCTGTCGATCTTCGAGGTCACCTGGAAGGAGATGCGCGTCGGGAAGTTCGCCTTGATCGTGCCCGTGATGACGTCGACCGACGGACGCTGCGTCGCCATGATGACATGGATGCCGGCCGCGCGCGCCATCTGCGCCAGGCGCTGCACCGCGCCTTCGATATCCTTGCCGGCGACCATCATCAGGTCGGCCATCTCGTCGATGATGACGACGATGTAGGGCATCGGCTTCAGATCGAATTCTTCCGTCTCGTAGATCGCCTCGCCGGTCTGGCGGTCGAAACCGGTCTGGACAGTGCGGCTGATCGCCTCGCCCTTGGCGACAGCCTGCTCGACACGGGTGTTGAAGCCGTCGATGTTGCGCACGCCGATCTTCGACATCTTCTTGTAGCGCTCTTCCATCTCGCGGACGGTCCATTTGAGCGCGACGACGGCCTTCTTCGGGTCGGTGACCACGGGCGAGAGCAGATGCGGAATGCCGTCATAGACGGACAGTTCCAGCATCTTCGGATCGATCATGATCAGACGGCACTGCTCCGGCGTCATGCGATAGAGCAGCGACAGGATCATCGTGTTGATGGCGACGGATTTACCCGAGCCGGTGGTACCAGCGACGAGCAGATGCGGCATCTTGGCGAGATCGGCGATGACGGGTTCGCCGCCGATCGTCTTGCCGAGTGCCATGGCGAGCTTGGCCTTGGAGGTCTCGAAATCACGGCTGGCGACAAGTTCACGCAGATAGACGGTCTCGCGCGTGGAATTCGGCAGTTCGATGCCGATGGCGTTGCGGCCGGGAACCACGGCGACGCGGGCGGCGATCGCGCTCATCGAGCGGGCAATATCGTCGGCGAGGCCGATGACACGCGAGGACTTGATGCCGGGTGCAGGCTCCAGTTCGTAGAGCGTCACCACCGGGCCGGGGCGGACATGGATGATCTCGCCCTTGACGCCGAAATCCTCCAGCACGCCTTCGAGCATGCGGGCATTCTGCTCGAGCGCATCGGCGGAAAGCGTCGTATCCCGGGTGACGGTCTTCGGCTCGGCGAGCAAATGCACGGCCGGCAGCTGGAAGCCATAGGGCCGTATGAACGAGGTCTGTGCCTCACGCTCCGCACGTGCGCCGGGCTTCGGACGCGCGGCCGGCGGGATAATGCGCTGGCCAGCTGCCGCCTTCGGCGAAACAGGGCGCAGCGGCCATTCATCGTCTTCCTCATCATCGGGCAGGATGTCGGCCGGGCGCCGCGGATCGCGCTCATAGGACGGATCCTCGTCCTCGTCGTCGTCATCGTTGAGGCTGATGGAGGGCGCGGAAACGACACGGCGCGCAGCCGAACCTTCGAGCGAAGGCTCGACGCGATCGCCCCGGGCCATCGGCGTCTTGGCGCGCACGGGTTCGTTCAGCGTGCCGAATTCGTCATCATTGAAATCATAGGGCGCATCGAAGGCGTGGTCGCGGCGCTTGCGCGGACCCATGCCGAACAGGCGGCGAAGACGAGCATGCGCGTTATACCATGCATGCATGACCGCCCCGAAGGCCATAAAGTTGCTCAAAAAGCCGCCGCGATCATCGTCCTCGTCTTCATCGCCTACCCGGCGAGCGCGGCTGTGTGTGTTCTCATAATCGTCTTCGTCCTCGTCGTCCTCCACCAGGCTTTCACCGATCACGCCCGCGCCGAAAAGCATGAGCCAGATCGCGGGAACAGCCAGAACCGAACCGATCACGATGGCGACGACGCCGCTCGGATAGGTGCCGATGAAAAGGGCGGGAAAGCGCAGGAGGATATCGCCGACGACCCCGCCGATGCCGTTCGGGATCGGCCAGGTCGGCGGCGCGGGAAAGCA
Organism: Martinezella lusitana; assembly: GCF_016901135.1. Classification (GTDB taxonomy): domain Bacteria; phylum Pseudomonadota; class Alphaproteobacteria; order Rhizobiales; family Rhizobiaceae; genus Rhizobium; species Rhizobium lusitanum_D. The sequence continues at coordinate 195,704 of NZ_JAFEVL010000062.1, read as the reverse complement.
GGCGATGGAGCCGGCCGCGACGACACAACCGCCGAGCCACGCGCCAAGGCGCGACGGCACGCGATTGAGCTTGCGGTTGGAAATCATCGCAAAGGCCCAGGCGGCGACGGGCAGCAGCGCGACGACGGAGGCAAGTCCGAGCGCCTGCATCATGATATCGGCAAAGGCGGCACCGGGAAAACCGAGCAGGTTGGTCGGCGCATTGCCGGTGGCGTAGGAATAGCTGGGATCCATGACGTTCCAGGTCGCCAGTGCCGCAACGGCCAGCGCCAGCAGGAACAGCAGGGCAAAGCCTGTCAGGCCCTTGATCTGACGCCACACCACACCCGAAAGCGAAAAACGGTCGGGGCGACCGCTCAACGCCGCCGAATTGCTTCTGCCCATGATATCCAGCCCCGTTCCTTGTCGAAAGCGCAAGCGAATCGGTCTATGCCCACTCGCCGGCAGGTTAGCCCTACCTAATCAGAGGAGGGTTAATGGCATGTTAACCATGCGGCCAAGCCTGGCGAATCAACAGCTTTTGCAGCCGCCTATCGTGGCCCACAAATAAAAAGGGCCCGAACCGAGGTTCGGGCCAAGAGCGGCCTATTTGCGATGAAATACGCCGCGACGGGATGTTTAGCGATGCCGGAGGCGTTACTCCGGCATCGCAAGCTGTGATCAGGAATTGTGGTATGCAGCTTCGCCGTGGGAAGCGAGGTCGAGACCTTCGCGCTCGGCTTCCGGGGTAGCGCGCAGACCAACGACGATGTCGACGACCTTGTAGAGGATGGCCGAACCAACACCCGACCAGATGAGTGTCGTCAGAACGCCCTTGAGCTGAGCCAGGAGTTGCGTGGCGGTGCCCGGATAGGAGGCGGCAAAATCCGCCGTGGAATAATCGACGATGCCTGCGCCGCCAAGCGCCGGGTTGACGAGAATACCGGTCATCAGAGCGCCGAAGATACCGCCGATGCAGTGGACACCGAAAACATCGAGGCTGTCGTCGTAGTTGAACTTGTTCTTCACGACATCAACGAAGAAGTAGCAAAGCGGCGAAACCAGCAGACCGAGGACGATCGAGCCCATCGGACCGGCATAGCCGGCAGCCGGTGTGACGGCAACCAGACCGGCAACGGCGCCGGAAGCAGCACCCAACATCGAAGCCTTGCCGCGCGTGAAGGTTTCAACGACGCCCCAGGAGAGAGCGGCCGCTGCGGTGGCGACGAAGGTATTGATCATCGCAAGCGAGGCGTAGGCGTTGGCTTCCAGGTTCGAACCAGCATTGAAGCCGAACCAGCCGACCCACAGCAACGATGCGCCAACCATGGTGAGCGTCATCGAATGCGGAGCCATGATCTCCTTCTTATAGCCGATGCGCTTGCCAAGCATGATCGCGCCCACCAGGCCGGCGATACCGGCATTGATGTGAACGACCGTGCCGCCAGCGAAGTCGATGGCGCCGAAGCCGAAGACCATACCGGACGGAGCGCTGTAGGCGCTCGGACCACCCCAGAACCAGACCATATGGGCGATCGGGAAGTAGATGAAAGTGACCCAGAGGAAGACGAAGAGCATGACGGCCGAGAACTTGATGCGCTCGGCAAAGGCGCCGACGATCAGAGCCGGCGTGATGCAGGCGAAGGTCATCTGGAAGCAGACATAGGTCAGCTCAGGGATGCCGACACCCTTGGAGAAGGTTTCGACGAGATCCTTCGGATCGGTACTGACGCCGGAAAGAAAGGCCTTGGAGAAGCCGCCGACGAAGCTGTTCAGCGAGCCGCCATCGGTGAAGGCGAGCGAATAGCCGTAGACGCACCAGATAATCATGACCAATGCGGTGATCATGAAGACCTGCATGAGGACGGAGAGCATGTTCTTGGCGCGGACGAGACCGCCGTAGAAGAGCGCCAGACCCGGAATGGTCATCAGGAGAACCAGAACCGTGGAAACCAGCATCCAGGTATTATCACCCTTGTCCATGGTGATCGCCGGAGCCGGAGCCGCAGCCGCGGCAGCCGGCGCAGCTTGCTGCGCAAAGGCAATCGCCGGCGCGAGCAAGGCCGCAGAAAGCGTACCCACCCGTGCAAGAGTGGAGGAAAACTTGGTAGATGTCATTGCAAATAACTCCCTGATCAGCCGTGTCTTACAGCGCTTCTGAATCGGTTTCGCCCGTACGGATGCGCACGGCATGGTCAATCGAATAGACAAAAATCTTGCCGTCGCCGATCTGCCCGGTCTTGGCGGCGGCCGCGATGGCCTCGACGGCTCTGTCGACGATTTCGGATGCGACCGCGACTTCGATCTTCAGCTTCGGCAGGAAGCTGACGGCATATTCGGTGCCGCGATAGATCTCGGTATGCCCCTTCTGGCGCCCGTAGCCTTTCACTTCGGTCACAGTCAGGCCCTGGATGCCGACAGCCGTGAGGGCCTCACGGACCTCATCGAGCTTGAACGGCTTGATAATGGCCATCACAATTTTCATCTGGTTTCCCATCCTTTGTTTACCCTCGGCATGGAGCCGACTCTCCTTGCCGCCGACGAATGTTTCAGCAGCGACCGTGGGTACACATTCAAGGGGCGTGCCAGATTCGTGACACAATTATAACATATTGAAATCTAAGAGATTTATTGAATAAACCCAATAAAGCGGCAGTTCGTGGCGCGGCATATGCACAAATAAAGTGCATTTTTATAAATTTGCACTTTATTTAATCATTTGCCTTTTTACGAATCAGGCCCTCTTGCGCGACAGACGCAATCAAGACACCGGATCGCGTAAACAGGCTGCCGCGGGTGAAGCCGCGCGCGCCGGAGGCGCTGGGGCTTTCCTGGCTGTAGAGCAGCCAGTCGTCCAGCTTGAACGGGCGGTGAAACCACATGGCATGGTCGAGGCTCGCCACCTGGATGCCCTGATCCAGAACCGATGTGCCATGCGCGTTGAGCGCGACGTCGAGCAGCGTCATATCCGAAAGATAGGCGAGCACGGCGTTGCGATAGAGCCGGTCGTCCGGCACGGGGCCGGTCAGGCGCACCCAGATATTCTGCCGCTGGCTCGGCTGCGAGCGGGAGAAATAGCTCTCGATCGACACCGGCCGGATTTCGATTGCCCGCTTGCGCTCCCAATAGCGGCGCACGTTCTCGGGCGCATGGGCGAGATAGCGCTCCTTGACCTGCTCCTCATTCATCAGCTCTTCCGGCATAGGGACTTGCGGCATCTCTCCCTGATGCTCGAAGCCGGGCTCGTCGAACTGGAAGGAGGCCGTCAACGCAAAGATCGCCTTGCCATGCTGAACTGCCAGCACGCGCCTTGTGTTGAAACTGGAACCGTCGCGCAGCCGATCGACCTGGTAGAGGATCGGAACCGCGGGATCGCCCGGCAGCATGAAATAGGCATGCAGGGAATGCACGAAGCGATCGTCCGCCACCGTCCTTTGCGCCGCCATCAGCGCCTGGCCTATGACCTGCCCGCCGAACACGCGCTGCCAGCCGACCTGCGGGCTGTTGCCGCGAAACAGGTTCATTTCGATCGTTTCCAGATCGAGCGTCGCAAGCACGGCTTCCATGGGGGTCGGCTTCTCGGTCTCTCGCGACATTTTGCTTGAACTCCGATGGTAGGAACCACGAACGGGATGCTCTATATAGAACAGGAAGTGACGGTAGGACACAGGGAAGCGCTATGTTGGACATGCTGGTAGTGGGTGGCGGATATGTGGGTCTTGCCGCTGCGGTCGCCGTCAAGCAGGCAGCCCCCCATCTCGACGTCATGATCGTGGAAGCCGCTCCGGAAACTGCGTGGAAGAAGGACATGCGCGCCTCGGCGGTCATCGCTGCCGCCTCGAAGATGCTGGAAGTCCTGGGCGTCTGGGACGAGATCGCGCCGGAAGCAGAACCGATTACCCGCATGATCGTCACCGATTCGCGCACCAGCGATCCCGTGCGCCCTGTCTTTCTGACCTTTGACGGGGAGGTGGCCGAAGGCCAGCCTTTTGCCCACATGGTGCCGAACCTTGCCATGGTCGCCGCGTTGCGCGGTGCGTGCGAACGCCTTGATATCACGATCAGCCACGGCCTCAGCGCCACGGGATTCGTGACCGACGATGCCAAGGTCGCGCTGACCCTCTCGGACGGCAGCGTGCTGGAAACGCGCCTCCTAGTCGCCTGCGACGGCGTGCGTTCCAAGCTGCGCGACATGGCAGGCATCAAGACCGTCAACTGGGACTATGGCCAGTCCGGCATCGTCGTGACCGTCGAGCATGAGCGCCCGCATGGCGGCTGTGCCGAGGAGCATTTCCTGCCCTCCGGCCCCTTTGCCATCCTGCCACTCAAGAACAACCGCTCGTCCCTCGTCTGGACCGAGCGCACCGCCGATGCCAACCGGCTGGTCGCCTCAGACGATCTCGTGTTCGAAGAGGAGCTGGAGCGCCGCTTCGGCCACAAGCTCGGTACGCTGCACGCCGTCGGCGACCGTCGCGCCTTTCCGCTCGGCCTGACGCTTGCCCGCGCCTTCGTCGCGCCGCGCTTCGCGCTCGCCGGCGACGCGGCCCATGGCATCCACCCGATCTCCGGCCAGGGCCTCAATCTTGGCTTCAAGGATGTGGCAGCCCTTGCCGAAACCGTCGTCGAAGCCGACCGCCTCGGCCTCGACATCGGTTCGATCAACATCCTCGAGCGCTACCAGACCTGGCGGCGCTTCGACACCTTCCGCATGGGGGTGACCACCGACGCCCTGAACCGGCTGTTTTCCAACGACATCACGCCATTGCGCGTCGCCCGCGATTTCGGGCTTGGGATCGTCGACCGGCTGCCGAGCCTGAAGTCCTTCTTCATGGGCCAGGCCGCTGGCACGGCCGCCAAGGACAATCCGCGGCTGCTCGCCGGAGAGGCCATCTGAACGGCCGAAGCCGAAATCTCCATCGGCATGCCTGCCGTCGGCTCGAAGCGGGCACTTCGACCGCTTTAAAGGCGTAAAATCGCTTCCATGGACTGGAGAAAGACGGTTTGCCTCTTATTTCAGCAGGGGATGGGAAACCAAAGAGCGAAAGGACCACGCAATGGCAAAGAACACGATCTGCGTATGGTATGACAAAGACGCCGAGGCCGCCGCCCGCTTCTACGCCGAGACCTTTCCCGACAGCGCAGTCGGTGCCATCATCCGCGCACCCGGAAACTATCCTGACGGTAAGCAGGGAGACGTATTGGTCGTTGAATTCACGGTTGCCGGTATTCCTTGCATCGGCCTGAACGGCGGCACCGCGTTTACACACAGTGAAGCCTTCTCATTTCAGATCGCAACGGACGATCAGGAAGAAACCGACCGCTACTGGAACGCCATTGTCGGCAATGGTGGCCGGGAAAGCAACTGCGGCTGGTGCAAGGACAAATGGGGTGTGTCCTGGCAGATCACGCCGCGCGTCCTGACTGAAGCGCTCGCGGTAGGCGGCGATCAGGCAAAGCGTGCTTTCGATGCGATGATGACCATGAATAAGATCGACGTCGGGATGATCGAAGCGGCGCGGCGCGGCTGAGGCACCATCGCCTCGGACGGCTTTTTGCCGGAGCCTCCGCTTCCGGCGCAAACTTGCCTCCCTCCGGTCTGTGAGAATGCGGCGGCACTTGCTCCTAATTCCGAGGGAGAGCGGACCTCAGTCCTCGATGCGACGCGCTTCCGAGATCAGCATGATCGGAATGCCGTCGCGGATCGGGTAGGCGAGACGCGCCTTTTCGGAGATCAGCTCGTTCTTTTCCCGATCGTAGCTGAGCCGCCCCTTGGTGAGCGGGCAGACGAGCAGGTCAAGCAGTTTCGGATCCACCTTGCTGACCGTGATATCCATCAGCAAATTCCTATTGCATCATGGAATCGGTGTCGCCCGAGCCGGCGAGCACGATCTTGACGATGGCGATGAAGGTCTCGGCCCGGGTCTTCAGGTCCGGCGCCTCCAGAAGCGCCTGTTTCTCGGCGGGATCGAAGGGCGCCATCATCGCCAGCGAATTGACCAGCATCATATTGCTCGCCCGCTCCACGCTTTCCCAATCCGCGTCCAGCTTATTGGCATCCAGATAGGCCCGGAAAACCGACAGCAGCTCGGAACGATCGACCGTATCCTCTTCATCGCGCGACTTGAGGTCGGCAATGAAGGGCGTGATGCGGAAGCTGCGATAGGGCTGGTGGCCGATGACTTCATCCATCAGCCGGAAGCGGCAGATGCCGGTCAACGACGCGATATAGCGACCATCGCCGGTTTCCGCGATCGAGGTGATGCGCCCAAGGCAGCCGACATGCGATAGATGAGAAGAATCCGCCGGCTCGCCCAGCGCCGGCTGCACCATCCCGATCAACCGGTTTCCGGCGATGGCCGTGTCGAACATGGCGAGATAGCGTGGCTCGAAAATATTGAGCGGCAGCTGCGCGCCGGGCAGCAGCAAGGCACCAGACAAAGGAAAGACGACCACAGTTTCAGGCAGATCGCTCGGCTTCAGATATCTGGCATTTCCGACTTGCATGTTTTCCATCCCGCTAGATCACTGCGCCACGCGCCGCAGTGGGCCGCGCAGGGAACGACACACAGTCGCGGCCGTGCCCCATCTCACGCCGCGCCAGTGGACAATGTGGCCCCATCTGCCGAAAACACAAGAGTATTTCGAGTCAAAACGGCGATACCTCCCGCTTCCCCTCCACCCACGACCGCCGCTTGGCGGACTGTCGCAAGGGAGGTTTGGCGCAAGCATTGCACGCTCAGGAAAACAGGATCGATGAAAGTTTACGGCGGGCGGCGATCGTTGCCGGATCCTTCGGCCCCCAGACGTCGAAGAACTCCAGCAACTGACGGCGTGCGCCATCATCGTCGAAGCTGCGGTCTCGACGCATGATAAGAAGCAGATGTTCGGCCGCCTCCTCCCGCTTGCCTTCGACGTTGCGGATCTTGGCGAGCTTGACGCGCTGCTCGTGATTGTCGGGATTGGTCGCCAGCTCCTGCTCGATCGCGACGGGGTCGCCGAGCTTGCGGGCTTCGTCGATCTGGTCGAGCTTCTTCACCACGGCCTGTATGCCGGCATCGTTGGCAAGCGTCTCGGGCAGGTCCGCCAATGCTTCGCGCGCCCGCTGGCTCTGGCCGGCGGCGATCATGCACTCCGCCATGCCGGCGAGCGCCTTGGGGTTTTCCGGATCGGCCTGCAGCACCGCGCCGAACAGTTCGGCCGCACCATTGATGTCGCCGGCTGCGAGCAGGCCGCCGGCTTCCTCGAGAACGGCCGCGATCTCGGCTGCCTGATCGTCGGCGCCGCCCGTGGGACCGCCGAGACGATCGATGAACTGGCGAACCTGGCTTTCGGGAACCGCACCCATGAAACCATCGGCCGGACGGCCATCGACGAAGGCGATAACAGCCGGGATCGACTGGATGCCGAGCTGGCCGGCGACGGACGGATGGTCGTCGATGTTCATCTTGACCAGCTTGACACGGCCATTGGCCTCATTGACGACCTTTTCGAGAACCGGCGTCAGCTGCTTGCACGGACCGCACCAGGGCGCCCAGAAATCGACAAGCACGGGCTGATTGCGCGACTCCTCGATGACATCCTTGGCGAAGGTCGCGGTCGTCGTGTCCTTGATCGGCGAAGCGCCGGATGCCGCAGGCGCAGCACCATAGGAGGCCGAGGCCGACATCTGTCCGCCGAAGGAAGCGTTGTAGGGATTGTTCGGACCACTCATGAGTATCTCCCGCCTGCCGGCATCCTAAACTTTAGAAGCATGATTTCCATGCAAGCCAACCGGCCCTGCATGACATCGCGCTCGATGAAATAGCTTAAGCGATCGGACCATTCGAAGAGAAGTCGGATCGCTCTGATCTTAGCGCTAAAATCGTACGTTAGCCCGTCACTTTCAAGACTAGCGGCACATGACCCGTCGCTTCCATGAAACGCAAGAGATCGGCGCTGGCAATCGACGTCGTCGCATCGTTCGACAAGGGATGGCAATTGACGATGTCATGCGCCATCAGATCGGCATCGAGGACGAAGGTGACATTCTTTTCGGTATCGTTGATCGCGCCGAACGCCGTCACCGAGCCGGGAGCAACGCCCAAATATTCCATCAGCTTTTCCGGTTTGCCGAAGGAGACCTTGCTGGCGGCGCCGATCAGCGTATGCACCGTCTTCAGATCCACTGCCGCGTTTTCCTCGACGGTCAACAGGAAGAAATTGTCCTTCTTGTCCTTCACGAACAGGTTCTTCGTATGGCCGCCGGGGATCTCGTCCCGCAACGACACCGATTCGGCGACGGTGAAGACCGGGGCGTGATCCTTGGTGCTGTGGGCAATGCCGAGACCATCCAGGAAACGGAAAAGATCGTCGCGGTCTTTCGGGTTGGTCTCGGTCATGGCGTCTCGCAATGGAAATGGCTCCGCCCCTGATACGTCGCCCATAATTCCATTGCAATCTTCCAGACGACGAAGACCGGCGTTTCCGGGCTTTCCGGCGGCTACCGAAAAGAACCCGCGATTTTTCTTCGCCAACTCGTCATTTCCTTGTTGCATTTGAAAAATGGTTAGGCCATATAGCGCCCGTCGCCGCAAGACGACGCCCAGCGGTCCAACACACTACCCCGGACCACTGTTGAAATGAGCGGGTGTAGCTCAGGGGTAGAGCACAACCTTGCCAAGGTTGGGGTCGAGGGTTCGAATCCCTTCGCCCGCTCCAGTTTCTCTTTTGTCCATACCGAAGACATAGGTAACAGTTTGTCCCTAAGACATGGGTGACAACCTCGTGCCGAACGGGTTGTCGATGGTTTGCAAAGTCCTCTGTTCCAAATCGATATAGCCCAGATCATTCATGCCTGATCGCAGCCGCGGCTCCAAACCCTGGCGTTCGCACGTCGAATTGACAATATCCGCAACCGCCAGCCTTCGACCGAACGGGCCGGTCGGCGGGTAGGAGAACGATGAACTGCGCGTATAAGCCGGCTGCGCGCCATGCCTCGCGCAGCGACAGCGAGACGTTCAATATGATGTCACGGCCTCGCCCGCCTCAAGACGGCTCCCTTCCCTGTCGAAGAGATGGATCGTCGGCCGGTTCGGCGAAACGTGCAGCAGGTCCCCGGGCTTCGCCTTGATCCTTTCCCGGAACACGCAACTGATCGTCTGTTCACCCAGCTTGGCCACGACGAGCGTTTCCGATCCCGTAGGCTCGACCACCACGATCGAGACAGGCACACCCGCTGGATCGAGCCGGATATCTTCGGGGCGAATCCCATACGTCACCGCCTCCGCCATCGTTCGGTCGCTTGGCAAGACCATGCCGTCTGCCGTCCGGAATCCCTCGGGCGTCATGGTTCCGTTGATGAAGTTCATCGCCGGCGAGCCGATGAAGCCGGCAACGAAGAGGTTGCCCGGCCGGTCGTAAAGGTCGAGCGGGGATCCGGATTGCTCGACGCGGCCATCCTTCATGACAACGATCTTGTCGGCCATCGTCATCGCCTCGATCTGGTCATGGGTGACGTAGATGGTGGTGGTTCTTAGGCGCTGATGAAGCTCCTTGATTTCCGAGCGCATTTGAACCCTCAGCTTGGCGTCGAGATTGGACAACGGCTCGTCGAACAGAAACACCGCCGGATCGCGAACAATGGCGCGGCCCATCGCGACGCGCTGGCGCTGTCCACCCGAAAGCTGCTTCGGATATCGTTCGAGGAGGGTTTCCAGCCCCAGGATCCGTGCAGCATTGCCGACACGAGCGGCAATATCGGTTCTCGGCATCCGCTTCAGCCGCAGCGAAAATCCCATGTTCTGAGCCACGGTCATATGCGGATAGAGCGCATAGTTCTGGAAGACCATGGCGATATCCCGGTCCTTCGGCGCCAGTTCATTGACGACATGCTTGCCGATATGGATCTCGCCCGATGTAATACCCTCCAGGCCGGCAATCATGCGCAGGAGCGTCGACTTCCCGCAGCCGGACGGTCCGACGAGGACGACGAACTCGCCGTCCTTTATATCGACGGACACCCCTTTGATCGCCTTGAACGCTCCATAGTCCTTACGCGCATTGTTGACCAAGACATGTGCCATTGCCATTCATCCTCCCGGGTTACAGGCCATTAGAGAGCGTCGATCACCCCTCGCAGATAGACGAGGCCTTGCCGCTCCCCCTCCTTGCGGGCTTCGAGATCCTTGCCCGGCCAGCCATAGGCGGCATCCTCATGTTCGATGGAGAGCGTTCCATCGAAGTTCGCGGTGCGCGCCTGGCGCAGGAACCGCGGCCAGTCGAGCACGCCCTTGCCGGGCAGCTTGTATTGCCACCATCCCTTGCCGTGGTAACCGACGGCCTGCTGCGCGGATGCATCGATCGCCGTGTCCTTGGCATGCAGGATAACAACCCGATCCAGGACCTCCTCCAGGGCCTTGTATGGGTCGATCCCGATGCGGATCAGATGCGATGGATCGAATTCGAGGCCGAAGCGGTGATCGGGAATTCTGTCGAAAAGCTCCCTCCAGCCACTTGGCGTCGTGCCGACGAAATTGTCGCGCGGACCCGGCCAGTTCTCAATGGCGAATATGAGCCCGCTCGATCGCGTCGCCGCGATCAGCCCATTGGCGTATTCGGCAAAGGCATCATAGTTTTCGGCGTCGCTTGCCGTATCGTCGCGCCCCGGAAAGATCACGAATATCGGAACGCCCGCCTCGCCGATCGCCTGTGCAAACTCCGCAGTCGTCGCATGGAGCTCAGCGCGGTTCGATGGATCGGGATCGAGCTGGTTGCCGAAATAGGCCACGGATGAGACGAAAAGATTGCGGCTGCGCGCCAGCGCGACGGCCCCGGCCACTTTCTCCGGCGATTGTATATGGCCCCTGACATCGATCTCGATTGCATCGAAGCCCGCGGCCGCCGCGAAGTCGACAACCTCCTCCAAAGGCCGATCATTGAATGTTGATGTGTAAAAACCGATCTTCATCGAAATCCTCCCTGATGATCTTGAATGGTCCTACGCGGTCAAACGGTCCATGAACTTGAACGATCCATAAACTTGAGCGGCGAACGGGTGCGCTGCGCGGGATTTGCCGAAGCAAGCATCAGCGCTGTTGCCATTGGCATTGCCGCTGCTCCCAATGCCGACGCATCCTCTCCCAGCGAGGCGCGGTGGATCGAGGGCAGATTGGCGTCCGATCGATGCAGATGTTCGTGTACGTAACGCAGCAATTCATCGACCATGCGGATTGGCAGCCTGCCTCCGACCAAGACGGCATCCGGATCGACGATCGCGCCGATATGCTTGACGGCGACGGCAAGATGAACGCTCATCTCCATCAGCCACTGCGAGACCAGCCGCCGCCCGTCGGAATCGAGGGCAACAAGATCCTGCGGCGTGCGGGCCTGCACACCGTGCTTTTCCAGAAAATCGTAGAGAAAAAACAGCGAGAAAATCTGGCCCAGAAGCTGCACCCGTGTGGCGCTGCTATGGGTGGAATCGACGATCGGCAACCAGCCGATCTCTCCGCTCAGACCCATCGCGCCGCGGTGGCCGTTGCCGTCCAGAACGAGGCCGCCGCCGGGGCAGGCGTTGATGGCGATGTAGAAGAAACTGTTGCTCTCCGCGCCAAGTCCGTATTCCAACTCGGCGAGCGCTGCGGCATTGGCCTCGTTTTCGATGAAAACCGGATGCGGCGTCAATCCTTCCAGCGCGGCGCGTACGTCGAACGCCGTCCATTCCTCATATTCCGGCGGCTTTCCAAGCAGCGAGATTTCGCCAAGCCAGTCGGGCATGGCCAGACCGATCCCGGCGAGGCGAGCCTCGTCGATCAGCCGGCTCCGCTGGAAATGGGAGATGGCATCGGCCGTGAGCTGCATGAATTCGCCGGGAAGGATGAAACGTTTCTCATAATTGACGCGCGCCCGAACGTTGCCGACCGCATCGACGGCAAGGATGGTCAGATGATCGCGATCGATGTTGACGCCGATCGCAAAATAGGCGTCGGGATTGATCTCCAGCTCGATTGCCGGCTGGCCCCTGAGGCCGTGCCGCCTGCGCGCCTCGATAATCAGGCCCTCATCCAGCAACCGATCGACGATCCGGGCAATCGCGGGCTTGGTGAAGCCGGTCTGGCGGGCAATTTCGGCGCGCGAAATCGGTGCCTGACGGTGAATGCACCGAAGCACGACGGCCCGGTTGTGCTCGCCGGCGTCCCCGACATTTGCGCCGGATAGGTTGAGAAAGATGTGCCCGTCGTCGGTCTGCGTCATGTTTGAATATTCCCTCGTCCGAAATCCTTACCCAGTTCGTTAGGGCAGTTCGGCTCGTCACGAAATCTCAAAACCGCTCCTTGTTGTTCGCAATCTCGCACGGAGAGCCGCTCAAGCGCTTTTCCTGGAATGACTTTGACCAACATCATCAGCCCTTTATCGCCCCGCTGGTCATCGCCCCAAGGATCAGCCGCTGCAGTGACAGGAAGGCGATGATCGCCGGTACAACGGAGATCAGGCAGGCGGCGGCCAGCAACTGGACGGAGGAATCGGTCTGCATTCCCTTGAAATTGAAGATTCCGACGCCAATCGGCATCAGATTGTTCTGCGTGAGAAGCAGAAACGGCACGAGGAATTGCGACCATCCCGCGATGACGGTGATGATGAAGACCGATGCGATCCCCGGTGCCGACAACGGCAGTATGATGCGCCAGAAAACCGAGAAACTGTTGCAGCCGTCGATCATCGCCGCTTCGTCGAGGCTGCGCGGTATCCTGTCCACCGCATTCTTCAACAACCACGTCGCCACCGGCACGCCGAGCGCGACATAGACCATGACTACGGCGAAATGCGTGTCGAGCAGGCCGAGCCGGTTCATATAGCGATAGAGAGGGACCATGATCACAAGCGGCGAGATCATCTGGAACATCAACAGCCCCATCATCGACAGGCCCTTGCCGCGGAACTGGAAGCGGGAAAAAGCATAGGCGGCCGGAAGCGCAACGATGAGAACGCCGAGGCCGCTTAAGGCCGCAAGCTTCAGGCCATTCCAGAGATAAAGTTGGAAATAGCTGTTGTTCAGCACGGTCACGAAATTCTCGAAGGTCGGATTGTTCGGGATGTACCTCGCAACGCCGCGATAGATTTCCCGACGGTCTCGCATCGCCATCGACAGCAGGTAGGAAAGCGGTCCGGCAAAGAAGACGAACATCACGAGCATGAAGAGATAGCTGATGAGATCGCCGAGGCGGCTGCCCGTTCTGACACTCATTGCTGTTCCTCCTTGGGCAGAAACGACGCGTAGACAAGGGCGAGACCGAGACTGATGAACAGCATCAGCACCGAAAGCACGCTGCCCCCGGACAGGTCATAATTCCTGAAGACGATATTGAAGACGTAGAGGGAGATGACTTCGGTTGCCCGCCCAGGGCCGCCGCCTGTCAGCGTGATGATGGCATCGAAGGTGTTGACCGTCATGATGGTGATGAGGATCATATTGACGAGAATGGCCGAACGCAGCTGCGGCAAGGTCACGAATATGAACCGTTGCCACCCTGTCGCGCCATCGACTTCCGCAGCCTCGTAGAGCGAGGGGTCGATGGCCTTCAACGCCGCATACATGACCACCATGGAGAAAGCCGTGCCGCGCCAGATGTTGGACAAGAGCGCCGACCAGGGCGCGATCGCCGGATCGGACAACCAGGCGACGGCGGGCAGATGCATGAGACGCAGGATACTGTTGAGGGCGCCATAGGGCGCCTCGGAAAACAGCATCTGCCAGATGATGCCGCCGGCAATCCCCGGCACGACCCAGGCGACCAGCGCTGTCGTCCGCAGGATGGCGGTGCCGAACAGGCCGCGGTGTTCGCCGCGAACGACGACCACGGCGACTGCAAGACCGAGAACCTGCTGCCCTACGACGCTGCCGCCGACAAAGACGAGGGTCGCCCAGAGAATGTCGGGAAGCTGCGGGGAGCTCAGGGTGTTGACGACGGAGTCCAGCGTGTATTGCTGGTTGTCGCCGATAAGGGTCGCGTTGGTCAGCGACAGGCGGAAGACGTCGAACACCGGATAGAGATAAAACAGGCCGATGACGATGATTGCCGGCATCATCCACGGCAGCGGCGCACCGGCAAAGCGACGCGCGAACGATCTGCTGGGCGACGGACTTGCTGCCTCAATTGCGATGGGACTCATGAGCTTCTCTATCCGCATTTTGATGGCGATTGACGACGCCCAGGGAGACATCGCCGCGGCTGGATCGGCTCAAACCATCACTGGGTCGCAGAGCCGATCCCTTCATCAAACAATCCCGGTCGGAAAGCCGCTTACGCTTTCGTCCGAATTGCTTCGGCTAGAGACGCTTGTAAGCCTCCATCGTCGCCTTAAAGGCAGCATCGAGCGCTTCTTCCGGCTGCTTGGTGCCGGAAAGGACGTCACCCATCATGATCTGGATCTGATTGGAGATCTCGGGATAGATCGGCACACCGGGCCGTGCTTGCCCGTCGGCCAATGCCTGAGAGAAGGTCTTGTTCGCATCCGTGGCGAAGACCGGATATTTATCGAATAGCGACTTCCTGGTCGGAAGCTGCTGCTGCAGTGCGTTTGCCGGGCCCATGTAGACCTCACGAGCGAGATTGGCGCACATCTCCACCTTGTCCTTGTCCTTGCTGAAGGCGGCAATCGTCCAGCCGCCGGTACCGGTAGAGCGGTGATCCGCTGTCGGGCCGGGGATCGGCGAAAACGTCCAGTTGTTGAAGTCGGCCTCGTCCAGCGTTGCCTTCAGCTGCGCATATTGCCAGTTGCCGCCGATAAAGAGCGCAGTCGTGCCGGCGGCAGCGGCAGCGTTCAGATCATCATAGTTGGCAATGGTGGTCACCCGCTTCGGCGCGGCGCCGGAAGCGACGAGATCCTTGTAGTAATTCAGAGCCTTGAGAAATTTCTCCTTGTTCTCCCCCTCGCCAAAGACAGGCTTGCCGCTGTCATCCACCAGCTTGCCGCCAAGGGCCCAGTAGTTTGCCAGCCAATCGAAAGTGGCTCCCTCGTAGCGGCCGCCATTGAAGATGACCCCTTCCATTCCCTGCTTGACGGAGGAGAGTGCCGCTGTCTTCAGGTCGTCCCAGGTCTTCGGCGCATCGGGAACGATGGACTTGTTGCGATAGAGCACGCGAAGATCCGTATCCCACCACCAGGCGCGGATCGTTCCGTCCTTGTCGAGGATGCCGGTGCGGATGAAAGGGAAGAGATCGGCGACTTCATCCTTTGAGAAATACGGCGTGAAATCGGCGAGGACGTGATTGACCATGAACTGCGACAGGACGAAGGAATCGACCGCCGCGCAATCCGGCGCATTCCCGGCCTTGGCCTGCTCGAGCATTTTCGCCTGCTCGGTGCCGATGTCTGTTGACATGAACTGCAGCTGCAGCTTCCAGTCCGGATGCTTTTTGATGAAGTCGACGAAGAGTTTCTGGTAACCGTCGGCAATCGCCGGATCGGCATTATTCGGGCTGTCGTTCGTCAGACGGACAACGAGCGTCTTGGGCGCATCGGCAAGGCCGATCCGGTCCTTCGTCGCCAATTCCTGTGCGAAGACGGCATGCACTGACAACAACGCCGAGCCCAGCGCAAGCGCGCTGACGGTTGCTCTGATCATGATGGGTCTCCTCCCCATTGTGAATGGATGCAGCCTGGTGGTCAGTTGACCTCTCCTCATTTCCATGCTGCATTAAATAGATTAAGTTACTTTGATTTGATGTCAAGCCACGGGATGGAGGATCCAAGGATGGCGGCTTTCAACACGAGCTGAAGGGACGAATGCCCTTTTCCAGATAGTGAAACACACGACCGCAGATGCTGCGGTCGCGATGGAGATGCTTTTCCTTCGGCTATGACGATAGCCGGCTGTTAGATCCAGGAGGACATTATGCGTTTGCTCATTCTCGGCACCGGCGGCATGGCCAACCAGCACGCCACAAGATTCAAGGAAATTGACGGCGTCAGCGTTGTGGGGGGCGTCGACATAGACCCCGAACGTCTCGCTACATTTTGCTCGCAGCACGGCATTCCCAATCACTTCGGCTCGCTGGAGGAAGCGCTGGCGTGGGGAGAATTCGATGCCGTCGCCAACGTGACGCCGGACCGCATTCACCATCCGACGACCCTGCAGGCGATCGCCGCCGGCAAGCACGTCTTTTGCGAAAAGCCGCTGGCGACGGATGCCGTCAAGGCAGTGGAGATGGCCGACGCGATGGAACGTTCAGGCAAGGTCGGCATGGTCAACTTCACCTATCGCAACTCACCGGCTCTTCAGAAGGGACGCCAGATGGTACTGGCGGGAGAAATCGGCGAAGTTCGGCATGTCGAAGCCTCGCATCTGCAAAGCTGGCTGGTCGGCCGGCACTGGGGCGACTGGAAAACGGAAAGTAAATGGCTGTGGCGGTTGAGCAAGAAGCATGGCTCGAACGGTGCGCTCGGCGACATCGGCATCCATATTGTCGATTTCACGTCCTATGGCTCCGGACTCGACGTGGCACATGTCTTCGCCCGCCTGAAGACATTCAACAAGGCCCCGGGTCACAAGATCGGCGAATATGATCTCGACGCGAACGACAGCTTCATCATGAATGTCGATTTCAGCAGCGGCGCCATCGGCACCATCCAGGCGACACGGACGGCGGCCGGCCAGATGGACCAGCTACGGCTGCGCGTTTACGGCGAGACCGGCTCGATCGAGATTATGTACGATACCGGCAAATCGACATTGCGCGCCTGCCTTGGAGAGGATGTGCACACGGCGACGTGGCGCGATGTCGCGTTCGACCCGGTCGAGACCAACTATCAGCGTTTCGTCCAGGCCGTGCGGGCGGGCAAGACCCAGGAGCCGTCCTTCCGGCGGGCTGCCAATATCCAGAAGGTTCTCGACCAAGCGATCGCCTCCGATCTCAGCCATGCGGACGAGGCGCTTGCCTGACATCGCCGACCAAGCGTGTAACCACGGGAGCGTGATGGTCTTTTGTTCGAGTGGTCACCACGCTCTCGTTCTTCAATTTCGTCTGCCCTAGCCTGCCGCTGGCGGCGGCAGCAATGCGTCGAGGAAGGGCAAAAGGGCGGCGCCCAGTGCGATACCGCCGCCACTGAAACTCGCGGGTTTCATCGGAGAAATCCAGGGGGTCAAAAACGGGCGGACAGTGGTATCCCGGCGTTCGATCGATAGTTGATGAATGAGGGATTCGATGAGGCCGCGCGGCAAATCCCCTCCGATCATGATCGTGCTGGGCGCAATGAAGCCGGCAATGGCAAGGATCGGGTCGAGGAGATGGCCGGCCGCGCTGCGAACCCATTTGTCGAGCGCCGGCGATCTCGGTAGTTCGTATCCCTCGCGCATGCGTTCGAAGTCCTCTTGGCTCAACATCGCCCTCAAGGCGCCGAAACCGACAGCGCCATCGAGGGGAACGTTGTCGGCGCCGGTGTGCATTTCGCCGATGCTGCCGGCTCTGCCATGAACGCCTGAAAAGGGTATTCCGCGGATGAGGTAGCCAGCCTGGACGTCTTCGTCGATGATGATCATCGCCAGCGCGTCCAGCGGCACGGCATTGCCCATCGTGCGCTCCGCAAGGAGGGCGGCCGTGCATTCGTTCTCGGCGAATATGCGTGGCAGCGTCAGCATGGCGGCGAGCCGGTCGGTCTGCTCGTCGGTCCAGCCGTTCGCGGCGATGCCGAGCCCGAAGATCCGCAAGGACCTTGCTTCGCCTTGCATGAGATCGTCAACGGCAGCCTTTGCGGTATCGACGGCTGCGTCCGTCACGCTGAATGTCCGGCGCTCATGCACCTGGCCGCTAAGATCGATCAGGACGATTTCGCCGTGCGATGGGCGCAGGCGGATGCCTATCGAAAAAGCCCCTTCCGGCCGCAAGGCGAACTCGGCGGAGGACGCGCCTCCAACACCATTGTTGCGCCTGTTGGAACTGATCAGGCCATCATCAGCGAGCCTGCGCAATATGTTGGTGATTCCCGGGCCGCTCAGTCCGCAATGCTGCCCGAGCTCAAGCCGCGTCAGCGGACCATGACGCCTTATCGCTTCCAGGATGACGCGGATATTTCGGTCGGCGATTTCGCCGGAACGCAGACCGACCGTCTTAGCGCGTTTGATGTCCGTGAGGGGAACCTGTGCCCGCCGCGGCCCTGTCCTCAGATACCGCATAACCGCCTTCCGATAATCCTGTAACGCTTGTGGACCAAGCGGAAATCACTGGCAACTCATTTGTGTCGGAACGGCCTGTCGTATCCAGTGCTTTGCGTAGCCAGACCTCGGTAAGACACGGCCCGCAACTCGCGTTGCGGGCCGTGTCCCACCTATTCGTTCGTCCTATTTGGCGATACGGGTCTAGCCACGCCCGTGGCCATGATCATGGCCATGGTCGTGGTCATGATCATGTTCGCCTTGGTGGTGTCCCGCATTTGAGGGCGGGTCCACCACACCAACATTGCCTGGATCAAAGGGGTACATGGAGGTGGAGGCAAGTACGGTACCGGCCTTATTTAGGTCTCCCAGGCATTGTCTCTGCTGCCCATTGTCGTACGCGTTGATCGCCGAGGAATAGAGTCCCATGGCTTCATTCTTGTGTTGACCGTCCGGGGTGTCGCGCAACTCCATTCTCGTGAGCCGAAGGTCTCCGGCGCAGGTGGTGGGTGCGGCAAAGCTAGGAACAGATGAAGCCGCGAGAGCCGCGAGACTCGTTCCCACGAGGGCGAGGACAATGGTTGGTTTGGGCATTCTGAACATCTCAATCTCCATTAGGAGCTGTTGCCGGTTTTCTTGAACGGGCATGGTTTCAAGTTTCCGAAAGTGCACCGGTTAGTAGAAACTTGTGCACGCTCCAGTCATGAGCTGTTCCGTGCGGCCTCGATATGATCTCAATCAATGCATTGGAATTTTTCCGCCGCGCGCGGCGTCAGCCTCAATTCGTTTGCCACCCCGATACACAGCCGCAGCACTTGCGGTGGGCGCCAATCACGTCTGTTTCACTAAGAAGTGCATGATCGGTGAGGAACGGCAGAACGGACGCTTAGGCTTCTAACACCTTGCAAATCTTGAAGAATCCATGCCATTTGACATGCGACGATCCTTCGTTTCCCTACCATTTGTTAATCTGGGTTAAACTTGTGAGTGGAACGTTCCGGTACAATATCTGCGGCAGGGGGTTGTGTACCGATCGAACCTTGAAAGCATCTTCATGCCACATGATCTATCCCTGCTCGGGGCCAAAACGAGACCTCTTCCCCTCCCGACAAGCACGAACGCGCGTAACCTTGACACGCATATCGCCTTCTTGCCTGAAGACAAGGCGGCCTTGGACTCGCTCGAAATCCGCAAGCGCGTCTTTACGAAGGGATGCGACATCATCCACGAGGGGCAGCAGCTCCAAAATGCATATATCCTCTGCTCGGGTTGGGCGTGCTCCTATAAGCTTATGCGCAATGGGACACGGCAGGTCATCAATTTCTACGTTCCGGGCGATCTCATTGGCATTCGGCGGCTTCTGCTTCCCAATTCCGATGATAGCCTTTGCGCCATAACACGCGTCGAGGTCGGAGAGATAAACCTCCAGGACCTGCTTGAAGCGTTTGATGGCAATGGCCGTCTTGCCATGTCGATACTCTGGTCGACATTGAGGGACGAGGCTATTGTCGTCCAGCATCTGGTTGACGTCGGCCGGCGCCGACCCATCGATAGGGTGGCCCATTTCTTCCTTGAACTGGGCTCGCGACTGAGTCTCGTGGGTTTAGGGACGAAGACGGCATATCAATGTCCCCTAACTCAGTCACTGATCGCCGATGCACTGGGTTTGACCGCAGTCCATTTCAATCGCGTTCTCAGGCAATTACGCGAGTTGAACGCAATGACGTTTCATGAAGGATCGGTGGAACTCCTCGACGCCAAGAGGCTGGAGCGTTTGGCTGATTTCGATTCGTCGTATCTGCGATAGTTGATACCAACAGCCACGGATCATGATCGATGCGCCCGGTCACGCAGGCCGATGGATACGCTCTTCCCCGGCCTGCTGTTGACATTGCCACTCTTGATGCCCGTATCCGGATCGACGTCCCAACCGAACTTGGTGGCGATCTTGACCTGATCGCGAGGAGGCAATCCATCTTTTCGCAATGCCTTCGCTGTGAAGGAATTGGTCGATTACGGAGGATCTCAAGCTGAGCCCAAATTATGGAACTTGCGCCCTATTCAGGTCAGGTGCCCCATATGAGTGACATCATCACACCAAGCTCGTCGTCGCGGCGGCGATTGCAATATACCGCCCGACCTTCGCGACGGTCACCAGCAACAGGAATGTCGGCAGCGGCTCACGCAAGACGCCGGCGGCAACGGTGATCGGATCACCAACGATCGGCAGCCAACTTGCCAGCAGCGACCATCGTCCATAGCGTCGGTACAACTCCTGCGCCCGGTCCATCGCCTGTTCGCCAACGGGGAACCATCGCCGCGAGCGGAAACGCTCTATGCCGCGACCGAATATCCAGTTGAGCAACGAGCCGAGGACGTTGCCGACGCTGGCGACGGCCACGAATACAGGGGCTGCATATTCTTCCGTCAGCAGCAAGCCGACTAGGCAGCCTCAGACTGCATCGGCAGGATGGTGGCCGCCGCAAAAGCGGCCATGAACAAACTGAGGTAGACAGCAAGTTCGGCCATCGGTCAAAGACAAGCGGCGGTTGTGTTTGGCTCGGCGATCGACCGACGTCGACCTCCCGGAAACGCGCCGATGGCGTTTCCAAGATAGCGACCATGGCGGTCCCGGCTCAACGCACACTTGATGGGCGTGATTGCCCTTCTAGTGGCATGGTGCCGCAGAAACGTTTGGGATTGAGGCATACACACATATCCGGACATGATGCTTTACATCCTCACGCCGGGGATAGGAGTCAATGACTATCTCGCTTGGTGCTGTGACGGCAGGCATGCTTCGCCTCTTGCCGATCGTCCCTTGAGCCACTAGGGGATGCGGGTCTCAAATCAGTCTCAATTGACGTTCAGGTCTGTACATCGAACTGACGGATGGAACGCGGTATTGTTCGCATGAAAAGAAAGACGCCCCTGCTGATCGCGATGCTGTCGCTTCTGCCCGTGCCCGCCCTTGCCCATCCGCATATATTCATCGATGCCAAGTTCGAGGTCGTTGCGGCGCCCGACGGCTCGATCAGCGAGCTGCGCAACCTCTGGAGCTTCGATGAGGTGTTTTCCTCCTCGGTCCTCATGGATTACGACAAGGCTGGCGACCAGACGCTCACCGCGAGCGAACTCAAGGCCGTCGGCAAGACGGTCAGGGATTCGCTTGCGCAGTACGGCTATTATACGAATGTCACCAGCAACGGCAAAGCGATACCGATGGCCAAGCCCGATGCGATCCAGGCCGACTACAAGGACGGTTCGCTGACCCTTACCTTTTCATTGAAGCCCGAGCAGAAGACCTTCCTCAAGGGTACCACGATCTTCGGGATTTATGACAAGACGCTCTACACGGCGGTCGATTTCGCCACAGACAACGATATGACCCTCTCGGGAACAGCCTCCGGCCGCTGCAAGAGCAAGGTTGTGAGGCCCAACCCCAAGGAAGTCATGGCGGAGAACCAGGCAGCCCTCACCAGCATGTTCTTCAGTGATCCGAAGGGCACGGACTACTCGCTCCTCGTGGCAACGAGGCTGGAGGTCCAGTGCTGATGCTGCGCGAGGGATCGCCTCCGGCCTGATGCCATCACCTTAATTAACCGAGCTGGCGTCGATCCGCGCCGAACCTTCGGTGCCTCGGGATGGCGAGATGTAGCGGCGGGCGATGATCCAGCAGCCGAGCGCCCAGGTTGCCCCGGCGCACCAGCCGCCGAGAACATCAGTCGGATAGTGCACGCCGAGATAGACCCGGCTCGCGCCGATCATCAATGTCAGCAGGATGCCGACCGCGACGGTGAAGATGCGCGTCGAGCGATAGCGTCGCGTACCGGAAATGAGCGCTGCAAGCGTCAGATAGGTAACCGCCGATACCATCGCATGGCCGCTCGGGAAGCTCAGATCATGAACCTCGACCAGATGCGGCACGATATCCGGCCGTGGCCGCGCAACGCCGAGCTTCAACGTCGTGCTCAGCGCCCATCCGCCAAGCACCGAAGCTAATACGAAGATGGCAATGGCGCGCCGCCGGTCGAGCAACAGATAGACCGTCACCAGGACCGTCATCATCGCGAGGACGGTGGTGCCGCCGAGACTTGTAATGTCCTTGACGGCATGGGTCAGCCAGCTCGGCCCTATGGGAGTAGACAGGTCACTAGGCTGGCGAAGCGCCAGCAAGATCGCCTCGTCAAATCCCCTTGTACTTCCCTCGAGAACCTCGCCCGTCAGATAGACGAACAGAAGAACTCCGCCTGAAAGGGCGGCGAACATTACAAGCAACAGGGGCTCGTTGCGGCTTAACCACCCCGTAATGCCCGGTTTGCGAGATCCTTGATCGTTCATGTCCTATCGCCTGCCTGCCATATCTTCATGTCGCCCCTTCCACGCCAGGAAGGGATCTGTCGTCGCCCGAAGCTCTGTCCGAAATGAGGACATTCGCTATCTAGTGATAAAATCGGCACGGTCCAACTGCAATGAACGAACAATCAGGCCGCGCTTGGGCTTGGGGGTTTCAGGTTCATGAAATGTTACATCTCTATTCTCACCTGCATCCTTTGCGATCATTGACGGCAGCAGAGGATTCACTCGTCTATGACGGAGAGCATCTCGATTGCCAGCAAGTGAATGCGACAACATCGACACCCTCCGTCGTCTCCAGGGACAGAAGGAAGCCTCCCATCACCGCGATCAATCTTCCGCAAACGGTGCAAAACGTTCCAGCCGTCAGCCGGGCGTAATGTTTGCGCTAAAAATTTTTGCTATTTTCGGAACCTTGAGCTGTGATAGTAGTGCCGCAAGGGCGATCAGGGATCGGGTGTTGTCAGAGTGTTAAGTGTTGGGACATCTTTCCCTGCCCGGTTGCCGACAATGGCCGGAATGGGTCTTCTGATAGCGTCCGCAATCGGTGCGTTTCCAACATCGTCCATGGCGCAGGACACCACAAAGTCCTCATCCGACACTTGGGTTGTGACGCTCGGAGCCACCGTGGAGTATGGCCCCAACTACGAAGGATCGAAGCATCATTCCTTCAGCGCCTTGCCCTCTTTCGATTTCCATCGCCTTGGTGAAGCCCCGGAATACAGCGCCCCGGACGACAACTTCGACTATACTCTCTTCGACCTCGGCGGTCTCGAAATTGGTCCCGTGGTTGGCTTGAGAGATGACCGCCTGGACCTCAATAATCTGCACCTGCAGAGCCAGCGCAGGGTGCGCTGGAATTTCGATGCCGGCGGCTTCGCACAATATTGGTTGATGGAAAATCAGCTTCGGTTTCGGACGGAAGTGCGCCAGTCCCTTTGGGGCGGCGACGGCCTGGTCGGTGATCTGGGGCTCGATTGGTTTCAGCCCGTTGGCGACAAATGGCTCCTGTCCGCCGGGCCTCGCCTATCACTGGCAAACTCCATCTACATGCGCAGCAACTTTGGCATCTCAGCGGGTCAAGCCGCGAGGAACGGTCATGTCAGCGCCTTCGACGCCGGTGCCGGCCTGAAATCTGTCGGTTTCACGGTGGCTGCTACCTATACGGTCTCGCCCGCGTGGAGCGTGCAGGTCTACGAGAAATATAACCGTCTGGTGGGCGATGCTGCCGACAGCCCGATCACCTCGCAGTTCGGCTCACCCGATCAGAATATTATCGGCTTTACCCTCAACAGAACCTTCAACATCGATTTTTGAGGCGCTGCGCACTTCGTGATCAGCGATGTAGTTTCGCGTGAGCGGAATGACGTCGTTGCGCTTGGCCATCTGGATCTGGAAGACGACGAGATCTTCATAGCGGAAGGCAGCCTCCGCCGTCGAAAGATAATATTCCCACATGCGGCAGAAGCGCTCGTCGTAAAGCTGCGCGGCCTCGGGCCAGCGCGCCAAGAAACGCGCCCGCCAGCTTTCGAGCGTCTTCGCATAGTGCAGGCGCAACACCTCGACATCGGTGATCGCAAGCCCGGCCGCCTCAATTTCCGGCACGATTTCCGAAAGTGCCGGAATATAGCCGCCAGGGAAGATGTATTTGTCGAGCCACGGCGTGGTGAAGCCGGGCGTCGCCGAGCAGCCGATGGTGTGAAGCACCATGATGCCGTCATCCTCAAGCAATTCTGCACACTTGCGGAAGAAGGTGCGGTAGGACGCGAGACCGACATGCTCGAACATGCCGACCGAGACGATCCTGTCGAAGCGGCCGGTCAGGCTGCGATAGTCTCTCAGCGCGAATTGAACTTCCGCCGGCGTTCCGCCAGCCGTGTCGGCCACGCGCTTGGAGGCGTAGGCGTGCTGCTCTTCGGACAGCGTCACACCGAGCACGTAACCTCCAGGCGCATGTTCGGCCAGGTGCAGCGCAAGGCCGCCCCAGCCGCAGCCGATATCGAGAATGCTGTTGTCCGGCTCGATCACAAGCTTGGCGGCCAGATGCCTTTTCTTGGCGATCTGCGCCTCTTCGAGAGACTGGTCGGCATGCTCGAAATAAGCGCAGGAATACTGCCGGTCCGGGTCGAGGAAGAGTTCGTAGAGCCGGCCGTCGAGATCGTAGTGATGCGCGACATTCGCCCTTGAACGACCCGGAAGGTTGCGATGACGGAATATTCGCAGCTTGGTTCGGGCATGATCGATGACGCGCGCGATCACCGGGTGGGTGCTGTTCTGCGCCTCCCGCAGCATCATGGCGACGAAGTCGTAGAGGGAGCCCTGCTCGACGATAAACCGGCCGTCCATGTAGAGCTCGCCAAGCCTCTTATCGGCATCGATCAGGAGTGCCCATTGCGCCCGGTTATCGGTGAAACGGACATGCACCGCTTCGCCGGTGCCATCGCCGAATGTGAAGACACGGCCGCTTGCGGTCGTCACGGTCAGCGCACCGCGCGTGACGATGGATGAAAGAGCGCGTTTCAGGCACCAGTCCGCAAGGCTGGAGAAAACGGCAAACCCCTTGCCTTTGGGGCGATTTTCAGCTTGCAGGTTGGACATCATCTATCCTTGCCGGCAACGGTGCGCGGTGCGGCGCGCTTCGCGTTCCAGTCGCCATCATCCTCGGCTTCCACGTTGGCGCTCGCGATCAGCCAGACACCCGTCAGGATCAAGCCGCTGCCGATCACCTGCAGGGCGACGATCCGCTCGCCGAAGACGAACCAGCCGGTCGCGATGATCAGCACGTAGCTGATGCCCGAAAGCGGAAAGGCCCGGCTGAGATCGAGTTCGGCAAGCACATTCATCCAGATGAAGAAGCAGGCGATTTCGACCGCGATCGCCGCCAATATCCAGTAGGAGGAGAGCGCCTGCCACAGCCACGCCTCTGCGCCGCCATCGCCCAATTGCTCCGCCCCATGCTTGATGAAGAACTGGAACAGCGTGTTGAGCACCGGCACGGCAAGCCAGGAAAAACGCATCGGCATCACGCACCTGCCTCATCTGTCGAGAACAGCGGCGACACCAGCCGCAGCAGTCTCTGAAGGAAGGGATTGCGATGGCGAAAGAACATGGCGTTGGGCGTCAGCTTGCTGCCGAGCCTGATCTTGTTCTCATAATAGGCCTGGCCGCTTTGATAGCGGCTTATGCCATGATCCAGGCAATAGCGCAGGTTCGTGAACCAGCTCAGGAAATAGAGATTGTACGGCCGGCCCTTTTCGCCATCCATGCAGAAGAACTTGTCGATGGCGACATGTTCACCATGCACGATCAGATTGGCGGCGAGCAGCTTGTCCTCGATGAAGTAGAAGGCGCAGTAGGAACGGCCGGCCATGCGGGTGAGAACTCCCTCGAAATATTCGGGGGTGAGCTCCTCGAACTGCCAGTCGCTGCGGTTTCGCGTGTCGTGATAGAGCGCCATCACCTCGGGCAGGAACGCGCCGAAATCCGTCCGGATCTCGACCCTGACCTGTTCGAAGGACTTCAGCTTGCGCCGCATGTCCTTGCGGGTGCCGGAGGAAAGCTTGGCGAGATAGTCGTCGATCGTCTTGAAATCGATGTCGAGCCAGGCCGTCGGCAGACCACCGATCGAGGCATAGCCATGTGCGGAAAGCGGCTCGCCAAGCTCGGCGGAAACCTGTTCCGGAATATCCTTGAGGCCGACGAGCGCACAATCTTCCGTCACGGCAAACTGCTCGAAGAAAGACAGCATCTCCGCAAACAGCATGCCACGGCGCTCGTCCGGCACGTCGGGGTGAAAGCCGATCGCGCCCGTCTCGGTGCAGGGTGATCCCAGGCAGGCGAGGCGCAGCTTCAGAAAATTCGGGAAATAGCGCTGCACGCGGCGGACGGACCTGCGCAGGAAGCCCTCTTCCAGCGTCGTGTCCAGGGCGTAGAGGCACAGAAAAGCCGGCATGGCGGCGCTCACGCGCCCGTCCTCGACGACGGTAATATAGCGCCACTCGAAACCTTCGATGCCGGCTTCCTCGATGGCAAGCAGGCAATCATAATCCTCGACCTTCCCCTGAAAACAAGCGTTCCAGGCATCGCGGCCGATCGCACGGATGCTGAAGTGAACCTCGGCCACCGGATTGCCCGTTGGTCTGGGCACGGTTTTAAGCAGCGGCTGCGACATGGCGCGCCTCGAAGAAATCTGCGGTAAAATCCGCTACCTGCCGATGCTGTCGGTCCACATGGATCATGTGATAGCTGTCCTTGATCCATTTCAGCTCATGCGGGCCGCCGATGTGATCGGAGATGTAGCGTGCGTGTTTCGGACTGCTGAGGTCGTCGTCCTCGGCGTGGAGGATCAGCGTCGGTGTCTGGATCCCCGGCAGCATGCCGCGGAGGGTCTTGCCCAGCCGATGCATCTCGACCAGCCCCTTGCCGGGGAATTTCTCCAGAATGCCTTCACCTGCCATGCCTTCGATCAGCCGGCGCATCCGCTGGTCCTTGATCCCGAGGGAGGCCGTCTCCTTGAAGCTCAGGCGATCGAGGAAGGGAATGCGGGACAGCCAGCCGATCTGCGACGACAATAGCGGATAGTAGAAGGGAACATCCCAGCCGTCATAGTGAAAGCAGGGCGAATAGATAGCCACCGCGTCGATCGCCTTCGGCTGCTGTTCGGCGGCCAGCAGCGCCAGCTTTCCGCCGACGCAGATGCCGGCGGCAAAAACCTCCTGCGTTCGCGTGGCGAGCAACGCCGAGGCCTCGACGACGCTATCGAGCCAATCTTCCCAGCGGGTGCGCCGCAGCGTGCCGACATCGACGCCGTGACCGGCCAGCAACGGTGCATAGATGCTGTAACCCTTGCGATTGAGTTGGCGGGCGATCAGCTTCATTTCAGCCGGTGCGCCCGTCAGTCCGTGTACAAGAAGCACGCCTTTTCCATTTGAGCCCTCCATGAAGAAGCTCAACCCATCAGCTTTCATGAGAGAGCTCCGACTGCCGGTTCTCCTTGGCCATGAAGCCGAGTGCGTGGCATGTGCTGATGACATGCGTACCGGCTTTTTCCTGCTCTTCCTTGATCTGCTCGTGTAGCGTCGGCAGTTTCGTCCAGTGGGTACGCGGCCGGTAATGATGTTCGGCATGATAGCCGTTGCCGAACCACAGCCAGTTGTAGAACGACTTGTGGCTGGAAACGCCCCAGGCGATCGGCTCGTCCGGGTCGCCGTTCAGATGTTCGTAGTAGCCGTTCAAGGACGACAGGCAATTGCCGAGATAATAGAACGGCACGAAGAACAGCACCGCCTTCCAGTCATAAAGCAGCGCGACAGCTGCAAGACCGAGGAAGAAAAAGAGCTCGAACCGACCCCAGGCCGCATCGAACGGGCGGTTGCGGGAGATAGCCTTGTGGATATCGCCGAGACTGTCGCGGAAGAAGCTCATAAATGTGTAGGACCACACATTCTCGGGCTGACCGTCACGGCCGTGGCGATAGATCGACAGCAGATCGATGGTATCGCCCTTTTCGTCCGGCCGGTCGCTGTTGCCGGAATGATGGCGCATATGCACCCAGTGATAATAGGTCTGCGAGAAGCCGATCGCGACCGACTCCAGCAGGCTGAAGGCATAGTTCATCCAGCGCGGCTTGAAATAGGGCGTATGGATGAAATTGTGGGATATGCTGTTGATGTTCCAGGAGATCGACACGGCATACAGGCAGCCAAGAACCGCCGAGAGCCACAGGGGACGGCTTTCGAAGCCGACGATCAGATAGACATCGAAAGCAAGATGCGCGACGGCAGCCAGAACCGGCGCCACATCCCATCTGGTGTGCGCAAAGATTTTCATAGTCCGGTAACTCCCACACAGGCCACGCCGGCGGTCACGAGGAACACGCCCGTTGCATGGCGTAGGTTGATATTTTCTTTGAAGATCACGGCGCCGGCGAACACGATGACGACATAGCTCAACGCCATAAGGGGAAAGGCGATGGTGAGCGGAACGTGCTCGAGAACAGCCGTCCATGCAAAAAGCTCCACGGCCCAGAACACGATACCGAGCCAGGTAACCGGCTTCGCCATTGCCGAAAGCAGCGTATGCTCGCTGGCCGATTGCTTGAAGCAAACCTCGCGGGCCGTCTCCGCCAGCACGCAGAAGAGTATGAGCCCAAGCATGGGAAGGGTCAGGATGCCACTCATTGCATGTACTCCGCCAGCACTTCCAGCAGCGCGTGATTGGCCGCACTGTTGATGTTTCTGGTCGTTTCAGCTCCCTGCCGGACGCGCGGCTGATCGATGAAGATCTCGGCTCGCTTCATCAGCTGGGTCCTAAGGCTACCGGCGTAGCTCGGAGCGGAATAGTCACCGATGACGTCAGCGCCGATGATGCGATGACGGCTGCCGATTTCGCTGATCAGTGCCAGCAGATAGGGCAGCCGCATGCGGCCCTGATCCCAGTTCGTGACGGCGTCGTCCGCGGCAAGGACATCCTTGTCGATCGTCACATAGACAGCCTCGGTGCGAATACGGCTGAGCATGCGGTCGATGAAATTCTCCTCGCCGATCTCCGAGATCGATTTCCAGTGCAATGCGCCTTTTTCCTGTCGATAGCTGGCGCCACTGCCATAGTCGGCCAGCACGCGGCTCGGCGGATGTTCGTAAGGATAGAGCTCGAGCTTGCCTTCGCCGAGCCAGTGCAGGTTCGCCCCTTTGCGTTCCGGGCTGCGAAGATCGTGGCTGCAGACGCCTATCGTGATGACCTTCTGGATGCGGGGATTGGCAAGGGCGGTATTGACCCAGGAGCCGCAATGCATGCCGCCGTCGAAAGTCACCCAATCCGGATGATTGTCGAAATGGATCAACGTCGCCGCGCCGGATTGCCGCTCCAACGCGCCTTCGAGCAGCATCGCCGTGATGTGATGGAAATCGCCGGATCCCATGAAACAGAGCTGCGGATCCTTGCCCGTCGCGGGTGTATTCTTGACGATTTCACGGCCGAGTTCGGCAAGTGCTTTCTGCTTGCCCCAGAGCCTAATCTCTCGGCCCGCATTCTTGTCGAAATACTGGTACGCGCCCGCGAACTTGCAGGCGCGCACGAAATCAGGCTGCAACTCCAACGCATCATCGAGATGAAGAAGCAGGAGTTGCACCGTCTTATCTCCGGGCGGCGCGGGTTAGAAGCTGATCGAGCAGGGCGAGAGCCAGATCGATCTCTTCGCGGGTGATCAGCAGGTTGGGCGCGAAGGTGATGACGTTCTTGTGGTAGCCGCCGACGTCAAGCACGAGGCCGTACATCTTTGCGCCGACCTGCAGGTCGGCCTTCATGCCTTCGTCGCAGAGCCAGTCCATCGTCGCCTTGTCGGGCGTGTAGCTGTCGTCCTTGCAGATTTCCATCCGCAGGGCGAGGCCCAGCCCGTCGACTTCGCCGACGATGGCATGGCGCTTCTGCAATTGTTTCAGCCCATCGAGGAAATAGGCGCCCTTGGCCATGATGGCCGCGCCGAAATCCTCCTCCTCCAACATCTTCATCGTTTCGAGTGCCACGGCGGTCCCCATCGGGTTGCTGGCGAATGTCGAATGCGTCGAGCCGGGCGGGAAGATGGTCGGGTTGATCATCTCTTCCCTTGCCCATACGCCGGAAAGCGGATTGAGCCCGTTGGTGATGGCCTTGCCGAAAACCAGGATATCGGGCGAGACACCGAAATGCTCGATCGACCAGAGCTTGCCGGTGCGGTAGACGCCCATCTGGATTTCGTCGACGACGAGCAGGATGCCGTGTTCGTCCAGCACCTTCTTCAGCTCGACGAAGAAGTTCATCGGCGGAATGACGTAGCCGCCCGTACCCTGGATCGGCTCGATATAGAAAGCGGCATATTCCGACTTGCCGGCCTTCGGATCCCAGACGCCGTTGTATTCGCTCTCGAACAGACGGGCGAATTTCTGGACGCAGTAGTGCCCGTATTCTTCCTTCGACATGCCTTTCGGGCCGCGGAAGTGATAGGGAAATTCGACGAACTGCGCCCGATCCCCGAAATGACCGTAGCGGCGGCGATAGCGATAGCTCGAGGTGATCGCCGAAGCGCCAAGCGTGCGGCCGTGATAGCCGCCTTCGAAGGCGAACATCAGGCTCTTGCCGCCGGTGTAATTGCGCACCAGCTTCAGCGAATCCTCGACGGCCTGCGAACCGCCGACGTTGAAGTGAACGCGGCCCTTGTGCCCGAACTTGAGTTCGGCATCCTGGGCGATCATCGCCGCAAGCTCCACCTTTTCACGATGCAGATATTGCGATGCGACCTGCGGCAGCCGGTCGAGCTGGCGATGCGCAGCGTTGTTCAGGCGCTCGTTGCGATAGCCGAAATTGACGGCGGAATACCACATCTGCAGATCCAGAAACGGTGTTCCTGTGCGGTCGTAGACAAAGGAGCCTTCGCATTCTTCAAAGAATTTTGGCTTGTCCGTGTAGTGGACCGTATCGCCGTGCGAGCAGTAGGTCTCTTCGAGGACACGCAACTCCTCCTCGGAACGGACGGGCGCTTGCGTGTCGCCACTGAAGGCTTCGGCTACATTCGTTTTCATTCAATGCCTCTCAGTCAGATTCATGCTGTCTTGGAATGCGGCAGCACACGGGGGCGCCGTACGACGCTGGGTAGAACTGCTTCCATCTTCGGAAGCAGATCGGAAAAATCTTCGAAAGCGACATAGGGAATGCCGTTTTCATCGCAGTACTCGGCAAGCTTGGCCTTTGCGAAAACGAGGTCGACCTTGTCGGAAACGCAAAAATCGCTTCGCCCATCGCCGATGTAGACCTGCAGCTCGACGCTATCGACAACGCGGCATTTGCAGACGCCTGAACCGGATAAGCAGCCGGCTGCCGAGAACGGCGGGAACAGTGAATAGGACTCGCGGTCCTGGGCGAAGCTACAGGTGAGCACGTTGGCAACGATCGGCAGGCCGTCGATGCCATGACGCGCCAGAATGCGGCGGATGAAGTAATCGACACCGTCGCTGACGATGGTCACCGGCATCTCGCCGCCGCGGCAATACGACAGGAAGCCTTCGAAACCCGGGTCGATCGACACAGTGTCGAGAAGCCGATCCAGTTCCGCCCTGCTTGCCTGAATGAGAGCGATCTGCCGACGCATGCACTCGCCGGAGCCGATCAGCCCCTGCTTCCACAGCTGCTCTATGTCTTCCCACTCGGAACCGGCGAAACGGGACAACACCATATCCGTCGCGTCTTCGATGGATATGGTTCCATCAAAATCGCAAAACACCTGCATGAAATACCCTTTCGCCTTATCCCTAGTTGCGTCTAACAACCTCAGATGAGCCGGGTATGAGCTGAAAATGATGCGAAAATGAAAAGCGATGTGAAGTTGATTTTTAGCTTGCGAGCAATCTCAGGTCGACCTGGAGACCCTTGCCCCGACGCGGCGTTGAAAGCTCGACTGTCGCCGAGAGCCGGTCTGCCGTATCCGCGACGATGGCGAGCCCGAGGCCGGCGCCTTCCGTGTGAAGCGTATTCAGCCGATAGAACCGCTGGAACACCGCTTCCCTTTCCTGGGGCGGAATACCAGGCCCGCTGTCACTGATCGAAATCCGGCCGAAACCGTCTTCCGACGTGATCGAAACCTTGATCTCGCCGCCGACGGGCGTGTATTTGATGGCATTGTCCAGGAGGTTGCTGATCATCATGTGGATCAGCGATTCGTCGGTCTGGACCTGCAGTGTTTCATCTCCCTGCAGCACCACGTCGAGCTCGCGGCTGGTGATGATATTGCCGAATTCGGCAAGCACCGACGCCACCAGATGATAGAGCGTCACCGACGTCGGATTGAGCGGATGATGACTGACCCTCGCCAGTCGCAGCAGCTGCTCAATCAGATGAATGGCGCGGTTGTTGCTGGCAACGAGATCGGCAACGATCGCCTGCCGTTCATTCTCGCTGTCGCTGTTTCCAAGCATCTGCAGCAACAGTTTCACGCTGGCCTGGGGCGTGCGCAACTGATGCGCGGCAAGATCGGAAAAGCGCCGCTCAAGCGTCAGCGACTGGCCGAGCTTCTCCAGCAGCTGGTTGATCGACCGGCCGAGCGGCAGGAGATCTCGCGGCAAGCTTTCGACGGGAATGGCCGAGAGATCCTCCGGCGATCGGGTGCGGATCTGCCGCACCAGCCCGTGAATCGTACGCAGGCCGCTGTTGATGCCGAGCCAGATGAGGAAGCCGATGACCGGCACGAGCATCAGCAGCGGGAAGAAGAGATTGAGCAGAATGTTGGAGACGAGCGTTTCACGAAGCGCGATCTTCTCGCCAAGCTCTATGACGATGGTCGAATTCGGGATCGGCAGCGAATAGACGCGCCACTCCTCTCCACCATATGCCAGGGTCGTGAACCCCACCTTCTGTTGCGGCACATCGGAAAGAAAGGCCGTGCTGCTGTAGAAGCGGATATTGCCATCGACCCAGGCGCGAAACATGTGCGCGTCGGCATAATCGTCGGCGTCCTCGTTGAAGGCCAGCTGATTGTCCATGTTGAAGTCGATGTCGTCGATCTGCTTTGCCGCGTGGTCGGGCGCCCTTTCAAGGGGACGGCGCAGCAGGCTCCAGATCACATTCGCATCATCGATCAGCTGGGCATCGTAGATATTGTTGATCTCGCGGGTCGCGCTGTTGAAGGCAAAGGCGGCAATCACGACGATCGTCACTACGACGACCGGCGCGATCCGGAGAAACAGCTTGCGGGTAAGCGTGGAGTTGTTCATCGCTCGATCATGTAGCCGACACCGCGGATCGACTTGATGAAGTCGGTGCCGAGCTTCTTGCGCAGATTGTAGATAGTGACTTCGATCGTATTGCTCTCGACGGTGTTTTCGGCGTCATAAAGCGCATACTCGATATCGTTCTTCGTCACATAGCGGCCGCTGCGCTCCATGAGAAGCTTCAGCAGATGGAACTCCTTCGCCGTGGTATGCACCTGCACATTGTCCTTTCGAGCGACCATGGCAGAAGGATCGACCTCCACATCGCCGCATCGAATGACGCTTTCGGTGCGGCCGTCGCGCCGGCGGATCAGCGCGCGCAGCCGGGCAAGCAACTCGTCGAGATCGAACGGCTTGACCAGATAGTCATCGGCGCCCTCATCCAGCCCCTCAACCTTCTGACGCACGGAATCGAGCGCCGTCAACAGCAGCACGGGCACCGCGTTGCCACGCTGCCGGATGCGCCGCAGAACCTCCATGCCGCCGAGCTGCGGCAGATTGATATCAAGAACGATCGCCGCAAAGTGGGAATGCTGCGCAGCCTCGAGGCCGGATTCGCCGTCCCGCATCCAGTCGACGCCGTAGGCATGTTTTTCCAGGGCCTTCTTGAGCGATGAGCCGAGAATATTGTCGTCTTCAACAAGCAGAACACGCACGATCGACCTCACTTAGCCGAGAAAATTTCATAGCCGATGTGAGCCGCAATTGGAGCGACCTTGTGGCAAAGCTATGACGGATCATTTCCGCCTGGCAAGAGCCGAAGAAAAGGACATCGCCGTCCCGAGGGCCATGCCGCCAGTTCGGAGGGATGAAATTACCCCGTCAAGCAATCTCAGAGCCGCACCCCGATCAGGCAGTCGGCAAGGTACGCGCTCGCAGGGTTGCCGTCGCGCGACCGCAATATTCCGATCTCGCGATAGAATGTCGACGCGGCGAGCGACACCGCACGCACGGACGGCATAAGGGGCGGGCTGCCATCGACGATCGGCAGAAGCGCCACCCCGAGCCCTTGCCCGACCAGAGCCAGCAACGCGGCTATGTCATCGATCTCCACGGATTCGTTGGGCGCTATCGCATGGGACCGCAGGAACCGATCGACCTGCCGGCCGCCAAACGAGCTGCGATCATAGCGGATGAATGGCTGCTCCCGGAGTAATGTCTGCCAGTCATCGCCCTCCAGCCGCTCGGGAACCGCCAGCACATACGGCTCGCGCAGCAGGGGCTGCCACACAAGATCCTTGGGCATGCCGAAAGGAGGCTCGATGAGCACGGCTAGATCAAGCTCGCCGGCATCAAGCAGATCGAGCAAGTGAAGGGAGACACCCGGAACGATATGAACATGATGGTTCGCAAACCGCTGCCGGAACGGCACGAGCGCACGCGCAAGCACCGTCGACTGGACGGAGGCAATGGCGCCGATGCGCAGTTGGCCGCCCGAAACCTCGTCGGCCGGATCGGCGATGCGCTCGAACATCGCTATGATGCCCTTGGCGCGTTCCAGCGTTCGCAATCCCGCGGCATTCAACGTGGCGGAACGGCCCGTTCGCTCGAACAGTTGAACGCCGAGCCTTTCCTCGAGACGCTTCATCTGGCCGCTGACGGCCGCTTGCGTCAGTCCGATCCGGTCACCCGCGGCGGCAAATGTCCCAAAGCGAGCGACGGCAACAAGCGTTTTCAGTTCGGGTATCATGATTCATAATTTTTCCTTTTTCTCAGTCTCACAATATACAGTTTTTCATAGGAAAAAATGTACCTTATTGATCGCTGCATTGAGTTCGCACATCTGGAGACGATCATGAGTGCAGCACCTCTTCACCCCTTCCATCTCGCATTTCCCGTCAACGATCTCGCTGCCGCCCGCACGTTCTACGGCGGCCTTCTTGGCTGCCCTGAGGGCCGGAGCTCTCCCGACTGGATAGATTTCAATTTCTATGGCCATCAGGTCGTCGCCCACCTGGCTCCAGGAGAAACCGGTGAAGTGGCGGCGAATGCCGTCGATGGTCACGGCGTTCCCGTGCGCCATTTCGGCGTCGTTCTGTCGATGGAGGAATGGGAGGCGGCGGCCGAGAAACTGACCAAAGCCAACATAGACTTCGTTATCAAGCCCTATATCCGCTTCCGGGGCGAGCCAGGGGAACAGGCAACCATGTTCTTCAAGGATCCGAGCGGAAACGCCATCGAGATGAAGGCCTTCGCCGACATCAACAGCCTGTTTGCCAAGTAAGGCATAAGACCCCGCGATGTGAGCGCCCGCGAATGGGCGGAACGTTCACATCGCGGGGTTTTCCTGCGTCCTCGAAGAACCGCGAGCTCCGACGACAGTCGGACGATCCGTCCTCAGCCTCCGCATGGATCTCTCCAGCACGTCGAAGATCCGGGCGTCGGTCGATTGCGCGACATTGAAGCGCATGAAGCTGCCGGCATTATCCGCTACGCTGAAGGCATTGCCGGGAGCCAGGATAATGCCTTCAGCAAGGCAGGCGCGGGCGACATCGGCCGCATCCAGGCCCTCCGGCAACCGGCACCAGAGGAGCATGCCCGCCTGCGGCTTGAGCCAGGGCGTGATGCCGATGGCCTCCAGCTGCGCTGTTACCTCACTCATGGTCCTGGCAAGCCGGACGCGCAACGCCTCGACATGCTTGCGATAGCTGCCGTCCTTCAGCGCCAGATAGACGAGCTCCGCTGACAATTGTCCGCAACTGAAGCTGCTGGCGACCTTGAGATCGACGAGCCCGTCGATCCAGTCCGGCCGCGCGGCGATGAAGCCGCACCGCACCGAGGCCGAGAGCGTCTTCGAAAAGCTGCCTATATGGATCACCCGGTCGAGCCCGTCATAAGCGGCAAGCCGCGGTGCCGGGACATTCTCGAAATCGGAAAAGATATCGTCCTCGATGATAACCAGGCCAGACGCATCAGCCAGCTTCAGCAGGCGATGCGCCGTCACGGGCGACAGCACGGCACCCGTCGGATTGTGGATAGCGGAATTGGTGATGTAGAGCCGGGGCTTGTGCCGTTCGAGTGCTTGACCGAACAGCTCGACATCCGGCCCCGTCGGCGTGTAGGGCACGGCGACGACATTGACGCGGTGCGCACGCAGCAGCGCATGGAAATTGAAATAGCAGGGATCGTCCACCAGCACAGTGTCGCCGGGCTCAAGCAGGAAACGGCAGAGCAGATCAATCGCCTGCGTGCCGGACTCCGTTAGCATGATCTGGTCCGGAGGCACGGTGATGCCGTGCTCGCCCAGCCGCCTGGCGAGCAACTGCCGCAACGGCGGCAAGCCGAGCGGCGTTCCGTAATTGGCGAGCGTTCCGAGGTCTCCGCGAGCAAGCGTCCTCATCGCGCGGCGCAGCGCCGCCTGCGGCAGCCAGGATGCCGGAAGCCAGCCGCAGCCGGGCTTCAAGACATCATCGCCCATCTCGAGCGATTGCCGCGAGATCCAAAGCGGATCGACATTGCGGTCCGATCTCGCTCCAACCTCGGACAATGAAAGCGGCGGCAGCGGTCCGCACACATAGAATCCGGAGCCCGGCCGCGAACGGATCACGCCTTCGGCGGCAAGCCGCTCATAGGCCTCGACCACGGTGGAGACCGATACCTGCATCGTCTTGGCAAAGCTGCGAACGGAGGGAAGCCGCGCGCCTGGCATCAGGCTGCGGGCCGCGATGCGATCGGAAATCGCTGCCATCACACCTTCGATACGCGTGCCGCCGACCGCGCTTACCGCCAATGCATCGTCCATCCGTACTGTCCCTTATGCCATAACAGTTCTCATCAACTGTACTGTACTGTCTCTGGAATAGCCAGTCGACTTCACCGATACCGCTGGTATCAAGAAGGAGCATGCGCAATGGACAAGGCAACGATAGGATGGATCTACGGGTTGATAGGGGTGGTGATCTTCAGCGGATCGCTGCCGGCGACGCGGGTGGCCGTCATGGATTTCGATCCGCTGTTCCTGACCGTCGCTCGCGCCGTCATCGCCGGCCTATTGGGCCTATGCCTGTTGCTCGCCTTTCGCGAAAAACGCCCCGCCCGCGGTGATGTCGTGTCACTGGCGATCGTCGCGCTCGGCTGCGTCGTCGGTTTTCCCCTGCTGACGGCGCTGGCGCTCAAGCATGTCACATCAGCCCATTCGATCGTCTTCATCGGGTTGCTGCCGGTCGCGACCGCCATCTTCGGCGTGCTGCGCGGCGGCGAACGGCCACGCCCGACCTTCTGGATATTCTCGGCCATCGGCAGCGCCCTCGTCAGCGGCTATGCCCTTGCACAGGGCGTATCGGCCTCGCCGGTCGGCGATCTGCTGATGCTCGCAGCCATTCTCGTCTGCGGACTCGGTTATGCCGAAGGTGCGGTGCTGTCGCGCCGGCTCGGCGGCTGGCAGGTCATCTGCTGGGCGCTGGTTCTGTCCCTGCCGGTCACCGGCGCGCTCTGCATCGCCACCATGCCGCACACCATCGACGGCATCGGCGAACCGGCCTGGATCGGCCTCAGCTATGTCTCGCTCTTCAGCATGCTGATCGGCTTCGTCTTCTGGTATCGCGGCTTGGTGCAAGGCGGCATCGCAGCCGTCGGCCAGTTGCAATTCCTGCAGCCCTTCTTCGGTTTCGCGCTTGCAGCAGCATTGCTCAAGGAAAGCGTCAGCTGGTCCATGCTTGCTGTCACGATCGGCGTCGTCGCCTGCGTCGCCGGCGCCAGGAAATTCGCGCGCTAGGGCGCTCGCACCAGATGGGCTCGTGCCGGCTTGATCTTCTAAACCGATCGGTCTATAAAATACCAATCGGTTTAGAAGGAGTACATCATGCCGAACCCGCTTGTCCCACCCTTCACCCGCGAAACCGCGATCGCCAAGGTCCGAATGGCCGAAGACGGCTGGAACAGCCGCGATCCCGAGCGCGTCTCCAAGGTCTATACGGAAGACAGCCAATGGCGGAACCGCGCCGAATTCCCGCGCGGCCGCAAGGAGATCGTTGAGTTCCTCACGCGCAAATGGGCAAGGGAGCTGGACTACCGGCTGATCAAGGAGCTCTGGGCCTTCGAGGGCAATCGCATCGCGGTGCGTTTCGCCTATGAATGGCACGACGATAGCGGCCACTGGTTCCGCTCCTACGGCAACGAGAATTGGGAATTCGACGCTGATGGACTGATGCAGCGCCGTTTTGCCTCCATCAACGACATGCCGATCAAGGAAAATGAGCGGAAGTTCCACTGGCCGCTTGGCCGGCGCCCCGACGACCACCCCGGCCTGTCGGATCTCAGCCTTTGAAATGACGCGCATCGTCTTCGAAAAGCCCGATGCCGTTGCCCTTGTGGCCGAGGTCTTCCGCGAACTCGGCTACGAGGGTGCGTCGATGAGCAGCATCACGGCGCGCACCAAACTGTCGAAGGGCAGCCTCTATCATTTCTTTCCCGGTGGTAAGGAACAGATGGCGGCCGAGATCATGGCCCATATCGACGCCTGGTTCGTCACGGAAATGTTCAGGCCGCTCGAAGAGGGCGATCCTCGCGCCGCCATTGCCCGCATGTGGGAGACGACGGATACCTATTTCCGCTCCGGCCGCCGTGTCTGCCTCATCGGAGCCTTCGCGCTGGACGAAACGCGCGATCGCTTCTCGAGCGCCATTCAGAACTATTTCCAGCGCTGGATCGAAGCACTCGCCGGTGCTTTGACGAGAGCCGGCCTGGCTGCTGCGGAAGCAAGAATGCTTGCCGAAGAAGTAGTGGTCGGCATCCAGGGTGCATTGACGCTGGCAAGGGCGCTTGGGGACGATGCGATTTTCGGCCGAACCTTGGCGCGGCTGAAGGAGCGGCTGGGAGCGGCAATCGAAGAAAGCGTCCCGCCGGCGCGAATCATTTAACTGACAGCAGCGCCTTGATCCCTGGCGCGGGGTTCACATCTTATTGCCCGATGGCCGGGAGATGGTGCTTTCCGCCATCAATATTGACGATGATGTGCGCGCCAACGCCCTGATCTTAAACAATCCTCCATAAAAGCGTGGCAGCGTTAATCATGTTTGATTTGCAACTATCCAAGCTCCTATGCTCAGCAGGTAACAGGAGCATCGAGGAGATGGGTAGAAGATGCTGCAGCAGGTAAACGACACCGACGACGCGCTGATCGATCGATTGCAACGTTCCGCATTCGATTATTTCATGCTTCACACCAATCCGGAAAATGGGCTGGTGGCAGATACGTCAATCAAGACGAGCCACAGCAGCATTGCCGCCGTCGGCTTTGCGCTGTCGAGCTATCCGGTCGCCGTCGAGCGCGGCTGGATCGACCGCGCCGATGCGGCGAAACGGGTGCTGACCGTGCTCGATTTCTTCGCCGACAGCCAGCAGGGCACGGAACGCGGCGCCACCGGCCATCGCGGCTTCTACTACCACTTCCTCTACATGGAGACCGGCAAGCGCGCCTGGAACAGCGAGCTTTCGACGATCGACACCGGCTTGATGCTGCTCGGCGTATTGACGGCCGCCGCCTACTTCGATGGCCCTAGCCAGACCGAACAGGACATCCGCAAACAGGCAACCTTTCTCTACGAGCGCTGCGATTGGCATTGGGCCCTGAACAAGGGACCGACGATCAGCATGGGCTGGAAGCCGGCGAGCGGTTTCCTGCGCTGGCGCTATCAGGGCTATGACGAAGCGATCTTCCTCTACGTCATGGCGCTCGGCTCGCCCACACATCCCATCCCCTCGTCGAGCTACGACGCCTTCGCCTCGACCTACACCTGGATGATGGTCAAGGATAAGCCCTATCTCTATGCGGGGCCGCTGTTCATCCATCTGTTTTCGCATGCCTGGATCGATTTTCGCGACATCCGCGACAAGCACGTGGCCGACAAGGAAATCGACTATTTTCGCAATACGCAGACGGCAATCGCCGTTCAGCGCGACTATACGGACCGCAATCCCGGCCATTTCGTTGGCTATGGGAAGGATATCTGGGGCCTCTCGGCCTGCGATGGCCCCAATCCGACCGGAACGAAACATAGCCGGCGACATGGCCAGAAAGTT
The DNA here is from genome assembly GCF_016901135.1 of Martinezella lusitana. Lineage (GTDB taxonomy): Bacteria > Pseudomonadota > Alphaproteobacteria > Rhizobiales > Rhizobiaceae > Rhizobium > Rhizobium lusitanum_D. Next base: position 155,483 of record NZ_JAFEVL010000062.1, on the reverse strand, counting down.
TTCGGCTATGCCGCGCGCGGGGCGCCACTCGGCCCCGACGACGGCACGATCGCCCCCTGGGGACCGCTGTCGTGCCTGCCTTTCGACCGTCAGGCTGCGCTCGACGGCACGAAGGCGCTGCTTTCGACCTATCCCAACCTGCTGCTCGGCGGCCGCTTTCCCGGCGGCTTCAATCCGAGCGTCAAGGGGCCAGGCCCGGAAGGCTGGGTGGATGACCGCTCGGTCGCCATCGACCAGGGCCTGCTGGTCATGATGATCGAAAATGCCCGCACCGGCTTGATCTGGAACCTCATGCGGCAATCGCCGATCCTTCGCCATGGCTTGGAACGCGCGGGCTTCACCGGCGGCTGGCTCGACGAAAAACAGGCAACGCCCGCCATCGCCTGATTTTGATCGCCGGTAGTCGTCAGGCATCCTTGTCGACATAGCAACGTTGCTGCGCAGCTCCTTCTCCCCGAGGGGAGAAGGAGCTGCCTCCTTGCACCAATTCATCTTAGCGTGAGAGCACGGCAGAAACACATTCACCTGACCATCATCTTCAGCGCTTCAAAGCCCCTTGATCGCCTCGATCACCTCGTCCTCAACCAGAATCCCATTGGCGATTGCCTCACGCCTCGAGCTCTGCCCGCGCCGCCCGGGCAGGCGGACGTTGGGATCTTGGGTGATCTCGCTTGCGAGCAATGCAAGCCGCTGCGCGGTGTCGGCAGCACTCATCGCCGCCGGATTGATGGCGATGATCGTGTGGCCGAGCCCCGGCGGCGCGCCCTTGTCGTCGAAGAGCGAAGACGCCTCGAAGGCGTAGTTGGCGCCGGTGAGACCGGCGGCGAGGATTTCCACCATCAGCGCCAGCGCCGCTCCCTTCGAATCGCCGGCAGGGATCATCGTGCCGGCAAGCGCCTCCTCGGCATTGGTGGTCGGCTTGCCCTCGCGGTCGAAAGCCCAATCGGCCGGGATGGGCGAACCCTTCTGTCGCGCGGCCATCACCTTGCCGCGCGCCACTTTCGATAGCGCCAGATCGATCACGATCGGGTCGTCGTCAGGAAGCGGCGCGGCAAATGCAATGGGATTGGTGCCGAAGACCGGCGTCTTGCCGCCCCAGGGCGCCATGGACGCCGGCGCATTGGCGACCATCAGCGCCACCAGTCCCTGATCGGCGAAACGCTCCACCGTCAGGCCCATCACGCCGGCATGATGCGAGCGGCTGATGGCAGCAAGGGCGATCCCCTGCTCGCGGGCGATGGTTGGAAGCTCGCCGACGGCAAGATCGAGGGCGGGATAAGCGTAGCCATAACCGGCATCGATGCGCAGAACGGCGGGAAAGGGCCGGCTCATCTGCGGCACGGCGAAACCATCGGTCTTGCCCGCCTTTGCATGCCCGGCATAGGCGAGGACGCGCCGCAGGCCGTGACCACTCTGCCCGGCGGCCTCCGCCGCAACGAGTGCGACGGCCACGGAGCGGGCGTTGTCAGCGCTCACCCTGCTTCGCTGCAGTGCCTCCACGACAAGCGTTTCAGCTTCGGCAAGCGACAGATACATGAGACGAGACCTTGAGAACAAATGAGGAGGATGAAGACTTTCTACGCCTTCGCCCTCCCCATCGCAATGCAACAAACTCCGGCTATTCCACGTCGAACTTGACGCCCTGCGCCAGCGGCAGGGTGCGGCCGTAATTGATGGTGTTGGTCGCCCGGCGCATATAGGCTTTCCAGGCATCCGACCCGGATTCGCGGCCGCCGCCCGTTTCCTTCTCGCCACCGAAAGCGCCGCCGATTTCGGCACCGGAGGGGCCAAGATTGACATTGGCGATGCCGCAATCCGAACCGCGCGAAGAAACGAAAGTCTCGGCCTCGCGCATGTCGTTGGTGAAGATCGACGACGACAGGCCCTGCGGCACGGCATTATGCAGCGTCAAGGCGCTGTCGAAATCGCCGTACTTCATCACGTAGAGGATCGGCGCGAAGGTCTCCTGCTCGACCGGGCCGGTCTGCGCGGGCATCTCGACCAGGGCCGGGCGAACATAGAAGGCATCAGCCGATCCGTTCTCTACACGCTCACCGCCGGTGATCGTGCCGCCGGCCGCCTTGGCTTCCGCAAGCGCCACCTGCATCCTGTCGAAGGCGTGCTTGTCGATCAGCGGGCCGACAAGCGTCCCCGCCTCCAGCGGATTGCCTATTGTCACCGAGCCATAGGCCTTCTGCAGGCGCGGCACGAGCTGATCATAGACGCTTTCATGGACGAAGAGACGACGTAGCGACGTGCAGCGCTGGCCTGCTGTGCCCATGGCCGAGAAAGCGACACCGCGCAACGTCAAATCGAGATCCGCCGACGGGCAGACGAGGGCGGCATTGTTGCCGCCAAGCTCGAGGATGGCGCGGGCGAAGCGGCCGGCAAGGCGCGGACCGACGGCACGGCCCATGGCTGTCGATCCGGTCGCCGAAACCAGGGGAACCTTCGGGTGATCGACCAGCAATTCGCCGAGATCACGACCGCCGATCAGCAGCGTCGAGAGATTGGCCGGCGCCTCGCCGCCCTCGGCGACATAACGCTTCAGCGCCTTTTCGAACAGAGCCTGCACGGCAAGCGCCGTCAGCGGCGTCTTTTCCGAAGGCTTCCAGATCGTCGAATTGCCGCAGACCATGGCAAGCGCCGCATTCCACGACCAGACGGCGACCGGGAAATTGAAGGCGGAGATGATGCCGATCGGCCCAAGCGGATGCCAGCTTTCCATCATCCGGTGTTCAGAGCGCTCGGTGGCAATGGTCAGACCGTAGAGCTGGCGCGAGAGACCGACGGCGAAGTCGCAGATGTCGATCATTTCCTGGACTTCGCCGAGGCCCTCGGAGGTGATCTTGCCGACCTCGACGGAAACCAGGCGGCCCAGCGCCGCCTTGCCGGCGCGCAGCTCTTCGCCGAGCAGGCGGACCAGCTCGCCACGCTTCGGGGCCGGCACGTCGCGCCATGCCAGAAACGCCTCATGCGCCTTCTCGATTGCAGCCTTCGCCTCGGCGGCCGAATGCTCCTTGAGCCGGCCGATTTCGGCGCCGGTCACCGGAGAGGTGACGGCGAGCGTGCCGCCCGTATAGCGATCGGCTGCAACACCGAGTTCCGTCAATATCGCCTTGGTCTCGGCGGCAAGATCGAGTGTCGCGGTCATCTCGTTTCCTCTTCCTGTAATGATGGTTCGGTTGTTGTTCTATCTCTCTGCTTTTCCGCAATTCCGGACGGAAAACCGCTGCGCACTTTTCCTGGAATTGCCTTAAACCCTTGCGCCGACAAAATGTGCAGCCTGGGCGCCGGCCTCGTACCACACTTCCTTGACGGCCCTGAAGCCGGGTTCCACGATATCCGTCACCGGCAGCGGCAGGTCGGCCTCGGAGATCTGGCCGAGGATGTGGCTCGCAAGCACTTTTCCGAACACGGTGCCGGGCGCGATGCCGCGACCATTATAGCCGGAAAAGCCGACGACGTTGGGCGCAAGCTTGTGAAAGCGCGGCAACGCATTGTCGGTCATGCCGATCTTGCCATACCATTCGCATTCGAACGAGATATCCTCGAGTTGCGGGAAGAGCTTTCTGAGGGAACGCCGGGCCCAGTTCTTGTGCACGGCAAGGCCGGTATTGCGCAACGCCCCGACGCTGCCGAAAACGAGCCGGCCGGCTTGATCCATGCGGAAAGACGAGAGGACTTCCTTGGTGTCCCATGCCCCCTCCCGGCCGGGTAGGACGGATTTGCGCAAGTTGTCGCCGAGCGGCACGGTGGCAAAATTGAAATAGGGAAGATGCACCTGCTCGTTTCGCACCTGCTCCCACGGGCCGGTGCTGTAGGCGTCCGTCGCGACGATGATCCAATCGGCAGTGACCTTGCCGTCAGCGGTCGAAACCACCCATTTCGCGCCGCTCCTTTCCGTCGCCGTCACGCGGCTGCCGGTATGAACCGCAACACCCGCCTTGACCACGGCATGCGCCAGACCTCGCGCATAGGCGAGCGGCTGCAGAGTGCCGGCGCGCATGTCGAGCAAGGCCCCGGCATAGGCGGAGCTGCCGATGCGCCGCTCTGTCTCGTTCGCGTCGAGAACCGTTACCGGCGCACCGCGCTTGCTCCATTGCCGCGCCCGCTCCTCGATCTCCTTCAAGCCCTCGGGGCCGACAGCGCAATGCAGCGTGCCGTTGCGCTCGAGTTCGCAGGCGATGCCGTGCTTGTCGATCAGCTCCATGACAAGCTTCGGCGCATTGCCGAGTAGGTCGAGAAGCCGCTCGCCGTGAACGGGGCCGAGCTCGCCCGGCAGATCATCCGGCATCACCCACATGCCGGCATTGATGAGGCCGACATTGCGCCCGGCGCCGCCGAAGCCGATTTCATTGGCCTCCAGCAGCACGACACTGCTGCCCGCCTCGGCAAGATGCAGCGCCGCCGACAATCCGGTATAACCGCCGCCGACCACCACGACATCGGCGTGGACATCGCCGGCAAGCGGCTTCGTCACCGGCGGTGGCGGGGCGGTCTTTTCCCAAAGACCGTGGGAACGTGGGTCATTCAGCATGAGATCGGTCCAATCGATGAAGGCAATCCGGCTAATCTAGCGCCACGTTCGAACTTGCGGAAGCGGCAAGAGCGACATCCGGTGGACAGAGAAAAACTTGCATGGCCATGGCGCTTTCGAGCATTATAGAGAAAGCACCGACCGCCATCGCGGTCGCAGGCAAAAGCACACCGCCATCGCGGTCGCGGACAGAAGCAGGACAGTCTCATGAAGCCCATTTTCGTTCAGCTCCAATGCGCTCCCGGCAAGACCTACGAGGTCGCCGACGCAATCTACCAGACGGAGCTGGTCTCGGAGCTGTATTCCACCAGCGGCGAATACGACCTGCTGCTGAAGGTCTACATCAAGGAAGAGCAGGATATCGGCAAGTTCATCAACGATAACATCGCCCATATCCCAGGCATCGTCCGCTCGCTGACGACGCTGACGTTCCGAGCGTTTTGAGAGATCCAGACTTCGGATCAGCATGCGCCACGGTTAAAGCTGCGTTCGCAGGATTGCCCCTCACCCCAACCCTCTCCCCGTTCTGACCGGGAGAGGGAGTTCACTGAGTTTTGTGCCCGGGCGCGATCGTACGGCAAATACCGGAACAGTCCCCTCTCCCCGCATTGCGGGGAGAGGGTTGGGGTGAGGGGCCACACGCTATAATCCGGCATCAACACACTCACCTGACAAGCACAATCCCCTTATGCAACGCTCCGATATTAACCCTCTTGCCTAAAGCCGCTTGGCTTTCGACCGGCGATTAAGCCTTTTTTAACCGACCGGATGATCTGCTTTGCCGACTGATCAACGGGCGGCGCGCTGCAGCGCCGGATTGCTGTCGCTTGGCGCGGCATAGGGGTTTAAGGTGGATCGATGACATCGGCTATTGCTGACAATCAGGCAAACAAGCAGGCCGGGCCGCTGATCGTGCATGTCGTACGCCAGTTCCTGCCGAACAAGGGCGGCCTGGAAGACGTCGTTGCCAATCTCTGCCGGCAGTTGATCTCCCGCGGCTATCACGTGCGCGTCGTCACCTGCGACAGCCTGTTTTCCGACCCGGGCCGCCAGCTGGCGCCGACCGAAACGATCGATGGCATCGAGGTCGTGCGTATCCCCTGGTCCGGCTCCAGCCGTTATCCGCTGGCGCCGCAGGTGTTCCGTCATGTTGCCGACGCTGATCTCGTGCATGTCCACGCCGTCGATTTCTTCTTCGATGCGCTTGCCTGGGGCAAGCTGATGCATCGGCGCCCCATGGTCGCAACCACGCACGGCGGCTTCTTCCACACGCCGAAATATGCCGCCATCAAAAAAGTCTGGTTCAATACGGCAACACGGCTATCGGCGCTCGGCTACAACTATCTCATTTGCTGCAGCCAGTCCGACGCGCGGCTATTTTCCAATATCGCAAAAACTCGTGTCCGCCTGATCGAAAACGGCGCCGATGTCAGCAAGTTCGCCAACTGCGCCGCATTGGAAGCCCGCCGCCGCATCGTCACCATCGGCCGCTTCTCGGTCAACAAACGGCTCGACCGCATGCTCGACGTGATGAAGGCGCTCGCGGCGCGCCATGACGACTGGCATCTCGACATCATCGGCGCCGTGTCGGATCTCGATCAGCCGACATTGGAGAAGGAAATTGCCGCACGCGGCCTCGAACGAAACGTCTCCCTGCATGTGGCGATCGACGACGGCTCGATCCGCAACATCATCGCCCGCGCTTCGCTCTTCGCTTCGGCCTCCGAATACGAAGGTTTCGGCCTGGTGGCGATCGAGGCCATGAGCGCCGGCCTGCTGCCGGTGCTGAATGCCAACGACGCCTACAAGGCCCTGGCCGAGACCCACCCGGCGCTGATGCTTTCGGATTTCTCCGATCCGGAAACGGCTGCCGATACCCTCACCGCGGCTTTCGAGCGCCTTGAGGCAGATGACCTGAGCTTGAGGCAGGAGCTGCTCAGCGACGCCCGCGCCTATGCATGGGATGAGGTCGCGCAGCGCTACATGGATGTCTACGCCGAAACCATCACGCCCAAGGGCAAATCGCCTCAGCTCCTGCGCCAGCGCGGCCAGGTCGCATAACCTTCCAGAATGCCCAGAAGCCAAGCGCGCTTGTAGCGCGCCGCATCGGGATTGAATCTGGCAAGGGCCGCCAGCCAGCCGGCAACGGGCCGGAACAGCCGATAGACGACATAGGGCAGCGGGAAAGCCTGCTTGCGCATCAGGGCGCCGAAGCCGCGGCCATATTTGCGCGCCCGCTCCACCTGCCGCGGACCATATTCGCTGGTGACCTGATCGTGATGGACGATCAGCTCCGGGAAGAACATCGCCCGCTTGCCGACAGCGAGCGCGCGCAGCAGGAAATCCGCCTCCTCGCCGCTCTGGAAGGGTGATTCCGAGCCGACGCCGAGGTTTTCATCGAAGCCGCCGATATCGGCAAGCGCCGCGCGGCGCACGAAGATGCCGTTTGAGTTGCCGCATCTCAGATAGTTCCAGCGCGTGAGGGCACGCCGCGTCTCGCCGGTCGGGCTGACGGAGGCGAGCCCCTCGGCGTCGAGGGTACGGCCCGTGACGATCGCAAGTTCGGGGTGCGCGGCAAACAGCGTCCCGGCAGCGGCGAGCGTATCGGCTTCGTACCAGCAATCATCGTCGGGAAAGCAGATATAGTCACCCGTGGCCGCCGCCAGGCCGTTGTTGCGCGCCCGCGAAAGCCCCTTGGGCGAACGGATATGCCGGATCGGGAAGAGAGGCGAAAAGCGGTCGATGAGCCCGGATAGTCGATCATCGGCGTTCTGATCGACGAGAACGACCTCGAAATCCTTGTGATGCTGTTCGGCCAGCGACCGGAACAACCGCTCCAGCTGGTCAAAACGATCGATCGTGCAAACGATGAGGCTGAACAATGAAACCCTCCGGACAAGCCCCAGACGGCCAACATCAGAAGGAACGAATATTAGCCGAAGTAAAAAATCAACTTACAGCAGCATTAAACGCTAAATATTAAGGCATATGAAATAGAGCAGACGTTATCTCCACGAAGAGCCGATATGTGCGTTGGTTTCGGCGAATTGAGGAACGGTCTGTCTTCATGACGAAGAGCATCATGGCGAATTCGGTTTTGAACGCGGCGGCGGGATTGACCCTGCTCGCGACCGGCTTTGCCTGTTCGATCATTGCGGCACGCCTGCTTGGCCCGGAAGCCAACGGCATCATCGCCTTTTCGCTGTGGCTGACCACGACGGGAGCGCTCATCGCCGAGCTCGGCGCCGGCGTTACGCTGCTGCGTATCCTGCCGCAATTGAAGGGACGGGGCTATTCGGCCGAGGAACGACTGGGCTTTGCCGCCTATCTCCTGCAGCCGACCATCCTCGCGACCCTGATCCTGCTCGCCGGCTATGCTGCCTACTACTGGGATGCGGAGCGGTTGCATTGGGCCGGCGACGCGTCCGCCGTCATCGCCATCACCGGCGTGTTTTTCGTTCTTCAGTCATTCGGCGCCTATAGCAAGAACTACCTGATCGGCGAACAACAGCTCGGCACGTTCCTGCGCATCACCGTGACAAGTTCGGTGCTGCAGCTCGCCACCGTGCTCGCCGGCGCCATCTTCTTCGGCGTCAGCGGCGCGCTTGCCGGCTATGCGATCGGCCAGTTGCCGATGTTCATCGCAACCCTCAGGATCGCCATTGCGCGGAAAAACAGCTGCGGCGTCGGCCTTTCCGCTCTCATCAGTTCATCCCTCGTTCTCTCGATCGAACTCATCAACAGCTCGATCTTCCTCAACCGCATCGAGTTGCTGTTCCTGCAGCATTACTGGGGCATCGAAGCGGTCGGCTTTTATGCCGTCGGCCTGTCGCTCGCCAATCTGGCGCTGCAGCTGCCGGTGCAGCTGAGCGGCAGCTTGCTGCCCTATTATTCCGAACAGATGCATGCGCGGGCATCCGACAAGCTGCCGGTTCACGTCTTCGCGGGCGTGGCGCGCAGCATAGCCTACATCACTCTGCCGATGAGCTTCGGCCTTGCGGCCATCGCGCCTGAGCTGGTGGTGACGATTTTCGGCGAGCCGTTCGCTCCGAGCGGCGGCATGGTGGCGCTGCTGTCGCTGACCGCGGTGCCCTATGTCTTCATGCAGATCTGCACGCAATATCTCTATTCCCTCGATCGTGCGCGCGAACGCACCATCATCGGTGGGATCGCCAGCGTCGTCATGGTCGTCGGTTGCCTGATCGCGGTGCCCTTCTACGGCGGCGAAGGCGCCGCGCTGGTTCGGCTGCTGGCCTTCACTGTCATGTGCCTCCTGATGGTCCGTCGCATGGAATTCGAGGGCTCGACGCGGGGCATGCTCGTCAACCTCGCCAAGGTGACGGCTGCGGCCATTCTGTGTGCCGCCGCCGCCTATGGCTTCGTTCAAGCCCTGCCCGGCGTCGCAGGCCTCGTGGGCGCCGTCATCGCCGGCGCTCTGGCCTATGGCATCGCTCTCAGGCTGCTGAAAGCCGTGCCGGCGGAGGACGTCGACGTCCTGCAGAAAATCGCGGCGCGATTGCCCGCCCGCATCAATCCGATTGCCGTTCAAGCTCTGGCGTTACTGGCGCCCCGCCGAATGTAAGGAGACCGTCATGGCTGGTTGGGGAGCCGCCGAACAGCACGATAAATCGAAGCGCATGAAGGCGGCAGCCGTGCCGGTGACCTTCGCCGGCACCGTCGGCCTGTTCACGCCCGCTGCTGTGCCTCCAAGCGCAACTGCCGTGCTGTTCCTCAGCCCCTGGGGCTTCGAGGAAATGTGCGTCCGCAAGTTCTGGCGCATCCTGGCGGAGGGTCTTGCCGATATCGGCATATCCAGCCTGCGTTTCGACTATGCCGGCACCGGCGATGCGCTTGACGTCGCCGATGACGGTCGGGGCCTGGTCTTGTGGGAAGAAACTGCGCTCGCCGCCGTCTCCACGTTGAAGTCGCTCTCCGGCTTCGAAAGGCTGATTCTCATCAGCCAGGGTCTTGGCGGCAGCATAGCCACGACGCTCGCCGAGCGTCTGTCCGATGTAGATGGGATCGCCTTTCTCGCGCCGGTCGTTTCCGGCCGTGCCTATCTGCGTGAATTGACCGTCTGGTCGAAGATGATTGACGAGGGCATGGGACTTCCGGAGGCCCAGCGTCAGACCGAAGGTGTCACCGTCGCCAGCCTGCGCATGCCGGACAGCATCGCTGATGCCGTCAAGAAGCTCAATCTGATGACGCTCTCGGCGCTCGGCGCGCCGAACGGCCTCGTGCTGATGCGACCTGGCCGCCCGGGAGACGCGGACTTTTCCCGCCACCTCGAGACGCTCGTCCCGCATGTCGAGCAGGCTACCTATGAGGGTTACGACGACCTGGTGTCGAACCCCACCGTCGCCGTCATGCCGATGGTGGCGGGGCACAGGGTCCTCGAATGGGTGAAGTCGATTGTCGTAAAGCCCACAGCGGCGGTTTCTATCAATCTCATGAGGCCCGATGCCGAACCGCTCGTCGGTGACGGCTTTCGCGAGACACCGGTGCGTTTCGGCGCCGGCGAGCGCATTTACGGTGTGCTCTGCGAACCCATAGGCGCCCGGACCGGTGCGACGGCACTGCTCCTGACCACCGCCTACGACCGCCATGCCGGCTGGGGCCGGATGTCGGTTGCCATGGCACGCGCGCTTGCCCACGACGGCATCGCTTCCTTGCGCTTCGACACAGCCAACGTCGGCGACAGCCCGCCGCTTCCCGATGCTCCGGAGCAGGTGCTGTATTCCCGCGACCAGCAACGGGATGTCGCCGACGCGCTCGACCTGCTGGAGGCGCGAAACCTGCTGCCGGCGTTTGTCGTCGGCCGTTGCAGCGGCGGCTATCTCGCCTTCCAGGCCGCCTTGCGTGATATCAGGTGCAACGGCCTGATCACCGTCAACCCTTACAGTTTCTTCTGGGACGAGACCCAATCGGTCGACGAAGCCCTGCGCTTCGCGCCACGGTCGCTCGAAACCTACGGGCGGAAATTCCTGCAGCTGGAAACGCTGAAGCGGCTCTACGGCGGCCAGATCGATGCGGGAAGCGCGATGCGCAACATGGCGACGGTACTGGGCCGGCGCGCGGTGCGATTGTGCCGTCCGCTGTTCAGTCTCTTTCCCTTCCTCGCCGGTGCGCACGAACCCGTCATCAGCGGCTTCCACGCGCTCGCCAAGCGCCGGGTCGACATCTCCCTGATCTACAGCGCCCATGATATCGGCCTCGATCACCTCCATGAGCAGTTCGGCGAAAACGCCGCCGGCCTGAAACATTTTCCGGATATCCGCCTCACCATCATCCCCGAGGCAGACCACAATCTCACCCCGCCCTACGCGCGAAAAGTGTATCTGCGGGAGGTCAGGGAGATGGGATTGAGGCTCGGCAGGCGATGAAATCGCGCCGCAGCGTTAGCCGGAAATACTCGCCATATCCGGCACTTGTTGTATAGTCGTGGCATGAGGCTGCTGATCGTCGAAGACAACCGCGAACTGGCGTCCTGGCTCGGCAAGGCGCTGCGTCAGGCGCAATATGCCGTCGACATCGCCTATGACGGCGAGGACGCCGAGCACATGCTGAGGGTCGCAGCCTATGCCGCTGTCATCCTGGATCTGTCGCTGCCGAAAATGGATGGGTTGACCCTGTTGAAGCGCGTGCGCCAGAACGGCAACAAGGTGCCGGTCATCATCCTCACGGCCAATGCCAGCCTCGACGGCCGGGTTGCCGGCCTCGACAGCGGCGCCGACGACTACCTCGCCAAGCCTTTCGAGATCGCCGAACTGGAGGCCCGCATCCGCGCCGCCGTCCGCCGTGGCCACGATCACGCCGCGCCGGAGATCGCCGTCGGCGACCTTTTGTTCGATGGCGGGACGCGACAATTCTATCTCGCCGGCGAGGCCCTGGCGCTGACGCCGCGCGAACATGCCGTGCTCGAACACCTGGTCATGAAGGCCGGCACGACCGTGACCAAGACCACGCTGTCGGAAAGCGTCTTCGGCTTCGACGATCTCGCCGATACCAGCGCCATCGAAATCTATGTGCATCGCGTCCGCAAGAAACTCGAAGGCAGCACCGTGCAGATCGCGACGCTGCGCGGCCTGGGCTATCTCCTTCGCCATGCACAATGAGGACGCTCCCCCGCCGAAACAACGCCTGGGCCGCGCCGTAAACGCGCTGAGGAACAGCCTGCGGGCGCAGCTGTTTGCCTGGGTGGTCCTGACGCTGATCGGGGCGATCTGCATCAACCTCTATCTCAGCTTCCGCTCGGCCGACGCCACGGCCGATCTCGTCACCGATCGCACGTTGCTCTCATCGGCCCGTGTCATCGCCGAAGCCGTGCATGTCGATGGCAGCGGCACCGTGCAGATCGATATCCCGCCGGCGGCGCTTGAAATGTTCGATACCGGCTATGGCGACCGCGTCTTCTACCAAGTGGTGACGGCATGGGGAAACCTCATCGCCGGCTATCCCGATCTGCCCCATCCGAAACGGGAGCAGGTCGGCGAGGACACGACCTTTCGGGTCGACGGGATACGGGCCCTGATGCTGAGCCATCCGGTGGTCGGCCTCGATCAGGACGGCACGATTTCCGTCACCGTCGCCGTCACCCACAACAGCCAATATGCCATGCGCCGCAGGCTGTGGCTGTCGGATTTCACCAAGCAGCTCGTTCTTGTCCTGCTTGCCGGCCTGGTGACCATCATCGGCCTGCAACGCGGCCTCACGCCGGTACTGAGGCTGCGCGACGCCGTGCGCGAGCGCGGGCGTCAGCGCCTGGATCCGCTGGAGCCCGACATGGTGCAGAACGAGCTGCGGCCGCTCGTCCATGCCCTCAATGATCACATGGAGCGGGTACAGAACCAGATGGCGGCGCAGCGCCGCTTCGTCTCGAATGCCGCCCATCAGTTGCGCACGCCGCTCGCGCTGATTTCGACGCAGGCAAGCGTTGCCGCACGCGAGACGGATAGCGCCAGGCGCGATGAGGCCTTGCTGGCGCTGCGTTCGAGCACGCGGCAGGTCACCCGGCTTGCGAGCCAGCTTCTCACCCTCGCGCGCGCCGAACCCGGCAGCCGCCGGCCACGAGACGACACGATCGACCTCGCGGATACCGCCAGGCGGGTGCTGGAAAATCTTGCCGAAGAGGCCTTGCGGCACAATATCGACCTCGGGCTGGAAGCCGACGAAACGCCGGTGCGCATCGAGGGCGACGGCACCATGCTGCGCGAGATGCTGGTCAACCTCGTCGACAATGCCTTGCGGTACACGCAGCCAGGCGGGCGCGTGACGGTCGGCATCGGACGGGAAGGCGATACGGCCCTCCTATGGGTCGAGGATAACGGTCCGGGCATTCCGGAAACCGAGCGTGCCCAGGTATTCGAGCGCTTCTATCGCATCATGGGCACCGAACCCGAAGGTAGCGGTCTCGGGCTTGCCATCGTCCGCGAGGTCGTCGACGGCGCCGACGGCTCGGTCGCGCTTGGCGAAGCGGCCGGCGGCGGGCTGTTGGTCAGCGTGCGGCTGCCGGCGGTTTGAACGGCGAAGTTAAGTCGGGAATTTACGTCGCGATCCCTGGTTCTGGAGTGCGGTAGTTGCGGGATAGTCCCCTCTCCCCGCCCGCGGGGAGAGGGTTAGGGTGAGGGGCTATTCGCGAAGTCCATAGAAGCACCTTGTCTGCGGCTCCTCTCATGCGAAACCAATCATGGCTCTCCATCAAGTCGATACTCCGCAGCCCCTCACCCCAGCCCTCTCCCCGCAAGCGGGGAGAGGGGATCTCTCACGCCAGCGCAACAAAAAAGGGGCCGGGCATCTTGCCCGGCCCCGGCCTTGGGAGGCGCCAAAAAAGTCGCGGCTTATTGCGTGTCCATATGCTGTTGCGGACGCCAGCGGGTGATGCGGTTTTCCACCAGGGTCATCACATATTCGGCGCCGAGCGTCACCAGCATCACCAGGATGATCGCGGCATAGAGGCCGGCAGCGTCATAGGTGCCCTTGGCGATCGAGATCAGGTAGCCGACGCCGGCCAGCGAGCCGACGAATTCGCCGACGATCGCGCCGATGATGGCAAACGAGAAGGAGACGTGCAGGCTTGCGAAGATCCAGCTCATCGCCGACGGCAGGATCACGTTGCGGGTGACCTGCCAGTTCGAGGCGCCGAGGATGCGCGCATTGGCGATCATGTTGCGGTCGGCCTCGCGCACGCCCTGGAAGGCATTGGCGAATACGACGAAGAACACCATGATGAAGGCGAGCGCCACCTTGGAAGGCAGGCCGAGACCCATGATCATCACGAAGATCGGCGCCAGCACGACGCGCGGGATCGAATTGATCGCCTTGATGTAGATCGACAGAATATCGGAGGCCAGCCTGTTGCGGCCAAGGGCGACACCGACGAGAACGCCGGTGATCGAACCGATGACGAAGCCGATCAACGCTTCTTCCATGGTGACGCCAAGATGATACCAGAGCGAGCCGTTTTCGGTGCCCTCCGTGACCCATTCATAGAGCCTGTAGCCGATGGCGGTCGGGCTGGAATAGAAGAACGGATCGATCCAGTGCAGATCCGAAGCAAGCTGCCAGAGGCCAAGGATCGCCACGAGGATCGCGACCTGCCAGAACAGCACGACATATTTGCGGCGTGACATTGCCTTCATCGCTGCTGCTTCGATTTCCGCATCCGAGGTACCGGCGCGGAAGATCGGCGCATTGCCTGTCTCAAGGGCTGTGTTTGCCATGATCAATCCTCCCCTTATGCCGCTTGGGCGGCACGGCGATAGCTGGTTTCGACCTCTTCGCGAAGGTCGTCCCAGATCGTCTTGCAATAATCGATGAAGTTCTGCTCGTAGCGGATCTCCGAGACGACGCGCGGACGTGGCAGGTCGATCTTGTAGACCGACTTCACCGTCGCAGGTCCCGCCGTCAGCACATAGACCTTGTCAGCCAGTGCGACAGCCTCTTCGAGATCGTGCGTGACGAACACCACGGAAGCCTGCCGTTCGGCCCAGAGCTTCAGCAGTTCTTCATGCATGACCGTGCGGGTCTGCACGTCGAGAGCCGAGAACGGCTCGTCCATCAGCAGGATTTCCGGCTCGTTGATGAAGGTCTGCGCCAGCGAGACGCGCTTGCGCATGCCGCCCGAGAGCTGATGTGGATAGTGATGCAGGAATTTCGTGAGGCCGACGCGGGCAAGCCAGTCCTTGGCGCTCTTCTCGGCCTCTGCTTTGGACTTGCCGCGGAACAGCGGGCCGGACATGACATTGTCGATAACGTTCTTCCAGGGGAAGAGCGCATCCGTCTGGAAGACGAAGCCGACGCGCGGGTCGATGCCGTTGACCGGGCCGCCCATCAGGCGGACTTCGCCGGCGCTGGGCCTGGCAAGGCCGGTGACGAGGTTGAGCGTCGTCGACTTGCCGCAGCCCGTCGGGCCGACGACGGCGACGAATTCACCGCGTTCGACGGTCATGTTGAAATCGCGAAGTGCCGTCAGCGACTTGCCGGTCGGTGAAACGAAACGGCGGCTGACATTGATGAGCTCGATCGCCGATGTCCGGCGTCCATCCTGTTGCATGGTGCTGATCCTCACGCGTGCCTTAGGGCATGCACGCAAAGCCCGGTGAACTGCCGCTTCCAACACCAGCCGGAAGCGGCGTTATGACTGCTTACTTGACGTTCTTGACGAATTCCGTCGTGTAGGTCTTCGACAGGTCGATCGTCTTGCCCTTGACGTTCTTGGAGAACGCGGAGAGCACGGCGAGAACGGTCTTCGGACCATCTTCCGGCATCACGCCATCCGGCGTGAACATTTCCTTGCCTGCGTCCAGGGCCTTGATGTAGCCATCCTTGTCGCCGACGTAGAAATCCTTCGGCATCTTGTCGGCAATCTCGGCGGCGGAATGGGTGTTGATGAAGCGCAGCGTCTTGACGAAGGCGTTGGCGAGCTTCTGCACTTCTTCCTTATGGGCATCGACCCATGCGGCATCCATGTAGAGGGATGCTGCCGGATAGGTGCCGCCGAGAGCTTCCTCGGTGCCCTTGAGCGTACGCAGATCGACGAGAACCTTGGCTTCGCCCGTCTTCAGCAGACGCGAGATCGTCGGCTCGGTGGTCATGCCGGCCTGGATGGCGTCCTGCTGCATGGCGGCGATGAAGGTCTGGCCGGCACCCACCGGAACCGGGGTCACGTCAGCCGGCGAAAGGCCGGCCTTGGACGCCATGTAGAGCGTCAGGAAGTTGGTGGACGAACCGAGGCCGGTAACGCCGACGCTCTTGCCCTTCATATCCGCGAAGGACTTGATTTCCGGATGCTTGCTCGAGACCAGCTCGACTTCGCCGGGCGCCTGGCTGAACTGCACCACCGACTTGATGAACTTGCCCTTGGCCTGCAGGTCGACACAATGGTCGTAGAAGCCGACGACACCCTGGACGGCACCGGCCAGCAACTGGTTTTCGGCATCGACGCCGGCCGATTCGTTGAGAAGCTCGACCTCGAGGCCTTCATCCTTGAAGTAACCGAGGGATTCGGCGAGCTTGGCCGGCAGATAGATCTGCTTTTCATAGCCGCCCACCATGATGGAAATCTTGTCGGCCGCCTGTGCCGCCGTGGCTGCAAGGGAAGCAGCTGATATGACGAGGGAAAGGGCTACGGTATGAAAAAAGGCGCGCGATGAACGCATAAAATGTCTCCTCCTGTTTTAGTGCTTGCGTCACACGACGCCGCAGAACATCTGCTTCCTCCACGAAGCTCGACGAACCTAGCGCGGGCAACCTTTCAGTCAGCTTTCAGTGCGAAAGCTCAAAAGGCGACATTGCAATTTTATTTCACTCGCGCCGGCAACACAAATACAGCCGCCGGCGCGCGCCTTCGCCATCAAGACGAAAACGAAGCTTCAGATCGGCAGCGGTTTACTTGGCGTTCTTGGCGAATTCCGTCGTGTAGGTCTTCGACAGGTCGATCGTCTTGCCCTGCACATTCTTGGAAAACTCGGAAAGAACGGCAAGAACGGTCTTCGGGCCGTCTTCCGGCATCACACCGTCCGGGGTGAACATCGCCTTGCCGTTTTCGAGCGCCTTCACATAACCCTCCTTGTCGCCGACATAGAAGTCCTTCGGCATCTTATCGGCGATCTCGGCAGCGGAGTGAGTGTTGATGAAGTGCAGCGTCTTGACGAAGGCATTTGCCAGCTTCTGCGTCTCCTCCTTGTGATCGTTGATCCAGGACGCCTGCATATAGAGCGAGGCGGCGGGATAGGTGCCGCCGAGGACCGCCTTCGTTCCGGCCATGGTACGCATGTCGATGAGGACCTTGGCTTCGCCGGTCTTCAACAGGTGCGAAATCGTCGGCTCCGTCGTCATTCCGGCCTGGATGGCGTCCTGTTGCAAGGCGGCGATGAAAGTCTGTCCGGCGCCGACCGGAACCGAGGTGAAGTCACTGAGCTTGAGGCCATTCTTGACCGCAAGATATTGCGTCAGGAAATTGGTGGAGGAACCGAGGCCGGTGACGCCGAGGCTCTTGCCCTTGAAATCGGCGGGCGACTTGATCTCCGGATGCTTGGCCGACACCAGCTCCACTTCGCCCGGCGCCTGGCTGAACTGCACGACGGATTCGACGAATTTGCCCTTGCCCTGGAGATCGATGCAATGATCGTAGAAACCGACGACACCCTGTACCGCGCCGGCGAGCATCTCGTTTTCCGCATCGACACCGGCAGGCTCGTTGAGGAGCTCGACATTGAGACCTTCATCCTTGAAATAGCCGAGCGCCTCCGCAAGCTTGGCCGGCAGATAGATCTGCTTCTCGTAGCCGCCCACCATGATGGAGATCTTGTCAGCGGCAAGCGCCGCCGTTGCGGTGAAAGACGCGGCGGTCATGGCAAGGGAAAGAGCCATTGAATATGTGAGAATGCTGGATGGGCGCATGAAGTTCTCCTCTTCTTATGTGCCGGTGCCGGTTGGTCACCGCGCGGCATACGCTTCCTCCTGAAGCGGGAGAGACATGCACATCCAACCTTTCAATGAGCTGAAAGGGCTTTTGGGGCGCGCTTGAAAAAACGACACAGGGACAATGGCGGTTGCCGCCATTGCCAAGACACCGTTGCGGCCGGACCAGCTTTGCAACGGTAAGCATCTTCTGATCTTGGTATTTCTACTACAGCGATATATTTAAGAGCTGTATGTTCATCGGGGGATGACGGATGAGAAGCGTAGCTGCAGCGCTGATTCTAATGACGATCGCAACCGCCGGGCCGGCCTGGGCCATCTCTCGCTACGAGTCGATGAGCCGAAGTTGCGCATCCGTGCAGCAGCTCATTGCCGGCGAACGCGCCGTCATATTGCGTTATCCCTCGAGAGACGGCCGCCTCACATTGTATGACCGTTATGTCTCCGATAGCGAGCAATGCGGCGTGAGCGGTTATGCGGCCCGTACCTCCGTGCCGACCAGAGACAATCCGCAATGCCCGGTCTATAATTGCAGATCATCTTCCGTTTTTAATCCGCATTGACGCGACGCGTCTTTCTGCGTTTATTTGGCCTTCACTGCCACAAAAACTTTACAAAAAGACTTTTGGTTGAATTTTACCCATATTTAACACACATTGTACGGGCAGATTGGGCGAAGGTTCCTTGCCCCTATAGTGTCACAACTAAGGTGGCATCCGCTTGGTCCCCTGTTTGAAAAGGAGATTGCGCAGTGAGTGCAAAAGTACCGAATCCGATCGACGCCTATGTCGGCTCCCGCGTTCGCACGCGTCGACTCATGCTCGGCATGAGCCAGGAGCGGCTCGCCGAACAGATCGGCGTCACCTTTCAACAGGTGCAGAAATATGAAAAGGGCACCAACCGCATCGGCGCCAGCCGACTGCAGGCCATAGCCAACGTTCTGGCCGTACCGGTGGCCTTTTTCTTCCAGCAAGACAATACGCAGCCGCTCAACACGGATGGTCTGGGCGCGATCAACGGCCTGGAGGATCTGTCCGAGTTTCTGACCTCCAAGGAAGGTCTGAGCCTCAACAAGGCGTTCATGAAGATCAACGATCCCGGCATACGTCAGTCCGTGCTGACGCTGATCAAGTCATTGTCAAACGCCTCCGAATCGCTCGCGGGCCATGTGCCGCACGCAGCCGACGCATCGATAGGCCTTCGCAACTGACCTTTAGGCGCCGCATCGAACATGGTCGAGGCGCGAACCGACAGAAACGCTGTTGGTCGCCTCGACAGTTACAGCTGCGCTTTGTGCTGACGCTGTTTCCCATCGAAAGCTGACGCCCGCATAGGCAAGCAGGGAAACCCGGCCGATCAATGATCTAACCCTTCGGCGGCAATGATGACCGTGGATCCTTCCCTTGCCGAATTTCTTGCCAGACATTCGGGCCGGAAGGCATCCGCACTTGCCGCATCTCCCTATTCGGATCGCGCCTGCTCAGCCGAGGAAACCTTTCGGCGGATCGAGCCGTGCCTCCTGGTCCACGGCGTTACCCGTCTCGCGCGCCTGACGGGGCTCGACAGGCTCGGCATTCCCGTTTGGCAGGCAATCAGCCCGAACGCCCGCTCGATCGTCGTCCACAACGGCAAGGGCATCACCGATCTCGATGCCAAGGTCTCGGCCGCGATGGAGGCACTGGAACGGGCCACGGCCAGTGCACCCGCCCTGGAAACTGTAAACACCAGTCGCGAGCGGCTGGTGGCCGAAGGACGCCGCACCGATGCGCTGCCGCAGCTCATTGCCAGCGGCCAGGCCGATATCGCCGATGACGAGGACATTGCCTGGGCCGAGGGTCACGATCTCATCAGTGGAGAGGCCGTCTGGATTCCCGTCGAAGCCGTAGCACTCGATCGCACCATTCGCGCTAAGCGCTTCTGGCAATCATCCGACGGGCTGGCTTCCGGCAACACCTTCGCCGAGGCCATCCTGCACGGCGTGCTGGAGCGCATCGAGCGCGACGCTGTGGTACTCTGGGACATCTCCACATCAGAGCAGCGCATGGACGCCTGCATCGACCCTGCCTCCTTCCACGATCCGGTGCTGAACGAGTTGACGGCCAGGATCGATTCCGCCGGGCTGACATTGCGCCTCTTCGACATCACCAGCGATATCGGCATCCCGGCCGTCACCGCTCTGCTCGGTCCCAGCGATATCGCCGCTGCGAGACGCGTGCGCTATCTCGGTGTCACGGTCGGCAGCGGAGCACATCCATCGCCGGTCCGGGCAGTGATCCGCGCCGTGACGGAAGCCGCGCAGTCGCGCCTCACCTTCATCAGCGGCGGCCGCGACGATATAGAACCGGAAAGTTTTGCCCGGGAACTGCCTGATAGCATCCGAAGCTGCTTCGATGCTGCCCCAAAACCCACAGCCAGGCTCGATGCCCCCTTGCCGAAAGGCGCCGAGGCCTTGTTGGAGCTGACGGTCGATCACATGCGCCACGCAGGCATCGCCTCCGCAATAGCGCTTCCTCTGGCTCATACCTCCTTGCCCTTCTCGGTTGCAAAAATCGTGGTACCAGAGCTCGAAAACCCGCCAGGCGACCGCAAGCGCCGGTACGGTCACAGGGCTCTTTCGAAATCCCTGCATCTGCTGTGACGACGCATATGCCCGGAAATCGAGCTTGGAGACCTGAAGTTTCCGGCCGCCGACCGGTGCATTTTGCCATTCTAACGTCCTGAAATTGCATTTATAAGATCGTCGCACAATCACGCCTCGTGTCACGCTGCATGTCACGCGCCAACCCCCGGAACATACGTTAATGTCTGCTCATGTTCTCGGCAGGATGCAATTCACCACCGGGAACAGGGGGCAATAGAGGGTATGAAATGACAGCAGTACTTTCGATCGGAGTGACAAACCAGGATCCGGACTCGCTCAAGGAACTGGCGTCGATCGCACGACTCATCACTTATGCGCGGCAAAGCGCCAAAAATCTCGACGCGGAATTCCCGGTCTGGTGCCTGGATCTGGCGCTCGGGGCCGTGTTGCAGGAAATGTATGCAAACGGGTTGCAGACGCCTTTGTTCGAAGAGGGCGCGGACAGGGCAAACATGGCCGTTGCGCATTGAGCGCACCGGTTCGGGTTCTGGCGGGGGGCCTGAAAAAATGCCGGTATGGTCAAGTAAGCCATATCGGCATTTTTCTTTGAGGCGCTGAGAACGAGGCGACCTAGCGGCCACTCGTGCGGGGCTGCACACCTGCCACGAAGATTGCAATACATTGACGCAAATGTCGCAAGCGCGTTTCCCGATCGGGCCAGTCATTCGGATGACTCGGCTTCGAGATCATGGCGCCGAAGATCATGTTCATCAGCATGCGCGCGCCGCTTGCAACATCGGCAATCTCGATAAGACCGCGCTGCTGCTGCTGGCTGAGCCAGCCGGCAAGCATCTGCTGCGATTGCTTTGCGCCGTAGGTGTGCATCAGCGTTGCAACCTCCGGAAATTGCTGCGATTCGCTGATGGCGAGATGAATGAAGGCCTCGCGTTCTCGCTCCTTGGTTTCATCGATATCGATCATGAAGATCTGCTCAAGCGCCTCGCCGAGCGGTAGATTCTCATCCGCGTCACGCGGCAAGGCCAGCATCGAGGCGCGATGATCGGCGATGATCGCCATGAAGAGATCGGTCTTGCTTGGAAACAATCGATAGAGGGTCTGCTTCGAAATCCTGCACCGGGCGGCAACCAGATCCATCGTCGTGCCGCCATATCCCAGCTCGTAGAATGTCGCGCGAGCCTCGCCGACGATCTCCATGCGCCGCGTATCGTCGTTCACGGTTTTCGGACGACCGCGCGGGCGGCGTGTCGCAGCCTGATCCGCGTTGCCTCCCCGTTCCTTCGTCCGCACTTCCATCTTGACCTCAACAGCCGAATGAGATTGACATTTGGAGCAATACAAATATTTTCCGTACGACATCGTACTGTAAATAAGGCAACAGGAAATAGCAACGTGCGAAAGCGTGCCTCTTTCACCTCCGCATCCATATATCCCGCGGCATCCACCGGCCTCCTGGCCACCCGAACCGCGATGATCGTCGCAGGGATCGCTGCCACGATGCTGCTTGTCGGCTGCAATGAGCAGAAGAATGCTCAAAGCGGCATGCCGGCCGTCAAGATCGAAGTCAGCGCCATGGCGCTGCACCCGCAATCGGTGGCAATCACCGCCGAGCTGCCCGGCCGTACCAGCGCCTATCTTGTCGCCGAAGTGCGACCGCAGGTCGGCGGCATCATTCGCAGCCGTAACTTCAAGGAAGGCAGCGAGGTGAAGGCGGCCGACGTGCTCTACGAGATCGATCCGGCCTCCTACCAGGCATCCTATGACAGCGCGGTCGCTTCCTTGCAGAAGGCGGAAGGGGCCTTGCCGAGCGCTCAGTCGAAGGTGGATCGTTATAAGAGCCTCACGGCACAGGACGCGGTCAGCAAGCAAAATCTGGACGATGCAGTGTCCACTTTGGCTCAGGCGAATGCCGACGTGGCATCTGCGAAAGCGGCCCTGGAAACAGCACGCATCAATCTCGACTACACCAAGATGCGCGCGCCGATCGCCGGCCGTGTCGATGCTTCCGCAGTCACCGTTGGCGCCCTCGTCACCGCGGACCAGACGACCGCACTGACCACCATCCGCCAACTCGATCCGATCAATGTCGACGTCACGCAGTCGAGCACGAACCTGCTTGAATTCCGTCGTGCCATCGCCGAGGGCCGATTGAAAACCAGCGGCGACAACGTCTCCGTGCATCTGACGCTGGAAGACGGCAGCCAATATAAGGAAGCCGGCAAGCTCGAGTTTGCTGAGGCCGCTGTCGCCGAAACCGTCGGCACCATCACCGTGCGCGCCGTCTTCCCCAACCCCGATCGTATACTGCTGCCCGGCATGTATGTGCGCGCCACCATTCAGGAAGGCATTGCCGAAAACAGCTTCCTCGTGCCCCAGCGCGCCGTTTTCCGCAACACCAAGGGCGAGCCTACAGCCATGTTCGTGGCTGCCGACGGCAAGGTGCAGCAGCGCGTATTGAAGGTACAGCGCAGCATCGGCAACAGCTGGCTTGTCAATGAGGGCATGACGGACGGCGACCGCGTGATCGTCGAAGGCAGCCAGCGTGTCCGCGACGGCCAGGAAGTCACTGTCTCCCCCGTGACCATCGATGATGCGACCGGCGAGGTGAAGCAGGCAACAGCCGACGCCAAGCCCGCACAGCAGCAGGCCGAATTGGAAAAGACCGATATCAAGGCCGCCTCCGGCGCTCAGAAGTGAGGTGGTTTGATGTCTCGTTTTTTCATTGACCGGCCGATCTTTGCCTGGGTTATCGCCATCGTCATCATGCTCGCGGGCGCGTTGTCGATCCTCACACTGTCGATCTCGCAATATCCGCAAATCGCGCCCACCACGGTGAGCATCAGCGCCACCTATCCCGGCGCCGATGCCGCAACCGTCGAAAACTCGGTGACCAAGGTCATCGAGCAAGGCATGACGGGTATCGACAATCTCGATTACATGACCTCGACCTCGACCTCGACGGGCCAGGCCTCGATCTCGGTGACCTTCACCAACAAGGCCGATCCGGACGTCGCGCAGATGCAGGTGCAGAACAAGCTGCAGCTCGTCACCGCACAGCTGCCGCAGACCGTGCAATCGACCGGCATAACCGTTTCAAAGTCGACGTCGAACTTCCTCATGGTCGTCGGCTTCGTCTCGACCGACAACAAGCTGAACTCCAACGACCTGGCGGACTATGTTTCCAGCACGCTCAACGATACGCTGAAGCGCATCGACGGTGTCGGCAACACCCAGATCTTCGGTGCCGGCTATGCCATGCGCATCTGGGTCAATCCGGACAAGCTCGCCAAATATCAGCTGATGGTCAGCGACGTCACCAGCGCGATCGAGGCGCAGAACTCGCAGGTTTCTGCCGGCCAGCTCGGTGCGCTGCCGCAACGCAAGGGTCAGCAGCTCAACGCGACTGTTACGGCCAAGAGCCGCTTGCAGACGCCGGAGCAGTTCGAAAATATCATCCTGAAGAGCCTGTCCAATGGTTCGCTGGTGCGTTTGAACGATGTCGCCACCGTCGAGCTCGGGGCATCGTCCTATACGACGTCGAGCACCTATAACGGCCATCCCTCGTCCGGTCTTGCCGTGATGCTCGCTTCCGGCGCCAACGCCATCAGCACGGCCGAGGCGGTCAGATCGACTATTACCAATCTGAGCCAGACCCTGCCGCCGAATGTCGAGATCGTCTATCCCTACGACACGACACCGTTCGTCAAGCTGTCGATCGAAGACGTGGTCAAGACGCTGTTCGAAGCCATCGTGCTCGTCTTCATCGTCATGTTCGTCTTCCTGCAGAACATCCGCGCTACTCTGATCCCGACGCTCGCCGTCCCCGTCGTCCTGCTCGGCACCTTCGGCGTGCTGTCGCTGTTCGGCTATTCGATCAATACGCTCACCATGTTCGGCATGGTGCTCGCCATCGGTCTGTTGGTCGACGACGCCATCGTCGTCGTCGAGAATGTCGAGCGCGTCATGGAGGAAGAGGGATTGTCGCCGCGCGAGGCGACGATCAAGTCGATGCAGGAAATCACCGGCGCGCTGATCGGCATCGCCACGGTGCTGTCGGCCGTGTTCATCCCGATGGCTTTCTTCTCCGGCTCGGTCGGCATCATCTACCGACAGTTCTCGGTAACGATCGTCTCGGCGATGGTGCTCTCTGTCATCGTCGCCTTGATCCTAACGCCGGCCCTTTGCGCTACCCTACTCAAAAAGCCCGAACACGGGGCCAAGGAACGAGGCCTGTTCGGCTGGTTCAACCGCAACTTCGAGCGGGCGACGCATCGCTACCAGCGCAGCATTAACGGCATGATTCGTTACACCGCCGTCTTCCTGCTGATATTCGTCCTGATCGGCGGCGCCGTCGCCTATCTGTTCAACCGCCTTCCCAGCTCGTTCCTGCCGGATGAGGACCAGGGCATCCTGCTGACCGCCATTCAGCTCCCCCCCGGCGCCACGGATTCCCGCACCTGGGCTGTGCTCAATCAGGTGAAGGACTATTACCTCAACACCGAGAAGGACTATGTCGACGGCGCATTCGCCGTGGCGGGCTTCGGCTTCAGCGGTCAGGGCCAGAACGTCGGTATCGTCTTCGTCAGATTGAAGGACTTCGACAAGCGTTCGACACCGCAATCGAAGGCGCAGGCGATCGCCGGTCGCGCCATGGGTGCTTTTTCGAAGATCAAGGACGGCAGCGTCTTCGCGCTTGCGCCGCCGGCGATCCCCGGCTTCGGCAGTTCCAGCGGTTTCGACTTCTTCATCAAGGACGTCAACGGCGCCGGTCATGCCGCGCTCATCGCAGCCCGCAACCAGTTGCTCGGCGCAGCCGGCAAAAGTCCGAAGCTCTTCGGCACTCGCCCGAACGGCCAGGAAGATACGCCGCAATACTCCGTAAACATCGATCAGGAAAAGGCGAGCGCGCTCAATATCACCCTGTCTGATATCGACTCGACGCTGTCGACCGCCTGGGGCGGCACCTACGTCAACGACTTCATCGACCGCGGCCGCGTCAAGCCCGTCTACGTACAGGCCGACAAGGACTTCCGCATGCAGCCCGAGGATTTCGGCCGCTGGTACGTCCGCAACTCCGGCGGCGACATGGTGCCGTTCTCGGCCTTCGCCAGCGGCGACTGGACCTACGGTTCGCCGCGGCTCGAACGCTATAACGGCTCGTCTGCCGTCGAAATCCAGGGCGCGGCAGCACCGGGCGTCTCGTCGGGCGATGCCATGAACGAGATCGACAAGATCATGGCGACCCTGCCGCCCGGCTTCAGCCATGAATGGACCAGCCTGTCGGCCCAGGAAAAGCTCTCGGGCAACCAGGCGACCCAGCTCTATGCGATCTCCATCCTGGTCGTGTTCCTAGCGCTCGCTGCTCTCTATGAAAGCTGGTCGATCCCGCTTGCCGTCATGCTGTCGGTTCCGATCGGCATCTTCGGCGCGCTACTGGGCGCAACCCTGTTCGGCCAGTCAAACGACGTCTACTTCAAGGTGGGCCTGCTGACGACAATCGGTCTGGCGGCCAAGAACGCCATCCTGATCGTCGAATTTGCCATCGAGCAGCAGAACCAGGGCAAGGGGCTGATCGAGGCGACGCTGGAGGCAGCTCGCCAGCGCCTGCGACCGATCCTGATGACCTCGCTCGCCTTCATTCTCGGCGTCATGCCGTTGGCGATTGCCAATGGCGCGGGATCAGGCAGCCAGAACTCGATCGGTATCGGCGTTATGGGCGGCATGATCTCGGCGACCGTGCTCGGCGTCTTCTTCATCCCGCTGCTGTTCGTCTCGGTCCGCCGCATCTTCAAGGGCAATGTTCGGTCGACGGCAGCGCCGGAGGCCGCCAACCCTGACGTGGCGCATTAAGGCCTCTCCACTCGCTCTCGCGAAAAAGAGAGCGGGCGGTTGAGACCTCGATCACGGATCGGCTGCTTCGTCTTGATTTGCCAAATCTGTCATCAATGATTAATATGCAATCATTGATGACAGGACATTTCTATGGCCAGTATGACGATCCGCAACATCGACGATCATCTAAAGACCCGGCTGCGCATTCGCGCCGCCGCACACGGGCGATCGATGGAGGATGAGGCGCGAGACATCCTGCGAGCGGCCTTATCGACCGAGGAAAAGCGTCAGCCCAATTTGGCCGAGACAATTCGTCGTCGCATGGCTGCAAGCGGTGGGGTCGTGCTGGATATTGCCCCACGCGAACCAATCCGCCCGGTCGATCTCGATCCATGATCATTCTCGACACGAATGTCATTTCGGAACTACTGGCGCCATCACCATCGCCAATGGTTGAAGCGTGGCTCGCCGCCCAGCCTCCTCTCGCCATCTTTACGACGGCAACGACGCAGGCGGAAATCCTTTACGGCCTCCGGCTACTGCCCGAGGGCCGACGCCGAAGCGAATTGGAAGCTGCCATTCTCCCGATATTCGAAGAGGATTTCGCCGGAAGAGTTCTTCCCTTCGATAGCGAAGCTGCGGGAGCTTATTCCTTCATTGCAACATCGCGGCGGCGGGCTGGCAAGCCAATCAACCAGTTCGATGCTCAGATCGCCGCAATTGTAGCGTCGCGAGGAGCAACGCTTGCAACACGCAACGTGCCGGATTTCCTGGACACCGGAATAGCAATCGTCAATCCGTGGAACTATCAGGACTGATCCGATCCATATGCCGCTAACTCAAGTTGACAGCGAAGACATCGGCGGTGCCGGCTCTTGCTTCGGCGACCATCGTGCATGCAGCTTGGCAAGCATCAGATAGATGATCGGCGTCGTGTAGAGCGTCAACACCTGCGACACGACAAGGCCGCCGACGATGGTGATACCCAGCGGACGGCGAAGCTCCGAACCTGGGCCGGTCGCGATGATCAACGGGATAGCCCCCATGAGCGCGGCCAGCGTCGTCATTAGGATCGGACGGAAACGCTTGAGGCAGGCTTGATAGATCGCTTCCTCCGAGGATAGGCCGAGCGTGCGCTCACCCTGCAGGGCGAAGTCCACCATCATGATCCCGTTCTTCTTGACGATGCCGATCAGCAGGATAATGCCGATGAAGGCGATGATCGTCAGTTCCGTACCGCTGATCACGAGCGCCAGCAGGGCGCCCAGGCCGGCTGATGGTAGCGTCGAGATGATCGTCAGCGGATGCGCCAGGCTTTCATAGAGAATGCCGAGAACGATGTAGACCGTCAGAAGCGCTGCCAGAAGCAGGAGCGGCTGGCTGCTGGACGACTGTGTGACGCTTGCAGCATCGCCGGCGAAATCCGCATGCAGTGTGTCGGGCAGGTGCATGTCGAGCACCGCTTTCTGGATGGCGTCGTTCGCCACCTGCAGCGGTGTGTTGAGCGCCAGATTGTAGGAAATGGTGACGGACGGATATTGGCCCTGATGATTGACCACCAGCGGCGCAAGCGTCCGGTCGATCGATGCGACGGCGCTGAGGGGGACCTGCGTGCCACCGGAGGCCGGCACATAGAGCTTGGAAATATCATGCGGATCGAGGGCGTAGTTCGGATTAGCCTCCAGCACGACACGATACTGATTGCGCTGCGTATAGATCGTCGAGATCTGCCGCTGAGCGAAGGCGTTGTTCAGTGCGGCATCGATGGACTGAATGTTGACCCCGAGTTGGGAAGCGAGGCTCCGGTCGATATTGACGGTCGCCTGCAGGCCGTTGGGCTGCCTGTCGGTCGCGACATCGGTCAGCCCCGGAAGAGCTTGCATGCGTTCCAGCACCTTCGGCGCCCAATCCACCAGCTCGTCATAATTCGCGCCCCAGAGCGTGAACTGATATTGCGACTGCGACTGGCGAGCCCCGGCACGGATGTCGCCGGGCGAAAACAGGAAGGTGCTAAGCCCTGGAACGGCCATGAGTTGCTTGCGAAGCCGGTCGATGACATCAGCCGTCGGCGCACGCTCCCCTTCCGGCTTGAGCGAAATGAGGAGCTGCCCGCGATTGATGGAGCTGGAAAAGCCGCCGCCGCCCACGGAAGAACCAAGACCCGAGACCGCAGGGTCCTGGGCGACGATATCCGCCGCCTGCTGCTGCAATTTGACCATGGCCGGATAGGAAATATCGGTCGCAGCCTGCGTCCCGCCCTGGATGAAGCCTGTATCGTCCTGAGGAATGAAACCCTTCGGCACCTTAACGTAGAGATAGGCCGACATCACGACGCAGGCGATGATAACAAGCACTGATAGCACGCGGTGATGCAGCACTGCTTTCAGGGTGCGGCCATAAAAGCCGATAATAGCGCCCAGTGTGCCTTCGACGATGCGGCCAAACGGGCCGGGCCGGGCATCAATGTCGTGCTGGCGAAGGCGATGGCCGCAGATCATCGGCGTGAGCGTCAGCGACACCAGCGTTGAAACGACAATAGTAAATCCGAGCGTCAGCGAGAAAGTCTGGAAGAAACGGCCGACGATGCCGCCCATGAAGAACAGGGGAATGAAGGCGGCGAGTAGTGACAGGCTGATGGAAACGACCGTGAAGCCGATCTGCCTTGCCCCTTCGAGCGCCGCCCGCATCGGCTTCATGCCGGTTTCCAGATTGGCATAGATGTTCTCGATCATGACGATGGCATCATCGACGACGAAGCCCACCGAGACGGCGAGCGCCATGAGAGAAAGGTTGTCTATGGACAGTCCGAACAGCCACATCGCGGCAAAGGTTCCGGCCAATGAGAGCGGCACGGTGACGCCTGCTGCAACTGTCGGCGTGGCACGCCGCAGAAAGACGAAGACCACGGCCATGACCAGGCAGATGGTAGCGAGCAGGGTCCACTGCATATCGTTGACGCTGGCATGGATCGTCGTGGTGCGGTCGGAAAGGACTGCTATCTTGACGCCGGCGGGGATGAGCCTCTGCAGCTCGGGGATCAGCTCCTTGACACCATCGACGGTGGCAATGACGTTCGCATCCGCCTGCTTGGTGATGTTGAGAAGCACGGCGGGCTTGCCGTCGTACCACGCATCGGAGCGGCTGTTGCGCACGCCCGGCTCGACGGTCGCGATATCCGACAGGCGGACGGCCGTGCCATCGCCACTCTGCACGATGAGCCTTCCATAGGCTTCCGGCGTCCGCAACTGACTGTTCACTGCAATGGAGAAGGCGCCGCTGGCGCCGTCGATAGAGCCGAAAGGACCGAGCACGTTGGCGTTGACGATCGCCGTGCGGACGGCATCGAGCGACAGGCCCATCGCCGAGAGACGGTCGGGATCCAGCCTGACCCGCACCGCCGGCTGATCGGCACCGCTGACCGTCACGCCGCCGACACCATCCACCTGCGAGATACGCTGCACGACCACCGTATCCGCCGCATCATATATGGCGCTCGGCGCGACATTGTCTGACGTCAGCGCCAGGATCAGGACGGGAGCCGCAGCCGGATTGATCTTGCGGAAGGACGGCAATGTCGGCAGGTCGCCCGGCAAGTCGGTCGCGGCCGCATTCAAAGCGGCCTGCACATCCTGCGCCGCGCCATCGACACTGCGCGAGAGATCGAATTGCGCGATGATGGTGCTCGAGCCGAGCGAGCTGACCGAGGTCAGCTGCGTGATGCCGGCAATGGTGCCGAGATGGCGCTCGAGCGGCGCCGCGACGCTTGCCGCCATGCTGGCGGGATCGGCGCCCGGGCGGCCGGCGGAGACGACGATCGTCGGCAGATCGACGGTCGGCAGGCTTGCCACCGGCAGGAAACGATAGGCGACGATGCCGAGGATCATCAGCCCGATCGCCAGAAGCGTCGTCCCGACAGGGCGCTTGATGAACGGCTCGGAGAGGTTCATGTCTCACCACCCGCCAGTTCGTCCATCTCCGGGCTCGGCGTTCCGCTCGTGCGGCCGACGATGCGGGCACGCAGGCGCTCGAAGGCCAGATAGATCACCGGCGTCGTATAGAGCGTCAGAAGCTGAGAAAGCACGAGACCGCCGATGATGGTAATACCGAGCGGGATGCGCAGCTCGGCACCCGTGCCTTGCGCCAGGGCCAATGGCAGCGCGCCGAAGAGTGCCGCCAGCGTCGTCATCATGATCGGGCGGAAACGCAGGATCGAGGCCTTGAGAATGGCCTCGCGCGGCGGAAGACCTTCCTTGCGTTCCGCCTCCAGCGCGAAGTCGATCATCATGATCGCATTCTTCTTCACGATGCCCATCAGTAGCACGATGCCGATCAAGGCGATGATCGACAGATCCTGCCCGAACAGCATCAGTGCGAGCAGCGCGCCGACGCCGGCCGAAGGCAGCGTCGAAAGGATGGTAATCGGATGCACGGCGCTCTCGTAGAGCAAGCCGAGCACGATGTAGATCGTTACGACGGCCGCGAGAATGAGCCAGGGTTCGCCCGCGAGCGAAGAGGCGAATTCCTCGGCATCACCCGAATATTTGCGCTGGATGGTATCAGGCATGTCAATGTCCAGCTCGGCCGCCTGGACCTCTGCCACGGCCTCGCTCAGCGAAGCGCCCTTGGCGAGATCGAAGCTGATCGTCACGGCCGGAAACTGCTCGTCATGGCTGATGACCAGGGGCGCCGTCGTGAATGTCGCTGTCGTGAACGCATTAAGTGGAACCTGCGTGTCGCTGGCCCCTGCAACGTAAAGCTTGTCGAGCGACTTCGGATCGGACTGGTATTGCGGCGCGGCCTCGAGGATAACGCGATACTGGTTGGCCTGGCCATAGATCGTAGCGATCTGACGCTGGCCGAACGCATCATTCAACGTATCGCTGACGGCCTGCATCGAAACGCCGAGCCGCGAGGCGGTTTCGCGATCGACATCGACGAAGATGCGGCCGCCGCCCATTTCGACCTCGGAAGTGACGTCGATGAGCTTCGGGCTCTCCTGCAGCCGCTGCGTGAGCTTTGCGGCCCAGTCGACCACCGTTGCCGTATCCGTCCCAGTCAAAGTGTATTGATAGGGTGCGCGGCTTGCCCGGGTACTGATCGAGATGCCGCGCACGCTCTGGAACGTGACATGGATACCGGGCAGACCGTCGACTTCACCGCGCATCCGGTCAATAATCTGATCGGCGGAAACGTCGCGCTGGTTTCTCGGCTTCAGCACAAGGCTGAGATTGCCCGTGTTCAGCGTCAGATTGCTGGCGCTGGCGCCGATGACGGAGACCACCCCCTTCACGTCGGGATCCTTGCGCAAGCGGTCGGCAACGGTCGCCTGTATCGTCGTCATGGATTCGAAGGAGGTCGTCGGCTCCGCTTCGATGACGGCGGTGATCAGCCCCGTATCCTGCGCCGGTACGAAACCCTTGGGAATGACGACATAGAGCGCGACGGTCGCCACCAGCGTCACCACCGTTACCAGCAGCATCAGGGCGCTGCGATCCACGGCCCAGACGAGACTGCGTCTGTAGCCCTCGACAAGCCGCTCCATGAAACGGTCGGTTCCGGCCAGAATGCCACCCTTGCGCTCTTTGGGCTTTCGCAGGATACGGGCGCACATCATCGGTGTCAGGGTCAGGGACACGATTGCCGACACGACCACGGCAATGGTGAGCGTCAGCGCAAACTCACGGAACATACGCCCGACGATCCCGGTCATGAACAGCAGGGGTATGAAGACGGCAACCAGCGAGACGGTCAGCGAAATGATGGTGAAGCCGATCTCGCCAGCGCCCTTCAGCGCCGCCTGCATCGGGTTTTCACCCTCCTCGATATGGCGGGCGATGTTCTCGATCATCACGATGGCATCGTCGACGACGAAACCGGTGCCGATGGTCAGCGCCATCAGCGAGAGATTGTCGAGACTGAAGCCGGCAAACCACATGACACCGAAGGTCGCGATCAGCGACAGCGGCAAGGCGACGCCAGCGATGAACGTCGCCGTCACCGTGCGCAGGAAGAGCAGGACGACGAGGATAACGAGGCCGATGCTGATGACCAGCGTCCATTGCACGTCATGGATCGAAGCCCTGATCGTCTCGGTGCGATCGTTGACGATATCAAGCGAAATGCCGGCGGGCAGCGCCTGCTTCAGCTTCGGCAGCTGCTGCAGGACACTTTCGACCGTCTGAATGACGTTGGCGCCCGGCTGGCGCATGATATCGAGAATGACGGCGGGCTGTCCCTGATACCAGGCGCCGACGCGATTGTTCTCTAGCCCTTCGACGACGGTTGCCACGTCCTTCAATTGCACCGGCGCATTGTTGCGATAGGCGATGATGACGGATTTATAGACGTTGGGATCGACGATCTGGTCGTTGGCCGCAAGCGTGAAACTCTGCTGGGTGCCGTCAAGCGAGCCCTTGGCGCCGGCAACGCTGGCATTGGTGATCGCCGTGTGTATGTCCTCCAGAGCCAGGCCGTAGGAGGCGAGACGCGGCAGATCGACCTGAATGCGGATGGCGGGCTTGACGCCGCCCTGGATGTTGACGTCGCCGACGCCGGAAACCTCGCTTAGCCGCTGCGCCATCATCGTATCGGCGAAGTCGCTGAGTTCGCGGATCGAATAGCTGTTGGAGCGCAATGCCAGCGTCACGATCGGCGTATCGGCCGGGTTCACCTTCGAATAGGTCGGTGGATAGGGCAAGGTGCGCGGCAGCGTCGAGCCGGCGGCATTGATCGCCGCCTGCACGTCCTGCGCAGCGCCATCGATATTGCGGCCAAGATCGAATTGCAGGGTGATCTGGCTGATGCCGAAGGCACTCGACGAGGTCATGGAGGCCAGCGAGGGGATCTGGCCGAGCGGTCGCTCCAACGGCGCCGTCACCAGGGCAGCCATCGTGTCGGGATCAGCTCCGGGAAGCTGCGTCGTCACCTGTATCGTCGGAAAATCCACCTGCGGCAGCGGCGCGACCGGCAGGAAGAGAAAGCCGAGAATGCCGCCCAAGAGAACAGCGACCCCGAGAAGCGAGGTGGCGATAGGCCGGGAGATAAAGAGCGACGAAACGTTCATTGTTGCTGCGTCGGTGTTGCGGGCGACGTGGCGGGGGCAGTGCCGCCGCTGGCATCCGCACCCTGGCCGGCGCCGGCGGCATGCTGGCCGCGATGGCCGCCATTGCCACCCTGACCGTTGTGCCGACGATGCGGCCGCTCGCCACCATTCGCGTTGTCGGTTTGACCGCTTTGCGGATCGTTCTCCGCAACCGGCTGCCCCTGATCATTCGCTGCCGGCGCATTCGGCGTTGCCTGATCCGGACTGGCTGAAATCTGGACTTTCGACTTATCCTGAAGCCGCGCGAAGCCAGTCGTCACCACCTTGTCGCCCGGCGCCACACCGTCGGTGATGACCGCCAGCGTGTCATCCTGCTGACGCACCTTCACCGTCTTCATGGCAACGGTCTCATCCTGGTTGACGATATAGACGAACGTGCCGTTCGGCCCGCGCTGCACGGCGGCGCTCGGAATGGTCGTGGCGCCCTTCAGCGTCTCGACCAGAAGACGCGCGTTGACGAAAGCACCCGGCCAAAGCGCCAGCTTGTCGTTCGGGAAATTGGCCTTCAGCCTTATCGTGCCTGTCGTGGGGTCGACCTGGTTGTCGACCACCGCCAGCGAGCCATTGTCGACCACCGTCTGGCCATCGTTCCCCATCGCCTGGACGGCGAGCGTTCCGGCCAAGCTGGCTGCGTTGACGCGTGCCAGCTGCTGCTGCGGAATGGAAAAGAGGACGGAGATCGGCTGGATCTGCGACAACGTCACTATACCAGTCGTGTCGGACGAGCTGACGAGATTGCCGATATCGACGTTGCGGATGCCTGTGCGCCCGTCGATGGGCGCCTTGATCGTCGTATAGTCGAGCGTGGCCTGGGCGCTTTCTATGGCTGCCACATCGACCTGGATTTGCGCTGTATATTGCGCCACCAGCGACAGCTGGGTGTCGACCTGCTGCTGCGTGCCCGAAGCGGTCTTCACCATGAGCTGATAGCGGTTAAGGTCGCGCTGGGCGCCGGCGAGCAGAGCTTCGTCCTGCGCTTTCTTGGCGACCGCCTGGTCACGCTGCGCCTTGTAGACGCCGTCGTCGATGCGGGCGATCACGTCGCCCTTCTTGATGTCCTGGCCTTCGTCGAAATCGATTTCCACGATCTTTCCGTTGACCTGCGCGCGCACCGTTACGGTGTTCAAGGCCTTCACCGAACCAACGCCATCGATATAGACAGGCACATCGGCTGTCTTCGCCTCGGCCACAAGCACCGGAACAGGGCCGCTGAATTGCAAGAGGCTGCGCCGTCTTCCACCGCCGCCGCCTTGTCCCTGGCCGGCACGGCGTTCGCCCTGGGCTTGGGTGGCAGGTGCTGACGCATTCTGATAGCCGAGCAGCCGCTCGGCGCTGCCAAGCCAGAGATCACGAGTGGCATAGGCGCCATAGGCCACTGCACCGATCACCGCCAGCGACATTACGACCCGAAAGGTCCGAGCCATCAACATACCTTCCTTCAAAGCCTTCGACGGTCCACGATCCGCCAGCATCACATGGCGCGACTCTAGCTTGCATCGCGCCACTTAGGAATTTGGTATGGCCATTAAATTTTGTCCATTTTAGCGCGACTTAGCGTAACAAACTGTAACATTGGACAAAAACTAGGGTTGTAGTTGCAAAAGATCAGCGGCTGCGCAAGCGCACGCTGTCCCCTAGGATCACAGCACGCCCCAGCCGCGATAGCGCCCGCGACCGGTCATCTCGCGCAGGCCGAGTTCAGCCACCAGATTGAGCGCACCTCTTGGGGTAACACCGACATGGCGGGCGATCATCTTCGCCGAAACGATCGGTCGCGACAGCACGATATCGATGACGTCAGGCAGGCTGCTGTTCGATCGCCGGTCCTTGAGCCGCAATTCCATCTGCAGCTTGGCGAGCGAAAGCCGATCGAGTTCCTTGAGACCCGAATCGGCCGAAAGCGCCATGGCGTCCAGAAAGGCCAACAGTCGTGTGGTGCGATCCGACGCACGCCGCCGCTCGTGCCGGACGGATTTCAGGCCGACATTCAGGCAGAAGAGATGCGAGGTGACCTTGCCGCGGCTGCGCAGATAGGCGCTGACCAGCAGGCCACCGAGCCAATGCTGCCGCCGCAGCGGCTCGATCCGCTCCCAGGCATCGAAAAGCACGGCGGCGCCAAGAACCGGCGGCAGCAGATCGGCCTCGCGAAGCATGGCGCGCCAGCTCTCCAGCCGCTCGCCTTCATCCCAATCCTCGTCGCGAACCAGGGCGAGCGGATCGTCGATCATCTCCGGCCTGGCATCTGGGACGCCGCCGTTCAGGATCTTGTCGGATCGGGCAAGAATGGCGTCGATCTCGGCGAAGTCGACGCCGAAATCATCCCCCTCATCCTCTTGTCCGTCATCAGGCTCGCCGAGCGGCGCGGGACGCAGCTGGATGACGTCCTCGGCCTCGCCGATATCGCCCCGCAGGGCGGCAAGTCCGGCCGCCTCCAGCCCCCAGGAGGGCTCCGCACTCCACAGACGACGCCTGACCCGCAACACGGCGTGGGCGATGGTCAGCTCATGCGTCGGCGTGCGTGCATCCATGCGCGCATCGTGCAAGACCAGATCCTCCACATGCACCAGCTCGCCGCCGACCCAGAGCGCGCCCGCAGCGTCGAAAAAATGCCCGCGCTCGCGAAAACCGTCCGCCACAACGTGGCGCAGGACGCGCTCATCCAGCCGCGCCAGCATGTCTTCCGCCTTGATGATGGCAGGCAGGAGTGTCGTCAGCGGGAGAGTGGTCAGATCATATCGCATTGGAATCACGTCATTGAACCGTTCTTACGGAACTTATCATCGCCGGATCCGGCGGGATAGGAAGAGACCCCTGTGAACTGTGGATGACAATCCCTATTTTTTGTCTTGACCTTCCAGTGACAGGAAGGTTCATAAGCTATCCGACGCTCCCATCGGAGCAATGGAGCTTGATATGGCATTGCACGACGAACACGATCATAGCCATCATGGCCACGGTCATCATCACCATCATGACGGGCAGCCGCGGGAGACGGTTACCCGCGATCCGGTCTGCGGCATGACCGTTGATCCCGCTGGCAAGCCGTCGCTCGATTATCAAGGCCGCACCTTCTATTTCTGCTGTGATGGCTGCCGCAAGAAGTTCGAAGCCGCACCGGAAAGCTACATCTCCGCCAAGGACCCGGTCTGCGGCATGACCGTCGACCGCGCCACCGCGCGTCATTTCCTGAAGCATGAAGGCGAGAAATTCTATTTCTGCTCCGCCGGCTGCAAGGGCAAGTTCGAAGCCAATCCATCAGCCTATCTCGACGGCCACAAGCCCTCGCCGAAACCGGTGCCGAAAGGCACGCTCTATACCTGCCCGATGCACCCCGAGATCGTCAGCGACCATGCCGGCGATTGCCCGAAATGCGGCATGGCGCTGGAACCCATGGGCGTGCCGTCAGCCGATGAGGGACCTAACCCGGAACTCGTCGATTTCACGCGCCGGCTCTGGATCAGCGCAGCCTTGTCGCTGCCGCTGCTGGTGATCAGCATGGGTCCGATGTTCGGCCTGCCCGTACGCGACTGGATCGGCGAACCCATCGCGACATGGATCGAGCTCGCCCTGGCAACGCCGGTCGTGCTCTGGGCGGCCTTGCCCTTCTTCCGTCGCGCCTGGAATTCGCTCGTCAACCGCAGCCCGAACATGTGGACGCTGATCGGCCTCGGCGTCGGCACCGCCTATCTCTACAGCCTCGTCGCCACGCTCGCGCCCGGCCTGTTTCCCATGAGCTTTCATGGTCATGGCGAGAGCGTACCTGTCTATTTCGAAGCAGCTTCCGTCATTGTCGCACTGGTCTTCGTCGGCCAGGTGCTGGAGCTGAAAGCGCGCGAGCGCACGGGCTCAGCCATTCGCGCCCTGCTCGATCTGGCACCCAAGACGGCCCGCCGCATCGGCGCCGACGGCAGCGAAACGGATGTGCCGGTCGACCAGATTGAGGTTGGAGACCGGTTGCGCGTTCGTCCCGGCGAGCGCGTGCCCGTGGATGGCTCCGTTACCGAAGGACAATCCACCATCGATGAATCGATGATTACGGGCGAGCCTCTGCCGGTAGAGAAGGCCACGGGAGACGCCCTG
Organism: Martinezella lusitana; assembly: GCF_016901135.1. Taxonomy (GTDB): domain Bacteria; phylum Pseudomonadota; class Alphaproteobacteria; order Rhizobiales; family Rhizobiaceae; genus Rhizobium; species Rhizobium lusitanum_D. The sequence continues at coordinate 118,409 of NZ_JAFEVL010000062.1, read as the reverse complement.
ACCGGCGGCACGATCAATAAGAACGGCTCGCTGATCATCCTGGCCGAAAAGGTCGGAGCCGATACCACGCTGTCTCGCATCGTCGAGCTCGTCGCCAAGGCACAGCGCTCGCGCGCGCCGATCCAGACGATGGTCGACCGCGTATCCGCCGTCTTCGTGCCCGCAGTGGTCGCGGCCGCCATTATCGCCTTTGCCGTCTGGGCCTTTGTCGGACCGGAACCATGGCTAGCGCATGCGCTGCTCGCCGCCGTCGCGGTGCTGATCATCGCCTGCCCCTGCGCGCTCGGACTGGCAACGCCGATGTCCATCATGATCGCCACCGGCCGCGGCGCGCAGGAAGGCGTACTGGTGCGCGACGCTGAAGCGCTGGAACGCTTCGCCAAAGTAGACACGCTGATCGTCGACAAAACAGGCACGCTGACCGAAGGCAAGCCCAATCTGACCGACATCGTCACGGCTGACGGCATCGAGCAAGCTCACCTTCTGTCGCTCGCCGCCAGCCTCGAGCGCGGCTCCGAGCATCCGCTCGCCGAAGCGATCGTTGCCGGCGCCGAGGAACGTGGGGCCCGCTTTGTCGAGATCACCGGCTTTTCGGCAACATCAGGCAAGGGCGTCGAAGGCCGTGCTGGCGATACCGCGATTGCGCTCGGCAATGCCGCCATGATGGCCGACTTGGCCGTCTCGATCGACGCATTGAAAGCCGAGACCGAGCGTCTGCGCGGCGAAGGAAAGACCGTGATGTTCGTCGTTATCGACGGCAAGTTGGCGGGTCTCCTCGCCGTCGCCGACCGCATCAAGCCGACCACGGCAGCCGCGATCAAGGCGCTGCATGAGAGCGGCCTGAAGATCGTCATGGCAACCGGCGACAACGGCCGGACAGCCGCCGCCGTCGCTACGCAGCTCGGCATCGACGAGGTCCGCGCCGATATGCTGCCGGAAGGCAAGAAGGCGCTGATCGACGAGCTGCAGGCCAAGGGTCACATCGTTGCGATGGCCGGCGACGGCGTCAACGATGCGCCGGCGCTCGCTGCCGCCGATGTCGGCATCGCCATGGGCACCGGCGCCGACGTCGCCATGGAAAGCGCCGGCATTACACTGGTGAAGGGCGACCTCAACGGCATCGTCCGGGCTCGGCACCTGTCGGAAGCGACGATCCGCAACATCAGGCAGAATCTTGCCTTTGCCTTCGGCTATAATGCGCTCGGCGTGCCGCTGGCAGCCGGCGTGCTCTATCCGATCTTCGGCCTGCTTCTATCGCCGATGATCGCGGCGGCCGCCATGAGCCTGTCCTCGGTCTCGGTCATCGCCAATGCGCTTAGGCTGCGGCTGGCTAGATAAGGAGAACTTATATGAACATCGGCGAAGCATCCGGCCGCTCCGGCCTGCCGGCGAAGACGATCCGATACTATGAGGATATCGGCCTCATCCGTCCCGACCGCGGCGATAACGGCTATCGCGACTATCGCGCCGGCGACGTACACAAGCTGCGCTTCCTGCATCGCTCGCGCAGCCTCGGCTTTTCGGTCGAGGAATGCCGGCAGTTGCTGGCGCTCTACGAAGACAAGAGCCGCGCCAGCGCCGACGTCAAGGACATCGCCACCACGAAGCTCACCGAGATCGACCGCAAGATCCGCGAACTGACGGAACTGCGCCGCACGCTGGAACATCTGGTCCATGCCTGCCACGGCAACGAGCGGCCGGACTGCCCGATTTTGGAGGAGTTGTCGGAGGGGTGAGACTATTGTGGCGGCAGGCCAGGCGAATGCGTCGATGCCGGAACGATGTGCCTGGCCCCTCACCCCAACCCTCTCCCCGCCTTGGCTACTACCCTCTCCTCAAACCCGCTGTTTGACGCGGTCGTCCCTTCTCCCCGCTTGCCGGGAGAAGGCTAGGATGAGGGGCCATGCCCGCAGGCGCGGCATTGGCAGGCACGCCTGACCTGCCCCCTACATCATTCCACTCACCCAACCCTTTCCACCGCAATCGCCGTCGCCTCGCCGCCGCCGATGCAGAGTGCGGCGATGCCACGCGTTGAACCCTGGCGTTTGAGGGCATGCAGCAGGGTCACGATCAACCGCGCGCCTGTGGCGCCGATGGGGTGGCCGAGGGCGCAGGCGCCGCCATTGACGTTGAGGCGATCGCGCGCGATGCCAAGATCCTTGGCGGCGGCCATGGCGACGACGGCGAAGGCCTCGTTGATTTCGAAGAGATCGACATCGCCGACCTTCCAGCCGGTTTTATCAAGCACCTTGCGGATGGCCGGGATCGGCGCGGTGGTGTACCAGGCCGGCTCCTGGCTATGGGTGGCATGCGCCTTGATCTCCGCGAGGATGGGCAATCCCTCGCGCTCGGCAACCGAACGGCGCGTCAGGATCAGCGCGGCCGCGCCATCGGCATTGGCCGAGGCACTGGCAGCCGTGATGGTGCCATCCTTGCGGAAGGCGGGCTTGAGGGTCGGGATTTTTTCCGGAGAGACCTTCTGCGGATGTTCGTCCTTGGCGATCGTCACCGGCCCGCCCTTGGCCGCTACCGAAACCGGGGTGATCTCGGCCGCGAAGGCGCCGTTCTCGCTCGCGGCGCGGGCGCGCGACAGCGTTTCGACTGCGTAGGCATCCTGATCGTCGCGGCTGAACTGATAGGCCTCGACCGCCATCTCGCCGAAGTCGCCCATGGAGCGGCCCTTCTCATAGGCATCCTCCAGCCCGTCGAGCATCATGTGATCGAAGATGCGGTCATGACCCATGCGGTAGCCGCCGCGGGCCTTGGCAAGCAGATAGGGCGCGTTCGACATCGATTCCATGCCGCCGGCAACCGCGATCGAGGCCGATCCGGCGAGGATCAGGTCATGCGCCAGCATGGTCGCCTTCATGCCGGAGCCGCAAACCTTGTTGATCGTCGTGGCGCCCACCGCATCCGGCAAGCCGGCGCCGCGCGCCGCCTGTCGGGCCGGAGCCTGCCCCTGCCCTGCCGGCAGCACGCAGCCGAACAGAACTTCATCCACCCTATCAGCCGACAATCCCGCACGCTCCAGCGCGGCGCGGATGACATGCGCGCCAAGCTCGGGCGCCTGCAAGGACGACAACTCTCCCTGAAAACGACCAAGCGGCGTGCGCGTGGCCGAAACGATGACAACGGGATCAATAGCGGGCATGACATCTCCTCACAGTCAGTAAACCATATCCTCTAGCCCTATTGCTAGCACGTTAGATGATGCTCGTCATCTAAATATCGCGAGAATATCAGCCGCCAAAATCGCCTCGGCGCTGATGGCATAACGGCGCGATTGCTCTCGTCGGAGACATACCCTATGGATATCCCAACATATTGAATTGGATATCTCATGCCACTTTACATCAAGGACGACACAATCGACCGGCTGGCTCGGCGGTACCAGGCGCTGACGAAAGCGCCGACCAAGACCGAAGCCGTGAGGCTCGCATTGCAGAAGGCGCTGGATGAGGAGCTGACCAAACCCGTCCTTGCCGATGTCGCCGTCGCCTTCTGCCGCAACCTCAAGCGAAAGGCGACAGCCAAAGCCGAGGGCGATCATACGACGGGAGAAGCCTGATGTTTATCGATGCTTCGGTATTGTCGGCAATGATGACTGACGAGGAGGAGGCGCGGGCCTTTGCCATCCGCATGCAGCCGGCGACGGTGCGGATGACCTCGCCGCTTGCGGCAGCGCGGGCCGCAATCGAGATCTCCACCATCCTGGGTCTCTCGCCAACCGAGTCTGCGGAAGCGGTGCGCGCTTTCCTTCAGCTCATGAACATCCAGATTCTCGCCGTTCCGCCACGTGCCGCCATTCTGGCGGTCGAGGCATATGAACGCAACGGCCAAGGCAGCCATGCGTCGGGCCTTAGCTATGACGATTGTATGACCTATGCCTGCACTCGCTATTATCGCCAGCCGCTATTGTCGAAAAGCGACCGGCTCAATCAAACCGATATCGAACTGGCCTGAGCCACCCGATGCAATGCTGCCGTCAAGGGCAAAGCGAGGCCGCGCCTGCGGAATAGGTGTTCGAGCGCGCGCCGACCGAGTTCGGTGCGGCAGCGCATTGCAGTCGGGACATCGTGTCGCCAGCGCGGATCGGGCCGGTCACCGACGGGTCGGTATTGATCGTGCCGTCGGGAAGGATAGCGTCCTTCGAGTGGTCGACACCGCCGACATCGGTCTGAAGCGTCTCGACCTTGAGGGTCTTGGGGTGATGCTTATGCACCTGTTCCGCCATCGCGCCGCTGGACATGCCAATGACGAGAGCCGAAATAGCGAGAGTTTTGAGCAGCATGAGACTGCCTCCTGTGGGGGTTAAAGCTCCATTTATATGGGAACTCGTTAACCGATTTACAGCGGCTTGTATCTCAATATCGTTAAGAGTTTGAAGGTTTTGACGACGTGTTGATTTTGTGCCGCGACACCTCCGCGCCGGCATCGTGCGGCAGGCTGATGAAACGCAGCGAGGAGACGGCGCCGATCACGGCGACGACGAGGAAAGCCCAGTGAAAATCGATGAGAGACAGCGTTTCGCCGCCATGAATGGTGCGCGAGAGATTGAGAACGGCGGCAGCGACTGCAACGCCGAGCAGCAGCGAAACCTGCTGCAGCATGCTTGACAGCGTCGAGGCGGAACTGCGCTGGGAAGCATGGATATCGGCAAAACCGAGCGTATTCAGCGCGGTGAAATTCATCGATCGTGACAGGCCGGCCGCCAGCAGCAGACAATAGATCAGCCAGTTCGACGTCGATGGCGACAGAAATGCGAAACCGCCGATGCATAAGGATGAGATCAGGCCATTGACGACGAGCACATTGCGAAAGCCGAAGGCTCGCAGCATTTGCGTCGTGATCGCCTTCATGCCGAGATTGCCGGCAAAGTAGAACAGAAGATAAGTGCCGGCATTAATCGCCGACTGACCGAAGCCCACCTGGAAGAGCAGCGGCAGCAGGAAGGGCGTGGCGTTGATCGCCACCCGGCTAGCCGTGCCGGCAGAGAGCGTCGACATGGCGAAGGTCTGGACCTTGAAGGCGGAGAGATCGAGCAAGGGTGCATCGACCCGCATGAAATGCCGGGTGGCGATGACGGAAAAGACCACGCCGGCGGCGATCAGCCCGACGCTTGCCACGAGAGCGGTCGTGCCCTGGACGACGAATTCGAGACCGGCGAGCAGGAAGGTCAACCCTGCCGCCGACTGCAGGAAGCCGACGAAATCGAGCGGCGCAACCTTCTCCTCGCGCTGATCCGGCACGAAGCGCAGGACGAGGCCGAGGCCGATGATGCCGATCGGCAGGTTGATCAGGAAGTTCCAGTGCCAGCTCAGATAGGTAGTGATGAAGCTGCCGAGCACCGGGCCGATGACGGGCGCCGTTAGCGCCGGCCAGGTGATCATCGACATCGCATGCACCAGATCGGATTTGCGCGCATTTCTGAGCACGATGATGCGTCCCACAGGCGTCATCAGCGCGCTGCCGATACCCTGAACGGCACGGGCAATGACGAACTCGGTGAGGTTGCCGGAAAGGGCGCAAAACAGCGATGCCACGGTGAAGATGGTGATCGACGCCAGAAACACCCGCCGCGCGCCATAGCGGTCGCCCGCCCAGCCCGCAAGCGGAACGAAAGCCGCCATGGTGAGCAGATAGACCGTGATGCCGATGCTCATCGACACTGGCTCGACGCCGAATGTGCTCGCCATCTGCGGCAGTGACGTCGTGACGATGGTGCCGTCGAGGATCTGCATGAAGAAGGCGACGGCGACGACGAAGGCGATAATGCGGGATTGCCGGCCGAAACTGGTTTCGGAAGGCTGCTCTGTGGTCCGGACAACGGTCATGGCATGGAATTTCAAAGAATGGGGTTCAGGGGTGGTCGGGCTCCGCCGACGGCAATCATACGATCATTGAATACGCCCATCATTGCGGCTTGCAAAGCCGCAAACCGATGTCGGGGCCATCAAAAATTGACACGGTGACATAAGAAATCGCGATCTCTGCCGGATTTGCTTCGGCGGCACCCTCTACCCTCCAACATCGTGCAGGCGTCAATCGTCGGAATAACGCTGCTCACGCCAGGGATCGCCGTAGATGTGATAGCCGTTCTTCTCCCAGAAACCGGCCCTGTCGACGCCGATAAGCTCGATACGGCTCAGCCACTTCGCGCTTTTCCAGAAATAGAGATGCGGCACCACCAGACGCATTGGCCCGCCATGCTCGCGCGTCAGCGGCTGGCCTTCCCAGGCGGTGGCGAGGATCGCGTCCTCGGCGGCAAAATCCGAAAGCGGCAGGTTTGTCGTATAGCCGTCATAGCTGGTCAGCAGCACATGATGCGCTTCGCTCGTCGGCATGACGAGATCCAGCAGATCGCGAGTCGCCACTCCCTCCCAGCGATTGTCGTAGCGCGACCAGGTCGTCACGCAATGAATGTCGCTGATGCGGGTGCTCTGTTCGATCGCCTGGAAAGTGGCCCAATCAAGGCTGAGCCGCCTTTCCACAAACCCGAACACATCGAGCCGCCAGCTCGACAGCGAGACCTGCGGCTGCTCCCCGAGATCGAGCACCGGCCAGTTCTTGACGAGATGCTGCCCCGGCGGCAGCCGCTCGGTCTCCGGCCGGCTGATCCGCCCGGTCAGAAACTTGCCCTCCGCCGCCCAGCGGCGCTTGGAGTTTGTGAGCTTGCTATCGGCGGGAGGTTGATCGTCGCTCATCGGGGCATCCCTTCGCTATGCGGTGATAGGATAACCGGGGTGCGCAGGTGTCAAGCACAAGAGCGGCTGACAGCCAACTATAGCGCCTCGATTTCGATGAGGAACAATTGCGCCGAACCCGAAATCGGGTACCGCGCGGAAGTCTCGTTCGAGAGGACCAGGCAATCGCCTGCAGCCAGGACCGTACCGTTGATTTCGGCACTTCCCCGATGGCAAAGAATCAATGCGGTCTCGCTCTTAAGCTCAACCTTGCTATTTCCATCAACGGAAACGCGCCGCACCGAATGCGTGAAGCGTCCCCGCCGCGTCATCACGTTGAGATCCGTGATCGTCCCGTCGATCAAAGTCGCTGATGTCGGCGCATCTGCCGCAAAGGATAGTGGGTCGCTTTCCTGCGTCAGGCGCTCGGGCTCGCGACCCTCGATGAAGAGGGTCATGCCCTCGCCCTCGAGGATGGATAGTGTGCGATCGATGCCCGGAAAGACCGAGAACGGCCCATCCGTGGCAACCGTCGCCATGCTGACGCGCCAGTCGAAATCGGCAAGCCCGACGCCGTCTGGCGAAACGGCGATCTCCACCGTTTCACCGCCGCCGTTTTTCCAGGGCATGCGCTTGTGGTCACTGGCGCGCAGCAGCTTCATCTCAGTTCCCCAGGATGGCCGGCATGCGCAGGCCCTGCTCCTTGGCGCAATCGATGGCGATGTCGTAACCCGCATCGGCATGGCGCATGACGCCGGTTGCCGGGTCGTTCCAGAGAACGCGCTCCAGACGGCGGGCGGCATCATCCGTGCCGTCGGCGCAGACGACCATGCCGGAATGCTGTGAGAAGCCCATGCCGACGCCGCCGCCATGGTGCAGCGACACCCAGGTGGCGCCGGAGGCGGTGTTGAGCAGCGCATTCAAGAGCGGCCAGTCGGAAACGGCATCCGAGCCGTCCTTCATCGCTTCTGTCTCGCGGTTCGGCGAAGCGACCGAGCCGGAGTCCAGGTGGTCACGGCCGATGACGACGGGCGCCTTCAGCTCGCCGCTCCTGACCATTTCATTGAAGGCGAGGCCGAGGCGATGGCGATCGCCGAGGCCGACCCAGCAGATGCGTGCGGGCAGGCCCTGGAAGGCGATGCGCTCGCGCGCCATGTCCAGCCAGTTGTGCAGATGGGTGTTGCCGGGGGTCAGTTCCTTCACCTTGGCGTCGGTCTTGTAGATATCCTCCGGATCGCCGGACAGGGCAGCCCAGCGGAACGGACCGATGCCGCGGCAAAAGAGCGGGCGGATATAGGCGGGCACGAAGCCAGGGAAGGCGAAGGCGTTTTCGAGGCCCTCGTCCTTGGCGACCTGGCGGATGTTGTTGCCGTAGTCGAGCGTCGGCACGCCGGCATCCCAGAAGGCGACCATTGCTTCCACATGCACCTTCATCGAGGCGCGGGCGGCAGCTTCAACGGCCTTCGGGTCGCTCTCGCGCTTCGCCTTGGCTTCGGCCACGGTCCAGCCAAGCGGCAGGTAGCCGTTGAACGGATCATGGGCCGAGGTCTGGTCGGTGACGATGTCCGGGCGCGGACCGCCGGCCTTCATGCGCTTCACCAGTTCCGGGAAGATCTCGGCAGCGTTGCCGAGCAGGCCGACAGACTTCGCTTCGCCAGCCTTCGTCCACTTGTCGATCATGGCAAGCGCTTCATCGAGCGTCTTTGCCTTCTCGTCGACATAGCGGGTGCGCAGGCGGAAATCGATGCGGGTTTCGTCGCTCTCGACGGCGATGCAGCAGGCGCCGGCCATGACGGCCGCCAGCGGCTGTGCGCCGCCCATGCCGCCGAGGCCGCCGGTCAGGATCCACTTGCCCTTGAGGCTGCCGTTGTAATGCTGGCGGCCGGCCTCGACGAAGGTCTCGTAGGTGCCCTGAACGATGCCCTGCGTACCGATATAGATCCACGAGCCGGCCGTCATCTGGCCGTACATGGCAAGGCCCTTCTTATCCAGCTCGTTGAAGTGATCCCAGGTCGCCCAGTGCGGCACGAGATTGGAATTGGCGATCAGCACGCGCGGCGCATCCTTGTGGGTGCGGAACACGCCGACCGGCTTGCCGGACTGCACCAGCAGCGTCTCTTCCTCGGTCAGCGTCTTCAATGTCGCGGCGATGCGGTCGAAATCGTCCCAAGTGCGGGCGGCACGGCCGATGCCACCGTAAACGACCAGCTCGTTCGGGTTTTCAGCCACGTCCGGATCGAGATTGTTCATCAGCATGCGCAGCGGCGCTTCGGTCATCCAGCTCTTGGCGTTGAGCTCCGGGCCGCGAGGTGAGCGGATTTCGCGGATATTATGGCGTGGGTTGGTCATATCACATCTCCAAGGAGGGCAGGATGTCGGGTGAAATCGAGGCATTGAGCGCGCCTGATGCGATGAGGTCGCTGGCGGCCTTAAGGTCGTTTGCCATGTAGCGGTCTTCTTCGAGCGACGAGACGACGGCGCGGATCGCCGATATGGCAAGGGTCAATTCCGGGCTGGTCGTCAGCGGCGCGCGCAGCTCGACGCCCTGGGCGGCGGTCAGCGCTTCGATGCCGATGATGCCGAAGAGATTGTCGGTCATGCCGAGCAGGCGGCGCGCGCCGTGGCAGGCCATGGACACATGGTCTTCCTGGTTGGCGGAGGTCGGTGTCGAATCGACGGAGGCCGGGTGCGACATCTGCTTGTTTTCAGACATCAGTGCCGCTGACGTCACCTCGGCAATCATTAGGCCGGAATTCAGGCCCGGCTTCTTGGCGAGGAAGGCCGGTAGACCGTAGCTCAGCGCGGGATCGACCAGAAGCGCGATGCGGCGTTGCGCGATAGCACCGATCTCGCAAACGGCAAGGGCGATCTGGTCGGCGGCGAAAGCAACCGGCTCGGCATGGAAGTTGCCGCCGGACACGACGGAATTATCCGACAGGACAAGCGGATTGTCGGTGACCGCGTTGGCTTCGATTTCAAGCGTACGTCCCACAGAGCGCAAGAGATCGAGGCAGGCGCCGTCGACCTGCGGCTGGCAGCGGATGCAATAGGGATCCTGCACGCGCTCGTCGCCCTCGATATGGCTCTCGCGGATCACCGAGCCCGCAAGCAGGCCGCGAAGGGCGGCGGCGGTATCGATCTGGCCCTTGTGGCCGCGCAGCGTATGGATATCAGGATGGAACGGCGCCGAGGAGCCCATGGCCGCGTCCGTCGACATGGCGCCGGTGATGAGAGCTGCCTGGGCGGCGCGGTGAGCGCGGAAAAGACCGGCAAGTGCCAGCGCCGTCGAAACCTGGGTGCCGTTGATGAGCGCCAGCCCTTCCTTGGCGGCCAGTACGACCGGCTTCAGGCCGGCCTTTTCAAGCGCTGCCGCGCCCGAAAGTCGCTCTCCAGCATAGAAGGCTTCGCCGTGACCCATCATGACGGCGGTCATATGTGCGAGCGGAGCAAGATCACCCGATGCGCCGACCGAGCCCTTTTCGGGAATGACGGGCACGACACCCTTTTCAAGCATGCCCTCGATCAGCCGCACCAGCTCGAGCCGCACGCCCGAAGCACCGCGCCCGAGCGAAACCAGCTTCAGCGACATGATGAGACGGACGACATTGTCAGGCAGCGGCTGGCCGACGCCGCAGCAATGGGACAGGATGAGATTGCGCTGAAGCGTGGCGACATCGGCGCTGTCGATCTTGATGGATGCCAGTTTGCCGAAGCCGGTGTTGATGCCATAGACCGGCGCGTTGCCGGCGGCAATCTCGGCGATACGGGCGGCGGCCTTGGCGATACCTGCATCGAAGGAGGCATCGAGCTTAGCCGGCTCACCAGTCCAATAGATCGTCGCCAGTTGCTGCAGCGAGACGGAGCCGGGATGGAGAACGACAGTCATCGGTTGAACCTTTTTCCCTTGAAGACATGAGTGCGGAGTGGGTTGAAGCCAATGCGATAGACCAGCTCCGCAAGGCTTTCGACATCCCAGATGGCAAAATCAGCCGACTTGCCGGCTTCGAGCGTCCCCGTCTCGGACAGCAGGCCAAGGGCACGCGCGCCTTCGCGGGTGGCGCCAGCAATGCATTCCTCGACCGTCAGGCGGAAAAGTGTGGCAGCCATGTTCATGGTCAGAAGCAGCGACGTCAGGGGCGACGTACCTGGATTGGAGTCCGTGGCGATAGCGATCGAGACGCCCGCCTCGCGCAGCGCCTTGACCGGCGGCTTCTGCTTCTCGTTGATGGCATAGAAGGCGCCCGGCAGGAGTACGGCAACCGTTCCCGCCGCCGCCATGGCCCTGACGCCGTCCTCGTCGAGATATTCGACATGATCGGCGGAAAGCGCTCGGTAGGAGGCCGCAAGCTTGGCGCCGCCGAGATTGGAAAGCTGTTCGGCATGCAGCTTCACCGGAATGCCGAGCGACTTTGCAAGATCGAAGACCCGAGCGATTTCCGCCGTCGAGAAGGCGATCCCTTCGCAGAAGCCGTCGACGGCATCGACAAGGCCTTCGGCATGCGCCTGCTTCAATCCGGGCAGCACGACATCGTCGATATAGTCGCCGTTGCGGCCTTTATACTCCGCCGGCGTCGCATGCGCGCCGAGATAGGAGGTCACGACCCGGACGGGACGGACTGTCTCCAGCTTGCGGGCAGCCCGCAGCATCTTCAGTTCGGATGGGATATTGAGACCGTAGCCGGACTTCACCTCGATGGTGGTGACACCTTCGGCCAGCAACGTGTCGAGCCGTGGCAGCGCGACGGTAACAAGCTCATCCACCGACAGCGCACGCGTGGCGTTGACGGAGGAGACGATGCCGCCGCCGGCGCGGGCTACCTCTTCGTAGCTCGCGCCCTCCAGCCGCATCTCGAATTCGCGCGCGCGGTTGCCGCCATAGACGATATGCGTGTGGCAATCCACGAGGCCGGGCGTGACCCAGCGTCCCTCGAGATCGATGCTCTCCGCATCCGCAACATCGGGCAGGTCCGCTTCGCTGCCGGCAAAAACGATACGGCCATCTTTCGTCAGGATCGCGCCCTTCTCGACAATGCCGAGCCGAGCCGCGCCCTCTTTCAAGGTCGCCAGACGGGCATTGCGCCAGACGCGGCTTGCGCCGTCGCTTCCCGTGCTATCTTCGGAAAAATTGTTCCCACGCATCAGCTTTACGCCTTTCCTCGTTGGTTCATAATGTATATACATATTAAAAAGGCTGACAAGAGGGATTTTGGACTCCAAGTCCGAAAGGAAAGGGTGAGACCATGACGACACTTCATGCACGCTCGGCACTGCTTGGCGACGGATGGCACGAGAATGTGCGGCTGACCCTCGAAGGCGGCCGCATTGCCGATATCGCCGTCGGTGTCGCACCCGAAGGCGGCGACACCAGGCAGGATATTCTCGTGCCGGCGATGCCGAACCTGCATAGCCACGCCTTCCAGCGCGCCATGGCCGGCCTTGCGGAAGTTCGCGGCCCGGCGAATGACAGCTTCTGGAGCTGGCGCACCGTCATGTATAAATTCGCGCTGTCGATGACCCCCGACCATGTCGAGGCCGTCGCGGCGCAGCTCTATATGGAAATGCTGGAAGCGGGCTTCTCCCGCGTCGGCGAATTCCACTATCTGCACCATGACAAGGATGGTAGCCCCTATGCCAATATCGCCGAGCTGGCGGAACGCATCGGCGCGGCCAGCGCCGAAACCGGCATAGCCTTGACGCTCCTGCCCGTCTTCTACGCCCATTCCGGCTTCGGCGGCGCGGCCCCCATCGATGGCCAGCGTCGTTTCATCAATTCACTCGACCGCTTCGAGGCCCTTATGGCTGGCTGCCGCGCTGTCGCCAGCCGTTTGCCTGGCGCTGAACTCGGCCTTGCGCCGCATAGCCTGCGGGCCGTGACGCCACAGGAGCTGGCAAAGCTCGTGCCCATGGCCGGCGACGGGCCGATCCATATTCACGTCGCCGAGCAGGTGAAAGAAGTCGAGGATTGCATCGCCTGGTCGGGCGCCCGCCCCGTGCAGTGGCTGCTCGACAATGCTCCCGTCAATGACCGTTGGTGCCTGATCCACGCGACGCATATGACCGAGGATGAAACCCGGCGGATGGCGAAAAGCGGCGCGATCGCCGGCCTCTGCCCCATCACCGAGGCCAATCTCGGCGACGGCGCCTTTGCCGCCCCTCTCTTCCTGGAGGAAGGCGGCCGTTATGGCATCGGCTCGGATTCCAACATCCTGATCTCCGTTCCCGAAGAACTGCGGCAGCTGGAATATTCGCAGCGGCTGGCCTTGCGTGCCCGTAACGTCATCGCCTCCACAGGCGGCTCGACGGCCCGGATGTTGTTCGATGGCGCGCTTGCCGGCGGCGGCGTGGCCCTGAAGGCGCCGGCTGGGCTTGCCGTCGGCAACTACGCCGACATGGTTTCCCTCGATGCCAGCGCCGTGCCCTATCTCTCCGGCAACCGCGTTCTCGATCACTGGACATTTGCCGGCGGCGTCACGGTCGACGGCGTCTGGGTCCTGGGCCGCAAGCAGGTCGAAGGCGGTCGTCACGTCAGGAGGGAGACAATCTCCGCGCGATTCCGCCAGGCGATGGCTGAACTGATCGGTTAAGAAACCGCTTTTCCTCCCGCCGATTGGTCCTTAAATAATTCACGGGGATTCCCATGTCTTACACGGAAATGGCAGGCGGCATGACGACGGGCAAAGAGGCGACCCTGCATCAGCGTATCCTGAGCGATATCGAGGGCCAGATCGTCTCGGGCGCCTGGCCGCCGGGTCATCGCATTCCCTTCGAGCTGGCCTTGGCGGAGCAATATGACTGCTCGCGCATGACCGTGAACAAGGCGCTGACCCAGCTTGCCCGTGCCGGCCTGATCGAGCGGCGAAAGCGCTCGGGCAGTTTCGTCACCCATCCGCTGGCGCAATCGGCCGTGCTGGAAATCCACGACATCAAGTCGGAAGTCCAGTCGCTCAACCTGCCCTATTCGCACAAACTCGTGAAACGCACCGAGCGGCGCGACCGGCCGGAGGACGCGCGGCGGCTGCAGTTTGCAGGCTCCGTCCCGGTGCTCGAAATCAGCTGCATTCACTATGCCGGCCCGCGACCCTTCTGTCTGGAAGATCGCGTCATCAACCTCGATGCCGTGCCGGAGGCGGCCAAGGCCGACTTCGCGACCTTGCCACCAGGCCCCTGGTTGCTGAACCAGGTGCCCTGGAGCACCGCTGAACACCAAATCCGTGCCATATCCGCCGAGGGCGAGGCCGCCGCGAGCCTTGACGTTCCCAAGGGGACCGCCTGCCTTGTCGTCGAACGGCGCACCTGGAGTTCCACCGGCCCGATAACCCATGTCCGTCTCACCTATCCCGGCGATCGTCACAGCCTGGTGGCGCGCTTTACCCCTTCGAGCTGACCGACACCGCCTGCTATGGCCGCTGCTGCGTGGGCTCGGTCTGCATGGGTATGAGGCTATCGGATTGGCGCAGCGGCTGAGCAGGATCGACCAGCAGGATGCTGAGCGCAATCAAGACCAGTGCCAGAATCAGAATGATACCGATCAGAAGTGGACGAATCGCGGTCATATCGGTTCTCCAACCTCCCCAACCCAGCGCGATGGCGCGATAGGGATTTCGAGACAACCACCCAAGTTTAACGTCAAACGTTAAGCAAAGTTTGATGTTTCTGCACTTATTCCGGTTTTTTCCAATCAATTCTCGGGCGGAACATAGCCTCATCTCACGCTTGTTTGAATGGCGAACGACAGAGCCGGCGCATAGGATCGTTGCGTCGATGGTCATATCAGCCGGCCTGCGCAAGGAATGCCACCGGCCGGCTTCAGCCACGCATCAAACACGGCCGGCTGCCCGCATGGCCGTTATTTCAAGGGAGACACTGCCATGCATCGCAAACGCCTGATCACGGGTGCGCTGACGCTCACCGTCGCAATGTTCGCCGCGCTGCAAAGCGTTGATGCCGCCGAGCGCGTCAAGGTGCGCGGCACCGTCGAAAGCCTCGATGGCGATACGCTCAAAGTCAAATCCCGTGATGGCAAAGACGTGACGGTCGTGCTGAAATCCGGCTTGAACGTCGGCGGTGTCGTCCAGGCGGCGGTCGGCGACATCAAGCCTGGCGATTTCGTCGGCATCGCCTCGCAACCAACCGACAGCGGCATCAACGGCGCCATAGAAGTCGTCATCTTTCCCGCCGCGATGAAGGGAACGGGAGAGGGCGACCGCCCTTGGGATTCGAAGCCGAACAGCTCCATGACCAATGCGACGGTCGCCAATGCCGTGACTTCGGTAAACGGCCCGACATTGACGCTCACCTACAAGGGCGGACAGCGCAAGATCAACATTCCCAAGGGCACGCCCGTCGTAACGCTGGCGGCGGCCACGAAGGCCGATCTGAAGCCCGGTGCCGGCGTCTTCATCACCGGAGAGCAGACAAACGACACCACGGTTTCCGCCGACCGCGTCGCCGTCGGCCTCAACGGCACCGTGCCGCCGATGTGATCGTCCGGCGGACCGGCACATAGGCCGGTTGCCTTGAACTCGGCCACCAAAAGTAATACCTCTATTTTGGAGATCATTACCGAGGTACGCAATGAGTACGACCGTTACAGCAAAGGGACAGGTCACGATTCCAAAGGCCGTTCGCGACATGCTTGGAATCGGGCCTGGAAGCCAGGTCGATTTTCGCCGGACGGCCAATGGCAATGTCATCGTCGTTCCGGTGGATGCAGGCAAGCAGGTCAGCCGGTTTGCCAAGTTTCGCGGCCATGCCGGAAAGGGCATGAGCACGGACGAGATCATGGCACTGACGCGCGGCGACGACTGACGTGATCCTCGTCGATTCCAATATCCTCCTGGATATCATCACGAATGATCCGGTATGGTATGATTGGTCGCTGGCGCAGCTCGATGGCGCAAGCCTTCTCGGGCCTCTATGCATCAACGATGTCGTCTATGCCGAAATTTCGGTTCGTTACGACAGGATAGAAGATCTCGAAGCCATGCTCGCCGAAACCGGCCTCGACATCCTGCCCATCCCGCGGGCAGCGCTCTTCCTTGCCGCCAAGGTTTTCACTCGATATCGCAAATCGGGCGGGACACGCAGCGGTGTCCTGCCCGATTTCTTCATTGGTGCTCATGCAGCCGTTAGCGGTCTTTCCTTGCTGACCCGCGACACGAAGCGCTTCCAGACCTATTTCAAGTCCGTCACGCTCAACAGCCCGCCACCGGCCTGAGCGCGGAGCAGGAAATCCTACTCCGCCGCCTGTGCATGCGGCCGATGATCGATCGCCTCGTCTTCGTCATCCTCTTCCGGCTTCGGCTGTTTCCAGGCGATCAGGCGGTAGAACATCGGGATGAAGAAGGTGGCGATGAAGGTTGCCGCCAGCATGCCACCGATGACGCCGGTGCCGATCGCATGGCGGCTGGCCGAGCCGGCGCCGGTGCTGATGGCGAGCGGCACGACGCCAAGGATGAAGGCGAGCGATGTCATCACGATCGGGCGGAAGCGCAGCCGCGCCGCCTCGAGTGCCGCGTCAGCCGCACTCATCCCTTCCTTACGTTTCAGCACGGCGAATTCGACGATCAGGATGGCGTTCTTCGCGGCCAGGCCGATCAGCGTCACCATGCCGATCTGGAAGTAGACGTCGTTGGTGAGTCCCCGCAGATAGGTGGCGAGCAGCGCGCCGAACAGCGCGAAGGGGATCGCTGTGATGACGGCAAGCGGAAGGCTCCATTTTTCATACTGCGCGGCAAGGATCAGGAACACCATGATGACGCCGAAGACCATTGCCTGCGTGCCGGCACCGCTGGTCTCCAGCTCCTGATAGGCAGAGCCCGTCCAGGCGATCTGGAATCCCTCAGGCAAGGTCTCGGCCGCCACCTGCTGCATGGCCTTGATCGCATCGCCTGATGTATAGCCAGGCGCCGGATTACCGGTGATCTTGGCGGCGTTGAAGGCGTTATAGCGTTCGAGCTGGTCCGGTCCGATGACGCGCGTCACCTTGATGAGCGCATCGAGCGGGATCATCTTGCCGCTGTCGGACCGCACGAAGACCTGGCGCAGATCGTCAGGCGATTCGCGGAAGGGCGCTTCCGACTGCAGGTTGACCTGATAATTGCGGCCGTAGAGCGTGAAATCGTTCACGTAGAGGCTGCCGAAGGTCGCCTGCATGGCGTCGAAGACGGAGTTGATCGGCACGCCGAGCGCCTTGGCCTTCTCGCGGTCGAGATCGGCGCGGAACTGCGGGACGTTGGTGTCGAGCGTCGTGCGAACCGCTGCAAGCTCCGGCCGCTTGGAGGCGGCCGCGACAAGCTTCTGCGCTTGCTCCGAAAGCCCCGCGACGCCCTTGCCGCTACGGTCCTGCACATAGACCTCGAAACCGCCTGTCGTCGACAAGCCCTGGATCGGCGGCGGGTTGAAGGCAAGCACCATGGCATCCTTGATGCCCATGTTGGCGCCGATCAGCGGGCCTGCGAGATTGCGGGCGTCGAGTTCGGGCGTCTTGCGCTCGCTCCAGTCCTTAAGCGTCACGAAGGCGACGCCGGCGCTGCTCTTCAGGCCGCCCGACAGCAGGTCGAAGCCGGAGACCGCAAAGACATTCTCGACGCCGGGAAGCTTCTCGGTGTTGACGAGTGCCTCATCCATAACGGCCTGCGTACGCGTGAGCGAGGCAGCCGGCGGCAGGATGGCGATCTGGAACAGCGAGCCCTGGTCCTCGTCCGGCACCAGCGAACCCGGCAGCGTATAGAAGAGATAGCCGGTCACGCCGAGCAGGCCGGCAACGAGCACGCAGCCGACGATGACACGCTTCAGGAAGAAGGCGACACCGGCGGCATAACCCTCCGTCAGCCGCTCGAAAGCACGGTTGAAGATGCGGAAGGGCAGCACCGGCTCATGATGCCCGGGCTTCAGGATCAGCGCGCAGAGTGCCGGCGTCAGCGTCAGCGCCACGATGCCTGATAGCGTGACCGAGATCGCGATGGTGACCGCGAACTGCTTGTACATCTGGCCCGCCAGCCCGCCCATGAAGGAGACCGGGATGAACACGGCGCAGAGCACCAGCACGATGGCGATGACGGGACCTGTGACTTCGCCCATCGCCTTGATGGCCGCCTTCTTCGGCGACAGCTTCTCCGTCGACATCAGACGCTCGACGTTTTCGAGCACGACGATGGCGTCGTCGACAACGATACCGATCGCCAGCACCAATCCGAACAGCGTCAGAAGGTTGATCGAGAAGCCGAGCAGATACATGCCGGCGAAGGTGCCGATGATCGAGATGGGCACGGCGATGACAGGGATCAGCGTCGCGCGCCAATTCTGCAGGAAGACGAAGACGACGACGATGACGAGAAGGATCGCCTCGATGAAGGTGTGCACCACCTCCTCGATCGACACCTGGATGAACTTCGTCGTGTCGTAGGGGATCTGATAGGCGACCCCTTGCGGGAACGACTTTTGCAGCTCGTCCAGACGGCTCTTGAGCGCGGCCATCGTGTTCAACGCATTGGCGCCCGGCTGCAGATAGACGGCGATCGGGATCGCCGGCGTGCCGTTGAGGCTGCTCTGCACCGAATAGCTCTTGGTGCCGAGCTCGATGCGCGCCACGTCCTTCAGCCTCAGCGTCGCGGCGTTGGCCGTCGAGCGCAGGATGATATCGCCGAAAGCGTCGACATCGGGCAGGCGCCCCTGCGTCGTGACAGTATAGGTGAAGGCCTGCGGATTTTTGCTCGGCTGGTCGCCGAACCGGCCGGCGGCAAATTGCGAATTCTGCTCCTGGATCGCGGTCGCGACATCGCTCGGCGTCAGATTGTACTGCGCCAGCTTGTCCGGCCGCAGCCAGATACGCATCGAATAGTCGACATCGCCGAGCAGGTTGACGTCACCTATGCCCGGAATGCGCTTGAGATCGTCGATGACGTTCAGAAGCGCGTAGTTGCCGACATAGGTGCGGTCGTAGCGGCTGTCGGTGGAATACATCGCGACGAAGCCGAGGATGGACGTCGAACGCTTGGTGACGACGACGCCGAGGCGTGTGACGTCCTGCGGCAGGGTCGAGACCGCACGCTGCACGCGGTTGTTGACGTTGATCGCCGCCTGGTCCGGATCCGTGCCGAGCGCGAAGGTGACCGTGATCTGCATCGCGCCGCTGTTGGAGTTCGTCGACTGCATGTAGAGCATGTTTTCGACGCCGTTGATCTGCTGCTCCAACGGTGCGGCAACGGTCTGCGCCACCGTCTCGGCGCTGGCGCCGGGATAGGTCGCGGTGACCACAACCTGCGGCGGCGTCAGTTCGGGATATTGCGCGATCGGCAGAATGCGGATGCAGACAGCGCCCGCAAGCAGAATGACGATCGAGATCACCGCCGCGAAAACGGGGCGATCGATAAAAAATCTGTTGCCCAACATCAGTTCTGCACCACCTTCTTCGCGTCTTTAGGCGTTGCATCCACCGTCGCTTGCACAGCTGCGCCCGGGCGGACCTTGATGATGCCTTCGGTGATCAGCTTGTCGCCGGCCTTGAGGCCGGAAAGCACCAGCCAGCTGTTGCCGACCTTCTGGCCGAGCGTCACCGGATTGACGTGTGCCTTGCCGTCCTGGTCGATCGTGTAGACGAATTGCCCCTGCGGGCTCTGCATCAATGCCACTTCCGGGATCGTGATGGCATTGTCGAGCGACACGCCTGTCACCCTGGCGCGCACGAACTGGCCCGGCAGCAGCCGGCGCTCGGGATTGTCGACCACGGCGCGGGCCTGCAGCGTGCCGGTCGAGACATCGATCGTGGAGGAGGTGAAATCGACGACGCCGTCATGATCATAGCTCGTGCCGTCGCCGAAGGAGATTTTGACGCCGAGATTAGGCGCTTCGCCCTTGGCCTTCTTCATGTCGATGAGCCGGCGCACTTCGGCAGCCTCGGAATCCGAGAAGGAGAAATTGACATAGACCGGATCGAGCTGGGTGATGTTGGTGAGCAGGCCGGTATCGCCCGTGGTGCCGATCAGGCTTCCTTCGGAGACCTGCTCGAGGCTGGTGATGCCACCGATCGGAGCCGTCACCTGGGTATAGTCGAGATTGAGCTGCGCCGTCTGGAGCTGTGCCTGCGCGGCGGCGACCGCCGCTTCCGCCAGCTGCCGCGTCGAAATGGCGTCGTCGCGCGCCTTCTGCGTGACGGCGTTCTGCTCGAAGAGAGTGACATTGCGCTTTTCCTCCCGCTGTGCCTGGGTCAACTGCGCCTGCGCCTGCTGAAGCTGCGCCTTGGACTGGGCAAGCGCTGCCTGGAAGGTCGCCGGATCGATGAGGAAGAGCACGTCGCCGGCCTTGACCTCGGCGCCTTCGACAAAGTTTCTTTTCAACAGGATACCGCCCACGCGAGCCCGCACATCGACTTGCCTAAAGGCAGAGATGCGCGCAGCATATTCGTAGGAGAGCGATACGGTCTGGGGCTTGACCTCGATTGCCGTCACCTGCGGCGGCGGCATTTGTCCGGCCTGCTGCGCGAGGGAGGGAAACACGGCGAAAATGAGCAGTCCGGCTGCGGCGAGACTGCTGCGCAGGAGGAGGGAAATATGCGTCGTCATGGGAAAATCACCGCGATCTCAGACATTTTTGTTGCGCCGCAATATACAAACATACATGAATGATTGTAAATATCAAATCGACGTGACTTTTTTGCTCGATATCGTGAGCCGCGTACGGCACTCAGATATTAGCGTATGAAATCAAATACATGGAATGAGGCGAAATGACCCCTTTCGTCTCGAGGAAGCTTCGAGGAGGAGCATGCGCAGAACCAAGGAAGATGCCGCCAAGACCAGAGAGGAAGTCCTGATCGCGGCCGCCGCGGTTTTCTATGAAAACGGCATAAGCGGTTCGAGCCTGGAGAAGATCGCCCAGCGTGCCGGCGTAACACGCGGCGCGATCTACTGGCATTTCAAGGACAAGGCCGAGGTTTTGACGGCGCTGCATAGCGAAATCCGCCTGCCGCAGGAGGCGATCGTCGATCATGCGCTGGAGCATGGCCACGACGATCCTCTGGGCCTGATCGAGCAGGCCTCGATCGAGGTCGTGCATATCCTGGCGAATGACGAGCAACAGCAGCGCGTCTTTGCCATTATGATCCTCGGCTGCGAATTCACCGAGGACCCCTCCGAGACTGCCCAGCGTATCATCACCGCCAACGCCGAAATGTACGAAAAACTGCAGAAGCTGATCGACATGGCCGACCAGCAAGGCAAGCTCGCGAGCGGCTGGACCATCGACACCGCCGCCCGCGCCTTCCAATGCTCCATGAACGGTCTTTTTGCCGAATGGCTGCGATCGGGCAAGTCGTTTGCGGTGGTCGATGTCGGCGAGAAGCTGGTGCGCAGCCTGATCGGCTCGATGCGGCGCAGCTGAGACCGATAGTTATTCACCGGCATGCCGCATGGCTTCGGCAAGCGAGATGTCCGACTTGATCTCCCGGGTCGACATCGATGTCACGGTGTGCCGCACGCCGGGCAGCCTGTTGAGCTCCTGCCGCAGCAGCCAGTCGAGCGCCGCCATGTCGGTGGCCAGAATATGCAGGAGATAATCGGCCTCGCCGGTCGTCGCATGACAGCGCCAGATCAACGGATGGCGTCGCACGGCGGCTTCGAAGACATCGAAACGCTCGACATCGATCGAGACCTGCACGAAAGCCTCCAGGCCGAAACCCAGCCGGGCCGGATCGAGCGCCGTCCTGTAGCCCCTGATCACGCCCGCCTCCTCAAGCGCCTTCACCCGCTTCCAGCACGGCGTCTTGCTGAGGCCGACCAGCTCGGCGAGTGCCGCAAACGAGATCCGGGCGTCGGCCTCCAGCGCGGCAATGATCTTGTGATCCAGTGCGTCCAATTTCATCGTTCTTTCCATATCGCTAAAAATGATCGATCGTACTCCTATTTTCCGATTTTGAGTGACAAATTGGAACAATGTTCAAGCCGAAATTTCGTATCCTTCCGGAAGAGCAAACAGCTTGGCGGCCGCGGGCCGGATGAAAAGGGAACGAAGATGCAAAAGGAAGAATACTACGCCCGTATCGAAGCACCCGACATGCGCGACTACGGCGTCTACCTGCAATGCGACAAGCTGCTTGCCTGTCAAAAGCCGCTGAGCGGAATGGTCAACGGCGACGAACTGCAGTTTCAGATCGTTCACCAGGTGGAAGAGCTCTGGATGAAGCTCATCGCCTACTCGCTGGTCGACGTCATCGGCTTCATGGAAGAGCGCAACACGCACCGCGTCGTAACCCTCATGGGCCGCGTGCATCGGCTCATGCGCATGATGACGACCCAGCTCGACCTCCTGGAAACCATGTCGCCAAAGGAATACCAGGAGATCCGCCTGCAGCTCGGCAACGGCAGCGGCCAGGAATCGCCCGGCTTCAAGTTCCTGCTGCGCATGCCGCCCGACCTCTGGCACGCCTTCAAGGCGCATTATCTCGATGCCGCCGGACTGACGATCGAGGATATCTATGACGGCAAATACGATCACGGCGACAGCTACGTGGTCGCGGAAGCCCTGGTGGAATTCGACGAACTGTTCCAGAAATTCCGCGCCAACCACATCTATCTGATCCAGCGCTCCATCGGGCTCGGTTCGAAATCCCTGAAAGGCCGGCCGGTCGACCTGTTGCAGGCTGGCGCCCGCCATCGCTTCTTTCCCGATCTCTGGGATATCCGCGCTGAGATGACCGATCGTTGGGGCAGCCAATATGGCGTGGTCCGGGATTCCATTTCCAAGCACGACGCCGCCGGCTAGGCGACAGCTGAAAGCAGCCTTCCGCCGCGCGGCATGACGCGACGGAAGGTTTTCAATGCCCGCGTACAAGCGCGACAGTGGGGTTGGCGCGACAGGTGCCCCTCCTCATAAGGCGCGTCGTTATCGCCGATAGTCGACGACTATCTTTCCGGCGACGGACCTCCCTCCACGAGCGTGGAACCCCTCTCCTCCCAGCAGTAGCGGCGGCGTCAACTCCGCCGACGACGGCATAGGCAAGGGCATTTTGCCGCCCGATAAAATGCCAAAACCATGAAATATAGCCTATTGCATAATGTTGATATCCAGCATATTTATTTAGTCACTTCAAAATTCGATCCTCCCGGAGCCCGCATGACGCAAATTCAGGAAGCCGCCGCGCAAGACCGCGCATGGAAATTCGCGAGCGCCGACGAGGACGACCGCCCAAGCCTTTCCGAAGTCAATTCCACGATCAATGTTCCCCATACCGGCACCTGGGTCCGGCGCATGATCGCCTTCCTTGGACCGGGCTATATGATCTCCGTCGGTTACATGGACCCCGGCAACTGGGCGACGGACATCGCGGGCGGCTCGCAATTCGGCTACACGCTGCTTGCCGTCATCATGCTGTCCAACCTGATGGCGATCCTGTTGCAGGCCTTGTCGGCCCGGCTCGGCATCGTTACCGGCCGTGATCTCGCGCAGGCCTGTCGCGATCACTATCCGCGGCCCGTCAACCTGGCCCTATGGTTTGCCTGTGAGCTGGCCATCATTGCCTGCGACCTCGCCGAAGTCATCGGCACGGCGATCGCTCTGCAGCTGCTTTTCGGAATTCCGCTGATCGGCGGCGCGCTGATCACCGCGCTCGACGCCTTTCTGCTGCTGCTTCTGATGAACAAGGGCTTCCGCTATCTCGAAGCCTTCGTCATCGCGCTGCTGATCGTCATCGCCACCTGTTTTGCCGTGCAGATCGTCGCTGCCGCGCCTCCGATCGCAGGCATCCTCCACGGCTTCATCCCCTCGCCCGAGATCGTCACCAATCCTGCAATGCTCTACATCGCCATGGGCATCATCGGCGCGACCGTCATGCCGCATAATCTCTACCTGCATTCCTCGATCGTGCAGACCCGCGCCTATAAGCGCAATGACGAAGGCCGCCGCGACGCCATCAAATGGGCAACCCTCGACAGCACCATCGCTCTGATGCTGGCGCTCTTCGTCAATGCCGCGATCCTGATCGTTGCCGCCGCCGCCTTCCACGATAGCGGCCATGCCGACGTTGCCGAGATCGGCCAGGCATATGAACTGCTGTCGCCGCTGCTCGGCCTCGGCATCGCCTCCACCCTCTTTGCCATCGCGCTGCTCGCCTCCGGCCTCAATTCGACTGTCACGGCGACGCTCGCGGGTCAGATCGTAATGGAAGGCTTCCTCCGCCTGCGGATTCCGCACTGGGCAAGGCGACTTTTGACCCGCGGCCTCGCAATTATTCCGGTTGTGTTCGTGACCGCTATTTATGGTGAAAAAGGTACTGCCAATCTGCTCGTGCTCAGCCAGGTCGTCCTGTCCATGCAGCTGCCTTTTGCGGTCATTCCGCTGGTCCAATTCGTCACGAATCGCGAGAAAATGGGCAATTTCGTCGTGTCGAGAAGTGTTGCCATTATCTCCTGGCTGGTCGCGGCAATCATTCTGGTGCTGAACTTCAAGCTGCTCTACGACACCATCTTCGGTTGACGAATCATCCGGAACGCGCGAATCTGGACCTGTGGACGATCACGGCAATTAACAGACTCGTAATATTTGCCTAGATTTCGCCATGATTTGCCCTAGTTTGGGCCCACCGCAGTCTGCAGGGTTCCTCACTTCATGGTCGAAAGTCCATTGCGCGTCCAATTTCCTGCAGAAGCTGCGATGCAGGCGCGGCCGCATCATGAATTTCACATTCCATTTCTGCCTCGCTCCCCACATCTTCGCCATCTGATCGCCATCAGCCTGGCCGGCACCGCCTCCTTCGGCCTTCTCGCGAGCGTGCTCTATCCATTGCTGGCGCATCATACCATCGAGCAGGCCGTGCCGATGCGCACCACCCAGCTTGCGCGCCCGCAGCCCGCGCTGCGCAAGAGCACCCGCATCGCCGCCGCAAAGCAGCGTTTCGATGGTGCCCGTTTCGCGCAGGTGGCAGAGAAGACCTCGAGCGGCGAAACCCGCATTTTCACTTATCACCGCACGACGTTGGTTTTCAAATCGGCGGAACCCGCAAGCTCCGACGGCAATCTCGGTGCCATCAACGCCTCTTATGGCGGCGAACGTGCCGATGAGGTGGCGTTCTCGCCGCCGTCGCTGTCGGATATCCGCCATGGCATCTATCCGCAGACCACGCATTATGATGCTGTTCGGCGCTCCCGCTTCCCCGTTCGCGGCGTTCCGCTGAACGTCAGCGTTTCGAGGGCAACCACGGGCGAGTCGGGTCGCGAGTTCCACAAGCTCGTCTCCATGCCGAAGGACAAGCAGGATCTGCAGGACATCCTCGCATCCGCGGGCCTCAGCAGCGACGCTGGCGATGAGCTGCAACGCGCGCTTGAGACCGACACGGTTTCCCCCGGCGACAGCCTGGAGCTGCTGCTGGAGAAGAAGGGCCCGAATGCACGCCCGAAGCTGATCATGGCCCGCCTCAGCGGCGACAAGACGCCCGAGCGCGTCGTCGCGCGCGACGATGCCGACAGCTTTGTGCCGATGGCCAATGACCAGCTGTTTTCCACGCTCTATAGCGAAAGCCAGGCCGAATTGCCTGCCTCGACGGAGGTAGCTGCCGTCGATCTCAAGGACGTTGACGGGAACGACGAGACGACAATCAGCGCCAAGCTCGAGAAGGCCGGCCTGACCAGGGAGTGCGCCTCGCAGCTCGTCAAGCTTGCCAAGGCCAAGGGCATTTCGCTGACGAGCATCGAAGATGCGCCCGACAGCGTCGATCTGCTCTTCCGCAGGGCGGAGGATGGCAAGAACGAGTTGATGTTCATCGAGTTCCATGCCGACGGCGACACGCACCGCTTCTATCTGCACAAAAATAGTGGCGAAGAGCCGTCGGAATTCTACGATGAAGGCGGCCATTCGATCGCCAAGTCGCTTGTGCACCGTCCCGTGCCGAACGGCACGCTTGGCGACGGTTTCGCCTGGCGCATCCATCCCATCCTCGGCGTGAAGAAGTTCCATAACGGCGTCGATTTCCGCGCACCGATGGGCAGCCCGATCCAGGCTGCCGGCGATGGCGTCGTCGAAAAGATCTCTTGGGAAACGGGCTACGGCAAATATGTCCGCATCCGTCACGACGGCGGCTATGAGACCACCTATGCCCATATTTCCGCAACACCATCGGACTTGCGCATCGGCCAGCGCGTCACTCAGGGCCAGGTCATCGCCTATGTCGGCTCGACCGGCTACTCCACCGGCCCGCATCTCTACTATGAACTGCGCGTCAACGGCCGCTATGAGAATCCGCTGACAGCACAATTGCCCGCGGGCACGAACCTCACGGGCAAGTCGCTCGACAGCCTGCGCTCGCAGGTCAGCCACGTTGAAAACATCATGAGCTATCTCGACGTGCCGCCGGCGCGCGACGATGCGCCACCGCCCTTCCCGGGCTTTGAGCAAGGGTCGGGGTTTGGCGGGCCTGGGCCTGGGCCGAACCACTTCGGCGCACCTTAAACCTCCGTCGCGCGCGCTCGGCTGATTGCAGAGCCAGTTGCGCACATTTGCGACTGAGCCCTGATAATCGGCGGCGCGCTTCCTATATCCCTTTTCGAACGCAAATTGTCAGGCATCTCCGCCGTTGCCGCGGCTTCGTACCTGGCCCCTCACCCTAGCCCTCTCCCCGCAAGCGGGGCGATGGGATGACAGAGCAAGGCAATCGGCCACTCCATTTAAAAGGCTCGGTGTCGAGCATTGTAGAGCCCCCTCTCCCCGCAATGCGGGAAGAGGGTTGGGGTGAGGGGCTAAGCACAAGGCCGCCACATCGGCGGACACACCCGACCATCGCTCAACCCAGGAGGCCCGTGATGTCGCAAAAGCCAGTCAAGATACCCGGTCCCGATCATCCCATCACGATCGAAGAGAAGCATGCGCATGTCGCCGTTTCTGTCGCCGGCAAGGTGATCGCCGACACGCGCGAAGCGCTGTCCCTCAAGGAGGCGTCCTATCCGGCTGTGCTCTATATCCCGCGCAAGGATGTCGACCTGTCGTTGCTGGAAAGAACCAGCCACGAAACCTACTGCCCCTACAAGGGCGAGTGCTCCTACTACAGCATCCCCGCCGGCGGCGAGCGCTCTGTGAACGCGATCTGGACCTATGAGAATCCTTATCCTTCGGTCGGTCAGATCAAGGACTACATGGCTTTCTATCCTGATCGCGTCGACGTAATCGACATCATCACCTAGAGGGCTAGCCCGCTCGACGCATCGAAGACGTAGACCAGGTCCGGGCTGACGGAAACATTCAGTTGCTGGCCATAGCGCACCGGCGCCTCGCCATCGACGACGGCCGTCACCTGCTCGCCGGCGAGGTCGAACAGCACATGCGTCTGAGCGCCGGTCGGCTCGACAAGCAGCGTCTGGCCGCTGAGTGGCGAACCGCCGGTCGCAAGGCTGAGGTGCTCGGGCCGCAGGCCGATCTTCACGCTCTGGCCCGGCTTCACCTTGCGCTCGCTAGCGATGCGCACCGACGTGCTATCCTTCAGCCGCACGGCCGGGGCGCCATCGACCCCATCCACCACACCGTCGAGGAAATTCATCGCCGGCGAGCCGATGAAACCGGCGACGAAGAGATTGGCCGGCTTGCGGTAAAGCTCGATCGGCGTGCCCTGCTGCTCGATCTTGCCCTGGTTCAGGACAACGATGCGGTCGGCAAGCGTCATGGCCTCGATCTGGTCATGGGTCACGTAGATCGACGTCGTCTGCACCTTCTGATGCAATGCCTTGATTTCCGAGCGCATCTGCACGCGCAGTTTCGCATCGAGGTTGGACAGCGGCTCGTCGAACAGGAAGACGGCCGGATTGCGCACGACGGCGCGGCCCATGGCGACGCGCTGGCGCTGGCCGCCGGAGAGCTGCGCCGGCTTGCGGTCGAGCAGCTTGGTGAGATCGAGCATGCGCGCCGCTTCGTTGACCCGCTGTTCGATGACCTGCTTGGTCTGACCCGAGAGCTTCAGGTTGAAGCCCATGTTCTCGGCGACGGTCATGTGCGGATAAAGCGCATAGGACTGGAAGACCATGGCGATGTTGCGCTCGCGCGGCGTCATGCCGTTGACCACCTGTCCGCCGATCGACACGTCGCCGTCGGTGATTTCCTCAAGGCCGGCGATCATGCGCAGCAGCGTCGATTTCCCGCAGCCCGAGGGGCCGACGAGGGCGATGAACTCGCCGTCATCGATCGCCAGCGAGATATCGTGGATGACCGTGAGCGCCCCATAGGCCTTGTGGATGTTGTGCAGTTCGACGGATGCCATGCTTTTTGCTCCGATGAGGCTCAGGATTTCACCGCACCGGCGGTGAGGCCGGCGATGATATGCTTCTGCGCCAGGAAGAAGACGATAATGGTGGGCAGGATGGTCAGCGTGATGAAGGCGAGCACCAGCTCCCATTCCGTGCCGAATTCGCCGCTATAGACCATCATGCCGAGCGGCCAGGGATAGATCGAGTCCGAATTCAGCATGATCAGCGGCAGGATGTAGCTGTTCCAGCTGCCGACGAAAGAGATGATGCTGACGGTGGCGATGATCGGCCGCGAGAGCGGCAGCGAGATATGCCAGAAGAAGCGAATATAGCCGCAACCGTCGACAAAGGCCGCCTGGAACAATTCTTCCGGAAGGTTGCGGAAATAATTGCGGAAAAGCAGGATGCTCATGCCGAGACCGAAGGCCACCTGCGGCAGCACCACGCCCCAATAGGTATTGAGCAGGCCGAGATCGCGGATGCGGATGAACAGCGGCAGGATGGCGGTCGCGGCCGGGAACATAAGGCCGATCAGGAAATAGTTGAGCAGGAAGTTCGAGCCGAAGAATTTTACATGCGCGAAGGCGAAGGCGGCCATCGCCGAGACCGATACCGTCAGGAACACGGTCAGTACGGCGATGATCAAAGAATTCATCATCTGCCGCCAGTAGCGGTCGCCGAACAGGATGCCGGTATAATTCTCGAAATGCCACTCGGCCGGCAGGCCGAAGGGATTGGTCCGGAGATCGCCGAGCGACTTGAAGCCGCCGAGCGCGGTCGTCAGCAGCGGGATCAGCACGATGGCGGCAATGATGGTCAGCGACACGTAGAGATAGATCTTCGTGCCGGTGCTCAGTCGAACGGATGTGGCCATATCAGTCATTGCGCATAAATATCCGTTTGTAGCCGAAGGCAAGGGTGACGCAGATCACGAACAGCACGACGCCGACGGCGCTGCCGAGGCCGACCTGCATGCGGGTGACGCCGAAATTGTAGAGGAAGGTCACCATCGTCTGCGTCGAGTTGAACGGTCCGCCGCCGGTGAGCGGCATGATCATGTCGAAGAGCTGCAGCGAACCCACCACGGCGAAAAACACGGAGAGACGCAGCGTCGAGCCGAGCAGCGGCAGGGTGACGTAACGAAATTTCTGCCAGCCGGTGGCGCCGTCGATCTCGGCCGCTTCCAGCACGCTCTTGTCGAGGGATTGCAGGCCGGCGATGAACAGCATCATGTGGAAGCCGAAATATTTCCACACGATCACGCCGAGCACCGCGTACATCGCCAGATCCTTGTCGGCGAGCACGTATGGCGTGGGCGTGCCGAGGAAATGCGCGATCGCGGCGAAGAGGCCGTAATCGCCGTCATAGACGAAACGCCAGATCAGGCCGGCGGCAACCTCGGCCAGCACATAGGGCAGGAAGAAGATCAGCCGGAAGAGCACGACGCCGCGGATGCGGTTGGCGAGCATCGTCGCAAGCCAGATGGCGAGCGGCACCTGAATGGCGATCGACACCACGATGATGAGCGCATTGTTCTTGAGCGACGTCAGGAACGCGCCGTTCTTGAACAACACCTGGAAATTGCGCAGGCCCACGAACTCCGTCGGGGGCCCATAACCGTCCCAGCGATAGAGGCTGTACCAGGCCGCTTCCCCCATCGGCAGGATGACGAAGATGGTGAAAAGCAGAAGTGCTGGCGGCAGGAACAGCAGGATGACAGGCATGCGGCCGCGCGCCGATGGCGACTTTCGCCGCACGGCAGGCTTCGCTCTTGCTAGGGATGGCATGGCGTTCGTGGCGCTGACATCGGTCATGGGCAGTCTCGACTATTTCAATTCCAAGAAAGATCGGCGCCGGTGCCAAGGGAACACCGGCGCCGGATGCAGCTAGAGCTGATCCTGCTCGAAGGCGTCCTGAACCTGCTGCGCGCCATCCTTTGGCGAAAGCTGGCCGGATGCGATACCGACGGAAATGTCATTGACGACGCGGCCGACGGACGGACCGAGATCCTGGTCGAAGAAGTTCTGGTGCCAGGTCGAATGCGCCAACTGGTCGGCGGCGCCGCGCATCAGCGGAGATTTGATGCCGTCCTCCGCGCCGATAGCGACGGGAATAATCAAACCGGCCTGCGCGATCGTGCGTTCGCTGTCAGCACTCGTGAGATAGGCCAGGAAATCGAGCGTCTCCGGCGGGGCTTTCTTCGTGACGGCCCAGCCGTTCAGGCCGCCGAGCGTATCGGTCGGAAGGCCCGCACCGCCGGTCACGGCCGGGAAGGCGAAGCGGCCGATATTGTCGTCAGCCAGGCCTTTGCCATCACCGGAATTGACGCGTTGGGTGGCGACCGTCGTCTCGAAGCTAAGAATCATCGCCGCCTTGCCGTCACCGAAGACGCCAAGCGTTTGCGGCCAGGTAGCGCCGAGATAGCCGGGCTGGAACGGTTCGAGCTTACCAAGTTCCGCAAGCTGCTCACCGGCCTTGATGATAGCCGGGTCGTTGAAGCCGTTGCCCTTGCCGTTCTTGGCGTCGTTGAAAACCTGCTGACCGCCGTCGCGCATGACGAGGTAGCTCCAGTAGAAATGGATCGGCCATTTCTCACCGCCGCCGCCCGCGATCGGCACGATACCGGCGGCCTTGATCTTCTTGACCGCGGCAAGATAGTCGTCCCAGGTCTTGATGGCGTCGGCGTCGACGCCCGCCTTGGCGAAGAGTGCCTTGTTATAGAAGAAGGAAACCGTACCCATCTGATAGGGCACGGCGCTGATCTTGCCGTCGAAGGTCAGGCCCTTGATGGCAGCCTGATTATAGCTCTTCTTCCAGGCGCCGTCCTTTGCATCCATCGCCTGGGTCAGATCGAGCAGCGTACCGGTCTGCTGTTGCTGCTTCAGCACGCCGCCGCCCCAGCTATAAAACAAATCCGGAGCGTCCTTGGATTGCAGCAGGGTTGGCAATTTGGCTTTGAAGGCTTCATTGGCCAGGAACTGCATCTCGATCTTCGTGCCCGGATGCTTGGCTTCATACCCGTCGGCGATTTTGCGCCATATGGCGACATAGGCCGGATTGGCCTCGAGATGCAGCCATTTGACGACGGTGTCGGCGGCAGCGCTCGTCGCGCCCGCCAGCATCGTCAGTCCAGCGGTGGCGACAATAGCCGCCATGCGAAGGGCTTTAGCCCCACGTAGATGGATCATGATTTTCTCCTCCCAAGGGAACAAGAGCCTCAAATATTTTTTCCCTTATACGGATTAATTCAACGGAGCTTTGCTGAAATGTCAACCACCATTGCTAAATTTTCGGCAGATCGCCGGTAAAACGGCTTGACATTGGGCAATGGGCATAGGTTATTTAATACGCATTCCGTTAAAAATACCAGGCCGCCGCCGAGCGGGTCCGTCATCCGGCACCATTCTCATGAAAACAGCAGATCCCGAACTTATGCGGGCGATAAACCGCTTCAACGTGCTGGATACGATCCGGCGAGCCGGTTCTATCGCACGCATCGAAATCAGCGAACGCACCCAGCTTTCGACCACCACGGTCTCGGCGATAACAGCGTCGCTCCTGGATGATGGCCTGATCCTGGCACGCACGGAGGGCGACCTGCGCGAGGCCGCCGCCCGCGGCCGGCCCCGCGTCATGCTGGAACTCAATCCGGATGCCGCCCGCGTCGTCGGCGCGAAGATCGCCGCCAACCGCATGGTCTTCGTCGTGACCGATTTTCGCGGCGAGGTTCTTTCCACGCTGACGCTGGCGCTCCGCGTCGACCGGCAGCCGATCGGCGTCATCGCCGATTTGATCGAGGACGGTGTGCGCCGCTGCGTCGTCGATGCCAACCTTGCACTCGACGAGATCGATTCGGTCTGTCTCGGCCTGCCTGGCGTCATCGAGCATCGCACCGGCCATGTGCGCACTAGCCCGATCTTCCGCGAAACCGGCGTCGATTTCGCCAGGGAAATGTCCGAGCGCCTGGGTGTGACCACGATCGTCGAAAGCGATGCCCACGCCATCACGCTTGCCCATCACTGGTTCGGCAAGGCGAGGGACCTCGACGATATGGTGCTGGTGTCGCTGGAACAGACACTCGGGCTCGGCGTCCTGCACGGCGGCCAGCTCTTTCGCGGCGCCGGCGGCCTCAGCCATAATCTCGGCGACCTGGTTCTCGGCATCGGGTCGCAGGGCATGGTCAGACTGGCGAGCCTTGCCGGCGAGAGCGCCATTCTCGGCGATCAACCGAGCGGCCGTTTCGCCGAGGCCATCCGCCTCGGCCAGGGCATGGCGCATGCAAAGACACTGATCGCGGCCGAAGACAACGCCCTGATTGGCGCAGCCATCCGCGCCGGCGAGGCCTGCGGCACGGCGCTCGCCAATATCGTCACACTGTTTGCCCCGCCGCGCGTCATTCTTGTGGGATCGAGCCTGGCACTCGGCCAGCCCTTCCTCGACAGTCTGCGGGAGGCCTATTCGCTGGCGATCCCACCGTCGATCAAGGGCGTGACCGAACTCGTTTTCGATCAGTCGACCGACGAGACCTGGGCGCAGGGCGCGGCTGTCGTCGCGCTGCGCGAACTCTACGAATCGCCCTGGGGAACGACAGGACCGGCACCGGCCCTCTGATCCGCGGGACAAGCACAGACAATTCATCTGGAGGAAATCTATGAACACGGTCGGCATCGGCATTATCGGCTGCGGAAACATTTCCGGCGCCTATCTCACCGCCATGAAATCCTTTCCCATTCTCGACATCAAAGGCGTCGCCGACCTCAATCGCGAGCTTGCCGAGGCAAAAGCCGCCGAATTCGGCCTGAAGGCGGTTGAGATCGCGACCCTGCTCTCCGACCCCTCGGTCGAGATCATCGTCAATCTGACCATACCGAAGGCGCATGTCGCGGTCGGCCTGCAGGCGCTGGATGCCGGCAAGCACACCTATTCGGAAAAGCCGCTCGGCATCAATTTCGCCGAGGGCAAGCAGCTTGCGGACGCCGCAGCCGTCAAGGGTCTGCGCATCGGCGCAGCGCCCGACACCTTCCTCGGCGGCGGCCACCAGACGGCCCGCGCCATCATCGACGAAGGCGCGATCGGCATTCCGGTCGGCGGCACCGCCACCTTCATGTGCCCCGGCCATGAACGCTGGCATCCGAATCCGGCTTTCTACTATGAAGTCGGCGGCGGCCCGATGCTCGACATGGGTCCCTATTACATTACCGATCTCGTCAATCTGCTCGGGCCTGTCTCCCAGGTTGCCGGCTTTGCCGTGACGCCGCGCCAGGAACGCATCATCACCAGCGAGCCGCGCAACGGCGAGCACATCCCCGTACATGTCGCAACCCATGTCGCCGGCGTCATGGCCTTCGCCAGCGGCGCGGTCGTCCAGATCGGCATGAGCTTTGATGTCGCCGGCCATAAGCATGTGCCGCTCGAAGTCTACGGCACCGAGGGCACGCTGATCGTGCCCGACCCCAATCGCTTCGGCGGCCCCGTCGAGTTCCTGAAGAAGGGCGGCGAGTTCGCGGAGCGCGAAATCACGGCTCCCTATGCCGACGGCAATTACCGCTCGCTCGGCGTCGCCGATATGGCGCATGCCATCCGCTCGAACCGACCGCACAGGGCCAATGGCAGCCTGGCGCTGCACGTGCTCGAGGTCATGGAAGCCTTCCAGACCGCGTCCGATAGCGGGCGCACGGTCACCATCACAACGCAAACGGAACGTCCGGCCCCTCTGTCCGAATCCCTCGTGGACGGAAAAATCGGCCGCTAACCGCACAATTTCAGGAGGAATATCATGCGTGAAGCACTTATCGTCTGGGGCGGCTGGAGCGGCCACGAGCCGCAGGAATGCGCCCATATCATCCGCGACATGCTGGAAGAGGACGGTTTCAAGGTCTATCTCGAAAACAGCACCGAAGCCTTCGCCGACCCCTCGATCCACGATCTCAGCCTGATCGTGCCGATCGTCACCATGTCGAAGATCGAGAAGGAGGAGGTGAAGAACCTCGCAGCCGCGATCGAGAGCGGCGTCGGCATTGCCGGCTATCACGGCGGCGCGGGCGACTCGTTCCGCGAAAGCGTCGAGTATCAGTTCATCATCGGCGGCCAGTGGGTCGCCCATCCCGGCAACATCATCGACTACACCGTCAACATCACCCGATCAGACGACCCGATCATGGAGGGGATCACCGATTTCCCCTACACGTCCGAGCAATATTACATGCATGTGGATCCGTCGAACGAGGTGCTGGCGACGACGACCTTCACCGGCGACCACGCCTATTGGATCGACGGCGTCGTCATGCCGGTCGCCTGGAAGCGCAAATACGGCAAGGGCCGCGTCTTCTATTCCTCGCTCGGCCACCAGGCCAAGGAATTCGACGTGCCGCAGATGAAGACCATCTTCCGCCGCGGCGCCAACTGGGCGGCGCGCTGAGGGTGGCTGCCTCTTTCTGAGCAAGGACTGCCCCTCGTTTAATGCGAGCAAGAATTGCCGCGCACCCTAACCCTCTCCCCGCGCGCGGGGAGAGGGAACGATCTCAGTCCCTCGTCTCGCGATAGGCTGGAAGGAAGGCTGCGGGTGCCCCATCCCCTTCTCCCCGTTCCGACGGGGAGAAGGTGGCCGATAGGCCGGATGAGGGGCCTTGGAGGCTTGAGGGACTTTAGTGGCCCCCATACCTCGTACCGGCAAGAGAAGCCGGTCACCTGACAAACACTTAGCCCTCACCTTGCTACCTTGACCCGAACTGATAAAATGCCGCCAGCACGCCACAAACTCTTGTGCTGCATGCGCTTTTTGTTGCCGTGGGGGTGAGATGGATCAAGGCACCATGGAAGCATCGAACGGCTCGACGGTCAGCTACGGCACCGAACCGGGATTGCGTTTTGCCTCCCTGCTGGACGGACAGGGCGGCTGCAAGCAACTGACCATGGATCAGGCCTGTTCCTGGAAGCCTGGAGAGGGCGTCACCTGGCTGCATCTCGAGCGCGACCATCCCGCCACCGCCGATTGGGTCACCAACAGGAGCGGCCTTGATCCTTTCGTGGTCGAAGCGCTGCTGGAAGAAGAATCTCGTCCGCGCGTCGAACCGGTGGGCGACGGACTGCTGATCATCCTGCGCGGCGTCTGCGCGACATCGCCCGATGGCACGACGCAGAAGCCCGCCGATATCGACCTCGTGCCCCTGCATCTCTGGGTCGACGGCGATCGCGTCGTCTCCCTGCGCGACAGCGGCCACTACATCACGGCGCTCCGCGATATCCGCCTGTCACTGGAAAAGAAAAAAGGGCCGCAGCGTTCCGGTGAACTGCTCGCCCTGATCGCCGACAAGCTGGTGCGCGATCTCGAACCCGTGCTCGACGCCATGGACGAAGAGGTGGATGAGCTCGACGAGCTGATCTTTCACGGCGAGGCCGGTCAGGTGCGCGAACGCCTGAAGCTGCTGCGCCGGCGCGCCGTGCAGCTGCGCCGTTACCTTGCGCCGCAACGCGATGCGCTGAACCGCATCGAACATGACGACGCGCCCTGGCTTGCCGAACGCGACAAGCTGCGCCTGCGCGAGGTCATCGACAAGCTGATGCGCTATATCGAATATCTCGACGCCATCCGCGACCGCACTGGCATCCTGCATGACGACCTGTCGACCGTCATCAGCGAGCGCATCGCCCGCAACTCCAACCGCCTCGCCGCCCTTGCGGCCCTGCTTCTGCCGCCAAGCGTGGTCGCCGGCCTGTTCGGCATGAATGTCGGCGGCATTCCCGGCGTCAACGACACCTGGGCCTTCGTGGTCATCGTCCTCTTCGTGACGATCACATCGATCGCCACCCTCTGGGTGCTGAAGCGCATCAACTGGCTTTAGCGGCCGGCTCTCGGTTTCGGCCACGCCCATGGCACAGGCCATCGTTTCGAATAGGCAGTACGCAATCCCGGCCGACGAGCCGAGCATTGGTCATGCGATCAAAGGTGCCTGAGCAGCTTGAAACCATACACCCGCCTTTCGGGTCTGAAATATGAATTCCTTGCATTTCCAATCCCGATCAATCGGTTATCGACTTCGTTATTCGTTACTGAAACAAGACGCGAACGAGATTTATGAAGCGAAACTGAAACGCGGTAAGTTTTCGTTTGACATTCCTTTAGCTTCATTTATCGTCATTCTTGTTTCGGTTTTCGCGTGAGGGGTGCAAATCGAAACGGGGAGGTATCATTGTCCAGACATCAGATCCGCATCGGAAATGGCACGAAATACGGCACAGCAAGCCGCACCGCCGCCATCAACCTCGCGCACCTTGGTTTTCGCTGTCGCGACGTTTGCGCAGGCGGATCGATGCAATTCTTTCTACGACCATAGCCTCGGCAATAGACGGCACCCGGTGAAGGCATAGCCCGATCCGGACGGATCAGTCTTCTTGAGATCCTCGTGGCGGCATCGGCCTGCGACGCATGGAGGGAATCTATCGTGCTTGAACTTAAAGGCGTCTCGAAGTCGGTCACCGGCGAGACGCATATCGCGGAAACGAACCTGACGCTGCAGCGCGGCACGCTGAATGTGCTGCTCGGGCCGACACTTTCGGGAAAGACATCGCTGATGCGGCTGATGGCCGGTCTCGACAAGCCGACCACTGGCACGATCCATGTCGACGGTGCTGACGTCACCGGCCTGCCGGTGCAGCGCCGCAACGTCGCCATGGTCTACCAGCAGTTCATCAACTATCCCGCCATGACCGTCTACGACAACATCGCCTCGCCCATGCGCCTCCGCCGCATGAATGCGGCGACCATCGACCGGGAAGTGAAGAAGGCCGCCGACATCCTGCGGCTCGGCCCCTTCCTCGATCGCCTGCCGCTCAGCCTCTCCGGCGGCCAGCAACAGCGCACGGCGCTTGCCCGCGCCATCGTCAAGAATGCCGGCCTGGTGCTGCTCGACGAGCCGCTCGCCAATCTCGACTACAAGCTGCGCGAGGAGTTGCGCGCCGAGCTGCCGAAGATCTTTGCCGAATCCGGCGCCATCTTCGTCTACGCCACCACCGAGCCATCCGAGGCGCTGCTCCTTGGCGGCAATACCGCGACCCTGTCGCAGGGCCGCATTACGCAGTTCGGATCGACGATCGAGGTCTTCCGCAATCCGAAGGACCTGGTCACCGCCACCACCTTCGCCGACCCGCCGCTGAACACCATTATGCTGGACAAGCGCGGCAGGGAGTTCGTGCTGGACGAGAATATCCGCCTGCCCGTGCCGCAAGGCCTCGTGAGCCGGCCGGACGGCCGCTACACGATCGCCTTCCAGCCGCATCATCTAGCCCTTGCGCCGCAGACGCCGGAGGCCGTCGCCGCGCCGGCGAAAGTGACCGTCAGCGAGATCACCGGCTCGGAAAGCTTCATTCATCTCGATTTTTCCGGTCGGCGCTGGGTGATGCTGACCCAGGGCGTCCAGCATCTCGATGTCGACGCTGCGATCGATGTCTATATCGACCCCCGCCACATCATGGTCTTCGACACCGATGGCGCCGCCGTCGCTCCCGACCTGCAACAAGCCGCCTGAGGAGAGACATCGCCAATGGCACGTATCGATCTTGATCACATCAGGCACGCCTACAACGACCATCCCAAATCCGATGCGGACTATGCGCTGAAAGAAGTGAACCATAGCTGGGAAGACGGCAGCGCCTATGCGCTGCTCGGACCGTCCGGCTGCGGCAAGACCACTTTGCTCAACATCGTCTCGGGCCTGGTGCAACCCTCCGAGGGCCGCATCCTGTTCGACGGCAAGGATGTGACCCGGCTATCGACCCAGGAGCGCAATATCGCCCAGGTCTTCCAGTTCCCGGTCGTCTACGACACGATGACGGTCTACGACAACCTCGCCTTTCCCTTGCGCAACCGGCATGTGCCGGAAGCCGATGTGAAGCGCAAGGTCGATGAGATCATCGAAATGATCGGCCTTTCCGACAGCGCTCACCGCAAGGCGCGCGGACTGACGGCCGATGCCAAGCAGAAGATTTCGCTCGGTCGCGGTCTCGTGCGCTCCGACGTCAACGCCATCCTGTTCGACGAGCCACTGACGGTCATCGACCCGCATATGAAATGGGTGCTGCGCTCGCAGCTGAAACAGCTCCACCGCCGCTTCGGCTTCACCATGGTCTACGTCACCCATGACCAGACGGAGGCGCTGACCTTCGCCGACAAGGTGGTGGTCATGTACAATGGCGAGGTGGTGCAGATCGGCACGCCGAACGACCTGTTCGAGCGCCCGCGCCATACCTTCGTCGGCTATTTCATCGGCTCGCCGGGCATGAATGTCATGCCGGTCGAAATCGAAGGCCGCAACGCCCGCATCGGCAACCGCACGATCATGCTGCCCGGCGCGCCGCTGGAAAAGCGCGTGGGCCGCTCCGAACTCGGCATCCGTCCGGAATTCGTCCGCATCGGCCGCGAGGGCATTCCCGCCACCGTCACCAAGATCGAGGATCTCGGCCGCCGCAAGGTGGTCCGCGCGAAGCTTGATGGTCAGGATATCGTCGCCGTCATCGGCGAGGACCAGGCGGTGCCGGCCGAGCCGCATATCGCCTTCGATCCGGCCGGCATCAATATCTACACCGACTCCTGGCGCATCGAGATGGGAGCCTGACGATGGACAAGACCTGGAACAACAAAGCCTGGTTCATGCTCATTCCGGTTCTGCTGCTCGTCGGCTTTTCCGCCGTGATTCCCTTGATGACGGTGGTGAACTATTCGGTGCAGGATACCTTCGGCAACAACGTCTTCTTCTGGGCGGGCACCAGCTGGTTCGAGCAGATCCTGCAATCCGGCCGCTTCTGGGACGCAATGTTCCGCAACCTGATCTTCTCCTTCGTCATCCTGGCGATCGAAGTGCCACTCGGCATCTTCATCGCCCTCAACATGCCGAAGAAGGGCGTCGGTGTGCCGGTCTGCCTCGTGCTGATGGCCCTGCCTTTGCTGATCCCCTGGAACGTCGTCGGCACGATCTGGCAGGTCTTCGGCCGCAGCGATATCGGGCTGTTGGGCTATGCCCTGGTCGGCCTCGGCATTGACTATAACTACGTCTCCGATCCGGTCGACGCCTGGGCGACGATCATCCTCATGGATGTCTGGCACTGGACGAGCCTCGTCGTGCTGCTCTGCTATGCCGGTCTCGCCTCCATTCCCGACGCCTTTTACCAGGCCGCCAAGATCGATGGCGCCTCGCGCTGGTCCGTCTTCCGCTACATCCAGCTGCCGAAGATGAACCGGGTGCTGCTGATCGCCGTGCTGCTGCGCTTCATGGACAGTTTCATGATCTATACCGAACCCTTCGTCGTCACCGGCGGCGGCCCCGGCAATTCGACGACCTTCCTGTCGATCGACCTTGTGAAGATCGCGCTCGGCCAGTTTGACCTCGGCCCGGCGGCGGCCATGTCGCTCGTCTACTTCCTCATCGTGCTGCTTTTGTCCTGGGTCTTCTACACCGTCATGACCAATTACGATGCGGGAGAAAGCCGATGAGCGGCAAACCTCTATCCACGACCGCCGACAGCGCCGTGATGCACAAGATGGCAGCCTCCGGCGCCACCGCGAGCAACGTCGCCGCTGCCGGCGCGCAGGTTGCCCGCAGGCAGAGCGAGAAGGGCCGGTGGTCCTGGCTGGTGCCGGCGATCTACATTGTCTTCCTGCTCCTGCCGATCTACTGGCTCGTCAACATGAGCTTCAAGACCAACGAGGAGATCGTCAACGGGTTGACGCTCTATCCGCATGCGCCGACACTGCGCAATTACACGATAATCTTCACCGATCCGTCCTGGTACAAGGGCTATATCAACTCGATCACCTATGTCGTCATGAACATGGTGATCTCGGTTGCCTGCGCCCTTCCCGCGGCCTACGCCTTCTCGCGCTACCGCTTCCTCGGCGACAAGCACGTCTTCTTCTGGCTGCTGACGAACCGCATGGCGCCGCCGGCGGTCTTCGCGCTGCCTTTCTTCCAGCTCTATTCCGCCTTCGGCCTGATCGACACCCATATCGCGGTGGCATTGGCGCATTGCCTGTTCAACGTGCCGCTCGCGGTCTGGATCCTCGAAGGCTTCATGTCCGGCGTGCCGAAGGAGATAGACGAGACGGCCTATATCGACGGCTATTCGTTCCCGCGCTTCTTCATCAAGATCTTCATTCCGCTGATTGCCAGCGGCATCGGCGTCGCCGCCTTCTTCTGCTTCATGTTTTCCTGGGTCGAGCTTTTGATTGCCCGCACGCTGACGGTGACCGACGCCAAGCCGATTGCCGCCATCATGACGCGAACGGTCTCGGCCTCGGGCATGGACTGGGGCCTGCTTGCCGCCGCCGGCGTGCTGACCTTGGTCCCCGGCGCGCTCGTCATCTATTTCGTCCGCAACTACATCGCCAAGGGCTTCGCGCTCGGCCGCGTCTGAAGGGAAACCGCCATGAACACAGATTTTTCCTGGATGGCCTGGACGCTGCCGACAGCGCTGTTCTTCACGACGATCCTGGTGCTGCTGATCGGCATGGCAGTCTGGGAATATGTTTCGCCCGGCGGCAATCCGCGCGTCGGCATCCTGCATTTCGAAACGACACGCGGCGACCGGCTGTTCATCTCGCTGCTCGGCGCCGCCTTCATCCACATCGCCTGGCTGGGCCTGGGAGGCCCCAGCCTGTGGTGGGCTCTTGCTCTTTCCGTGGTCTACGCCGTCGGCGTCTTCCGTCTGGTCTGAAGCAAACTGGTACGGAGGCCGGGGGTCTGGCCGCCTGGGAATATACTCGCAACCTGTAGGGAGGAATTTATGCGAAGACATCTCTTAACGACAACGGCAGTCGCCCTGCTGGCCTTGGCCGGCACGGCTCATGCCGGCATGAACGAGGCCAAGACATTCCTGGACAAGGAGATCGGCGATCTCTCGACGCTTTCGCGCGCCGACCAGGAAAAGGAAATGCAGTGGTTCGTCGACGCGGCCAAGCCCTTCCAGGGCATGGAGATCAAGGTCGTCTCGGAAACCCTGACGACCCACCAGTACGAATCGCAGGTTCTGGCACCGGCCTTCACCGCCATCACCGGCATCAAGGTCACGCATGACGTCATCCAGGAAGGCGACGTCGTCGAGAAGATCCAGACACAGATGCAGACCGGCCAGAACCTTTATGACGGCTGGGTCAACGATTCCGACCTGATCGGCACCCATTGGCGCTACAAGCAGGTGCGCAACCTGACCGACTGGATGGCCGGCGAAGGCAAGGACGTTACCAATCCCGGTATCGACATCCCCGATTTCATCGGCACCAGCTTCACCACCGCTCCGGACAAGAAGCTCTACCAGCTTCCCGACCAGCAGTTCGCCAACCTTTACTGGTTCCGCTACGACTGGTTCAACGACGAGAAGAACAAGGCCGATTTCAAGGCCAAGTACGGCTACGATCTCGGCGTGCCGGTCAACTGGTCGGCCTATGAGGACATCGCCCAGTTCTTCACCGGCCGCGACGTCAACGGCAAGAAGGTCTTCGGCCATATGGACTATGGCAAGAAGGATCCGTCGCTCGGCTGGCGCTTCACCGATGCCTGGCTTTCCATGGCCGGTAACGGCGATAAGGGTCTGCCGAACGGCCTGCCGGTCGACGAATGGGGCATCAAGGTCGATGCCAACTCCCGTCCGGTCGGCTCCTGCGTCGCCCGCGGCGGCGACACCAACGGCCCGGCTGCCGTCTATTCCATCCAGAAATATCTCGATTGGCTAAAGGCCTATGCACCGCCGGAAGCCCAGGGCATGACCTTCTCGGAATCCGGTCCGGTTCCGGCGCAGGGTAACGTCGCCCAGCAGATCTTCTGGTACACGGCCTTCACCGCCGACATGGTCAAGCCCGGTCTGCCGGTCATGAACGCGGATGGCAAGCCGAAGTGGCGCATGGCACCGTCTCCGCATGGCGTCTACTGGAAGGACGGCATGAAGCTCGGCTATCAGGACGTCGGTTCCTGGACGCTGATGAAATCAACCCCGGTCGACCGCGCCAAGGCCGCATGGCTCTATGCGCAGTTCGTGACCTCGAAGACGGTGGACGTGAAGAAGAGCCATGTCGGCCTCACCTTCATCCGCGAATCCACCATCCGCGACAAGAGCTTCACCAAGCGCGCGCCGGAACTCGGTGGTCTGATCGAATTCTACCGCTCGCCGGCACGCGTGCAATGGTCGCCGACCGGCACCAACGTTCCTGATTATCCGAAGCTGGCACAGCTTTGGTGGCAGGCGATCGGTGATGCCGCATCGGGTGCCAAGGACGCGCAAGGCGCCATGGATGCGCTCTGCGCCGATCAGGAAAAGGTGATGCAGCGCATCGAACGCGCCGGCGTTCAGGGCGATATCGGTCCGAAGCTCGCCGAGGAACACGATCTTGCCTACTGGAACGCCGATGCCGTCAAGAACGGCCATCTCGCTCCGCAGCTGAAGATCGCCACCGAGAAGGAAAAGCCGGTCACCGTCAACTACGACGAACTGGTGAAGAGCTGGGCCGACGCGGCCAAGTAAACCCGATCGATTGAGGAGATGCGGCTGCCGGGGTCTGAAAAGGCCCCGGCATTTTGCTGTTCCGAGCCCGAATACTTTTCAGCCGCGCGTCGACGGGACCTTCGTACGGACACCCCGGCGATGGGCTCGGGCGGAGTCATCAACCAAAATCAGCCGAATCGGGGTGCAGCCAGCTGTCATATACTTGACACATTCCATCCACGCGCAAACTATCCTTACCCGGATCAAGACTTTAACGCCTGTTTGAAATCGTTGATGCGACCAGTTGATTTTCCGGAATTTCATAAAGGAGAGCGGAGTGAGAAATAGATACTTTGGACGCTTGGCATTCGTGTTCGGCCTCGCTGCAACCGTGCCGGCTTTTGCCGCGGATGTGCCGGCCGCCATGCCTGACGATAATCTCAACGCCGTTCTCTGGGACCAGACCTCCGTCGAAGCCCAAGCCAATGCCCTTGGCGCCTATGCACTCGCCCACATCCGGCTTGACGAAGCGCTTGCCGACAAGAACTGGACCGCAGCACCGGTCGAGCAAACAGGCAATTTCCAGGATTTCCCGCCGGCTATCATCCTCGATGTCGATGACACCGTGCTCAATACCTCGCCCTACCAGGCGCACAATATCACCGCGGGCACCAGCTTCACGCCGGATAGCTGGACGCAATATGTGAATGCCCAGCAGGACAAGCCGATCCCGGGCGCTGTCGACTTCACGCAATATGCAGCCTCGAAAGGCGTCAAGGTCTTCTACGTCACCAACCGCACGGCCGATGAGGAAAAGCCGACCGTCGAGGAAATGAAGCGCTTCGGCTTTCCGATGGGCGACAATGTCGACACCTTCCTCAGCGCCAAGGAACAGCCCGACTGGGGTTCCGCCAAGGGCACCCGCCGTACCTTCATCGCCAAGAACTACCGCATCCTCCTGATGTTCGGCGACAATTTCGGCGACTTCACCGACGACTACAAGGGCACGGTCGAGGAGCGCCAAAAGGTCTTCGAAGCCAACGCCGCCCACTTCGGCCACGACTGGATCGCCATCGCCAACCCGACCTACGGCTCCTTCGAGAGCGCCCCCTACAAGGGCGACTACAAGCTGCCGCCTGAAAAGCAGCGCCAGTTGAAGCAGGACGCACTGAAGCCCTGGGATGGGAAGTAAGCGCTACCAAGGCCTATTGCATTCATCGGATGGGGAGGACGGTTTCGCCCCTTCCGGTGCTTCAGGCCCGCGACGAGCAATCCATGCCTTGTAGCGGCGGGTCCGACGGGCGGCCTCCAGCTGGCTGCCGATCAGGGCGAGGAGCGGCGAGACATTGCGCTTCGGCGCCCGGCCGGCGCCGATCCGATGCAGCTGGACCTTGACCACGGCCATTGCGGCCAGGCTGGCGAAGACCTTCTTCTTCCAGCGAACTTGCTGGATGGCGACATCAGGCATGGCGCCCGCGCGCCATTTCATCGGCAGTGTCGGCTGGAATGCGAGGGCGGTGGCGATGCCGACCACTGCGACGCCGGGCCGCCCATCCTTGGGCTCCAGCGCCCGCTCGGCGACTGTGCGACGGTGGATGCCACCGGTTACCATGATCGGCATGCGGGCGACCGCACCGATCTCCCGCGCGAAATCGACGAAATAGGCTTCACGCGGGTTGACGACACCGTCCTTGGGTGCCCCCGCCATGGCCGGGCTCTCGTAGCTGCCACCGGACAATTCGACCAGATCAACAGGCAGATCATTGAGCCAGCGCACGACCTGCACCGCATCCTCCGCCGCAAAGCCGCCCTTCTGGAAATCGGCCGAATTGAGCTT
The DNA here is from genome assembly GCF_016901135.1 of Martinezella lusitana. Lineage (GTDB taxonomy): Bacteria > Pseudomonadota > Alphaproteobacteria > Rhizobiales > Rhizobiaceae > Rhizobium > Rhizobium lusitanum_D. Next base: position 74,205 of record NZ_JAFEVL010000062.1, on the reverse strand, counting down.
CACGCCAACGCAGAAGCCGGGCGAGACGCGCGCCCGCACCGCCTTGACCACTTCGAGCAGCAGCTGGGCCCGATTGGCCAGCGAGCCACCCCATTCGTCGGTTCGCCGGTTGCTCAGCGGCGAGAGGAACTGGCTGATCAGGTAGCCATGGGCGGCATGGATCTCGACGCCTGTGAAGCCGGCCTGTTCGGCCATCGCGGCGGCGGTGGCAAAGCGCTCGATAACGGTCGCGATCTCTTCCGCTTCCAGTGCCCGCGGTGTCGGGAAGTAATGCGAGGCGCCCTCGATCTGAACGCCGATTGCCGAGGGCGCCACCGCGCCCTGGCCCATCGCCTTCATGACCTGCCGGCCGGGGTGGCTGATCTGCAGCCAGGCATGGTTGCCGCCGCTGCGGGCCGCCCGCGCCCATTCCCTGAAGGGTTCCAGTGGTTGCGACGCGTCGAGCACGACGCCGCCCGGACCGGTGAGCGCGGTCGGATCGATCATGACATTGCCGGAAAGGATCAGCCCGACCCCGCCCTTCGACCAGGCGGCATAGAGCCGGCAAAGCGCCTTGCCCGGCAAATGCTCGTGATCCGCCATGTTCTCCTCCATGGCGGCCTTGGCCAGGCGATTGGTCAGCACGGCACCATTGGGCAAGGTCAGGGGCGCGAAGAGCGGCGAAACGGGCACGGTATCGAACATGGGCAGTCACACTCCGGATGGCAGATGGACAAGCCCTACACCTTCAACCTATATTTAAGGTCAAGCTCAAAAGGAGGCCACGCATGAAAATCGGCGAACTGGCTCGGCGCGTCGGAGTCGCCCCCTCGAAGATTCGCTTTCTGGAAGCGCGTGGCGTGCTGCGTTCCGATCGGCTGGCGAACGGCTATAGGGACTATGGTGAGGATGTATTCACGACCCTGCAGATCATCCTGCGGGCGCAATCGGTCGGCTTCACCCTGAAGGAGATCGAGCGCGCCCTACTGGAGAACGGCTCCCAACAGCTAGATTGTGCCAACATTGTCGAACGGCTCAAGGCGAAGCTGATCGAGCTCGACCAACACATCGCGCAATCAACCAACGTGCGCGACGAGCTGGTCCAGATGATCGCGACGATGTCCGAGCGCGGCGCCGACAACCAGAATGTATCGGAAGAGCTACGAATTCACGGCCCGATCGAGCGCGCACTGTCATAGCGGCCAATGGCTTCCGGCTGCGCTGCCGTGTTTGATGAAGTAGGATGCGCTGAAATCTCGGGATGGGAAGTAGGTGTCAACAGCAGAATGGGAGGAGGGTGCGATACCCCCCTTCTGTCACTGTCGTGACATCTCCCCCACAAGGGGGGAGATTGGTAGCTCGCGGACACCTCTTTACCTCAAGCGAATATCGAGTCCGCTGAAATTGTCGTTTATTGTCTCACGAGTGACGAGCGGCAAACTCCCAACGATCTCCCCCCTTGTGGGGGAGATGTCCCGAAAGGGACAGAGGGGGGTATCAGCGGTGCGGCATATCGCAAAGCCTACGATAAGCTCCGCTCAACTCTTCCGCTTCAGCTTCGTCGCACCTTCCTCCACCAGCCTCTTCGCCGCCTCGGCGACCGTGATCTTGCCGAAGGCGAGCTGGTCGGCGACGGGGCGCGCGACATTCTGGTCGAATTCTCCGGAGCCGAGTGGCGCCGGCACAGGATAGGTGCCGACCTGATCCTTCAGCAGCTCGACATATTGCACCGTCTGCTGCTCCACCGGATTGAGCGTCGGCAGGATGGCGGCGCGCACCGCGGGCGACATCGGCACACCGCGTTCGACGCCAAGGATCTTCCCGGCTTCGACATCGTTGACGAAGAAATTGATGAATTTCGCCGCCGCTTCGCCGTTCTTGCTGGTGGCGCCCACGCTCCAGATCAGCGCAGGGCGATAGTAATGGCCGGAAGGGCCATCCTTCTTTTCGCGCGGCAGCATCGTGACGGCAAGCTTGCTCTTGACCACGAGCTGATAGCCGACGAGCTGATTTGAATAAGCCATGCCGATGGCCGATTTGCCGAGCGCAAGGCAGTTGCTCTCGATGACGTTCTGGTCGAGCGTCTGGACATCGGCGGAGACCGTGCCGCCGCGCTTGCGCAGGTCTTCCCAGTAGCTGTACCATTCCTTGGCATCGTCGACGCCGAAGCCGAGCCCGCCCTCGTCCGTATAAAGGCTTTTGCCACGCTGGCGCAGCCAGACATCGAGGACATAGTTGTAGCGCGCGCCATAAGGGCCGCCCCAATAGCCGCGCTTGCCGGCTGCCTTGGTCATTTCAACGGCGAGATCGGCATATTCGGCCCATGTCGTGGTCGGGCCGGGCGGCGTCAGACCGGTCTTCTTGAACATGTCCTCATCATAGAACATCGCGAAAGAATTGAGCCCAAGGCCCACGCCGTAAAGCTTGCCGTCGACGGTCGTGAGCTTCAGCACGTCCTTGCCGAAACTGTCGACATTCAGCGTCGAGGGTACAAACTGGTCGAGCGGCATGCAGGCACCGCGCTTGGAATAGTCAGAAATCGTGCTCGGCTCGAGCTGGAAGACATCAGCGATGTTCTGGCTGGCCATACCGGTCGCAAGCTTCGCCCAATAGCCGTCACCGCTAATGCTCTCGCCGATGACGGACAGATCAGGATTCTTGCTATGAAACAGTTCGGCAACGGCGACGGTGCGCTTGCCGCGATCAGGCGAGCCCCACCACATCGCCCGCAGCTGCGTGGCGTCTGCAAAGGCGGGCATTGCCCCTCCTCCGAACGCGAGACCAGCAGCCGCTCCGGCGGTTCCTATCATGAATGAACGGCGATTCATGCGCATGAGATTCCTCCTTCTCTTGCGTTGTCATCCGCGGCGATCTCCCCGACGCCTTCAGCGGACAATTCCGAGCAAAGATATGCAACTTCATTGCGCTATGCAATAAAAAACTCTGTATTGCAAATTTGCATAATTTTGCATAACAATTGCGATATGAGCGATGTTCGATCCAAACGTATCAGGCAAGCCGATATTGCTGCCGCGGCCGGCGTCTCCGTTTCGACGGTGTCGCGCGTGCTGACCAATGAACCCGGCATCAGCGACGTGATCCGCCAGCATATCTTCAAGGTGGCGAGCGATCTCGGCTACCCGCTGAAGACGGCTGCGGAGGCGGAAGCCGGCGGCCTGGCGCTGATCGCCAGCGATAGTGTTACAGGCGGCTTGAGCGTTTTCTACGAAGGCATTCTGGAAGGCCTGCGCGCCGGCGCCGCCGAGCGCGGCATGCGCTTCGACATCCGCCTCATCCGCGAGGCCCGCACCGAGCCGGACCTGGTGAAGGAATATATGCAGGCTGCCGGCGCCGAAGGCCTGTTTCTTGTCGGCATCGATCCCTCGGAGGAGCTATGCCGATGGCTTGATGCGAGCGCTACGCCAGTGGTGCTCGTCAACGGCACCGATCCGAAACTGCGTTTCGACGGCGTCTCGCCATCGAATTTCTTCGGTGCCTATGCGGCGACGCGCCGGCTGCTCGATGCCGGGCACCGCCGCATCCTGCACCTGACCGGTTCGCATCGTCATACGATCCGCGAGCGCATCCGTGGCTTCGAGGCCGCGATCGCCTCCGTCGAGGGAGCGCATGGCCGTATCGTGCCGATGAACTTCCGGGGAAGTTCCAGCCAGGAGGCCCATGACACAACGGCCGCGATCCTCGCTGCGGATAAGGGCTTTACCGCCGCCTTCTGCATGAACGATTTCATCGCCGTCGGCGTGCTCGACGCCGTGATCGAAGCGGGCCTGCGCGTGCCGGAGGATTTCGCCGTCGTCGGCTTCGACGACCTGCCCTGCGCCCTGATGACCAATCCCAGGCTGGCGACCATGCGTGTCGACCGCGCAGCGCTGGGGCGGGAAGCCATAAGCCTGATGATCACCCGCTTCCGCGACCGCGATGCGCCGGCACGCCACGTTTGCCACGGCGTTCAACCGATCGCCGGCGGCACCCTTCCACCCGAAACCTGAGCCTTCCCCGCAGCGGAAACAATCGAGAGAGCCTTACCGATGATCTACGACCCCGCCAGCACCAATCCGCTTGCCGGCAACCCATTGAAGAACCTTACCGACATGCGGCACGCGCTGACCGACCTGTTCGATCCGCTCCTGCCCTATTTTTCCGAGGGCAATGCCCGTGTCCGCATCGATGCGGCAGGCGCCCATTTCGACCGGGCGGCCGCCGATCTCGAAGGCTTCGCCCGCCCGCTCTGGGGCCTTGCGCCATTCGGCGCCGGCGGCGGCGATTTCGGTCATTGGGACCGCTATGCCGAGGGGCTCGCCAATGGTGTCGATCCCGACCATCCGGAATATTGGGGCACCGTCAACGGCCGCGATCAGCGCATGGTCGAGCTTGCAGCGCTCGGCTTTGCCCTTGCCCTGGTGCCCGAAAAGATCTGGGAACCGCTCGATGCGCGCGCCCGGAACAATCTGATCGCCTATCTCAAACACGCCCGCACGTTCGACTACGCTGATAACAATTGGAAATTCTTCCGCATCTTCGTGGATATCGCTCTCGACCGGCTCGGCGCCTCCTTCGACCGCAGCCTGACGGAGGATTATCTGAGGGAGTTGGACGGCTTCTATATCGCCGACGGCTGGTACCGCGACGGTGATATCAGGCGCATCGACCACTACGTCCCCTTCGCCATGCACTTCTACGGGCTGATCTATTCGAAGCTCGTCAATGACGACCGGGCCGAGCGCTATCGCGAACGCGCCGTGCTCTTCGCTAGGGATTTCCGCCACTGGTTCGCGCCTGATGGCGCAACGATCCCTTTCGGCCGCAGCCTCACCTATCGCTTCGCCTGCGCCGGCTTCTGGTCGGCGCTCGCCTTCGCCGATGTCGAGGCGCTGCCCTGGGGCGAGATCAAGGGCCTGTGCCTGCGGCACCTGCGCTGGTGGGCCGACAAGCCCATTGCCAATCGCGACGGCACCCTGCCGATCGGCTATGCCTATCCCAACCTGCTGATGTCGGAAAACTATAATTCCGCCGGCTCGCCCTATTGGGCCTTCAAGGCCTTCCTGCCTCTTGCGCTAAAGGACACGCATCCCTTCTGGACAGCGGAGGAGAAACCGCCGGAGAATGAGCCGGCTATCGTCCCTCTCAAGCACCCGGGCATGGTGATGATGCGCAGCAAGGCTGACGTCGTGGCGCTCTCCAGCGGCCAGGAAAACCAGCAGATGCGCTTCGGCGCCGAAAAATACGCGAAGTTCGCCTATTCCGCCCGCTATGGCTTCAGCGTCGAAAGCGACGACCGCATCTTTCATGGCGGCGCGTTCGATAGCATGCTCGCCTTCAGCGATGACGGTCTGCACTACCGCGTCCGCGAGACCAATGAAGAGGCGAAGCTTGCCGGCGACATACTCTATGCCAAATGGTCACCCTGGCCTGATGTATCGGTGGAGACCTGGCTCATCCCCGCTTCGCCCTGGCACATCCGCCTGCACAGGATCACTACGCCTCGGCCGTTGCAGACGGCGGAAGGCGGCTTTGCCATCGCCCGGCGCGATTTCGAGGCCGATACGCTCTCCTCTGAAACGGGTGCGGCCTATGTCATCGGCGAGGAGGATTTCAGCGGCATCCTCGATCTCGGCTCGACGATCGAGCGCGAGGGGCTGGCGCAGAAAGCGCCGCCGAACACCAACCTGATCGCTTCCAAGACGCTGGTGCCGCAGCTGCGCGCCACGATTCCATCAGGCGAAACCATTCTCGTTTCCGCCATCCTTGCGGAAAAGGATCCCTCCTCCGTCGGCGGTACCTGGACGAAGCCGCCGGCCAGACCCGATATCGATGCGCTGCGCGCCCTCGTGGCCGACAAGGGCATCACGGTCAGCGCCATCGAGGCGCCCGGTCGCTTGCCATGACGCAATTCGTCTCCACGCGTCCCGCCATCGCCTTCGCCATGCAGCCCTCGCGCACGCAGCACGTCCTGCCGGAAGCGCTGATCCAGCGCCTCGATACGGTGAGCCGCGTGCTGGACGTAGCGCCGATGCAGCGCTTCGATGACGACCGCGCGGGGAAACTGCTCGCCGAAACCGAAATCCTGATCACGGGCTGGGGTTCGCCGGTGATCGATGTCGCCGCACTGGCACGGGCGCCGCATCTGAAGCTGGTGGCTCATTCCGCCGGTACCGTGAAGGGCCTGCTCGGAGACAGCCTGTTCGACCGGGGCATATCGGTCAGCCATGCGGCGCAGGCCAACGCCCTGCCGGTCGCCGAGTTTACACTGGCCGCTATCATCTTTGCCGGCAAGAAGATTTTCCGCTTCCGCGATCTCTATGTCGCCGACCGCAACCGCAAGCGGACGCAGCCGATCCAGGCGGAAGCCATCGGCAATTACGGCCGCACGGTCGGCATCATCGGTGCCTCGCGCATCGGCAGGCGGGTGATCGAATTGCTCGCGCCCTTCGACTACCGCATCCTGCTCTACGATCCGATGGTCGGCGAGGCCGAAGCCGCACGCCTCGGCGTCGAGAAGAGCGAGCTGGACGCCTTGATGGTATCAGCCGACATCATCTCGCTGCACGCGCCTTCCCTCCCGGCGACACGGCACATGATCGACGCCCGTCGCCTCTCGGTGATGAAAGACGGAGCGACCTTCATCAATACCGCGCGCGGTGCCTTGGTTGACGAAGCGGCGTTGATCGCCACGCTGAAAACCGGCCGCATCGACGCGATCATCGATGTCACCGATCCGGAAATCCCGGAGGTGGGTTCGGCCTTCTACGACCTGCCGAATGTCTTCCTGACGCCGCATATCGCAGGCGCCGTCGGCCTCGAACGGGCCCGCCTCGGCGAGATGGCGGTCGAAGAAGTCATTCGTTTCATCGAGGGCAGGCCGCTGCTTCATGAGATCCGCCGCGAGGACATGGCGCGCATGGCATGACGCGACGCAGCAAATCCATGAAAACTCCCTGAAATCGCCCCATTTCGGCACAGGCAAACAACTCGTTTTTAATCATTCCGCGCTAGCAATCTTCTTATCGAAGAGGTTCTAGTTATGCGTACTCGCGTCCTTTCCATTCTGGCCGTATTGCTGCTGGGCGTGCTGGCGGGTTGCGCCACCGCGCCCTCGCGCACCCGCAACATCTGCGCGATCTTCGACCAGCGGGACGGCTGGTTCAACAATTGGCAGCGAGCCGCCGAGCGCACGGAACGCAAATACGGCGTTCCCGTGCCGATCCTCATGGCGACGATCTATACCGAATCCGGCTTCCGGCCGCGCGCCCGTCCGCCCAGAAGATACCTGCTCGGCTTCATCCCCTGGAAGCGCCCGTCGACCGCCTACGGCTTCTCACAGGCGCTCGACGGCACCTGGGACAAGTACAAGCGCGAGTCGGGCAACTGGACTGCGAGCCGCACCAACTTCGCCGACGCCATCGATTTCGTCGGCTGGTATCACTACCAGACGCACCTGCAGACCGGCATTCCCCTGAACGATTCCTATGATCTCTATCTGGCCTATTATTCCGGCACGAAGGGCTATCTGCAGGGGGCATGGCGCGGCAATTCCGCCGCACTGTCCGGTGCCAAGCGCTTCAACGGCATGACCAGGATCTATGCGCAGCAGCTGCCGAGCTGCGGCTGATCTGGCGACAAGGCCGCAGGCGGCTATCTTAGAAAAGGTGCGCAGCGGAAAACCGGTGCTCACTTCTCCTGGAAGTGCCCTAAGGCCGCGGCTCCAGCAGGTTCAAGCCGCCGTCCTCACCCCAGATATCGGCGATCGATACCTGCTGGCCGGTACGGCTGCTCTTCAGCGCCGCGATGCCGCAGAGAACCGACATCGCGCCCGCGCGCGATCCGGCACGCTGCTTGAGCTCGTCATTCGGGCCGGAGCGCAGCAGCATGTTGCGCAGCCGGTCGTCGCCGCCATAGTGGCCGCCGGATGAGTGCGGCACCCATATGCGCTCGACATCGCCGAAATTCTTCATGACGACGATCTCGTCCGCCGGTGGCGTCGTCCAGTGTTGCTTCTCGTACTGCCGCAGCTCGATGCGGCCCTTGTGGCCGTTGAAGGCGATGTGATGCCCTTCGATCGGCATGTAGGTATTCAAGGAATAGGAAACTTTGACACCGCTGCGATAGCGGATGGAGGCGACCATCGTGTCCGGAATATCGATATCCTCGCGGAAGACGCAGGCGTCGCGCACGTAGCCATCGACGGTTGACGGATCCTCGTAGAGGCTTTCGAGCAGTGGTGTCGCGCTGATGTCGAGATAATAGTCGCACTCATCCTTGTACCGACAGTTACGACAGCGCTCGCCGCGAAAAGGTCCCTTGCGGCCGTAATGCTTGAGATCGGCAAAGGCTGCGACGGTTTCCGGATCGGAATCCAGATACCAGTTCAAGAGGTCGAAATGGTGCGTCGCCTTGTGGACGAAGAGACTGCCGGAATTTTCCACGAAGGCATGCCAGCGGCGGAAATAGTCGGCGCCGTGGCTGGTGTCGAGATACCAATGGAAATCGACTGACGTGACATCGCCGATGACGCCGGAATTGATCAGCTCCTTGATCTTCGCCGCCGTCGGCGCGAAGCGGTAATTGAAGGAAACGTCCAGCCGCTTGCCGGTGCGTGCCTCGGCATTGAGAATGCGCTTGATCTTGTCGACCGTCGTCGTCATCGGCTTTTCACTGATGACATTGGCGCCTGATTCCATGGCCTTGACGATCAGATCGTCATGGCTGGAATCGCGCGTGCAGACGATGACGAGATCCGGTTTCTCGACCCGCAACAGCTCATCGAAATCGGTATAAACAGGCACGGATGCGCCGATATAGTCGAGCGCCCGCTTGGCGCGCATCTGATTGAGGTCACAGACCGCGACGAGTTCGACCTCGTTGCTCCAACGCTCGACCAGATCCTTGCCCCACATGGTCGCGCCGCGATTGCCCGTACCGACCAGAACGTAGCGTTTCTTCGATGACTGCATCTGCTCCTCCAGAATCTGTGATGGCGATGGTCAGGTTAGTCCGCGTTGGCCGCGCCTTGTTGCGTGGCCCCTCACCCCAGCCCTCTCCCCGCAAGCGGGGCGAGGGGGTTACCCCCAATGCTGCCTCGGTCCGAGTGGTTGGGCCGGTTAGCTTGCTCCTTGGTCCCCTCTCCCCGCATTGCGGGGAGAGGGCTAGGGTGAGGGGCCAGGCACGACAGTGCGCCAAAGACAAAACGAGCCTGACCTTAACCAGAGTCCTATTTCAGCGATGCCTCCATCGCGCCCCAATCCGGCTCCACCGACGAACCGAGACCGACAGCGCCGATGACGGAACCAATGGCGATCTGGCCGCCCTCAATCCGCAGCCGCGTCCGCCCGTTGCTCACGCGATAGAGATCGGAATGAACCTGCGCGAAAGCCGCTTGCTCGGCCTCCGGCGCGCCGGCCATGCCATCGACATAGTGATGGCCGTTGCGCTCGATATGCGTCATGCCGATCAGCGAAGCGAGCGCCAGGTCCTGCTGCACGGCAAGGCCGCCTTGCGTCGTCAGATCCTCCGCCGACATGAAATAGGCTATGCCGTCGTCAGCGCTCCACTTGGCGACGCGCGCCCGGTTCAATAGCGAGCGATAGAAACCCTTGCAGGACTTCGAGGAAATGCCGGTATAGCCGAGCCCTCTGGCGGTGACGAAAGCATCGATATCGGCATCGGATTCATCGATCTCCACCGGCTTGAAGGCGGCAAGCGCCTTTACCGGCTTCTCGAAAGCGTGGGCGCGGGCGATCGGCTGCTCGACGAACAGGATCGAAGCGGCGAAACGCGCCAGCCTCGGCTCCTCTTTCACGCGGGCGAGCAGATCGGCCACCGCCTCGGCGGATGAGAACTGCTCGTTGCCATCAAGCGTCACGGAATAGGCAGGCACTTTGGCGTCGATCACAGCGGCAATGCGGCAAAGGCGATCGATATCCGCCTCGGGAGCGCCCGAGACTTTGACCTTGAAGAAGGTCAGGCCATAGGCGTCGATCGCTTCCTCGAAGCTCTCTGGCAGACCGTCGTCCAAACGCTCGTTCGCCGGAATATCGTCAGGCACGATCGCATCGACCAGACCGACCGTGTGGCGGGCAGCGAGGCTTCCGGCAGGTTCCAGTGTCGACAGGAAGCCGGAAAGATCGAATCCAGAGAGATCGCGCGCCGTGGAAGCATCGATACCGGGGCGGTTCGCCTTGATTGCCTGCGCAACCGTCAGCCCTTCCAGCCGGCAGAGGCCATCGAGGATAGCCCTGTTGGCAAGCGCAAGACCGAAGGAGGCGACCAGGCCGTTCAGCTTTTCAGCCGCCGCCCGCGCATGATGCGCTGCCTCGACGGCGGCATGCAGCTCAAACGCCGTTCCAAGGCCTGCGCCTCGCAGAGCATCGAGAGCCAGCGCCAGCGAACGGCGCAGCTGATTTTCATTGTCGGCATTGGAAAGCTCGGGCGATTTGTCGAACCATTTCGGCACCATCAGCTCGGCGGCCATCCCCCCAGCCGAACGGCCGCTGGCATCCTCGATGCGCACACGCAGGAAAATCTGCCGCGCCTCCCGCAGGGTCGCCGCCCCGAAACGGAAGGGAAGCCGCAATTTGACCGGGCGCTCGAATGCCTCGGCCTCGACAAGCCTGATTTTCAATGATTCGGTCATGATGGTTGAGTGCTTCCTTCGAAGAAATCGATCGTCTGCAGCTGATCGGGGCTCCATACAGGCTTCGACCTGTTGGTCCGATGCCGTGTCCAGCAATGCATCGGGCCACCGAGCGCCGGCCCGAAGAGATTATCGAGCACGTAGCGCCGGTGGCAAATCATATCGGGAATAATGCCAACACCCTTCATGATGTCTCCTCCCTGCCCGATTCCCTCCAGAATCAGGAAAAGCAAATGCTTGGTCGCCTAAGCAATGTAACCATATGGTTACAAGATCGCGCGATCACTCCGGCCTTGTCAATCGTCTTTTGAAAATTTCTCTGAAGCCTGCAGAGCCACGGGCTCTCGGGGCACGCTATGCCCGGATGGAAGCAAGGGTCACCTCCACGATATGTTCGCCCCAGGCATTGAGCGCGTCCGGGCTGGTCAACTTGCGCGCAAAAATCGTCGACAAGGTGTGGCGGTTGGACAGGTAGAAGAAACCGAGTGCCGCGATCGTCAGATAGACGGATACGGGATCGACGGCAGACCGGAACATGCCGGCCGCCTCACCGCGTCGCAACACATTTGAGAGCTCATCGATGAAATGCGAATGCATCTCCAGCACCTTGTCCGATCGCTGCAGATAGTGTGCCTGATGCAGATTTTCGGTCACGAGCAGGCTTAGAAACTCCGGATGCGCGAGAAAATGCCGCCAGGTGAACAGCGCAAGCTCCCGCATTCCCTCTTCGGGGTCGCGGCGGGCGAGATCGAGATGCTTTTCGGCGTTGCGGATCGCCGCATAGGTCGCCTCCAGCACCGCGAGATAGAGCCCCTCCTTGTCGCCGAAATAGTGGTAGAGCATCCGCTTGTTGGTCTGCGCCCGCGCCGCGATCGCATCCACCCGGGCGCCGCCGAAGCCATGCGCGGCAAACTCTTCCGTCGCTGCTTCCAGGATCGCGGCATGGGTCCGTTGCGGATTGCGCGACACTTTTTCCGACCGTGTTCGCACAGCCTCGCCGACATCGGCTTGCGCTGACTTTTCAGTCTGTTGCCTCTCCCTGGCGGTCATGACGAACCTCCTCCCGCATCGATCTTTCCCGCGAGGGGCGCCACCGGCTCTCGCAGACGTCGTTTTGATTGTGACACGATTGACGCTTGACAGCGGTCGCATTTCTATCCAACTTGTAACCAAATAGTTATATCATGCAAAGCAGTTCGTAAATCATCGGTTTACTGGGGAGGAGACCAGGATGACTTTGACGATCGACCGCCGGCAGCTGATTGCCGGCATGGCAGCTACGCTAGCTTTCAGCAGTATCGGACTTTCCCGCGCCAATGCGGCAACCGCGATGCGCCTTCTTTGGTGGGGATCGAAGGAGCGAAGCGACCGCACATTCGCAGCCGTCAAGGCCTATCAGGCCAAGAATGCCGATGTCACCATCGCCGGCGAATCCTTCGGCTGGGACAGCTACTGGACGCGTCTTGCCACGCAGACGGGCGGCGGCAATGCGCCCGACCTCATCCAGATGGACTATCGCTACATCTTCGAGTATGCCCGCCGCGGCGCGCTGCTCGACATGACGCCCTATCTCGGCAAGAGCCTCGCGATCGAGGATTTCGGTCCGGCCAATATCGATTCCGGCAAGGTCGACAACAAGATTTACGGCGTCAATCTCGGCGTCAATTCCTCGATGGTCGTCGTCAATGCGGCGGCCTGGGCCGAAGCCGGCGTCGAGCCGCCGCATGACGGCATGACATGGGAGCAGCTCGGCGACGCCTGCGCCAAGGTGACGACTGCCAAGAAGCGCCGCGGTTTCTACGGTACGGCGGATGCGAGCGGCGGAGAGCCGGCCTTCGAATGCTGGCTGCGCCAGCGCGGCAAGGCGCTCTATACCGCCGACGGCAAGCTGGCCTTCGAAGCCAAGGATGCCACCGAATGGTTCGACTTCTGGGGGCATATGCGCAAGATCGGCGCCTGCGTTCCGGCCGATGCACAGGCACTCGACCAACAGACCCTCGAAACCGACATGCTCGTGACCAAGAAGGCAGCTGTCAGCTACGCCCATTCCAACCAGTTCGTCGCCATTCAGGGCCTCGTGAAGGAAAAGCTCGATATCGTTTCCTATCCGGTCGGCGCCGACAGCAAGCCCGGCCAATATCTGAAACCCTCGATGCTGATGTCGGTTTCGGCGACCTCTGCCAACAAGGACGCTGCCGTCGCTTTCGTCAATTACCTGGTGGAGGATCCGGAGGGCGCCAAGACGCTCGGCGTCGAGCGCGGCGTTCCTCCTTCGCCGAAGATCCGCGATCTCCTGACCCCGGATCTCGATGCGACGAGCAAGCAGGTCGTCGACTATATCGGCCGATTGACGCCGCATGTCGGAGCACTGCCGCCGTCTCCGCCGAACGGCGCCGGCGAGAATGCATTCCTGCTGAAAAAGATCGCCGAGGAAGTGGCCTTCGGCAAGACCAGCGCGCAGGACGCCGGGGCGAAGTTCACTGAACAGGCAGCAGCAAACGTTACGCGAGGCTGATACCGTGGGTACAAACAGCAAGAGCGTTGCCGGCGGCTTGGCCGTCGGTACGCGCGCGCCAATGCGCGTGGAGACCACCTACAAGGCGCCGAGCGCGTTCTCGCGCAACGCGCCGGGCTATCTCTTTCTCCTGCCGTGGTTCATCGGCTTCTTCGGGCTGACCCTCGGACCGGCGATCGCGTCGCTCTACCTGTCTTTCACAGATTACAATCTGCTCCAGTCGCCGAACCTGGTCGGATGGGACAATTACGTGCGCATCGCCACGGCGGACGACAAATTCCTGTCGTCGATGAAGGTGACGCTGTTCTATGTGGTCTGTTCCGTGCCGCTGAAGCTTGCCTTCGCACTCTCGGTGGCGCTGCTTCTCAACCGCGGCATTCGCGGCCTTCCCGTCTATCGCGCCATTTTCTACCTGCCGTCGCTGCTCGGCTCCAGCGTCGCCATTGCCGTGCTGTGGCGGCAGATCTTCGATGCCGATGGCATCATCAATACCCTGCTCTGGTATGTCTTCGGCATCAACGGCCCGAGCTGGATCTCCAATCCGGACTATTCGCTTTATACCCTGGTCATCTTGGCCATCTGGCAGTTCGGCTCGCCGATGATCATCTTCCTGGCGGGCCTCAGACAGATCCCGACCGATCTCTATGAAGCCGCCAGCCTCGATGGCGCGTCCAAGAGGCGGATCTTCTTCAAGATCACCCTGCCGCTGCTGACGCCTGTGATCTTCTTCAATGCGGTGGTTCAGACCATCGACGCCTTCAAGGCCTTCACGCCGGCCTATGTGATTTCCTCCGGCACCGGCGGCCCGATCGATTCGACGCTGTTCTACACGCTCTACCTCTATCAGGAAGCCTTCGGCTACTTCCGCATGGGCTATGCTGCCGCACTCGCCTGGGTCCTGGTGATCATCATCGCGATCTTCACCACCTTCTCCTTCCTCTCCGCTCGTTATTGGGTTCACTACGATGACTGACGCGAAACTCACCCATTTTGCCGAGGATATGAACGCGCCGCGCGAGCGTCCCTGGTTCGTCTCCGTCCTCGTCCACACCGCTCTCATCGCCGCATCGATCGTGATGCTCTATCCGCTGCTGTGGATGCTCTCCGGCTCGATCAAGGACCAGAACGAGATCTTCGGCACGGCGTCGCTGATCCCGTCGCAATTCGACTTCAGCTCCTATGCCCGCGGCTGGTTCGGCGGTCAGGTCACCTTCGGCACCTTCGTCTGGAATTCGGTTGTTATCGCCGTGCTTTCGGTCATGGGCAACGTCATCTCCTGCTCGCTGGCGGCCTATGCCTTCGCGCGGCTGGATTTCTGGGGCAAGAATTTCTGGTTCGCGCTGATGCTGGGCACGCTGATGCTGCCCTATCACGTCACGCTCATCCCGCAATATATCCTCTTCCTCAAGCTCGGCTGGGTGAAGACCATGCTGCCGCTGGTCGTGCCGAAGTTCCTGGCGGTCGACGCCTTCTTCATCTTCCTGATGGTGCAGTTCTTCCGCGGCATCCCTCGCGAGTTGGACGAGGCTGCCATGATGGACGGCTGCAGCCCCTGGCGCATCTATTGGCGCATCATGCTGCCACTGTCGCTGCCGGTGCTCGCCACCGCCGCCATCTTCTCCTTCATCTGGACCTGGGACGATTTCTTCGGACCGCTGATCTATCTCTCCGATATCAATACCTACACCGTGCAGCTCGGCCTGCGCTCCTTCGTGGATTCCACGGGAAGTTCCGACTGGAGCAGCCTGTTCGCCATGTCGAGCCTGTCGCTGATCCCGGTCTTCCTGATCTTCCTCTTCTTCCAGAGGCTGCTGATCGACGGCATTGCCACGGCAGGCCTCAAACGCTGATACGAACCGTACGGTCCCGAAAACCCAAGATTTGGGACCGCATCCTGAGAAACCCATTGAAAGGAAATGTCGTATGAGCGCGCTGCGCTTTGCCGCCATCGGCCTCAATCACGATCACATCTACGGCCAGGTCAACGTCATGCTGCGGGCCGGCGCGGAACTGGTCGCGTTCCATGCCATAGAGGACGACCTTGCGGCCGTCTTCACTGAGCGCTTTCCGCAGGCGAAACGCGTTGTCGACAAAAGGGAAATCCTCGAGGACCGCTCCATCGCGCTGATCGTCAGCGCGGCCATCTCCAGCGAACGGGCGGGCCTTGCCATCGAGACCATGCGCCACGGCAAGGACGTGATGCTCGACAAGCCGGGCATGGTGACGCTGGATCAGCTCGCCGACGTGCGTAAGGTACAGGCCGAGACCAGGCGCATCGTCTCCATTCTCTATTCCGAGCATTTCGAGACGGCATCGACCGTCAAGGCCGGCGAATTGGTCAAGGCCGGCGCCATCGGCAAGGTCATCCACACGACCGGCCTCGGCCCGCACCGGCTGCGCAAACCGACCCGGCCGGAATGGTTCTTCGACCGCAAGCGCTACGGCGGCATCATCACCGACATCGCCTCGCATCAATGCGAGCAGTTCCTGTTCTTCGCCGGCTCGCTCGAAGCAGAGGTGCTATCGGCAACCGTGTCCAACCGCGCCAATCCCGAGACGCCCGGGCTGCAGGACTATGGCGACTTCCACCTGCGCACGCCTGACGTAACGGGCTATGTCCGCGTCGACTGGTTCACGCCGGACGGTCTCTCCACCTGGGGCGACGGCCGCCTCTTCATCGTCGGCACTGAGGGCACGATCGAGCTGCGCAAATATATCGATGTCGCCGGCCGCCCCGGCGCCGATCATCTCTTCCTCACCGACCGAAAGGGCATGCAGCATATCGACTGCACCGGCCTCGACCTGCCCTATGGCCGGCAACTGGCCGCCGACATAAGTGACCGCACCGAAACGGCGATGGGCCAGGAACATTGCTTCAAGGCTATGGAGCTGGCGCTGAAGGCGCAGGCGCTTGCCGAGGCAACATCGCTCAACAGCATTCAAAGGTAATCCGCATATGTCCGACGTAAAGAAAGTCGCGATCATCGGTCTCGGTATCGGCCGCTCCCACATCGTCGAAGGCTATCTGCCCCATTCCGACCGCTTCGAAGTTGCCATCCTCTGCGATCTCAACGAGGAGCGCCTAAATGCCGTCGGCGACGAATTCGGCATCGAGAAGCGCGTCAAGGATTTCTCCGAAGTCTTGAACATGCCCGATATCGACATCATCGATATCTGCACCCCGCCCGGCTCGCATTTCGAGCTCATCATGCAGGCGCTTGCGGCCGGAAAGCATGTGGTCTGCGAGAAGCCGCTTGTGGGATCGCTCGCCGATGTCGATGCCGTCATTGCTGCAGAGAAGACGGCCAGGGGCAAGCTGATGCCGATCTTCCAGTATCGCTACGGCGATGGCATCCAGAAGGCCAAGCGCGTTGTCGACGCCGGCATTGCCGGGAAGGCCTATGTCGCCACCTCCGAGACCCATTGGGTGCGTGGCGCCGATTATTATGCCGTCCCCTGGCGCGGCAAATGGGCGACGGAGCTCGGCGGCGTGCTGATGACGCATTCCATCCATCTGCACGACATGCTGACCTATCTGATGGGACCGATCGCAGGCCTCTTCGGCCGCGTCGCGACGAGGGTCAACGATATCGAGGTGGAGGACTGCGCCAGCGCCAGCCTGTTGATGGAAAACGGCGCGCTCGCCACCATCAGCGCCACGCTCGGCTCGCAGGAGCAGATCAGCCGCCTGCGGCTTGCCTTCGAGAATGTGTTGATCGAAAGCAACCATGAGCCCTACAGCCCCGGCCAGGACCCCTGGAAGATCATCCCGGCCAATGACGAGGTCGCCGCAAAGATCGATGCGCTGCTGGCGAACTGGACGCCTATTCCCAACCGCTTCAACTCGCAGATGAAGCTGTTCCACGAAGCCTTGGTTTCAGGCGGACCGCTGCCGGTGACGACAGCCGATGCCCGCCAGGCGCTGGAGCTGGTCACGGCATTCTATGAATCATCGGAAACGCGCACCGAAGTCCGCTTTCCTGTCGGACCGGAAAGCGCAAAATACAAGAGCTGGAGGCCGTCATGAACGTTGCCCCGGTAGCCACCAGGACGAACAAGGAGGAAGCGCCCATGGCGACAAGTGTCTCGCTGCAGAAGGTTATCAAGCGCTATGGCGAACTCCAGGTCGTCCACGGCATCGATCTGGAAATCGAGCCGGGGGAATTTACCGTTTTCGTCGGCCCGTCGGGATGCGGCAAGTCCACGCTTCTGCGCATGATCGCCGGGCTGGAGCCGATTTCCGGCGGCGGGCTCTATCTCGACGGCAGCCGCATGAACGATGTCCCCGCCTCCAAGCGCGGCATCGCCATGGTGTTCCAGTCCTATGCGCTCTATCCGCATATGTCTGTTTACAAAAATCTCGCCTTCGGCCTCGAAACGGCTGGTATGAAAAAGCAGGATATCCAGCCGCGCGTCGAAAAAGCGGCTGAGGTCCTGCAGATTACGCAGCTATTGCAGCGCAAGCCGAAGCAGCTTTCCGGCGGCCAGCGTCAGCGCGTGGCCATCGGCCGCGCCATCGTGCGCGAGCCCAATATCTTCCTCTTCGACGAACCACTTTCGAACCTCGACGCCGAACTGCGCGTGCAGATGCGCGTCGAGATCGCCCGCCTGCACCAGCGGCTCGGCAACACTATGATTTACGTCACCCACGACCAGACCGAGGCCATGACCATGGCCGACAAAATCGTCGTGCTCAACGGCGGCAAAATCGAGCAGGTCGGCGCGCCGCTCGACCTCTACAACAAACCGAAGAACAAGTTCGTCGCCGGCTTCATCGGCTCGCCGAAAATGAACTTCCTCGATGCCAAGATCGTCGCCTCCGACGACGGCTCCGCCGTCATCGACCTCCACGGCCAGACGGTTCGCCTGCCGCGCCGGCTGGGCGGCATCCAGCCCGGAGAAACCGTGACACTCGGCGCCCGCCCCGAACATCTGAATGTCGGCGATCGCGGTCTGGCGCTCGGCACCGCCAGCGTCGATCTCGTGGAACATCTGGGCGGCCAGACGATCCTCTACGCCACGCTGCAGGGCGGCCAAACATTGACGGTGGCATTGGAGGATCAACAGGCCATCCGCGCCGGAGAGACGGTCAACATCCGCATCGATCCGGAACGCTGCCACCTGTTCAGGCCGGATGGCGCGACGCTGTAAGGGAAGCCGATGGAGTGCACCGAATTATCTCGCCCCTGGCGGGCGAGAAAGTAATTTCACTGGTTTAGGAATTGCGTCACTGGAGACGCTTCACATTCGAAAGTTTAGAGCAATTTCTAAGCCATTGAAATTGCAAGAGAGGGGGTCGTTTTCTTGCGCCCATACCTACCCTCGCTCTTGTAAAAACTAAGAATTAGACGAGGGACAAGCCCGCGCCCAATCCTAAGTTTTTACTTTCTCGCCCGCCAAGAGCGAGATAGGTGTCGGCATTTGCCGCACCTCAATCAAACCTCGACGATTCGCCGGCTACCGATGGCGCGGATCTGACCCATCGGAACGGAGTCGGCCGGTATTCCTGCCCGCCGGTGAAGCCGGACCCGCCGGCTGCCGTCCGGCGGCAGGTGAAACCAGTCATCCTCGGCCCGATAGGCCTCGAAATCGATCTGCACCGATTGCGCCAGACGGTCGCTGCGAAGATCCAGGAACCAATCCTCGCCCTCCTGCAGGACCGATGCCGCAATCTCCGCGTCGTGGAATGCGGCCGCCCTGCCGAGCGGGAAATGAAAGGCTTCCGCAATCAGCGCGCCGGTACCGGGTGCCGTCAGCCGTGCCACCGTCACATCATGCGAAGGCGGCCCGAAGCGGAAGGCGTAGGTCGTATCGAAGAAGGCGCCGAAGAGATCCGTACAGGCTATCTTCTGCTTGCCGCGAGCTTCGACCACCAATTCCCGGCTGCCGCCCACCACTCTTTGACGGCCGTCGCGCAGGCAGGAAACCTCGAGCGCGATATCAAGCGCCGCATCGCTCTCGTTGATTATATGCACGTCGAGACCGTTGGTGCCTTCGTCTGTCAACAGCACCTGCACGGGCCGGAAGGCGCGGCGCAACGCATACCATATCGGCTTGGGCTCGCCCGTGGAGTCGATCACACCCCAGCCGGCGCCGGGCAGCAGGTCCTGCAGTGTCCAGACAAGCGCGCCGTTGCAACCCGAACCTTGCCGCCGCCACTCGGCATAGGTCTCTTCCGCGACCTCGCCGGTCACGGCGCGCGAGAGGCTGAGATAGAGATCCGGATCCTCCCGCCGCAATCGATTCGGCTCGAAGCCGTAAAGTTCCTGAAGGTAATGATCGCGCACATCCTCGAAATCCCAGGAGGCGCCGCGATCGCGCGGAACGCGCTCCTTCCATAGCGGGCTATGAACGGCAGGAACCGTCAGATGCCGGATGAGCGTGCGGGCCTGCGGCACATGCGCGAATGCCAGGCTCTCGGCCGCAAAGCGGACATCGGCACGGCGCGCATCGGCGAGCGGCCGCATATAGGCGCCGACACCGTAGTAATGCGTGACGCCGGCATTCGGAGAAAACGGCATGGCGCCGCCGGAGGGAGAGTTGACGACATAGGGCACATCGGGCCGCAGCGATTGTACGACCGGCGGGATGATTTCCTCGACGATCGGGCTTGCCCAGAAGCGCTCGGGCAGGCCTATCATTGCCGCCTGCTGATGGATCTCGCTGCCGCCGCAAAGAACGGCAAGCGAAGGCGACAGGCGCGTACGGCTAAGAAGTTGCGAGACTTCCGCCTCAACATGGGCGTTGAACGCCTTGTCACTCTTCGGATAGTCGAAATTGGCGAACATGAAATCCTGCCAGACCAGCAGGCCGAGTTCGTCGCAGAGGCGGAAGAAATCCGGCGCCTCATAGGCCATGGTGCCGCCGATGCGGATCATGTTCATGCCGGCCTCAGCCGCCAGCCGCAGCCAGGGTTCGTAGTCCTCGCGGCTGCCGGGCAAGCGCACGATGTCGGCCGCCGTCCAGACCGCGCCGCGGCAAAAGATCCGTGCGCCATTGATGACAACAGCAAAATCCTGCCCGTCGGCGCCGCGATCGACCGACAGCCGTCGAAAGCCGGTGTTTCCGAGGGGATATTCCGCGCCGTCGATGACAAGCGCGACCTCATGGAGGTGCGGCAGGCCATGCGTATGCGGCCACCACGGTTCCACACCGGGAATTTTCAGGATGGCGTTGTAGCGGCCGGGACTGTCTCGTTCGAAAGCCTGCTCGACTTCACCGCAGCGCAGGACGATCTCCCCGGCATCGCCTTCGATCGAAAGCGACGCATAGAGCCGGCCTTCGCCATCATCGAGCAAATCCGGCCGCAGGGAGAGGTCGCGGATCACAGGCGCGCTCGGGCGCAGAAGGGAAACCGGTCGCCATGGGCCGACGGCATGGATTTCCGGGCACCAGCCCGGCATGTGGCCGAGCAATGTCGTGCGAACGAACCGGAGGCCCTGCGGCGTGATCATCTGCGGCCGCCAGCGGGCGCGGGAACCCTGCTCTGAAAGCCGTGGCCCCAGAGCGCGGAAGCACAGCGCCAGCTCATCACCGCCAAGCAGGCTCACGGCGATATCATGGGCTTCGAACATGCTTTCGGAGACGAGGATTTTCTGACCGTTGAGGAAGACCTCGCAGAGTGTTGCCAGCCCTTCCAGCCGCAGCACCGCATCACCGGCATCCACATCCACCATGCGACAGATATACCAGGCATCCCGGTCGTTGAGGGGGTGAGGTTTCGCGCGGTCGAAGAGCCCGGCCTTTTCCAGCGCCTCTGCCACGGTGCCCGGCACCGGCGCAGGGATCAAGCCGGCCGAAAAGGGCACGTCGGAAGGCAGGGCACAGGTGCCCGCATCCGTCAGCACCAGATTCCACCCTTCGCTCAGCCGCATTCCGCCGCCGATATCAGCCAAGCGCCCGCCCATGACATCTTTCCGGGGGATTTCCCCGCCCCACATCTATCCCGAAATCGCCGAGCCGTTTCGCAATCGAACGGAAGCCGGTCAGAGCTTCCGTTCAAGCAGCCCCATCATGGCATCCCACGCATCGGCGGCCGGATCAAGCGCTGTCCGCAATGGCTCGAATTTCTTGCGCGTGATGGCGCGGGCAAGCTGGAACTGCACCGATTTCGCCGCTTCGGAAATCCGCCGCGCTTCAGCGGCGGCATCGGAGAAATCCGCCGTCAGCCAGTCGAGATGGCTGCCCGCAAGCTCGAAATTGGCGCCGAGCTGGCGCAGCATGTTGAAGGCATATTTGTGGAAGAAGCCGAAAGGCCGTTCTGCAACCGCTTCGACCTGCACGGGAAAGACCTCGGCGAAGGCGCGGATGGGATTGGCCTGCGGACGGCGGCGGAAATGGAACGACAGCAGCTGCCGCGATGTTTGCCGGATGGCGGCTTCGCCCGGTGTCTTGTCGGAAAATTTCGCGAATTCCGTATAGGGCAGGAACGGCAGGTCGTCTTCCGTCAGTTGCAGCTGGAACAGCCCGTCGAAATCCTCGCCCGAAAGCTGGAAGAATCCGCCATTGTGGAAATAGTCGAGCCTGCGCTCCTCCATATCCAGCCGGTTGATCGCGACAGTCGTCTTGCCATGCTCGCGGCGATAGCCGACGCCCTGCGTATCCGGCATGAAGAAGGAGTCCATCTCCACCAGGCAGAGCCGGCCGCGGCCGATCTGCTCGGCGACGTGATGCTGGATCTTGTCGTAGATCGCAAGCTCCGTGCAGCGGATGCCGTAGAGTGCTTCGAGATCTTCGAGCGGCACCTTGAAGAAGGTGAACTGGTCGCCCTCGAAATCCTGGCCCATGGTGAAGCCGAGCATGGCTTCCGGCTGAAGCTTCAGGCTCGAGAGCACTTCGATCCAGAGATCGATGTAGCAATTGGTCTCGGGCCACATGCGCTCACTGTAGTGCAACGCATGCGGCTTGTAGGCGGCGGGATCCAATCCCGGGAAGACGGCAGCCATGGAAGCGATCAGCCCCACAGCGCCTGGCGCACGCTCTCGGGCCATTCCTTGACGTCGAGACCGTGGTGGTGAAACAGCGCCAGCGCGATGCGCTCCAGGCCGAAGCCGACGCAAGCCGTGTGCGCGACACTACCGTTAGCGAAGTTCAGCCCCCATTTCGCGCCGAAGGCGTCCTGGTGATAGTTGAAGCTCATGCAGGCCGTCGGGTTGGCGGTCGAGGTGATCGGGATCAGCAGCTCGAACTTCAGGTTCTGGTCGCGCTGGTTGTTGGCGAGCATCTTGCCGGCGCGGCCGAAGAAGGGATCGTTGGCGACGTCGATGGTCACGTCGAGGCCGACAGCCTTCATCATCTCGATGCCGCGATCCATCCAGCTCTGGCGGAAATCCGTCACATGCTTGTCGGTGCCCATGCAGACATATTCGCGCATGCGGAAGAGCTGCTGGCGGGCCGGATCCTTGGAAGGCTCGTGACGGAAGCAGTAAGACTGCAGATCGAACAGAGCGCCGCTTTCCGACAGAGCGCCGCGCTTGGCGACGGTCGGGTAGAGCGGATAGCAGGCCGCCGGCGTCAGCACGATATCGGTCGCCTGCTGGTCTTTCGTCCAGTTGTCGCCGACCTCCATGCACTTCAAGAGGCTCATATGATCGAGCTCGCTGCCGCAGAAGCTGTGCACCGTGCCGGCGAGCTGCGGGAAGCTCTTCATATAGCCGCTCTTCTCGAAAAAGACGCGGTTCATGCCCGGCGGAAAGCGGATGGCCTCGGCGCCATCGGCACCACCGAACTTGTCGATCAATCGCTCGAAAGCGGCAATGACGTCTTCGAACTGGCCGCTGCGGCCGTAAAGACCGTCAACGCCGGTATCGATCAGAAGACCGGATTCGAAAAGGCGGTCGAGAAACGAAGTTTGCATATCCATGACGATTACCCCAATAGGCTGGTATCTTGTTTGTGGACGAGCAGCATGGTCGACGTATTGCCGAGAATGCGGTCATTCGAGATCATCAATTGAGCGGAATGGGCATCGCGCAGATGGCGGCCAAGGCTATAGGGCGTGCCGTTCTTATAGCCCATGATGCCGCAGATCAGCATGGCGTGATTGATGATCGGCAGGATCATCTCCGACGACGCGATCTTGACGTTGTTCATCGCGACGGCAAAGCCCATCGAAGAAAGCCGGTCGGCATCGGCCTTGGCCTCTTCATAGACTTTCAGACCGGCAACGACATTCGACTTCACCATCTGCAGCAGGCTGGAGACTTCCGCCAGCCGCAACGCGCCCGGCGGCTGCGTGCCCGGCGATTTGCGGGCCGCGGCGCGCACGAAAGCCTGAGCACGGGCAACGGCATCGGCCGCAATTCCGTACCAGACGCCGCTCCAGAGCAGATGCGAGCTCGCCAGCATCGATTGCGCGGCGATCTCGGCAAACGGCTTCGGCAGGATCTGCGCGGCCGGCGCCTCGCCCTTGAACAGGAAGCCGTCGGAACAGGTACCGCGCATGCCGAGCGTGTTCCACTCGACGGTGCGTTCAATCCTATACTGATCCCTAAGGAAAACCGTCAGCACCTGGTCGGAAGAAGCGGCCTCGGTGTGGCTGCGGGACGTGATCAGGATCGCATCGGCATGGGCGCCATAGGAAATGACGGTCGCATCCTTTTCCAGGAAGCAGGTATCGCCCTCGATCTTGATGGCGCAGATGCTGTTGCGCAGATTGCCACCAATGCCGCCTTCGGTCGTCGCCGAGGCCAGCAACAGCTGCTCGCTCGCAATGCGGCGCATGAAATCACGGTGCCAATCGCTGTCTGCGCCATGCTCGACCAGGCTCGAAAGCTTGATCTGATGCATGGCGAAAACCATGGCGCTGGCCGCGCAGGCCTGGCCGAGGATCGAGCAAAGCTCGGCGATTTCAGTGATCGATGCGCCCTCGCCGCCGAGAGCGGCGGGGATCTGGATGGATAGCAATCTCTCGGCGCGCATTGCGTCGACGGCTTCGCGCGGGAACCGGCCCTCGGCATCGACGGCATCGGCGTGTTGGCTGGCGATCGCGGCGACGCGCGCGGCACGTACAGCCGGTCCGTCTCCCGACCCAACCTCAAGCAAAGCGACCGCCACGCTCATCATGCAACCTTCCGGCTGTCCAGGATCATGCCGACAGTCTTTTCGATGGCGGCGATGCTGGCGAAGGACTTGCGGTTCAGCAGATTGTCGGGAAACTCGACGTCAAAAGCCTCTTCGATGCCGAGCATCAGCTGTACGGAGGCGAATGAGGACAATCCCGTGACATAGAGATCGGCATCATCGGCAATCTCGTCGATGGCAACGGGAAGCGCACCGAACTTGGCCAGCAAATCGCGAATCGTCTTGTTCATAATCTAGTCCCTTCTGGCAATGGCAAGCATAACTGCAGTTACGCAGTTTTATCGTCAGCCAAGAAGTAACGGGGAAAATAGAACATTCCGCTAATCGACGTGGTAAATACAATCGGGATATACTTCATAGAAGATTCCCATATTCAACATTTGCCTAAATGAGGTTTACCATCTGTAAGCCATGCAAGGCAGCGTTTACAGGTAAATATTATGATGATCTAATATTTTCGCGTATCGATTTGTGAATAGGCGCCACCGGCAATAAGGTTAATGTGCCAAATTCGCCAATACGTTTTATTCAAAAAATCTCATAACAAGCATAGCGGCAGAGTAAAACGGCAGCCCCGGATCTATGAATCGGGCGGATAGACGTGCTCGCCGCCGCGATAATCCGAAATCGAATAGCAACCCTCGTTGATCTCGCGAACCGAACTCCTGCCGATATCCGCCTTGCCGTGGCCGCCGGGAATATCGAGAATATAGGTGGGCTGGCAGAGGCCGGAAATGCGGCCGCGCAGAGCCGCGACGATCGCCTGGCCTTCTGCGATCGTCAGGCGGAAATGGCTGGTGCCGGGCGCGAGATCGGGATGGTGCAGGTAATAGGGCTTCACCCGCGTTTCGACGAAAGCCTTCATCAGAGCTGCCAGCACATCCGGATCGTCGTTGACGCCCTTCAGGAGCACCGATTGGCTGACGAGCACGATCCCCGCATCGACCAGCCGGGCGCAGGCCGCACGCGCCTCGCCCGTCAGTTCCCGGGGATGATTGGCATGCAGCGCCACATAAATGGTCTTGCCGCTCGCCCTCAGTGCCCCGATCAGCGCCGCGTCGATCCGCGAGGGATCGACGACGGGAACGCGCGTGTGGAAACGGACGATCTTCACATGATCGATATCGGCGAGCTGCCGCAATATCTCTTCCAGTCGCCGCGGCGAAAGAACCAGCGGGTCGCCGCCGGTGAGGATGACCTCCCAGATCTCGCCGTGATCGCGAATATAGCCGAAGGCGCCATCGAGCGCCTCGCCATCGAGCGTCCCGAGACCCTGCGGCCCGACCATCTCGCGGCGAAAGCAGAAGCGGCAATAGACCGGGCAGACATGCACGGCCTTCAGCAGCACCCGGTCCGGATAGCGATGGACGATGCCTTCGACCGGGCTATGGGCATGATCGCCGATCGGATCGGCGCGCTCTTCCGGCGTGACGACAAGTTCAGCCATGTCGGGCACGAATTGCCGGGCGATGGGATCGGCGGGATCGGCACGGTCGATCAGCCGCACAACCGTCGGTGTCAGCGCGACCGCATATCGCTCCGCCACCGCCTCCAGCGAGATCGCCTCGTCGGCATCGATCAATCCGGCACGCTCGAGCTCGCTGATATTCCTGATCGGACGCATCGAATTCATGCGCCGAACTCCGTGACCGGCGCCCAGAGCACCTGCTCGATACGCGAGGCCCCGGTTGAAAGCATCACCAGCCGGTCGAAGCCGAGCGCGATGCCGCTTGCGTCAGGCATGACGGCCAGCGCCTCCAGAAAATCCTCGTCCAACGGATAGGTCTCGCCGTAGACGCGCTGCTTTTCCGCCATCTCGATTTCGAACCGCCGCCGCTGCTCGACGGCATTGGTCAGTTCACCGAACGCATTGGCAAGCTCGACGCCGCAGGCATAGAGCTCGAAACGTTCGGCGACACGGTGATCCCCAGCCGAAGGCCGGGCAAGCGCCGCCTCGGAGACGGGATATTCATCGAGGATCGTGGCGCGGCCGAAGCCGAGATTGGGTTCGACCTTCTCGACCAGCACCCGGCTGAAGAGATCGGGCCAGAGGTCGTCCGCGGCAACGCGTATGCCGACCCGCCGCATGTCCGCCGCCAGGCGCTCCGGGTCCGTGGATCCGCCCATGCCGATGGAGGCAAAAAGATCGATGCCGGCGTAACGTTCGAAAGCCGCTGCGACGCTGATACGCTCCGGCGTGAGGAAAGGATCGGTCTCGGCGCCCCGATAGGTCAGCTTTTTTGCCCCGACCGTCTCGGCTGCCAGCGCCAGCAGAACAGAGCAGTCGGTCATCAGGGCCTCGTAGCTTTCCCCAGCCCGATACCATTCCAGCATGGTGAATTCCGGATGGTGCAGCGGCCCCCGTTCGCGATTGCGATAGACGTGGGCAAAACAGGCGATGCGCTCCTCACCGGCCGCGAGCAGCTTCTTGCAGGCAAACTCTGGCGATGTATGAAGATAGAGAGGTGATGCCTTGCCGTCCGTCGTCAGCGCCTCGGTCTCGAAGGCATGGAGATGCGCCTCGTTGCCGGGCGACACCTGCAGCGTCGCCGTATCCACCTCGATGAAGTCGTTGCGCACGAAGAAACCCCGCAGAGCCGCCTGGATGGCGTTACGGCCAATGAGAAACGGCCGCCGGTCCGCATGGACATTGCGGGTCCACCAGGGAGACGCTTTGCTCGTCGTTGGCTTCATTCCTAGCTTTCTTCAGGGCGCAAGCCGCGTTGGGGGTGGCAATTTCCATTGATTTAGGGTAGTTGCGCCCCCAAGCAAACAATTGCTGCGTCTCGGAGAGCATTTAGACAGTCCCTCTACGACGCAAAACGCAGCGTTACAAGGAAGTCTTATGGTCAAGGTCATCGCCTCTTCGGTCCGCAAGGGCAACGTTCTCGACGTCGACGGCAAGCTCTACGTCGTTCTCACCGCCGCGAACTTTCATCCGGGCAAGGGTACGCCGGTTACCCAGGTCGATATGCGCCGCATCGTCGACGGCGTTAAGGTGTCCGAACGCTGGCGCACCACCGAGCAGGTCGAGCGCGCCTTCGTCGAAGACGTGAACTTCCAGTACCTCTATCAAGATGGCGAAGGCTTCCACTTCATGAACCCGGCCAACTACGATCAGGTGGTCGTCGATGTCGAGACCATGGGCGACCAGAAAGCCTATCTGCAGGAAGGCATGACCTGCGTCCTGTCGATACATGAAGGTATTGCGCTGGCACTCCAGCTGCCGCGCCATGTCACGCTTGAGATCACCGAGACCGAACCGGTCGTCAAGGGCCAAACGGCATCCTCCTCCTACAAGCCCGCCATGCTGTCGAACGGCGTGCGCACCATGGTGCCGCCGCACATCAACGCCGGCACCCGCGTCGTCGTCGCCACGGAAGACAATTCCTACGTCGAGCGCGCCAAGGACTGAGCTTCAGCCTCTTGCTTGCATGAGAAACGCCTCGTCGCCACGACGGGGCGTTTTAGTTTTGGCGGCTGGCACCGCCATGGCCGGACATACACGTCTCCGAAGCAAAGTTACGGCGCATTGGCCTTCTTCGGATCCCTGACCGCCGCCTCGGCGGGCGCGGCCGCCGGCGGCGTGGCGGCGGCCACCTCATCCTCGCGCGACGCCAGTGCCTGCAGGTGCAGGACGCGAGGGGACATGGCATGAAGGTAGGCATCGTTGCGGCCGATATAGATCACGGTCACGTCGGTCAATTCCGCCAGCAGCGCTGAAAACTGCGCCTGAATTTCCGCCTCCAGCCCTTCCATGGCATCGTCGAGGACTATCCATTTCGGCTTCGCCAACAGCAGATGCGCAAAGCCGACGGCCTTCTGCTCCTCGGTATCAAGCAGTCGGTCCCAGCGGGCCTGCGTGTCGAGACGGCTCTTGAGGCGACCAAGGCTCACCTTATCCATCGCGGCCTCGACCGCGGCCTCATCGTAGACATCCCGATCCTCAGGGAAACAGATCGCCTCCCTGAGCGTGCCGCTCGGCACATAGGGTGTGTGCGGCATGAACAGCACGTCTTCCATCGGCGGCAGGCTGACGGTGCCGGAGCCGCTATACCATTGATGCGCCAGCACCTCGAACAGCAGCCTGCGGTTCACGCCGTGATCGCCATTGATCATGATGTGTTCGCCGGCATTGATCGTGACCGTCCCCTCGGCGATCCGGAAGCCGTTCTCGGTCGCCTCGTCGCTGGTCCTGGTGGAAATCTCCATGTCGGTCCAAACCATCGTGCCGGGCGCGGCCTTCTCGAAGACGAGGGTGTGCGGCATCGGCGTCTTGTCGTCCATCTCCGTCAGTGCCTTGCGGAAATCGGTGACGCGCATCAGCGTGGCGCGCCATTCGGCGATCGGCCCGAAATTGGCGACATACCAGCGCAGGGCCGAATTGACCTGATTGAAGGCGCCGACCGCCACCATGAGCTGGCCGAAGGTCAGCCCGCCGGAGAAATAGGCGGGCGCAGCCACGAGGATGGGGATGATCAGCACCAGCCAGCCGTAGCCGGCGGAAACCCAGGTGAGATTGGTATTGGCTATCGCAAGTTGGCGGATGACGGCGAGCACTGCGGAAATATCGACATTGATCCGCCGGCGTTCATTCTCTTCGCCGCCGGCAATTGTGATCGCTGGCATATGCTCGTTGGCGTGCATGAGCGCGAAGCGCAGCTCGGCTTCCTTCGAATAGCGGTCGGCATTCAGCCGCACCAGCCGGCGGCCGACGAACTGGCTGAGGAACGATGCCGAACCGGCATAGAGGATCGCCGCCCAGACCATGTAGCCGGGGACGGAGAAGCTCGCGCCCCTGAAATGGAAGACCATGCCGCTCGACAGCTCCCAAAGCACGCCGATAAAGCTCAGCAGCAGGATCGTCGCCTGCACCAGGCCGATCGCCAGACCCGTCGTGCTTTCGGCGAGATTGCGGGCATCCTCATGCAGCCGCTGGTCTGGATTGACGCCGATCAGGCCGGAGGAGGCAAGACGAAGCGCACGCTTTGCCTGCAGCCACTGGTTCACCAGATCCCTTGCCAGGCCCTCGCGCATATAGAGCGCGGTCATCTGGTTCAGCCAGGCCTGGATGACGTTGAGGACCAGAAGCGAGCCGGCGATGATGCCGAAGACGCCGAGCTGGTGGAAGAAGGCGGAGGTATCGCGCCTTGCCAGCGAATCGTAAAAAGGAGCGTTCCAGCTGTTCAGCAGCACCTGGACGTAGGCGGTGACCATGATAATCAGGAAGAGCGCTACGGTCAGCGAAATGATCTTGATGCGTACCGGCGAATTCCAGAAAGCGGAGAACATCATCCTCAGCCGAAAGAAAAGGCTCAAATCGTAACCGACCTGCTCGTTTCCCTGGATATTCGGCTTGGCTTGCGCTTCAACTGCCATCAGCACTTCCCTGCGACGCACGTCCCGTCAGTTAATCATGACCCGCCCTCATGTCCACCCTTGCAACAGATTAGTGCGATCACGTTCCTATATACACGGTTTCACGCCTTGAACCGAATAAGGTCAGCAACTAGCTTGCACTGGAAAGATTGAGAAAGCCTTCCGATGCAATTTCAAGGAACTGCCGACTATATCGCCGACAAGGATCTGATGGTCGCCGTCAATGCCGCCATCCGGCTGGAGCGTCCGCTTCTGGTAAAGGGAGAACCGGGCACGGGCAAGACGGAACTGGCGCGACAGGTGGCCGCTGCTCTCGGCCTGGATCTGATCGAGTGGAATGTAAAATCGACCACCAAGGCGCAACAGGGCCTCTACGAATACGACGCCGTCTCGCGCCTGCGCGACAGCCAGCTCGGCGACGCACGCGTCCATGATATCAGTAACTATATCAGACAGGGCAAGCTCTGGCAGGCCTTCACCGCGCCGCAGAAATGCGTGCTGCTGATCGACGAGATCGACAAGGCCGATATCGAATTTCCGAACGACTTGCTGCAGGAACTCGACCGCATGGAATTCCATGTCTACGAGACCGACGAAACGATCCGGGCCGCGATCCGGCCGATCGTCATCATCACGTCAAACAATGAAAAGGAGCTGCCGGACGCCTTCCTGCGCCGCTGCTTCTTCCACTATATCCGCTTTCCCGACATGGAAACGCTGACGCGCATCGTCGAGGTGCACTATCCCGGCATCAAGCGGGCGCTTCTGCATGCGGCGCTGACGCAATTTTTCGAGATCCGCGACGTGGCGGGCCTGAAGAAGAAGCCCTCCACATCCGAAGCGCTCGATTGGATCCGCCTGCTGGTCGCCGACGATGTCGATCCGGCCACCTTGCGCGGCGACGCGAAAACCGCCCTGCCGAAGCTGCATGGTGCACTCCTGAAGAACGAGCAGGATGTGCATCTCTTCGAGCGGCTGGCCTTCATGGCGCGGGGACAAGGGAAGTAATGCAACCTCGTCATGAGATCGAAGCGCTTTCAGACCATCTGCAGGCGATAATCGACGGAAGCAAAGCATGGCAGGTCCAAATATAAAACGTGGCGACAGATTCACTTGGACATATGCCCTCTGGTTCCTGCCGGTGTTGGTGCAACCGTGGGAAGGTTGGTTTCCCGCTGGATGGGATTGGTTAGGCATTGACTTTTTAGCATTCTTATTGCTTGCCATCGCAATTGTAGTTTCTCTCTGCATCAATTCAATACGTCGCCGCTGGCGGCGCGTATTATCGCTTTTAGTGACCCCGGTTTTTCTGCTGATTCCAATCGTTCTGCTTGCAATTGCTGGCATAACCCCCAACAGCATAAGGTTTGCGCTGACGCGAAACGGGTACCTAGCGGAAATCCAACGAAGCGATGCGCAAAGCACAGAACCTCGCTTTAATACATTTGTCTGGGATGACACTTTCACGGCGAAGACTTACGTGACTCTCGTTTATGACGAGAGCGATGAGATTGTCTTGCCCATTGGCAACCAATCAGAGGCTTGGCGCCAACGAATTCAAAAGACATGCGCCAAAAACAGAGATTGTGTAAATCTCGATCCTCAGCCAGATGAATATATTAGCGTAACGAAAATTGGCGATCATTTCTATCTTCTCAACGAAAGTTTCCCGAACGCATTTCCATAACCGTGGCTTCCCGAAATGCGCGGGAATCGTTCCCGCTTCCGTCTGAGAGACGGTGGCTCATTCAATACGTCACGCTTGCACTTCTTGAACATCTGTAAGCGGCAACCGACATCAAAGCGCGGTCGCCAGCCCCCGCAAAGCTTGCCCATTGACCCGCCGCGACAGCAGGTTTATGGAATTCCTTCTGTGGTGATTTGGCCGGCCGGCTTGCAGCCACGTTAAATAAGTCGCTAAAGGGCCGCGTGCGGACCGGTAGCGATTCATGATCGCGGCCGGTTTTTTTGTATTTGGTCGAGTGAAAACAATGCCCATCAAGATTCCCGATACGCTGCCCGCATTTGAGACCCTTCGCAACGAGGGTGTGCGGGTGATGACTGAAACGGTGGCGATCCGTCAGGATATCCGCCCTCTCCAGATCGGGCTTCTCAACCTCATGCCGAACAAGATCAAGACCGAGATACAGATGGCGCGCCTCGTCGGCGCATCGCCGCTGCAGACGGAGTTTTCGCTGGTGCGCGTCGGCGGGCACAAGGCCAAGAACACCTCCGAGGAACATCTGTTTTCCTTCTACCAGACCTGGGAAGAGGTCAAGGATCGCAAGTTCGACGGCTTCATCATAACAGGCGCACCGATCGAGCTGCTGGAGTATGAAGAGGTCACCTACTGGGACGAGATGCGGCAGATCTTCGACTGGACGGCCACCAATGTCCATTCGACGATGAACGTCTGCTGGGGAGCGATGGCGGCCGCCTATCATTTCCATGGCGTGCCGAAGCATACGCTGAAGGAAAAGGCCTTCGGCGTCTACCGCCACCAGAACCTGGCACCGTCATCCGTCTATCTGAACGGCTTCTCCGACGATTTCGCCATTCCGGTCTCGCGCTGGACGGAAGTGCGCCGCAACGACATCGAAAAGGTCCCCGGCCTGCAGATCCTAATGGATTCAAGCGAAATGGGCGTCTGTCTCTTGCACGAACAGGCCTGTAACCGGCTCTACATGTTCAATCACGTGGAGTATGATTCCACGTCGCTGGCGGACGAATATTTCCGGGATGTGAATGCGGGCGTGCCGATCAAGATGCCGCATAACTACTTCCCCCATAACGACCCGGAGATTCCCCCGCAGAACCGGTGGCGCAGCCACGCGCATCTTTTCTTCGGCAATTGGATCAACGAGATCTACCAGACCACGCCTTATGATCTGGAGGAGATCGGCCAAGAAAGGTCATAGCCTTGTTCATTCCCTTCTTCCTGAAGCTGAAGGAAGCGAAGGTGCCGGTAACGCTCCGGGAATTCCTGTCGCTGCTCGAAGGGATGGAAGAAGGGATCGCCGACTACGATATCGAGGCCTTCTACTATCTGGCCCGTACGACGCTGATCAAAGACGAGCGGTTCATCGACCGTTTCGACCAGGTTTTCGCCGATTATTTCCGTGGCGTGGAGACGATCGGCGGCGATGCGGAAGCGGTGGAGGCAACGGCCATTCCCGATGAATGGTTGCGCAAGCTAGCGGAAAAGCATCTCACCGAAGACGAAAGAAAACAGATCGAGGCGCTCGGCGGTTTCGACAGACTGATGGAGACGCTGCGCCAGCGGCTCGCCGAACAGCAGGGCCGGCATCAGGGCGGATCGAAATGGATCGGTACGGCGGGCACATCGCCCTTCGGCGCCCATGGCTACAATCCGGAAGGCGTGCGCATCGGCCAGGAGGCGTCACGCCACCGCCGGGCTGTTAAGGTCTGGGATCGCCGCGATTTCCAGAATCTCGACGACGGCGTCGAACTCGGCACCCGTAACATCAAGGTGGCGCTGAAGCGCCTGCGCCGCTGGGTGCGCGAAGGTGCAGCCGAAGAGCTGGATCTTTCCGGCACCATCCGCTCCACCGCCGAACACGGCTATCTCGACGTCCAGACCCGGCCGGAACGGCGCAATGCCATCAAGCTGCTGATGTTCTTCGATGTCGGCGGCTCGATGGATGATCATATCCGCGGGGTGGAGGAGCTGTTTTCCGCCGCCCGCTCGGAGTTCCGGCACATGGAATATTTCTACTTTCACAATTGCCTCTATGAAGGCGTGTGGAAGGACAATCGCCGCCGACGCGTCGATATGACAGCAACGACGGACCTGATCCGCACCTTCGGCCCCGACTACCGCGTCGTCTTCGTCGGCGACGCGGCGATGAGCCCCTACGAGATCACCCAGCCGGGCGGCTCGGTGGAGCATTGGAACAAGGAAGCGGGCGACGTTTGGCTCGCGCGGATGACCGGCCATTTCCGCAAATGCGTCTGGCTCAACCCCGTGCGCGAGGATTACTGGGGCTATACGACGTCGATCTCCCTCATCCGCCGCATCATGACTGAGCGCATGTATCCCTTGACGCTCGGCGGACTGGAGAAGGCGACGCGGGAGCTGTCGCGCTGAGCGGATCGGTCTGTTTTGCAATAATCTGGCACGCACAGTTTTGCCGCGGCTCTGTGCTTGACCCCTCACCCCAACCCTCTCCCCGCATTGCGGGGAGAGGGAGCTCTAAAATGCCCCAAAATCCCTCCCCATAAACCAGAGAGGTCAATCGTCTAATGCTGTCGTCCCCTCTCCCCGCGAGCGGGGAGAGGACTAGGGTGAGGGGCCGTCACGGAAACCAGTTGGTCTGTCATAGACATTGCACACTTCCGGCGCAGCGTAGCGCTTCGAACGCCCGATCGAGGCTTGATCCCCCGTTGGCCGCCTCTAAATTTCGCAATCGAGCCGGTTGCGGAACCGCACGAATGGGGGCAGGGTCTGGCCTCGCATTTTAGATAGGTATGGATGAGCTGATATGACGGAAAATACTTTGCAACGGGAAGTTTTCGGAACGACGCCGAGCGGCGAAACGGTCTATCGCGTCAAGATCGTCGGTGGCGGCCTGACGGCGCATATCATGTCATGGGGCGCGGTCATCCAGGACCTCCGGCTTGACGGCCACGAGCCGGCCTTACTGCTCGGCTTCGACAATTTCCCTGACTATCCGGCGCATTCCTCCTATTTCGGCGCCACACCCGGCCGCTGCGCCAACCGCATCGGCGCCGGCCGCTTCACGCTTGATGGCAAGCAATACCAGCTCGAGCTCAACGAGAAGGGCGTGACGCATCTGCACGGCGGCAAGGACAATATCGCCAAGCGCAACTGGACGATCGTCGAGCATGCCGTCGATCGCGTCGTGCTGAAGATCGTCGATCCCGATGGACGCGCCGGCTATCCCGGCAACTGCACCATTCAGGCGACCTATCGGGTGCATGGCAACGGCGAACTGTCGGTCACCTACGAATCGACCGCTGACCAGCCGACCCTCGCCAACGTCTGCCAGCACGCTTATTTCAATCTCGACGGCCGCGACGATGCTCTCGGTCACGACATTATGATCGCCGCCGATCACTATACGCCGACGGACGAGAAACAGGTCCCGACCGGCGAAGTGCGTTCTGTGGAAGGCACTGTCTTCGATTTCCGCGAAATGGCGCCGATGAAGCGCTTCGACGGAACCGAGCAGGCGCTCTACGATTATAATTTCTGCCTGTCGACCGAGCGCACCGCCAAGCGTTCCGTGGTGCTGGCCCGCAGCGTCAATTCCGGCGTGTCGCTGGAAGTGCGCACAACCGAGCCCGGCGTGCAGTTCTATACCGGCTTCAAGCTCAACGTTCCGGTTCCCGGTCATGATGGTCAGAAGATCGGCCCCTTTGCCGGCTTCTGCCTGGAAACGCAGGTCTGGCCGGATGCCATCAACCACGAAGGCTTCCCCAATGCCGTGCTCCGCCCGGGTGAGGTATTGCGGCAGGAAACGGATTACATCTTCACCAAGAACTGATCGGGACATGCCCCGCTCTCTTGAAATTCGGCCGGGCGTCCAAAGCGCCCGGCCGATTCTTTTTAGGCCGGCAGACAGATTCGCCTTGTGAATTGGTTCTAAATAGGTTCTATATGTACATCATGGATAGAACCAGTTTGATCACCGAATTGAACAACCGCGGCCTCAGCGAGGGGACCGGGAGCGGGCCGCTCTACAAACGCCTGGCGCAGGCGCTGACGGGCCTCATTCAGGAGGGACTGCTGAAATCGGGCGCGGCGCTGCCCGGCGAGCGCGATCTTGCCGGCGCCCTGCAGATCGGCCGTGTCACGGTGCGAACAGCCTATCGCGACCTGCTCGCTTCGGGTGTCATTGAATCGCGCCACGGCAGCGGCACCTTCGTCTCGCAGCATGTCGAGCGCATCGAGCAGCCGCTCTGGCGCCTTTCCTCCTTCTCCGCCGACATGCGCTCACGCGGCCGCGAGCCGGCGGCCCGCATTCTGTCGCGCACTATCAGCGCGCCCGCGCCGGAGGAATCCTTCCTGCTCGGTCTCAGCCTTGACGAACCCGTGCTGCGGCTCGACCGCCTGCGTCTGGCCGACGGCCAGCCGCTTGCCATCGAACGCGCCGTCGTCCCCATCAAATTCCTCGGCGAAGACGCGGTATCCGAGGGTTCGCTCTATGATGCGCTCGCCGCCAAGGGCTTCAAGCCCGTGCGTGCCCAGCAAAGGCTGACGGCCGTGACGCTGGACCCCACATCCGCATCGATCCTGACCGTCAAGGCCGGGGCGCCGGCGCTTTTGATCGAGCGCGTCTCCCGCCTCGCGGACCAGCGCGTCGTTGAATACACCCGTTCGCATTATCGCGGCGATGCCTATGATTTTGTAGCTGAATTGAGAATTGGAGATGACCTATGAGCGAGACCCAGTCCCTGATGCTGACGGAAGCCGGCCAGTCGCCGGACGTGGTTGCGACGCTGCTTGAAAAGGAAAAGCCCGCTTTTGCCGAAATCGCGAAGCTCTTCTCCACCACCCGTCCATCCCTGATCACGACAGCCGCACGCGGCTCTTCGGACCATGCCGCGACCTTCTTCAAATATCTCTTGGAAATATCCTGCGGCATCCCCGTTGCCTCGGTCGGCCCGTCGATCGCCTCTGTCTATGGCGCTCCGCTCCACCTGAAGGGCGGCATCCACTTCACCGTGTCGCAATCCGGCGGCAGTCCCGATATCATCGCCATGCAGGCCGCCGCCAAGAAGGGTGGCGCCACCACGATCGCCGTCGTCAACGTCACCGACAGCCCGCTCGCCAGGGAAGCCGACATCGTGCTCGGCCTCAATGCCGGCAAGGAGCAGAGCGTCGCCGCCACGAAATCCTTCATCGCCTCCGTTGCAGCCCTTGCCGGCGTCACCGCGGCGATCTCGCAGGACCAAGCCCTCTTTGCCGGCCTCGCCAGGCTGCCGGAAGCATTAACGGCCACCTCGGGCATCGACGGCAAGGCTGCCGAAGACGTGCTCTTCAACGCCTCCTCGCTCTATACCGGCGGACGCGGCCCCGCCTTCGCTATCGCGCTGGAAGCCGCGCTGAAGGCCAAGGAAACCGCCGGCCTGCATGCCGAAGCCTTCTCGCTGGCCGAATTGATGCATGGCCCGATGCGGCTGGTGCAGCCGGGCTTCCCGATCGTCGCTTTCTCGCCCGATGACGCCGCCTTTGCCAACAATGCCCAGGCGCTGGAGCGCCTTCAGAAGCTCGGCGCGACCGCCGTCTCCTTCTCGACCGCGGCACTCCCGGGCATCAACCTGCGCATGCCGAGCACCGGCAACGGCCTGCTCGATCCGCTGGTATCGCTGCTGTGCTACTATCGCCTCATCGAGGCCGTGACGCGCCGCAAGGGTTTCGACCCTGACAAGCCGGCTAACCTTCTCAAGGTAACGGAGACCATGTGATGGACTACAAGGTCTTTACCGGCGCCCGCATCTTCGATGGCGACCGTTTTCACGAGGATAGCGCGCTGGTGATCGGCAACGGCCGCATACACGCGATCACCGGTGCCAACGACGTGCCCGACAACGCCGAGACGATCCAACTGAAGGGCGGCGTCCTGTCGCCGGGCTTCATCGACGCGCAGGTAAATGGCGGCGGTGGCCGCATGCTGAACGACGAGCCGTCGCCTGAATCCATGTACATGATCGCCGAGGGACATCGGCCCTACGGCACCACCTCGCTGCTGCCGACGCTGATCACCGATGTCGCGGCAGCTACCACGGCCGCCATCGAGGCGGCAGTCGAAGCAGTAAAGGCCAATCGCGGCGTCGCCGGCCTGCATCTCGAAGGCCCGCATCTGGCGCCGGCCCGCAAGGGCGCGCACCTGGCCGAGCTGATGCGCCCGGTCGAGGATAGCGACGTCAAGACTTTCATCCGTGCCCGCGAGGCGATCGGGACGCTGCTGGTCACCATGGCGGCCGAGCAGGTGACGGAGCGGCAGGTGCAAGCGCTGAGCGACGGGGGCGTCATCGTCAGCATCGGCCATAGCGATTGCACGGCGGAAGCGGCGGATGCGCGTTTCGATGCCGGCGCCCGCGGCGTCACCCATCTTTTCAACGCCATGAGCCAGATGGGTCATCGTGCGCCGGGCCTCGTCGGCGCGGCCATCGACCATCCCGCTCCCTGGTGCGGCATCATCGCCGACGGCCACCATGTCGACCCGATAGCACTGCGCGTCGGGCTGCGCGCCAAGCGTGGCGAAGGCCGCCTGTTTTTCGTCACCGATGCCATGTCGCTCGTCGGCACCGATCTTCCGAGCTTTACCCTGAACGGCCGCACGGTCTATCGCACCAAGGGCGGCTATTGCTCCAAACTGACGCTGGACGACGGCACGCTCGCCGGTTCCGATGTCGATATGGCCTCGACGATCCGCTACGGTGTCAATGTTCTTGAGCTGCCACTGGCGGAGGCGCTCCGCATGGCGACTTCCTATCCCGCCCGCTTCCTGCGGCTCAGCGATCGCGGCCACCTGACACCCGGCACCCGCGCCGACCTCGTTCACATCGACGACGGCATCGAAGTCACCGGAACATGGATCTCGGGCCAGCCTTCGGCCTGAAACAATCGAGAAGGAGGCGCGACATGACCGCAGTCACGGACAGCTATTTTTCCGCCCTCATCGGCCGGCTGGAAAGCCTGCGCG
Organism: Martinezella lusitana; assembly: GCF_016901135.1. GTDB lineage: Bacteria > Pseudomonadota > Alphaproteobacteria > Rhizobiales > Rhizobiaceae > Rhizobium > Rhizobium lusitanum_D. The sequence continues at coordinate 35,909 of NZ_JAFEVL010000062.1, read as the reverse complement.
AAACGCTTGCGGAGCCGATGTCGAAGGCTTCGGCCGCCATTTGCGCAGCCGCACGTGCCGATCGTCGCGTCTATGTCTTCGGCACCGGCCATTCGCATATGCTGGCGGAAGAGGTGCACTACCGCGCCGGTGGTCTGGCTTTCACCATCCCGGTGCTTGTGGGATCCGCCATGCTGCATGAAGGCGCCGTCATCAGCTCGGTCTATGAGCGCACCGAGGGCCTTATCCGCCCGATCTTCGAGCGCTACGGCATGCAGCCGGGCGACGTGCTGATCATCGCCTCCAATTCCGGCGTCAATGCCGCGCCCATCGAGGCTGCCGACTACGGCCGCGAAATCGGCGCGACGGTCATCGCCATCACCTCGTTCGCCTATTCGGCCGCTATTGCCAATGGGCGCCGGAGGCTTGCTGATATCGCCGATGTCGTGCTGGACAACGGCCTGCCGCCGGGCGATGCCATTATCGACCTGCCCGGCACAGATCTGAAGGTCGGCCCGGCATCGACAGCCATCGGCACCACCGTGCTGAACGCCATCTTTGCCGATGTCGCCGCCGAGCTCTGCAAGGATGGCGAGCCGCCGGTCTACCTCAGCGCCAACATGCCGGGCGCCAAGGAGACCAATCAACGGCTGGTGAAGAAATACCGGCCGCGCAACCCGCATCTCTAAAGCAAACGATAGAGCGGCTCGACGATTCGGTGAAACGCTGAGCCACTCTAATCGACGTTACTGTGCCGCGGCATCGGAGGCCGAAGGCTCTTCCGCCACGGTCTCCGCCTGCTTACGCCGCCTGCGCAGCACGACATAGAACACCGGCGTCAGGAACAGGCCGAACAGCGTCACGCCGAGCATGCCGGAGAATACGGCCGTGCCGAGCGACTGACGCATTTCCGCCCCCGGCCCGGTGGCGATCATCAACGGCACGACGCCGAAGATGAAGGCGAAGGCCGTCATCAGGATCGGCCGCAGACGCAGATGGCTGGCCTCGATCGCCGCCTCCACCGCGCTCTTTCCCTCGAGCTGTGCCTGACGCGCGAATTCGACGATCAGGATCGCGTTCTTGGCCGCCAGGCCGATCAGCACGATGAGCCCGATCTGCGTCAGGATATTGTTGTCCATGCCCCTGAGATGAACCCCGATCAATGCGGCCAGCACGGCCAGCGGCACGATCAAGATGATGGCAAGCGGCAGCGTCCAGCTTTCATACTGAGCCGCAAGCGCCAGGAAAACGAAGATGACCGACAGGGCGAAGATATAGACCGCCGTATTGCCGGTATTCCTTTCCTGATAGGCAAGCTCGGTCCATTCGAAGGTCGTGCCTGTCGGCAGCAGGTTCTTTGCCAGCCCCTCCATGACGTCGAGGGCGCTGCCGGTCGAAACGCCCGGCCCGGGATTGCCCTGGATGGGAACCGAGACATACATGTTGTAGCGCTGCACAAGCGTCGGCCCGGTCGTATCCCTGATATCGACCAGCGTACCGAGCGGCACCAGCGCGCCGGTGGCCGAGCGGACCTTCAGCGCCAGGATATCTTCCCGATCCATGCGATATTGCTGGTCGGCCTGTGCCCGCACCTGATAGACGCGGCCGAAGGCGTTGAAGTCGTTGACGTAGGACGTGCCTAGGTTGATCGACAGCGTCTCGAAGATATTCGGGATCGGCACGTTGAGCGCCCGCGCCTTGTCACGGTCGATCGCCAGGAAATATTGCGGGCTATTGGCCGAGAAGGTGGTGAAGACGCCGCTGACGCCCTTGTTCTGCGCGGCAGCGCCCATCATTTGATAGGCCAGCGGCAGGATACGGCGCATGTCGGGATTTTCGCGGTCCATGATCTGCATCTTGAAGCCGCCGGAATTGCCGACGCCGCGAATCGATGGCGGCGGAATGGCGATGATGAAGGCCTCCTGAATGCCCTGGAGGCTGCCATAGATCTGGCCGATGATCTTCATGGCGGTCTCACCGCTCTTCAATCTCTCCTCGAAGGGTTTGAAGGGCGTGAAGATGACGCCCGAATTCGAGGCATTGGTGAAGGTCGCGCCATTGAAGCCGGCGAAAGCAACGGCGTTTTCCACGCCGGGCGTCTTGTTGATGATCGCGGTCGCCTTCTCGATGACCGCGTTGGTGCGCGCCAGCGACGCTCCGTCAGGCAGCTGCACGACGACGATGGCATAACCCTGGTCCATTGTGGGAACGAAGCCCTGCGGCACGATCCTGCCCATATACCATGTTGCGCCGAGCAGCCCGACGAATACGAGAAGGGCGCAGCCAAGCGCAACCCAGGTGGTGACGAGATGGCGGATGATCCAGGAATAGCCCCGGCTCATCGACTCGAAACCCCGATTGAAGCCATCACCCAGAGCGCGACCGAAGCGCGAGAAGATATTGTTGGATTTCTTGTGGTCGTGTGGGCGCAGCACGATCGCGGCAATCGCCGGCGACAGCGTCAGTGAATTCAGGCAGGAAATCGCCGTTGCGATGGAGATGGTCACTGCGAACTGCCGGTAGAACTGTCCCGTTATGCCAGGAATGAAGGCCGTCGGCAGGAAGACGGCGATCAGGACAAGCGAAATCGCCAGAACCGCGGTGCCGACCTCGTTCATCGTCACATGCGACGCCTCCTTCGGCGTCATCCCAAGCGCAAGGTTGCGCTCGACATTTTCGACGACCACGATCGCATCGTCGACGACGATGCCGATGGCAAGCACAAGGCCGAACAGCGTCAGCATGTTTAGCGAGAAACCGAAGGCGAGCAGGAAGGCGAAGGTACCGATCAACGACACCGGAATGGCGATGATCGGAATGATCGCGGTTCGCCAGGATTGCAGGAAGACCAGGACGACGATGGCAACGAGCACGGCTGCCTCGAAGATCGTCTTATAGACCTCGTAGATCGATTCCGCGATGAATTCGGTCGGATTGTAGACGATGCGATATTCGAGACCCTGCGGAAAATCCTGCGCCAGACCCTGCATCGTCTTCTGGATACTTGCGGCCGCGTCAAGCGCATTGGTGCCTGGGCGGGCAAAGATGCCGAGCGCAACGGCCGGCTTGCCGTTCAGATAGCTGTTGGTGACGTAATCCTGCGCGCCGAGCTCGATGCGCGCCACGTCCTGCAGCTGCACGAGCCGGCCGCTATCCGTTGCCTTGACGATGACATAGCGAAATTGCCGAGCATCGGAAAAACGCCCTTGGGTCGTCACCGTATATTGAAAGGCGTTGGTGCCCGAAACCGGCGGCCCGCCGATCGAGCCACCCGAAACCTGCACGTTCTGGTCCCGCAACGCCTGGACGATGTCGCCGGCGGTCATGCCGTAGGCGGCGAGCTTTTCCGGGTCGAGCCAGATACGCAGCGAATATTGCCGCTCGCCAAAGAGCTGCACGTCGCCGACGCCGTCCAGGCGGACGAGCAGGTCGCGGATGCGCGTGCGGGCATAGTTGGAGATATAAAGCTGGTCGTAGCGATTGCTCGGCGAGAGCAGATGCACCACCATCATCAGATCCGGCGAGCTTTTGACCGTGGTGATGCCGATGCGGCGGACATCATCAGGCAGGCGCGGTTCGGCAATGGCGACGCGATTCTGGACCAGCACCTGCGCCTTGTCGAGATCGGTGCCGAGCTTGAAGGTGATGGTCAACGACATCGAGCCGTCGGCGCTGGAATAGGAGGACATGTAGAGCATGTCCTCGACGCCGTTGACCTCCTGCTCGATCGGCGTCGCCACCGTATCGGCGATCGTCTGGGAATCGGCGCCCGGATAGGAGGTGCGCACCACGATTGTTGGGGGCGCGACCTCCGGATATTGCGCCACTGGAAGCTGGAAATAGGCGATGCCGCCGACGATCAGCAGCACGATGGACAGAACCGACGCGAAAATCGGTCGATCGACGAAAAAATGGGAAAACCTCATTGATCCGTCCCCTGTGCGTCCGCCTGAGCCGGCGGCTCGTCATTCGACGCTTCCTGCGGCAATTCGATCAGTTGAGGCGCGACCTTGACGCCGGGCCGAACACGCATCAGCCCGTTGACGATGATGGTCTCGTCGCCGGTCATGCCGTCTCGGATAACGCGGTAGCCGTAAAGCTTCGGCCCCAGCCGTACGGACTTCGGCGTGATGTTGCCTGCCGTGTCGACGGCATAGACGACACGCTGGTTCTGATCGGAGCCGATGGCTTCGTCAGGCACTAGGATCGCCTTGTAGCTGTTCGAGCCCTGCACCTGGATGCGCCCGAACAGGCCGGGCTGAAGGATCAGTTTGGGATTGGGGAAGGTGGCGCGGACGCGGATCGTGCCCGTTGCATTGTCGACACGGTTTTCCGCAAAATCGAGCTTGCCCTTGAACGGTTGCTGGCGGGAATCGGCGATCGTCACGGTCACATTGAGGCCGCCGCCGCCCTGCTGCAGGACGCTGCCGTTCTTGCGCGCCTCGTCGGCATAGGAAAGCAGCCGGCGCTCATCGACGTCGAAATAGAAATCGATCGGGTCGAGTGACACGATGGTCGTGAGGATGGTCTGATCGGCCTGCACCAGATTGCCGACGGAAATCAGCCGCCGGTCGATCCGGCCGCTGAGCGGCGCGGTGATCTTGGTGAAATCCATGTCGAGATTGGCGCGATCCACAGCCGCCTCCGCACCACGCACATTCGCCTGCGCCGAGATGAGATCGCGGCGGCGGTCGTCCAGGTTCGAGGCCGACTGGCTGCCCGTCGTCGACAGGGATTCCGTCCGCTTGAATTGCGCATCGGCGAGCGTGAGCGACGATTTCGCCACCTCCAGCGACGCCGTCGCCTCGTTCAAGGTGGTGATGAACGGCCGCTGGTCGATGACAAAAAGCAGGTCACCCTGCTTGACCATGGTGCCGTCCTTGAAATGCACCTCCTGCAGATAACCGCCAACCCGCGAGCGCACGGAGACCTCGTCGACCGCCTGGAAGCGCCCGATGAACTCGTCGCTATCGATGACCTCGCGAACGACGGGCTTGGCGACTGTGACGGGCGCAGCCGGCGGCGCGCTTTGCGCCAGCGCCTGGGCGCCCGAGAAAACGGTGATTACACAGCTGAACAAAATGGCACGCGGCAGCATCGGCATGAAGGCCCCCTCGAAAAACCGCACACGGCAATAAGCGCCGCCGCGTTAAGCGTTTACGATATTTGCCTGCAACTTTTGCGAAGGACCTGTCGCCATCAGGCGAAATCCAATCAAGTCTCTTCGGACTTCCCCAACATGCGCCACGGGCCGCGCCGGCCCGGGGGTATCAACCGGCTCATCCTCCGGCAACATGCGTTAATGTATAAACGGTTTGTCGGATTCGACAACAGGGAATGACGCAGTCGCGACCGAGCGCAACCGATTGTTTTTTCTAATATAGACGGACGCGCATAGGGCGAGCTGGCAGAGATATTAGCCCTCCAACTCCTCGCGCAGCACTTCAAGCTCCAGCCATTCCTCTTCCATTCTGGTCAGGCTTTCACGCAGCTTTTCCATCTCTGCCGCAAGACGATTGAATGTTGCTGGATCCTTGGTGAAGAGGTTCGGATCGGCCATTTTCTTCTCGCGGGCGGCGATCTCCGCCTCTGCCTTGGCCATTTCCTTGGGCAGGTTTTCCAATGCGAATTTCTGCTTGTAGGAAAGCTTGGCCTTGCCTTTCGAGGTGTCCGCGGCGGATGATGCAGTCTCCGCGGCCCTCGGCTTTTCAGCCGCCTTTTCCGCCCGCTTGCGCTCTTCCATCGCGCCCTTGCGCTGGGCGAGCATATCCGAATAGCCCCCGGCATATTCGATCCATCGGCCGTCCGGATCTTCCGGATTGGCGGGCGCGATCGTCGAGGTCACGGTGCGGTCGAGGAAATCGCGGTCGTGGCTGACGAGGATGACCGTGCCGGAAAAGCCGGCAACGATTTCCTGCAGCAGATCGAGCGTCTCGATGTCGAGATCGTTTGTGGGTTCGTCGAGGATCAGCAGGTTGGTCGGCCGCGACAGGATGCGCGCCAGCATCAGCCGGGCACGCTCGCCGCCGGAAAGATTCCTGATCGGCGTGCGGGCCTGTTCCGGCTGAAACAGGAATTCCTTCATGTAGCCGGTCACATGCCGCTGCTCGCCGTTGACAAGCAAGTTCTCGCCGCGCCCGTCGGTCAGATAGTTGGCGAGCGTGTCCTCAGGATCAAGCTCTTCGCGCTTCTGATCGAGCGTGGCGATCTCCAGATTGGTGCCGAGCTTCACCGTGCCGCTGTCCGGGGCCAATTGGCCGGTCAGCATCTTCAGGAGCGTCGTCTTGCCGGCGCCGTTCGGGCCGACGAGGCCGATACAATCGCCGCGATGCACGCGGATCGAAAACGGAGCGACGATGATGCGTTCGTCATAGGCCTTGGTGATCTTCTCGGCCTCGATCACCAGCTTGCCGCTCTCCTGCGCATCGGCGGCTGCGGCCTGCACGGAACCCAGCGCGCCCCTATGGCCACGATGGCGCGAGCGCATGTCGTGCAATTCGCCGAGGCGACGCATGTTGCGCTTGCGTCGCGCGGTCACGCCGTAGCGCAGCCAATGCTCCTCGCGCTCGATCGCCTTGCCGAGCTTGTGCTGCTCCAGCTCTTCGGCTTCCAGCACCTGATCGCGCCAGGCTTCGAAGAATGCAAAGCCGCGATCGAGCCGCCGCGAGGTGCCACGATCGAGCCAGACGGTCGCAGTCGAGACTTTTTCGAGGAAACGACGGTCGTGCGAGATCAATACCAGGGCGCTGCGGGTCTTCTGCAGCTCGCCTTCCAGCCATTCGATGGTCGGCAGGTCCAGATGGTTTGTGGGTTCGTCGAGCAGAAGGATGTCCGGCTCCGGCGCCAGAACGCGGGCAAGAGCCGCACGGCGCGCTTCGCCGCCAGAAAGGTTGTTCGGATCTTCTTCGCCGGTGAGGCCGAGATGCGACAGGAGATAGGTGACGCGATAGGGATCGTCACCAGGCCCCAGCCCGGCCTCGGCATAGGCGGCCACGGTCTTGTAATCGGCGAAATCCGGCGCCTGTTCGAGATAGCGCACGGTCGACGACGGATGACGGAAGACCTCGCCGGATTGCGCCTCGACCATGCCGGCTGCAATCTTCAGAAGCGTCGACTTGCCCGAACCGTTGCGGCCGACGAGGCAGATCTTGTCACCCGACTCAACCTGCAGCCCGGCGCCGGCCAGAAGGGGGGCACCGCCGAAGCTCAGGAAGATGTCGTCGAGTTTCAGAATGGGAGGGGCCAAGATCAGACTCCACTGAGATCATAAGGGCGGGCAAGGACGATCGCCCTGCCGCTGCCGAGCGAAAAGCGCACAGCGCCTTCCGCCACATTGGAAATGGTGCGCGACGTGCCGAAGGGCAGATGGAAATCGCGCAACGGATAACGGGCATTGTCGATGAAAAGGCCGGTCAGATCGCTGAAACCGAGAACGGAAAACAGCGAGCCCGGTGGCAGCGTCATTTCCATCGCTCCCGGCAGAAGCGGCACCGCTTCCTCATCGCCGGATGTCAGGAGCACATCAAAGCCCTTTTCGGCGAGCTGGACACCGTAGAGCAGATGCTGGATCGCATGATCAGACCGTTCGCCGCCCATGGCCCCGGCCAGGATCAGCCTGACAGCACCACGATCGATCGCCTCCGATACGGCAATCTCGCCATCGGTTGCGGCCTTCGCCGCCGGATAGGGCTGCTTCGGCACCTTGGGAAACGCTACGAGCAGGTCCGCGGGCGTGGAGTCGAAATCGCCGACCCAGAGCTCCGGCTCTACACCAAGCGCCACCGCATGGCGCATGCCGCCGTCGGCCGCGATGAAACGACTACCGGAAACCGCGGCGCGCAACCGGTCCGTCAGGCGAAGCTCGCCGCCGAGCAGAATGGTGAAGGTGGTGGACTGGCTCATGCGCCAAGCCCATAGCGCAAAGTCGTATCCCTAGGGAAGAGCGCCGTTCGCAAGAACGACCCATGTCGGCCGCTCAGTCGGTCGTTTCCTTGAGGCGAGCCTCAATAACGCGTTCATAGCCTGTGACATAACGATCGAACAGCAGCGAGAAACTCTTGATGTCCTCAGCCGACCAATCGGCAAAGATGCTGCCGATGACGGAGTATTTTTGCGCCTGAATTTCCGACAGCAACCGTTGCCCGAGCGAGGTGAGCACCACGACGATGCGCCGCGCATCCGCCTGGGACGCCTTTCGCCGTAAGACGCCGCGCGCCACCATATCGGCAACGATGCGGCTCGCCCGCGACGGATCGATGCGCAGGATGTCTGCAATCGTCCCGACCGTGACCTCGCCGGTGGCCTCTGCCCGTCTCACGACGTCGAGCACATCGAGATGCGAAAGCTCGAGCCCTGGAGCGACGTTCTGAATGGCGAGCCTGCCGATCATGCGACGGCCGGTCAGCAGGCGCATGCGCGTCATCGCCTGACCGATCAGCAGGAGATTCGCGTCTTCGGTCAGCGGCGGGGCTTCAACTTCACGTGTATTCATCGCTGATGTCATCTTTCCACCATATCAGAGGCGGAAAAGAAATAAAACATGCAAACAGCATTCACCTGTCATTGACAATTATATGCTAACAGCACATATGTTTCAGATATGAAACCGGGGCGCCCGCGCATTCACTCGACGGCGCAGCGTTTCGGACTAGCTCGGATATCTTGTTCCATGGACATGCAGACAACGTTCGCGCCGCTCGTGACGGATCCAAGGCGGCGGCTTATTCTCTTCCTGTTTCTGATGACCGCCATGTTCATGGCAACGCTCGACAACCAGATCGTATCGACGGCACTCCCCACCATCGTCGGCGAGTTCGGCCATCTGGAGCGCTTCGGCTGGATCGGCTCTGCCTATCTTCTCTCCCTCTCCGCCGTCATGCCTGTCTACGGCAAGCTCGGCGACCTCTTCGGCCGCAAATATGTAATGATGACGGCAATAGCGATCTTCACCGTCGGTTCGGCCGTCTGCGGCCTTGCCGTATCGATGAACACGCTGATCGCCGCCCGCGTACTGCAGGGTTTCGGCGGCGGCGGCATCATGGTGTCGATCTTCGCCGTCAACGCCGATCTCTTCGAGCCGCGCGAACGCGCCCGCTACCAGAGCTATTCGAGCCTCGTGCTGATGGCGTCGGGCGCCATCGGCCCCGTTCTCGGCGGCACGATGAGCGATCTGTTCGGCTGGCGCTCGATTTTCCTCGTCAACGTGCCGATCGGCTTCGTGGTGCTCGCCGGCCTCGCAACCATGCTGCCCTACCGCAAGCCCGCCCGCCGGCCGAAGATCGACTATGCCGGCGCGCTTGTTCTTGCGCTGACGACGACAAGCATCGTGCTCGCCGCAGACGGCACCGAGCTCTTCGGGTCGCTGCTGTCGCCACAATGTCTCGGCATCATCGCCTTCGGTGTGATCTGCGCCATCGCCTGGGTCTTCATCGAGCGGCGTGCGCCCGAGCCGATCGTGCCGATGACGCTCTTCCGCAATCCGACATTCGGCCTGCTCCTGATCATCTCGATCACCAGCGGTGCGGTCGCCATCGGCATGGTCAACTACTTCGCACTGTTCCTGCAGACGACGACGGACCTGTCGCCCTCGATGGCCGGCCTGCTGTTCATCCTTTTGACCGGCGGCCTCGTCTGCGGCTCGCTTTCCGCCGGCAGGTTGATCGCGGCAAGAGGCCGCTACAAGCCCTTTGCCGTCGCCAGCGCCGCCTGCAGCACCATTGCTTTCGGCTCGCTCGCCTTCGTCCATGCCGGCACGCCCATCGCCTTTATCGGCGGCCTGATGCTGCTGCACGGCATCGGCATCGGCCTTGCGCAGCAGGTGCCTGTCATCGGCGTGCAGAATGCCGCCAGCAACCGCGACGTCGGTGCTGCTACCGGCGCGGTGACGCTGTCGCGCATGGGCGGCGCCTCGATCGCCATCTCCATCTATGGCGCCATCATCGCGGCCAAGCTCGGCAATGTCGGCGTCTCGATCGCAGGCGTCTCCGATATCGAGGAATTGACGCCGAAGATGATGGCCGCCCTGCCGGACGCCACCCGCGAAGCCGTCGCCAATGCCTATGCAAGCGCCTTCAGCCCGCTGTTCATGACAGCGGCCGGCATCTGCCTGCTCGGTCTTCTCACATCGCTCACGCTGAAGAACGTGCAACTGCCCGGTGCCACCAAGAAATTCGAAAGCACGGTTGCCGCCGAGGCAGCCGAATAGATCGCGCGTCCTGCAATCGACAGGGGAATCATTCCCCTTGTCATCCCTTCGTCACAAGGCTAAATCTGCCGACGCTCTAACGGGGTGCCTTATGTCCTATCGGATATCTGGCTGAGAGGCTTTTACCGGCCAACCCGCGGAACCTGATCCGGCTAACACCGGCGGAGGGATTAGACGCGTGACGAAATCATAGCGCCCTTTTCCCCTTCAAGACGAAACCAAAGAGGAGGCGCTGTCATGCACGACCGATCGCTATTGTCACTTTTCGCCGGCTTGGCTCTCGCCGCCGGCACGATGTTTTTTACCGCCCAGGCCGCCCAGGCGGCCGACAAGACGCTGACCATCTACACCTATGAGAGCTTTACCGCCGATTGGGGTCCCGGCCCCAAGGTCAAGGCCGCCTTTGAAAAGACATGCGGCTGCACGGTCAACTATGTCAGCGTCACCGACGGCGTGGCGCTTCTGTCCCGGCTGAAGCTTGAGGGCGCCGGCACCAAGGCCGATGTCGTTCTCGGCCTCGACACCAATCTTGTCGACGAAGCTAAGGATACCGGCCTGTTCGATGCCAGCGGCGTCGACACATCGGCGCTCAAGGTTCCCGGCGATTTCAAGGATGATGTCTTCGTGCCCTATGATTACGGCCATTTCGCCGTCATCTACGACACCCAGACGATCAAGAACCCACCGAAGAGCATGAAGGATCTCGTCGAGGGCGATCCCTCGCAGAAGATCGTCATCGAGGATCCGCGTACCTCGACGCCCGGCCTCGGCCTGCTGCTCTGGGTCAAGTCGATTTACGGCGACAAATCAGCCGACGCCTGGGCAAAGCTCAAGGGCCGCATCCTGACGGTGACACCCGGCTGGTCGGAGGCCTATGATCTCTTCACCAAGGGCGAAGCACCCATGGTGCTTTCCTACACGACGTCTCCGGCCTACCACATGATCGAGGATAAGACCGAGCGTTATCAGGCAGCCGCCTTCACCGAGGGACATTACATCCAGATCGAGGTCGCCGGTCTCGTCAAAGCCTCACCGAACAAGGACCTTGCCCGCGATTTCCTGAAGTTCATGATCTCCACAGGCTTCCAGGACATTATCCCGACAGCCAACTGGATGATGCCGGTCTCGGCCACATCAACGCCGCTGCCGGACGCCTTCGGCAAGCTCGTGGTGCCGACGAAGACCTTCCTCATGAGCCCGGATGTCGTCGAGAAGAACCGCAAGGCCTGGATCGACGAATGGCTGGCCGCCACCAGCGGCAACTGACATCGCGACCATGCTGACGGCACTCGAAAGAAGACGCGCCATTTCCGGCGGGACGTTCAGCCTCGCCGGCATCGCGCTTTTCGTCGGGATCGCCGTCGCCGTCCTGCTTGCCGCCGGCATCGAATCCGGCGGCGACACCACGCTCGCCGACCCCTATCTCCTGCGCATGCTGCGTTTCACCCTGCTGCAGGCAGTCCTATCGACCCTGCTCTCCATCGTCCTTGCCATCCCCGTCGCCCGCGCCTTGGCGCGCCAGCCGCGTTTCCCCGGCCGGCTGTGGCTGATCCGCCTGATGGCCGTGCCCATGGGCCTGCCAGTGCTGATCGGCGCGCTCGGTCTTCTCGGCATATGGGGGCGCCAGGGATTGCTCAATCAGGCACTCACGGCCCTCGGCCTGTCGCAGCCCGTCAGTATCTATGGCCTTGCCGGCATCCTGCTGGCGCATGTCTTCTTCAATATGCCGCTCGCCTGCCGGCTGATGCTTGCCGGGCTGGAGCGTGTGCCGGCGGAATATTGGCTCGTTGCCGGCGGGCTCGGCATGCGGCCCGCCTCGGTCTTCCGCTTCATCGAATGGCCTGTTCTGCGCGGCCTCATTCCAGGCATCGCCGGCCTGATCTTCATGCTGTGTGCGACCAGCTTCACGCTGATACTGATCCTTGGCGGCGGCCCGGCCGCAACGACGTTGGAGGTCGCGATCTACCAGGCCCTGCGCTTCGATTTCGATCCCGGTCGTGCCGTGCTGCTGTCGCTGCTGCAGATCGTCGTCACAGCCGCAATCCTTGGCGCAATGACGCTGTTTCCCTCGCCTGACAATCACGGGTTAACCAGCGGCCGCGCCCTGCGGCGCCTCGACGGGCAGCTGCGCGCCGCGCGATGGGCCGATGCGGCCTTGCTCTTAAGCGCTGCCCTCTTCATCGGCCTGCCGCTCGCCTCGGTCGTCGTCACCGGCCTTAAAGCCGATCTTCTCAAGCTCGTCGGTCAGGCGATCTTCCTGCAGGCGGCTGTCACGAGCCTCGCCATCGCACTCGCCGCCGGCCTTCTGGCCGTGGCGATATCGTTCGCGATGATCCGCGCCCGCTCGGTGATTTCGGCCGACCGCAACAAGACCTTCAGCCTGCGCACACTGGCGACGGCCCTCAGTGGCGCCTCCTCCCTCATCCTGCTCGTTCCGCCGATCGTGCTGGCAACCGGCTGGTTCCTGGCGCTCAGGCCATTCGGCGATCCCAGCCGCTTCGCCGCCGTCCTGATCGCCGTCATCAATGCGCTGATGGCGCTGCCCTTCGTTATCCGCGTCCTGGAGCCAGCCTATGCCGTTCATCGCCGCCGCACCGAACGGCTGGCGGCGAGCCTCGGCCTTGAGGGGATTTCCCGCTTGCGCCTGATCGACTGGCCCGGCCTTCGCAAACCGCTCTTCACGGCGCTCTCCTTCGCCATGGCCCTGTCGCTCGGTGATCTCGGCGCCGTCGCTCTTTTCGGCTCGGACAGCCTGATGACCCTGCCCTGGCTGGTCTACAGCAAGCTCGGCAGCTACCGCACCAACGATGCCGACGGATATGCCTTGATCCTCGGCGCGGTATGCCTTCTCCTCACCATCGCCGGCACGGCGGGGCAAGGCACCCGCGAAGACGAAGGCAGGCGAAATGACTGACGGCGGTGACATGATCGAACGCAGCATAGCGATGACCGGCGTCGAACTGCGCCTCGGCACGCACGACTTCCGCTTCGATTGCGCTTTGCCGCAGGGCAAGATCGTTGCCATTGCCGGCCCCTCCGGATCGGGTAAGTCGACCTTCCTCAATCTGCTGGCCGGCTTCGAACCGCCCGATCGCGGCCGCATCCTGCTTGCCGGACAGGACGTGACCGGCAAACACCCCGCCGAGCGGCCGGTGTCGCTCGTCTTCCAGGACAACAATCTCTTTGCCCATCTCGATCTCTTCACCAATGTCGGCCTTGGCATCAGCCCGTCGTTGAAGCTCTCCGCCCGGGACCGTCAAAGGATCTCGGAAGCCCTGGCGCGTGTCGGGCTCCCTGGTTTCGAGAAGCGCAAGCCGGGAACGCTTTCCGGCGGCGAGCGGCAGCGCGCCGCCTTCGCCAGGGCACTGGTGCGCGACAAACCGATCCTGCTCCTGGACGAACCCTTCGCCGCGCTCGATCCGGGTCTGCGTTCCGGCATGGTCGAGCTTCTCAAAACCCTCCACCATGAGACTGGCAACACGGTGCTTATCGTCTCGCATGATCCGGCCGAAGTCAGACGCCTTGCCGATCATGCCGTCTTCATCGACGGCGGCATGATCCGGCTTTCTGCCCCCATCGAAGCCTTCCTGAAGGAGGACGGCATTCCGGCACTGACTACATTTTTGCAACATTGAATGCGACGCAGCATGCTGTTGCCGGTTTTGCCTTAATTTCGTCCAGCCAAACGGCTGAAAGTCCTGCGAGAAATGCTTGCTAAAATACAACGCTGCCACATTTAAACGGAGTCTCGCTATGCAACCGGTGCCAAAATCGGCTACAGCAAGGGGTGGAGACCGTCCGGTAAATGCGGATTGATGGGGTGAAAGCAACCTTTATCGGCGCGCGACGACGATCGGCCCGGTAACGATCAACCGGATTTGGCGCCGAGCCGGCATGGCAGCGAAATGAGTGAGATACAGGTACTGAAGCAGAGCGAACGAGCAAAACGAAGGATCAGCGTGCCCGTCGCAGCCCGTTTGCGCCGCCTGGCTCCTCTTCTTGTCGCCGCGGCAATATTGAACAGCTGCCAAACGGTGATGGATCAGTCCTATCAGCCGAGCGTCTCGCCCTCAGCCAATCCGCAGATCGTCTCCGAGGTGCAGAAAAACGATCCGCGCGCGCAGATGGGCGCGCGCGAGCATCCACGCATTCTCGCGAGCTACGGCGGCGAATACAAGGACGCCAAGACCGAACGTCTGGTTGCCCGCATCGCCGGCGCCCTGACCAGCGTGTCGGAGAATCCGCAGCAATCCTATCGCATCACCATTCTGAATTCGCCGTCGATCAACGCCTTCGCGTTGCCGGGCGGCTATCTCTATGTGACGCGCGGCCTTCTGGCTCTTGCCAACGATGCCTCCGAGGTTGCCGCCGTGCTGTCACACGAAATGGCGCACGTCACCGCCAATCACGGCATCGAACGCCAGAAGCGCGAAGAGGCCGAGGTCATCGCCAGCCGCGTCGTCGCTGAGGTCCTGTCGAGCGACCTCGCCGGCAAGCAGGCGCTGGCCCGCGGCAAGCTGCGCCTCGCCGCCTTCTCGCGCCAGCAGGAACTGCAGGCCGACGAGATCGGCATTCGCACACTCGGCCAGGCAGGCTATGACCCTTACGCCGCGGCACGCTTCCTGAACGCCATGGAAGACTACAGCCGCTTCATGACGGCCAATTCCGATGCCGACCAGAGCCTGGACTTCCTATCCAGCCATCCAAGCACCCCGCAGCGCATCGACCTCGCCAAGGCCCATGCCCGCGAATTCGGCGAGGAAGGCAAGGTCGGCGACACCGGCCGCGACTATTATCTGAATGGTATCGACGGCCTGCTCTATGGCGACAGCCCGGAGGAAGGCTATGTACGCGGCCAGACCTTCCTGCATGGCGGCCTTGGCATTCGTTTCGACGTGCCGCCTGATTTCCGTATCGACAACAAGGTCGAGGCTGTCATGGCGACCGGTCCTGGCGATATCGCCATTCGCTTCGACGGCGTTGCCGACACCCAGAATCAGAACCTGACGAACTATATTTCCAGCGGCTGGGTGACCGGCCTCGATCCTTCGTCGATCCAATCGATCACCGTCAACGGCATGCAGGCCGCCACCGCGCGCGCTTCTGCCGATCGTTGGGATTTCGATGTCACCGTCATCCGCGACCGCACGCAGATCTTCCGCTTCCTGACGGCGGTGCCGAAGGGGAACCTCGCCCAGCTCGATCAGACGGCCAATGTGCTGCGGTCAAGCTTCCGGCACATGACCCCGGAGGAGGCTTCGTCGTTGAAGCCGCTGCGGGTTCGCGTCGTCACCGTCCAGCCCGGCGATACGATCACCACGCTTGCAGCCCGTATGATGGGTACCGACCGCAAGCTCGACCTGTTCAAGCTGATCAACGCCCTACCCACCGGCGCAAACATTGCACCGGGCGACAAGGTCAAGATTATTGCGGAATAATGGCCGGTTTACCTTCCCCCGATCGGGAGAAGGTGCCTCTCAGGCATAGGTTGCCATACGCGGGTCGGCATCCACCAACGCGCTGCGGAGCTTGTCCATCGCGCGGCTTTCGATCTGACGCACACGTTCCTTGGAAATGCCGAGATCGGCGCCGAGCTCCTCCAGTGTCGCCCCATCTTCGACCAGGCGGCGCGCACGGATGATCTTCATCTCGCGTTCGTTCAGGTGCTTCAGCGCCGATGCAAGCCAGATGCGACGACGTTCGCCGTCGATCATGTCGGAAACCTGCTCATCCGGAAGCGGCTCGTCGCTGATGAGAAAGTCGATGCGTTCGGCGCTTTCGGAATCGCTTGCTATCGAAGGCGCCTGCAGCGAGGTGTCGCTGCCGGAAAGACGCGCATCCATGGTCTGCACATCGGCAAGGCTGACGCCGAGCGTGACGGCGATTTCCTCGTGAATAGACTGAACGGTAATGCTCGAATTGCTTCTTGCGAGCTTGGCGCGCAGACGGCGGAGATTGAAAAACAGCGCCTTCTGCGCCGAACTCGTGCCGCCGCGCACGATCGACCAGTTGCGCAGGATATAATCCTGGATCGACGCGCGGATCCACCAGCTGGCATAGGTCGAAAAGCGCACTTCCCGCTCCGGCTCGAAGCGGGCGGCAGCTTCCAGCAAGCCGACGTAACCTTCCTGCACGAGATCGCTCATCGGCAGTCCGAAATTCCGGAATTTGCCTGCCATCGAAATGACAAGGCGCATATGGGCGGTCGCGATCTGATTGCGGGCGCCGCGATCGTCGTGATCCTTCCAACGTATGGCGAGATCATGTTCTTCATCACGATCTAGATATGGAGCAGCCATCGCAACTTTAATCATGCGCCGATCTGCAGACATATTCGTCATATGCATCTCCTGGGTTCGGCCTCAAGTCGTCTCTGTGCCGCGGTCGACGAAAAGGGCAGCAAGCATCGTTTCCGAACATCCCCGCTCGGATGAAAATCAATGAGTGAAATGCAATTGGAGACCAATCTCCGGCTCGCCGGATAATCGATGACTAGTCTAACTCGATATCAGCGAACGAATCTGACGATTGAAGCATCTTCAGATCGCCGGGGAGCTTCGAATGAAAACGCATAGGCCGGTCCTCGTGAACGTCAATGAAACAGCCAGTCGAGAAAACTCACCCGTAGGAAGGAACCCGCACCGACCGCCAACACGAGCCTTAAACGCGGCAAACGGAAAAAGGTTCCAAAGAAAAAACCCGGCACGATGGCCGGGTTTTTTGAAGCAGTATCTGGCACTGGCCTTATGCGGCTTCGTCCTGGGAATCGTCTTCTTCGACGACCTTGCCGCGCTTGGGACCCTTGTTGAGATTGGCTTCGACGAGGCGAACGGCTTCGGTCTCCGACATCTTGTTTACGGCAGCAATTTCGCGCGCCATGCGATCGAGCGCGGCTTCATAGAGCTGACGTTCGGAATAAGACTGTTCCGGCTGATTCTCGGCACGATAAAGATCGCGAACCACCTCAGCGATAGAGATCAGATCGCCGGAATTGATCTTGGCATCATATTCCTGAGCGCGACGCGACCACATGGTACGCTTGACGCGAGCCTTGCCCTGGACAACCTTAAGCGCCCGTTCGACGAAATCCGTCTCGGAAAGCTTACGCATGCCAATGCTCATGGCCTTGGCCACGGGCACCTTCAGACGCATCTTGTCTTTTTCGAAGTCGATTACAAAAAGCTCAAGCTTCATGCCTGCGACTTCTTGCTCTTCAATCGCGGTGATCGTACCAACACCATGAGCGGGATATACGATCGATTCACCAGTCTTGAAGCCATGGCGTGCTGCTGAAGGTTTTTTCTGCTGGGTCGTCATTCTTTTCAAAAACTCCCTGTTACGCACCGGTGAGGGCCGGCGCCGGGTCAGTCAGGCCCGGATGAGACGGAAGCACCGTCGGGTGACTTCATCCTGGTCCAGCCAGACTCATGCAAAAGAAACCCCTCCATCGCGATCCCAGACCCGACAACTCAAAACGTTGATATGTCAAGGAAACCGCGTACGGATTGGTAATTTGCTTTCGTGATGGTTTTGGGCATGCGAAATGCCGCTGTGGATCAGTGTAGGCAAGCTATCACAAAAATCTGAGGAAATCAATAATTTGCTTCACGCGCGCCAAAAAGGCCACGTTGACAGCCCACGCGGCCCAACGGCAATGATTCGTTCCGTGCGATATCGACTACACCTTTATCGGCAGCCTGTCACGGCTTTCGATCAGTCGCCCGCGCCGGGGTTCGCCGAGAAATACTTCTCGAACTTGCCCTCTTCGCCGTCCATTTCCTTGGCTTGCGGCAGTGGATCGCGCTTTACCGTGATATTCGGCCAGATGGACGCATATTCGGTATTGATCTTCAGCCACTTGTCGAGGCCCGGCTCCGTATCGGGCTTGATCGCCTCGGCAGGACATTCGGGTTCGCAGACGCCGCAATCGATGCATTCGTCAGGATGGATGACGAGAAAATTCTCGCCCTCGTAGAAGCAGTCGACGGGGCAGACTTCCACGCAATCGGTGTATTTGCAGCGGATGCAATTGTCGGTCACGACATATGTCATGAAGCACTCCAGGAATGTCTCTAGTTTTCCGCGGATGCGCAACCTGGAACGTCGCGCCCTCCCGCGGTGCCGAACGAACAGACGAATGCCAAAGGAGCACCCGTGCCGTCCGGCTGGTTACCGGCAGGTTGATGGTGAGGTATCGACTTTGCAAGCTAATTTCAAGGACAAACAATCTTGAAAACCGTCCGGGGCAGGCAGAGTTTTCTAATCCTCGTCCTTGGTCAGGCGGTCGATGGCGCGCCGGTCGCGTTTCGTCGGCCTGCCGCTGCCCGGCGCCCGCAAGGCCTGTTCGAAAGCCGTGAGGCGTTTTGTCTCATCTGGCGGCGGCGTCAGGTCCTCGTAGAGTAGCTTGGCTTCCTCAAAAGGCCCCCTGCGTTCGCCGGGTGCACGCACGATGAGGATCAAATCGCGCCGCTCGAGAGATAGCTCTATCCGGTCGCCGGCCTTAATGCCGTGGCTCGGCTGTACGACCCGTTCGCCGTTCACCCGCACATTGCCATTCTGTATAAAAACCTGGGCCAGCGAGCGGGATTTCGCCATGCGGGCAAAGAACAGCCATTTGTCGATGCGCTGGCGCGAACCGGAAAATGTCTGTCCCTCGTCCTTCATAGCCTATTTCTTCATCTGCTCCTTGAGCGCAGCGAGCTTTGCGAAAGGAGAATCCGGATCGATCGGCTTTTCCTTGCGCGGCGGCTTGGCTTCGAAGCGCAAAGGCTGCGACGCGCCACGATTGTTCCGGTCGTTCCGATTGTTGCGGTCATTGCGATCGCCGCGTTCCTGGCGGTCGTTGCGCTCGGGGCGGCCACCTTGATGCGGCGGACGGCCACCATCGCGATTATTGGTGCGCGGACCCTTGTCGCCACCACGGGCTTCGCGACCGTCGCGCTTGTCACGGCCTTCGCGATTGGCCTCACCGCTCGGCTGCTGTTGCTGCTCGCCAGTGCGGCGGTTGCCGTTCTGAGCGCGGCCCTCGCCCTGCTGGCCACGGCGATCACCGTGACCACGCCCGCCTTGCCGCTGCTGCTGATCGCTGCGGCCGCCAAGACGCCAAAGCAGAACCGGCTTCGGCTCCACCGGCTCGGCTGCAACGGCCTCAGTTTCGGTTTCGGTGGCTTCGGTTGCCGCAACCGCCGGCTCAGTCGGCGCATCCGCAGCCGGAGCTGGTTCTTCGGCGGTTGATTCGGCCTCCTTGGCGGGCTCGTCGCTGGCAGCGTCGGCATCGTCATGGTCTGCCTTTTCGGCAGCAGCTTCCGTCGCCTGCGCGGCCGGCGCCGCCACCGCATCCTGCTGTGCGAGGAAGGCTGTCGCCTCCTCCGCCTTCACGGGATCGGCACGATAACCGAGACCCTTGAGGATCTCCTCCATGTCCTCAAGCGTCGCGCCGAGGATCGAGAGCATCGCCGTCGTCGTCGTGAAGCGGCGGCCGTCATAGGCGCCTTCGGGGCGCGAAGCCTGGCCGGGCTTCCACTGCAGCAGCGGGCGGATGATATCCGCCAACCGCTCGAGAATATCGATGCGCACCGCGCGCTTGCCAAGGAAGCGGAAGCCGGCGAGCTTGTAGAACATGCGCTCATAGCTCGGATCGGTGACAACGGAGGTACGGCCGGCGGCCAGCACCGGAATGAGATCGCCATAGCCCGGCTTGTCCAGGCCATCGTTCTTCAACGCCCAGAGCAGGGTGATGAGCTCGGCCGGAGCCGGCTTCAACAGCGCAGGCACGAAAATATGATAGGCGCCGAAGCGAACGCCATAACGGCGCATGGAGGCGCGCGCGTCCTGATCCAGCGACTTCACCTCTTCGGTGACATCGCGGCGGAAGAGCACGCCCAGATTTTCCACCAGCTGGAAGGCCAGCCCCTTGGCGAGGCCCTGCAGATCCTCAGCGCGCTGGAGATCGTCGAGCGGCTTCAGGATCGTGCTGATATGATGGTTCACGAAGCGCTCGATGCGGGCGGCGACATGATCGCGCGCATTGCCGGTCAACTGCTCGTCGGCGAGCAGGAGGACACGCGGCCGCATGATATGATCGCTGCTCGACAGGCGCGCCACGGGATCGCCGAGCCAGCGCACGAGGCCATCGGCGCTGATCGCAAGATCGCTGTTGCCGGCCGCGTGCATGCGGGCGGCACGCGCCTCGAACTCCAGCGCAAGCGCCTTCAGCGAAGCCGACTGGACAGCCTTGGCGTCCGGTCCCTCCGTTCCCGAGATTGGCGTGAACCGGAATCCGGTCAACTGCCCCACATGATGCCCCTCGACAAAGACATCCCCATTCACACTGATTTCAGCTTCCAGCATCGCATTCTCTCTCAGGCGCTTCATGAGCACAGATGTCCTGCGATCAACAAAGCGTTTCGTCAACCGTTCATGTAACGCATCGGACAATCGATCTTCGATTTCCCGCGTCTTTTCTTGCCAGTGTGTCGGATCGGCAAGCCAACCGGGCCGGTTCGACACATAGGTCCAAGTCCTTATCTGCGCGATTCGCGCCGAAAGCGTGTCGATCTCGCCATCTGTCCGATCGGCACGATGCACCTGCTCGGCCAGGAAGTCCTCTTTCACCGTGCCATAGCGCACGAGATCGGAAAAGAGGGTAGCGATAAGATCGGCATGCTGGGCGGGCGTGATGCGCCGATAGTCGGGAAGCGCACAGGCCTCCCATAATTTCTCGACCCGCGCCGGGCTGCTGGCAAGATCGGCAATCTCCAGATCGCGTGACAGATATTCCAACGCCTGCTGGTCTACCGCAGGCAGCGCCCGCGTCAAGCCCTGCACGCGCGGCGCGTCTTCGAGACTGGCGCGCAGCGCGGCGATCGAGGCGAAGTCGAAATGCTTGCTGCGCCACTGCAGCACCTTCACCGTGTCGAATTCGTGCCCCTCCATCCGGCGCACCAGCTCGTCGTCGAAGGGATCGACCTGGCCCGTCACGCCGAAAGTGCCGTCCTTCAGATGGCGCCCGGCGCGCCCGGCGACCTGGGCGAGCTCGGCGGGATTGAGAGTGCGGAACTGATAGCCGTCGAACTTGCGATCCTGCGCAAAGGCGACATGATCGACGTCGAGATTGAGGCCCATGCCGATGGCATCGGTCGCAACCAGATATTCGACCTCGCCTTCCTGGTAGAGCGCCACCTGTGCATTGCGGGTGCGGGGGCTCAGCGCACCGAGCACGACGGCGGCCCCGCCGCGCTGGCGGCGGATGAGCTCCGCGATGGCATAAACCTCGTCGGCGGAAAAGGCGACGATCGCCGTTCGTTGCGGCAGGCGCGTGATCTTCTTCTGCCCGGCATAGAAGAGATGTGACAGCCTGGGCCGTTCGAGGACGGTAATCCCGGGCAGAAGCTGCTCGAGAATCGGCCGCATCGTGCCGGCGCCGAGCAGCAGCGTCTCGTCCCGGCCGCGCAAATGCAGGATGCGATCCGTGAAGATGTGGCCGCGTTCCAGATCTCCGGCGAGCTGCACCTCATCGATGGCGACGAAGGAAGCACGCGTCTCGCGCGGCATGGCCTCGACGGTACAGACCGAAAAGCGTGCATTGGGCGGCGATATCTTTTCCTCACCCGTCACCAGCGCGACATGCTGGGCCCCGACCTTCTCAACGACGCGCGTATAGACCTCACGCGCGAGCAGCCGCAGCGGCAGGCCGATCACGCCACTGCCGTGCGCCACCATGCGCTCGATGGCATAATGGGTCTTGCCGGTGTTGGTAGGTCCGAGCACCGCGGTTACGCCGCGTCCGCTCAGGATCATGGGCTGCGAGATTTGAGTCATGGGTCCGTGCATGGGCGAGAAACTACCGTCTTCCGATCAGCGAGCTCCTCCTTGAAGAGAAGAACAGATGACGACCATATGTGACAAAGGCAAGACCTGAATCAAAAAACAGCGGCCGCAACAGCTGATTTCATAAACGGCAGTCTCAACCAAAAGATACATTATCGCTGCACCCCATGCGAGTCCCGGCGACTGGGGAACAGCCTGGGAACGAATCGGCGACGAATCGCTGACTCGGCGTCGTTCCTCATTCGTTCACCACTATATATGGATTTCGATTCACAGAATCCCACCAAATACTGAATCATACTTTCATGACCTTTTTCGCGGAAAGAGGAGTCAAGCAGTGAATTCACGAGAGGCGAAATTTCACGCGGGTTTACGGTTAATCATTTGTAAATATGCTGGATTTTCCGATGCGCGCGCCGTCGCATTAACAATTGGGCCAAAGCCCGAACGAATCAGCGACGAATCGCTGATTCCGGTAGTTTCTGCCTTTGTTCTCTACAATATATAGCGGCTTTTCGTCGAAAACACGCAGGACTCTGAATGGTTGAGACCGCGATTCGGCCCGAATCTGGGATTGCGATTAATCTTTCAGCGAGCTCAGATATAATGAATCAATAAATACACCCTGTAATTGTATCCATTAACACTTCGACCAAAGCCGGAACGAATCGGAGACGAATCGCTGATTCGTCTCCGTATTTCGTTTGTTCACGGCCATATCTAGTAGCTGGACAGAAATGCATCGCGAGATGAAGAACGGCACGCGCGCCCGGCCAATGCGCAAATTGGTCCCCATTAACCAATCGGACCCGCGACGCACCACTTTCCGGCGATCCGCGCAGGCTCCTTCCCGATCGAGCGTCGAGCGCAAACGCCTTCCCCGCCGACCCCGACGTTAACCAAGGCTCATATGCAGAACGAATCGCCGACGAATCACAGACATGATCGCTTTCCCGTTTCGTTCACCGCAACATATTGTATTTTAAACAAATTTTAACCATAAGCATAAGTCTTGCCTGGCCGGCTCCGCCATCACATCACCTGGTCGCGTTAACCCTTTGCCGGACATCGAGCTCATTGCACTCGCGTATTTTTATTTCTTAGCCGGAACAATTTTCCCGGAAGAAAGTTTCTACGGCAGCAACGCAAGGAACTCCGCTAATTCGCCATAAACGGATTAGCGGGGCCACATGAAGCATGCTGTCGGACGGGCGGTAAGCCCGCGCCGGCGGAATGTTCGAGCGACGCACATGGAGGACGCATCATGCTTGGTACAGTACTGCTCATCATACTGATTCTGCTACTGGTCGGCGCACTTCCGAGCTGGGGCTACAGCCGGGCTTGGGGATATGGTCCATCGGGCGGCCTCGGACTTGTTCTCGTTATCGTTCTCATTCTGCTATTGATGGGTCGGATCTAATCTCAGATCATTGTTGAAAACCTCGAAACACCAGGGAGCTAACACCATGAAGAAGATCATCGTCGCGATCGCGCTTGTCGGCGCACTAGCGTCGTGCACCTCCACCGAAAAAGGCACAGCCATCGGCGCCGGTACCGGCGCGCTGATCGGCGGCGTGGCCACGCATAGCTGGGGCGGTGCTGCCGTCGGCGCTGTCGCCGGTGGTGTCGTTGGCAACCTTATCGGACGGTCGGAAGATCGTCGTGGCTATTGCATCTACCGCGACCGCTATGGCCGCCGTTACGAGGCTCGTTGCCGCTGAGGCAGGCTGACATCTCATGGCCGATCGTACTTGACGGTCGGTCATGACCGTCAGGCTCTTTGCGCCGGATTCCCGGAGAGCAACTCCTGTAGGACAATCCTCTTCCCGCGACGACCGATCGCGGGAAGGGAGCAGTGTTTTGAGAAAGGAACGGCATCATGGCCGCAATCATCGCAAGCATTGCAGCGTTCGCGCTCATTGGCACCAGTTTTTATGCGCTCGTCTGCGCGACAAGGGCGCGTGACAAGGAAAAACGGCGGATGGCACTGGAAGCCGTCGTCCTGGAATTCAAGCCGCGACAGCGGCAATCGGCCAATTCAAGCCGAGGATGATTGCCGGGCGAGCCCGGCAATCCCACCGATAACGAAGATCGGCTTCAAGCGAAGAATTGGCCGCCATTGGCTGATATCGTCGATCCCGTGATGAAACCGGCATCGTCGCTGGCAAGGAAGACAACGACGCGGGCGATTTCCTCGGGCTCGCCCAGGCGCCCCACGGGGATCTGCGGAATGATGCGCTCGTTCAAAACCTTTTCCGGCACAGCAAGCACCATTTCCGTGCCGATATAGCCCGGGCAAATGGCGTTCACCGTGATGTTCTTGGCAGCTCCCTCCTGCGCGAGCGCCTTGGTGAAGCCGAGGTCGCCGGCCTTGGCAGCGGAATAGTTTGCCTGGCCCATCTGCCCCTTCTGGCCGTTGATCGACGAGATGTTGACGACGCGGCCGAAGCTGCGGTCGCGCATGCCCTGCCAGACATGATGCGTCATGTTGAACAGGCCCGTGAGGTTGGTGTTGATAACCTCCTGCCATTGCTGCGGCGTCATCTTGTGGAACATGGCGTCCCGAGTAATGCCGGCATTGTTGACCAGGACCTCGACATGACCGAGATCTTGCTCGACCTTGGCGATGCCCTTGCCGCAGGCTTCGTAGTCGGTCACATCCCACTTGTAGACGGCAATGCCTGTCACCTCGTGGAAGGCCCGCGCTTTTTCCTCATTGCCGGCATAGGTTGCCGCCACCTTGTAGCCCGCATTGCGCAGCGCCATTGAAATGGCCGCTCCGATGCCGCGCGTACCCCCCGTTACCAATGCCACTCTGCTCATGTGCCACTCCCCTTTGTTGCTGCGGAGACGGGACGACCGCTCTTCAGGTCGCCCGCTCCGCCTTCACCGCTTCTTCTGGAAAACCTTGCTCAGGATCACCTCGAGCGCCCCCGCGCGCGAGATGCTTCAAAACGCCTCGAAGCACATGGCAACACCCATGCCACCGCCGATGCACAGCGTGGCGAGACCCTTGCGGGCGCCACGGCGCTTCATTTCGAACAGCAGCGTGTTGAGGATGCGCGCGCCGGAAGCGCCGATCGGATGGCCGATGGCGATGGCGCCGCCATTGACATTGACGATCGACGTATCCCAGCCGAGATCCTTGTTGACAGCGCACGCCTGAGCAGCGAAAGCCTCGTTGGCCTCGACGAGGTCGAGGTCGCCGACCGACCAGCCCGCCTTTTCCAGCGCCTTGCGGGACGCCGGGATAGGTCCCGTGCCCATGATTTGCGGATCGACGCCAGCCGTTGCCCAGGAAACGATGCGGGCGAGCGGCTGGATGCCGCGGCGCGAGGCTTCCGCCTCGGTCATCAGCACGGCTGCGGCCGCACCGTCATTGAGGCCGGAAGCGTTGCCGGCTGTTACCGTGCCCTCCTTGTCGAAGGCGGGCCTGAGCTTGACCATGCCGTCCAGCGTCGCACCGTGGCGGATATATTCGTCGGCATCAACGGTGACGTCGCCCTTGCGCGACTGGATCATGAAGGGAACGATCTCGCCCTTGAACCGCCCGGCCTTCTGCGCGGCCTCGGCCTTGTTCTGCGAGGACACCGCAAACTGATCCTGATCCTCGCGCGAAAGCTGCCATTGGCGCGCCACGTTCTCCGCCGTGATACCCATGTGATAGCCGTGGAAGGCATCCATCAGGCCGTCCTTGATCATCGTGTCGACCATTTTCATATCGCCCATCTTGGTGCCGGCGCGAAGATGCGCGGCATGCGGGGCCATCGACATGGATTCCTGCCCGCCGGCAACGATGATCTTCGCGTCGCCGGTCGCGATCTGCTGCATGCCAAGTGCTACGGCACGCAGGCCGGAACCGCAAAGCTGGTTGACGCTCCAGGCGGTCGCTTCCTGCGGGATGCCGGCCTTCATCGCAGCCTGCCGGGCCGGGTTTTGTCCCTCGCCGGCCTGCAGCACCTGACCGAGGATCACTTCGTCGACTTCCTTGGCATCGACGCCGGCGCGTTCCAGCGCGCCCTTGATGGCGGTGGCGCCAAGCTCGTGCGCGGGAACGGCCGCAAAAGCACCGTTGAAAGAGCCGACGGCGGTACGAGCCGCGCTGGCGACGACGATGGATGAACTGCTCATGGATGCCTCCTCACAGAATGGACAGTATATGAGGCGAAACTGTCAAAGCTTTGCGCCTGAGTCAAACAGCAAGAATTTCCATCGCGCACATTTCACGAATGCTGTCACCGCCTTCAAAAAATGCAATCAAAGGAAAGGGCTTGCCGCATCGCACAAAGCGATTGTCACCAAGCTTCTTTTGCGTCTACACTCGGGGGTGGAGGAGTATTCCATACAATCAGACGGGGCCAGGAGACTGATAATGGCAAAGAATGAGGGCCAGATCGTAATCAAGAAATATGCCAATCGCCGCCTATACAACACCGGAACCAGCACTTACGTGACGCTGGACGACCTGGCGGAGATGGTCAAGAAGGGTGAGGAATTTACCGTCCAGGATGCAAAAAGCGGTGAGGATATTACGCATTCGGTCCTGACGCAGATCATTTTCGAACAGGAATCAAAGACCGGCAACACGCTGCTGCCGATTTCCTTCCTTCGCCAGCTGATCGGTTTTTACGGCGATCAGATGCAGATGGTCGTACCGAGTTTTCTCGAGCATTCCATGCGTTCGTTCACAGAGCAACAGGTGCAGATGCGCGAGCAGATCAACCGGGCCTTCGGCGAAACGCCGCTCGGCAAAAACCTGCAACTGCCGATCCAGATGGTCGAGGAACAGGTCCGCCGCAACACCGAGATGTTCCAGCAGGCCATGCAGATGTTCTCGCCCTTCATGAAGCCGCCGGCGAAGGAAAGCCGCAAGGCCGAGGCCAAGGATATCGACGAGCTGAAGGAACAGCTCCGCGCCATGCAGAGCAAGCTGGATAGCTTGTGAAATCTACCCTTCTCCCCTCGGGGGAGAAGGTGCCCGCCCTTCTTCAACGTTCCGGAGGGCGGAGGCGGGATGAGAGCCGGCCCTGAACTTGCGGAGAGCGCATACCCCCTCTGTCACTTCGTGACATCTCCCCCACAAGGGGGGAGATTAGTAACTCGCAGGCAACCCTTGCCTCAAGCGAACATCGAATCCGCTGAAATTATAGCTTGTTGTTTTACGGGTAACGGCCCCCAAGCTCCCAACGATCTCCCCCCTTGTGGGGGAGATGTCCCGAAAGGGACAGAGGGGGGTATCAGAGGTGCGGCATACAAACAGGCGGCTTTTCTTCCACCCATACAACCCGATCAAAACGAAAAAAGGCCGGCAAACCGCCAGCCTTTTTAATTCATGCCACTAAGGGCAGCGCTGAAATTATGCGCTTTCCTTCGGCGTCAGAACCTGACGGCCGCGATACATGCCGGTCTTCAGGTCGATGTGATGCG
Organism: Martinezella lusitana; assembly: GCF_016901135.1. Taxonomy (GTDB): domain Bacteria; phylum Pseudomonadota; class Alphaproteobacteria; order Rhizobiales; family Rhizobiaceae; genus Rhizobium; species Rhizobium lusitanum_D. Next base: position 8,470 of record NZ_JAFEVL010000062.1, on the reverse strand, counting down.
GGCGACGCAGTTCGCCGGAGTTCTTGTCTTCGACGTAGGTCGAAGCCTTCAGCGCATCAGCCGAACGGCGCATACCGCGCTTGGACGGGCTTGTTTTTCTCTTCGGTACAGCCATTTTTCGTTACTCCACTTTGCGGACGAAACATATCAGCGGCCAGCCAGGCGGCCGAAACAGACATGGATCAATTTCGGAATTTGGCCGGGCTTATACATGGCTTGTCGGGCTTTGACCAGTCCCTCCCAGCATTTTTTGCCCGCCGCGGCTGATTCGAACATGTCGGAGCTGAATCAGCGATCAGGCCTCGTCCTCCGGCACGATCCATGTCTCCTTGAGCGCAGCCGCCTCCCATTTCTTCCAGGCGGGCAGCGCTTTCATGGCAGCCATATAGTCCCGCGTGTCGGCGGCCGTGACGATATCGTATTTTTCGAGGCGGCTGACGACCGGCGCGAACATCGCATCCGCTCCCGAAAACGCCCCGAACAGGAAAGGCCCGCCGGAACGGGAGCGCGCCTCGCGCCAGATGGTTTCGATGCGTGCCACATCCTCCATGACCCCTTCCAGCCGGTCGGGGCAGCTCACCGGACGACGCATGTTCATCGGGCATGCATTACGCAGAGCACTGAAACCGGACAGCATCTCCATGCTGTAGGATCGTGCCAACGCTCGTGCCTCAAGGTCCCTGGGCAGCAGCCCGGCATCAGGGAAAAGCTCGGCCACATATTCGATGATGGCAAGCGATTCCCAGACCTTGAAGCCACCGTGGACCAGCATCGGCACCTTGCCCGTCGGCGAAACCTCGCGAATGCTGGGATTGCCGCCCGGAAAATCGAAGGGGATCAGAACCTCTTCGAAGGCGATGCCGCAACCCTCCAGCGCGATCCACGGCCGGAACGACCAGGATGAATAGTTCTTGTTGCCGATATAAAGGGTCAGCTTGTCCATGATCCCTGCTCCCTTGTTAGCTCCGGAATTCGAGGACGCGAAGTTCCTCGAAATGGTTCATATCCTCGAACGAGCAGAAGGCCGGTGGCCGCAGCTCGAGAACGGGCACCTCGGCGCGAAGCTCGGCCGCTACCTCGTCCAGCATCGCCTGCCAGCGCGGCAGCGCCTCGTCCGACAGCCGCTCGATGACATAGGCGAAGGTGATGTGAAAAACATAGGTGTCGTGATCGGGATGGCGATAGCCGAGGAGATCGGCCAGTGCGTCGCGCCATTGCCGTATCGTCTTGCGATCCGCTTCCGTGGCGCCCTCCACCACCAGACCGCTGGGCCGCGCCTTCGTCACCGCCACCTTGAACGGATCACGCATGGAAAAGGCCTTGAGGCGCTCGCGCATGATTTCGGTCATCTCGTCGATCGGCGTGTCGAGCGCAATATCCGCAGGCCAATGAGGCGGTGTGCGGCGATATTCGATGATCCCCTGGAACAGCGTCATATGCAGGCTGGAGATCGGCGTGAAGGTGAATTGCCGGGCTTCCGGCATCGCGAGGTACTTCTGCCGTGCCGCTACCATCGCACGCTGTGTTTGCGAGCCCTCAGGCACATGGCAGACGATCGTATTGCCTGGCTCGTACTGGAAGACCCCGGAGAGATCGTAGCGCGTGCCGAGATGGCGCGGCGGCTCAGGATGCAGGCTCTTGGCATATTGCAGCAGCTCGGGAGAAAAACCGTCGAAATTCATGGGCATGTCCGATCCGGGGTTGGCAGATCCTCCGCCCTTACGTCATGAGCAAGAATGCCAGATGACGCTCAGCCGATCGAACGACAAGTTCTGATCTCAATCATAAAGGCATTTGATGTATTCGTCGGCATTCCTCGCACGCCGCTGGATCAGCGAGGCGAGCTGGCTGAGGCCGCGCCCCGGCTTGCTCGCCACCCGATCGATCGGATTGGGGAGCGAGACCGCAAGAAGAGCCGCCTGGCGCGCGGTGAGCTTGGAAGCGGGCACCTTGAAATGATATCGCGCCGCCGCCTCGATGCCGTAGATGCCGGGGCCCCATTCGGCGACGTTGAGATAGATCTCCATCATCCGGCGCTTCGGCCAGACGAAGGAGGCGGAAACCGCAAGCGGCAGCTCCAGCGTCTTGCGCACGAAGGAACGGCTGTTCCATAAAAACAGGTTCTTCACCGTCTGCATCGGGATCGTGCTGCCGCCGCGCGTGGATTTGCCCTGGAGCGTCTCCTGGACCAGCATCCGCATCTCACCCCAATCGACGCCGCCATGGAAGCAGAACTGCCCGTCCTCGGAGACCATGACCGATTTCACCAGCACCGGCGCTATCTGGTCGAGCGGAACCCAGCGGCGATCATATCCCTGAAACGTCAAGGCATCGCGCAGCATCAGGGTCGAGACCGGGTGTACGAACGGCAATACGTAAAGGAGGATGAAAAGATAGGGCAGCAGCAACAAGCCGATCAGGATGAGGACGATGCGTTGCCAAAGAGGACGGTCCTTGAAGCGCGCAAACAGCGAGAACCGTTGCGGCATCTCGGCTTCCCCCTCGCTATCAGTCGATATGTCCAATTGCCTGACGTCCACGATCGCTCCATCCCGGAACATTCTTCACGCATCCGGGAAACGCTCAGAATGCTGCAATCGTCATACCGTCTACACAAAGCGATGACCAGAGTGCGACGCAATTCCCCACCCGGCTGTTGACAATTCTCGTTGCCAGCAACCGCCTCTCATGCCAAACAGCGGCCATGGACAGCACCCATTCCTCATTCGAACAGCGCCTCAGGGAGAATGCCGGCAAGATCGAGGCCACGCTGAGCCGGCTTCTCGCCGATACCAGCCTCGGCGATGAGATCGTTCGTCCCGCCCGGCTTCTGAGCGCGATGCGCCACGGCGTGCTGAATGGCGGCAAGCGGCTGAGACCCTTTCTCGTCATGGAGTCGTCAGCACTTCTCGGCGGCAATGCGGATGCAGCTCTGAGGATCGGCGCAGCCCTCGAATGCGTGCATTGCTATTCGCTTGTCCACGACGACCTACCGGCGATGGACGACGACGACCTGCGTCGCGGCCAGCCGACCGTGCATATCGCCTTCGACTATGCGACAGCGATCCTGGCGGGCGACAGCCTGCTGACCTACGCCTTCGATATCATCGCCGCGCCGGAAACGGAGCTGCCGGCGAACCGGAAAATGGCGCTCGTGCTTGCGCTCGCGCGGGCATCCGGCATCGGCGGCATGGCCGGCGGCCAGGCACTCGACCTTGCCGCGGAAAAAGAAACGCCGGACGAAAACGGCATCACGACGCTGCAGGCGATGAAGACAGGCGCGCTGATCCGCTGCGCCTGCGAGGCCGGCGCCATCATCGCCGGCGCTGGCGCCGAGGATCGAAGGCGCCTGCGAACCTTCGGCGAAAAAATCGGCCTCGCCTTTCAGCTGGCCGACGACCTGCTCGACCTGACAGCCGATGCCGCCACCATGGGCAAGGCAACCGGCAAGGATGCCGCCCGCGGCAAGGGCACGCTGGTGGGGCTGCACGGCCGGGAATGGGCCGAGACGACGCTTGCAAGGCTGGTCACCGAAGCAGCCGATCTGCTGTCCGGTTACGGCGACAAGGCGGATGTGCTTGTCGAAACGGCGCGGTTCGTGGCGAACCGCAGGAACTGAAATCTCTCGGACCGAGTGGCTTGCCTTGCACCAGAGCACCCTGTTGCATGGGCCTTTCGAAACAGCCCAATGTCACCATGACAAAAATCTCCGCAGCGGAGGGTGATTTCCCGCAGGTTTTATGACAAATTCCCGTGCCGAATTGGCCCGTAGACGCGGAATTGTCCGCGCCAGCCAACGTCCCGGGAATTTTCTCCATGCGCGAGACGCTTGCCTATCTGCCGCAGATCCTGCCGGCCTATATCGCCTATATCATCGCCGTCGTCAGTCCTGGGCCGGCAATCATGGCCATCATCGGCACATCGATGACGCACGGCCGCAAGGCGGGCATGACCCTCGCGCTCGGCATCTTCGGTGGCTCGCTGACCTGGGCGATCGCAGCTGCCGCCGGCCTCGCCACCCTGCTGCAGACCTACGCGATGGCACTGGAGGTTTTGAAGATCTTCGGCGGCATCTATCTGCTTTATCTCGCCTACAAGGCATTTCGCGCCGTGCGGGCAAGCGGCGACGTACTGACCGCTACCACCGAAACAAAGGCTCCGACCTTCAAGTCGCTGGTCCTGCGCGGTTACGGCATCCACGTCACCAATCCCAAGGCGATCTTTGCCTGGCTCGCCATCATCGCGCTCGGCATGCCGCAGGGCGCGCCTGCTTCGGTGGCGGTGCTGATCATTACCGTCTGTGGCGTCACAGGTTTCGTGGCGTTCATGGGCTATGCGATGCTGTTCTCGACGCCGCATGCGCTGAAGATCTACAGGAACGCGCGCCGCTGGATCGAGGGCGCCATGGCCGGCTTCTATTGCTTCGCTGGCATCAAGCTGCTGACGAGCAATATATAGAGCAATTCCAGGAAAACTGTGCGGCGGATCACTCCGCCGCGACGCTCTTCTGGCCGAACCGCTTCTCGATATAGTCGGCGACCAGCGCTTCGAAGTCCGAAGCGATATTCGGCCCGCGCAGCGTCATCGCCTTCTGGCCGTCGATGAAGACGGGGGCGGCGGGCGATTCGCCGGTGCCGGGCAGCGAGATACCAATATCGGCGTGCTTGCTCTCACCGGGTCCATTGACGATGCAGCCCATGACGGCGACGTTCAGCGCCTCGACGCCCGGATATTTCTCACGCCAGACCGGCATGTTCTTGCGGAGGTCGTTCTGGATGTTCTGCGCCAGTTCCTGGAAGACGGTCGAGGTGGTGCGACCGCAGCCGGGACAGGCCGCAACGACCGGCACGAACTGGCGGAAGCCCATGACCTGCAACAGCTCCTGCGCCACCTGCACCTCGCGGGTGCGATCGCCATTCGGCTCCGGCGTCAGCGAAACACGGATCGTGTCGCCGATGCCATGCTGCAGCACATAGCCCATGGCGGCGGACGAGGCGACGATGCCCTTGCTGCCCATGCCCGCTTCGGTCAAGCCCAAATGCAGCGCATGGTCGGAACGCTCCGACAGCATGGAATAGACGGCGATCAGGTCCTGCACCTGGCTGACCTTTGCCGACAGGATGATGCGGTTGCGCGGCAGGCCGATTTCCTCGGCAAGATCGGCCGAGATCAGCGCCGACTGCACGATCGTCTCGCGCGTCACCTGCCGAGCCGACAGCGGCGAGCCCTCGGCGGCGTTCTTGTCCATCAGCGCGGTCAAGAGATCCTGGTCGAGCGAGCCCCAGTTGACGCCGATGCGCACCGGCTTGTCATAGCGGATCGCCATTTCGATGATCTCGGCGAACTGCTTGTCCTTCTTGTCCTTGAAGCCGACATTGCCGGGATTGATGCGATATTTCGCCAGCGCCTCGGCGCAGGCCGGATGATCGGCGAGCAGCTTGTGGCCGATATAATGGAAATCGCCGATCAGCGGCACATCCATGCCGAGACGCAGCAGCCGCTCGCGGATCTTCGGTACGGCGGCAGCGCTCTCGTCGCGGTCGACAGTGATGCGCACGAGTTCCGAACCGGCTTTGAACAGGGCCGCCACCTGCGCCACGGTGGAATCGACATCGGCGGTGTCGGTATTGGTCATGGATTGGACGACCACGGGTGCGCCGCCGCCGACGATTACACCGCCGACATCGACGGCAACGGAGGAACGGCGCGGTTTCGGGTCGAAATCACTGGCAGACGACATGGAGAGCTCTCGCAGGCCTTGGAAAACTGGTGCCTTTCAGGTGGATCACGGAGCGGTCGTTGTCAACCGCTCCGGGCATCTCTTTTGAACGGACGGGATCTAGCCGATACCGAGCAAAAGCGACAAAATTACTGCTTGTTGTCACCGATGCCGTCAGCGTAGCGCGCCAGCGACGACAGCGCCAGCACGACGAGCAGCAGCACCGGCAGCGCCATCAGCACCGGCGAGAAGCCGATATGCTCGGCGGCAAAGCCGATCGCCGAGGGAGCCACCAGCATGCCGGAATAGCCGAGCGTGGTGACCACGGAGATGGCGATGCCGGGCTGCAGGCCCGGAATGTTGCCCGCCGCCGAGAAGGCGATCGGCACCATGTTGGAAATGCCGATGCCGCAAAGCGCAAAGCCGAGGATGGCGATCTCGGCATTCGGCGCCAACGCCGCCGTCAGCATGCCGATAATGGCAAAGACCGTGCAGACGCGCAGCGTCCTCACCGCACCGAGCCAATCGCGCACGAAATCGCCGGCAAAGCGCATCGTTGCCATGGTGGCGGAAAAAGCGGCGAAGCCGAAGCCTGACAGGATGACCGATGCCCCCTTTTCCTGACCGAGATAGAGCGCGCTCCAGTCGAGCACGGCACCTTCCGGAACCATGCAGAACAGCGCGACGATGCCGAGCAGCCACGGCAGCGGGATCATCGGCAGCCGCGCCTTCGGCTTGGCCTCGTCCGGATGCGGCTGGTCGCCGAGAACCATCGGCCAGGCAACGATCAGGAAAAGGACTGCCAGCACGGTCGAAACCTCGGCATGGCCGAGAATGCCCAGATGCGAAATCAGGAAGCCGCCGATCGCCGAGCCCAGCAGGCCGCCCAGGCTCCAGAAGGCATGGCAGGACGACATGATCGCCCGGCGCATGGATTGCTCGACCGATACGGCATTGGCGTTCATCGCCACGTCCATGGCACCGATGAAGCCACCGAAGAAGAAGAGCGCAACGGCGGCCGTCAACACGTTCGGCGCCAGCGTCAGAGCCAGAAGCATGGGCACCAGCAGCACCGCGAACGCCCTGACGACGACCCTCGAACCGCGCACCGCGATCTGCGTGCCGGCAAGCGGCATCATGACAAGCGAACCGACGCCGAAGACCAGGATCATCAGGCCAAGCTCGAATTTCGTCAGTTGCAGCCGCTCGGCGAATTCCGGAATTTTCGGCGCCCAGCAGCCGACCATGAAGCCGTTGATCAAGAACATCAGAGAAACGGCCGCGCGCGGTTTTGTGAAGAATCCGCTCCTGCGCGCCTCAAGACCCTCCAATCTCGTCATATCGTCCATAAAAAACCCTCCCGATCGGTGCCGCAGTCTATTTAAATCGATTGAAATCGCAACGATTGAAAAGAGCGGAAACAGTCACATTTCGTCTCCCTCTGTTAAAGCGGAGGCAAAGACGCCACAACCTCAAATAAATCATTCATATGTGCAGGGCTTGGCAAAATGTCCTATTGACGGCGAAAAAGTAGGCTCCTATCGGTTGAGACCTGAAAGATTCTTCAGTCGGCCCGAGTCGGGCCATCCCTTTGGTGCCCCCGTGAAAAACCCCATCAGCTATGGCATCCTGCTTACGGTGTTTGCCTACATGCTGTTCACTGCCCATGACTCGGCGGTGAAGCTGCTCGTTGCCTCCATCCCTGTCTGGCAGGTCCTGTTCATTCGAAGCTGCACCATCCTGGCCGGCTGCTTCGTCTTCGAAGGCCCGTCGCTGGTCCGCAAGGTGGCGCGCTCGCCGATCATCAAGCCGATGATCCTGCGCAGCATCATCATCCTGGTTGCCTGGATTTCCTATTATTCGGCCGCCTCCTATCTGCAGCTCGCAGAGGTGACGACGCTCTATTATGCCGCGCCGATCGTCGGCACCATTCTCGCGACCATCGTGCTGCGCGAAAAGGTCACCCTCGCCCGCTGGATGGCGGTCGGGGTCGGCTTCTGCGGCGTGCTGATCGCCTCCAATCCCGTTGGCCTGTCGATCTCCTGGCCGGTCTATCTGGCGCTGCAGGCAGCCGTCCTCTGGGCAAGCGGCATGGTGCTGCTGCGCAAGACGGCGCTGCATGAGAAGAGCCATATCCAGATGGCCGTCTCCAACATCATGTTCATCATCCTCACCGCCGGCATGGCAATCGCCCACTGGCACACGCCGACGCCTTTCCAGATCGTCCTGCTCGCCTTAACCGGCATCATCGCCGGCGCCGGCCAGCTGGCGCTGTTCGAAGGCATGCGGCAGGCGCCCGTCTCGGTGCTCGCGCCATTCGAATATACGTCGCTGGTCTGGGCGTTCTTGCTCGGCTACCTGATCTGGGGAGACATCCCCGGCGCCAACACCTTCATCGGCGCCATTCTCATCCTCAGCGCCGGGTTTATCATCATCATCAGCGAGCGGATGAAGCGGCGCACGGCTGCGGCTTGAGGCGGAGCGCCAGACAGTGATTGTCGGTCACCTTACGCGCTGTCGTATCGGTTAGCCATGCTCGCGGTTCGATAGCAATTACGGTCCTGGCGGAATGGCAGCTTCGCGCCAAAAGCGGACGTAGGCTCGCCTTCGATAGATGACCGCTTTGGTGAAGGGTTTCGGGTGCCGTCAGGCGTACGAAAGCCTCTCATGCAGGAACCCGCGGTCGGCAGTCTCTGAGCTATGGGGTTTTGTGTATCGGATCTTCCGGCGGGCCGCCGATCGCAGCGACGT